>NZ_JACSMD010000001.1 GCF_018618475.1 Exiguobacterium sp. s122
TTGTCACAGTCTGGGGAGACGGCCGATAGCCGCGCCGTCCTCGTCGAAGTGAAGAAGCGTGGCTACAAGGCGCTCACGATGACGAACGTTCAAGGCTCGACGCTCTCACGTGAGGCGAACGAGACGATGCTCCTCCACGCGGGACCGGAGATCGCGGTAGCATCGACGAAGGCGTACACGGCCCAAATCGCTGTCCTCGCGATTCTCGCGTACGACATCGCGCGCGCGAACGGGAAAAAGTTGCCGTTTGACCTCATGCCAGAACTTGCACGTATTGCAACGATCATGGACTCGGTCATGTCGCAAAAAGAAATCTTTGAAGAGCTTGCAGACAAGTTCTTGAAAGAATCACGCAACGCATTCTTCCTCGGTCGTGGCATGGATTCATACGTTGGTCTTGAAGGTGCACTTAAACTGAAAGAGATTTCGTATATCCAAGCAGAAGGCTACCCAGGTGGCGAGCTCAAGCACGGACCAATCGCCTTGATTGAAGACGGGACACCAGTCATCACTCTCGTCTCGCAACCGAACACACACCTCAACATCCGTGGAAACATCAAGGAAGTTGTCGCGCGTGGTGCGATTGCGTGCACGATTTCGATGGAAGGCATGGAACACGAGAGCGATTCATTTGTCTTACCACGTGTTGAACCACTCCTTACACCGCTCGTAACGGTATTACCGCTTCAACTTATCTCGTACTACGCGGCACTTGCGCGTGACTGTGACGTCGATAAGCCACGTAACTTGGCGAAATCGGTAACGGTTGAATAAATCATTGGACCAAGATCTTTCGAGATCTTGGTCTTTTTTGTGGAATCGTTTCAAGAAACGTCTGATTCTGTTACGTGTGGGGTACAGTCTTATAAAGACAACAAAGGAGCGATTGGATGAAACAAACGAAATGGATGTTAGTTGGTACGCTGTTGCTCGCGACGTCACTTGCTGCTTGTGGGGAGACGACGGAGGAAGACCAAGCGATCGATGTGACCGAGGAACACAACGCCGAACAAGACGAAGCCCACGGTACGATGGATCACTCTGGTTCCGGTGAAGTGCCGGCCGGTCTACAAGAAGCGTCGAACCCGACGTACCCGATTGATTCGACAGTTATCATGACCGCGGACCATATGCTCGAGATGGAAGGTGCGGAAGCAAAAATTGTCGGCGCCTATGATACGACAGCGTATGCGGTCACGTACACCCCGACCGATGGGGGCGAGCCGGTCGAGAATCACAAATGGGTGATTCATGAAGAACTCGATACGACCGAACCCGCGCCGCTCGCGGATGGGACAGAAGTGACCCTTCAAGCCGATCATATGGACGGCATGGACGGTGCGACCGCGACAATCGAATCGAGTGAAGAGACGACCGTCTATATGGTTAACTTCATGCTCCAAGATGGGGAAGAAGTGACGAATCATAAATGGGTGACAGAAGACGAGTTAGAAGCGAAAGAATGACCTTCGAAAGAAGGTCTTTTTTTATGAATTACAATATATTTTTATTGATAATCAATAAAAAATACCTTACGATAAAGACATCAAACGAAGTGGGGGTGTCGACAAGATGAAACGAGAGACGTGGTTTTTAAAGGTCGCTGTCATCGTTTTAGCACTTCCAATCCTCGGTGGTTGTGCGCTGGCGTTACCGCACATCTGGCGAGAAGCGACAGAGAGCGGGGGATGGATTCAAAGCTCGATCCAGCCGATTGTGATTGGAATGTATGTGGCGGCCGTACCGTTTTTCTATGCCTTGTATCAGACGTTCAAACTGCTCGGGTACATTGATCGAAACGAGGCGTTTTCACTCGAGGCGGTCCGAGCACTTCGTCATATCAAGTATAGTGCTGTCATGATTACGGTCGTCTATGTGGCGATCTTGCCGTTCTTCTATTGGTTCGCCGAGCGGGATGACGCGCCCGGTTTCATCCTCATCGGTCTCGCGTTTGTCTTTGCTGCCTTCGTCGTCGCCGTGTTCGCCGAGCTGTTACAGAAACTGTTGAAGCGGGCCATCGATATAAAACACGAAAACGAGTTGACGGTGTGAGGTGAGCAGATGGCGATTATCGTAAATCTAGATGTGATGTTGGCGAAACGAAAGATGAGTGTGACCGAGCTGTCTGAACGAGTGGGCATCACGATGGCAAACTTGTCGATTTTAAAGACGGGAAAAGCAAAAGCGATCCGCTTCTCGACACTTGAAGCAATTTGTGAGGCGCTCGACTGTCAGCCGGGCGATATTTTAGAATACCGGAAAGACTGAAGCAGAGGAAACGCTCTGCTTTTTCGTTTCAGTGAAACACATTGCCTTCGATTTTCGTAAAGAACGATAGAGAGGGGAATGTAGATGATGAATGGTTTGATTGAACGTGCCCATGAGGCGCTGAGTGGAAAAGTGGGACGTCTGATTCTTTGGTCGTTTTTGTGCGCCATGATCATTGAGCTCGGAATGATGATTGACCCTTGGTACTATGGAATGCCGACGTCTTCGATGTGGATTTGGTTCAATATCTTCACCGTAATCTATGTCTTCGCCGTCTATCCGTTGCTGATTGGCTATCAATGGGGCATCCTCGCCCTCGTACGGCAACAATCGTTTCACTTCAAAGATGTGCTGTTACCGTTTCGACGACAGTATGGACGACATGTGGCCGCTGGTCTTTTGATCGCGGTGTTTCAAAGCGGATGGACGCTCCTTCTCGTCATTCCGGGAATCGTAAAATATTTTTCCTATGCGTTTACGTATTTCGTCTTACGCGACAATCCGCATTTATCCGCGCTTGAAGCCATCACGACTTCGCGGCGTCTCATGGACGGCCGCAAATGGGATGCGTTCAAATTAATCTTACCGGTCGTCCCCGTCTTCCTAAGTGGATTGACCCTTTATATGTGGTTGGATTTACCGGTTTTAGCTTCCTGGTCGTTTTTGATTACGACGGCGCTCATTCGTCCGCTCCTGACGAGCCGTCTTGCCGTATTCTATGAAGAAGCGCGTCAACAGGACAACATGACGTGGAACCGCTCGGCCTAAAGCATACCCGAGACCGACGAAGCTGTCGCTCGCATGATACAATCTTCGTGAAAGAGGGGGATGTCGATGAGGATTGGAATAATCGGTGCAGGGCTGAGCGCGATTGTGGCGGCACAGGAACTTGTCCGTCACGGTCATACGGTCGAACTGATTGAAAAAAGTCGAAGCGTCGGGGGACGCTTGGCCACACGGCGTATCGGGGACGGGAAAGCCGATCACGGAGCCGTCTATTTCACGGTTCGGGGCGAGGCGCTTAATCGAGAAGTCAACGACTGGCTCGAGCGGGGCTGGGTCCGTGTCTGGTATGCGGACCCGTATCCACGCTACGTCGCCGAGGGCGGGATGAACGCTTTGGCCAAACGATTGGCTCAAGGCTTGACCGTCCATTTAAACGAGCGAGCCGAAGCAGTTACGATGATGGACGAGGCGGTCATTGTACGGACGGATGTAACGACACGACCGTACGACCGTCTTCTCATCACGTCACCGCTCCCGCAGACGCTTGACTTACTCGAAGCGTTTTCCGTCAATCCGGCACTACGCGGCTTGACCTATGCCCCGACGTTTGTCGGCTTGTTCGAGTTCGAAAGGGAAACCGTGATCGGTGTGGACGGGATTGTCGATACGGATTTGCCGCCGGGTATATTAAAAATCATCAACAACCGTCAAAAAGGAATCTCTGCGACGGAACTCGTGAGCGTCTATATGGACGAAGCCTGGAGTGCAGCATGGTATGACCGTGAAGAAGAAGAGACGCTTCAAGAAATCGAACGCCTGTTGCAGACTGGGACGAAAGCAACTCGGATTCAATCGAGACAGTTAAAGCGATGGCGTTATGCCCAGGCAACCGACGTATGGTACGAGCCGTTCTATCAACTTGAGCGGCATCCCATCTATTTAGCTGGGGACGTCTTCCTCGAAGCAGACGACGCTTCAGGTCGGACGCGCTTCGAAAGTGCGTACGTCTCAGGTCTTCGTGTCGCTACCGCCATGAACGATTAAACCTTCTTCGGAAGGTTTTTTTCTTGCCCATGCCGAATAGTCAGTCATACGAAATGGAGAGGGGAATCGATGATGGGAATGGTTGGCGCATATATGCGACTATCGGCTGAAGAGTTGACAGCCTTGCTTCAAGAACCGGACGACTTCGAAGAATTTTTGGAGGACGAGGCACGGCAAACCGATATCGATAAGGCGTGGCACGGACTTTACTTTTTATTGACCGGGGAAACGGATTTGGACGAGATTGATCGGCACTCGCTCGGGAAAGTCGTGTTTGGCGGCGACGTCCTCGACGAGGAGACAGGTATCGCTTATTTGACACCATCGGAAGTGGCGGACTTGTCGAGTCGGCTTCAATACATTGAAGTCGAGTCGCTTGAAGCGCGCTACGATGTCACGACGATGAATGCACATCAGCTGTACCCGTTCGAAAACGAGTGGGGTGTAGAAGAAAAACAGTACTTGCTTGAACAGTTCGATGAGCTGAAGCGCGTCTTCAAACAAGCGGCAGACGAGAGCGAGGCACTCGTCACATGGATCGGGTAAGCGTAAAGGCGTTACGTCTTCAAGATGAGGCGTTGCTGTATGCGTTCGAGTGCGCGAATCGCACACATTTCGAACGCTCGGTCCCGAGCCGTGGCGACGCCTACTATGAGCCGGAATCATTCCATCAGGCGTTGCAACAACTATTGAGCGAGCAGGCGGACGGGGACGGATGCTATTATTTGATGTGGTGTGATCACACAATCGTTGGGCGTCTGAACGTCCATCACACCGATGCCGACACCGGCGAGGTCGGGTACCGGGTCGGAGCGGAGTATGGCGGACGCGGGTATGCCACGGCGGCCCTGCAACAATTGTTGACGTTCGAGTTACCTGGCTTCAATCGATTGAGAGCGGAGACGACAAGCGACAATGTGGCGTCTCAGCGCGTATTAGTGCGTGCCGGCTTTAGACGTGACGGCGAGGCACGACAGATGGAATGGGCAGGACAACTTCTTACGTTCTATACATATGTCTATCCACTCGACCGATGATAACATCGGTCGTTTTTATTGACTCTTATTGGTTTAGGACATAAACTATATTTATCTAGTTTAGGGGGTAAACCAACGATGAAAGAATTGATGCGGGAAGCCGTTCAATTATTTGAAGAAGTCATGTTTCAAGGTGCTGAACATGTCATCGATGCGATGGAAGGTGACGTCTGGCGCGAATATTCACGCGAGCAGTTGCAATTGTTGAAGTTGCTCGAACAATTTGGGCCGATTCAAGCCGGACAGCTGGCGCAAAAACAAGGGGTGCATAAAAGCGCAGTCTCGAACCGCTTAAAAAAACTCGTCGACAAAAACCTTGTCGTCAGCCGACGCGGTCAAGACCAACGCGAGCGTTTGATTGAATTGACCGAGGCCGGACAACGCATCGTCGAAGAGGCGGATGCGGCTGTGTACCGTTACGTCGAATCGTTACTCGACGGAAAGATTGACGAGGCAGAAATCGAACAGTTCGTCCGGACGTTCCGGAAAATCAAACAGCTGCTTCGGATTGGGGAGGAATAAGCATTGCGTAAAATCATTCAATGGCGGTGGGGGATCTTGATCGGTCTCATCGTCTTAACAGCCGGCTTGTTTATTGCGGCACCTAACTTAACAAAGCAGGCCGAAGAGGCCGGAAGCTTCCAACTCGCTGAAGACATGGACTCGCAACGGGCCCAAGACATCTTGACCGCTGCCGGGAAGAGTGACAAAACGATTTCACTCGTCTACGAGTTTGACTCGCTTGGGGAGGCCGAACGGGCTGATATTTCCCGGGTCATCCGTGAAATCGAAACGCGCGACGATGTCGTCAAGGACGTCCTCGACCCGTTCGAGAATGAAGAGACCGAAGCGCAGCTCGTTTCAGAAGATGCGCGCATCGTGCTCGTCCCAATCACGGTCGAAGGTTCGATGGAGGCCATCAACGCCTTCGCAGATGATGTACGAACGAACGTCTTAACAGATGACGAGACGGTGTACATCACTGGAGAAGAGATTATCAATAACGATGTAAACTTGAGTGCACAGGAAGGCTTGAAGAAAACGGAAATCATCACCGTCGTCTTGATTTTCAGCTTGCTCCTCCTCGTCTTCCGGTCGATTGTGACACCGTTCATCCCGCTTATCGCGGTCGGTTTTACGTATCTTCTCAGCCAATCGTTCGTCGCCTTCTTCGTCGATTGGTTCGGCTTCCCCGTCTCGAACTACACGCAGATTTTCCTCGTGGCGATTCTATTCGGGATCGGGACAGACTATTGTATTTTGCTTCTCAGTCGATATAAGGAAGAACTCGGCGCCGGTCACACGATCGAAGACGCGATCGTCAACACGTATAAGACGGCCGGTCGAACGGTTCTCATTAGCGGGCTCGCCGTGTTCGTCGGTTTCGCCTCGATCGGTTTTGCCGATTTCCCGATCTTTAAATCGGCCGTCGCGGTCGCCGTCGGGATTGCGGTCTTACTTCTTATTTTGTTCACCGTCGTCCCGTTCTTTATGGCAACGCTCAAACATCGCTTGTTTTGGCCATCGAAGAAAGCGGGCGAACATCACGACAGTCGTCTTTGGGCCACCTTTAGTCGGCTATCGGTCAACCGTCCGTTCATCTCGATTCTCGTCGTCGCCGCAATTACCGTGCCTGTCTTGTTCACGTACGATGACGCTCGGTCATTCAATACAGTCGATGAGATTGGAGATGACTATGACTCGGTCAAAGGGCTCAATTTAATTTCAGAAGGGTTCGGGAAAGGCGAGTCACTCCCGGTTCAAGTCATTTTGAAACAAGATGGCGCGCTCTCTGAAGCGGAGATTCCGTATATCGAGAAGTTCTCGAGTGAACTTGAAAAAATCGATGGGGTGAGCGGCGTCCGTTCGGTGACACGTCCGACCGGTGACGTCATCGATGACTTCTACGTCGATACTCAGCTTGAACAAGTAAGTGAAGGGCTGGCGGAAGCGGAGACAGGCCTCGGTGACGTCCAAGATGGCCTCGCGCAAGTACAAACCGGTCTTGACGCCGTTGTCGCTCAGCTGCCAGCTGGAGCCTCGAACGCGGGGGCGCCACTTGCGGAAGCAGCGGCAGGGCTGGGTCAATTGAACGCCCAGCTTGGTCTCATCGGACAAGGCTTGACGGTCACACAAAACATTCCAGCGACGGTAGCCGGTCTCGGCCAAGTCTCCGTCGGACTCGGACAAATCGAGGCTGGGATCAATGAAGCTGCCTCGGCCTTAACGGCACAAGGTGCGCAAGTTGGAGAACTTGGGGTCGGCCTGTCTCAGCTCGCCACCGGAGTCGGTGAAGCCAACGCTGGCTTGTCCCAAATTGAAGCGGGATTAGGCGAGGCCGTGTCTTTCTTATCGGCACTTAGTGAGGCGGATAGTTTACGTGACACAGGCGTCTATTTACCGGAAGGGACATTGACGTCCGATACGTTCGCACCGGCCATCGACCGTTACGTGTTCGATGATGGGACCGCGACGCAACTCGAAGTCGTACTCGACATGGATCCGTACTCACCAGAAGCAATCGATACGGTCGAAACGGTGAAAGCGACCATGGACCGTGTCGTAACGGATACCCCGTTTGAAGCGGCTACGATTGGCTATGCCGGCATTTCAAGCATCAACAGTGACTTAAACACGACATCGACGAACGACTTCAATCGCACAGTCGTGATCATGCTCGTGACACTCTTTGTCGTCATGGCGATGCTGTTCCGTTCCATGATCATGCCGCTTTATATGATAGGGTCTCTGTTATTGACGTACTACACGTCAGCGGCCATCACAGAGCTCATCTTCGTCGAAGGACTTGGCTATGACGGAATCAGTTGGGCCGTTCCGTTCTTCGGATTCGTCATGTTGATCGCACTTGGCATCGACTATTCGATTTTCCTCCTCGACCGGTTCCGCGAAGAATCGTTGAATGGCATGACAGTACGTGACGCACTCGTCCACTCGATGACGAAGATGGGGACAGTCATCATGACCGCCGCCGTCATCCTCGCGGGTACGTTCGGGGCGATGATTCCGTCGGGCGTGCTCAGTCTCGTTCAAATCGCGACAATCGTCATCACCGGGCTGTTGCTCTACGGATTGATCGTGTTGCCGTTACTCATCCCGGCCATCACCGTTTCATTCGGTGACGGGGTGTGGTGGCCATTCAAACAGAAAAAGAAAGACAACTAAGGCGAGCGGACATCTCTATTCGGAGGTGTCCGTTTTTGCGTATACAGTCAACCCGATTCGGGAACGTGGTATACGATGAAGGAAATTTTGATAACGAGGAGGAACGAGACATGGCCATCACCATCACCGCAATCTTGAAGGCACATCCAGGGAAAGAGGGGGAGCTAAGGCAAGCGCTCGATGCGGTCATTCCGCCGTCGAGACAAGAGGAGGGGTGCCTCACGTACGTGCTTCACGAATCAATCGACGAGCCGGGGACGTTTGTGTTTTATGAGAAGTATGAAGACGAGGCGGCGCTCGACCATCACATTAACTCCCCCCACTATCAAGCCTATCGAACAGCGGCTGAGACGTTGCTTGCGGTCCGAGACGTGTATCGCCTGCGTGAGGTCTGAAAGGAGAATAAATCATGATTAACCAATCGATTATCCCGTGTATTTGGTTTGACGGCGATGTGGAACAGATTGCCGAATGGTACGTGTCGATCTTTCCGGATTCGTTTGTCGACTATACGACGACGCTCACCGATACACCGGCCGGAGAGACGACGATTGTCACGCTGTCGCTCGCAGGACAGTTCTTTCAATTGCTCGGAGCCGGCCCACTAAAAGACCGGAACCCGTCCATCTCTTATATGGTCACGTTCCCGACGACAGAAGAGGTCGAGACACTTTGGCATAAACTCGCGGACGGTGCGGACGTCCTCATGCCGCTCGATACGTATGACTTTAGCGAGCGTTACGGCTGGCTGAAAGACAAATACGGTGTGTCGTGGCAAATCATGCATAGCGGCGGCATGGACATCCAGACGGTGACCCCGTGTTTCTTGTTCGTCAATGAGGTGTTCGGGCAAGCCGAAGCGGCGTTGAATGACTGGGTCTCCGTTTTTCCGGATTCATATGTGCTGGAAGATCAGCTGATCCGTTACGCGGTAGCAGATGGACCGGAACTAGAAGGAAAGCTCAACTACGCTCGTTTCGTCTTGTCTGGGCGTGAGTTCGTCGCCATGGACAGTTCGGCGAATCATCAATTCGCATTCAACGAGATGCAGTCGCTCATCGCGTTTTGTGAGACGCAAGACGAGATTGACGACTACTGGGAGAAGTTATCTGCCGTCCCAGAAGCAGAGCAGTGCGGGTGGCTCGTGGACCGATACGGTGTGTCGTGGCAAATCGTGCCGTGGGAGATGGAAGAGATGATGACGACCGGTACACCGGAGCAGCTGGCGCGCGTGACCGAAGCGTTCTTGCCGATGAAAAAGATTGATGTGGCGACGCTCCGGAACGTCTATTAAAAGAAGCCGTCCCGATTAATTCGGGGCGGCTTGTGTTTCGGTTTGTTTGAAACGAGACAGCGCGTCTTTTTCGATGATGGTGTCGGATAGGCGTAATTGGTCGGCGGCTTGATCGATATAAGGTTCGCAGGCGTCGAACGGGAGCGGATCACCGGAATCGACCGCATAACACGCCCCGGCCCCGAACGGTTTCGTCAAATCTGGGGCGAAATACACATTTTCATAACGGAACGAGCCGTTTCGGAACACGGTCAAGTTCGGCACGTCGTCGAGGAGCGAACTTCCGAGCATATAACCCGGTGTCATCCCGAGCAACTCGAGGATGGTCGGGGCGAAGTCGATTTGACCGCCACTCGTTTGAATCACCTCGCCACGCGTAAGGCCGGGCGGTTTGATGTAGAGTGGCACTGCACGGTCGAGTGTAAAGGTCTCGGTGACGGACATGGCCCCTTCTTTCTCGGCCATCTCGTCGCCTGGCGCGGTCAACCCGTTGTCATGGTCGCCATAAAAGACGATGAGCGTCTCATCCCACATCCCGTTTGCTTTCAACGTGTCGACCATCAATCCGACAGCCGTGTCGACATAGTGGACGGTGTGGTAATAGTTTTGAAGGAGCGGGTCGTCATAGCCGGACAAATCGAGCCGTTTCTCGCGGTCCGGGATGTCATAAGGCGTATGGCTCGTCAAGGCGACGAGAAACGAATAGAACGGTTGCTCGAGCGTATCCATGAAACGAACGGACTCTGTCAAAAAGTCTTGATCGTTGAGCGCCATACCGATTACCTCGCCGTCGGAGTAGTCCTCTGCCGAGAAGAAATGATTGAAGCCGATGTTCTGATAAAAGTTGTCCCGATTCCAAAAGGTTTTATCAAACGCATGCATCGCGGCCGTATCATAGCCGGCCGCTTTTAACCGTTCGGGTAACGCGTCAAACGTGTGGTCCGCGTACTGCGTGTAGACAGACCCCGATTTGACTGGATAAAGCGACGTATTGACGGTGAACTCCGCATCTGACGTCCGTCCTTCGTGTGTTTGGTGATAGACGTTCGGGAAATACATCATCTCTTCACGGAGTGCATTTAAGTTCGGTGTCACTTCTTGACCGTTAATGACTTGGCCGATGACAGACGACTGAAACGACTCGAGCTGAATAACAATCACGTTCGTATCAGAGGAGGCGTTCACATCCGCCGAAGATAACGTGGAGAGGATGGCTTGATCGCGTTCTGTTAACGCTTCACCGTACCCGACTCCGTCGCGGATGCCTCGAAACGCATCCAAACCATGATAGCCCCAAAACCCAAACTGATAATATTCGCGCATGTTCGAGATGGGGGCGCGGTCGTCTTTCGGATAATTCACATAGAGTGGAACAGCGAACACGAGCAGGCCGGTCAAGAAAAGTAGTCCGGCGGCACGTTTTCCGTTTGATGCCTTTACAGGATGACGCTTCCTATACAAAAGCACACACCCAAAGAGGAGTAGATCGACGAAGAATAAAAAGTCGGTCACTTGAATTAACGTTAAAAATCCCCCGCCAACGTCGCCCATCTGTCCGGCGTCTGAAAGAAGAGCTACCGAAAGGAGATTTCCAAAGTAACGAAAATACCATGTATCTGAAATCAGAAGCGTACTGTGTAAAAAGAGCGAGGTCAGCAAGATATAGGGCCGGACGTTTGGTCGAACAAGTAGCGCCCAGCTCGTCATCATGAGAATCAGACCGACGTTAACGAGAAAGAAGTGAAATGTGAATGCACTCGTCGTCAGCACGCTAAATAAATAAAGCTTCAGGAGCGAGAGAAGCAAGTAGGTCCAATAATCGAGATATTTCATAAAGCGCCTCCAAAAAAACAAGTTGGTTAAGTGTTCCTGTTTTCAAGTGGGCAAAAACATCGAGGTGTACAAAAAAAGCGAGGCGGAAAGCCTCACTTGATTAAAAATGTGTCCCGAAGTTCAATGATGGTGCCTTCCGGAGCTTTTAATTTACTTAGATAGCCGTCGACGACGAAATAGATGTTGCCGCCCTGTTTCGGTAAGAACGGCACCCCGAGCGCTTCGAGCCGTCTCACTTCCGCTTCGAGGTCGTCTACGTACAAAGCAAAATGGACGGGACCGGCCACATGTTTCGAATAAGCGGTTAACGTCTCGTCTTGCTTTGCCGTCTGGAGTTCGATATAAAAATCGCCGAGCTTGAACCAGCTGTTAAACGCCCGTGTGTGAAAGTCAGGCGATTCCTGAACGAGTTCGAAGCCGAGCGCTTCGTAAAATTGTTTCGACGCTTCATAGTCGGGCGTTTGGATACAGAGATGGTGAATTTGTTTCATCGTATCCCTCCTTTCTTTTAGTTTAGCGAATCGCTATAGATAACGGAACTTTTCTTGGGTAAAGGGCGTATAGGACACGGGGAGGTGAAAGGATGGATACCGATGTGTTGACGATTCAACCGATTGATGACACGAACCGGGAAGCCGTCATCGGCTTAACGGTTGCTACGGACCAGTCCCGCTTCATCGAAACGAATGCGGAATCACTCCGCGAGATGGAAGTCGACGTCAAATACGCCTGGACGTGCTACGCGCTTTGCCTTGACGAGCGACCAGTCGGCTTCATCATGATTGGCGCGGAGAATAACATCGATCGCTACGTTTGGCTTGACCGTTTTATGATAGACGCGCGTGAACAGGGAAAGGGGCTAGGATCACGTTTTCTACAGTTGACGCTCATCTTTATTCAGGACCGATTCGATGTGGATGACATCGTCCTCAGCCTACATCCGACAAATGAACCGGCGAAACGATTTTATCAACGAGGTGGATTTGTCGATAGCGGTCGGATCGACGAATGGAACGGAGAAGCGATTTGGGTGTATCACGTCAAACAGGGACAACCGTCATGAGGCGGTCGTCCCTGTTTTCGTTGTGGTCGCTTTAACCGAATTCCCGGCCATGAAAAAACAAAGGATGGCGATGAAGCCAAAGAGCGGAATGAACCCATTTTGCGTCAACAGATCCATGACGGTCGGTTCCTCTGGCCAGACGCCTGTCGCGACCAAGGCGTGCCAACGCGTATACGCTGCGATGCGCTCCAATGTAAATAAAAGGGCGGTGATCACAAGAGCGGTCGCTCCAATCATCCCGAATTGTAATCGAGTCAAGGTAGTCACTCCTTCTAAACGAGATAACCTTATTTTACCATTTGTTCGGATGAAAGGCAGAGACCAAATGACTCAATTATTGTTTGAGAGCAGGACGCAATTGCTTAACGCGAGCGAGCACAATCCAGCCGAGTAAGGCGCCGGTCACACTCGAAGCGAGAAAGGCCGGGAAAAAGAAGAACGCGCCGAACTCAGAGCCCATCAAGATTTTCGCGTAAGGCACGGCGATGAGCGAGGCGAGGACCCCTGTGCCGATCACTTCACCGATTGCGGCGAAGGCGACGCGGTTCGTCTTCATATAGAAGATTCCGGCGAGAAGTGCACCAATCATACCGCCAGGGAACGCGAGTAGGGAGCCGGTACCGGTCATGACCCGTACGAGTCCGGTCACAAAGGCGACGAGGACGGCACCGAGCGGGCCGACGGTAACAGCCGCGATGACGTTCACCATATGTTGGATCGGGAAAGCCCGGGCGACTCCGGTCGGAATCGAGATGAACAGTGAGCCGATAATCGCGATGGCGACGAGCATGGCCATCCAAGTGAGTTGTTGAATACGCATAAATCAGTCTCCTTTCAAAATGAAAACGCCACTTCTCCAAAAGGAAAAGTGGCGTGGAACAGACGAATCCCATGCCACTTCCCTACGCTGGTATGAGCCAGATCAGGTTCAAAGGGTCCGGCGTTTGCCGTCTCAGCCCGAAGGCTCCCCTAGTGGTCGTTTATTATATGGAGTATACCATATCGTTATCATAAGCGTTCGGTAATTCATTTGTTCTTCTCAAGCAAGTGTTCATAATCCGTTTCGTTCCAAAACAGCGGAGCGATCGATTCCGGTCCTTTGAAGATTTCACCGTCTCGGTCATAGACGATGGCGTAACCATCCTCGACTTCAAAGACGATTAAATCCGCGGTCACCTCGGTCAAGCCGTCTCCAGCGATAATGACGTTTTCGAGCGGCTCGCGGGCGACCGTTACACCCCATTCGTCGAGCTCGACGATGAGCGCAGACGTATAGGCATGCCGATTATAGATTGATTGGAACACATCTTGTGTCAACGTGACGTCCGATGGGGGCGCGCTCGTTCCATATTTCCGTTTCTCAATCTCCTCGACAAACTGCAGGAACGACGTTTCTTGCCAAAAGAGCGGCGCGGTTGCCTCCGACCCGTTCGCTATCAATCCGTCTTCGTCTTCATACACCGTGGCATATGTCCCATCATCGAGTTGGAACGGATAGACGTCGGCATAAGTGTGGTGGATGCCGTTACCGGCGATCACGACCCGCTCGAACGTCTCACGAAAAGGTTTGAGCCCATTTGTCTCAAGCGCTGTCAGTAACTTTTCGGCGACATCATGCTGATCGAAGACGTCTTTGAAGTCTTCCCGTGTCCATTCGGTCATGACTTCTGGTGCGGGTTCGTTCGAATTTACAGGAATGACCGGCTTTTCAATGGGATCCGTGCAACCTGCGAGCAGCAGGAGACTCAATCCGACAAGTGCTAAACGTTTCATGATTCTCACCCTTTATGATACAAATTTTACCTATTAATCGTAAGCGTAGCATGGATAAAAGCGGATGAGAACCTAGATACTTTCTCGCTCAGGAGTGTCGGGCGGCGTACCGGAGTAACGCTTGATGAAACGCCTCTTGTTGCTCGAGGGAGACCTCTTGCTCAGTTGGAACGCCATAGCGAATTAGATGATAGAGCGACGTGTCGATATCCGTTAAGTCGATGCGCTCAAACCATTCATGTAACGTCTCGTTCGCACGCAACTTGAGGGGAGTCGGAAGGGAAGCGTTGAACGTGATGAGCCAATCGCGCAACGTGATGTTCGTTAACATAGGCACCAGACTTGCATCAACGACGTGGAGCTTACGAGGCCGTGCGATCTCATCGATGGTAGGTAAAGTCAAACCGATTTTACGTCGACGTTGACGAAAACGTCGCACGCTGTAAAGGACGAGTATACCTAGGGCTAAAAGAGCGAAGATCGCGCCGAGTCCGCCAGATGTCTCTTCTTTGCCGGAACCGAATGTGAATTTCAACATGTCTTCCTTTTCATAGATTCCTTCGCCTTTTTTATCTGTAGGAGAACGCCCTATTTCGATTCCACTTTTCCCTTGAGACTCTTCTTGACTGCGTTGTTCCATCGAAGGAGGACCGACAGGATTCTCGAACGTTTGAAACCAGCTGAACAGCGTTTGAGTCAAAAAAACGAATCCGATCACGAGACACGTTGTGAGAACGAGGACGGATAACATGCGGGTTGACCAGTTCATAAGCCACCACCTTTCCAGAATAGTCAGACTATTTATTGTCTATATTACCATATACAGGTAATATGTGTATAAGTGAGAAGAAACGGGAGGGAACTGGAGTGAAACTTGAAGCGGTAATCCACCAATTGAATGAAATTTATTTAGGGAAAGAAGAAGTCGTTCAACTTTGTTGTACGGCACTGCTCGCCGAAGGGCACATCTTACTCGAAGACGTACCTGGAACGGGGAAGACGCTACTCGCGAAAGCGATTGCCGGGAGCTTTGACGGCTCGTTCTCCCGGATTCAATTTACGGCGGACTTGCTTCCGTCGGACGTCATTGGGACCGATTACTTCAACATGCAGACGCAACGTTTCGACCATCGACAAGGTCCGATTTTCGCGAACCTCGTCTTGATTGATGAGATTAACCGAGCTGTACCTCGAACACAATCGGCGTTGCTCGAGGCGATGGAGGAGCGGCAAGTATCGATTGGTGGGAAGACGTATGAGATGCCGAAGCCGTTCTTCGTCATCGCGACACAAAACCCGATTGAGTCGGCCGGGACGTTCCCGCTCCCAGACGCACAGCTCGATCGCTTTCTCATCTCGATTCCGGTCGGGTATCCGAACGCTGCCGAAGAACGGGAACTGTTGCTTCAAGTGATGACCGAGACGCGAAAACGAATCGAGGCGGTGGCGTCACTCTCGTCCTTGCAAGAAGTGCAAGCCGAGGTCCGGCAAGTGGCGATTCAAGACGATGTGCTCGACTATATACTCAGACTCGTCCACGCCACGAGGTCTCATCCGTCCGTTGAAGTCGGGGTCAGTCCGCGTGGGGCAATTGCGCTACTTCGTGCGTGTCAAAGCTATGCGTATTTGGCCGGCCGCCTCTACGTCATTCCAGAAGACGTAAAGGCCGTCGCACCGTACGTCTTGACCCATCGCTTGACGCTGACGCTTGAAGGGGGCATCAAGTCGACAAAAGCGAAGATTGTGCACCACATTTTAGAGACGGCACCTGTCCCGGTTGAGGGTTGATAATGACGCTGTCGACCCATACGTTCTTACAACGGCGACATTTATTGATTTATGTGGCCTGTGGCGGGATGCTCATTTTTATGCCATACGTGTACATGCTCGGATACGCGTTGCTCGTTTTGGCGAGCATGGTCTGGTATTTAGAACGAACGCGTTTACGACTTACAAAACTGCTCGGTGTCCGCTTAACTCAAGTGGAAGACTTACTGTTTGTCGAAGATGAGAGTCAACTGAAGCTTCATCTTGAAGGGAGTGAAGAACTGGAGCGACTCGGTCTTCCGGTACGAGTTCGTTTGAAGGCGAGTACTGGTCTGACGTTTCCAGATCACGAACGGCTGCCGACGTTACTCGAGCGTCTATTCGAACGGGGGGCACATCAACTTGACGTTACGGTTAAAGCCGCGTATCGTGGGCCGGCAACGATTCAAGAATGTGTGCTCGCCGTCACGCTCCCGTTTCGTCTTGGCACTTACTTGTTGGAGGTGCAACCGTCCGTTCAGTGGACCGTCTTGCCGTCGCTCGTGTTACATCCACCGGTCGGGACGAAGCGGCTCGCACTCGGGGAACGGCCGCTTTTTGCGTCCCCGCTTCGCAATCCGTTGCAACTCCTCGGCTCGAAACCGTACGAGCAAGAACCGGTCAAAGAGATTGATTGGTACGCGACCGCGAAGCTGGGCCGCCTACAAGCAAAAGTGTTTCAGAAGACGACGCTTGATACGTTCACGTTCGCAGTCGATTTGAACGGCCCGTCTGGTTATACACTCCACCATGATTTTGAATCCTTGATTAGTCAGGTGGCGTACGTGACGACGCAACTATTGAAAGAAGAGTGCAAGGTTGAAATGTTCTTGAATCGAATCGAGGATAGCGGGCAGATGGTGCACATCCGCTTGCAGGAAGGGGAGCGCGGCATGCGGCTAATCCTATTGAATTTGGCCGAAATCGACCCGAGCAACCGATTTATCTCGTCGGAGGCGTTTCACCGAATGGTTGAACGGAAACGATTAAAACAAAGCCACCTCGTCTGGTTCACTGAACGGAATCTGTACGACTGAACAGGGAACTGTCGGATTTTGGCGAACTGTTAAAGCAAACGAGCGATGAAGGAGCGAGTATGATGCCAAAACGAAAATTTGCCAACCGACGTGACTGGGAACGGATTCTTGAACACCGCTATGCCCAGATGGACGTTCATGACGAGCATTTCTCAGGGACGGTCGCCCTATTTCAAATCGATGCAGTCCGGGCCCCACAGTATAAACAACATAACGGAGAGGAATTCATCGTGGCCGATGCGGGTTATGCATGGCTTCAATATTTCCCGGACAACGAACCGTTCGGGGTGACGGTCATGTTTGATGACGCAGGCCATATCGTGCAATGGTACATTGATATCGTCCAAGCGATTGGCTATGAGGACGGAATCCCCTATATGGACGACTTGTTGCTCGACATTTTAGTCTTCCCGAACGGGGACATCGTCCGAAAAGACGAAGATGAATTCGAGGAGGCGAGGTTGACGGGCGAATTGACACCGGAACTCGTCGTCAGCGGCTGGCGTGATTTCGAACAGACGCTCGACCGCATCGAACGCCGCGACTTCGTCTACTTTGACCTTGCACAAGGGCATTACGAGACGTTGAAGCAAATGCTTTGAACACGCGGCTTCCTTTGATACAGTGAAAGAAAACTGCAGGGGGATCAACTATGAGACAGATTGACATCGATACGTGGCCACGAAAGAAGCACTACGAGTTTTTCAAGGCGTTCGCCGCCCCGCACTTTAACGTGACGGCAACGCTCGACGTCACAACATTACATACGCATGCGAAGACGACCGGACAATCGTTTTTCAAGCTGTTTTTGTACGGTGTGGTCAAGACGGCGAACGCGATTCCGGAGTTCCGATACCGCATGCGCGGAGAGACCGTCGTCGAGCATAACGTCGTCCATCCGTCATTCACCGTCATGATGGACGAGGATGTGTTCAACTTTTGTACCGTCTCGTTTAAAGAGTCATTCCCAGCGTTTATGGAGACCGTTGCGACGCGAATGGAAGAGACGAAGCAAAACGTCTACGTGGGAGACGAAGAGTCGGATGACTTGCTGTTTATCACAAGTGTGCCATGGGTGTCGTTCACAAGTATCAGTCATCCCATCAACGATGAACAGCACGATAGCGTCCCACGCATCGCTTGGGGAAAATTTACGACAACGGGAGACCGGATGATCATCCCACTCTCCGTCCAAGCCCACCATGCGCTCGTCGACGGGGTGCACGTCGGCCGGTTTTATGAGGAACTTCAGACGTGGCTCGATGATTTGAGCGATTTACAAGTACCGGTCCGCGTCGAGGAGAAAGGACTCGACGAAGCGATTCGTCTCCGCGAGAATGGCGAGCTCGAACGCGCCAAACAGTTGCTCCTCATGTTGCTCCGCCAAGACGAGAAGAATCCTCGCCTGCACGCGCACTGTGCGTGGTGCTACGACGCGCTCGGGGAAGAGCGACAAGCCGTCCCGCATTATGAACGAGCGATTCGGCTCGGCCTCGCCGGAGACGAACTACGGGAGACATACATTGGGCTCGGCAGCACGTATCGGGCGCTCGGCCGTTATGACGATGCCGAAGCGTTGTTCACGAAAGCAATCGAACAGTTCCCAGATATTGCAGCGCTCAAAGTGTTTCAAGCGATGACGCGCTACAACCTCGGACGTCACGAGGAAGCGACCGGTGCGCTCCTGGAGCTCCTCGCGAGTCCGGAGACCGATGACAGCATCAAACGCTATCGTCGCGCCATCGCGTTTTACGCACGTAATCTAAACGAGACGTATGATTAAGGAGAACCGAATGATTACACTGCAACCGATCACGGAACAAAACTGGTATACGTGTTGTCAACTCACGTTGAGTGATGCGCAACAAACGTACATGGAACCGAATGCGATTTCCCTGCTACAGGCGACGTATGAACCGACGCTGCGGGCGCACGCGATTTATGAAGACGACGCGATGGTCGGTTTTCTCATGTATAACACGGTGCTCGAAGAGTTAGACGCGCGCTGGGTGTATCGCATCATGATCGATCAGGCGCATCAAGGGAAAGGAATTGGACGCCAAGCGACCGAACTCATGCTCGAGGAGATGGTACAGCTTGGAACGGAACCGATCGTCGTCGGCTATCACCCTGACAACAAAGGAGCGCATCGATTGTATGCAAGCTTGGGCTTTGTCGACGAAGGCAATCGCTTCGGGCGGGAGATGGCGGTTATTCGCCGTAAATGACAAGACGAGGCAACTCGTCTTTTTTTGTGAGACAAATGGATTGACCGAATAAATTTCACGTGTTATATTTATCTCGAATTAAAGATAATGAAATTTAAAGTATTGTTTTCTCTCACTGAAGGAGGGGAACACATGGAAGAACGGCAAGCGTTAAAAGCCATCACGGTATTGCTTCGAGCCTCGCAGTCGATTCAAGACGTCGTCAAACACGAAGTCGCCGAATACGGGTTGAACCCGACCGAATTCTCGGTGCTCGAGTTGCTGTACCATAAAGGCGATCAGCCGATTCAAACGATTGGCAAGAAAGTGTTGTTGACGAGCGGCAGTATGACGTACATCATCGACCGCCTTGAAACGAAAGGCTATTTGATGCGTAAGGCGTGTCCGAGTGATCGTCGCGTCACGTATGCCGCGCTCACGAAGCATGGAACCGAGCTGATGGAACGAATTTTTCCGGCTCATGAACAGCGGATGAACGAACTATTTGATGGACTGACATTGGATGAAACGATTCACCAATTAAAGACGGTCGGCAAACGCGCCGAAGCGTCAAAAAATTTTAACTAATTATCTCGAAATCAAGATTTTGAAGGAGCGATTACGATGAACCATGTAAAAGGAATCCACCACGTGACGGCGATTACGAGTAGCGCCGAGAAGAACTATGACTTCTTTACGAACGTCCTTGGAATGCGTCTCGTCAAAAAGACGGTCAATCAAGACGACATCCAGACGTATCACTTATTTTTCGCCGACGATAAAGGGAGCGCCGGAACGGATATGACGTTCTTCGATTTCCCAGGTATTCCAAAAGGCGTGCATGGGACGAACGAGATTGCGAAGACGTCGTTCCGTGTCCCGACAGATAAAGCCCTCACGTATTGGGTGCGTCGCTTCGATCGCCTCGGGGTGAAGCATGAAGGTATCACTGAGCAGTTCGGTAAAAAAACCCTCTCGTTCGTCGACTTTGACGACCAGGCGTACCAACTCATCTCAGATGAGTTCAACACTGGTGTCGCCTCAGGTGAACCTTGGAAGAACGGACCGGTCCCGCTCGAATACGCGATTACAGGTCTCGGTCCAATCTTTATCCGCATCGCGGACTTTACGTATTTCAAACAAGTGATGGAGCAAGTCATGTTGTTCGAAGAAATCGGACAAGAAGGCGACGCGCATCTCTTTGAAGGAGGTGAGGGTGGAAACGGAGCGCAAGTCGTCGTCATTCATGACGAGACATCACCAGTCGCGCGCCAAGGGTTCGGAACTGTGCACCACGTTGCTTTCCGTGTCGATGATCGAAGCGTCCTCGATGAATGGACAGCACGATTACAACAGTTCGGGTTACCGACGTCAGGCTATGTCGACCGCTTCTTCTTCGAATCGTCTTACGCTCGGGTCGCGCCACAAATCCTGTTCGAATGGGCAACGGACGGACCAGGATTCATGGGCGATGAGCCGTACGAGACGGTCGGTGAAAAATTGTCACTCCCGCCGTTCTTAGAACCGAAACGGGAACAGATTGAAGCGATGGTTCGACCGATTGATACGGTCAGAAGTACAAAAACGTTTGAGAAAGAATATGAGGGAATGAAATGAGCTTTTTAAATCGTTTATTTGGTAAACAAGAAGAACCAACCAACTCACAAGGAGGAACTACTATGTTAAAAATTGGAATCGTACTCGGATCTACTCGTGAAGGACGTGTCAGCCCGCAAGTCGGAGAATGGGTGAAAGAACTCGCAGACAAACGTGGGGATGCAAACTATGAAATTATCGATATCGCAGACTTCAACTTACCACTTCTCGGTGAGCCAGGCGGCGACGCAACGGGTGCTGCAGCATGGTCTAAGAAAATCGCAGAGATGGACGGGTTCGTCTTCATCGTCCAAGAATACAATCACTCGATCACAGGTGCCCTTAAAAACGCCCTCGACTACTTACGCGACGAATGGCACAACAAAGCAGCTGGGATCGTCTCATACGGTTCAGTCGGTGGTGCGCGTGCGACAGAACACTTACGCGGCGTCTTGAGTGAATTATTGGTTGCGCACGTTCGTGTCCACCCAGCGCTCTCACTCTTCACAGACTTCGAGAACGGGACACACTTCGCACCGAAAGACGTTCAAGTTCAATCAGTGAACGATATGCTCGACCAGCTCGTCCCATGGACAGAAGCGATGCAGTCGGTCCGCGCGAAAGCAGCGGAAGCAATCGAAGCTGCAAACAACTAATAGATCGATCGACCAGCCTTTTCATAAGGCTGGTTTTTTTGTGCGCTTTTAGCATGAGTCATGTAGAGTGGAAGGGAAAGAAGGTGATTGGCATGTGGACTCGAAAAGTCATCGCCGCGTCATTCACGGCACCAGTTTATGCTTTCCTCTTGGCGAGTTGCATTGTCATCGCACAGGATTCGAGCAGTGAAAGAATTATAGACACGTTAAACGGGCTATTGATGTTAACGGCCGCCTATTTAGTAGTCAGTTTCCCAATCATCGTCACTTACGGCGTGTTGACGTCGGTGTTCAGTGACTGGGTGGCAAGTCGGATGTCGATGCGGTTCGAGCTGTTCGTCTCGTTTGGTTTACATATCGGATTTGGACTCGCATTGCTCTGGCTTGGTGTAGGGGCGGCGTTGTTATATTGGACGACCGACCGCTACTTGAGACATAAAGGTTATCGATTTAAAACGAGCCAGTCATGCGCGAGTCTCATCCTACCCGTGGGTGTCGCGGTGACGGCTATTACAATCGTCTATTTAATTAGTGTAATACAAGATGTGTTGCAACGTTTATACGGGTGAAAGTGGGCAAGATAGGGAACAAGAAATAGACATATTTGCACAGTTGAAGGAGGAACAACGATGAAATGGATGATTTATGGTGCGAACGGTTATACGGGTGAACTGATTGCCCGTCAAGCGGTGAAGGAAGGATTGACACCCGTGCTCGCCGGACGACGTGCCGAAGACATCGAGCGGCTCGGTCGAGAACTCGATTGTGAGACACGCGTCTTCAGTCTATCTGTCGACAAAGCGACGGAGACGTTAAAAGATATCGACCTCGTGCTCCATTGTGCCGGTCCGTTCACCGATACGAGTCAGCCGATGGTCGAGGCGTGTCTTGCGTCACATACACATTACCTCGATATTACCGGGGAAATCGAGGTATTCGAATACATTCACTCGAAGAAACGAGCCAAACTCGCACAAGAGGCCGGCATTTTGTTATGTTCAGGCGTCGGATTCGACGTGATCCCGACGGACTGCGTGGCTCGAAAGTTAAAAGAACTCTTGCCGGATGCGACGAACCTCGCCCTTGGCTTCTCGGCATCGTCCGGCATCTCACGTGGGACGCTCAAGACGGCCATCCGTGGTCTTGGTTCGAGCAGTGCCGAACGGAAAAATGGTGAACTGACACCGTTCCCGATCGGAGCAAAGCGTCGTCACATCGATTTCGGTCGCGGGAAGAAGACGGCCATCGCCATTCCATGGGGCGACGTCTCGACAGCGTTCTACACGACGGGCATCCCAAATATCACGACGTGGGTGCCGGTGCCAGCGACTTACGCCTACGGGGCACGTCTCTTGGCATGGTTCGGCCCACTTCTCGGTAGTGACGCCGTACAAGGGAAGTTGCTTCACTATGTCGATCAACATGTGACGGGACCGGATGAGGCGGAACGGGAACGCTCATCGACGTACGTCTGGGGAGAAGCGACGAACGCCTCAGGTCGTAAAGTGATCGTCCGCATCAAGACGGCGAGCACGTATGCCTTCACGGTGAACGGTGCGCTCGCCGTCGTCAAGCGTCTCGTTCATTCGGGTCATATCATCCCCGGCAGTTTCACCCCGGCGATGCTGTTTGGGTCACATTTCATCGAAGAGATTGAAGGGTCTTCTTCATTCGTTGTCGATGAGGTCCGACTTTGAGTGAGCGATGGGATTTAGTCGACGGGGACCGGCAACCGCTTCATCAGACACATGTCCGGGGCGAACCGTTACCAACGGGCGCGTACCATACGGTCATTGAAGTGTTCACGTTTGACGTGAACGGAGACGTATTGCTCTCGCAACGTCATCCAGAAAAAACGTACCCACTCCTTTGGGAAGGGACGGGCGGCTCCATCCTCGCCGGCGAAACGAGCTTAGGCGGGGCAGTTCGTGAACTCTATGAAGAGATTGGGTTACGGGTCGCGCCTGAACAGTTGAACTCGGTCGCGACATTACGCCGGGACACCTATTTTTTAGACATCTATCGTTATCAAAGCGATCTCCCGCTTCAGCCAAAGGACCTGGTGTTACAAGAAGACGAGGTCGTCGCGGTCCGGCTCGTTGATTGGTCAACGTTCATGGCCATGGAGGATGTGGTGCCATCTGTACGAGAACGAATGCTTCGGTTTGAATCCGTCTTGCGTCCCGTCTTGTAACGGAATCACAATCTGTTTCGAGATGAAATGTGCTACACTCGAGACAGAATAAAGGGAGGGATGGAGATGAAACGCTTAGAATTGGCTAGACGAATCGAACGCATCAAAGCGGAAGGGACGTCTGCTTACATTCGACACCGTAAACAAACCCCTCCCTACGAAGGTTCGGAATTGATTGTCGAAAACAAAGGGCATGTTTTTCGGATGGGGAATATGAGTTTTGCGGTCGGGTTCGGTTTGAATCGTCCGACGAGCTTTTATGACTTGCATCAGATGGAGAAGTGGGTGCGCGGGAAAAATGTATCTCGGCTTCATGTCGAGGTGTGTCCGCTCGCGGATATGTCGCTCATTCGTTTGCTCCAAGAACGAAACTATACGCTCGATCACTTTCTCGATGTCTGGCTTCTAGACGTAGAAGAACTGGAGGCAGCGCCTGTAACGGGAGTCGAACGCGTCGATGCCGACAACGTCAATGAATGGGCACGCGCCGTCGCAGCTGGATTCGCCGAGACGGGGACGATTTTGCAAGAGACGGTCGATACGGCAAAAGGATTTTACGCGTTACCAGAAAACCAGGCGTTTCTTGTACGTGAAGGCGAAACGGCCGTCGCGGGAGGTATTCTGGCCATTCAGGAAGGAATGGGCGAACTATTTTTGACGAGCACGATTCCCGCTTATCGCGGTAAAGGCTATCAGACGCAACTCATCTTGGAGAGAATCGCGGCTGCAAAAGCGGCAGGATGCCAGTATGTAACCGTCACAACGAAAGTCGACACGGTTTCAGGACGGAATATGGAGCGCCTGGGGTTCATTCCGTTCTATCAAAAAGCCGTCATGAAAAGTCCAATCCTTAAATGAACAGGTCGCCCCGCGGGGCGACCTGTTGGCGTTAAAGTAAAGATTCGGCGCCGTCGACATACACCTCAGAACCGGTGACATGACTCGACATGCTACTTGCGAAGAACAAGACGACGTCCGCGACTTGTTTGGCGGAGCCGGATTTGCCGGCGAGCGGTTGATTGCCTTCCGGATACTCGATGGGAATGACGACTTCTTCGAGCAAGGCGTCATCCCGATTCGTCGAGTCATCAATATTCGTATCGATGGCACCTGGACAAATCGAGTTGACTCGAATCCCGAACTGGGCGAGCTCGGCGGCCGCCATTTTGGCGAACCCGGTCTGACCGGCTTTTGTCGTCGCATAGCCACTGAACCCAAAGTTTTTAAAATAACGGTTTCCGTTGATTGACGACGTCAGGATGACGCTGCCGCCTTGGTCCTTCAAATGAGGAATCGCATATTTCACGGTCAAAAACGTACCCGTCAAGTTCGTCTCGACGACACTATTCCAATCTTCTAGCGATAAATGTTCAATCGGCGTGATCGTGCCGTTCCGCCCTGCGTTAGCGAAGACGATATCGAGTCGTCCGAAACGCTCCATCGTCTGTTCGTAAGCGCGTTTCATTTCTTCCTCGTTCGCGACGTCGGCGCTAATGCCGATCGCCCGTTCTTCCCCAATCAGGCTGGCGAGTTGCTCGGCGTCTTCTAACTTCAAATCGACAATGGCGACTTTTGCGCCGGCTTGCACGAATCGGATGACCGCGGCACGACCGATTCCAGATGCCGCTCCGGTGACGAAGGCGACTTTTCCTGACAATAATGTATTTGAGATCATTCAATTCGCTCCTTTCTGCTACCTTCTGTCATATTCCACCGTTTACACAAAACTATGCTCGTTTTCAAAAAATGGTCGTGTTTCACTCGGATGTGACGTGAATCGAGACGGCGATATTTAAATTGCCGTCCGGGACGAGTTCAATCGTGACGCGTTGACCGGTCCGCAGTTGTTGCACGTCGTTCGCTAATCCCGTGACGACGGTCTCTTCATTAATCCAGACTGTCCTCATTTTTAGCTCGCTGCCCGAGTCGTCATCATGCCCGATTATAAGTTGAGGAGTGTTGATCTGTTCGATTCGGCCTTCGATGCGACGGTCGTCAAGTGTACCAATCCAGAAAAAGACTGCTAAACACAGCCCGATAAAGGTGAGGGCAAAGATGAGTCGCGTGCTCATGGGGTGCCTCCTCTATGAAAGCCCGTTCCGATGGTGTCTAATCCTTATTTACCCGGAAACGGTGAATCTAATTGGAGAAGGTTTACAGGAATTTGGTTCACTCGTGCGGAATGTATAATTCAACTTATGATGAAGCGGAGGCAGAGCGATGGTGCTATTCGGGATAGTCGGAGGAGTTGTATTGGGATTGATGGCGTTCGGCTGGTGGACGATTGGGTTTCCGAGGCGAAAGCTTCTAGGAGGACTTGCGATGCTACTGACAGCGTTCTTGTTCTCTCCGCTCGCTCTCGTCTACAGTGGAGAACGGTATGGTTTTAACGGCGTGGTCATCGGTCTCTTCACGATTTCGCTCGTCGTCGGTGGCGGTTTTTTCTTTACGGCACTCGGTTGGGCGAGCCGCGTGCGCAAAGCCCGAAAAGTTCGGACGTTGTCAGAAGACCCGGATTTGTTTTAAGAGAGGTTGTCAACCGCTTCTCACAACCTTTACAGTGAGGAGAGAGAGGTGTGAGTGAGATGACAAGATACAAGAAACCGAGCGCGTTACAGCCGGGAGATACGGTAGGGATCATGACCCCGTCCTTTCCGGCACCTGTCCGTTTCCCAGAACGGTATGAGCGTGGCCTTCAACAATTGCGACAAATGGGGTTCCGCGTAATCGAAGGCGCCTGTGCACGACAGACGGAAGGATATCGCTCGGCTTCGATTCAAGCACGAGCGGATGAATTCAACGCGTTGATTCGAGATCCGGAAGTAAAAGCCGTCATCAGCACGATTGGAGGAACGAACTCAAATTCACTTTTGCCTTATTTAGACTATGACGCGCTACGTCGTAATCCGAAAATCATAATGGGGTATAGCGACGTGACAGCTCTGCTGCTCGCCTGTCACGTCAAAGCGGGGGTCGTCACGTTTTATGGTCCAGCCATCGTCCCGTCTTTCGGTGAATATGGAGGGATGTTCCCTGACGGCGAGCGGTACGTCCGGGACGTGCTCTGTCTTGAATGTGAGGCTCCGTATAGGCTCGACGTTCCGGAAAAATGGACGGAAGAAATGATTGATTGGGCCACGCAAGATCGCGTCAAGTCGTTTCGTCCAAACGAAGGCTGGTTGACGTTGAGGGAAGGGGAAGCGCGCGGGCCGTTAATTGGCGGGAACTTGAACACGATGTCGGGGTTCTTGAAATCGGAGTTCTTCCCCAATCTGACGGGGGCGATTCTCTTTATTGAAGACTCGTTCAAAACGATGGCCGAAGAGGAACGGTCGCTCAGCATGTTGAAGCTCGCGGGGGTGTTCGATGAAATTGCCGGACTGATTGTCGGAAAACATGAACACTTTGATACGGCCGGTGCGCCGTTCTCGTTTGAGTCGTTATTGCTTGAGGTGGTAGGGGACGTGACGTTTCCGATCATGACAAACGTGGACATCGGTCACACGTTTCCTTCACACGTCTTTCCAATCGGGATAGACGTTCTGCTCGATGCGACGAACGGCACCCTCACATTTTTGGAAAATGGGGTGACACAATGATTGAATTTCTAACCGTCGTCGACGAACGACGAAAGAAAATCGGCTTGAAGCCACGTGCGGACGTTCATCGTGACGGTGACTGGCATGAGACGTTTCACTGTTGGATGATTGAGGGGGAAAAGCTCTTCCTCCAATTGCGAAGCGCGACGAAACAAGATTTTCCAAGCCTGTTTGATATTACGGCAGCCGGTCATTTGGCAGCCGGTGAAACGGTGCGGGACGGGGTGCGCGAGATACAAGAAGAACTCGGTCTAGTGCTCACACTGGAGCAATTGACCGCGCTCGGCGTATATGAAGACGTGATTGAAACAGAGTCGCTCCGTGACCGTGAATTTGCCCACACGTATGTCTATACGTATGCGGGAGAGACGTTCACGTTCGAATCGGATGAAGTGGCTGACATCGTCACGGTCGATTGCGCACGCTTCTTTGCCCTTATGACAGGAGAAGGAGCGTCAGTTGAAGCAACGTCGCTTGTGAGCGAAGCTCGATACACGTTGACGAAGCAGGACGTCGTCCCACATCCGGACCGATACTTTCAACAAGTGAGAGCAGGAATTGAGGAGATAAGGTCCTGATGGAAGTCGGTCGGCATTTGCTAAAGCGCTCTGAGATGTGCCGTTTATTCATCTAGTGCACTCGCTGCGGAGGCGTTAACCTTTAAGGACATGATGCGTTGTGGGCCGATGGGACCATCGATGCGTCGTCCTGTATCGGTGAAGCCGACCTGTTCGTATAAGGCAAACGCCGCTTCGTTTTTCAAATTGACCGATAGCACGACTTCCTGGACTGCCGGGAACTGTGAACAGACATAGTCTGGGAGTCGCGATAGCGCCGCTTTGGCATATCCCTGACGCTGATCCGCATGATTGATTGAAAAAGCGGATAGGAGCAACGCGTCATCATGATTTGTGTACGATGCCACCCGTTCTGTATCGTGGAGCAAAAAGAATCCGACTGGCTTGCCCGCTGTGATGACAATCGGGTACACGCCTTCGGGAAGTGGGTGATCAAGGTCGCGCGGAAGCATCGTATACTTTTCTTGATCGAGCGGAAGCGAAAACGTTTCAAGAATTGGCCAATGTTCGTCGTGTAACGGTTGCAATTGAATCGTAGACATAACTCCTCCTGATGAACGTATTTGGTCTCATTATAACGAACAACCGAGAAAGGAATAAACAGATGACGACTCATTCCATTACTTATCGACAAAACCCGCCGATTGCGGATTTATACAAAGCATTCAGGGACGGTTTTTCTGACTATATCGTTCAATTTGACATAAATGAGGAGACATTTGAATCCGTCTTCCTCGTACGCGATCAAAATCAACCGTCACGCTCGATCGTGGCTTATGTCGACCATCGACCGGTCGGGTTGATGTTGAGTGGCATTGCACGGCTTGAAACCGGCTGGGTCACACGATGCGGCGGTCTCGCCATCGCACCGGGCTATCGCGGACTTGGCATCGCCCAAGAGTTCATGCGTCGTTTTGACGAGCAGGCAGAAGGGACGCGGCTCTTAGAAGTCATTCAAGGGAACGAGCCGGCGCTCCGGCTCTATCGCTCACTTGGCTATCACGTAGTACGTGAGATTGTCTACTATCAAGCTGTACAGCGTGACACGACGGCAACGCTTGAACCGATTCCGATTCAAACGTTATTTGACGACATTTACCCGAACGCTAGTCATCACCCAATCTGGCAACAAGATGCGCGGACGACACAGCAACAAGCAACGCTCCTTCGCGTCACTGAAGCAGGGCGGAGCGGTTTCCTTTTGCTACGCGACCAAGTTTTACTCGATGTGTTCGGGCGAGACGAGGATGCCGTCTGGCTCCTGGAGGCTGCTGCATCGAGACATCCGCTTCACATGACGTTGACGTCTGACCGGCCGGCATTCATTCAAGCAGCCGAAACGCTCGGCTTTGTTAAGGGTGAAATTATGCAATATGAAATGGTGAAGCGAGAAGAGGGCATCACATGATCAAGTGGTTACCTGTCCTCATGGTCGCGCTGATTGTTGGCAACGCCTTGACGATTCTCGGCTTGACAGCAAACTTGCCGAGCGGTGTCGGTCGTCTCGTATTAATCGGTGGACCGGCACTGACACTCGTTTCAGCCGTCAGTATCGTGTGGATTGTGTTGGCGACGAAAAAGAAATGATTTCGTTCGTGAAGTTTTGGTGAAGATTATGAAAGAACAAAATGATGCCGTGATCAAATCGACATGTAAATGAAATGCTTCACATATTGAAATTTTCAAATAGGGATGCTATATTCGCATACATAGCTTTTTATTGAAGCGAATGAATGCTTTTTATTTGGAGGTTTTCTTTATATATGCTGAAACAACTCATGATCACGGCAGGCGTCGGTGTGTTCATCTTAAATGGTGCGCAGTCGGCGTCAGCAAGCGAAATTACCCCGGCAACACTTCTCAATACGACGAAATCAATTGAACAGACGGAGAAAGAAGTCAGTCAATCGAAACAGGCTGTCGCCAAAGCCGAACAACAAATCGAACAAATCGAAGCGAAAGCGCAAACGCTCCAAGCGGAAATCGATGACGTGACGAAGCAGATTGACGCGTATCGTGACGAGCTCGCCCCGGCAGACGCCTCGCTATTCCAGCAAGTATTATCTTCGGTGTTACCGAGCGCGAAAGCCGAAGCGGCAGAATCTGAGAAAAAGCAACAAGATCTCTTAGACCAAAAGGCGACGGCAAAAGAGACGCTCGATGACTTGACGGCACAGCAAGAAGAAGTCATAGCGTCAAAGGAAAAGACGCAATCGTCTTATGCAGCCGCTACGGAACAGATGAAGACGCAAACAAACAAATTGAACGATTTGAAGAAACAGCATGCGGCGATGGCGCCTGACAAGTTCATGATGCCAGCGAATGGTCGACTCTCCCAAGGCTTCGGTCCTGCGAGCGGACAGTTCGGCTATACGTTCCATAACGGAATCGATATCGCGGCGAAAGTCGGGACACCGATTTACGCGGCAGCAGATGGTAAAGTCATTGAAGTGAGCGGGCGTGGGCCATACGGCAAACACGTCAAAATCGAACACAATCTTGACGGTCAAAAATGGACGACAGTGTACGCGCATATGCACAAAATCGATGTGAAGAAAGGGCAGACAGTACGCCAAGCCGAAGGCATCGGCCAAATCGGTAACACCGGAAACTCGTCTGGGCCGCACTTACACTTTGAAGTGCATAAAGGCAGCTATTCGTTTTCTTCAAGTTCGGCCGGCAATACCGTCGATCCGATGAAAGTCGCCCAATTGCTAGGCGGCGCTTCGGCCGTTAAAGCCACGTATTGACGCAACGAAACCGTTGCGTCTTTTTTCATGCGAAAAGGCCGCGATTCGCGGCCATTCGTCATTCGCGTGTCGGGTCGTGATTGCCTTCACTGTCCGCGATCGTGTCCGAACTGCCGAAGTCTTCGACTTGGCTGAATGCGTCCGTGCTTTGATTGATATCGTCACTGCCGTCGAGCTGTTTATGGCGTGCCGTCTCGGACGGGTTTAGGACATCTTCTTCGACCGGGCGTGCTTGATTCGTTTGATGTTCTTCCGCCTCTTGTGCCCGTGCATGTTCGATACAAAGCGTCGTCTCCGGAATGATTTCGAGTCGATCTAACTCGATTTCTTTTCCGCATACTTCACATGTCCCGTACGTACCGTTCTCGATGGCGATCAACGCCTTGTCGACGTCCGTTAAAAATTCTTCGTCGAGTTCATTCAGTGCCTGGTCCCGTTCGCGAAGAAACAGTTCTTCGCCTCCGTCGGCTGGATGGTTGTCGTAATGCGACAACTCGCCTTCATCGTATACCTCTTCTCGATTCTCCATATAGCCTTCTGTCTTTGCCTTCTCTTTAAGCAACCGTTCTTTGAACGTGTTGATCTGTTCTTGTGTCAACATCCGTCTCACTCTCCAGTTCTGATTTCATTACTATATGCCTTTCCCATTTCGGAAACGAACAAACCATGTTAGCCCGTAAACGGCGGTCAAAACGGGTATGATAATAAAGGAGAGTAGGAAACGTGAACGAGAGGAGGGAGAACATGAGACAAGTGAAAGTTGTACCCTATGACCCGGCATGGATCACGCGATTCGAAGAGGAAGCGGAAAAGTTGACCCATCTGTTTGGCGATCGCATCGTCGAGATTCATCATATCGGAAGCACATCGGTGCCAGGACTCGACGCAAAACCGACGATCGACATCATGCCGGTCGTTCGAATGATTGAGCAAGTCGATGAACTGACGGGGCACATGGAAGCGCTCGGGTATCGAAGCTTTGGGGAACACGGAATCCCGAGACGACGCTTTTTTGCGAAAGGGGACGACGTACGGACTGTGCACGTCCATGTGTTTGAGTCCGGTGACGAAGGGGTGACCCGTCATTTGGCGTTTCGGGAATATTTAAAAGCGTTCCCGGAAGTGCGAGACACGTATGGTTCGTTAAAACGGACGCTCGCCAATCATCATCCCACGGATATCGAGAGTTACATTCAAGGGAAACAAGAATGGGTGTCGGAAACGGAACGCGTCGCCACGATTTGGTATATGGCGGAACAAACAAATTGAAACCTGTTGAATCGATTTTACGTATAGAGAAGCAACAACGAAAGGAAGTGAATCGATGAAACGATTTCTTGGGAAATGTATCGAGTATGCGTTCGTAGGCGTGTTGTTTGTCGGCTTTTATTTTGGGATTAGCTTTTTAATCGAGACGTTCGAGTTCGCGAATAAAGGGGCGCTCGTGTTCCTTGGAATGGCGTTCATCGCATTCCCGCTTTCTTTGATCGGTGGCTACATGCTTGCCCGCCCGATTCAACACCGGCTTCATGGCAAACCGCGAAATGGAAAAGGACATGAGCTTCGTGGCAATGAGAAGCCGCATGGCGTGACGGAAGACCGTAGCCAGTTCTATAACGGCCAATGAGGTTGCTTGAGACGAATGATGCAGACTTGATTGCGACGTTGAACCGACCGATTCATGAGCAACACGTGACGCTCATGCCCCATTTCTTTGCCCCGTACAATCACAAGCATATGCGTGATGCTTTCGCGGTGACGATGGCACAGGCGGGGCACCATTTCCTCGTCGCCGAAGTGGAAGGGAAACCGGTTGGCTATGTCTGGATGCAAGAAGTGACGAGTGACGCCAACGCCTTCCGAAACGCGAAGCGGACGCTCTACGTTAGACAAATCAGTATACACCCTGGGCACCAGCGGCTCGGGTATGGTCGTCAGATGATGGAATACGTGGAGGAATGGGCCCGTTCCCATGATTTCGCTACCATCGAACTCGACTATTGGGTTGCCAATGAAAACGCGGCCCGCTTCTATGACGAGCTCGGGTTTACTGCCAAACGCCAAGTCGTCGTGAAATCTGTAAAAACAAAGGGGAGCAACAGATGGATACAGTGATTTTGATAGTCGGTGTACTTGGAGTCATCTCCTTGATGCTGTTCATGTGGAACCAGTGGATGGGTTACGAGAAAGGCAACATCGTCATGACGCTTGATGAGCACTATACGAATTTGAACGAGTACGTCCCGGCGATTTTGACGAAGTTATATGAGAATGGAAAGTCCGCGCACTATTTGGGTGACCGGAAGTTTGAAGTGGATGGGAAACGATACGTCCTGTTCGAGCGGACCGTCCCGATTGGACACGTCCCGACACAACAGACGGTGTTGAAGCCGGACAAAGAGTGAGCCACGCATCGCGCGTGGCTCATTGTTTATTTCACGGCAGGTGGGCCGAAGACGCCGGCATGATAGTCACGGAACGCTTGGCGAATCTCGTCTTCCGTGTTCATAACGAACGGGCCGTGGGCGATATAGTTTTCACGGAGCGGGACACCCGAATAGACGAGTAGCTTTGCCCGGGACGTCGCGGTGATGGAGAGGGTGCTCTCCCCCTCGTCCGCTTCGTCGAACGTCAATGTCGCGACATCTGTCTTCTCGAGCGGCGTCGCGCTCGAACCAAGCTCGACGGATCCGGCGAGGACGTAGGCGAAGGCGTTATGGTTCGTCGGAAGGACGTGGTCATACGTCGCTCCTTCGCGCAGTTGAATCTCGGTCATCGTGATCGGCACGAGGCTCTGCATCGGTCCGGTGACGCCCGCGACATCGCCCGAATAGACACGCACGTGTCCGCCGTCGATTGGGGCGACCGGCGCGTCCTCTAAGTAGACGTTTTGATAAGACGTCGTCGTCGTTTTAAGTGCTTTCGGCAAATTGAGCCAAAGTTGAAGCGTATGGATCAAGTCGTCGGCGACGGCCTCTTCGGCGTGACGAGCTGCCCACCCGGCGTTCATGTATTGCACATCACCCGCGTCGAGAATCGAATGACCGCCATGGTTGTCGATATGTTCGAGCCGGCCATCGATCACGTACGTAATCGTCTGAAAACCGCGGTGCGGATGGTCGGAGAACGTCCCGCGCTTGAACCAATCTTCGGCCATCAAGATGAACGGGTCGAACTCGGCTTTACGCTCCGGTGGCAACACCCACCCTTGTTGAACGTGCGGATAGCCGTTTTGTTTATAGGAGACGCGCCAACTGTCGGCGACGTCGCGAACGAATCGTGTCGTCATCAAATCCACTCCTTCAAGTCATTTGTTTCATTGTCGCACACTCTCGGTTTGTGATTGGACGATGTTGCCTACAGAACGTGTAAAAGACAGACGGAAAGGCCGTCTGTCAGTAAGGGGCGAGCGACAGCCACGTGGCACTGTCCTCGGGGTTCAACTTGAAATGCTTGCCGTCGGTCGTAAGAAACACGTCCGTTTTTTTCGAGCGCTTATGGAGCGTCACCTCGAACGTCTGGGACGTCACCCCTTCGATTAACGTGAACAACGGATAATCGGCCGGCTCACCGCTCCGTTTGACCGGTTCGGCCCGCGCCACAATCTGCTTTAACGTCGCGCCGTCGGCGGTCAACGTTTGGATCGCGTCTAAGGCGTGGAGCTCGGTCTTCCCGGACAATGGCGTCTTGTGGAAATAACCGATGGTAACTTCTTCATCGGCTGTCATCGTTGCGGCGTCCACCTCGGCTTGTGTCATCATGACGGGCGGCTCGTAAAGGATGGAAACGGTTTGTTCGACAATTTTCCCATCGACGTCATACGCCAGTTTCCAAAGCGGATACGTCTTCCCGAACTCGAGCGTCTCAGGTAACGGATACGTGTGTGACAACGTCGGGACGCCGCCATCAGGCACAGGGTCGAGTGTCCGATAGGACGGAAGCAACTCCGAAAACTCCACGAGGAGGGGTTGAACGATACCACCCGTCTCGGTGAGATGAAGCGAGAGCGTCAGGTTTTGCAAGTTCGGCTGGTAAGGAAGGGAAGAACGCATCAAGGCGTCCTCCGTTTTCACCTCGAACCAAAGCGTTGCGAACAAGGATGCCTGTAACGTGACAAACGATGCCGGAAGCGGTTTGAGTTCAACATCTGAATAAGTGGCTTCGAGTTGTTTCAGAAGAGTCTGTTGCGCTTCATCCGACACTTGTGTGGCGCGAGGTCGAAGCGGCTCGGGGTCTGCCTCACGATAGCTAATCGGCATGACTTCCGGGTCGATTTGTTTTACGTATTGGCTATAGCCGGTTTCACAGTGGGCGTATGTCGCTTCGTCGTCATGGAAGACGGTCAGGCTAGTCAGAGGCGAGACGGTCTCAGGTGAGAACTGCGAAAAGCTACGATACGAGGCGTCGAAGACGAACGGATGGTCCGGCAACGACGTGACATCCGTCGCGTCACAAATCGTATGGACGGCCGTCTGCTCCGCCTCGTCCATCTGTGTCAGCGACTTTCCGACCTCGTAGCGATAGCCGTCAAACAAGAGGGGACGCACGTTTAGATCGAGCGCCGTCTCCTCGTCGGTGCATCCACTTAAAATGATCGTGAGTAGAAGTGAGGCGGCTATATTGATTTTTCGCACGGTATTCCTCCTTTAGTCGTCAAAGCGATCGTGCCATTTGTTTGCGTCGTCCCGAAGTAACTTGAAATGGGCCCCTGTCTTCGTATTCGTCAACACGACATCATCTCCTTTAAAGCTGACGTCAAACGTTTGGGCACAGATGCCTTCGAACACGGTCAAATAAGGAATGTCAGACGGCTGACCCGACTCTGGCGTCGCTTTTGCGCGTTCGATCGCTTTAAAGATAAAGCGCGTGTCGTCCGCTGTCAAATGGGTCAAAAATGACGCATCTCGCGATTCCGTACCAATTAAGGCGAGTTCGTGAAACACGGCATGTTGGCGATTCGAGAATTCGGCCCGCATCTCCCGCTTTAACGCTTCGCCCCGCAAGAGGATGGGTTCATGATACGTGATGGAAACAATCTTTTTATGCGGAACGTCGTCGCGCATGAACGAGAAACTGAACAACGGATACCGTTCGCCTGAAACGAGCGTCGTCGGAAGGGTCTCGGCTTGACGAACCCCGAGCAAACGATCGAATGAAGCATCTTTCGGTCGTCGCACCTCGTCATACACTTCTTGATTCGGGGAAGTGTATACCCCATACGTTTGCGCTTCCTCGGTCGACTCCACCCCGAATCCGATGGAACGGAACGGTTGACGCGAAGCGGCATCAATTGGGATTGTAACCTGTTCGTCACCGTCTAATGATTCGAACGTCAATTCGAACGAGCCGCTGAACGGCATCGTGAGGTGAACGAGCGTTTGTTCGAAAGCGGTCCGCGTCGGATACGGTTCGTTACCAAACGGTTTATCCATCTCTTTCAAGAACTGGAGCCGTTCATGGGGCTGGGCGTTGCGCAGTTTGGCGACAGACGGATACGTGACGGCTTGCTCGTGAAACGGGGCGAGACTATCCGGAACGGCTGCAATTTGTTTCATATACGTGATTGTGTCGACCTGACATTCAACGAACGTTTGATTTTCTGCTTCAAAGAACGTTGCGGTCGGGAAGACTGGGGTTGAATCATTCGTCGTTAACGGTTGGGACAACGTGACCGTACCGATCCAACGACGATCTCCGGCAGGAGCGAGTGCGAGCGCATCTTCCGGATAGCAAGCATCTAACACACTTTTCCGATCCGCCTCGGTCATCTCGATCAATTGACCTGAGGGTAGCATGGCACGTCCTTGGTAGTACTCGGGAGCTGTATGTAAACGAAACGCTTGCTCTTCTTCACATCCGAACAAAAACGTCAACATGACAAGGGTACAGAAAATCAGGTACTTTTTCACATCGGTGCTCTCCTTCAATGAATAACTTTTATCATTTTAGCACCATTTTTTTGTGACTTTAGGCTTAGGAAAATTAAAGTGATTTTGATAAAAAAAATCAAAAAACCCGCTCGACTTGAACTGAGCGGGTGCTTTTTACACTTATGGATATTAAATGGAATTTAACGTTTTCTCCTGTGTCGATTTTTGACGAAAAAACACGCAAAACCAGCCTTCCACTAAAAATCGTTAAAATTGATTATTTTTCAACAAACAATCATAAAGGAATAAACTGTTTATCTCATCCTTTAATCGACATCTCGACCGCGTGAAGCCTTCAAAATTTCGAACCATTCTTCACGAGTCAAGTCGATGTTGAGTGCTTCGACTCCACGCTCCACTCGGTCAATTTTCCCAGATCCGATAATCGGCATGATACGCGCCGGATGTGCTAATAACCAGGCGTAAACGATGACATCGATGCCGTTCGCACCGTGCCGTTCTGCAATCGCCTTCAGTTTGTCTCGAAGCGGTGCGTACGTATCGTCCGAGAAGAGACGACCACCAGCGAGTGGACTCCAGGCCATGAGTGGCATCCGTTCTTCGTGACAAAGGTCGACCGAACCGTCTTCAAAGTGTTTCAGTTGCATCGGTGACAGTTCGAGTTGGTTCGTCACGAGCTTGAACGGTAAACGCGACTGAAGCAAGCGCTGCTGTGACGGTAGATGGTTCGACACGCCGAACGTGCGGACTTTTCCGCTTTCTTGCAACGCGATGAACGCCTCGGCGACTTCATCGGGGTTCATGAGTGGGTCGGGACGGTGAATCAATAATGTATCGATGTGATCAATACCGAGCTCCGAGAGCGAGCGCTCTGCCTGGTTGATAATATGCGTCTTCGTCGTGTCGTAATGGTTGATCGCCTGGCCCGGGTTGAAGTCACCCGTCAATTTGATGCCAGTTTTTGTGACGATCTCGATTTGATCGCGGAGTTCTGGCTTCAAACGAAGCGCTTCTCCAAACAATCCCTCGCACGTATAGCCGCCGTAAATATCGGCATGGTCAAACGTCGTGATGCCGAGTTCGATGCATGATTCGATGAACGCGAGCCGTTCTTGTGGGCTCATGTCCCACTCGGCGAGACGCCACATGCCGTGGACGATGCGCGAGAATGATAAATCTTCAGTTAAGGTGATGCGTTGCATAGTCATTCCTCCTCTTTGTCAATCGCTTTCATTATACGGATAAATGGGCACAGCGTCACTTTGCCGATTCGAGAATGCGGTCAAATCGGTCAAAATCCGTTATGATAAAAGCACAATTTAGAAGAGGAGCTCCTCATGAAACGTTATCACGCATATGCTGACGTGACGTTCGACCAATCCGGTCAAGAGACGCGCGTCACAAAGCATCACAATCAACTCGAGTTACATGGGATTGGACGAAGCGCAGCGGTGTTCCGGATAAACGGGACCGACCTCGTCATCAAAGTGTTTTTCCCCGGTTTCACCCATATCGCGGCCGAAGAGCACATCATCTACGACAAACTTCATGGGTTGCCCCAATTCCCACGTCTACATGAGGTCGGGGCGAATTACATCGTCATCGACTACATCGCCGGGAAGACGTTGTTTGAATGCCTCACCGAACGGATTTGGATTGACGCCTCTTATATCAATCAAGTCGATGAAGCGCTCCATGCGGCACGGGCGCTTGGGCTGACCCCGTCCGACGTTCATTTACGAAACATTATCCTCAGTCCGAACGGACGCATCTATTTGATTGACTTGGCCCGTTTCCGTCAAGGTCAGCACGTCGACCATCAATGGGAAGACTTGAAACGCATGTATCGCCTTTACCGTCTCAGATTCATGCCGAAACGTTATCCGGCACGATTGTTAAACGCGGTCGCTTCGATGTATCGGAGATTCATCAACGACCCGAGGCATTGAGAAGACCGTTTTTCTTTTAGCGATTAGGGAACAACAGTAACGTATTGAACTTGTCACCCTCGTTTCTAAAAAGGAGGCTTCACCTATGCAACGGATTTATGCGAACGAATTGGAGACGCTACATGACTGTATCGCGACGTGTAACCATTGTTTAGAATCGTGCCTGGAAGAACAAGACGTCCGGATGATGGTCGATTGCATCCGGCTCGACCGTGAGTGTGCCGCCATCTGTACGTTTCTCGCCGAGGCAATGACACGGGATTCCGCGTTCGTACCGGAACTTGCCCGAGCTTGTGCGGTTGTCTGTAAGGCGTGCGGCCAAGAGTGTGAAAAACACAAACACGAGCATTGTCAGGAATGTGCACGCGTCTGTTTCGAGTGCGCTTCGCTGTGCGACCGATTGGCCGCTTAAACGAACAGGTCAGCCGCATGAGGCTGACTTTTTTTATGTGCGAATTCGTGACGTGTGTTTTCCTACAAGACTCCGTATAATGAAGAAAACGCTAAGAAAGTGGTGCCATATGATTCGAACTTGTCGACGCGACGACCTACAGGCCGTCCTACATATTTACAACGATGCCATCGTCAACAGTACCGCGGTCTATCATTATGAACCGGTGACGCTTCAAAACCGAATCGCTTGGTATGAAGACAAGAAAGCATCCGGACTCCCGGTGATCGTATGGGCGGAAGGGGATGTCGTCATGGGGTTCGCCACGTTCGGTCCGTTCCGTCCTTGGCCGGCGTACAAATACACGGTGGAGCACTCGATTTACGTCCATCCAGGTTACCGTAGCAAAGGGATTGGGAACAAATTACTCCGTGAGATCATCCGCCTCGCGGAAGAACGAGACTATAAAACCGTCATCGGCGGCATCGACGCTTCGAACGTGACGAGTATCCGGGCACACGAGAAGGTTGGATTCGTTCATTCGGGCACGGTGAAACGGGCCGGCTACAAGTTCGGGAAGTGGCTCGACTTGTCGTTTTATCAACTCGATTTGAAAGGTCCGGACACGCCAGAAGAAGGTTAAACGACAACTGTCTATGTTCCGAAAATACGATATACTGGCTACAGTGAATCGAATGGAGGAATCAGCATGACAGAACTACCGAATTGCTCGAAGTGTCAATCCTCATACGTGTATGAGGATGGGAGCTTACTCGTCTGCCCCGAGTGTGCGTATGAATGGTCGCCGAGTGAGGCTGCCGAAGCGGAAGCAGACGCGCAAATCAAAGATGCAAACGGGAACGTGCTCCAAGACGGGGATACGGTAACAGTTATCAAAGATTTGAAAGTAAAAGGCACGTCGCTTGTCGTCAAGCAAGGCACGAAAGTGAAAGGAATCCGTCTTGTCGACGGAGACCATGACATCGATTGTAAGATTGACGGGCTCGGTGCGATGAAACTGAAATCGGAGTTTGTGAAGAAAATCTAAAAAAGCGTGTTGGTCCGTGAACGGATCAACACGCTTTTTGCTTAAGAGAAGAACGGTTTATATTCCCGACGTTCATGCATGACGGAGACCCATTGGAGCGTCGTGAATTCCTCGAGCACCCATTCGCCGTTGAAACGGCCAAGGCCCGAGTCCTTCTCACCGCCGAACGGCAAGTGCGGCTCATCGTTCACCGATTGATCATTGACGTGAATCATGCCGGTCTCGACGTTTCGGGCGAATTCGGTCGCCCGATAAATTGAACCGTGGACGGCACCGCTCAGTCCATACGGGAGCTCGTTCGAGAGTTTCAGCGCCTCGGCATCGTCCTTAAACGAAAGGATGACTGCGACAGGACCGAAAATCTCGTTTTTAGCGAGCGGCATGTCGTTCGTGACACCACTCACGACGGTCGGATCGAGCACGTTGCCGTCCGCTTTACCGCCAGTGTGGAGCGTCGCCCCGGCTTCGACGGTTTGGTCAATCTGATCGAGGATGCGGTCCACTTGGTCGTGATCGATGAGCGGTCCGACTTGGGTATCCGATTCATTCGGATTGCCAAACTTCAAGGCGCGTACGCGCTCAACAAATTTTTCGAGAAACACATCATGAATCGACTCAGCGACGAGAATTCGGTTCGTCGACATACAGATTTGTCCTTGATGATAGAACTTCGAGTAGACGGCTGATTCGACAGCACGGTCGATGTCGGCGTCGTCTAGAACGACGAAGACGTTATTGCCACCGAGTTCGAGCGCTGTTTTCTTCAATTGGCGTCCCGCTTTCTCAGCAATCCCTTTGCCGACTTCAGTCGAGCCGGTGAAAGAAATGAGCTTTGGCACAGGGTGTTCGACGATGGCGTCCCCGATCTCAGAGCCACGACCGACGACGACGTTCAACACGCCTTTCGGAAGACCGGCTTCTTCAAATAAAGAAGCGAAGAGGAGACCACCTGTGACCGGTGTCGCCGTCGCTGGTTTGACGACAACGGTATTGCCTGTCGCGAGCGCGGAGACGATGGAGCGAGCAGCGAGGTGGAACGGGAAGTTCCAAGGGCTGATGACGCCGATGACACCGAGCGGTTTCCGGTAGACGCGGTTTTCCTTGTTCGGGACGATGGATGGCTTAATGAGCCCATCCATCCGGAACGGGAACGTCGCTGCCTCCTTGACGATGGCCATTGTGGCTAGAAATTCACCTTCGGCCTTGATCCGTGTGCTACCTGCTTCTTTGACGAGCCAGTCGATAATGTCTTCTTTATATTGCATCGTTAGTTCGGCGAATTTCTCAATCAACGCGCGTCGATTTTGAGGGAGCACCGTCGCCCATTCGGTTTGTGCTTCCTTTGCAACCGAATAGGCCTTGTCGAGATCGGATTCATCGGCCGAACGAATCGAGAACAACGTCTCGTCCGTGAACGGATTGGTGTTCTCAATCGACTTGTCGCTCGACCCCTCCACCCACTGGCCATCAATGTACATCTTTGTAAAATCGGTATGCATACTCCAACACTCCTTTATGTTTTTGCTTCACCTTAAGAAGTATTCACCTGATTTGAAAAATTAAACCTATCGATGCGAAACTAGCTTGTTTTACAAAATAGTTGCGCTTGGTAGTACCTTCCATTACTATTATGTATAACAAGTTAGTTTGATGAAAGCGAGGTCACGCCATGGCGATGAGTCAGATGTTGAAAGGATTGCTTGAAGGGTGCCTGTTGGCCATCATCGATAAAGGAGAGACGTACGGCTACGAGATGTCGGAGAAGTTGCAGGCGTACGGATTCACGATGGTGAGTGAGGGCAGCATCTATCCGGTGTTATTGCGGATGAAGAAAGACGGCTGGGTCGAGACGATTCAAAAGACACTGCCGTCCGGAGGGCCGAAGCGAAAGTATTACATCTTGACGGAGGCGGGGCAGCAAGAATTGCTCGCCTTCAAACAACGTTGGGCGGAAGTGTCAAGCGGCGTCGACCGCGTACTCGGAGAGGGGAATGAAGATGGAGCTTTCAAAAAAGAGTCGTGATTTTTTGGATGATTTAGCAGTATATCTTATGTCGAGTGGGAAAGCGGAAGAGGAAGTGCACGACGTCGTCGCCGAGCTCAAAGACCACCTCGAGGAAGCGGAACGGGCAGGAAAAAGTGTGGACGATGTCGTCGGCCAAAGTCCGAAAGCCTATATGCAGCATCTCGGGCATGAGATGGCGTTTGATGGGAAAGGCTTTTTCAAAATCATCGCGATGTTGGTTCCGAACGTGTTCGCCTACATCATCATCGGTAACTTCATTCAAGGCGAGATGACGTTCTCGACGGTTCAGCTGATCGGGTTCCCGCTCGTAGCCGTCCTGTTCTTGCTGGCCGCCTCGCAAGCGTTCCGCAATCTGTCCGTCCGTTCGAAAGCAAGTCCATTCAAAAACGGGGCGACGTACATCGCGCTTGCCGTGTTGCCGATGACGCTGTTCCTCGGTCTGATGGTGCTCGACATCTTCGTCGAGACGCCGACAATCGTGTTCGGTTCGACCGGCCAACTCGTCTTGCTCGGACTGGCCGTCGTTACGTTACTCATCGTCTCGGTGTGGACGAAGACGTGGATCAATCTGATTATTCCGCTGCTCTTATTCGGGCCGCAATACGCGTTCGCCAAGACGAGTTTGCCGCTCGAGCAACAACTGATATTCTCGATGTTGATTTTGGTCGTCGGGATGGGAATCTTCTTGTTCGTCTGGTGGAAAAAGAATCAACAGGGGCAAGCCTGATGCTGGGGCGGATTGTCTTCATCATCCTGTTGTGTCTGCCGTGGGGTTTCTTCGTGACAGCATCAGACTTTCTTTTAGGGAATGCGTTCGGGTATGTCGTGATTCCGGCCGTTATGTGGTGGGGAATGTGGGGGTTTGCCCGACGTGGGATGTTCCCGTGGCTCGCATTCGGACTCATCGTATCTTATTTCATTTCCACGGCGATGGTTTGGCGTATCGACGGGGCGTGGGATTACTTCTTTAAGCCTTTCAATCAGTTCATCGTCATGAACATCTGGACGATGGTGTTCGCGATTGGTGTTGGCTTGACGTCCTTTTATTGTTGGGCATTTCGAAAAACGCGCGATTCTGCTTAAGGTCGGACGCGGCTGGGAATAGGCTACTGTACGTCTAAAAGAGAAAGAAGGGATTCCCATTGCCAGTCAATCCGACGATTCAATTTTATTTGAACCAGCTGCAAAATGACTTACCGGCCACGTACGACCGATTGGATCCGCTCGAATTGAGACGACAAGAAGACGCAATGATGACCCGGTTTCAACATAAAGAGCATGTCCTTGACGTGGAGGACAGCATGATTCCGCTTCAAGGACGAGAAATCCCGGCGCGAATTTATCGAATGACCGACCAAACGGCCCCGGTGCTCGTTTACTTTCATGGGGGCGGTTACGTCACGGGTAGCATCGAGACCCACGACGCTGTTTGCCGGACATTTGCCAATGTGGCAAACTGTACCGTCATCTCAATCGGTTATCGGCTCGCACCAGAGCATAAATTTCCTGCCGCAGTCGAGGATGCATACGACGCACTCGATTGGGTCGCGGCACATGCCGAGACCCTTCGCATCGACCCAGACCGAATCGCCGTTGGCGGGGACAGTGCCGGCGGGACGCTTGCAACGGTCAGTGCGCTCATTGCGATTGAACGAGGCGGGCCAAATGTGTTGCATCAACTGTTGCTTTACCCGGCCACCGGCACGGAAGAAAATATTCCGCTCTCCTTAATCGAGTATGCGAACGGCTACTTGCTTGATGAACAGCTGATTCGCTGGTTCCAACATCAATATTTCATTGAAGAGGAGCAATTGACACACCCGTACGCTGCGCCGATTTTTTCACCGTTTCTCGGGCAATTGCCGTCGACGACATTACTGACGGCGGAATATGATCCACTTCGCGACGTTGGCCGAGCGTACGCGAACAAATTAATCAGTCTCGGTGTCCCTGTCACGTATAGTAACTACACGGGGTTGATTCATGGATTTGCCAATTACTATTATTACGTCCCTGAGGCAAAGCGTGCCGTGAAAGAGGCGGGACGCTCGCTTAAAGACGCATTCGATTATAAAAAAAATCGCCCGTGAGGCGAATGTGAGCGACGAGCCAAAGCGACAAGCTATTGGTTCGTCTTTTATGTTTTGCTGATAACCCACTCTTTTTGAACTTGCCGGTGTCTTCCTGTACATTAGAGGCAGAGAGGGGTAATACACATTATGAAACGATATGATGCGATTTTATTTGATGTCGACGATACGTTACTCGACTTTAAACAGAGCGAGCACGTCGCCTTAGAGCAGTTGCTCGCTGCCCACAACGTGCAAATGACGGATGCGTTGAAACAACAATACGTGACAATTAACAACGGATTATGGCGCGCGTTCGAGCGCGGTGAAGTCGGGCGAGACGACGTCTTGATGGGCCGGCACACACAACTGTTCGATACGCTCGGCATTGCCATCGATGCCCATGAAGTCGAACAGCGCTATCGCGATCATCTGCACGCCGGGGTGCACATCATTGACGGGGCGCTCGAACTCGTCCAAACGCTCAGCGAGCAGTATCCGCTCTATATCGTCACGAACGGGGTGACAGAGACCCAGTTCAAGCGGCTTGAGGCATCCGGGTTATTGCCGTATTTCCAAGACGTGTTCGTCTCGGACGCGACCGGGTCGCAAAAGCCGATGAAACCGTTCTTCGACTATGTGTTCGACCGCGTGCCGAACGTAACGCCGGAACGTGGACTCATCGTTGGTGACTCGTTGACGGCGGATATCGCCGGGGGACGTATGTATGGACTCGACACGTGCTGGTACAATCCGCACGAGATAGCCGCAACGGTGGAGACGACGTATGAGATTCAAGACTTGCACGAATTGAAATCCATTTTATCGTCAACGGTCGATAAAGTGGGGCGGTAATGACTGCGGTAGCGCATAAAGCGTCTCTGGGAACAGTTTCAACTCACGGAGCGCCTCAAGCGGCTGCCAACGATAGATGAGGTGATCGCCTTCCGGTCCGTGAAAGTCTCCGCGCCGGAGCGGAAGGTCCCCCGATACATAAAAAAAGAGGCCAATCTCATGAACCGTCCGCTCGAGATACGTGAAAAAATTCTCGGAGACGAATGCGAACGTCGTGCCCGTCACTGCGGCGTTCAGTTCTTCCTGGAGCTCCCGCGTCAAGGCGAGCTCGGCTTCTTCGCCGATGCCGACGCGGCCGCCCGGTAACGCCCAAAAGTCATCGTTCACGTTCCGGTGAACGAGTAAATGCCCGTCTTGTACCCAAATGCCGGCGACACGATAATTGAACGTTCCGTGTTCGGTCGGAAATACGATATCCATCTTCATCACTCCCATTCTTTTACTATTTTCCAGTATACGCCAAGGAGGCAGGTTATGTTTCAATCAAACGAAAGATATGAAGGATTAGATTTTCGCGATGAGACACTCCGTGACGTCCAGCTCACCAAGACGACGTTCGAAAATTGTCGGTTCACGTATATCGATGCGACCGAGTTGGAGACCGAGCAGTGTCGATTCATTAACTGTGATTTCACCGATTCAAAGTGGAACGCCTCACGGCATAGCGGGAGCTCGTTTTTGAACTGCACGTTCACCGGAGCGAACCTGTTCTTATCGGAGTTCGACCAATGCAAGATGACAGGCTCTTCGTTTGAAGGTTGTGCGTTCGATGGGACGATCGTCCGAGGCGGGGACTGGTCGTTCGTCAATATGCGGCACGCACCACTTCGCAAGATGGATTGGTCCGGCGTCCGATTGATCGAGGCGGATTTATACGGTGCGGACTTGAAAGAATCGTGCTGGACGAACGCCGTGTTGTCACGTGCCGTGTTGCAGCATGCCGATTGTACAGGCGCTGATTTCGCCTCGGCCGAGATGGACGGTGTCGATTTCTCAGACGTTATTTTGAAACAAGCGACGATTGACGTCATGCAGGCGGTTCAAATCGCCCGCTCACTCGGAGCGAACGTCGTATGACCAATGAGCAAGTGCTCGAACAGTTGTGTGAGTTCATGAACCGAGACGATAACGTCCGGGTCCTCGTTTTAAACGGGTCGCTCGCCAATCCGAACGTGGATCGGGATGATTATCAAGATGTCGATGTCTCTTGCTTTGTACGGGATATGTATGCTTTTCTTCGCGATTCGTCCTGGATTGACCATTTTGGCGTGGTGCTCCTCCAACAACGTCCGGATGAGGTACAAGAACACACTTCGTACAATCGTTATGCGTATCTGGTTCAATACGAGGCTGGCCACCGCATCGATTTGACCGTTCGTCCGCTTTGTGATCTCGAGACGGCGTTACGAGCGGACTCACTCAGTCTCGTCCTTCTCGACAAAGACGAAATCGCCGGTCAGCCCATCTCGTCCGATGAGACGTATCGCGTCAAGCGGCCGAATTCATTTGACTATGAGCAATGTTGGAATGAATTTTGGTGGGTCTCGCTTTATGTCATAAAAGGATTACGTCGGAAACAGATACTCTATGCGCTTGACCATCTGACGATTATGCGGAGTATGTGGAAGCAAATGATGGCATGGAACGTCGGATTTGCGACAGACTTCACGGTGAATATCGGTAAATCAGGTGACGGGCTTCATCATTACGTCCAATCTGAGGAATGGGAAGCCTATTTACAGAGCTATAAGGCTCACGATACGGTGTCAATTGAAGCGGCATTCCAAACGATGACACATCACTTTGAACAAGTGAGTCGTCGCGTAGCGATTTGCGCTGGGTTCGACGATCGCGCAGAGGAAGTCCAGCAATTACGTGCTGCGTATTCTACCCTTTGGTATTCAAACGATTAAGTTTTCACGTAGTCGGGAAATCCCCCAATATAGAAGGGGGAATGACGCTTGAATCCGTATACCACGTTTATCGCGCTCCTAGTCGGGAGCCTGCTTTTATTTGTCGGTCTTCGAACAAAAAAATGGCCGATTATTGTGATCGCCATGTTTCCACTCGGACTCGTCGCATTTAACATGTATTTACTTATTACCGGACGCTAGAAGGCTGCTTATCAGTCTTCTTTTTTGTACATAGATTTCATGAAAAATGCGGTTGGAAGCAAAACACCGATGGCCGCCTCGATCAGAGCAAAGATGCGTGCTGGACCAATCGGAAGCATATCGCCAAACCCAATCGATAACAGGGTAACCCCGCTGAAGTAAAGTAAATTTTGCCACGTCGGTTCGACGACCGTCATCGATTCTAATGACGTTACAAGGACAATACCATCGCGCGATAAAGCATAATAAATGACGGCGAATCCGATCATGATGACGCATAAACTGACAAACAAATGACTGAAGAAACGCCCGTCGAACCCGGTCTGACGATGTGTTTTGTGCCGTAAAAATGTCACAACGTTTAATGCAATAAAGCAGAGTGCCACCGTTAGTAAAATGGTATTCATCTTCTCACCCCTTTCAACAAACTGTTTCCTCGATCAGGTGCCTCAAACAGAGAGAATGGGATGAAACGGTTTGATTTTAGTGTGATTCTTGGTATGATGTGTCCGAAGACGACCGAATTTCATAATGTTTGCCACTAGGGGAGTCGCATGACGCGGCTGAGATGGACGAGGTCCAGACCCTTTGAACCTGATCTAGTTCACGCTAGCGGAGGGAAGTGGGCGAAACGACTCTTCTCACGCTGTATGTCCGACGCCGCTTCCGTTATGGGAGGCGGCGTTTTTTCATACTAAAAAGGAGGAGTTCAACATGACGTTCACCCAACAAATCCGACAAGAGGCGGATGCCTTATTCCAAGCGAGTTTTGACCACCCGTTCGTCCGAGCACTTGGCGAAGGGACGCTCGACGAAGCGAAATTCCGCCATTATGTGATGCAAGACTCGTATTATTTGAACCAATTTTCAAAAGTACAGGCGAGAGGCGCGATCGTCGCGCCTGACATGGAACTGTCGAGCCGATTTTTAACCCATGCCCTTCACACGATTGAGGCGGAACACGCGTTACATCGTGAGTTTTTCACGATGCTTGACGTGACCGAGGAAGAGCGACGAGCGTTTGAGCCGGCACCAACCGCCTACGCGTACGCCATGCATATGCAACAAGCCGGACCGACACTCGGGGACGTGCTCGCGGCGATTTTACCGTGCTACTGGGTATACTACGAAATCGGCGAACGGTTGAAAGATGCAAAACCGGACCACCCGATTTATACGGCTTGGATTGCGACGTATGGGTCAGAATGGTTCCGTGAACTCGTTGAAGAACAGATTGAACGGCTCGATGTCTTGGCCGAGCAAGCGACAGAAACCGAACGCAAACGTTATCGCCAATCGTTCTTGAAGAGCTGTTATTACGAAGTGGCGTTTTGGCAGATGGCTTGGACGCTTGAGACGTGGGCTGTTCCGGTGGAGGTGAACCGATGAAACGTGATTTGTGGGATAACGTTCGGGTCGAGCGACCGCTCGTCCATAACATTACGAACATCGTCGTCGCGAACTTTTCGGCAAACGGATTGCTCGCGATTGGAGCATCGCCGGTCATGGCATCAGCCATCGAAGAAGTGGCGGAAATGGCGACGGTGAGCGATGCGCTCGTATTAAACATCGGTACGCTCGATGCGACGACGGAAGCGACGATGATTCGGGCGGGGCAAGCCGCGAACGAGTCGGGTCGTCCCATCGTCTTCGACCCGGTCGGTGTCGGCGCGACATCATTTCGGCGTCAAGTAGCGACTGCGATCCTCGATCAGGTGCAGGTGACGGTCATCCGGGGGAACGCCGGTGAGATTGCGACATTGATTGACCGAACGGCCCACACGCGTGGGGTCGATGCTGGAGAAGCGTTGCATGACGTGACAGACGTCGCGCGCGAGGCGGCTAAACGATATCACTGTGTCGTCGCCGTGACCGGGGAGACGGACGTCGTCAGCGACGGGGACGTGACGATTGAAATCAAAGGGGGAACCGAAACGATGACGCGGACGACCGGGACCGGCTGTCTACTCAGTGCGATCGTCGGTGCGTTTCTTGCGGTCGAGGCTGACGCGATGACCGCGACGTCGACGGCACTTGCCGGGTACGCCCGCTGTGGGGAGCTCGCGACAATGCGTGCTGATGGCCCTGGCGATTTTCCGGCTCATTTTTTGAACGAGCTTGGGAAGATGACCGCAATCGAACTACCGAGCGACCGAATCGAGGTGGTATCATGAAGCGCGCACAAGTGTTGACGATCGCCGGTTCCGATTCAGGCGGAGGCGCCGGCATTCAAGCTGATTTGAAGACGTTTCAAGAACTCGGTGTATTCGGGACGAGCGTCTTGACGGCAGTCACGGCTCAAAATACACGTGGCGTGCATGGCGTCGAAGCAGTCTCGCTAAATTTGCTCGCACAACAACTCGATGCGATCGGTGCTGACTTTTCAATCGAGGCATGCAAGACCGGGATGTTATTCGATGCGAGTCGCATCGAGGCCGTCGCGTCTGCAGTGAAGCGGCATGCGTTCAAACAGCTCGTCGTCGACCCGGTCATGATCGCAAAAGGTGGCGCATCATTACTTCAAGATGCAGCTGTTGATGCACTCAAGACGTCCTTGTTACCGCTCGCGACCGTCGTTACGCCAAACGTGCCGGAAGCGGAAGTACTGACAGGACTGACAATCCGCTCATCCCGAGATCGTTTTGAAGCGGCAGAGCGCATCTTGTCGCTCGGTGCGAAAGTCGTCGTCCTAAAAGGAGGACACCTTGAAGGCGAACGTGCGGAAGACCTCGTCTTGACGGCGTCAGAAGCGTTTCTCGTCTCGGCACCGCGCATCCAGACGCAAGACACGCACGGCACTGGGTGCACGTTCTCGGCGGCGCTCACGGCCGAGCTCGCTAAAGGTCGTCCAATGATCGAGGCGACCGTGACAGCAAAACGGTTCATTCAAAGTGCGATTGCCCATGGCCTTGAGATCGGTTCAGGGCATGGACCGACGAACCATTGGGCGTACGGGATGCACGGAGAGGAGGCTGTGACGATTGAAACAATCACGACAAGCCGAGCTCGCTGAACAATTAGAACTTTACTTTATCTGTGGGACAACGAATACGAAAGACATCTTCCGAACGGTCGAGACAGCATTGCAATGTGGTGTCACATGTTTTCAATTTCGCGAAAAAGGAAATGAGGCACTGTATGGAGATCAAAAAGAAGCGGTGGCTCGGACGTTACTTCAACTCTGTCGTGCGTACGGCGTACCGTTTATCGTAAACGATGATGTTGAGTTAGCATTGAAGCTTGATGCAGACGGGGTGCATGTCGGACAAGAAGATGTGTCAGCTCATCGCGTCAGGCAGATGATTGGGGCAGATAAATGGCTAGGTGTTTCCGTCCACTCGCTCGAAGAAACAGCGACGGCAATAGCGCATGCGGACTATGTCGGCATCGGTCCCGTCTTTCCGACGAACTCAAAAGTGGACGCCGGGGAAGTGAACGGCACGACGCTCATTCGGCAAGTGCGGGCAACGTATCCGGAACTCCCGATCGTAGGGATTGGGGGCATTCGGCCTGAACATGTCGAGTTGATTCGACATGACGGGGCAGACGGGGTCGCCATCATCTCGGCCATCGCTTCGGCGCCGGACGTGGCAGCAGCCACACGACGTTTCAAGTGTCTCTGAATTCGATTCGAGGAGGAAGACAAATGAACGTATTTGTAATTGGTGCGAACGGACAAATTGGAAAACAGCTCGTTCAACGCTTACACGAAGAGGGCAAGCATAACGTGACGGCGATGGTACGAAAAGACGAACAACTGGAGAAATTTAAACAGGACGGCTATCGGGCTGTGCTCGGGGACCTCGAAGGCGATGTTGCGAATCTGGCGGACGCCATCGATGGTGCCGACGTCGTCGTATTTGCAGCGGGTTCTGGCGGACATACAGGAGCTGATAAGACGCTCTTGATCGATTTAGACGGGGCGGCGAAAAGCATCGAGGCCGCGAAGCAACAAGGGGTGAAACAGTTCGTCATGGTGAGTGCATTGAAGGCGGAAGATCGCGCGGCATGGCCGGATAAGATGAAACCGTATTACGTAGCGAAGCATCATGCGGACCGTATACTCGAAGAAAGCGGGCTCGCATACACGATTGTCCGTCCAGGGGCATTGACAGACGATGCCGGCACCGGGAAAGTGCAGGCGGGGGACGTGTCGACTGGCGAAATCCCACGTGCTGATGTGGCTGCCTTCCTCGCCCATGTGATTGGACGCGATACGGCCTACAATAAAGCGATTGACCTCGTCAAAGGCGATACGGCAATCGAAGACACGTTATAACGAGTCGAGACGAGCGGATCACTTCCGCTCGCCTTTTTATGTGCGTGCATCGACTCGATAAAGGAAACGATGCATCCGATAGAGAAAGTAGAGACGTATCTGTCTTGAGAAAGGGGTCCATCCATGACCGCACTGTTTACGTATATGGTCGTTTATTTGCTACCGGCCTTCTTGCTCAGCCATCTCGCACTAGATGTGTTGCTTCGAAATCCGAGACAAGTCGAACATCGGCTCCTCAGTCTGTTCGTCTTCGGTTATGCGATGTTATTCTTGGCAGAGTTCAGCCGTCATTTGTCGCCGATCGAACTCAGTCCGGCTTTTGTGACATATTGGTTCGGGAACGCCGGGATTTTGATTTTTGTGTGCTCGGTCCACTTTATCTTTAACGTGACCGGTGTCGGAGCCAGGCTTCCGAAATGGCTCTATCCGTATGTCCTCTATTTACCACTCATCCCGGTCGCATTGACGTTCATCCGCCAAGAAAACATCATTAACAGCCAACGGTTCGACCAAGTCGGGATTTGGATTTATCCTGAGTTCAACGCTTCTTACCTGATTACGATGACGATGGGGAACATCTTCCATTTTCTCGTCGTCCTTTTGCTCGTCTATGCGCTTAAACGGGCAGAGCGGGTCGAGCACCAGCGCGTGCTACGCATGCTCATTTGGACAGCGCTCGCCGTCCTCGTTTGGGACATCGTGTTCGGCTATTTCCAGTTCCGTGGAACGATGCCGCCTTACGGGTATATGTATGGAGGACTCGTCTGGGTGATTGCGCTCGTCGTGGCGATGAATCGACTCGACTTCTTGGCGTCTTATGCGAAACGGTTCGGGACGCTCTACAATTTGAACCCGTCTGCGATTTTGCTCGTCGATGACAACGGACGAATCGAGAGCGCCAACCCGGCCGCTCGAACGTTGTTCCACACGGTACGAGTTGTCAATGAACGCTTCGTCGACTTGTTACCAGAGAAAAAACGAGAAGAATGGTGTCACCATTACCGTCAACATTTTCAGGCCCAAAAGAAGTTTCTCGAGTTTGAGACGAAGATTCAGACAAAGACGGGGCAAGAACGCTACGTCGTCATCGATGGCGACTTCGTCTATATCGACCAAAAAGTCCATGGCATGATTCTCATTCGAGACGTGCATTCGTTTAAAGAGGCCGAACAGACGATTCGCTTCTTCGCCTATCACGATCCGCTCACAAAACTCGCCAATCGCCGAGCATTCTACGAGCAAGCCGATCAAGCCTTGCTTCAAGCGGACACCCTTGCCCTCATCATTCTCGATTTGGACGGGTTCAAAGGCATCAACGATACGTACGGTCACCAAGTTGGCGACGAGTTCCTCATTCATCTTGGGACGTTGCTCGACTCGATCACACCGGACAGTGGCCTCGCCTCCCGGGTCGGCGGTGACGAGTTCTACATCTTTTTAACAGAGATGGATGAGTCGAGTCACCTTGATTTCGTCCATCAATTACAAGAGACGCTCGCCTTAAACCCGTTCTCACTCGGCGGAAAGACGATTCCGATTCGGGCAAGCATCGGTGTCAGCCTCTCTCCCGGACAAGGAACCGACCTCGATACGCTCATTCATAAAGCCGATCAAGCGATGTATCAAATCAAGCAAGACGGCAAAAACGACTACGCGATTTACGATGAAATGCTCCATGGACCGAAATAAAAATGAAGAATGGGAGAAGCGAACGACATGAAGTGTGACCCGATGACAGAACAAAACGCCCGTGCGATTCAGTCGTGGACGTACGAGGCACCGTATGATTTCTATAATCAAACTCCGTCACAATCAGGACTCGAAGAACTGATGCATTATCAGGCTGTCCATGAAGCAGGTGAGCTGATTGGCTTTTATTGCCTCGGTGTGTACGCTCAAGTCCCGAACGATACATACAAATACGATGATGTGCATCTTGACCTTGGTCTTGGCATGCGCCCAGATTTGACGGGACAGGGGCGAGGCGGTAACTTCCTTGAGCTGGTACTTTCTGAGGCGAAGCGGAGCGGGAAGCCTGTCCGATTGACCGTCGCGTCGTTCAATGAGCGAGCGGTTCGACTGTACGAACGCGTCGGCTTCCGGCAAGTGGCATCGTTTCAAAAAGGGGCGACCGAGTTTCTCGTCATGGTCAACTAATTATCCGTATTGACGTTGATGCGCCTTTTTTCGCTTCAAATAGTCCTCATCGGCTCGGATTTGATCCCAGCGTTCTTTAAAGATGCGGGCCGATTCGGCTTTTTCTTCATCAATGTCACGCTCGTGGATGTCACCGTCCGCCTTATATTTGCGTCCGCCTTTATAGTTGGCATAGCGACGCGCCCGTGTGTAACCCATTTGAATGAACTTACGGGCCATGTCCATACCGACAAAGTCATCATTCTTACGATAGGCTTCAAACAGCTCCATAATTTCATCCGCCGACTGTGTGGCGATGTCCGGCGTCTTGAAGCGCCAATGCGGCAAAATTTCACTCTTATACGGTTCGACGAGTAGCACCCCTTGCTCCCCGCGGCCAACACGGTACAGTTCAGGCTGTTCCCGGAAATTGATTGAGTCAAAATCTAAATCATAATCAAACGGCATCGTCATCCCTCCTCTAATCCATTCATTCCCTGATCGAGAAGGAGAAAAACGATGGGAAGGAGTCTAGCATGATTCAACTTGAGACAGAACGTTTACGGCTTCGCGCCTTTTTACTCGATGACGCGGAGATGATGTATCCTTATGCGAAAGACGACCGGGTCGGCCCGAGCGCGGGATGGGCACCGCATCAATCGCTTGAGGAGACGCGCGACGTCATCCGTATGTTCCAAGCCGACCAAGACGTCTGGGCCATGTTGCGTCACGGGTTCATCGACCTTGGACTCGAACGGATTTGGTGCGGGCATTTCGATTTCAACGCACAGTCGCGACGTGTCGTCGAGAAGTGCGGATTCACCTATTCATTCACGACGACGCAACAGTTGACGCGGCTAGACGGGCGCACGGTAACGAGTCTCGTCTATGTCATCACACGAGAAACATACATGAACCGCTTGGCTCCACAGTGAGTCAGGCGGATTTTTTAAAAATAAAGCTTGATATGTAACCGGTTACACATTATGATGTGTTTGTAAGCGTTACCAAAAGGAGGTTTTGAGTTGGCAACAATTAAACAAGTGGCGAAACGAGCGAACGTCTCCGTCGCAACGGTGTCCCGTGTGATGAACAAGAACGGATACGTGAGCGCCGAAGCCCGAGAAGCCGTCGAGCAGGCCATCGCTGACCTCAATTACGCACCGAACCGTGTGGCACGGTCTTTATTTACAAAGACGTCCGGGTTAATCGGGTTGATCATGCCTGACATCACGAATCCGTTCTTCCCGCAACTGGCACGGGCGATTGAAGATGTCGCCAATCAGCATGGGTATCAAGTCGTCCTATGCAATACGGACGAGCAACTCGAGAAAGAGCAGGGCTATCTCGTCGCCTTACAGACGATGCATGTGGACGGCTTAATTATTACGACGAATCATTCGGATAATCCAAACTATGAAAAGCTCGACTTGCCGATGGTCGCTCTTGACCGAATCGTGAAATCAGGCATCGATGCGGTCATCTCGGACGGGTATGAAGGGGGGCGCCTCGCGGCCGACACACTCATCGCCTCCGGCGCGACGCGTCTCGCCCATATCGCTGGCCCAGAGCAATTACAGACCGTGAAGCGGCGTACCGAGGGCTTCGTTGACGTGGCAGGAGATCGCCTCATCGGGATGACCCATTCGAACTTCACGTTCAAAGAAGCGCTCACGGCCGCGCAAACGTTATTTGACGCACACTGGCCGTTTGATGGCTTGTTCGCAGCGAACGATGTCATCGCCGCCGCCGTGCTTCAAGAAGCGGTCCGCCGTCACGTACGCGTGCCAGAAGACTTACAGGTGATTGGGTATGACGGCATTGAGCTCGGCGAAATGACGTCACCGCCACTGACGACGATTGCGCAACCGATTTATGAGATGGGACGTCTCGCGACAGAGCGGCTGATCGATTTGATTGAAAAACGAGACACAGAGACAAAAGAGATGTTGTTGCCGGTTACGTTGACGGAACGGCAAACGACGAGAGGGAAGGGGTCAGGCAGATGAGCCGGATTGTAGTAATTGGGAGTATCTCGATGGATTTGGTCGTCACGACAGATAAACGTCCACGCGCCGGAGAGACGGTGATTGGGAACACGTTCCAAACCGTACCCGGCGGAAAAGGAGCCAATCAAGCGGTCGCTGCCGCTAAATTAGGCGGGGCGGTCGAGATGGCCGGATGTATCGGCATTGATGCGTTCGGAACGAGCATCCGCCAAAATTTTGAGACGCATCAAGTTGGCACACGTCATCTACAGACAGTAGAAGATGTGACTGGGACGGCACACATCGTTCTCGCCGAAGGCGACAATTCGATTGTCGTCGTTCAATCAGCCAACAAACACGTACGCTTCACAGACGGTGAACTCGACGCATTACTCGACGAGGACACACTCGTCTTGCTGCAACTCGAGATTCCACTTGAGACGGTCGAACACGTGGGGGCCTACTGTCGAAAACGAAACATTCCGGTTTTGTTGAACCCGGCCCCGTCTCAACCGCTCACTGAAGAATTGCTCGACAACGTGACGTACGTGACGCCAAACGAACATGAATGCCGTGATTTGTTCGGGGACGTGCCGATCGAGGATGTGTTGCGTCGGTTCCCGAACAAGTTGATTGTCACCGAAGGCGTGCGGGGAATCCGTTTCTATGACGGGGACGTGATTCAACAGATTCCTGCCATCAAAGCAAACGTCGTCGATACGACAGGAGCGGGCGATACGTTCAACGGCGCGCTCGCGGTCGGTCTCGTTGAAGGCCATACGTTACTCGAGGCGGCACGATTCGCGGTTGTCGCGTCTGGGATGAGCGTTGAAGGGTTTGGGGCCCAGGGCGGCATGCCGACGCGAGAAGAAGTCATGATGCGATTGGAGCGAGTGTAATGAAAAAACATGGGATCTTGAATAGTCATTTGACGAAAGTGTTTGCTGACCTTGGTCATACCGATAAAATCGTCATCGCCGACTGCGGTCTACCCATCCCGAACGGGGTCGAACGTGTCGATTTGGCACTTCGTCTCGGGGAGCCGTCATTCCTTGACGTCTTGGACGCAGTTGAATCGGACATGGTCATCGAGCAGATCACGATTGCCGACGAAGTGTTCACCGAAAATGAACCGATTGCGAAAGCGTTGACCGAACGATTCGAGACGGTGAAGACCTGTTCGCACGAAGCGTTCAAACGGGAAGTTGAAACGGCGAAAGTTGTCATCCGGACAGGAGAGGCGACACCTTACGCGAACGTCATCTTGCATGCTGGCGTCATATTTTAAGGAGGGATTCGATGCATATCGAATTGAAGCATATCCATAAAGCGTTCGGGCCGGTCAGCGTGTTAAAAGGTGTCGATTTCGAGCTCCTTCCTGGCGAGATTCATGCGTTGATGGGGGAGAACGGGGCCGGGAAGTCGACGCTCATGAAAGTGATGACCGGGCTCCATGCCCAAGACGAAGGCGAAGTCGTCATCGACGGGTCGGTTCGTCAATTCAAACATCCGAAAGAAGCAGAGCGTGAAGGCATTGCCTTCATCCATCAAGAGCTGAACATCTTGCCGGAGCTGACCGTGACGGAGAACTTGTTTCTTGGTCGCGAGTTGACAGGAGCGTTCGGTGTCATCAAGCAACAAGAGATGAAACGCCGCGCTCGCGAATATTTAGCTGAGTTGAACGTGTTCATGGAAGTCGATGAGCTTGCGAAAAACTTATCGGTCGGTCAACAGCAAATGATTGAGATTGCCAAGGCGCTCATGACGGACGCGAAAGTCATTGTCATGGATGAGCCGACGGCCGCGCTCACCGACCGCGAGATTCGGGCTTTGTTCGCGGTATCACGGGCGCTTCGTGACCAAGGGGTCTCCATCATCTATATCTCACACCGGATGGAAGAGATTTTTGAACTGTGCGACCGCATCACCGTCCTTCGTGACGGCGTGTCGATCGGTACGCACCGGATCGACGAGACATCGTTCGAAGCAATCGTCAAAGAGATGGTCGGCCGAGAAATCGGTGAACGTTATCCGGACCGGAAAGCGACGATCGGGGATGTCGTGCTCGAAGTGAATGGATTGATAGGTAACCGGTTCCACAACGTCTCGTTCGATGTCCGTGCCGGTGAAATCGTCGGGTTCTCCGGACTCATGGGAGCCGGACGGACGGAAGTGATGCGTGCTTTGTTCGGGGCAGACCGAGCCAAGGCGGGAACCGTGAAGCTGAATGGAAAACCGATTCGTATCAAAAAGCCGAGTGACGCGATTCATCACGGCATCGCTTTCTTGACAGAAGATCGTAAAGGTGAAGGGTTGCTCCTCGACTTTTCACTTCGCGAAAACCTTTCGCTACCGACGCTCGACCGACGAGCGAAAGGGACGATGATCTCGAGACGGGCGGAAGAACAGTTCGCCGATAGCTATTTGAAGAAGCTACGCGTCAAACATCATTCGATGGAGCAAAAAGTGAAGTCGCTCTCGGGCGGGAATCAACAAAAAGTCGTGCTCGGGAAGTGGCTCGGCGTCGAACCGGACGTCCTCATCCTCGACGAGCCGACGCGAGGGGTCGACGTTGGCGCGAAAAAAGAAATTTATACGATTATGAGTGAACTGGCCGAGTCCGGTGTCGCCATTATCATGGTGTCATCCGATTTACCAGAAGTGCTCGGCATGAGTGACCGCATCGTCGTCATGCGTGAAGGCGTCGTCACCGGGAGGCTCACGAAACAAGAAGCGACACAAGAGCGCGTCATGACTTATGCGACAGGAGGACAGTGAAATGGAATTAAAAGCAGCGACTGCATTAAATCGACCGCAAAAGCTCGGTTGGGGTCAAAAATTAGGACCGTTGTTCGGTCTACTCGTCATCATCGTTGTCGTGACGGCGCTCGAGCCAGGCTTCCTATCGCTCAACAACATCTTTAACGTCTTGCGCCAAGTATCAATCAACGCCCTAATCGCGTTTGGGATGACGTTCGTCATCTTAACGGGAGGGATCGACTTGTCGGTCGGTTCGATTTTGGCGTTATCGTCGGCGTTGGTCGCCGGGATGATGGTCGATGGACAGCACGCCGTCATGGCAATCGCACTCGGTCTCATTGCAGGGGCCTTACTTGGAGCATTTAACGGGGCCGTCATCACGTACGGAAAAGTGGCCCCGTTCATCGCGACGCTCGCGACGATGACGATTTATCGGGGGATGACGCTCGTTTATACGGACGGCCGTCCGATTACGGGACTTGGGGATTCGACGTGGTTTGAGATGCTCGGACGCGGTTACTTCTGGATCATTCCGGTGCCGGCGGTTACGATGTTGATTGCGTTCGGGGTGTTGTACTTCATTTTGAAGAAGACGACGTTTGGTCGCCATACGTACGCCATCGGTGGGAACGAAGAAGCCGCCAAGTTGATGGGAATCGGCGTCAATAAAGTGAAAGTCATGATTTACTCGTTATCTGGTATGCTCGCCGCACTCGCCGGCATTATTTTGACGTCACGTCTGAACTCGGCACAACCGACGGCCGGGACGTCCTATGAGCTCGATGCGATCGCCGCCGTCGTCCTCGGGGGGACGAGTTTAGCTGGTGGTCGTGGATGGATTGTCGGGACGCTCATTGGAGCGCTCATTATCGGAACGTTGAACAACGGCTTGAACTTGCTCGGGGTCTCATCGTTCTTCCAACTTGTCGTCAAAGGAGCCGTCATTTTGTTCGCGGTACTCCTTGATCGAAAACAAAACGCGTAATCATCGAAAGGGGAAACGGAAGATGAAAAAATGGACAGCTTGGCTACTCGTATTGACAATGGTACTCATGGCAGCGTGTTCGACGGAACAGCCGGGGACAGGGTCGGAGCAGGAAACGAAAGACGGTGACTTCAAGATTGGCCTCTCCATCTCCACATTGAATAACCCGTTCTTCGTCGCCTTGAAAGACGGTGCGGAAGAAGAAGCGGCTGCTCTCGACGCGACACTTACGGTCGCAGATGCACAAAACGATGCGGCCAAACAAGTCAGTGACGTTGAAGATATGATTCAAAAAGGAATGGATTTGATTCTCATCAACCCAACCGATTCTGAAGCGGTTGGCGCTGCTGTCCAAAGCGCGAACGATGCCGGCATCCCCGTCATCACGGTCGACCGGAACGCCGAGTCAGGTGAAGTCGTCGCACACGTCGCGTCCGATAACGTGGCCGGTGGGAAGCTTGCCGGGGACTACATGGTCGAGCTCGTCGGTGAAGGCGGGAAAGTCGTCGAACTTGAAGGAATTCCAGGGGCGTCTGCGACACGAGATCGCGGCCAAGGTTTCAATGAAGCAATCGATGGCAAGCTTGACGTTGTCGCAAAACAATCTGCCAACTTTGACCGGGCCCAAGGGTTGACGGTCATGGAGAACATTCTCCAAGACAATAAAGACATCGTGGCAGTGTTCGCCCATAACGATGAGATGGCACTTGGGGCTGTCCAAGCACTGAATAGCGCGGGCTTGAGCGATGTCAAAGTCATCGGATTCGATGCGACGGACGATGCCGTCAAAGCAGTCGAAGACGGAACGATGGCCGCAACGGTCGCGCAAAAACCAGCGGAGATTGGAAAATTAGGTGTCGAAGCTGCCGTCAATCACTTAAAAGGGGAGACGGTCGAAGAAAACATCCCAGTCGACCTCGAGTTGATCAAATAATGTAAACAGCCGACGCATTGTTATCAATGCGTCGGCTTTTATTATACTTGTGCGATTGGGTGGAGCGAACGGACGACACCGTCTTTAATGGTCACACCGCTTGCTTCGAGCTCGGCAATCTTCTCGGCGAATTGAGGCAAGTGGTCTTTGTGCGCGATCAGGAGTTCATCGAGAACCCGCTTCGCAGTTTCACCGCTTGGAATGAGCGGATTCAGGATGAACGCTTGGAGGGCGAGGCCATAGTCACCGGTCACAGCCGCTTCTTCGACGCACAGCTCCATGTTTTTCATGACTTGGAGCCAGCCTTTCTCGGCCGGCGCGAGCGAACCGAAGGCGATTGGTTTCGCGCCCGTCGCTCCGACATAGGCGGACACCTCCACGACATCGTCCGGGGCAAGGTCTGGGACGGCCCCATTATTTTTTGTCGACACGACGATGTGCGTGTTTTTGTTCGCGTAAATCGAGGCGATCGTCTCACACGCCGCGTCTGAATAGTGGGCGCCGCCACGTTTAGACAGTTGTTCTGGCTTATGGTCGAGATGTGGGTCTTTATACAGTTCGAACAGTTCCGCTTCCGTTTGCTTCACTTGTTCGGCCCGCGTCCCGATCGCCGGGTCCTGGTACTCTTCGAGCATATGGGCGAGCATCTCTTCGGTGCGATAATAGTAACGATGGTAACCGCATGGAATCATGTTCATCTGCTCTAGCTGTTCCTTGAAAAACGGCATCTCATGAATATTGGCTGGAATGCCGGAAGCATCCTCGTGCATCTTGGCGATGATTTCACCTGTAACATCTGTCCCGTTCAAGTCATGGACTCGGTGCCAGTGGAAGTGATTCAATCCGGCGAATGAATGTGTCAATTCTTCTGGCTTCTTCCCGATCAGTTCTGGCTCGGCCATCATCGCATGCACCGGTACGTTGCAAAGCCCGATGACTTTTTCCCATTTCCCGTATCGGATGATCGCGTCGGTCACCATGCCGCTTGGATTTGTGAAGTTTACGAGCCACGCGTTTGGACAGAGCTGTTTCATATCTTCGACGATGTCGAGGATGACAGGGATGGTCCGGAACGCTTTCAACATGCCGCCGGCCCCGTTCGTCTCTTGCCCGACCATGCCATACGAGAGCGGGATCCGCTCATCTTTAATCCGGGCGTCGAGCAAGCCGACGCGGAACTGGGTCGTAACGAAGTCTGCGTCTTTAAGCGCTTCTCGACGATCGAGCGTCAAATGGACGTCGACGTCATACGGCGAGGCGTCCCACATGCGTTGTGCCATCTTTCCGACAATCTCGAGCTTTTCTTTCCCTGCTTCGATGTCAACAAGCCAAATTTCTCGAATCGGCAATTCTTCATAGCGTTTAATGAAGCCTTCCATCAATTCTGGTGTATAGCTGCTACCGCCACCAATCGTGACGAGCTTGATTCCGGTTGTCAAAACAATCTCCTCCTTTTCGTTTCACAAAAATAAAGCACATGTGTAAATGATGTGGATGTATCCTGTCTTCTTTTTCAGTATAAAATAGGGATACACGAACACAAGAGGTGACGAGATAACTCCGAAAGCGTTTACAAATAAAAACGAAATCAGCTTTATTTTTGTGAATTTCATTTACAGGAGGGCTTCCATTGTTACTAACTGAAAAATTGAAACAGACGGGATTTTCACCGTCTGAGCGTGCCGTCATTGATTATTTGTTTGCGCAACGTGAATTGATTGAAGAGAAGACGATGAAGCAAATCGCCGAGGCGACGTATACCCATCCGTCGATTTTGAGCCGAATCGCCCATAAGCTCGAGTATACCGGCTGGGTCGAATTGAAAGCAGGGCTATTAGAGGAAATCGATTATTTGAACCGTCACTTCTCAGACGTGGATGCCAACTACCCGTTCGCGCCCGAAGACGGATTGATGGCGGTGGCGAACAAGATGGCTGCCTTGAAACAGATGACGATTGAGGACACGTTGTCGCTTCTCGATCATGAGGCGTTCGAACAAGCCGTAACGATGATTCACAAGGCACGTCACATCAAAATTTTTTCAATCGTCCATAATCTATTGCTCTGTCACGACTTTAAAGCGAAGATGAACCGAATCGGAAAACACGTCTCGCTTTGTGAGGTCGATCCTGAGTTTGAAGCGGCCAACTCTGACGAGACGACGTGCGCACTGCTCATCTCCTATACAGGGGAAAGTGACACGACGCTTCGGCTCATCCCGTATTTAAAACAGCGTCGTATTCCTATTCTCGTTTTGACGAGTGTCGGCGAGAACGCCATCTCGAGCGAGGCGGATTGTACGCTCCGGTTAACGACGCGGGAACGTCTTTATTCAAAGATTGGTAGCTTTACCTCGAACGACTCGACGCACTGCCTGCTCGATTTGCTGTACGCCGGTGTGTTCTCGAAAGATTACGAAGCGAACCTCGCCTATAAAATCAATATGTCAAAACGACTCGATCACCGAAAGAGTTCGAGTGAAATCATGCAAGAAGAAGAGCATCCGTTCACGTGAACGGATGCTCTTTGCGGCGCAGATAGAAGAGATAGCCGACGAACAGGCCGAGACCAAGCAAACTGAGCGCGGTCGTGACGGTGAAGAACGGCGGACGATACGTCAATTCGACGTCGTTTCGTCCTTCATCGAGAGGAATCGCGCTGAACGCATAGTTCGCCTGTAAGACGTCGCGCTTTTCTCCGTTAACACGGGCACTCCATCCTCGCTCAAACGGAACCGGGAGGACGGCATACGCTCCCGATGCGGCGTCCTCGACCGTGAAGTCGAGGTCGGGGCCGTCCCACGTGACCGGGATGTCCGGACGAGCATCCGCCTCGTCGAGCGCGGATTCGAGTGTCGTATAATCTTCCCATTCGACGGTCACGTTCTCGAGCGCGTACGTGCCTTCCGGAAGACGTAACGGCACACGGTCAGTAAGCGGTGTGCGAAGCGTCATCGAGGTGAGGTCGGTCCGATAAATCGAGGCTTCAGGCTTTCGTGTCGTCCGGTAACCACCGAGCTTGATGAAGAAGCCGTCTCCTTCAAGTTTCCGGATGTTGAACGAGACATACAAGTCGCCTGTCGCATCCTCTGGTACGTCTGGAATCAAGTCGATTCCACCTTCCTCAGAAGTGACGCGGAGCGTAGCCCCGAGGAGTGCGGCTTCGGCGTCTTCTGTCGTAAAGTCGATTGAACGGGCCGGGGTCGGCGTCTCACTTCCATCGTCTAAGATGACGCCCGAGAGCATCGCCTGCTCACGTGTCAATACCGAGGCGTCCTCAAGGTCGGCTTGACGATATGTGGACGTCGTCGTCCGGACGAACGGAAGCCGTGTCTCGCTCTCATAGACAGCGTAACGTTCTGTTTCAGCAAGAAGATTAAAGCCATAAGGCGCTTCGCTCGACACGTTTTGGTTGCGCATCCAGTAAGGGCTCGACAAAAGGTGATGCAAGTTTGCGCGATTGCCGAGCGTGCCGTAGCGGCTCACACTTTCACGCAACATATCAATCTCAAGATCACGCCAATAGAACGTCAGCAAATTCCCGTTCAAAATGCTTGAATACAGACTCGTTCCGAGGAACGACTGGACGATGGGCGTATTGTTGCGCAAGTGGACCATCCAATCGAGCCGTTCGAGCGGTCCAGCTTCTTCTTGTACAAGCTCAATTAATTCTCGCTGTTCCGGACTGTCGTAACGTGAGCTGTTCACGAACGTCTCATTCGTATTGACGATCGACTTGTCGTGAAGGACGAGCTTTGTGTAGCCGTTGAAGACGATGAGACAAGACGCGATCAGAACGTAAGGTGCAAGCGCGGGTTTCCACCAGAGCGACGCGACGGTGGCGAGCATCAAGAAGAAGATGACAACACCGACTTCCCACGTCGCGACATCACCTACTAGACCAAAAAGGAGATAGAGTGTGACTGTTCCGGTTGCAGCGATCAGGAAGGCGTTCGTCTCGAATCGCCACTGCGACAATCCGACCGCAATCGCACCGCCAATCGTGAAACTCGCGAGGTACTCCCAGCGGAACTGTGGCGCTGAGAACCCGTTAAAGAAGCTGCCGACGTGTGGGCTGAAGTGGAGCACGATGAACAAGAGGCTCATCGACGCGAATAGCCGAAACGCGGTATGGCGATAGAGGGGACGATAGAGCGCGAGCAACACGAAAGCGGCTGGAACGATTAAAATCGTACTATCGTACAACACGTTATCAGGGCGGAGCCACGGGATGTCATGGGCGAGTGACGGTCGCTCGTTCTGCAGAAAGCCGTAGGTGGCCGGAATGAACGCGAACGCGCTCAACAATAGTGCGAGCACCCCAGACCCACTATAGAGCAACCATTGGTGTCGACGTCTGAGCCGATCTTCCGGAAAACGGATGAACTGGCGGAACAAGACGTAGACGAGGACGAACACCAAGTTGATGTACGCAAAGTAGAAGTTGTTGACGAGCATCAGGGCGCTGACCGCGATAAACAGGTCCGCCCGACCGAGTCGGATGATGCGCTCGAGTCCAATGACGAGAAGCGGCACCCATAAAAAGGCATCCGCGAAAAACTCCCAAAACGTGACGTGTCGGATGTACATGACCGACACGCCGTACACGACGGCGCCGACGAACGCGTAAAGCGTCTGGACGTGAAAGAGTCGATACGCATAGGTCGTCAAGACGAAGATGACAGCTAAACGGACGATGCTGACGACGAGCGCGAGTTGTAACCAAAGCTCGAGGTCCGGCGTGATGAGTCCCAGTACGTCAAATAACGAGACGACAACAACGGTGAGCCAAAAGACGACAGACGTCGCATAATAGTAGGCGAGCTGGGTGATGACGCCACCACCGAAACCGAAGTCTTCCGCATAGACGAGGTTGCCTTTATGAAACGTCTCGTACAAGAAATGTTTGAATGGGACCATCTGCGACAAGCCGTCGTTCGGTCCGGCGATGTAGCCGCCTTGCGACTGATAATAGATGAAGAATGCATGGGCGACGATTGACACGAGAAACGCGGCGACGATCAGCTTGACGTTCTTCATACGGTCGTCTGCTCGCGTTTCAAAATTTTACTCGTGACGATGAACGTCGCCGGTACGGCAATGAAGATAGCAAACAGTGGGGCGATTGACGTCGAGACGCCGAGCTGTTCGACGAGTAGATAAATACAGACGGTCGTGACCGTGAAGTTGACGACTTGCGTCAACGGGAACTGCAAAAATTTTCGTAACGTCGGTTTGACTTTGAACGTGAAATAGCTGTTCAAAAAGAAAGAGGCGACCATGCTGAGCGTGAACGCCACCACATGAGAAACCCCATAGCCGACTTTCCATACGTGATGAAACAACATGTAAATCAAATAGTAATTGAGGGTGTTAATTCCCCCGATGACGATGAATCTTATAAACTCTGCCTTTCGCTTGTTCATTCACACTCTTCCTTTGCATATTGGTTTCTTGAATCAAATAGGCGGGACGCTGTTTCGTCTCGAAATAGATGCGTCCGACGTATTCCCCGATAATCCCGAGGCTGACGAGCTGGATGCCACCGAGCAACAGAATCGCCGAGATGAGCGTGAAGTAACCAGGTGTCTCGACACCGTCTTGGATGATGCCGAACAAGGTGAACAAGATGTAGAGCATCGACAAAATCAAAATCGAGACGCCCGTATAAAAACAGAACCGGAGCGGCTTCGAGTTAAACGAAATTAAACCATCGACCCCATAATTAAACAGCTGGTTGAACGACCATTTCGTCTCGCCGTTTTGCCGTAAGACATTTTCATACGTGACAATTTTTTGTTCCATTCCAATCCAAGAGAATAACCCTTTCGAGAAGCGGTGGTTCTCGTTCATGCGTAACAAGGCGTCAATCGCCTCGCGGCTGAGGAGGCGGAAGTCACCGACCCCGTCTTCGAGTTCGACGTCGACGATTTTATTGATTAACTTGTAGTACGTTTGAGAAGCAAGTTTACGTATGCCGCTCTCTCCGGTCCGGTCACGTTTAGCGATGACTTGATCATAGCCTTCTTCGTATCCGTCAATCATTTGTGGAATGAGGGCCGGAGGATGTTGCAGATCGGTATCCATCAAGATGGCGGCATCCCCAGTCACATGCTGAAGTCCGGCCAGAATGGCAGCCTCTTTCCCGAAATTTCGAGAGAACGACACGTATCGAACTGCCTCATGGTGGATTGTTAATTGCTTGATAGCGTCTAACGTGCGATCGGTACTCGCATCATTGACGAAGACGATCTCATAGTCGTACGGGCTCCCCTCGAATTGCTCGTGGATGGCTTCAAAGATGAGTGGAATGTTTTTTTCTTCGTTATAGGCGGGGAGAATAAATGAGATGACTTTCATAAAAAAACACTCCTTTCTACACAGTTTGCGTAGTACCCTCTTCCCGCTTCGTCTTAAACTCAAGCGCCGTCCCACAGTTTCCCACAAAAAACATCCATCCGCACGGGATGGATGCAAGGTTAATCGAGGGCTCGCAGTAAAGCACGGACAGGACTGCCGTCTCCTTTTGTAATCGGGAGCGGAACGGCATTCAACTCATAATCACCCGGTGCGATATGATCGAGGACGAGCCCCTCTAATATATGGACACCGTTTCTCGCGAGCGCATGATGGGCCGCCATCTCTTTACTATCGATTGCATCGACTGACGGTAAATCGAGACCGATCAAGTAAATCTCAAGGTCTCCGAGACGGTCGGCGAGTGACGGGGTCAGCTCCGGAATGCGTTTCGGGAACACTCGTTTATCCGGCCACCCGTCTGTTTTAATAATGAGGCGTTCGACGCCGGTCAAGTCAAACCTGTCCAAGTCGCTCGCTTCGATGCGGTCATGGCCGGGTAAGTGAATCACGCGAACCGGCCCGATGTAGAGGCCGGGGTCAAGGTCGATGACGCGTTTGCCGGCATCATCAAAATGGAACGGTGCGTCAATATGCGTCCCTGTATGGAGACTCATCGTCACTTTTCCGACGTTAACGGAGCCGCTATCGACCATCGGCCAAGCGATGTCATAGCGAAACGGGGTATCTCCGGGCCATGTCGCAATCGTGTCTTCAAGCGGTTGAGAGACATCAATCCAACTCATCGTGACTCCTCCTTATAATTTTGTTCGTACTGTCCAAAGTTCTGGGAAGAAGCGATGGTCGAGGACGCGTCGCAAATAATTGACACCGGACGAACCGCCCGTGCCCATCTTCTGACCGATAATCCGTTCGACCGTACTCATATGGTTGAAGCGCCACATTTGTTGTTGGCTTCCGATGTCGAGTAACTTTTCCCCGAGTTCGTATAAATCCCAATACGTGTCCACGTCACGATAGACTTCGACCCATGCCGCCTCCACGCTCTCGTTCCATTCCCAGTCTTGTGTCACGTCTCGGTCTAATATGGCTTGATCGATGGCCAGACCTCGGCGGTGCATTTCGCGAACGGTCACGTCGTAAATGCTTGGTGCTTCGAGAGATCGCTCGAGAAGCGGGTACAGCTTTTCGTCGTGAGCATAGACACTAAGCGTGCGAGCATTTTTAAATCCGAGCGCAAACTCGATTTGACGGTTCTGATAGGACTGGAAACCAGAAGACGAACCGAGTTTGTCACGGAACTCGAGATACTCAGCCGGTGTGAGTGTAGCGAGAACGCCCCATGATTGAATCAGTTGCTGTTGAATCTTTGACACTCGGGCGAGCATCTTGAACGACCGCTCGAGTTCTTGCGTTGCGATAGCTGCCGTCGCAGCAGTCAACTCGTGCAAGATGAGCTTCATCCACAGCTCACTCGTCTGATGGATGATGATAAAAAGCATCTCATCATGATGATCCGAAAGGCGATGTTGACTCGATAGAATCGGATCGAGTTGCAAATAATCGCCGTACGACATGTCTTTCGAGAAATCGGTTTGAATCGTTTGTTCGACTTTATGTTCGATGCGTTCACTCACTGTGTTTCCCCCTCATGCCACGACTTCGCGAACGTTCGCGAACGCTTCATATTCTTTGTCATCCATAATCGTCTTCAAGATTTGAACGACATCATATACGTCTGTGAACGTATTATATAAGGCGACCGGTGCGAGTCGGATAATATTCGGAGCCCGGAAATCAGGGATGACACGATGTTGTTTGAGTGCTTTGCAGATACGAGCCGCCTCCGGGTGTTCAAGACTAAGGTGCGCGCCGCGAGCTACTTGATCACGCGGACTGCCAAGTACGAATCCGTATGGACGCAATTCCGTTTCGACGAGGTCCAGCATGTAAGACGTCAAGGCGAGTGATTTTTCACGAATTGCTTCCATTCCCACTTCATTGAACATTTCGAGCGCACCAAGTTGAGGAGCGAGGCTCAAGACGTGCGGTGTCCCAATCTGGAATGCCCCGGCGTCGTCAGCTGGCGTCATCGTATGATCCATGTCGAACTGTTTGTCTTTCCGTGATCCGAACCATCCGGCGAGTCCAGGAGTGGTCCCAAAATGGCGTTCATGGACGAACAAACCGCCGACGCTCCCAGGTCCGCCGTTCAAATGTTTGTAGTTGCACCAATATGCAAAGTCGACACCCCAATCATGGAAGGCGTGCGGGATGGCCCCGACGGAATGACAGGCATCGAAGCCGATTAAGATATCGCGTTCATGGGCTGCTTTGGCGAGACGCGCCATGTCTAAAATTTGTCCGCTCCGATAAAGCACCGTCGGCAAGACGATTAGGGCGATCTCATCCGTCATCGCGGCGATGAGATCGTCTTCCCTTAAATAACGACCGTCCGGACTCTCGACTTGGACGAGATGGTCAGCTGGATCGAGGCCACGCAGTTCGAGTTGACTTTTCAGCGCATAAATATCCGATGGGAACGTGAGGGTATCCGCTAAAATTTTTGTTTTCTTCCCTTCTGGCTTATAGAACGAGGCGACGAGCTGATGCAAGTTGACCGTCGTCGATCCCGTCACCATGACTTCTTCCGCTCGTGCCCCGATGAGCGGTGCGTTCAAGCTAGCGAGTTGCTCCGATAAGTTGAACCATGGGTGACGCCCCGACATCCACCCGTCGATTCCAAGCTCTTTCCAGTCTTGTAACGATTCCATGAGCGTTCGTTCCGCTCGTTTTGATAAGAGACCGAGGGAATTCCCATCCATATAAATCCCGTCTTGTGGCAAATAAAACTCTTCTCGATAACGTGCGAGCGCGTCGTTCGCATCGAGCGTCTCGGCGTAGGACCGTGTGAAATTTTGTAGCATACTCATCCCCCTAAATTTCGTCATGCAATTCTGACAAAAGCGTAGCAATCGGGGAAGGGTGTGTCAACTGAGGGAAGAGCCTAAACCGAAGAAGAGCCACCTTCGAGAAAGGCGGCTCGTTCGAGTCATTTAATTTTCTTTACGTTCTCTTTACGCAATAAGCTGAAGAGTGTATACACCATCAAAAGAAGAATGATTGTGAACGGCAGGGCAGAAATCAAGGAAGCGGTCTGAAGACCCTCGAGACCGCTCGCGAGGAGCAGGACAGCGGCGATTCCGCCGAGCAAGACGCCCCAGACGATTCGGACACCGAGTGGGGGGTTTAGACTTCCGTTTGTCGTCATACTGCTGATGATATACGTCGCTGAGTCAGCGGACGTGATCAAGAACGTCAAAATGAGCAGAATCGATAAGACGGACAAAAGGAACGACAGCGGTAATTCGGCGAACGTGGCGAACAATGCGCTCGTAACGTCAGCATCGACCGCTTCGGCAATCGATGTCCCGCTGAACAAGTCAAGGTGAAGCGCCGTTCCACCGAAAACAGCAATCCATAAAAGGGCAATCAGTGGGGGAACGACGAGCACTCCGACGATGAATTCTCGAATCGTCCGACCACGTGAGACGCGGGCGACGAAGGCGCCGACGAACGGAGACCAGGCAATGGCCCACGCCCAGTAAAAAATCGTCCAATCTTGAACCCATGTCCCTTGTTGGTAGGGCTGCAACCGTAAGCTGTACCGAATGAAGTTTTGCAAATAGTCACCGAGGCCAAGGGTAAACGTCTCTAAAATGAAGACGGTCGGCCCGGCGATGAACACAAAACTCATCAAAACAAGAGCTATCCCCAAGTTCACGTTACTGAGCCATTTGATGCCGCGGTCAAGACCAGTCGTCGTCGAAGTCAAGAACAGGATCGTCAAGACGATGATGATGAGCACTTGAACGAGTGCCGTGTTCGGCAATCCAAAGACGCTGTTCAAGCCGCCGTTGATTTGAAGGACACCGAGACCGAGGGACGTTGCGACACCCATGACGGTTGCGATGACAGCAAAGATATCAATCGTTTGGTTGATCGGACGTGTGTAGACCTTCTCTTTCAATAAGGGTGACAGACTCGTCGAGATGCGTCCATCTGTATTACGACGAAATTGGAAATAGGCGATAATGAGGCCGACAATGGCGAAGACGGACCATTGACTCACACCCCAGTGAAAGAATGAATAGGCCATGGCAAGGCGGGCGCTCTCGACTGTCAGTTCAGGTGTATCGGCATAAGGGGGAGTAAAAAAATGACTCATCGGTTCAGCGACACCCCAAAAGACAAGTCCGACCCCGAAGCCAGCCGAGAACAGCATTCCAATCCAAGTGAAAAATGGGTACTGCGGTCGATCGTGGTCCATCCCAAGACGAATCTTCCCGTATTTACTGAACGCGAGAAAGATAAGGAACAAGACAAACAAAAAGACGGATAACAGATAGAACCAACCGAACGATCGCGTTGTGAACGTGAAGACGGTTCCGGCCACCTCAGCAAACAAGGTCGGACTTAATGCGCCGAATAGGACGAGCAAGGCGATTAGACTCGCCGAGATGTAAAATACGCGATTCAACCGCGGCTTCGAGGAATGCTTCATGAGGTCTCCTTTCATATGCTGAAATTATTATCTAAAAGTAATAATCCCCTAATTATATGTTGAGAAAACAGAATGTTTGAGATTTTGCACGAAGCTTTTCAAATGAGGGAATAAGAAAACAAAACGTGGACAGGGAGGAAACGACATGAAGTTGATTGCCATCGACCTCGACGGGACACTTTTGTCTCGGACCGGGGTCATCACAGAAGCAAACCAAAAGCTGATTCGACAGCGACAAGCACAAGGGGACATCGTCGCCATCTCGTCAGGGCGTTCGATTCATGACATTGAAGAAATTTTGAAGCGGAGCGGTTTGACGTGTCCCATCCTTTCAGGGAATGGGGCCATCGCCTTTTATGAGAACGAACGAATCTATTACTATGCGCTCCCAAAACAAGTCGTGAGCGAATTGTGGGAGGTAGCGCATGAATATGATACGTATGTCGAGTTTTATACAAACGCGGGTGTGAAAGTATTACGTTCCGGAACGGAGTTGTTGAAACGAGAACTCGATGACGTCTTACCCCACGATCAGTCGTTTACTCGCGAGTGGGGAGAGCGAGAAATCGAGATTCAAAACGAGCAGTACGGGTTGACATATGTCGATGAGGTGAGTGAGATTGATTTTGAGGCTGATGAAGTCTACAAGGTGTTCATCTATTCATTTGATCGACAAAAACTTCAAAAATTACGAAAACATTATGAGTCACGCACCGACATATTGATTACAACGGCAGGCTGGACAAAAATTGAGATTGGACACCCGAGAGCGAGTAAAGGAATGGCGCTCGAACAGTTGGCGCAGCATCACGGCATCGCCAAAGAACATATCGTGGCGATTGGAGACAATTTGAACGACGTCTCGATGTTTGAAGTGGCCGAGACGCGCATTGCGATGGGCAACGCGGTCGATGCGCTAAAAGACATGAGTACGCACATCACAAAAGACGCCGAAGAAGACGGCGTCGCGTATGCGCTCGAGCACTATATTTGAAGGATTTGGAGAAATGGTGAACACGGATTCGAAGCTTTCAAAAACGGCTATTGTATTACTGTAGTCCTCGTTCATCAAGGAAGTTGGAAGGGGACGACAGATGAATCATCGCTTGAGACGTTTGACTAAGTGTGAACCGGTCAAACGACAGCCTGTTTGGACAACCGGTCATCAAACCGTTCCCTTTCACTACCTGTCGCCGACCTTACGCGATGTGAGGCGCAGACGAAAAGGATTCTTGGGAACATGAGTCGGATGGTCGGAATGTTTCCTCAGGCGGAGGTGGGCCGGATGGGATTCGTGACAGATTTCGTTCATATAGGTCGAACTTACGATTGTTTGGCAACCGGAAGCCATGCTTCTGTATGTGCCGCATCGTCAGAAAGACGAACGATTGCTCGGAAATCGTGGCATGAATCGCATCACTTTCTAGCACGACGTTACACATATGGGACGGTCGATCATGAGATCGGGTGCAAGTCCAACCGACTAGAGACGCTCACCGTAAGCGCCACGATTGTGGCGCTTTTTCATTGTGCGAACGTTGAGACACGTGACGGGGAAGCACCAGCCGCCGCTTTATACTCGATGCGGTGACCGTCGACCGCCTTTGTCACGCGGAACGAGTAGTCGGCGTCCGGTTCGTCGCGGAATGTGACATCGTAGACGTACCCGCTAAAGCCGAGTGCTCCATCGAGGGAATAGGTCTGTTCCGGAATGTTATAATGAGTGGCAAGGTATGATTCCAAAGCGTGTTCACGTTCTTTGATTTCTGCGTCATAACGTACGTATAAAAAAGCAACGAGGGCGATGGTGACGAATAAAGTAGAACGGACAAGGGTGTTCCAATTACGACGTGGCATCGGTGAGTCTCCTTTCTTTAAGTAGAATTAGATGATATTTTACGGAAAATTCAGACAAATTACAAGCGATTTTTGCGGGAGGTGACAAAATGCCGAAAATCTATTGGCTTGGGACGTTCGCAAGTGGTCTGCTCCTTCTCTCAATTGGAGAAGGGGCGGCAGTGCCGCAGGTCTTGCCCTACGTTTTGATCGCGGTCGGGATTATCGGATTTCTCACGCAATCATGGTACGAACAAAAACGACGCCGTTAAGCCGGCGTCGTTTGTTTTACATCAATTCGAGTAATTCCAATACTAACGAATCGATTTCGGATTGAAGCGCATCGCTTTGTTGCTGCAACGTCATCAATCGTTCCAAGTCGTTCGTCTCACTCATTTCAAGGATGAGTGACTGATGGAGTGCCTCGAGCTCGGCTAAGCGTACTTCTTCATGAGAAGTATCTTTTGAGCTTGGCGCCACTCTTTGCTTTGACGTGGCTTTTTGTTTCGGGATCGGAGTCGCCGTCTCCATTGCCTCGCGTCGCTTCTCGAGTGCGTACGAGACGTTTCCAGAAAAACGCGTCGTCGTTCCGTCGAGCCAATACGTGATCGGGAACAGTTTATTCAAGAAATAGCGGTCATGCGATACCGCGACGAGTGTCCCGTTGAAACGGTCGAGCGCCTCTTCGAGGGCCTCACGTGCTTCGATATCCAGATGGTTCGTCGGTTCGTCGAGGACGAGGACGTTCATCTCTTCATGCATCAGGATGGCGAGCATGAGCCGCATCTTTTCCCCGCCACTCAAATCCTTGACCGGTTTGAATACGCTCGCGCCGTAGAAGAGGAATTGGGCGAGGAGTTGTCGCGCTTTGCCTTCGTCGACTGGAATCCGGTCCCGAAACGCCTCGATGAGCCGATGGGCGTGATCAAAATCGATGTGTTGGGACAAATAACCGATTTTAGACCGTTCGGCTCGCCGGACTTCGCCGGAAGTCGGTTCGATGTGGCCGAGCAATACGTTCAAGAGCGTGGACTTCCCACTCCCGTTCGGACCGACGATGGCAATCCGTTCCCTGTGCCCTGCATAGAAGGAGACGTGCTCGAAGACGGTTCGGTCGAAACGGACGGACACATCAGTCGCTTCGAAAACGTCGCGGCCAGTCCGGCCATGTGCTGTGAACTGGATGTCAGGTTGAATGGATTCGAGTTGCGGTCGCTTGATCGTCTCGATTCGGGCGAGCGCTTTTTCCATCGACTTGGCCCGCCGGTAAAACTTCTCGTTCGGTGGATGTCCTTCGTTCGCCCACTGTCTGAGCTGACGAATCGTTTCTTTCATCTTCTTGATTTTCTTTTGTTGCTCCGTGTAGGCATGGAACTGGTCAAGGAGCCGCTTTTCTTTTTGGGCGACGAAGGCGCTATAATTGCCGTCAAAGCTTGCCAGCTCACCGTCTTCACATTCCACGATGCGGGTGGCGACGGCGTCTAAAAACACACGATCGTGCGAGACGAGGAGGAGTGTGGACGGACTGTCTGAAAGAAACGTCTCGAGCCAAGCCATCGCTTCGAGGTCGAGGTGGTTCGTCGGCTCGTCTAAGATGAGCAGGTCTGGCTCTTGAAGCAAGGCCAGAGCTAATCCGATTTTCGTCCGTTCCCCTCCGCTAAGCGTATCGAATGGCCGGTCGACGAAACGGTCCAGTCTGAGCCCGTCAATCATCGCGTTCACTTTCGAATCGATGGTATAGCCGCCGTTGTTCTCGAAACGGGTCTGGAGTGCACCGTATGTCTCGAGGAGCGTCTCAATGTCGGTTCGTTCGGCCATCGCCTCTTCAAGTCGTCGCATCTCATTGCCGAGCGTCACGAGCTCGGAAAACGCCGTATAGAGCACGTCTCGACCGGTCTTGTCGGGATGGGACGGGATTTGAGCCAAATAGCCAATCATCAACCGCTGTTTCCGGTAAATCGTCCCGCCATCTGGTGTTTCAGTGCCGACGATGAGCCGGAGAAGCGTCGTTTTGCCGCTCCCGTTTCGTCCGACGAGCCCAATCCGTTCACCCGCATTCACGTGAAGGTTGGCGTCGGTCAAGACGGCATGGCCGCCATATTGCTTTTGGATATTTTGTAATTCGATTAACATGATTCGTTCCTCCTAAAGTAGAGGCCTATCAAAAAAACCGAGCGCAAAGAAGCGCTCGGCAAGAGAGAGAGGCGCTTTGTCGTATTTCAACAATGTCTAAAAAAGGACAGACGGGTCCTATGGTTACGCGACATCGTGAAAAATCGCACGCAAAATGTACAAATGTTCTGTTGACCAATGCGTACGTCCGACAAAGTTCACTTTTCTCCCTCCTTTCTTTCATCATTGTCTTTAGTGTAAGCGATTTCTGGAAATCAAACAACTATAGAAACAGGAATTTAATCAAGAGATGTCGTATTGTTTAGGCATCAGGAGAGGAGGGACACGATGCGAAAGGAATGGCTCGGTGCCATCAGCTTGACGCTCGCCGCGAGCATTTGGGGCGGCATGTACGTCGTCAGTAAATATGCGCTCGGCTTTATCGAGCCGTTCACCCTCATTTGGATGCGTTACTTCGTGGCCTTTATCGTATTGATGTGCGCGTGGTGGCTGTTCGGGAGAGAGCGGATCGGGCGGAGGGATTGGAAATGGATTGCCCTCGTCGGGGTCATCGGCTATGTCGCCTCGATCTCGTTTCAGTTCATCGGGACGAAACTGTCAGATGCGCACACAGGTTCGCTCGTGACGGCCGCGACGCCCGCGTTCATGGTGCTGTTCGCCCGTTTGATTTTGAAAGAGAAGTTGACACCGGTGAAAATCGGCTCGCTCCTCTTGGCGACGATTGGCGTCATCATTGTCGTCGGCTGGCACGTCGAGGGCACGTACTTTATCGGCAGCTTGATTTTGGTCGGGGCGGCGATCACATGGGCGCTCATGTCGATTTATGTCAAGATTGCGTCGGCGACGCTGTCGTCGTTGACGATCACGACGTTCGCGATCGGAATCGCGTTCGTCTTGATGACGCCGCTCATGGGGATGGAAGTGGCCGAACATGGGCTCCCGACGATGACGACCGTTCTGTGGCTGAGCGTCCTCTATGTCGGGATTGTCTCGACGGCTGGGGCGTTCTTCTTTTGGAACAAGGGGCTTGAACTCATGGACGCGAGCGTTGGGTCGCTCTTTTTCTTCTTTCAACCGCTCGTCGGCGGTTATCTCGGCTGGCTTGTCTTGAACGAACAGCTCGACAGGAACTTCTTCATCGGCGCGGCCTGCATCGTGACGGCCGTGACGTGGTCGACCCTCGTTGAACGACGGCAAAAGCGCGCCACGACTCAAATCGAATCGTATAAACGAAACGTTCAATGACAAACGGGACCTGGCGACAGGTCCCGTTTTACGTGTGAAATAAGTCGGTAACGAGTTGTTGCGTCAAAAGCGCTTCGCGACCGTCCGTTAAAATCGGTGTATCTTCGGTCACTGCCTCGATGAAGTGATCGATGGCGCCTTGGAAACCACGTTGGGTAAGTAGCGTGTCCCACGAGCCGAACGTCTCGGTTGTCTGCGTCCCGCTCGTAAAGCGATTCAACGTAGTCATCTCGTCGACAGTGAGTCGGACACCGTCCGCCACGGCGCTGAGTCCTTCATGGTTGGTTCCGGCTTTTCGATGCATGGAAGTCGTATGGAGGCCGTAATCGTCTCGCCAGACATGTCGCGCCGAATGTAGTTCATTGGCTTCGGTCGTCTCAAGGTGCCCCGTCACGAGTCGTAGATCACCCGTCGATAAGTAACGGAGCGTGTCGACGACGTGTAAATAGTCGTCGAGTAAGGTGAAGGTATAACTTCGTCCAATTCCGTTCCCGCGATGTTTGACAAAGTCGAGTAGATGGAACGGTCCGAAAGCCCGGACTTGCTGATACATCGGGGCGAAACGACGGTTGAAGCCGACCATCAACTTCCGGTCATGGCGCTCGGCCAGTTCGACGAGCCGTTCTGCTTGTTCCATCGTCGCGGCAAGCGGTTTGTCGACGTACACGTCGACGCCATGGGCAAGCAAGTACGAGACGACGTCGTAATGCGTATCAGTCGCACTATGGACGAACGCCGCGTCGACGGACGTCGCGAGTTCGGGTAGTCCCGCGAACGATTCCATTCGATAGGCCCGACAAATCGCCTCGCGTTTCGCGACGGTCGGTGAGAACGCGCCGATCAGTTCAAAGCTTGTGCTATTCGTTAAAATCGGCAAATATGCTTTTTGGGCGATGCCGCCGAGACCGACAATCCCGATTTTCGGTTTTCGCATTCAATCACTCCTTTACCTCATCATAACGAAAAAACAGACCGAAAGACATCCGCGCATAAAGCGTTTCTGTCTTCGGTCTGTTCATTAGAGACTCGCGCTCAAGACGATGTCCCCTTCGGGCATCGTGTTCCCACGCTTCGGTTCTTTCGTCACGGCGACTGTGTCCCAGTCCATGTCGGCCTCGGTCGCATCAAGCGTATAAATAACGGTCCCGTTGCCTTTGTCATCGGTGACGAACGCACCGGTCGGGATAGGAGAGCCGTCTTTCAACAGCCATACTTGATATACTTCGTTCGCTTCGAGCGGAGTGAGCCCGTTCGTTTGAACGATCAGCTGTCGCGTCCCGTCTTGTTCGGCGAGATAGGCCACACCGTCGGCTTCCCCGTCGAGCGGGACGGTTTCAGTTAAGGAAATTCCGCTCGGTTCGGTCTGATTGAGCAACAAGTAGCCATTCCCAATCAACGATAAGACGAGGGCAGCGGCGAGCGCGAACGCGCCCCACGAGGTTTTCCGTCGTTCTTTTGGTGCACTGAACGGCGTTGGCGGCGGCGGTTTGATTGCGTTCGGTTCGACCGCTTTCGGTGCTTCGTCTTCAGCGAAGACGCGATCTAAAACCCGTGCCTTCATGCCACTTGGCGGCTCTGCTGGTTCGGAGAGGAACGCGACGCCGCCGACGAGAGCCTCGAGTTGTTCGAGTTCTTGTTGGCACGTCTCACAAGTCGCGAGGTGTGCCTCAAACTGAACTCGTTCGTCTTCTGTCAAATGTCGGTTGAAGTAGTCAATCAATTGGTCACAAGCGTTCATCGTTCCACCTCCTTATCAATTAAATCTGGGGATAATCGTCTTCGTAACTGCTTCAATGCCAACCGAACCCTTCCTTTTACGGTGCCGAGTGGTATGCCACACGCATCCGCAATCTTTTGTTGGCTAAGTCCTTGGAAATACATGAGACGCACGACTTCTTGTTGCTCAGTCGGAAGTTCCGCCATCGCGGTCTCGATTTGCGTCCGTTCTTCTTGCCATTCGACCTCGCTTTCAACCGATTTCTCGTTCGATGGGATCGTTTCGGCATAAGCTTCATCGAGTTGAAGGTCTGGCTTTCGCTTTCGAATCAAGTCGATGGCGACGTTTCGTCCCATCGTGAAAAGCCAAGATCGAAACTTCCCTTTCGATTCATCATAAATGCCGCCCCCGCGCCACAGCTTGATAAATACTTCCTGCATCGCTTCTTCGGCGAGGTCGCGGTCCTGGGTCAGTTGCATCAGGAACGCATAGAGGATTCGTTCATAACGATCGTATAACGTTTCGAGCGCTTGTTTGTCTTTTTGCCTGACACGCTCATACAGTTCGTAATCAGTCATCGCGTTCTCCTTTAGTCAAAAGGGAAGTCCCTTGTAGTTATCTAACGGTTCAAATCACAAAATGGATGTCTGTTTCAGGTGACAAATTCGTGAACAGTATATATGTAGTCGACGCATTCAGTGAGAACACATCGTGGTGTCCTCTAAAAACCTAAACAGAAACGCTTGGATGCGGTTAAAGACCGCGTAGGCGACGATGCTGAATAGACTTGCTGTACCAAGCGCCGCTACGAGAGCGAGCGCGTTCGAAAGCCATTGTTGCCAAAAAGGAACGGTCCGAATTCCAAGTAAAAAGGCAAAGACGAGCCCGAACCCAATGAGGATTCCGCTATACTGGCAGTAATAGCGACTTACCGATTTTTTCAAGTCACTCATCCCTTTCGTACTTTTACTATACGAGATGGGGTATGGCGACACAAGGAGGAGGATTACGAATGAGACGATTTACAGGAGAAGGACGGACCCTCGTCTGTTTCGATTTTGATGAAACGTACTTTCCACATGCGTGCACGACAGAGCAATTGGCCGACGTCCGGCGGCTCGAAGATTTTCTCGAACAACACGCAGAGCGCTTGTCAACGATGTGGGTCACGGGTAGTTCGTTCGCCAATGTGGCGGAGAAGGCGAGTCGTGCCTCGATGCGCTATTGGCCGCATCGCATCGCTTCGAGCCTTGGGACGGAACTATATCGCGTCACGAGTGAGGGGGCGCTCGAACTAGATTCCGCATTCGGACAGCTATTTCCGATTGATTTCTCGGAACGCGTCCGACGTGTCGTTGAAACAGTCCGATCCGAAACGATTGTCCTCGAAGCGCAAGCGAGCGTCGGGCTGAACGACTGGATGCACAACTATTACTATTATGGTAATGAGGAAGATGCGCTCGAGCGAATTCGGGACGAAGCAAAGATGACCGGCATCGCAGTAAACGTCAGCCGGTGCAACCCGCTCGCGGGCGACCCAGAAGGAGCGTACGATATTGATTTCATCCCGGAGGGTGCCGGAAAAACGGCAGCGGTTGATTATGTATGTGACCGCTTCTCGTTTCGAGCTGAGGACGCGTATGCGTTCGGGGATAGCGGAAACGACCTCGAGATGTTGAAGCGGGTCGGCAACGGATACGTCCTCGGGAACGGGACGGAGCAGGCGAAACGAGTCCATCAACGCATTACGAAAAAATCTTACGCGGCCGGGATTTTAGAAGTGTTAACACGTGAGTTCGATTGACGTTCATGCACTTTGGACTAACTGCCGAGCTACTGTCTCGGCCCGGGCAAACAACCTGAGTCGGAGCGACATCGTTTGAATATCAAACGTGTGAGGGGCGCGCCACAGCTCGGAAAATACCTCGAGCAGTGCGGCTTCGGCCAATTCGGCCCGTGTCGTCAAACGGAGTGCGGTCAAGTAAAGGACCCGCTCATATCGGTCGTAGAGGAGCTCGAACGCAGAGGTGTCTCGTTGAATGATTCGTTCGAATAATTCGTGGTCGGATAAGAATGGCATTGTGAACTCCTTTGAGGCACATCGTGGCCTAGAAATGGACATAACAACAATGGACTTATTCCCTATCTCGAATAGCCTGTAAACGATAACATCTCGATTCGAGCACATTCAAAAACCCGAACGCACGATGCGATCGGGTATCGGTTCAAAATGAGGTATAGCAATGCGGACATGTTTGGGTGTTGCCACTGGAACGCTTGAACGTCTTTTTGCAAGTTGGGCATGTGACGGTCGCGCTGTCCGCCTCAAATAAACTGCCCCGATTGTATAATACATTTCTCAAGTTTGGTAACGCCTTGGCCGCAAACGTCATGGAAATAAATAAAACGATCGCCAAGACCGCGAGCATAACATACGTCGTCATCGACAACGCTCCTTTCGTTTGAATCGCTTATTCCCAGCATACTCGAAAAATATCGAAGAGCACACCTAAAACTAGAAATACGAACTTTTGTTCGGTATAATGGAGTTGAAGGAGGGAGAACAGATGAAGGATGAGTTGTTGCGTGATATGCGTTTAGGTCGCTTAGTAGAAATGATGTATGTCGATCGACACGGGGTGATTTCAAAGCGCCGGGTCAAACTGTTAAAGTTACAAGGCGAACGAATCATTGCGTGGGATGTGCAAAAACGGGCTCGTCGAACGTTTTATGTTGAACGCGTCCTCGCCTGTCTCCCGATTATTGAACGCGCTTATGGAAAAGAGGAGGGAATCGGATGACCCCGCTTCCGAAATGTTCAGCCCCTGCAAAACGTGCACTTGATGCGGCTTATATCGATACGCTCGAACAGCTCGCGACATACACGAAACAGGAAATTGCGGCTTTGCACGGTGTCGGCCCGAACGTCCTACAAGTCTTAGAGCAGGCGCTTCATGAGCATGGATTAGCGTTTGTTCCCGACAAGTAACATCTCTCGTCCTTTTTGGATGAGAGATTTTTTAATGAGACGGTTGCTTTCTTATGAAAACGGGAAGTAATATATTTGTCATCTCTATTACGCCTAAAATCTAGTAACATGACGATAAGGTTTGTAAACCTAGCGACACCCATGAGAAAGGAAGTACACAGCATGAGGACGAAACGTTTATCCGCCATTCTAGGAAATGAGATGGACGATACCGAACGTGATCCATGGGTGACCGGAATTGAAACGGATTCCAGAAAGGTCAGCCCAGGGAATTTATTTATTTGTATCCGCGGCTATACGGTCGATGGTCATGAATTCGCTGAAGACGCCGTCTTAAAAGGGGCGAGTGCTGTGATTTCGGAATATCCACTTGAACTTGATGTGCCGAACATTGTTGTGGCGGATACGAAACGAACTGCTGGTGTCGTCGCAAGTACATTTTATGATCATCCCTCGCATCGGATGCGCGTTTATGGCGTGACCGGGACGAATGGAAAGACGACCACGGCAACACTCACATACGATTTGTTTCGATTGTCAGGACGACCGGTCGGAATCGTCAGTACGATTGGTGCCCGTTATAAAGACCAGACGCTTCAAACACCGAACACGACACCGGAAGCTGTCGTGTTGCACCGGATTTTAGCTGAAATGGCGGATGCCGGTGTGACGGACTGTGTCGTCGAAGTATCTTCTCATGCCATGATGGAAGGCCGTGTTGAAGGGGTTCATTTCCATGCGGCTGCATTTACGAACTTGACGCACGATCATCTCGACTATCATCGTTCGATGGACGAGTACGCTCGGGCAAAAGCAAAGTTGTTCGAACAAGTCGAACAAACGAACGGGGATGCCATCATTTTAAACGCACAAGACGAGGCGAGTGCCGTTATGGCGTCATTTGCGCCGACACGCCGCCGTGTCATGTACAGCACACATACGAACGTACCCGCAGACATTCAAGTCATTTGGCTCGATGATACAGTACGCATTAAAGTGAACGCGATGACGATTGAAGTGCCGGTTCAGTTCATGGGCGCATTCAATGCGGCGAATTTGGCTGCAGCTATTGGTCTCGTATCGACATCTGAATTGATGCTTCGCGCCATTATTGCCAACGTGCCCGGACTGACATTGCCAAAAGGTCGACTCGAGCGCCTTGACACAGAAGACGCAGAGATTTACATCGATTATGCGCATACACCTGACGGGTTGGAAAAATGCTTGTCAACACTTCAAAAAGGCGATCGTGACTTGATTGTCGTCTTAAGTGCTGCCGGAGACCGGGATCCGACGAAACGAGCCGAGATGGGGCGAGTGGCAAGCCGTTATGCGGATGGATTGATTGTGACCGTGCATGATGTACGGACGGAAGATCCGAAACAAATCATTGATGGTCTGTTAAAAGGAATCGATCCGGATACGCAATATGTGACGTTCAATGACCGACGTGACGCGTTGCATCAAGCAGCTCACCAGGCGCTTGAAGGGAAACGAGTCGTCGTCGTCGGAAAAGGACATGACCATGTCGAACGTATTGGAAGACAGAACGTCCCGTTCAACGAAACGAGCATCTTGCTAGAAGAATTAAAAAAATTAAAAGGCCAAGAACCGGCCGTTTAACGAAACGATGACACATGTCATCGTTTTTTAATGTGTAGAAATCATGAAAACAGGAAATACCTATAAATGTAACGCCATTGAAGGAGGAGAAAAGACATGTCAGTTTTGTACAAAGAGTTCACAAATGATGAAGAAGTCGTCACCGCCATTCAATCGATGAAAGCAAAAGGGGTCGACGAGTCGCACATTTACGTCATCACCCACGACGATGATCGCACCGATCGAGTTGCCGACAATGCGGACGCGAATACCGTTTCGGCATCAGATGTCGGTCTCGGAACGGCAACAAAAAACTTGTTCCGTAAAAAAGGAGACGAGTTACGTGCCCAATTCGAGGAACTCGGGTTCTCTTCAACCGAGGCGGATAGCCTTGAGAAGAAGCTAGACCAAGGGAAAGTCATTGTCGTCGTGAAAGACGCACCAAACGGCTTCACGTTATAACCTCACACTTGAAGCATACAGAGACAGGGCTGCATCCATCGATGCAGCCCTGTTATGTTAGGAATGGAGTCGAACGACCGTCCGTCCGCTCAGCTCGCCACGTAGCATCGCTTCGGCCTGACGAGGGACGTCATGGAGCGGAATCTCGTGGACCATATGTTTCAACACCGTCTCATCAATCAACTCATGGAGCCGTTCCCAGGCGGTGACACGCCGTGCGACCGGCTGCATCACCGAATCGATTCCAATGAGACGGACGCCTCGAAGAATGAACGGATAGACGGTCGTGTGCAATTCATGACCGCCTGCAAGGCCACAGGCGACAACCGTTCCTTCATAACGGGTTCGGCTTAAGACGTTACCGAGTGTCTCGCCGCCGACTGAATCGATGGCGGCGTCAAACCGTTGTTTGTCGAGCGGGCGCGCCGAACCTTCAAGCTCGCTCCGGGCCATGATGTTCTCGACACCGAGCGTTCGTAAGTAGGTCGGGTCAGTCTTTCCGGTTGAAGCGAGCACGTGATACCCGAGCTTGTGGAGTAGGGTAATGGCGAAACTGCCGACACCACCGGACGCACCAGTGACGAGCACTTCTTGACCCGGGTGAATCTGTTCATGCTCGAGCGCCTCGACGGCGAACATGGCCGTCAGACCAGGTGTGCCAATCGTGATGGCGTCCCGCATCGATAACCCTTTTGGCAATTTGACGAGCCAATTGCCCGGCACTTGGGCGTAATGGCTGAACCCACCGAAATGACGTTCACCGATCCCGAACCCCGTCGCAATGACTTCGTCGCCTTCTTTAAAGTCAAGGTGGTCGGACTCGACGACTTTTCCGACGAACTCACAGCCTGGAATGAACGGGAACTCGTTAATGATCGCCCCCGCTCCGGTCAACCCGAGCGCATCTTTGTAGTTGAGCGCGGAGTAATGGACTTCGACTAGGACGTTCCCCTCTTCTTCTCGCGGCAGTGCGTCGCGTTTGACGTCGGTCACTTCGGCATGTAGCCGGTTTTCTTCTTTGTTTAGAACGAGTGCTTGAAACGTGTCATGCATCGTCATTTCCCCTTTCGACTTGCAAGATTTTATCCATTAATACGATTCCCGTTCACAGAAAATATATACACAAATGTTTCGTTCTCATGAGGGGTGGAATGGTATAATGGAATAGATTCAACTAGAGTGAGGAGGAATGTAGCATGCGGCACGATGACTACGAGTTTGACGAAGAAGTAGAAGAAGGCGAACTGTTTAACGTATACGACATTCTACCGCCCGATGGTACGATTCTCGAGATGGCGACTGCCGAAGAGATGGTCCGAGCGGCGGAGCTTGAAGCGAAGCATCACGCGCTTCAACGCATCCAAGACTCAAACTTTCAGTTATCCGGCGTGACGTTCAAAGAGTTACTCACAGAATTCGAACGATATGAGCAAGAATCGATGGAATTCTGGACGGGCGTATATAGCCGATTGCGCATTCCATGGGCATGGACGATTCGAATCGACGTGGCCAACGGTCCGATTCACGTCGTCAATGACCGTGATATTTTTATTGATGAAGAAGATTTTGAAGAATACGACTTCGACGATTTCATCGATGACGAAGACGAAGATTGAATCGAAAACGTCTTTCCCTCATTCAGTAGGGAAAGACGTTTTTTTCATGGAGCGGACGTCCGAGCGCATGCGCACGACTTCCGTCGCACCGAACCATAGTCCGACGCTCGAGAGGATGGACACGCCGCTCACCAACGCGCCGACGATAGCTGTGTCGCCAATCATCGTGGACGAGAGGACAAGGCTGAATAAGCCGAAAAACAATAACCCTCCTGCGATCGTCTTCATGACACCATCATCCTTTCTGTTTTTGTCTGACTTCAGTGTAGACGCTTCATAACAGAAAGGGTGGTTGAATTTTAACCCGGGTTAAAAATTAGGCGAGGTCATGGATCGAGTACGTCTTCCCGTTCACAAACGGCGTATCAATCATATGCTGAGTCAATACCTTGGCCACAGTCTCTGGAGATCGGAGCCGACCTTCTGAGACGTACGCTTGAAACTGTTCGACGTCGTGAAAGGCGTCTTTTGACGAGGCGCGAATCGTCGCTTGCATCGATGTGTCCATCACGCCAGGGTTAAATAAGGCGGCCCGATGGTGCGTGTCGGCCAACTCGAGGGAGAGTGTCTCCGTGAAGTGGTCGAGACCGGCTTTCGTTGCGCAGTATGCGCTCCATCCAGAAATCGGACGTTTGGCGGCGCCCGACGTCACGTGAATGAGCGAGACGGGCAACGTGTAACGGAGCACATGGTTAGCGAGGAGCATCGGTGCAAGCAAGTTGGCTTGGACGTGTGACATCATCTGGTCAGGGTCTAACTGTCCGACCCGATGAATTGGTTCAATCAGCGCCGCGTTTTGAACGACGAGGAGTGAATCGGCGCGTTCGATGAGCGGACGCATTTGTTCGAGCGCGTGGAGTAGGCTCACAGAATCGGAGAGGTCGACGCTCACATGGCGGAAAGGGGTATCACCTTGCGTGCGTGAGAAGTTGACGATTTCGTAATCTCGCTCCGATAGTTCCTCGGCGATTGCACGGCCTAGACCGCGCGAGGCACCCGTGACGATGGCAAGTTTCATAACAGTTCCTCCTATTCGTGAATCGTTTTACGATAACCGTAAAACGGACGGAAATTCAATCTTTTATAGTACGTTTGTGATGAGGCGCTCGCAAGCATTTCGAGACGTGTCGTCGGATAAAGGGAGTGTACGTACGACAAGAGCTGCTCCCCGAGTCCGAGTCGACGATGTGGGGTGGCGACAAGCAGTTCACAGATGTATAAGCTCACGGCCGTGTCGGTCAACCCGCGGACGTACGCGACGATTGATCCGTCGACCTCGATCACATAGGCCACGTTTGAGTGGTCCCACGCCTGCCTCGTCTCATCCGAGCGGTCGACGAGCTGTGTCCAACCTTCTGTCTCGTTTAATATTTGAATTTGTTCAAAGTCCTGCTCAGTGTAGGAACGAATAAAGTAACTCACTATAGAAACCTCCAAATGAACTGACGTGGCACATTGATGACAAGATCTTAAAAAATCATTCCCCTAAATAACGGAGGACGCAAGAGGCGTAGGCGTGCTCCATGATACGATAGATGAAGATTTTTAAGACAGGGGTGTACGTCATGGTCGAGTTTATTTTAGGAATCCTTATCGGGTTAAGTGTAGCATTCATCGCCTATAAAATCCGTCGTCAAGTGAAGCAGGCGGATGAACCGATAACCCGATTCACCGACCAGATGAAAGATGTCATCTACGTTTTTGACGTGAAACCGGTCTTTCGGTTTCGTTACATCAGTCCGTCACTTGATGACTATCTAGGAGAAGGGACGGTTGCGAAAAACTATGACGACCCGAATGACTGTTTTCATCGCATTCATCCGGATGACTATGAGCTACTTGTCCAGAAAGTGACAGGGCAGGTTAACTATGAAGAACCGATTTTGCAACGATGGCAAACGAATGACGGTCGTTATTTATGGTTTGAGGAGTATGCGACACCAATCTATGAAGGCGAGGAACTCGTCGCCGTGCAAGGTGTCATCCGGAATGTCGAGGCGGCCGTCACAGAACGAGAAGCGCTCGTGTATGAGAGTCGCCATGATAGTCTAACCGGCGTGTGGAATCGACGGGCGTTCGAAGAGACCGTCGATCGCTTACCGATTGCCTCCACATGCGGCGTCATTGTAATCGATTTAAACGATTTAAAGCAGGTGAATGATACATACGGGCACTCCGCCGGCGATGTGTTGCTCCAACGAGCGGCACATGTGTTGACACGAAAAAGTCCAAAAGTCTACCGACTCGGTGGAGACGAGTTCGTCGTATTGATGACCGGTTCGGACCAGGAGTTGTCGGAACTTGTTACGGCCATTCATTTTGCTTTTGAAGAAGCAGGCATATCGGCTGCGGTCGGTTCATCCTTTACAGAGGACCATACCGATTTCGTCGCCTTATACGATAAGGCGGATCAAGCCATGTATGAACAAAAACGCTGTATGAAACAAAAAACCTCACCGACCCGGTAATGGATCGGTGAGGTTTTTGTTAACTACCGCTTGCCTCTTCTTCAGTTTCTTCACTCGTCCCGAGATTATTCAAGTACGTTTCGTAGCGTGGGAGCCAGAAGCGATACGAGACAAAGACGAGCCCGGCTGTTACGGCAAATAATCCGATCGTTGCCGGGAAGAACCATCCTGAGACAATCCCGTCCGCGTAGGCGAGTCCAATCGGTGAGAAGACGAAGTAGACGAAAATCATCGACGCGACAAGTAGAATCGACGTCGAAATGGCGTGACGCCACGGCTTGACGCGACCGAGCTCGATGCGAATCGGATTCGCCGTCGTCATCGGGCGAACTTTCGCGAATAGGAGCATAATCGATGTCTCGATGACGAACAAAATGCCATAAATGTGAATAAAGTTAATCCCAAGGTCAAAGCCAAACCACTGCTGCGTGCCCCAGACGAGAAAATAGTACGTGATGACATGGAACACGATGACAATTTTCGCGGCAATCGGAGGGACACGCTTCACGAGCATCCCAATTAAGACAATGACGAGAATCGGGATGTTGAAGAAGCCGGTGAATCGACGAATCAAGTCCCAAAGCCCGTCTGGTGCATACATCAAGTTCGGGGCGACGAAAAACGAAATGAGGGCGACGAACGTCCCAAACCATTTACTGACGCGAATCAAATCTTTGTCTGATGCGTTTGGTTTAAACTTCGGTTTATAAATATCGAGCACGAACAACGTGGCGATACTGTTTAACAAGGAGTTAAACGAACTGAACACGGCCCCGAGCAAGACAGCAAGGAAGAAGCCCATCAGCCACATCGGTAACAAGTCGGCAATCAAACTCGGATAGGCGAGGTCGGCCTTGTCGACGTTTGAACCGTACAAGTGAAACGCGATAATCCCTGGAAGTAACATGAAAATCGGAACGAGCAATTTCAAGTAACCGGTGAACAAGACCCCTTTTTGTCCCTCGGCCAAGTTCTTGGCGCCGAGCGCACGTTGAATGACGTATTGATTAAGCGCCCAATAAAACAAGTTGGCGAAGATCATGCCGGTAAAGATAGACAAGAACGGAACCGAGTCGTTACTCGAACCGATAGCATTCAATTTTTCCGGGTTCGACGTCGCGATTGTCTTCATTCCATCGACAAGATTGCCATCGCCGAGTGCGATGAAACCGAGTGTCGGGACGAGGAATCCGATGATGATGAGTCCAATCCCGTTCAACGTATCCGATACAGCCACGGCACGTAGTCCGCCGAAGATTGCGTAGATGGCTCCGATAATCCCGATGAACCAGATGACCATCCAGAGCGCCTGTTCGAAACTGACGCCGAGTAGTTCCGGCACATCGAATAGCTGTAAGACGGCAAGGCCGCCGGAATAGAGCATTGACGGAATGGTGACACACATATAACCGAACAAGAACAAAAGAACCGTCAGACGGCGGACGTCCTCGTCATACCGTTGGCTCAAAAATTCAGGGATGGTCGAAATGCCGATCCCGAGGAAGCGCGGTAGTAAAAAGAGCGCCATAATAATGGCGGCGATCCCGGCTGTGACTTCCCACGCCATGGCGGACATATTGCCGGCGAACGACTGACCGTTCAAACCGATTAATTGTTCGGCGGAAAGGTTTGTCAGTAATAACGAACCGGCGATGAACAGGCCGGTCAACCCACGACCCGCAAGGAAATAGTCATCGGCGCTGTCGACTTTGCCACGCGTCATGCGATACGACACGTACGCCACGAGTCCCATAAAGATGGCACCAGTAATCAATATGTAAGCGACTTGCTGAATGGTCATACGAGAGACCCCCTTTGGTTTCTTCTTATTTATAAGTATCTTCATGTAATACCCATTAAAGCAGGTAATCATTTCCCGTTTTCTCGTCTGTAAACAAAACGTAACAAAAAAAGCCATGTGTACGAGGACACATGGCTTAAAGAAATTGAAGCATGGATGTAGCGACGGTGAAGTAAATGATTAACCCAAGATTGTCCATCAGCGTCGTGATGAACGGACCCGAAGCGACAGCCGGGTCAAGTTTTAATCGATTAATGAGAAGTGGGATGAGCGTCCCGACAATCGTCGCCACGCTCAGTGCCGCGAAAATGGAAATCCCGACAATGATACCAATTAAGGCGTTGTCATATAGGAACGTGATGACACCGAAGATGACAATCATGCAGACGACCCCGAGGATGACCCCGGTCCCGAACTCGCGTCGCACCATCTTCATGACGTTCTTTCGATTAATCGTGCCGAGTGCAATCGAGCGGACCGCGACGACGAGTGATTGGGTCGCGGCGTTTCCAGCTGAGCCCATGACGAGTGGCATGAAGACGGCGAGGAGCACGATCGTCTCAAGCGTTTCTTCAAATCCGCCAATCGTCGAGGCGGTGATCATACCAAGGAACATCAGGCTGATAATCCAAGGCGCGCGTTTTTTGGCCGCCTCGACCGGTCCCATGTTGATGTCAGATGAACCTTTTGTCGCAGATAGTTCTTCAAAGTCTTCGGTCGTCTCGCGCTCGATCACGTCCATGACATCATCGACCGTGATGATTCCGAGTAGTTTCTCTTCATCGTCGACGACGGGAAGGGCAAGCAAGTCGTACTTTTGCACGGTCCGGGCCAAGTCTTCTTGGTCGGTGAGCACGTTCGCAGAGACGACACGTCGTCCCATAATATCGGCGATCCGAGCATCGAGCCGTGACACGATCAAATCGCGGAGCGAGACAACGCCGACGAGGCGACCGGATGCATCGATCACGTACAAATAATAAATCGTTTCGGCGTCCGGTCCGAGGTCACGTAGCTCTTCGAGCGTTTCGCCGACGGTCTTATCTGCCTTTAAGACGACGAACTCCGTCGTCATGACGGCTCCGGCCGTGTCGTCCGGATAGCGCATCAAGTCTTTGACTTCTGTGGCCTCGGTCTCGTCCATCTGTTCGAACAACTCGTTCATAAAGTCGTCAGGCAATTCGTTCATCAAGTCAGCCGCATTGTCCGAGAACATGTCGTTTAACACGCGGACCGCATACGGCCGTGGCATCTCTTGGATGAACTGTTCTTGCTCTTCGAGTTCTAACTTCTCAAATAAATCGGTGAACGCTTCTGGTGTGAGCGCACGGTAGACGAACTGGCGCTCCGGTTGCTCAAGTTCGATGAATAGATCCGCCTGTTCGCCGGGGTGAAGGGTAAGGAACAAGTCGCGGAAATCGACCGGGTCCCCCTTTTGAATGAGCGCGGTCACTTGAGCTTGGTGACGCGCATGTTCTGTACGTTCGATTGCCATCGACTCACTTCCTTTTCCATAGTAGATTCAGGTACGTCCCTATCATACAGGAAAGTCATTCAAAAAAAATAATGAATTTTTTTCACAATGCATACAACGTTTATTCATAAGAAGACCGTCGTGGATGAATGTTCAAGGTTTCACAACTGTTTTTTCATTCAATTTATTCAATCGTTTATCCAATGTTTTGTGGAATTCACCACAGGGATACCGTCGGACTTACCCGTCCTGATATTGGGTAAGTTGATAATGTAAGGGTAGCAACACACCCGAAACACTAGGAGGAAGCGAGATGATAACGATGATGGATCAACAGACCTCACGGGATACAACGCTGAAACATCCAATCCACGTGTATTCAGAAATCGGCGAACTCAGGACGGTGCTTCTAAAGCGCCCGGGCCGTGAACTTGAAAATTTGACCCCCGAATACTTAGAACGACTCCTCTTCGATGACATTCCACATTTACCGGTCATCCAAAAAGAACATGACTACTTTGCGAGCGCGTTACAAAATCGTGGCGTCGAGGTTTTATATTTAGAAAAATTGATGGCCGAGACGTTATCGCTCCCCGGTGTACGTGAACGTTTCATCGCGGATATCTTGTCGGAGTCGAAGTCAAACATCAACGGGTCTTACGAGACGTTGAAAGAGTACTTGCTCGCCTATGACAACGAACAGTTGATTGAGACGGTCATGGCCGGCATTCGCAAGTCAGAAATCAAACCGGAGAAACGACGTCATCTCCATGAAATGATTGAAGACACGTATCCGTTCTATTTGGATCCAATGCCAAACCTGTATTTCACCCGTGACCCGGCAGCGGCCATCGGCAATGGCTTGTCCATCAACCGAATGAAAGAACCGGCGCGACGACGCGAATCCTTGTTCACCCACTACATCATCAAATACCATCCGCGGTTTGCAAAACACGACATCCCGATTTGGTCGAACCGAGACTACCGCTTCGCAATGGAAGGCGGCGACGAACTGGTGTTGTCTAAAGAAGTCGTCGCCATAGGCATCTCGGAACGCACGACCGCTCAAGGGATCGAGCGGGTCGCAATCAACTTATTAAAGAACGGCGGTTCGTTTAAAAAAGTGATTGCCATCGAGATTCCAAAGTCACGCGCATTCATGCATCTCGATACCGTCTTTACGATGGTCGACTACGATAAGTTCACGATTCATCCATTCATCCAAGGACCGGAAGGAAAGATGAATATTTTCGAACTGTCACTGAACGAAGATGGCGAACTCCATATCACCCAGCATACCGATCTATTAAAAGTGCTAAAAGACGCGCTCGGACTAGCTGAGGCGGTCCTCATTCCATGCGGGGGCGGCGACCCGATTGCTGCGGCACGTGAACAGTGGAACGACGGATCGAACACGCTTGCCATCGCGCCAGGGGTCGTTGTCACGTACGACCGGAACTACGTCTCGAACGAACTTTTGCGTTCAGAGGGTGTCGAAGTGATTGAAATCATGTCGAGCGAGTTGTCACGCGGCCGTGGGGGTCCGCGTTGCATGAGTTGCCCGATTATCCGTGAAGATATTTGACGAGGAGGAACACGAACATGTCCACAACGTACAATGTTGATTTGGTAGGTCGTCATTTTTTATCACTCAATGAGTTTTCTGGAGACGAATTGAACTATTTGATTGATTTATCGGCCGCGTTCAAACGGCAAAAACAACAACGTATCCCGCATCGAATTTGCGAAGGGAAAAACGTGGCACTTTTGTTCGAAAAACCGTCGACACGGACACGTTGCGCCTTCACGGTCGCAGCCGTCGATCTTGGCATGCATCCAGAATATCTCGGCAAGGCAGACATTCAATTCGGTAAGAAAGAATCGGTTCGTGATACGGCGATCGTCCTCGGTCGCATGTTCGACGGCATCCAGTTCCGAGGCTTCGCGCATGCCACGGTCGAAGGACTCGCCCGTGACGCGGGTGTCCCGGTCTGGAACGGCTTGACCGATTTATATCATCCGACTCAAATTTTAGCCGATTTCTTGACGGTGAAAGAACAGAAAGGCAGTCTTGCCGGTATTCGCTTCGTGTATGTCGGGGACGGACGCAACAACATGGGCAACACGTTGTTGATTGGTGGCGCGAAAGTTGGAATGGACATGCGGATTTGTGCCCCGAAATCGCTTTGGCCGTCAGACGAGATCGTCGATTACGCCCGCTCGGTCGCACAAGAGACCGGCGCGACAATCACACTCACTGAGAGCATTGAGGAGGCCGTCGCCAATGCGGACGTCATCTATACAGACGTGTGGGTGTCGATGGGCGAAGAGGCCGAGTTCGCAGAGCGGATTCAACTGCTTCGACCGTATCAAGTGAACATGGAGATGCTCGAGAAGACGGGGAACCGTAACGTCATTTTCTTACACTGTCTCCCGGCATTTCATGATTTAGAGACAGAAGTAGGCCGGTCGATTCACGAAGCGTATGGCTTAACTGAGATGGAAGTGACCGATGAAGTGTTCCGGAGTCGTCATTCGTTCGTGTTCGACCAGGCGGAGAACCGGATGCATACGATAAAAGCGGTCATGGCGGCGACGCTCACGGATACAAGAGAATGGCTCGAACGTTGACGAAAGGGAGGGTTTCCTCCCTTCAATGAAGCGAAAGGGATGAGTTAAATGTCTACGAAATTAGATCATGACTCAAGTGGTTCAGTCGGCACAAATCCTAATCCGAAAGATAAACGGCTTGGACTCGGAGCTTTAACGGCACTCGTCGTCGGATCGATGATTGGAGGCGGGGCGTTCAACTTGGCGGCCGATTTGGCCCAAGGCGCAAATGCAGGTGCCATTCTCATCGGCTGGGTCATCACGGGCATCGGGATTATTACGCTCGGTCTCAGTTTTCAAAATTTGACGATGCGGCGACCGGACCTTGACGGTGGGGTCTACAGTTACGCCCGCGCCGGCTTCGGACAGTTCGTCGGATTTAATTCGGCTTGGGGCTACTGGCTTTCGGCCTGGCTCGGAAATGTCGCATATGCGACGCTCTTGTTTAGTTCAATCGGCTATTTCTTCCCCATCTTCGAAGGCGGTCAAAACATCGCCTCCATCATCGGAGCGTCCATCATGTTATGGCTCGTTCATTCTCTCATCTTACGTGGCATCCACGAGGCATCGATGATCAACATCATCACAACCATCGCGAAGCTCGTTCCGATTTTTGCCTTTATTACCATAACCCTATTTTTCTTCAACTTAGATAACTTTACGTTCGATTTCTGGGGCCAAGGCGGCTTCTCGTGGAGCAGTATCCGCGAACAAGTCGTCTCGACGATGCTCGTCACGCTATGGGTCTTTATCGGTGTCGAGGGGGCGGTCGTCTTGTCGGGTCGCGCCCGGAAACGTTCAGACGTCGGGAAAGCGACCGTCATCGGGCTCCTCGGGACGCTCATCATTTATTTGCTCATCTCCGTTATGTCGCTCGGGTTATTGAATCCTGAGAACGTGGCGAACGCCACGCAACCGGCGATGGCTTATTTACTGGAATCAGCCGTCGGCCCATGGGGGGCGATGCTTATCAACGGTGGGCTCGTCATCTCGGTACTCGGTGCTTGGCTCGGCTGGACGTTGCTCGCTGCAGAAATCCCGTTCGTTGCCGGAAAAGATGGCGTCTTTCCGAAGTGGTTCACGAAAGAAAATCGAAACAATGCGCCGGTCAACGCACTCTGGCTCACGAACGGGTTGATTCAGTTGTTCCTGTTCACGTTTTTATTCTCGGACGCGGCGTATAATTTTGCCTTCTCGCTCGCATCGAGCGCCATCTTGATTCCTTATGCGTTCTCGGCGTTTTATCAGGTGAAAGTCGCGAAAAATCGCATCGGTTACAATGTGGGAGAACGGCGCACTCGCGACCTTGCGATTGGTGTCGTTGCCTCAATTTACGGGATTTGGCTCATCTACGCAGCCGGCGTTGATTATCTCTTATTGACGACTTTATTGTATGCGCCAGGCACTTTGCTTTATGTGAAAGCGCAACGTGAGAATGGCATCAAGTCGCTGACGAAGACCGAATGGATTGTCGCAGGGCTCTTAACGGGACTCGCCATCTTCGCGCTCGTCCGGATCATTTCAGGCAATATTTCAGTCATTTGATTGGGGGAATAACCATGATGAAGAAACGAGTCGTCATCGCCCTCGGTGGCAATGCGATCCAACAAGGAAAAGACGCGACCGCTGCCGCGCAAATGCGTGCCGTCGACCTGACAGCCGATGCGTTGGCAGGACTAATCGCAGAAGGGGTCGAGGTCATCATCACACATGGGAACGGACCGCAAGTCGGCAATTTGATGTTGCAACAAGCAGCTTCTAATAGCGACGCGACCCCGGCGATGCCGCTCGATGTCTGTGGGGCGATGACGCAAGGCATGATTGGCTATTGGTTTGAGAACGCGCTGACGAAAGCGCTCCGTAAACGTGGGCTCGAGCGCTCGGTCGTCTCGATTGTCACGCGAGCTGAAGTCGATCCGAACGATAGTGCATTCAGTCACCCGACTAAGCCAATCGGTCCATTTTATTCCGAGGAAGAGGCGTTACACATTGAACGTGAGACCGGCTTCTTGTTTAAAGAGGATGCTGGACGTGGGTATCGACGGGTCGTCCCGAGCCCGTTTCCTGTCGCGATTTGTGAGCATGCGGTCATCCGGGACCTCGTTGACAACGGACACATCGTCATCGCCTCGGGCGGAGGAGGCATCCCGGTCGTGGACACCCCCGAAGGTTACGTTGGTGTCGAGGCCGTCATCGATAAAGATTTCGCGGCCGCGAAACTAGCTGAACTCGTCGAGGCCGACCTGTTGCTCATCTTGACGGCGGTCGATCACGTTTACGTCAACTATGGGACGCCGGAACAAGCGGCGCTTGAAGAGACGACGAAAGAACAACTCGACGTCTATATCGCCGAAGGTCAATTCGCCCCGGGCAGCATGTTGCCAAAAGTCCGGGCCGCCCTTCAGTTCGCGGAGACTGGAGAACGACGTGTCGCCATCATCACGTCACTCGAACAGGCGGATGCGGCGGTACGAGGCTCGATTGGGACACGCGTTCGGCTCGCGCCGACACTTCAACAATAACTAGGTCGTGGCCTCCAACGAGGTCACGGCTTTTTACATCTGCCACATCCTCCCGTTTTCGAACCGGACACATCGGGAAGGAAAGTTGTATGTCGAAACTGACATTGGTATCATCGACAGTGTAAACGTTTGCACAAATAGAAAGGAAGTGACGAAGAGCGGCAACGCTCGACACTATGCGTTTATTTGAACAAGACAACGTCTATACGAAACAAATGAAACCGAATGCGGACGATCGAGCCATCGTTCAAGGGAGTTGTTATCGCTTTACTGTACTCACGAGCCAATTGATTCGGATGGAATACGCCGAAGACGGTATCTTTGAAGACCGTCCGACACAAGTCGTTTGGAATCGCGCGTTCGATGTCCCTGATTTTCGGGTCGTAGAAAATGAGCATGAGTTGCAAATCATCACCGAGCATGTGCACTTATATTATGTAAAAGGCCCGTTTGCGCCGAACACGCTCTACGTGGACGTGAAAGGGAACTTTAGTACGTATTACAGTCGTTATATGTTCCACGGCACGGAACGTACGTTAAAAGGGACGGCCCGGACACTTGACCATGTGGACGGAGCGGTCGAGCTTGAAGAAGGGATTGCCTCGAAACAAGGCTACGCCGTGATTGACGACTCGACATCCTTTATCATGACCGAAGATCGGTTCGTGGAACCTCGTCGAAAAGGGATTCATGATTTATATTACTTCGGGTATGGCCATGAATATCGACAAGCACTGCGCGATTTTTATCAATTGACGGGCCCGACGCCACTTCTGCCGCGCAAAGCGTTAGGCAACTGGTGGAGCCGTTACTGGCGATACGATGAAACGGAATATAAGAGCCTGATGCATCGATTCAAGACCGAAGACATCCCGTTCTCTGTCAGCGTCATTGATATGGATTGGCACGTGACAGACATTCCGGAAGAATACGGAAGCGGCTGGACGGGCTATTCATGGAATAAAAACTTGTTCCCGGATCCGAAAGGCTTCTTGAGTTGGTTGAAAGAAGAAGGATTCCTCGTGACGTTGAACCTACACCCTGCCGACGGTGTCCGTGCGTTTGAAGATCAATACGCGGCGATGGCTGAAGCGATGGGAATCGATCCTGAGACCGGGGACCGCATCCCGTTCGACTTTTCGGATAAGCGTTTCATCCAATCCTATTTTGAGCAGATGCATCATCCTCATGAAGCGGATGGCGTCGACTTTTGGTGGATTGACTGGCAACAGGGATCGACGTCGAAGATGGAAGGGCTCGATCCGCTTTGGATGCTGAACCATTATCACGCGGTCGACATCGCGCGTGACGGTAATCGCCCGCTCATCTTTTCTCGTTATGCAGGCCCGGGGAGTCACCGCTATCCGGTCGGATTTTCAGGCGACACGCTCATCTCGTGGGCCTCACTGGCGTTTCAACCGTACTTCACGGCGACGGCGTCGAATATCGGCTACGGCTGGTGGAGCCATGATATCGGTGGGCATTACCGCGGCGTGAAAGACGATGAACTCGCGGCACGGTGGGTCGCTTTCGGTGTGTTCAGTCCGATTACGCGACTCCATTCCACATTTAGCATCTTCAATGGAAAAGAACCATGGCGGTTTGGCATGGAAGCCGAACAGGCGATGAAACAATTCCTTCGACTCCGGCATCAACTCGTGCCTTATTTGTATACGATGAATTGGCGCAATCATATGGACGCGACACCGCTCATTTTGCCGATGTATTATGACCATCCAGAAGATGAGATGGCGTACGAAGCGCCGAATCAGTATTATTTCGGCAGTGAGCTGGTGGTGGCCCCGATTGTCGTCAAACGAAATGACCGGCTCCACGTCGCACCGGCGAACGTTTGGTTACCGGAAGGCGACTGGTTCGATTTCTTCACCGGACATCATTATGTCGGTGGAAAATCTGTACGTGCCTTCCGCCGACTCGATGAACAAGCTGTGTTCGCGAAAGCCGGGGCGATTGTCCCGATGGCAGCGCATCACCCTGGCAGCAACGACACGGACAATCCGTCTGAACTGGAAGTCGTCGTCTTTCCCGGCGCCTCGAATACGTTCACACTGTTTGAAGATAACGGGACGGACCGCTCCTATGAGACGGGGGCCTATGCGGAGACGACGTTCACCCTCGATTGGGAAACGAGACGCTTACACATCCGCGTGAGTGGGGACACGACCGTTTTACCAGAAGAACGGAATATCACCTTGCTTGTACGCGGCGTGAAAGCGGAAGGTGAATATGAGCGGGCGACCCAAACACTTCGCATCGAACTCGGTCCGATTGAGGAAGAGTTGACCGTTGAGCTCCCGGTCGAACTGACGACGAATGACAATCGTCTCGACCGCCTCTACCAATTCCTTGACCGAGCGGAGATCGCGTACGATTTGAAAGACCGACTCTATCGGTCGGCCGCGGCGAAAACCCGGCTTGAAGCGTGGCTGTTTGACTTACATGCGCTCGAATTGGATCGCGACTTACAAGATGCCATCATGGAACTGATGCTCGACTGACGAGAGGGGGAAACCCCTCTTTTTCTTGTCAGAAAACTGTCGGATTTTGAAAGCGTTTACACAAAAATGAGCGCTATACTTAAAGAGAAAACGAGCATTTGTGAAAGAGAGGAATGCGACATGAGATCGAGATGGACAGTAGAGGATTTGCGGCAAATCGATGTGTTCGAGAAATGTGCCAGCCGAGAATTGGATGCATTATTGCCCCATGTGTACCACCGAGCGTATCGAAAAGGGCAGGTGCTGTTCATGGAAGGGGACCCACGAGAACGCGTCTATTTTTTAATGGACGGCTACGTCAAGCTCGAACGGTTGAATGAGGCGGCCACTTCCCAATACACCGATTATTTGAAGCCGAAGCAGCTATTCCCGTATAGCGGAATGTTTTCGACGACATCGTATCGTCACTCCGCGGAGGCGCTCACTGATATCACGGTCATTTATATGCCGGCAGACCGATTCGAACAACTCGTCTCGAGAAATGCGACGATGCTGTTACATATCATCGGACAGATGAATCGGATTCTCGACCTACACGAACGACGGCTGCAAGAAATCACCACATCCAGTGCGACCGATCGGGTGCTCCATACGATTCATTATTTGATGGAAGACTTAGGGGAGCGCGAGGCCGACAGCATCCGCATCCGTTGCCCGTTCACGACGATCGAACTATCACGCTTATCGGGAACGTCACGGGAGACAGTCTCGAGTATTTTGTCCCGGCTACGAAAAGAAGACATCCTGCAAGTTGACGCCCGTCAACTCGTGACGGAGCATCCGGAATATTTTGAACAAGCGACACCGTGACACCGCGCGTTGGCACGGTGTTTTTGCATGCTCTTGCAAGCGAAGCGTTCGCTATGAAACGATGCATGCGATATAATTAGTGAGAATCATCACAAAGAAATGATGTTATGACTTGCTAGAAAGGATGAACGCAGTGAAACGACTGCAAGCCCTCGCGTTAGCTGAAAAACGACACATCATCGGCCTCGTCATCTCGGCCGTCATGATCGGATTGTCGATTTTGGCCCAAGCGTATTTAATCGTCGACGTCGTCGACCGTGTTTTCTTACAAAATCAATCATTCGAAAGCGTCCTTCCGGCGCTCGGCTGGCTCGTCCTCGCGCTCCTGATGCGGGCGATGTTCGGTTACGTCTCGGGACGGATCGGTGCGAGTCTGTCGGAGAAGGCGAAACGCTCGCTTCGTCGACAGTTGCTCGACCGCTATACGTCGAATCCGGTGGAGACGTCACTCTCGGGACAATCCGGCAAGAAAGTAAGCGTGTATATGGACGCTGTCGACGAGGTCGACGCCTACTTTAGCCAATATTGGCCTCAAGTCATTCAGACGTCGATTATTCCGCTCCTCATTCTCATCGTCGTCTTCAGTCAACATTGGATTTCAGGGGTCATCATGATGGTGACGGCGCCGTTCATCCCGATTTTCTTCATCATTATCGGGATTGCGACGCAAAAGAAATCCGAACAGCAGATGGAGAAGATGAATCAGTTCTCTGGTAAGTTTTTAGACGTCTTGCAAGGCCTGACAACGCTCAAGCTATATGGACGGACGGAGCGGGAAGCGCAAGCGATTGAGAAGAGCAGTCTCGACTTCCGAGACGCCACGATGGTCGTCTTAAAGACAGCGTTCTTGTCAGGCCTGATGCTCGAGTTTATCTCGATGCTCAGTACCGGGGTCGTCGCCCTCGAAGTGGCGCTCCAAATGGTCGTCTGGCAGAACTTGACGTTCTTTGCCGGCTTCCTCATCCTCGTCCTAGCTCCTGAATATTACTTGGCCATCAAAGACCTCGGTGGCGCGTTCCACACCGGCCGCGGCAGTATGGGGGCGGCCGACCGAATCTTTGAAGCACTCGACGCTCCGGATGATCGCATTACGTGGGGCGAGCGTGAACTGACGCGTCGCACCCCAGAGCTTCGACTCGAAGAGGTGTCGTTCCAATACAAGGGCGGCCGCTTCACGCTACAACCGCTCAGCGCTACCATTCCGTCGCGGTCTCACATCGCGTTGGTCGGGGCGAGTGGGTCAGGGAAGACGACGGTGTTGAATCTACTCTCCGGGCTCGTCAATCCCGATACAGGTCGCGTCCTCGTCGACGGGGAATCGCTCCATTCGTATACTGACACGTCGTGGTATGGGACGGTCGGTTATATCTCGCAGACACCTTACTTGTTCGCAGGGACGCTCGCCGACAATATCGCACTCGGAGAGACCGCTGACGAAGCGGCGATTATGCGCGCGGCCGAAGCGGCCGGACTCGTCGACGTGATTCGTCATCTGCCAAACGGGCTTTACACCGAACTAGGCGAAGGCGGATACGGCTTATCTGGCGGCGAGCGGCAACGGCTCGCACTCGCCCGTGCCTTTCTGAAGCGTCCAGGCATCATCCTGTTTGATGAACCGACGACCGGTCTTGACTTGATGACCGAGCAAATCGTGCGCCGCTCCATCGAAGAATTGTCGCGTGACGCGACGCTCGTCACGGTCGCCCACCGTTTGCATACGATTAAACAGGCGGATTCAATTTGGTTTATGGACAACGGGGCGCTCGTTGCGAGCGGGACACATGAACAGATGTTACACGTCCCAGCCTACGCCGACTTGTTCACGTTACAGAAAGGAGTGAGCGGATGAGTTCACTTTGGACAATCACAAAATGGATGATGCGAGAGAAGAAGGATATCATCCTCTCGATCTTCTTTGGGTATGCGGCGGGACTTGCCGCCGTCGCTTTGTTCGCAGCGAGCGGCTATCTCGTCTCACGGGCCGGCCTCGTGCCGCCGCTCTATGCGCTCATGATTCCCGTCGTCTTAATCAAGTTGTTCGGTGTCATCCGGGCAAGCGCGCGGTATCAAGAACGTCTCGCCTCGCACCGGGCGACGTTCACGATCTTAAGTGAACTCCGTGTCCGGTTTTATCGACAACTCGAGCCGCTCGTCCCGAACATCTTCGCGAAGTATCGAAGCGGTGACTTGCTCGCCCGTGTCGTCGGAGACGTAGAGAGTTTACAGAACTACTTTTTACGCGTCTTCTATCCGCCGATTATTTTAGTGCTCGTCTTCTTGAGCACCATCTTTTTCGTCACCTACTTCTCGATTTTCGTCAGTCTCTGGATTTTGTTCGGCGTCTTTGTGACCGGTTTTCTCATTCCGGCCTATTTCGCACGCGTCCGGGCTCGGCACGACCGTAAACTACGGTCACTTCGTGGCGACTTATCAAGTGGGATGACGGAGATGATGTACGGGTATCGTGACCTGTTGCTCCATCAACATCTCGGAAAGACGAAACAAGACTTGATGGAACGAAGCGACCGCTACGTGGCGGCTGAGCGCGAAGATGTGACGAGTCAGTTCTTCAATTCGTCGCTCGTCGTCGGTGCGTCGTTACTCGTCTCGTGGGGCGTGCTTGCGATTGGGGCCTACTTGGTCGTAGGCGGAGAGCTCGACGGTTTGTTTCTCGCCATGCTCATTATGATGTCGCTCACGGCGTTCGAGAACGCGACGCCGATGGCGGTCTTCCCGGGCCACTTTGCCGACAGCAAACAGGCGGCCGATCGCTTGTTTGAAGTCGTGGCGCCAAGTGAAGCGATGGAACAAGCCGAAGCGGAAAGACGCGCCATCACGCTCCTCGGAGCACCGGAGGTTTCTGTCCGTCACGTGAACTACCGATACCCTGACACGTTCCGGGACGTCCTCGTCGACGTCGATGCGGTCTTCCCGAGCGGGTCGAAGACCGCCATCGTCGGGCCGAGCGGCTCTGGGAAATCGACGCTTGTTCAAGCGCTCCTCGCTTTTATCCGCCCCGATGAAGGCGACATCTTCATTGACGAGACGCGACTCGACGACGTCACACAGGCATCAATTTGGGAACATGCGAGCGTCGTCCTTCAAGAGAATCACTTTTTCTTTGGGACGGTGCGAAACAATTTGGCGCTCGCTGGTGACCATACGGACGAGGCGATGGCGGCCGCGCTCAAAAGCGTCCGGCTCGACTTTTCGCTCGATGAACCGGTGCTTGAGAAAGGCGCCAACTTGTCGGGTGGGGAACGCCAACGACTCGCGATTGCCCGGGCACTACTCAAAAACGGTTCGCTCTGGCTACTTGACGAAGCGACGTCAGCGCTCGATGCACGGACCGAGACGGACGTATACGCCGAGATGTTTAAAACAGCTCAGGCGGCGACGCTCGTCATGGTCAGTCACCGACTGAACGGTCTTGAGGCGTTCGATCAAATTATCGTCATGGAAGCCGGACGTGTCATCGAGATGGGTTCTTACGATGAGTTGATGCAGGCGCGTGGCACGTTCTATGCGTTAAAGCAAATTGAACAAGATGTGTTCGCTTAAACGAAAAACGAGCGGCTCCGTCGGAGAGCCGCTCGTTTTTCTATGGCAAATCTGGGTGCAACAAATGGGGGTTGTCGCATTGCTTTCAAAAAGAGTGTCGTGGAGGGGAATCCACGTGACGCCTGCGTTTGGGGAACGAGCGCGTCAAGCTTTTAGGAGCTACACGTTGAGTATAAATGATAACGATTCTCATTGTCAATTAAAATTCAAAAGAAAAACTGCAACCGTACGTTGGTTGCAGTGAAAGAAATCAGTTTGACGGGACGCCTTTACTGAGCGTGAACCGAAGCAAACTAAAGAGATAGCGAATATAGAACAACGCGAACGCGTAAAAGATGGCGATGATCGGCGAAACGATGTCCACGCCCGGAATATTCATAAGAAACTCGAAGATGAGAATCGAGAGTAAGAAAATATAGAGGCCCGCATCAAGATAGAGCGGCATCAAAGTTCCGCGTTGATGCCAAAACGTGCGCACGAGTGGAGCCACAATCATGCCGATGATGCGTTCGGCGAACCCGATGCTCAAAACGGCGATCATAAAAGAGGCAATCGTATCGAAGCCGACGAGACGCGGGAAGGCAAACATCGAAATGAGTAAGAGTGGTCCGATGAAAATCATCATGGAGATGGATGTACGTAAAAAGATGAATAAGTTCCGCTTCAACGTATCGACTCCCCCAAAGAGTGATTGACGGAACGACTTACCGCGTTGATAGTCGAGGACAAAAGATCCCACGAACATCAAACCAAATAGTGATAACAAGACTGTCATGAAATATGTTTCCCCTTTTTCTAGTCAAATCGATAATTACTAGGCATACGAACCAAAGTCTAGCCTAGTGTACCGATTCAACTAGGGAAAGTAAAGCAGGAAAACTGACAAACGTGTTACACCTTTACGAATGTTTTTCGGCTTTATGACGCCAATATGAAGCGATTACGTCCCGATTCTTTTGCGTGGTATAACGCTTCATCGGCGTGTTTTAACACACTGTCGACTTCGATATCGTTCGAATGACAGGCGCCGAGCGAAACCGTGATGTGAAGCGTGCCGGCACTCGTCTCAAACGGGAACGTTGAGACTTTTTCTCGTATAGATTCGGCAAGACGTGAGACATCATCTTTTTGAGCGTTTGGCATGATGATTAAAAATTCTTCCCCGCCAAACCGCCCGACGAGGTGGTCTTCGCGGCTTTCGTCGACAAGAAGCATGCCGAGTTCACGTAGCACGTCGTCCCCGACGTCGTGGCCATATGTATCATTCACACGTTTAAAGTGGTCGATGTCGACAAGGATGAGTGCGTATTCTTCTGCCTCGACGGTCAGATTGGCCATCGCCTCGTTTAAACGACGACGATTCGCGATTCCGGTCAAAGCGTCCGTGCGGGCGAGCTGTTGTTGATGTTGTACATTCTCAAAATGACGACGCAGTTCATGTAATAGACGGTAAGAGGCGGCGGCACCGAGATAGGTCATCACAATATAGACGAGCAAAATCGGATAAAATAGCTCGAGCGGTAACGCGTAGAACAAGGCGGAACCGAAAACAATTACGCTAATGGTCATGAAGATAAGCAATGTGGTACGTGTATTGTCGAGCTTTAATCGTAACAAGCTCGTCGGTACGACGAGGGCAATCATCGTAATGATGGCTAGGTAGAAACCGACATACTCTCCGTTTGTAATCATGAAGAATCGACCAATCAGAAACAACACGGCAGCGACGACTCCGCTCACCCAGCCCCCAAATAAAACAGCAAGTGTGATAGGAATGGTCCGTAAGTCAATGAGAATGCCTTCAAGATGAAGGGCGTTTGCCAATAAAATCAACGCGATCACACCGCTCTGAATCCCGAGAAGCACGCGAGCTTTGAACGGCGACTTTGGAGTGAGACGCGGCCGGTTCCGAAAAGGCAGAAACGAGATCGTGAACAGTGTAAACAAGATGCATAAATCGATAAAGAAGGAGTTGATGATAGTGAGCATGGACACAGTCCCCCCGCGTGAAAATGGAAATAATTAGTTTTAGTGTAGCACAATGATTAGCGAATGAATGGTTTCAATCGGCTCACCATTCGCGCCACTCTTCAGTCATGTCGTCTTCGGTCTCGTAACCGACAAGTGCTGCCCCCGCTTTAATAAAGTCATACAGCTCTTCACGTTCCATCGTCTCAATGAAGTAGTCATATGCTTCATCAAGCTCGTTCAGCCGTAAAACGAGATCGCGCACCGCTGTACGAATACTCGTTTCAGTACCATCCGAATGAGACAAGGTCGTCACGTATTGGTGTAGTGCGGCATCAACGGCTCGAATTCCTGAAAGTGTGTACATATCGTCGCCGTCATTTAACCGTTCTTCCCATAGCAGTGTAGGGCGATTCGCCCATATAGCATCCATAGTCATGTCTATTCCTCCTCGATTGGGTCCACAGCTTTCCTTCTATCCGAGTAAAGATGTTTGGTATGATAGAAAAAAAGGGGGACTGTCTGTGCGGTATTGGGATCATTTTAAACGAGCATTCATACCGATTGCGCTCATCTTGATCGGACTTGCGATCTTCTATACATTATCGGCAAGAAACAACCCGGCCTTGACCATTCTTGGCGCTGGAATCGTCGGTGTCATTTTATTTTTAGTGATGCGCCATATGAATCGGGTCGAGGATTAAAGACGAGAACACGTTCGTGGTTCTCGTTTTTTGTTCTCGCTTCATTTTTTTGGGTACACTACATAGTAAGGAGGGATGTATCATGGCAAAAGCTACATTTGCGGGAGGCTGTTTTTGGTGTATGGTCAAACCGTTTCATAAATACGAGGGTGTCGAGCAGGTCGTCTCAGGTTATACAGGCGGACATGTCGATAACCCGACGTATCAACAAGTCTGTTCGGAGACAACGGGGCACTTAGAAGCAATCGAAGTCACGTATGACCCAGACGTCATCTCGTATGAGGAGTTATTAAACATTTATTGGCGTCAAATCGATCCGACCGACGGCGGTGGACAGTTTAACGACCGCGGGGAATCGTATCGCCCAGCGATTTTCTACCATTCGGAAGAACAACGTACAGCGGCTGAACAATCGAAGCAAGAAATCGAGGAGTCAGGCCGATTCGATCGTTCCATCGAAGTCGAAATTCGTCCAGCCCAGACGTTTTGGGAAGCGGAAGACTACCATCAAGACTACTACAAGAAGAATCCGTTCCGTTATGAGATGTATCGTGTCGGTTCAGGACGCGCGAAATTCATCAAAGAGGCGTGGAGCGATAAGAAGCAACAGAAAGAATTAAAAGAACGGCTCACCCCGATGCAATATAAAGTCACGCAAGAGAACGGAACCGAGCCGCCATTTCAAAATGAATATTGGGACGAGGAGCGAGAAGGGTTATACGTTGATATCATCGACGGGACACCGCTCTTCACATCGCGTGACAAGTTTCAGTCGAACTGCGGTTGGCCGAGCTTCTCGCGTCCGATTGAAGAAAAGCAACTCGATTTGAATATGGACACAACGCATCATATGGTACGGACCGAAGTTCGTTCCAAACGTGCCGATAGTCACCTCGGTCATTTGTTCGACGATGGTCCAAAAGAACTTGGTGGATTGCGTTACTGCATCAATTCAGCCTCGCTTCGGTTTATTCCGAAAGAAGAGCTCGAGTCAGCCGGCTACGGAGAATATAAGCATTTATTTGACGCGTGAAGGGGAGAAGGCGATGTTCACTTCAGTCAAGCAACAAATTCGTCGCGAGACGATTGCGACCGTCCTTGATTATTATGATACGTCGATTCGAAACTTGTCCGAGGAAGCACGGCGTGAAAAATACACGAAAATGAGCGCGAGCCCGTTTTCTTTTTTCCGGGGCAGCTCCCACTTGTTTTATTACGATTTTGCGAAAGTCCCGCTCGCATTTGACACCGGGGACGCGCATCCGACGTTCATCCAAGGGGATTTGCATTTTGAGAACTTCGGTGTGTTCGAGGATGGGGCCGGTACGATCATTTATGACGTGAACGACTTCGACGAAGCGTACATCGGTTCCTATTTGTTCGATGTGTTGCGAATGGCGATCTCGGTCGACTTGTTTGCCACAGAAGCCGGGCTCGACGCGACAGCGGCAATCGAGTCATACGCGAAAACGTATGCCAAAGCGATTGAGCGCTATGCAAACGGAAAAAACGAGGACGTCCAGTTCACGAAAGCAAACACGTGCAAAGCGATCAAAAAAGTGATTAAAAAAGCCGAGGCGAAAAAAGATGCGTTCATGGCCGAACGGACTGAGGTGCGCGATGAGGAGCGATACTTCGCGACGAGCGAGGACTTGATTCCGGTAAGCGAGACGATGGCGGCCAAAATCAAAGCGGCCTGGCCCGACTATTTGTCGTCGTTGAAAGAAGCGCATCGCCATCATGCCGACCATTACGGCGTAAAAGACATCGCCGTCAAACTCGATAGCGGAACGGCCTCGATTGGCTTAGAGCGCTATTACATCTTGATTGAAGGCGCGGATGACGAACATGACGAAGACGTCATCCTTGAGATGAAAGAGGCCCAGTCGGCCGTCCCGTCCCTTTTCTTGCCGACGCATCCGTTGTTCGAGAACGGTCTCTCCCATCAAGGGGCACGGGTGACAGTGGCGCAACGGGCGATGGTGCATAGCGGGGACCCGTACCTCGGTTATTTGACAATCGATGATCACGAATATTATGTACGACAACGTTCCCCGTATAAACGGAAAGTGAAGGCGAAACACATCAAAGACGAGGCGGCGCTTATTGAGACGTTGAACGTTCAAGCTGAAATTACGGCCAAGGTCCATGCCCGTGCAGATGCGGATGCGAATGTCCTTGATTATGAGGCAAGTGAGCGGATTGCCGCCGCAATCGGAGACGCCAAACCGCTCTTTATCCGTCAAATTGCGAGATGGGCTAAATTTTACGGAGATCAAGTCCGGTATGATTTTGAGGCGTTCCAAGCATGGCTCGCCACCCGCGACGAACAAGCGTGACACTTGCCGGCTTGCCACGTTTTCCTGCACAATGATGGGTAAAGGATGTGGACGTATGATTACCGAACAACAACTCATCGCCCAAATGAAACACGTGATGAACCAAATCGAGCAGTCGAACGGTGAGACGCAAAAACGGCATGTGGCCAAGCTGATGGGCTACTGCGAACTATTGCTTGCGGACTCGGCCCCGAGTCCCTCCGTTCAACCGTCTATGCCGGTGACGGCAGCGCCTGCGATGGAGAAGCCTCCACTCGATCGGCAAATGGCGGCCTTTCTCGGCATTCCGCTCGAAGAGGACGAACAACCGAAAACTGATTCACTGCTCGATTTTTAAGCTGCGCCATCGGCGTGGCTTTTTTTAACCCAATTTTGTTGACTTATATACCTAAGGGGGTATAATCGGGGTGACGATAAGGAATGAGGATGGAGGTAGACCGATGATTGATTTCTTGTTTGTAGCAGTCTTGATTGGATTGATTTACGTGTGGTGGTCGAAGCGGAGCAGTGTGAAGACGGTGTCGACGGGTGAACTGAAGCGTAAGATTAGCGAGGAACAGAACATTCAGTTGCTCGACGTGCGGGAACCGCAAGAATATCGAGGTGGTCATATTCAACAGGCGAAAAATGTGCCTCTCTCCGGCTTCTTGCGCGCGCATGCCCAATATCCGAAAGAGAAAGACCGTCCCGTTTATGTCATCTGTCAAAGCGGGATGCGTAGTCAACGGGCGGCCGTGATGTTACAGAAGGCAGGCTATACAGACGTCTATTCGGTCAAGGGCGGGATGAGCTTTTGGCGTGAATCATAAAAAAACCGGCTGACATGATTCAGCCGGTTTTTTACACCTATTTCAGTTTCATCGCCTGTAGGATATGCTTTGGCACATCCGTATTGTCGAGCAATCCATTGAACCGTTCTTGTTGGGGGCCGTATGCGTAGAGCGGCACGTCGACACCTGTATGTTGAGTCGTCGTCCAACCGACATAGGCCCGCTTACTGATGATTTCATTCAAGGTTATGACGCGTTTTGACTCCTCCGCAGATCGAATCAGTTCAGCCTCCTTCGGTGTGAGCGTCATCGACGTATACTGCTCGACGACAGCCTCGACGTTTGTCAGCTCCTCATCGAACGCATCGACCATGAAGTCTCCAGTCGCCGTAACGGAACGAAGCACTTCCGGTTTTGCGACGTATTCGCCATAGCCGCCTACGGACATGCCGCCGGTGTCATGGTCTCCGGCAACGACGACGAGCGTCTGTTTATCCTTCATCGCGAATTGGAGAGCAGCCTCGAACGCCTCGTGGAACGCTTCTGCGTCCTTCATCGCCCATGCGGCATCATGGGCGTGTCCCGCCCAATCGATTTGACTTCCTTCAACCATGAGGAAGAACCCATCTTTATCTTGTTTCAGTGAAGTGAGGGCCGCGTCAGTCATCTCGGCCAAGCTCGGTTCGTTCGTGTGATCGCGATCGAGTTCAGGTGCCATCGCATCGTCCGCGAATAGACCGAGTAATTTAGCGGACTTGGCAGCTTTTAACTCGTCACGGTTCGTCGCATACGTATAACCGGCTTCTTCTGCGCGTTTAATCAAGTCTTCTTTTTGTAGTCCGCCGTTCGCTTCCGTATTGAAATATTTTTGACCACCGCCGAGCAGGACGTCGACTTCGAGAGCGTCCATGTATTGTTTGGCAATCTCGGCTTCACTCGCTCGTGAAGCAACGTGCGAGGCGAATACGGCGGGTGTCGCGTGCGTGATCGTCGACGTGGCGACGAGTCCGGTCGCTTTTCCGTTTTGGCTCGCTTTCTCGAGCACGGACGTCAACTCGTTCCCATCCGGATCCATACTGATCGTCCCGTTATTCGTCTTCACACCGGTCGCCATCGCCGTGCCGGCCGCGGCCGAATCCGTCACCTTGGAATTTGCGGAATAGGTGCGCATCATGCCGGTCAATCGCTTGTCGAGCGCCGTCTCATCTTCACCCGCATACCAGCGATAGTTTGTTGCGTAAGCCGCGGAATAGCCGTCAGGAATCATGAAGATGACGTTCTTGACTGCCCCCTTTCCGTGTTTGCCATTTGCTTCGGCCGCTTCTTGATTATGTAATCCTGCTGTCCATGTTCCGGCCGTCAAGCCGAGGGCGAGCGTTCCAATCATCCATGTTCGTTTCATTTGTCTGCCTCCTTAAGTGATGAATCTTACAAACCGAACTATAACGGACGCACATTGCAGTCGCGTTTCCTTCATTTTGAGAAAATGTAAAGAGTTTTAGGTCCAATTTGCAGAGACCGACTTTTGACCTAACGACGTTTCTGCTTTAGCTTTTTCGGGCATTCTGCTACGGTAAGGGAAGTAGAAGAGAGGGGTAATGACCATGGCAGTGATATTATTTGATATCGATGGGACGCTCGTCGACACGACCGTTCCGATGACAAAGGCGATTCACGAAGCGCTCGAAGCGCTCCCGCATTTACCGAAACCGAACGAGGAAACGGTCCGCTCAGGTTATGGACTCGCCGGCAACGCGTTTTGGGAGCACGTCATCCCGGAGGCGACGATTGAAGAGATTCGCCAAATCCGAAAGCTCCGTCATGAGACACTCGAGCGCGCAATGGAAGGGCAACACGTGTTGTTCGATGGCATATATGAAATGCTCGAAACGCTCCATGCTGACGGACACACGTTGACGACCGCGAGCAATTGCGGCGTCCATTACTTGAATTTGATTTTGGACTCGCAACGCATTCGTCCGTTCATGACGGCGCCAGAATGTCTCGAATCGGTGAGCGGGGAGAAGAAGGCGGACATCTTGACGGCACACCGTCTCCGTCATGGGGACGGGGAGTACATGATGGTCGGGGACCGCAAATCGGACGTCGAGGCGGCACGCGCCCATGACTTCCCTGTCGTCTTGACCGGATTCGGATTCGGCAACGAAGAAGAGTGGGCGCTCGCCGATCACGTGATTGAGACGCCGGCAGATTTAGTCGCCTATATCAACGCATAAAAAAGGACCGGTTGAACATGGCGTTCAACCGGTCTTTGTTATAAACCGAGCGAGATGTATTTCACTTCTAAAAACTCTTCGATGCCATGGTGACCGCCTTCACGTCCGAGACCGCTCTCTTTCCATCCGCCGAACGGGGCCTGCGGCGTCGAAGGAAGGCCATCGTTGACGCCGACGATGCCGTATTCGAGTGCTTCGGCCAAGTAGAGCGCTTCGTTGATGTCTTGGGTGAACACGTACGCGGCGAGCCCGAATGGTGTCGCATTCGCCCGTTCCACCGCCTCCTCGAGCGTATCAAACGAGGCGATTGGGGCGACCGGCCCAAACGTCTCTTCGTTCATGCAAAGCATGTCCTCGTTCGCGTACCGGACAACAGCTGGGCGAACGAACAAGCCGTCGAGCTGTTCGCCACCGAACACTTCACCGCCACGAATCTGTGCGTCCTCGAGATGCTTCATCACTTTGTCGACAGCAGCCTCATCGATGAGCGGACCGATATCGACCCCGTCTTCGAGTCCGTTGCCGACTTTGAGCTCTTCGACCGCCTCGATGAACTTCTTTGAGAACGCGTCGACGATGGAACGCTCGACGTAAATACGGTTAGCGCAGACACACGTCTGACCCGCGTTCCGGAACTTTGTCGCAATCGCTTGTGGAACGGCCTTCTCCAAATCGGCTTTTGCGGTAACGATGAGCGGGGCGTGCCCCCCGAGCTCGAGCGAGATTTTTTTCATCGTATCGGCAGCGTCACGCATGAGCATTTTTCCGACCTCGGTCGAACCGGTAAACGTCAATTTCCGAACACGTGTGTCTTGTTGCCACGCTTTGACGATGTCGGAAGCCGTGCCCGTCACCAAGTTGATGACGCCCGGCGGGAAACCGGCCTTTTCTGAAAGTTTGACGAGGTCGATGGCGGTCAACGGTGTGGCCGACGCGGGCTTGATGACGACGGTGCAACCCGAGGCGAGTGCCGGACCGACTTTTCGCGTGATCATGGCCGCCGGGAAGTTCCATGGCGTGATGGCTGCGACAACACCGACCGGTTGCTTGATGGCGAAGATGCGTTTGTTGTTCGCCGATGCGGGAATCGTCTCGCCATAGACGCGCCGTCCTTCAGCCGCGTACCACTCGATGAAGCCGTTCGCATAACGGATTTCTCCAATCGCTTCTTTTAGCGGCTTGCCTTGTTCTTCGACCATCGTCCGGCCGAGTGTTTCCGCCTCCTCTTCAATCAAGCGATGCCACTCGAGTAAAAGCGCCCCGCGTTCCTCGGCCGTCTTTTGTTGCCACTCCGCCAACGCCGCATGAGCGGCATCAACGGCACGACGGGCCTCCGTTTCTCCGCTCTTCGTGACCGTTGCCATAATATTTCCGGTCGCCGGATTTCGGACTTCGATTGTTTCATCCGTCTCGATCCATTCCCCGTTAATCCAGTTATGTTCAGCTCGCATCTTGATTTCCCCTTTCATCTAGGTGCACAGTAAGAAAGTACCCGTTTTCAAAAATCATACACAATTTTACAAAGGGGAGACGAATCATGTGGATGATTCTCATTGGTTATCTCGTGGGCAGTGTGCTCGGGGGACGCCTCTACGGTTTAATAAGTGGACACGACCTCTCGAAGAGTGGATCCGGTAATACAGGGGCGAGAAACGCGTTTCGCGCAGGTGGAGTCAAAGCATTTTTATTTGTCTACGGGTTCGACGTCTTGAAGACAGTCCTCGTCTTATCGTTTAGCGGAACGTATTTTTGGGAGACCGCCCTCGCTTTGACGGTGGGGCACATTTATCCTCTCTGGCAGATGAGACGTGGTGGGAAGGGATATGCCGTTTTTTCTGGAATTATTTTAGCGTATAGCCCGCTTTGGTTTGTGGCAGGTCTTTTGCTTTTACTCGTCTTCATCAAACTGACGGGCAACTCTCGGGAGACAGGGCTCGTGATGCTCATCTTGTTGCCTCTTGCGGCACTCGGTGAATGGAGCGACGTGATGATTTCATGTGTCATCCTAAGCATCATCTGGTGGCATCATCGAAAGGGGAAAACGACATGATTGAATTTCGACAAGCAACGCCGGAAGATGCGCCGGCGATTCATCGGTTGAATTATGAGACGTTCGTGGAAGAGATTCCACAGCACCAACCGAACGAGGAACGACGCCTCGTCGACCGGTTTTATGACACGAGTACATATTGGGTCGGGGAACAGGATGGCCATCTCGTCGCGATGTGCGCCTTACGTACAGCGCATCCTTTTTCATTGGAACAAAAAGGGGTCCGGCTACCGCCGGGGGAATGGATGGAAATTCGTTTACTCGCGGTGACCCGTTCTTATCGAAATACGCGTACGTTCGCCGGTTTGATGCGCGCCGTGATGGAAGACGCATTAGCACGAGGTGTCGAGGGCGTCGTGATTAGCGGGACGACACGTGAACAAAAGCTGTATCGCCGTTTCGGATTTGTTCCGTTCGCCCCTCCAGTCGGTCCGGTGGAAGCCCGATACATTCCGATGCTGTTGACGCGCGCTGGCTTCTTTGAGTCGGAGACGTCTGCAGTTTTACGGCCGAAATTGCTACTTGCCGGTCCGGTCGAACTTTCTTTGAACGTACGTCAAGCCCTCACGTCACAGCCGATGCCCCATCGTTCGAACGAAGCGAAGCGATTATTGCAAAACGTGCAGGCGAAGTTATCCCGTCTCGTGAAGTTGCCATACATGTATACATTACTCGGTAGCGGGACCGTCGCGAACGACGCGGTGGCGGTGCGTTTAGCGGGACGCGGGCTCATCTTGGATACGGGCGAGTTCGGAAAACGGCTCATGGATCATGCGAGACGTGCCGGCCTTTTATTTGACGTGCTCGCGATGCCCCATTCAGAGGCAGATTGGCGCGAAGTGGAACGGTATGCACCGAGATGGATTTGGACCGTTCACTGTGAGACGTCGACCGGAGAACTTGTCGACATGGAACGATTGCGTCGCTATGCAGGCGAACACGACACAATCGTGGCGATCGATGCCATCAGTGCGGTCGGAACGTTTGAGATCGACTATTCATTTGCCGATCTGGTGACATTCGTTTCTGGAAAAGCGCTCCGGGCCGCTCCGGGCCTCGCTTTTGTCGCCATGAAGAAACGAGCTGAACCGATTCGACGGATTCCTCGCTATCTGGATTTGGCACAGTATGATCCCATCGCGTTCACGCAGTCGATGTCTTTAATCAAAGCACTCGAGGTGGCGTTGGATGAACTGACCGAGGCCGAGATTGAGACACATCAACGAAAGATGGACGTTCTGCAGGAGACGTTCGCAAAGCACGGTGTCCCTTTCAAAAAGAAACCGAATCAAGCGCCTGGGATTTTAGCTCTTCATTTACCCGATCCTCTCTCGTCATCTGAACTTGGGAACCAACTGCACTATCATGGGTACCGCGTCCAATTTGAAAGTGACTACTTGAAGGCGGCGAACTGTCTACAAATTTCAACGATGGGCTGGACGACAACGCGCGACGTACGAGCGGTCGCCACGCTCGTCGCGACATGGATGCAACAAAAAACCGCCACGATGGAACGTGACGGTGTTAAACCCGAAAGTCTTGCCGGGCCAAATGACGAATCTTACGACCGAGGCGTCTTGAGTTGAAGTAGGCGACGACGGCGACGACACCGCCGGACCAGAACAACCATTCGTCAGGACGGATGTAGCCGAGAAGACCGACGAGCAGGCCGAGGAGAATCAATCCTGAATTGAACAGCTGACGGTGCAACAGTTCCTTCGATTCGAGCTGACGCTGGAACATCGCTTGTTCGGATAAACGTTTACGGGTTGGCTCTTTTAAAAAGTTGTCGAGTAACGGTGGCACGTTCAACAACTTTTTACCGTAGTTGAGTGCCGTCATGACATACCGGTTTTGAATCGTCGTCCCGTCCGCTTCGAGCCACTGGATGACGATTGGCTTCCCGAGCGTAAAGAGGTCAATTTTCGAGTCGAGGATTTGTAAAATCCCGAGTAACGTTGAGGCGGCCCGCCCGAAGAAAGCGAACTCGGCCGGCAACTGAATCGGCTCATTTTTAACAAGCAATTGAATATCTTGCAACACTTTTTCGATGAGCTTCGTATCGACCGTGTCGATGTCGGTCTCTAAGTAAAAGGTGACGGCTTTCTCGAGCGCTTGGCGAATGTTATGTTTATTCGCTGTCGGTAGAAGGAACCGCAAATCTTCCAGTCCATCGACGACCCCGTCGTAGTCGAGAGAGATGAACGCCTGCAAGATTTTTCGAATCGTCGCCATGTCTTGCGGTGTCGTCGAACCAACCATCCCGAAGTCGAGCAAGATAATCGTTCCGTCGGCCCGAATTTGGACGTTGCCAGGATGGGGATCGGCATGAAATTTCCCACCGAACAAGAGTTGCTCAGCGGCCATCGTGAACAGACGTTCGGCGAGCGCGGAACGGTCGATGTTGTTCTCTTTCAAGAAGGCGAGGTCCGTGATGCGACGCGCGTCGACCCAGTCCATCGTCAATACCCGGTTCGTACAGAGGTGCTCGTAATAGTCCGGGATATATACGTTCGGGTTTTCGGCATATTTCGCTTTAAAGTAGTGTGCATTTTTTAATTCGGTTTGAAAATTTAATTCATCCCCGATGACAAAAATCATTTGGCGATATAAGCTATCTAAGTCGGTCGATTTTGCGAGCGAGGTCCGTTTGAGCATCGTCGTGACGATGCGCATCGCTTTAAAGTCCGTCCGGATGATTTTTTCGATGTCTGGGCGTTGGATTTTCAAGGCGACCCGCTTGCCGTTCTCGATTAGTGTGGCGCCATATACTTCACCGATCGAGGCCGAAGCGACGGCGTCGATGTCGACGTCTTTGACGACCTGTGTGTACGGGACGCCCCAATCCGCCTCTAAAATGGCACGCGATTTCTCCCAACCGGACGTCGGGACACGGTCGACGAGCTCGGACAGTTCATTTAAAACGGACGTCGGCAATAAGTCGGCCCGAATCGATAAGAATTGCCCGAGCTTAATCAAGAGCCCTTCTAACCGCAAGGCGTTCCGCTTATACTCGCGGGCGAGACTGAGCATGAGTGCCTCATATTCTTCTTGATTTGTCAGGCCTTGTTGTTGCTTGCGCGAGAAGGCGTAAATTTTAATGATGAATCGGGTGAACATTGTGACGATTATCCATATGCGGAACAAGGCGATTCGTTTCATAAAAGTACCGACATCCTTTACAAGCAGTCGCATGACTGTTCTGATTTTTTGTATCTTTACTGTACCATACAATGCTTAAGAGAAAGGGCCAGGGATGTTCATGGAATGGGAATTACTCAACGTCGTCGGAACGGTCGCGTTCGCGGCGAGTGGTGCCATCATCGCGATGGACGAAAAGTACGATATCTTTGGGGTATGGCTGCTCGCGTTTACGACCGCGTTCGGCGGCGGGGCGATTCGAAACGTCCTGCTTGGCAATCCCGTCAGTTTAATTTGGCAACAAAATGATTTATTTATTCTCTGTTTTCTCGTCGCTCTCCTCATCTTCCTGCTACCGAGCGTCGTCTTGCCACACTGGGAACGCTGGGGCGTCATCGTCGATGCCATCGGACTCGTCGCTTTCGCGTTCCAAGGGGCGCAAGTCGCGATTAAACTCGATTTGCCGCTATCAGCAGCGATTGCGGCGGCCGTATTGACCGGTGTCGGCGGCGGTGTCGTCCGTGATTTACTTGCGGGTCGAAAGCCGCTCGTTTTGCAATCGGAAGTGTATGCGATTTGGGCGATCATTATCGCCGTCGTCACGTACTACTTTCGTCTCGAGAGCGGATTGCCCGTCTATGCGTTACTCATTGTCGTTGCAACCCTTCGAGTGATATCCTACTATCGAAAGTGGAATTTACCAGCACGACAAGTTAGATAAGGGGGAACGAATTATGAAAGTCTTACTCATCATCGGCGCAGCACTCATGGCGCTCGGCGTCGCACTTGGTGCGTTCGGTGCGCATGCATTGAAGGAACGCCTCACACCAAACATGCTCGCGAACTGGCAGACGGGTGTACTCTACCATATGATTCATGCAATCGGGATTATTGCTCTTGCCTCGATTTTAATGCGTGTCAGCATCAGCCAATTCAATACGGCAGGCTGGCTCATGTTCGCTGGAATTATCTTTTTCTCGGGTAGTCTATACGTCATGGCGCTTACAGGCATCACGAAGCTCGGTGCTGTCACGCCGATCGGTGGCGTTCTCTTCATCGCAGCCTGGGTCTTCGTCATCCTCGGCGCTTTGAAATTGTAATCAAAAATCCATAGCAGGTTAATAATCGAGCGGTATACTTCATCTTGTAAGACCCTCGTGTTCATTGCAACGAACCACTCGGTCGTCCTTCATGTACACCTTCGGGCTGATTGAAGGATGACCCTTTTTACGTTTTTTGGGAATGGTGAATTGTAGAAACGTTGGAAAAGATGTTTTTTGAACATAAGGGTAATACGTTGCTATTTTCAACTATTATTACAAGAACATTTCGAAATATCACAAATGATTAGATCGCTGACAGTAAGCGAAAGTGGGTGTACCAGGAGGTACACCCACTTTTTTATCGTAATAAAAGTGAAATATAACTTTAACAGGAAAACATTGAACTCTTCGATATAATTAATCGTGTTGAAACTGAAAATTTAATCGTTTTTGTTACATAGCAAAATCGACCTCATAAAAGACCGTTATGTATACTCTGTTTAGTTTAGAAAGGATGTCCGCATTGATCAACTGGAAACGCACCGTCTCGACACTGACGCTCAGTGCCTTGCTTCTTGGATCACACTCGGTGGCTGATGCCTCGACGACAATCAAAGAGAAACAAGAGCAACAGAAGAAAGTTCAAGACCAACGTAAAAACGTAAAAGACAACCAAGCGAACACATCTTCAAAAATTCAAGCGAACAATCAAGAAATTTCGAAGGTGCAAGAAGAAGTAAATAAAATGGACGCGCAGCTCCAAGATATCATCTATGATGTCGCAGCGAAGCGCCAAGAAATCAAACGTACTGAGATGAAGATTGAAGATCTCGAAGCAGACATCAAAGCATACCAAAAGAAAATGGAAGCGCAAGAAGCGATGATGCGTGAACGAATGGCCACGATGCAAATCAATGGCGGAGGCTCAATCAACTGGGCTGAGTTCATTTTCGGTTCAAAAAACTTCTCTGACTTGATTACTCGTATGATCACGGCGGGGACGATTCAACGCAGTGACCAAGAGCTGTTCGATGACTACGAAGCGACACGCCAATCCCTTCAAGAGGCACAGGCCGCATTGAAAGAGCAACGTGCATCGCTTTTAGAACAACAAAAAGCGCTCGAAGCGCGTCAAGCCGACCTCGAGAAGAAAATGAAACAGCGCGAAGCACGCATCAAAGAGCTTGAAGAAAAGAACATCGAGTTCGAGACACAAATCTTTGACCTTCAAGAAATCGAAGCGACGTTAATCGCGCAAGAAGAAGCAATCGCAGCTGAAATCGAAGCACAACGCCGTGAAGAAGAAGAAGCACGTCGTCGCGCCGAAGAGGCAGCGCGTCAAGAAGCGGCTCGTAAGGCAGAAGAAGCGCGTCGTGCCGAAGAAGCTAAGGCCGAAGCAGCTCGCCAAGAGGCAGCGCGCCAAGAAGCAGCCCGTCAAGAGGCTGCACGAGCAGAAGCAGCGCGTCAAGCTGCTGCTCAGCAAAAGCAGAACAATAATAATAGTACCCAGTCGTCAACATCTTCAAACCAAACGACACAAAATTCGACGCCGGCACCAAAACCGGCTGCGCCAGCGCCGAAACCAGCTGCACCGGCTCCGAAGCCAGCAGCTCCAGCACCAAAACCAGCACCGAGCACACCGACTGCATCGACGCCAGCGCCAACTGGTGCGATGTTTATCCAGCCTGCAGCGGGACGCTTCTCGCAAGGGTGGGGACCGGCAAGCGGTCAGTTCGGCTATACGTTCCATAACGGTGTGGACATCGCTGGACCTGTCGGCACGCCAATCCGTGCATCAGCAACCGGTACCGTGATCCGTGCAGGATGGGGTGGGGCTTACGGGAACCACGTCATGATTGCACACGTCATCAACGGACAAGTGTGGACAACAGTTTACGCCCACATGAACTCGGTGTCTGTTAGCGCCGGACAGCGTGTAACGCAAGGTTCGAACATCGGGACACTTGGAAACACTGGGAACTCGTCAGGCCCGCACCTCCACTTTGAGATTCATAGAGGGAGCTACTCGTACTCGTCATCGAGCGCGGGGAACACGGTCAACCCACGTCAGTTCTTCTAATCAAATGCCACGAGCACCTGTCGATTGCGATAGGTGCTCGTTTTCATGAAAAAAATCGCTCCTACCATAACCGGTAGGAGCGATTTTTTAGTTCGCCTGTTCGATGTCATCGGATGGGTTCTCCGATTTCCGGAAGCGTTCCCGGACGAAGTAGACGATTGTTAAGCCAATCAACCATGGAATCCCAAACTTGAGCAAGATGTCAAAGTCGGTGAACCATGTCGTGATCATCAGGCTGAGCAGCAAGACGGCTCCGAGGAGCGGCAAGACCGGGTATCCGAGCATGCGGACCGGGAGCTTACGGCCGGTCCATTTCTTGCGGAAGAACAAGTGGGAGACGAATACCATGAACCATGTGAAGATCGCACCGAACATCGAGATGCCCATGAGGAACGGATACGACGTCTCCATGAAGATTTGCAGGAGTGCCGCGAGAACGATTCCGCCTGTTGAGACGAAAAGCGCATACGTCGGGATGCCGTTCTGGCTCACTTTTTTAAACACACGTGGTGCGTCGCCAGCTTCGGCGAGCGAATACATCATCCGAGTCGAGGCATACAATTGGGCGTTCATCGCCGAAAGTGCGGCAATCAAGATGACGAAGTTCAAAATACCGGCTGCGCCAGGCACGTCGAACTGTTGCATGACGAGGACGAACGGGCTTTGATCGATGCCCGCCTGCTGCCATGGGATGAGCATGAGCATAATCGCAATCGTGACGAGATAAAAGAACGTCAAGCGGAATACGGTCGCCCGTAACGCTTTCGGGACGGCGCGGTCCGGGTCTTTCGCCTCGCCTGCCGTGACGGCGACGAGTTCAGTCCCGAGAAAGCTGAAGAGCGAGATGAAAATCGTTACCCACATCCCATAAAAACCGAAAGCGAAGAAACCTTCGTTCCCTGTCGTAATCGATTCAATCGGAGAACCGGGCTGGCCGAACAACGTGGCCGTACCGAGAATGATGAATAAGAAAATGGCGCTAACTTTGATGAAGGATAACCAGTATTCGGTCGTGCCGAACGTGTGGACGTGGCGGGCGTTGATGTAGATGAGGAGCCCACCGAACAAGGCGACCCAGACGAAACCGTTCACATCCGGGAACCAGTAACGCATATAGATGGCAATCGCACTCACCTCGACGCCGATGGCGAGGACGTTGGCGACCCAGTACGAATAACGGACCAAAAAGCCGGCGAGCGGATGCACGTAACGTTCGGCAATCGTGCCAAACGAACCAGATGTCGGATGGGCGACCGTCATTTCTGCGAGACAGCCCATGAGTAAGAGGACGATAAACGCCCCGATGGCGTAGCTGACGAGCACGCTCGGTCCCGCTGTCTGGATGGCGAGCCCGCTTCCGAGGAAGAGGCCCGTCCCGATGGCGCTCCCGAGCGAAATCATCGTGAGTTGCCGGGTCGACAGCTCACGTTTTAGTTTGCTTGTTTCCAATTGTCTTATCTCCTTTAGCCAAGTGAAGTGTTGTTGGGGACGACTATAGCAGACGAAAAAAACGTATGTCAACTTGCCGGGTTGCGAAAAACGTCGCCTTTTTCGTGTCACTTATAGAAGCAAACTTTTTTTGCACGCTTTTGTTTGACAGGGGAGTCCGTCCCCTGTATAGTACGAGTTAACTTAATTGAAACGAACAAAGGCGTTGACGAAGAGAAGTAACGACAGGCCCCGCATGACAGAGAGCTGATGGTTGGTGTGAATCAGTATGTGGGACGTCGCGAATGGACTTCCGAGCTCTAAACCGAAACTTTGAGTAGGCTTTAGCGGGTGACCCACCGTTATCACGGGGAAGCGGATGATCGTCCGTGAAGTGGGTTCTACGGAACCAACGAAGGTGGCACCACGGGGTTACTCGTCCTTCTCATAGCGTAAGCTATGGGTAGGCGAGTAACCCTTTTTTCGTTTCACATAGAAAATCGATGATTGAGAAGAGTAGCATGGAGCAGTCTCGTCCAGAGAGTCAGGGGTGGTGAGATCCTGACCGAGACCTTTATGCGAATGGGCTCATGAGAGCACGGCCGAATGCAGTAGGTCGTGACGGTTTCCCCCGTTATCGGGATACGATGTGATTGCATCGGAAAAAGCGGGATCTTATGCATGATCCAACGAGAGGTGGCACCGCGGTCCATACCGTCCTCCATACGACAGACGTCGTATGGAGTTTTTTTGTACCGAAAATTAGAGGAGGAACTATACATGTTGACACGACTACTGACGAACCGAGTGACAGCGACAGAGATGAAACAAGCCGCGGAGGAACTGTTCACGGCGGACACGGCCCGCATTAAAGAAGTGCTACTCACGTTAAAAGCGCGAGGTGAGACAGCCGACGAGATGGCAGGACTCGCCGCCTACATCCGTGAAGCGGCGACATTCCCCGAGACGACGTTGCCTGTCCTTGACGTTTGTGGCACGGGCGGGGACGGCGCCCATACGTTCAACATCAGTTCGACCGTCGCGTTCGTCTTGGCGGGGCTCGGCATCCCAGTCGCAAAACATGGGAATCGGAGCGTGTCGAGCCGGTCGGGCAGCGCGGACGTGCTTGAGGCGTTAGGCGTCCCGATCGTCCGGACAGCGGAAGATGTGCTAGCGGACCTCGAACGAGCCAACCTCAGTTTCTTGTTCGCTCAACACGTTCATCCGATTATGAAACATGTCATGCCGGCACGAAAAGAGCTCGCGACCGCCACGATCTTTAACCAAATCGGGCCGCTCACGAACCCGCTTAAACCGAGACGACAATTGATTGGCGTGTATCATCCGTCGCTCCTCGAGAAGATGGCGGCGGCGATGAAGCAACTTGGCGTCGAACGCGGCATGGTCGTCCACGGCGCCGGCGGTCTCGATGAAGCAAGCCTTGCCGGTGAGAACGACGTATTGTTCTTTGACGGCAATCAGACGGCGCGCTATAAAGTTGACCCACGCGACGTCGGGTTGATGCGGGCCCCGCTCTCGGCACTTCGCGGCGGAACACCATCAGAAAACGCGGAGACGCTCGTCGCCGTGTTGAACGGACAAGAAGGACCTGCCCGGGACGTCGTCCTCTTGAACGCGGCACTCGCCTTATGTACGTATGGGGCAGTGAAGACACTACGTGAAGGAGTCGCAAAAGCGAGCCATAGTATCGATGAGGGCCTCGCGCTTGGCGTACTCAACCAATTACAACAAACGGAGGTTCGACTATGAGCTACTTGACGAAAATCATCGGGACGAAGCTAGAAGAAGTGAACGAGATGAAGGCGATGGACGTCGTCCGGACCGAGCCGATTCGATTGCTCGACGTGATGAACGACGGCTTCCACGTCATCGCCGAAATCAAGCGGGCGTCCCCCTCAAAAGGGTTGATTCGGGACCGAGTCAATGTCGCGGAACGTGCCCGAGCGTATGAAGCGGCCGGGGCGACGATGATTTCCGTCTTGACCGATGCGACGTATTTCAAAGGATCGTTCGACGATTTAAAGCTCGTCGCGGAGGCGGTCGAGATTCCGGTTCTCTGTAAAGACTTCATCATCGACGAACGACAGCTCGACCGGGCGAAAGCGGCCGGTGCGAGCGCGGCGCTTTTAATCGTCGCGGCGCTTCATCCGAGTCGGCTCACCGCGCTCACAGCATATGCCCGAGCGATTGGCCTCGACGTTCTCGTCGAGGTGCATGATGAGACGGAACTCCAAACGGCGCTCGAACTCAAGGACGTATTGATTGGCATCAACAATCGTAACTTGAAAACGTTCGAGGTCACGCTCGAGACGTCAATCAACTTGATGCAGAAATATCCGAACGTCACGTTCGTCAGCGAGAGCGGCGTGGATCGAAAAGAAGCGGCCGAGCGGCTCCAGGCAGCCGGTGCGAGCGCGATCCTCGTCGGGGAGGCGCTCATGCGTGAAGAAGACCCGACGTCACTCATCGAGGAGTTGACAGCATGTTCGTTAAAATATGTGGAGTGAAGACGGAAGAAGCCGTCCGGGTTGCGGTCGAGGCGGGGGCTGACGCGATTGGATTCGTGTTTGCCGATAGCTCCCGGCGTATCGATGTGGAGACCGCAAAGCGGTTACGTCAGCATATCCCAGAGTCGGTACGCGTCGTCGGGGTGTTCCTCGACCCGTCACCGGAGGAAGTCGAACGTACGCTTCCCGCCGGGTTGACCGATCTTCAACTCCATCGCCGGACATGTCCGCTTGACGCGTTCCGACGTTTTGGGTTACCGATTATCGAAGCGAGTCGTGAGGCGGAAGCGGATCTTGTGCTCTTGGATGCACCCGTTCCAGGAAGCGGGAAAACACTCGACTGGGCGACGTTAAGACGACCAAATCAACCGTTTTGGCTCGCCGGAGGGTTAACCCCAGAGAATGTCACCACGGCGATTCAAATCGTAAGACCTGATGGGGTCGACGTTTCAAGCGGCGTCGAGACGGACGGAGAGAAAGATGTTGAGAAGATTCGCACGTTTGTCAAACGTGCCAAGGAGGAGTATGTATGTACAGCCAACCAGTGAACGGAAAGTTTGGACCTTACGGAGGGAAATATATACCGGAGACACTCATGCAAGCGGTCGAAGAGTTAGAGGTCGCTTACGAGGAAGCGAAGCAAGACCCGGCATTCCATGAGCAGTTCGAGGAACTTTTAAGCGAATATGTCGGGCGTGAGACACCGCTTTACTACGCGGAGAACATGAGCCGCCGCCTCGGGACGAACGTCTATTTGAAGCGAGAAGACTTGAACCATACCGGCGCCCATAAAATCAACAATACGATCGGCCAAGCGCTGCTCGCCAAACGGATGGGCAAGCAGAAGATCGTCGCCGAGACCGGAGCAGGACAACACGGTGTCGCGACCGCGACGGTGTGCGCGTTACTCAATCTCGAATGTACAATCTTTATGGGCGAAGTAGATGTCGAGCGCCAACAGTTGAACGTGTTTCGGATGGAGCTACTCGGCGCGACGGTCGTCCCGGTCAAGTCGGGGAGCCGGACGTTGAAAGATGCAGTGAACGAAGCGTTACGCTACTGGGTCAAACACGTCGACGATACGCATTACGTCATGGGTTCCGTGCTCGGACCGCACCCGTTCCCGGCGATGGTCCGTGATTTCCAAAGTGTGATTGGCATGGAGACGCGTCGTCAAATGCTCGACAAGACCGGTCGCTTGCCGGACGCGGTCATCGCTTGTGTCGGCGGCGGCAGTAACGCGATGGGTATGTTTTATCCGTTCTTGAATGATGAAACGGTCGCCTTATACGGTGTCGAGGCAGCGGGGAGCGGAATTGACACACCGGAGCATGCGGCGACGCTCACAAAGGGTGAGGTCGGCGTGCTCCACGGGTCGCTCATGTACGTGCTCCAGGACGCGGCCGGGCAGATTCAAGAAGCGCACTCGATTTCAGCCGGACTCGATTATCCTGGCGTCGGGCCGGAGCATAGTTTCTTGAAAGACATCGAGCGGGTTCGCTACGCTGCCGTCACGGATGATGAGGCGCTTGCGGCTTGCATGTCGCTCAGTCGGAATGAAGGCATCATTCCAGCGCTCGAGTCATCGCATGCACTCGCCTATGCCGAGACGCTTGCTGAAACGATGACGGAGGATGAGATTCTCGTCATCTGCTTATCGGGACGAGGAGACAAAGACGTACACACGATTCGAGAAAGGGTGACAGGATGATGCGCTTAGATGAAGCGATTCGGGAGCGGAGTGAAGGGACGGCGTTCGTCCCGTATATCATGGCAGGAGACGGCGGACTCGACAACTTGATTCCGACGATTGAACGGCTTGAAGCGATGGGGGCGACAGCGATTGAACTCGGCATCCCGTTCTCGGATCCGGTAGCGGACGGACCAGTCATCGAGGCGGCCGGTATGCGCGCCCTCGCCGAAGGCGTGACGCTCGCACAAGTGCTCGACCGTTTAATAGAAGGAACTGGACGTTTTTCAGTCCCGATTGTCCTCATGACCTACTTGAATCCGGTGTTTCGCTTCGGAGTGCAACCGTTCTTTGAAAGAGCGGCAGCATGTGGAGTGAGCGGGGTGATCATCCCGGATTTGCCATTTGAAGAAAGTCTCGAACTGTTCGCCGAGACGGATCGCCACGGCGTTGCCTTCATCCCGCTCGTCACATTAACGAGTAGCGCGCAGCGGGTCGAGACGATATTGAATCAGGCCGAGGGATTCGTCTACGCGGTCACGTTGAAAGGAACGACTGGGAAGGCGGATGTGTTTCCAGACGAGTTGCTCGGACATTTACAGGCGCTCACGGCTCGTTCGCCGGTGCCCGTGCTTGCCGGATTCGGCGTTCATCTGGCCGAACAAGTCCGAGTACTCGGCGAGGCGTGTGATGGCGTCGTCGTCGGCAGTTTTATCGTCGAGGCGCTCCACGAAGGACGAGACGAGGAAGTGGCAGCTTTGATTCGAGCGGCGAAGACAGTGGACACAAAAAGGTAAGGAATGTGCCGAGGCACACCCCTTACCCTTCAATTTCAATCGTACGTGTCGTCGACCCGTCATCAGCTTTTGGAATCGTCAAATGCAGCACCCCGTCCGCGAGCTTCGCTTTGATGCCGTCCTCTTTCACGTTCGGCAGATAGAGTGAACGTTGCATTGAGGTGACACGGCGCTCTCGGTACACATAATCTTTGTCTTCTTCTTTTTCTTCGCGTTGATCGACCGAGAGGACGAGGTGGTCTTTGTCATAACGGACGTGGATATTCTCTTTTTGAATGCCCGGCATCTCAGCTTCGATGACGTATTGGCTTTCTTGGTCTTTGACGTCGAGTTTGAACGAGTCGAGGAACGAGGTCGCCCCTTCTTTTGGGTCGAACAATTGATTCATCCGTTCAAACATATCGCCGAACAAGTCTTTGCGGAGCCGATCGAGTTCATTCTTTCGAAATGGGGTCAAGTCGAACATATGAATCCCTCCTCCATTAAAAAACGAACATGGCAGAAGTGTTGTCACTTCTACTATGTTCGTTTTTTATATGGTCTAAACCTGATTCACGTGACGAAATGATGAAAAGAAATCGTCATAACTCGACACGTTCGAGCCCGTCCTCCCCGAACTTGCGGTCGAGTTGGTCGTGGCGGTATGTCGAGGCGAGGACGTATAACAAATCGCCCGGCTCGATTTTCGTCTGGCCCGTCGGCGGGATCAGATAGTCTTGGCGCACAATCGCGTTCACGACCGTGTTCGGTGGAAGCGTGATGTCGGCAAGCGTCTTCCCAATCATCGACGACTCTTCCGTCGCGACGTACGGAACGAGTTGATGTTGCGACTGTTTGCTCGAGACGAGCGCAATCGAGTACGGAGACCGAATCTTATCGGGTCCGAGTAAGTCGAGTTTCGCCGCAAGCGGGGTGAGCGTCGTGCCTTGAATCAAGGCGCTCGTCACGACGACGAAGAAGACGGCGTTAAAAATCAATTGGGCGTTATCGATGCCTGCGATGAGCGGGAACGTCGCGAGGACGATCGGGACCGCGCCTTTTAGCCCGGCCCATGAGATGAACAGCTTCTCTTTATTCGTAAACGCCATACCGAGCGTCGACAAGTAGACGGCGATCGGTCGTGCGATGAACATTAAGATGAACGAGATGAGCAAACCTTTCCAAATCAGTTCGAGGTCGAGCAACTGTTTTGGGAAGACAAGCAAGCCGAGGATGACGAACATGATGATTTGCATAATCCAGGCGAGCGCCTCAGAGAATTGGACAATCGTCACTTCGTGAGCCGTATGCGCGTTTCCGACAATCATCGCAGCGATATAGACGGCGAGTAGTCCACTGCCTGCAAAGTATGCAGCAGCCCCGTACGTCATGAACGCCATCGAAATCATGAGGACGGCGTGTAGTCCGCTCGAGTCAAGTTTCAAATGGTTGAGCATGAGGCGAGAGACGTTTCCGAGGAGATATCCAAGGAGTGCCCCGACGACAATTTGCAAGACGAACATCCAAATGCCGTCCCAAATGGTCGTGCCCGGTTTCATCATGAAATCGAGGGCAAGAATCGTTAAGAACATCGCCATCGGGTCGTTCGTGCCGGACTCGGCTTCGAGTGTCGCACCGACGTTCGGTGCAATGTTTTTCCCTTTGAAGGCGGCGAAGACGGCCGCCGCATCGGTCGAACCGATGATGGCACCAAACAGGAAAGATTCAATCCAATCTAAACCAAATACGAAACGAACGGCAACCGCGACGACAGCCGTCGTGAGCAAGACGCCAATCGTGGCAAGCGAGGCGGACGGGGCGAGGACGCTCCGAATCGAGGACCATTTCGTTTGAAGTCCCCCCTCAAACAAGATGACGATCAGCGCCGCTACCCCAATCATCTGTGCAAGGCCCGTATTGTCAAAGAAGATGATACCGGTGATATCGCTCCCGATCACCATGCCGATCCCCATGAACAAAATCAAGGCTGGAAGGCCGAAGCGGGTGGAGACGCGCGTGGCGAGAACCCCTGCAACGAGGAGCAGGCCGAACAATAAAATCAAACTGTCTGTACTGATTACCGAACCATTCAAACACATCACTTCCTTATAAAATTTGTCGCTTTTCTCAGTTATTATTAAGTTCATTATACCATGAAATCATTATTAATTAAGAAATAATGCATTGTAAGTTATGCACATTGGAATAATCGGATATGGCTATGGTAAAGTGAGGATACGAAAAAAGGGAGGTACGTATGGCTAAAATTTATGTCTTACACGAAAACAATGAATGGACAGACCATCTCGTCAAACGACTGGACGAATTAGCTTTACCTTACGAATTGTGGCATTTGGATGAGGGAATGATTGATCTCGAGGCGACCCCGCCCGAAGGTGTGTTTTATAACCGGATGAGCGCCTCGTCCCACACGCGCGGACACCGTTACGCCCCGGAGCTTACGGAAGGGGTGCTCGCTTGGCTTGAGGCGAATAACCGGACTGTCTTTAACGGGACGCGTGCGATTCGTCTTGAAGTGAGCAAAGTGAATCAGTATACGGCACTTCGCCGCGAAGGAATCCGTGTACCGAAGACGATTGCGGCCGTCGGGAAAGAACAAATCATGAACGCGGCAGAGACGCTCGGGATGACGCCGTTTATCACCAAGCATAACCGAGCCGGCAAAGGGCTCGGTGTCCAGTTGTTTCATTCGATTGAGGCGTTACGTGAATATGTATATGGACCGCAGTTCGAAGACTCGGTCGACGGCATCACGCTCATTCAACAATATATTGAGGCGCCACAACCGTTCATCACACGCTGTGAGTTTATCGGCGGGAAGTTCGTCTATGCCTTACGCGTCGACACGTCGGAAGGATTCGAGCTGTGCCCGGCTGACGCTTGCTCGATTGAAGATCAGTTTTGCCCGGTCGGTGAGACGCCGCCAGCGAAGTTCGAGATCGTCGAAGGGTTTACGCATCCGATGATCGCGCAACTTGAGACGTTCCTCGCTACGAACGACATCGCCGTCGCCGGCATCGAGATCATCGAGGACCGAGACGGTAACGTCTACGCCTACGACGTGAACACGAACACGAATTATAACTCCGACGCTGAGGCGAAAGCGGGCACGTACGGTATGCTCGAACTCGCGACGTTCCTCGGGGACGCTCTTCATGCGAAGGCAAAATAAAGGGTCAGGCTTTTGCCTGACCCTTTCGCTGTGTATGTTTTAATTGTTGTTCAAATCGAAGTTGGACTAGCTCGGCTGTCGGTGCCATTCGCTCAATAAACGAATCTAAACGTTCCGCAGTGTCTCGATCTGATTCCTTGAACACGCGCATCGTTGTTCACCTCATTGATCATAATTTATGGAGTTGCCTCTATAAACTATGGTTCCCGAGGGAGCGTTTGCATAAACCTAGATTTAGCCTAGGAATGTGCCGAGTTCTTCTTTTGGTAAGATGTTTCCTACATAGAATTCGCCGAACTCGCCGTACTTCGCGCTTACTTCATCAAAGCGCATCTCGTAAACGATTTTCTTGAACTGGAGCGAGTCTTCTGCGAACAAGGTCACGCCCCATTCCCAGCCGTCGAATCCAGTTGAGCCGCCGATAAACTGTTGAATCTTGCCGGCGTAGCTACGGCCGATCATGCTGTGACGATACATAAGGTCTTTCCGCTCATCCATCGATAGCGTATACCAGTTATCCCCGTCACGGCGAGCCTTGCTCATCGGATAGAAACAAATATGCGCCGCTTTCGGGAGCGTCGGATAGAGACGAGCCCGGATATGCGGGTTCTCATAAGGGTCCCCGTCACCTGAACCACGGTACATCCCGAGTTCAATAACTGAAACGTAAGAGTATGACGGAATCATGTAATCGTACAATCTCGTCTTCCGGAGCGCGAGTTCGACTTGTTCAAGTTCTTTGAACGTCGGACGAAGGACCATCAAGACGATATCTGCTTTTTGTCCGAGAATCGAATAAAACGCGTGGCTTCCTTCCCCGCGCGCTTCGACCTCTTCAAGTGAAGCGAGGAAGGCGACGAACTCCTCGATCATCTCTTGCCGAGAAGTTGCGTCAACGGTTTTTAAACGAGTCCAATCAATCGTACGAAAATCATGGAGCGTATACCATCCGTCTAATGTGGCGGCGGCGTGCTGTGTCTCTGTAGTAGGGGTTGGTGCAGGACGTTCTGACATAAAAAAACTCCTTTCAGGAACTTAGGCTTCGCTGTTAGTTTACCATAGTCGCTTCACGGCCTGGCAAGTTTGACGTCATGTGTGAGCGTAGTCACAGACCAAAGCGGGTAAAGGGAAGACGACACAAAAGATGAAAACGGCTTCACAACTACCTGTACCAGTCGTTTTAGTCTAACTGTTCTATTCGTATAATGATTGATTTCAAGCGATTTATGACGAAATGGGCAGAATAGTTTATTTTAAAAATGGTCCTGTGTATAATTGAAATCGCATAAAGACAGCAGTCGGTCACAGAAACGTGACACTTATTTCAAGAAAAAAGGGGTTCATTCGTTATGAAACTATTTGATACGTTGAAACAAAAAGTCAGCCCGATTCGTCCTACGATCGTCTTGCCAGAAGGTGTCGACGAGCGTGTGCTCGGCGCCGCGGTCCGTTTGAAAAATGACGGCATGGTCGAACCGATCGTCATCGGCCCGAAAGCAGAGCTTGAAGCGGTCGCTTCAAAGCACGGATTTGATATTTCAGGTTTGACGCAATATGATCCAGCAACATATGAAGACATCGATACACTCGTCGAAGCGTTCGTCGCGCGTCGTAAAGGGAAAGCGACGCCAGAGCAGGCGCGTGAATTGTTGTCGTCAGACGTAAACTACTTCGGCACGATGCTCGTCCACACTGGCAAGGCAGAAGGTCTCGTCTCGGGAGCGATGCATGCGACAGCAGACACGGTCCGTCCGGCCCTTCAAATCATCAAGATGCAAGAAGGCATTAAAAAGACGTCTGGTGTGTTCATCATGGTACGCGACAACGAACAGTACGTCTTCTCAGACTGTGCAATCAACATCGCACCGGATGCGGCCGACCTCGCGGAGAACGCTTACTTGTCTGCTTTGACAGCGAAGACGTTCGGCATCGAGCCACAAGTCGCGCTCCTCAGTTTCTCGACGAAAGGTTCGGCGAAGTCGCCTGAGACGGAGAAAGTCATCGAAGCGACACGTCTCGCCAAAGAGAAAGCGCCACACCTTCCAATCGATGGGGAGCTTCAGTTCGATGCTGCGTTCGTCCCGAGTGTTGCAGCGAAGAAGGCGCCAGGCTCAGATGTAGCCGGTAACGCGAACGTGTTCGTCTTCCCGAGCCTCGAAGCGGGGAACATTGGATACAAGATGGTGCAGCGTTTCGGCGGATTTGAAGCGATTGGCCCAATCCTTCAAGGTCTCAACAAACCGGTCAATGACTTGTCGCGTGGCTGTAACGAAGAGGATGTCTACAAATTGACACTCATCACAGCGGCACAAGCAATCGACGAGCGCAACGAAGCGTAAGTCACAAGCATCCTTCCTTAGTGGGGGATGCTTTTTTTCTATGAGCAAGAAGCGTTTGTATGATGAAAATCTGAGGTAAACTAGTACATGACCAAGCAAAGGGGGAAACGATATGCAAAGCATCCATGCAACTGAATTACGTGAAAAGCTCGAGAATGGAGAATCGCTCCACATCATCGACGTTCGCGAACAAGACGAGTACGAGGCAGGACACATCCCACACGTGCCGCTCTATCCACTTTCTGAATTTCCAGACGTGACCGAGAAACTTGCGAAAGACAACGTCTATCACATCATTTGCCGTGCTGGTGGGCGGAGTCACACAGCAGGTGAGTATTTAGAGTCGCAAGGGTACACAGTCGTCAACGTCGAGGGCGGCATGCTCGCTTGGGACGGCGATATCGAAGCGTGATGCTCGAGAACCCGTGGGTCGTCATCCCGCTCCTCATCGCCCTTTATGTAACCGTGTACGCGTTCGTCAAACGGCTTGATTGGGCCAAATGGCGTCTCGTTTGGGCGCTATGGGTGATCTTGATTGTGGTACTATTGACGATACGTCTCGTCCAAAGCATATAAAAAAGAGTGAAGCCGATGACGGCTTCACTCTTTTTAGTTGTCGCGTTTATCAAACGTGATTGAGGCGATCGCGTCGTGTTGGTGAATCGATTCTTCGTTTCGGCATTCGACGAAGAAGTTGACGACTTGCTTCATCTCGTACAAGTCAGCCGCGATTAAACGGACCATGTCTTCTACGAAGCGTGGGTTTTCGTACGCGATTTCTGTCGCACGTTTCTCATCCGGACGTTTGAGGACCGGGTGGAGCGGGGCAGAGGCGTTCGATTCGGCTGCATCGAGCAACGCGACGCGCCAGTCGAAACCGTCGAGCGACGTCTCGTCGAGGCCAGCCTCGATTGTGATGTAGCCACGCTGATTGTGGGCGCTATATTCACTAATTTCTTTTGAGCATGGGCAAAGCGTTGTCACGTTGATGACGAGCCCGACCGTGACGCTCGCTGTACCGGTTTCAAGGTTATACGACACACGATGCATGACGTCCGCGTTCATAAGACCGCTGAGGCCGGTCGCTGGTGCTTTCCGGCTGAAGAACCACGGGTAGCGGATTGTGAGTTGCCCTTCTGTCTGTTCCATTCGCTCGGCAAGTTCTTGTGCGAACTCGATGAGCGACGCGTTCGAGACGGTCCAACCTTGGTTATGGTACGCGTCAAGTTGCTCAGTAAGGCGCGACATGTTGATGCCTTTTCGGTCTTGGACGAGGGACGTCGTCAATTCGAACGTTGCGACCGTCGCTTGAATCCCGTTTGGCGTATCAATATTGACAGGGTGTTTCACGTTTGAGATGCCGACGCTGTCAAGCGCGAACAAAAAGTTCTTCGGTGTATTTTGCAAATCGACCATCTTATCTTTCTCTGTCGGTTTCGTTCCTTTAATTGGTGGGACCGAACCGAATAATTTATGTCGTTCTGCTTTAGTAGGTAAAGCGACATGGCTTGTAGACATAATCGGATTCTCCTTTTTGAGAGGGTGGAATGCCACCACTCGTTCTTGTTAGGATTTTATCACGAAACGTATGTGAACCGGGTACCAATTTGCTCTATTAACATGCTTTGAAACTGTTTTTTGTGAGAAACTTCATAGTCTGAAAAAATAACGATTGCTTTTGAAAAGAAATCGGAATAGAATGTTCTCGTGAACTTAAAAAAACAGTCACTATTAAATATGAAGGAACACAATTAAAAGGAGATGGATTTACATGGATTGGCAGTTAATTCTGCAGTATGCTTGGATCGTCGTCGTCCTCGTCGGTCTTGAAGGGCTATTATCTGCAGACAATGCGCTCGTCTTGGCCGTCATGGTCAAACACTTGCCGCGTACGGAACAAAAGAAAGCATTGTTCTACGGCTTACTTGGAGCGTTCGTATTCCGCTTCCTCGCGCTGTTCCTGATTTCATTTTTAATCAACGTTTGGCAAGTGCAGGCGCTCGGTGCCCTTTATTTGATTGGGATGAGCGCGAGACACTTGTATATGACGTATAAGGTGCGTCATACGGCGCCGCATCAAGACTTGGCCGCAGAAGCGAAAGCGGAGACGGCCGTGACAGAAAAGCCCGTCTCACGTAAAGAGTTTTGGTGGACGGTCGCAAAAGTCGAATTCGCGGACATCGCCTTCGCGGTCGATTCGATTTTGGCGGCGGTCGCGCTCGCGGTCAGTCTTCCGGCGCTCGGTCTCGGTGAGATCGGTGGGATCGACTCTGGACAATTCTTTGTCGTGTTGCTCGGTGGACTCATCGGCGTCGTCTTAATGCGTTTCGCAGCTCGGATTTTTGTGAAACTCTTGCACCAACGGCCGACGCTTGAGACAGCGGCTTTTATCATCGTCGGTTGGGTCGGGGTGAAGCTGACGGTTCTCGTTTTGGAACACGAAGGCTTCAAACGATTAATCGAAGGAACGCCCATCGAGTTCATCGGACTCCCGCACGGGTTCGTCCATTCGACCGGTTGGACGCTATTCTTCTGGTCGGTCATGGTCGCCATTGCCCTTTGGGGTTGGTTCTCTTCGAAACCGTCGGCGGTCAAGCATTGAGTCAACATGTGTCTCTTCGGAGGCACATGTTTTTTGTTTGATCGTTTCATGATCGGGTATATATCAAATAGATAGTATCTTTTTGATATAGGAGATGACGGATGCCACGCGAAAACTCGACACGATATGCTCTGTTAGGATTATTGACGACATCTTGCCGAACCGGTTATGAGATGAAGCAGATGATTGATCACAGCTTAAACCACTTTTGGAAAATTAGCTTCGGGCAAGTTTATCCGACGTTAAAAGCGTTAGAACAAGACGGGCTGATTGTACTGTCAAATGAAGAAGACGATCGAAAAGCGTATGAACTGACCGAGTCAGGCGAGACAGAGTTACGTCGTTGGCTCGAGGAGAAGCCGGCAGAACTACCGGTTCAACGAAATGAACTGTTGCTTAAACTGTTCTTTGCGAGACACGAACCTTTAGAAGAAACGATTGAAAAGATTACCCATCATGAAGCGTTATTACGTGGACGATTGGAGACGTATGAAGCGATTGAGACGATGATTCGCTCGAGCGAAACCCAGTCACCGGACGCGATGTATTGGCTGATGACGCTTGACTATGGAAAGACTCAGACCCGTGCCCTCATCGAATGGTGTGAACGGACAGTGCGGATGATTGAAGGGGGAACAGACGATGAAACGGAAGATGGCCGTACCGAATGAAGACGTCGTCGTATTTGTCATCGGAATCCGAGTGAACCGGTTGCGCTCGATTCGAAAGTGGTGGCCCACGTTCAACGCCATGCCAGGCATGTTGAAAGAGCTGTATGCCCATTCGGATTTAGGGTTCCTGTCACATTAGACGAGCATCGGATGGCGTTCGGTTACGCTCATTCAATATTGGCGTTCGAGCGAACAGTTACTTCAATACGCTCACAACAATCAGCATATGAAAGCATGGAAAGCGTTCAATCAAAAAGCACGGTCAAGTGAAGTCGTCGGAATTTTTCACGAGACATACGAAGTGAAAAACTACGAATCGATGTACGTGAATCTTCCGACGCGTGGATTAGGAAAAGCAATTGGTGAGGTCGATGTCTCGAAGATGCGCGAGTCGGCAAGGGAACGATTGGCTGAGCGTGAAGCCAAATAAAGAAGCGGACGAGTGATTCGTCCGCTTCTTTATTATGCGTTTACGTTTTCTTTCTCGTAAATCGGCACCCAGCCTTCCGTCGTCACGAAGATTCGGACGGCGACGACTTTGCGGTCGTCTTGGAGCGTGAAATAGTGGCGTGTGTTCACCGGCACCGAGATGAGGTCGCCTGGGTTCAGTTCGATGTTGAAGTAGCCACGCTCGGCGTCATCGATTGCGAAAATCCCGTGACCGCTCACGATGAAGCGGACTTCGTCATCCGTGTGATGGTGTTCTTTTTGGAAGTTGACGAGCAGTTCGTCCAAGTTCGGTGTCGCCTCTGACAACGAGATGACGTCGGCCGTCTCATAGCCACGGCGTTCCGATACGTCTTTAATCTCGTCATGGAACGTCGCGAGAATCGCCTGTTTGTCCTCATCCGTCAACTGGTAGTTCTCTTGCAGGTTTACTGGGAGCTTGTTGATGTCCCACTGTTCATATAGAATGCCGCGTGACTCCAAAAACGCGCTCACTTCAGTTTGGTCGACGTAACGTTCTTCAGATTGTTGGAAATAGATTGTGGCCATGGATGGTTCCTCCTTATGAATGGACGCCTAAGGCGTGTAATTTTAACGTGTAGCTGAACAAAAACTCATAGGCTTCTAAATAGCGTTTCGCTGCCGCGGGTGTCTCGCCCCAGACGGTGATGCCATGGTTGCGGATCAAGACGGCACCCGCATTGGAACGGACATGAGGGGCGAACGCCGCGGCGAGCGTCGGGATGTCGGCATGGTTCTCGATGATTGGGACACGGACGACAGCATCTTCTTCCCAATAACCGAGCGCCTTGATGATTTCTTGACCGGTGAAGGCGACTTCGCCACGGGCGGCATAAAGCTCGGAGATGACGTTGTTGTCAATCGTATGGACATGAAGCGAGCATGTCGCCTGCGTCCGGTTAAATACTTCGACATGCAGGAGCGTCTCAGCGGAGGGCTTACCGTTCTGTGCTCCGATCAAGTGCCCGGACGCATCGACGAGGACGAAATCTTCTGGCGTGCGTTTTCGCTTGTCACGTCCGCTCGCAGTGACTAAAAAGGTGAGCGGCTCCTCTTCGACGCGAATCGCCAAGTTTCCGCTCGTTCCGGGGAACCAGTCGCGGGCGGCGAGCTCGTCTTTAATGTCGGCCAGTTCAAGCCAACGGTCGGTCACGCTCATACGGACACCTCCTGCAAATGATGGGTAATGTCATGGAACGTCTCGAACGGGGCGAACGGGATGGCTTCAGCCTCACAGAGCGTAATGAGTTGTCCACGGGCATAGACGAAGTCCGCACGCTTCGCAATCTCGAAATCGGTCACCGAATCCCCGATGACGATCAACCGGTCATTGGAATCGACGATGCGGCGAGCGATCGTCGGTTTACAGCAACCGCACTCGTTCGTGCACTGCGTGTCACACGCGTGTGGCCACGTGACGGTCACGGTCTCGCCTGAGAAGTCGGCGACGTTGCAGTAAATATGTTCGGAACCGACGAGGCCGTCTAAAATCGGGTGGACGAAGAAGTCCATCCCGCCGCTGACGACATCAAAGTGCCATCCGTTTTGATCCACTTCGGTCAAAAAAGCAGAAAACCCAGGGCGTAACGCGATGCGTTCCACCAAATAGTCTCGATATGCGGTACGCCCGCTACTCGGCAACAAATCGAATAGTTGACCGACGCCGGAGCGAATCGAGATGTCTTGGGTGAGGATGGCGTCTTTCAGCTCGACCCATTCGGGAGGGGCGAACGCCTTCATCAAGGCGATGATGTTGTCCTCGGCCGTGATGGTTCCGTCAAAGTCGCAGAGAATATGGACCGTCATCGGGTCGTCCACGCTTTCAAGGCGGTCTCAAGCTCGACTGCCTCGCCTTCACTTGTCCCGAGCGCGTGGGCGATGGCTTGTCGGAACGCACGCGCTCCGGCAGCTGCGCCTTCTGGATGCCCATGGATGCCGCCGCCTGCATTGATGACGACATCGGTTCCGAAATCACGGATGATGTCGGGAACGAGTCCTGGATGAATTCCGGCCGACGGGACCGGTAGGATCGGTTTTCTTGCGCTCGGTTTCGCACTGATGTCGCGGATGAGGAGTGCCTCATCACGCGGCGTCGCAAGCGACCCGTACGGTGAAGGGAAGAGCGTCAAGTCGGCACCCGCGAGACGAATGAACGTACCGAGTAGAAGCGAGTGATTGATTGAACCGGTCAAGGCACCGGCGAACGCCGGGTGCGCTAAAATCGGCACGTTGACGTCCGGATCTTTCGAAAGTTCACGTAGCGCATCAAGTCCATATGTATAGACGTTGAAGAGAAGGGCCGTTGCCCCGGCGTCAATCAAGCGTAGCGCTTGGTCACGTAACGTGAATACCGGTCCGCTTAGCGTAATGGCATACAAGGCGCGCCTCCCCGTCGTCTTGTAATGGTCGTCCAACACGATGCGACCAATCCGTGCCCGTTCGAGTGAAGGCGTGAGCGGATTGTCATATAAAATCTCATCGTCTTTGACGATATCGATGCCGCCTGCGAGTTGGTCACGGAGCTGCGCTTCCAAAAAGGTCAAGTCTCGTCCGATGACGCCTTTGAAGATGCTCATGACGAGTGGTCGGTCGTAGACGCCGAGTAACTCACGAACGCCTTCCACGCCGAACTTGGCACCCGGAAACGCGTCGCGGATGGTTTCGGGTAAGTCGAGGTCGACGAGACGGACCGAGTCGTCGAGTGATAGCTTTCCGAACGTCGTCGTCAGGATTGAGGAAAAGTCCGTGCTGACGTTATGGAGCGGATAACGTATCGTGAAGCGACTCGTCGTTTCCGTGTGTGACGTCGAGACAACCTCGGCGCGATACGCTTGTAACTGTTCTTGTTCTAAGTGTGGCAAGTCCGTCCACGTGCCGACGGTCAGCTCGAGTGCGATCTTCTCGGCGACGTGCGCGACGTGTTCGGTACGTTTGATTTCATAGGTGGCTGTGATGCCCATCGTCTTCCTCCTTCCGGTCAAACAAAAAATGACCCCATGCCGAGGCAAGAGGTCATCGTAAAAAATGAACTCTTATCTCTCAGCGTCTGCTGCAAGAATTAGCACCGTGCCCATGCGGGTCGGTTGCTGCGACATCATCGGGCTTGTCCCTCCGTCTGCTCTTGATAAGAATATGATTTGAAGTTGTGAAATTTAATTGAATTTTTGCATAGATTCGTCACAGCGTCAATTCCTTTTTTTGAAAAATTTTATTTTTGAAATTTCTTTCCATATATGCAAACGAAAAGTCGCTTGTAGGGCAAAAAAACAACGTTGACAACCATAGTGTCGACTCCGTAATATTCAGCTCATAGTCACGAAAATCGAATAACACACTCTTATCGCGAGTTGGCAGAGGGAATTGGCCCGATGACGCCGCAGCAACCGACCAGTACGGCACGGTGCTACATCCACCAGACGAATGTCTGAAAGATGAGAGGAACAACCAATTTGGCTGTGCCTCTTTCTCGCGGAGAAAGGGGCTTTTTTTGTGGAGATTATCGAAAGGGGAAATAGATATGGCGTATCAACCATTTACTGAACAGACAGTCGTCGACCACGTCCGGGCACTTGGACTGATTGAAGAAGGGGGTATCGCACAATGCGAGGAAATCGGGGATGGAAACTTAAACCTCGTTTTCCGCATCCGACAAGGCGAGACGAGTCTCATCGTCAAACAAGCGCTTCCATATGCGAAAGTCGTCGGGGAGAGTTGGCCGCTCACGCTCGAACGGGCATGGATCGAGCAGCTCGCTTTGCGCCAGTTCACAGAAGTCGTACCACGTTTCGTGCCGAGCGTACTCGGGAGCGACCGGACGCTCGCTTACACGATTTTAGAAGATTTATCCGTTTATGATATCGTCCGCACCGGTTACCTCGAAGGGAAGACGTATCCTGAACTTGCCCGCCACGTTGGGGAGTTTTTAGGAGAGACGTTGTTCGCCACGTCCGACTACGCGGCCGGCCCGATTGAGAAAAAACGGAAAGAGCGGGAGTATTACAATCCCGAGCTCTGCGATATCACAGAAAAGCTTATCTTTACCGATCCGTATAAAGACGCCGAGTCGAACAATATTGAGGCGGCACTGCGTCCTGACGTCGAGCGCCTCTGGCAAGACAAGGCGCTCAAAGTCGAAGTGGCGAAACTGAAGGTCGGGTTCGTCACGAAGCATGAAGCGCTCCTTCACGGCGACTTACATACTGGAAGCATTTTTGCGACGACGCAGGAGACGAAAATCATCGATCCAGAGTTCGCCTTTTACGGACCGTTCGGCTTTGACGTCGGACAGATTATCGCGCATTTAACGCTCGCGACGTTCCACGATCCGCTCAAGCGGTTCGAACGATTCACGGACGTCCTCACGGTATGGGAGACGTTTGAGAAGACGTTCCGCCACAACTTTACGAACGCCGTCGAACCGTTCAACACGGACGGATATGTCGACGACTTGATTGCGACAATCTTTACCGACACGATTGGATACGCTGGGTGTGAACTCATTCGCCGAGCCATCGGTCTTGCCGGTGTCGCGGATCTTGAGACGTTACCTGAGGCGACACGTCTCGAGCGGAAACGCGATGCGCTCGCGCTCGGTACAGCCCTCATCAAAGAACGCCGCGACGTCAACTCGATCGACGATCTCGTCGCGCTGTTATCGGGGGTGCGCGTATGACGGTACAAAACATTCGCTTTGACGCCTCGACCCATGAGTTGGTCATCTTGGACCAGACGCTCCTTCCGCATGAGGCGCGTTACGTCACAATCGAGACGCTTGAAGAAGCAGAGCACGCGATCGAGACACTTCAAGTCCGCGGCGCCCCAGCCATCGCGTATTTCGGGGCGTTTGTCCTAGCCAAAGAGGCGTCACGTCTCGTCGATGATCTCGACTTCTCGCGGCGACTTGACATCGTCGGTCGCCGTCTGATCGCGACACGGCCGACGGCGGTCAATCTACAAAACGTGATTGAGTCGCTCCTCGAATTGAACGTCGGGGACGACTTCGAACAGATTGCCGGGGAAATAAACCGACGCGCCATTGCCCTTTATGAACGAGACGTCGACACATATCGCGCGATCGGGGAGCATGCATTGACGGTGTTACCGGCAGGGGGGAACGTCTTAACAATCTGTAACGCCGGTGCCATCGCGACGTCGCGTTACGGCACGGCCCTTGCCCCGTTTTATGTCGGGAAAGAGCAAGGCGTCACGTTCAACGTGTTCGCGTGTGAGACCCGTCCTCTTCTCCAAGGAGCACGCCTCACCGTATGGGAGCTCGACCAAGCGGATATCGACGTCACGCTCATTACGGACAATATGGCCGCTTGGACGATTCAAGCGAAGGGCGTCGACGCGATTATTGTCGGAGCTGACCGCATCACGCGAACGGGACACGTCGCCAATAAAATTGGGACACTTCAACTCGCCGTGCTCGCCAAACATTACGGCATCCCGTTCTATGTCGCAGCGCCGCATTCGACGTTCGATTTGTCCGCGGACGATACGATTGAAATCGAGGAACGGACTGCGAACGAAGTGACACATATCGGCGGCCAGCCGACGGCACCTGTCGGCATCACCGTCTTCAATCCGGCGTTCGATGTCACGCCGCCTGAACTCATCACAGGACTCATCACCGAGGCAGGTGTGTTCGAAGCGAACGAGACGACCATCACACATCATGTAGGGGGAACGATTCATGTCTAAGAAACTATTGATTTTACTCTTCACGTTCGTCTTGGCGCTCGTCGGTTGCACGAACGAACAAGCAGCCACGACGAAACCGGCCGAGAAGACACCGGAAACGAAACCGGTGTCCGTCTCGAACGGGACATTGCCGAAAGACATCGACGTCGCCCTCATCATGCAAATGTCGATCGGGACGTTCTCGTCGCAGTACATTAACGGCGTGACCGAACAAGTCGAGTCGTTCGGCGGCAACGTGAAAGTGTATAACGCCGACAACGATCTTTCGAAGATGGCGAGCTATGTCGACACGGCGACGACGCAAGGTGTCGATGTCATCTTAATTGACCATGGACGCGCCGATGCGTTGAAAGAACCCGTCCAACGCGCGCTCGACAAAGGCATCAAAGTCGTCGCGTTCGATAACGATTTAACGAACGAAGGCGTGACGGTCATCGACCAAGACGACTATTCGCTCGCGTGGCGTTCGCTCAAGGCACTCGCGGAAGATTTGGACGGGGAAGGAAAAATCGTCACGATTTGGGTCGGCGGTTTCACGCCGATGGAGCGTCGCCATACGATTTATGATGCCTTCTTGAAGCGTTATCCAGGCATCGAAGAAGTGGCCAAGTTCGGTTCGGCGACGAACAACACCGCGCTCGACACACAGAGCCAGATGGAAGCCATCCTGAAGAAGTACCCGGAAGGTGAGATTGACGCCGTCTTTGCGATGTGGGACGAATTCGCGAAAGGGGCGAGCCGTGCCATCAAGCAAGCCGGACGCGATGAGATTGCCGTCTACGGCATCGATTTGAGCGACGAGGACCTTCAGCTCATGCAAGAGGACGCAAGCCCGTGGAAAGTGACGGCAGCGACCGATCCAGCTGAGATCGGACGTGTCCAAGTCCGTTACGCTTATCAAAAACTAGCCGGTGAAGAGACACCGTCCATCCACTCGATTGACCCGTACTTAGTCGACCGAGACGTCTTGCCAGACGAGAAAGTGACGATGGATGACCTCGGTCAATACGTACCGAACTGGGGCGCCTCGGACGCGGCTTGGTCTGACTGGATGAAATGATGATTCGGCTTGAACGCGTCACCAAACAATACGGGGACGTGACAGTGCTCGAAGACGTCACGTTCGGGCTTCGTCGCGGCGAGGTCCATGGACTTCTCGGCTTGAACGGAGCCGGGAAGAGTACGTTAATCAAACTATTGAACGGCACGACGACACCGTCGTCTGGGTCCATTTCCATCGATGGCGAAACGGTCGTCTTCACGCCGGCCGAAGCGATTCAACGCGGGGTCATCACCGTGTCGCAAGAAGTCGATGATGCGCTTTATCTCGACTTACCGGTCTATGAGAACGTCGTACCGTGGCAAACGGTCAAACGGATTCAACCGCAGGACTTAAAGCAACGGGCGACGGCATATTTGAAACGCGTCGGTCTCGCAATCGATGTGACGAAACCGAGCGGGCATTACCCGCTCAGCGTCAAGCAACGCATTTTAATCGCACGGGCGCTTGCGAGCGAGGCGACATATCTCTTGCTTGATGAACCGACGGCCGCTTTGTCAACGGAGGATGCGGCGGCACTGCTTTCCCTCTTGCAGTCGCTCGCAGAAGACGGCGTCGGCATCCTCCTCATCACGCACCGTTCCGAGGAACTCTCACGCGTCACGACGACGACGACGTTTCTCCGGGACGGGCGACTCGTCTATGAAGGACCGTTCCAGCCGTTGTCGACCGAAGACGTTCATACATTATTGAGCGGGACGGTACTTGGGGATGCGTTGGAAAAGGCAATACCGACAGCCGAGGTTCAACTAAAAGCGACGCTCACGTTACCGGCGTTTGGGACCGAGTTGTCATTCACCGCTTATAAAGGCGAAGTCGTCGGGATCGGCGGGGTGACGGGAAGCGGGAAAACAGAGCTCGTCGAGGCGTTATTCGGTTTATCAGACAAGAAGCAACAGATCGAGCTCGACGGGAACGTGACGACAATCCACTCCCCGCGACAAGCGGTCCGCGCGGGGTTCGCCTTCGTCCCGGAAGAACGACGCAAACAAGGACTCTTTCTTGACGACTCGATTGAACGAAACGCGTTAGTCGTCGAAGGCGAGACGGGGAGGTTACAACGCGTCTTGTCCTCCCTACGTGTCAAATATGCCGATGTTCGACAGCCGGTCCGAGAATTGAGCGGCGGCAATCAACAAAAAGTCGTCCTCAGCAAATGGTTGTTTGAAGACCGCGACGTCTATTTACTCGACGAGCCGACGAAAGGCGTCGATGTGACGGCGAAACGGGATATTTATGAACTCGTGACACGACTGGCCAAACAAGGCAAAACGGTCATCTTCACGTCGAGTGAAGCGCACGAACTCGAACTCGTCGCCAACCGGACGCTCTGGCTCGATCGCGGTCGCTGGCAACAGAAAGGAGGGGCATGATATGGCCCAACTCGTACTCAAACAGAAGGCGAAACGATTCACGGGAATCGGACAATACGGGACGTTATTCGCAATTGTCGCCCTCATTGCCGTCTTCGGCGTGACAAATGACCAGTTCCTCACGTATGCGAACTTCAGCGATATCATCAAATCCGTCTCAATCGTATCCCTGCTCGCGCTCGGGGTGACGTTCTCGCTCATCGTCGGCGGATTCGATTTATCGGTCGGCTCGACGGCAAGTCTCGCGACGGTTGGCGCAGCTGCGAGCCTCGTGTTACATAGTCAAGAACTGCTCGTGGCGCTACTTGTCCCAGTCGTGCTCGGCGTGCTCGTCGGGCTGTTGAATGCCCTTGTGACGATCAAGTTTCGACTGCCGGACTTGCTCGCGACACTCGCCATCATGTACGTCATCAACGGCGTCCAATTGACGTACACGAAAGGGTTCTCGATTTATGACAACATGCCGATTGACGGAGGAACGGCGCCGGGTCGGTTCATCCCGTCGTTCCTCTTCATCGGTCAAGGCTCGATCGGTCCCGTTCCGTTCGTCGCCATCTTGATGATTCTCTTCTTCGCCGGGGCGCATCTGTTCTTGACGTATTCGAAGACGGGGCGTGAGTTCTATTATGTCGGCTCGAACGTCGAGGCGGCCCGTCGTTCCGGTATCGCCGTCAACCGAATCAAGCTGTACGCTTACGTGCTAAGCGGACTATTCGCCGCGATTGGCGGCATCATCCTGGCGTCGCGCATTGGCACAGGACAAGTGTCGGCCGGGGCCCCGCTCCTTATGGACGCCGTCGCGGCCGCATATATCGGCTACGCCGTCTTCGGGACGGGCCGCCCGAACGTCGTCGGCACGTTAATTGGTGCCATCTTAATTGGCATCTTGTTGAACGGACTGACGATGTGGGACGTGCCGTATTACGCCCAAGACATCGTCAAAGGCGCCATCTTGATCGTGGCACTCGGCTTGTCATACATCCAAAAGAAACAGTTCGCATAGGAAAAGTCCTCAGAAATCAAACGTTCTGAGGACTTTCTTTTCGTTCCATTCGGACAAAATCATACACACTCCCGTTCGTCGGTTGTTGAAACGCTCCACTCTGTCTGAAGCCGCATGCTTCATATAAGCGAAGCGCTCGTTCATTGAAGGCGGCGACGGCGAGCGTAATGCGACGCGGCGCGTACGTCGTCTCGATGAAGTCGAGAATCGATATGAGGAACGCCCGTCCGTTTCCGTTCCCGGTCAAATCGGGCCTCATCCCGAGACCGATATCGACCGTCAGAGCATCTGTTTGCGAAATGCTAACGAAACCGATGAGTTCGGAGTCAGACGTGATGGCGAACACCGACTGGCCACGCTGATTCGCATCTAAAAACTCAGCCAAATCGTCTGCATCGGCCTCTAGATCGTAAAACGCATACGCGCCGTCGTAATGCCACGTGTAGGCGATCGTTTCGGCTTGGGATTGGGTCAGGATGGAAAAGTGATACGTCATGGAAATTTCCTCGTTTCAACGGTAAGGTGAAGTGCTACACTTTTTATAGTACCATCAACTTGAAAAATGAGGTGACTACATGGGCATCAAGCTAGATATGGTCGGCATCGTCGTCGAAGATATGAAACGGGCGCTCGATTTTTATCGTCTGCTCGGTTTATCGATCCCGGAAGCGATGGATGGGGAAGCGCACGTCGAAGTGAATGACGGCAGCGTACGGCTCGCGTTTGACACGGTCGACGTGGCCGAGTCGGTGTATGGGGAATGGAAACAGGCGACAGGACATCGGATCGAACTCGCCTTCTTGTGTGACAGTCGGGAGGCGTTGGATGCTTGCTATGAAGCCATCGTGCAACATGGCTATACCTCGCACCGTGAACCGTGGGATGCATTCTGGGGGCAACGATATGCCATCGTCATCGACCCGGACGGCAACCTCATCAGTCTATTTGCAGCATGACAAACGCTTCTTCGGATTGAAATCCACCTCGATGGTTAGACCTGTCTATTCATCGAGGTGGATTTTTTATGACCAACTTGATCGCCCGTCAAAAGATCGAGGACGTCATGACGTTGCGGTGATGGAAGACTTCTTGAAGAATTTGCTTGACGCGCACGCCTTAAAAATTGTTTAAAAAATTCAAATGATTTAAAGTTAAACAAACAAATGAAGGAGAGTAGATCATGTTAAATTCAGATTTGGATTTACGGTTAGAGCCGCGCATTCAAGAATTATATCGACTACATAAAGAACGCTCTGCAAATATTGATTGGAGCTATCACGAGTTCATTCCATGGGACAAGGCCATGTCTTTTAAACGCGTGCCTTGGGATGAGAGTCAAGTCACGCTTCCAGAAGGGGTCATTATTGCGGTAGAAACAGCATTACTTACCGAAGTGAACTTACCTTGGTATACGTCGCATTTGGATTATACATTTAAAAATTCAATGGAAGTCATCAACGATTTCGTACGTACTTGGACGGCTGAAGAAGACCAGCACTCCAACTTACTTGAAACATATTTATTGGTGACCCGAAACGTCAATCCGACCCGATTGCATGAGTTAAGAAAACGAGTCGTGGAAAGTGGCTGGTTCCCAGATTTCACGAATCCACTAGCTACGATGGCGTATACATCACTGCAAGAGTTAGCTACTCTCGTTTTTTATAACAACGTAGCGAGAATAGCGGGAGCTCACGACAAAGATTTAGCCACATTACTTCGACGTTTAGCGAAAGATGAAGCGCTTCATTATGCATTCTATCGCGACACGGTGAAAGCACACCTCGAACTGGATCCGAATTTCATTGTGTATTTTGAGAATGTGATTATCAACTTCTCGATGCCAGGTGCCGTTATGCCAGACTTTAACGAGCGAATGAAGACCATCGCCATTGATGCGAACTATGGACCATTACAATACTTTGATCAAGTGTTAGATGTAGTCGTTAAATACTGGGATATCGCCAACTTAGAACCTACAAGCGAAGAAGCCAAACAATCGCAAGCGAATATCATGAAATATCATGGCCGTTTAAAGCGACTGAAAGACCGTCAGCTAAGGAATAAAGAACAGATGGATGCGTAAAAGGAGGTATGTAGAATGAAAACGACTTGTGAAGTATGTGGAACAGAAACGAAGGATAAAGTAAGTTACTTGGAACTTGAGACGTGGGAATTTGATTTCTTGAAGCAAGACCAAAAAGACTTTTACTCGATTTGTTTTAATTGTTTTGACACACATACAAATCATTTCATTGATCAAGAGATGGATCTCGAATTGAGAAAGAAGCGTTCTCTCTTAGTAAATAAAGAGATTGAAGAAGAGATTGAGGCAATTCTCGAAATCAAAATGTAAAGATTGGACTTTTTTAGAACGGGGTAACACGTATAGGACGTCATGAACGTTGTTTCGAAGGGAGCGGATTGATTATGAAAGCATGGTTACTCGATCAACCAGGACTCGAACATTTACATCTCGGTGAGACGGAACGACCGATACCGGAAGCGGGTGAACTGCTCATCAAAGTCGAAGCGGTCGCCCTGAACCCAGTCGACTATAAAGTCGGCACGAACGGCAACCCGAGCTGGTCGTACCCACACATCCTCGGGGTCGATCTCGTCGGGGAAGTCGTTGAAGTCGGCTCGAGCATCGCCAATATCATCACCGGTTCACGTGTTGCCGTCCATACAAGCCTCGGGAAGAACGGTGGCTTCGCCGAGTACGCGGTCGTCGACGCGCGCGCCTGTGCCGTCGTCCCGCCAGACGTGAGCGACGAGGCCGCTGCAGCTATCCTTTGTGCCGGGATGACGGCATATGAGGCGGTCATGCAGAAGTTGAACACGCGTGACAAAGAGACGATTCTCGTCCACGCCGGAGCAGGCGGGGTCGGCGGATATGCGATTCAACTTGCGAAGAAACTTGGACTCACCGTGTTCACGACGGCGTCCCCGGAAAACGTGGACTGGGTAAAAGAACTCGGTGCCGATGTGGTCATCGACTATAACACGGAAGACGTGACGACGCGGGTCATGGAAGAAACGGACGGGCGCGGCGTCGACCTCATCTTGAACACAGTCGGTCGTGACGTCGCGACAGCCGACCTCGACCGGCTCGCCTTCAGCGGACAGCTCGCCTATATCGCCGGTCCGCCGGATACGTCGAACGTGAAAGGGTTTACGCTCTCACCGTCCATTCATGAAGTCGCCCTCGGTGCGGCCCATGCGAGTGAGGACGAGCGCGCCATTCGCAACTTGGCATATATGGCGGAGGAATTGATGAAATTACTCGAGGCCGGCGAACTGAACGACCTCGTCACGGACGTCTTACCGTTTGAACGATTAAAAGACGGGCTTGAGCAACTGCAAACACGAAAAGTACGCGGGAAACTGATTGTCCGGGTACGCGATTAATCATCGTGCCTCCTATCTATGGATAGGGGGCTATTTTTGGAGGGGATGAGATGGATTTACGGACATCGTATCAACAGACGTCGCAGCAATTGAGTGGTCACGGAAAACGGACCGTCGACGTCTTGCAGCAAGCGTTCATTGAAGTCGACCCAAACCTGGCGAGCGACCATTACGGCACGGGTGAAGTGATTGAGCGGTTCGAGCAAAAACTGGCACAAGAACTCGGGACAGAAGACGCTATTTTTTTCCCGAGTGGCACGATGGCGCAACAGATCGCGTTACGCATTTGGGCGGACGAGACGGGGAACCGACGTGTCGCCTATCACCCGCTCTGTCACTTGGAGATTCACGAACAGGATGGCTTGAAGGAACTGCATCACCTTGAGTCAATATTACTTGGGGACGACAAGCGGTTGATGACGATTGAGGAAGTACGAGCACTTCCAGACGTCGCTTCGTTGTTGATTGAGTTGCCACAACGGGAGCTCGGGGGATACTTGCCGCCTTTTGATGAGCTCGAGGCAATCAGTCACTTCTGCCATGATCGAGGGATTCGACTGCACCTTGACGGGGCACGCCTATTCGAGACGCTCCCCTTTTATGAGAAGACGGCAAAAGAGGTGTGTGCGTTATTCGATAGCGTCTACGTCTCGTTCTATAAAGGCATCGGCGGTATTGCAGGCGCCATCTTGGCCGGACCGAAACCGTTCTGTACGGAAGCGAGAGTGTGGAAACGGCGATACGGTGGGGATTTGATTGGCCTATACCCCTATATCATCTCGGCCGACTATTACTATGCGCTTCGGAAAGGTCGGATGGCGGACTATTACGCACAAGCGAAGGAGTTAGCGCACCATTTCAATGCGCTCGACGGCGTATGGACGACACCCGAAGTTCCGGTGACGAACATGTTCCATCTGCATTTTGCTGGGGAGTACGAAGCGGTCGCGGCACGAATACAAGCCGTTCAAGTCGCGACCGGGATTGGGATTACCGGTTATCTCGTCTCCCATGACGGCTATTGCTCGACCGAGATCAGCGTTGGCGATGCATACCGGGAAATTCGTGATACAGAGCGCGTCCGTCTATTTGAAACACTAAGAAGTGAATGAGGATGTCGCAACAAACAAGCACCGCGCCTAAACAGAAGGCTGCGGTGCTTGTTGTTATCTCGAGACGATTGCGTCGAGCCGGTCGAGCTGTGAGGCGAACCCTTCAACGGCGCCCATTTCGACGACTTTCTCAAGCGATTCGTCGTCCGAGAACTCGGAGCGGCTGACAAGTAGCGTGCCTCCTGAGATGTCTACAAATTCATTCGTGATCGTCATGACAGGAAAGTCTGCATTGATGTTCCCGTCCGCATCCGAGAAGGCGTCCGTATAGACGATTTTTTGATGCGGGTGAATCTCGACGAACGTCGATTTTCCCCATGACTCCATCCCATAGTAATCTCCTTGATTCTTGTCGACACAGGTCATGCAATAGTGCCATGTGCCACCAGGCTTGAACTCGAACGTGCGAACCTCGGTCTTCCATCCAGCAGGTCCCCACCAAGATTCGAGATGGGTCGGACTCGAGAAGGCTTCGAACACGAGTTCACGCGGTGCTCGGAAGCTACGTTCGACGACAAGCGTGTTGCCTTCCACATGTGATTTGACGGCCCCCATTGAAATGTCCCCTTTCGTAATAGTATTGCATCTCAACGTAGTCTCTATTCCCGGTTTTTGGGCAAGCACAACCTGTTCAGTCAAACAACAAGTCGAGGACCGCCTCACCGATGGGCCGTTCTTTTCCTTCGTATGGGAACGAGTGGATATGGATAGCGGGGTTAAAGTTAAGCTCGATGATGCCGTAGTCGCCTTCACGCTCGAGCGACGGAATCATCATGTCGACGCCGCAAATCGTCGCACCGACCGCCTGCGCCGAGGCGACGGCAATCTGTTTATAGGAGTCGGCAATGCGATCGGTATAGTCGATGCTGTCGCCGCCGGTGCTGATGTTCGAGTTTTCGCGGAGAAAGACGCGCTCCCTGTCCGCGAGTACACTGTCCGGCGTCTTGCCTTGAGCTCGCAAGAACGCCACGACGATGTCATCCATCTCGATTTTTTCGAGCGGGGTCTTATAGCCTTTTCCGCGTAGCGGGTCCTCGTTCTTCTTGGCAACAAGCTCACGAATCGTTGATTTGCCATCTCCGGTCACATTCGCGGGGACACGGTGCAAGATGCCAGCAACCGTGTCGCCGATGACGAGGAAACGGTATTCTTTTCCAGGAAGGAACGTCTCGAGTAAGACGACGTCGTCAAACGTTTTCGCATGATGGAACGCCTCGAGCGCCTCGTCGAACGTCGTGCCGTCTTTAAAGATATGGATGCCGATTCCGAAATTCGTCGACTTCGGTTTTAAGACGATGGCGCGTCCCGTGAAAGAGGGCCACACCGCGCGCAAGTCGTCTTCATCGCGCAACTCGACGCCGCTCGGAACGCGGATGCCTTGTTCGGCGAGCACATGTTTCGTCACCGTCTTATTCTCCATCATGAGCACCGACACGTAATTGTCTTTCGACGTCTTCGTTGCCTGTTTGACGTATTCGGTCCTTGAGCCGTTACGAATCCGGATGAATTGATCGCCCCGGTCGAGGACGTCAACTTCAAAGCCTCGTTTTATGGCCGCCTTCATCAAAATCTGTGTTGATAACTCCATGTCGGTATAGCCATGCATCCGGAATCGGTTGGCGTAGGCGTCTTGATAAAATGCCTCGGCCTGGCGAAGCGACCAGTCCGTATAGCCTTCTGTCGTCATGGCAAGTGTCAGGCGTGACGCATACGTCATCTCGACTTGATTGATGCGCGCTCGGATAGAGGGGAAGAGCTCATCGAACCCGAGCGCGTAGCGGGCGTTGAACGCTTCAATGTCATCTAACAGTTCGTTCGTATACGTGTGTAAGGCGACCGAGTCGCCATCTCGGTGCAACGTAAGCGTCGGGGACAGGCCTTTTTTGGCGACACGTTGCTGGTTGTGGAACGCCTCGGCCTGCCAGTTTGCAAAGTTCGTTTCGTCTTTTAACGCCAAGTAAAGTAGGAAGATGTGCAAGAACTTCAAATCGTCGAGGGCGACGCCTGTCTTTTCAAACGGGTTCAAGTCGATGTTGCGAATTTCGAGATAATCGATGCCGTTCGTTTCAAGTCGATTTAAATCGTTGCCGCCCCGAGACGTCTTCAGTCGAATCGGCGAGTACAACTCGTTTGGGTTGGTGATGTCACCTTTCGAAATGAAGCGTCGGACGCTGTCGGTATACTCGGCGAGCGTTGAATAGTCCGGGTAGAGCGGTTCGACGTTCGTGTAGCCACAATCGCTATTGCGGTAAGACAGGGCGGTCGTATTCGAATACACGTCCTCGCTTAAGGCCTGCATCTGACTGACGCAACGTTCCTCATAACTCGTATGGACGGCAGGTGTCGCGCCGAGCAAGTAGACGATAAGCCAACGCATACGCAAATAATTGCGGACCAATTTCATGTAGAGTTCGTTTTTGAATCGATTATACGGCTCGGGCGACCCTTCATGGAAAGCGGCAATCAACTCGTCTGAAAATGAGAAGTTGAAATGAATGCCGGAGATAAGCTGTTTTTTCGCCCCGTATTTTTGGAGAAGATGTGCCCGGTAGCGTCCGGCCTCGAGCCCCGAACTGCCGAAGTCGGCGAGTGGGATGACCCCGCCATCCGGGAGGGCGCACGGCATCGACTGCGGCCAGAGCCGTTCATCGCCGATCGTTAAAGCCGTGATGTCGTATAGCGTCTCTAAAAAGTTATGCGCCGCTTCGACGTTCGAGAACGTCGGTGTGATCAACTCGATTTGACTTTCGGAAAAGTCGGTCGTGATAAAGGGATGCGTCGCTTTATCACCGAGACTGCTTGGATGTTTCGTGACAGCGAGCGTCCCTTCTGAGGTGACGCGGAGCATCTCACGTTCGATGGCAAACTTACCGCTCGTGAGAAGAGGCTTCGATAACTGTTCAAATCGCTTCGGCAAGGGAAGTCACTTCCTTTTTTGTTAGTTGGACGTACAATGCGGAGACGAGCCCTTTGACGATGCTCGAGATGGCGATGCTCCACCAGATGGCGTTGATGCCGAGGTACGGTTCAAGGACGATGGCGAGCGGGATGCGGGCGACCGTGAAGACGATCGAAATGGTCGCCGGGATTTTCGGTAGGCCGAGTCCAGAGAAATAACCGTTCCCGATCATCTCAAACGAGGCGAAGATGAGCGAGACACCAATGATGCGTAAATAACTGACCCCGATTTCGATCGTCATCGGATCGACGACGAAGGCACGAATGAGCATGTCCGGGAAGACGAGGAAGACGAGTGTGATCAGCCCGGTATAGAGAATGCCGAGGCGTGTCGTCACCCGGTATCCTTCGTGTACGCGGTCAATTTTCCGGGCACCGAGATTTTGTCCGGTATAGCTTGCGATGGCGCCGTTCAGTCCGCCAATTATCATATAGGCGATCGATTCGATTTGGAGGCCGATGCGCTGCGCCGCAATCGCTTCGGTCCCGTATGAACCAATCATCCGGGCGAGGAAGATGCTGATGACGGTGAAGAGAACACGTTGCGTCGCCATCGGAAACCCGAGGCGGACAATCTCAACGTAGTCAGCACGGACCGGTGTGATCGTCTCGTTCCAATCAAATAACGCTTTGGAACGATGCCAGAAAAAACCGAACATGACGGCGTTGGCGACGAGTGTCGCGAGACCGGCTCCGAGAACGCCAAGCCCGAACGGATAGATGAAGAGCGGCGATAAGATCATGTTGAGGATGACACCGGTCGCGTTGATCCGCATTGCCGTCGTCGTGTTGCCATAGGCGCTGAACAGACGGGCGAACAGCAAGTTGAAGAATGAGAACAGAAGCATGGGGGCGCTGACGAGCAAGTACTGATAGGCAAGATGCTCAACGGTTGGCGCGTTCATGTTTAAAAAGCCGATTAGCGTCGGCCCGAGTGAGACAAGTAGGAGCGCAGCCGAAAGTCCAAGGCCAACGTTCAACCGTCTGCCGCTCCGAACGTAACGTTGAATCCGGGCATCGTCATGCTTGCCGACGGCTTGAGATACTTTGATGCCGGCGCCCACAACAATCAACGATTGGATGGCTTGGGCAAGCATGATATAAAAGCTAGCGGCGCCGATGCTCGCGACGGCGTCGCTTCCGAGCGCACCGACCCAGAACATATCGACGAGACTGTACGTGAATTGTAAGAGCGAACTGCCGACGAGCGGAAGGGCGAGCGCTACGATGACGCGTTGCACGTTTCCGGTCGTCAAATCAACGGTTTTCACATGAAAAGACTCCTTTAACTCTTTATATAACCATTTAGTTATATATAAGCATGTGGCAATGAACTTGGCAATCGTGACGTTCGATTCGACGAAAAATCGACACAAAAAAAGGAATTCGTTGTGAATTCCTTAACGGGTATAGGCCCGAATCCATGTCGTCATATAGACGAGGTTCGCGATAATGAGCGTGGAGACGAGCGCGAATACGGGATATGTCGGCCACGCCGTCTGAAACAGCGGATAAAAGAAGAACGTGAGCATGAAGAGCGGGACAGAGATGCTGAACGAGACGTACGCCGCTTTCGTCGCTTTCGCCGTAATCAGCGCCTCTCGTTCATCGACTTCACTGAATTCAGTCATCCGGACCGACCATTGACCGAAGCCCATCTGTTGATTTGGCCGTGTGCGGAACGAATAGATCGTCCAGACAACAAAAAAGATGATCAATAACAAGAATGGGAGAAAGTTAAACTCTAGCACGAACACACCGGATTTTAGCGCAGCTAATGAATGCGTGACTGTTGAGGCGAACGAGGCAATCGTAAACGCCATTAGGATGTACAAGATAATACTTGATAGGGATTGGATGATGACGCGTTTCATTCTGTTTCCTCCTCGATTGTGAAAATGAATTCGACGGGTTCCTCGAACACGCGGGCGATTTGCATCGCGAGCATGAGAGAGGGCGTATAGCTACCTTTCTCAAGCGAGATGATTGTCTGTCTCGTCACACCGACCTTGGCCGCAAGGTCGCCTTGCGTCAAGTGATGTCGAGCCCGCAACTCTTTGACGCGATTGACTAATGGCATGGGGCCACCTCATTTCCTGTTTCTAACAATAGTGTAAAACAAACTTTACTTAATGTAAAGCGAACTTTACTATGAAACGATGGTACAATGAAATCAAAGAAAGAAAGGGAGATGATGCAATGAAGGCGATTTTAGGGCAACACCATGTCTCAGCGATGACAGGGGACGCAAAGAATAATTTACGATTCTATACAGAAGTGCTCGGGATGCGTCTCGTTAAAAAGACGGTCAACCAAGATGATCCGTCGATGTATCACTTATTCTATGCAGATGAGACGGGGACACCAGGAAGCGATTTGACATTCTTCGAACTGCCGTTTCTCGGACAGACGTATCGTGGGAGCAGCAGCATCTCACGGACGGCGCTTCGTGTGCCAGCGGGAGCATTGACCTACTGGTTGGAGCGGTTTGCTGAATTCGATGTCCTTCATGATCCTGTAGAGGAGGTACTCGGTCGGCCGACGCTTTATTTCGAAGACGGGGAAGGGCAACGGCTCTGTCTCGTCGAAGGTGGGTCGGGCACACCGTGGTCAAACGGTCCGGTTCCTGTTGACGTCGCCATCTTCGGTCTTGGTTTCAGTGAATGGACGGTACGACGCATCGAGAAAACGGAACGCGTATTGACGGACGTGCTTGGCTATCGGTTCGCCTCTGAATTTGAGCGGAATGAGCAAACGGTTCGTGTGTTCGAGACAGGAGACGGGGGCGTGGCGACCGAGATTCACCTCGTCAACCGTCCCGAGGTCCCGTCGGAGCGGCCGGGCCGAGGGAGCGTCCATCACGTCGCCATTCGTGTCGAGGACGACTTGGAGATGGAGCACTGGGTCGAGCGGCTAAACGATTTTGGCATCAGCCATTCCGGACTGATTGACCGCTATTATTTCAAGTCGATTTATTTCCGTGAGCCGAGCGGTATTTTAGTCGAACTCGCGACCGATGGACCGGGATTTGCGACCGATGAGTCCGTCGAGACGCTCGGGGAGCGCTTGGCGCTACCGCCATTCCTTGAGCCGCGCCGGGATGAAATCGAAGCGAAGTTAAAGCCACTCTAATTCAAAAGCCGACAGACTCGTTTAGTCCGTCGGCTTTTGTGCGCCTAAAAGTATAGCCAGTTCGTTTGTCCGATTCGCAACGAGATCGGCAACCGTATAGCGGTCGAGCACATGGAGGAACGCAAGCATCGCCTCGTTCAACACGCTCCGGAGGTCGCAGGCAGGGGCGATGACACAGCGGCCTTCCCCAAAACATTCGACGAGTTCGAACGGTTCCATCGTTCGGACCACTTCGCCGACATTGATGTCTTCCATCGGGCGGGCTAATCGGAAACCACCACCGCGACCGCGCACCGACTCGAGATACCCATGCTTACCGAGCTCGTAGACGACTTTCATCACATGGTTTTTTGAAATGTGGTACTGGTCCGCCACTTCTTGAATCGTCACGAGACGATGGGAGAACGTGGCACTATACATCAGCGTTCGGAGTGCGTAATCGCACGATTGCGTGAGCCGCATGAAATCACCTCTTCGTTCGTTTATTGTACAAGACATCTTGCGAAAGCGCGATGATGGAAGATGTGAAGAGAGCGTGACGGATTCAAGTCGGAAATTTGAACTTGTTTTAAACTAGTATTTTATATATTGCTTTTAAAGTGATTTCTCTCACATAATGAACGTGTACATGTGAAAAGGGGGAAATATTGATGTTAGACCAACAGACCATCGAAATCGTCAAAGCGACCGCACCCGTCTTGAAAGATCACGGTGTCGCCATCACGAGCCATTTCTATAAACGGATGTTTGAGAACAATCCGGAAGTCCGTCATTTCTTTAACCACACGAACCAAAAACGAGGGCGTCAGCCAGAGGCGCTCGCGAACGCGGTCTATGCAGCCGCCGTCCATATCGATCGGCTCGAAGCAATTTTACCGGCCATCCAACCGGCGCTTCATAAACATAAGAGTTTGAACATTCGTCCAGAACATTATCCAATCGTCGGTGAGAACTTACTCGGCGCGATTCAAGACGTACTCGGGGAAGCCGCCACGCCGGACATCATCGATGCATGGGGGAAAGCATACGGCGTCATCGCCGACGTCTTCATCTCACTCGAGAAACAGATGTATGACGAAGCGCCTTGGCTCGGTTTCAAACCGTTCACGATCGCTGAAGTGATTGAGGATACGTCGGAAGTGAAACGATTCCGCCTTGTCGCGAGCGACGGGGTCGTCGGGACGGCGATTCCAGGTCAATACATCTCGGTTCAAGCCCGCATCCAAGGTGAAGCCATTTTGCACCATCGGCAATATAGCGTCGTCGAGACGACAGAAGACGGCTACTGGATTGCGCCGAAAACGGAAGGGCTCGTCTCGAACTGGCTCCATGAGCAGACGGTCGGCACCGAGATTCCTGTGAGCGCCCCAGCCGGTGATTTCGTACTCGAAACATCGGATCGCCCGCTCACCCTCGTCGCCGGTGGCATCGGCATTACGCCGCTCTTCAACATGGCGAAGACGGCGCTCGGTCAAGGTCGTTCCGTCACGTTGCTTCATGCGGTTCGTAGCACAGCACTCCGTCCACTCGGTGAAGAGCTCGACGAACTTGTGAACGACGGACTACAGCTCATCACACACGTCGACGACGTATCAGGCTGTATGGGTGCGCCACAACTTGAGGCGCTCGACGTCGACGGGCATGACGTCTACACGTGTGGCCCGACGGCAATGATGGAGACGGTCGTCAAAATAATTCCGCAAGCCCGTTACGAGTTCTTCGGTCCATCAGCCGTCCTCGCCAACGCATAAGAAAAGACGACCGCGAGAGCAGTCGCCACAACACCGCAGACCGGTCATCGGTTTGCGGTTTTATATTTCGTCAGCGTGTATCACGTTTTTGTCGCGGTCGAGCGTCTCGATTGTCTCAGCTTTACCCCGTTGTGATTCATCAAGCGTGATTAAATAGGACATGACGTATCCTTCATCTCGAGGATCGTTCACGATGTACGTCTCGCTCCAGTCCGAGCCGTTCAGTCGCACATACGCCACGTCCTCTGGTTTTTCGTTGAAGCGAATTCCGATATATTCGTCAGTCGTATTACCAAAGTGAATCGAATCGAACGGTTTTTGTTCAATCGTATCCCATGTCGACGCACTGAAGCCCCCATCTGATTTCATGATGCCGAGACCGAGGATGGTGTCGCCTTCATTCGTAAACAAAACGACGGTCGATCCGTCTAGCTTGTGATACTCGTAGGCGTACCAACCTTGAGTGCCCAACTGTTCATTCAGTTTTTGTTGCGACTGTGCCGAAGCTTGTTTTCGTTGTTCGTCTTCATAATATCGAACACCCGCTGTTACTGAGATTCCGATGATAATCAGCATACCCGTCAGTAAGAGGATGAGTCCACGTTTTGACATCTTCTTTTTCCTCCTAGTAAAACAGCCCATGCCTCGACTGAGTGCATGGGCTGTTTGTTAATATGTCAAGCTCGCGGCGACGATGATGCCGACGACAAGTGAGGCCGAGAAGAGGCTGATGCCGACGGCGAGGTTGCCGTTCTCGACTTCTTTTTCTAAGTTCACACCAGGCGTGAGTACGTATTCAAACGTCCAAAACGCGAGCACTTGTGCAAGAATCCCGACGATGCCCCAAATGAACGCATCGAGCAAGTTGACGCTATTCGCCCATACCGTATAGATGACGATAGCGAGACCGAGCGCCTTGCCCCAAAGTTTCAAGGCGACGGCGACGTTGCCGGCTTTGATGAGCTTTCGTTCCGAATACTTTGTCGTCAACGCGAAGACGACGAGACCAATCAAGATGAGGCCAAACCCTGTACCGAGGTGGGCCAAAAAGCTCAAAATCGAATCGAGCGTGATGAACGTCATGAGTTATTCTCCTTTTGTGTGCCGATGGCTAAGTAGTAGGACTGGTTGTTCGTGATCATGCTGCCGGCCCGCGCACCGAGCGCGGACGGGCGACCGTTCAAACAGAAACAACCAATCATATAGTGTGTGTCGATCGTGCCGTTCACCGTGTTCGTTTTCCGAACCGGTAATTCATCGAATTGTTGATAGACAGCCGTCTCGTCTGCGTACGTTTGCAGCACTTCTTTATGGAACGGCGTACCATCCTTTTCGTACAAGATGACCGAATCCCCTTCTCGTCCGAACGCGGGCTTTTGCACGTAAGCGCACTGACCTAAAAACGGCTCAGGCTCGAGATAGGTCGGTAAAAAGTATGTGCGGATGACGGTCCGCTCTGTCTCATTGAAGAATAGCTCGTTTTCATAAAGCTCCCAAATGAACGCTTGTACCGCCTTGGACTGCATGAGGAACGCCGATAACGGATTGAGGAGCGAGACGTGTTTTGCCTCGTTCTGTTCAAGCAGGCGAACACCAATCTGTGTCCCGTCCGGTGCTAAGTCGTCGACCAAGTGCTCAATCGGATACGTCTGCCGATACAACACATCGACCCGTTCACCCGACGGCGTATACACTCCATCCTCTTCGACGAGTAGTTCGTGCAGAGCAACGAACTCGGACGGTAAGTCGAGCGTCTCTTGCAAGAAACGCGTCGTCCATTTATCTTCGATATTATCATCATGGGCCGTGAAAACGATTTTCGGTGTCCCGTCTTTGTGTAATCGCTGCCACGCAGCGATGACCGCTTTTCGTAATTCACTTTGAAGCAGCTTGGTCGCACCGACGTTTGGGTCGTCGAGTCCGAATTCTGTCGTCACGTACCGATTCACGTCAAACAGCTCTTTAATGAACGTCGGTGTGTCGGCGTTGAACTCCATCAACTTGAGCGAGCCGTCTTTCACGATCCAGTCGTAGCGACCGATAATCGTCTCTTGCGGAATCGCCTTGTCTCGAAGAAACGGTAGGCTCGCCTCCGGGTAGCCGAGAAGATGGAGCGTCTCGTCCGGAAGCGTCCGGAGCAGGCGGTTTGTCTTGCGAAAAATGACGTCGACGTCACGTGTCGCCGCACGAATCCGTTCGACTTCTTCTTTCGAATAGATGAGGCAGTCATAAAGCGCATACTCTTCCTCGTTCAAGTCCGGCCAAAAATAAGGGACTTGTGCGAACAAGGCGTCTCGGTTCATCCGCCGAAACCGCCTTTTGATCCGCTACCGAGACCAGAGTTCGAACCGGGGTTTGAACGGTTCGGGGTGAGGCTACTCGCTCCACCGTTCGAGCGATAATTTTGATACGTTGACGAGTTTTTCAATGCGCTCTTGGAGTTGAAAAGGCTTCCGAGTAAGAAGAAGCTGCCGAAGTGCGGGGAACGTCGGTCGTCACAATAGTAGGACTCGGTTTCTGCATCCCATTCCCAATCGTCGCACTCATACCCGGTCGGTTCGTCGGGAAGCGTCGCTTGTTCCGTCTCGTCCATCCCGCAGGCGGCGAGTGAGGCGGTCAATACAGCGGCGGAGAGGCCGCTCAAAATTTTCTTGCTTGTCTTCATGTTGTTTCCTCCAATGTATAACCAGTCGGGGTGACATAGAGCACATACGTGCCACGGTCCTCATCCGTTTCGGCTGAGTCACGTTCATATTCATTGCCGCCGACATACACGTACTGGCTACCGAGCATGGCGAGGGCGTCTAAATGGCGATCGACGAAGTATGCTTCAAGAAGCGGGTTGTCGAACCGATCGTCGAGCGTGCGAATCTCGACTTTGATGTCGTCAGTTTCTTTCTTGTCGACCGGGCCTTCTGTATAGCGATCGACGTAAATCAAAAAGTACTGCTCGCCTTCGAGTGCGGACGAACGTTGTTTATACGTCATGCCGTCTTTGACAAAAAACTCACATTCGCGGCGGGCAAGTACTTCATCGAGCCCGAGCGATGTATAATGGTAGAGCGGCTCAAACGACAGCTCATTTTTATAGAGTCGGTATTCTAAAACGATGGAATCCATAAGTCAGTCCTTTCTTTTTTCTTTCTATACGGAACCGAGTCGAGACGGGTTTCGTAAACAAGTTGAGTTGTTACTAGTATATCTGAGAAAGCGAGTGATTTCAGTGCATATCTTTTTTCGCGTCTGGCGCGGATTGTCTAAGCTGTCCTTTTTAAACATCGTGCTCGCCTCGCTCGTCATCATTTTGACGGGCACGCTCGTCGGACATTGGGTGGAGCCGGAGACGTTCCCGTCCATGTTCGACTCGTTCTGGTGGACGATGACGACACTCACGACGGTCGGTTACGGGGACTTTTTCCCGTCATCGGTCGCCGGGCGTTGGCTCGGGATTTTCTTATTCTTATTCGGAATCGGGATAATCGGGGCATTGATTGGAAAACTCGTTGAAGTCGGTGCGACGTTTCAACGGTTAAAACGGGAGGGGAAGCTTATGTATCGAGGAGAAGGCCATTACGTCTATATCGGGTGGTCGCCGAAGACGAAGAAGGCGATTGACGAGGTGCTCGGCTACGAGCCGAACGCGGACATCGTCTTGATTGACCAGTTAAAGGAAGAACCGTACGACCATGACCGCGTCCATTATGTGCAAGGAGATGCCTCTGACGAAACAGTGCTCCTGCAGGCGAATATTCTTCGTGCGCGCCGTGTCGCCATCTTCGCGGACGCCCGGATCGCCGAATCATTACTTGCGGATGGAAAGTCACTCCTCATTGCGTCGGCCGTCGAGGCGTTGTCGCAAGCGCAAGGCGTCGATTTGCATACGGTCGTCGAAGTGTGTGAAGAGCGGAACATCTCGAAGTTCAAACACGTCCGCATCGATGACTTCATCTTAGCGAACGACTCGGTGTCGCTCCTCATGGCGAAGGCGACGCTCCAACCGGGGACGACGTCGATTTTCCGGCAGCTACTTAGCAAACAGTCGGGCGGTAACATTCATGCGATGACGCCGAGACAAGAGTGGACGACGGTACGGCTAGCCGCGGAGGCGTTGCTACAACAAGGGATCACGCTCATGGCCGTCTCGACTATGCGACTACGCTCGAAGCACCACTTCAAGCGAACGACACGCTCTACGTCGTCTGTCACGATGATACGTGGGACCGATTGAATAAACAAGGAGGGGTTTGATGCATAACGGAACGTTTATCCGTAAGATGACGCGCATGCAAAACGTTCAACGCTGGGACGAATACGCGCCGCACTATCACGACAATGCGGCAAGCCATAGTTTTCGTGTCGCGGTCTTCAGTTTGCTTGCGGCCTATTATGAAGAACAAAAAGGACGTTCGGTCAACTTGCTCGATGTGTTAGGTAAGGCGCTCTTTCACGATATGAATGAGGTCCAGACGGGCCCGATTATGCATCGGACGAAAAAAGAGCCGACGCTAAAAGAACATATCGAGCGAATGGAGCGGACGGCGAGCTTAGGTCTCGTCGACTTATTATCACAGTCGCTGCGTCCTGACTTCTACCGATTCCTTGTCGAGGCAGAAGACGACTCCTTTGAAGGGCGAATTGTCGACGGCATCGACTCGTTCGATGCGATGTTGTTCGTTCGCCGTGAAGTCGCCCACGGGTCGCCTCACTTCGTTGCGAAACTCGAGGAGATGAAAACGGCGCTCCGGGAGCATCCGCTCGCTTCTGTTCGCTGGTTATACGATCAAGTCGAAGAAGAGACAGAAGTGTTGACGTTCATTGAGAATGTCATGCGCATGGATAGCGTTCGGCGCTGGAAGGGCCGCTTCAACACGATTGACGATAACGACGCGATTCACGGATTCCGAGCGGCGGCGCTCGGGATGTTCAGCGGATTGTTGGAGCAGAAGAAGTATGGTGTCGACGTGGATGTGGCGGAGCTCGTCGCGCGCTTACTTTGCCACGATCTCGTCGAAGGGGTGACCGGGGACGTGCTCGGTCCTGTGAAGCATTCGACGACCGAGACGGGACAGGCGTTCGAGGCGTATGAGCGGGCTGAAAGTGAGGCGCTGTTGTCGTTCCTCCCGGATTACATGCAATCGGCATTTCGCCGCTATATGGCCGACTCAAAAGACGATACGTATGAAGGCAAACTCGTCGACATGATGGACAAGCTCGACGCCCTCATCAAGATGAATATGGAGCGGAAGATGAACGGGGCCGAGTACGAGGTCATCTATCGGGAACAACTCCGGAAAGTACAGATGCGTTACGAGAACCCGAGCATGATTTTCTTTTTGGCGTACATTTTGCACGACCTCGATTATGTAACGAGTTGACAATGTCACGGACAAATTAGTCCGTGACTTTTTTTTATATCATTCATTGACATATATCATTCAACGATATATAGTAAGAGTAAGAAATGTATCATTGAATGATATAGGAGGTGACCTAATGCCACGTAATGACACAATCGAGCTCGGTGAATTGACTGACAGCACATTTTATATTTTGCTCGCCTTGACCGAGCCAAGACACGGCTACTTGATCATGCAGTTCGTCGAGGAGTTGACGGCTGGCCGGATGCAAATCGGACCAGCCTCGATGTATACGATTATCAAGAAGCTCGTCGCTGCAGGGCTGATCCACCCGCTCGACGGGGACGGAAAGAAGAAAAGTTACTTGATTACAGATGCGGGACGCGACTTGCTACGCGATGACGTGAAACGACGCCAAGCGATTGTCGAGGATGCACGGTTTATTTTAGAAGGGGAGGGACACGTATGAAACGGAAGTACATGTCGAGCTGGGGGCTTGCGTTCGCCGAAGAGCGTGAGATGAGAAAGCTCGAAAAGATGGCCAAACAGGGCTGGCACTTAGAAAAGTTTGCACCACTCGGCTATTCATTAGTCAAAGGCGAGCCGGCGGACGTCCAGTACAGCCTTGATTATCGGACGCGTCCGGACGAAGAGTATTTCGAGATGTTCGCATCGAGTGGGTGGGAGCACGTGACCTCGACCGGGGACGAGATTCACATCTTCAAAGGCCATCCCGGAGCGCGGCCGATCTATTCAGACCGAGAGACGATGGTTACGAAGTACGCGACAGAAGAGCGGACAATGGGGCGTGCGGCGCTCACGCTGTTGATTGTATGGCTCGGCTTGTGGATCATCATGCAACTCGATTGGTCGAGCGTGATGGCGACAGCGCTTCTTATGGTCCATCTCCTCATCACAATCGGACTCATCTTCACCGGACTCCCGTACCTTGGCTTTCTCGCGAAGCGAAAACGGATGGAACGCGACAGCTGACTAGGCGGATGGCACAAGCCATCCGTTTTTGTTTTGGTCGAGTGAACTATTCACGAAAAAAATAGTTAGGCGGGAAGCACCGTTTTAGGAAAAGCCTCTGTTCAACTAAAGTGAAATGATGCATGATAATTAATGAAAGCGCTTGCATAAAATGTATGAGGAGGAAAAGGGATGGGTAAAGGACGGAAAGGGACGGCGCTCACGGCAGGGGTCACAGCGATTGCACTGCTCGCAGGGCAACCGGTCGCACAAGCAGCGACCCCACAGAACGGCACAATGATGCAATATTTTGAATGGTACGTCCCGAACGATGGGTTGCATTGGAACCGGCTATCGAACGATTCACAGCATTTAAAAGACATCGGAGTGACGACGGTTTGGATTCCGCCGGCGTATAAAGGCACGTCACAAAACGATGTGGGGTATGGTGCGTATGACTTGTATGATCTCGGTGAGTTCAATCAAAAAGGGACGACCCGGACGAAGTATGGGACGAGAGCACAGCTCCAATCAGCGATCACGAATTTACGCGGTAAAGGCATCGGCGTGTACGGTGACGTTGTCATGAACCATAAAGGCGGTGCTGATTACACCGAATCTGTCCAAGCCGTCGAAGTCAACCCATCGAACCGCAACCAAGAGACCTCTGGACAATATGCAATTTCAGCATGGACCGGCTTCAACTTCGCAGGACGGAACAATACATACTCCCCATTCAAGTGGCGCTGGTACCACTTTGACGGCACCGATTGGGACCAGTCGCGTAACTTGAGCCGAATCTACAAATTCAAGAGCACGGGGAAGGCGTGGGATACGGACGTCTCGAACGAGAACGGGAACTATGACTACCTCATGTATGCCGACGTCGATTTTGAACATCCAGAAGTTAGACAGGAGATGAAAAACTGGGGCAAGTGGTACGCAGATTCGCTCGGCCTCGACGGCTTCCGTTTGGATGCGGTCAAACATATTAGCCATTCGTACTTGCGCGAGTGGGTGACGAGCGTCCGTCAGACGACCGGTAAAGAGATGTTTACTGTCGCCGAATATTGGAAGAACGACCTTGGCGCCATCAACGACTACTTGGCGAAGACCGGCTACACGCATTCCGTCTTCGATGTGCCGCTCCATTATAACTTCCAAGCAGCTGGGAACGGCGGCGGGTTTTATGATATGCGCAACATTTTGAAAGGGACGGTCGTCGAGCAACACCCATCTCTCGCGGTGACAATCGTCGATAATCATGACTCGCAGCCAGGGCAATCGCTCGAATCGACGGTCGCCAACTGGTTCAAGCCGCTCGCCTATGCGACGATTATGACACGCGGACAAGGGTACCCGACGCTCTTTTACGGCGATTATTACGGGACGAAAGGGACGACGAACCGGGAAATTCCGAACATGTCGGCGTCGCTACAGCCGATTATGAAAGCACGGAAAGACTTCGCCTATGGCACACAGCATGACTATCTCGACCATCAAGACGTCATCGGTTGGACGCGTGAAGGCGTGGCGGACCGTGCCAAGTCGGGACTCGCAACGATTCTATCGGACGGACCGGGTGGCTCGAAGTGGATGTACGTCGGTCGTCAAAACGCCGGCGAGGTATGGAAAGATATGACCGGCAACAACGCTCGTCTCGTCACAATCAATGCCGACGGCTGGGGCCAGTTCTTCGTCAACGGAGGATCGGTATCTATTTATACGCAACAATAAGAAAAACGAGTCGCGAGACTCGTTTTTTAGCGTTTCCATACCCATTCATCGCTCTCATACTTTAAGACGAGCTGAGAGATTTCTTTTTGTTGCGCCTCGGTGAAGACGAGCGGTTCGAACGTCAAGTCGAACGCGTCACGGAAGCCATCCGTGAAGGCTGCGGCGACCTCATCGAACGACACATTGCGGCCGAGCGTCTCGTTTAACGAGACGGCCTTATCCCCAAACCGTGCTTTCGCTTCCGCTTTTTCCTCTTTTTCGAGGTTGAAGCAGTCGAACAACACGTCATCGTTCATCGATAAGGGGATCGAGCCATGTTGCAAGACGGCGCCCTGATGGCGCACTTGGGCGCTGCCGGCAATCTTCCTCCCGTCAACGGCAAGCTCATAATAGGAGGCGGCGTCAAAACAGACGGCCGATTTCGGTTTCCGAAGTGCTTCACGGTCGGCTTCTGTCAGCGGGACAGAGAACTCGGCCGGGACGTTGAGTGCGCGATATCCGCGTCGTACGCCTTCGGTCAACAAGCGATAGCTTTCGATGACGTTCGTCGGGAGAGACGGCATCGTCTCCGGCAAGATGACGCTATACGTCAGTTCATCCGCATGGAGCACCGCGCGGCCTCCGGTCAAGCGCCGGACGACCGGAATCTGGTTTTTCATCAATGTGTCCCGGTCAAGGTCACGCGTCGCCCGTTGAAAGCGGCCGACGCTGATGGCATGCGGAGCCCACGAATAGAAGCGGAGTGTCGGTTTCAGTTCGCCTCGCGCGACGAACGTCGCGACGGCTTCATCGATGGCCATATTTTCGGCCGGTGAGCGGCCTTCGGTCGTGATCAAATGCCACGTCGTTCCATTCATAAACGTCTCTTCTTTCTCTTAATCGATTGGGAGCATCGTGTGGCGACGCGCCTTGTGGACTTGTTCGTCGGCATGATATGAGGAGCGGACGAGCGGACCGGCCTCACAGTGTGAGAAACCTTTCGCGAGGGCGATCTCTTTCAACTCGGCGAACTCGTCGGGATGATAATACCGTTCGACGTCTAAGTGTTTCTTCGTCGGTTGCAAGTATTGGCCGAGCGTTAAAATATCAACGTGGTGAGCTCGGAGGTCATCCATCGCTTGAATCAACTCGTCTTTCGTCTCACCGAGCCCGACCATGATCGACGACTTCGTCGGGATGTCCGGGTTCAATTCTTTTGAACGCTTTAAAAATTCGAGCGTACGGTCGTACGTCGCTTTCGCCCGGACTCTCGGCGTGAGACGACGGACCGTCTCCAAGTTGTGGTTCATGATGTCCGGACCGGCATCAATCAACGTTTGGAGTGCCGAGAAGTCGCCCATCATGTCGGACGGCAAGACTTCGATAGACGTCTCCGGGTTCATCGCCCGGACGGCCCGGACCGTCTCGGCGAACACGGTTGCCCCGTAATCGCTCAAATCGTCGCGCGCGACAGCGGTGATGACGACGTGCTTTAAGTTCATGAGGCGGACCGATTCGGCGACGCGCTTCGGTTCTTCCCAATCGAGCTCGTTCGGTTTCCCGGTCGTGACCGCGCAAAAACGGCAGGCGCGGGTACAGATGCTACCGAGAATCATGAACGTTGCCGTGCGGCGGACGGCCCAACACTCATGGATGTTCGGACATTTCGCTTCCTCACAAACCGTATGTAAGTTTTTCTCGCGCATCATGTTTTTCAAACCAGTGTACGTCTCGTTCGTGTTTAGTTTAATCTTTAACCATTCCGGCTTTCGTTTCAGTTCCCCTCGTGCCAAGATGATTTCCCCCTTTTTAAAGTTAACCCCTAACAAAAAGAGTTTACCAAAGATGGAGACGAATTCGAACCACCGAAATTATTGGTTTTGCCAATACAGTCATGGCTTGTTACAAGACAGAACGTTTATTTCAAATTGGTTACGCTTTCATGAGAAATGTTGTTTCTGAATTTTGGAGTTGCTATACTGACGGTGACCACCTGAATAAGGACCATATGTAACTGATACGATCAGGCATGGGGTGAACGAGCGTTGATGAGGCAACGCTTCTTCCTCCGTGCCTTTTTGTTTAGGGGTCGGGGATAACTTTCAAAAAAGGAGTGGGAACATGAACAAAGCATTGAACTGGACAGCGACACTTGGGCTGACGACGGCACTACTCGTCTCATCGGTGCCGATGGCGAATGCGGTCGTGGCCGAGGAGGCACCGCCGTTATCAATTGAACAGCGGGTGTCGAGTAAGCTTGACGCCATGACGCTCGAACAGAAACTCGGGCAAATGATCATGCCAGACTTCCGATTATGGAACGGGGCGAACCATACGGCACTTGCGCCGGACGTGGCACGTGTCATCGACCGATTCGACCTCGGAGGCGTCATCTTGTTCGCGGAGAACGTAACCGAGACCGAACAGACGACGAAACTTGTTCACGACCTGCAAGAAGTCATCAAACAAGATGAGAGCAACGACATTCCGCTCTTTATCACCATCGACCAAGAAGGCGGCATCGTGACGCGGCTCGGGACCGGCACGAACCTGCCGGGTAATATGGCGCTCGGCGCGACGCGAAACAGCCAGTACGCCTATGATGCGGGGAACATCATCGGTTCGGAATTGAACGCGCTCGGGGTAAACGTTAACTTTGGACCTGTCCTAGACGTCAATAACAACCCGGCTAACCCGGTCATCGGCGTCCGCTCGTTCTCGAGCGATCCGGAACTCGTCGGTGAGCTCGGCTCGGCAATGACACAAGGGATTCAAGACCAAGGGGTCGCCGCGACGGCGAAGCACTTCCCGGGACACGGCGACACAGCGGTCGATTCACACTATGGTCTCCCGATTGTCGACAAGTCGCTTGAAGACTTACGCGGTTTAGAGTTGCTCCCGTTCAAACGGGCGATCACCGAAGGCATCGACATGATCATGACGGCACACATCGGGATGCCGCAAATCGAGGACGAAGTCGTCGAATCGGCGCGCGGCACGTTCCCGCTCCCGGCGACGCTTTCAGACGATGTCATCACCGGTGTCTTGCGTGACGAGATGGGCTATGACGGCATTGTTATTACGGACGCATTGAACATGCAGGCAATCTCGGACAACTTCACAGAAGCTGAAGCTGTCATCAAGACGTTTGAGGCAGGCGTCGATATCGCGCTCATGCCAACGATTTTGCGGACGAACGCGGACGTCGTGAAATTGGAACGTATCTTTGATGAAGTGAAAGCGGCGGTCGAGAGTGGACGTCTCGACGAAGCGAAAATCGATGCCGCGGTCGAGCGGATTTTAAAGCTTAAAGCGGAACGCGGCATTTGGGAAGAGTCGGTCGACACGACGACGCTTGAGGCGAAGCTCGCCGAGGCGAACGCGGTCGTCGGTAGTGCCGAACATAAAGCGAAAGAACGCGAAATCGCAGAAGCGGCTGTCACGCTCGTGAAAAATGATAACAAGACGCTGCCGTTCAAACCGAAAAAAGGGGACACGGTCCTTGTGATCTCGCCAGCGAAAGATCAGACGGACAGTATGGTAAGAACGATCAAGTCACTTGAGAAAAATGCGGGTAACATGAAAGATGTGGTCGTCACGACAGCGAACTATACGGCGTCGACACCTCGTCTAGCGAACAATCCGAGTTTGAAGCAAAAAGTTGAGGCGGCTGACTACATCATCGTTGGATCGAACGTGAACAACAGCGCGAAGCTCGGACCAAATGCAGCGGACAATTACGTGCCGGCGGAAGTGTTCCGTTACGCGAACGAGACCGGAAAGAAGTCGGTACTCTTAAGCTTACGGAATCCGTATGATGTTGCCGTCCAACCGGACGCACCAGCCCAGCTCCTCATTTATGGTTTCAAAGGGGACCCGAACGGACCGGACTCAGAGGCAGGGAACTTGAAGTCGGCTGGGCCGAACCTCCCGGCTGGAATCCGTGCCATCTTCGGTGAAGTGAAACCAGGCGGTAAGCTTCCGGTCGACGTACCGAAGTTCGAGAATGGGACGTTCCAAAACGAGCTTCACCTTGAATTCGGTGATGGTTTTACGAACTGGAATAAATAAAAAGACAGCGAGTACCCAAATGGGTGCTCGCTGTTTTCAATTGTTCAATGGTTACGCCTCAAAATATGCGACGACGAGTAAGCCGGGACCGGTGTGCGCCCCGATGGCAGAGCCGACGATTGTCTTCGTCACGTGACGTGGTGTGACGTGTTCGCGAAGCATCGCTTCGAATTGGTCCGCTTTAGCCGGGTCGTCCCCGTGGCCAATAAAGACGTCTCCACCTTCGGCGATCGGTTTTGATTCGGTCATCCATTCCGTGATGCGGCGAAGAACTTTCTTATGACCGCGTACCTTCTCGATTGGGACGAGTTTCCCATCTTCGACCGTAAGGAGCGGAAGGATGGTGAGCAAGTCACCGATGAACGCGCTCGCTTTCGAGACTCGGCCACCGCGCATTAAATATTCGAGCGATTCGACCGTGAACAAATGCCGAATCTTTCCGACGAGCGACGCGGCATAGGCGACGGTCTCTTCATATGTATGCTCTTGACCATACTCGGCGACGGTTCTGACGAACAAGCCCTGTCCGACCGAGGCAGCACGAGTATCAAGAATATGGAACGTGCTATCCGGGTATTCTTCTTTTAACGCATTCCCGACCATGACGGCCGTCTGATACGTGCCCGACAGCTCGCCCGAAAAGGCGAGATAGAGGAACGGGACTTCTGATTCGAGCAATTGCCGGAAACAATGCTCGAGACGTGCGGCCTCGATTTGAAACGTCTTCGGCGTCTTCCCGCCACGCATCGCCCCATATACGTCTTTCGGTTGAATCGTCTCGCCGTCTAGAAATTCTTCATTGTCGATGATGACACCGAGTGGTAATAGTTCTAACCCGTATTCAACGATTTGATCTTGAGTCAAATCGGCGCCGGTATCGGTGATGATTTTAAACATGTGCTCACTCCTCTAATAATTGATGTTCGATATCCCGAATCGGTTCATTTCGTTTCCACATCCGGTCAAGTTGTGCGGCAAGCGTATCTTGTTCCACGATGTCGAGCGTTCCAGGTCGAAGTTCGCTAAAACCACCGAGCACGTCATACGCCCGTTGCAACACATCTTCGACGGTCAACGGAATACCGAGAAGGTCCTCGAGCGAGGCCATCGTTTCAGGGATGATGGCCGGATACGTGTGTCGCGTCGCTTCGCCTTGAATCGCGGCTTCGTAAAAGTCGCGGATGAGCGCGGCACGTGCGCTCCCGCTCTTTCGGACGCTCAAATAAATTTGAACGGCGACGCCACCCCGGACACGGCGCTGCGAGATGCCGGCGAACTTCTTGCCGTCAATCGACAAGTCAAAGCTTCCGGGACAATAGGATCCGACAATTTCACCGGCGACGATGACATCGGTCACGTCACGGAACATATGCTGAATGAGCGACGTCATTGCCTCATAACCACTATCGATTTGAATCCCATCGTTCTCGGGTAAAATAAGAGATAAGTTCAATACATCTTCGTCAAGAACGACGGCAAGTCCTCCTGAATTTCGAACGACGGGACGATAGCCACGCTCGTGAAGGAGACGAATCCCGTCTTTCAAGTGGGGGAGGCGCGCGTCTTGGATTCCGAGGACGACCGTGTTCGAATGGACCCAAGCGCGAAGCACCGCACCTTGAACTTTCGTCGAGGCACAAAGCGTATCGTCGGTCGCGAATGACTGCTCGGCTTGGAACATCGGACCGAGCGACGATTGATCGATGACGCGGTAGGTCGGTTGGCGTAAAAGTGGATGGATCATATACATTAATTCCTTTTCAAAAGATAGTTTTCTCTTCATTATAGCATGGAGGGAACGACACGCTGAAAGGCGAAATACATACTATTGAAACGTAGGGGGCAACGTCATGTACACATCACGAGGTCAATTATCTGGGTCGAAAGTGTTTAAAGACCCGGTTCATCGCTATATTTACGTTTATGATCATCTCATCTGGGAGTTAATCAATACGAAAGAGTTTCAACGGTTACGTCGCATCAAGCAGCTCGGCACGTCATTTTTGACCTTCCACGGTGCCGAACACACACGTTTCCACCATTCGCTCGGTGTTTATGAGATTGCGCGTCAGCTCATCGATCAGTTCCACCAGTATCCGGAATGGGACGACCGGAATCGAGAGCTGTTGCTCGCGGCGGCACTCCTGCACGATGTCGGTCACGGCCCGTTCTCGCATGCGTTTGAACACGTCTTCTCCGTCCGACACGAAGTGTGGACCGAGCGCATCATCTTAGGCGATACGGAAGTGAACACGGTGTTATCGGAGATGGGGGTCGGCTTCCCGGAAGAAGTCGCGGCCATCATCAACAAGACGCATCCGAACCGGTTGCTCGTCAACATGCTCAGTTCACAGCTCGATGTCGACCGGATGGACTATTTGCTCCGCGACGCGCACTTTGCCGGGGTCAGTTATGGCAAGTTTGACTTGGAGCGGATGCTTCGTGTCCTTCGTCCGGATGAAGACCAAGTCGTCGTCAAACAGTCGGGGATGCATACGATTGAGGACTATATCATGCGCCGCTATCAGATGTACTGGCAAGTCTATTTGCACCCGGCGACGCGCTCGAGCGACCTACTCTTAAAAGCCGTCCTCGAGCGGGCGCAAGAGTTGTACGAATCGGGCTACACGTTCAATATGGAGCCGCGTCATTTTCTCCCGATCTTCAACCGAGAAGACATGACGCTCGCTCATTATTTGAAGCTCGACGAGACGGTCGTTTATTTCTATTTCCAAGAGTGGATGGAAGAAGACGACGCGATTTTAGCGGATCTCGCGAGCCGGTTCGTCAATCGTCGCCTGTTAAAGTATAAGAACTTCCCGGAAGCGAGCCGGGTCCGCTATATGGACCGTCTTAGACAGACGATGGAAACGATCGGCCTACCGACGCGTTATTATTTGCTCGAAGACCAATTAAGTCGACTGCCATATGATTTATATAAAGGTCATGGCAACTACGAAGGGATTCTTCTGCAGATGAACGATGGGGATCGCCGTGAGATTTCGGAAGTGTCGATGCTCGTCCAATCGATTCTCAACTCGCGTCAGTCGGATGAGAAGATTTATTATCCGGAGGATGTGCTTTTGAACTTAAAAGATCATGCTTCAGAAAAGTCGTGGATGCTGTCAACGTTACGAGGAGACTGATCGCTGAAAAGGAAGTGACACGATGGGGATCGCGACTTTAGTCGGAGGGATTGGGATTTTCCTGCTCGGGATGATGCTCTTGACAGACACGCTGAAAAGTCTCGCCGGGGAGCGGTTGCGACGCCGGCTCAACCAGTTTGCGGAAGGACCGGTGGCCGGTGCCCTACTCGGAGCGACGATGACGACGCTGTTTCAATCCTCGACCGTGACGACGCTCATGACAATCGGGTTCGTCAGTGCCGGGCTGTTGACGTTCGTGCAAGCACTTACCCTCGTCATCGGGGCGAACGCGGGGAGTGCGACGACCGGATGGATTGTGGCACTCCTCGGGTACAATTTGGATATCCGTCAACTGTTTTTACCGCTCATCGGGGTCGGCATGGCGTTACGTTTCATCAATCGCCGGGTACGGCGAATCGGCATGCTGCTCGTTGGGGTTGGACTCATTTTTGTCGGGATTGGCACGCTCCAAGAATCGATGCGTGACGTCGTGACGTTCTCCCTTAACGAGTGGAACGCGGATACACCGCTGCATCAGTTGGCTTTACTTGGAACCGGGCTCTTGATGACAGCGGTTTTGCAATCGTCGACAATCGGTCTCGTCTTGACGATGACGGCGCTCGCGACCGATACAGTGTCACTCACGCAAGCTTGTCTGCTCGTCCTCGGGCAAAGCGCCGGAACGAGCCTGGTCGTCGCCATCGGTTCGATTGGCGGGTGGAAGTCGGCGAGACGAATCGTGCTTGCTCACGTGCTGATTCATGGGTCGATTTTAATCATCGGTTGGCTGACGTTTCCGCTCTTATTCGGAGTCGTCAACGGCGTGGCCGACCGATTGAATTGGAATGAGCTGTTGCGGCTCGCCTTGTTCCATACGTCGTTTCACTTGCTCGGCGTGTTGACGTTTTTGCCGTTTCACGAGCCGTTCAGCCGTCGCTTATTGGCGTGGATCCCAAGTCGGGCTGAGAAACTGACCCGGTTTTTAGATCCGAATATGTCACGCATCCCGGCCGTCGCTCTCGAGGCGGCGAGACGTTCCTTGATTGAGATTGAACGGTATCTCGGAAACGAAACGCGTTTGCTGCTCGAGGAGGGACGAAAGCGCGAGGATGAATTGCAACTCGTCGAAAAGACGCTCGGGGACGTCCGTGTGTTTTTAAGCACGATACAACTTGAAGAATCAAAAGGAAACAACGATTACGGACGACACTTATCACTTCTCCATACGATTGATCATCTCGAGCGCTGGCTGTTCGTCATGCGAGAAGTCGAACCGGACGATGTATTACGGGATACCGATTTTTTGGTCGCACGTCAACTCGTGTTGCATGAGATCGAACTCGTCGACGGGCTGAATCACCATACACCGCCGGAAGAGTCGAGCGAGTGGAAGCGTGCCTCGAAACAACTTGCCGAATATCGAAAAGCGCATCGAGCGGAGTTGCTCGAAGAAGCCGCCACAAACCAACTCGAGATGGAGTCCTCGATTCGAAAAGTACAATCGCTCCTTTGGCTCGACCAAATTGGCTATCACGTCTGGCGCGCTACCCGCCATTTGATTAAACCGACCGTATCGAGTGAGCGTTTCGAAGTGAACTTGGAAGACTAAACAACACCCGGTCGTCATGTGACAACCGGGTGTTTGTATTACTTCTTGTCCGCGTGCATGACGCCGGCATGTCCGTAATGGGTCGCATCCATCTCTTCGATAAAGACGGTGATGTTCTCTTTCGGTGCATTCGTCGTCTCAGAGACGGCATCCGTCACTTTCTCGATTAAGGCACGTTTTTGCTCGACCGAGCGGCCAGGTAGCATTTTCACAGTTACGTAAGGCATGTCGATTCCTCCTTTTTCTCGTACGCTTTTATTTTAGAGAATCCGAGCGCGAGAAGAAAGGATAAATCAGTGAAAGGCCGCCTCGACGATGTGCGACTCGCTCGATTTTGATAGATTCTTGTGTACGACACGTTCCGGTTTCGTCCGGAGCTCGTCTCGGAACGAGTTGGCCAGTTCGGCCTCGCCAATCACAACGAGCCCTTCCCAATCGTGCGCACCTTTCATCTGTTCGACCGTTTGGGCAAGGTCGCGGTAGAAGCGGTTCAAGTTTTCGGCGAGGCGACGATCAAACTTGTCGACTTGCGAGCTACTCGAAGCCAAGCGATCACTCGAAGCCGTTCCTTCGAACCGGACCCACTCTTCAGTCTCTGGGTCGAACGCAAAGGAGAAAGCGGCATCGATATGGCCGAGTGACGTGTCGAGGACGGTCACGTGGTCGAGGTTCGTCAAGATGACACCTGTCGACGGATACTTCGCTTGAAGCGCCTCGAGCGGCTCGAGTACCGGTTTCGTTTCCCAATGGAACGCCGTCTCGACGTCATGTTGCAAGTAGTAAGTTTCGAACAGATTGTTCTCTTCTGAGGCAAAGATGATGAGGCTGCGGGCGAGGTCGTTCCGGTTCTTGCCGAGCTCGTCTTCGACTTGTTTGCGCAGTTTCTTGAAGCTCTTCAGCTGGACTTCATCTCCGGACGCCTCCAAATATTCCCCGATGCGTTTCAATCCGTTCTTCAAGTGGATGTTCCAGTCGCCTTGCTGGTTCGGCCCTGTATTCAAATAAACCGACAAGACACACTTATCCTTGCACTCGACATCACGTAAACGTTTCAAATCACTCGCTAATCCCATAATCATTCCTCCTTGAAGTGTGTTTCTCTTAGTCTGTTACCGACTTGCCCCTCCCGTAAACGCCACACACGATGGGAAATCGTGAAAAATCAGGTGCGAAACGTTCGGAAACGGGGTAATTAAAAAGACAGACTAGACGTAGGAGGAACCGTATATGAAATGGAAGGGTAGACAGGCGAGTCGAAACGTCGAGGACCGACGGGGACAGCGAGTCGGCGGGAAAGGCATCGCCGGGATTGGAGGCGGCTTCGGTCTCATCTTGGTCATCGTGTTCACGCTCTTAAACGGGGGGAACCCGGCTGATATCGTCAATAACATCGGCTTAAATGAACCGCAATCATCTGAAACGTATCAAGGATCGGCCCGTGAAGAAGAGATGGCTGATTTTGTATCTGTCGTGTTACGAGACACGGAAGAAGTATGGACCGACATCTTCGCCGAGAATGGGCTGACGTATCGAGAGCCGACGCTCGTCTTGTTCACCGGGCAAGTCGAGTCAGCCTGTGGAATCGCCGGGTCCGCTGTCGGACCGTTCTATTGTCCGGGTGACCAAAAACTTTATATTGATTTAAGTTTTTATGATGAATTGAGCCAACGTTTTAACGCACCAGGCGATTTTGCGATGGCGTACGTCGTTGCGCATGAGGTCGGTCACCATGTGCAGACGCTTCTTGGGACGACGAATGAAATCATGCCGCTCCGCAATCAGATGAGCGAGACCGAATTCAATAAATATTTAGTCCGATTTGAGCTCCAAGCGGATTATTATGCCGGTGTCTGGGCCCATCATGCTCAAGGGATGGGGTATCTCGAAGCAGGAGATTATGAAGAGGCGATGAACGCGGCCCACCAAATCGGGGACGATACACTCCAAAAGCAAGCGCGGGGCTATGTCACACCAGACTCGTTCACACATGGGACGTCCGAGCAGCGGAAACGTTGGTTTGAAAAAGGATTTCAAAACGGTACAATCCAAGGTGGCGACACGTTCAACACGAACAATCTATAAGCGAGAGGTCGGGCGTATGCTCGGCCTTTTTCTGATTGTTGATGGCTTGTATCGAAAGAATCCGCTATCATTAGAACAAGACACCAGTAGCAGGAAGGGGATGACCGAATGGAATCCTTACTTAAGAAAATCGAACTCGCCTTAAGCGAGATGACGTCTGTCGAGAAGAAAATCGCGGACTATATTTTGACGCACTCCACACTCGTCCCGAACATGACGACGAAAGAACTCGCACAAAAAACCGACGTATCAGAAGCAAGCATCGTCCGTTTCGCGCGTGTCGTCGGCATCGATAGCTTCAAAGCGTTCAAGCTCGCGCTCGTGAAAGATCTCGCCATCACCGAGACGACATTGACCGATTTCAACGTGCTCCAACAGAAAGATACGCCGTACGATTCGTTCCAAAAAGTTATCCACGTCAACAAGATGGCCATCGAGGCATGTGCCGAGGCGATGGATAAACGTGAGCTCGAACATGCGATCGACACGTTTGCCCGTGCGAACCGAGTCGTCTTTTATGGGGTCGGCGGCTCGTCGACAGCGGCATATGACGCGCAGTATAAATTCACGAAACTCGGCTACGCCGCTCAGACGTCGCAAGACTTTCATTACATGTTGTCGCTCATCCCGCATCTTGGACCGAGCGATGTCTTTGTCGCCATCAGTACGTCAGGACGGACGAAAGACGTGCTCGAACTCGTCCGGTTCGCAAAAAAACAAGGCGTCCCTGTCGTCGCCATCACCGATCTCGACAAGTCGCCACTCTACCGCGAAGCGGATGTCCGTCTCTGCACCCCGAACGTCGAACGCGACTTTCGAATCGCGAGCATCGCCTCACGGATGACACAACTGACCATCATCGACACGCTTTATATGGGACTGCTCCATCGAAAGGGAGAAGGACTCATCGATAAATACGCGGAAGCGCGCGACGAGATGGTGAAATTACGACGTTGACCATCATCCCGTATACCGCTGCTGATCGCGATCGTCTCGAGGTGTTTTTACGTCGGCAACGAACGTTCGCTGCGTTGAATAGACAGACGATGGATGCGTTTTGCGAGGAGAACATAGCGGACTTTGAAGCGGACGGGACGGCCAGCTTCCTTGTCGAAGTGGACGGGGAACTTCTTGCCATCGTCGACTTGCTCAGGCGCCACCCACGAGACGGCTCGCTCTGGGTCGGTCTGTTCGTCGTCGATGAACGCCTCCACGGTGACGGGACCGCCCAAACCATCTATGAACAGCTCGAACGTGATGAGATGCGTCCTTATCATTCGATGTTTCGACTTGGCGTTCTCCCGCACAACGAACGAGCATATCGCTTTTGGCAACGGCAAGGCTATACGTACGAGAAAGATGCTGTAACGGCACGAGGCGACCGTGTCCACGTTCTGCTTAAAACCGTGCATCCATGAACCCGACTACTAGAGAGTCGGGTTTTTGAATTTATAAAAAAAGATAATGAAATTTTATTTCCTTATTTTTTTAAATAAGTTTGACTTTAAATTTCAGATTAGTACAATGAAACTATAGAGAAGAAAGGATGGTGGCGATGCTACATCAATTGGCTACTGAAAGACGGAATGAAAAGACGATGCACTTGGATGAGATGACAGTCGAGACCCTATTGGCGGTTATGAATGAGGAAGATCAACGGGTGCCGCACGTCATCAAGGAAGAAGTGGCTGTCATTGCCCAAGTGGCAGAACGGGCCATCGCTTCGTTCAAACAAGGCGGACGTTTGATTTATCTTGGCGCCGGGACGAGCGGTCGACTCGGGATTTTAGATGCGGCCGAATGTGTGCCGACGTTCGGTGTGTCACCGGATATGGTCGTCGGACTGATTGCTGGAGGCGAACGCGCGCTCATCAAGGCGGTCGAAGGGGCAGAGGACAGCAAGGATTTGGCGGTCAATGATTTGAAAGCGCTTCACTTGAGCGAACGCGACACGGTCGTCGGAATTGCTGCGAGCGGACGAACGCCTTACGTTATCGGTGGACTCGATTACGCCCGTGAAGTTGGGGCGACGACAGCGGCGTTGTCTTGTAACAAAGGCTCTAAAATTAGCGAACACGCCGAGTTTAAAATCGAGGTTGAAACGGGTCCGGAAGTGTTGACTGGGTCGACACGATTGAAGGCGGGGACAGCACAGAAGCTTGTTTTAAACATGATTTCGACGGCGTCGATGATTGGCATCGGCAAAGTGTATCAAAACTTGATGGTCGACGTGCAACCGACGAATGAGAAGTTAGAAATTCGGGCCAAACGGATGATTGCGGAAGCGACAGGGGTCGACGAACAGACGGCCGCGCGTTATTTCGAATCGTCCGACGGCCATGTCAAGACGGCCATCGTCATGATTTTAGCCGACGTCCCGCATGCGGAGGCGGTCGAACGACTTGAGCGCGCGAACGGATTCGTCCGCGACGCGCTATAAGGGGGAACACGAGATGAAAAAAGAAGAGGTCTTGGCACACGCCATACTCGAGCACGTCGGAGGGAAAGACAACATCCGCCAGCTCGCCCATTGTATGACACGGGTCCGCTTATCGTTGAAAGACCCGGCAAAAGCAGATTTGGCTGCATTAAAACAAGTAGATGGCGTCATGGGAGTCATTGACGATGAGACGCTTCAAATTGTTGTTGGACCGGGGACGGTCAATCGAGTCGCGGATCACTTGAGCCGTGAGACGGGACTTGCCATCGGAGAAGAGTCGGTCGATGCCAACTTGACGCCCGAAGAGCGAGCCGCGATTGAACGTCAAAAAGTGAAAGAAAAACAGAAGTCGCCGTTCAAGCGTTTCTTGCGTCGCTTAGGAAACATTTTCATCCCGCTCATTCCGGGTCTTGTCGCTTCTGGAATCATTAACGGGACGGCGAACTTCGCGAAAAACGCAGGTGTCGATCCGACCGAGACATGGATGCAAATCTTGCTCCTCCTCGGAAGCACGGTGTTCGCCTACCTCGCTATCCTCGTCGGGTGGAACACGGCGAAAGAATTCGGGGGGACACCAGTACTCGGTGCGATTGCCGGTGGAATTCTCTTTAACCCTATGCTCGCTGACATCACAATTTACGGCGAACCGCTTGTCGTCGGACGGGGTGGATTGTTTGGGGTTATCTTTGCCGCATGGCTCATGACGTATATCGAGAAACACGTCCGTCGCTTCATGCCGACGGCGGTCGATATCATCTTTACACCGTTACTCACGGTCCTCGTTGTTGGCTTCACAGCGCTCTATGCGATCATGCCGGTCGCGGGCGTGTTGTCAGACGGGATCATGCGTGGATTGAACGCCGTACTTGAAATCGGTGGACCGCTCGCTGGAGCCGTTCTCGCTGGTTTCTTCCTCCCGCTCGTCATGGTCGGGTTGCATCACGGTTTGACGCCGATTCACTTGGAACTCCTTAATACAGTCGGAAACACCGCGCTTTTGCCAATCCTTGCGATGGCTGGAGCCGGACAAGTCGGTGCCGCCCTCGCGATTTTCGTGAAGACGCGCAACCAACGTCTTCGTAACATCATTAAAGGGGCGATTCCAGTCGGATTCCTTGGAATCGGCGAGCCGCTTCTTTACGGGGTCACGCTTCCGCTAGGTCGTCCGTTCTTGACGGCATGTATGGGTGCCGCGGTCGGCGGTGCGTTCCAAGCGACGATGAAGACGGCTGCACTCGGGATTGGCGTATCGGGTCTCTCGCTCACGCCGCTCATCGACAACGGCATGTACTTGACGTATATTGGAGGTCTCGTCATCTCGTATACGGCAGGCTTCATCTTCACGTATCTCTTCGGCTTCAAAGAAGAGATGGCAGACGGGATTTGACAATCGAGGTGGCTCTTTCGAGTCACCTTTTTGCATAGGAGGAAGACACATGAGAGGACTATCGGTTTACTTGAGTCAGCCATTGACGGCCACGTTCGAGATGTGGCTCGCCGAGATGCGACGAAGTGGGTTCACGTCACTGTTCACGTCGCTGCACATTCCGGAAGACGACGCGTCCGTTTATACGGATCGACTTCGACATCTCGGACAACTCGCTAAAACGCTCGACATGGAATTGTTCGCGGACATCGCACCGACATCGCTCGTAGCACTCGGCAAGACATGGGACGATGCGCATACGCTCGTCGATTGGGGGGTGACGGGACTTCGCGTCGATTATGGCGTGACGCCGAAGCAAGTCGCCGACTTGTCACAACGGATGACGGTAGCGCTGAACGCGAGCACATTGGCTGAAGCAGAACTCGCCGAAATGATGCGTCACGGTCTCGATGTGAATCGAGTCGAGGCGTGGCACAACTTTTATCCAAGACCGGAGACGGGGCTTGAGCGGTCGTGGTTCGAAGCGAAAAACGTATGGCTGAAACGACAAGGCATCCGTGTCCAAGCCTTCATCCCAGGAGATGGGACGCTCCGGGGACCCCTGTTTGAACGGCTTCCGACGCTCGAGGAGCACCGAGCGGTATCGTCGTTCGCTTGTTTTCTCGACCTCGAACGAGACGTCGACCGGATTTTAATTGGGGATCCAGCCGTGTCCGATGCGACACGAGAACAGTTCATGGCGTATGACGACGGGATCGTCTTGTTGCGGGCAGAAAAGGTACAAGTGCTCGAACCGATGCTCTATGACGTGCATACGAACCGGATGGACCCGGCCCGTGACGTCGTGCGCTCGGTCGAGTCACGCGCCTACGGCCGTCTCGGGCATCGTCTCATCGAGCCGATCGACGCCGCGCCGCGTCCGTTCGGGACGATCACAATCGACAACACGAACTACGGTCGATATGCCGGCGAGATGCAAGTGACGAGACGCGATTTGGACGCAGACGACCGCGTGAACGTCATCGGCCGCGTCGTCGCTGAAGACCGTCCACTCATTCGTTTCATCGGACCGGGCACCCGGTTTCGCCTCAGTTGGGACTAAGGTTCGGGATTGCCACATTCCTGCTTCTTTGTGTAAAGTAAAGAGGGAGGGACGCAACTTATGAAAGACATCAACTTCAACATCATCGCTGACGATTCGACGGACGGCCATGGCGGTTTTGGCGTCGGCTCGCTCAGTTTAAACAATATGTCGCCGGTCATCATCGACGTCGAGGCGGGTACGGCTGTCATCGATATGGGTGCGATGCATGCCAAATCAGCCATCGAGAAGCGCATCAAGTTTTTAACCGACCGGGAAGCCGTACCGAACGGCAAACCGTTTTGGATTGTCTGGGTGACCGTCGGCCGGAAGCCGGACGGGTTCTACTATGGTGGTGTCGCCGCGTGTGATATGACGGTTGACCTCGAGGCGCGACGCGGCTACAAGCTATTGCCGTATCACGTCAACCAGATGGACAAGTCGCTCAAAGGCCGCATCTTAATCGACATGATGGATGCCCCGTCCCGGGACGTGTTAGCCCGCTTCTTAAAACAGCACCGTCCTGAAATTTGGGAACAGTCGACAGAGCTTCAAGATGAATTGACTCGCTTAGCTGCCGAGTGAAAAGATTGGACCGCGTGCGGTCTCCAATCTTTTTTGTTTGGCATAACGCGAAGTCGGGAATATACGCCTGTTATGACATTGTGATATGGGCGTAATTGTATGAAAATTCAGTATTATGCTATACTATACACACTGTGTGAAAAAGAAAGGGTGACACGATGAGTGAAACGAAGAAAATTCTAATTGGTCTTGTACTGGGGGTCGTCGTCGGACTTGGGCTCGCTAGCCTGTCTGGCAACGTCTATGATGTCGTCAATACGTACATACTCTCTCCGGTCGGGACAGTGTTTTTGAACTTGATTAAAATGTTGGTCGTGCCGATTGTCTTCTTCTCGATCATTCTCGGCGTCATGGGTCTTGGGGACCCGAAAGAGCTCGGGCGTGTCGGATCGAAAGCACTCCTCTTCTTCTTGACGACGACGGCGCTCGCGATCATGCTCGCAATGGGCGTCGCATCAATCATCCAACCGGGTGAGCGTGGCGAATTCGCGACGGCGAACTTGGAATTTGAGACGGCGGCGACAGAGGAGTCGTCGAATATCGTCCAGACGTTCGTCAACATGATTCCGACGAACCCGATTCAATCGCTCGCCGAAGGCAACATGCTTCAAATTATCGTCTTCGCAGCCTTGATTGGTTTCGCGATGATCGCTCTCGGGGACCGTGCTAAATCGTGGCGCCGGTTCGTCAAGCAAGGCGATCGCATCATGATGCATCTCATTCATTTAGTTATGAAGCTCGCGCCGTACGGGGCCTTCGCTTTGATTGCTTCGGCAATCGGGGGAATCGGCTTTGATGCCGTTCGCGCGATGGCGTGGTATATGTTCGCCGTCGTCTTAACGCTCTTCTTGCATGCGACAATCGTCTATGGTGGTGCGCTCCTCTTCCTCGGGAAGATGAGTCCGGTGTTCTTCTTCAAGAACTTCTATGAAGCGATCACACTCGCCTTCTCGACGTCGTCGTCGAACGCGACACTCCCGGTATCGATGGAGCTCGCTCAGACGAAACTTGGCGTGCCGCGTTCCATCTCGTCATTCGTGCAACCGCTCGGTGCGACAGTGAACATGGACGGGACGGCCATCATGCAAGGGGTCGCGACAATCTTCATCGCACAAGTATTCGCGGCTGATTTGACGCTGGCTCAATTGTTGACCGTCGTCATCACGGCAGTTCTCGCCTCAATTGGGACGGCTGGGGTTCCGGGTGTCGGGCTCATCATGCTCGCGCTCGTCTTGCAATCGGTCAACTTGCCAGTTGAAGGGATTGCCCTCATCATCGGGGTCGACCGGATTCTCGATATGCTCCGTACATCGGTCAACATCACAGGTGACGCGACATGTGCGGTCGTCGTATCGAAACTTGAAGAAAAACACCTCCCGCCTGTCGACGAAGACGCGTGGGACGAAGTCGAAGCGAAGTAACAGGAAAGGCTGCCCCGCGAGGACGGGACAGCCTTTTCGTTTGAAAGGAAGTGTGTGCGATGGAATGGGCGCTTCTCCCACTCCCGCTGTTTGTCATCATCAGCATTGCGTTAAATATATTGATTGCAGTCGCCGGCGTTTTGCCGAGCGCGTTTTTGACGGCGTTGAACGTCCAGTTACTCGGATTCGGTCCGGGCGTTGTCGTCTCAATCATCGGCGAGGCCGTCGGTGCCGTCGCCAGTTTCATCCTGTACAGAAAAGCACTCCAAACGTATACATCACCGACAGGCACACGGTTCAAACGGTTAAGGGAAGCGGATGGAAGCGAGGCATGGTTCCTCGTGCTCAGCATGCGACTCATGCCGTTCGTGCCGTCAGGACTCGTCACGTTATCGGCTGCGTTTAGTCGAATGACGCTACCATCGTTTGTCGTCGCGAGTACACTCGGCAAAGTGCCGGCCCTCTTCATTGAAGCGCTCGCCGTGACGGCGATCTTATACGTCGCGACCGGGTGGCAACTCGCCTTGATTGCCGTCATCGCCATCATCTACTTCGTCTGGCGGCGTTACAGTAACGGTGAGAAGATGTGACAGAACGCTTCGACGAACCGTTTCCCGTTCGTCTTCTTCCTGAGAATCGACCAGTCGATGAGGATTGATTCTTTAAAGTCTTGGATGAATGCGTCATGTAATTCTTGGACGGATGACGTCTCGAACTGGGCAATCGTCATCTCGTGATTCAAATACATGCTCCGAAAATCTAAGTTAGCCGTCCCGACGAGTGCGATTTTGCCATCGATGAGGACGGTTTTTGCATGGATGAAATGACGATTGTATTTATAAATGCGGACGTTTCGTTTCAGCAATTGTTCGAAGTAATATTCGGTCGCGTGAAAACTGAACCACTCATCGCCTTTCCCCGGGACGACGATTCGGACATCGATGCCGCTCTTACTTGTCACTTCAAGCAGAGCGAGTAGTTCAGGCGGTGGAATCAAATACGGGGTCGTGATCCATATCGATTCCTTCGCCTGCATCATGAATTGCATGAGACCGTCGCGAATCGTGACGTCTTTTCCGGGCGAGGTGACGAGTAGTTGCGTCGCGCCGTTCGTCTCTTTCGGTTCATCGATGAAATACTGGGGCAGGTGTTCGTCATTGGCGAACAAATCCCACGTTTCTTGGTCTTCTTCGACACCTGCATAGAGCCAGTTCTCGACGAAGAGCCGTTGTAGTTCTCGAACGAGCGGACCTTCCACACGAAGATGCGTGTCACGCCAAAATCCAAGCTTTTCTTCCTTCCCGAGATATTCATCACCGACGTTTAGCCCGCCTGTGTACGCAATTTTTCCGTCAATCACAATCAGCTTTTGATGGTTGCGGAAGTTCGCGTTAAAGACGAGTAGCGGATGCACGACTGGGTCGAACGCTTGAACAAACACGCGGGACTCGCGTAGCGGTTCGACGAATTCCTCGTTAATCTCTTGACTCCCTAGCCCGTCATATAGGAAGCGAACCGTCACATTCTCGTTGGCCCGCTTAATCAAAGCGTCACGAATCTTCATTGAAATCTCATCGGTTCGGAAGAGGTAATACTGGATGTGAATATGGTGCGTCGCTTGTTCGATGTCGCGGATCACGGCTTCGTACTTCGCATCGCCGTTGACGAGCAACTTCGTCGATGTCTGCCCGTCGGCACCGGTCGCCCCGAGCTTCTCGAGTGTACGCGTCAGTGGAAAACGGTCAGAGATGGCGTTTGTCGTCTCAATTCGCTCGTTCTCGATCGCTTGGCGGAACATGCGAATTTCAGATGACGTCCGTTTAACGCGGCGGTGCCGACGTGGCGTTCGCCCAAACATGACCCAGGCGAGGGCGCCGAGGAACGGGATGAACAAGACGGCGAGTAGCCAGGACAGCTTCGCTTGCGGTTGGACTTGGTCAAATAAGATTTGCCAGCCGACGATGAGCGGGGCGGCGATGGCGAGGATGAACAAGAAAGGAATCAATCCATCAATCGAGTACAGCAAGGCAAGAAGGAGAATACCGAACAAGATCATGGTGATGAATTGCAGGACACGTCGTTTCAACAGGTACACCTTCTTTCGATTCGGTTGTTATCACTGAATTCATTCCACCGTTTACACATTGTTAATCTAAAATCACGTTTTGTGATGTAGACGACGGGAATGAACCATACTGTACGACTAAAACGCTAAAGGGGTGTTTGATGATGAAACGTAAAGGAACATTAGCCGCTTCATTACTCGCGACAGGGATTATCCTCGGAGCTTGTGGGGGAGCCGAGGAACCGATGGACAATAACGATACGGAAATGCAGAACGACATGGAAAATGATGATATGGAAGAAAACGACGACTAAAAAAATGGCCTCGAGCAACTTGCTCGGGGCCGTTCCTCTTATAAGGCGTATGGGGCTGGTTTTCCGAAATAATACCCTTGTGCCAAATCGAACCCGAGCTCTCGACAGACGTCGACTTCTTCGGCACGTTCGATTCCTTCGGCGAGTAGCGTGATTCCCATCGTCCGTGTCATGTGACGGACATTTTTCAAAAATGCTCGCTTTTCAGCATCTTGGTCGCAAAACGAGATGTATGACCGATCGATTTTGACGTAATCCGGCTCGAGCCGCTTCAACATATCGAGTGTCGAAAAACCGGCACCAACATCGTCAAGGGCGACTTTCATCCCGCGTTTCTTATATGTAGAGAACACGTGTTGAAGGTGGGCCACATCTGTTACTTTTTCCGTCTCGACGACTTCGAAAATAAACCGATCGGGACTGAGTTCGTAGCGGTCGATCACTTCGAACGTGTGCTGCAGACAGTAGTCTGGGTTATAGATTGTCGACGGCAAGAAGTTGATGAACGTCTTCTCATGAGGCAAGACGGCGTGATACGTCGCTTTGATGGCCTCAGCGCGCGCCCGTTGATCGAGCTTTGAGTGTAGTCCGAATCGGTTAGCAGCCTGAAACAGTTGTCCTGGAGAAATATCGTTTCGACTGCGAAGAAGCGCCTCGTAGCCAAAACGTTCTCCGGTGTCGAGGTGTACGATTGGTTGCAAGTGACTCTCGAATTCACCGTATTGAATGAGCTCGATCGTATCACGGTTGGCGATTTGATCTAATAAACTTCCGGCGGTGACGAGCGCCGTTTGACGATTCGTCACGGGATCGATGCAATAAACATCGGTTTGGACGTCCGCGAGCTGACTCGTCAACTCATCGAGTGAGCCATACGGACGCGGCTGTTCATTGACAACAACGAGTCCGCGTTCAAAAAATGGGATGGTCGTGGCGCATGCCACGCAAGGTGACCACATAACGATTCCTCCTTTCGGTTGTAAAAAACTCCTATATATAATGTATCGGTCATAACTCACGGAAAACTCACACATCGCGAGTCATTTATAAAAAAATCGTGCAAAATGGGTACAGGTTTTGTATACTTCCTATCGTATGAATAAGAAGCGCCTCAAAACGCCACTCGCATACGAACAACTTTTTAATCAGAAAGGGGTTCTATCGATGGACCAAAAATTAAAATTATGGTTTACGGAGCACCAAACAGAAGATTACGGAATCACGTTCCGTGTAAACCACGTTTATGAGAGCGAACAAACGGAGTTTCAACGACTAGAGATGGTCGAAACGGACGAGTTCGGAACAATGTTGTTGCTTGACGGTATGGTCATGACGACGGATAAGGACGAATTCGTCTATCACGAAATGGTGGCGCACGTCCCACTTTTCACACACCCGAATCCGAAGCATGTGCTTGTGGTCGGTGGCGGAGACGGCGGCGTCATCCGCGAGATTATGAAACACCCAACAGTCGAAAAAGCAGTTCTCGTCGACATCGATGGGAAAGTCATTGAATATTCGAAGAAGTACTTGCCAAACATCGCCGGTGAGCTCGACAACCCACGTGTCGAAGTCATCGTCGGCGACGGTTTCATGCATATCGCTGAGTCAGAGAACAAGTACGATGTCATCATGGTCGACTCGACAGAGCCGGTCGGTCCAGCGGCAAACTTGTTCACGAAAGGATTCTATGCCGGAATCTCGAAAGCGCTCAAGGAAGATGGCATTTTCGTCGCGCAGACGGACAACCCATGGTTCACACCAGAGCTTATCCAAACGGTCCAACGCGACGTGAAAGAGATTTTCCCAATCACGAAGCTGTACACGGCGAACGTACCGACGTACCCGAGCGGTATGTGGACATTCACAATCGGTTCGAAGCAATACGACCCGGAAGCCGTATCGGCGGATCGTTTCCACGACATTGAGACGAAATACTATACGCCGAAGCTTCACAACGCGGCGTTCGTCTTGCCAAAATTCGTGGAGGACTTGACGAAATGATTAAACGTTTTGACGAAGCCTATTCAGGCAAAGTGTTCATCGCGAGCCTTCCGGAAGTAGCGGACGCGAAGACGGTGTTGTATGGGATGCCGATGGACTGGACGGTCAGTTTCCGCCCAGGCTCACGTTTCGGACCGAACCGTATTCGTGAAGTGTCAATCGGTCTTGAAGAATATAGCCCGTATCTCGATGGCGATTTAACAGAAGCGGCGGTCTATGACGCCGGCGACATCCCGCTCCCATTCGGAAACGCACAGAAGTCGCTCGACATGATTGAGTCGTTCGTCAAAGACGTCATCGACGCAGGTAAGTTCCCGCTCGGCATGGGCGGCGAGCATCTCGTCACGTGGCCGGTCATCAAGGCGATGCATGACAAATATGGCGACGATTTCGTCATCTTGCACTTCGATGCGCACACGGACCTTCGTGACGAATACGAAGGCGAGCCACTCTCGCACTCGACACCGCTCAAAAAAGCAGCCAACCTGATTGGCCCATCGAACTGTTACTCGTTCGGCATTCGTTCTGGGATGAAAGAAGAGTTTGAGTGGGTGAAAGAAGTCGGCTACAACATGTACAAGTATGAAGTCATCGAGCCGCTCAAACGCGTCTTGCCGACGCTCGCCGGGAAGAAAGTGTACGTCACCATCGACATCGACGTCCTCGACCCATCAGCAGCACCAGGCACAGGTACCCAAGAGATTGGTGGCATCACGACGAAAGAGTTGCTCGAAGCCGTGCACGCGATTGCGAACGCCGACCTCGACATCATTGGCGCTGACCTCGTCGAAGTGTCACCGGCATACGACCAGTCGGACATGACGGCGATTGCCGCCGCGAAGATCCTTCGCGAGATGATGATTGGATTTGTGAAGTAATCATGCCGAAAAAAGGTCAGCTGGAGATGGAACTGAGCGCCCGCATCACCCAATGGGAGAAAGAGTATCTCGGACGCGGTTCGTTGACGTGTAAGGCAGACCTGCTCCGCGACTTGGCCATCGTGACGCTCCAAGGCGTCTTGACCCCGGCTGAGTATGACCTCGCTACGAAATCGGCGGGACGCGAGCAATTGAAGAAGTACCGCAACAATCTCGTCGAGTCGGGTCGTCCGCAACTCGAGACGATTGTAGCAGACGTTCTCGGACGACGCATCACCTCACTTCATACGGATATCAGCACGAAGACGGGGGAACGCCTCATCGTCTTTCGGCTCGATGCCGCGTGGGACAGTGGGATTGACAACGCGTGACGACGTTTATACACTAGAAAGCAGATACGTGTCAGGATTGGTGAAGCGAGCTTCGGAGCGCTTTATCGTCGTCTTGACCCGGAGCTGAACAAATAAAAAACCGACAGTTGTCGGCTAGACGGAGCGAACACGTTCGAGCCGTCGGCACGCAGCGCACACCGTTTTTTTCGGTGTGCGCTTTTTGTCGCCTAGGAGGAGAAACATGGAACTATTGACGTTTTTATTGACGAGCGCACCGGTATTAATGTTTGTGACCGGCGTTGTGGCCGCGCTCGGGAAGTCGAACTTAAAAATCCCAGAGTCGCTCGGCATCACGCTCAACTTGTATTTATTGCTCGCAATCGGCCTAAAAGGCGGAATGGGGCTTGCCTCGGTCTCATTTGACGATTTGGCGCTCCCGCTCGCGGTGACGCTCGTACTCGGGATGGTGTTACCGCTCGTCGCGTTCGGACTCGGTGGCCTGTTCAAATTTAGTTTTCATGAACGTATCGCGATGGCGGCGACGTTTGGCTCGGTCTCGCTCGTGACGTATGTCGCCGCAGCGTCTCAACTCGAACGGCTCGGCATTGGCTTTGAACCGTTCATGACGACGCTCGTCGTCGTCTTAGAAATTCCAGGTCTCGTCGTCGCGCTCTTGTTGTACAATCAGACACGCGTCTTTGGGATTACGGCGCCACCAAGCCAATCGTTCACGGTCATTCGAGACAGTATGCTATCAAAAAGCATCCTACTTCTCATCGCCGGGCTCATCGTCGGACTCGTGACGCCAGACACGTCGGCGCTCACACCGTTCTTTATCGATTTATTCCCGGGGGTGCTTCTCTTATTCTTGCTCAGCCTTGGCGTCAAAGTCGGGCAACAGTTGAAGACTGTCCCGTCTTATGGGATCAAGTTTTTAGTCATCGGGATGACGTTCCCACTGATTGGCGCGGCGATTGGTTATGCCGGTGCTATGTTTGCCGGGTTGTCAGACGGTGGAACGATTCTTCTTATGACGCTCGCAGCGAGCGGGTCGTACATCGCCGCCCCGGCGATGCTTCAGGCGTCCGTACCTGAAGCGGAACTGTCCTTTTATTTGACGCTCGCCCTCGCCGTCACGTTCCCGTTCAACTTGCTCGTCGGAATTCCGCTCTTCATCACAATTGTCACATAAATAAACGCCGTCTCGGCTTCGAGACGGCGTTTATTTATTGTGTCACGGCTTGTTCTTGCATGCATTTCAATGCAGCAGTCCAACTACCGAATAAGGCATTGATTGTCGACGTGCTCGGCACGTTTCGCCCCTCTGCCCATTTCCGGTAATGGAGAATGCTGAAATGATTCAATTCATTTTTAGCAAGTCGAAGCGCCTCGATGACGTCTTCTTCGTCCCATTTCCGTTTTGGTGGAGCGATGTCCAGTACAAACAAGGCATAGCTCCAAGAACCATACTTCCGGGCAATTGTCGCCACGGTCGGATAACCTTTTTCTTGTGCCCAGACGGCATAATGTTGCGACGTGAGCCGTTCAAGCTCGGTTGACGCCTCGATGAGGGCCTGAATAATTCGCTCTTCATTGTTTTTAGAGGCTGTCGTTTGTAATTTCGCTTCACGTAATGCGTTGGACCAAGAGCCGAAACGACTACTGATGAGTGTAAGCGAAGGAGAACGTGTCACTTTGGACCATTGGCGATATGTTTGGCTCGTAAATAATGGTAGCTCTTCAGCGGCTTGATTGAGTGCGCGCAGGATGTCTTCATCCGAATAATAATGGAATGACATTTGAATTTGAGCTGCAACAAGTGCCTCGCGCCAAGATCCAAATTGATGAATGACAGTCGACAGAGAAGGTACGTTTTTATGTTGTGACCAAAGACTGTAGCGTTTTGAATCAAGTTCTGGATAGTCCTGGGCAGCTAACTGCAAAGATTGCACGATTTGTGGGCGTGTCCATTTTTTCATCTTGGTGTCTCTCCTTTTGTGAAGACGTCATGAGCGTCTCAGAAGAATTCGTGGTGTGAATGAACGTGTGTGAGTGGTTTTACCAAATAAGTTCAAGTAATAGACACTACTTAGGTTCACGTGCCTCCTTTCATCCGTTAAATCCCTTTACAGAAGTAAATGTAAGCAATAACCAATTAGTGATTATGTACATAGTGTTTCCCTTTTGCCAAACAAATATTCATCATGTGAAGGAAATGACGAGAATTATTTTGTTAACTCCTTTATCCCGGCTATTTCGTTGATTAGAAAAAGCTCGTGTTCTCCTTAAGTTTGTTAGATTGAGTCGGGTAGTTTACTACCATCACCATGCATTATGCTCCGACCTCAACACACCACGACACGACAACTTAGACTTTGGAGGTGCACATCATAATGGCTACATTGGTCAGCGTATATCAGAAAAACCAGAAAAACTTACGTTTTCTTTTGCTTGACGTGTTCATTGTCACATTCGTTCTTTACGCGACGATGCGCTTTTTAATTCCTAATCCAACAATTGACACGAATGGATTATGGGCAAGCATTGCCGTCAAAGTTGGAAGCTTTGGCGCGCTCGGTTTTATTCTGAAAATCCATAAAATTGATTGGCGTTATGCCTCGGTTCGTGAAGTGGAGCGGTTGATGATCGCTTTACTCGGGAGTGACATCGTGCTATACGCCTACAGTTACTTTCAATTCGGAAATGGGGTAGGACTCGGGATTACGATTCAAGGTCTGCTCGCTCTTAACGTCATCGTAGCAACGCGAATCATGGCGCGAACTCATGTGTTACATCCATTCAAATCATCGAATGACCATCCAGGCCGAAAAGCAGTGATTATCGGCGCCGGGCATTCTGGACAAATGATTGTCCGTGAGTTGAAAGAGTATCGGACGAATGTCTTAAACGTTGTCGGATTGCTCGATGACGACTCCAAAATACAATCCCTTTATGTTCATGGCGTTCCAATCATTGGGACGACCGATGAGTTAGAACGAGTAGTGAACGAACAGTGCATTGAAGTAGTCATTTTAGCAATTCCTAGTTTGTCCTATACACGTCGGCTTGCTCTATTAAAACGAATTGAAAAGACAGGTGCTGAATCCCATGCGTTGCCGATTCTTTCAGAGCTTGCGACCGGAAACGTATCGATTAGCGAAATTCGTGAAGTGAAAATTGAAGAGCTGTTAGGTCGAGAGCCGGTCCAACTCGATATCTCAGGTATTTCTCGACATGTTGAAGGCGCGAAAGTGTTAATCACGGGGGCAGGAGGATCGATTGGCTCTGAGATTTGTCGCCAATTGATTAAATTCGAACCCGCCGAAATGATTTTACTTGGACACGGGGAGAACAGCATCTATTTGATTGAACGGGAGCTGAAGGGACTCTGTACGCATACGGTGATTCACGCTGTGATTGGTGATGTGCAGGATGAACGTCGGATGGAAGAAATTTTTGCGACCTATCAGCCTGAGATGGTATATCATGCGGCTGCTCATAAACATGTTCCTTTAATGGAAGACAATCCACTCGAGGCGGTAAAAAACAACATTCACGGCACAAAAAATATGGTGGATGTCGCTGCAAGACATCAGGTTAATCGATTTGTCATGATTTCCACAGATAAAGCTGTCAATCCAACAAACGTGATGGGGGCGACAAAACGGATCGCCGAAATGATCGTTCAAGAAAAAGCTAGATCGACGGATACGATTTTCTCGGTCGTCCGATTCGGAAACGTTCTAGGAAGTCGAGGATCCGTTGTCCCTCTCTTTAAAGAGCAAATTAAACGAGGGGGACCGGTCACGGTCACAGACGCGGAGATGACCCGATACTTCATGACTATCCCTGAAGCAAGTCGATTGGTCATTCAAGCGAGCGTCTTAGCAAGAGGGGGAGAAGTATTCGTCCTCGACATGGGTGAACCGGTCAAAATCATCGATTTAGCGAAGAAAATGATTGAGTTAAGTGGTTTTAGTCTCGACCATATCGACATTGAAGTTACGGGTATTCGGCCAGGTGAAAAGCTTTATGAAGAATTGCTTGCCACGAATGAACTCGGACCCGACGCCAACGTCTTTGACAAAATTTTTGTCGGACGGACACGACCGTTCACGTCAGTCACCCCGATTCTTATCCTTCTCGAGAAGCTTCAGTACCAACGCGAGGCATTGATTTACACGCTGCTTTATATCGCCAACAGTGAAGACATCGATCGGGATGTGGAGCGCTTGTATCAAGGTGAGTTTAAGTGGGCAGCTTCGCCATCGAAAAAAATGCGACTTGTGGATGGGAACTGAGCCGGAATGGAATCGACAGGAGGAGTTTTTGTGAAAGAGCGAGTCGTCATAGTTGGTGTGTCTGGTTTCGAGGGATTTCATCTGGCACGTCATTTTTTGAAGGAAGGTCATGAAGTGATCGGGCTTGATGAACAAGGAGCTGGTCACACATCGCTAGCGAAACATCGTCTTTATGTTTTGTCCCATCCGAAGTTTCGTCTCGTGCAAACAAAAAGGTTAAATGGCCAATTGCTAAAACGAGTCGCAAGTACGTACGCCTTTCAATGCGTGATTTTATGTCCGTCCGATGATCACGGAAGTGAATTTCGCTACCATCTAGTTCAAAAGTGGCTCCGTACTGACACAACCCTTCGAGACGTTACGTTTATCACACTAAACGTTCATGGAGACGATGATTCACAAGTCGTTCAAGTGAAAACGAACGAATTGTCAGGTCCTTGGGAAGATGAAACGGGGCTATTCACTCGCTTAATCAAAGTGATCGTGTTAGGGCGACCGCCTGTCGGAATGTATGCAAATACCCATATTCAATTTTTATACGTAGATGACGTCGTAAAGACAATGTATGAAATCATGCAAATGGCACAGTTTGAAAATGTCTATGGGCGCTATGACATTGAGCCAACTGAAATGCTCACTTCTCAAACTGCCATCTTAGACGTTGCGCGCTTATTAAAGCGACCACCACTTGTCTTACCCGATGGGGAAATGAAGACCTCGCTGGTTATGCCGTCCATTGAAACGGCAATCGCGCCCCCCGCGTCTACCACCTCATTTTATGAAGGACTTGAAGTCTATTTGGACTGGTACACAACGTATCAAAAAGTGTTGGAGGAGGGGATTCGATGAAAATTTTATTATCCCGACCGCATATGTCTGGTCATGAGATGAAATATGTAGAAGAAGCGTTTGCTTCAAACTGGGTGGCACCTCTCGGTCCTAACGTCGACGCATTTGAAAAAGAAGTAGGGACGTATGTTGATCATGACTTCCAATTAGCGACGAGTTCCGGTACGGCAGCGCTCCATCTCGCTCTTTTACTATTAGGAATCGAGCGGGATGACACGGTGTTTTGTCAATCACTCACGTTTGTGGCCTCTGTCAATCCGATTCGTTATGTAGGGGCCGTCCCTGTCTTTATTGACTCGGAAGAAGAGACATGGAACATGTCACCTAGCGCGCTTCGAAAAGCGATGGTTCAAGCTGCAACAAAGGGAAAACTGCCGAAGGCTGTCATCGTCGTTCATCTATATGGTGTCGTCGCAAAAATAGGTGAGATTCGACAAATTTGTCAAGAGTACGGGGTTCCGCTCGTTGAAGATGCAGCGGAGTCGCTTGGCGCCACGTGGAAAGGACAAATGACCGGCACGATTGGAGATTTAGGATTTTATTCATTTAATGGCAATAAAATCATCACTACTTCGGGAGGGGGGATGTTACTTGTTCGCTCTTCAAAAGAGCGACAACACGGATTGAAGTTAGCGACTCAGGCGAGAGAAAACGCGCTCCATTACGAGCACGAGGAGGTTGGTTACAACTATCGTTTGAGTAACGTGTCAGCTGGAATTGGTAGAGGACAACTTGAAGTGATTGAAAGTCGTGTCCAAGCGAGGAGGCGAGTATTTGCTCGGTACGAGCGATTATTACGTCCCTTAGGAGTCACTTATCAACAAGAAATTCCTTATTCTCGAGCGAATCGATGGTTGACGGCTCTACAATTAAATCGTTCTGAATTTGTAACGTCACGCGAAGATCTCATTACTCGTCTTGCCATGAACGGAATCGAATCACGTCCCGTTTGGAAGCCAATGCACTTACAACCCGTGTATCGTGATGCGGAATATGTAATGGTAGACGGCGATGACGTGAGTCGGCGTTTGTTCGAGAACGGGATTTGCTTACCGTCTGGTTCTGACTTAACCATTGGTGAGCAACATCAAGTCATCCGGGCAGTGTTAAACGCGCAAGGTATTGTGACAGAAATAACTGTTTGAGGAGGACCTGTCATGAATCAGGAAGCAGAGATTATACAAGCGCTTCAAGCAGCTTCATCTCTGACTCCGACCCTCACAGTCAAACAATATCAACTATGGAGTCAAGACAAAATCGTTCCCTCGGTGCTCGAGATTCTAGATGTTTATGAATCTTGGCCAGAAGCGCTTGTCGCAGCTGGGATTCTAGGAAGCCGAAGAAATTATACACAACATGAGTTGCTCGTCTCCTTGCGAAACGCCTCGCAAGAAGATGGACGACTCACGAGCACGAGTTATCGACAATGGGCGACGTACAATAAAGCCCCTTCGTTAGGCGATATTATTTCATATTTCGGGTCATGGAGTCTCGCCGTCAAAATAGCGGAACGAGCAGTCGATCCACATTCTACAATCCATGCTGAACGGGAAAAAGCAGAGATTGTTCAGGCCTTATTAGAGGCGGCCAGGATATTGCATCCTTTTAATGCAGAGACGTATCAAAAATGGGCGAAACAACAAAAACGTCCGAGTGTTGCTAAAATCTCGAGACGATACGGGTCATGGGGAAATGCGTTGAGTGATCTTGAATTAGATGAGGAATCCTTTCAAGTTCAATAAATGAAACTATCCTACAAAGAAGGTGTAGCCATGAATCGTCCGATTGTCCTTTGTGTCGGGGAGCATTGGAGTTCAGCTTATGTCTATCACGCGATTCGTAATCTTGGCGTGACACACGTCATTATGGAAAAAGGACCGTCACCATTTGAGGCCGAATCGTCTCATGACCTTTTATTAGATGTCTTGATGAAACGAATTTCGCCCGTCATGAAATGGATGAGTCGCCGCCGGATTGCAGAATTAAAGGAGCGATATCCGTTAAAAGATGAACCGATCCCGATGCATCACATCTTGAAAGTCACTTCGCTAAACGATGCAAGGACGAAGATGTGGCTCGATCGCCTCATGCCGGAGCTTCTCATTTTTCATGAAACGGGGCCCATCGACCCGGACGTGCTCAATCGGATGGACTGTCCAGTCTTGACGATCCGACCATCGATGGCAGCTGGACAACTCGAAGCATATTGGGCACTTCGGGCCAATCCGGACATCTGTGAAGTCCGAATCGAGCAATGGACGGAGCAGGGATGGGATATCCGGGATCGATCGCTTCTTTATTTAGGGGGTACTGATAATTTTGTGACTTATCCGTATCTTCAACTCTCAGTCGCCCTGCCGCTCTTACGTTGTCAGATTGAGCAGATGCTGCAACCGGCCAAGCAGGAACGAAGAAGAATCGAATAAAAACGGCCAAAGCGATTCGCTTTGGCCGTTTAACTGTGGGTGATGCAATAGTGCTGGATGGCATCGTTGTAATAGCGGGCAAGGCCTGGGGCGTACTTGTCATAGAACGCCGTGAACCGCTCGTCCGCCACATACATCTGACCGAGGCTACTGAACATGTCGAGCGAACAGTCGTAAAAGTGGTCGTTGATGAATGCATGGTTCATCTCGACCGCCATTTGGACACGTTCATCTTCGACTGGGACACCGGCAGTGAACAAGTCGACGAGCGGTTTGACGAGGTCGACTTGCTGTTGGCTGAGCGTCTCCCAGTCTTCTTTTGACCGACCGTGGGCCCGCTTTTGAGCCGTCATATAGGCGTCGCTGTCGCCCCAACGCGACTTCACTTCCGCCTCGTGTTTCGTCTCGTGTGCTTTCAACTCGTCGAATGACAAGCCTTTGAATAATGATTCGTCTTCCATTTGAACGCCTCCTTCAAGTGAGACGAGTGTCGCTTCGGCCGTCTCAGCGAGTGTCGCGAAATAGGCGGCCTTCTCACGCAGCGCGTTCACTTGTGTCTTGAGGATGTGAGCCCGATCCGTGCCCGCTTCGAACAACGTATGAATCGTCTCGAGCGGAATGTCGAGTGCGCGATAGAGTAAAATCAGTTGCAACCGTTCGATGTCTTGTTTCGAGTAACGTCGATACCCGTTCGCGTCACGCGAAGGAACGAGGAGACCGATCGCGTCGTAATGGCGAAGCGTCCGGGTCGTCGTGCCGGCGAGTGTTGCGAGTTGTTGAATCGAAACCATCTGCTCACCTCCTTATGGAAAGCGTACACCTTGACGTCGCGTCAACGTCAACCTTCTTTTGTGAACAAAGAGAAGCCGTCACGTTCGCCGACGTACGTGAAACCGAACTGCGGATAATATCGGTTTAAAAATAGATTCGTGGCGACACAATCGAGGCGGATCGTCCCGTCTGTCTCCTTCAGCGCGTGACGCATCAACTGTTCGCCGACGCCTCTGCCTTTCATGGTGGCGTCGACGACGAGTCGATGCAAATAGACAGCCGCATCCGCGTCATCCCATAAATTGTGATCCCACGACGTCGGCGGAATCAAGCTGACCGACCCGAAGATGGTCCCGTTTTCTTCATATACATATACCGTACCGTTCGTGACATCGTGACGGACAAATTCGGTCCGACTCGGCTCTAAATATTTTCCCCATTGTGTTTTCCCGGCTGCGCGAAATGACTTCGCCTTGTTTAAAATCAAGGAATCAATCGCACGAAAATCGGCTGGTGTGGCCAAACGAATCATGTAAGTCGCCTCACTTTCATTTCATTTCAAAATCGTGTAGGGTACACGGTGAGTAAGCTGTTGAAAAGCTCATTGTAGCGCTTTCTCTTTTTTGATAAAATAAACGTAACGCGTCGTGCAAACGATTGCGCTTTGAAAAGAGAACACGTCAACAGCACTGATATTAGTATATAGGATGAACAGTGAGTTTAGGGATAAGGGAGTATCATTGACACATGCAACTTTTACAACGTGACCAACACACTAAAGGATTTCAACAGACACAAACAAAAACGCTAAAACGCAATTGGTGGAAAGAAGCGGTCGCTTATCAGATCTACCCGCGCAGCTTTTATGACGCGAACGGAGACGGGATTGGCGACATTCAAGGAATCATCGATAAGCTGGATTATTTGAAAGAACTCGGCGTCGACGTCATCTGGATTTGCCCGATGTACAAGTCGCCGAACGACGATAACGGTTATGACATTAGCGATTATCAAGACATCATGGACGAGTTCGGCAACATGGAGGACTTCGACCGCCTGTTGACAGAAGTCCATGCGCGCGGGATGAAGCTCCTCCTCGACCTCGTCGTCAACCACACGTCGGACGAGCACCCGTGGTTCATCGAATCGAAGAGCTCGAAAGACAACCCGAAACGGGACTGGTACATTTGGCGCGACGGGAAACCGGACGGCTCGAAACCGAACAACTGGGAATCGATTTTCGGCGGCTCGGCGTGGGAGTTCGACGAGACGACAGAAGAATACTTCTTACACGTCTTCTCGAAGCGTCAACCGGACCTCAACTGGGAGAACGCGGACATGCGCCAAGCGGTATATGACATGATTAACTGGTGGCTCGACAAAGGCATTGATGGGTTCCGTGTCGACGCGATCAGCCACATTCGCAAGAATCCGACGTTTGGCGACTTACCGAACCCGGAAGGTCTTGATTTCGTGCCATCGTTTGAGATGCACATGAACGTCGACGGCATTCATGACTATTTAGAAGAACTTCGAGACGAGACGTTCAATAAACACGACATCATGACGGTCGGTGAAGCGAACGGTGTCTCGCCTGACGACGCTCATCTTTGGGTTGGCGAGCAAGATGGCAAGATGAACATGGTCTTCCAATTCGAGCACATGGGTCTCTGGCGCGAAGACGCGGAGTCAAAACTCGACGTCGTTCACTTGAAGAACGTATTGTCGAAGTGGCAAAAAGGGCTCGAGGAAGATGGATGGAACGCCCTCTACGTCGAGAACCATGACCAGACACGTACAGTGTCGGCGTGGGGAGACGATGCGCGCTATTGGAAAGAGAGCGCGAAGTCGATTGGAATGATGTACTTCCTCATGCAAGGGACGCCGTTCATCTATCAAGGCCAAGAGATTGGTATGACGAACGTCAAGTTCGACTCGATTGACCAATACGATGATATCGCGACACGCAACCGCTATTATATCGGTCTCGAACATGGGAAGACCCATGAAGAGATGATGGACATCACGTGGAACTCGTCACGTGACAACTCGCGGACGCCGATGCAGTGGAGCAGTGCGCCGAACGCCGGCTTCACGTTCTCGGACACGCCGTGGTTCGGCATCAACCCGAACTACACAGATATTAACGTCGAGGAACAACTTGAAGACGAGGACTCGATCCTTAACTTCTATAAAGAGATGATTCGCCTCCGGAAAGAAGACGAGACGTTCGTGTACGGCACGTATGATGTCGTCTTGCCAGAACACCCAGAGATTTATGCGTATACGCGCACGCTCGGTGACAGCCAATATCTCGTCATGACAAACTTGACGGGTGGCGAGGCGATCTTCGCATCAGACATTGCACTCCGCTCGGAAGACGTCGTTTTGAAAAACATGCCGCTCGATGCGCATGACGAGACGACACTTCTTCACTTGAAACCGTTCGAAGGACGCGTCTATAAGTTGAGCTGACCGTTAAGACAGGGGCGACCCTGTCTTTTTTGTAGTGTGAAGCACACTTGAACCGGGAAAGAAAAAGTTAGCGATTCCGGACCGTTTGTGAGGTATGGTACGATGGGACGGCGGAAAGGGGAATCATCATGGCAATTGAACCGAAACGAGTCCGTGTCCGTCAGACGACGAAGATGAGCGAGCTCGATGAACCGATCGTGCTCGTCGCGGACGGGCTCTATTATGAACTGAAGACGGGCTTCGTCTTGACGTTTGATCAAGAGCGTGAGGACGGCATCGTGCCGACGACGTTAAAATATACGACGGGATGGCTCGCCCTCATCTGTAAAGGACCGATCGAGATGAACCATTCGTTCATCGAGGGACGGTTGACACAGAGTGTATACAAAAACCCTTATATGGCGATGACGATGGCGACGACGACAGAACGTCTTGACGTTTCAGACGGCCGTTGCCGATTCGACTATGCACTATCGATGAACGACGATGTGGCCGGCACGTACGCAGTCGACGTCACATGGACGTTTGAAGGAGGAGACGAAGCATGAACTTTCAAGATCGAGTAAAAAAGATTGAAGAGATGTTGAACGAAGACTGGTTCGAGATGCTTGAGACGAACGAGGACGACTATGAGGAGTGGCGCGGCCGTCTCGAAGACCATGCAGAGCACGTCATGGGACATTATGATAACGAGACAGGTGTCGACATGGATTCGGTCGACAAACTGCTCCAATTGAACGATGAGTTCCCGCTCCTTTATGGGGAAGACACGGTCCGGCTGTACCTCGCCTTAATCGAGGCCCGTCCGGAAGACAAGGCGGTGTACGAGCGCTATGTCGACTATTTGGCTGCGATTGGCGACGCAACGCATGAGGAGTTTTTACGTTTCCATACGCTTGTCGATGCCGGTAGGCTCGAGGATGCACGAAAGATTGCACCGGAAATGCCAGCACGATTAGGACTCGAAGAATAAGGCCGCACTGCGGTCTTTTTTATACATACACATAAGGGGGAAGGGCGATGTTACGTCTTGTGAAGACATCGATGGACCAAGAAGAGCACGTGCATGCATTTTTGAAGGAGTGGCGCGAACGGGATGAACGGATCGTCCCGAATGCGGTCGATGGAGATGCGTCGGACTTCGAGACGTATGTCAAAGAAATCCGTGCGCGTGAAGTACGCGCGGAAAACGTCGGCTGGGTACCGAGCACGACGTATTGGTTGACCGACGGGGAAGAATTGCTCGGGGCGGCCAACATTCGGCACGAACTGAACGAACAGTTACTCAATTTTGGTGGCCATATCGGCTACGGCATTAAACCGAGTGCACGGGGTCGGGGACTTGCGACAAAACAGCTCGCGCTCGCCCTCGAGAAGGCGAAGTCGCTCGGCATCGAGCGTGCATTAATCACGTGCAATCGAACAAACGTTGCCTCGAAACAAGTCATCTTGCGTAACGGCGGGGTACCGGACACGCCGTTCACAGAAAAGGATGGGACGATTGTCGAGCGGTTTTGGATTGAGCTGAAAGGGTGACGACACATGGGCGACTGGATTGTGGTGTATTTGGCGGCCATCAACTTCTTCGGGATTTATTTGTTCCCGCGGGACCGAATCCCGTCGAAGAAGTGGTTCTCGTTTTCGAGCGGGATTGCCATCACGTATTTCTTCATGTACTTGCTTCCATCGCTCAATAAGCGCCAAGACACGCTTCGTGTCGATTGGCTCGATCTTGCCTTACCTTCAGAGATTTATGTTGTCAGCCTGATCGGGTTCACCGTCTTTTATGGGACGATGCGATTTGTGCGGACGCCTCACTTTCAAGATGAAACACTTGATCGAAACGTCTCGTATTGGCTTCAAGTGACGCTCCTCACGGCGTATATGTCGTTCTCGGCATACGTCGTGACGGAGACGTCGGTGACGAACGTCGCCCAAATGTTTTATGCGACCGCACTTGGCGTCCATTTCCTCGCTGTCGGTCACGATTTGTATCGCCATTATGGTGAAATCTATTTGACGCAAGGACGCTACTTTTTCACAATCGGCATTCTCGTCACAGGCTACATCGCTCGCTACGTCGACTTGGCGTCGCACGTCGAGACGATTGTGTTTGCGTTTGTCGCAGGGGCGATGATTCTGAACATCGTCAAATTTGAGTTGCCGGCCGACCGGAATCTTCACTTCCGCACGTTCGTGCTCGCCGTGACCATCTACGGAGGACTTCTCCTCATCTTGAAGCACGTACTCTATTTTTAAGTTCGTTCAAGAAAATGAATGACTGTTCATTCATTGTTTGGTATACTGATTCCAAGAATGAATCCGTTTTCATTAAGGGGGATGTTGGGGATGTCTACATTTTTAATCGTCAACTGGATTCTCTTCCTGCTCGTTCTCGGTTACGGCTTGTACTTGTTCGCGTCGCTCGTTTATCAGCGTTACACGTTCATCAAGCTCGGGAAGAAGGCAGAATGGAGCCAGACGAACAAAGAACGGCTTGAACAGGTGATGATCAACGTGTTCGGGCAAAAGAAATTGCTGAAAGATAAGAAGAGCGGCATCATTCACGTCATGATGTTCTATGGGTTCATCCTCGTGCAGTTCGGGGCGATCGACTTCATTTGGAAAGGGCTCGCCGTCGGGACACGCTTCCCGCACGTGCCGCTCGGTCCGCTCTATCCGATTTTCACATTTATGCAAGAAATCGTCATGCTGATGATTCTCGTCGCGGTCGTTTGGGGATTCTACCGCCGTTATATTGAGAAACTTGTACGCTTGAAACGAAACTTCTTAGCTGGACTCGCGCTCATTTTTATCGGCGGGCTCATGGTTTCCGTCTTATTCGGGAACGGCTTTTACCTCGTTTATAAAGAAGAGCTCCCGATGTGGGGGGAGCCGGTCGCGACCATCATCGGCTCGGCGTTCGCTTGGGTACCGGGCGGCGTCGCATTCGCGCTCTTCATCGTCTTCTGGTGGCTACACCTGTTGTTCTTACTCAGCTTTATGGTGTATATTCCGCAAGGCAAGCACGCCCATTTGATTGCCGGGACGCTCAACGTTTGGCTTGGCCGGACACATAAAGTCGGTCGTCTCGCACCCGTTGATTTCTCGGCGATGGAAGAAGCTGAAGAGTCGGATGAAGAGATCGTCTTTGGGGTCAACAAGATTGAAGACTTTAACCAAAAACAGCTCGTCGACTTGTACGCTTGTGTCGAGTGCGGCCGCTGTACGAACGTCTGCCCAGCGACCGGTACCGGGAAGATGCTGTCACCGATGGACCTCATCGTCAAGCTGCGCGACCATATGAACATGAAAGGGGCCGCCATCACACGGAAATCACCGTGGGCGCCGGCGCTCTTGTTCCAGAACACGCAAGGCGCGGAGATTGCCGCGGCCGCGATGGACGGGAACATGCTCGTCGCCGACGAGTTGATCGGCAACGTCATCACGGAAGAAGAGATTTGGGCGTGTACGACGTGCCGGAACTGTGAAGACCAGTGCCCGGTCATGAACGAGCACGTCGACAAGATTATCGACCTTCGTCGCTATCTCGTCATGATGGAAGGGAAGATGGACCCGGAAGCACAGCGAACGGTCGCCAACATCGAGCGCCAAGGCAACCCGTGGGGGATGAACCGGAAAGAGCGCGAGAACTGGCGTAAAGACATCGACCACGTCATCCCGACGGCAAAAGAGAAGAAGAAGGCCGGCGAAGAATTCGAATTCCTCTTCTGGGTCGGGGCAATGGGCTCGTACGACAGCCGTAGCCAAAAAGTCGCACAAAGTTTCGCGAGCGTCTTGAACAAAGCCGGCGTCTCGTTCGCCATCCTCGGAAACGAAGAGAAAAACTCAGGCGACACGCCACGCCGCATCGGGAACGAGTTGTTGTTCCAAGAACTCGCCGAGGCCAACATCAAACTGTTCGAGAAGTACGGTGTCACGAAAATTGTGACGGTGGACCCGCACGCGTATAACACGTTTAAAAACGAATACCCGGACTTTGGTCTCACCGGTGTGAAAGTGTATCACCATACCGAGCTCCTCGCCGAGTTGCTCGATACGGGACGTGTCAAACCGGACTTCACTGTGAACGAACGGGTCGTCTATCACGATTCGTGCTACCTCGGACGCTATAACGGTATTTACGACGCACCGCGTTTCGTCTTAGAACGCATACCAGGTGTCGAACTCGTCGAAGCGGCGCGGAACCGTGAGAACGGCATGTGCTGTGGGGCCGGCGGCGGTCTCATGTGGCAAGAGGAAAAAGTCGGTACGCGTGTCAACGTCGCGCGGACGGAGCAGTTGCTCGAGACAAAACCGACCGTCATCGGATCGGCCTGCCCGTATTGCTTGACGATGCTCTCGGACGGGACGAAAGCGAAAGAAGTCGATGACAGCGTCGGGACGTTCGACGTCGTCGAACTGCTCGACCGTTCGCTCGCTCCGCTTGATGTACCAGAACCGCTCGTTCAATAAGCTAATGACCCGTTTCCGTATGCTGGAGCGGGTCTTTTTAGTTTCAACACGGGTAAATATCGGAATAAGAAAGAAGAGACAATTCGTAGAGGACGTGATCGCATGGTCGAAATGATGACGGACAATGAGATTGCCTTGGCCATTATCCAATCGTTGAAAGAAGGGCGACGGACCGAATTCCAAGACATCGTCGATGAGCTCCAGCCGTATGACGTCGCCCAGCAGTACAAGCTGTTGCCGGGCAAGCACCAAAACAAGTTTTTACTCTATTTGACGCTTGAACAGATGACCGACATGATTCAAGAGCTTGATCAAACGACACGGCTTCAAGTGTTGCATCGCCTCGGGTTCGAACGGACGTCCGAAGTGCTCGACTTGATGGAAAATGACGAAGTTACGTCGTTCATGTCCGAACTCGACCCAGAGCGTGTCGAGGAACTGTTGTCGGAGATGAGACAGGAAGAGTCGAGCGTCGTTCAAAACATGATGACGTACCCGGAAGAGACAGCCGGAAGGCTCATGAACAACCGGTTCGTCTGGATTCCAGAGCATTATACGATTCGGCAAGCCGTGGATAAATTGAAAGACTTCGCGGCACTCGCCGAGTATTTGAACTATTTATACGTCGTCGACGCCGATAAACGCCTCGTCGGTGTTATCTCGTACAAAGATTTGATTTTAGCGGAGATCGATGACGCGGTCGCAGACGTCATGTATAAACGCGTCGTCAAAGTCGATGTCATGACCGATCAAGAGGAAGTCGCTAAACTGATTAACCGTTATGACTTTATCTCGATTCCGGTCGTCGAGGACGGAGACCGGCTCGTCGGCATCATCACGGTCGATGACGTGCTCGATATCGTTATTCAAGAAGCGAACGAAGACATCGAGAAGCTCTCGGCTTCCGGTAAGGCGATTGATTTTGATACGAAACCGCTCGTTGCCGCCTATCGTCGCTTGCCGTGGCTCATCTTGCTCTTATTCATCGGTTTAATTTCAGGCAGTATTATCGATGGGTTCTCCGGCACGCTCGAACAAGTCGTCGCACTCGCGTTCTTCATGCCGATGATTGCCGGCATGACGGGGAATACGGGGACACAATCGCTCGCCGTTGTCGTAAGGGGGCTCGCGACACGCGATTTGACGTTCCGCCAAGTCGTGGCTCTCATCTTCCGCGAACTGTGGGTCGGCGTCATCATCGGCGTCACGTGTGCTGCTTTGATCGCCGTTATCGCGTTCGTGTGGCAAGGGAGTTGGACGCTTGGATTCGTCGTCGGAAGTTCACTCCTGGCGACACTCATTATTGGAACACTCGCCGGGACGATTATCCCGCTCATCCTATACAAGTTGAACGTCGACCCGGCCGTCGCGTCCGGTCCGCTTATCACGACAATCAACGACATTCTGTCACTCCTCATCTACTTCGGGGTGGCGACCGCCTTTTTGGCGCGACTCATGTGAAAACACCCGGACGGGCAGCGTCCGGGTGTTCGTTTAATGTTCTGCTTTCGTTAAAAGTGATGACGTAAGGTGAGACAATCCTTGTGTCGTCTCATTGATCGCCGAGATTGTGTCGACCATTTGACCGAGATCTTGTTTATTGCGTTCGAATGAGAGGACGTAATTGCCCATCTCGTCCTTTACAGTTGAAAATCCTTGTTTAACGGCGTGCAATTGCTGCATCGCTTCATCATTTGTATGATGCATCTGTCTCATTTGTTCAAGTAAAGCAGCGATATTCGCCTCATTTTCATCGATGAGACCATTGATTTGACTACTCAATTGTTTGGCGTGTTCGGCAAGTGTGCGCACCTCGGTCGCGACGACGGCGAATCCTTTGCCATGTTCTCCGGCACGAGCCGCTTCGATGGATGCGTTTAAAGCGAGCAAGTTTGTCTGGTTGGCGATTTGCTCGATGCTTTGTGTCATTTTAACGATTTCTTGCGATCCGTCCTTTAAAGCCGTAATACGGTCGAACGAAGCATCGACGTACGTTGTGGAGCGGGTGAACGCCGATTCCATTTGGCCGATTTGATGATGATTCGTTTCCGTGAGGGACATCAAATGTTGGCTCATTTGTTCCGTTTGTTCGGTTTCCCGTAACACTTGATGGGCCCGTTCGCTCGTCTCGGACATCGCATGACCGGTCCGTTCCATCGTCGTTGCGACTTCTGAACTGACATGACTAATATCGCTGAGAAGGGCATCTCGGGCCGTGCTCGCTGCTTCGATTTCATCGAGCCGAGCATCGACATATTGCTCGGTCACGATTTGCGCGTCTAAGTTCATCGCATGAGATAAGGCGAGGAGCGCCTCGGTCATCATGGCCGGATCGTGTTGATAATGCTCGACGACTTTTGGCACGAGGAGTGTATTGAATGCGGCATAGGTCGCGAGAAACCATGTGACTGGTACTGCATAATGATGATGCGTCTGGCCCATGCGTTTTCGCATCGCGAGGAACTTCTCGTCCATTTTTCCTGTCAATAGGCTACGGAAGTAGTCGGCGAACACGTTCTTGAGTCGCTCTCGGGTCGAAGCAGCGTTGGCGATTTGAACCATCTCAGGTTGAAGCATCAGATGATCGAGGACGTTCTCGAGTACGTCGTCAAGCACGGATTCAATAAGCGGGGCCATCGTGCGCAGATGCTCGACTTGCCGTGTCGTATAGCCCATATAGTGGGTGCGTCCATGTAAAGCCGAGTCACTCGGTGTAGCAATTGTCGTGCCGTCCGGAAACCCGATGGATGCGACATAAACAGGGGATGATTTTTTAAAAAATACCATGTCAGTTCTCCTTTGTCTGTTCAAGCTAAAGTGTGTTCCCCTCTATATCGGCATATTTGTGAAAAAACGAAGAAATCGATGTGCAAACCGAAGGAATCGGGAATGAAAAAGATAAAATTCTATAACTGGATGAGAAAAGGAGCGCCGTTCATGAAAAACAGTTTCATTTTGTTAACGATTGTCAGTGCCCTCAGCAGTCAAATCTTACCTCAGATTCTATTTCTCGCGGTCATGGGTTTTGGTGAGGGAGCGAGTCGAGTAATTCCGTTCATGATCTTTTATGTCGCCAGTATGTCTGGCCTTCTCGTCTGGATTTATGTCATCGGTCGAATGGGTTCAAAACGAGCATTTCTAATGGCACTTTTCGTTTTAGCCATCGGACTCGTGTGTTGGTTTGTGCCGTTCGCCTGGGGCATCGAAATGAGTGCGTTTCTCGTCGGCGTCGGGTCGATTGGAGTCGGTACGATGATGACGACGATTTTGTCTCAACTGAAAGAGTTCTCTCCGAAAAACCAAGGAGGAAGTGCTCTTCCGCTCGTCGTCTTGCTCGTCTCCTGGATTGCTTTGTTCTTATATACGTTTAGCCGCTCCTATGATTTGGCGGTCCTGTTATTTTTAATCAGCCTCGTCTTGCCTTGGTTGTTCGTTCGAAAGCTCCCACTGACGCGTGAAGCGACATGGACGTTCTCGACGACGCTGTTCCTTCGGGCGTTTCTCGTCGTCACCGTTTTCACACTTCTCAGCCGACTCGTCAGTCTACTAGAAGGGACGCGTGGGTATCTCGAGATTTTCTTCTTGACGCTACTCCTCGTCAGCTATATGGTCTGGCTCCTGCTTCAGCGGAAGACACGGAATTATGTGACGACGAAATCGACGCGCCAAGTCCAGTTCTTGGCGTATGCCGTCGGACTGTTCGGAGGGTGGACGTTGATTGGGGCCGTCTTCACGAGCCTCGCCCTCTATTCCTTCAACGTATTGCTCTTTTATGTCTTCGTTCCGTTTTTATTTGGGGTCATCGGCTGGATATTATTCGGTCAGGTCGTACCAGGTGTCAAACGTCCGTATTCGTTTCTACTCGTCTCATCGGCCGCGTTCTTCCTCGGCTTTTGGCATCCGATTGCCTTCCTCCCGGTTTTGTTCGTCAATGGCTATATTCAAACGATGTATTCGAGCATCGGACACATGCAGTTGTATACGGCCTATCGAGAGAATAAAGAGTTCGCGGCGCTCGTCATGCAATTATGGAAGAAGTTCGGTATGGTCGTCGCCCAAGTTTCGCTCATGCTCGGCATCCTCGCATACGGGCTGACCGTTGACCAAACGGTCAATACCGACTTGTCCTTCGCCCTCCCGAAAAGTTGGATGGTCGGTGTGCTCGCCGTGACTTGGACAGTGAACGTCGCCGTCATCACCGTCTATTGGCGTCAAATCGTCCGGCATTAAGTCGAAACAATTTTCTCTAGCTTTTTCATATCGCTTTTGTTTATAATGAGGAGTGATGTTTAACAAGTGACGGAAAAGGAGTGTCCTTTAATGAATAAATCGTTGATCGATTTCGTTTACGAGATTCTTCAAGAGACTGGCGAGCAACCAGTATCCTTTGATGAAATCCGTGAGCAAATCAGACAAAACTATACGTTCGCCAGTGAAGAGGAAGAGCTCGAGAAAATCGCGCAACTCTACACGGACATGAACATCGACGGACTATTCGTCAACTTGGGAGCGAACCGTTGGGCGCTTCGTGTTTGGTATCCGTTCGATAAGTCGGACGAAGATCTCGTTATCGAAGCACGTCAGCGCGGTGAGCTTGACGAGTTCGAAGAAGATCTCGATGAGACGGACGAAGGCATCGTCGACATCGAAGACGACCTCGACGTCTTTGCAAAAGGTGAAGATTTTGATGCATCTGAGTTTGAGACAGACGACGACGCCGAAAAAGTTCCAGACCTCGATGATTTCGAGGACGAAGACTTAGACGACGACCTCGATGTCGAAGACGAGGATGATTTATAAGAGACCGCAAAAAGCCGGGCATTTGTCCCGGCTAGGCGTGTCTCTTTTTCTTTTTTGCAGCTCGTGAAAAAGAAAAAAATAATGACTTGACGACTGCATCGTCTCTGGCGTAAATTAGTCATGGGCTCGTTTAGCACATGCCGATGCAGCAAAAGTGTCCTCCATTTCAGTGGGGGCACTTTTGCTTTTTTTGTTTTTTTGTTTCCCGTAGTGGGCAATCATGAGAGGAGAATGGATGATGACAAAGTATATTTTCGTAACAGGTGGGGTTGTATCTTCACTGGGTAAAGGAATCACAGCTGCTTCACTCGCACGTCTACTCAAAAACCGAGGATTGAACGTGACGATTCAAAAGTTTGACCCGTACATCAACATCGACCCGGGCACGATGAGCCCGTACCAACACGGGGAAGTGTTCGTCACAGACGACGGCGCCGAGACAGACCTCGACCTCGGGCACTATGAGCGCTTCATCGATATCAACTTGTCGCAAAATGCGAACGTGACGTCGGGCCGTATTTATTCGACGGTCTTGAAAAAAGAACGCCGTGGGGATTACAACGGGGGGACCGTCCAAGTCATCCCGCACATCACGAACGAGATTAAAGATCGTGTCTTCCGGGCCGGCCGCGAGACGAACGCGGACGTCGTCATTACAGAGATTGGTGGAACAGTCGGTGACATCGAGTCGCTTCCGTTCATCGAAGCCATTCGCCAAGTGAAAAACGACATCGGGAAAGAAAACGTCATGTACGTGCATTGTACGCTCGTCCCATATCTCCGTGCAGCCGGTGAGATGAAGACGAAGCCGACACAACATAGCGTCAAAGAACTTCGCAGTTACGGGATCCAACCGGACATCATCGTCCTCCGTACGGAGCACGATATCCCGGAAGACATGCGTGAGAAGATTGCGCTCTTCTGTGATACACGGAAAGAAGCGGTCATCGAGGCGCAAGACGCATCGACGCTTTATGAAGTGCCGCTCAATCTTCAAAAACAAGGGATGGACCAACTCGTCAACGACTACTTCGGTTTCAACACACCGGCAGCGGACATGACGGCTTGGAAAGAACTCGTCCACACGGTCACGCACCTCGAGAAGAAAGTGAAAATCGCCCTCGTCGGGAAGTATGTTGAGCTTCGCGACGCATACATCTCGGTCGCGGAATCGCTCAAACATGCTGGTTACGCGTTCAATGCCGACATCGACATCGACTGGGTCAACGCTGAAGACGTGACATCAGAAAACGTCGCGACGCTTCTCGGTGACGCGGACGGGATCCTCGTCCCAGGTGGATTCGGGGAGCGCGGGATTGAAGGGAAAATTGAAGCGACGCGTTTCGCTCGTGAGAACAACGTGCCGTTCTTCGGGATTTGCCTCGGGATGCAACTCGCGACGGTCGAATTCGCTCGGAACGTCTTGAAACTTGAAGGTGCCCATTCGGCAGAAATCGATCCATCGACGAACTATCCGATCATCGATTTACTTCCGGAACAAAAAGACATCGAAGACCTCGGCGGCACGCTCCGCCTCGGCCTATACCCATGTAAACTCGAACAAGGGACGAAAGCGCACGCCGCTTACAACCAAGAGCTCGTCTACGAGCGCCATCGTCACCGTTACGAGTTCAACAACGAGTACCGTGAAGCGTTCGAGGCAGAAGGGTTCAAGTTCTCAGGAACGAGCCCGGACGGTCGTCTCGTCGAGATTATCGAGATTCCAGAACACAAGTGGTTCGTCGCGTCGCAGTTCCACCCAGAACTCATCTCGCGTCCTGAGCGCCCACAGCGCTTGTTCCACGACTTCATCCAAGCTTCACTTGGCGAATAATCAGCAAGCCGCAGTCGTCGACTGCGGCTTTTTTTATCGGACAAAAGGCTGAGGAGTGTGACTGCTTCAGATGGATACATGTACGGCTAAATCCGGGTACACTACTAGTAGAACAGGGAGAGGGCGATGCGATATGCGGGAACGATGGATGATTTATGGGGGGTACGGAGTAGCCCTACTTTTGCTCGGCCTGTTGCCGTTTGTCGTCCTGCCGACGCTTTTATTGCCGTATCAGCTTGGCTGGAGCGGGATTGTGCTCCTCATACTCACGATTGGGCTCTTACGGACGATTCGGGAAGGGTCGAGTACGTATTTGAAGCAGATGTTGAAAGTGACGTTCAGCCTGTTTTTGTTGTTCGTCTTCATTTATTACGTTTCATTTGGACTCGTCTTATATGACACATACGGCCTTGACCGCTTGCTCGACCGCTATGAGGACCAGGCCGCCTTCGTGTTCGCGGCGTTCAGTTTCTTGCAACCGATCGCGTTGCCAATCCCTGAGGCGGTCAGCGTACCGATTGGAAGTGTCGCGCTCGGTCCGCTTCGCGCCGCGCTCATCGGGAGTGTGGCGACGACGCTCGGCATCGTCGTCATGTACGGGTTAGCCCGTTTTGGACGTGAGCGGGTCATGCGGTGGCTCGATCCGGATAAGCTCTCGACGTATGACCGATATGTCAGTAAATACGGGCTTGGCGTCTTGCTCGTCCTGTTCATCATTCCCATCTTGCCGGATGAAGTCATCTGCTTGGCTGCCGGCTTCAGCCGGGTCCCGTTCGTCCGTTTCGTCCTGATTGCGGCCTCCGCCAAACTCGTGACATCGTTTGGTCTCGCTTATTCGGTGACGTTCGGCGAGCTGTTTCTCACCGGGGCGAGTCCGTTTGCGATCGGCTCCGTGACGGCTAGCCTCGTTCTCGTCATCCTCGCCCTCGTCTGGCGTAGAAGAAAAAAAGGAAATTCGAATTGAGAACACGAAATGGTAAGGGATGAACAGATAGAGAGGAAGAGGGTATGAACCAACTGACAGAACCGATCATTCGACCGATTGAAGCACGTGACTTGGAACGAGTTTGGGCCTTGTTGTATAAAGATACACAGCCAGAATGGAAACAATGGGACGCTCCCTATTTCGAATACAAGCCGATGTCAAAAGAGGTCTTTATGGCGTCAGCGGACACGTTCATCGATCGAGATGACATGTGGGTGATTGACGTCGAGGGCACCGTATATGGAACGGTTTCCTTCTATTATGAAGATGCCGGGAAAGAGTGGCTCGAAGTCGGCATCATTTTGCATCAAGCCGATCGTTGGAACCGAGGGATCGGCACGAAGGCGCTCTCGCTTTGGGTCGACCATTTGTTCACGACGCTGTCGACAGTCCGGGTCGGTTTGACGACATGGTCGGGTAATGAACGCATGATACGCGTCGCTGAAAAAGTCGGCATGCAGCTTGAAGGTAGAATCCGTCAAGTTCGTGTCGTCCGTGGAAACCGGTACGATTCGATTCGCATGGGCATGCTCAGAGAAGAATGGCAAGCAAACGAAAAGCGCAACGTCTCCAGTTGAGACGTCGCGCTTTTTCAGATAACCGGTGATTTTATTTGACTGCTTGGTCTTTAATCGGGAACCAGCCGGCACGTGTCGTGATGGCGTTCCAAAGTGGGGCAGGAACGGCGAGTTCGGCTTGCTTGTTCAAATCGAGCTCCGTCTCAATCTCGTCTTCACGTCCGTCTTTTACTTTCTCGAACCAATCCGGATCAATGATCAGCTCGCGACCGAGTGCAGCGAGGTCGATGACGTCAAGTGCATCTTCGACTTGGCCAGGACGCTGAAGCTGTCCGACCCCGATGAGCGGGACGGCACCGTTGATGCGTTTGGCGATTCGGTCGATGGAACGCTCTGTCACGTTCTCGTTACGCATCGAAGCGACGTTGAAGTTCCATAACGAAGCATGGATGTAATCGAGTCCTTCCTCGAGCAACATGTCGAGTAACACGTCCGTATCGTCGAGTGTGATGCCCGGCTCTTCGATTTCTTCCGGAGAGAATCGATAGCCGACAAGGAAATTATCCGCATCTTTGGCTGCATCTTTGACGGCCTGGATGACTTCACGTGGGAACGTGAGACGTTCGTGTACGTCACCGCCGAATCGATCGTCTCGTCGGTTTGAATGAGGTGAGAAGAACTGTTGAATCAAATATGTGTTCGCGCCGTGAATCTCAACACCGTCAAATCCGGCTTCGATGGCGCGACGTGTCGCCTCACCGAACGCCTGAATAATTGCTTCGACTTCCTCGGTCTCGAGGGCACGAGGTGTGACGGCGCCTTCACGGACCGGTGCGACCGCACTTGCGCTCACCGGTTGTTCGTTCGGGACGAGTTCGGGTGGAGACATGCGTCCGGCATGGAAAATTTGCAGAATTGCTTTTGCGCCTTCTGCTTGAAGGCTTTCGGCGAGTTGGCGTAAGCCGGGAATGAATTTGTCATCGTTGACGCCGAACGCGTTCGGGAAGCCTTTCCCGTCTTCCGTCACATAGGCGCACGCCGTAATGGCGAGCCCGACGTTTTTCGCGCGCTTGCGGTAATAAGCGAGTTCGTGTTCCGACACCTCGCCTGTCGGCTGAGACGAATAATGTGTCATCGGTGCCAAGACGAGCCGGTTATGGACCTCGACACCGTTTTTAAATTGGAAAGGTTGAATCATGCGTTGCATAGAAAACTCCTCCTTCGTCGTGATACTTTGAAGTCTAGTCAACTGATTTCAAAATTGCGAGCAGGATGCTCTCCGATTTGCACGTCACGTGTCCGCTGAGCGGTTTGATGGTTGAAGTGGGGAGAATAGGGTATAATACAGAAGAAAAGTTGATAACCGGTTGGAGACTACAGAGAGACCACGACATGGGAGGGCGAAGCCTTGTTTTGTTGTGGTCTCTTTTTGTATACCTTGAACCGGATTTATTATAGGAGGGAACAAGATGGAAATCAGAAACTTCTCAGCAAAAGAACGTGCCGCGCGATATGAACAATTGACAGGTGAGCGTTACGACGTGCTTGTCGTCGGTGGGGGGATCACAGGCGCGGGGATTGCCCTTGACGCTGCTTCACGGGGGATGAAGACGGCTGTACTCGAGATGCAGGATTTTGCTGCCGGGACATCGAGCCGTTCGACGAAACTCGTCCATGGCGGCCTGCGATATTTGAAACAGTTTGAGATCGCGCTCGTCGCTGAAGTCGGGAAAGAACGTGCCATCGTTTATGAGAACGGGCCACACGTGACGACGCCTGAACAAATGTTGCTCCCAATGCATAAGGGTGGCACGTTCGGACCGCTCTCGACGTCGCTCGGCTTGATGGTGTATGACTTCTTAGCAGGAGTAAAGCGAGTCGAACGTCGTGTCATGTTGAAACCGGAAGAAGTCATTAAAAAAGCACCGCTCGTCAAAAAAGACGGTCTCGTCGGCGGCGGCTATTACGTCGAGTATCGGACGGACGACGCGCGGATGACGATTGAAGTCGCAAAAGAAGCGGCGAACCATGGGGCAATCCTCATGAACTATTCGAAAGTGACCGGGTTGATTTATGAGCACGGGAAAGTCGTCGGCGTAAACGTCGAAGATCAAATTGACGGCAAGACGTATGAAGTGTACGCGAAAAAAGTCATCAACGCGACAGGGCCGTGGGTTGACGTGCTTCGGGAGCAAGATGGGTCGAACAAGGGTAAAATGCTCCGCTTGACGAAAGGGATTCACCTCGTCATCGACCAATCGAAGTTCCCGCTCAAACAAGCGATTTACTTCGATACACCGGACGGACGGATGGTCTTTGCGATTCCGCGTGAAGGCAAAGCGTACGTGGGCACGACGGATACGTTCTTTGATAAAGACAAGGCCCATCCACGCATGACGACGGAAGACCGGGACTATATTTTAGATGCGATTCACTACATGTTCCCAGACGTTCACGTGACGGCTGACGACGTAGAATCGAGTTGGGCCGGAATCCGTCCGCTCATTTATGAGGAAGGAAAAGACCCGTCTGAGATTTCACGAAAAGACGAGATTTGGCAATCCGAGAGCGGTCTGATCACGATTGCGGGTGGAAAGTTGACCGGTTATCGGAAAATGTCGGAACTCGTCGTTGACCTTGTCGCGAAACTGCTCAAACAAGAAGAAGGCATCGTCTTCCTCGCATCACGGACGAAGCATATGCCGATGTCGGGTGGTCATGTCGGGGGCTCGAAAGGGTTCGAAGACTTCTTGACGAAGAAAAAAGCGGAATTGAAAAATCTTGGCATCGAGGACGACAAAGCCGAACAGCTCGTCCGTCTTTACGGGTCGAACATTGACCGGGTCACGGAGCGGATGGATTCGAACGCCTATCATCTCCCAGAGATCGTCTATGCTCAGCTCCTATATGGCATCGAAGAAGAGTCTGTTGTCCGGGCGATTGACTTCCTCGTCCGTCGGACAGGTGCGATGTTCTTCGATATCGATTTCGTTCAACAGCATAAAGACGGCGTCTTGCGCGCGATGGCCGACGTCTTCAAATGGTCAGATGCACGTCTTGAAGAAGAACGGGCCGAAGTCGAGAAAGAGATCGAGCTCGCGGTCGTGCCCGTAACAGTCGAATAAAAAAACTTCGCCGTAGCGAAGTGTGAATCTTGGCGGACCGAGTCGAAACAAGCGACTCGGTCCGTCTTTTTCATATGCCGAGCTCCTCATAATACGCGTTGATGCGATCATCAAGTGCGAGCACGACGTCCTCATCTCCTTTGAAGTAAAAGATCACATAGACGCCGTCTTCGCGATCCACTTCCGCCTCGACGGTAAGTGTCGTCATCCGTCCCTCGAACATGACGTCAAGGTCGACGATGTGATGGAGGATGCGCTCATCTAAGGACGGGTCGGATACGTCCATATAGATTTGTTTCACACTTCTTGTTGAAATCGGTTCATCGAACACTTCCGATAACAAGGCGAACGTCTCAGGGATGTCGCTGAGGTCTAAATCGATGGACGTAGCGAGCGGTACGTTTTCGTCCTCTGCATACATGATTTGCTCTAAGGCGATGGTGCGCTTGTCGTCACCGAAAACCGCCACGGTCGCGGCGACACCGCCGGCCATGACGAGTAAAAATAGTAAAAAGCTAAGCAACTGTTTCATCGATTGCGTCTCCTGTCTTATCGAGTAGCTTCAGTATAGCAAGGCACATCTTGTTTAGGAATGCCAGAATTATGGTATGGAAGCATAATGATTAAAAAAGGAGGGATCTTGATGAGACGAAGTCGCCTCTTCCTGATTCTCCTCGTGATCGTGGCGATGATCGGGTGGTTCGCCATCGACTCGAATCGATTATTTGCGGACGTCTATTATGTGCGCGTGCCGAATGCCGACACGGTTAGCCGGGAAGTGACAGCTTACGTCTATACGGCGATCGGGTACGGGGATAGAAATAAAAAGCGGTCGTTCACGTTCGATTCGGACGAGCGTCTCGCGCCAGGGGATGTGGTAAAGTTATATGTGAAAGATGAGACGGACGTCACGTCGCTCGAACGGATTGAAGAGCAGGATGTGCCGATCGAGATTCAGTTAGAACCGGCTGAGGAAGCAGCACGTTAAGCTGTTTCCTTCTTTTACAAATTGACGCGTCGTCAAACGAAATCGGATTTGGTATGGTTAAAAGTAGAGGATTCATCACATATAACGGAAAGAAGGGTAACGGATGTCACGCATGTTAATCGCAGACGACCAGGACGGGATTCGCTTGATGCTCGCCCAAGTGTTCCAGAACCTCGGCATCGAGGTCGATACGGCGAACGACGGGCTATCGGCCTGGGAAAAACTCGAACAGAACGGATACGACTTAGTATTGCTCGATATGAACATGCCACGAATGTTTGGTCATGAAGTGCTCCGAAACATGCGCGACCAAGACATCGATACCCCGGTCATGATCATGACGGCGTTCGGGGAAAAGACGACGCTTGAAGAAGTGCAACGGCTTGGCATTACAGCACAATTTGAGAAGCCGTTCGATATTTATGGGATGATTGCGAAAGTAAAAGATGTCTTGAAAATCTAACGTTTCGTCACCAAGATGACATATGTAAACGCTTGCGCAGAGCCATTTCTATGCCCGAATAGCATAGGCACACGTTTATCGGTGTGTTATAATGGGAACGAATTGCACGGGGGCATTTTTCCCAAAGTGCACAATAGCGAACAGACAGGAGGATGTCATTATGCCATTAGTATCAATGACAGAAATGCTTAACAAAGCATTCGAAGGCAAGTATGCAGTAGGCCAATTCAACATCAACAACCTCGAGTGGACGCAAGCGATTCTTCGCGCTGCGGAAGACGAGAAATCACCAGTTATCCTCGGTGTATCAGAAGGTGCGGCGAAGTACATGGGTGGCTTCACAACTGTTGTGAAGATGGTTGAAGGTCTCATGCACGACTACAACATCACTGTTCCAGTTGCAATCCATCTCGACCACGGTTCTTCATTCGACAAGTGTAAAGCAGCGATCGACGCTGGCTTCACGTCAGTCATGATCGACGGTTCACACCACCCGATCGACGAAAACATCGAAATGACGAAACAAGTCGTTGAATATGCACACGCTAAAGGCGCTTCAGTTGAAGCGGAAGTCGGCACAGTCGGCGGCGAAGAAGACGGCGTTGTTGGCGGCGTACAATATGCTGACCTCGACGAGTGCGTTCGTGTCGTAACAGAAGCGAAAGTCGATGCTCTTGCAGCAGCACTTGGTTCTGTACACGGTGAATACCAAGGCGAGCCAAAACTCGGCTTCAAAGAGATGGAAGAAATCGCAGAAGCGACGAAAACTCCACTCGTCCTCCACGGCGGATCAGGTATTCCTGAGCACCAAATCAAAAAAGCAATCGAGCTCGGCCACAGCAAAATCAACGTCAACACAGAGTGCCAACAAGAGTGGACTCGTGCGGTACGTGAGAAAGTCGCTGCTGACTCGAAAGTATATGACCCACGTAAAATCATCGGACCTGGTATCGAAGCGATCTACAACGTCGTTACTGGCAAGATGCGTGAGTTCGGTTCAAGCAACCAAGCGTAATCCTGTCTATACAAGTCGACCCTCCTCGGAGGGTCGACTTTTTTGTTGAAACTTCTCTCCTTTTTGTTCGTAAAACAACCAAGGAGGGATTTGATGAAATATACAGAACCGCAGACCGAACTGTTTTGGCGAATCTTTTATGTGTTGGCGGCCTTCATGCTCACCGGCCTCGCCTGCATGATCACGATTGCACCGCTCATCTTTATTTGGTTGAACCCGGCACCCTACATGATTCCGCTCTTGTCCATCGTCGCACTAGGGGGATTCGGAGTATATTGGTTCGTCAATATGTTCCGGCAACTGTTTTGGAAGGAACGACATCGCTCGCGCTATGAAATGACGGCGACCCATTTGAACGGGGTGACGTGGCGCGTCGAGCCAGGGGAGTCAGTCGAACAGTCGGTGCGGCTCGAAGCGATTGAGCAGGTCGTCTTCTTTCCAGCCATCGTCCGAAAGACGCAACCGTCCCCGACCGTACCAATCGGGCGGCCGACGATTGACTTTTGTCCGATGCTCGCCATCATGACGGCGGACGAATCCGTCGAAATCTTGTTCGACCCACGTGACCTCGATCAATTCGAACGATGGATTGCTTATTTCCATGACCAGGGCACACCGCTCTATTACACGCCGAAGTGGCTCTATTGGATCGGGGCGAACATCGCGACACGGGAAGAGCGTTTTCTGTTGTTTCAACAACCGGATGAATTGATTCCGTTCTTCTACACGGGGGACATTCCAGCGGACGAGTCGACGGCCGCGACGGCCTGGATTGAGGCGTATGGGATAGAACGGCAACGTGAAGGCCCGCACGAGGCGCATTACGTGAAGCAGGCAAAAATTATGAAGTGGACAGCGATTGGGACCGTCCTCGGCATCGTGTTGCTCGCGGCGTCGATGATTGGAATCGCGGCATTCTCGTAAATGGTGTGGCAATTCGGAGTCGGTTTCCTCATAATAAGGAGTGTAAGCGATCACATTTCGAGGAGGAATACACATGCGTTTTTTCATTGACACGGCTAACGTGGAAGACATTAAGAAAGCCCACCGGATGGGCGTCATCGGGGGTGTGACGACCAATCCATCGCTCGTCGCGAAAGAAGGCGTCGACTTCCATACACGACTTCGTGAGATTTGTGAGATCGTCGGGGATCTCTCAGTCAGTGCAGAAGTTATTGCACTCGATGCAGCGGGTATGGTGGAAGAAGGAAAGGAACTTGCGGCCATCGCGCCGAATATTACAGTTAAGGTACCGATGACACCAGACGGGATGGAATCGGTCCATGAGTTCGCGAAGCTCGGGATTAAGACGAACGTAACGCTCATCTTCAACGCCAACCAAGCGCTACTTGCGGCACGTGCGGGCGCATCCTACGTATCACCGTTCATCGGACGCCTTGATGATATCGGTCAAGATGGACTCGACCTCATCGAGACGATTGCCGACATCTTTGCCATTCATGCCATTGAGACGGAAATTATTGCCGCATCGGTTCGTCACCCTGTACACGCGACGAAAGCAGCCCTTCTCGGCGCTGACATCGCCACTGTACCGTATAAAGTCATCGAACAGATGATGAAACATCCGCTCACTGACAAAGGAATCGAGCAGTTCCTCGCGGATTGGAACAACGCTCAATCCAAATAAGCTCGTCGCAGAAAGGTTTTGATCATCGTGGAAATTCTCCATATCGTTGGACAGCAAAAACTAGAAGGCAGCGTCGACATTAGCGGTGCCAAACAAAGCGCCTTGCCGTGTCTCGTCGCAGCGCTCCTAACGGAGGAACCGGTCACGATTGAAAACGTACCGGTCATCGAGGACGTCGAAGTGATGCTACATCTATTACAAGAACTCGGTGTCACCGTCGAGCGAGACGGGGAGCGGATGACGCTCCACGCGAAAGATGCTTTCCCGATGCCGCTCCTCGGCTCCGAAACACGGAAAGTTCGGGCTGCTGTCTACTTGCTTGGGGTGTTCGCGGCTCGCTTTAAAAAAGGGGCTGTCGGCTTACCCGGAGGATATGCGATTGGTCCACGACCGATCGATTTGCATTTGAAAGCGTTAGAACGGCTCGGCATCCATGTCGAGAACGAGTCAGGTTTGTATCACGTCCAAGTTGACAAGCTCGTCGGCGATCGCATCTATCTCGATCTTCGTTCATTCGGGGCGACGGTGAGCGCGATGCTCGCCGCAGTCCTCGCCGAAGGGACGACCGTCATCGAGAACGCCGCGATTGACCCAGAAGTCGTCGATGTCGCCACGATGCTCACGTCGATGGGGGCACATGTCGTCGGCGCCGGGACGGATGAGATTCGAATCAAAGGGGTCGAGCGCTTGCACGGTTGTACGCACACGCTCATCCCGGACCGGCTCGAAGCTGGGACGTTCATGATTTACGGGGCGGTATCCGGAGAGGTGACCGTACAAAACGTCATCCCGCATCACCTTGAAGGGGTCATTCAAAAGTTGCGCGACTATGGGGCCGAAGTCGAAGTCGGGGAAGAAGCGATCACGGTGCGGGCGAAGACGTTTCTGCCGACCGATATTCGTGTCTTCCATTACTCGGGTTATCCGACCGACCTTCAACCGATTATGTCAGCCGCACTTTTAAAAGCGGATGGGACGAGTATCGTCACAGACAAACTCTATGCCCAACGCTTCCGTCACATCGCTGAGATGCGACGGATGAATGCCCAAATCACTCTCGAGGATGCCTCCGCCGTCATTCGCGGCGGCAACCCGCTCGCGAACGCCGAGATGGAGTGTGCTGATGCACGGAGCGGCGCAGCCCTCATCTTGTCGGGACTCCAAGCGAGCGGTGAATCGACATTGATTCATGCGGAACGGTTACACGACTCATACGTCGACTTTGTCGGCAAACTAAAACGACTCGGCGCACTCGTCTGGGTAGATGAGGCCGAGTAACAAAGGGGAGAATTCGGGTGGAACGTAGTTTATCAATGGAATTGGTCCGGGTCACGGAAGCGGCAGCGCTCGCTTCGGCCCGTTGGATGGGGAAAGGTTTAAAAGTTGAGGCAGATGATGCGGCGACGACCGCGATGCGTGACGTCTTTGACACGATTCCGATGAAAGGCATCGTCGTCATCGGGGAAGGCGAGATGGATGAGGCGCCGATGCTCTATATTGGCGAGAAAGTCGGGAACGGCTATGGCTCTCGTCTCGATGTCGCCGTCGATCCGCTCGAAGGGACGAGCATCGTCGCAACGGGGACATGGGGGGCACTTGCTGTCCTTGCCGTTGCAGATGCAGGTGATTTGCTCCATGCACCAGACATGTACATGGATAAGATTGCAGTTGGACCGGAAGCAGCCGGTTTGATTAGCCTCGATTATACGATTGAAGAAAATATCGCAATCGTCGCTAAGGCGAAAGGCAAGAACGTAGAAGATGTCGTTGTCACGATTTTACATCGCGAGCGACATGAAGAAATCATCCAACGCGTCCGCGCGACGGGAGCTCGAATCAAGTTAATTCCGGACGGAGATGTTGCTGCAGCAATCAACACCGCGTTCCCGAAAACAGGTGTCGATCTATTGCTCGGATCTGGCGGGGCACCAGAAGGCGTCATCGCCGCCGTCGCCATGAAGTGTCTCGGCGGCGACTTCCAAGGACGTCTTCTTCCAGAAGATGAGGCGCAAGAAAAACGTTGCCAAGACATGGGTATCGCCGACACAGGGCGTATCCTCCTCCTTGATGACCTCGTCAAAGGCGAGGATTGCATCTTCGCCGCGACCGGGGTCACGGACGGTGAATTGCTCCGGGGCGTCCAGTTCACGGGACAAGGTGGACAGACGCACTCGGTCGTCATGCGTGCCAAGTCTGGGACAGTCCGCTTCGTCGAAGGCATCCATTCGTTGAAGAAAAAACCGAAGATGGTCATGAAACCTTAATTCTCTCAAGCTGCAGACGAAACGTCTGCAGCTTTTTTGATGTGTTTCTTCATATTTAATTGGGATTAGAACGGGAATAGACAAGCAGGAGGTGAACGTCATGATTGAAGCAGAGTCGCTCGTCAAAACGTATGAGAATGTGCCGGCGGTCGATGGGGTCTCGTTTACTGTCAAAGAAGGAGAAGTGTTCGCGTTTCTTGGGCCGAACGGGGCCGGAAAGTCGACGACAGTCCAGATGTTGACGACACTCGTTCGACCGACGGCAGGTGGGGCGCGGGTAAACAATTTTGATGTTGTGAAACAGGAGAAGGACGTGCGACTCTCGATTGGCGTCGCACTACAAGAGACAGGGATCGACAAAGATTTGACCGGACGTGAATTACTTGTCCTTCAAGGACGCCTGTTTAAAATGACGAAACAAGAAGCAGAGGCGCGGGCCGAAGAGTTGCTTCGGGTCGTCTCCTTGACCGATGCAGCCGACCGACGCAGTGGCACGTATTCCGGCGGGATGCGCCGGCGCCTTGATTTGGCGCTTACGCTTGTCCATCGGCCGACGGTCTTGTTTTTAGATGAGCCGACGACAGGGCTCGACCCGGCCAGCCGAATCGAGATTTGGAACGAAGTGCGACGGTTGAACGAGCAGTTTGGAACGACCATCTTTTTGACGACCCAATACTTAGAGGAAGCAGATGAGCTGGCCGATAGGATTGCGATTATCAATCACGGCAAAATTGTCAGTGAAGGGACGGCCGAAGAGTTGAAACGGCTCGTCGGCGGAGAAACGATCGCGATGACATTCCATACCGAGCAGGAAGCGTCCGATGCGGCGATGGCCTTCGGAAAAACGGCGTCAGGGCTTCACGTCTCGTTCGAGCTGGATGCGCTCACGTTGACGGACGTCGTGCGCCGGTTGGATGAACGCATGCTCCAACCGGAACGGCTGACGGTCAAACAACCGTCACTCGACGACGTCTTTTTGAAAGTGACGGGTGAATCGTACGAAGGAGGTATGCCGAATGTGGACTGAGACGTGGTTATTTACGAAACGAAGTATGTTGACGACGATTCGCAATCCGTTCTCGTTCATCCCGAACTTGATTATCTCGGTCTTTTTCTTGCTCGTTTACACGAGTGGACTGTCGAGCGTTGCTTCACTTCCTCAATTTGAAGGGAGCGCCTATCTAAACTTCATCTTACCGGTGTCAATCGTCTCGGGTGCGGTCGGGGGTGCTGGGGGGACAGGACAGGCACTCGTCCGTGACATCGAGAGCGGATACTTCGCACGACTCCTCTTGACGCCGGCGACGCGGACAGCGATTGTGCTCGGACCGATGATTGCCGGGATGCTCCAATTGCTCGTTCAAACGTTACTCATCTTCGCCGTGGCGTTCTTGCTCGGCTTGAGTATTCCGGTCGGGTTGCCTGGCTTCTTGTTCACCGTGCTACTCGCCATCGGATTTGGGCTCGGATTCGCCGGTTATTCGGTTGGCGTCGCACTGAAAACCCGAAACGCCCAAGCCGCTCAAGCGGGGACACTTCTCTTTTTCCCGCTCATCTTCTTGTCGACGACGTTCGTCCCGAAAGAACTGATTGAAGCAGAGTGGCTCAAAGTGGCGGCAACATTTAATCCGACAACGTATATCTTTGAAGGGATGCGTGCGGTCTTGACGCAACCGACAATCGATTGGGGAGCATTGTCAGCGGGGCTCGCTGTCGCCGGAGCGCTCAGCGTCGTGATGATTGTTTTTGCTGCGACGAACGCTCGGGGTGCGCTGAAACAAAAATGACGAGCTGGCTTATGCCTGCTCGTCATCGATCATGAATGTCACGACTAAAAACAAAATGAAACTGATGAGTGAGAACGTTCCCCCGATGATGAAATAGACCATCGTGAACGTCTCGCTCCACCCGAACGGATTCATTGTATGCAGCCACATCCCGCTCGTTAATCCGATTGAGCCGATGACGGCTGTCCAACCGTGGATACTGACGAGCAAAGGGCGCTTGATGCGATACAGGCGATAGAACACGCCCCAAGCAAACACGGATAACCAACCGGCGAGTAAGATGTGCGCATGGATGGGACGAAAAGCGTAACTGCCCGCCCCTGACATATGGGATCCGATGGCTGTCCCGATAACGCCAAAGAGGGCGGCTAGACGAATGAGGCGTAACCCCCATTTTTTCTCTAACATATCTATCACTTCCTTCTACAATCTTTTTGTCCAGTATGAAATATGTTTATGAACAGAACATGAACAAATGTTTCCTGAATGATTGAAGTGGAACATGGATTAGAGAGGAGGGAATAAAATGGAGCAACTCAATGCAATGACGCGAATAATGTTGACTGGAGTTGGCGCATACGTGTCAATTATCTTTATCTTACGAATCTCGGGCAAACGCACACTAGCTAAAATGAACGCATTTGACTTCATTGTGACTGTCGCGCTTGGCTCTATTTTAGCGACAACCCTTACAAGTCAACAGACTCCATTATTAAATGGATTAACTGCCTTCGCGACACTTGTTCTTTTGCAGTATGTGGTAGCAAAGCTTGCGCAACGGTCGGAACGGGTTAATCAGATGATTAAATCGACACCGACACTTCTGATGTATCAAGGGAGTTACATGCGGACACAAATGCAGAAAGAACGTGTCCTTGAGGTCGAGGTACTGCAAGCCATTCGATCAAGTGGTACTGAATTCAACCAGGTGGAAGCGGTCGTCTTAGAGACGGACGGCACATTTTCCGTGCTGACGAGTAGAGAGACGCTGCTTCAAAATGTGGACACAAAAAAACGACTCGGTTCCGATGAACCGAGTCGTTGATGTTGTTGAATTAAAGGTATGATCCAGCACCGACATAACGTGGTGCCCAGTAACCTGATGTGAAGCTCGCGTATTTAACGCCACCTGTTTCAGAGTTGATCATCTGTGTCTTACTGAGTGCCATTCCAACGTGTTGGATCGTGCTTCCGTTGTGTGAGAAGAACACGAGGTCGCCTGCTTGAATCGCTGACTTCGAAACTTTTTTCGAGTTTGCGTATTGTGAGCGTGAGTCACGCGGAATCGACTTGTTGATTGCTTTCTTGTAGACGTGGCCCGTATATCCAGAGCAGTCAAATCCAGCTGTTGTCGTGCCACCGAAGCGGTAAGGAACGCCGAGATACTTTTTCGACTCAGCGACGAGTTTCGAACGTGCGCTTGAAGCTGTTGACGTCGATGACGTTGTTACCGTCGAAGTAGTCGCTGCTTTCAAGTACGTGTACGTTGATGAAGCGGAGATGTAACGGTGCGTCCCTTTATAGTTGATTTTGTAGAAAGAACCGACCTTGCCAAGGTATGTATAACGTTGGCCTTTATCCATCTTAGCTACGACTGATGAGTTGAGTGACGCAGATGTACGGATATTCAATCCGTTCACTTTTGAATAAGCGAATGTTCCAGTAGAAGCTTCGGCTTGTTCGCTCGTTGTGAAGGCGAGACCCGAGAACGCGAGAGTGGCAGCGACGATGATAGATGCGAAACGCTTTAACATAATATAGTTCCCTCCGTTTTTTAAAATAAAACCCTGTGATTGTATATGATCGATGTGTAGTTACGATAGTAGAGCACAAGTTGCGAGTATTACCCGGTTTCCTGTGCAAATAAACTATATCATGCGCGAGACCGATGGCATTTTTCAATCACAAGACAAAAACCGTTTTCTTGTAACATGTTTGAAACAATATGCGGCAATAAAGACTTATTTGTTACATAGAAACAAAAATATCTGTTTTCTTTTGAACATGAGGGGAATAGACTGACATGAAGCCGTTTTTAACAAGTGACGTCAATGAAAATTTATGATTAGATGAATGAGGACTTTACAAAAATTTTTCAAATATAGAAACATGAAAGACAGGTGACTTGCATGAGTCCGCAAACTGAACCAGCCAAAAATTATACGCTTCGCGAACTAGAAACGAAGACGTTAAAAGAATTATATGAAATCGCGAAAGAAGTGAACGTGCCACAATATCGAGAGGCGCGAAAGCGTGAGCTCATGTTCCGCATTTTGAAGTCGCAAGCTGAATCGAAGGACCTTTATTTCCTCGAAGGCATTCTCGAAATCATTCCACCGAATCCGCAGTCACAAAATGATGGAGGATTCGGCTTCCTCCGCCCAATCAATTATTCCCAATCCTCCGAAGACATTTATATCGCCGCTTCACAAATTCGCCGCTTTAATCTCCGGAACGGAGACCTTGTCACGGGGAAAGTCCGGAAACCAAAAGAGAATGAGCGTTTCCAGGGGCTTCTGAGTGTAGAGGCCGTCAACGGCGAGACGACGGAGTCGACACGGAACCGAGACTATTTCCCCGCGCTGACGCCGATTTATCCAGAGAAACAGATGGTACTCGAGACAGAACCGAACCATCTGTCGGTCCGCGTCATGGACATGATCGCGCCGGTCGGTTTCGGACAACGTGGTTTGATTGTTGCGCCGCCAAAGGCCGGGAAGACATCGCTGTTGAAAGAGATCGCGAACTCCATCACGACGAGCCATCCAGACGTTGAACTGATTATCCTATTGATTGACGAGCGACCGGAAGAAGTAACAGACATTCAACGCTCCGTTCCTGGGGCCGACGTCGCCTACTCGACGTTTGATGAGACACCGGAGAATCACGCCCGCATCTCGGAACTCGTTCTCGAACGGGCGATGCGTCTTGTCGAACATAAGAAAGACGTCGTCATCTTGCTCGATTCCATTACGCGCCTTACACGGGCGTATAACTTGTCTGTGCCGCCGAGCGGTCGGACGCTCTCGGGCGGGATTGACCCGGCGGCGTTTCATAAGCCGAAAAAGTTTTTCGGGGCAGCCCGGAATATCGAGGATGGGGGCAGCTTGACGATTCTCGGGACGGCGCTCGTCGATACGGGATCACGCATGGACGATGTCATCTATGAAGAGTTTAAAGGGACGGGCAATATGGAGCTCCACCTCGACCGGAAACTCTCCGAACGCCGTATCTTCCCGGCGATCGACATTCGCCGTTCCGGAACACGTAAGGAAGAACTCCTGCTCGGTAAGGATGAGCTCGACATGCTTTGGACGATTCGCCGCACGATGAACGAGTCGCCTGACTTCCTCGAACAGTTCTTACGCCGTGTCCGTGAGACGAAGACGAACGTCGACTTTTTCGCCGCGCTCGAAGCCGATAAGAAAAAGAGTCGTCGCCCGGTGAAAAAAACAAAAACTGACTTGTAAAACGGTGAACCGGATGCTATTATATTCTAGTGAACTTTCTCTAGGTTGAAAGAATACTTAGGGCCGAAGGAGTTGAAAAGCAATGAAACAAGGAATCCACCCAGAATACCGTAAAGTCGTATTCATGGACTCGACGACTGAGTTCAAATTCATCTCTGGTTCGACTCGTTACTCTAACGAGACAATCACGATGGAAGATGGTAACGAATACCCACTCATCCGTGTCGATGTATCTTCTGACTCGCACCCGTTCTACACAGGTCGCCAGAAATTCGCATCTGCGGACGGTCGTATCGAGCGCTTCAACAAGAAATACCAACGTTAATCGTCAACTTGTATGCACACCGCCTAGGGATTGCCCTTGGCGGTTTTTATTTTTTCATATAGAGAAGTCAACCCTTTTTCTTGATGAAAAAGATGGGTATAATCGTGAAGCGATTATCGATGGAGAGGGCGAAGAAAAATGATGCATGTGACGAACCGATACGGTTGGATTGAAGTGATTTGTGGGAGTATGTTTTCTGGAAAATCGGAGGAACTCATTCGTCGTGTCCGCCGGGCCCATTACGGCAAAGTCCCGGTACAAGTGTTCAAACCTGGCATCGACGACCGGTATCATGAAGAGAACGTCGTCTCACATAGCGGCAACTCGGTCGTGGCTGTCCCGGTCCATTCGAGCCAAGATTTATACGATGCGGTAAGGGAAGAGACGCAAGTGATCGCCATCGACGAAGTCCAGTTCTTCGACGAGGGCATCGTCGACGTGATTGAACAGTTGGCGTCAGAAGACAAACGTGTCATCTGCGCTGGTCTCGACATGGATTTCCGTGGCGAGCCGTTTACAATGATGCCGGAACTGCTCGCGCGTGCCGAGTTCGTGACGAAGCTTCAAGCGATTTGCCTGTCGTGTGGGGCTCCGGCATCCCGTACGCAGCGCTTGATTGACGAAAAACCGGCCCGTTACGAGGACCCGGTCATCTTAGTCGGAGCCGCCGAGTCGTACGAACCACGTTGCCGTCATTGTCATGATGTTCCGAATAAACCACGCCCGGTCCGCCACACGGTGGCCGATTGATGACCAAAGCGGACCGCCTCGGCGGTTCGTTTTTTGCTATAATGAAGAGAGTTTGATTTGACGGAGAAAGGACGGATCATCATGTTTGACCGTTTGAGTGTATTAGAAGAACGTTACATGCAGTTGAATGAGATGCTCGCTGACCCAGAAGTGCTCAGCGACTCGAACAAATTACGCCAATATTCAAAAGAGCAAAGCCAGCTCGAGGAGACGGTGCAGGCGTATCGTCACTATAAAGAAACGAGTGCGGCTTATAAAGAAGCGAAGCAGATGCTTGAAGACCGGACGCTCGAGAGCGAGATGCGCGAACTCGCGAAAGAAGAGATGACGCTCCTCGAACCGGAAGTGAAAGCGCTCGAAGCAAAACTTCGTGTGTTGCTTCTGCCAAAAGACCCGAACGACGACAAGAACGTCATCGTCGAGATTCGCGGGGCGGCTGGTGGTGACGAGGCGGCGCTCTTTGCGGGTGATCTATACAAGATGTACACGCGCTTCGCCGAACGCCAGAACTGGAAAGTCGAGTTAATCGATGCCAACTATACGGAGCTCGGTGGCTTCAAAGAAGTGACGTTCCTCATCAACGGGAACGGCGCCTATTCCAAGCTGAAATTCGAGAACGGAGCTCATCGCGTCCAACGTGTCCCGTCGACCGAGTCCGGGGGACGGATTCATACGTCGACGGCGACCGTGGCGGTCCTTCCAGAAGCTGAGGACGTCGAGGTCCATATCGATATGAAAGATGTACGCGTCGATACGTTCACCTCGTCTGGTCCGGGCGGCCAATCGGTCAACACGACCCAGTCGGCCGTGCGCTTGACGCACATCCCGTCGGGGCTCGTCGTCTCGTGCCAAGACGAGAAGTCACAACATAAAAATAAAGACAAGGCGCTCAAGGTGCTGCGGGCCCGTCTTTATGACAAGATGCAGAGCGAACACATGGAAGAGCTGTCGGCACAGCGGAAGTCGGCCGTCGGGACGGGAGACCGTTCGGAACGCATTCGGACGTACAATTTCCCGCAAAGCCGTGTGACCGACCACCGCATCGGGCTAACGCTGCAAAAGCTCGACCGTGTGCTCGCTGGTGAGCTCGACGACATCATCGACGCCCTCGTCATGGACGAACAGGCCCGTCTGATGGAGGATGCGGAATGATGCGCATCGCCGCCGCCTTGAAAACAGCAGAGCGTACACTGGCTGAAGCCGGTCGAGATGCTGCGATGGCGGAATGGTGGCTCATGCACGTCCTCGACGTCGACCGGACTGGCTTGTTGATTCGCTTATCAGATGCGCTCTCGCTTGACGAAACGACAGCGTTTGAAGAAGGAATGAAGCGTCTCCTCGCCGGTGAGCCCGTCCAGCACTTGATTGGACAGGCACCGTTTTACGGACGGATGTTTGAGGTGAATCGTGACGTCTTAATTCCACGCCCGGAGACTGAAGAGTTAATCGAGTGGGTCGTCGAACACATCGGGGCAGTCGAAGATGACGAGACGGTCGACGTTGGGACAGGATCGGGGGCGATTGCGGTCACGCTCAGCCTCGAACTCGGAAAACGTGTCCAGACGGTCGATATTTCCCGGGAAGCCATTGAAGTGGCGAAGCGAAATGCGGAGGCGCTCGGCGCTGATGTCGTTTTCCATGAAGGAGACTGCCTCGCCCCGATCGCCGATGCGTCGATACGGGTGCTCGTGTCGAATCCGCCTTACATCGAAGCGAACGAATTGCTCGACGAGACGGTCGCAGCATTCGAGCCGCACCTTGCTTTGTTCGGCGGAGCGGACGGACTCGCGTTTTATCGGAAGATCATCGCGGACTCAAAGCGGGTTCTGTGTGCCGATTGGCAGTTAATTGCGTTTGAAATCGGGTATAACCAAGGACAAGTTGTGAAAACGTACCTGTCCGAACGTTATCCTGAAGCAGAAACGGGTATTTTAAAAGATATAAACGGTAAAGACCGAATCGTCTACGCCGTGAGGGAAGGGATTGCGCATGGAAACGAAATGGATCAAGCCGACTGAAGTGAAGATTGGAGTGGACCTCTTGAAAGCGGGTGAGGTGATCGCCATGCCGACGGAGACGGTGTACGGTCTTGCCGGAGATGCGACAAATGATGTCGCGATTCGTAAAATCTTTGAGGCGAAAGGCAGACCGGCAGACAATCCGCTCATCGTTCACGTCGCTTCAATCGAGCAGGCCGAACATTTCGCGCAAGCCACCCCGCCGGTCGCGAAACGCCTGATGGAAGCGTTTTGGCCCGGTGCCTTAACGATTATCTTACCGTCAAACGGTCGGGCGTCTTCGCTCGTGACAGCGGGGCTTGATTCAATCGGGCTTCGGATGCCGGACCATGACGCCGCGCTCGACTTAATTCGCTTGTCTGGCTTAGGCTTGGCGGCACCGAGCGCGAACCGGTCTGGACGACCGTCTCCGACTTCTGCGAAACACGTGGCCGATGATTTATCCGGTCGAATCGCGGGTATTATGGATGGGGGACCGACAGGCATCGGCGTCGAGTCGACCGTAATCGACTGCACGACGGAACCGGCGACGATTTTACGTCCCGGCGGCGTGACGAAAGAGGCGATTGAGGTCGTCATTGGCCCGGTCAACCTTGACGCGAATTTGAACGACGAGACGGCCGCGCCGCGCTCGCCGGGGATGAAGTACACGCATTACGCCCCGAGCGCACCGCTCTATCTCGTCGATGGGGGACGCGAAGAACTCGTCCGAATCATTACGGAACGAAAAGATGCCGGCAAACAAGTCGGCGCGCTCGTGTTCGATGAGGAGCCGACCCCGGCCGACGTCACGCTCTCGCTTGGTCGCTCGATGGAGACAGCGGCGCAGCGGCTATACGAGGCGTTACGAACATTTGATGAGACCGATGTGGAAGAGATTTACGTGAACCGGATTGAGCCGACGGGAGTTGCGCTTGCCGTATACAACCGCCTATATAAAGCGGCGGGCGGGAAAGTCATTCGGTCACAAGAAGAGGCCTAAGGACATAGAGGAGGATCACGCGATGTCGATGAAACGCGTATTATTCATATGTAGCGGAAATACTTGCCGCAGCCCGATGGCGATGGCATTGCTACGCTCGAAAGTGACAGGTGACGAATTTGATATCCGCTCGGCCGGGCTTCGGACGATGCAAGGGTTTGATGCCTCGGAGAACGCCCTTCAAGTGCTGCGGGAACGTGGGATTGAACTCGACCATGTGACGCAGACGTTTGACGATGTGCTCGGCCGTTGGGCCGATGTCATCTTGACGATGACACGCGCGCACCGCGAACAGATTCGAGACATGCACCCGGAGCTCGCCGATCGCACGTACACGCTCTACGAATTCGTGACCGGACTCGAACGTGACATCAACGACCCGTTCGGGGGATCGATGAACGTCTATCGCCAAGTCCGAAACGAACTCGAACCACTCGTCAACCGACTTGTGCTAAAATTGACGAATGACGGGTCAAAGGTGACGAAACCACCAAGACGCTTACCAAAAAAGACGGGGGAATGAACGAATGAAAATCGCAATCGGCGCCGATCACGGCGGATTTAACTTAAAGAAAGACATCGTCGGATTACTCGAAGAATTGGGACACGAGTATAAAGATTTCGGGACACACTCAGCCGAGTCAATCGACTATCCAGACGTCGCCATCCCGGTCGCGGAAGCGGTCGCGGCAGGCGAGTTCGACCGCGGAATTTTAATTTGCGGAACCGGGATTGGCATCGGCATTGCAGCCAATAAAGTGAAAGGCATCCGTGCGGCGCTCGTGCATGACTCGTTCAGCGCGAAAGCGACACGCCAACATAACGACTCGAATATCATGACGATGGGAGAGCGCGTCGTTGGACCAGGCCTTGCTTTAGATTTAGTTGAGACGTGGCTCGACACAAGTTTCGAGGGCGGACGCCATTCGAACCGTGTCGACAAGATGAGCGCCTACGAATCGAAGTGACGACGATGAAGACGGAGCTTTTAAACTTATTGACGGAGTTACACGAACGGTTTCCGTTAGATGAGGAAAAGATTCTCGTCATCGGTTGTTCGACGAGTGAAGTGCTCGGCAAGACGATTGGGAAAGCGGGATCAATCGATGTCGCCGCTGAATTCATTGAAGCGTTCCTTGCGTTTCGGGACAAGACCGGTGTCCACCTCGCGTTCCAAGGGTGTGAGCACATTAACCGTGCCTTGACCGTTGAACGCCGGACGCTCAAGCAGTTCGGATTGACGGAAGTGACGGTCGTTCCGATTCGAGCAGCTGGCGGCGCGATGGCCGAGAAGGCGTACGAACGATTGGAGACGTCATGTGTCGTCGAAGCGATTCAGGCGGATGCCGGGATTGACATCGGCTCGACGTTAATCGGTATGCATCTAAAACCGGTCGCGATTCCTGTCCGTTTGTCGTCGAAACAGCTCGGTGAAGCGTACGTCACGTTCGCCATCACCCGACCAAAACTGATCGGTGGCCCGCGTGCCCATTATCCAGCCAAATAACGAAAGCCGGTCCATGACGGACCGGCTTTCGTTATGTTAGACATCTTCGCTAAAAAGATACGATACGACCATCGGGAAACGTTCGCGCCAAGCGATTTCGTTATGGACGCCTTCCTCGATGACTTCGAAGCGGATCTGGTCGACCTTGTCGCGGAGGAGGGCGTAAATGCGCTCGCTCGACTCGAGATACATCTCATTCGTCGGACCGTCTCCTGTTGGCTGTTCGACTTCTTTGCGTCCGACGTCCATGTAGAGCCGCTCCACACCTTTCAAGTCGCTCGCCTCAATCAATTGCTCGAGCTCGGTCTGGTTGAACCAGAACGCTGAGGACAACGAGGCGACGCGCTTGAAGAGATCCGGATAGACACAAGCCGCGTATATCGAAATCAAGCCACCCATGGAGCTTCCCATCATCGCCGTCTCGTCTGGCTTCGTCCGATAGTTCGCATCGATGAGCGGTTTTAACTCTTGGGCGATGTATTCGATATAAGCCGAGCCTTGACCGCCGAGAGTCACATCTTGACCGAGCAAGCTCTCGCCGATGTACGGGTTCTCCCACGGTCCGTACTCATCGAGCCGCGTCTCGCCGGGAGCCGAATCGATGCCGACGATGATGAGATCGCGTTTCGAGGCGTCTAAATATTCACCGGCACGCCAACTCATCTTATAGCTCGCATCCTCGTCAGCGAACACGTTCTGTCCGTCATGCATATAAAGCACCGGATAGCGCTTGTCCGACATCTCGTAGTCGGCAGGGGTGTAAATCCGAACGGTCCGTTCGCGATCGAACGGGGTAATCGTGATTTGTTTCGTCTCAATCATAAACATCCTCCTCTGATCGTCTTCTTCAGTATAATACCCGACTTATGCCATGATTAGACGATACCCAAAAAAAGAAGCTTATGTTACGATGGGGGTGTTGATTTTTAGACATTCAGAGGGGGTTTCAACATGGTAAACACGACGAAGTTGAAAGTGCAGGATGCGGAATTGTTTGAAGCGATGCAACACGAGCTCGGTCGTCAACGGGAGAATATCGAACTCATTGCCTCGGAGAACTTTGTTTCAGAAGCAGTCATGGAAGCGCAAGGTGGCGTATTGACGAACAAGTACGCGGAAGGCTACCCAGGGCGTCGCTACTATGGTGGATGCGAATTTGTCGACGTGGCCGAAAACTTGGCACGCGATCGCGCGAAAGAGCTGTTCGGTGCAGAACATGCCAACGTCCAGCCACATTCGGGCGCGCAAGCGAACATGGCCGTCTACTTCACAGTGCTTGAAGCAGGCGACACGGTGCTCGGGATGAACTTGTCGCACGGCGGTCATTTGACGCACGGAAGTCCGGTCAACTTCTCAGGCGTCCAGTACAACTTCGTCGAGTACGGTGTCGACAAAGAGACAGAACACATCGACTATGACGTCGTCGAAGCCCTCGCGAAAGAACATCAACCGAAACTCATCGTCGCGGGTGCCTCTGCGTACCCACGAACGATTGATTTCGCTAAGTTCCGTGCAATCGCCGACAGTGTCGGTGCCTACCTCATGGTCGACATGGCCCACATCGCCGGCCTTGTCGCGGCAGGGCTCCATCCGAATCCGGTTGAACATGCGCACTTCGTGACGACGACGACGCATAAGACGCTTCGCGGTCCACGTGGGGGAATGATTCTTTGTAAAGAAGAGTTCGCAAAAGCGATCGACAAATCAATTTTCCCAGGGATTCAAGGGGGGCCGCTCATGCATGTGATCGCGGCGAAAGCCGTCGCCTTCGGTGAGGCGCTCCAACCGGAATTCAAAGACTATCAGGCGCAAGTCATTAAAAACGCGCAAGCGCTCGCAGCAGGATTGGAAGAGGAAGGTCTCCGCATCGTATCGGGCGGAACGGACAACCACCTTCTCCTCGTCGACCTTCGTGGGATCGACATCACAGGGAAAGCAGCCGAGCATGCGCTCGACGCTGCCGGCATCACGGTGAACAAGAACACCATCCCGTTCGACCCGGCATCCCCGTTCGTCACGAGCGGCATCCGTCTCGGGACGGCCGCGATGACAACGCGTGGTTTCAAAGAAGATGATATGCGTGAAGTCGCCCGCTTGATTGGGCGCGTATTGACGAATCATGAAGATGAAGATGTGCTCAAAGCAGCACATGAAGCGGTACGTCATTTGACGGCGAAGTTCCCGCTTTATCCGGAACGAGGCTGACGAATGGACGCACGGACACTCGCAGACCGAGAACTCACGGAACTGCCGCTCATCGACATGACGGAATGGCTCGCCCGAAAAGGGGAGCACGACCCGACGTTTCGGCTTGTGGCCAACGAATTCGGTGTCATCACGACGTTGCTTGACCACGGCTACTTTAGCGAGGCGAGTGAGCGGATCGTACCATTGCTTGGGATGAAAGTGCCGGCTGCGTTCTATCGACTTGGACTCGCGCTCGAAATGAAAGCGAACGGAAAGAAGGCGGCCAAGCGCCGCTTTCGTTCGTTCACACCGGCCGTCATGAACCATGCCGACATGTCGGACTGGCGCAAGGCGTTCAAATGGGAGAAGAAATGGCTCGGGTTGCCGGCCGCCATCGCGCTCGCCCTCGGTGCCCTGGCCTTTTGGCCAGACAATGAACCGCCTGCACCGATCGTGACCGAGCCCGCGGTGGATACAATCACCGAGGATGAAGCGCTCGCGGAACGGCTCGAAGAACTTGAGCAGGAAGTGGCCCGCCTCGAGCAAGAAAATGAGGCGCTTCAAGCTGAAGAACCAACGCCAGAACCAGCCACGGAGCCACCGGCCGTCATCCCGCTCACCGAGGTCGAGTCGCTCGTCTCGGATAAACGCTATGAGGAAGCGGACGCGTTACTCGTCGGGGAGCCGAAAGCCGGACAAGAGCAAGCGGTCGGGTTTTATCGTTTGCTCGTCGACAATAAGTTAGACAAAGCGGAGATTGCCGACTATGCGGCCTACGTCGAACGGTATCCTGAGTCCGGGTACAAGGCGGACGTCCTCTGGATGAAAGGAATCGCCGAACGGAAAGCCGGGGACGCGTCTTATCGGGAGACGCTTGCTGAAGTCGCGGCGATGGAAGACACATATTGGGCACCGATTGCCGAGTCGGTATTGAATGGAGACTGAGGTTGTAGCTTACGCTACAGCCTTTTTTCTCATCAAATTCTAATCGGATTCACCATCTCTTCTCAAACGACTCTCGTATCATAAAGAAAAACGTGAAGGAGCGATTCGATGAGACGAAGTAGAAGCGGTCGGTTTGGCCGAATGATGAAAGGTGTGGTGTGGAGTGTATTGGCCCTCTCACTCATGGCCGCCGGTATTCTCGGTTTTTTATTTTTTACAGTGACGGGCAACGACTGGCTCAGTCAATGGTTGTCTTACGGGAGCGAGCTATCGCTTCGAGCCGATGGACTCGAGTTCCGTATCGAACAATGGACCGACTCGCTTGAGATGCGGGTAGAACAATGGATCCCGGAGACGGTCCGACCGTTTTTCGACTGAACAATCCGGGAACAGAATAACGATGCGTCGGGCGGACTGCTCGGCGTTTTTTGAAGGAAAGGATGAAGACGATGGCAACGATTCTTGTCGTCGAAGACGACGTTAAAATTGCACGACTGTTACAACTCGAACTGATGCATGCAGGGTATACCGTCGAGGTCGAACACGACGGCCGGGCCGGACTCGAGCGAGCGCTGTTGGGCGGGATTGACTTGATGCTCCTTGACGTCATGTTGCCCCAGATGAGCGGGCTCGAAGTCGTACGCCGCGTGAAAGCCGAACAACCGACCTTGCCGGTGCTCATGGTGACGGCGCGGGACGACCGTTATGACAAGGTGAGCGGGCTCGACCTCGGGGCGGACGACTATATCACGAAGCCGTTCGAAATGGAGGAACTGCTTGCCCGAATTCGTGCGTTTTTGCGGATGCGGCAACATCTTCAAACCGATACGAGTGAGCGCACCTTTTCTTATGAAGGGCTCACGGTCGACGTCAATCGCCATGAAGTGACGTGTGACGGTAACGTCGTCGAGTTGACGCGACGCGAATTCGACTTGCTCGCTTATTTGATTGAACATCCGGAACGGGTGTTGACGCGCGATCAATTGCTCGAACACGTCTGGGGCTTTGACTACTACGGTGACACGAACGTCGTCGACGTGTACGTGCGCTATGTCCGGAAGAAGCTCGGGGGCAATTGGATTCAGACCGTTCGCGGTGTCGGATACATGTTGAAACGTGGTGAGTAAGATGAAGCTGCGCACAAAAATCGCCCTCGCGATGACAGGGTTCATGCTGTTTCTTTTAATCACATCGTTTGGGGTCGCATGGCTTGTCTCGCGTCATCAAATCATCGATTCCCGCTATGACGTGTTGCGGCAAGCACTGAGCCTCCTAGAGGAAGATACGCGCAACCGGGACGCCGTCGTCTCGCTCCACGAAGACAGTGTCGTCCTCGAGCGGCAAGCGAACGGGGAATGGGGTATCGTCGGGGGCTCGACCGCGGACGGGCTCAGCTTTCCGGTCAATTACGGAGAACCGGCGCTCGTCGGCGATTGGTTCGTCATCGCGACGTCGAACGGGCTCGCTTACGGATTCGAAGACTCGGCCGTCAGTGAGACGCTCCGGACGCTCGCGACCATCTTCCTCATCATTTTCTTCATCGCCGTCGTCGTGACGTTCATCGGCAGCCTCTGGATTGTCCGCCAAGGGCTTGCGCCGCTTCGAAAGCTAGAGGCGACGATGCAGCGCATCACCACGTCTGGTACGCTTGAAACGATTGACGTCGGTTCGAACGAGGATGAAGTGGCGACGCTCGCAGACGGGTTCAATCAGATGATTGACCGAGTCGAAGGGTCGATGGACCAACAACGTCGGTTCGTCGCTGATGTTTCACATGAACTGAAAACACCGCTCACGGTCATCGAAGGCTATGCGAAATTGCTCAGGCGTTGGGGACAGCGTGACCCGGCCATCCGTGATGAGGCGATTGACCACATTTTGACGGAGTCACGCCAAATGCGGGAAGACTTGATCGAACCGATGCTCGAGTTGAGTCGTTTCCCGACGATTGAAGAAGTTGAATCTGAACCGATTGACTTGACGCAACTAGCCGATCAGCTCGTGGAACGGTTCGAGCGCTCGCACGGTAAGCGGATCGCAATCGAGGCGACGGGACGGTGGGAAGGGCATCGTGATTCGCTTCAACGTCTACTCGTCATCTTCATCGATAACAGTTTGAAGTATGCCGAGGACACGCGCGTCACGATGACGTCGACACGAATCGAAGTCCGTGACCACGGACCGACACTTGACGAAGAGGCACGCGAGCGACTGTTCGACCGGTTTTATCGACTCGATGAAGCGCGCGACCGGAGCGGTAGCGGGCTCGGGCTCGCCATCGCGAAGGAAGTGGCGGACTTGAACGGGTGGACCGTCGGAAGTTATGCCAACGCGCCGAGCGGAAGCGTATTTTACGTCACGAAATGAAAGAAGTTTCGCAACTTCTCATCGTTTTCTAATGGAATCCTCGTGGTGCTCTAAGGTCGACCTTCTATGATAAAGGTGTAGATCAGGAACACCACACGACATGAGGAGGAATTGAACATGAAAGTATTTGGATGGATTTTAGGAGTCGGCTTGGCGGTACTCGCCGTTGCCGGAATCGGATTGTATGTGGCAAACGACAAGACGGACACGGTTATCGTCCCTCGCGCGATTGACAGTGCGAACAGCGGATCGAATGAGACGAACGATGCGAGTGACGACGGGCAAGTAGAGACAACTGAAGAGGCGTCCGAGTCGGCTGCCTCAGGCGACATCCCGATTCGCTCGGTCGATGATGACGACGATTATGAACTGTATGGTACGCTCGTCGCATTGACAGATCGTGACGTCACCATCAGCTTCAGCGGAAAAGAGTCGACATATCCGCTCGCGGCCCGTCACGAGATTGATGACGATACACCAAAAGCAGGCGATCGCGTCAAACTTGAATTCAATCGCAACAACGAAGTGAAAGAAGTCGACCGCGAGAATGACGATTTTGACATTTACGGCACGTTCGTCAACATGTCGGACCGTGACGTGACGATCGAACGGGAAGGCCAGCAGTTGACGTTCCCGCTCGCGGCACGTTATGAACTAGACGACGGGATGCCAAAAGCAGGCGACCGCGTCAAGCTCGAATTGAACACACAAGAACAAGTGAAAGAAATCGAGCGTGAAGACGACGACCGTGACGACAGCGATGACGATGACGATCGTGATGACGACTAAATAATACCGGATAGGAGGGTGCCACGATTCGTGGCGCCTTTTTTTCAAAACGTAACATTTCTGAAAACATAATCGAAACAAGTTATATGATATGATGAATAAGGAATTTTTAGGGGGTCGTATCCAAGGAACGACCAAACGGGAACGGAGGTGCCGAGTGATGCGCGCAGTTTGGACCAGTCTCCTATTATGTACTGTCTTAAGCGGGTGTGGGACGAACGCAATGAATGCGATTGAGATGCGTCCGCTCGCGGCGACGGCACTGAAACAAGTAAGTGGGATGGAATTACCATTGGAAATAAAAGAGCATATTCTTACATATTGCGAGAAACAACCGACGGAGATTTTACCGACGCACCGGGCGAAAGTTTCGGAAACGACCTACGTTCATCCGGTCTATGAAGAACTCGGAAGCAAAACGGTCAGCTATTGGACGAGTGGAGAAGCGCGCTACGTCTCCTGTGCGAACAGCTATGAACAGTTTGAACGGACGTTTGAAGTCGAGCCGATTGACGAGCTTGAGCCGTTCGTCGCTCGCGTTAAAGAGTCCGAGGCGCGGCGTGTGATGACGTTTGAGCCGGAGTCGGACCCGACGTTCGTTAACGAGCGCTTTCATATTGACGCAGAACATGAACGCGTCATTCCGGAATCGGTATTTCATTATGAGACACCGGACACCGGATCACTTTATATCACCTATGATGTGAAACGGAACGGACGAACGCTTGACCGGACGATCGAGTCAGGACTGTTCGTCTTCAAAGGGGAGCGGACGAGGGGGTACACGTTCTTGACCCAACTTACGGATGGGCGTGTCTCGCTTCAAATCGGGACGGAACACGGGTTTGAACGGAAAGTGTTGCCGGATATCTTTGTCGGGAAATATGTACACCTCGATACAACCGAGGCGACGGTCGTGCTCGACGGGTCGCGCCGGCAACTGTTGAAGCGCGTCATCGTCTCGGATGAACCAATTGAACCGATTGGGGACGAATCGTCCCTCGCCTTGTCAAAACGTTACGGCACAGTCATTGAAGTATGGGGAAGCGTCCGTTTGCCGCTTACGACGACCTTGATGGACTTGTCGCCAGCGAGCGAGAAGGTACGATTGGCCACGTATGAAAAAGATGGGATGCTGATTCATCTCGATGGACCGAATACACGCGCCTTATTTGATTTATTGGCTGAAGTGGCACCTTCACATATACCACAGGCTGCCGCATACAAAGGAACGCTTTCGCTTTATGAACGGTTATCCGAACAAAAACTAGACGTTTATGTATACAATCGTCATGCGTATGTTCGGAACGTGGATACGAATGAGACGTATCGGCTCGATAGCGAACGTTTAGAGGAATTACTGATTCGTTCGGGGGTTCGGCTGAGTCTGAATTGAGAAATAGGCTGCCTTTTTTCTTGTTTCGTCTGACCTTTTGAAAAACAGAAGTTGACCCTACCTTTTTGCAGGGGGTTAGGGTACAATGCTCAAGAGAGATTGAGAGAGGAGTGAAGCATGATGGGAAAAGTACACGTTTATGACCACCCATTGATTCAGCACAAGATGACGATTATGCGCAAAGCAGAGACGGGGACGAAGCAGTTCCGCGAGCTCGTCGACGAAGTTTCGTCGCTCATGGCATATGAAATTACACGCGACCTTCCATTGACAGACGTGGAAATCGAGACACCGGTCTCGGTATCGACGCAGAAGATGATTGCCGGCAAGAAATTGGGTATCGTCCCAATTTTACGGGCAGGCCTCGGTATGGTGGATGGCTTCCTCAAAATGATGCCGAACGTCAAAGTCGGTCACATCGGTCTCTACCGTGACCCGGAGACGCTCGAGCCACACGAATACTATCTCAAGTTGCCGACGGACATCACAGAACGTGACTTCATCGTCGTCGATCCGATGCTCGCGACAGGCGGATCGGCTGCTGACGCGATTGCGGCACTTAAAAAGCATGGCGCGAAGTCAATCAAGCTCGCTTGCCTCTGTGCAGCACCGGAAGGCGTCGAACGTGTTCAAAATGAACACCCGGACGTTGAGATTTACCTCGCCGCCCTCGACGAGAAATTGAACGACCACGGCTACATCGTCCCAGGCATGGGCGATGCCGGTGACCGTTTGTTCGGAACGAAGTAAGCAAAAAGACGAACCCAATCGTAAAAGATTGAGTTCGTCTTTTTTATTCGTTGATGAGTCCTTCACGGACCAAGAAGTCACGGGCGACTTTCTCGGGGCGTTGTTTCTCCACGTCCGCGAGGTAGTTCAGCTCTTGCATCACTTCGTCCGTGATTCTGCCGGACAGCAAGTTAAGCACGCCTTCGAGCTCGGGATGCTCGCGTAGCGTCTCACCGTTAATGAGCGGCACGGCGTAATACGGCGGGAAGAACTGTTGGTCGTCCTCGAGGACGACGAGTTCGAACCGTTTCAACAATCCGTCCGTCGAGAAGCCGTCAATCGCTTGGCTCTCACCGTTCATGAGGGCCGTATAGCGCAGGCCGCCATCGACCGGCTTCACATCTTTAAAGCGGAGCGGATACGTCTCTTTCAAGCCGAGATACCCGTCCTCTCGATTCGAGAACTCAATGGTCGGACCGAAGACGAGCTCGTCGCTAACGGCGGCGAGGTCCGAGATGCTCTCTAGCGCATAACGGTCCGCGTCTTCTTGTTTGACGGCAATCGCGTATGTGTTGTTGAATCCGATCGGGTCGAGCGTCTGGACATCGAAACGGTCCTCAATCTGTGGTTTGACGCTCGCGTAGACGGCGTCAGGATCGTTGTCGACCGCTTGGTTCAACACGTCGACCGACAGGGTGCCGGTGTATTCGACGTATGTGTCAATCTCCCCGGTGCGGATGGCGCTGAACGCGACTTGCGTCCCGCCGAGGTTCAGCTGTCGGCGAACGTTCAAGTCGGTCTCTTCTTCAATCAAGTCGGCGACGATGTTTCCGAGAATGAGTTGTTCGGTAAAGTTCTTCGAGCCGACGACGATCGTATCGTCTTCACGCGTGAACGCATAAATCGAACCGCCGAGGAGAAGCGCGAACGCTGTCGCGATGACGAAGGCCGGTTTTACGACTTTCTTCGATCGGCGCGTCTTCTTCTTCATGCGACCGTCTGCGAGAACAATCCCGTTTGGCGCGACTTTATACTCGATACGGCTGACGACGAAGTCGATCAACAAGGCGAGAAGACCAGCTGGGATGGCCCCGGCGAGAATCTGGTTATTGTCTACCGTCTGAATCCCGGCGAAGACGAGATAGCCGAGACCGCCAGCCCCGACGAACGCCGAGATGGTCATCAGTCCGACGGCCGTGACCGCAGAAATGCGAATACCGGCCATGATGATTGGTAAGGCGAGGGGTAACTGAATCTTACTTAAAATCTGGCGATCGGTCAGGCCAATCCCTTTGGCCGATTCGAGCGTATCACCAGGAATGCTCGATAACCCGGTATAAGTGTTCTTCACGATCGGGAGGAGCGAGTAGAGGACAACCATGATGATTGCCGGTGTCGAGCCGATTCCGATGAACGGAATCAGAAAACCGAGGAGTGCGAGACTCGGTACGGCCTGAACCACGCTCGTCAAGCCGAGTACTGGTTTCGCGAGACGTGGTGTCCGTAAAATTAAGATGCCGAGCGGTACGCCGAGCAAGACGGCGAGCGAGACCGCAAAGACGGTCAACTGTAAGTGTTCAAGTAAGAGTGTCCCGATTTGATCGGTGTTGCTCGCAAAGTAACTGAAAAATGATTGAATCGTATTCATTTCGTTTCCTCCTCTTGCATGAATTGCTCACTGAGGACGGAAAGCAAGCTGCTGCGTGTGATGAGCCCGTTTAGGATAGGACCGGTGACGACCGGAAGATACCCTTGGTCGGTCTTATTCATGACGGCCAATATATCGAGGAGCGAGTCCTCGCTTGAGACGTACGCGTAGTCCTTGTTCATGACTTCCTCGAGTCGTTTCGTCTTGTCTTGAATCCCGTGGACATCTTTAAGCTTGATCAAGCCTTCAAGCGTCCGGTCTCGGTCGGTGATGAGCAGGCTGTCGACCTTACGGGAACGCATGATTTCAATCGCTTGGAGCACCGTCCGCTTGTCGCTAATGGACACTGGGTCGGGAATCATAATATCTTTCGCCTTGATGTATTCCGGGCTATTCCAAATTCGGTTCTTCCCAATGAACGACTCGACATACGCGTCTTTTGGATTACGCAGAATCTGTTCAGGCGTATCGAATTGGACGATTTCTCCGTCGCGCATGATACAAATGCGATCAGCCAGCTTGATCGCCTCATCCATATCATGGGTGACGAAAACGATAGTTTTCTTTACTTCTTCTTGTAGGTTGAATAATTCTTCTTGTAAATCGTTTCGTGTCACAGGGTCGAGGGCGCTGAACGGTTCATCCATTAAAATGACCTCAGGGTCGTTCATGAGGGCGCGGGCGAATCCGATTCGCTGTTGTTGACCACCGCTCAGTTCGCTTGGATAACGATCGATGAATTGGTCCGGGTCGAGTCCGACCATGCGGAGAAGGTGCTCGGTGCGGGCGTCCATATCCTGTTCGGCGTGCCCCTCGAGACTCGCAATCAGTTGGATGTTCTCCCGAATCGTCATGTGTGGGAAAAGGCCGGTCTGTTGAATGACATAGCCCATCTGGCGCCGTAAGTCGATTGGGTTCATCTTACGCGTGTCTTGGCCGTTCACAATAATTGTCCCTTCGGTCGGTTCAATCAGTCGGTTAATCATTTTCAGGGATGTCGTTTTTCCACAACCGGAAGGACCGATAAAGACGACGAGTTCGCCTTTATTAATTGTCAGATTCATCTCTTTCAAAACAGTCGTCGTTTTAAATGTTTTTTTCACTTGCTTAAATTCAATCATCGACTCAACTCTTTCTCGAAATTATTTTCACATAACCTTTTTGTTCCCTTGTTATAAAAATGTAAACATCTTTTTTAAGAAATGAGGTTTGAACTCTCGAAAAAACGGGATAAGATAATGTTAATCTGCGTAAAAAGAAGCGACGCCCGGAGGTGTCGCTTCTTTCGTCATTAAGATTGTTTCCGTTTTATCACATTGCGCGAAATCAACTTCTCGAGTTCGATGATAAAGAACACGGCGATACCGAAGACGAACGGGATGATCCAGTCGCTCGCGGCGATTGGCGTCGTTCCGAACGCGGTGTTCATGAACGGCACGTACGTGATGAACAGCTGAAGTACGATGAGCGCACCAGATACGTAAAACGCAATCGGATTCTCGAAGAACGAGCGGTTGAGGGCCGGCTCGGTCTCGACCCGAACGTTAAACAAGTGGAACATCTGGGCGATTACAATCGTGTTCAACGTCATCGTGTGGATATATTCGACACTATAGTCGCCGGCGTTCATATACAGGTTGTAGACGAGCGTCCCGCCACCGATGATGAGCGACACGAGCAAGATTCGGAAGATATAGTACCGGCTCAGAAGCGGTGTCTTCTTCGGTCGTGGTGCCCGTTTCATCGTCGATGGTTCGAGCGGCTCGAACGCAATCGCGAACGAAAGCGTGATGGCGACGACCATATTCACCCACAAGATTTGAAGCGCCGTGAGCGGAAGCTGGGTACCGAGGAAGATACTCATGAGGAGTACGAACCCTTGCGCACCGTTCGTCGGCAAGATGAAGAGGATCGTTTTCTTCAAATTATCGTATACACGTCGGCCTTCTTTAACGGCTTTGAAGATTGTATTGAAGTTATCGTCGACAAGCACCATCTCAGCTGCTTCTTTCGATACTTCCGTCCCTTTGATTCCCATGGCGACACCGATGTCGGCGCGGCGAAGGGCAGGGGCGTCGTTCACCCCGTCACCGGTCATGGCGACGATATGGTCTTGCGTCTGGAGCGCCTTGACGAGACGCGTCTTGTTCTCTGGGCTCGTCCGGGCGAAAATGTTGTACTGCCCGACGACGTCCGCGAGTTCCTCGTCCGTCAAATCATCAATCTCGGTCCCTTGAAGCGCACCGGCCTCTGTCGAGATGCCGAGCTCGTTTCCGATGGCGATGGCCGTCTCTTTATGGTCACCGGTAATCATCTTCACTTGGATACCTGCCGATTGACATTCGTTGACCGCCTCAATCGCTTCAGGGCGCGGTGGGTCCATGATGCCGATGAGCCCGAGGAATTCGATTCCTTCATATAAGTCGTCATGGTCAATCTTCTCTTTTGATGTGTTGAACGTGCGTTTGGCGACACCGATGACACGTTGCCCTTTTTTGGCGAGGTCGGTCATCTTCTCTTCCCACATGTCCGTTTGGAAGTTCGGGTCACTCGCTTCGGCCATCGAGAACAAGCGGTCCGGTGCACCTTTCAAGTACATGACGTGCGCCTCGTCACGCGGCGAGAGTGTCGCCATGTATTTATGCGCCGAGTCGAACGGAATCTTCGAGATGACGCGGAGCGGTCGAATCGACTCTTCCGCCTTTTCTCCGAGTGTGAGCAAGCAACCTTCTGTCGGGTCGCCTGTAATCATCCATTGTTTCGATTCGTCATCGAAGAACAAGTCGGAATCGTTACACGTCACACCGGCAAGGAGAATCTCATTAAGCATCTCGTCTTGTTTGTTCGAGTAGACCTCATTTTTAAACTCGATACGGCCTTCCGGCGCATAACCTGAACCGGTCACACGGAGCGTACGATCAGCGAGTTGAATGTTCTGTGCGGTCATCTCGTTTTTCGTCAACGTACCGGTCTTATCCGAACAGATGACCGATACAGCACCGAGCGTCTCGACGGACGGCAAGTTTTTGACGATCGCCTTGTTGTCAGCCATTTGACGGACACCGAGGGCGAGAATGATTGAAATGATTGCCGGCAATCCTTCCGGGATGACGGCAACGGCGAGACCGATGACCGCGAGCAATAGCTCAGCCGTCTCGTAATCGCGCAAGAAGTAGCCGAAGATGAAGGCGAACACGGCGACACCGGCGATGACGCTCGCGACGGTCTTGCCGAAGCGTTGCGTCTGTTGGATGAGCGGTGTTTGCACTTTCTCGACTTCAGCGATCGACGCGTTGATTTTACCAAGCTCGGTCTTCGAACCGGTCGCGATGACGATTCCGCTTCCGGTACCGGCCGCGACGGATGTCCCGGAGAACGCCAAGTTCGTCCGGTCACCGAGACCGATTTTCTCTTCGAGCGGGTCGAGCGTCTTGTCGACGGTGATCGCTTCACCGGTCAAGGCCGATTCCTCAACTTTCATGTTCTCCGCTGTGATGAGGCGAAGGTCGACCGGGATTTTATCACCCGGCTTCAAGTAAACGATGTCTCCTGGGACGAGGTACTCGGCCTCAATCTCTTTACGCTTGCCGTCACGACGGACAAGGGCGGACGGGGACAGCATGTTCTTAATGCCTTCGAGTGCTTGCTCAGCCTTGTTCTCTTGCAAGTAACCGATAATCCCGATGATGAGGACGACGAGTGCGATCACAATCGTGTCGTACCAGTAACCGAGTACGGCCGTAATGACGGCTGCGGCCAACAGGACGTAAATGAGTACGTCGTTGAATTGGCGCATGAATTTTAGCCACTTCGGATCTTTTTTCGGTTCAGGAAGGACGTTCTTCCCGTGTTGTTCGATTCGTTCGTTCGCCGTCTCTTCACGTAACCCTTGAGCGATATCGGTATCAAGGTGATTCTCTGTCTCGTGAATCGATAGCGTATGCCACTGCCTCTCTTCCATTTGAAAACCCCTTTCTCTCTTTACAATTTTCGACAGACTGGTAGAACCGTCTATATTTTATTCATACCCCATGAAAAAAAGTGTGTAAACTTTAATTCCATGTGAAATCATCGGAATTGTGAAGTATGTGTGAATCCGAGAAGGGGAATGTATGACACGACAAAAAAGGAGAAGAGCGTGCGCTCTTCTCCTTTACGTATGGGGCAGTGCCTCCGCCAATAAATCGGCCAAATGGACGGCCCGCATCGAATCGGTCCCATGTTCTTGAATCCCGAGTTGCATCTGGAGATGACATCCCGGGTTCGATGTGACGATCGTCTGGGCAGCGGTGTCTCGGACATGTCCCATCTTCATCTCTAAAATGTCATTCGCGATGATGGGTTGGAGCAAGTTATACACCCCGGCCGAGCCGCAACAGTTATCGGCATGGCGTTGTTCGACATACGTCGGTCCTTGAATCGCTTGGAGCAACAGCCGCGGGGCGAGGGCTCCTTGTTGCACGTTGCGCAAGTGGCACGAGTCTTGATATGTGATGACTTGCTTCGGCAACGTAAGCGTGACTCGGTCGAGGAAACCGATTTCAATCAAAATCGAGGCGAAGTCTTTAATCTTGTCTTTGAAACGCTCCGCGCGCGCGAGCCAATCTGGGTCTTGTTTCAATAGGTGGTCATAGCCGAGTAGGAACGCTCCGCACCCTCCGGCGTTCGTGATGATGTAATCGACGTCGAGTGCTTCGAACGCCTCGATGTTTTGTTTCGCGAGCTGGACGGCCCCGGCTTGTTCGCCGGCGTGTCCGTGCAGGGCGCCGCAACATTGTTGGGTGTCCGGGATGACGATGTCACAGCCCGCTGCCTGGAGTAACTTGATCGTATTCGCGTTCGTCTCATAGAACATCGTGTCCATCAGGCAGCCAGTGAAGAACGCGATTCGCGCTGTCGGTTGTCCCGTCGCCTTGAGTCGTTCAGAGCGCCGTCTCCGCGCCGCTTTCGGTGGGACCGGCGGCAAAATCGCCTCCATCTTTTGGAGTTGGTCCGGAAACCAGTCGAGGATGCGCAACTTCCGTGTGAGCGTCTGCACGCCGGACTGTTGATAGAAACGAAGGAACCCCGTCGCCGTCTCCATGTTCGCTTTATTCATGAACAAGCCGTCGAAGACGACCTTTCGGATCATCCGCTCCCGGACGTCCATCTGACCGGTCGCGCGTTTATGCTCGGTGATGGCGGCGCGTGCGTCTTCAAGAAGGACGCTATAGCGGACCCCGGCTGGGCAAGCCGGTTCGCAGGCGAGACAACCGAGGCATTCGTTAAGTGTCTTTTCGACGCCCGCATCCGGTTCGATTAGGCCGTCGACAACACCTTTCATGATGGCGATGCGACCACGCGGGGAGGCCGTCTCGTCTTTCGAGCGGATGTACGTCGGACACGTCGGAAGGCAAAAACCGCAACGCATGCAGCCGAGCAGTTCCTCGTAATCGAGTTTCTCGGTCATCCGGGATGTGAGTTGTGCAGGTTGTCTCATACGCCGCCTCCTTGCACGAGCCGTTTTTTCGCTGCCTTCGCGAACATTTTTTGCGGGTTCATGATGCCGTACGGGTCAAAGGCGAGTTTGATGCCTTTCATGACGTCGATGCCAGATGCACCAAGCTTCCATTCGAGATACGGCGCCTTCATCGCCCCGACGCCATGCTCTCCTGTGATTGTCCCGCCAAGTTCGAGCGCGGCAGCGAAGATGTCCGCGAACGCGGCTTCGACACGCTCCATCTCTTCGTGGTCTCGTGCGTCGGTTGCGACCGTCGGATGGAGGTTGCCGTCACCGGCGTGGCCAAACGTGGCGATCTCGATCCGGTACTTCCGGCCAATTGCCTCGATCCGTCGAACCATCTCGGCAATCTCGCTCCGGGGCACGGTCGCATCTTCTAAAATCGTCGTCGGTCGAAGACGGGCGAGCGCGGACAAGGCCGTTCGTCTCGCATAGCGGAGCGTCTCCGCGTGCAGCTCGTCCCGTGCCACCTCGACGAATGAAGCGCCTTCAGCGAGACAGATGGCGTGCATCGCCTCGATGTCACGGTGCACGACTTCACTTGGTCCGTCTTGTTCTAATAGAAGCAGTGCGCCGACGTCGGTTGGTAATCCGATGTTCGCGTATGCCTCGACGACTTCAATCGTTTTCTTGTCCATGAACTCGAGCGTCACCGGGATGATGCGACTTTCGATGATCCGACTCACTGTCCGAGCGGCGCCGTCTAAGTCGCTGAAATGGGCAAGCATCGTCTGCTTTGTCTCCGGGAGCGGAATGAGCTTGAGCGTCGCCTTTGTGATGACGGCGAGCGTCCCTTCAGAGCCGACGAGGAGCCGGGTCAAGTCATAACCGGCGACGTCTTTTGCGAGTTTCCCGCCTGTTTTGAGAATCTCGCCGTTCGGGAGCACTGCTTCGAGGGCGAGTACGTAGTCTGCCGTCACCCCGTACTTCAGGCCACGTAGCCCACCAGAGTTCTCACTAATATTGCCACCGATCGTCGAGATCTTCATCGAGCTCGGATCGGGCGGATAGAACAGTCCTTTTGCCTCCACCGCCTCGATTAAACGACCGGTGATGCAACCTGGTTCGACAGTGACGGTCAAATTCTTCTCATCAATCTCAAGAATCTTGTCCAAATGACGAAAGTCCAAAACGACTCCGCCTGCGAGTGGTGTTGTCCCACCAGCCAAGTTCGTCGCAGAACCGCGTGGGATGACGGGGACGCGATAGGTATGACAAATCCGCATAATGGCTTGAACGTCTTTCGTCGAACGTGGGGCGACGACCGCATCGGGCATCGCTTGATAGTTCGGGGTCGCGTCGAACGAATAGGCGAGACGAGTCGTGGCATCTGTGAAGATAATATCGTCTTCGACTTCGGTCTGTAAGTGGTTGATCCAGTCCATCTAATTTCCTCCTGACACACATCCAAAATAGAAGATGCGGGCGTCGGTTCCGAAAGTCACAAAATCGACACAATTTTAGAGAGCGCTTACACGGTAATCGTAGCGATTTGAATTGGGATTGTCCACCTATTCTACGTTGATGGGAGGGGATTTCCAGCATTTTCACTTCAGGGAAAATGGCTGTGACATTCCTCACGACAAAATCGGCTGAACCCCTCGACATCGTAAAAAGGGTATCGGTATACTAAAACAGGGCGTTGTAAACGATTTCAAAATCAGGTCAACTTCCGTTTCAAAACCTTTTGTGAACGTGCGTCGTTTGCCGTTGTATTTTCCAAAACGTGGAGGTATAACTGAACTATTCTTCATCTTGTTCGTTTTGTGAAATGTTATCAATTTAACATTTTTATTTCACCATTTCTTCATACTTTTTTAAAATTTATGGATTTTAATTTAGTTTGTGAAGTGCGTAAAAGCATTGATACGACTTGATTTAAAGCGCTTTTATAATTGTGAAATTCATTGACTTCTTATGCCATTTCCATTACTCTGAACTTGTGTGACTTTTGATGGTCACGCGAGTGTGAATCGACAAAGATGAAGACGAGCTTCCTAGAGAGAAAGGGGAGAGTAGGATGGCGAAAAAAGAGAATCGTTACCTATCCTATGCCTCGCTCGCCTCACAAATCTCGACCGCGCTTGCAGGACCGATCGTCATCGGTTATCTCGTCGGCCAATACGGCGCGAGACGTGAATTCTGGGGTACGTTTGGTTGGAATGTGTCGGTGCTTCTCGGCATGGCGTTCGGGATCACGGCGCTTGTTCTCACCCTTCGAAGTTTATTGACAGGAGAGGACGAATGAATCTACAACAAGTGCAAGCAGACAGACAAGCACAAAAGCAGTTGATGAAGCGTTACACGAAGTGGTTCATTGGATGGTTCGCCATTCTCCTCCTCGGTGCGTTCATCGTCCCTATGTACAAACCGGTCTTTCTCGGGTTGTTCCTAGGTGGGGTCGCCAGTCTCATCATTCTACATATGCAGAATCGAAGCGTCATTCGCATGTATGACGTCATCGAACATGGACGACGCCCGAAATCGCACGGGACTGTTTCAAGAATGGCAGTCGGTGCGTTAGCCGTGATAGTCGGTCTCTTTTATGAGGATCGAGTATCGCTCATTGCGGTGGTAACTGGTCTAATCGCCGGCCACATCATACAATTTGGCGAGTTCACACTTGCCCAGCTCAGCAGGAAAAGAGGTGAATACTAATGGGTCATGAGTTTCCCACCTATTCTCTACAACTTGGAGATTACACGCTTTATGGGAGCTGGACGAACGTCATCACGGTGCTGATCGCTTCACTGCTCGTCTTCACGTTCGCCGTTTGGGGAACACGACGCTTGGCAATGAAGCCGACTGGCAAACAGAACTTCATGGAGTTCTTTGCAGAATTCGTACGCGGAGTCATCTCGAGTGCGATGGATTGGAAGACGGGCGGACGCTTTATCTCGTTCGGAATGACATTGATTTTGTTCATTCTATTTTCAAACTTGATGGGTCTACCGTTTAACGTCATCTCTGGTCACTACTTATGGTTTAACTCACCGACAGCCGACCCGTATGTCACATTGGCGTTGTCGACACTCGTCGTTGCAATGTCGCACTACTACGGCGTGAAGCTGCACGGGTTAAAGCACTATTCGGCGGAGTACGTCAAGCCGGTCTGGTTCTTATTGCCGATCAAGCTCATCGAGGAGTTCGCGAACACCTTGACACTCGGTCTGCGTCTTTACGGTAACATCTTTGCCGGTGAAATCATGATTACCATCATCTTGGGACTCGCAATTACGGCACAAGGAGCACTAAACCCGCTCGGTGCTGTGTTCGCAATCTTCCCAATGATTTTATGGCAAGGTTTCTCAATCTTTATCGGGGTTATCCAATCCTACATTTTCCTGACGCTTGCAATGGTGTACATCGGGCACAAGGCTTCAGCCGAGCATTGATTCGCCTTCGCCAAAGCGTTGAACACAAAAAACTATTTACTTAACTTTTAGGAGGAATATACACAATGGAACAAATGAATCTTCTTGCAACAGCACTCGTTATCGGTCTTGGAGCACTCGCAGCAGGTATCGGTAACGGTCTCATCGTATACGGTACAGTACAAGGACAAGCACGTCAGCCAGAACTCAAAAACGAACTTCGTCAAACAATGTTCATCGGTATCGGTTTGGTTGAGGCCCTCCCGATCATCGGTGTAGCTGTCGGTTTCCTTCTCCTCAACTCTTGATTCCGAGTTAACGAGAATAATGGAAGAGGGAGCCCGTCTCCCTCACTTATTTAGTCAAGAGGAGGGTATGCATGGATACGATGATGATTGCAGCTGGTGCTGGCGGTGAAGGCCTCCGCATCCTGGATATGATCTTTACACTTTTCACATTCCTCGTACTCTTGGCCCTGTTGAAGAAATTTGCTTGGGGACCACTCCTTGGAATGATGAGACAGCGTGAAGAGTATGTAGCGAACGAAATTGAGCTCGCTGAAAAGAGCCGCAAAGATGCGGAAACTTATGTCGTCGAACAACGTGAAGCGCTCAGCGCGGCACGTACGGAATCGAAAGAAATGCTCGATTCAAGTCGTCGTCAGGCTGAAGCAGAACAAGCACGCTTGGTGGAGCAGGCGCGTTTGGAAGCCGAACAAATTAAAATCGAGGCTGAGAAAGCGATCGAGCGTGAGCGTGAGCTTGCGAAACAATCGCTTCAGACGGAAGTCGTCACACAGGCGCTTTCGGCAGCACGCCACGTCCTTCGTTCTGACCTTAAAGGTGACGAAGCGAAACAACGTGCCCTCGTCACAGACTTCCTGTCAAAAGCGAAAGGTGCTAACTAATGAACGCATCTCTAGCAAAACGCTATGCGAAAGCGCTCTTCGACTTAGCGCGGGAACAAGGCACGCTCGACCAAGTCGAAGCGGAAGTGCGTCTGCTCGATGAAGTGCTCCACGCGACACCTGAATTGATGGATCTCTTAACGAATCCGGCAATCAGCGACAGCGAGCTTGCACAGCTTTTGAAAGATAGCTTTGGTGATATGACGACAATCGTTGTGAACACACTTCTCGTCATGGTCGAAAACGACCGTGCGAGCGAAGTTCGCGCGTTGCCGCGTTACGTTCGCGAATATGTGAACGAGTTCCGCGGTATTGCAGAGGGGTTCGTCACGAGCGCCTACCCATTGTCGGCAACGGACTTAAAAGAAGTCGAACTCGTCTTCGGTCAGAAGGTGGGCAAGACGCTTCAATTACAGAATGTCGTCGACGAAGAAGTCATCGGTGGACTCCGCGTCCAAATCGGTTACACGACGTACGATGACACAATCGAAACCAAACTGACACGCCTCGAGCGTGAACTGTTGAATGCGTAAGAAATAGGGGTGAATTCAATGACGATCAAAGCTGAAGAAATTAGCGCCCTGCTAAAAGAGCGAATCGCTTCGTACGGCTCTGAAATCGAAGTCAGTGAGACAGGTACAGTCATTCAAGTAGGTGACGGGATCGCACGTGCACACGGACTCGATAACGTTATGGCCGGGGAACTCGTTGAGTTCTCAAACGGCGTAATGGGCTTGGCGCAAAACTTAGAAGAAGGTAACGTCGGGATTATCATCCTTGGCGATTACAAAGGCATCAAAGAAGGCGACTCGGTTAAACGTACGGGCCGCATCATGGAAGTACCGGTCGGTGAGGCGCTCCTCGGACGCGTCGTCAACCCACTCGGCCAACCAATCGACGGTCTTGGACCGATCGTGACGGACAACTATAACCCGATCGAGCGTAAAGCTTACGGCGTTATGGCCCGTAAGTCGGTTCACGAACCGCTCCAAACTGGGATTAAGGCGATTGACGCCCTCGTACCAATCGGACGCGGACAGCGTGAGCTCATCATCGGTGACCGTCAGACTGGTAAGACATCGGTCGCAATCGATGCAATCATCAACCAAAAAGAAGAAAACATGATTTGTATTTACGTCGCAATCGGTCAGAAAGAATCGACTGTTCGTGGCGTAGTTGAGACGCTCCGTCAAAACGGCGCCCTCGATTACACAATTGTCGTTTCAGCATCGGCTTCACAGCCGGCTCCACTTCTTTACCTCGCACCATTCGCAGGGGTATCGATGGGTGAGTACTTCATGGACCGCGGACAACACGTTCTCGTCGTTTATGATGATCTTTCGAAACAAGCGGCAGCTTACCGTGAGCTCTCACTTCTTCTCCGTCGTCCTCCAGGCCGCGAAGCCTACCCAGGTGACGTCTTCTACCTCCACTCACGCCTCCTTGAGCGTGCGGCGAAGTTGAACGACGAACTCGGCGGCGGTTCGCTTACAGCCCTTCCGTTCATCGAGACACAAGCGTCGGATATCTCGGCGTACATCCCGACGAACGTAATCTCAATCACAGACGGTCAAATCTTCCTTCAGTCGGACCTCTTCTTCTCTGGGGTACGTCCTGCGATTAACGCCGGTCTCTCGGTATCGCGTGTTGGTGGTTCGGCTCAAGTGAAAGCGATGAAGAAGGTTGCGGGTACGCTCCGTCTAGACCTCGCCTCATACCGTGAGCTTGAAGCGTTCGCGCAGTTCGGTTCTGACCTTGATAAAGCGACACAAGCGAAGCTCAACCGTGGTCAACGTACCGTTGAAGTGTTGAAGCAAGACTTGAACGCACCACTCTCGGTCGACAAACAAGTCATCATCATCTATGCCCTCACGAAAGGTCATCTCGATGACATCCCAGTTGAAGACATCCGTCGTTTCGAAAAAGAAATGAACGCATGGCTCGACCAAAACCGTGCAGACCTCTGCCGCGAAATTCGTCAAACAGGAAACCTTCCTGCTGACGAGGCGATGGTCGATGCAATTGCGGAATTCAAAAAGACGTTCTCGCCATCGGTTTAATCCGGTGACGAGCGTCTATTAAGGTGGTGAATCGAAATGGCATCATTACGTGAGATCCAGATGCGGATCACCTCGACCCAAAGCACAAAGCAAATCACGAAAGCGATGAACATGGTGTCGGCCTCGAAATTGAACCGGGCTCAAGGGAGCAACGCCAACTTCAAGCCGTACATGACCAAGTTGCAGGAAGTCATCTCGTCGATTGCCGGCGGTACTTCAGGTGCAACACACCCGATGCTTCAAGTCCGTCCCGTCAAACGGACCGGCTATATCGTCATCACGTCTGACCGCGGACTAGCTGGTGGATACAACGCCAGCGTCCTTCGTGACGTGTATCGCGAATTGAAAGCAAAACACGATTCAACGGACGACTATCGTCTGTATGTGATTGGGAAGGTCGGCGTTCAGTTCTTCAAGTCGCGTAACATTCCGGTGTACAGTGCGATGACAGGACTAAACGACCAGCCAACATTCGTTGAAGTCGCAGAGATCGTCAAGCAGACGGTCGGCGCGTTCAGCGACGGCGAGATTGATGAGTTGAAGCTTTGCTACAACTCATTCATCTCTGTTATTAGCCAAGAAGTGAAAATCGATCGACTGCTCCCGCTTGGGAATATCGAACAGACCGCATCGAATGTGATGTATGAATACGAACCAGAAGAAGAAACGATCTTAGCAGCGCTCCTCCCGCGTTATGCGGAAGGACTCATCTACGGCGCGCTCCTCGATGCGAAAGTATCGGAGCACGCGGCGCGGATGACGGCGATGTCGAACGCGACAGACAACGCGGATGAACTCATTCGTGGACTCAAGCTCAAGTTCAACCGCGCGCGTCAAGCGGCGATCACACAAGAAATCACAGAGATTGTCGGAGGTGCGGCAGCGCTTGAATAAGCGCCCGCCCTCTAGATTGTAGGAGGCTAACACGATGAACGAATACGGCATGAAAGGCCGCGTAGTCGCAGTCATGGGCCCAGTTATCGACGTTAAGTTCGACAACCACTTACCAAACATCTACAACGCCCTTAAAGTCACGCACGTGGCGACATCGGCGGAAGATGTAAGTGTTGACTTGACGCTCGAGGTGGCGATTCACCTTGGGGATGACACGGTCCGTACGATTGCGATGGACTCGACGGACGGCGTTCGCCGCGGCATGGAAGTACTTGACTTAGGTACACCGATTTCGGTACCGGTAGGGGAAGAGACGCTCGGTCGTGTCTTCAACGTCCTCGGTAACCCGATTGACGATAAAGAAGTATCCCCGACAGTGCGTCGTTCACCGATTCACCGTCAAGCACCGACGTTCGACGAGTTGTCGACGAAGGTTGAAATTCTCGAGACAGGTATCAAAGTCGTCGACCTTCTTGCCCCTTATATCAAAGGTGGTAAGATCGGTCTCTTCGGTGGTGCCGGTGTAGGGAAAACCGTCCTCATCCAGGAACTCATTAACAACATCGCGCAAGAGCACAGCGGAATTTCTGTATTCGCAGGAGTCGGTGAGCGTACGCGTGAAGGAAATGACTTGTTCCACGAGATGACGGACTCAGGCGTTATCAAACAAACAGCGATGGTATTCGGTCAGATGAACGAACCACCTGGCGCACGTCTCCGTGTTGCCTTGACAGGTCTCACGATGGCAGAATACTTCCGTGACGAGCAAGGGCAAGACGTTCTTCTCTTCGTTGATAACATCTTCCGCTTCACGCAGGCAGGTTCGGAAGTATCGGCCCTTCTCGGTCGTATGCCATCTGCCGTAGGTTACCAGCCAACACTCGCAACGGAAATGGGTATGCTTCAAGAGCGAATCACGTCGACAGCAAAAGGATCGGTTACATCGATTCAAGCGGTCTACGTACCAGCCGATGACTATACGGACCCGGCTCCAGCGACGACGTTCGCTCACCTTGATGCAACGACAAACCTTGAGCGTCGTCTCTCGGAGATGGGGATTTACCCGGCCGTTGACCCGCTCGCTTCGACTTCACGTGCCCTTTCACCTGACATCGTCGGACAAGAGCACTACGAAATCGCGCGTGACGTGCAGCAGACGCTTCAACGTTACAAAGAACTCCAAGACATCATCGCCATTCTCGGGATGGACGAGTTGTCTGAAGACGACAAGCTCACGGTTCACCGTGCACGTCGCATTCAGTTCTTCTTGTCACAAAACTTCCACGTGGCTGAGCAGTTCACAGGCCAAAAAGGTTCGTACGTACCGGTTAAAGAGACTGTGCGCGGCTTCAAAGAGATTCTCGATGGAAAACACGACGATCTCCCAGAAGATGCATTCCGTCTTGTCGGTCCAATCGAAGACGTCATCGAAAAAGCGAAGACGTTGGTCTAAGACCTACGCGGAAGGGGGAAACTAGACGATGAATACTCTTCACGTCAACGTCGTCACCCCGGATGGTGCAGCCTATGAGGGCGAGGCGCGGATGGTAATCGCCAAATCGGTGACCGGTGAAATCGGTGTCTTACCGAAACACATCCCGATGGTGACACCGCTCGACATCTCAATTCTCAAGTTGCGCCACGAAGATGGTGGACGCACGCTGATCGCACTCAGCGGCGGTTTCATGGAAGTTCGTCCCGACACGGTGACGATCTTAGCTGAAACAGCCGAAATGGCGGACAAAATCGACTATGACCGTGCTTCAGCGGCAAAAGTTCGAGCCGAACGTCGTCTTCAAGACACAAAGATTTCGGAAATCGAATTTCGTCGCGCGGAGCTCGCGCTCAAAAAAGCGATCAACCGCTTGAGCATTCGCGACATGAAAGACTGAATCTTAACCTTCTCACTTCGGTGGGAAGGTTTTTTTGTCGTGTTCCTTCATTATAATAGGTCTAAAGTCTCGACCGGAGTTGGGAAAAGCAGTAAACAAGCGCATCACTTATGCCGATAATAAAGGTGGGACTAAACAAAAGGAGAACAAGGGATGAAAGTATACGTTGCGCGACAACCGATATTCGACCAAAAATTACGCGTTTGCGGCTATGAATTGTTGTACCGCCGCAGCGAAAAAAATATATTCGAACATGTCGACGACGCGTTAGCGACCGCCGACGTGATTCACAACGCCTACCTCGTCTTCAACTTTCGGGAGTTGACCGAAGGAACGCGGGCGTTCATTAACTTTCCCCAAAATTTGATTGAAGGGGAAGTACCGGCCTTATTGCCTCGGCAATCACTCGTCGTCGAAGTACTCGAACACGTCGAACCGACGGAGAAAGTACTCGCTGCCTTAAGGTCGCTCCGTCGTAAAGGCTATACAATCGCCCTCGATGATTTCGTGTTCGAAGAGAAGTATCGACCGTTCATCGGTCTTGCGGATATTATCAAAATTGATTATCAGGCGACGCCTGTTGATCAGCAGAAACGCTTGATTGATGCGCTCGGCCATCGCGTCGAATTTTTAGCCGAGAAAATCGAGACGCCGTTCGAATACGAGACGGCGAAGAAGCTTGGCTATAAGATGTTCCAAGGCTACTTTTTCAGTAGACCGACTGTCATCCACGGTGCTGAAGTGCATCCGCTCCGCCACACACTCATAGAAGTGTTAAAAGAACTGGACCGTCCCGAACCGAACTTCCGTCGGATTGCCGGTTTGATTGAACGGAGCGTTGATTTGTCGTATAAGATGCTTCGATCGGTCAACACGGTGTATCAAAAAGGGCGCCGTACAATTCAGTCGATTGAACAAGCCGTCGCCCGCATCGGCCTCGATGAACTGCGGCGCTGGTCGTATTTGATGCTTCTTCGGGAGATGCAGACGTCTGAATCAAAAGAGCTAATCAAGCAAAGCGTCATCCGTGGGAAGATGATGGAATTGATTGCGGCCGATTCGACGCCAGAAGTCAAACCGTTCGATGCGTTCATCACGGGCATCTTCTCGTCGCTCGACGTCATCTTAGACGAAACAATGACTTCGCTCGTCTCTGAACTCCCAGTCGAGCCGGTCGTCAAAGAAGCGTTACTCGGGAAACAGAACGCACTCCGGGCGCTCTTAGAAGCGGTAAAGGCTTATGAACACTTGACAGTGCCGGTCGATGAGTCCGCGCCGGACTGGTCGCCTTATTACATTCAAGCGATTCGATGGGCTCAGACGTTTGACGAAAAAAGTGAATAATGTTTGAAATTTTGAAGGGACGTCAATTACTGTAGTAAGGCTACACGCTGATGACGTTCCTTTTTGTATGCGGTTAAATGAGAAAGCGAGCTGATGGAATGAAATGAAACGAACCTTCCTAATCACGCTAAGTCTTTTTTTCTCTGTCGCGACATGCTATGATTAAAAATGGTACGAATTTTTGAAAAGAGGGGAATCATCGATGATTAACACCGTATTATCGCTCGTCATTTATATCGTAGCGATTTACGTCGCTTGGTGGGCGCTCATGCCAGTCAAATGGGACAAAGTGCTCAATCAAGTGAAGAGTCCGCAAGCAGCCGTCTTGCGCGTTCTCGTGGCTGTCGTCTTTGGTTCACTCATCGCTCAGTTCTTTTTGGAGTACATCCGATTGGCACAGGCGCTCGCACCATTACAGTGATGTTTAAAACCATTAACAAACTGTAATCCTGTTGTAACGATTCCTATATGTTTATCGTGTAGGATAAACTCGTCTGACATGCCGTTTTTATCAGTATTTTATCGCAATTATCTTTCGTTTTTCACTGATAACGACGTCACGTTTCACAAACCATCATAGTAATCGACACAACCACATCCGGAAGTTGCGGATATCGACGTATAGAACACAAAATCAACGAAGTTGGAGGACAAAGAGAGATATGAAGGATTTGATTGTAGTCCGTGGAGGACGTAAATTGTCAGGTACTGTGCGTGTAGAAGGAGCAAAAAACGCAGTACTCAAAACATTGGTTGCCACTTTATTAGCTAGCGAAGGAAAATCAGTACTTCAGAACGTACCGCGTCTCGCTGACGTATACACGATTAACAAAGTACTCCGTCACCTCGGTGCCGAGGTCGCATTTGATGAAACGAACAACGAAGTCACTGTCGACGCCTCGGGCACAATCAAAGACGAGGCACCGCTCGAGTACGTTCGCAAAATGCGTGCCTCGATCCTCGTCATGGGTCCTCTTCTCGCTCGTCTCGGTCATGCGCGCGTCGCAATGCCAGGCGGTTGCTCAATCGGTTCACGTCCGATTGACCTCCACTTGAAAGGCTTCGAAGCAATGGGTGCGAAGACAGTCATCGGCAACGGCTTCGTTGAAGCGTCAGTCGACGGTCGCTTAAAAGGCGCGAAGATTTACCTCGACTTCCCATCTGTCGGCGCGACAGAAAACATCATGATGGCAGCGGTCCTTGCTGAAGGCACGACGGTCATCGAGAACGTCGCCAAAGAACCGGAAATCGTCGACCTCGCGAACTTCTTGAACGGTATGGGCGCACATGTCCGCGGTGCCGGTACAGAAACGATTCGCATCGAAGGCGTGGAAAAACTCCACGGTGCCGAGCACTCGATTATTCCGGACCGCATCGAAGCGGGTACGTTCCTCGTCGCAGGTGCCATCACAGGCGGCGACATCGAAGTCATCGGGGCAGAGCGCGAGCACCTTCGCCCGCTCATCTCGAAAATGGAAGAAATGGGTGTTCAGTTCGAAGACACAGCAGAAGGCATGCGCGTCATCGCACCGGATGAGTTGAAGCCGGTCGACGTGAAGACGATGCCACACCCTGGTTTCCCAACAGACATCCAAGCTCAAATGATGGCGCTCGTCTTAAAAGCAGGCGGCACATCGGTCATCACTGAAACGGTGTTTGAAAACCGCTTCATGCACGTGGAAGAATTCCGCCGCATGAACGCAGACATCAAAATCGAAGGACGTTCAGCAATCATCAAAGGCGGCGTTCGCCTCCAAGGTGCCGAAGTTGTCTCGACAGACCTTCGCGCCGGTGCAGCACTCGTGCTTGCAGGACTCATTGCCGACGAAGAGACACGTGTCGGCGACTTATATCATATCGACCGTGGCTACGTCGACTTCCACAAGAAACTTCAAGCGCTCGGGGCAGACATCGAGCGAATCGAAGGAAATGTCGAAGTTGCTGAAGAAATGGTCAACAACTAATTAATAGACTCATAGGAGCGAGGAGATTCTTCTCGCTCTTTTCAATGAAGTAATGAACGGAGGAACCTATACATCATGTTTTCAAAAGATATCGGGATTGATTTAGGAACAGCAAACGTCGTCATCCACGTTAAAGGACGCGGAATCGTCCTTGACGAGCCATCGGTCGTCGCCATCAAACGTTCGACGGGGAAAGTCCTCGCCGTCGGCACGGAAGCGTACGAGATGGTCGGTCGTACACCAGGTGACATCGTCGCCATCCGTCCACTCCGTGACGGCGTCATCGCCGACTTTGCGACAACGGAAGAGATGCTTCGCCACTTCGTCGAGAAGATTCAAGTGCGCGGCTTCTTCGGTGGGATTCGCATGCTTATCTGTACGCCGGCGAACGTGACACCGGTCGAAGCGAAAGCGATTCGTGAGGCAGCTGAAAAAGCTGGCGCTAAAGAAGTGTTCCTTGCTGATGAACCGAGAGCGGCAGCCGTCGGTTCAGGAATGGACATTTGGAAGCCGGTCGGTCACATGATCGTTGACATCGGTGGCGGAACGACAGACGTTGCGATTCTCTCGATGGGCGACATCGTTTGCGGTGAGACAATTAAAATCGCCGGTGATCGTTTTGATACAGACATCCTCCGTGCTATTAAAGACAAGCATAAGCTCATCATCGGGGAACGGACGGCCGAGCAAATCAAGAAAGAGATTGCGACTGTGTTCCCAGGTGGACGGAACGAGACGATGGACATCCGCGGACGTGACATGGTACGTGGATTGCCACGTACGGTGACGATCACGTCAGAAGAACTCCGTGAGGCGATGGCCGAATCAGCAAATGAAATCGTCGAAGCGACGAAGCGCGTCCTCGAACAGACGCCGCCAGAACTCGCGGCCGACATCATCGACCGTGGCATCATCATGACAGGGGGCGGTTCGCTCCTTCACGGCATCGACCAGCTCGTCGCCGAGCGTGTCGGATTGCCGGTCATGATTGCCGAAGAGCCGACGCTCAGCGTCGCACACGGTACGGGCATCATGCTCGAACATTTGGATCGATTGAAATGAGCTCGACCTGATTCACGCGTGTAAGCGTGAATCAGGTTTTTTTATTTCCTCGGAAAATGTCTGATACACTAGACTTATCGAAATGAGAGAGGGGAATCGCCATGGCACCGATTTTTGAATGAACTAGGTAAATATAAAATTCAGAACGAATCGGAGGAACATGATGCGACCACTCACCTTGATTACCGGTGTCAGCCGTCATAAAGGCATCGGCGCGGCAATCGCCAGAAAGCTTGCCAAAGAGGGACACGACCTCTATCTCACACACTGGACCCCGTTTGACGAGACGGACGGGGTCGGGGCCGAGCCAGACTTCATAAATTGGTTCGTCGACGAATTACAGGCTTTAGGCGCACGTGTCGCGCATGAGGCGTTCGATTTGGCGTCCGGAGACGCGGAAGGACTGCTCGACCGTGTCGAGGCTACACTCGGTGTTCCGAGTCGGCTTATCAACAATGCGACGTACGAGCGACATGTGAACGTCGACTCGTTCACGACCGAAACGCTTCGTTCGCATTACCTCGTCAATAACGAAGGAACGCTCGGGCTCACGTTCGCCTTCCTGGAGCGGTTTAAACGAGCGGGGCTAACAGATGGACGAGTCTTGTTCATGGTGTCGGGTGGACCGGACGCGAACAATCTCGCCTACATCGCGACGAAAGGGGCGCTCATCGCCATTACGCCGGCGCTCGCGAACGGGACCGGGCGCTACGGGATTTCCGTCAACGCCCTCGACCCAGGACCGACCGATTCCGGTTGGATTGACGAGACACTACATGACTATCTCGTTCCATTTTTTCCAAAGGGCCGCGTCGGTACCCCAGAAGATACGGCACGCTTTGTCGCGTTCTTAATGGGACCGGACGGGGCGTGGGTAAACGGTCAGCATCTTCACGTCGATGGAGGGTTTACCGGACGATGAAAAACGCTTCTCCGAAGGGATCGGAGAAGCGTTTTTTAGTGCCATGTATAATCTTTGTCGACAAAGAGGCGACTTTCTACTTCTTCTTTTGGTATCGGTTTTGGGTTCGCATCGAGCCACGTATGATAATCGCATGCGCACGCTTCGTCGAGACGGAGCGAGTAGCCATTATTAATGGTCTGAATCGAGATATTTAAATTGTAGTCAGCAAGTGTCTTTTTCAAGCGATAGACGAGATTGTAGACGTTATGAAGCGCACGTTGTGGTTCGTCGATATCAGGGTATAGCGTCTCAGCAATCAGCCATTTGTTGACGATTTTATCGCGATGATATACCAAGTAGGCAAACAGTTCTTCCGTCTTTTGTGTCGGCCATTTAACAAGGTCGCCGTCTTGCGTATTGACGGAGAAATGATCCAGGCATTGAATCGTACACGTGCGATGACGTTTCGATTGCAAGATTGATTCATAGCGTTTCGTCACACGGGGAATTAAAGCATGTATTTTTTCTTCTGTAATGGGTTTAAGCAAATAATGCGTCGCTTGTAAGTCGAACGCTTCGACCGCGTAGTGGCTATGTGCCGTCGTAAAGACGACTTGTGTCGTTTCCGGCAACTGTTTGGCGACTTCGATGCCCGATATGCTAGGCATCTCGATATCGAGAAAGACGAGGTCGACATCTTGATTTTGTAAAAACGTCAAGGCTTCTTTCGGGTCATGGAACGAGCCCATCCACTTCAAGTTCGGTTCGGTTTGGACGATGCGTTCCATCATCCGTAGCAAGTGTTGTTCATCTTCAATCAAAATCGTGCGCATTCGGGACGTTCATCCTTTCGTGTTTCGGAAGACGGATTTGCACGTGCGTGCCGACGCCGATTTCCGACTGTATTTTAAACGTAGCGTTTGACAAGTAGGCGATGCGGTTCCGGACGTTCGGGATCCCGATTCCAGACGACGGCATCGTCGTATGTTTCGGATCAAATCCTAACCCGTTGTCAGCGATTCGAATCTCGATTGCCGAACCGAGGTCTTGCACCGCTAACATGAGCCGCTTTTTGCCGTTCTTCTTCATCAACCCGTGCCGAATTGCGTTCTCGACGAGTGGCTGGATGAGGAGTGGGGGGACTTCGAAGTTCGTCAGGCTCTCATCAATGTCTTTAATAACGGTGAACGCGTCGTTGAATCGCGTCTGTTCAATCGATAGATACGAGTCGATCATCTCGAGTTCTTGTCCGAGAGTAATGGTCGTTTCTGTTCGGCCGTTCTCAAAGATGAAGCGGACGTATGTGCTCAAATGCCCAAGTAGTCGAGCGGCTTCATGGGGTGCCGTGTAACAAAGGGCGATGACGTTCCCGAACGTGTTATAGAGAAAGTGTGGCTTGATTTGAGCGTTGAAGAACGAAATCTCGCTTTGGTCAGCGAACGTCTGGACTTCTTGTTTTTGTCGCTTATCCGTCGATAAATGGACCGGCAGCAACATGAACATGAGCACGAAGAACGTGAGCGACAAGACGCTCGTATAGACGGACTGATTCGGGTGAGGGATTAACACGTTAATGGTTTGGCCGATATACCCGAGAATCATCGCCAGTGTGAAGATGAAGAACTCGAGCGGATAGCCGGTCGTCTTTCGCTCAAAGAGCCAATTGACGTTGAGCCCGCTCCAAAAGAACGTGATGAACAAGATGTAAATCCATGCGCCGTAGTCAAATCCGCTATGCGCATTGTAAGGGAGGATAACGGCAACCGCGCTTAACAAATAAAGCGGATACGTCGCAATCTGTAAGAAACGTTCGAACGGGACGCGTTCGAGCCGTATCGCAAATTCGATGAGCATACAGACACTAAGCATTACGGCAATCAGACTCACTTTATGGGCGACGATATACGCCACGGACGGGATGAGTTCAAAGACGATTTGATCGCGCATCAAGAGCGACAAGGCGACAAGGAAGAAAAAAGCAGCCCCATATAAATAAATCGATTCTTTCCGATGAAAGATGGAAACGATGAGATAAAAAAGAAAGATTAGACACGCGATCAATACGTTCACGAAGTCGTAACTGAACAGTTCATTTTGCAACGTCAGCATACTACTGATCGGGCCGATAAACAGACTTTCTTCAAGCCCGGTCGGTCGGTCATTGGACGTGTTGATTTGCATCGTCAAGCGAAACGATGACATCTCCGGCTCAAGCAATACCAAATAAGCCTGGCGATCACTCTGTTTAGCAGAAGAGTAGATGCGCTCGACAGGCGCCCCATCGATGAACAAACGAACGTGAGGATGATTTTCTGGGACACGGATTGCATAATGTCCAGATGGAAGCGCAACATCGACCTCATACGTCGCAGTTGCATGAGGCGTGATATGGGGGACGTGTCGATAGGATTGTCGGTCGACTTGGTCGAGTAGACTGGATTGGAAGCGCCATGTTCCATCGAGTCGAAGAATTTGCTGTGTCACGTTTGACTCGGTCAAATCGGCCGAACCGCGAGTAACAGTGGCTGTACTGTCAATCGTTTGTCCGCGGGTGAGCAACAAGCCGCTCGTAATGGCGACAACGATAATGACAAGCATCAGCCCGATATGTTTACGGGTCATGAGCACATTCCTTTCGGACTTGTGAGTTTCTTGTGAGAAGACAAGTTTATACTGAAGTTATCCAAATTTTTGACAAACTACTTACAATTAAAAAGTGATTAATCTTTTATTATATTACAAGAAATCGCCTTATTTGAATAGAGAAATGAGCTGAGTCCAAGCAGGAATAAACGAAGGAAGAAGGCTACAAATGAAACGTTGGATTGAAGCAAGAATCAGCCGTCAAGTGCTGACAGTGTTTTACGTACTCGTCGCATTGATTACGCTGACGTCGCTCGGAACTTACTTTTATACACAACAAGCAATTAAAGAGACGACTGTCGAGCTTGAACGTATTAGTGAGCAACGATCGCAGGCGACCAATTTGTTTGAAACTTGGCAGTCCATGCAGTACGAAATGCGCGGGCATGTCTTACTCGGAGAAGAGGCACTTTTAAATGAAGTGCGCAAAGCTCAGACAAAAATTGATGAACAGACGACATGGTTTGAAGAGCGGGCTGTCAGTAAAGAAGAGAAGACGTTTGCCAAAGACGCGCGTCTTTTATTCACAATTTATACGAGCAGGGTGATGCCTGGACTTGAACGATACGTCATTGCCAAAGAGAATGGCGAGATTGACGAACCGTTCCTACAGATGGCGACGGTCGGTCAGCTCATGCCGAAAAATGCGACATCGAACCAAACTCGTTTCAAACTGAACTCAAAAAGTGCAGCCGATATGAGTGCAAGTATCGTTGATATGGAATCGGTCTTCACCGACTATCGTGCCGATCTCGATTTTCAAGAGACCGCGCTTCGTGAGTCGCTATCTGAACAACTTGCGCGCGCCCAGTGGATGTGGCTTATGATTTTACTCGGTGCCGTCTTTATCTTGTTCGTGAGCCTTCAGCCGTATATTGTCCGATTGACGAAGCAACTTCAGGCGCTCATTACGAATAGTGAACGACTTGCGGTCGACCCGCATGCCACGCTCATCCCGGTCGAGCCACTCAAAAATGAAGTCGGGCAACTCTCGAAATCATTCAATGAGATGTCGAGTTCGTTGATTGGGCAACACGACGCGTTAGAGCGCGAACGTGAAAAGACCGCTCGTATTCTGCACACGATGCGCGATTCCATTGTGTTTGAAGAATTGAGCACGGGAAAGATGTATGGGAATCAGGCGTTGTTTGATTTGTATGATCAACCGGTCCCCTATGACAATCGCCAAAGTCTTTACCCGATTGAGACGTTTTATGAACCGTTCATGAGTCAAATCGATGATCGGGAAGGGTTGCTTCGCTTTACGAATCGAGCTCGTCGGGAGGGAATCTTCGATGAGACGTTTACGTACTCGATGCAACAGGGTAGACGTATCATACGGATGTACGCCGAACCGATTGAACTGCAAGACGAACGGTTCGGTTTAATGTTTGTGTCACGTGACGTCACGAAAGAGATTGAAATCGATCGCTTGAAGACGGAGCTTGTCGCGACTGTCTCGCACGAACTCCGTACTCCCCTCACCTCGATTCTCGGGTTCACCGAGCTATTGGCGCATCGTCATGTCGACGAGGAGAAGCGGAAGCGCTACTTGAGTATGATCAATAGTGAGACGAAGCGCCTTGAGCGACTCGTCAGCGATTTGCTCGACGTGCAGAAGATGGAAGCAGGCGCCGACCAGCAAGACTTCAGAGTCGAGAACCTTTATGAAATGTTGTCAGATGTACTTGAGATTCAAGCAGGCTCAACGGATCTCCATATGTTCCACTTTGATTGTGACGAGTCGCTCCAGATTTCCGGAAATCCGGCTCGGCTTCGTCAAGTGTTCTCGAACATTTTGAACAATGCGATTAAATACTCACCAGACGGTGGCAATATCACTGTTAACGTCGATTGCGATGACGACGTCATCCGGGTCGCCATTGAAGACGAAGGAATCGGTGTATCAGAAGAAGACGCGAAACGATTGTTTGAGAAGTTTTACCGTGTACAGAGCGACGCGAGCCGCAACATTGGAGGCACCGGCCTCGGGCTTGCCATCTGTAAAGAGATTGTCGAATCTCATGGTGGGACGATTTACGTTCGCTCGGACGCTGGGAAAGGGACGACAATGGTTGTCGAACTGCCGATTGTCGAATCATAAAAACGAGTTCGTCTCTGAAAGCAGAGATGAACTCGTTTTTATTATATTTTTTCAAAAAACGGTGAATGATTCCTTCGTTTGGTACGATAAAGAAAGTAGAACACGTTTAAGGACGAAAGGAAGACGATCATGTTACGCGGACTATATACGGCGGCCGGTGCGATGAACGCGCTGCAACGCCAACAAGAGATTTTAAGCAATAACCTCGGCAACGTACGGACACCGGGTTTCAAGGCATCGAACGGTGTCGTTCGGTCGTTCCCGGAGATGTTGCTCGCCCAAGTGAGTAACCCTGGCAACAACCGTTCACGGGTGCAAGGTCAGGTCGGGACGCTCTCGACAGGTGTGTATCTTCAAGAGACGATGCCACGTTTCTCAACCGGTAGCATCTCGGAGACGGGAAATCCGACGGACGTCTATTTGAAGGCGCCAGCCGGTTTCACGGGTGCCCCGATGTTCGCGGTCGAACAAAACGGTGAGACGCTCTATACGACGAACGGACGCTTCGCCGTCGATGAGGAGCGCTTCCTCCGTTCATCTGACGGCGGATACGTCTTATCAGACGCCGGCGCCCGCATTCAGTTACCGTCGAGCGAGTTCACATTGTCTACCGAGGGACAAATCACGTCACTCGGCGAGAACGTGGCGACACTCGGCGCCTATCAAGTCGATGACTTGGCGACGCTCGAACAAGTCGGGAACGATTACCGTGTGAACGGTGACGCGCCGGCGCTCGCACCGGTCACGTTCCAGCAAGGGTACATCGAGGAAGCGAACGTTAACCTCGACCAAACGATGGCCGACCTGATGATGACGTATCGTCAGTTCGAGGCGAACCAAAAAGTCGTCCAAGCGTATGACAAGAGTGCCGAGCGGGCAATTGAAATCGCTCGGGTTCGATAAGGAGGAAACGTATGCAGTCCATTTATAATTCGGTCAACTCGCTCACGCAGTTGCAGCGTCAACTCGATGTGACCGGACACAATATCGCAAACGTCGATACGGTCGGATTCAAGCGCCAACAAGGGCACTTCGCATCGCTCCTATCACAGGCGTACAACAACCAACCTCGTCCCGAGTTCGAAGTCGGGCGCGAGACGCCGAACGGGATTCGGATCGGGGTCGGGGGACACGTCGCCGACATCTCGCAACAGTTTAGCATCGGACAGATTCGGGCGACAGAGCGCGGACTCGACGTCTTCTTGAAGGCGAGCCGGCAATTCTTCGTCGTTGAGACACCGAATGGTCCTGGCGTAACACGAGACGGCAATCTTCAACTGTCGGTCGGTGCCGAGACGACGCTCGTCGATGTGAACGGAAACGCGCTGCTCGGCGCGGACGGTAACCGCATCACGATGCCGAACGAAGCGACGAATCACCGCATCCGTCAAGACGGGGTCGTCGTCGCGAGCGTGAATGGGGTCGAGCAACAGTTCGGACGACTCGATATCGTGGAAGTGCGGAACACGTCAGAACTCCGTCCGATGGGAAACAATGTCTACTCGGCCGATTTTCAGACCGAGGTCGACCGTCCGTTCGGAAACCTCTTGATTGAAGGGACACTCGAGTCGTCGAACATCGATTTGACGAGAGAGATGACCGATATGACGATCACCCAACGAGCTTATCAGATGAACTCACGGGCACTCTCGATGAGTGACCAGATGATGGGGCTTGTCACGTCACTTCGCCCATAACGTAGGCCGCTTCTCCTCGGGGGGGCGGTTTTTGCGTTACACTTATGAGGAGGAGGGATGGCATGAAGATTGTCGTGGCAATGGATGCATTCAAAGGATCACTCACGAGCGTCGAGGCAAATGCGGCCGTGGCGCGAGCACTCGAAGAACATGACGTCGTGACCGTACCGATGTCGGACGGGGGTGAAGGGTTTCTCGATGCCTGGCTCGCGACGCATCCAGATGGAGACGTGATGACGCATGACGTCACGGCGCTCGACGGTAGGATGCGACGGGCACGCTTTGGCTGGTCCGAGTCATCACGAGACGCAGTCATCGAACTCGCCGAGGCGTCCGGGCTCACGCTCGTCGAGATGCGCGATCCATGGCGTTACAGTACGTACGGAACCGGACTGCAAATACGGGCGGCGCTCGAACTTGGGGCGAAGCACATCACGGTCGGGCTTGGCGGGAGTGCGACCATCGACGGGGGCAAAGGTCTGCTTGAGGCGCTCGGAGTCCGATTTTACGATCACGTTGGAAACGAACTCGGTACTTTCCCTCATCAACTCGAGCGTGTCGCATCCATCGATTGGTCGAACCTTATGCCGGAAGCGCGAGAAGTGGAATGGCGCATCGCCTCGGACGTAACGAATCCGCTACTTGGTGACGATGGGGCAGCCGTCGTGTTTGGCCCGCAAAAAGGGTTGACTAGACGAGACATCGGACGCTATGAGGCATATCTTGTCGAGTATGCCCGCTGTTTCACGCACGATATGACGACACGACCGGGTGCGGGTGCGGCAGGTGGAGTTGGGTTTGCCCTCTATCAGCTTGGGGCGACGTATAGGAGCGGAATCGAGGAAGTCGTAAGTTGGTCGAACTTTGAGATGCACGTACACGACGCCGACTGGCTTATCACGGGAGAAGGGACGTTTGATCAGCAGTCGCTGTATGGGAAAGCCCCGTATGGACTCGCCCAAATCGCCCACGCACACGGCGTTCCGACGCTCGTATTCACCGGACAGACGGAAGTGGTCGCCGTCCCGGACGTCGGCATCGAAGCGGTGTTCCCTATCGTTTCCCGGGTGATGACGCTCGAGGAGGCGATGTGTGAGGCGCCAACGCTGTTGACGAACGCCGTCGGTCGGGTCGTGCGGTTGCTCGACAAAAAAGCCTGACCCGTCATGGGTTCAGGCTTTTCGTCATGAGCGTTCTTTCAACAAATCACGAATCTCAGAGAGGAGTTGTTCCTCACGTGACAGTTCTGGTTCCGGCGTCTCTTCGACGGCTTTTTCTCGCTTCAAACGGTTGATTACTTTCACCATCATGAACAAGGCGAAGGCGATCAGTAAGAACGTGACGATCTCTTGAATGAAGTTGCCGTAAGCGACCTCGACGTCGAGCACGCTCATCGATAAGTCTGAGAAGTTGATGCCGCCAATCAAGATGCCGAGAAGTGGCATGAAGATGTCGTTGACGAGCGAGTTGACGATGGCCGTGAAGGCGGCCCCGAGAATGAAGGCGACGGCAAGGTCAACGATGTTGCCACGCATGGCGAACTCTTTAAACTCTTTCCACATAGAATAATACCTCCTCATAAATGAATACTCTCACGGTAGCATATCCTTCTATGAAAGCAACATCCTTTTTTCATTTCCCGTCTTTAGGACGGGGCGCTTGTTCGGGTTTTCTAGATACGTTACACTAAAAGAGAACTCATACAACGGTTTTATTACCTGGTACTAATATGTTATAATCAGATGAGCTGAAAGGATGAATGGACGTGGCGAACGAAGAACAAAAGGGCTCGGAAGAAAAAGAGTCGAAACAGCGGACAGAGCGGAAGCGTCTGTCGAACAACCGCCGTTTCCCAATCTTGCTGCGTGTCATCGTTGTCCTCATATTGGCTGTCGCGATGCTCGCGATTGGTGCCATTATCGGGTACAGCGTCATTGGCGGCGGCGAGTGGAGGGACGTGTTCAACATCGACACGTGGCGCCATATCACCGATTTTTGGCTAACCTCATAAGGGTGGTGGAACCATGTATACGATTGAACAGATTAAAGAAGTAATCCCACATCGGTATCCGTTCTTGCTCATCGACCGTATTCTTGAGGTCGAAGAAGGCAAGCGGGCCGTTGGACTAAAAAACGTGACGGCGAACGAAGAGTTCTTCAACGGACATTTTCCAGACTATAACGTCATGCCAGGCGTCTTGATTGTCGAGGCGCTCGCACAAGTCGGTGCATTCGCGATGCTCAAACAAGAAGCGAACCGTGGTAAGCTCGCTTTCTTCGCTGGAATCGACGGATGTCGCTTTAAACGTCAAGTCGTTCCAGGCGATCAATTGCGCCTTGAAGTCGAGATTTTGAAAGTGCGTGGCCCAATCGGCAAAGGTCGGGCCGTGGCGACTGTCGATGGAGAAGTCGCTTGTGAAGCGGAACTAACTTTCGCCCTGAAGTAAGGGGGGAGTAACATGCGCGTGTTGGCCATCGCTTTTGTGCTCGGCTTGATGATTGTCGTAGGTTGTCAGCAGATGCAAAGCGAACAAGCGACCGAGGAGAACATCGTCTACGAACAAAATGTCGATGAACAATTGATTGATAAGCGAGCCGGGCAGTCCGAGGCGATCGCCGTCTCTCTAGAACGCGCGAACAGTTCGACGATGCTGTTCACGATTCGCATGCTTGAAGACCGGCGTCTCGAACCGACAACGGTTATCAGTTACGAAGTGGAAGGAAACCGAGTCCCCATCCCATTTGGCGAACTGACAGCCGAGCGTGAAGGGGATGTGCGAACGTATGTCTATCAAGTCGATTTAAATCCAGACTTGTTCGTACCGGAAACACTTCCACTCTTCCATGTCGCGGAAGAAGGGGAAACGGAAGTCTCGATTCCGCTTGAAGTTGTGAACGCGACAAATGAATGAAACAGAACGGATGATTCTTTGAAATTCATCCGTTTTTGTATGCAGTTTTTTCTTCTTGAATCCGATACTAAAAGTAAGGATAGAGGAGGGGAAACGGATGAAACGAAAGAAAACCCAGTCACTGCAAACCCGGATTTTATTGGCGATGCTCGCGTTCGTGACGCTACTCGTCATCATATTCGGTGTAGTTCAAGTGATCAGTACGAAACAAACCGTGCTCAGCTCGATGCAAGCCATCTTACTTGAGGACGGGAAGCGCATAAGTGAAGCGATAGATGCAGACGCCTATGCATCGTTTATGCAGAATCCGACGCCAGGAGAGACGTTCGAGCAGTTTCGGGAACAGCTCGACACGTACCGTAAGCAAATCGGAGCGATGTACGTCTATACACTCGCCGTGGACGGCAACGAGCTTCAAATCATCGTCGATGGCATGAGCGCGGAAGACGCGGTCGCAATCGGCACGCCGACGACGGCGACAACAGTGGAAGATGCGCGCCCGGCTTTTACTGGTGGACAGGTGACGACCCCGATCGTGGAAGATCCGGAGTATGGGGATTACATGACCGTCCTCGTTCCAATAAAACGAGGAAATGAGGTCATTGGCGTCCTTGGGATTGACAAAGGTGCACAAGACGTCGCGTCGGTGACGAACGACGTGTTGCGTAATAGTTTGCCGCCAGTGTTGATTGGGCTCGTCATCCTGCTCGTGTTGGCGTCTGTTGTCATCTGGCGTTATCTCGGGTGGAAATTGCGTCCGCTACGCGACCTCGAACACGTCGCGACACTCGTGGCCGCTGGCGACTTGGCATCAGCGAACGAGGCGATGGCGCGAATTCAGCTCCGGTCAAACGATGAGATCAAGCGGCTTACTGCATCGATGGACCAGATGACGAAGATGCTCCGCGATTTGATTGCGGGGTTACAGGCGTCTGCTCAAACGGTTCGTGAGGAGAGCGGGAACGTGACGTCCATCTCGGAAGAAGTGAACGATGCGTCACGACAAATTGCGCATACGATGGAAGCCATTGCAGGTGGTGTCGAGCAGCAAAGCGTGCTGACGATGAGGTTGTATGACCATATGAACGAGTTCTCAGATCTTGTCGAGCGAACGACGGAAGACGGGGCCGAAGTGCGTGCACAGGCAAAAGACGTCAATCATGCCACGACGAAAGGTCTTCACCTTATGGAGGACGCCGTCCATCAGATGACGGCTATCCATGGCCACGTCCAGACGTCGCAACATCAAGTGAAAGACTTTGAACGTCAAGCCGACGACGTGACGACGCTCGTCACCGTCATTCGACAAATCTCGGAACAGACGAACTTGCTCGCCTTGAACGCGGCCATCGAGGCGGCGCGGGCTGGGGAACACGGGAAAGGATTTGCCGTCGTCGCCTCCGAGATACGGAACTTATCGACGAGCGTTGCAAAATCAGTCAGCGAAATCTCGGAGATCGTCGGAAGCGTTAAACAAAATTCGATTGCGCTCGGGGAGACATTTACGGTCAGTCTGCGCGCCGCGGAAGATGGGAAGCGGACGCTCGAGTCAACGAAACAGGCATTTCATGAGATTGAACGGAGTGTCCTAGAGATGCAACGGTTGACAGACTCCATGCAAGCCCAGCTCGTCCAGGTGAAGACAAATCAGATCGACATCAAACAAGGTCTCTCGGACATCGCTTCAATCTCGGAAGAAAGCACAGCCGGCAACGAAGAAGTCGCGGCATCGACGGAACAAATGGCGGCGACGAGCGAGACGATGAATCGCCTCGTCAAAGGGTTGGCACATACGGCTTCAGACATGCAGCAGATGAGCCGTCAGTTCAAGTTGTAAACAGGTTCATCTCAGACAGACCTCCCACGTGTCCGCTATAATGGGCGCAAGGGAGGTTTTTGCATGCAACACGTCTCAAGTGAACTGACACAATTTCGCGGCAGTCACTATGACTTTGGCCGCTTTCAAGGGAATTATATTAAACGAAGCAAACTGCTCGAGAATCGCACCGACCAATGGAAACTGCGGGTCCCGCGCTTTGAGATTGACGAGCGTGAGGCGAAACAGGCGTTCGACCGGTTCGCGCCGAAAATTTGGGAAGAACTGCTCGGGCTCCAAGACGAGCTCGAACTGTCGCTCGCCGATACGCTTTTACATTTTGGTCACTTCCGGGTGAATAACCCGGTCAGCGGCTGTTCCATCCTAACGGGGGACAATTTCCTCGTCCGCAATTACGATTACCATCCGATGACGTATGATGGACGATACAACGTGTTTCAACCGGATGAAGGATATGCGGTCATCGGTCCTGTCTCGCGTGTCACGGGCCGGATGGACGGGATGAACGAAAAAGGGCTCGCGATGGGCTATAACTTCATCAATCGTCGACGCCCCGGGGACGGCTTTGTCTGTCAGATGATTGGGCGGATGATTCTTGAGACGTGCGCGACGGTCGAAGAGGCGGTCGACTTATTAAAAGAGATTCCACATCGTGGCTCGTTCACGTACGTTGTCCATGATAAGTCATCGAAGACGCGCGTCGTCGAGGCGACGCCACGTGACATCCAAGTCCGTGAGTCGAACATCTGCACGAACCATTTTGAACTGTTGCAACACGAGAATCGCTACCATCTCGATGATTCGACGCGCCGCATGATGGAAATCAAGATGTATCAACATATCGTCCAAGACGCGGAGAGTGCGTTCCGACTCATGAACGATTCCGACAAAGGCGTGTTCTCGGAACTGTATAAGAGCTGGGCCGGTACGATCCATACGGCTGCTTATTTCCCGGAGACGCTTGAGACGTGGTTCGCCCTAGGTGGTGACCGTGACCCTGTCGTCTTCGATTTCCAAGCGTGGCTCGATGGTGAGGACTTCGACCTTCACGCCCTCGACGGCGAGATTGCGACCGATATCGAGTTCGCCAACACGGTCCAATTGTGGCGCTGACTTCGGTCAGTGCCTTTTTAATCAAAATAGGGAATAAAGAGGACAGGAGGGATTTTGCATGAAACGAATTGGAGTAGTGGCCATCATCTTAACTATGAGTATCGTGCTCGGCGGGTGCGTGCCGGGTGACGGGACGTACACGACCGACCCGGCTGGTTTCTTTTGGGGGATTTGGCACGGCTGGATTGCACCCATTTCCTTGATTCTCGGGCTGTTCAATGATACGTATCGCGTCTACGAGGTGAACAACACGGGTTGGTTTTATGACTTAGGTTTTTATATCGCCATCATTAGCGGGTTTGGCGGTGTGGCAGTGACGCGGAAGAGTCGGGGCTGACGTTAGACGGCCTTTCGTCCGGACACCGCAACCGTATGATAATCGCGCGAATCGGGCCCTCGCGTTTCGATGACGTCAATCAGACCGAGCGAGGAAGCGGCCGGGATGAACTGTTCTCGAACGATAGACACGATACCGTCCCACGTGATGTCACCTTTCCCGTCACAATACGTAATAACGAACGAGCCACCCGGTACAAGGACGCGCTCGATTTCGGCAAGCACGGCGTTCACGTCTTCCCAAAAATAGAGCGTGTGGATGCTAAAGACACGGTCGAACTGTGCGTCCGGGAACGGGAGCCTCCTAAGGTCGGCTTCGACGATTTCAGCGCGACCGGTTTGCACCGCTGCCCGATTCCGTTTCAATGCCGAGCGGACGACGGTCTTAGAGCGATCGAGCCCGGTCACGTGGACGGAATCAACGCGATGAAGCATCTGCGCAATGGCGTCACCGGCCCCGCAACCGAGGTCGAGGACGCGGGCATTGGATTGAATCCAAAGTTGGTCAATCGTCCAATCGACTTCGACTCGATGTTGGCGGACCATTTTCTCGCCGATATACGTGCCGACGATGCCGCGTGGGTTCTCGTAGTGACTGTCAATCCAGTTTTTCAGGCGTGCGAAGCGCATCGAACCATTCCTTTCCGAATCGAGTAGATGTAGATTGAGTGTAGCATAACCATTTGAATAGAGGAGTTGAATCGATGCGTTCCTTTTGGATATTCGGTAACCAGCTATCCCACGAGCTCGAGATGCTCGACCATGTGGCAGATGACGATGTCATCGTCATGATTGAGGCGACATCACGAGCGATGTGGCGGACGTACCATAAACAAAAGCTCGTCCTCGTTTTCTCGGCGATGCGTCACTTCGCTGACGAGTTACGCGATAAAGGCTTCACCGTCGACTATCATGAGGCCGACTCGTTCCAGGACGCATGGGATGACCACTTCAAACGATACGAACCGGAAGAAATCCATCACACTGCCGTCACCGACGTCGCCATGGAGAAGAAGTTAAAGCAGTTTGGGAAGAAACATACACTCGTCGAGCATACGGACGTTCCGCTCTTCTATTTGACGAAAGAGGAATCCACTGACACGCTCGGAAGCGAGCCGTGGCGGATGGACCGTTTTTACCGCCAGATGCGCAAGCGCTTTGACGTGTTGCTTGAAGATGGAAAGCCGCGCGGTGGCAAATGGTCGTTTGACGCCGATAACCGGAAGCCGCCGAAAGCCGGGCTGACGTTCCCCGCTCCGGTTCACTTCCGCCCGGACGCCGTCACGAAAGACGTGATCAAAAAAGTCGAGCGCGATTTTCAAGACAATCCGGGGGACATCACGCCATTCGTCTGGCCGGTGACGCGCAGTGAGGCGCGACGTGCGTTAAAGCGTTTCATCGAGGAACGTCTCGAGACGTTCGGTCCGTATCAGGACGCGATGCTGTCAGACAATCAAGAGATGTCGCATAGTCTGTTATCGGCGGCAATCAATATCGGACTCCTAACACCGCAGGAAGTCGTCGATGCGGCGTGCGCGACCGATGCGCCGCTCGCTTCAATTGAAGGGTTCGTCCGACAAATTCTTGGCTGGCGGGAATACATGCGTGCCGTATACGTGGCCTCGATGCCCGGCTACGAGTCGGTGAACACATTCAAACACGAGCGCGACTTGCCCGACTATTTTTGGGATGCGAAGACAGACATGCACTGCGTTCATCAAAGTGTGAAACCGGTCATTGAGCGGGCACATAACCACCATATCCAGCGCCTCATGGTACTCGGTAACTTTGCAACGCTGTTCGAGGTTTCACCGCAACAGACGAGTGATTGGTTCAACGAATTGTATATCGACGCTTATGATTGGGTCGTCTTGCCGAACGTGCTCGGGATGGCGCTCCATGCGGACGGCGGTAAGCTTGCGACGAAACCGTATATCGCCTCCGGCAAGTATATCGACCGGATGAGTGACTACTGTAAAGGCTGCAAGTACAACCCGAAACATACGACCGAGGAAGACGCGTGCCCGTTCAACGCTCTCTATTGGTACTTCATCGACAAGCATCAAGAAAGATTCAAAGACAATCAGCGGATGAAGATGATGCTCCGGAACTGGCAAGGCCGTGATGACGACGTCAAAGCGGACATCTTGGCGAAGGCGAGACAGACGCTCGACGGAATCGACTCCTTGTGAGTCGATTTTTTACGTACACTTCATAAACTTTTGCACATGCTTCACAGGAGATTTACATTCGTCCGTTACGATAGGACTTGTGAGACCCCTCATGCCAAGTGAATAGCAATCGGTAGAACATTCGAGAGACCAACAGAAGCCCGTACGTCATTGACGTCTAGTTTCTGTTGGTCCTTTTTTCTAGGAAAGGGTGAGTCAAGTGAATGAAACACTTCGCACAATCGGCCAGGAGAAGATGATCGCCTCCATCAAGTCGCCGAAACAATTCGAGACGTTCCTTCAGTCGGACGTCACGACGACGTTCCTCATGATGGGCACACTCAGCACACTCGACCGGTACGTGTCACACCTGAAACGGGAGAACAAGATCGTCTTCTTGCACGCCGAGCGCATCAACGGCATCAGCCTTGACCGGGATGGTATCGACTATTTGGCAAAGCGAGTTGGCGCGGACGGTGTCGTCACGACGAAGGCATCGGTCATCCAGCACGCAAAACGCGCGGGACTCATGACCGTGCAACGCCTCTTTCTTGTCGATTCGGACGCGATCACGTCCGGCATCAAGATGGCGAACACTCACGAACCGGACGCTCTCGAACTCATGCCAGGCCTCATCCCAAACGTCATCGAACATGTCGCCGGAAACGTGCCATTCCCGATTGTCACGGGTGGTATGATTCGAAAACCGAGTGAGGTGCATCAGGCACTCTCGCACGGTGCGTTCGCCGTGTCGACGGGAGACGAACGGCTCTGGGCGCCGCAAGGAATGAAGGAGGACATCGTATGAAGTCGATTCAATTGCAACACATCCAAAAGTCGTACGGGGACACCGAAGTCATCCGTGGCATCGACGTGACAATCGAAGCAGGGGAGTTTTTCGCGCTTGTCGGACCGTCTGGCTGCGGCAAGAGCACGATGCTCCGGATGATTGCGGGGCTCGAGTCGATCACGGCGGGGACGCTTCGGATTGACGGTGTCGCCGCGAACGAACTTAAGCCGAGTGAGCGCCAACTGTCGATGGTGTTCCAAAACTATGCGCTCTATCCGCATATGTCAGTCGAGAAGAACATCACGTTCGGCCTACATACGAAAGGGCTGACGAAGCTCGAGCAACGCGAACGGTGCCATGAGGCCGCCGAGACGCTAGGCCTCACCGACTATTTGAAGCGAAAGCCACGAGAACTATCAGGCGGACAACGGCAACGGGTCGCACTAGCCCGTGCAATCGTCACCGAAGCGCCGATTTGTCTTATGGACGAGCCGCTCTCGAACCTTGACGCCAAGCTCCGGGCCAAGATGCGCTCGGAGATTCGACAGCTGCAACGCAAATTGAACTTGACGATGATTTATGTCACGCACGACCAAGTCGAGGCGATGACGATGGCTGACCGGATGATGCTGTTGAACGAAGGGGAAGTCCAACAAATCGGTAAGCCGCTCGACTTATACAACAAACCGGCGAACACGTTCGTCGCGTCGTTCATCGGTTCGCCACCGATGAACTTGGTGCCTGTGAAGCGAAGCGAGAAAGGCTTTGTCGCCTCGGACGGACGGCAGTTTCAGCCGAACGTGATGACGACAGTAGAGACGGCGACGCTCGGCGTCCGTCCGGAACAGATTTTGCCGGCGAACGAGGACGTCACGTTTTACGCCGAACTGAAAAACATCGAGGTGCTTGGCACGGAGACGATTCTCGCTTTTGACGTCGGCGGGGTCGAATGGCTTGCTAAATGGCCGGGCCAGTGGCCGCTCTCGATTGGAGAGAAAGTCGCCTGTTACATCGACCCGAAACAGATGTCGCTCTTTGACGCGGACGGGGAACGAATCGAACCGCGTCATCCGAAACTGTTCGAGGCGTTGGAGGTGTTCCAATGACGGTCACATTGCCGAGACAACGGGTAAAGGCTCGGCTTTCGGACGCGGTGAGCGGACTGTTGTATTTGTCGCCGTCAATCGCGCTATTCGGGATTTTCCTCGTCTATCCGCTCCTCCGGACGATTTACTTGAGCTTCTTCCGGACGGACACGCAAGGAACACCGCTCGAATTCGTCGGCCTCGGTCATTACGCTAGCCTCTTCATGAGTGCGACGTTTTGGCAAAGCGTTCAGGCGACGGTCGGGTTCGTCGCTTTGACCGTGCCGCTCACAATCCTGGTCGCGCTCGGTCTCGCCTTGCTTGCGAATGAGAAACTGCGTGGCATCGGCATCTTTCGGACGGCGTTCTCGGCGACGATGGGGATGAGTGTCGCCGCCTCGTCGGTCATTTGGATGTTCATGTATAACCCGTCGATCGGCATCTTCAACCGCTTTTTAGAAGCAATCGGGGCGAGCGGGGTGCAGTGGCTCCTCGACCCGCAATATGCGCTCCTGTCCGTGTCGCTCGCGACCGTCTGGATGAATATCGGGTTCACGTTCCTCATTCTCCTCGGGGGACTGCAAAACATCGACCGGGCGCTCTATGAGAGTGCCGACATCGCCGGGACGGGGTACTGGACCCAACTTCGGGCCATCACGATCCCGATGCTGTCGCCAACGCTCTTCTTCGTCGGCATCATCTCGCTCATCAACGCCTTTCAGACGTTCGGGCAAATCGACTTGCTGACGAAAGGCGGCCCGATGAATTCAACGAACGTCATCGTCTACGCCATCTATAAGGACGCGTTCATCAACTATAACGTCGGTGGGGCGAGCGCCCAGGCCGTGCTCTTGTTTGTGACGGTGCTCCTCTTGACGTGGCTCCAGTTCAAGCTCGTCGAAAGGAAGGTGCATTACCAATGACGATGCGAAACGCACTCGTATACACGCTTCTCGTTTTGAGCGCTGCGGTCATGCTGTTCCCGATTGGCTACGCGTTCTCCATCAGCCTCATGGATGGGGGTGAGGTACTGAAGGGGAACCTCATCCCAGAAGAACCGTCACTCGCAAACTACGTCGCCGCGTTCGACCGGATTCCGTTGTTGACGTATCTCGTCAACAGTCTCGTCGTCGCACTCCTCGTCATGGTCGGGCAAGTTGTCTTATCGAGTCTCGCCGCGTTCGCGTTCGTTTTCATCGACTTTAAAGGGAAAGCACTCATCTTCATGTTGTTCCTTGCGACGATGATGGTGCCATGGGAAGCGACGATGGTACCGAACTTCTTGACCGTACAGTCGCTCGGCTGGCTCAACTCGGTGTGGGGGTTGTCGGTTCCGTTCTTCGCGCTTGCATTCGGGACGTTCCTACTTCGGCAACAGTTCAAGACGATTCCCCACGAGATGTACGAGGCGTCCCAAATCGCCGGCATCAGCCGGTTCCGTTTCTTTTGGAACGTCGTCTTACCGGTGTCGAAGACGCCGCTCGTCACGTTGTCAGTGTACAGCTTCTTGACGACATGGAATATGTACTTATGGCCGCTCCTCGTGACGAATACGGAGCAGGCGCGGACGGTCCAAATCGGGATTAAACAAATGCAATCGAACGAGATTGCCTCAGACTGGGGCGTCGTCATGGCGGCCGTCGTCATGATCATCATCCCGACACTACTCTTACTCTTTGCAGGACAAAAGCAATTGCAAGAAGGCTTGACGCAAGGTGCTATCAAATAAAAGGAGGAAGTTTACATGAAGAAAAAATGGGGATTATTCGCAGGGTTGGCCAGTTCGGTGTTATTACTCGGGGCGTGTGGCAGTGAAGAGGCGGCCCCGGAAGCAGCGGCGACCGAGGATGGGAAAACGGAAGTCGTGTTTTGGCACGCGATGAGCGGGGACTTAGAGACCGCGCTCAACAATCAAGTCGACGACTTCAACAAGTCGCAGGATGACTATGAAGTGACGCCGATTTTCCAAGGGACGTATGAAGAGGCGCTCACGAAGTTTAACGCTGTCGCTGGTTCGGCGGACGCACCAGCCATCATGCAGACGTTCGAGGTCGGGACAAAATATATGATTGACACGAACAAGATTACGCCGGTCCAAACATTCATCGACAAGGAAAACTTCGACACGAGCGTCTGGGAAGAGAATATCTTGAGCTATTATCAAGTCGACGGAAAGCAATACTCGATGCCGTTCAACTCGTCGACACCGGTTCTCATCTATAACAAAGACGCGTTTAAAGAAGCTGGGCTTGACCCGGAGAAGGCACCGCGCACGTATGACGAATTAAAAGAAGCAGCGAAAGCGCTAACCGGGGATGGGCAAACCGGCTTCACAATCCTCAACTACGGTTGGTTCTTCGAACAACTCGTCGCCGCGCAAGGTGGGCTTTACGTCGACAACGACAACGGGCGTAGCGGTGCCCCGACGAAAGCGGTGTTTGACGGAGAGGAAGGGCAGAACGCCTTCAACTTGATTAAAGACATGTACGACGAGAAGACGTTCTTGAACGTCGGTCAAAACTGGGACGACATGCGTGCCGCATTCCAATCAGGCAACGTCGCGATGTACCTTGATTCGTCGGCTGGTGTGCGTACAGTTGTCGACAACGCACCGTTTGACGTCGGTGTCTCATACTTGCCGGTACCGAACGAAGCCGACCGTGAAGGCGTCGTCATCGGCGGTGCCTCACTTTGGATGGGTGACGGCATCGCAGACGAGACGAAACAAGGGGCTTGGGAATTCATGAAATATGTGGCGTCGAAAGAAGCACAAGCGAAGTGGCATGTCGAGACCGGATATTTCGCCATTAACCCGGACGCTTACAATGAACCGATTGTAGAAGAAGTGTGGGCCGAATACCCGCAGCTGAAAGTGACAGTCGATCAGTTGAGCGAGACGAAGACGTCACCGGCAACGCAAGGCGCCCTCATCTCGTCGTTCCCGCAGTCACGTCAAAGCGTCGTCAACGCGATGGAGAGCCTGTATCAAGGCGTGTCGGTCGAGGACGCGTTGAAGCGCGCAGCCGACGAGACGACTTCCACCTTGGGGCAATAAGATGCACCTTTACGCCCACCGCGGGTATAGTGCCAAGTACCCGGAGAATACGCTCCGCGCGTTCGAGGCAGCTCTCCCGCACGTCGACGGCATCGAGCTCGACGTGCAGCGGACAAAAGACGGGCGCCTCGTTGTCATCCATGACGAGACGGTCGACCGGACGACGGACGGGAGCGGCTATGTGAAAGACATGACGCTCAAACAAATTCGCCAACTCAAGGCCGATGGGGAACGTATCCCGACACTCGAGGAAGTGTACGCCCTTGTCGCAACACATGACGTCACGGTGAACGTCGAGTTGAAGACGGACGAGTTCGACTATGCTGGTATCGAACCGCTCGCGTGGCTCGCAACGGAAGAGTTCGGACTCGAAGACCGTGTCGTCTTCTCGTCATTCAATCCGTACACGCTCGTCCGACTGCGTGACGTCGCGCCTGAAGCGAGAATCGCCGTCTTGACGCAGGACGGGCATCCCGAATTAATTGAATTCGTCGAACGCATTCAAGCCGAGGCCGTCCACGCACAGCTTGCCTTCGTCGGAACGCGTGCGTGGCGAACGTTAAGCGAAAGAGGGATTCTAACGCGCTTGTACACAATCAATGACCCGAGCGAGCTCCCCGACACGACTCCTGTCGACGCCGTCATGACGGATGAAGTCGAATTGTTACGCCACTAATGAAAGTTCAGAAAGAGGCCACTTGATGCGACTTGCTCGCGTCAGGTGGCCTCTTCTTCATAATTAATAACCTTCGTTTAAAGTCATGAATTCGTCTTCTCTCAAAGGTGAGTCGCCATATGAGTTATGACCATAGTAGGTGACAACGTACGCATTGTCTTCATTCGTTTTGACGAAGAATTCGTAGGCGACCCTCGTTTCGTCCTCGAAGTCCAAACGATATAAGTAACCAAAGTGATTGATCTCGAACTCGACATCATAGTCGCTTTTCTCAATTGAAAATTGCTCGTACAAGGTTTCGTTCAAAAATGTTTCTCGCTCGTATACCTCACGAAGAAGCAACAAGACCGCTCCTAACATGAATAAAGCAAACGTGATTTGAAGCTTGGGTGAATTTCGTGTAGACGTCATCTCCATCCACCTTCTTTTTAATGAGGAATAAGCCGATGTGCATTGGCATGTCGCACGACCGTCCGGTTTCGTCCTTGGTCTTTTGCTTCGTAGAGCGCCGTATCGGCGAGGCTACTCATCGATTCGACCGGTAACGCGTTTCCGTGGGCGATGCCGATCGAGACACTGATTTGAATTGTCGTCCCGTCCGACAAGGTGAACGCCTCAGCCGCGATTCGCTTCCGAATCCGCTCGGCGACTTTGGCCACTTTCTCGGGTGATAGATCATAGATGAGGATAACGAACTCTTCGCCTCCGATACGTGCGACGATATCATGGGCACGCGTCTCAATTTTCAACAGTTCGGCGAACCGTTTCAAGACGAGGTCGCCGTTTGGATGACCATACGTATCGTTCACGTGTTTAAAATGGTCGATATCGAGCGCGAGTATATTGTATGTCCGTCTCTCAGACACGAGCGAGAGGGTCCGTTCTTCCCACATGCGACGATTGAACAGGCCCGTCAAATGGTCGCGTTCAGCTGAATGTTTATACGCCTTGGCGCGTTGTGTCGCTTTCTCTAAGTCGATGGCGAGCAGACTCGCGAGTGTCCCAACAAGTAGTCCGACGGTCCAAAACGTGAGGACGAGCTCGATGTAAGCCGTATCCCATCCGAGATTAATGAAAATTGAAACGGAAGTGACAAAGAGTGCCCAGACGTGTAACAACATACTTTGCCACAACAGATGATGAATGTGACGATGAATCCACCACATGCCGACGCTGACGATGAACGTCGCAATGAACGCGATGACGGCTTGATCGGTCACGCCGAATAAAAAGCGGGTACTCGCGACGATCATCGTCGCAATCAAGAGAGGGAAGCGGGCGCCGTAAAACGCGAGCAAGACGAGCGGCAAATACCGTAAGTCGACACGCACTTCACCGTTCACTTGGACCGCGTTCATCATAAGGAACAGACCGATTGCCCCGGTCAATAATCCGATTAAGAAACCGCGGAATCGAAAAGGTCCGAAGTGTTCAGAGTGATACAACTTAGAGATTAAGTAAAAGCCTGTGAACGCCACGGAGGCATTCAACAAAAGGGCGGTAAACGGCACGATGTCACTTCCTTCAAAATAGCGATACTTCAACCGTAACAGAGCGCTAAAAAATGTCAATTGATAATGCACGTTTACGAAAACAAGTGCCTCATCCCATGGATGACGCACTTGTTTTTCGGTTCACGTAGCGGTCGCGAGCCGATAGAGTGTGAGATTTTTAACATCACCTGAAATCGAGTGATGAGCCTGTTGAGCCAGGTAGACGCGGCTCGAAAATACATACTCTCCGTCGTTGACGAACACTTCGATGGACGAGGCGTCGATGAAGATACGGAATGTGCGTCCGTCCGCTTGAATGCGGCGGATTTCGCCGTCTCGGTTCAACTCGACCATGTTTCCTCGTCTCGAGAACGTAGCGGTGCCCCCGAAACAATCGAGTGTGAAGTCGCCGTCTGCACGGAACGTCAATTCGAGCGCATCCCCTTCGAACGTTGGATCTTGAAGTACCTCACGCGTTTGCCGTAACGTCTTCACTTCTTCAATGGGTGTCATATACAAACGGCCGTCGCGAAGCGACAACTCGCGCGGAAGTGTCATCTGATTCGTCCACCCCTCGGCTTGCTCGGGCCAATCCCGTTCCCACATCGCGTTCCACGCAAGTAAGATTCGACGTCCTTGGTCGTCTAAAAACGTCTGGGCCGCGTAAAAATCATGCCCGTAATCGAGCTCGGTGAAGGCACCGTGCGTATAGACGGGCGTTCCGACATCGAGTTTGCCGACGAAGTATCCGCACTGATGCAAGTTGTGATAACGGTCACCGTTTGGCTCCATGCCCTGGGGCGAGAGGAGCAAGACATCATCGCCATCTAAGTGGAACAAATCTGGGCATTCCCACATCCAACCGTGCTCACCTGTCTCTCCGGCAATCACGCCGCGCTCGGTCCAGTGAATGGCGTCGTCTGAGTCATACAAGACGACTTTTCCGTCCGTCGCGTCACGCGTGCCGAGAACCATGTAGTGCCGACCGTTCGTTGTCCACACTTTCGGGTCGCGGACATGAGCGTTCCCACCTTTTGGCTCATTGGAAATGAGAGGATTGGCAGGATGCTTCGTGAACGTCACCCCATCTGTTGAGATCGCGAGGCATTGGACTTGCTTTAACGCTTCCCGTTTCTCGTCGAGCCAGACGTTCCCGGTGTAATACACGTGCAAGACGTCATCCACAATGAGCGCACTGCCAGAGAACACCCCGTCCCGGTCGTACGTCTTTCCGGGACGGAGGGCGATCGGTTTATGTTCCCAGTGAATCAAGTCACGCGACGTGGCGTGTCCCCAATGCATATCGTCCCATTCGACACCGAACGGATGGTACTGGTAGAACAGATGATACGTCCCGTCGAATTGGCATAGCCCGTTCGGGTCGTTCATCCAACCGAACGGAGGAGCGAAATGGAAGTGAGGCCGGTACGTCATACCGTCAACACGTCACTTGTGAACGTATCTGTGATGACGCGTGTTTCTCCGTATACTTCCACTTGGAGTGGTTTCTCTGACGCAACGCGGCGGGTAATCGTCACATGTTGCTGCGTAGCGTGGACGTCGAGTGTCTCGCCTTGCCAGTCGATTGAGAAGGTGAGGGACGTCCATGCTTTTGGAAGCATCGGGGAGATTCGGAGCTTCCCGCCGGTCATCCGCACACCACCGAACCCGTTGACGACCGCTTGCCAAATCCCGCCGAGCGAGGCGGCATGAATGCCCGCATCAGACGTCTTCATGTTCGGACCGAGGTCGATTTCAGACGCGCGCCGGAATAAGTCGTACGCAAGCTCTTGGTCGCCGAGGTCGGAAGCGAGCACGCTGTGCGTCGACAGCGAGAGCGACGAGTCGTGGAGTGTCTTCGGCTCATAGTATTCCCAGTTCGCGCGCTTCACGTCAGCCGTGAACAAGTCTTCGAGGAGATACATCAAAATCATGACGTCCGCTTGTTTCGACACTTGAATCTCATTCACTTGCTCGAGGTTATAGTCGAGGAACATCGAACCGACGTTTTCTTGATTCTTATATTTCGTCAAATCGATGATCTGTTTGTCGAGGTACGTATCATCTTGCGGCAAGACACCGTCCTCGCGCACTTGCGGCAAGTAAATCAAATTAAGGACGTGATGGAAACGTTCCTCGGCCGTCTCGAGGTCAAGTTTTTCGTTCAAACGTTCGAACAGTTCAGGTTTCTCGGCACGAAGGAGGTCGACGTACTCGATTGCTTTTTGGATGTTCCAATGGGCCGTATAGTTCGTGAACGCATTGTTGTCGACATGCTCTTTATACTCATCCGGTCCGACGACTTCATTGATGTCGTAACGGCCGGCTGCTTCATTCCACTCTAAGCGGCTCGCCCAGAACTTGGCCGTGTCAATCAACAACTCGTAACCGTACTGGTCCATGAAGTCTTGATCACCGGTCACTTGGTAGTATTGCCACGTGGCGAACGCGATGTCGGACGTGATGTGTTGCTCGATAAAGCCGGACCAAATCTTCGTCGCCTCGCCGGTTACGATATCGGCCGCACCCCATATCGGCGTCACTTCACCGTCATCGAGCCAAGCCGACTCCCAAGGGAACATCGCACCTTCGTAGCCGTTCTCTTTCGCTTTTCGATGCGCCCCGGAGAGCGACTGATAACGATACTCGAGGAGACTGCGGGCGATTTTCGGGTTCGTGTACGTATAGTACGGCAAGATGAAGATTTCCGTGTCCCAGAACGTATGGCCCTTATAGCCTTCGCCAGACAATCCTTTCGCCCCGATGTTCATCCGGTTGTCGTGTTTTGGTGTCATGACGGCCATATGATATTGCGCGAAACGAATCGCGAGCTGATCGAACATTTCTGTCGATTCGATTTGAATCGGCACGTGTGACCAGACGAGTTTGTCCCAGGCAGCGATATGCTCTTTTAGAAGACGATCGTAGCCGAGCGCCTCGACATCTTTTGTAACGTTGAGCGCGTGCGAGGCAAGATCACTTGTCTCGACATCGCGGTCACGTGACGTGAACACCGTCGAATACTTCTCGATTGTCAGCGTCTCGCCGGCCGACACCGTGATGTCCGCATAGTCGAAGAAGATTTTCCGGCGGTCCATCTTGATGACCGACTTCGGTTCGACCGTCTCGGCCGTGGCGAAGCGATGGACACTATGGAAGACGAAGTCGATGCCGGACTCGGTCGTCGTTTGTAGCTGTTGCATAAAGCGACCATCATAGAGCCGTTTGTCGCCTTCAAGGAAATGCTGAACACCGCTATTTGTCATCTGCCCGTTGATGCCAGACGTGAGAGCGAGCGTCGTTCTTTGTTTCGGCGTGATGGTCACGCGCTGGGCGATGACGTGTAGGTTTGCCATCGAAACGAACCGTGAGAAGACGAGGTCGTACATGTCACCGTTCGGGCTCTCCCACGTCACTTCTCGCGTCAACTCGGCGTGTTTGACGTTGAGCGTGCGGCGATACGAATGGATCGTTCCTTGCGTCAAGTCAAAACGGACACCGTTCAGTTTGAATTCCATCCATAAAAGGTCGGCCGCATTCGGAAGCTCGGTCACTTCGTTGTCCGCAAATTTATTGAACGTCCCTGCGACGAACAAATTTCGCGTTTCATTCGCATAGTGCTCTTCTGTCACGGAACGAAGTCCCATGTAGCCGTTCCCGAGCGAGAAGACTGCCTCGCCTTTCCCGAGCCATTCTGGACGGAAACCGTCCTCCGCCACGAGCCAATGCTGTAAGTCCCCAGTACCTGTCGTATAGTTCATTAGTGTCTTCGCCACATTGTAACCTCCTGTATAATAAAGCGCTTTCTTGATTCGACCCCATTCTATCCGAAACGTTTCGGACAATCAAGCCGTATTTTTATGAACTTCTCTTTTGTTTGATTCGGAATCGTGATTAAATGGGGGTAGAAACGTTTTAGAAAAGAGGTTTGGCATGGAGCAAATGATCGCAAGTCTGGGATTTCAATTCAAAAAAGTGCAACAGTTTCGAGGACAGTCGATTTGGAAGTCAATCTTTTATGTCGTGGTAGCCGTCTTGTTGGCCAACGCTATCGTGTATGGTGTGAAATGGTTGAATCAGCCGACGTTTGACGAGGCGTTGCCGTCATTTCAAGTGACGGAACAAGGCTTGACGTACGAAGAACCGTTTACGTTCGACATGCCGGTGCTCGATCTTGTGGTCATGGTCGGGGAAGAGCGTTCGACGAACGCGAAACAGACGCTTTTACTTGAAGAAGACGGATGGGTATTCAAGCGGAGCGGCATCACGACGGAGCTGAACGGGTACGAGACGTTGCTAAATTTTGTGAATAAAGAACAACTGACTGAAGCGGACGTTCGCGATGTTGGGTCAGACTTAAATTGGTTTTATCCGCTCTACATTTACGGCGCGGTCCTACTAGACTTGCTCGTTCATATCGTGCTGATCACGTTACTGGCAGTGGCGGGTTTAAGCTTCCGGCGCTTTGTACCAATCCGTTTTAAAGAAGCATGGACGATCACGGCGTACGGCATCACGGCGCCGCTCGTCGTGCGAACGGTCATCACGCTCTTGCCAATCACAGTGCAAATGCTCCCTGTTCTCTACTGGGCGACGGTCGGCATCTTTGCTTTCATGACGATACGAAAAATCGGCGATGACTAATCATCGCCGATTTTTTGTGACCGATTCTCTAAGAATCAGCTGATTGTTCACGAACGCTTCGTGCGGTACATCTTTCCCGTCGACGATGTCGACGACCATCGCGGCCGCTTTCCGGCCCATCTCATAAGGGCGTTGTCCGACCGTTGTGAGCGTCGGGGACACGTATTGTGACAACAAGATATTGTCAAACCCGACAATCGACAAGTCTTCCGGAACGTTCAATCCGAGCTCGCGCGTCGCTTGGAGGACACCGAGCGCCATCACGTCCGAGGCGCAGAAAATCGCCGTCACTTCAGGGTGGTTCAGTAAGAACGGGAGGGCGACGTCTTTTGCCGCAGTCTCCTCGAAATCTCCGTTCAACACGTATGCATCGTTCGCGTCAATGTCGTTTTCTTGCATGACTTGACGGTAGGCGTCGTAGCGCACGGTTGATACATAAGCATGAGGTGCCCCATTCATGAAGGCGATGTGCCGATGACCGAGTCGGATCAAGTAGCGGACCGCTTGTTTGGCACTATCGAGCTGGTTCGACGTCACATATCCTGTGTTTTCCCCTTCGACTGGGATGTCGACAAGTACGCAAGGGACTTTGCTTTCAATCGCTTCGAGCAAATATGGATCGTCTCGTTTCAGTCCCTGGATGACGACGCCATCGAGTTGGCGCTCGGCGCACATTTGGCCGTACGTCTTATTTTTTTGTTTCGACGTCGTTGTCGATAGGAGGACGAACTCGTAATCGAGTTCGGACAGTTCGTCGGATACGCCGCATAGCGTTTCGAACATAAAGTTATCTTTCACGCTCTCGCGTTTTAAGTCCGTGACGAGAAAACCAATCGTCTTCGACTGTTTTTTGACGAGGCTGCGCGCTAAAATGTTCGGGCTATATCCAAGTTCTTTCGCGACGCTCATGATTTTGTCGCGTGTTTCTTTGTTCACGTCGTCGTATCCGTTCAATGCGCGGGAGACGGTCGTGATCGAAAAGCCGGAGGCGCGGGAGACGTCTTTTAGTGTGGCCATAGTCATGACTCCTTTATGAAAACGTTATGAACCTTTATGGGATTTGATGTCATTAAGCTCATTTTAGACCGAGAAGGAATAGACTGTAAATAGTGATGTATCAACATCTATTCGCCAAAACAAAAAAATGCTTGCTTTCCGAAACGTTTCGGGTATAAAATCGAGTTGTGAGTTGAAAGCGGTTACTTTTCTATTTTGCTATTATCCCTAAGGAGGAAATCACGCATGAATAAAAAACGCATCTCTTTATCTGTCTTAATGGTATCGAGTCTCGTGTTCGCGGCGGCTTGTGGCGGAAACGACGAAGCACAGGTCGCGTCGGACCCGGCCGAGCTCGAAGGAAAAGAAATTACAGTCGGGACATGGAAAGGGACGGACGCCGAAGTCAGAGCGTTTGATGAACTGCTCGCAGCCTTTACTGAAGAGACTGGCATTAAAGTGAAAAAGAAAGTATACAACGACTACCAGACACAGCTCCAAACGGATCTCGTCGGTGGAACGGCGCCTGACGTCTTTTATGTGGATGCGTTCCTCGCGCCAGAGCTGTCGAAGCAAGGCGTGCTTGAACCGCTCGACCAATACATCGAGCAAACAGACAAAGATCTCGGCGACTTTTATGAACCGGCGATTGACGCCTTTAAGTCAGACGATCAGTTATTTGGATTGCCGAAAGACTACTCGACGCTCGGACTTTACTATAACAAGCAAATGATTGAAGAGGCGGGCTTCACGGCGGATGATATTCCGACGGAGATGGAAGAACTTCCAGCGTTCCTCGCTGAGCTGCAAGGGGAACTCCCGTCAGGCGTCGTTCCGGCCATCACGACGTCTGAACTCGCACGTCACATGTTCGTCTTACAGTCAGGCGGTACGGACGTCGTTGACGGAGACGGAAAGGCTGTTCTTTCACAACCAGACCAACTCGCGGCGCTTCAACCGCTCGTTGATGCCTATCAGGATAAACTCGTCCAACGTCCGGCTGACCTCGGGCAAGGTTGGGCTGGAGACTCGTTCGGTGCCGAGCGCGCGGCCATCATGATTGAAGGCAACTGGGCCATCTCGCACATCGAACAAAACTTCCCAGATGTCGAAATGGGAACGAAAGAAGTTCCGACAATCGGGGGTGACAGCGGATCGATGATGTTCACCGTCTCGTACTCGCTCAATAGCGACTCGAAAGAAAAACCTGCAGGCTGGGAGTTCATTAACTACGCGACATCACAAGACGGGATGAAGATTTGGTCTGAAGGTGCCGGCGTCCTTCCATCTCTCAAATCGATTGCAGAAGAGTTGAACCTCCAAGATGACGAATTGAAAGCACCGTTCGTCGCGGCAGGCGCGTATGCGACACCGTGGCAAAAAGGAGACTCGCTCTCCATCGTCGCACGTGAATACAACAACTTGTTGCCGGCAGCTCTTACGGGCGACATGACGCTCGAAGAGGCGATGAAACGTGCCGAAGATGCGGCGAACAAAGATATTGAGACGCAGTTACAGTAAGGTGAAGGGCTCGCGTGACACCGCGAGCCTACTTTTGTTCGGAAAGGAAGGGTCCTATGGGCACACAACTCGAGATTAACCGTCGCACGGACGCGGCCGCACAAGCCCCGAGTCCGAAAAACGGAAAAGGGAGCGAACGAAATCGTCGGGAGGCCCTGCAAGGCGTCACGTTCATGTTGCCGACACTCATTCTATTGTTCACGTTCACATTGCTTCCGATCTTCTATTCGCTCTTTTTGTCGTTCACACGTGTCAACTTGTTCGGGGGCATCGACTTTCAATGGGTCGGCTTCACAAACTACGTGAACGCCTGGAACGATGACCGGGTATGGGCGGCACTGAACAATACGTTCCGCTACGCGCTCTTCGTCGTCCCGATTCAGACGGCGGTCGCGCTCCTTATGGCAGCTGTCCTCAACTCGGGCATCCGGTTCCAAAACACGTTCCGGACGATTTACTTCTTGCCGACGCTCACGTCGAGTTCGGCGCTCACGATGATTTTCATGTTCCTCTTCAGTTTGAACGGACCGATCAACAACTTGCTCGTCAACATAGGTCTGCTGGAGGCGCCGGTCAACTTCATCAACGAGACCGATTTCGCGCTCGCGACGATTATGGTCATGAACATCTGGTCGACCGTGCCGTTCTTTATGACGATTTACTTGGCGGGACTCCAAGACATCCCACACTCGCTCTATGAGGCGGCGTCCTTGGACGGGGCGAACGCCTGGCAGAAGCTCATGAAAATTACCGTGCCGAACTTAACGCCGGTGACGAACTACGTTCTCTTGATGGGCATCATCGGATGTTTCCAATTGTTCGACCAAGCGTATATCATCTCGGGCGGAACAGGTGGTCCGAACAATGCGACGCTCACGTTCTCGCTCATTATCTACCAATACGCGTTCCAGACGATCGGGACGATGGGATACGCCTCGGCGCTCGCCATCATTTTGACGCTCATCATCTTCACCGTGTCGATGATTGCCCGTCGCTTGAACAAGGAAGAGTCGAACTACTAAGGAGGAATGGACTATGAAAAAAAGAAAATGGCCGCGCGTCTTGCTCTATGTCATTCTCGTGTCATACGCGCTCATCACGCTGTACCCATTCCTTTGGGCAGTGCTCGCCTCGTTCAAGCCGTATAGCGAGATTGTCGCTGGGGGGCTGACGCTTTGGCCGGAAAATCCAACGCTTGCCAACTACCAACACATCTTCACGAACGATCCGTTATTCCCACGCTGGATTATGAACTCGTTCTTCATCGCGACGGTCGGGACGATTGTGAACGTCATCTTCAACACGATGGCGGGATATTCGCTTGCGCGCCTCCGTTTCCCGGGGCGGAACTACTTGTTCCTGTTGATTCTCGCCGTCATGATGGTACCGGGACAAATCTTGCTCATCCCGAACTACTTGATTATGCGCTCGCTCGGGATTTTGGATACGTACGCGGCGCTCATCGTACCCGGAGCGATCAACTTCGCCTACATCTTCTTGATGCGTCAGTTCTTCATCAACTTCCCGCGTGAAGTCGAAGAAGCCGCGCAAGTCGACGGGCTCAACCGATTCCAGACGTTTTGGCGCATCGTTTTCCCGATGGCGAAAGCCTCTGTCGCGACGCAAGCCGTCTTCGTCTTCCTCGGTTTTTGGAATGAATTTTTAAAACCGCTTCTCTATATCACGTCGCCAGAGAAGTACACGCTCACGCTCGGGCTCCAGTCGTTCCAAAGTCAAAATGCAACGCAATGGAACTACATCATGGCGGCCTCGGTCGTCAGTATCATCCCAATCATCATCTTGTATATCTTGCTGAATAAGTACTTCATGCAAGGGTTACGTATCGGTGGGGACAAATAAGGAGAGATCATATGAAAGCTTTTATCTTTGACTTAGACGGTGTCATCACGGACAGCGCGGAATATCACTACTTGGCCTGGAAAGCACTCGGAGAAGAGCTCGATATCCCGTTCGACCGCGAGTTCAACGAGACGCTCAAAGGGGTAAGCCGTACCGAGTCGCTCGAACGCATTCTTCGTCTCGGCGGCCGTGAGCACGATTTTTCAGTGGAAGAGAAGGAACAACTCGCCACGAAGAAGAATGAACACTATGTGTCGCTCATTTCGAACATCACCCATGCGGACATTTTACCTGGGGTTGAAGCGTTCCTAAGTGAAATCATACAAGCCGGCTATAAAGTGGGCATGGCGTCCGCTTCAAAGAACGCCCATATGGTGACGCGTCAGCTCGGTCTCCTCGACCAGTTTGACCATATTGTCGATGCGGCGACCGTCGCCGAGTCGAAACCACATCCAGAAGTATTCTTAAAGGCGGCTGAGGCGCTTGGCGTCGAGCCAAAAGATTGTATCGGCGTCGAGGATGCGGTGGCGGGAGTCGAAGCGATTCATGCGGCCGGCATGTACGCCGTCGGCATCGGTGACCCGGCGGTGTTGACGGAAGCGGACGTCGTGTTCACAGACACGACGGGGCTCACGCTCGACAACATCTTGACACGGATTTGAAAAACGAAGCCTCGAGTGGTCGCTCGAGGCCTTTCTTATGAAGGAGGAAACGAGATGAACCGAACATGGTGGAAAGAAGCGGTCGTCTATCAAGTATATTGGCGGAGCTTTCTCGATACGAACGGGGACGGATATGGGGATTTGGAAGGGGTGCGACAAAAGCTTCCGTATATCAAGGAACTCGGAGCGGACGTCGTCTGGTTGAACCCGTTCTACGTCTCGCCGGACCGGGACAACGGCTATGACATCGCCGACTATTATCGCGTCATGGAGAAGGCGGGGACGATGGAAGACTTCGAACGGTTGCTCGATGAAGCCCACGCGATCGGCCTGAAAGTCATCCTCGACCTCGTCGTCAACCATACGTCAGACGAACACCCGTGGTTTTTAGAGGCGAAGGCATCGAAAGACGCACCGAAGCGCGACTATTATATTTGGCACGACCCTGTGGACGGCGGGGCGCCGAACAATTGGCGCTCCTACTTCGCCCCGTCGTGTTGGGAGCTTGATTCGCAGAGTGGGCAATACTACTATCACTCGTTCGCGGTCGAGCAACCCGATTTGAACTGGGAAAATGAGGCGCTGCGCCGAGAGATTTATCGCATGATGCGGTTTTGGCTCGACAAAGGCATCGACGGATTCCGCATGGACGTCATCAACCTGCTCGCTAAGCGGAAAGACTTATCGGATGTGGCCAATCCATACGATCTCAGCTATTTAGCGAACAATCCGGGGATTCACGACTATCTTCAAGAGATGCACGAGGAAGTGCTCCAGCACTATGACTGCATGACGGTCGGGGAAATTCCGTTCGTGACGCCGGCGGAAGGACTGTTGTATGTCGATGAGGCACGCCGCGAGCTCGACACGTTGTTCCACTTCCAAATCGCCGACGAGATGCCGACGTGGGACATGCTCCGCTTTAAAGCGATTCAGCGCGATTGGTATGAAGGCTTGAACGGACGGGGATGGAACTCACAATTCTTGAACAACCACGATCACACGCGCCAAGTGACCCGGTACGGCAATGACAAGGAACATCGCGTCGCTTCGGCGAAGTTGCTCGCGACACTCACGCATACGCTCCCCGGCATGCCGTACATTTATCAAGGGGAAGAAATTGGCATGACCGGCGTGACGTTCGACTCGATTGACGACTATCAAGACATCGCCATGCGAAACCGGTACACCGAAGAAGTGGGGAATGGGCGTGACCCGAAAGCGGTGCTCGCGAGTCTGCAGCTACTCAGCCGCGACAACTCCCGCACACCGATGCAGTGGACAGACGAGCCGCAAGCAGGCTTTACGACGGGAGTGCCGTGGATGACGGTCAACCCAAATTACCATGAATTGAACGTGGCCACCGACCTCGAGCGGGACGATTCGGTTTTCCGCTACTACCAACAATTGATTCAGTTGCGGAAGTCGCATGACGCGCTCATTTACGGTACGTTTGAAGACTTGTTGCCAGAGGATGAATTCTTGCACGCCTACGTCCGCGAACTTGACGGTATGCGCTTTACGATTGTCTTAAACCATTCGGATGAACCGCGTGACATTCCGATCGATGTGGAAGGGGGCACGCTCGTGCTGCAGAACGTAAAGAACGACGAGACGCGATTGTTTCCACATGAAGCGCGCATTTACATGAAAAAGACCGCCCGTTAAGCGGTCTTTGAGATGAAGAACCACATCGTGTAAGCGATGCGGTTCTTTTTTACGTCAGGCTTTCTTTTTCGTCCCTTGGAAGGCGAAGAACATCGCAATCCCGACACCGAGGCCGAGCCACCAGTTATTAAATAACAGGCCAAAGATGACAATGAAGGCGATGGCGACGGGTAAGGCTAAAAATCCACGTTGTCGTTTCATCTCAATCATCCTTTCTACTTACCCTTTCCCACCGCTCGACAAATCCATTCCTTCGATAAAGTACTTCTGGAAGATGAAGAAGAGGACGATGACGGGCAAGAGCACGATCAGCGACCCGGCCATCAATAGATTCCACTGCGTGTTCGCCTCACTCTTGAACACTTGAAGTCCAAGTTGGAGCGTATACTTCGTCTCGTCGTTCAAATATAAGAGCGGTCCAAGAAAGTCGTTCCAAGCCCCGTTGAACGAGAAGATGGCGACGGTCGCAAGGATGGGTTTGGATAACGGAAGCATAATGTGCCACCAAATGTAGAAATGGCTAGCCCCGTCCATTCGTGCCGCTTCAATCAGTTCGTTCGGGATGCGTAAATAGAACTGGCGGAGCAAAAAGATAAAGAACGCACTACCGAAAAACGCCGGCACGATGAGTGGCAAATACGTATTCAACCAACCGAGCCGAGAGAACAAGATATATTGGGGTACGAGCGTGACGAAGCCGGGAATCATCATCGTCGACAGCAAAATGACGAACCATACATTGCGTCCCGGAAATTGAATTTTCGCGAAACCATAGGCAACAAATGCGTTCACGAGCACGTTGCCGATGACGACGAGAAGTGTGATGAACAATGTATTCACTAAATAAAGCGTGAATGGGGCGGCTTGCCACGTTTTTAAATAGTTGCTGAACTGCCAGTCGTCCGGGAAGAACGTCGGAGGAAACTGGAGGATTTCCGCCATCGGTTTCAACGACGTCGAGATCATCCACCAGAGCGGCAATAAAATTAGGACGCTGCCGAGGCAGAGCAACAGAAACACGACTAAGTTACTTCCGCGTAACGATTTCATCGGCGATCCCCCTCATAATACACCCATTTTTTCGCGAATTTGAAATTGAAAAGCGTCAGCAAGAGGACGATCACGAACAAGAACCACGTCATCGACATCGCATACCCCATGTTATACACCTCAAACGCCTGATTCCAAATGCGCAAATTGTAGAACAAGAGCGAGTTGACCGGCCCGCCGTTCCCACCTTCACTCATGACGTACGCTTCCGAGAAGATTTGGAATGCACCGATTGTGCTCGTGATTAAATCAAAAAAGACGACCGGTGTGATGAGCGGGAACGTGATGTAGCGGAAGCGGTGCCACCAATTCGCTCCTTCGAGTGCCCCGACCTCATATAGCGTCTTCGGTACACTCTGGAGCGAGGCGAGATAAAACAGCATGCTTCCACCGACCGACCACATCTTCATTAAAATGAGGGCCGGCTTTGTCCAGTTCGGGTCGGCGAGCCACGCGGGACCGTCGATGCCGATAAATCCGAGCATCGTGTTCACGAGACCGGATGACGGGGATAACATCTGCATCCATAATAAGTAGACGCCGACGCCAGACAAGACGGCCGGCAAATAGAAAATGGTGCGGAACACGCGCTGGCCCGGGATGCCTTTATTGAGTAAGAGGGCCAAAATCATCGCCCCGACCGTCGTGAGCGGCACGCTCCAAATGACAAAAAAGAACGTGTTATAAAGTGAGACCCAAAACAGGTCATCTTTTGTGAACATCGTCGTATAGTTGACGATGCCGATGAAATTCATCCGGGACGTCATATCATAGTCGGTGAAACTCGCCGCGAGCGAAAACAGCATCGGACCCGCCGTTAAGACGGCGAATCCGATGAGCCAGGGCATAATGAAGAGATAGCCTTGCCAAGTGTCGGCACGGCGGAGCGGGTTCTTCACTGTGCTCCCTCCTTGGCAGCTTTTACTTTTTGTTCGGCTGCTTGGAGTGCTTGTTCAGGTGTTTTCTTTCCGAGCGTCGCTTGCTCGAGTTCCGGGCTCACGAGGCTGACCAAATCAGGCACCTCGACCGGGACAGGGGTCAAAAGAGTGTTTTCCATGGCCGTGAGTGCCACTTCATACACTTCCTTCTCTTTGTCCTCGAGTTGATCGGCTACCGCGCGACCTGCTTCTTGGTTCGCGACTTGGTCGAAGTTTTTCTCCGCCCAATACATTTGCGCTTCTTTGCCGGCCATGTACTCGATAAATGTTGCGGCTTCTTTCGGGTGTTTCGCCCCTTTCGGGATTTCGAGGGCGAAGCCGCCGCTCCAGCTGTAATGTCCGCTACCTTCTTCTCGTTCTGGGAGCGGGACGACCCCGTAGTCAAGGTGGTCACCATAGTCTCGGATTTGCGTGTAGAACGTGGCGACATCGACGTACATCGCCACTTTTTCAGACAAGAACGGGTTCGCTTGTTGCTCACCGAACTCGGCTTTGAACGCATCGATTTCTTTGCGGCCCATCTTGTCTGTGAATTCGTTGATCCACTCTAACGCTTCGCGGTCTTCTGGCGTGTTAATCGTGACCTCGCCATCTTTCGTGATGTAGTTCCGTCCGTCGGCATTGATGAGCCAGACGTCGGTCCCGACACCGAAGAGGGGATAGAAGCCGACTTTTTCAAATGTATTGCCTTGTTTGACCGTGATCTTCTCGCTCATCTCGGTCAAATCGGCCCACGTTTGTGGCGGCTCGGTGTACCCGGCCTCTTCTAACATTTTCTTGTTGTAAAACAAGAGACGTGTGTCCATCGTGAACGGCACCGCATACGTTTCGTTCTCATATTGCACGGCGTCCCACGCCTCCGGGTGCATGACCCCTTGTAACGCGTTCACATCGACCAAGTTATTTAGCGGTTCGACTTGTTGCTTTTGCCCGCGTAGCTTGATGGCGTTAATATCCCCGACGACGACGTCCGGAATCGCGTTTTGATTTTTCGAAGCGACAGCAGCGAGTTCTTTCGTCCAAATGTCACCGAACGGGATAAACGTATGTTTCACGAAAATCTCGTCTTGCGATTCGTTGAAGTCTGAAATCATCTGTTCAATAATCGGGCGTCTCGTTTCAGACCCCCAAAATGACCAAAAGTCGAGCGTCACTTTCTCATCCGAGTTCGCAGTGTTAGAGGCCTGCTCTTGCCCACCTTGCATCCACCAGACGAGGCCGCCAAGCGCAGCAATCAACAAGACAACGAGTCCAATGCCGACTCCTCTTTTCATAGTAAAACCCCTTCCTTGATTGAATTGGTTGACGATATGTATGTAGTGCGTATGAAAATCACTGTGATGACTCCTTTCATATTTATATAAGTAAAAGCACACGTGATAGTGATGTTCCTCTTTTGTAGCGAGAAGAAACCGTTTTCTTTTAAATAAAGAAAAAACCTTCGCTCATCATTTTTTGATGGACGAAGGTCAATCATTCGTATACTTCTCGTTCTGGGGGCGGGAGCGTCTCGGTTACGGACGCCGGATAGAAATAAATCGAGAACGTCGTCCCTTCCCCATACACGGAATCGGCCTGAATGGCCCAACCGTGTGCTTCAGCAATACGCTTACAGATGCGAAGTCCTAATCCCGTCCCTTTAATTGGACGATGGGCATCGGAATCGACGCGATAGTATTCGTCAAAAATATGAGGGAGTGCTTCTTCCGGAATCCCGATTCCAGAATCTGTAACGGATAAGACGAGCGTACCGTCTTCGTCGGTGACATGAATTTTGATTGTGCCACCGTCGGGGGAGTATTTAATGGCATTCCCCATCAGATTATGGATGAGTTGCAACAATTTGTCTTGATCGGCGTTGAGCGTTACATCGTCGTTCGCGGTCAAGACGATGCGATGCTGCATGGAAGTCGTGTCGTAACTCGCGACAATCGTTTCGAGCACCGGTTTCAGTTCGAATGTCTCTCGATTGAGGAGCTCTTCTGAATAAGAGACCCGCTGGTAATCGAGGAAGTTGTCAACGAGGCGTTCGAGTCGTTCGGCTTCTTGTTTCACGAGCTTCAGCATCGCATGCGTCTTCTCATCATCGGTATGACGATAGGTGAGCAGTTCGGCATAGCCGGTAATTGCTGTGAGTGGCGTACGGAAGTCGTGCGACAGTTCGGCCAAGAACGCGTCTTTTTGTTCTTCAAAGCGAATCGCTTCCGTGTCGTCACGCCACATAATGAACACACCCCGTGGTGTCGTCATAAAATTAAAGATCAGTTGCAAAATGCGCTCCCCGACTTGAATGCGTCGGGCGTCCATTTGTGGACGCTCGGTGAAGCGTTTGTCGAGCAGCTCTTGCCAGAGAAGTTTGACGACGTCCAGATCCGCACCGTTCTGTTCAAACTTTTCAAGAAAGAACGCCGACAGCGCCTCCATGCTACTGAAGCGTCGGGTCGGCATCGACGGACAGAGTTCACGTAAATGATCGTTCGAATAGAGATGATGACATGTGAAGTCGATATAACAGACAGCATCTTGTGCTTCATTGACAATGGAAGCGATAGGGATGGTTCGAACGGTGGAATGGCGGATGTTACGATGAGATCGTTGTAGATTTGAATGACCGTGGCGACGGCGTGCCGAAAAGTAAGCCTTTCGTTTCATCGTAAACTTAACCTCCCTTCGTCTTACATTTGAATTTCATCTATAGGTTATCTATAGGTTCAGGAATATGAATACAAAAGATATGTAAATACCTACTCTTATTATACGTTAACTTGTCTAACGCCCATAGCTGACACAAAGTCCTATTGAAAACGATGCAAACTTGGGCGGGACAAAGTGAAATGATAAAAAATATATAGAATACATGTTTCAATTCCACCAAATGACCTATGTGAATCGTAAATGGCAGAAAAATCACACGAAAAAACCCCCATCCGATGGAGGATGGGGGGAAGGGTCAAAAGAAGTTATAAGGGTTAAGGCTATTCGCTGGCGCGCTACTGCTGTAGACGTACGGCGACTTATGGACTTCGAAGTGAAGGTGGCTACCGAACGAGTTGCCAGTGTTCCCGACCGTTCCGATCGTCGCACCGCGTAAGACGGTCTGTCCTTGGACGACGTTCAAACGGTCGAGGTGGGCGTAGACGGTCGTATACGACTGACCATTGATTTGATGGGTGATCATAATGTGGTTCCCGTAGGCACCGGCGTTACGGGCGACGATGACCTGACCGCCAGAAGCAGCCTGGACCGGTGTACCTTTCGCTGCGGCGAGGTCGATGCCGTTATGGAACGTGTAGCCGTAAATGCCGCTCGCCGGACCGTACTTTTGCGTCAATGTGCCTTTTGTCGGCATGAGGAGCGTCGCCGCTGACGTCGTTTGGAGCGTCGTGCTCGTGTAAGGCTTAAGGAATGAGCTCGAGACGTAGCGAGACGTGCCGTTGTAATTGATTTTTGTCCAGGCGGCCGTCGTGCTTTGAGCCGAGAACGTTTGACCCGTATTGACGGTTGCGACGACAGGATACGTCGTTCCAGGGCCGGAGCGGACGTTCAAATTGTTCGTCGTCACGACCGCTTTATAGTATGTGGATGCTTCGACCGGTGTCGAGGCAGGGGTGATTAGACCGATGGTAAGTAGTACGCTTAATGTAATTGTCATTAATTTCTTTTTCATGATTATGTAAATCCCTTCGCTGTTAGAAAGTGGTACAATGCGACATTAGCAACCTTATAAAGAAATTTTACCATCAAAAATATAATTTAATATTTCATTTATATTTCAAAAAAATATATTGACATCCTAAAAAGAACCTATCTAACTCGGACAGGTTCTTTCTGATTGTTTTATAGATTGTGCGACGTTCCTTTAGTTTGCAGAAAGCTCGTCTTCCGTCACCCATTTGTGGTTCGTCACGCGCTCCCCGCTGTCGAGCTCGAAATCGACCATGTAAACAGTCGTCTCTTCAGCCGAGTCGATTGTGGCAGTGGCACCGCCCATCCCCCTCATATGTTCAGCATCGACCGTCACTTCGTCACCCGGCTCGTAAGCGTCGGCTTTTGCGTCAACGATCTCTTCGTGAATGATCCATTTATGGTCACGTACGCGTTCACCGCCATGCATGGGATCATACGAGATGCTATAGACGACTGTATCGTAGGCGCCGACGATGGTCGCCTCGGCTCCCTCCATTCCAGGCATATGTGCCTCCGTGATGATTGCTTGATCGCCGACTTTGAACGTCGGGTTTTCAGCTTCTTGGAGATCAGTCGGGACTTCACCAGAACCGGACATGTCCATCTCGCCATGATCCATCTCACTCATCGATTCGTTAGGCATGTCGTCCATCGTTTGATCGTTCGTACCGCAAGCGGCGAGTCCGGCGCTTAAGGCAAGCGTCATCGTCAACGCCGTGATTTTATTGTTTAGTCTCATGTGAATTCCTCCTGCATAAAAAGATTGTCAATCATTTGGTGAAACAAGCTGCACTCCACGTTTAGACACGCATCATTAAGTGACTGTACTCTCTTTATAGCACTCGTTTATGAAATATTTGTTAAATCAAAAAATTGAGTTTCATATACTGTATAGGGGTATATGGTATATAGGAGGTGATCGACATGGACCATCATGACCATATGCATTCTTCTCACAAGGAAGCGGATAGACGTCATTCAGACGAAACCGGTCATGATCACATGATTGGAATGTATAAACGTCGATTTTATGTATCGCTCGTGTTAACGGTGCCCATTGTCATATTGTCAGACATGATCCAACAGTGGGCGGGATTTGAACTCACATTCGCCTATGAGAAACCCCTTTTGTTTATCCTATCGACCATTGTTTATCTGTATGGAGGCGGACCGTTCTTGAAAGGAAGCCTCGTTGAATTACGAGATAGAAACCCGGGCATGATGCTGTTGATCGGACTCGCCATTAGCGTTGCGTATGTTTATAGCGTGGCCGTCGTCGTTGGATACGGGCATGGGCACGACTTCTTTTGGGAGTTAGCGACGTTGATTGTCATCATGTTGCTCGGGCATTGGGTAGAGATGAAGTCCGTGATGGGTGCGTCGAATGCACTTCAACAACTTGTCCGACTTCTGCCGAGCGTAGCCCACCGCGTGAATGATGAAGGTGCTGAAGATATACCAGTGGCAGACGTGAAAGCAGGAGATTTGATTTTAGTTAAACCAGGCGAACAAATCCCGGTCGACGGGGAAGTGGTCAAAGGACGAACGACCATCGACGAATCAATGCTGACCGGGGAGTCCTTGCCGATTGAGAAAGAACCGGGGCATCCTGTGATTGCGGGTTCCATCAATCAGGAGGGAAGCGTGACGATTCGGACGACAGGGACGGGTGAAGGGACGTACTTGTCCAAAGTCATTGAGTTGGTACATGAAGCGCAACAGTCGAAGTCGCGCACACAAAACCTTGCCAACCGTGCGGCAAAATATCTTTTTTATATCGCAATCGGTGCCGGATTATTCACTTTCTTCGTTTGGATTGCGCTTGGCTATCCGGTTGGCACTGCCGTCGAGCGGATGGTCACGGTCATGGTCATCTCATGTCCTCATGCACTTGGGTTGGCGGCACCGCTCGTCGTGGCGGTCTCGACAAGTATATCGGCGAAGCGTGGCCTGCTCATTCGCAATCGCACCCAATTTGAAGAAGCACGTCACTTGGATGCCGTCATTTTCGACAAGACGGGAACGTTGACGCAAGGGGATTTTGGTGTGACGGATATCGAATCGATGGCACCTAATACGGAAGAAGACGTGTTACGTTTTGCGGCATCAGTCGAAAGCGCTTCGCAACATCCGCTCGCGAAAGGCATCGTGCGTGAGGCAACCCATCGATCGTTACCGTTGTTCGAAGTGGACGCGTTCCGTTCCATGACCGGCATCGGACTTGAAGGCTTCGTGAACGACGAGAAAATCCAAGTCGTCAGCCCTCGCTATATGCGTGATGCTGGAGAACCGCTCCCGGAAGAAACGTTTGAGCGATGGTCGGCTGCCGGGAAGACGGTTGTGTTTATTTTAAAAGATGACCAATTCATTGGCATGATTGCCTTAGCGGACATCGTGCGCGATGAGGCGCGTGAGACGATTCGAGCGTTACACGATCGGGGCATCCGCTCCATCATGTTGACAGGAGACAATGAAAAAGTAGCGAACTGGGTAGCGTCACAGCTTCAAATGGATGAAGTCTATGCCGAAGTCTTGCCAGACGACAAATCCCGTCAAGTCCAGACGGTTCAAGCCGACGGTAGTAAAGTGGCGATGGTGGGAGATGGAATCAATGATGCACCCGCGTTGGCGCAAGCAGACGTCGGCATCGCGATCGGCAGCGGAACCGATGTGGCTGTCGAGACGGCGGATATCGTCCTCGTTCGAAGCAATCCGAAAGACGTGTTGAACATTCTTGAGCTGTCGCGTCGAACGTATAACAAGATGGTTCAAAACCTTTGGTGGGCAGCAGGATACAACATCCTCGCCATTCCGTTAGCAGCCGGCGTCCTTGCCCCGTTTGGCATCCTACTGTCACCAGCCATCGGTGCGGTGTTGATGAGTTTGAGCACAATCATCGTGGCGCTCAATGCCCGGACGCTTCGAATTTAACAATTCTTTCATCTTTAGACGGTACACTGAGAACGATGCTGAAGATGGAGGAAAAAACACATGAAGAAAACGTTGAGTCTGTCAGTTCTTTTGGCGACCGTATTATTAACCGCTTGCGCGAGCACGCCTTCGAATGAAATGACACCTGAACCGGAGGCGCCAGAAGCCGAGGTGGAACAAGCGTCACCACAAAATGAGACCGACAATTGGCAACAAGTCAAAGCCGACGCGGCGATCACGCACATCCATGGTGCCGGGTTTTGGCAGGAAGATGCCCGTCCAGTCGTAGCGACGCACCATGGGTTGATGGAGTATCGTGAGGACGGCTGGTATGAGCTCATGTCAAACCGACATGATTATATGGGTTTTGAGCTCGTCGAAGATGGATTTTATGCGAGCGGGCACCCTGAACCGCAATCCGCATATAAAAATCCGCTCGGTGTCGTCCGCGGTACCGACCGAGGAGAGACGCTCGAAATCCGCTCGCTCGAAGGGGAAGCGGATTTTCATCATATGAGCGTGGGGTATCGTTCCGAAAGTCTATACGTCTATCTAGAAGAACCGACAAGTGAGTTACGACCGGGCTTTTATCGTTCCCTCGACAAAGGTGAGACGTTTGACCCGATGAAGATGGAAGGGACGGCTCGACACGGGATTGCCGGTCTTCTCGCCGACTCCAGTGAACCGCGACGTGTGTATGTGTACGGTCCGAACGGGATGCTCGTCTCAGATGATGGGGGCGATACGTTCGAAGCATGGATTACAGACGAGCACATCCTTCTTGCCGCGAAAGACGACACGACACTCGCCTACGTACGCGAAGCGTCTGTTTATAAACTCGTCTTACAAAAGGATGAAGGAGAGACGGTCCTTCCGTTACCTGACTTAGAAGCGGGAGCGCTCCCGCTTGAACTCGCCATTAAAGAGGGACGTCTCTTACTCGCCACGTCTGACAATAGCGTCTACTTGTATGAAGATGGGGACTGGGTAACGCTTTTACAAGCAGGAGCAGTACCCTAATCTTTCCATGGGGTGAGTCCATCATAAAAATGAGCCGTTACCTGTAGACAGGCAGCGGCTCATTTTTTAGGAGGGGGAGGACGATCGTAAACGTCGTGCCCGAATGATTGGAGGCGACATGTAACGAACCTTCATGATATTGGATAATTTGTTGCGCGATGGCGAGCCCGAGCCCGCTTCCACCCGTTCGTCTCGAGCGGGACTTCTCGACGCGATAGAGACGTTCGAAGATATATGGTACGTCTTCTTCAGGGATACCTCTACCGTCATCCCGGATGGTGAATAGAATCGTGTCTTGTTTCAAAGTGCCATCGAGAGTGACATGGGTCGCCCCGCTATGCTCGATGGCATTATGCCCGAGCGCACGGAACACTTGGATGATTCGATTATGGTCGATGCAAAGCGGCACATCGGCCATATTCGCAAGGCGACTCTCGAACGTGATCGGGGTGACACGAAACATGGAGGTGAGGACACGGGTCAAATCAACACATAGTTCTGAAACCATGATGTCCTCCTTATGGAGTGTGAACGTGTTCTCGTCAAGTTGAGCGAGCTGAAACGCATTCTCGACGAGTTCCGTTAACGCTTGGCTCTCCTCTAAAATCGTTTGAATCGATTGCTCCTTCAGTGCGATGGGTGTTTGAGGTTTGGATGCAATCTCGGCGTACCCTTGTAAATACGTGAGTGGTGTTTTGATCTCGTGGGCGAGATTGGAAAGAAATTGATTGCGCTCATTTTTTAAACGCACCAGCTCGAGCGACATCGATTCAATGGAGCGGGCGAGTTCCCCGATCTCATCGACACGTGACGTCGGGAGGGTGAGCTGATCCGGTCGCGTCAACACGTTCTCGGTCGCTCGGCGAAGTTGCTGAATCGGATTCGAAATGAGTCGACTGAGCAAGAGGAACGTCAATGCCGTGACGATGAGCGCGATAGCGGTGATGTACAGGAAGCGAACCTGTAAGCGGTGGCTGATGCCGTGGATGATTTCGGTCGGTAGGAACATGTACACATAGCCATACCGTGTCGCCCCATCCATCGACTCGATCGGCGTCCGAACGGCAAGATACGGCTTGTTTTCCCAGTCCGTCTCGAGCACGACTGTTTCATCGAGCGTAGTCGGATTAGAAACGTCACCGATGAACCCTGACAAGACGTCCGGGAAGCGATTGGATGTGTCGAGTACCGTCTGATCCGGTGCGACGATGGCGACTTTCGTGTCGGTTTCGCTTTCCATCGTCGCGACATGCGAAATCGTCTCTTCGTCAAAACTCATCGCCAGTACACTCGCGTGGCTTTCTGCCCGTGACTCGAGCCGGTCCATCTCCTCGACGACCCGCTCCCCGAGCAACGTGTGATACAAAAGGATGAACAAGACGCTTTCAATGAGTAATGTCGTCAATAGAAAGACGAGACTGATTCGAAACGGGAGACTATTTCGCCAAGGCATCATGATGGATCCCTCCCCTCGACCCAGCGGTATCCCCGTCCCCACACGGTCTTCAAATAATCATCGATCGGAAAACCAGCCTCCCCGAGCTTATCCCGAATCATGCGGATATGAGCGTCGACGGTCCGGGGATCGGATTCTGAAGAGTACGGCCAGACGAGGTCGTACAAATCCATGCGATGATACAAACGGTTCGGATGCTCGAGAAACAATTTTAAAATCGCCGTCGCTTTTGGAGTTAGGACGACTTCTTGTTCCTCATAGAGCACACGGCCGCTCGGTTCGTCATATCGCAGCGGACCATAGCTGACGTTCGTGAGTCGGCTACGGCGTAACACGGCACGAATCCGGGCGAGTAAGACGTTCCCATCGAACGGTTTCGTCACATAGTCATCGGCCCCGGCGTCTAAGCCGCGAATCGTCGTTTCACTGTCGGACCGCGCCGTCAATAAGACGACGGGTAAGTCCGCATCTCGCTTTTTCAGTTGACGACAGAAGGTGATGCCGTCCACGTCCGGCATCATAATATCCAATAAGACTAAGTCAGGACGTTCGGCCATGAGTTCAAGCGCTTCGGCCGCGTCGCTCGCCTCGAGACACGTATAACCGTCGCCTTCGAGAAAGAGTCGCAACAGGCGGCGCATCTTCATCTCGTCATCCACAATTAGTATCTTCATGCATTCCCTCCCTCCTTTTCTTCTCAACCTTCAGTTCGTGATGCATCTCCAGGTTCCCTTTCGTTTGGGTAGAAACGATGGATGAGGGCAGGTTCGTCACACGGAATCAATTCGCCGTCGATACGTTCGATTCGATCATGTCCTTTTCCGAAAATGACGCCACAGTCATAGTTCGGAAGCTGTTCGGCGAACGCACGGATGGCGTCGTGCCGTGTTGGATGAACGGACAGCGGAGGGAGGGCAGACTGACCGAGCGCTAAATCGTCAAGAATCTGTTGTGGGGCCTCGCCTCTCGGATCGTGGACCGATAAAATATAGTCCGCTCCCGACTGTGAAACAATCTCTGTCATCCCGCTCCGCTTTGAGCGGTCCCGCTCTCCGGCGGCACTGAGCAGGACGAGGACGCGGGTATGACGTTCGGTCAACACTGTGACAACTTTCTGAATCGCATCTGGCGTATGCCCGTAGTCGACATAGGCGAGGGAAGCGATTCCTTCGATTCGTTCGAGCCTTCCGCTCGGCAAGCGAAGAGAGGCAAGATGCGGTGCGGCGTTTTCAAGCGACACTCCGGTCGCGAGGACGATTCCGAGCGCGCACAGCAGGTTGTCGAGGTTGTACGTCTCTTTGAACGGAGGTATGACGGCAATGAATTGTCCTTTCGTACTAATTGACAATCGATCGCGGTCAAGTTGTCTAAACAAATCAGCAGAAGCGTCGTGTCGACTGTAGTAGCTTCGTTTCACGTCGCCAGGTGTCGCGCTGTCCATCTGTACATGGAACGGGTCATCTCTGTTAAAGAAGACATGGCCGTTCGTCTTCACTTGTTGGAATAGGCGTGCTTTCGTCTCCGCGTAGGATTCTATCGACCCGTGATAGTCGAGATGATCCTGGGTCAGGTTCAGAAAAGATGCCGATTGAAAAGAAAGTCCAGTGATTCGGGATTCAGCGATTGCCTGAGAGGAGACTTCAATCACGCAGTCGGTGATTCCCGCTTTAACCATTTCATTTAGATGACGGTTGACGGTCAACGGGTCGGGTGTCGTGTTCGGTGTCGTAAACGTCTGACCGGCGTATTGAATCCCAAGCGTTCCGACCCACCCGGCTTTCATCCCGAGAGCTGTGAAGAGTTGATATGCAAGCGAGGTCGTCGTCGTTTTCCCGTTCGTCCCCGTGACCCCGTGTACACGTAAACGTTTAGAAGGCTCGTCATAAAACGTCGCCGCGAGCTCGGCCAAAGCGATTTTGGTATCTCGACAATAAATGACGGGTATAGGCGCATCGATTGGTCGTTCCGCGACGATGGCGATGGCTCCGTTTGCGATGGCTTCATCGATGAAGTTGTGTCCGTCATGCCGGTGTCCGGTTATGCAGACGAATAAATAATTTTTTTTTATTTTTTTCGAGGAGAAAGCAATCCCTTCGATGAACGTTTCATTCGAACGTTCCAAATACGTCCACGTGACAATCTGGCTTAGCCTTGCCATAAAGTGTTGTAAAGTGTTAAGCACGAGGCGTTCTCCTTTTTCTAGTAAGTCCATTTTGACAGTATAGCCGTCGTTTGTGAAAAAGAAGTGAAATCGAAGAAACGTAAAAATAGCTCATGTTTTTGATTCAGAAACAGTGGAAACATAGTGTTAACCATACAAAACAAAGGAGGAATCCATTTGAATCCATACGTAAAATTTGGGGTCATGATTGGCGTCTCAACGTTTCTCATGTATTGGCTCATGTATTTGAACGTGTTTCAGCTCGACCACATCCTTTTCAGTCAAACACGACTTTACATGGCACTGATTATGGGATCGGTCATGGCATTCGTCATGATGCTTTTTATGTGGGGGATGTACAAAAATAAGAGACAGAACGCAGTCATTTTAGGGGTTAGCGCAATCGTATTTGCCGTCTCGCTTTGGCTCGTCCGGAGTCAGACGACGGTCGACGACGTCAGTTGGATGAAAGCGATGATTCCACATCACTCGATTGCGATTTTAACGAGTGAACGAGCGGAAATTGAAGATCCGCGTGTGAAACAACTATCAGAAGAAATCATCCATGCGCAAGAACGGGAAATTGCCGAGATGAAGCGATTGATTGAAGAGTTGGAAAAAGAAGAGGGAACAGCTAAAGCAGATGTGCAAGTGCCTACTAAGGCGGATAGGAGCGAATAAGGGGGACCTATACATTATGTTTTTATCAGAAAGCCGTCGGTCATAAATGGACCGACGGCTTTTCGTGTATTGGTACGCGAAGAAAACGTAAAGTAAGATGAACTTTCTTCAACAATCGACACGTTCTTGATTATACGTTACTTAACGAACTTGTGGCATGTCGTCACGCGAACGGCGATTTGACAAGTATGGTGTGATTGCGAAACCGATACCAAGCAATGAACCGACGACAAGTCCGATCATACTATCGGTCAAGAGCATGAATACAATGCCGAACATGAATCCGATACTTATATCTCCAATCCGGTCAAACATGTTGCACCACCTTTTTTCATAGACGAAACCATTACAACTGAACGTTAACTCGTCTCTCTTTTACGCATGCTTCCCTCGTTAGGTTTCGTTTTATAAAAACTATAGACGACACTGATCAGAATCACGACGATGATCACACCGAGTGACATCCAGTTCGGCATCTTGTACACATCCCCGAATACCATCTTCGTTCCGATGAAGACAAGCATGAAACTGAGTCCGTGTTTCAAATAGTAGAAGCGGTCAATCAAGTTGGCGAGGACGAAATAGAGGCTACGGAGTCCGAGAATCGCCATGATGTTCGCGTAGAAGATGATATACGGGTCACGCGAGTACGCGAAGCTAGCGGCGACCGAATCGACGGCGAAGACGATATCCGACAGCTCGATGAAAAGGAGCGCGATGAAGAGTGGTGTGAAAAATAGCTTTCCGCCTAGGCGCTTCACAAACTTACCCGAAGAGATGTCTTGTGTGAGCGGCAAGCGACGTTCGAGCCAGCGAATCGTCTTGTTCGCTTCGAGCGACTCCTCCTTCCCGATGTTCTTGTACATCATCCACCCGGTATAGACGAGGAAGGCACCGAACACGTAATAGACCCAACTAAAGTTCTCCAAAAGCGACACACCGGCGACGATGAAGACGGCTCGGAAGAAAATCGCGCCGAGGATGCCCCAAAACAACACCTTGTGCTGGTATTTGAGCGGGATGGCGAAGTAGGCGAAGACGAGCGAAAATACGAACACGTTGTCAATCGCGAGCGCTTTCTCGATAAAGTAGACGCTTGCGTACTCGGTCGCGACCGCGCTCCCTTGCGAGTAGAACAACCAACCGCCGAAGGCGATGGCAATCCCGATCCAGACGAACGTCCACGTCCATGCCTCGCGCATGGACACCTCGTGGGCTTTTCGGTGAAATACACCTAAATCAAGTGCGAGCATCACGACAACGAGCAGTAAAAACCCAATGAGTAGGGTCAACAACTATTCCTCCTTTTAAGTTCAAATGAACCTCTATATCATTAATTTAAGTTCATTTGAACTTAAAGTCAAGTGTCGAATGTCATTTCATCATTTTGACAGGAGGAACGCACGAGCGGTATGCTGGAAACGAACCGCATATCGTTAGGATTGTTACTGACTTGCAGGCAAAACCTAAATCTGGCGCATCCATTGCGTCTGGTTTAGGTTTTTCTTTTTTTACAGGGAAGGGGAGATAAAGTATGCAAAAAATCATCTTTTTAGACGTCGATGGCACACTCGTCGATGAACACGGGAATATCCCGGAATCAGCTAAGGAAGCCGTTCAAAAAGCCAGACAAAACGGCCACCTCGTCTTCTTGTCGACGGGGCGCTCGAAAGCGGAACTGTTCCCGGACATACTCGATGTCGGCTTCGACGGCATTATCGGGGCAGCTGGTGGCTATATCGAGCTTGAAGAGGATATCTTGTTTCATCAACACGTATCGACCGAGGATTTAACCCATCTCGTCTCGTTCTTTACGGAACATGGCATCGATTTCTATCTCGAATCGAACGACGGTCTGTACGCCGGTGGAAATGCGAAAGCACGGATCGCACAACTGATCGAGGACTTGATGACGAGCAACCCGGAAGCGAGTGCGACGATTGAACGGGGCTTGAAACCGTTCCATGACGCGATGAAGGAAGGGGTTGACCTCGTCCGTCCGAACGTCAACAAAATCTCGTTTCTCGGTTCATCAATTCCGCTTAATGTCATCCAAAGCGAGTTCGCTTCTCGATTTACCGTCATCCCGAGTACCGTTGCCGTGTTTGGCGCCAACAGCGGCGAGCTGTCCATTCCAGGCATCAACAAGGCGACGGCGATTGCAACGCTGCTTGAACATCTAGGGCTCGAGCGATCGCAGACGTTTGCCTACGGAGACGGGTTGAACGACATCGAGATGCTCGAGTATGTCGAGATCGGTGTCGCGATGGGGAACGCCAAACCCGAGGTGAAACGGGTCGCGGACGACGTGACCGACGCTTGTGAAGCGGACGGGCTCGCCAATAGTTTTGAAAAATACGGACTCATATAAAAAAGCCAAGGAACCGGTCGTTAGGTTCCTTGGCTTTTTGTGGCGACGTCTTGGACGATATCGGCGAGCGTCACATGCTTCAATACTGATTCCATCGCCGATTGGGCGTGAATAAAAATCGGTTCAATCGTCGTTTGGATATGTTGACCGACAGGACATGCCGGATTCGGATTGTCATGGATGCTGAACAACTCGTTCTCCTCGACGACGTTGACGGCTTGATACACATCATATAGTGAGATTTCGGTCAATTCTTTCGTCAGTTTGGCGCCGGCGACGCCGGGTTTCACTTCAATCAAGTCGGCCTTCTTCAACATGGCCATGATTTTACGGATTAAGGCAGGGTTCGTATTAACGCTCCCGGCTAAATAATCAGACGAGGTGACGCCGTCCTTGTTGAACTCGATTAACGTCAAGATATGAATGCCAACTGCGAAACGGCTACTAATTGACATAAGCCACCACCTTTCTGAACTGTCGTGTAAGCGAATTGGTTACATCTTCAGTATAACAGGGAACAAACAATTGACAAACGAAGATGCTGTAACTATGATGATTACATGTAACTGATTTGATTACAGGTTAAAGGGAGGAAATAAATCATGAAATATTTAGTCACAGGGGCGACCGGGAAACTCGGTTCGAAGATTGTCGATTTCTTGCTTGAATCCGTACCGGCAAGTGAAGTGGCCGTCAGCGTCCGCAACCTAGAGAAAGCGTCACTATTGAAAGAAAAAGGCGTCGATGTGCGTCATGGCGACTTTGACAAGCCGGAGACGCTCGAAGCGGCGTTCAAAGGGGTCGAGCGACTTCTCATCATCTCAGCAGACGGGGACAACGAGACGCGGATTCGTCAACATGCGAACGCGGTCGAAGCCGCAGAGACAGCAGGGGTCAAGTTCATCGCCTATACGAGTCTCGCGGATGCCCAGCAGAGTCAGAACTTGATGGCACCGCCGCACGTCGAGACGGAAGGCGCCATCGAACGGACGGGAATCAAGCATGCGTTTCTACGCAACAACTGGTACTTAGAGAACGAACTCGGGAGCATCCAAGGCGTCCTTGCCGGCGCACCTTGGGTGACGGCGGCACGTGATGGGAAAGTCGGATGGGCGCTCCAACGAGATTATGCGGAAGCGGCGGCAAACGTCCTCATGTCGGATGACTTCGATCAAGAAATCTTCGAACTCTCCGGTCCGCTCCACACGCAAACCGAGCTTGTCGAGGCGCTCAGCGAAGTCCTTGGGCGAGACGTCGCACTCCAAGAAGTGAGTGCCGAGGCCTACGGTGACATCATGCGCGGTGCGGGCGTGCCGGAAGGGGCGATCCCCATCGTCGTCGGCATTCAAGACAGCATTCGCAACGGGTCGCTTGAAGTCGAGTCGAACGACTTTGAATTGGTGCTCGGGCGGCCGGTGACCCCGCTGAAAGAAGCACTCAAACAGTTAGTTGACACGTTATAAAAACAAGCCGCGACAGTAAAGTCGCGGCTTGTTTTTATGTGTTGGCCCGTTGTTCGAGCTGACTCGTCACGACGTCGAGCGTGTTCGCAGTCGAGGCGAGACGGTCCGACATGTGACGCAGTTCTTTTTGGATCGCGACTTGTTCTTCTGTTGCTGACGCGACGTGCTCGATTTGGTGTTGCAGCTCGCTTGCGGCATATTTCGTCGAGGCGAGACGAGTTTCAAGTGCGCCCATTTGAGACGTCACGTGTTGACGGGTCTCTTGGATGGATGTGATTTGTGCATCGATTTCAGAGACATCCTCGGTTAAGCGGGTGAAGACGGCAGTGACATCTGTCGTGACAGTTTGACAGTTCTCCGTCGCATGTTTGAATAGCTTCGCTGAATCTCGAACGACTGTCGTGTCTTCCATTAATCCGCCGAGTACCCGTGTCATCTCAGATGCGTACTCGCGGGATTGAACGGCGAGCTTCCCGACTTCGGCCGCGACGACGGCGAATCCACGACCGGCTTCCCCTGCACGAGCCGCTTCGATTGAAGCGTTCAAGGCGAGCATGTTCGTCTGTTCAGAAATGGTTTCGACATGTTGCAAGATGGCTTGAATCTCACTTGAACGGTTCGACATCGTCGTGACGACGTCATCAAGTCGCGTCGATTCCTGGATAATCTCTTCGACTTTTGCTTCCATGCGTTGCATGTCGCGATTTCCGGCGATTGCATCCGACGCGATGCGCGACGAGGCGTTTGCCGTCTGGGCCATACGCTCTTGAATGAGGGCGGTAAGGGAGCGGATGGCTTGAATCTCATCGGCACCGTGGGTCATCGATGTTTGTTGCTCGGTCGCATGGGTCACAATCGGGTCGACCGACACAGCGATTTGTTCTCCTGACGTCAGCGATTGACTCGCGGCAGCCTCGAGTTCCACGGCATGTTCTTTCAATGACGTCACGAGACGGCTCGCGTCTGCGACCGCCTGGTCAAGTAGGCGTCTCGTCTCATCCTCGTTCGCTTTCACGCGGGCAGCCTCGACGTTTCTGAAATGAATCTGTGCGATGAGCACCGCGCTCAACAAGAGTAAATATACGGCATGGACGAGTAGTAAACTGAACGGATAGTCGCTCGTTCCACAAATGATCTCAGGAATGAAGAAGTATCCGACTAAATGTTGAACGGCGAAGATGAGGGTGCTATAGACAATCAAGTCGATTCGGCGCATGAACGACAAGATGGCCAATACGACGAAGATGGAGAAGTGGTACTCGACGAGCCCTTGTCCACCAGCGACGGTCGAGATGCTCGCGAACGTCAACGTCAGCATCATCCAGTATGCGAACGAGCGATGGTGTTTCTGCTCGCTCACCAACATGAAAACAAAAAATATAATCGGGACGAGGAACAACATCCACGTCGCGGTTGAATAGGGGTAGCCTGTGACGCCGTTCCGAAGCACGGTGTACGAATAAGCGAAATCGGTGAAGCGGTGAAGCAGATGAACGGTGACGGACGTCAACACGATGACGAACGTCGTGATCAGCATCAAGTGGTTCCGTTTTGTTAGACTCATGGCAATTCCTCACATTCTAGTTATAGTTCGTTCGAGCTACGTTATTATCGGACGGAAGTCCTGAATGTTGATTGGAATTGCAGGTTCTCAACGAAAAATATAACTTCGAAATGAATGTCCACTTTGAAAATTTAAAGTTAGGTCAACGAGTGTGTAATCTCGCTTCACGTCTTCGTCCCTTTATACGATACATGGAATAGGAGGGATTAAGAAATGAAAAATTTAAGTATGTCGAAAAAACTGGCCGTCTTGATTGCGGCGTTTATGACGACACTCGTCATCGTTGCGGCGATGAGTCATATAATGATTGGCCGCATGGCGGATACAGGGGAAGGGATTTACGAAGAACGGTTAATCCCGATTCGCGCGCTCGGTCAACTTCGGACAGACAACCGGGCACTCGAAGGCTATCTACTCGAACTCATGTTGACGACCGACGGAAGCCGTAACGAAGAACTTCAGGCAAACATCGAGGAACGTCGAAATGGCATGATTCAAAACTTGAAGACGTTTAATGATACGTATACGTCACGTGACGCTTCGATTAACCAAGAGATTGAAGATTTAAGCGCTGAGATTGAAACGTATTTGGCAGGTGTCGACCCTGTCATGCGTCCGGCACTTCGAAACGAGAACGTCGCCGCATATCGTCAGTACGTGAATGACTTGCGTCCTGTCCGTCTCGCGCTCGTCGAGACAGCGACCGTCGTCATGGACGACATTAATAAAGAAGCGGAAGCAGCAAGTCGGGCGATGCAAGCCGAACGTGAACGGACCGTCCTTATATTTTGGGCGATCGTCCTGATTGGTAGCGTGATTGCGATCGGGTTAGGCATTTACATCACACGTCTCATCGTCCGTCCGATTCGCGAGTTGAACGCGCTCATGAGCCGTTCCGGCGCGGGAGATTTGACCGCGGACAGTTCGTATACGTCTCGTGATGAGGTTGGGACGCTCGCGGCATCCTTCAATCAAATGAATGCAAGCTTACGGACATTGATTGGGAACGTCACGTCGACAGCCGGACGTGTCGCCACATCGTCTGACGATTTGAAGACGAATGTCGAAGAGACGACGAAGGCGACCGAGATGGTAGCGGTCACGATGGAAGAAATCGCGTCAGGGTCGTTACGTCAATTGTCTAGAGTGAAAGAGTCGAACGGGACGATCACCGACTTGACGCGTGGGATTCATCACGTCTCAAACAACGCCCAACAGATGACCGAGCTCTCAGACGGGGCACTTCAAAAAGTTGATACCGGCAACGAACTGATTGAGACGCTCGAAGCCCAGCTCGAAGCGATGAACGAGAAAGTGAAAGTCCTGCAAGCGGTCATCGGCCAACTTGACGTTCGCTCGCAAGAAATCGGTGGCATCACGAGCACGATCTCCGGCATCGCCGAGCAGACGAACTTGCTCGCCTTGAACGCCGCCATCGAAGCGGCACGAGCCGGTGACCAAGGTCGTGGCTTCGCCGTCGTGGCGTCGGAAGTACGGAAACTCGCTGAAGAATCAGCGGTCGCGACGAAACGGATCTCGAGCTTGATCGGCGACACGCAGACGGAGACGAAACAAGCGGTCCAGACGATGCACGTCGTCGAAAGTGAGATGGATCATAGCGTCACGAACGTTCAACAAGCGGGTGTGGCGTTCGATGAGATTAAGCGAGCGATTGAAGAAGTCGGACAAAAAGTCGAGGAAGTGTCGAGTGCAGTCCAAGAGATGGCAGCCGGTGCGACCGAGATTTTGACGTCGGTGAACGAGATTCAAGGCATCACCGAGACGACCGCAAGCGAAACCGAGAACACGTCGGCGGCGACAGAAGAACAGATGGCGTCGATGGAAGAAATTACGGCCTCGGCCCAAGAACTTTCCAACATGGCGGACGAGATGCGCCAGATGACGAAGCGATTCACCGTATAACAAACAGGCAGGTCGGACACCGACCTGCCTGTTTAGCGTGACTCGTATGCGGCAATCCATTTTTCAGGCGTCATTTTCGAGACGAGTTCGCCCATCAACTCGTACGGAATATGCTTCACGTTATTGAAACGGATACAACTTTTACCCATGTCGAGCTTCGTCGGCACCTCTTCGGCGTAACGGCGTTTGAACCAATCGAGCAACGCTTCGTCCGTGTAGACGCCCATATGATAGACGGCGAGATGCCGCTTTTGGGCGATGACACTTAAAAACGGGAGCGGTGTGCCTGGTGTCAAGTGATACCCGGACGGATACGTCGACAGGGGGACGACATAATGGACGCCCGTGCCGTCGGTCGTCTTCTCAAAACCGTCCGGCAGATTCGCGTCGATGACGTCAATCAAGTGGATGAAGGCGTCGAGCCGCTTGTCGTCGACGAGTGTCGCATAATCCATCAAGCGTCACCTCCTCGTAAAATCTTCTCCATCGCCTTGCCTTTTGCGAGTTCATCGACGAGTTTGTCCAAGTAGCGAATCTCGCGCATGAGCGGCTCTTCGACGTTCTCGACACGGACGCCGCAGACGATGCCTTTGATGAGTGCACGGTCTTCGTTCATGTGTGGGGCGTCGGCGAAGAACGTGTCAAAGTCGACCTCAGACGCGAGTTGCTGTTCGAGACCGGCTTCGTCATAGCCGGTCAGCCAACGGATGATCGTGTCGACTTCTGCTTTCGTCCGGCCTTTCCGTTCGGCTTTCGCGATGTAATGCGGATAGACGCTCGAAAAGCTCGTCGTGTAGATGCGGTGTGCCATACACTTCCCCTCGTTTCTTAAATAGATACCTTTATTTTCTCACATTGTGTGTGAAAAGAAATGATAATAATTTTGTTGCAAATGCAATAAAATTTGTTAAACTGAAGATGTAAAGATTCTACATACAATATTCGGGAGGCTTACATGAGAGACCATCTACGAGAGATTGGGATGATTGCCCGCGCGCTCGACTCGATAAGCAACATCGAGTTCAAAGAGCTCGAGTTGACGAAAGGACAATACTTATATGTCGTCCGAATTTGTGAAGAGCCAGGGGTCATCCAGGAAAAGCTGGCCGAACTGATTAAAGTCGACCGCTCGACGGCAGCACGGGCGATTCAAAAGCTTGAGAGAGAGGGGTTCATTCAACGAGTCGACGACCCGCACAATAAGAAAATCAAACGACTGCATCCGACCGAGAAAGGACAAAAAGTCTATCCGTTCATCCTTCGCGAGCATAATCATTCAACAGACGTGGCGCTCATGGGTCTCTCCAATCAAGAAGCCGAGCAACTGCTGCGATTGTTGAAGCGGGTGCGCCGTAACATTGAAGGGGATTGGGAAGCGGTCAAGCGAGGTCACAAACGAGACTATTAAAGGGGGGAAGCCAGATGATTACGATCAAAGCTTGTACACTGGAAGACGTCGACATGCTCCGAGACATTAGCATCGAGACGTTCACGGAGACGTTCGAGGCTGAGAACGATCCGGCGCACCTAAAGGCGTATCTCGAGCGTGCGTACAACGTGCCGCAACTTAGAACGGAACTGTCGAATCCCGACTCGAAATTTTTCTTCGCCACGTTGAACGGGGAAGTGGCCGGTTACTTGAAAGTGAACGCCAATAACGCCCAGACGGAAGCAATGGGAGAGGAAGCGTTCGAGCTCGAGCGAATTTACGTCCGCCGCACGTTTCAAGGGAGCGGTGTCGGGAAAGCTCTCTATGAGCAGGCCGTCCAATGTGCGAACGAATGGGAGAAACGTGAGATTTGGCTTGGCGTCTGGGAACATAATGAAAAAGCGCTCACCTTCTATCGGAAGCAAGGCTTCGTCCAGACGGGAGCGCACACGTTCTATATGGGGGACGACGCACAAGTCGACTTGATTATGGCCAAGCCGCTTCGTCCGTGAGCCACTCGAGCATCCCCTTCAAATCTTCATAGACGGCGTCAGGGGCGAGGTCGAGCGTGTCGAGCGGTTTGCCGTCTCGATTGATCCATGCCGTATGGAACCCGAAGTTTTTCGCCCCGGCGATGTCCCAGCCGTTTGAGGACAGGAACAATACCTCGTTCCGCTCCAGTCCGCTGTTTTTGAACCAATGCATATACGCGGCCGGTGCCGGTTTCGCTTGTTTGACACCGTCGACGCTGACGAGTTCATCGAACAGCTCGGTGAAACCCGCGTTCTCGATGAGCGCCGTGAGCATCGCGTCCGTTCCGTTCGAAAGCACGACGGTCCGTTTCGCGTGGAGTTCGTTCAACACGTCTTTGACCTCCTCGTACGGTGACAACTCGGCATATTTCGCGATCAACACGTCTTCAGTCTCAGGTGTCCACGTCACATCGGCCGCCGACAAGGCGTAGCGGAGCGCTTCGCGCGTGACGACCGAGAAGTCGGCATAACGACCCATGATGTGACGGGTAAAAAAGTAATCGAGCTGTTTCGTCCGCCACGTCTGGCTGATCTGTTCCCCTTTCCCGGGAAATTGTTCCTCACACGCCGTCTTGACGGAATGGACGTCGAACAACGTCCCGTACACATCGAACACGAACGCTTGAATTTTCGGTTTCATAATAACCCCTCCTCAAGTCACATAGCGTCATCTTGTCTTTACCCTACTTGACGCGGCTTAGACGGAGGTGAACCAGACAGGAGGAATTCGATGTACGTCCCAAAACAATACGCCGTGAACGACCCGAAAGAAGTTCAAGCCTTTTTACAAGCCCATCCGTTCGGCACTGTCATCTCACATGACGGGGAGAAGCCGATCGCGACGCACGTGCCGCTCCGCCTGCATGAGACGGACGGACAGCTTTCGTTCACAACGCCTATCGCCAAAGCCAACCCGCAGTGGAAGACGATTGAACAGCAGACGGTGCTCGTCATCGTCCAAGGCCCGGACGCCTATGTGTCGGCGTCGTGGTATGGGCATGAGGACGTGTCGACGTGGAACTATCAGGCAGTCCATCTATATGGGAAAGCGACGATCATGACCGAGGCGGAACTCGAGGACGAGCTGGCTGGTCTGCTTCGGGACCATGAAGGGGAACGGAAAAACGCCGTCGTCTGGGAAGAGCTATCGGAACCGGTAAAACGTCAGAAATACGGCGTCGTCGGTTTTCGAATCGACGTCTCAGAAATCGAGGCAGCGTTCAAACTGAGCCAAAATCGAAACGACGAAGATTACGAACGCATCGTCTCTGAACTTGAACAGGAAGGATGTCCGATGGCGGATGTGATGCGTGCTCATAAAAAATAACCCTTCTCCCCTCTGCGTGACCTACATGCAGAGGGGAGAAGGGTTATTTCATGGCGATTCGATATCGACATGCCGGCTCGTGATGGTGCGGTCTAACTGATGGAGGTACAACTTCGTCGTTAAAAACACGATGAACGAAAAACCGAACAATAAATAGAGGGGAGAACGGTATGCGAGCATACCGAATGCCGTGAATAGCAAGAGCGCGACGATTACGATATAGCCGTAGCGCATGATACTGAATAACGCTAATTTTAAAGCGTCTCTCGTTTTCATTTCATAGTGTGTCAAAATCGGAAACAGGAATAACGAAAGCGCGATGAAAACGAAGCTGATGACGAACAGACCCGTGAAAAGAATCGACTGCCCTGAATCGATTTGACGAATGAGGAAGAAGTCCATAAGCAAGACGATTAAGAACAAACTCCAAGCCGCTCCAAGTTTGTAATGGAGCCGCACCCCTTCCTTGAAGTAGTGAAAGTACGTGCGGAAGACGCTGTAGTCTTGATTAATGGCCCATTGCCGTGTCACAGCACTCAATGCGTACATGGCTGGAAACAACGTGATGACAGGTAAGATGGTTAGTAGAAATACCATATTTAGTTGAACCAGGCTCGTTACAAATTCGAGGGCTTGGAATAGTTTATTGTGTTCATGCTTTAAGTTCATGAGTACCTCCACGAAAATAAGAGAATCAGCCTAATTTTGATTCCAGACGATTATATGGTGCAGTCGAGTTGCGGACGATTAGTTCGGGTTCATACGTATGTGAAGGTGGCGTATCTTTTTTCTCCACAGCTGCAATGATCCACTCAGCAGCATCCCGGCCCAAATCCTGCTTCGGATGGATAATAGAAGTCAATTTCACTTCCGTTGCTACGGCAAGCACGGAATCGTCATATCCAACGAGGGAGACGTCTTGTGGGACAGAGAGGCGCAGATTTCTCAACTGGTCCAACACATTGAGTGCGAGTTGATCGTTATAACATACAATCGCGCTTGGTCTCTCGCCTGTGTTTTCAAACACCCGTTGGATCACGTCGTAAAAAGAAGGCACGAGTTCTTCTGTCGTATACGTTATAATTAATTCTGGTTCTAAAGGAAGGTTGTATTCCCGGAACGCGCGAATGAAGCCGCGCATCCGATGGACCCCTTGAAGGTCATCTGTTTTAAATAATCCCATGATACGCTCGTGCCCGAGTTTAATCAGATGTTCTGCAGCTAAGAAGCCGCCCTTCTCGTCATCCATGATTAAGTAAGGGGGAGTCAGCTGCGAATAGTATTGGTTGATCATTAAATAAGGCGTATGCTGTTGCTCGAGCTCCAAATAATATTTGATATTTGGATTATAGCTACTGCTCTTGGTCGGCTCGACAATCAAGCCGTCAATTTGGCGATCTAGCATCATTTCTAGACATTGACGTTCCTTCTCGACGTTGTTATCTGTACAAGACAACGTTAACGTATATCCTTTTGAAGCCAAATGAGATTCAATCCCACGGATAATGGATGGAAAGATATAATCAGACATATAAGTCGTAATAACCCCAATGTTCTTCCCGTTACTCGACCGTTCAGTCGCTTGAGGAGTGGCGCTCGGAAGAACGGGAGAACAGTATGTGCCTGAGCCCTGTTCTCGATAAAGGTAACCTTCGTTCACTAATTCTCCAACAGCTTGACGAATGGTATGGCGGCTAACTCCAAATGATTGAACCAGTTCATTTTCAGAAGGAATTTTTTCACTTGGCCTTACCGTCCCGTCTTTGATCCATTCAAGAATATGATCTTTGACCATATTGTACTTTGTACGTTGTGCCATCTGGCGTCCCTGCTTTCTCTCATGTACGTCCAACAACTCATACGTACAAGATATAATCTTACTTACATATTACCAAACAAATGTACTGTTTACTATGGATATGCATAAAATCAAGTCAACTTTTCGAAAAATATGTACGGATGAAATACAAAAATAAGTAAAAAATCAAATTGACATGTACGAACGTGTGTAATAGACTCAAATTGTACAGAAAACGCTTTCATTGTTGTCTTGTCTTATTATTTAGCTAATGTTTGTATAGTGTTGTGTGGGCTTCACTATACAGTATTCTTTTTTATTTAACTTAACATGTACGTACATGTTTTTTCATGCTTTACCCATGAATATAAAGTGATGGAGGAATTTACAATGAATCGTAAATCGAAAAAAATGTTTGCATTAACGATGTCGGCATTAATGACCACTTCTTTGGCACTCGCTGGTTGTTCGAGCGATGAGGCAGGCGCTGATGGTAAAGTTGAACTGACGTTTATGTTCCGTGGAAATCCAGAAGAGTTAAAAGCTTATCAAGCAACGGTAAAACGTTTTGAAGAAGCCAACAAAGACGTGAAAGTAACGATGGTGCAGACGGCACCGGATCAGTACGATACCAAACTCAAATCGGCAATCGCAGGCCGAAAAATTCCTGACGTTTTCTTCTATAACCCTGCCCAAGTAAAGGCATATGTAAACTCAGGCGTGCTACTCGATATTACAGAGGCGGTTGAAAATTCTGAGGACGTCAAGTTAGATGATATTTGGGAGAAGGGTGTCGACAAGTATCGTTTTGATGGTAAGACGCTTGGAGAAGGGGCGATTTATGGGCTCCCAAAAGACTTAGGTCCGTTTGCACTCGGCTACAACAAGACGATGTTCGAAGAAGCAGGTGTGCCGCTCCCGGATAAAGACAAACCGTACACGTGGGATGAGTTCGTAGACGTAGCCAAACAATTGACAAAAGATACGAATGGTGACGGAAAGATGGATCAGTACGGTACCGGGTTCAACGTAAACTGGGCTCTTCAGCCGTTCGTTTGGAGCAACGGGGCGGATTGGATCAACGAAGACGGTACGAAAGTGACGATTGATGATCCGAAGTTCATTGAAGCGTTACAATTTTTCGTCGATCAACAGTTAAAACATGGGATCACACCATCAATCGGAGAAACGCAGACTCTCGACACGTACCAGCGGTGGTTGAAAGGGCAACTCGCCTTCTTCCCGGTCGGACCTTGGGATATGGCGGCCTTTAAGGAACAACTGAAATTTGAGTATGACTTACTTCCATGGCCAGCTGGTTCGACAGGTAAAGCGTCTGGTTGGGTCGGTTCACTCGGGATTGGTGTCGGTTCGACGACGAAACATAAAGAGAAGGCAGCAGAGTTAGCCATGTACTTGTCTGCGGACCAAGAAGGTCAACAAGCGCTCGTAGACGCACAAGTTCAATTGCCGAACAGTATGGAAATCGCAGAAACTTGGGCGGCAGATACATCCATTCAACCCGAAAATAAACAAGAATTCCTTGATTTAATCAACGACTATGGTCGTGGTTTCCCTGCTGAAAAAACATATACAGCAGAATGGTATGATGAGTTCTTCAAAAACATCCAGCCTGTACTCGACGGCAAAACGTCGGTCGAAGATTACGTGAAGACGGCCCAGCCGAAAATGCAGAAATTGCTCGATGCGGCAATCGAACAAGAGAAGCAGGCGAACTGATCAGAGAGGCGAAACGGGGTGGCGTGATGCGCCACCCACGTCTCTGACGTTGAAAGGATGGAAGAACAATGAAGACAAAAACGATTTCGAAGTTATATCGAACAGAACAACGCTACGCTTACCTGTTCGTTGCGGCACCGGTCATTGGGTTCTTCCTCTTCGCGTTCGTACCGTTGATGTATTCTGTTTACGGCGCCTTCACGAATTGGAACGGTCTCGGGCAAATGAAATTTATCGGGTTTGAGAACTTCGTTAATTTGTTCAAAGATGAATATTTTTATAAATCTATGTACAATACGCTGTTTATGATGATTGGAATTCCGATTGGGATTGTCCTTGCTCTCCTGCTCGCCCTCGCATTGAACCGTGGGATTTTTGGGACGAATACGTTTCGAGTGATTTACTATATTCCCGTCATCTCGTCAATTGCTGCCGTGTCGATTTTGTGGCAATGGGCGTACAACGGAGATTATGGATTGGTTAACCAGTTTTTGGCCTTGATCGGAATCGATGGGCCGAACTGGCTTCAAAACACGGATACCGTCAAACCAGCGCTCATTCTCATGGCGATTTGGAAAGGGCTTGGCTACACGATGCTCCTTTATTTGGCGGCACTTCAAAGTGTTCCAAAATCATTTTATGAAGCGGCGAAGCTCGATGGCGCCAACGCATGGCAAAGTTTTTTACACATCACGCTCCCGATGGTCAAGCCGGTCACATTTTTCATTATCGTGACGAACATCATCGGTGGAGCTCAAATTTTTACGGAAATCAACGTAATGACACCAACCGGGGGTCCAGAGTACTCGTCTGCTTCTGCGGTCTTCTACATTTGGCAAAAATCGTTCGGGAACTTCCAACTCGGTTACGCTTCGGCGATGGCGCTCGTCCTTGGGCTCTTCATTTTCATCGTCACGTTACTCCAATTCCGAATGAATGAAAAATCATCATTCGATCTTGATTGATCGAATCGTGTTAAGGAAAGGAGAATGACCATGCAATTAGCTCTTTCACGGAAAAAAGAGAACGTGGAAACGATGTCGATGAAAAAGAAGGACCGGATCACGGATTTCTTCATTTTTATTTTCCTATCTGTCGGAGCGGTCGTGATGATCGCACCGTTGCTCTGGATGGTGTCGACGTCGCTCAAATCAAAAGAGGATGTGTTCGCACTCCCACCGGTATGGATTCCGACGGATATTTCGTTTAGCAAATATACGGAAATTTGGAGTATGGGTCCCTTGTTGTCCGGGATATCGAACAGTTTGATTGTCGCATTATCCGTCACGATCGTCGGGACGTTCACATCGAGCTTAGCAGCGTTCGCGTTCGCAAAGTTGAACTTCAGAGGGAAGAATAAAATATTCCTCCTCTTATTCGCTTCCGTTATGATTCCATACCCGGTACTCATGATTCCTCAGTTCATGATGTTCTCAAGTATCGGTTGGGTCGACACCTTGTTACCTTTGATCGTTCCAGGATTGTTTGGGAATATCTTTATGATTTTCTTCTTGCGGCAATTTTTGAACAGTATTCCCAACTCGATTATCGAGGCGGCGAAGATTGATGGTTGCTCGTACTTCCAAATCTTCTACAAGATTATCTTCCCGCTAATCAAGCCGGCCGTGGCCGCGCAATTGATTCTTTGGTTCATGGCAATCTGGAACGACTATCTCGGCCCGATTCTATATTTGAACTCGCCGGAGAAACAGACGCTTCAACTTGTCATTGCAAACTTTAACGCATCGTATGCAATTCAAAGTGATTATCCGTTAATCATGGCCGCGTCCGTCGTGGCCTTACTCCCGATGTTAATCGTCTTCATGATCTTCCAAAAACAGATCATCGAATCGATTGCGATTTCTGGTGTGAAGGGCTGAGGTGTGACGAGACAGAGGCACCCGTCTTTTTAGGCGGGTGCCTTTTTGATGGAGAAAGGAGATTGAAATGAAAAAAATGATGGTCTGGATGGTGTTGCTCGCCGTCGTGGGCGGAGTCTTATTCTGGCAGACGACGAGTGCTTCCATCGATGAGTCGGCACTTCCGGAAGCGCCGTTTAAGGAGAAAGTAGAAGATGTGATGCCTGAGGTGCTCAACAAAGAGGGCGAGTGGACGACGAACTTCACGCATGACGGAGCGATTATGAAAGACGGAGACACGTATTATGTCTTCTCAACGGATTACATGGTAGGGAGTCCACCGACGCCTGGCATACAAATCCGTAAATCGACGGATCTCGTTCATTGGGAGTTCGTCGGTCGTGTGTTCGATCAAGTGTCTGAAGAGGCGTTCGCCTGGGCCGGCGGAAATACGTTTTGGGCCCCGGCAATCACCAAAATCGGGAGTCGGTTTCACATGTACTATTCCGTATCAGGGGTCGGGAGCCGGACGTCGTACATCGGGCTAGCGACCGCGTCAATGATTGAAGGTCCTTGGAAAGACGAAGGTGCCGTCGTGACGTCGAAAGAAGGGGACGGGGGTGTGGCCAACGCAATCGACCCTCATGTGACGCAAGATGCGAAAGGCAAATGGTGGATGACGTATGGCTCGTATTTCGGTGGAATTTTTTTAGTAGAGATTGACCCGAACACAGGGAAGCGAGTGGACGAATCATCAGAAGGGACGTTGCTCGCTAAGCGGAAAGATATGTCGATGGGCATCGAAGGTCCGGAAATTCTATACAACGAGGAGACGGGCTATTATTACTTGATGGTATCGTACGGGTGGCTTGAAGATACGTACAACGTCCGGATCGGTCGCTCGAAGTCAATCACGGGGCCGTTCGTCGACTCGCAAGGTCGAGACTTACGGGACGAATCGGATGAGTCATTTGATACAGGTATGAAAATCATAGGATCGTATCGTTTTGACGGAGATGACGGGTACGTCGGGACCGGACACTCTGCATTTTTGCAAGACGGGACTGACACGTTCGTACTTCATCAGGCGCGGCCGAGTGAAGACATTTACTGGTCACAGCTGCATGTCCGAAAAGTGTATTGGACAAAGGACGGTTGGCCGGCCGTCTCGCCTGAGCGTTACGCCGAGGAAGTGGAAATCGAGGTCGAGGACGCTCACCTTGTCGGAGACTGGGATGTCATCACGTTCCCGCGATTCGACGATGGACAGCAAGAATCAAGTACATTGACGTTAACACGAGGCGGACAACTTAAAAACGAGAGCGGCTCGTGGAAGCTAGATGGATCAGGCTTGGAGCTTCAAGTCGGTCAAGAGACGTATGAGACGCAAGTCGGAGCGGCTTGGGACTGGGAGAAGTGGAAACCGACGATTATCTTCACAGGTCTGAGCGAGGATGGGACCGCCGTATGGGGCAAAAAACAATAAAAGGAGAAACAAGACATGCAAAAACTGAACAGTCCGAGACGAGAAGAACGTTATGTGCTAGAACGATTGACGAACGAAACGATGTGGGGCACGCACAACGCCCATGACCCGGCATCCATCAAAGTGGGGGATTGGTATTATGTGTTCTCGACGGACGCTGCTCATGGGCACCGAGTCGACGGGGGGATTCAAGTACGCCGCTCGAAAGATTTGATCCATTGGGAGTACGTCGGTTTGGCGCTTGAGGAACTTCCGGCCGAGGCGGTGGAATGGACTGGGGCGCCAGGGCTTTGGGCGCCGGAAATCGTGTTCATGGGTGGTCGCTATGTCATGTACTATGCAGCTTCACAATTTGGACAGACGCAATCCTATATCGGTGTCGCCAGCGCGGACACGATTGAAGGGCCGTGGCAGGATCTCGGGCTCGTCGTGAAGAGTGTGGCCGGGACATCGGGGCCGAACGCGATTGACCCGAATATCACGTTCGATGAGCATGGTGAGCCGTGGCTCGTGTACGGCAGTTTTTTCGGTGGGTTATACGTGTTCCCCGTCGACCCCGAGACTGGTAAGAAACGTTCAGGAAGTGAAGAGACGTTAATCGCGAAACGGCATCAAAGCGTCGAAGGGGCGATTGAGGGTCCATACATCGTATATCGCGAGACGGATCGTCATTATTACTTATTCGTTTCTTACGACTCTCTCTTCAAGGATTATCATATTCGTGTGGCCCGATCGATATCCATCACCGGGCCGTATGTCGATTTTGACGGGAACGTCATGACCGATCTCGAAATGGACCCACAACAAGTCGGCATGAAGGTGTTGGGCGGCTATCGGTTTGAAAACAATGAAGGCTGGGTCGGACCTGGTCATAATTCCATTCTTCAAGATGAGGGCGATGATTATATCGTTCACCATGTCAGAGGTGAAACAGATCCGCACTGGCATGAGCTGCACATTCGAAAAATCATTTGGACAGAATCGGGTTGGCCACTCGTTTCACCGGAGCGCTATGCTGGGGAAACGGAACGCCCTGTCGAGATGGAGGAGCTCTTCGGCGACTGGGAGTGGATTTATATGGATCAAACAAATCATGGCGTCCTGCCGTCGGAAAAGATTCAACTTCAGACAGACGGAACATTTGTGACGGAGGATGGTGGGCGAGGTCGGTATGAGAAGGTGACGGACACGAGTATCAAGCTACATGGTTCTGTAGGGATGACCTGGTATATGTTACCGGGATGGGACTGGGAAAATTGGCGAGAGACGCTCGTGTTCGCGGCGCTATCTGATCGGGGTCACGTGTTTATAGGGAAGAAACTATAAATATACGTACAACTTTTGTCGTTTCTAATAAAAATGGAATGTCACATTTTTATTAGAAAAAACGTCAAAAATGTAAATAAAGCACGAAAAACAGTTGATTAATTTAAAATAGTTGATACAATCAAGATGTAAGTTATACGTACAACTTGGTTGTAACTTTTTGTTTTCTGTATGAAATATCGATTGATTTTAAATAGTTGTACGGATGAAAAGAAAGGAGTGCCCACACACTTTATTTTTTCATCCTTTATGTAAGCGCATTCTTTTGGAGGCAGGGTGATGAATATGGCCAACTATACAATCGGCATCGACTATGGGACGCAATCAGGACGTGCCGTTCTCGTTGACGTCGCGACAGGTCAAGAAGTGGCAATGGCCGTCAAACCATACACACATGGCGTGATGGATGAATATTTACCGGACGGGGTGACCCGTCTCGAACATGATTGGGCGCTCCAACATCCACAAGACTATTTAGAAGTATTAGAAATCACGATTCCGGCCGTCGTCAAAGAAGCGGGGATCACACCCGACCAAGTCGTCGGGCTCGGCATCGATTTCACAGCATGCACGATTTTACCGATAGACGAACATTTGACCCCTCTTTGTTTCCTAGAGGAACATCAGCAAAACCCACACAGCTACGTGAAGCTTTGGAAGCATCACGCTGCGCAAGACGAAGCGGACGAATTGAACCGCATTGCAGCCGAACGGGGCGAAGACTTCTTGAAACGATATGGCGGGAAAATCTCATCGGAATGGATGATTCCGAAAGTGTGGCAAATCTTGAACGAAGCGCCGGCCATTTACGAAGCGGCGGACCAGATTCTAGAAGCGACCGATTGGGTCATCTCCCAGATGACAGGTCGCGTCGTACGGAACAGTTGTACAGCTGGATATAAAGCCATTTGGCATAAACAAGACGGATACCCGTCGAACGAGTTCTTCAAAGCGCTCGATCCACGACTAGAAAACGTCGTCGAAGAAAAACTATCGCGCGACATTGCGCCGATTGGATCTAAAGCGGGTGAACTGACAGTAGCGTTCGCAGCGCGGATCGGACTTCTCCCTGGCACGGCTGTGGCGGTCGCAAACGTTGACGCCCACGTGGCGGTCCCTGCCGTCGGTATTGCAGAACCTGGCAAGATGTTGATGGTCATGGGCACGTCGACATGCCATATCCTGCTTGGGGAAGACGAACAAGTCGTCCCAGGCATGTGCGGTGTCGTTGAAGACGGCGTTATTCCCGGGTTAATGGGGTACGAAGCCGGACAATCGTGTGTCGGAGACCATTTTGAATGGTTTACCGAGACGTGTGTTCCCGGTCACTATGTTGAAGAGGCAGCCTTGAAAGGCATCGGGATTCATCAATTGTTGACGGAAAAGGCAGCTCGTCAACGTGTCGGCGAGAGCGGACTCGTCGCCCTCGACTGGTGGAATGGAAACCGATCGACGCTCGTCGATACAAATTTAACAGGTGTGTTAATTGGGGCGACGTTGCTGACGAAACCGGAAGACATATACCGAGCCTTGATTGAAGCGACAGCGTACGGGACACGGACGATTGTGGAAGCATTCCGACATAGCGGCGTCCCGGTACACGAAGTATATGCGGCCGGTGGAATTGCTGAGAAGAACGCTCTCATGATGCAAATCTATGCGGACGTTCTGAACATGGAAATCAAAATCTCAGCCTCTTCCCAAACGCCAGCCCTCGGATCAGCGATGTTTGGAGCGGTTGCGGCCGGTGCAGAGCGAGGCGGTTACGCTACAATCACGGAAGCAGCGGCACAGATGGGGCGCGTCAAAGAAGAGACGTACAAGCCGATTCCAGAAAACGTCGCGACGTATGACGCGTTGTTTGCCGAATATACAAAACTTTACGACTACTTCGGTCGCGGTGAAAATGATGTGATGAAGCGCTTGAAAAAAATCAAAGCGGAGGCGTCGCGCGTGAAGGAGGAACCGGTATGGTGAGTCGCGCTTTGAAGGAAGCGGTGCTCGAAGCAAACTTGGCACTTCCGGAGCATGGTCTAGTCACATTCACATGGGGCAATGTCAGCGGGATCGACCGCGACGCCGGATTGGTCGTAATTAAGCCGAGCGGTGTCCCTTATGACCGGTTGACCGTGGAGGATATGGTCGTTGTCGATTTAGAGGGCAACATCGTCGAAGGAGAGCTTCGTCCTTCATCAGACACACCGACGCATCTCGCGCTCTATCGGTCTCTCCCTGAAATTGGAGGTATCGTGCATACCCATTCACCATGGGCGACGAGCTGGGCGCAGGCCAAGCGAGCGATTCCGGCGTTTGGAACGACGCATGCGGATTACTTTTATGGTGAGATTCCTTGCACACGCGAATTGACGGACGAAGAGATTGAAACGGCATATGAGCTCGAGACCGGACATGTCATTTTAGAAACGCTCGACGAGCTCATGCTCGAGACAGTCGCCGTACCCGGCGTACTAGTGGCCAACCACGCGCCGTTTTGTTGGGGTAAAAACGCGGACGAGGCCGTCCATAACGCGGTCGTTCTCGAAGAAGTCGCTAAGATGGGTCTTCATGCCTTGAACTTGAATCCGGGTCTGACACCGATTAAACAGAGCATTTTAGATAAACATTATTTGCGAAAACATGGGGCGAACGCATACTACGGCCAAAAATGACCGGTACTTCGCTTCCACATAGGGGGACTTTGGATGTTGACAGCAAAAACATATGAATTTTGGTTCGTGACGGGAAGCCAAATGCTTTACGGCGAAGACGTGCTGCGACAAGTGGAAGAGCATTCAAAAGAGATGGTGACCGGTCTTGATGCGACTGGCGTCTTTAGCGACCGAATCGTCTTTAAGGGCGTCGTCAAAAACGCAGAAGAGATTCGTCAAATGATGCTACAAGCCAATGCGGATGATTCCTGTGCGGGCGTCATCACCTGGATGCACACGTTCTCACCATCGAAGATGTGGATCAGCGGCATGCGCATCTTGCAAAAGCCGTTGCTCCATTTCGGTACTCAGTTCAACCGAGACATCCCATGGGATGCAATCGACATGGACTTCATGAACTTGAACCAATCGGCGCACGGGGACCGGGAGCATGGCTTCATCACGAGCCGGATGAACGTCAAACGCAAAGTGCTCGTCGGGCACTGGGAAGACGAGACGACGCGCGGCAAGATGGCGAGCTGGATGAAAGTCGCTCATGCGTTAGCCGAAAGCAAAGTGTTAAAAGTGGCACGTTTCGGTGACAACATGCGAAACGTCGCCGTGACGGAAGGCGATAAAGTCGAAGCACAGATTCGACTCGGTTGGACAGTGGACGGATATGGGGTTGGCGACCTTGTCGCATACATGAATGCTGTGACTGATGCGGACCTCGATACGTTGATGGACGAGTATGCGTTTCGTTACGAGTTGACGAACAAAAGTATGGTTGAAGAGGAGTTTCTAGCTTCGGTTCGTTATCAAGGCCGGATTGAACTCGGTATGAAAGCCTTTCTCGAGGCCGGTGGCTATACTGCCTTCACGACGACGTTTGAGGACTTACATGGCATGAAGCAGTTACCAGGTCTCGCGGTCCAACGCTTGATGGAGCAAGGCTATGGCTTTGCTGGAGAAGGTGACTGGAAGACGGCGGCATTGGTTCGTCTGATGAAAATCATGGCGAACAACGAGCGGACATCGTTCATGGAAGATTATACGTACCACTTTGAGCCGGGCAACGAGATGGTGCTTGGTGCCCACATGCTAGAAATTTGTCCGACGATCGCTGTCAATCAACCAAGAATTGAAGTCCACCCGCTCGGTATCGGCGACCGGGAAGCACCGGCCCGTATGGTTTTCGAAGGGCAGAGCGGCAAAGCGTTGAATGCCAGCATCATCGATCTCGGTCATCGCTTCCGCCTTCTCGTTAACACAGTCGAAGGCATCCAGCCCGAAGAGGCGATGCCAAACTTACCGGTCGCCCGCGTTCTTTGGAAAACAGAACCTTCGATGGCGCAAGCGGTCGAAAACTGGATTCAAGCCGGTGGGGCACATCACACTTGTTATTCGTATGAAGTGACGACCGACCAGCTGCGGGACTTTGCTGAACTGCTTGACGTTGAGATTGCGGTAATCGACGCGAAGACGGAGACGGTTCAATTTAACAATGAACTGCGTTGGAACGAACTTTACTATCGACCATAATCTAAAGGGCCACTTCGTTGGCCCTTCTTCATGGAGGAGATACAATGAACAACCAATTGATTAAACCGTCACACGTGACGACCGGGACGACACAACTTATCGTCAATGCCGACTTGTCAAAAGGGACAATCAGCAAGCACATTTATGGTCACTTCGCCGAGCATTTAGGACGTTGTATTTATGAAGGGCTCTGGGTCGGTCCTGATTCACCGATTCCAAACACGGACGGCATTCGCAACGACGTGCTCGACGCTTTGAAGAAGTTGAATATTCCGGTCCTCCGTTGGCCAGGGGGCTGTTTTGCTGACGAATATCACTGGAAGGACGGAGTCGGTCCGAACGAGAACCGCAAACGGATGGTCAATACGCACTGGGGCGGAGTGGTCGAAAACAACTATTTCGGGACACACGAATTCATGCGTCTTTGTGAACTGCTCGAGTGTGAACCGTACATCTGCGGCAACGTCGGAAGCGGGACGGTGCAAGAGATGTCCGAATGGGTGGAATACATGACGTTCGGCGGCGAGTCACCGATGTCGAATTGGCGCCAAGAGAACGGTCGTACCGAGCCTTGGGAACTTACGTACTTCGGCGTCGGAAATGAGAACTGGGGTTGCGGCGGTAACATGCGCCCCGAATATTATGCGGACCTGTACCGTCGCTACCAGACTTACGTCCGTAACTACGACGGCAACAAACTGTATAAAATCGCCGGTGGGGCGAACATCGATGATTATAAATGGACAGAGGTTCTCATGCGGGAATCAGGATCGATGATGGACGGACTCAGCCTTCATTACTACACAATCCCAGGCGACTTCTGGTTAGGCAAAGGATCAGCCCTTGATTTCACGGAGGACGAATGGTTCATCACGTTGAAGCGTGCTCTTTATATGGACGAGCTAATCACGAAACACGGTCAAATCATGGACCAGTATGATCCGAAGAAGCGTGTCGGGTTAATCGTCGACGAGTGGGGCACATGGTTCGATGTGGAGCCGGGAACGAACCCAGGTTTCTTGTATCAACAAAACTCGATTCGCGATGCACTCGTAGCCGCGATTCATTTCAATATCTTCCATCAGCATAACGACCGCGTCCATATGGCGAACATTGCTCAAATGGTCAACGTGTTGCAAGCGATGATTTTGACAGAAGGAGACCAGTTTATTCTCACGCCGACATACCACGTATTCGAGATGTACAGCGTCCATCAAGACGCCGAGCGCGTCGAACTCGCTGCGCACACACGCAACTATGTGGCCAAAGATGAAACGATTCCAGCCGTGAGTGCCACAGCATCGCGTAATACGGAAGGTGTTCTTCATATCAGCTTGTGCCAACTCGACCATGAGCAAGGCGATACGGTCGAAATTGATTTACGAGGGGTCGGCGCCATCTCTGATGTGTCAGCACGTATGTTGACGGCGGAGCATTTGAACGCGCACAACACGTTCGAACAGCCCGATCTCGTCTCTCCGCGTGACCATGAAGTAACGGTCACAGAAGACGGCAAACTCGTCTTCGATATGCCTGCGATGAGTGTCATCACAATCGCGGTTCGCTAAAATGACGGTGTCGCAAACACGGCGGTGTCGGACATGTCCACCGCAGGAGTTAAGCTATGACTGGTTATTGAGCATCGATACGGAAGTAATGGAGCAGGTTACGGACTCCGAATATGAGGCACGACTCGCTCATTGTGCCGCTTGTCCGTCTTATCAACAAGACACTTGTTTAAAATGTGGGTGTTTCGTCTCCTATCGGGCGCGGCTCGCGACGAAGCATTGCCCAGTGAACGTTTGGTAAAAAAGGAGTAGATGTCATGAAGCGGCAAACAGAAACAGAGATCGAGGAGTCTACGATCACCCTTGAAAACGATTTGTATCGATTAAACATATTGACTTATGGAGCGACACTACAAGAATTTTCGGTTCAAGACGATGGCTGGAAAAATCTAATCTTGTCGTACGACACGACCGAGGCGTACATGCACGATACGTATTATTTAGGCGCGACGATTGGACGGGTCGCCGGACGAATCGACCAAAGTACGTTTGACATGGATGGCGTGACTCATCGCTTGCCTGCAAATGAAGGCGTCCATCACCTTCATGGCGGGGAGGGGCTACACCGTCGGATCTGGACGATCGAACAAAAGACGTCGGAACGAGTAACGCTTCATTACATCAGTCCGGACGGTGAGAACGGATATAGAGGGACACTAGATGTACGTGCTACGTTCGAACTAGTCGACCAAGGCGTCACAATCACATACGAAGCGACATCTGATGAGGACACAGTGTGCGATTTGACGAATCATACGTATTTCAACTTGAGTGGAGGCGAACGTGACATTTTGAATCATGAACTCACATTGTCTGCTGATCGCTTCGCTGAGTTGCGAGACGATTTGATTCCGACAGGCCGCTTGATTGAAGTGGATCAGACAGCGTTTGACTTCCGGTCAGGTCGCGTCTTAAGAGACGGTCTTGACTCCCTTCATCCACAAAATAAATTGGTCAATGGCTATGACCATCCCTTCGTTTTCACAAACCAACGGGAAGCAAAGCTGTATGACCGAGAGTCGCAGCGTGAGTTGACGATCTCGACGACGTCCCCCGCCATCGTCCTCTATTCAGGTAATCAGATGAATGAGACGACTGCATTGCGTGAAGGGACATCGAGACGTTACTACGGCGTTTGTCTAGAACCGCAACATCTCCCTGATGCGGTGCACCACGAAACATTCCCGTCGATTCGCTTGCAGGCCGGGGATACGTATCGTTGGCGCACGACGTACCACGTCGAGACAGGAGTGAGCCGATGAATCTCGAACAGATTAATGAACGCGTGCACGCATGTGATTGCGGGAACCCCCACCACATAATCACGATTGAGCGCATCGTCGCGTCCGAACATGTCTGGCACGAATTGGCTACGTTCGTCTATGAAAAATCGTGGAGTCGCCTACTCGTCATCGCCGATTCGAATACCGAGCACGTCGGGTTTCTTCCGCTACGAGAAGCCTTGACGGGGATCGGGATCGATGTGTCGCTCGTCTCGCTTCAAGCCGATGACCAAGGAGACGTATTGGCGGAGGAACGCGCAATCGTGCAAGTGTTGCTTCATCAAGAAAGCACGGTCGATGCACTCATTGCGCTAGGAGCCGGCACGATTCATGACGTCACTCGTTTCTGTGCGGCAAAAACAAAAGTGCCGTTTATCTCGGTGCCGACCGCGCCGTCAGTGGACGGGTTCACGTCCAAAGGGGCACCACTGATTGTGAGAGGCAAAAAAATCACGTATCAGCTCGTTTCCCCGATGGCCGTATTCGTCCCGAGTCAGGTGATTCGAAAGGCGCCGGACGCATTAATTGCGGCCGGTGTCGGCGATATGCTCGGAAAATATACGTCCTTGTTGGACTGGCAGTTCGGTGCGTATGACGGCGGTGAACCGTTTTGTCCGGTCGCCGCATCGCTGACGGAACAGGCGCTACAATCGTGTGTCGACGCCTTGCCTGACATCTATAAACGAGACGCGGACGGGCTGGATCAACTGATGGAGTCGTTATTGTTATCCGGAGTCGCGATGCTCATTTTTGGTCATTCGCATCCAGCTTCCGGAGGCGAACATCACTTGTCCCACTATTGGGAGATGGATTTCATCGCCAACCATCGTCCGGCCGTCCTGCATGGGACGAAAGTTGCCATCGCTACAATGGAGCTCATCGATTCATATAAAACGACCATACTCAACGGGCCCGAGATGCCGGACACGCTACAGGCGTGGGCCGAGCAGATGCCGAGGCGTCAAGAACTCGAGTCTATCTTCCGCACGTTACGGGCACCGCTGCGACCAGAAGAAATCGGGATCTCTTCCCTCTTGTTAGCAAGTAGCAAGAGAGAGGCATACCGTTTGAGAGAACGCCATACATTGTTGAAACATATGAGCTTGAACCGAACAGAAACTGAGGTAGGGGAGCGTTTTTTATGAAAGAGACGATCACGAATCCGTTAGTGGAACAACGGGCGGACCCATGGATTATGCGCCATACAGACGGCTATTATTATTTCACGGCCTCGTTGCCAGACTTCACCGGCATCCCGCTCCGGCGGGCGAAAACAATTGCCGCCTTGACTGAGGCCGAAGAACGGGTCGTCTGGACTAAGCGCCAGACGGGCATCATGAGCGCGAACATTTGGGCTCCAGAATTACATTACATCCAAGGGAAGTGGTACCTCTATTTTGCGGCCGCACGAGAAGATCACGTCTTCGATCACCGGATGTATGTGCTCGAGAACAGCGCGGCAAATCCACTAGAAGGCGAATGGATTGAAAAAGGACAGGTCCGGACTTGGTGCGAATCGTTCGCGCTTGATGCGACCACGTTCGAGCACGAAGGGCGTCTCTATTACGTGTGGGCCCAAAAAGACCCGGCCATTGCTGGAAACTCGAACATATACATCTCAGAAATGGAAAATCCGTGGACGCTCACGGGGCCCCAAACGATGATCGCGACACCAGAGTATGATTGGGAGAAGATCGGTTTCCTCGTGAACGAAGGACCGGCCGTCTTGAAACGGAATGGTCACATCTACATCACGTTCTCGGCAAGTGCGACGGACCATCACTACTGCATGGGCCTCCTGCACGCTGAGGAGACGAGCGATCTATTGGACGCGGCGAGTTGGACGAAACATCCCGAACCAGTCTTCGAAACGGATGAAGCGGCAAGCCAGTTTGGGCCGGGCCATAATAGTTTTACGACGTTAGAAGATGGGACGGACGTGTTAATCTATCATGCCCGCAACTATAAAGAGATTGTAGGGGACCCGCTCTGGGACCCGAACCGACATACACGTGTCCAATCGTTCATGTGGAACGAAAACGGGCCTGTATTCGGCCGACCAATACGTGACGAGGAGGCTGTACGATGAACCGAGTAGAAGATCGTCATTTAATATTAGAACAGCGTGCCGACCCGTGGGTGTACTTGCATACAGACGGCTATTACTATTTTACGGCGTCGGTGCCCGAGTATGACTTGATTGAGTTACGCCGAGCCAAGACGCTCCAAGCACTGCGGACGGCCGAGCCGGTTACCGCATGGGTGAAGCATGAAACAGGTCCAATGAGCGACTTGATTTGGGCGCCCGAACTGCACTACATTCACGGCAAGTGGTATCTCTATTTTGCTGCTGCGAAGTCGCGGGAAATCGTCAACGGTTTGTTTGACCACCGTATGTTCGTGTTAGAGAACGAGTCGACAAATCCGCTTGATGGAGAGTGGGTCGAAAAAGGACAAATTCAGACTGAATGGGACTCGTTCGCACTCGACGCGACCGTGTTTGAGCATCGTGAGAGCCATTATTTAGTGTGGGCCCAAAAAGATCCCGCCATCGATGGGAACTCAAATTTATACATCGCCGAACTCGAAAATCCATGGACGATCAAATTACCGCAAGTCATGCTGACGAAGCCTGAGTTTGATTGGGAGACTCGCGGTTTTCTCGTCAACGAGGGAGCGGCCGTCTTAAAACGAAACGGGCGAATCTTCATTACGTACTCTGCGAGTGCGACCGATGAGAACTATTGTATGGGCATGTTGTGCACCTCAGATGACGCGGATGTATTAAATCCGGCATCTTGGTCAAAATCGTTCCGGCCGGTATTCCAGACGAATGCCGAAGTGAGTCAATTCGGCCCAGGCCACAACAGTTTTACCGTGAATGAGCAGGGGGAAGATGTCATCGTCTATCATGCCCGGACGTATACAGAAATCGAAGGGGATCCACTCTACGACCCAAATCGTCATACACGGGCGCAAACGTTCATGTGGAACGAAAAAGGATATCCGGAGTTTGGAAAGCCACTTTAAAAAAAGAACGCTCACCACGCGTGGGCGTTTATTTTGTTATTCGGACATCAGTCAAGTCTCATCGTGCTCTTAAGGTAGAATTTAATTTCGCATTGACAACGGTTACGTATCATCCTATACTCATAAATGATAATGATTATCAGTGTCGGTGATAACGCGTCGGCATACTAGAGAAAAAGGGGATTAAAACGTGAAAAAGCATAAGAAGATGTTACATATGTTCTTGTTCGTCTCGGTGTTCATGCTCGTGCTCGCCGGTTGCGGCTCGAACACAGAAGAACCTGCGACAACAGATGAAAATTCAGAGTCAGCAGAAGGTTACCCAATCACGATCAAGCACGCGCTTGGTGAGACGGTTATTGAAGAGAAGCCAGAACGCGTCGCAACGGTCGGTTGGTCGAACCAAGACGTCGCCCTCGCGTTAGGCGTCGTCCCGGTCGGGTTCTCGGCTGCCAACTACGGTGTTCAAGATGGTAGCGGCGTGTTGCCATGGACAGCAGAAAAGTTAAAAGAACTCGGTGAAGAAAATCCGAACGTCTACCAGGACACGGATGGTCTCGACTTCGAAGCGATCGCCGACTCAGAGCCGGACGTCATCTTGGCGGCCTACTCAGGAATCACGCAAGAAGACTATGACACATTGACACAAATCGCACCGGTCGTCGCGTACCAAGAAACGCCTTGGGTTTCTTCATGGCAAGACACGGTCCTTTACAACGCGAAGGCAATGGGCATGGAAGCAGAAGGCAAGCAATTGATTGCCGACACAGAACAGCTCATCGCGGATAAAGCGGCGGAAGTACCGGACATGGCAGGCAAGAAAGGGGCGTTCGTCGCCTTGAGCCCTGGTGATTTGTCGAAGTTCTACATCTACACGACAGGTGACCCACGTGGTGCCTTCATCGAAGAACTCGGCATGGAGTACCCGCAAAACATTAAAGACCAACTCGAAGAAGGTAGCTTCTACCTTGAGCTCAGCTCAGAGAACGCCGACATCTTGAACGACCTTGACCTCTTCGTCGTCTATGGGAACGAAGAGACGCTCAAAGAACTTCAAGCGGACCCGCTCTACAGCAAAGTACCGGCCATCGAACGCGGGTCGGTCGTCTTGATCGAAGACAACACGCCGCTTGCGGCAGCCGGCACACCGTCACCACTCTCAATCGAATACACGATCGATGAGTACGTGAAACTTGTCTCGGAAGCACTCGAGAAAGTCGAGTGAACAAATGAATAAGCTGAAGAAGTTGCAAACGCCGAAACGGTTTCCTCTCATCTTGATGGGGGCGCTCGTCTTGCTCGTCGTCTGCATGCTCGCTTCACTTGCTTTCGGCTCACGGACAGTCGGATGGAATGAACTGCTTGACGGTTTGTTCCGTCCGGCTGTTCAGTCGTATGAAGCGGACATCATCCGACAGCGGATTGTGCGGACAATCTTTAGTCTCATGTGTGGTGCAGCGCTCGGCGTCTCAGGCGCTTTGATGCAGTCGGTCACACGAAATCCGATCGCTGATCCGAGTATTCTTGGGGTTAATACAGGGGCGGCGTTGTTCGTCGTCGTCGGAATCGCGTTTTTTAATATTTCATCGTCGTCGGACTACATTTGGTTCGCGCTCGTTGGGGCGCTCTTGACGGCCATCTTCGTATTCGGCATCGGGTCACTCGGTCGGGGTGGGGCGACACCGCTCAAACTCGTCCTTGCCGGGGCGGCGACGAGTGCGGCTTTGTCGTCGCTCGTCATGGCCATCATGATTCCGCGTTCGAACGTCATGGACCAGTTCCGTTTCTGGCAAGTCGGCAGCGTCGGCGCCGGCAATATGGATTCGATTATGACGTTCTTGCCGTTCTTTCTCGTTGGACTTGTCATCGCCATTTTTGCGGCACCATCGTTGAATATTTTAGGGCTTGGGGAAGAACTCGCCAAAGGACTCGGGGTTCGCATCGGCACGCTTAAACTGATCGCCTCGTTCGCCGGTGTGATTTTATGTGGGGCGGCGACGGCACTCGCAGGACCGATCGGTTTCATCGGGCTGCTCGCGCCACACTTGATTCGCTTGACGATTGGTCCAGACGAACGGCTCGTCATCCCGATGTCAGCGCTCGCCGGGGCAATCCTGCTCACATTCGCGGACGTGACGGGACGGCTACTCGGTAGCCCGGGCGAACTTGAAGTCGGGATCGTCACGGCCTTTATCGGGGCGCCGATTTTAATCGCGTTGACGATGAAAGTGAAGGTGCGTGACCTATGATGACAAAACCATATCAACCGATGATTCAAAATAGCAGACGGCGTCGGCAACGAACCGTCGTTGTGACGCTCGTTCTTAGTGTCCTCGCGCTCGCTTTAAGCGTGACGATGCTCATGCTCGGTAACACGATTTATCCGGTCGGGGATGTCGTTCGCGTCTTGTTCGGCGCGGACGTGCCAGGGGCATCGTTTGCCGTCAACACGATTCGCCTGCCGCGCATGCTTGCCGGTGTGTTCGCTGGGATCGCGTTCGGCGTCGCCGGGACCGTGTTCCAGACGATGCTACGTAACCCACTCGCCAACCCGAACGTCATCGGGATCACAACCGGTTCGAGCGCGGCGGCGGTGTTCGGCATCGTCGTCTTGCAGGCGAGCGATACGTTCGTCTCCATCATCTCGATTATCGGTGGACTGTTGACCGTCCTCGCCATCTACTTCTTGTCGAAAGGCGCTGCTTTCTCAATCGGCCGGCTCGTTTTGGTCGGAATCGGGATTCAAGCGATGCTCACGGCCGTCATCAACTATTTGCTCCTCATCAGTCGTCAAAACGACGTCGGGACGGCGATGCGTTGGTTGAGCGGAAGTTTGAACGGCGCCAAGATGGAGTCGCTGCCGCCGCTCATGATTACGGTCGCGCTCTGTCTGCCCGTCGTCATTTGGCTCAGTCGTCAGCTCCAGATTTTAGAGCTCGGGGAGATGACGGCAACGTCACTCGGTGTCCGGACGAACCAGACGCGGGTGCTCCTCATTATCGCCTCGGTGCTCATGCTCGCGCTCGCGACAGCGACGACCGGGCCGATTGCCTTCATCGCCTTTCTCGCGGGACCGATTGCGAAGCGGCTCGTCGGGGACGGGCGCTCGACGATTATTCCGGCGGGTCTTGTCGGTGTCGTCTTGGTGCTTGCCGCCGATCTGATCGGCCAGTTCGCCTTCACGGCCCGCTACCCTGTCGGGGTCATCACCGGCATGGTCGGGGCACCGTATTTGATTTTCCTCTTGATTCGGATGAACAAAAAAGGGGAGTTATAAGCTGAGAGTCATATCTAAAGATGTGACTCTTTTTTATGTGAAAGCGCCATCAAAAAGTCGTTGACTTTGCTTCGCTCGGGGTGTATGCTAAAAATCCTGCCCAAAAAAAGAGAGGCCGGGAACTGGCATCAGTTCATTTCGAGTCAGAGAGGACCATGATCCCATGAACCAACAACAATTAGTCGAACGCGCCCGCCAAGTGAAAGAGAACGCCTACTCCCCGTATTCGAACTTCCGTGTCGGAGCGGCACTCCTCATGAAAGACGGAACGGTCATCAACGGTGTCAACGTGGAAAACGTCTCGTTCGGTGCGACGAACTGTGCCGAGCGTACGGCGATTTATACAGCCATCGCGCAAGGTTATAAAAAAGGTGACTTCGAAGCCGTAGCGGTGTCCGGTGACACGGTCGACTTCTTGCCGCCATGCAGTATCTGCCGCCAAGTACTCGTCGAGTTCGGCGACCCGGACTTCAAAGTGTTGATGACGAACGGCGAAGCTGAGATTAAAGAAGTGACGCTCGACGAACTCGTCCCGTTCGCGTTCACAGAGCTTGAGATGTAAGTAAAAACGCTGAGTCGCGCGACTCAGCGTTTTCTTATTCATTTGGTTCCCACGGATTGAAAAAGTTGTAGGGGGGATGCACCCCATCTAACGTCCGGAACTCATAGTCACGTTCTTTCGCATAACGGATAATCGTGTCGAGCGCTTTTGGTGTCATTGAATGATCGTGCGCCAAGATGATGGAGGCGATATTCATCTCGTAATTCGCCTCGAGCCGGTTGAACACCCGTTGCTCGATCGGTGCGTTGTTTTTCTTATAGATGTGATCGAGACTGCCGACGTTCCAGTCCCAAATCTCGAAACCGGCCTCGTCCATCGCTTGCCAGTGCGCAGGTGTCATGCCTGCGTCACTACCGTAAATCGTGCGGGCCATATTCGTATGGATGCCGGTCACGTCGTAAATGAGTGCTTGCACTTCCTGCATCTGGCGCACGGCCGTCATCGGCGACGCATAAAACTCCTCACGCACGTGGGTCATCCCATGCAAGGCGATGAGATGGCCTTCGGCGACAATGCGGTGGAGCAGATGCTCATTCCCCTTGATGTTCTTCCCGAGGATAAAGAACGTCGCCTTCACTTGATGTTTCTTCAAGACGTCGAGCAATGCTGCCGTCTTCCGATTTGGTCCGTCATCGAGTGTCAAATAGATGAGGCTCCGGTCGTTATAAGCTTTCGGTTTTGGAATCGCCGCCTGTGTTAGGGAGCTGATTAACAAAAAGATGGATATGAGCAATAAGACGCGTTTCTTCATCCGAACAAAACTCCCTCGAGCCAAAAGTCAGGTGACGTGGTATCGGTGTGAAGGATAGATTACCACATCTCCGATGAAAGGATGAAGAGAAACATGAATCATCAAGGTATGTCATGTCGTGGTCCTTTATATCGGCTCACGTCGAATTGATAAATCCGTTCTTTATCCTCTGTCGTCAAGTAGACGAAGTTCAGCTTTTTCAAGAGTGCGATCGACGCCTCGTTTGTCGGAAGACAACCGGCTTTAATCGTCTCAACTCCTTGGTCGGACAAGTGACGAATCAGTCCTGATACGACCTCGGACGCGTAGCCTTGGCGTGCGCGGCGGGGTGAAATCGTATAGCCGATCCAGTACGTCGTCCTGTCTTGTTGCACATACAAATCACCAATTAATTCATTCGTCTCCTGGTCGATGATGGCGAGTTGCATGCCTTGCGTGATGGCTTGTTCGCCGAGTAAAGCGCGTTCATATGCTTCGTAAGTCAATCCTTTGAACGATTGGTGCTGCATCCATTCCAAGTCGTTCCGATATGCCATGAACGGTTCGATGTCCTGTTGCGCGAACGGTCGGATGAGGCAGCGGGTCGTCGTGAATGTCATGATGAACCCCCTCCTGATTTTCTTTATAATGAGTGAATTGTCATGGACGGCAAAAGGACCTGTGAATGAAACGATTCACGGGTCCTTCTTTTAATGTCTCCGTCCGGCGCGGATGATGAAGCGGTATTCCTCGCTCTTGAAATACGTCTCGGTGAACTCGAAACGGCTGCCGTCCATAAGGAACGAGTAGAGCTGGACTTTGAGCACGGGTGTCCGTTCGCTCACCCCGAGCATCTCGGCGATATCTTTTGATGGGAGCACCGGGATGAATTCTTGGACGCTGTCCGCGATTTTGAGTCCTTTCACGTCTTCGATATAAGCGTACTTCGACTGCGTCATCACTTCATACGTCAAGTCGGGGAAGAGTTTGAGCGGAAGGTACGTGTCCTCGACGATGAGCGGCTCGCCGTCGGCGAACCGTTGCCGTCGCACGTAAAAGACGAGGTCACCTTCTTCGAGTTCGAGTGCTTCCCGGACTTTCTCACTCGGTGGCTGCAAGGTGAACGTGAGCACTTTGTTCGTCACATCTTTCCCTTCACGCCTCATATCTTCGGTAAAACTTTTCAGCTCATACATATTGTGCTCGATCTTTTCGGACTGGACGTACGTGCCGCTCCCTTGGCGCTTCCACAATAGTCCTTCCTCTTGGAGAAGTTTGACCGCCTGACGGACGGTGACCCGGCTGACGCCGAACTCTTCGACGAGCTGTGCCTCGGTCGGGATTGCCTCGCCGGGCGCCCACGTGCCGGACTCGATGAACGCACGCATTCGTTGCGCGACTTGCTGATAAAGCGGTGACTTTGCTTTCATGGTGGATCCTCCGATGCGACTTGGATTCATACGTTCAGTATACACGAAATAAAACTTTTTCAAAATTAGTGTTGACGATTAAGATAATATGTATTAAATTTGTATTGTAATCAATGAGATATGTATTTGAAAGGGGAACGCACACATGAAACAAGGACAACGCCTCGTCGTCGTCGGTGGCGGCAGCACGTACACGATCGGTATGATCATGAGTTTGATTGAAGAGAAGGCTCACTTCCCACTACGTTCAATCACGTTTTACGATACGGACGGTGACCGCCAAGAGCGCGTCGCCAAAGCGACTGAGGTCATCTTGCGTGAGCATTATCCAGAGCTCGAGCTGTTCGAATATACGACGGACAAAGAGTACGCCTTCCGCGATAAAGATTTCTTCTTCGTCCAAATTCGGACGGGCGGTTTGGAAATGCGCGAAAAAGATGAGCAGATCCCGCTCCGTCACGGCGTGGTTGGACAAGAGACGTGTGGACCGGGCGGGATGTCGTATGGGATGCGCTCGATCGGGGACATGATTGATCTCGTCGCCGACATCCGTCAAGGTTCACCGGACGGTTGGATTTTGAACTATACGAACCCGGCCGCCATCGTCGCCGAGGCGTTGAAGCGTGCCTACCCGAACGATAAAAAGATTTTGAACATCTGTGACATGCCAGCCGCGATCATGGTCAGTTACGCGAAGATTCTCGGCAAAGAGATTTGGGACCTCGTGCCAGAGTACTTCGGACTCAACCACTTCGGTTGGTTTACAGGCATTTATGACAAAGAAGGCAATGAGCTGACAGAAGACATCAAGCGCGCCATCTTGGAGGACGGGTTCATCCCGGAAGACTCGGAGATCGCCAACGATCCGTCTTGGATCAAGACGTTCAAACAAGTCGAGAAGATGCTCACCGACTTCCCGGAATACTTGCCGAACACGTATCTCCAGTACTACTTGTATCCGTCGGACATGGCGGAGAAGGAAGACGTGGAAAACACGCGGGCCCGTCAAGTCATCAACGGCCGCCAACAGCGCGTCTTCTCGATGTGCGATCAAATCATCGCCGACGACTCGCTCGAGAACGCGCATCTTGAAGTCGATATTCACGGCTGCTACATGATCCGCGTCGCGGCGTCCCTTGCCTACAACAACGGCGACATCTTCATCGTCATGGTGAAGAACGACGGCATCATCGCCAACTTGCCGGACGATGCGATGGTCGAAGTGCCGGCGATGCTGACGAACCGAGGGCCAAAGCCGTTCGCGGTCGGGCACATCCCACGCTTCTATAAAGGGATGATTGAAGGACAACTCGCTTACGAACAGCTCGTCGTCGATGCCTACTTCGAGAACAGCTATGAGAAAGCGCTCCAAGCACTGACGCTCAACCGGACCGTCGTCGACGCGCCGGTCGCCCGTCAAATCCTTGACGATTTGATCCACGAGAACGAGAACTATTGGCCGGCCCTCAAACAACGGGAGACGGTCGCACGCTAAAGACGAAGGGGATATCTTCCCCTTTGTTCATTTTTTTGAATTGATAACGCTTACACATAAGGAGTGAATCAGATGAGTCAATGGTTCGGTGTGTTTCAAAAGTTCGGGAAGGCGCTTATGGTGCCGGTGGCGCTCTTACCGGCGGCCGGGATTTTGCTCGGTCTCGGGGCGGCGCTGACCGGTCCGCTCGCCGAGAGTTGGACGTTTCTACAAAACGGGACGATCGAGGCAATCAGTGCCGGGATGCTACAAATCGGGTTAAGCATCTTCGCCAACTTGCCAATCATCTTCGCACTCGGCGTCGCGGTCGGTCTGTCCGGTGGATCAGGGATTGCGGCACTCGCCGCCCTCGTCGGCTACGTCATTATGAACACGACAATCTCGATCGCGCTCGGAATCACGCCAGCGATGGCGGCCGAGAGCGGAGAGTACGGCATGTTGCTCGGCATCCCGTCACTTGAGACGGGCGTTCTCGGCGGGATCGCGGTCGGCTTGCTCGCCGTCTGGGTGTACAAGAAGTTCCATACGTTCAATCCGCCCGAGATGCTCGGATTCTTCGCCGGAGATCGCTCGGTCGGGATCGTCATGGTCTTCTTCTCGATCATACTCGGCTTTGTCATGATGCTCGTCTGGCCACCGATTCAGTCTGGGCTCACGGCGATGGCGAACGTCATCGCGAGCGACGCGACGAATCCGGCCTACGTCGGTCTATACGGGATGCTCGAACGGCTGTTGATTCCGACCGGACTGCATCACATTTGGTATGCCCCGTTCTTATGGACATCACTCGGGGGTACGGCGACAGTCGGCGGCTCAATCGTGAGCGGGGATCAATATATCTTCCTCGCCCAAATCGCCGAAGGTGTCGACGTCACGGCCGGTCGTTTCATGGCCGGGAAATTCCCAATCGTCATGTTCGGCCTCCTCGGTGCGGCGTTCGCCATGTACCGTCAGGCAGACCCGGACAAGCGCCCGGTCGTCCGTGGTCTGTTGCTTGCTGCGGGAGGGACGGCGTTCTTGACCGGGATCACGGAACCGATTGAGTTCACGTTCTTATTCATCGCACCACTCCTTTACGTCGTACACAGCGTGTTGACGGGAGTGTCGTTCGCACTCATGTACGCACTAGACGCCCATATCGGTTGGGCCGGCGGTTCGGGATTGATTGACTACGTCTTGGTGAACGTGTTGCCAGGGACGCCACGTTGGTGGATGAACCTCGTCGTCGGGGCAGGTTTCTTCCTCGTCTATTACGGCATCTTCACGTTCGCGATTAAAAAATGGAACTTGGCGACGCCAGGCCGGGGTGGACAAGAGACGAAACTGTTCACTCGGAAAGACTACAATGACAAGAAAGCAGTAAAGACGTCGATTCAGACGACGGCGCTCGCCATCCAAGAGGCGCTCGGCGGCCGGGAGAACATCGTCGACATCGACGCGTGCTTCACTCGGCTTCGCGTCGAATTGAAAGACGTGTCAAAAATCGATGAGGACGAGTTGAAGGCGCTCGGCGCGGCCGGGGTCATTAAGGTGAAAAACAATATTCAAGCCATCTTTGGGGGACGCTCGGACTTGTACAAGAATGAGTTGCTGAAAATGCATAAAGAGATGGATCAAGCGAATTGAACAAAGAACCTAACCGGGCCCCGGTTAGGTTCTTTGTGTGAAGTGGGTTAATCCGAAACGGAAGGGGTACGGCAAAATTGGATGACGTTGATGAGTGTCGATGCGACGAGACCGATGACGAGCGGTACCGTGATGACACCGATGCCTTGTTCGGTGACGATCATATTGCCTTTCTCATAATAGCCTTTCAAGTAGAATAGGCCTGAACCGATCGTCTCGTTCAGTTCGAACGTCGAGACGTTAAGGTACACCATGATGGCGCAGAGTCAGATGACGCTGATGGAGACGAATAGTGTGGAGAATGATAGTTTGTTCATCATAATAGCGCTCCTATACTGTTAGACTGAGTAACTCTATATTACCATTAAATTACAGTAAGTGTGTGAGCCAATGGATTCATCGTTTGTGAAATAGTAGTTACTATTTTAAATATGACTTGTCCTGATTCGGGTATAATATAATATAGATAAAAATTCACTCAAATAGGAGAGATGAATATGACCGCTATCTCTTTTGAAAAAGCTCGAAACAACTTGAAGCAAGTCCTTAATCAAGTTCACGAAAATAGTGAAACAATGACCATCGTCCGAAAAAATGGTCGCAATGCCGTCATCATGCCCGAGCAAGAATACAATCAATTGATGGAGGCGATGTATCTGTTGCAGAGCCCTAAAAATGCCGAGCGGCTTCTTCAGTCCATTCGTCAGCTTCAACAAAAATCAATCTGAAATGGACTCATACCGGGAAAGGTGTGAGTCCATTTTTTAACCATACATATCCCATAACTTGTGTGCCTGCTCCCGCATCATCTCCCGCAGTTCAATCGGCTCGACGACCTCGACTTCCGCTCCGGCGGCGAGTAATTGTCGGGACAAGAACGGAAGCTCGGCTTCTGGCACGTCCCACTCATTCTTCCTATCGATATCGGGTAATACGTCTTCAAGTAGACGGCGGCCGAGCGGCGTGAGCTCGAGTCGAACGGTCACCCCGATTCGTTCGTCACTTGTCTTGAGGAGCGTCGCCAAATCGTCCGCTTCGAATGTCTCATCGAGTAGACGCATCGCTTCAATCCGGTCAATCCGATATTGACGCAGTCCATAATCAGAGAGGCCATACACATACCACTTTAAATCGAGGAGCGCCATCCCGCACGGGGCGATCGTGAACGTACGTGATCCTTTCGTTGTTGCGTACGTCAGCTCGATTTTTTGTCTCTGTTCGACCGCCAGAAACACGTCTTTCGTGAACGGGGCGGGTGGTGCGGTCTTGTTCCCGAGCCAAAGAATGTTCTTCTCGAGCCGAGCAATTTTCGTCTCAAGATCGTGCGGCAATTCGTTCACGTACCAGTCGGACAACGAGTCGCGTAACTCCCCGAACGGCACGTCCGGAATCTGTTCCATCCATTTGAGCGTCAGGTAGAGTGCGACCGCTTCTTGCTCCCGAAGTTGGAGCGGCGGGAGCAATCGGTTCGGCAACATCTCATAACCGCCACCCGTGCCGGGGACGCTCCAAATCGGATAGCCGAGTTCTTCAAGCGTCAGCATGTCACGTTGAATCGTCCGGACCGAGGCGCCGGTCTCTTGGGCGAGTTCGTCCGCCGTGAACCGACGGCCCCGATTCAACAGTCGAATCAACTGCAAATGTCGTTTTTTCATTTAATCCATTCCCGTCAAGTTTTGTCGTGTTTATTGATTAAGCTAAATGTATCACGAATTAAGGAGGAATAAATCATGGGAAATGTCGTCTTATATATCGCGACAAGTTTAGATGGAAAGATCGCCCGAACGAACGACCAACTCGATTGGTTGTTTGCGGTCGAGGGGGAGGGAGACAACGGCTACGCCGACTTTTTCAAGACGGTCGGCGCTGTCATCATGGGACGGAAAACGTATGAGGAGGTGCTGGTGCTCGAGCCGAACGGCTATCCGTACAAGGACATCCCGAACTATATTTTGACGCGGAACCCGGACCGGGAAGCCGAACACGTCACGTTCACCGACGAGCCGATCGACCAGCTCATCGAACGGTTGAAGCAAGACGTCGATGGAGACATTTGGATCGTCGGAGGAGGTGAAATCATCAAGGAAGCGATGGCGCACGACTTGATTGACAGCTATGAGATTGCCATCGCCCCGGTCGTGCTAGGGGAAGGCATCCCACTCTTCCCAGAAGGCACGAAAGAGACGAAGTTGAGACTGACGAGCCAACGGGCGTCGGGACAGTTCGTCATGGTGACGTATGAGAAGTGAACGAAAGACCAAGTTCATCGCGAACTTGGTCTTCTCTCATACATGCTTCCGTTGAAAATCCGAAATGGCTTCGTATTCTTCCGCCAAGTGACGCGACAAGCGGATGTAAATCGGCAACAGCTCTCGGTAAACGGTCGTCGCTTCCATGTTTGGCGCATGCTCATGCGTCACTTGTGGCACGGCCGTGAAGTCATCCACGTCGCCGAACGCATACTCGCCGAGCATGACCGCGCCTAAGCACGAACTCTCGTGGCTTTCCGGCACGACGACCGGCGTATCGAAGATGTCGGCCATCATCTGGCGCCATAGGCTCGACTGGGCAAATCCACCTGTCGCATGAATCCGGTTCGGCGCACCCGTCAATTCATCGAGTGCCAGCATGACCGTATACAAGTTGAAGATGACGCCTTCGAGCACCGCGCGGATGAAGTGCTCGCGCTTATGATGGATACTCAAACCGAAGAACGAACCGCGTGCGTTCGAGTCCCAAAGCGGGGCCCGTTCACCCATCAAGTACGGGTGGAACAACAGCCCGTCCGCCCCCGGTTTCACCGTCTCGGCAATCCGCGTCAACACATCATACGCGTCCATCCCGAGCCGCTTCGCCGTCTCGACCTCGCTCGCCGCGAACTCGTCACGGAGCCAACGCAGGATGATGCCGCCGTTATTGACCGGTCCGCCGATGACCCAATGCTTGTCCGTCAACGCGTAACAGAAAATGCGACCTTTCGGGTCCTCGACTGGCTCCCGGACGACCGTGCGGATGGCGCCGCTCGTCCCGATTGTGACGGCGACGACCCCTTGCTCGAACGCCCCGACGCCGAGGTTTGAGAGCACCCCATCGCTCGCCCCGATGACGAGCGGGAAGTCCCAGCCGAGCGTTTCGGTGACGTCCGGTGTGAGTGTCAGAATCTCTGTCGTCGGCACGAGTTCAGACAGTTGACTCGGCGTCACACCGGCAATGTCGAGTGCTTCCGCTTCCCAGTCGCACGTCTTCAAGTTGAACAGCCCTGTCGCCGAGGCGATGGAGTGGTCGATGACGAAACGACCGGTCAAGCGATAAAAGACGTACTCTTTAATCGAGACGAATTTGGCTGCCTGATGGAACACATTCGGCTGCTCATGCTTTAACCAACGCAGTTTCGACAGAGGTGCCATCGGGTGGACCGGCGTACCGGTCCGCATATGAATCGCGCTCGCATCAAAATCGCGTTTGATTTCTTGCGTATACGGGTTCGCCCGACTGTCGGCCCACGTGATGCTCCTTGTGAGTGGACGGCCCGATGCGTCGAGCGCGATTAAGCTATGCATCGCCGAACTGAACGACGCGAAGCGGACGGGTCCGTCGGCATGTGCCCGAACGGCCGAAATGGCTTCAAGGACGGCCCCATAGATAACGACCGGGTCTTGTTCGGCCGTCTCTGTATCTGGGGTGAGGAGCGGGTACAGCACGTTATGGACCGCGAGTTGTTGCTGATTATGGAACAGGACGGCCTTCGTACTCGTCGTCCCGATATCGACGCCAATGGTGTACATACACATCACTTCCTAACTTAAAGAATGAATAGGCTAATCAAGAAGACGACCGCAAAGCCCGTCAAACCGATAATCGTTTCCATCACGGTCCACGATTTGAGCGTGTCTTTCACGTCGAGACCGAAGTAACGGTTGACGAGCCAGAAGCCCGAGTCGTTCACGTGCGAGAGCACGGTCGCACCAGAGGCAATTGCGATGACGATGAGGCCGAGCGCGGCCCCCGTGATATTTTGAAGTTCGAGGAGCGGCGTGATGAGTCCTGCCGCCGTGACCATCGAGACGGTGGCCGATCCTTGGGCGACACGGACGACCGTCGCGATCAAGAAGGCGAGGACGATCGCCGGCAGCGGTGACCCGGCCATCATCTCACCGAGCACGTCACCGACGCCTGAATCGATCAACACTTGCTTGAACACGCCACCGGCACCGGTGACGAGGATGATAATCCCGGCCGGTTCGAGCGCTTTCGTCGCGATCTCCTGCACTTCGTCACGCGAATAGCCGCGACGTGTGCCGAGGAAGATGAAGGTGAGGAGCGTCGCGATCGTCAAGGCGACGAACGGGTGACCCATGAACGTGAGGAACGTCCGGACGGCGTTGCCTTCTTCAAGTAGGACGGCAGATAACGTGTTCGCAAGAATCAAGACGAGCGGAATCGAGATGAGCGAGAGAATCATCTTGAAGCTCGGTAGCTCTTTCGACGTGTCGACTTCCTCGAACTCCATATAGTCTGGGATGTTGACGTGAATCTTCTTGGCGATATACTTCCCGAAAACCGGTCCCGCTAAAATCATCGACGGGATACCCGCTAAAATCCCGAACAAGATGACCCAGCCGAGCTCGGCGCCAATCAAGTTGGCGACAGCGATCGGACCTGGTGTCGGCGGGATGAAGCTGTGTGTGACAGCGAGACCCGCGAGGAGCGGGATACCGTAATAAAGGAGCGATCGGCCCGTCTTTTTGGCGAGGCCATAAACGATTGGAACGAGAATGATGAATCCGACGTCAAAGAAGACGGGGACGGCGACGATGAAGCCTGTGATGCCGAGCGCCCATTGCGCCTTGTCTTCTCCGAACTTCCCGACGAGCGTCTGCGCGAGCCGTTCGGCACCACCCGATACTTCGAGCATCTTCCCGAACATGGCCCCGAGACCGACGACGACGGCGACGAAGCCGAGTGTCCCGCCCATCCCGTTTTGGACGGACGCGATGACGTCACCGAGCGGCATGCCGGCGGCGACCCCGACGAGTAGACTGACGAGTAAGAGCGAGACGAACGCGTGGAGCTTCGTTCGCATGACTAAGAATAAGAGCGTGAAGATACCGGCGACGGCAATCAAAATAAGTGTAGAGCCAGACATAAGGTGTTCCCCCTTTAATGAAATATGTAACCGTTTACAGTTTTTAACAAAGGAAAAGGCCATCCCCCTGACCTTTTCCTAACATTATTTTTTCACGACGGCATGGCCGCCGAACTCGTTTCGAAGCGCCGCGACGACTTTCCCTGTGAACGTGTCGTCCTCGAGCGAGCGATAGCGCATCATGAGCGAGAGGGCAATGACCGGTGCGGCCGCTTGCAAATCAAGCGCCGTCTCGACCGTCCATTTTCCTTCGCCGGACGAATGCATGACCCCTTTAATCTCGTCGAGCTTCGCATCTTTTCGGAACGCGTTCTCCGTCAGCTCCATGAGCCAAGACCGGACGACCGATCCGTGGTTCCAGACGCGGGCGACTTGCTCGTAGTCGTAATCGAACGGGCTTTTCTCTAAGATATCGAACCCTTCGGCGATCGCCTGCATCATGCCGTACTCGATGCCGTTATGAATCATCTTCAAGAAGTGACCGCTCCCGGCTGGCCCCGTATACAAGTAGCCGTTCTCGATCGACAAGTCTTTGAAGAGCGGCTCGATGGTTGGCCAGGCGTCGGCGTCACCGCCGACCATCGTACAAGCCCCGTGTCGCGCTCCTTCTGTGCCGCCGCTCGTCCCGCAGTCGAAGAACGAGATGCCTTTCTTGCCGAACTGCTCGGCCCGTGCGACCGACAGCTTATAATTCGAGTTACCGCCGTCGATGACGATGTCTCCCGGCGACAGCCGTTCGTAAAGTTCCACTATGACGGCCTCGGTGATGTCCCCGGCTGGTACCATCGTCCAGATGACGCGTGGCGTCTCAAGCGCATCGACGACGTCTTCTAAGGTCGAGACGATCTCGAACGCATCGGTCGCATCGACAGTACCTGCGTCCGTCCCGACGACACGATGGTCGTGGTCGCTCAAGTTCAATGCCAAGTTGTATCCCATCTTGCCCAATCCAATTAAACCGATTTCCATATCGTCACCTCTAAAATCGAATTTTATTTCATCTCTGTCTCATCATATCAAAAATAATTCGAAAAACAACATCAGAAATGAAATTTATTTCGATTTACAACAAGAAGGCTCACCTGAGATTCAGGTGAGCCTTTTGTCAGACACTTTTTTTGTATTGATAAAGGAACGTGCCGAGCTCGTCGGCGGGCATCGGTTTGTTATAGTAGTAGCCCTGTGCCTGATTACATGCTTCGGCTTTTAAAAAGTCGGCTTGCTCTTTCGTCTCCACACCTTCAGCGATGACGTTTAAACCGAGTTCATGCGCCATTCGAATGATGGTCTTGACGAGGGCGGCGTCTTTCACGTCGCTTTCGATGTTTTTCGTAAAGTGCTGGTCGATTTTCAGCGTATCGATCGGGAAACGTTTCAAATAGCTGAGCGACGAGTAGCCGGTGCCGAAGTCATCGATCGAGAGATGGATTCCGAGCGCGACGAGCGCGTCCATCGTCTCGATGGCGCTTTGGGCGCTTTGGATGACCGTCTCGGTCAACTCGAGTTCTAGATAATTAGGGGCAAGACCGGACGTTTCGAGTGCCCGGGCGACGACGTCTGGCAAATCTTTTTGAGCGAACTGCAGGGCCGAAATGTTGACGGCGACGCGGAACGGTTCAACACCTGCGTCTTGCCATGCCTTGTTTTGACGGCACGCTTCGTTCAAAACGAATTCACCGAGTCGGTGGATACTACCGGTTTCTTCTGCGACGGGAATGAACTCACCCGGTGAAATCGTACCAAGTTCCGGATGTGCCCAACGTACGAGCGCTTCGACGCCAATCAATTCCTCGGTCGCAAGATTGACTTGCGGTTGATAGTGGACGGTGAACTCGCCTCGGTTGATGCCTTTTCGGAGCGCCATCGCGAGGCGCGACTTCCGGGCGATGAGTTCGTTCATTTCTTCCGTGAAGAACTGGAAACCGTTCTTCCCGTCTTCTTTCGCCCGATACATGGCGATATCGGCATTCTTCAACAAGTCGTCGGCGGTACGCCCGTCAGATGGATAGATGCTGATTCCGACGGACATACTCGTGAATACGTCCTCACCTTCAAGTGTGAACGGCTGGTTGAGCGCGTTCGTGATGTGCTGGGCGCGATGGGCGGCGAGGTTGCTCCCGGTATTCGGGGACAAGATGATAAATTCGTCCCCACCAAGCCGTGCGAGCGTGTCGGTCTTATTGATCGTCGTCAACAGGCGGTCTGTCACTTGACGCAAGAACACGTCACCGAGGGAGTGACCGAAACGGTCGTTGATGACCTTAAAGTTGTCGAGGTCGATATAAAAGAGCGAGAACGTCACCGTCTCCTCATGTGATAACAGCGCGTCGAGGCGATCGTTGAACAATCGACGGTTCGGGAGGCCGGTGAGTGGGTCCAAGTAGACGAGGTCGTTGATTCGGGACTCGACTCGTTTCCGTTCACTGATATCACGAATGATACTGCTGAAAAAGAGTCCTCTTTCCGTCTCCCACGTACCGAGCGACATTTCGAGAGGGAACTCCGAACCATCTTTTCGTAAGCCGACGAGTTCGATTGTCCGGCCGATGACGTTCGCCTCGCGGGTCGCGTGATACCGTTTCATTCCGGCCTCGTGCGCGTCACGGAAGCGCTCCGGGATAATCAAGGTGATGGACGATCCGATCACGTCTTGGGCGAGGTGGCCGAATAAATTTTCCGCCCCGTGGTTCCACTCGACGATCTTCCGGTCCGCATCGGCGACGATGATGGCATCGTTCGCCGATTCGATGACCGATTGGAACTTCGTCTCCGATTCTTTTGACTGTTGTTCAAGCTGCTTCTCGTTTCGGACCGAGATGAGCATTAATAAGAAGAGCGTCATGACACTCCCGCCGATCCAATAGGCGAGGAGGGCGCTGTCCATCGAGAACCCAGGTTCCGAGGTCGACTCGAGCGGGGTGAACTCGGCAGCGGACATGCCGACGTAATGCATGCCGGACACGGCGAGGCCAATCAAGACGGCGCTCGTCAGTTTTCGCCAATGGAAACGCGAGACATCAGGGAGCGAGAGCAAGAGATACAAGCCGACGAGGGAGGCGACAAACGCAATGACGGCTGATAAGCCCCACATGATGGGGTCATACGTGATGACAGCGTCCATCTGCATCGCTTCCATCCCGACGTAATGCATCGAGACGATACCGATACTGATGAAGACGGCGCTGATGACGAGGTCACGCAGGCGGGCCGTTTGTTGGCTGATGACGTAGAACGCGAATCCGGACGAGAGGATAGCCGGAATGATGGAGGCGATGACGATTCCGAGGTGGTACGTCACGGCCGTGTCGAGATGAAACGCCAGCATCCCGATGAAATGCATCGCCCATATCCCGAGACCGAGGCTGACGGCTCCGGCACTGATCCAACGAATGCGTGAGACATGTGTGGCATATTTTAATCGGCTACTGATATCGAGTGCGACGGTAGCGGAGAAAATAGCGACCGCAATCGACAAGAGCACGAGGGGAAGACTATATGTACTGTGTAGGTGGTGTTCCATAAAAACCAACCCTTTCTATCCATAAAAATTCAAAAAGTGCTTCCCTAGCGTAGCATAATCGTCTTGACGTTAAAGGAACATTTTAGAAGGAAGGTCAATTCTTTAGCACACTGAAGGATGGCTTGAAATTGGCACATCCATTGCGGAATTTTTTTCGACACGGTATCGTTAAATCAGAAAGGGGAGACGACTTATGGAGACCACGAACGGCCTCGCCCGTATTCGCGGTGCGTACTCGACTTTGGGGAAGAAAGAACAGCGCATCGCCGACTACATCTTGAAACATCCGGAGACGGTCATCCACCACACGATCAACCAACTCGCCGACGACTTGGACGTCGCCGAGTCGACCGTCTTCCGGTTTTGCCAACGAATCGGCTTCAAAGGCTATCAGGCGCTAAAAATCGCCCTCGCTGCTGACGTCGTCGCGCCGATGCAAGACATCCATGAGGATATCGCACCAGACGACACGCCACTTGAGATCGCCGAGAAGATCTTCACGACGAACGTGCGGACGATCGAGGCGACCCGACAAATCCTTGACGAGGAATCGCTCGAGCGTGCCGTCGACTTGTTGCTTTCGGGCCGACGGATTGAGTTTTTCGGCAGTGGGGGTTCTGCCGTCATCGCGCTCGACGCCTATCATAAGTTCGTTCGGAGCGGTCTCTTTGTTACGGCAAACCTCGAGGCGCATATGCAACTCATGTCGGCGTCTCAGCTTACAAAAGACGACGTCGCCGTCATCATCTCACACTCCGGCGCTTCAAAAGAGACGCTCGACGTTGCGAAGGTGTTGAGTGGGAACGTACCGGTTATTGCCATTACGAACTACGCCAAATCACCACTCTCGAAGCTTGCTGATGTATCGCTTTACACGGTATCTCAAGAGACGGAGTTTCGGTCCGAAGCGCTCGCCTCGAGGATTGCCGAGCTAAGCCTGATCGATGCGCTTTACACGATTGTCATGATCCGTCGTGGGGAAGCCGGGCATGAGGCGCTCCAAAAGATGCGTGAAGCGATTTCGCTCAGACGGATGTAACGAAAAAAACTGTCCCGCTCATCATGAGTGGGACAGTTTTTTTTGATTAACGGTTAACCGTGTCGTCACGGCGAGCCGTGCTCGAGCCGACAATGCCGGCAATCGATGTCAAAATCATCGTCAAGATAAGGGCGACAAAGCTCCAAATCGATACTTTCGAAGCCGTTTCTGTCGCTTGTTCAGTCTGAACGCGCAATTCTTCAATTTGTGTTTCTAACTGTTGTGATGTTTCTTGAAGTGTCTGTTGCGCATTTTGGATTTGTTCACTTGCTTGCGTCGTCGCTTGATTCAAGCTGTCGACGATATTCTGAGTCGCTTCTTCTGCCTCGGCTGGCGTCAAATCTGTGTTTTGCGCGACAGCGTCGGCAATCTCCTGCTCGTCGACCGATTGTTCAATCGTCTCGGCGCGCTCAGTCAACCGATCACCAAGGTCAGCCACGATTTGATCAAAGTTTTCCGGGTTCGTTAATACTTGTTTTCCTGCTTCAGTGGCGTCTTGGCGAGCTGCGTCGAGCTGGCCTTGCAGGTATTCCGGTTGCAATTCTTCGATATCGGTATCGCGCAGAATTTCTTCTACGTTGCCTTGAAGTTCCTCCGTGTTGACGTCTGATACATTGTCAGAGATAGCCGTGAAGCCACTCGTGACCGCATCCGATGCACCGCTTGCGACCGTGCTGATGCCGCTACCGGCTGCGCTACCGACTGTCCCGAGTACCGACCCGACCGTTTGGAACGTGTTAATCGTCGTGAACGTGAGGAGTGAGAATAAAAGAATGACGCTTGTCGCCCATGTCAAGAACCCGTGAATGAGTCCGGTCCGTGCCGACGTCACACCGGATACGAAACCAGCTGCGAATAAGGAAAGAATGAGCGTGAGGATTCCCCAAATGATTAACCCGGTGCCGACCCCATCAAACGGATTATCTGATGTGACATCCGTTACCCCGAATCCGATTGCAGAACCGATGAAGCTAAACGTTAAAAGAAGAGCGAAAAACGTGACGACCCCTGCGATGATGGATCCCCAAGAGACGTTTCTTCCTGCTGCGTCCGCCTCTGGACGCAAGTACTGACTGAACCGTGTGTTTCTTCTGTTTGCCATAATGTTCGTTGTCTCCATTCTCAAAAAAATGTATGACCGCCTCGGCCATGGACAGAATTTATCCACGTAAAAAAACTACAAACCTGTCAAACTGTTTCGAGAAATTTTATTTCACTTCCTAGAACGAAGAAATGGAAAGTGTTGTTTCTATAGATAAAGAAACGCTGTCATATCAACATTTTTGAAAGTTCGAATCCCAACTATCACAACGAGAAAATAATTTATACATCGAAATGTTTTAAGTTCGCATGAACGGGAATCACTCCAACTACCGATTGGTAAAATGCGACGATAAATCAAATACGTCGCTCATGCATGATATGAAAAGAAGGGGATTAACGTTATGAATGGATTCAATCGAGCCCTCTTGGTCGTAACGGGCGTCATCGGATTATTCGCTGTAGCGATTTTATTGCTCGGCGTGTATGACGTCCCGCAAATTCAAACGTATACAGATCAATGGCAAAATCAAGACTGGTATATCTATACGATTCTCGCAATCGGGATATTCCTCGCTGTCATTTTCCTGCTCATGCTCATGACAGGTTTGGCCGCCAAATCAAAACCGAGACGGTACACGATTCAAACGAACGAAGGCCGGATCACCGTGTCGAAAGACACGATTGAAAAGACGGTTTACGAGTCACTCAAACAATTCCAAGGACTGCGCAAGCCGAACGTCAACGTCGATATCGATTCGAAACGTGACGAGGTGCGCGTCCATATCGATTGTGCCGTGTTCAATCGGGAGAAGCTACCGACACTCGGAAAAGAGATTCAATCGCACGTCAAAGAGCGAATCGAGTCCCTCATGGAAGTGCCTGTGGCCACCGTGTCACTGAATATTCACGATACGTTGCTCAAGACGTCCGAGCGGGTCGTATAAGGAGGCTCTGGAATGGATACAAAAACGATGCTCATGCCGTACCGGTTCCGGCTCATCGGAGCGGGTATCGGCTTACTCATTGCGGTGCTTTTCCTCACGATCGGTTTCGGTCCGACGCTGTTAATCGTGACGCTTACGCTCCTCGGTTTCTTAATTGGGAAATGGCGTGACGGGGCACTGCACATGGAAGAGTGGGTCGCGTTCTTCACCCGAAATTAACGAAGGACACCAATCGGTAAAACTTGAACAGAAAAAAGGAGATTTTTAAAATGGCAAACGAAAATGTGAATGTAAATGCTAACCGTACAGAAGAGACAGTCCGTCAAAACAAGTTGACGTTTGAGGAGCAAGTCATCAAGAAAATTGCTGGACTCGCGACGAATGAAGTTCAAGGCATCCTCTCGATGAGTGGTGGCTTCATGAGCGGCCTCACAGACCGTTTCCGCAGCACCGAGGATATCACGAAAGGAATCGATGCCGAGGTTGGCGAACGTCAAGTCGCACTCGACCTTCGTGTCATCGTCGAGTACAACAAGAATATCCCGAGCGTCTTCAATGAGGCGGTCACGAAAATCAAGAAGGCGATGAGCGAGATGACGGGTCTTGAAGTCGTCGAGGTGAACATGCACGTCGAAGACGTCATGACAAAAGCCGAGTTCGACGCGAAAAGTCGGGCGACGGAAAACGAGACGGAACAGAGTCGAGAACTCGCATAATTGCATAAAAAAAGCGTCCGCACAGATTAGTGCGGACGCTTTTCATCATTTAGGTTTAATTTGATCGGCTACTTTTTTCACGACTTTCTCGACACCGCTCGGTGCATCCAAGTCGTGGTGGAGGGTCTTGTCTGGAATATCCATGACCGGCTTTTGGCCTTGTGGAGCCGGGTCGCTCAAATAGACAAAGTCGCCGGCACCGTCTGGCGCGGCACCAGTCGCCCATTTCCCTTGGCTCGACTCGTTGCCTTCCGACAGATCCCAAAACTCGAGTCCATGCTTCTCAGCTTCTTTTTCATCTTTCGCTGGGAATGTCGCCGGCACGATGACGCCATTTTTCTGCTCGAGCTCATCGATTGCCGCCATCCATTGGTATTGGTGATAGCGGTCACGGGCGAGCATCTTGCGGAATACTTTCCGTACACCTTCGTCTTTCGTCATATGATAGAGCCGTGCGACCTGGAGACGTCCTTGCGTTTCGGCATGAAGGTTCGAGCGCATGTCGGCGAGTAAGTTTCCGCTCGCGACGATATACGACCCGTTCCACGGTACCCCGTTCGAGTTCGTCGGCAGTCCACCAAGACCACTGACAATCAAGTGTTGCGGATTCATGCCCCCAAGAATCGCTGCCGTCGCTGGGTCTTTTGCCGCCTCGGCTTGGTCGTCCGGTGACGCGCCGTCCAGCAGTTGCGAGATGAGCGCGCACAACATCTCGACGTGCCCGATTTCCTCGGTCCCGATGTCCATCAACATGTCTTTATACTTCTCTTCCCCACGACAGTTGAAGCCTTGGAACAAGTACTGCATCATGACGGTCATTTCCCCGAATTGACCGCCGAGCACTTCTTGAATTTGACGTGCCAGTTGCGGATCTGGACGATCGACATTCACTTCGAACTGTAGTTCTTTCTGATGGCGAAACATAGAATTCCTCCTTGTTTTTGAACAAATGGTGAATTACACGACAAGTAAGTAGTTCCACTATCAAAAAAATCAAAACCTTTTTTAAAGAATAAAATTTCCAGATACAGGTAGGGGTATGGTGGATGAAACAATCTGTTCGTATGTAAATTTCCGTCGAAACAGGGTTACTCCCCTCGAAATGGTGGAATTATAAGACGAGAGTCTAACGGGACCTATAGACGAGAGAGGAAAAAGCCATGCATAACTTAGAATTTTTAACACCCGACCACTTTGAGACGTTTAAGCGACTCGCAAGGCAGCTCAACGATCCCGGCAAAACGAGTCGGCAATACTTCGCAGCCCTTTATTTAATTGCCGGGAATCAACAAGTACAGGACATTCTGTTACCGTACATCGAGCTAGAGAAAGGAATCATCCGCACCGGGACGATTATTGATGACAATACGTTTGAGAAGGAGGCGCTCACCCTCGTCAAGCTCGTCATCCACCTTTACAACAACAGGGAGTGGGTACTTCCGACGGAGCTCATCTCACTGTCCGAGCCAGACTACACGCTCGCGATGCAGGCGATCACCCTCTGCCGAGACGAACAATTTGAGGACATTACGATTCCGAAACAAAAGGAGGCCTGAAGCGTGGCCTCCTTTTGTTTCTGATTGGAAGAGGACGGGTATTTCAACCATGCACTGTATGCAATAAAGGATCTCGCTAAAGGAGGGAACGTTTATGTTAAAAGATTTTCCATCATCGTATTGGCGTGACGTCGCCAAGGATGACCCGACTACATCGGTCCATGAAGACATCTCGACCGAAGTCGCCGTCGTCGGAGCCGGAATCGTCGGGGTCGTCGCTGCGCTCCAGCTCGCTGAACAAGGAAAGCAAGTCGCCTTAATCGAAGCGGCACGGTTCGGTACCGGTACGACCGGCTACACGACAGCAAAAGTGTCGGCTCAACACGGAGTCATTTACGCCGAACTCATTAAAACGCTCGGTGAGGAGAAGGCGCGGCTATACTATGACGCCAATATCGAGGCGCTCCAATTCCTCTCTGATCAAGTCGAGTCACTCGGTATCGATTGTGACCTCGAACGGCAACACGCCTATATGTATGCTGACTCGTCAGGAAGCGCGGCCAAACTGCTCGAGAAGGAAGATGACGCGTACGCGAAGCTCGGGATCAACGGGGGCGATGCGACCGACGAGGTGAACAGTCTTCTGCCCTATCCGGTGGAAAAGGCGACGGTCATGCGCGATCAGCTCCAGTTCCACCCGGTTAAATACTTACAAGGTCTCATGAAACGGTTTCTTGAGCTTGGGGGGACGTTCTATGAGATGACACGTGTGACAGGTGTCGAGTACGGGACACCGAACCGGTTGACGACTGAGGCAGGCCACACGGTCACGGCACAAGACGTCGTCGTCGCGACCCATTACCCGTTCAATGACTTCAAAGGGCTCTATTTCTCGAAGATGGAAATCGAACGGTCGTACGTCGTCTCGGCTGAAATTCCGAGCGCTCAGTTCCCGGAAGGCATGTTCATCAGCGTCGATTCACCGAGCCGCTCGCTCCGTCATGTGAAACTCGACAACGGGCAAAAGATGGCGCTCTTTGGTGGAGAGAATCATTTAAGTGGACATAAGAAAGAGACGTTCAAATGTTATGAGAACCTGGGGGATTTCGCCCATCGCCATTTCGGGCTCGAGTCGTTCACCCACCATTGGTCGGCCCAAGATTTGATTACGCTCGACAAAGTGCCGTATATCGGGCGGATGACGAATGATACGCCGCACGTCTTCGTGGCAACCGGTTTTTCGAAGTGGGGGATGAGTCAAGGCATTATCGCGGCTCGCGTCATTACGGATCTAATTATGCAACGGACGAATCGATACGAGGATTTGTACGACCCGTCCCGTTCGAAATGGAAACTGTCTGACGCGGCCCGGTTCGTGAAGACGAACGCGGACGTCGCGAAAGAATTGATTAAAGGAAAAGTGAAACCGGCTGAGAAATCACTCGATGAGCTCGGGTTCGACGAAGGGGCGATTGTCGACCACGACGGCGAACATGTCGCCGCTTACCGCGACGTCGACGGCAACGTGACGCTCGTCGGGTCGGCCTGTACGCACATGGGCTGTACCGTGAACTGGAACCAGGCGGAAAGGTCGTGGGACTGTCCGTGTCACGGTTCACGCTTCAAACCGAACGGTGAAGTCATCGAAGGTCCGGCCGTGAAAAACTTGCCAAGTAAATAAGGGAAGAACGAGGCGTAGCAGACGTCTCGTTTTTTTGTTACACGTTTGTAAATTAGTGTGAAAAATCAAAGCTTCAAAGTATTTAGCTAACGAAAGTGCACAAAGTGATAGGCTGAGTATCAATTGTAAATGGGTCGATCAAAAATTTAGAGCACTTAATACTTTACCTCAATAAGGCAAGAAAACATTTTTGTTTAAGTTCAGTGGACTCGGGAACATCTGACTGTACGATACAGAAACATAGCTAGAGAATGCAAAACAGAAAGGAGGGTACGAACATGGAAGTGAATCATGGAAAAACAGTGGGGATCAAAATGTCGGCGTTAATCGTCGTGTTCATTGTCGTTTTGACACTCGGGTTTACCATCCCGTGGTATCACGCGGCTTGGATTGCCATCGCGATTGGAACAATCGCTTATTTCATCGGGGACATGCTCATTTTACGCAAGTTTGGGAACATCCCGGCAACGATTGCGGACTTCGGTCTTGTCTTTTTACTCACGTGGTTCTTCTTGTGGCTTTTAGATTTCGATTTGGCCGCAGACTCAAACTTTGCGCTCATGGCGCTCGTGACGGCAATTGCGACAGCAGTAGTGGAGTACTTCTTCCATATCTGGTTGTTGAAGCATAAACGAGGAGAAGCGCATGCCGATGCGCGACCGTCTACTCGATGAATGAAGGAGGATCAAAATGGCAGAGAAAAAACTAGCAATTCACGAGATTTTGGAGATTCATGAGGTATTGACGATGAAGCAAGCGGCGCTCGTAAAGGGGTACGTTAGCGAACCGCTCATCAAAGATGACCAGCTAAAATCCATCGCGCAAAACCACCTCTCCCACACGGAGAAAGCCATTAAAGAACTGAAAGAATTACTACCAGATCGTCAATGAGAAGGAGGTTGTTCTATGGGGATCACAGAGAATTTGAAGCGCGCCAGTAAACAACGAGACGAGCTGATCGCGACAGACTTACTCGTCACGGCAAAATCGGTCGTACGGGCCTATGCCGTCGCGGTCACAGAGACGGCCACGCCTGAAGTACGAAAAGTACTCGTCAAACAGTTGAATCAAGCGATTGAAGACCATGCAGAAATCGCCGAGTATATGATTAAACATGACATGTATATGGCGTACGATATCGAGAAGCAACTGAAGCACGATAAAGAAAAGGTCGAGAAAGCCGAACAATTGATTAAAGACTGAGGGAGGGCCAGCTGAAAAGCTGGTCTTTTTTTGTTTCAGGAGAAACAGACGCGGAAGATCGGATTAGTGGAAGACGGATGACTGCGGTCATTCGCCTTCTTTTGTAAGCCGAGTAAACATGTTTGCATAAAGTCCCATCCCGATGAGCGCGGACAGCAAGATGAGGGTGAAGACGACGAACGGAGAGACGAATCCCGAAGCGACCACCGTCACGGGAGCGAGAAACTTGCCAACCGTGTTTTGGAGCGTATCGGCGGCGAGATATTGGCCACGCGATGACGCCGGTGCGTATCGACTAATAAAACTTTGGCTGACCGGAGAGCGAATGAGCTCCCCGAACGTGAAGATGGTCGTCACGAGAAACAAAGACCAGAGGTTTGACGAGAAAGCAACGAGAAACGTTCCGAAGCCGGCGAGAAACGTTGACAATATAAAGACGCGCCGTTCGTCCCATGCCCGAAACACACGTGTGACCGGAATGATAAAGACGACGAACAAGAGACCGTTATAAGCGACGAGCCAACCGAACAAGATCGTGTTCGAGACGTCGGACATGGCCGGAGCTTGTTCAATCAAGTAGACCGGTAAGTATACGTCGAGCTGCATAATCGGGATGAGAGCGAACACACCGGCAATCAAATAGAGCCGAAACAATCGATCGCGTAGAATCAACCGATATGACTGTACTTGCGTGCGAAATGTCGTCTTCATCGTCTTCCCGGTCGAGGCTGGTTTTGTCTCATGGGAAAGGAACGCGAGTAGCGCACCATACCCGAACAGGACGAAGGCGCAACCGAAGAGGAGCGCTTGACGATGTTCGAAGAAAAGGAACCCGCCGAGAATGGGACCGAGTACGGCGCCGATATTGTTCGACGCCATAAACGTCGCGAACACATCACGTAACTGTTCCGTCGGCACGAGGTCAGCGACCATGGCCGAGCTGGCCGGTTTATAAATGGCGCCCATAAAGCCAATCCCGATATACGTAACGTAATCGACGTAAGCGTGCGTCGACAAGGCGAAGACAAGGAATAAGACCGCTTGTGCGAACGTCCCGACGAGCATCACAGGACGGCGTCCGACCTCGTCCGCAAGCGTTCCGCCGATCAAACTGCCGACTAAGAGGAACAAGGGCGGCACCGCCATGAGCAGCCCGGCCAGCTCGACGCCAAGGGTTTGAGCGAAATAAACAGTGATGAACGGGAAGTACATCCAAAACAATAAATTGAACAGACCTTCGCCGATTAAACGAACTTTCAGATTGAGGTCCCATCGATACGATTCCATTCGCGTTCTCCTTTCAAGAGTCTGCCTTAACTGTACGAATTCGGCTTGAGAAAGAATAGACTTATGTTGTCGGATTTGCTACGCTAAGAATAGAAAAAGCGAATAAATAGGCGCTTGTTTGCGCTGTCCCATAAAACGAACATATGTTTGTTAAAAGGTATTCGAACGACTCGTCATCATGGAGATGGCGGGTCGTTTTTAGCGTGCTCCGACGGTTATCCTTTCTTCAGACCGGGAACACCTAACTGTTGATTACTTAAGGAGGGATTCGATGAAGGCGTTATTTTTAAACTGTTCATTAAAAGGCGGCGACACGACATCGCACACAGAAGGGTTGATGAAAGACATCATCCCGCATTTTGATACGCTCGGGGTCGAGTCGGAAATCGTCCGCATCGTCGACTACAACGTCGCGTTCGGTGTGACCGAGGATGAAGGGGGCGGGGACGAGTGGCCACAGATCTTCGAGAAAGTGAAGGCAGCGGACATTCTCATCATTGGGACACCGCTTTGGCTCGGGGAGAAGAGTAGCGTCGCGACCCAAGTTATCGAGCGCTTGTACGGAGGGAGTAGCCTGACGAACGACTTAGGGCAGGCCATCTACTACAACAAGGTCGGTGGTGTCGTCGTGACGGGGAACGAGGACGGGGCGAAGCACGCCTGCGCGTCCATCCTATACGGCTTGTCACATATCGGTTTCACCGTGCCGCCAAACGTCGACACGTACTGGGTCGGGGAGGCCGGTCCGGGCGACTCGTATATCGACGCCGGGCGGGACAATGAGTTCACGAAGTCGAACGGGAAGACGATGGCGTATAACTTGGTTCACTTCGCCAAGATGTTGAAGCAGACGCCAATCCCGGCCGAAGGCAATACGATGGAGTAAAAAGAGGCACCGAAAAACATCCTTCCTCGAAATCGAGGAAGGATGTTTCGCGTCCATCTTATTTCTTCTCGACCGCATGCCCGCCGAACTCATTTCTAAGCGCGGCGACGACCTTGCCGGAGAACGTGTCCTCTTCGAGCGAGCGTTGGCGCATCATGAGAGAGAGGGCGATGACGGGAGCCGGCACACCGTACTCGAGCGCCGTCTCGACCGTCCATTTCCCTTCACCCGACGAGTGCATGACGCCTTTAATCTCGTCGAGCTTCGCGTCTTTATGGAACGCGCTCTCGGTCAGCTCCATGAGCCATGAACGAACGACCGACCCGTGGTTCCAGACGCGGGCGACTTGTTCGTGGTCGTAGTCGAACGGGCTCTTCTCGAGAATCTCGAACCCTTCGGCGATCGCCTGCATCATGCCGTACTCGATGCCGTTGTGGACCATCTTCAGGAAGTGCCCGCTGCCACTCGGGCCAGCGTACAAGTAGCCGCTGTCCGTCGACACGTCGGAGAAGATCGTCTCGATCTTGCCGAACGCTTCCATGTCACCGCCAATCATCGTGCACGCCCCGTGCCGTGCCCCTTCCATGCCACCGCTCGTCCCGACGTCGAAGAAGTAGATGAGTTTTTCTTTGAAATGCTCGGCACGTGCGATCGACTGCTTATAGTTCGAGTTCCCGCCATCGATCACGATGTCGCCTGGCGATAACAGCTGATGCAAATCCGCTAATACGTGATCCGTCACTTCGCCAGCCGGTACCATCACCCAGACGACGCGCGGTGTCTTTAGTCCTTCGACGACTTCCTCGAGCGAATCCTTCGTCTCGAACTGGCTCGTCGACACGTTGCCTGGATCGTAGCCGAGGACGCGGTAGCCCGCATCCGTCAAGTTGAGCGCGAGGTTCAATCCCATCTTTCCTAAACCGATCATTCCGATTTCCATATCGTCACCCCTTCAAGAATCTATTCTTTAATAGGGTTACCCGAAATGAAGTGGGTTCAAAAGAGTGGGGTCACTTCGTCGATGCGATAGGCGAGAATCGTACTGATCGGAATCTTCCACCCGTCGCTCAGTTCGACAAAGTCGTTCAACGGACTAGCTGTTTGTAACGTCTCTTTAAACGTGCGTTCAACATCAAAGATTGTACCGCCATAAGCATAAAATGTGACCGTCTGTCCTTCTCTCAAATAACATGTGACGACGTAGCGCATGGAGAACTCCTTTTTAATATGTCATTTACATTACAATTTCATTACACTAAAGTTAATTATGACAATAAATAATAATTCTGTCTCATTTTTTCAAAAGATGAAGTCAATAGTTTGTTCGGAGGTGTGACGATGACGAACAACGGCCTGTCGGATGTGGTCTCTCTTTGCGGGAAACGGGTTACTTAAACAAATTGTTGGACCTATAATCCATGACACCTGATTACTCGAACGTCTTTTTTGTGGGATAATAGAAAGAAAAAAGGAGGGCCTTCGTTGGTTGACCGCTTGATTTTGCTCGCGATCGATGTGCGCCATCGGTTCCGTGACCATCACATAAATGACTATAGCGCCACACTCGCCTTCTTTTGGTTTCTCGCCATCTTTCCGACCTTCTTCCTCATCTTTGCGTTCGCTGCATTTTTTAAAATTGAAGACTCTCTCTTAATCGAGCAAATCGAAATACTCGTCCCGGGAGAAACTGTCCGTGATTTGTTCGGAATTGTTTATGATGTGAGTGGAAACATCAATGTCGGCCTCGTCTCCTTTGGTGCGCTGATTGTCATCTGGTCGGCAACGAATGGGACGGCCCGACTCGTCAAACTGACCGTCTTCGCATATGGGGAGACGGAAGCACGCGGCTACTTGCATCGCCGGTTCATCGGATTGATCACGCTTGCCGCCTGGAGTGTCGGGGCCGTCATCCTCGTCGTATTTCATGTCTTTAGTCAAGAGTTCCTCGAGTTGTTATATCGTGCCGCACCGGCAGTCGAAGAGTTCTCTCGTCTTGCGACGCTCACCCGCTATACGATTTCGACAATCATTTTAATTATCGCGTTCTCTGCCTTCTATATGATTGCACCGCAACAGCGGGTACGATTTTATGACGCCTTGCCGGGAGCCGTATTTGCTGTTATTTTGTGGCAACTCATCTCGACCGGATATAGCGTCTATGTCGATCGGTTCACGATGTTCGGGGAGACGTATGGGACGATTGGTCTCGTCATCTTGCTTCAAATTTGGTTATATTTAACGGCTGTGACGATGCTGTTAGGTGCGGAAATTAATGCGGCCTGGACATATCATTTTTCGAAGCAACGAGGGAGAGTAAAGCGGAAAACACATTTCCCATAAAAACACACAAAGATATCCTTAGTATTTTTTGGTAAAGTACTATAACATAACACGAGGAAAGGGAACTCCTTTTGTAAAGAATATTGGAAAGAAGGTGGCTTTCGATGGCGAGACATCGTAAAAAGCGGGGCGGACGTCGCATCTTTTTCATCACACTTGGCATCCTCGTGCTCTTTTTAGTCGTAGGCGGAGCGATGACGTGGTCGATGTATCGGGATGTGAATGATACCGTCTCGAAAGTGAATCAAAACCTCGACGTACGAGAAGAGCGAAGAAACGTGGAAACAATCGAAGACGAAAAGTCCGTTTCGATTCTTCTGCTAGGCATCGACCGCGGTGAAGGCCAACGTGGTCGAAGTGACTCCATCATCGTCATGACGTTAAACCCGACGACAGACGAAGGGGCGATATTATCGATTCCACGCGATACGAAAACGGAAATCGTCGGATACGGTACACGAGATAAGGTCAACCATGCTTATGCGTTCGGCGGAACAGACATGGCGATGGATACGGTCGAAGCCTTGCTCGACATCCCGATTGATTACGTGGTCGAGGCAGACATGGAAGCCTTCACGGAAGTTGTCGACACGCTCGGCGGCGTGACCGTGACGAACACGTTTGCGTTCGAACAAGATAATCATACGTTCCCGGTCGGTGAGCTTGAATTGAACGGGGCGGAGGCACTCGCCTATGCACGTATGCGTTACGAAGACCCGAACGGGGACTTCGGTCGTCAAGAACGACAACGGGCCATCGTCGCGGCCATCGTCGAAAAAGGACGGAGCAGCTTCTCGGTCGATACCGTAACACGTCTTCTCGAGGTAGCGGGTGACCATGCGAAAACGAACCTAGAATTTAACGAACTTGTTTCCTTATCAACTGACTATATGAAAGCGTTCCGGAACGCGAGCACGTTACGAATTGAAGGGACCGGTGGAAAGGAAAGTAACGGCATCTATTACTGGAATCCGGACCCGGCCTCTTTAGCGGGAGTCCAAGATGAATTAAAACGATTGATGGAATGAGTCGCCCTTTAGGCGGCTCTTTTTGCGTTTAGAAGTGTATAAATGGTGGGACTGATAAGAAGAGAAGACAGGAGGGATTGGATGATTTGGGAACATGTAAAACCGATTGTCGATGAGCTCGTCGATAATCACTCCGTAGCGGAGTGGAAACAATTATTCATGAAATGGGATGCTCAGACGTGGCATGACGGTGAAGTACCGACAGAGCGGACAAACGTCCTCATGATCGATGCGAACGCCGTCACGACAGACGGGACACCCGACCTTGATGCACTTCATGAGTTGTTAAAAGACCATGTGCAAGCATCAATCAGCGATTTGTATCTCGTCTCGCTATTCCCATATGCTAAGGAGACGAGCGACACACGTGTCAATCCACGAATTCGTTTGCTCGAGGACCTCGGCCGATTTCACCAAGAGTTTGGACTCATGTATGATGTGGAGCCGGACGTCTATAACGAGACACAGTTCGATCTTCTAAAAGAGACGGATTTGTTTATCGAACGGCTCGCTCAAGGCGCAACGGCGCTTCGTGTCCATGTCCAGTCCTTCCGCGGGATGCCGGAAGAACGGATTCGACTTGTTCTGACCTTATGGCATCGCGTGCTTCATCATTATAAGGCGAACGGACAATTGATCCTTGCCTATGAAGGGGATACAAAACAAGTACCCGCTTATTTCGATGTCGCCGATGCGATTTGTCACTTCGATTTCGCCTCGCACGTCCTTCTCGCATTCGCCCAAGGCGATGCGACACGGTTACGCGATTGGACCGGCTATGATGCACCGCCTGAAGGGAAGACATATTATAACTTTTTATCTAGCCCAGAGCGTGACCCGTTCGAGAAAAACTTAATTAATCCGTTACCGGAACAAATTCTTGCAGCCCACAGTATCCTGTTGTCGTTACGCGGTATCCCGGCGATTGATTATCGAACGCTTCTTGGTGTGACGACACCTGTCGATCGAGATGCGCTCATCCAAGAGGTGAAAACGGACCCGCAACGGTTAAATGTCTTTTCTGGCATCCTGAGTCAATTAAACGTTAAACGGACGCACCCGGCGCTCTCGCCTTATGCGCGCGAACGAATCGTTTCAGTCGACAACCGGGTGTTTGCCGTCGAGCGAACGGACGGGCAAGAGACACTCACGCTCTACACGAACGTCTCGAATGAATCCGTGACGCTCTCTGTTCAGGGTACGAATGTATTCACGGAAGAGCCGGTCGAGACGATTGAATTAGAACCATATGGCTTTATATGGGTTCACTAACAGAAACAAGTCCCTGACCTTATGTCGGGGACTTGTTTTATAGTTCGGTCAAACGAACACGCGTCGAGCCGTTCGTCCCAATAAAAAGACGGAGTGAATAATTCTCACTCTCATAGACGACAGCATCTTCCGTTTCAAGCGTAGGTTCGCCAAGCGTCATAAAATTCTGTTTTGACACACTGGTGTTTGTCCAGTCAATGGCGTGGATTTGTTCGTTTTGAATTGTGAAAAATAAGCCATTATAAAATGCATATGTGTTTAACGAATCGCGTTCTTCTCCGTACGGGTTACCGATTGTGTCATATAATTCAGTCTCGGCCAATCCTAGAGTTTCACTCAAAGACAAGGCATAGGTTAAATCGAGATTTGATTTCACCCATGAAAGGAGGTCTTGGTTAGATAAGGTAGCTGCTTTCCATTCGGTTGTCATTGCCGTTTCAGGTGCCCACGCAGTCATTTTGCCTAAATCGACTTTGATAAAATTATCTTTTTTGCCAAGAACGGTATAGCGATCACCGATATCCCCGACATATGTAACGCTTGAACTATTTGGTGCACTGACTAAATCCGTAGTTTTTGAAGTCACCCACACCGTCTGCTCATTTGATTGATTCGTCTGGTCTGCTACTGGTTCAGGCTCTGGTGGCGCTTTAATAGGTTTGATCATTTTCGTTTCATTAGATTCAAACAAGGACATGAAAGATGGATAACTAAAATATGCTACTCCGCTCAAAAGCAGAAACGTGGCGACTAAAAAAAGTAATCCCTTTCGTTGTTTACGAGGTCGAGCCGGTTCAATAAGACGATGATATTGTGCACGTTCTGAAAGAGAAGGCAATTCACGTTCAGGCTTGTATCGACGCTTAGATGTTCCTTGTTGAGTAACGGGTAAATGATTATTAAGCTCTGTTGTAGAAATCGGATGTTGCATTTCATGATTCGATAAAATGTCATCGATTCGTTCTAGTAATGCTATGTAATAAGAAGAAAACGGACTGTCCGTTCTCATATCTAGTAACCATACTTCAAAAGTATGAACAGTTTGTTTCTTTTTAAAAATTGAAAAATTTACTTCTCCGGTTAATTCATTATAAGAATCATATAAAGTTTTTGAAGTGGATAAATTTTTTTTAATTAATTCTTGTAAAGCGATTTGTTTAGAAGTAGGCAACCCAGCAATCAGTTGGCGAATTTTGTCTTGTTCCTGCAAAATTACTTCCTCCTTTTCTAAAGTCGTACCTTTTAAAGTGTATCAGACTTTTAATTGTACATGCGCGAAATCGAATAAAACAAACGAGGAAAGTTAATTGCAGAAGCGAATAAGTAATGGATACATGACTATAGCACGAAAAGGTAGATAACGGATTCATATTCATTTTAAAGGAGATGTTACGTTGATTGATATTCATTGTCATATTCTTCCTTCTGTCGATGACGGTCCTCATATGCTAGAAGAATCGCTTCGAATGGGGAAGCTTGCGATGGAAGAAGGGGTAACCTCTATTGTCGCTACGCCCCATGCCTTTCACCCGCAATTCGATTCGAATAATGAATGGATTAAACAAAAATATTTAGAAGTCTGTGCAGGTTTTCAAGAAGAAGGAATTCTCATCGATCTTTATTTAGGACAAGAAATACGTGTTTCTGGTGAACTCACCACATTACTTCTAAATGCGAAAGCTATGACAATTGCAAATTCACGTTACGTTCTGATTGAATTTCAAAGCGATAGTGTACCTGCTTATGTGAATCAGTTATTGTTCAACCTTCAATTAGAAGGATATGTGCCTATTATTGCACATCCGGAACGAAATAAAGAGTTTGCACGAGAGCCCGGTCGCTTATTCGAGTTAGTAAACGCGGGTGCTCTTTCGCAAATTACAACAAGTAGCGTGACGGGAGACTTTGGTCGTCATGTTCAAGAGCTTGCGTTAACATTTTTAAGAAACGGATTGAGTCAACTTATTGCGTCCGATGCTCATAATACCGATTGTCGCTCATTTAACTGGACCCGGACAAAAGAGCAAATTGTTGACGAGTTAGGCGAGTCGATGTGGGAAATGTATAGAAAAAACGCCAAAGCGATTATTCAAGACGAACCACTTCAATTGCCTAAACCGGTACTTCCGGTAAAAAATTGGAGGGGGAAGTGGAAGAAGTAGCAGTCTGGTCATTATGAGAATCAATGAAATTTCTCTATTTTTTATAAGCGTTTTCACAAAAGTGTTACAATAAGAAAAAATAGAGAAATGGGTGGAACAGTTATGGGGAAGACGACACCACGGAACTCGAAATGGATGCGGACGTATAACCGCTCGCTCATCCTTCGGCTCATCCGGCTCCATCAGCCGGTGTCCCGGGTCGAGCTCGCCAAAGAGACGAGTTTGACGAAACCGACGATCTCGAACATCGTCAACGAATTGAAAGAAGAAGGACTTATCGTCGAGCGTGAACTCGGCGTCTCAAGCGGTGGGCGCCGTCCGATTATGCTTGAACTCGCTGCGAGTGACCGTTTCGTCATCGGAATTGACGCCACACAACGAAAACTTCATGGTGTCTTAACGAACATTCATGGCGAACTATTACATGAGGCGTGGCATGATGAACGGTTTGACACGAACGATGAATTCATTGAGGCGGTTGTCGCCCTCTACATAACATTAGCGCGTGCTACAACAGGGGATGTCATTGGGCTCGGGGTCTCGGTACACGGAATGGTCGAGGCACGCGAAGGGGTCGTCTTGTTTGCGCCGCGCTTCCATTTGCATGACATTCCACTGAAGCGAGAGCTCGAGACAAGGCTCAAACAGAACGTCTTCGTCGAGAACGATGTACGTACGCTCGCGCTCGGGGAGCTTTATTTTGGAGAAGCGATTGGGATTGATGAATTTTTTTACGTGTATGCGGGCTACGGGATTGGTGGCGCATACGTTCACGGAGGAGAGTTGATTGATGGGAAACACCATATCGCCGGTGAGATTGGCCATATGCGGATCATGCTGGATGGGCCCATCTGCTCATGTGGCAACCGTGGGTGCTTAGAAGCTGTCGCCGGGGAACGGGCGCTTCTGAATGAGGCACTTCAGTTGAATGACGAACTCACGCTCGAGACGCTCCGCGACAAGGTGAAGAATGATGTGCAGATTCGTGCTTTATATGAGCGGGCTGGGGAATATATCGGCATCGCTACGCTCAACATGATCCATCTGTTAAACCCGAATCGGATTCTCCTTGGCGGGCCGCTCTTTAGTTATGCACCACATGTCGTAGAAAACATTCAGGAACGCGTAGCTCAAACCGCACTCACCATTGATGCGAGACAGACTGATATTCGCGTTGTTGCTTGGAACGCCGATCACGGCGCACTTGGAGCGGCGGCCCTGATTACAAACCAACTGTTTCGTGAAATCCAATGATTTTTCATGTCGTCTTTCTCTCGTGGAAAGACGTTTTTTTATTTCTTTTTAAGAAAGCGTTTACAAAAAGAAAAGCGATATGCTATATTGTGATTGTAGTTAGATAATAAATTTAATTTACTAAGTAAGGGGTGACACTCTCGGGAACACGTCTGGAGGGGTAATGATGCAAAAAGAGACACCATTGAAAGATCAGTTTCACGACATATTCGGCCGTTACGGCGCGACTCGCATCTTCAGTCGGGACGAATCCATGTTTAGCGAAATGGAAGCGCTAACAGGAGGTGAGACCGATATCGTTATCACACGCTCGCGGCGAGACGGCATCTTCCGGCTCTATGACGAGGCGACCCGGGACATTCGCTTGTTCCGCGTATCGAACTTATCACGCGATGCGAAAACAGACGAGCCAGACGGGTTGTTCGAGTTGTTGCTCTGGCGCTTGAAGGAGCAAGACGCGTTGCCGTTCGGGGCGGACCTCTATGTCGTCGGGCCATACATAGAAGAGCCGAAACTGGATATTGAACTGATTGCTTATACATTGACGAGGCTCGGCGACAAGCCGATGCCGGCAACACTCATTCGGGAACTATGCCACCGACTCGTGGCGTGACTACACATTCAAAGGAGAATGAACATGAAGAAATCGACTATCGCACTCGCATCATCTGTACTCGTCCTCTCGTCGCTACTCGCAGCCTGTGGTGACAAAGAACAGGCGGCCGCTACGACAGAAGACGGCAAGCCGATCATCAACTGGTGGGGCTGGGCACCGCAACCTGAAGTCGGGGAGGCGCTTGCCCAAGCGTTCAACGAATCGCAAGACGACTATGTCGTTAAATTCAAGCGACTTGAAGACTATGAGCAACAGCTGCAAGTCGCGATGCTCGGTGGCGACGGCCCGGACGTCATCGGTCTTAAAGAACCGATGATTCCACAATATAAAGATCGTCTCGTCCCAGCGAAAGAGTACATGGACAAAGCAGCTGGCGAAGGCTGGAAAGAAAAGTTCATCGAACTCGGTGTCGAACAGACGACGGTAGACGGGGAACAGATGGCCATACCGGTCGGGTTTACCGGGCAAGCGTACCTTATGTACAACAAGACAATTCTTGACAAGTACGGGGTGACGCCGCCGAAGACTTACGATGAAACCGTCGCGGCGGTCGAGAAAATTAATGCATCGGGCGACAAAATCATCCCGCTTCAACTTGGCGCGAAAGATGCTTGGGTCGGCACGGACGTATTTAACGTGTTGAGCCATCAAGTTGCACCGGGTTACATCCAGAAAGTACTTGAAGGCGAAGCAAAGTGGACAGATGCCGAGATGGTCGAGACAGCTGAACTTTGGCAGAGCCTCTTCGCGGATAAAGTATTCCAAGAAGGTGCTTTAGGCCTCGCGACATACATGGACGGAATGAATAATTTCTTCGACAAAAAAGTAGGGATGTGGGTTATCGGCTCATGGGAAGCCCATTCGATGACGACAGTCGAGAAACGTGATAAGTGGAACAACTTCGAAGACGAGATTGGCTTCGTCCCACTCCCTAACCTCGCTGGCGGCACAGAGCAACCGGTCATCGCTTCGATTGACATGGCACTCGGCGTGAACAAAGAGTCGAAACAACAAGACGGCGCGGCCGCGTTCATCGCCTACATGACGCAAGGCGAAGGCCAGTCGCTCTACATGGAGAAGTTTGAAATGGCACCAGCCATCAACGACATCGAAGTCGACTACGAAGACAAGTTCACAAATGACGTCGAACGCGAATCGTATGAAATCTTGAACGAGACAGTGAAGAACGCTGTCGCAGGCCGCGGCATCCGTGACCCGCGCGTCTATGACACGCTCGGAAAAGAGCTTCAAAACATCGCTGCCGGCCAAGACGCAAAAGAAGCGCTCGAGCGCATCCAAGCGATCGCCGATCAAGGTAAATAATATTCCGAGCGCCAGTAGCCAGTCTCGCTGGCGCTCGATCTTTTGAAGAGAGTGAGGGATTCATATGCAACAAGCGACCGATTTGAAGGAGGGCGGGCAACCGACCCCGTTGATCCTGCCGCCGAAACAACCCGACCCGATGCGGAAAAAGGTACAGATGAAGAAAAACCTTGTCGGCTGGGCGTTTGTCGCCCCGACGGTCCTGTTCGTCATGGCTTTCATCTATTACGGGATTTTCTACAACGCGTACCATTCACTTTTCTCATGGGACGGAATCTCGTTTGAGAAAGTATTTATCGGCTTTGAGAACTTTGCGCGTATGTTCCGTGATCCGGAATTTTATAGTGCGTTGAAGAACACAGGGATTTTCACAGTATTGACCGTGACGATTCAAGCAGGCATCGGACTCGTCTTGGCATACCTTCTCCACACGAAAGGGGTCGGCCGGACGTTCTTCAAATCGGTGTTCTTCTTCCCGGTCGTCTTGAGTCCGGTCGTCCTTGGTGCGGCGTTCTCTCAGATTTATGACTTCCAGTTCGGTTACATCAACGAATTCTTGCGTGCGGTCGGTCTCGGCTCGCTCGCACAAAACTGGCTCGGCGATCAGGACGTCGCCCTCTACTCGATCATCTTGATTAACATTTTCCAATGGACGGGTTCATCGATGATTATGTACTACATGGCGATGCTCGCAATCGAGCGCGAAGTGTTCGAGGCGGCCAATATCGACGGCGCCGGCTTTTGGCGCACGCTTTGGAGCGTCGTGTTCCCGAACTTAAAAGGGACGACGTTCACGCTGACGATCCTCGGGGTCATCGGCGGACTGAAGACGTTCGACATCGTCTGGATCTCGACGCAAGGCGGCCCGGGTAACTCGACCGAGGTCATCTCGACATACTTGTTCCGGAAATCGATGCTCCACCAAGAAGTCGGTTACGCGAGCGCCATTGCGGTCATCTTGCTCATCATCGCGCTCAGCATCACGTATTTCCAGACACGCGTACAGAAGAAAATGGACTAAGGAGGCCCACACATGGAAATTCAAACGAAAAAAGGCAGATGGTTGACGAATATTGGCCTCTCGCTCATGGCTGTCATCTGGCTGTTCCCGATCTTCGTCATGTTCAAAGAGAGCCTCCGGGTGAACGGGTTCAGCAACTATATCGCGACGCTACAGAACCCGAACTTCCCACAGTTCGTCTTCAACAGTTTCTTCGTCGCTTTCTTTATGATCACCATCTCGATCACGTTCCTCGCCTTCGCAGCGTTCGGTTTCTCGAAGCTTGAGTTCGCCGGGAAACGGCTGTTGTTTAATCTCGTCCTCGCTGGCCTTATGCTTCCGGTCGCGTCGCTCATCGTGCCACTCTTCTTTACATTGCGGACGCTCGACGGATTGAACAGCTACTGGGGACTCATTGGCGCCGAAGTTGCATTCTTCCTCCCGTTCGGTTTAATGCTCATCAAGAGCTACTTCGACGAGTTACCGAACGAATTGATGGAAGCAGCCCATATCGATGGGGCGTCGACGTTCCAAATCTTCTACAAAATCATGATGCCGCTCGCCAAACCCGCACTCGCCACGGCGACGATTTACGCCTTCCTCAACTCATGGAACGAGTACTTAATGGTCCTCACGTTCATGACGGATCCGGCGAAACAGACGGTGACGATGGCGCCGACGTTCTTCACAGAAGCGCTCGGTGGAGACCCAGGGAAACTCTACGCCTCGCTCGTCTTAATCAGCTTGCCGACGATGGTGTTCTATATCTTCTTCCAACGCTTCCTACAGAAAGGCATGACGTCAGGGGCGGTCAAATAATCGATTGAGGTGAATGCAATGTATTTAGGAGTAGACTACTATCCAGAACAGACGGACCGTGCCCTTTGGGATGAGGACGTCCGTTTGATGAAAGAGCTCGGTGTCAACGTCATCCGGATGGCCGAGTTCGCATGGACGATGATGGAACCGGCCGACGGGGAGTTCGACTTCTCGTTTTGGGACGAGGTCGTCGACAAGTTCGGCGAACATTTCGACATCATCCTCGGCACGCCGACGGCGACGCCGCCCGCATGGATGATCGAGGCGCACCCGGACATCTTGCCAGTGACGGCGGACGGGGTCCGCATCAGTTTCGGTGCCCGTCGCCACTATACGGTGAACAGCCCGGTGTACCGCGAGTACTGCAAACGCATCACCGAGAAGATGGCCGAACGATACGGTAAACACCCGCGCGTCATCGGCTGGCAGACGGATAACGAATACGGCCATGAGAAATCGGACCGCTCGTACGGCGACGTCGACAAAGTCGCGTTCCAGACGTGGTTACAGGAGCGCTATGAGACGCTCGATGCGTTGAACGCCGCCTGGGGGACCGTCTTCTGGAGCCATACGTATACGGCATGGACACAGATTCCGGTCCCTCGCACCGTGTTCCAAGAACACAACCCGTCGCTCCTCGTCGATTTCGACCGTTTCTGTTCGGACGCATACCGCTCGTTCAACAAGCTCCAAGTTGACACGCTCCGCCCGCTCATCCATGACGATGCGTTCATCACGCACAATCTCGTCTATAGCGACATGGCGATCAACCAGCAACAGATGGCCCAAGACCTCGATTACGTCTCGTTCGACAACTATCCGGTCTGGGGCGGGTTGCCGGAACCGAACCGCTTCGAGAAGACGGCGCACGACCACGACCTGTGCCGTTCATCAAAACAAGGGAAAGGCTTCTGGGTGATGGAGCAGCTCAGTGGCGCCCAAGGGTGGAGCCGCATCGGGTACTTACCGCGCCCGGGGCATATCCGACTTTGGACACACCAAGCCGTCGCCCGCGGTGCCGAGGCAATCGTCTATTTCCGTTTCCGGGCTGCTGACTTTGGGACCGAGGAGTTTTGCCACGGCATCATCGACCATGATGGGAAGCCGAAACGGAAGTTCAAGGAAGTCCAGCACGTCATGTCAGAACTGCATGCGCACGGCGACATGATTAACGCTGCCGAATACAAGGCCGATGTCGCCGTCTACTTCGATCAAGAGAACTTGTGGGCGTGGACACATCAGCCACACTCGGACGCGTTCAACTTCAAACAAGAGTTCGTCCGCTTCTACGGGGCGGCCGTCCGCCAAGGCGTCAACACGGACATCGTCTTTCCGGGTGACGCGCTCGACCGCTATAAGCTCGTCGTCGTTCCACTCTATTTCCTCGGAAATGAGACGTTCGATGCGACGCTCCTCGACTATTTAGAGAACGGCGGCAACGTCATTTTCACGTATCGGACCGGCGTCAAAGACCCGCTCAACCGGTGCCATAACTTGACGTTACCGGGCAAATTCGCCAAATATGCCGGCATCGAGGTCGACGAGTACGAGAGCCTCCAAGCCGTCCAATCGAATGAGGTCCAGCTTGGCGACCAAGTGTCGACGGCGAACATTTGGTGCGACTTGATCACCCCACATGGTGCGGAAGTGCTCGCGACGTACGGCCAAGCGTTCTACAAAGGGACGGCCGCCATCACGCGCCATACGCACAAAGGGGACGTGACCTACATCGGCTCATCGGTCGACGACGCGATGCTCGATACGATTTATAACGAGGCGCTCACCCGCGCTGGTATCGACGCAAATCGACTCCCGGACGACGTTGAGAAAGTCGACCGCTTCGGCGACGGCTATACGGTTCGCTTCTATTTGAACCATTCGACGGAATTGACGTCATCGGTCGAGGTGACCGGGGACTGGAAGACGCTCGACGGCAATCACGTCTCAGGGGAGCTTGAGCTGAAGCCGCTCGACGTCGTCATCTTGAAGCAGGAGGTGGGCGTATGATTTACCGCTTCGACGACCGCTTCGTGATCGAAGGCACGAACGTCGCCTACGTGTTCGACGTCGACGCCCGTGGCCGACTCGTCCATCAATACCTTGGTGGACGTTTACATGAATCGGACTACGTCGAGTTGCCGGACGCACGTGTCCTGCACTCGTCGTTCGAGACACCAGAAGGCGTCGCCGCGTACGAGTTCGCCTCGTTCGGTGACCTCGTCTACACCGAGCCGACGCTCAAGAGCGAGACTTCGGGTGAACGGTTACACGCCTTCACGCTTCAACATGCCCGCATCGACGGCGACACGCTCGAGCTCGACTTGGTCGACGCCATCCAACGGCTGACGGTGACGCTCCACTTCACGGTGTATGCCGCGTACGACATCATCGCACGCAAGATGACGGTGAAGGCCGAAAACGAGACGACGCTCGAGAGCGCCCAATCGTTTAGCCTCGGCCTTATCGACCGCACGCTCCGCCTGAGCCACTTCAGTGGGCTATGGACGGGCGAGTTCCAGCTCCAGCAAGGCGAGTTGCTTTCGGGCAAAAAGACAATCGAGAGCCGCCGCGGGTTGACGAGTCATCAAAACAACCCATGGTTTGCCCTCGACGACGCGGCGACAGAAGAACATGGCGAGGTCATCTACGGATTCCTCGGCCATTCGGGCAACTGGGCCATCCACTTCGAGCGCGACCAGTTCGGCTTCACGCAAGTAACGGGCGGGATCAACCCGTTCGACTTCACGAAGACGCTACAGGCAGGCGATTCGTTCACGACGCCCTCGGCTTATATCGGCTATACAGAGCAAGGCTTCGGCGGCATGAGCCGGAACGCGCACGACTTCGAGCGCGACGTCATCATGCCCGAAGCGACGCGCGAGACGCTCCGCCCGGTCCTTTACAACTCGTGGGAGGCGACGTATTTCGATGTCAGCGAGGACGGACAGAAACGGCTCGTCGATGAAGCGGCCGCCATCGGCTGCGAGCTGTTCGTCGTCGACGACGGCTGGTTCGGCGAACGGAACTCGGACGCGGCCGGTCTCGGAGATTGGCACGTCAATACGAAAAAATTCCCAAACGGGCTCGACCCGCTCATCCGCTATGTGGAAGAGAAAGGTCTCCAGTTTGGCCTCTGGGTCGAACCGGAGATGGTCAACCCGGATAGCGACTTGTATCGGACCCACCCGGACTGGATTTATCACACGGAAGGACGCTCGTCGACGACGTCGCGCAACCAGTTCGTCTTGAACTTGGCGCTCCCGGAAGTCGAGGCGCACGTGACCGGTCTATTGGATGATTTGCTGTCGAAGCACGCGATCCGTTACATCAAATGGGATATGAACCGCGCCTTCTCCGAGCCGGACAGTCCGCATTTAAATAAAGCGAAAGAACTGTGGCTTCGTCATACGGATGCCGTCTATCGCATCCTTGATACGCTACGGGAACGACATCCAGGCGTCGCCTTCGAGTCATGTGCCGGCGGTGGAGGACGGATTGACCTCGGTGTGCTCACGCGCGTCGAACAAGTGTGGACGAGCGACAACACGGATGCGCTCGACCGGCTCACGATTCAAGAAGGCTTCTCGTACGCTTATAACGCCAAGATGATGAGCTGTTGGGTAACGGACGCGCCGAACTGGCTAAACGCTCGCGCCTTGCCGCTCGCCTACCGATTCGTCAGCGCGATGCAAGGTACGCTCGGCATCGGTGGCAATCTTCTCGAATGGAGCAAGGACGACCTGGCCGAATCGAAGCGCTGGATCGAGACGTACAAGTCGATCCGCCCGCTCGTGCAACACGGGACGAGCTACCGGCTCGCCTCACTAAAAACGGACGGCTTCCACGCGATGGGTTACACGGACGGGGAGGACTACGTCGCCCTCGTCAACGCTGATCGACGCCATTATGGTAAAAACAAGCTCCGCGTCAAACTCGCCGGGCTCGACCCGGAGAAGACGTATACGTATGACGGTAAAGCGTTAAGTGGCCGTTACTTGATGCAACAAGGGATCACACTCACACAACACATAGACTATGACGCTTATTGCCTGGTGATTCGCCCGGCGTAAGCGATGGAAGGGATGGAGCCGTATGCTTTCATTTGATTTACAACGCCTGCACGACCAATTCGAGACCGTGTTCGGGGCGGCGCATGAGCGAACGTTCTTCGCACCGGGCCGCATCAACTTGATCGGCGAACACACGGATTATAACGGAGGACACGTCTTCCCGTGCGCGATCACGTTCGGCACGTACGGACTCGTCCGGAAACGAGAGGACGACTTAATCCGCGTCTACTCGCTAAACTTCGAGGACGTCGGGCTCGTCACGTTCCCGGTTTCGGATGACGCCTACGCGGCGGCACACGACTGGGCCAACTACGTGAAAGGGGTCGTCACGTTCTTGAAGCGGGACGGACACGACGTCGGCGGGTTTGACTTCCTCCTCGCCGGCAATATCCCGAACGGGGCTGGCCTGTCTTCTTCGGCCTCGCTCGAACTCGTCACGGCGTTCATGATCAATGACGTATATGGGCTCGGCCTCGACAAGCTCGACCTGGTTCGTCTCGGCCAACGTGTCGAGAACGACTTTATCGGTGTCAACTCCGGCATCATGGACCAGTTTGCGATCGGAATGGGAAAGGCGGACCACGCCATCCTGCTCGATTGCGATACGCTCCATCACGACTATGCACCCATCAAACTCGACGGCTATGACATTGTCATCATGAACACGAATAAGCGTCGCGAGCTCGCTGACTCGAAATATAATGAGCGCCGCGCCGAGTGTGACCAGTCGCTCGAACGATTGAAAGCACACTTCGAAGTCAACGCGCTCGGTCAACTGTCGGTCGCCGAGTTCGAGACTGTGGCGGATACGCTCCCGGAGACGCTCCGGAAACGGGCGCGCCACGCTGTCTCGGAGAACGAACGGACGAAGCTCGCCTTCACTGCGCTCGAAGAAGGACGGCTCGAGGCGTTCGGTGCGTTGATGAACGCCTCGCACACGTCGCTACGAGACGACTATGAAGTGACCGGGATTGAGCTCGATACGCTCGTCACAGCGACGCAACAGTGTGACGGCGTCATCGGTGCTCGCATGACCGGAGCGGGCTTTGGCGGCTGTGCCATCGCCATCGTTGAAAAGTCAGCGACGGAAGCCGTCATCGAGACCGTATCGACCGTGTATGAGGCGGAAATCGGTTACGCGCCGACTTGTTATATCGCGTCTGTCGGAGACGGCGCGCATGAACTTGTAGAGGAGGAAGTGAAATGAGTGTACTCGTCGTCGGCGGGGCCGGCTATATCGGCTCCCACGCGGTCCGCGCCTTGCTTGCGCGAGGACGCGACGTCATCATCATCGACAATTTACAGACCGGCCACATCGAATCGGTGCCGGACCAGGTGAAGTTCTATGAAGGCGATATCCGCGACCGAGCGTTTATGGACGAGACGTTCCGCCATGAGTCAATCACGGACGTGCTTCATTTCGCGGCCAACTCACTCGTCGGCGAATCGATGGAAGAACCGCTTCAGTATTACGACAACAACGTCTTTGGCACGCAAGTGTTGCTTGAGACGATGCGCAAGCACGGCGTCGGTCGGATTGTCTTCTCCTCGACGGCCGCGACATACGGCGATCAGGATGAGATGCCAATCCGTGAAACGGCCGAGACGAACCCGACGAACACGTACGGGGCGACGAAGCTCGCGATGGAGACGATGATGAAGTGGTGCGACCGCGCCTTCGGTATTCGTTTCGTCGCATTGCGCTACTTTAACGTCGCCGGTGCGCACCCGTCCGGTGAGATCGGCGAGGACCATACGCCAGAGACACACCTCATCCCGCTCGTGCTCGAAGTCGCGAACAACCAGCGTGAGGCGATCACCGTTTTCGGAGACGATTACGCGACGGCGGACGGTACGTGCATCCGCGACTACATCCATGTCACTGACCTCGTGGACGCGCACGTGCTCGCTCTTGACTATTTGGAAGCGGGTGGTGTAAGCGATGTGTTCAATCTCGGGACGGAGACCGGCTTCTCGGTGCTCGACATCATCGAGGCAGCCCGTCGTGCGACCGGTCACGCCATACCCGTCAACATGGGCGAACGGCGACCCGGCGACCCGGCGATGTTGATCGCGTCCCCGGACAAGGCGAAGCGCGTCCTCGGCTGGAAGCCGGAACGCTCGACGATCGAGACGATTTTGGCGGACGCCTGGAACTGGCACGCGGCGCGTCCGAACGGCTACAAGGAAGGGGTGAGACGATGATTGATGCAACGATTGAAGGTCTCGTGAATGCGGCGATTGACGCCGGACTCATCACGGAGCAGGACCGCATCTATTCGCGAAACCGGGTTTTAGCGAAATTGCATAAGCTCGACTTCGAGGTCCCGACGTTCGTTCCAGTCGAGCCGATTCCGGATTTATTGGAGACGCTCGCCGATGCGGCGGTGCAATCTGGATTGATTGAAGACTTGCTTGAAGAGAAGGACCGGTTCACAGCTGAGGTCATGGGCGTGTTTGTCTCAAAGCCTTCTGAGGTGACGCGTACGTTCGAGGCGCTCCGGGCGACGGACGTGACGGCGGCGACGGATTTCTTTTATAGAATGAGTCAAGCGTCGAACTATATCCAAACGAAGCGAATTGCCAACAACATCAGCTATAAGACACCGACGCGTTACGGTACCCTCGACATCACGATCAACTTGTCGAAGCCGGAGAAAGATCCGCGTGAAATCGCGCGGGCTCGTCTGCAACCGACACCGGAGACGAACTATCCGGTCGGGTTGCTCGCCATCGAGAACGAAGGCTATAGCGGCCATTTAAACCATCCGGCCCGGGCGAATCATCGCATCATCCCGCTCACGCTCGGCGGCGAGGCGTGGTCGTTCCAATACTCGCCCTACCTGTATTACAACGAGCACTCGATCTTGTTGTCGAACAAGGTGCGCGACATGGTCATCGACCGTTCGGCGTTCGAACGGCTGCTTGACTTCACGACCCAGTTCCCGCACTACTTCGCGGGATCGAACGCGGACTTGCCAATCGTCGGCGGCTCGATTTTGACGCACGACCATTACCAGGCCGGCCGCTACCGGTTTGCGATGGACGACGCCAAAGTCGTCGAGACGTTCCGCTCGGACCGCTACGACCAAGTCGAGATTGAGACGCTGTTCTGGCCGCTATCGGTCGTTCGGCTCCGTTCACGACAAAAAGAGCAACTCGTCATGCTCGCGAACCAATTGCTCGGCCATTGGCGCGACTATACTGACGGCGACATCGTCCCGTATTCGGGTGAGACGCGCCACAACACGGTGACGCCGATTGCGCGGCGCCGGGACGGGCGCTATGAGCTCGATCTCGTCCTCCGAAACAACCGGACGAGCGAAGAACATCCGGACGGCATCTTCCACCCGCATGCCGACGTCCATCACATTAAGCGCGAGAATATCGGCTTGATTGAAGTGATGGGACTTGCCGTGCTCCCGGCCCGTCTGAAAGCCGAACTCGAACAAGTCGTCCGCTACGTGGACGGAGAAGACGTCATCGTTGCCGATATGCACAAGGCGTGGGCCGATTCGCTCAAAGCGCAGTCTGGTGACGCACGTCATATCGTCGAACAAGCCGTCGGTGACAAGTTCGTCAAGTGTCTTGAGGACGCTGGTGTGTTCAAGCAGACGGCCGACGGACAAGCCCGTTTCGCCGCCTTCATGCATGCATTCTTAAGTCACGTCGATAAAGTGGAGTACGGGACGACGACTACGGGAAGTAACAGGTAAACGAATCGAAGTAGGTGAGCGAGTGAGACAAGCAACGATTGAAAACGCGAACGGCATGCGCCTGTCGGCCATCGACTATGGCTGCGCCATGACCGAATTGACGGCTCCGGACCGGGACGGGAACTATGAATCCGTCATTTTGAGATATGCGGAGCCGGAACAATACTTAGAGAACCCAGTCTATATTGGGTCTGTCGTCGGGCGCATCGCCGGACGAATCCGCAACGCCGAGATTGACGGGGTGGCCTTGACCCCAAGCGAGGCCCCGCATCATATCCACGGCGGCGAGGAAGGTATCACGGCCCGATATTGGGACATGGACGTTGACGGACAAGCGATTGTCTTTACGTACTTAAGTCCGGATGGGGAGGAGGGTTACCCGGGAAACGTCCGTTTCAAAGTTATCTATGAACTGACGGACACGGACGAACTCGTCGTCACGATGACGGCCGATACGGACGAACGGACGTGGGTCAATTTGAACCACCACAACTATTTCAACCTCGGCGGACGGCCAACGATTCATGATCATGTGCTGACGCTACCAGCCGATCACGTCGCCGAGCTCGATGACGAGTCGCTGCCGACGGGTAAGTTGCTCGAGGTGGCGGACACACCGTTCGACTTCCGAAATGGGAAGGACGTCGGTGCGGCGATCACGTCGAATCATGAAGCCATCACGCATGCTGGTGGCCTCGACCATCCATTTCTTTTAAAGGATGGGGCGATTCGCCTGCATGACCCGGTAAGTGGACGCGTCATGGACGTCGAGACGAACCAGCCGGTCATGGTCGTTTATACGGCTAACTTCTTAAGTGAAGAGACCCCGGTGACGCTCGAGGGGCGGCAAAAACATAGCGCGATTTGTTTAGAAGCCCAGGCGTTCCCAGACGCGCCGAACCATCCGGACGTGGCGACGTCAATCGAGTTGAATCCGGGCGAGTTGTATCTTTCGCGGACGGTATATCGGTTCCACGCAGAATAATCAAATCCCCATCACCGTAAAGTCGGCGATGGGGATTTTTTGTCGGAAATCGGTTTACTTGATCCCGGAGTTTGTGACGCCTTTGACGAAATACTTGTTCGCCCAAAGGAAAATCAACAGGGCCGGGACGGTCGCAACGACGGTCGAGGCCATCATCGCGGCCGGATTGACGAAGTTCGACCCTTGGACGAGCGTCGCGACCCCGAGCGTGAGCGTCTTCATCTCGTCATTGTTCGTGACGAGAGACGGCCACAAGAAATCATTGTAGATGGCGAGGAACGTGACGACACCGAGCGTCGTGACCACGGGCTTAATCGATGGAAAAATGACTTTCGTCAGCACTTGCCACTGGGTGGCCCCGTCGAGATACGCCGCTTCCTCCAATTCTTGCGGGAAAGAACGAAGGAAATTGTAAATCAAGAACACACCGAGCGTCCCGGCCGAATATGGCAAGATGAGCGGATAATACGTATCGAGCAAATTGACGCCCTTGAACAGATAGAAGGCGGGGAACAAGGTCACGATCCCCGGTACCGTCAAGGCGATGATGACGATGGCGAGCACAATCTTTTTACCGGGGATGTTCAACCGCGCTAGCGCATAAGCGGCCAACACATCAACGAAAATGACGAGCGCCGTCCCGACGAGCGTCACGAGCGCCGTATTGAACGTCCATCTCAGCATATTGGAGTCGGCCGAAGCGGAAAAGATGGCCCGGTAGTTCTCGAGTGTCCATTCGTTCGGGAAAAGCCCCGCGCTCGAGAGTGACTCGCTTAAGGTTTTAAAGGACGTGAACACCATCCAAACGAGCGGGAACAAAAACAGAATTGCTAAGATTGATGTGATGACGACAAGGAGGACGGATTTCATGCGTTTCTTTTTCATGTGATTTTCCGCTCCTTTTTCTCGACGGTCGTGGCGGGCTGTTGACTGACGTTCGTCGGTCCCGCGTTCAGCGCCCGCTTCAATCGTTGTTTCGGTTCGCGGCGTTGTCCCGTCTCTTCACGTTTGTTCCGATAGGATGCCCAGTACTGAAGGCCGGTGATGAGCATCATAATGATTCCCATTAAGAGAGCCATGGCCGAGCCGATTCCGAGTTGATTATTGCCGAAGACCGTAGCATGAATCCCCATGATTAACGAACTTGTGGATTGCCCCGGTCCCCCGCGCGTGATTAACAGCGATTGTCCGTATAGATTGAACGAGGCGATAACCGTCGTGATCATGACAAAGATGGAGATGTTCCGGATGTCCGGTAGTGTGATGTAGCGGAACTTGTTCCAAGCCGAGGCACCGTCTAAATCTGCCGCTTCATACAAGTTCACGTCGACTTCATCGAGCGCGTTCACGAAGAGGAGCATGTTGAATCCGACCGTCCACCATACCGTCGCGACGACGATGACGAACCAGGCGTACGGTTGATCGCCTGTCCAATTAATGGCCGAAGAGATTAAACCGGTCTTGAGCAGAATGTTATTGATGAATCCGCCGTTCGCCCCGAAGAGCCATAAATAGAGGGCGGAGACGGCCGTGACCGAGATGGCATACGATAGAAAGAATACGGTTCGAAAAAACGTCTTCAGTCGATTCGGTAAGTGATCAATCAATAAGGCAAGCCCTAAACTGATCAACACGAGCGGTGGGACACTTAAGGCGATGAAGAGTAAAGTATTTTTCAACGTATTCATGAAGACGTCATGATAGAGCGTCGTTGGAGTCAAGATGGCCACATAGTTTTGGAGGCCGATGAAACCGTTGTTGCCGACAGACAGGCGAAAATCGTGCAAGCTTATCCAAATCCCGTAAAGGAGGGGCGTCAGCCAAAAGATTAGAAAACTAATTAAAAACGGGATGACAAACACAAAGCCGAACCATTTCGTGCGTTTCGTCATATACATGAGGAGAGCCTCCTTTCTAAATAGACAGTGTAGGTCGAACCTACACTGTCTAGATGGATTATTCCGGCTGGGTGTCCGCTACTTGTTTCGAGGCTTTTGTCGCTTTCTCGAGTTCCTTCATCAAGTCTTCTTTCGTCAAGTTCGGTTCGTTCGTGAGTTTCGTGAACACGACTTCGTTCATATAGCGCATTTGTTCGTCGAATTGATAGACGCGTGGGGCAGGGGTGTACATCTCCAACTGCTCTTGGTTCACGTTCGCCAAGTCATATTTCTCCGGATCTTCTGAAATGTAGTCCAACGTCTCAAGGTGGGTCACTGTTTGACCTGACTCCGCCCAATTGGCCAAGTTTTCAGGAGTATACATAAACGTCAAAAACTCGGCGATACCGTCTTTGATCGCGTCATCGTCAACGCTCGCCGCGACCGCGATCGTATGCGCGTTCCCTGTCGTGGCCGGTGTTTCGAACAGCGTCGGCATCTTGCCAATGCCTAATGAGTCGCCATACTTCTCTTTCACAGCTTGATAGTACCACGGACCGGTCATCGTGACGGCGGTCTGTTTCGCCCCGTCGTCGGCCGATTTCATGAACGCCTGGAACTCCCCGTCGAGCCCTAACTTCTCAGGAGAGACGTTGTCTTCAAAAATCATCGAATGATACTGCATCAAAGCGTCCGCATAGGCGTCGTCCGTAAAATTCAAATAGCCTTCTTTCGCCAAATCGATATTGTTTTGTGCGGCAGCGACCGTGAAGTAGAACGTCGTCAAGCCTGTCGACGGGAGGCCGAACGCGTATAGATTTGAATTTTCCGATTGGAGCGTCTCGCCGAGTTGTTTCAATTGTTCATAGTCGGTCGGTGCCTCTTGGACCAATTCTTCGTTATAGAACATCGTCAAAGGATGAATGTCGAGCGGGACGCCAAACATCTGCTCTTCAATCAGGCCGGACTGGATGCCCGCTTCATTGAAGTCGTCTTCAGAAATGCCGGCCGCCTCCATGAACGGTCCTGCCTCTTGAATCAATTGATCTTTTTGATACGTCTCGAGGTTTGTCTCATGCATCACGACTAAATGATAGTCACCTGATTTGAACTTCGTGTAGTGCTCTTTTTCTTGCGATTGAACGATGGTATATTCATCTTGGCTCTCATTGAAATCGTTGACGATTTTCGTCATATAATCGCCGTCACCACCTGTAAATCCGTTAATGAATTTGATTTCCGTCTTCCCACTGTCGCCCCCGGATCCCCCAGGGGTGCATCCCGCGAGCGTCGCCAAGACGAATCCGGCCGCGAGAAAAGAATATCGAGATTTTTTAGACATGTTTGTGCCTCCTTTTAAGTAAGCGCTTACAATTTCGTGTTCGACGTTACGTTTACATATGAGCACCCCCAATCCTCACGTTCAAAAAAATAAACCTCACTTTACACATCAGAAACACATTCAAGTGTGGTTTTCCCTAAATCGTCACATTTCGAAACATTTCATATTAAGAATAAAAAACATGCCCTCTGATTCGTGGGGGCATGTTGTTGGGTTAGGTTTCTTTTATACACGTACATGATACAAATCGGTCAACACGTCGGTCACGATTGCATTGAACGCGTGGAAGGCGGGAGCATGAAAGAGTGTCGTCATCGCGTCTTTCACGTTAGCTGCATTCGTCCAATCCGAAACGTCGAGGGTCTCGGTATAGATTCGGGTGAACTTTTTCCCTTCTTGTTTACCAGATTTCCAGAACGAGATGTCTTTGGCTTCGAGCGCCTCGAGGAGTGGGAGCCGTTCCGTATAGTCAATCGGACCGACTTCGACATACAGTTTGAGCCGCTTGCTGCCTTTTCGTTCAAACCAGATGATAAGACCATAGTTGAGCCAGTAGCGTTTCAAACGATGCATCTGTTCTAACGATGACAGCCACTCATTCATCACAAAGTTTGGCACACGTGTATGTGCGGCATACGTCGTGATGTGTTGTTCGCTTACGAACTCGAGAAACGCTTGTCGCAGGATATTGCCACCGGTTTTGAAAATGTAGTCGATTGTTTGTCGTTTTCGATTGTAGATGAGGAGGAGATGGCGTTTCGTCTCCGTGTCAAACGTCTCAAGCGTTTTAATCGCTTGTTTTAACTCGATTTGTTTCTGTTTTGCAGGGTTTGCATTTGCATATAGTAAATGAATCGCCGACGCATAGTCCTGATAAAGCTGTAGTGCGGTCTCCATCGTTGCCTCGTCATCGACGAGCCGCTCTTCGAGGAGTGCGACATAGTACGACAGAAAGTCGTGAATGTTATCGGCGATGGTCGCCCGATTCAACTCGAGTTCTTGCGTAATAATACGCAATACGTCCTCATAGTCGAGGAACCAATAATCCTCATGAGACGGTGCATCGCTCGAGAGCGTTAAATAGACCGGCAAGATGGTACGACCGGGGAAGGTCGCATGGACGTGGTCGTAATAGTGACGAAGCTGCCCATCTGATTCGGTCGAATGAAACTTGTTTTCGATCAACAGCATCAAGTTCAGTGATGGAATATCAATCAACAAGTCGATGGACCCGCTTCCGGTCCACCACTCGCGATGGACAATCGCACCGGAAAGCGAGGCGTGCAAGAACGGAAGATAGTCAAGAGATGCAATCTTTTCCTCGTTCTCCGGCTTCGTGATTAAGTTCATCAATACTTTCCGTAAAAAGAAGCTACCGAGTCGATGGTTCTCGTTCGGGTCGAACAGCCAAGCAAGAACGTTTGAGTGACGGATCTCGTACTGATCGACGCGGAGCACTTTGAGCGGATTGAATTGATGGAACTGTTGATGCAGTTGATTGAACTCGGTTGAGTTTTCAAGTTGTAAGATTGTGTCGAGCGAGTAGGTCATGTAGGACTCCTTTATTCGTGATGTCTCAATTAAATCAAAGATTGAGTATGAAGATGTGTAAAATAAATTACAAGGTGGATATTTGAGGGAATCATCTTTAATTAATGGGTTATAATGGGAATAATAACACGTATAGAAGGAGCGCATTCATGGGTTACTTACTAGCCATTCTCGTTTTGATTTCACTTGCATTAAGCTATTGGCTTTACCGGACGTTCATTCGCCAATGGACGGTACAGCGGGCGTTACGGCAAGAATTATCGAAGATTGAGGCTCTATTGCGTCACCATGAACATAACCCGGCCAAGCAGTTCGAGTTGCTCAATCCCATCTATCGCTCTGTCCTCTTTCGCGTCCATCCAAAGTTAAAGATGGAACGAGGGAAGCTCGAGGAATTCGTCAGTGACGAACTGAACCGTTTGATTACAAGCAAGCGCTCTTCGCTCTGGTCTTCTGTGACGGTTTTCGGTCGTGGTGTGCTGACGGTATTCATGTTAGGGATTGGCGTTACGAGCGGATATGTCGCCTATACGCAGACCGATCTGACCGCGCGCTTTGGTCCGGTGGCGGTTGAGAGCGAGGCGAAGCCATTACTCGGTGAGACGTATGCGTTGCCGAGTCAAATCGCTTCACCTGAGGAGCTCGGGATGGCACTCGCCTATCACATGAGCCGTTTCGATGAGGCGTTCAGTATCCGTTACATCGGGAAGACGAAAGATTTTGAGGAGACGATGGATGCCGCGTGGGACTGGCTCGAGGTGAACCATATCTACGTCTTCCGCTTGTCGCGCGGCGGGGAGAGTCAATATCGGAATCACGGCGGCTATATCGACCTCGACATGACGATGGCGTACGACATGACGACAGAACAGTCCCATCAGATTGCGGCGCGCGTCGAGCGTATCGTGCAAGATATGCCGATCGGGTTGAACGATTTTGAGAAAGTGAAGTACGTGAACGACTTCGTTGTCTTGAACACGGCGTATAACTTGGAGAGCGTTGCGAGCCCGTACACGCCGTACTCGATATTGTTCAACGGGCAAGGCGTCTGTGAAGGGTATGCGTTGACGACGTTGCTTCTATTAGAAGCGGCCGGTGTCGAAACGCGCTACATCTCAGGAGAAGTCGAAACCGGTCTTCACGCGTGGAACCTTGTCAAACTCGATGGGGAATGGTACCACTTGGACACGACGTGGAACGATCCGGTGCCGAATCAGCCAGGAAAAGTCCGATACGACTATTTCTTAGTGTCCGATGCGACATTGCGAGCGGACCATACGTGGGAGGAAGGGAAGTATCCAGTGACGGCGGTGGTCGATTTCCAATAAAAAATACATAGCCCGAGCAAGGCAGGTCTATGGTCCGATACTAGAATCTAAATGTCGATACGGCGAACTTCTTAAGTGAAGAGACGCCGGTGACACTCGAAGGATAGCAAAAGCATAGGGCGAGTTGTTTAGAAGCCAAAGCGTTACCGAATTTACCGAATCATCCGGACGTGTTAAATGAACGCTTGGCCGTATTTTGTGTTTGAAAAACGAATTCCCTTGATTCTGAAAAAGTCGTCCGATACACTTCGGACTTCTTGATAAAATGAATGGAGACAAATCGGAAGTCGAGGGAGATTACTATGAAAAAGTATTTGGTATTTTGCATAATTGTTGCGCTCTGTTTGACGGATGTGCCGTCTCATACGAGCCTGCCATTCCATGAAGCTGGTGTCGTCGAGGCGTCAGGGAACAAGCAGTTTAACAAAGCCGGAAAAATTTATGCTTCAAGGAGTCAAAAAGCAAAAGTCGTCGCCACTGTGAAAAAAGGTCAAACGGTCACACTCCTCGAAACAGTCGGTAGCTGGAGCAAAGTTCGCTATGGCAAAAAGACAGGTTGGACGGCAAATCGGGATTTGAGTGCTGTAAAGCAACGAGTTAAAGTGAGTCGACTTGCCCCGAGTGTATTCTTCGAAAAGGTGAAAAGTAATCCGCTTTTCGTCGAAGCGAAAAAATTGAATCGAGACGAACCGATCTCTTACAAGTATCAACTCGGGACGGGGGACAAACTTCACATCTTCTTGCATGACGATGGGCGGATGTCGATTTCCAATTGGTTTATTGATGCATATAAACCAGGCGTGACCCCGAAAATGCGTGACGTACTCATGGAAAAACATTATGAGTCTTTGAACTTGACCGGTGAATTGCTATATGGCGCCGGAACACAAGAAGCCATTGATTACGCTACGGTGATGAAGGAGCATGTTGTAAAGCTCGAGAAAGAAATTCAAGCTGACTGGCATAAGCGGATGCGAATCTATAAGCAAGGGACGTTCCAAGTGAACGGAGATACATTCGAGTATTACATGCTTGGCCCAAGTATTGAAGTTGTATTCGAGTAGAAAATTGGATTGAGCATGTAGGTTGACTTAGCGATATGAGACGTATCCACAGTTTGGCATGCCATTTTAATTCGATTGAATATATGTTTTCCACTATAAAAAACACCTCCGATTAGCACTTTAAAAAAAGTGAACTACTTCGAAGGTGTTTTTATGTTGTCTCACAAATTAAGGGTTAGCTTATCGTGAGACCTGGAAAAAAGCACGTTTTGTTCATTTTGGGGTGACCGAAGAAGACATCGCTTCTTCAAACCGTGCCGTAATCTGTTGCGGCCGCGTGATGGCCCCTCCGACGACGACGGCGTGTGTGCCGAGGTCCATGCACCGTTTCGCCATCTCAGGTGTCAAGATGTTGCCTTCGGCGACGACCGGTTGCGTGACGCGATCGAGTACGTCCTTCAAAAACTTGAAGTCGTCGTGGAAGAGGCGTGAGCCGCTCGTCTCGTTTGTATAACCATGGAGCGTCGTCGAGATGTAGTCGAAGCCGAGTCGGTCTGCTTCGATACAGTCCTCAAGCGTCGCACAGTCAGCCATCAACAGTTGATTCGGATAAATCGAACGAATGGCATGTACAAATTCTTGGAGCGTCATGTTGCCAGGGCGAATGCGGTGTGTCGCATCAAGGGCGATGACATCGACACCGACCTCCATTAATTCTTCGACCTCCTTCATCGTCGCTGTGATGAACACGTCACTGTCCGCATAGTCGCGCTTGACGATCCCGATAATCGGGACATTCACTTGTCGTTTGATTTCACGGATGTCTTTCGCCGAGTTGGCACGAATCCCTTTGGCACCGCCTTGGACAGCCGCGATGGCCATCCGACCCATAATGTAGTCGCTATGGAGCGGTTCATCTTCGAGTGCCTGACAAGAGACAATCAATCCGGTTGGTAAATCGGTCATGTTTAATCACTTCTTTCTTTAAGGCGGTCGAGCGCTTTCAAGGTTTGTAAATAGTGCGCTTTCAATTCTTCATTCGTTTCCATTAACGTTTTCGTTACCGCGTCCGCCGTGAAGAGGAGCGGGAGTTGTGTGTTAATCAAGAACGCCTCGCCCGATGCACCGGCCGTCAACAGTCGATGATCGACGAGTTCAGCGAGCGGTGAGTGCTGATAGCCGACGAAGGCGATGGTTGTACACCCTGATTCTTTTGCGAGTTGGACCGCTTGAACGACTTCGCGGCTCTCGCCACTGTTTGAGAAGGCGATAATTAAATCGTCTTTCGTCGCAATTGAGGCGTCCATGACCATACTGTGGCTGTCGAACGCCGTCGTCGCGAGCAGTCCCATCCGCCGCAAGCGATACTCCATCTCTTGGGCGACGAGACCGGCGTTACCGAGTCCATACAAATGGATCGAACGACTCCGTCGAATATGGTCGCAGATGGCTAACAGTTCGTCTTGGTCGATCAAGTGAGCGGTCGTCTGAATCAATTCGATGTACGACCGCTGCATCGGTTCGAGCGATGTCGCCGTCTGGGGCAAGGTTGTTTCCGTCAATGTCTTTTGCATCATGAGTTTCAGTGCCGAATAGCTCCCGACCCCAATCGTTTTACAGAATCGGGTCACGGTCCCAGGTGACGTCTGGATGGCTTGTGCCAACTCGGTGATCGTCAACTCGATGGCATCGTTCATATTTGTCATGAGGTAATCGGCAATCTTCTTCTCACTATCCGTCATCTCTGGATAGACGTCTTTCATTTGTTCCCACACGGCTGTTCCCTCCAACACAATTCGTTATTCGCCCCGGCCTAACGCCTCCTGGACTTCATTCTTAATAATTGTAACAGAAGGACCGTAAATTACTTGAATCCCATTTCCTTTTTGCACAACCCCATGAGCGCCCGTCGCCTTTAACAAATCCTCGCGGACGTGTTGGTGGTCGTTGACAGTAACGCGGAGGCGTGTCGCACAGCAATCGACCGTGTCGATATTCTCATCTCCACCGAGCGCGGCGATGATGGCCGTCGTACGGTCCGATGCGTCGACGTCTGCGGCTTTTGTTGCTGTCTCGTCAGAGCGTCCCGGCGTCATGAAGTTGAACTTCGTGATGAGGAAACGGAACGTCACGTAGTAGAGCAAGAACCAGAAGGCACCGATGACCGGCACGAGCATCCAGTTCGTCTTGTCATTCCCTTGCAAAATCCCGAATAAGATAAAGTCGATGAACCCACCTGAGAACGTTTGACCAATTGTGATCTCAAAGATGTGAGCCATCATGAAGGCGAGTCCGTCAAAGATGGCATGGACCAAGTAGAGGACCGGTGCCACGAATAAGAAGGCGAATTCGAGCGGCTCCGTGATTCCCGTCAAGAACGACGTGAGCGCCGCCGAGAACAAGAGACCGAACACGACTTTCTTCTGCTCGGGCTTCGCGCAGTGGTACATGGCAAGTGCGGCACCGAGGAGACCGAACATCATCGTAATGAAACGACCTGACATAAAACGAGACGTCCCTTCATAGAACTGCGTCGTGCTCGGGTCAGCGAGCTGGGCGAAGAAAATCTTTTGCGTCCCTTCGATCAATGTCCCGTCGATGACCATCGAGCCCCCGAGGCCGGTTGTCCAAAACGGGATATAGAAGATGTGGTGTAATCCAAACGGGCCGAGCATACGTAAGACGAATCCGTAAATGAACGTCCCGATATAGCCTGTTTTGTCAACGAGTCCACCAAGCGAGAAGATACCGCTTTGGACTGTCGGCCAGATGAAGTAAAGCCCGATTCCGACACCGATGGCGACGAATGACGTGATGATCGGCACGAAGCGCGATCCGCTGAAGAAGCCGAGGAACTGCGGGAGCACTTGCTTGTTGTAACGGTTATGCAAGAGCGCCGTCACAATCCCAATCAAAATCCCACCGAAAACACCGGTCTCGAGCGTTTGAATTCCGAGTGCCATCCCTTGTCCGGCACTAGCGAGATCTGTCTCCATCAACTCGCCAGTGATTTGAAGCATGGCGTTGATGGTCGCGTTCATAATCAGATAACCGAGCATGGCGGCAAGGCCGGCCGTTCCTTTATCCGACTTGGCGAGCCCGACCGCGACCCCGATTGCAAAGAGAACCGCTAAGTTGGCGAAAACGATTGACCCGGCGGCGGCCATGATAGTGAACAAATGCTGGAGCCAGGTAATGTCGAGGAATGGATACGCCTGGACTGTGTTCGGATTCGAAAGTGCGCCCCCGATTCCGAGCAGAAGCCCCGCTGCCGGCAAAACCGCGATGGGCAACATAAATGATTTCCCGAATTGTTGTGCCCGTTCGAATAGACGTGACATGAGAAAAATCCTCCTTAAAATTATTTTCATCTGAATCATAATATGAAAAATATTTTTATGCAAGCGTTTACGATGAAAATCTTTTTAAGGAAAAATCGAACCAGACATCGGGACCGGTTCGATTCGCATGCTTATAAGGTTTTGGGAAAACGTGTGCAACAAAGTCTTCATTCAATCTTTAACACTTCGACCGGACCGTGGTCGTCACAATGCTCGTCATGGACGTGGTGCAGGCGCCCGTTGACGAGATAATCCATGTGATCGCCGTGCGGGACGAGTTCATGCCCGCAGTCCTCATCGTGCTTACAGCCGCATTCCATCGGGGCACAGACGTCCGGATTCATTTCTGAGACCGGGATGACGCATTCATCCCAATGGCCGTCATGCTCATGGTGTAAATGCCCATCGTGCACGTAGTCGATATGGTCACCGTGTCGAATCTTCGTATGACCGCAAGCTAAGCTATGTTGGTGCTTGTGGTCGGTATGTGCATGATGCTCGTTACTCATCACGTTTCCTCCTTTAAAACTCGGCTCACGACGGATGTAGTAATGATTTACCTGCTGGGAAGTTACTTAAAACGTGATGTACGACGAAACAGCTTCAACCAATCGGTCGAAGCTGTTTTTCTTATTTCTCGACGGATGCCGCAAGCGTCAATTCCGCACCGTTTGTCTCGATGACTTGCTTATACCAATCGAAACTCTTCTTCTTCGAGCGGACGAGTGTGCCGTTTCCCGCGTTGTCTTTATCGACATAGATAAAGCCGTACCGTTTCTTCATCTCGCCGGTCGAGGCGCTCACTAAATCGATTGGCCCCCAGCTCGTATAGCCGAGAATCTCGACGCCGTCCTTGATGGCCTCATGCATCTGTTCGATGTGCTTCGCCATATAGTCAATCCGATAATCGTCCTCGACGTAACCGTCTTTCGGTGTGTCGACGGCCCCGAGTCCGTTCTCGACGACGAAGAGCGGTTTCTGGTAGCGGTCATACAGCTGGTTCGCCGTGATGCGGAAACCGGTCGGGTCAATCGTCCAACCCCATTCCGACTTCTCAAGATACGGGTTCTCGAGGGAGCTGAAGACGTTGCCTTCTGTCTGTTTGTTGATCTCTGGGTCGGCGCTCGTCGTCCGGCTCGCATAATAGCTGAAGCCGATATAGTCGACGGTGTGCTGTTTCAACAGTTCGAGGTCGCCATCTTCGACGTGCAACAAAATACCTTGCTCATCAAGATAACGTTTCGCATAGCCCGGGTACTCGCCACGTGATTGCACGTCGATGAAGAAGAACGATTCGCGGTCCTTGTCCATCGCGTCCAACACGTCGTCCGGATTGCACGAGTACGGGTACGTCTGACCGGCTGCGAGCATGCAGCCGACTTGCATGTCCGGGTTAATCGCATGCGCCGCCTTGACCGCTTTCGCGCTCGCGACGAGCTGGTGATGCGCTGCTTGGTATTTCACTTGCTGTTTGTTTTCACCTTCTTCGAAGACGATACCGGCGCCGATGAACGGTAAATGTAATAGCATGTTGATTTCATTGAACGTCATCCAGTACTTCACCTTGCCGTTATAGCGGGTGAAGAGCGTCTTTGCGTACGTCTCGAAGAAGTCGACGAGGCGACGGTCGCGCCAACTGCCGTAGTTTTTAATGAGACTGACCGGCACGTCGAAGTGAGCGATCGTGACGACCGGCTCGATACCATGCTTCAACAACTCGTCGAAGACGTTATCGTAAAACTGAAGACCTTCCTCGTTCGGTTCGGCGTCGTCGCCGTTCGGGAAAATACGCGCCCACGAGATTGACAGACGGAGCGCCTTGAACCCCATCTCGGCGAACAGCGCGATGTCTTCTTTATAGCGATGGTAGAAATCAATCGCCTCATGCGATGGATAAAATTCACCCGGCACCGGCTCAAGCGACGGCAAGTTGCCAAACATGACGTCGAACCGTTTCTTGCCCGTAGGCAACAAGTCGACCGTCGTCAAGCCTTTCCCGCCTTCTAAGTATGCCCCTTCTGCTTGGTTCGCGGCGATGGCGCCGCCCCATAAAAATCCGTTTGGAAAACTCATCGAATCATCCTTTCTAAAGTAGGGGAGGGACGAGCCCTCCCGTGATTATTCGTTGATGACAAATAGTGCTTCGCCTGTTTGAACGCGAGTGCCGTGCTTCTCGGCGATCTGTTTTCGATTCGTGACGATGACCGGTGTCGTAAGGGCGCGGCCTGAGCGAATGATTGCGTCGAGGTCGAACTCGATTAACAATTGCCCCTTCTCGACGAACTCGCCTTGCGTGACGTGTGCTTTAAAATGTTTCCCTTCGAGTTGGACCGTGTCCATGCCGATATGGATGAGCACTTCCGCGCCCGTATCGGTCGTAATGCCGATGGCGTGATGGGTCGGGAAGAGCGCCGAGACCGTCCCTGAGACTGGGGCGACGAGTCGACCTTCCGTCGGTTCGATGGCCACGCCTTGTCCAAGGGAACCGGATGAGAACGCGACGTCTGAGATCGATGAAAGTTTGACGACGTCCCCGGCAAGCGGGCTGAGCACTTGCTCTTGGCCGATTTTTGTCGCCGATACTTCTTCACGGACCGGTGTGACTTCTGGTTGCGGTGTCGCGACGACCGCTTTGTTGACGCCACCGAACAAGTACGTCAAGACGAAACCGACGACGAAGGCGACGGCCGTCCCGATGAGTGAGCCGTAGAAGCCGGTCGTGATGCCTTCAGGCGAGATGTTCGACGGGTAGCCGAAAACCCCGAGCCCCCCGATGATGTACACTTGCGTACCCATAACACCCATGATCCCACCACCGACAGCACCACCGATACAGCTCATAATGAACGGTTTTTTAAGTGGGAGGGTGACCCCGTAAATCGCGGGCTCGGTGACACCGAAGATACCTGAGATGAAGGCCGGGATACTGAGCGTTTTGATCTTTTGATTTTTGATGCGGAGGAAGACCGCGAGTACGGCACCGATTTGTGCGAACGAAGCCGCGAAGACGAGTGCGAGCACTGGATCCGCCCCGAGAGACGTCAAGTTGTTGATGGCGACCGGAACGAGGCCCCAGTGAAGACCGAAGATGACGAACACTTGCCAGAGACCGCCGAGGAAGAGACCAGCGATGAGCGGGCTCAAGTTATAGACGGCGACCGTGGCGCTACCGAGCAACATTCCAGCCCACGTCGCGATTGGTCCGATCAAGATGAATGTGAGCGGCACGGTGATGAGTAACGTAAGGAGTGGAACGATGAACATTTTGATGACGTCTGGAATAATCGTCTTCAAGAACTTCTCAAGCTTCGCGGCGAAGAACGCTGCGATGATGATCGGGATGACCGAGGTCGAGTACGTCATCAAGATGACCGGGACACCGAGGAACGTGATGTGAATCGGTGACTCGAACATCGTACCGGCGAAGACGGTGTAGAGCGGATCACCGGCCGTGAGCGTCGAGAGCGTCGGATAGACGAGCGCTGCCCCGATGGCCATCCCGATAAACGGACTGCCGCCGAACTTCTTAATCGCCGTGTAGCCGAGGAAGATCGGGAAGAAGTAGAAGAGCGAGTCGCCGATGGCGTTCAACAGTTGATATGTGCCCGATTCGGCAGATAACCAACCGAGAGCGACGAAGAGGGCGTTAAACCCTTTGATCATCCCGGTCGCGGCCAAGACGCCGAGGACAGGGGTAAAGATGCTAGAGATGATGTCGATGAAACGGCTGAAGAGTGATCCTTTCGGTCCGTCCTCGTCTTCGATTGGCGATTGGTTTTGGAAGCCGCCGACTTCGACGACTGCTTTATACACGTCCGGGACGTGGTTGCCGATGACGACCTGATATTGACCGCCGCTCTTCATGACGGTGACGACACCGTCCATGTTTTTAATGGCTTCTGTGTTAGCCTTGCTTTCATCTTTCAGTTTAAAACGCAAACGGGTAATACAGTGGACGACGCTGTTGACGTTCTCTTTGCCGCCGACTTGCTGGATAATGTCGCGTGCGAGCTGTTCATATTTCATGTCCGTTCCCTTCCTTTACGTTGGATTTTAGGTTTGCGTCAAATAAAAAACCTGACCCGTGTCAGATGAGAGTCGTGAAATCACGTCTATCATCTGACTCGAGTCAGGTTATGCCCACTAAAGGTAACATTCCTGCGCAGGAGACCGTTCAGTTGTTATTTGATACTTGAAATGTAGCATGCGTCAAAATAAAATGTCAACGCTTACATTTACAAATTTTCAGATTTCTTTTATTGGACATATCCCCAAAATTTCTCTCTTCTATAGATGGGGGCATTTTTTGATTCGGAAACTTTTTAATGATTCATCCGTATACATAAAAAGAAAAAGGAGGGCATGACTTTGAGACGCGAACAACATATCCGCCAACTCGTCGACTATGCGCGACGAGGAAAGGCAAAAACATTCATTTTGGCAGTCGGTTCGTTCATTTTGACCGGCACACTCCTTCGAACGGTGGAACTTTCGGCTCCTATCGTCTTTAGTATCGGCTTCCTCGGCATCATCCCGCTTCTCGTTCGGGAATGGAAGCTTGGGACGATTCGGCGTTCCTTTAACGACGACGCGATGTATCAACGGCTCATCCGCTTACCGTTCTGGATGACACTGTTCGGACTATGTCTTTTGTACGTCATCCTCGGCTGGGTTGAATTCGGTACACCGGCCCGTTCTGTCTTTCTGACCATTGCTGCGCTCTGCCTCGGGATGTTTCTCTTTCAGCGGACGTTTGACCGTGTCATCTTGAAACTTGAACCCGACTATATCACCGACCGCGAATTGCACCGCGAAGTCAAATAGAGAGGGGGATTAACATGGAAAAGGAGTTATGGGACCGTCTAGCGGTTCAAACTTCCCGCCGCTATGACCTCGACGTCTCGACGTTGACGTTTCTGGCAGAAGAGACGAACTGGCTCTACACGGTGTCAAATCAAAACGGTGTCCGCTATTTGCTCAAGCTCTATCCGGAAGGATGGAAAACAGCGACGACTGTCGACATGGAAACGCACGTATTACATCACATTCGTGAAGACGGGCATGTCGAAGTACCGAGCATTTACGAAGCAAAAGACGGGAGCAGAATTCAAACCTTTACGATTGGCAAGAACCGGGTGATTCAAGCGATGGTGTACACGTGGCTTGAAGGGGATGTGCTCGACGAGCGGGAGACAGACGAGCGGTTTCGCCAACTCGGTGAAGTCACGGCGCGCTTACATGAGGTGACGGCACGTCATCCGGTGAAGGCGGCGAACACGCTTCCGCGTTGGGACACCGTCTTTTATTTTCCAGATGAAGTAATCCTTTACGATAAGACGGAGCTGGCGATGCCCGATTCGTTTTTAGGCGTGATGCATACAGTCGTCCCATGCTTAAACGAGCGGCTGCGTTCGTTTTATTCGGGAGCGGACGCAGAGCTGAGACTGCTTCACGGGGACTTGAACCCATGGAACGTGTTAGTGGACGGGGAGAAGATGCACGTGATTGACTTTGAGGACTGCTTATACGGCCTCCCGGTCCACGATATCGCCATCGCCTTATACTATTACCGCTATGACGACCGCTTCGACTTCAATCATGTGAAACAGCTCTTCTTTGAAGGGTACGGGCGCGTTCGTCCGCTTCCAAGCGTCACCGATGACACGTTAGAGCTGTTCATGATTGCCCGCCGCGTCAACTTCATGAATTACGTGCTTCAAACGGCAGAGGCGTATGCTTACATCGAAACGAGTTTACCGTACGTGGAAGCGTTCCTCGACAAACAGATGACGTGAAAAAACATCAGGGACACCTGATGTTTTTTCTTACAAAAATTTTTCGTTCGTCTCGCGCGTTCGAATCGGTTTAGCAGGCGATCCGATTGCGATGACGTTATTTGGAATGTCATGGACGACAGTCGCACCGGCACCGATGACGCTCTCTGATCCGATGGTGACTTGATGAATGACGGTCGCACCGATACCGACAAACGAGTGGCCCATGACGTGTACGTTACCCCCGAGATGGGTTCCGGGTCCGACGGATGCGAAAGCGTCGACTCGACAATCGTGATCAACGGACGCCATCGTATTGATGATACAGTGCGGACCGATGGTTGTACTCGGGTTGATGACCGCACCTGCCATCACCACAGCCCCCGCTCCGATTGTGACGTCTCGCCCGATGCATGCGCTTGGGTGAATAGCATGCACGAACTCGAACTCAGGTGCTTGTTCAAGAATGATCCGAGACACGAGGGCCCGGCTATCGTTATTTCCGATGCCAATAATGCCACGGTTAACGGCGTAGTCTGAGCGAATCGGTCCGAGGACAGGATAACCAAAATAGGTTGTTCCCATCAATTCGGGCCGGTCGTCGTAAATGCCGATGATGTGATGACGCTCCATTTGTTCGACGATGTCGATGACTACTTTCGTATGACCACCTGCTCCAAATAATACGATGTCTTCCATTTCCATCCCTCATTCCTATGACGGCCTCTCTTTTCATGTCTGTCTATTACCGCTATTCGAGATTTTAAACAGAATTCCTGTTACTGAATACGTATGGATGAGCTTTTGAAAAGACACCGGAACGTTGCAAAAAGATTCTTAATTCGGCTGTTTGATTGTCGTTTGATCTGGCTATTTTTTCATCGTAGTTATCGAAAGAGGGGAGTGGGCATGCATGCCGCTGAAGCTCATGTATATTACCAATCAACCAAAAATTGCCGTCCTCGCCGAACAACAAGGAGTCGACTGGATCTTTGTCGACTTAGAGCTCCTCGGAAAAGTCGAGCGACAAGGTCACCTCGATACAGTCATCTCGCGTCATGCACGGGAAGACGTCAGCCTCGTCCGCGCAGCACTCCAATCCGCGTCACTCCTCGTACGGGTTAACCCGATTCATGAAATGTCCCGCGAAGAGATTGACGATGTCATTCAACGTGGCGCGGACATCATCATGCTCCCTTATTATAAGACCGTGAAAGAAGTCGAAACGTTCCTCCAAATCGTCGCGGGTCGCGTCAAAGTGTGCCTATTGTGTGAGACGAAAGAAGCGGTAGCCTGCATGCCAGACGTACTCGGTCTATCTGAAATTCATTACATTCATATCGGTTTGAACGACCTTCATCTAAGTTACGGACAGACATTCCTCTTTGAGCCGCTCGCAGACGGCTTGATTGAACAAATCACCTCGATGATTGCACGAACGCCAATCGAATTCGGTTTTGGTGGGATTGGTCGAATCGGGGAAGGGAACGTTCCGGCTGAGCGTATTTTGGGAGAGCACGTTCGGCTCGGATCGACGCTTGCCATCTTGTCCCGAAGCTTTTGCCATATTGGTGCGCATCGGACGGTCAGTGAAACCGAGGCTCAATTGTTTCAAGAAGGGGTATGGAGAATTAGGGCGTATGAACAACAGCTCGCCGTCGCGACGGCCGATTGGCTCGAACAAAATCGGCTCCAATTGGTGGCCGATGTCCAAACCGTCGTCACGAATCTCCAGGCAGGGAAAGGAATGTTGTCATGAACGTATTGTGTACTGCGTTTCGTTTTAGTGAGGAAGAACGTCAACAGATTGAACGAACCGGCGTGACGCTTCATCTGTTAGAGCGTGAGGAAGACGTCGCCACGTATGATGTCTCGGAGATAGAGGGCATCATCTGCAACAATCTGTTTCTTTATCGAGACGTGGACGATTTTCCTCATCTTCGGTTCGTTCAAGTCGTGAGTGCGGGACTGGATCGTGTCCCGGTCGAACGATTAAAAGCGAGGCAAATCGAGCTCCATAACGCCGGTGACGCGTATGCGGTCCCGATGGCGGAATGGGTCGTCTGGCAGTTGCTCGACTTTTACAAGCGTGGCCCCGTCTTCCGCGCGCAACAGCAGGAAAAACGGTGGGAAAAACAACGTCGTTTGATTGAATTGACGGACCGGACCGTCACCGTTCTCGGTGTCGGCCATGTCGGTGAGGCGGTCGCAACTCGACTCCGCGCGTTCGGCATGTATGTAATTGGTGTCGGCCGAAGAGCGCGCGATGTGCCGTTCGTTGACGAGTACGTCCAGTTTGATCGACTTGACGACGTGCTCGAGCGAAGTGATGTTATTGTAATCGCCTTACCATTGACGGAACAGACCCATTACTTATTCGATAAGACCCGGTTCGAACGAGTAAAAGAAGGCGCAATTTTGTTGAACGTAGCGCGTGGTGCCATAGTCGATGAAACCGCCCTCCTATATGCACTTGAGACGAAAAAAGTGGCGGGTGCGGCGCTAGACGTCTTTGAGACAGAACCGTTACCCCGCAATCATCCGTTTTGGACCCATCCCGCCGTTCAACTCACCCCACATAATTCGTATGTATCCGATCGCGTAAACAGACGGCTCTTTCGGACCATTTTACGTAATCTAACACGGCAAACGACAAGTTGACCTTCCAGGTCGACTTGTTTTTATATTTCACGAAAAAAATATCTATGACTCATTCGAATTGGGAGTTACGACGAAATCGTTCCGGGAAGAACGAGGATAGAATTAACGGATTTCCTACATCATGACGCGACATCCAAGAAGGAGTGAACCCGATGGCCAACTTAACGACGCTCGTTAGCTTAATCGTTCCGATTTACAACACGAGCACGTACTTGCATCAATGCCTCGATAGCCTCGTTCATCAGACATACCCACACCTTGAGATTATCTGTATCAATGACGGAAGCACAGACAATAGCCTAGATATTGCGATGACGTACGTTAACGACCCGCGTGTTCAAGTCGTCGATCAACTCAATCGCGGTTGTACAGCGTGTCGGGCGCGTGGGCTCGATATGGCCAACGGAAAATATGTCATGTTCATCGACAGTGACGATTGGCTCGACCTCGAAGCGATTCGAGTGCTCGTCGAGCATGCGGACCGAGAAGAAGCCGACGCGGTCATGGGCACATATGTCCGAGAGTACGGGAATCGGGCATTACCGAAACAAATCTTTCCGACGAACTATTTGTCATTCGATGAGGTGGAGACAAGACGTTACGTGCATCGTCGCCTATTTGGACTCATCGGCGAGGAGCTGGCGCATCCGGAAACGATTGATGCCCTTAATTCAAACTGTATCACGCTCTATCGCCGGTCACTACTTGAAGGGGTACCGATAGGGGGACCGCACGGGACGTTCGTCGACTTATATTTTCAAATCCATGTCCTCGAGAAATGTAAACGGTTCGTCTATGTCGATTATCCTGTCTATCACTATCGGAAGACGAACATGAACTCGGAATCGACCGTGTACAAACAAGACCTCGTCGCGTCGCGCCTCAACTTCTTCCATTTCATGATGGACTATATCGAACGACACGAGTTGGATGAGGAATATCGCCAGGCGTTATCGAATCGAATCGCGCTCAGCATGATTGGAATCGGATTGAACGAGTTGGCATCTTCTAAATCCGTGTGGGCTCAGGCGAAAGCGCTCCGTGATGTGCTACAGCAAGACGACTATCGACGTGCCTATGCCCAGTTCGATTTGTCCCATCTCGATTTGAAATGGAAGACGTTTTTTGCGCTCTGTAAACATGAACAGACGTTACCCCTCATCTTCTTATTGCGTGGCGTCGATTTCATGCGCCGTCGCGTGTAAGGGAGGGATGGATGATGAAACGGATGCTGATGGTGGCTTCGGTCGTGTCGATGATTGAAAGCTTCAATCGTGACAACATTCGCTTACTCCAAGAGATGGGCTATGACGTCCACGTTGCGACGAATTTTGAATGGGGCAGCATGTATTCAAACGAAAAAATTGAAAACATTCGACGCGATTTAACTCGACAAGGCGTGACGCTCTTTCAAATCGATTTTGAACGTGACATTAAGAAGATGAACGGACATGTTCGTGCCTACCAACAGTTGAAAACGATCATGACGAAACAACGCTACGACTTTATTCACTGCCATTCCCCGATTGGCGGTGTGATCGGCCGCCTCGTTTCAAGACAGACCCATACGCCCTGCATGTATACAGCACACGGGTTCCACTTCTTTAAAGGCAGCCCCTCACTCAATTGGATGCTGTATTACCCGATTGAACGGACACTCGCCCGCTTCACAGACACAATCATTACAATCAATGAAGAAGATTATGAACGGGCCCAGTCGTTCAAGACGTCCCACACATATCGCATCCCAGGTATCGGGGTCGATACGAAACGAATCGAGGCGGTGACGATTGACCGTCAAGCGAAACGTCGAGCACTTGGGGTCGATACGGATACCGACTTTGTCTTATTGTCTGTCGGCGAGCTGAATGAGAATAAAAACCATGAAACCATCATTCGGGCGATTGCCGCCTTACAGGAACCGACGCTTCGGTATTGGATTGCCGGTACGGGGAACTATCGAGCGCAGCTCGAGCACTTGATTCGTGAGCTCGGTCTGAGTGGCCAAGTTCAATTACTCGGTTATCGGGATGATGTCATTGAAGTGATGAAAGCGGCGGATTGCTTTGTTTTTCCGTCAAAACGTGAGGGATTAGGGATGGCCGCGCTTGAAGCGATGGCAGCCGGGCTGCCTTTGATCACATCAAACGTCCACGGCATCAACGATTATTCGATTGAAGGGGTCACCGGCTACAAACGGGCGCCGATTGACATCTTAGGCTTCGCTAAGGCAATCCGAACGATGCAACGGGATTTCGACTTGTCTCATCAAATGGGTCTTCACAATAGTGAGGTAGTTAAAGCGTTTGATGTCAATCGTTCGAAAGAAGAGATGCGACGTATCTACTCAGAGTTCGGTCAATTCAAGGCGACATGATAGTTCATGAAAAAATGGTCGTTATATCTTTCAGATTCGCACACTGGCCGGGGTAAGAAGAAAGAACAGAGCTAGACCGCCTCGCTAAACGTTCGGGGATACTGGTTCATTTGAAGGAGGGTTAACACGTGAAAAGTCAAACGATGTTATTGACGGAGATTTTCGACATTTTCAAAAAAAGCAAATGGCTGATTGCATTAACCGTTTTAATAGGTGGTGGCGCCGCCTATTATGTGAGCCAATCGATTGTAGAACCAACGTACGAGGCATCAACACAAATTCTCATCGTTCCGAAACAGGAAGCCGGTACAAATGTGGTCGACAGTGCTCAAATTTCATCTTCTTTATCTTTAATTAACACCTATCGTGTCATCATGCGCAGTCCGGCCATTTTAAACGAAGTGCAAGAACGGGTGCCGGAAGCCCCAGCTGACATCAGTGAAATCTTACTCGTCGAGAGCGAAGAGGACTCCCAAGTCATCAATATCGTCGTCGAGTACTCAGATGCAGCGGTAGCCGCCGAAATCGCTAACGTCATCACAAACGTGTTCGCCACCGAAATTCCCGAGTTGATGAATATCGATAACGTTCGGATTTTGTCAGAGGCACAAGTGCCGGAAGGTCCGGTCTCACCGAACGTCGTCATCAATACGGCACTCGGAATCATCGCCGGATTTGTCATCGGGGGCGCACTCGCACTTGTCCGATTCACGTTCGATAAACGGATTCATAACGAGACAGAGGCGATGCAATTGTTATCGCTCCCGGTCATCGGATCGGTCCCGGTCATTGAGAAACGGGATATGAAACCGAAAGTGGTAAAGCCAAAAAAAGATTCAACCATCCCACCGGAAGGAGATGAGCCGCATGTTCCACCTACCAAAGAAACCCGACAGTCTTCGTGACACCGAACGCCATTTGATTACGCTGACGAATCCGAAGTCACCAATCGCCGAACAGTATCGGACCATTCGGACAAATCTGCAATTTACGGCGCTTGGAGCGGAATTAAAGACGATTGTTGTGACGTCCGCTTCTCCTGGAGAAGGTAAATCGACGACGGCATCGAACCTCGCCATTGTCTACGCCCAACTCGGTAAGCGTGTTTTATTAATGGATTGCGATATGCGTAAACCGACGATTCATCAAACGTTTCAACTGATGGGCACGCAAGGGTTATCGACGGTGCTGGCCAAACGCTCCTCCGTGGAACGGGCGATTCAGACGAGTCAAGTGCCGAAGCTTCATGTTTTGTCAGCCGGACCGATTCCACCGAATCCGTCCGAACTATTGGCTTCACCGATGATGCGACAACTGTTAAATGATGTGAAAGACTTGTATGACCTCGTCATCTTAGATGCGCCACCGCTCATGCAAGTAGCTGACAGTCGGCTCCTTGCGAGCGAGGCGGACGGCACGATTCTCGTCGTCAGCTGTGACAACTCAAACCGTGATCTCGTGTTACAGGCGAAAGAACAGCTTGTTTTGTCTGGTGCGAACGTTCTCGGCCTCGTCATGAACCGACGTGAGCGGACAAGTACCGATTCTTATTATAGTTACACCCATGGGTGATGAGGAAAGGAGGGGGTGAGGGATGCGAATCTTGCACATTAATGCGATTCATGAACAGAAGAGTACTGGCCGAATCTGTAAAGAGATGTCCGAGGTAGCACGGAGCCAAGGACATGAGAGTCTCGTCGCCTATGCGACAGGACCGGACACTGTATTGGGATATCGGATTGGTTCACACGCCGATCAAAAACGGCACGCCCTCCTTTCTCGGTTGAGCGGAAAACAAGGATATTTCTCTAAAACAGCAACGGAGGACCTCATCCGGTTTATGGAAAGTTATGAGCCAGACGTCGTGCATTTACACAATCTACATTCAAACTACCTTCACCTAGAAACGTTGCTTACGTGGTTAGCGGTCCACGATATACCGACTGTGTTGACGCTCCACGACTGTTGGTTTTATACCGGGAAATGCATGCACTACACACAGGCAGGTTGCGATCGCTGGCTCGAGGGATGCGGTTCATGCCCGCAACTGAAGGAAGACAACCCGAGTTGGTTTTTTGACCGAACGGCCGAAATGTGGCGAGACAAAAAACGTTGGTTCGAGGCGATCCCCCGTCTTGCCGTCATCGGAGTTTCAGATTGGATCACCATCGAGGCGAGATTCTCCTTCTTACAGCGCGCCATGATTTTACGTCGTATTTATAATTGGGTCGACCCGGACGTGTTCCATCCTCGCGACACACGGCCGACACGTAAAGAGATAGGGATAGAGAATACGTTCGTCCTATTAGGTGTCGCAAGTTCGTGGGATGATTCGAAAGGGTTAGCGGACTGGATTGACCTCGCGAGACGCTTGCCAGATGATCGCGTTCTCCTCGTCGGGGCGATGCCGAACCGATCCTTGCCTAGTAATGTACACGTCATTCCTGCGACTTCAGACGTCGAGGAACTCGCCACCTACTACGCACTCGCCGACGTCTTCTTGAACTTATCCGAAGAAGAGTCGTTTGGAAAAGTGACCGTAGAAGCACTCGCCTCTGGGACACCTGCCATCGTCTATGACGCAACTGCCAACCCAGAGCTCGTCCCGGACCGCTGTGGTCGTGTCGTCACCCCACACGATCTCGATGCTTTAGTCCAGGCGGTGACATCGATTCGTCAAGCCGGCGGTGAGGCGTTTCGTGAGGCATGTGTCGCCCATGCGCACGGAACGTTTTCCATGCTGGATCGGGTGAGCGATTATTTGAACGTCTATACGCAACTTCAGGAAATGAAAGGAAGGGATTCACAATGGCGCGTCCACTCGTCTCCATCATCATTCCCGTCTATAACGGATCAGACTATTTAGAAGAAACGATTCATAGCGCGCTCGCCCAAACGTATGACCGCGTGGAAGTGCTCGTCATCAACGATGGATCGACCGATGGTGGGGTGACGGCAGCGATTGCAAAACGATTTGGAGACCGAATCCGCTACTTCGAGAAACCGAACGGCGGGGTGTCGACCGCCCTCAACCTGGGGATTCGTGAAATGAACGGAGACTGGTTCTCGTGGCTCAGCCATGATGATCTCTATTTACCGGAGAAGATTGCGACTCAAGTCGGTCATATCGAACGACTCGGGGATTGTGCTTCTACGACCATCTTATCGTGTGGGACCGGATTGATTGATGGAGAAGGACGTCCGATTCATCGGCCAAGGAAACGCGTGAAAGGAGCTTTCACAAGTGTGGAGATGTTTGATCATCTTTTGCTTGAGTCGTGTCTAAGTGGGTGCGCGCTCCTCATTCCCCGTCAAGCACTCGAAAACGTCGGTGGGTTCCCGACGACGTATCGCTACATCCAAGATTGGATGTGCTGGGTAGATATGACGCTCGCCGGCTATATGTTCTTTGTCACGACCGAGCAGCACGTCTTATCTCGCGTCCATGCCAAACAGCAAACGAAACGGATTGCCGAACTAGCACCGGTTGAAACAGCACGCTTCTTTGAACGATTGCTGACCCGATTGACTAGTGAGGAAAATCCGTCCCGTCATCACCTTCGGACCACGTTCCGAGCCCTTTATCGCTCGACAGACCGTTCGGCACAAGAAGAGTTGTTCGTTCGTTTTCACGGAACGCGCTACGTGTCGAAAATGGAACAGTCCCGTTGGCGTGTCTCATCAGATATCTATCATCGACTCATTACCGCTTACCGGGGGGTTATGAATCTTCGGTATCGTTAAACGTAGAGAGGAGGAGATCGTATGGTGATTTACTTAATCAATATGATGCTACTCATCGCCTGGGCGTTTCTCCTATTACGCGATGATGGGATTCGCCATGGCAAAGCGTTATTCGTCAGCATCGCCACGCTACAATGGATTGTCCTATCGGGTTTTCGCCACGTCAGTGTTGGGGCGGACACGTTGCAATACAAATGGATGTTTGACGAGACGAAAGCCATCTCGTGGAATCGTCTGGGCGATCATTTCATGGCAATTTTATTCGGGGAGGCGGAAGGTCGCGATCCTGGTTACTACATCTTGCAAAAAACGACCCAAATCGTGACAGATAACTACCAATGGTATCTCCTCATTGTCGCCGTCTTATTCCTCGTCCCGTTTGGCATTTGGATTTATCGAAACTCGACTGAGCCATTACTTAGCTTCATCATCTTCTCGACCTTGTTCTATGCGTTCTTCGCGATTACCGGCATCCGACAAACGTTAGCGACGGCCATCGCCGTCTTGATTGGCTATTACTTCATTCAACAGCGCCGCTTTTGGCCATTCCTTGCGATTGTACTCCTTGCTGCGACAATCCATAAATCGGCACTCGTGTTCATTCCGTTTTACTTCTTGGCGACCAAAACAATTACGACGCGTTATCTCCTGTTTATGGGTGCTCTCATCCCTTTCTTGTTCGTGTTCCGGATTCAACTGTTCGAATTGTTTCGGACGATTAGCGGGTATGAGGAGTATGAATATTACGCTGGAGCGGGCACACTTAACTTCTCGCTCATGCTACTCGTTATTACAGGTGTCGCGATTTGGCGACGTGAACAAATGATTGCCGCCAACCCGAACGTGACACATTATTTGAACGCGTTGCTCTTAGCCCTCTGTTTCTTGCCTCTCACGTTCATTAATCCATCGATGATGCGAATCGTCCAATACTTCTCGATTTTCATCATGCTCCTCATCCCTGAACTGATTCGTTCCTTTGATCAGCGCGAACGACTGCTCGTCTATTACACGGCTATCACGATGCTCATGCTGTTGTTCGCACGTTATCAGCCGGTATATCAATTCTTTTGGCAATAAAAAAGAGGGAGGGGAGTCACGTGGCGACCAAAGTTCAAATCGAGGTCGATGAGGCAAAGAGTTCTCGTCAAATCAAAATTGGTGCGTTGATGTCCTATGTCGCCATCGGATTTAACGTCTTAGCTGGACTTCTTTACACCCCATGGATGATTGCTGAGATTGGTCAGGCAAGCTATGGCTTATACATGCTCTCCATTTCGCTCGTCAGTATGTTCGCACTCGATTTCGGGCTCGAGGCGGCCGTGTCTCGCTTCTTATCGAAGTATTATGCTCTCGGTGATCGAGACGGGGCGGCCAAATTTCTCGGTGTCGCGTTCAAGTTGTTCCTAGGTATCGCCGGATTGATTGCGTGCGTCTTGATTGGCGTCTACGTCATGATTGAGAGCATTTATGCGAGCCTGTCACCAGCGGAAATCGACACCCTGAAAGTCCTTTACATCATGGTCGGATTTTATATCGTCGTCTTGTTCCCGACGAAACCGTTCAACGGGATTTTTGTCGCCAATGAACGCTTCGTCATCTTGAACTGGTTTAACTTGTCGGAGAAGGTATTGACCGTGCTGTTAATGGTTGGGGCCCTCTTACTTGGGTTTGGGCTTTATGCACTTGTCTTCGTGAATGCGATTGTTGGTCTTGCCATCATCGTCGGAAAGGGGCTCTACTTGTTCCGGAAGACGGACACCGTCGTCGAATGGCTCTATCAAAGTCGTGCCATGTATCGAGATATCTTCTCCTTCTCATCCTGGACGACGATTATCGCCTTGGCTCAACGATTCATCTTAAACATCACACCGACGATTCTCGGGGCGGTCGCCGGGAGCGCTTCGATTGCTTTATTCTCGATTGGGATGGTGATCGAAGGATACGTCTGGACAATTGCGTCGGCCATCGGATCGCTTTTCCTTCCGAAAGTGACGCGTATGACGACGAACAACCGACATGATGCGCTTGAGGATTTGCTCATACGGGTCGGTCGGATTCAACTCTTTATCGTTGGATTGATTATCGTCGGGTTCATGACGATGGGGCAAGAGTTTATTCGGCTTTGGGTCGGCGAGTCGTTTAAAACGTCTTATCTCATCGCCCTTCTATTGATTGCACCCGGTTTGATTACGTTGACGCAAGAGATTGCGTATACGACGCTCATCGCCGTCAATCAAATCAAATTTCGGGCGTTCGCCTCTCTCCTCGTCGCAACGGTGAGTGTCATCTTATCCCTCATCTTATCGCCCCAATATGGAGCGGTTGGCGCAGCCGTTGCCATCTTGGTCGGAAACGTGGTGGGGACGGTCGTCTTTATGAATGTCGTGTACATGAAAGTATTGAACTTAAACATGTGGCGCTTCTTCTTTGCCTGTCATTTGAAAATTGCACCAGCCTTGCTCTTCTTGGCGATTGTCGGCACCTTGATGCAGACGTACTTTCCCGTCGACTCACTCGTCGCGTTTTTAGTAAAAGCGCTCATCATCGGTATCATGTATGGGACGTTCTTATGGCTCTTCACGTTCCGGGAGAGCGAGAAGCAGTTAGTCCTCGGTGTTATACGGCGCGTTTCAAAGACATCCTAAAGGGTGTCTTTTCCATTCACCGGTAAAAGTGGAATCGACCATCTTTCAAAAAAATGATACACATATCCTTCCTATTTTCAAAAGAGTCGGGTATCACCGTAGTATCATCATTTGTCTTTTAGAATTCCAATTCGTTCATCCATCACCTTACGTAACTTGAAGACATCATGAAAAGGAGAGAATTGGCCATGTTCAAAGATAAAACGTTACTCATCACAGGGGGAACGGGATCCTTCGGCAACGCCGTGATGCAACGCTTCCTCAAAACGGACATTAAAGAAATTCGCATCTTCTCCCGAGATGAAAAAAAGCAAGATGATATGCGCAAACTGTATCACGATGACAAGCTCAAGTTTTATATCGGGGACGTCCGTGATATCAATAGCGTACGAAACGCCATGTATGGCGTCGACTACGTCTTCCACGCTGCGGCGCTGAAGCAAGTCCCGTCTTGTGAGTTCTTCCCGCTCGAAGCGGTCAAGACGAACGTGCTCGGCACAGACAACGTGCTCAATGCGGCAATCGAACAACATGTGAATAAAGTGATTTGCCTCTCCACCGATAAAGCGGCATATCCAATCAATGCGATGGGCATCTCGAAAGCGATGATGGAGAAAGTGTTCGTCGCGAAGGCGAAAGCAGTCGCACCGAATCAGACACTCATTTGCGGCACGCGTTATGGGAACGTGATGGCCTCACGCGGCTCGGTCATCCCGCTCTTTGTCGAACAAATCAAACGAGGGGAACCCCTCACCGTCACGGATCCATTCATGACCCGCTTCTTGATGAGCTTAGAAGACGCGGTCGAGCTTGTCGTCTTCGCCTTTAACCATGCGCATGCTGGTGACATCATGGTCCAAAAATCACCCGCTTCAACGATTGGGGTCCTCGCTCAAGCGCTCCTCGAGCTCTTCCATGCCTCTAACCCGATTAAAGTCATCGGTACACGGCATGGTGAGAAAGCGTATGAGACGTTATTAACACGAGAAGAGAACGTCGTCGCCGAAGACATGGGCGGATTTTATCGGGTCCCGGCCGACACGCGTGACTTGAACTACGACAAATACTTTAACGAAGGAAGTAAACAATTGACGGTCGAGGGAGAGTACAACTCGGCCAACACCGAACAGTTAAACGTCGAGCAAGTGAAACAGTTGTTGTTGACACTACCGTACATCCGTGAAGAACTCGCGAGCTGGGTGAAGGTGTCATGAACATTCTGATTACTGGAGCGAACGGCTTCGTCGGGAAGAATTTAGTGGCGACACTAGAAGGTACCGGACATACGTTGCTGTGTTGCACAAGAGACACGCCACCGGACGTACTTGCGGCATATTGTGAAGAGGCAAATTTCGTCTATCATCTAGCCGGTGTCAATCGAACGGAACGAGAAGCGGAGTTCATCGAAGGGAACGTCACGTTCACGAAACGACTTGTTGCTATGTTGACGAAGGCAGAGAACTTAGCCCCGATCATGTTCGCATCTTCAATTCAAGCGACACGGGACAACCCATACGGGAACAGCAAACGAATGGCGGAAGAGCTATTGATGCGTGAGCAGTTGACGACGGGTCGTCGGATTCATTTGTATCGTTTCCCGAACTTGTTCGGCAAGTGGGGGCGGCCCGGCTATAACAGTGTCGTCGCAACCTTTTGTGATCGTGTGGCACGCCATCTACCGCTCGACATTCATGAACCGGAGCGTTTGATGGAACTTGCCTACATCGATGACGTTATCGCTTCGCTCGTATCGCTACTTGACACGTTCGTCGAGCAAGAGGCACCGTTTCGGGAAGTTCCGACGCATTCACCAGTCTCTCTCGGCCACATTGCCGAGTTGCTCGTCTCGTTTCGAGAAAGCCGGAAGACGTTAGCCGTACCTCAGCTCGAGGACACGTTCACAAAACGGTTGTACAGCACGTATCTCAGTTATTTACCGGTCGATGATTTCGCTTATGACTTGACGATGCACGAGGATAAGCGGGGCTCCTTCACCGAGTTTCTTCGCACACCTGATCGAGGTCAAGTTTCGATTAACGTCGCCAAGCCGGGCATCACGAAAGGGAATCACTGGCACCATACGAAAAACGAGAAATTTTTGGTCGTCAGTGGGGATGCCGTCATTCGATTCCGAAAAATCGGGACAGATGAAGTAATTAGTTATCATGTCAGCGGAGATATGATGCGCGTCGTCGACATTCCGGTCGGCTATACGCACCACATTGAGAATGTCGGCACAACGGACCTTGTGACGGTCATGTGGGTGAATGAAGCGTTCGATGCAGCCAGCCCGGATACAACTTTCATGGAGGTGCAAAATGAAACGTCTGAAAGTGATGACCATCGTCGGAACGCGTCCTGAAATCATCAGATTGTCGGCCGTCATCCACAAACTTGAACAGTCCGAAGCGATTGATCATGTTCTCGTTCACACCGGTCAAAATTATGATTACGAGTTGAATGAGGTGTTCTTCAACGACTTTTGCTTACGTAAACCAGACCACTTCTTAAACGCCGCCACAGGGACCCCGGTCGAGACGATTGGTAACATCTTAATTCAAGTCGACCCAGTGCTCGAAATGGAGCGTCCGGACGCCGTCTTGATTCTCGGTGATACGAATTCGTGTCTTTGTGCGATTGCGGCCAAACGCCGGAAGATTCCAATTTTTCATATGGAGGCAGGTAACCGTTGTTTCGACCAACGCGTTCCCGAAGAGATAAATCGTAAAATCGTCGACCATACTGCTGATGTGAATTTGACGTATAGCGATATCGCCCGAGAATATTTGCTTCGTGAGGGATTACCGGCGGAACGAATCATTAAGACGGGAAGTCCGATGTACGAAGTGCTCGCTTCAAAACGAGAAGCGATTGAACAGTCTGATGTGTTAGAACGTCTCGAATTGACATCTGAGCACTATTTCCTCGTCTCGGCCCATCGTGAAGAAAACGTCAATTCTGATAAGCAGTTCCTAGCACTCGTCGATAGCTTAAACGCGATCGCGGCCCAGTACGAGTTACCGGTCATCGTCAGCACTCATCCTCGAACGATGAAACGCATCAACGAGTTGAACGTTACGTTCCATCCGCTTGTCCGCCTGTTAAAACCGCTTGGATTCATCGACTACAATCATCTGCAACTTCACGCAAGAGCAGTATTAAGCGACAGTGGCACAATCAGTGAAGAATCGTCGATTCTCGGTTTACGAGGTCTGAACATCCGCGAGGCACATGAACGTCCCGAAGCGATGGAAGAAGGAGCGGTGCTCATGGTTGGGCTACAGAAAGAGCGGATTTTGCAAGGTCTCTCCATCTTGATGGAACAACCACAGCCTCGACTCGTCAATGACTACAGCATGCCAAACGTTTCCGACAAAGTTGTCCGCATCCTCATTTCCTACACCGACTACATTCGGCGCGAAGTATGGAAAGGGACGACTGACCCACGTCAGACTGTAAAGGAGAGCTGAGTGATGAAACAAAAACTGGTCTTCATTAGTAATATTGCCTCCCCCTATCAAGTAAAGCTATGCTACGCGCTAGAAGAGTATTTTGAGGCAGAGTTTTGGTTTTACGAGCACCTCGACAGCAATCGACCTCACTGGTGGAAAATCCCGCTTGGCGATCGCTGCAAAGTATTGCCGTACTCAAAACGATTCCCGAAATTGAGTTATTTCTCGCTCGGTCTGATTCCGGAACTCATTCGGTTTAAACCAGATATTTTACTCCTAGGCGGCTTCATGCCTGGCCATGCGGTCTTGACGAAGCTTGCGAAGCGACTGGGAATGAAAGTGGTTGTCATGAGCGAACCGCTACGGCCGCTTCAAAATGATGACGATCCCTCGACGTTGCTCATGAACCGACAAGACAATCCGACGAAGACGAAGTTACTCCATTGGATGTTCAAGGACGCTGACCTCTACTTCGGGATGGGGACGGTCGCTGTCGAACAGTTCAAGTCCGAGTTACGATTTGATCCTGAGAAAGTCGTGCACGCGACCTATGCGCAAGACATCGACGCCTATTTCGAGCATCCTTTGCGTCATAAGGAGCCAGGCGACACGTTCAAGTTGTTATTCGCCAATCGTCTCGTTGAACGTTATCAACCACTCCTTGTTTTAGAGGCGTATCGCAACTTATCAAAACGCTATTCACTCGAACTGTATTTAAATCATTCCGGCCAACTGTTAGAAGCATGTAAAGCCTATATCAAGACGCATCAACTCGAACACGTTCACTTCTTAGACGAAATCAAGGCATGGGATGAGATGCCTCGCGTTTACGAACAAGCAGATATTTTGATTCTTCCGGCGACGTATTCAAATGGGAATGGAACGATTATTGAAGCGCGCGCGTCAGGGATGGGCATCGTGATCAGCAATCAAATCAATAATGTTGCTCATCACTCGGTCAGTGAAGAAAACTGTTACTTCTGCGACGTGACGGTCGAATCGATTGAAGCGAGTATCGAGCAATATTTAAAGCATCCAGAACGACTCATCAAACACGGTCAATTGTCACGCGAACTTGTAAAGTTTCACCGAAACGACGTGACAGCAAAAGGGTATTACGACACGTTGCGGGAGAAAAAGCTCATCTTATAAAGGAGGTTGGTCATGAAAGTCGCAATCATGCAGCCATACTTTTTTCCGTACATCGGGTACTACCAGCTCATTCACGCAGTCGACACGTTCGTCATCTATGATGATGTCCATTTCATCAAAAAAGGTTGGATTCATCGCAACTATATTTTAGTGGATGAACACAAAGTTCCGCTGACGATGTCGGTGAAAAAGATGAGTCAAAATCGTCTCATCCTCGAACATGAGCGGGCAAACATTGAAGATGTGATACGCCATCAATTGAAGCACCTCTATCATGGTTACAGGCGGACCTCGCAGTTTGAACGAGTCATGCCAGTCCTCGAGCAAGCGATTGAGTATGAGGATCGAAACGTCAGTCGGTACTTAGCTCATAGTATCGAGACGATTGCTCGATATTTAGGGATTCGAACAAACATCATTTGTTCTTCCGATTTAGCCATCGGGAAAGCGCTGAGAGGCCAAGATCGTGTCCTCGCCATTTGTCAGGCGCTCGGCGCGACCGAATACATCAACGCCATCAATGGACGAGCACTCTATGATGCCGATGCGTTTGACGAAAGAGGCATCCGTCTATCTTTCATTGATACGGACATCGTGCCGTATGACCAAGGAATGGAAACGTTTGAACCGTACTTGTCTATCATCGATTTAATGATGCATTGTTCGAAAGAAGAGATGCAATTGATGCTCGACCGATACGCGCTTATATCAAACCGACAAGTCACCTAGGAGGTATCCCATGCTACACATTGCTGACATCCAGTCGAACGCGCTTCCGGTCCATGCTCCCTACTCAAAACCGAAACCTCCTTCAAGCGTCATCGCGGTCACAAAATCCGTCATGCCGACGTTTGAAGAATATACGGCCGAAATTCAGGACATTTGGGAAACGCGCTGGCTGACGAATAATGGTTCGAAACATCAACAATTGGAAGCTTCGTTACAAGATTACTTGTGCGTTGAAAACGTCGTGTTGTTCACAAACGGGCACTTGGCTCTTGAAGCCGCGATTGAGGCACTTGATTTGACGGGAGAAGTCATCACGACTCCATTCACGTTTGCCTCAACGAGTCATGCGTTGATTCGAAAAGGGTTGAAGCCCGTCTACGGGGATATCCGCGCCGATGATTATACGCTTGATGCGACAAAAATCGAGCGATTGATCACGACGAAGACGTCGGCGATTCTCCCCGTTCACGTATATGGCAACGTATGTGATGTCGAAGCAATCGAAGCGATTGCGAAGCGATACAATCTTAAAGTCATTTATGATGCAGCCCATGCGTTCGGTGTGACCGTGAAGGGTCGCGGGATTGGTACGTACGGGGATGTCTCGATGTTTAGCTTTCATGCGACAAAAGTGTTCCATACGATTGAAGGTGGAGCGTTAACGTTTAACGATGCCGAATTGAGCGACCGGTTCAATCGCTTGAAAAACTTTGGGATTACAGGGCCGGAAACGGTGCAAGAACCGGGCGGGAATGCCAAAATGAATGAATTTCAAGCGGCGATGGGTCTTTGTAACCTCCGTCATATTGATGACGTGTTGGACCGGCGCCGACATGTAAGGCAGACGTATGATCGTTTGTTAGGATCAGTCGAAGGTGTGCGCTTATTAGTCAGACAGCCTGGTGTGGAGACAAACCATTCGTATTATCCGATCGTGTTTACAGGTACCGTGAATCTTCGCGACGACGTACATGCACTACTTGAACGAGAAGGCATTTACAGTCGGAAATACTTCTATCCGCTCGTGACGGATTATGCGTGGAACAAGAATCGATTTGCGAGCCGTGCCACACCGGTCGCGAGACATATTGCAGAACGGGTGTTGACGCTCCCTCTCTATCCGGAGCTGAGTGACGAAGACGTGCATCGAATTTGCGAAGTCGTAAGGAGAGGAGTGACGACATGAAAGGAATCATTTTAGCAGGTGGGAACGGGACGAGACTTTATCCGATGACGAAAGCGGTTTCCAAACAGCTCTTACCTATCTATGATAAGCCACTGATTTATTATCCAATGTCTGTCCTTATGCTTGCTGGCATCCGGGAGATTTTACTCATCTCGACTCCAAAAGATATTGCCGGTTATGAACGGTTGTTCGGGGACGGTCATCAGCTCGGTATTCAAATCACGTATCAAGTCCAAACGAAGCCGGTCGGCCTCGCCGACGCGTTCATCCTCGGTGCCGACTTTATCGGTGACGACTCGGTCTGTTTGATTCTCGGGGACAACGTCTTCTATGGTCCAGACTTGACCCGGTTCCTCCAACATGCGAAACAAAATGAGCATGGGGCGACCATTTTCGGTTATCCAGTGAAAGACGCGCGAGCGTTCGGTGTCGTTGAATTTGACGACAAGCATCGCGTCGTCTCGATTGAAGAAAAGCCGGCGGTCCCGAAATCGAACTACGCGGTACCTGGTCTGTACTTCTATGACAATCAAGTCATCGAATTTGCAAAAGCCGTCATGCCTTCTCCGCGTGGGGAACTTGAGATTACGTCCATCAACAATATGTACCTTGAACGGGGTGAGCTAAACGTTGTCTTATTCGGCCGAGGCATGGCGTGGCTCGACACGGGAACACCAGAAGGGATGATTAAAGCATCGATTTTCGTACAAACCGTCCAAGAGCGGCAAGGCTATTACATCGCCTGCTTAGAAGAAATCGCATGGCGTCGTGGTTTCATCTCTCGTGAGGAACTCGCGGATATCGGAGCGACGTTGAAAATGACAGATTACGGCCAATATCTTCTATCACTCGTCAAGGAAGGGGAAGAAGCAGATGCGAACGCTACTCGTGACTGGCGGAGCCGGGTTCATCGGTTCAAATTTCATAAGACACTTTCGGGAAAAACATCCGACGTACCGCATTCTTAACGTCGACGTGTTGACATATGCCGGGAACTTGGAAAATTTGGAGGGAATCCCGGAAGACGCGTTGTACCATTTCGAAAAAGTAGACATTCGGGACCGTGAGGCTGTCCGTCGCTTGTTCGAGACGTATGATGTGACAGAAGTCGTCCATTTCGCAGCCGAATCCCACGTCGACCGAAGCATCACAGAACCGGAAGTATTTCTGACGACGAACGTGCTCGGTACCCAAGTGCTACTCGACGCTGCGATGCGGCATTGGAAAATCAATCCGGACGATAAACATAGCCGTCACTATCGTGAAGGTGTTTGTTTTGTCCACGTCTCGACCGATGAGGTGTATGGCTCACTCGGTACCGAAGGATTCTTCACGGAAGTGTCGCCGATTGCACCGAATAGCCCATACGCCGCATCGAAAGCAAGCTCTGATTTGCTCGTGCGTGCGTATTATGAAACGTACGGCTTCCCGGCGAAGACTACGCGGTGTAGCAACAACTACGGCCCCTATCAGTTCCCGGAAAAACTAATTCCGCTCATGATTCACAACTCGCTGTCTGGAAAAATGTTACCGGTATACGGGGATGGTCTGCAAATTCGAGATTGGCTTCATGTCAGCGACCATTGTGAGGCCATCGATCTCGTTCGGCAGAAAGGACGCGTTGGTGAGGTCTATAACATCGGCGGTCATAACGAGAAGACAAATTTAGCGCTCGTCAAACTGATTCTACGAAAGCTGAACCGTCCAGAAACGTCGATTCAATTCGTTCAAGATCGTCCGGGACACGACCGCCGCTATGCGATTGATGCGAGCAAGATGGCGCAGGAACTCGGTTGGACGCCACGATACTCGTTTGAAGAAGGAATCGAAGAGACGATTGAGTGGTATCTCAATCATCCTGACTGGGTCGAACGAATCGTCTCGGGTACGTATCAATCGTATTACGAAACGATGTACGCATCTGTCGAATAGGAGGGGCTGTCATGTACGCGCGCTATGTGAAGTATCCGCAAGACGTTATGTTAGCTCTGCTCGCCCTTATCGTCCTTAGTCCGCTCTTGCTCGGAATCGCGCTTCTCGTTCGAATCAAGTTGGGGCCTTCCATCTTGTTTCGGCAGGCACGTCCGGGGAAAGACGGTATAATTTTCTATCTGTACAAGTTTCGGACGATGACCGATGCGCGGGATGCGTCTGGAGCGTTGTTACCGGACGAACAACGGTTAACGCGCTTTGGTAAGACGCTCCGCTCACTTAGTCTCGATGAACTGCCAAGTCTATTGAACATCTTGAAAGGAGACTTGGCGATTGTCGGTCCACGACCACTCCTTGTCGATTATTTGCCGTTTTACAACGAGGTACAAAAGCGCCGACATGAGGTGCGGCCCGGATTGACTGGGCTTGCTCAGGTGAGCGGACGAAATCGCTTGTCATGGAACGAACGTTTTGAACTAGACGTCCGCTACGTCGATCACATCTCGTGGCGAAATGATTGGCGCATTATTTGGCTGACGATTGGAAAAGTACTGCGGCGGGATGGCATCACGTCCGCTACGGCTGCGACGATGGAACCGTTCACAGGGGAACGGCCAGTTTCTAAAAAAACGGCACAAAAGAAAAAAACGGCCTCTTTCCAGTAAGAAAGGCCGTTTTCTTCATTCAATATTGTTCAGTTTTATTTAGGTAGTTCTTTCACCGGATTGTCTTCAAAGACGACGACTTTTTCAGTTTGGAGTCGGCGAATATCGGCTTCCTCCATTAAGCCTAAGTTGGTCAGCTCTTCGATTGTTGTTGGCGTCGGTGGCTGCCTTCGGTTCAACGAGCCATATCGCTTCTTGTTGTAAGTACGCCACACGAATAAGACGAGTGCGGATACAAGCAACGCAACCAATCCAAACGCGAGTAGCCCGCGGATATCCGCATTCGTGACGTTCAAGGCGGTCTTCACAGTCGCGATATAACGGTCATTGACTCCGATTAACGCACTGACGAAGAACCACGTGACGACGAGCGTGTATCCCCAGAAAATAATGGTCAATATTACATCAAAAATCTTTCGAAAAACCGAATGTTTCGTTTTGACGAGTACGCCTTCGTTTAAAGACTGCTCCGTCGTGTCCCCCGGTCTGGTGAGCTCCATGTGGCGTATCCTCCTTTCACTGTCGAGCGAATCGCTTTCGGTGTTGCCGCGATGACGACGAACGTGTTAAGCATCCAATAGATGACGGGATACCAAGCGGCCCATACATAGTAGCGGAAGACGTTGTCATAACGTGCGTCATTCCAAAGAGAAATCAAGAGTTGAATGTGACTGATTAAGACGAGGGCAAACGAGTTGTACGTGAACCAGACGAGCATCTGTTGAAGCGTGTTGGCTGTAACGAATAAATAAATCGTGACGAGAAGCCACGCATATGCCCAAATGACGCTAATGACTTGTTCGAAGTAGACCGGCCAGATGCGTCGTTGGCGCCAGTCTTTGAAAATATCAAAGTGACGGAGGACGACTTCTTGTCCGCCTTGTGACCAACGAACACGTTGATTCCAAATCCCAGAAAGTGACTCCGGTACGAGCATCCAACAGATGGCGCGTGGCTCATAGCGGATATCCCAAAACTTTTTTTGGAGTTTCCACGAAACCGCGATATCTTCGGTGATCATATCCCGGTCCCATAAGCCGACCGAAAGGAGTGCTTTCTTTCGGAACATGACGATGACGCCGGATACCGTCATGATTTTGCCCATGACGCGTTGTGTCCGTTTAATGGAGCCGATGATTGAAGCGTACTCGACAATTTGCATCCGACTGAGGAGCGTGTCACGATTACGAATGCGTGGGTTGCCGGTTACGGCTCCGACGCGCTCGCCTTTATCTAAGAAATGACGAACGAGATGGTACGGCGCTTCTTCTGCTAAGAAGGCGTCCGAGTCGACACAAAGCAGATACTCTGAATGTGCCGCATGGGCAGCCATATGTAATGCGTTGGCCTTCCCTCGGTTTTCATGACAGTCGATGACGCGAAGACGTTCGTGTTTTTCTGCGAGTTGAATCAACAGTTCACCAGTCCGGTCAGAGCTTCCATCGTTTACAGCAATGATTTCTAAATGTGGATAGGTGAGATGGTCTAAATAAGTGATGGTTTCTTCAATCGTATCTTGTTCGTTATAACACGGAACCAAAATACTAATAAGCGGCCATTCCCGTTCGTTCAAATCAAGCGGTTTTTCATTTTCACGTGTAAAACTGAATAGGACGGCTCCAGAAATCCAAAACAGTGCCATAATAAACGGATACCAGAATACGAATTGGGCCAGTGGTTCAATCCATGGTGCAAATTCCAATAAGTAAAATTTCATCACAAACCTCCCTGATTTTCTAAAAAATGAAATGTTGATAGTGTAATACCACTTATTCTTTTTTGTTTCCCTTTTTATTGAAAATTTAAATCTGGAAAAAAAGCTGATTCGCATAAATCACGAAATTATGTTATAAATTTTATTGTGAATAATTGAACAATATGAGAGGAGAACGTTTATGCGAGGCGTAAAACTTATGTGTTTAGCTACACTGTTATTTCTAGCAGCTTGTAATCCTACCGGGGCGGAAAAAGAAGAGGAAACGTATACATATGAGGCTTATGAACTCCCGCTCGCGGAAAAGGTAGCCCTCGGAGATGGGAAGGATGAGATTGTCTTCATCTTTGACTACAGTTGTCCGTGGTGCAAGAAGTGGATGGAAAGTGTTTTACCGGAAATCGAATCACGCTGGATTGATACGGGAAAGGTGTCATTTAAAGGACAACCGCTCGTCTTGTTAAACGAGCGATCTCAATTGCTCGCAAGTGTTGATTTGAACGTAGAAAGACACATGCCAACCCGTTACTATGAGGTTCAACGACAAATTGGAATGGATTCAGGAATGGACGATTTTGGGACCGAAGCCTATGTGCGTCGCCTCGCCAAAACGTTAGAAATTGATCCGAATCTGCTGCTCGTAGCGCACACGGATACCGGTATTCAAAACGCTAGACTGTATACAAGAGATTTGGGAGTCGCGTATGTGCCGACAGTTTATGTGAATGGCGTCAAATTGCTTGATGCGTTCAGCTTAGAGGAGATGGAACGTGTGTTAAACGGAGAGATTAAAGCAGGAGATGTAGTCGATGTTCCGGCCGAATGAATTAGGATATCGAAAAAGCGCGATTGACTTCGCGCTTTTTTCAGTTTGAACAGGAAAGCCATCAACATGAATCGAATTAAAATAAAAAAGCATCTGACATTCGTCAAACGCTTTTCTCTTGCTGGTTACGATCTTTTCGCCATTTCCATATAACGAGACCAATCACAAGGAAGAGTGGTGCGGCTACCCATGGACGGGCTTCTAAAATGGAGACAATTTCAAAAATGGAGAGCCAACCGCTCACCATAATTAAGATGAGAAGAAAGGTTTTCAGTCCCCCCCGGACCGGAAACCAATAGTAGATAAAGAGTGTAACTAAAAAGAAAGCAAGTAAGCCCATGCGGTTAGTCCTTTCTAGCGTCATTTTGACCCATTATAGCATTTCCCCGCGTCAGCGCGCACTTTCGAGACGGGCGACATCGAATCAAGTTTAAAAAATCAACCATCTGAGAACATTCAAACGCGTTATCACCTTCCCTTCATGGCCACTTTTCGCTACTGTTGAAGGGAGTATACCGAAGGAGGAACTAGCGTGAAATTTGGAATTATTGGTTTAGGCTACGTCGGTTTGGCCACATTATGCGGACTCGCAAAAGCGGGGCATGAGGTCATCGGCGTCGAGAAACATATACCAAAACTTGAGCAATTAAAAGGCGGCACGATCCCGTTCCACGAACCGGGCATGGCCGAGGTGCTCTCCGAATATCAAGACGCAATCACATGGACGGACGACATTGAGCTTACTTCAGTCGCTGACTACGTCATTCTTGCAGTCGGCACGCCGAGCCGTGAAGATGGCAGTTGCGATTTGTCCTACATCGAGTCGGCGCTCGCCGCATTCAAGACAGCGCAAAAAATCATCATCCGGAGTACAGTGCCCCCAGGGACGACGAACGTCTTGAAGATGATGTATCCAGCGCACACGTTCGCCATTGTCCCGGAATTTTTGCAGGAAGGGCGCGCCTTGGCGGATGTGTTAAAGCCGCATCGCGTTGTCATTGGAAGCGACAATCTTGAAATGTGCGAAGAGCTTGCGGGCATTTATGGACGACTCGGCGTCCCAATCGTTTGTACGTCACCGATTAACGCCGAGTTTATCAAGTACGCCTCAAACGCATTCCTCGCCACAAAAATTAGTTTTATTAACGATTTGTCTCGTCTTGCCGATCAGGCTGGGGCAGACATTACGACAATCGCTGACGGTATGGGACTCGACCCACGAATCGGACGTTCGTTTTTAAACGCTGGGCTTGGGTATGGCGGCTCGTGTTTCCCGAAAGACATGGCGGCATTGTTACATGTCGCTCAAGAAAACCAGCTTGATTTGCCAGTTATTCGAGCAGCTACGGAAACAAATGCCTCCCAACTCCGCTACTTGTTATCGAAGCTCGACGTGACCCGCGGCATGCGCGTCGCGTTCCTCGGGCTCGCCTTTAAGCCAGGGACAGACGATATGCGTGATGCCCCATCTGTTGCGCTAGCGCAGCAGTTACTGTTACAAGAAGTCGAAGTCATCGGCTATGATCCGCTCGCGACGTGGGATTATCGCCAAGCCGACACGGTGGAAGAAGCGCTCGAAGGGGCTGACTATGCAATTCTTGTTACCGAATGGGAAGAACTCGTCAACTTAAAACCGGAAGCGTTCGCCGGGATGCGCCAGCAACGCTTCATCGATGCTCGAAACGCTTGGAAGTTTGCCCGCGATCCTCGCGATGTCCAATACGAAGGGATCGGTCGGATGCAACCGAACGTGAAACCATCGACTTCTAAATAAAACGAGACGAGGCCTAAGGTCTCGTCTCGTTTTATATTAAGATTGTTCTTTTGTCGGTCCCATGACAGCGGGTACCGGTAATCCAGCCTGACGGAGAAGTACGGTCATTTGTCCACGATGGTGTGTCTGATGATTCATCATCATCCGTAGAACAGCCCCGCGTGGCATGGCCGTCCCGTGCACATCAACTTCCTCAAGAAGATACGCGTCGCTAAATTGTTCAGCCGCTTCTGCCAACTCGCGCGCATACCGTTCATATTGATTGGCAATCGAAAGCGCATCGGTCGGTTGAGCGAGTGATTTCAAGGGCGATAGCCGAAAGCCGAGCAAGTTCGTGAAGTAACCAAGCGCCGTCGTCACATGCCAGCCAATCCAGCCAAGCGAGTTGTGGCCCGGGACGATTGCATGCATGAGCGTCTCGTCGGTGACGGCGCGGAGCACGTCGAGCGTGCCGGCCGATGATTTCGTCCAATCGGTGATCAAGTCTTGTTTCGTACGATACATCCAATTCCTCCTTGTCCTATTCTACCGTCAGTATACGGGACAATTGTGCCTCTATGTGAATTTGACGATTGTTGGAACCTCCCACCCGTTTTCACGTAGAATAAAGAGACAGGAGGTCTCAATCTATGTGGATATTCGTCATCATGGCACTACTCATGTTCTTCCTCGGCTTTGCCGTCCATCGGCTCGGCTGGCATTTCCTCATCTCCGGCTACAACACGATGAAACGAGCGGACAAAGAACGGGTCGACATCAAGTCGGTCGCCCGGCTCATCGGCATCATGGCGTACGGCATCGGTGTCATCTTTCTCTTGATTGCCGCCATCGAGGCGCTTCGATTAAACATTCCGCTCGAACCGTTCTTCATCGGACTGCTGTTGTTCGTCGTCTTGACGCTTTGGCGTGCCCAAAAGTATGATGGCAACATCTTCGACGACTCTGGAAAGCTTCGGCCAGGCGGGAAGAAACGGCTCATCCCGCTCGCAATCGTCAGCGTGCTGTTGCTCACGGTCATCCCGGGTCTCTTCCTTTGGTTCTCACAGTCGACCGAGGTGACGCTCACCGAATCGGCACTCGTCATCGAGGGCGCCTACGGACAGACGGTGCCGTATGCCGACATCACGGCCGTCACGTTGACGTCACTGCCGGGCCTCGAACGCAGGCAGAACGGGGCAGCGACGACGACGCGTTACACTGGCAACTTTCGAACCATCTATAAAGAAGACGTTCTCCTCTTTATCGATCGAGGCGTCGGTTCAGTCGTCCGCATCGACTGGAGCGGGAAACCGATCTATATGAACCTCGAGACGGAAGAGGCGACACGAACGTTGTATGAAGAGGTGGTGAATCGATGAATCCTTGGTATACACGCAACATGCCGTTCTTTTTTCTGACGTTCTTCTTCCCGCCGTTCGCCCTCCTCTTGCTCGTCTGGCGCTGGGACAAGTTCACGACGGATCGGGGGATCAAGCTGTTTTTCACGGTCGGGATGACCGTGTTCATCGTGTTCGGGTTGTTGCCGCGTGGGTCGCTCCCGATCGTCTTGCCGATCATTTTCGGCTTGATCGCGTTGAAGCTACTCCTAAATCTAGTCAAACGAAAAACCGGCTGACGCGTGGTCAGCCGGTATGCGAACAGGTCACTCAGACGAGTGGCCTGTTTTTTGTTGGACCCACGCCTCGAACGCATCTGCCTGGAGTGCCGGGGCATAGTAATAGCCTTGTCCGAGTTCGACCCCTTCGGCAAGAATGCGATTCAAGTCCTCCTCGGTCTCAATGCCTTCAGCGAGCGAGGTGAGTTTTTGTTCGCTTGCGAACCGGGAGACGGCGCGGAGGAACGATGTGCTGTCTTTCGCCTTGCCGCTTACGTACATGCGGTCGATTTTCACTTCTTGAATCGGCAAGTGCCAAATCGCTTCGAAAGAGGCGTACCCCGTACCGAAGTCGTCAATCGACAAGCAGAAACCGAGGTCGGCGATATCTTCGAGCCGGTCGAGTTCGCCCGTGTGCGACATGATGTCGGCCGACTCGGTCAACTCGATCTTCAATCGTTCCGGCAACCACGGATACGTCTCAATCTTCTCGTGTAGTTTTGTGACGATGGACGGGTCGACCGAGTGGGCGGACAAATTGTATGACAACGAGATATGAGAGAACGGCGTGTCGCGCCACATGACAAGTTGATTGATCACCTGGTCGAGAATCGAGTGAGACAACCAAAGGATTTGATCAGATCGTTCGGCGATGCGGATGAACTCGTTCGGTGGAATCTGTCCAAGCTCGGCATGTTGCCACCGGGCGAGCGCTTCAGCACCGACGACTCGACCCGTTTTCAACTCGACTTGCGGCTGATAGGCGACGGTAATTTGGCCTTTCGAAATCGCGTCCGGTAGCGCCTGTTCAATCAAGCCAGCCCACTGAAGCTGGGCGAGGATACTTGCGTCGTACCAGACGAACGGCGTCCGCGTCTCTTTGGCGTGTTGGAGCGCTTTCGTCGCTTCAAATAGACAGTCCGTGAAATTCGGCGTCGTGTGTGTCGCCCCGATTTGCACATGAACAGTCTGACGCTTTCCATTGATGAAGAGTTCTGTAGGGAATAGCTCCATCAATTCATGTTCGTCTTCCGCAGTGAAGCCTTGGACGTACAACATGAGCGTGTCATCCCGATAACGTCCGAACAAGTTCTGGGCATACTTCTCAAGCCGCTCTTCGACATGGCGGGCGAACTCAGTCATGAGTAAATCTGCATACGTCGCATCATACCAATCGACCAGGTGATGGAAATCGTTCAGTTTGATGACGACGAAGGCGCCATTGATGTCTTGTTTCGCCCAAGCCTGCACGAAGCCGTATTCATTATAGAGGTCCGTCGCCATATCGAACCGGACGAGCCGGTCGACTTTTCGTTCCCGTTCGACACGCTCCGTCTCATCTTCAAGGATGAGATAATAGGTTAGTGCCTCCCCACGTTTGAGCGGGATAATCTTCATATTTAGAAATCGGACGTGTTCGCCTTTCAAATGCAAAATGAACTGAGCGCTCGTTCCGTGTTCTGTCACCCCTTCGAACGCCTCGCGGAATAAGCGTCGGCCTGTGTCGGTAAAGAGTTGATTGATTTCATATAAGTTCCGATTCCCGAAAAATTGACGGAATACATCGTTTCGTTCAAGGAAGTTATACCCGTCATCGACGAGAGCGATGGCGAGTCCGGTCTCGGAAAAGAGCGAGGACCAGCGCTCGTGATAACGGAGTAATTCGTTCGACTTCGTCTCAAGCGTATGGACGGTCGAATGCACACTGACGGCAATCTCGCGAAGTTCATCCTCAATCCCTCGGAAGTCATGGCTCACAGGGAAGGTCCCCTCGATTGGTTCCATGCTCGGATCGATGGCGAGCGCTCGAGCCTTCAAGTGGGCGAGATCGTGTGCATAAGCATTCCGCGTAATCCACAAGGCAGCGAGAAGGCTAGCTGACAGAAGAACGGTCAAGGCGAAAGCGACAACAGCCAGTGTTCCATACCGACTTCTTTCGGAAGCTAACGTCGTTTCGGTTGAAGTCCGAATTGAACGCAAGACCTCGTACGTATCTTCATAAAAATTGGTGCCGTTGACGTAGCGAGCCTCGAGTGTGGATTCTGTCACAGCGAGGCGACCGAGCGTGAGCGCACTCTCGATTAAATCGGAGACGGCTTGCGTTTGTAATGACGGTTCGGAGGCGACGATGTCTTCAATCAACCTGGCCTCGTTTGAGAGTGGGGCAATCTCTGTTTCGAGCGTTCCTGGATTCGGTGTCACGGCAAATAAGGTTGAAATGTTTTGAACGAACGTCATCTGCATACGCATGACAGCATCGGCGAGTTCATAGGCAGCGTTCTCTTGTGCGGTACGTTCAAGTCCTTGATAGAGCCAGCGTCGGTCGATCGATTCGATGACGTCGAACGGGACGGCGTCAAACCTGCCCTCATCTAACGTCTCTTCGAGGCGTTCCGAAAAAGCGAGTAACGCCTCACGCTCCCGTTCATTGACGCCAGTTTTGAAATCGTCTTGTAGTTGCTGGTTATATTGGAGCGCTCGTTCTCGATATGGTTCCGAGAAAAGGGCTGTAGGTTGATTTGAGTTCACCTCATACAATCGTGCTGCCTGATGCAAGACGAGATATGACTCGACACCAGCGAGGTCGTCCGCGTGATTCAAGTTTGTCACTGTCTGATCAACGACGCTGTGCTTTTCTTTCCAATAATAACTTAAACCGAGACCGAATAAGAGCACCCCGATGAGACAGACGACAGCAAGTCCCATCGTGTAAATTCGATACGGAATTTTAGCAAAACGGTGTTGATCCATCTGACACCTCCTTTTTTTCTTCTTATTTTATAGTGCATTTCGCATCTCTGATATGAAATCCTGCTAAAACAAAAGAAAACCCGACTATGGTCGGGTTTTCTAAGTGAGTCGAAAGTCATGGACGTTTATAGCCGAGAAGGCGCGATTGCCAATACGGCTCTTTGCTGATTTGGTTGTAACCAAGACCAGACGTACCGGCATGGATAAACGTATCTGCATTGATCATGATTCCCATGTGCGATGGACCGGCCGTGTACGTGTTCTCGAAGAAGACGAGGTCACCCGCTTGTGGCGTGAACGATTTCGGTAATTGTGGTCCGAAATAGGCGGCGCCCCAATAGTTGGCGACGTTCGTTCGTGGGATGTTGACGCCTGCTTGGTTGAACGCATAGAAGATGAGGCCCGAACAGTCGAACCCGCCATTGACTGGGCTAGAGGATGCCCAAACGTATGGAGTGCCGACGAAGCGCTGGGCGACGGCGATCGTGGCGAGACGAGTCGCTTGAGCAGATTGTCCACTCACTTGTGTCACATGCGCTTTTGCGATAAAGCCTTCGGCCACACGATAATGAGTTGCCGTTTCGCCGGTGATATTCAACAAACCACCACGTAACGTCGAACCGACGATCGCGCTCGTATCACTGGCTTGCGCGCGGATGGCGACCGGGCTCGCCGTGAAGAACGTGTGCGCGTCATAAGAACCTGAGACCCACGTCGGATTCGTCGCGGTCCCTTTCGGCACTTGTTTGACAAAAGAAGCCGAGACGAAGCCGGTCGTGTTGCCGATGTAAATTTGATGCCAACCGTTTGATGTCTGGACAACACGAAGTGTTTGACCAGCGGTGACGCTACCGATGATGGCCGAACTCGTTGTCGCCGAGGCACGGACGTTTAAAGATGGTGTATTGACGACATAGTCGACGTTTGTATTACCAGCGCCGGCATCTCCGAGGTTTGGAGCGACAGGGGCACTTGGTGCGGTCGTCATTTGTTTCAAGAAGCCGGTGCTGACGTAGCCGGCTTTGCCGTTATACGTCACGTAAACCCATGAACCGCTTTGTTTCGTTGCCGTCACGGTCGTGCCGTTCGGAATCGTCGTGACAAGTGCGAAGCCGGTGCCTGCACCTTGGCGTACGTTCAAGTTCGCTGTCGTCACGTACGACGTATTGATGTTTTCTTCTTTAATTTGCGTCGGTTGAGACGGCGCCGGGGTTGCGGGTTGAGTTGGTGCTGGCGTTGACGCCGCTTTCGTTAAATATGTATTCGCAACGAAGCCCGTATGCGTACCATATTTGACATGCGACCAAGTACCTTCGACTTTCAAGACGGTGACGCTCTTTCCACTTGGAATGGTTGTCAAGATGCGCGCGCTCGTCGATTTTGAAGCGCGAAGGTTTAAGTTTGCTGTTGTTTTGGATGTGGTCGTAGCGTTCGGTGTGACAACCGGTGCAGTTGGAGCCGGTGTCGGAGTCGCTGGTGCTGGTGTTGCGCTTAAAAAGTCGCTATGCACCCAACCTGTGCGGCCAGAATACGTCACTTGTGTCCACACACCACTTGTCTTGAGCGGGGTAAGCGTTTGTCCGCGCGGAATGGTGAGGAGGACGCTGTGCGTCGTCCCGGCTCCGCTCCGGAGGTTCAAGTTCGCCGTCGTCGTACGCGTTTTTGTCGCACTGTTGTTCGCAGGTGCGAGTGCCACGGCACCAGAGAGTCTCAGTGTCTGCCCGATGGCAATTCGGTCGGACGTCAAGTTGTTTACAGATTTCAAGGTCGCGAGCGGGATGTTGTGCTGTTGGCTGATCGACCAGAGCGTATCTCCGGCGCGGACGGTATGTGTGCTAGCGGCGGCAACGTCGTCGGCCTGAGCGAGGACGGTTACGGCGGCGATGGCGGCGAATGAGTACATGAGGCCGGACTTATGATCCATGGAGTCACTTCCTTCTTCGATGGCGTAGGTTACGGTTCGATAAAATCAATACAGTTACATTGTAAGATGTTTCGAAATCGGCAGGCAATGGGGGGAAGGGCTCAAACAGGTCAATTCTGTTGAAAAGAAGGTCAATAATTTTTGATAGGTAGAAATGGGATGAATTGGGTAAAAGGGGCGAATCAGAAATTGACTTTCTGTTGAATTTTGGAAACTTTTCTTATGTAGAATTCATGCTATCATAAATTAATGATGAAAAATGAGAGTAGGGGACTTATGACCGAGGGGAACTTTTCTGCACAATCGTATCGAAGACACCAAGAGAAACTGTTCGACCTCGTACGGATGCCGGACGTGAATGAAGCGACGGTCCATCAGGCGATTGCGTATATGTGCCAAGTCGTCTCGGACATGCTCGACGTCGACACCGTCTCGATTTGGCATTTCGACGACACCTATGCGTCTATACGGTGCCAAGTTGCGTACTCGAAAGAAGTCGGCCAATCCTATCCGGACTTAATCGTCTATCGGGATGACGCACCGGTCTACTTTGATGCGCTCCGTACGAACCGGGTACTTCCGTTCGATGACGTGCGTAGCCATGAATGGGTGAAAGGGCTTTATCAACAATATTTTGTGGAAGGGCAACGGATTTATTCGATGCTTGATGCGCCCATCTACGCAAACAACAAAGCGAAGGGTGTCATCTGTTGTGAGACGTTCGCTCCACGACAGTGGACGTATATGGAAGAGCTGATGGTTAGCACTTTGTCAGATTTCATCTCCATTTTATATTTACGACTCGAACGTCACTCGATTGAAGAGCATATTACACGCTTGGCGTACACAGATGAATTGACCGGACTCATGAACGAAAACGCGTTCGTCGAACGCATTGATGAAGTCCGAAAGCAATCGTCCGATCGTCTCGGCTCACTAATCTATTTAAAGGTCGATAAGTTTCGTGCCGTCGAGGATGCGCTCGGACTCGAAAAATCTGATACGCTCGTCAAAGAAGTGGCCGATCGCCTTCGGCAACACGTTGATAGAGCGATGCTAGCCCGCATCTCACAGTCAGGATTCATGGTGTGGACACCTTATGGGGATCGAATTAAAGCGTACGGAATTGCTGATTTGCTCGCAGAGACGGTGACACGAGAGGCATATAAAGTCGGAGAGTTAGATGTCGTCTTGACGATGAGCGCGTTCATCGCTATCGAAGACAAGACGTATTCGACGCTTGAGTTGATTCATGCCACGCGGCTCGCTGAAAGTGGAAACGTCCAGCGTGGGGTCGTCTCGTTTTACGAACCGGAGATGGGGGAAAAAGCGGCCGCTGCATTGAAGCTAGAGATGAATTTAAGAAAAGGAATTGCATTGAACGAATTTACGCTATTCTATCAACCGAAAATCGATGCGGCGACTGGACAGTTAAACGGGTTTGAAGGATTGATGCGCTGGGTGCACCCTGAAAAGGGGCTCATCCCGCCACTTGATTTCATCCCACTAGCAGAATCAACGGGAATCATCATCGCGCTCGAAGAACAGATGCTTGCCATCGCCTGCAAACAGTTGAAAGCTTGGCATGATGCCGGGCGAACATATCGGCTTGCCCTTAACTTGTCGGCCCGTCACTTCTTGTCAGACGGGGTCGTTGAGAAGTTGACGAAGATCGTCAAAGAGATCGGCGTCTGTCCGAACTACTTGACGTTTGAGATTACGGAAAGTGTCGGCATGGAGAATCAACAACATGTGATCGAGCGATTCGTTGATTTTCGAAACGTCGGATTCTCCATTTCGATTGACGATTTCGGTACCGGGTTCTCGGCGTTCGTTTATTTGAAACACTATCCGATTCAAGAAATCAAAATTGATCGTCAGTTCATTCAAGCGACCGAAAGCGATCCGACAGGAAACGTCATCGTCCAGTCGATTATTGAATTAGCTAAAGGGTTGAAACTCAGAACGGTTTGCGAAGGAATTGAGACCGAGAGCCAACGCGAGACACTAAAGGCACTCGGTTGCGATGAGATGCAAGGCTACTTGTTCTCGCGTCCGCTTCCGATTGAGGAGCTCGAAACGTGGATTGAGGCTTATGAAACGACATGAAAGGGTTCGCCGCGGCGAACCCTTTCCTCATGAAGTCTATTCTAGTTTCGACAGGGTACTACATTCTTCAATTCTATGAGCGAGAATTTTATACCGAGACGGGCGGGACCATTTCGATAAAGTATGCCTCGTTCTTAGGGTTTTATTTTGATGTAACGGATGACGAGGAAAATAGAAAAACATCTCTTCCAAGATAAAACAGGTTCGCCGCGGCGAACCTGTTTTATGTCTGCTTATTTTTTATCGTGGGGCAAGTTGATATGAATTGATGTACCAGTAGCTACTTCACTCGTCACGTCGACCGTTCCACCATGCGCTTCGATGATGTCGCGTGAGATGGCCATGCCAAGGCCACTGCCAATCGTATCATCCGTGTTCGTCCCGCGGTAATACCGTTCAAAGATATACGGCAAGTCCTGATCATTGATTCCTTGGCCGTCATCTGAAATCGTGATTGTCGATCCGCTGACGGCGACTTTAACGTGTACCGTCTCATCGTTATGCACGAGCGCATTATAGAGGAAGTTCAACAGTGCCCGTTTCATGAAGTGATGGTCGAGCGCCACCGTTGCGGCGTCATGGCTTGTAAATTCGAGCGAGCGGTCCGCGAAGCGCGGGTCATTCAACACGTCGATGACGAGTTCACGAACGAACCGTTCGAGACCGGCGTCTACTTTCTCGAGCGGGAAGTCTCCGTGCTGTAGCCGCATCGTCAAATTGAAGTCGTCGAGCAATTCTTTCATGTACCGCGCTTTCCGTTCGATGACGGCCGCATATTGGCGACGTTCCGTCTCGTTGACGTCCGTGTCGTCAAGCAACTCGGCGTAGCCTTGAATCGAGGCGAGCGGGGTCTTTAAGTCATGTGAGACGTTACTCATCCATTCTTTGCGTCGGATTTCGAGCTGTTCGCGCTCCCGCTCATACGTCTTGAGCGTTTTCGAGACGTCGTTCAAGTTCGCGAACACAGGACGATAGATGCCAGGTCGCTTCGGCTCGACGGTCGAGAAGTCACGTGCCTTTAGCTGGGCGATTCGTTCCGTCAGGCGATAAACAGGACGGGTCAAGCGTGAACTGAACGCAAGACCGATCAGCGCGGCGACGGCAAGGTCGACGATCAGTAAAATCAGACCGGCTTTCGATAAATACGCGAGCACCGATTGCGGATCAATCATCGTGACGAGCCGGCCTTCCGTCGCTTCCGGGAAGGCGACGAGATAGCTATACGACTCAAAGCCACCGACGAAGTAGAGTGTCAGGTCATCGTCTTTATACTTATAGATATGAATCAATTCGAGCGGCGTGTACGCGTCGGGTACTGTTTCCGGGGCGAACGCGTCCGTCACGACGTTTCCGGATTCGTCGAGGACTTGTAGCCAGGCGTTGTTTCGTTCAAGTGCCTCGAGTCCTGCCTCGGATACGACCGGACTTCCGTTCTCAAGCGTCATGTACTGATTGAACGTGCGGGTGAACGTCTCGCCGGAATTGCTTTCGACGTCATCGAGCCCGGTCCGGTCATTAACGAGCAGACCGAAGAGGATGGCGAGATTTAAGATGATCACGGTCGCAACAATGAGGAGGATGGACACGAGATAGCGTCCAGTCAGATTCCATTTCATGATGCTGCCTCCTCACACATGAAACCGATAGCCGAGTCCTTTCACTGTCACGATGTACGTGGGACGTGAAGGGTCCGGTTCGATTTTCTCACGGAGTCGGCGCATGTGTACCATGACTGTATTGTCCGACCCATAAAACGCCTCACCCCAGACACGGGTGAACAACGTCTCTTTACTGAGAATTTGATTAGGGTGGCGAAGAAAACAAGCGAGGAGTCCGACTTCTTTTGCCGTCAGTTCGAGCCGATTGTCGTGAAGATATACCTCGTTCTCGTCCGCCGTCATCCGGAACGGGCCGACGTGGATGTCCGTTTGCGTCGGTGCGTCATACATCGATACCCGTCGGAGCTGCGCCTTGATTCGAAAAGCGACTTCTTTTGGACTGAACGGTTTCGTGATGTAGTCATCGCCACCGATAGCGAGTCCGAGAATTTTATCGACTTCATCGGATTTCGCAGACAAGAATAAAATCGGGATGTTTGACGTCGTTCGGATGTGACGGCATAAGTCATAGCCTTCCCCGTCCGGCAACATGACATCCAAGATGGCGATGTGTGGTTGAAACGAGTGGAACAAATGGATGCCCTCTTTTACCGTGTGCGCCGTTTTGATATGGGTGAATCCTTCTTTTTCAAGTGCTTTTTGAATAAGTGTACATAAGTCTTTCTCGTCATCGACGATTAAGATGCGTGGTTCCATAAAATCACCTCTCGAACAAATCATACCATTTAAGGTTTTTGTAAGGTACGCGTGATTTTCAGTTAAGGTAGCCCCTGTAACGTAGTCATTAGAAAGAGGTGCTACTTATGGAATCATTATTACACGTTAACCACATTGAAAAAATTTACGGGAAAGGGGAGGCAACGTTCAAAGCGCTCGATGACGTCTCCTTCACGATTGATCATGGCGAGTTTGTCGGCATTATGGGACCGTCGGGCGCCGGAAAGTCAACGCTCTTGAACGTGCTGGCGACGATTGACACCCCGACGCACGGAGACATTTTCGTCGAAGGCGAAAACATCGCGAAGCTCAATGAAGAGGCGCTATCGGACTTCCGGCGCGACCATCTCGGCTTCATCTTCCAAGACTATAACTTGCTCGACTCGTTGACGGTGCGTGAGAACATCTTATTGCCCCTCGCCGTTTCGAAGACGCCAATCGAACAGACACGACAACTGGTGGATACGCTCGCCCATCGATTCGGTCTGACGAACATTCTCGACCAATATCCATATCAAATCTCAGGCGGACAAAAACAACGAACGGCTGTCTGCCGTGCACTCATCTCGAACCCAAAACTGATCTTTGCTGATGAGCCGACAGGTGCGCTCGACTCGAAGTCGGCGACCGATTTGCTTGAAACGCTCGCGGGTCTGAACGAAGCGGAAACGACCATCATGATGGTGACGCACGACGCATATGCAGCCAGCTTTTGTCGACGCGTGCTTTATATTCAGGACGGACGTTTGTCGAAAGAATTGATTCGTGGCGCGACGTCGCGTGACGCGTTCTATGAAGCGATTTTGGAAGAGTTAAAAGGGGGCGCGGCACATGACGCTCTTTGATTTAGCAAAAAAGAACGTCGTCCGCAATTTGTCGCGTTACGCACTCTATGTCGGAACGACCATCTTCTCGATCATCATTTACTTCACGTTTGCGACGCTCAAACATAGTGGCGAGATCAGTGCCTTAGCGGAGACGTCCAAACAGATCGGTGGATTGATGAACGCTTCAACATTTATCCTGCTCCTTTTTGTCGCACTCTTTATCGCTTATTCGAACGCCTTCTTTTTAAAAGGGAGAAAACGTGAAGTCGGACTCTACTCGCTACTTGGCGTTCGCAAGAAACAGATTGGGCAACTGCTCTTGTTCGAGAACCTTGTCATCGGCGCTGTCTCTCTCATGATTGGCATTGGCCTTGGTGTGCTCGGGGCGAATGCGCTGTTACAAGTGCTCCTTCGGCTGATGAACAGCGACTTGGCAATCGGGTTTACGTTCTCCCAATCGGCGTTCATTGAGACCTTCGTCGTTTTCCTTGGCATTTTCTTGTTCACGTCGTTTCAAGGATACCGCGTCATCTATCGTTTCAATTTGATTGAGCTGTTCCATGCCGATCAAAAAGGCGAAGACATGCCAAGAGCGAACGTGTTCGCGGCGATGGGCGGCGTGCTGACACTTGGTATCGCGTATTGGCTCGCGCTTCAGGATTTGACCTCACCCATTTGGCGTGTCTTAAGCCTTGCGATGCCGCTCGTCATTATCGGACTGACAGTCATCGGTTCAGCGCTACTATTCCATAGTGTCCTCATCTTTATCCTCGGACGCATCAAAGCAAATGAAGCATGGTCATGGCGGCGATTGAACCTGTTAACGACATCACAACTCTTATACCGGATTCGGGGGAACGCCAAGACGCTCACGCTTATCAGTATCATCAGCGCGACGGCAATCACGGCTGGTGGCGCCATCTTTAGTCTTTACTACTATGCTGAAGAAAACGTCACATCCTTTACCCCATACACGTTCGCTTGGGAAGGGGACGCACAGCCGATTGATGCGGAAGTCCTTGCCGAAGCGAGTGTGTTGAAAAAGACGGTCCGTATCCCAGATGAGTACGAGGAACGTGAGTATGGGGTCATCAAAGAATCGACGTATCGAGAGCTCGTCAAAGGACTTGACTGGGACGAACCGAACGCTCTTGACGGGAAAGAAGTCCGGCTTATCGATCCGTTCTATGATGAACGTTTCAATGAGGAAGTGCATCAAGTCGTAGTAGACGGCACGACGTACCCCGTCAAAGAACACGTCGAAAAGACACCATTGAATGTCATGACGTTTGGCGGCATTTTCCTCGTCACACGAGATGACGTCTATGAAGAAATCGAAAGTGATGCCATTTCCTATCACGTTGTAAAAGTAGCCGACTATAAAGACCAAGCCACTTTATCAGATGCGTTGTCGACACAACCGCAGTTCTCGAGTGCGACGGATTTATACCGTGACACGATGGCCGTCAACGGAGCACTCCTGTTCGTCGGTAGTTTCCTCGGACTTGTCTTTCTTGTTGCGACCGGAAGTATCATTTACTTCAAAACGATGACGGAGGTAGAAGAGGATCGAGCGAAATACACGGTGTTGCGGAAAGTCGGAATTTCAAAACGTGATATGAAACAGACGATCCGACATCAAGTCGCCGTCGTCTTCTTGGCACCCTATCTGCTTGGTTTATTGCACGCGAGCGTCGCATTAATCGCATTTTCACGACTATTCGCAATGAACTTTACTGTACCGGTTATCGTTTGGATGGCCGTCTACTCAACAATTTATGCACTCTACTATGGGCTGACGGTCCGTCGGTTCACAAAATCTGTATTGTAAGGAGAAGATTAAAATGAAAAAGATGATAGGTTATTTACTTGCCTTCGTCCTCGTGACAGTCGGGTTAATCAACGTGGACTGGAACCGGCTCGGGAAAGAGAACGTGTACCTCCAAGTCAGCGAAGCGACCGACGTTGAAGAAACAACGCTTGACTCTGGGGAAGTCATACGCCGTTACGTGTATGAGACAGAAGCGTATACGGCAGAAGGTGAGGCACAACGTGTCACATTTAGTGCTGCGAAGGCGTTACGCGAAGGGGCATTCTTGATGCTCTACATGAAAGACGACGCCGTGACGTCGTACGATGAGATTGAAATGTCAGACATGCCGAAAGCGGTGCAGAATAAAATGTGAGACATATATGAATAAAGACCGCCTTTCCTGCTTGTGTCAGGGAGGGCGGTCTTTCTCATGATTGCGATTGTTCGTTTGCGAGTTCGAGTTGGAGTATGTAGGATAATTCGTTGTGGGCCAATTGCGAGAAGTTCGTTTTTTTGACGTGCGTCCGTGGCCGGAGTCCGCATTCCAATGCGATGTCGACGATTGTCCGAATCTGATTTTCTGAATAATACCGTTTGCGTCCGATTGTGAACGGAGTTGGCGGCAAGATGCCATCGGTCTCCCATTTAATCAACTGTTGCTGGCTGCGAGGGATGCCGGCAATCTGGAACGCCCGGCTCAATTCTTTGAGCGGGTAGACGTTCAAATGCTGATTGTTTAGCTGGTACAGTTTCCCATGTTCAGGTCGGTACGTATCCCATTCGGTCGCGCGAAATGTCAGGTCGGTGTGGTCGAAGTCGAGTTGAGCGGAAGGAATAAAGGGGTTAAGTGCAACATCTAAGCTGTCCATTTAAGGTATCTCCTTCTTCAAGTCAAACGGGTCATTACTAAAAATGCCCTCTCTCGTATAGTACCCTATTTTCAAGCAATTAACTGTAAGTTTTTTGAAAGTGGGGAAATAAAACGTTAGGACTATTGAATGATTTTTAGCATGTGTTTGACGCTCTTTACAGTACCCTAAAAGGGACAATAACTCAAGTTTAAAGCCATTTTGGATAAAATGAACTAATATTCAGAATAAATAGTTCGATAGTCCTTGAATCACAAAAACAAATGAATTGAGCAAACTTCTACCATCTTTGGTTAATAGGGGCGAAGGAGGTGAGACATATGGCAGTTTACCGAGAATACGCAAGCATCTTTTATCTCGACACGAAACGAGTCGTAGACGGGAAAGAGAAACGACAACTCGTTCGGTTCGGCCCGCTCGGCGCTCGGATGGAGACCGCGGAAATCAAGCAGTTCGGTGATTTCTTGACGCGACTCTTGTCCGTCGACTCGGCTACGTACGTCGTGTCCCGTGAGTTCCACGTGACGGTCTAAATTGGAGGAATTCTCTATGCGCATCCCCCCTCGTCCCGCCGCCGGCAACCGGCACGATGAGCAGGTAGTCACATGAGCTGGCCCGAACTCATCTCGAACCTTGGATTTCCAATCGTCGTCTCGCTTTATCTGCTACACCGGATTGAGACGCGGCTTGAGCGCATGATTCAGCTACTCGAGCGCTTGGACTCCACTTACCCTTCTGAATCGTAATCATCCCCCGAAAGGAGCCATCCCCCATGGCACAGCTATCAGAAAAGAAAGCGACGCTCGTCTTAACGACGCATCACAATTTAGAAAGCTTGAAACCGACGAAAAAAGCGCAACGGTTCGGTCCCATTCGTGCAGCGCTCACGGCGAATCAAGCCGAGTCGTTTGGTCACCTCATGCTTGAGCTGATCGTACAAGAAGATTTCACACTCGCCGTCGTCCGCGAATACAACCTCGTCTAATCACCCATTTTAAGGAGGAGAATGAATCATGACTGAAACAAAACTCGAAATCGCCTTTTTGGACACGTTTAACAAAGTGACGCGCTTCCGTTTGAACAACGTGAAGCAACCCGTCGACCCGATGCAAGTGAAGGCCCTTGCCGACTTCATGGTCGCGAACGATCCACTCGCTAAAAACGTCGTCAAATGGACCGAAATCAAATTGATTGAAGGCTCGACGACCGTATTGAACGTACAATAATCGTTTAAAAGATGGCTGCTTGTTCAGTCATCTTTTTTTAATGTTGGTCAATCATCTTCAAAGTATTCTGAAAATGGTCGATAAAGGAAGAAACGTTGGTTTGGAGAGGGGAGTACATAGATGAAAAGAAAAATGAATGGATCGGTCATGGTGCAATGGCTGAAGCGTCGTTTCAGTCAAAAGCCGACATTCCGCTTACCCCGGTTGAAATGGCGGGTCAAGGCGCGGCAACGTCAAACAGAAGCGAAAGGGAAAGGGCTCACGATCCGTGAGAAGTTATGGGGCCTTGTCATTCTGTCGCTTCTCATGGTGATTGGGGTCGGCGGCTATTCGCTGTTCTCCATGAACGACGCGAACAAACAAGCCGGCGAAATTGTCGACGTGTGGAACCGTGGACTCGATTATGCGCATGAGTTAAACACGCTCGCTGCGAACTATCGAGCACTTGAGCTCGAACATATCGTCACGGAAGACGCGGCAGGAAAAGAAGAACTCATGACACAAATGCAAGACATCCGGACGCGCATTAATGAAATCGCCCCGAAATACGAGGCGACGGTGACGAGCGCGACGGACAGAGAGCTGTTCGATTATTTCGCACGTCAGTGGGAAATGTATCAGCGAGTGTCCGACAACATGCTCATCTTCAGTACGTCCGGCAATAACGGCATGGCGCGCTCTTACTATGACGCTCAGTCACGAGCGACGTATGACAACTTTACCCAACGGTTGACGGCGCTCGTCGCCTATAACTCGGAAGGGTCACAGCGCGTCGGGGCCGACATGGAACGAGAGTTCAACCAATCGCTCATCGCCCTCATCGCTGTGACGATCGGAGCAGTCGCGCTTCTTCTCTTCCTTGGCTTGAGCCTGCTTCGCTCCATTATCCGTCCGATGCGGACGCTACAGAAGAAGTTCGATGAGCTGGCCACACAAGGCGGGGACTTGACGATGTCGATTCCGGTCACGTCAAACGATGAAATCGCCCAAGTGAGCCGGTCGTTCAACACGTTCATCGCCTCGCTTCGTGACATTATGATTGACGTCGATAAGACGGCGACCGTCGTCCTCGCCTCATCAAAAGAAGTCGCGGCCGAAGTGACGCAGCTTAGCCGCTATATGGAAGAGACGTCGGGGACGGTCGAAGAATTGACCGCCGGCATGGAAGAAACGGCTGCTTCCTCACAAGAGATGAGCGCGTCAACGACCGAGATGGGGAGCTCGATCGATTCGATTGTCGATCTATCGAACGATAGTGCCGAGACGGCGCAACACGTCGAAGAGCGCGCGCATGCGCTACGTAAGCAGGCCATTCAATCGAAAGCAGAGGCGAACGCCATTATCGAGGCGAAGCGGCTTGAACTTGACGAGGCGATTCGTGGTGCGAAATCGGTTGAAGAGATTCGTGTCTTGACGACAGCGATTCTCGCCATCGCTGACCAGACGAACTTACTCGCCTTGAACGCCTCGATCGAGGCAGCACGGGCCGGAGAGGCCGGACGCGGGTTTGCCGTCGTCGCTTCCGAGATTCGAAAGCTCGCCGAGAACTCGCGTCAAACGGTGAACGAGATTCGAGACGTGTCACACACGGTTATCGACTCGGTCGAACGACTCAACATGAGCTCGGCTGATATGCTGGCGTTCCTCGATACGACGGTCTTGTCCGACTATGACCGACTCGAGGAGTCGGCAACACAATACGAGGCGGACGCAACGGTCTTCGGAGAAACGGCGAAGACGTTCGAATCGAACGCGATGCAGTTGCGCCAAACGACCGACACGATTCTCGGTGTCATTCAAGAAGTCGCGACGACCGTGACGGAAGGGGCGGACGGGACACAGTCCATCTCGGAGAAAATCCAACTTTCCGTCGAACGGTTCAGTGACGTTCAAGGACGGATGGCTGAAACAGAACGACAAGCAATCGAACTCGCGAACCGCGTATCGCAGTTCAAACTATAACGGGAAGGCCGCAACGGATGAGCGTTGCGGTTTTTTTGTGTCGATTTTGAGACTTGGAAAATCAAAATATAGGTCAATTCCACAAAAAATTTAGGTAGAGATTGGAAAAGTATGTACAACATCCGATAAAACCCATGTAGTTCCAAAAAAAGAGAAACAGAGGTGGGAGAGGACTAGATCCTCGAATGACATGAAACGATTGAACACATTCTCGTTAACACAAAAATTGTTTAGTGCCATCGGTTTGATTCTTCTCATCGTGGCCATCGGCATGGGGTATACGTTATGGACCCTTCACAATGTGACGAGTCAATATGAAGCCATGATTGCCGAAGACGTCATGAAGATGAAAGCGGCAGACGACTTATCGCTCGGGATGGTCCGTCAGGCGTACGGCGTCCGCGGATACGTCCTCGTCCAAAATGACGAGCGACGGGAACAAATCACACAAGGCGGAGCCGAAAAGAAGGCGGCCATCGAGTCCCTCATCACATTGGCAAAGAGCGATGCGGAACGGACCGAGTATGAAAGTCTATTGTCGTATGCGACAGGATATGACGAATTGGCAACTCAAGCCGTGACGGCCGTTGATAATCAAGATCAGGAAGCGATTGATCGCCTCACGCTTCGTCTCATGCCGAACGTGACGAAATCCATTTCGGAAACAGGCGAAGCGTTACAAGCCGAAACGGAAGCAGATATGCTCGCCAAGCAAGTGGAACTGGAAAAGTTAGGTGGCAAAGCGGTCCTTTATACGTCAGCCATCGCGTTTCTCATTCTCTTCCTCACGCTTGGAGCTGGATACGTTTTGAAACAGATGGTCACGATACCGCTCCGATTACTCGCCAAAGAAGTAGACGTTGTCGCAGCGGGGGATTTGACCCGTGACAATCTCGACGCCTTGACGCGTGACGAAATTGGTCAGCTCATCGTCGGCTTCAACGGTATGAAACATAACCTCCGCGAGTTGATTGACGAAGTGAGCCGAAACGCCCAGGAAATCACGGCTCAGTCAGAAGAACTGTACGCGAGCACCGAAGAGATGTCGTCGCAGACGGAAGAAACGACGCGGATGATCGATCGAGTCGTCGAGGAGACGGTCGCACAAGCGCGAGAGGCGACGGGCAGTGCGAAAGCAGTCGCCGCAGCGGATGAGGGGGTCGACCAAATCGCCCGTTCCATCGGCACAATCAGTGAAGACGTCTCGACTAGCTTGAAGCTCGCCGAAGACGGCGGGGAGACGATTCAAAAAGCGAAACAAGAAGTGCTCGCCCTTGAGACCGAGACGCGACTGACAGGCGAGTCGATCGCGACGTTGAAACAACAGTCGGACGAGATCGCGATGATCACCGAGGTCATCCAATCGATCACCGACCAGACGAACCTCCTTGCCCTGAACGCTGCGATTGAAGCAGCGCGTGCCGGCGAACAAGGAAAAGGCTTCGCCGTCGTCGCAGAAGAAGTCCGAAAGCTCGCCGAACAATCGAAACAGTCGGCTGCCAAAATCGCCGGCTTGATCGAATCGATTCAAGTCCAGTCGAATGCGGTACTGACGCGTCACGAGATGAGCGCGAAGCGGGTCGAAGTGAACACCCGATTGCTCGAACAAGCGACGCAAGCGTTCAGTCAAATCGTTCAGCAGCTCCAGACGTCGGTCGAGAACACGCTCCACATTCGTAAGGCGTCGAGCGAGATTGCTTTGACGACGAAACAAGTCGCGACGGCCGCGCTCGGGATTGCGAGTGAGAGCGAACAGATGGCGACGACGATGCGGAACGTCGGGGAGACGAGTGACTCCCAGCTCGCGATGATTCAAGAGTTGAACGGGGTCGCCGAATCACTCGGCAACATGACGGGAGATCTCCAGACGTTGATTGGCAAGTTCAATACGTGATGAAAGCCGTCTTCGGACGGCTTTTTATACGTCCAAAGGATTCATCGATGCGTGTTTCGGGAATTGCCGAAAAGAATGCATTCTTAGAAGAAAAGGGGAAATGATATGAAGTATACGGTCATCACAGGTGCAAGTTCGGGAATCGGTTACGAAGCGGCAAAACGACTCGCGAAAGAAGGAAAGTCGCTCGTGCTCGTGGCGCGTCGTACCGATGAGCTCGAGAAGCTACGCAAAGAAATCAAGTCCATCTCACCGGATAGTGACGTCATCTTGAAGACGAACGACCTCTCGTATAGTGAGAACGTGTACGCGTTGTACGAGTCGCTCGCCGATCTCGACATCGAGACGTGGATCAACAACGCCGGGTTCGGGGACTCGAACTTCGTGAAAGACGCCGAAGTCGGGAAGATGGAGAACATGGTGAGACTAAACGTCGAGGCACTCACGGTACTGTCAAACTTGTACGTCCGCGACTATCATGACGTCGAAGGGGCGACGCTCGTGAACGTCGCATCGGTCGTCGGCTATCACATCGCCAAAAAAGGTGTCACGTATAGCGCAACGAAATTCTATGTCAGCGCGTATTCAGAGGGGCTTGCCCGTGAGTTGATGAACAACGGCGACAAGCTACGGGTGAAGGTGCTCGCGCCGGCGGCGACTGAGACCGGGTTCGCGAGCCGTGCCCGGGAAGAGGAAAACTTCGATTATAGTCAAAACGTCGAGAAATATCATACGGCCGAGGAGATGGCTGGTTTCTTGATGGAGCTACTCGAGAGCGACGAAGTCGTAGGCATCGTCAATCATGAGGATTACTCGTTCGAGCTGCGTGGACCGATTCATCCGTTTATGAAGTAAGCGAACATGAATCAATTTGTAAGGTACTTCGTTACTGCGAAGTGCCTTTTTTGTGTTGAGTAATTACCGTTTGTGAGAAGCTCGAGGTTGAATAAAAGAGTAATCAAATCTTAAGGAACGCATTTCCATTTCGCACGAAGAAAAAAACTTTTTGTCTGTTGCTTTTTTTATAATATGACTGAATTGAGGAGAGGAGGAAAATGTATGAAACGTTGGCTTAGTATCGCGTTAATAATCGTAATATTTTTAAATGGCTTTTCACATCCGGTCGATGCATCTCAAAAGCTAACCGTTACTCCTAAAACGGTTACATTGATGGCAAGTACTTCGAAAGTTGTAAAAGCTACTGCGTCTGGCGTGAAGAAACCTGTTTATATATGGAAGTCTCTAAATCCTAAAGTGGCGACCGTTGTGAATGGAAAAATCACAGGCAAGTCTGCCGGTAAAACAACCGTAACAGTTACCGTAAAAGGAACGAAACTTAAACAAAATGTTGCGGTGACAGTTACAAAACGAAAATATAACGCAACTGATCTATTCAAAATGGCGAATCCATCTGTAGCGTTAATTGAGATGCTAAACGATCGAGGACAAGTCGTTTCTTCAGGAAGTGGATTTGTCGTCAATAAGGGCGAGGTCGTGACAAATTTCCACGTGCTTCAAGGGGAAGAGAACGTGGAAGCAAAAGTTTCCTTCGCAAATGGCTCATTCATTCGCACAAACATAATTAAACGATACGATGAGACGTTAGATTTGGCTGTTCTCGATATTTCGCAAATTACGCCCGCCCCGCCAATCTTAAAAATGAACGGAACGAGAGTGTCGACGGGAGAGAAAATTTACGCATTAGGCAGCCCACGTGGGGTTAGCAACACGATTACGGAAGGAATGATTAGTAACAACAGTGTCGTGCTAGATGGTTTTGAATATTATCAGTTTAACGCGAGTACGACTTATGGAAATTCAGGAGGTCCGCTTTTAAATGTGTATGGTGAAGTGGTGGGCGTGGTTACCTGGATGTTTGAAAACTCTCAAAACATGAATTACGCTGTTCCGGTTCGTCAACTGGGATTACTCGACGCACGTCGAACGGCATTGATAGAAGACGTTCAAGTTCCAACCCTCCCTATTCCGGCTGGAAAAGGAGATACGTATGAAGAAGAACCAAACGGTGAGTGGATGAAGTCTGACATTATCCGTTTTGCCGATGGTTATATTCGCGGAAAGACATCGAACCTTGACGATGTTGATATTTATGTTTTTAACGTGGAAAGAAGGACGAAGTTAGACTTTTTTGGTGCATTTGGGGATGCACGAATTTCTCCATATTTCGCATTTGGAATTTTTGATTTAAATGAAGAACCCCTTGCATTTAGTGATCCGTTCGTTTCTACAAGCGGAAATGGGGTCACATATCAAACTTTGCAAATGACGGTTAATCCGGGAATCTACTTTTTAGTAGTCTTTCCGGTTAGTGGCTTACCTAGAACTGCTTACATGAATAAGGACTATCTGATTATGCATAAATTCCAGTAAGAAACAACCCGCCCCCATAAGGAAGGCGGGTTTGTTTATTAACGAATCGACCAATCCGCATAGCCACCCGTCACGCGATGCGTGAGCCGGTGGTACCAGTAACGGAGACGAAGGCGATAGACGTAAGATTTAGACGTATTCGGCAAGATGACGTTATTGACATATTCGGCGAACATGGCGCGGAACATTTGGTCTTCGCTGTCATCATACGTTGCACTCCACATCCCGTGTTCTTCGACCTCCATCAACATGCGAATCGTCTCATCGTCGAGCTGATCATTTTCGGGATTTTGTTGCACGAGCATGCCGACACGATGGCTACAAATCGAGGCGTAGAGCGAATGTGCGTGTGGATTACGTGGGTTAGCGTTCAAGTAACCGATGGCTGCCTTCATTAACTCATCGTTCATTTCGAGCGGAATCTCATCGAACACTTGGAAGAACTCAAGCAACATCGGCACGGTCTCTTCATTAAAGCCGGCGAGACGGACATAATGCATCAAATGGAGCGCCGCTTCCCCGTAAAATTTACGGTGGAAATAATGGATGGCGATGGCACGTTGCGTCATCGGGACGTTCGGATAGCGCTCGATGGCGCGCAAGTAGTGCTGTTCGGCTTCAAACGTGAAGCCGGAATCTTCGCTCAAAGCACCGAGAAGGCAAGGGATGATGTAGTGATCACCAAGTGAACTTGCCGCGTCGAGCACTTGTTTCGCCTGGTCGAACTCGCCTTCACGGATGAGCGGATAAGCGCGCATGGCCGGGAAGAAGGGGTCGGCAGGAAATAGGGATTCGCCGCGGGCGACGAGCGTCTCAATCGCCTGGGCGTTATAGTCCTCCATCAACTCTTCAAGGAGCATCATCTCGAGGAACGTCCGTTGAAATTCTGGGGTGTGTACATCGATGGTGTGTTTCATAAAAGTCCCTCCGTGCGTGTGTCATTGTTGCTTTATTATACAAGTGAATCGGCTTTCCGAGTAGAGTTTTTTCAATAAATGGGAAAAGAAAAGTATGGACTCGCTACAAGAAGGAGGAAGTGGAGATGGCCATCTTTACAGGGTATATTGTCGATCGTGAGGAAAGGAAGATTCGGGTCGCCAACGTGATGGAAGCCGAGCCGTTTGACGGGATTGTCTTTCACTTGGCAGAGGGATTTGAGCATGAGCCACCACTCGTCATTGGGCAACACGTCCGGGTCGAGCATGACGAGAAAATGACGCGCTCGTTGCCGCCTCAGGCGACGGCGCACCGAATTGATGTGCTATGATGAGATTGAGGTGAGGGTATGGGAAAGGGAAATATCATTTGGCTCGGTGCGGTCATCGGCTTTAGCGCCTTGCTCGTCTGGTTATTGCAGGACGTCATGCCGTTTTGGATGTTGTCGATCATCCTGTTGCTACTCGGCGGATTGCTTGGCAATATGCAACGAAAATTCAACAAAGACACGTGAAAAAGCACGTCTTCCGTTATTCGGAAGGCGTGCTTTCTTCGTCGGCAGGCTCATCGGACGATGCCGCTGGGTCTTCTTTCGGCTTGTCTTCGTTCGGTTTATTCTCTTTTGCTGGTAGTTCTTCCTTCGGTTTGTCGGTTGGTTTATTGTCTTGCTTCTTCACCGGCTTTTCGGTATCAGCTGCCGGTTTTTCCGGCTCGACCGGTTCGGCCGGTTCGGTCACTGGCGTTTCTGGTTCAGCCGGAGGTTCCGTCACAGGGGGCTCTGCCGGTTCGGTCACGGGTTCTTCTGGTGTAGCGGGTTCAGCCGGCACTTCTTCTTCCGGAGGTGGTGTCACTTCTGCGGGTTCTTCGACAGGCGGTGCCGGTTCGACCGGTTCAGCCGGTGCTTCTGGTTCGGGTGGTACCTCTGGCGCCGGCGCCGGTTCTTCAGCAGGAGCAGGGGTCGGATCTGGTGCAGGCGGTGCTTCTGTTACGGGCGCGTCTTTTGGTAGCGGTGAAATGGGTGCGACCGGTGCGAGTTCAGCGGTCGGCGGTGCCGGCGTGTCCGATTCGAGGAACGACTGGACGTCTTCCTGGAACAAGACGACCGGTAATGTCATTTCACGCAAGTGAATCGCAAGGACGCGTCCGTTCTCGGTCAGGAGTGGGCTCCCAATCGCGTAACGCGGCAAGTCGAAATTCCGTGAATAGCCAGTCTCATTGAACGTGACCGTTCCTGTGAGACGGTCTTTTGGCGTCATCGTCAAAAGCGCCTCGTCGTTTGCGGCAATCGCTTGGGTGAACGAGAACGGAGTAAGATCGACTTGTTCGATGCGGATGACGGCGATGGCGTCGTTTCGACCGACGACCGTGCCCGCCATCTCTTTTCCGTCATGTTCTATGACGATGTCCGTCAAGCCGGCCACGTTCGAGGCGGCCGTCAAGACGTCTTGCGGGCTGATGAGAAAACCGGTCCCGTTACTGACCGTAAACACGCTGTCTTGCAACGCGTCAAGGTCAGCAGGGTTTGCTGCATCTGCCGAGACGGTGTCATCCGTTACGTTGAGTCGGACTTTGTCCGCTAAGGAATCGGCCGAGCGCGAGCTATCTTTTAAATAAGCGTTCGTCACAACGGCAATGAATGCAATAAGAGCAATGGCCAATGGGGCGATGAACCAGCGATAGCGACGTGAGCGGTGACCACATGTCGGACAAGCGGTCGTTCGCGAGCGGGTTTTCGTTCCGCATTTCGGGCAGGTCACGAGGAAGGCACCTTCTTTCTCTAAAACATAAGATGTATGCCTATTCCTCAAATACTCGGGGGGTAAACAATAATTTGAAGGGTGTCTTATTCTGCCCAACGGTTGTCATGGGTGAATGACACGGTCAGCCATTTCTCATACGGTAAGAAGGCGAGCGCGTCGAACAACTGTTGCCGAATCTTGTCCTGGTCGGCGATCGTGTCGTACGGGTAGTCGCGTGGGACGACGAGGTCGATTTCAAGGAACAAGACGTTACCGGACTTCGTCGTGCGGACATACGTCTTGTCGACGTCGAACTGATGGGCGACTTGTAGCACGGTCAAGCGGATTTGATTGCTGTAAGGCGTGCCCGTGTCCATGTCGATCAGTTCTTTGATGGCCGTCCACATCTCGATGAGCGGGGTGCGGACGAGCCAAAGGGCGCTCAAGATGAGCATGACCGGGTCGATGTAAGGGGCGACGGCCTCGAACGAGAGCCAGACGAGCACTTGGGCGATGAGATACCCGATGAGACCGCTGACAGTGAGTAGCGTATCGAGCCGCCACTGTACGACTTCCGCCGTGACGAGTCCAGAGCTCGCTTTCATCTTGAAGCTGTTCAAATAGCGGTAGATGCTATACGAGATGCCGGTGCTGACGGCGAGGTAGACGAGGGCACCCCCAAGGACGAGGTCGTTTCCACCAGAGCGAATATCCTCGATTGCCCCGAGAACGGCATTGATGATCACGAATAAGAGCACGCCGTATTGGAACAAGATGATGAACGGTTCAATCGTGCTCTTGCCAAACGGGAAGCGTTTATCAGCCGTCAACATGAATAGGCCGGCCCGAAGCGAAATCCAGCTCATGATGACGCTTAAAAAGGAATAGACCCCGTCAAACAAGATGAACGACGAGGATAGCCAAAGACCGACGAGAATGCCGGCGATGGCGAAGAAGAGCGAGGCGAAAACGGAGACGCGTAAGACAAAGCGCTCGAGTTTTGGATCTTTTGGCATAGAGATGCCTCCTTCACTAAAATCACCATCCTATTCCCGGTTTCAGATGAAGCTATGTATGGTAAACTTTTGAAAAATAGAGGGGGAATCAGGATGAAATTTGTGATTTTGTTCGGCCCGCAAGCCGTCGGCAAGATGACGGTCGGGCAAGAGTTAGCGAAAGAAACGGGGTTGAAACTGTTTCATAACCATATGACAATTGACCTCGTTAGCCCCTTTTTTAGTTATGGGACGAAAGAGGGGCGTCGAATCGTCGAACTGTTCCGAGAAGAACTGTTCGAGTCGGTTGCGAAAAGCGACTTGCCGGGCATGATTTTCACGTTCGTCTGGGCGTTCGATATGGAAGAGGACTGGGCATACGTGCGACACGTGACGACGATTTTCGAGTCGCGCGGGGCTGACATTTATTACGTCGAACTCGAGGCGGACATCGAGGAACGGCTCATCCGGAACACGACCGAGAATCGGCTCATACATAAGCCGACGAAGCGGGACATCGCCTGGTCGGAAGGGGAGCTGAAGCAGACGGCGACGATGTACCGTTTGAATTCGCGGGACGGGGAATTCGACGTCGACAACTATTTACGGATCGACAACACGCATCTCAACGCGGAGACCGTCGCGGCGCGCATCAAACAACATTTCCAGCTATGACAAAAGCGAGCCCCTTCCCTGGGACTCACTTTTGTTATGCCCGCTAATCAAGAAAACATCGAGGGCAGTCGCTGGATTGAATGTTGTATTGATTAGCCTGGTGTATGAAGCGCTTCGATTTGCTCTTTCCATGTTTTATAACGATCAGCATGAATCGTGATTAACTTTCAAAGAGCTCTGCCTTCTCCTCTTTCGTAAGACCGCTGAAAAACTTTTTATGAACTTTCAATCGTTTTTCTTTGATTGGTAAAATTTTTTCAAACCATGTGACTGCCATTGGGGTATGTTCTGGTTAAGCGTTAATTGTATTTAAAAATTGCTCATATTCTTCAATAAGCTCTTCAGTGAGGGAAGAGGTGTCTATACCTCGACTTACATAGTCCGCCTCGGCAAGTTCTCTTGCCGTGATAGCCGGTGAGATTGTTTTAACGACCCCATACTCAGACGGCATTCTTTTCTCATCTAAAGAAACAAAATAGTAAATGTAGTTAGGTAAGCGAAACAATCTTTTTTTTGTATCTGTTGGCTGTGCGACATAAAGCCATACAACTTTTTCGGCATAACAATTCCAATCAGGTTCATGTATGGCGATAAGCATTTTGTCATACGTTTTCACGGGGCACCTCTGAGAAATTGTTTATTTTATCATTTTTAGTATAAAAGATATGATGAGAAGTAACTAGAGAAAGGCGGGATAGGATGTTGTTCAAAAAGAAAGCAGAAGTAGATGTAGAAGGTACGAAGCGATTCGTTGTGAAGCTGACAGAGCAGTTACCGGAACTCGGACAAGTAACGATTCTCGTCGACACCGCGACTGGCGTCAACTACATTCAAACGTGGGTCGGCACGAGCGGCGGAATCACACCCTTGGTTGATGCGAACGGTGATGTCGTCGTCGATGAGCTGTCACGACTGACATGAAGCAACTCGAAACGAATCGGCTCGTCTTGCGTTCCGTCACGCCAGCCGATGCCGCAAGCGTCTTATCTTATCTATGTAAACCGGAAGTTGTGGCGCATATGGGGCTTGAACCGTTCGCGACGTTAGACGATGCGTTAGAGGAGATTGCCTGGTACGATTCGATTTTGAAGGACGGGACTGGTTTCCGGTTCGGGATCACCATTAAAGGCCAGGACGTCGTCATCGGCAGTTGCGGGTTATTGAATCGTTCTGAGAAGCACCATCGGGCCGAAATCGGGTTTGAACTAAGTCCGGATTATTGGGGGAAAGGCATTGCCGGGGAAGCGCTCGAAGCCGTCGTCGCATACGGCTTTCGTGAGCTTCGCCTCATGCGGATTGAAGCGCTCGTTGAACCAGAAAATCACGCGTCGATGCAACTACTCGAACGACACGGCTTCTTGCAAGAGGGGTTGCTTCGAAGTTATGAGTTTACGCGCGGTAAGTTTGATGACTTGTATATGTATTCGCGATTAAATGACAGAAAGGGTCGATGAACGATGCAGATCATCGAGTTTAATGGCGTCAGTCACGGGGACATTTTACATAACGTGACGGGCTACTTCCGGGAAGGGCGTATCACGACGTTCGTCGGTCCGAGCGGGGCAGGGAAGACGACGTGTTTGAAACACATCAACGGACTGCTGTCTCCGGATTCGGGCGAGGTGTATTTCAAGGGAGAAAACATTCAAGAGCTCGACATCATCGCGCTCCGTAAAAATATCGGCATGGCGTTTCAAAGTGCACCGATGATTGACGGAACGGTGTATGACAATTTGAACTTACCGAAATCGATTTTCGGGGAGACGCTCGACCGGGATCAGGCGGTCACGCTGTTACGCGATGTCGACTTGACGGGAGAGATGCTTGATAAGCCCGTCAAGACGCTGTCGGGCGGGGAACGGAGCCGGGTCGCCATCGCTCGGACGCTCGTCAACGAGCCGGACGTGCTCTTGTTAGATGAGATTACGGCGAGTCTCGACTATCGGACGGTGAAAGAGATTGAACGGCTTATTGTCCGCCTCCAACGCGAATATGGGGTGACCGTCATTTGGATCACGCATGACTTAGATCAAGCGCGTCGTGTCAGTGACGACATGTGGTTTTTACGGAACGGCGAATTGATTGAGTTCGGGGACGCCTCGTTCATCGATGAGTCGGACAATCCGATGATCGGGCGGTTCGTGAGGGGGGAAGAGCTATGACGTTCGTTGAATTGATGACGTCACTCATTTTTGTGGCGATTCCGCTCGGACTGGCGCTTTATCTCAAGCTCGGACTCGAAAGTGACATCGTCATCGCGACAGTGCGTTCCATCATCCAACTGTTGGTGATCGGCTACATCTTGACGTTCGTCTTCGAGAGCGACAACCCGGTGTTCATGCTGCTGATGATCCTTCTCATGATCGGGGCGGCGACGCAGAATATTATCAAAAAAGGGGACGGCATCCCGGGCATCACGTGGATGATCGTCCTCACGCTCGTCACGGTCGAGGCGTTGACGATGGGGCTCATGCTTGGACTCGGGATCATCCCGTTCGAGCCGGACAAAGTCATCCCGATCAGCGGCATGGTCATCGGCAACTGTATGGTGTTGTCGCTTCTGTTCTTGAACAAGTTCAAAGACGAGGTCGAGCGGAGCGACGAGGTGATCGAGCTCGTCTTGTCGATGGGCGGGGCGCCGAAGACGGCGATCGACCGGAGCTTGAAGAACGCCATCCGCACGAGCATGATTCCGACCGTCGAGGCGCAAAAGACGATGGGGCTCGTGCAGCTTCCAGGCATGATGAGTGGTCTCATCATCGGCGGAGCTGACCCGATGGAAGCGGTGCTCTATCAGCTTCTGATCTTGTTCCTCATTTTGACGACGGCGACGATTTCAGCCGTCATGGTCGGGTACTTGGCGTATCCGCGTTTATTCAATGAGAAATTACAGTTTGTCGGATTGACCGTTCGGAAAGGGGAGACGACATGATCACAGGCATCCATCACGTGCAAATCACGATTCCGAAAGGGGCGGAAACGCAGGCCCGTGCCTTTTATTGCGGGGTACTTGAATTAAAAGAAATCAAGAAGCCGAACTCGCTTCAAGGGCGCGGCGGATTTTGGCTTCAAGTCGGTGACCAAAGCGTCCATGTTGGCGCAGAGGATGGCGTCGACCGACTTCAAACGAAAGCCCACGTCGCCTATGCCGTTACGGACTTGGCGGAATGGAACGTGAGACTTGAAGCGGAAGGGATTGAGCGCATCGCAGGCATCCCGATTCCCGGCTTTGACCGGTTCGAGTTCCGGGACCCGTTCGGCAATCGTGTCGAGATGATTCAGGCGATATAAAAAAGGGAGCACCCAACATGGGTGCTCCTTTTGTTTTACGGGATGGGCGTCCCTTGATGAAACTTCATCTTCCACGTTCCATCAATCCGGACCCAAATCGAACTACGAAGTGCGTTCGTTCCGGTCGTATGGTTCTCGGTCCGATACGTGGCGAGCACGACATCTTCCCGAATGACGTCAAGATGAAAATCAGACAGCGAGACGTCGATGTCGCCGAGGTCCATCGTATTCGTGTCCTCTTCTTTGTAGAGGAGGCGTCCGGAGCTGCCGATCTCAAAGAAATCTTCCGTCAACAGCTCCCTTAACCGCTCCGGTGACGAACGGACTTCTGACGTCAACAACAACCGTTCCTTCTCTTCGATCAATGGTGCGAGCATCGTGTCACTCCTTTCTGGACGGTCAACCGTGTACCGTATTCGTTTTCCCGAAATTCATGACGATGACACCGAGCACGATGACGATGAGTCCGATACTGTTCAATGTCGACAACACTTCGCCGTAGACGAACACGCCGATCAGCCCCGTCGCGACCGTGCCGAGACCGGCCCAGACGCTGTAGGCGATGCTGAGCGGGATCGTCTTCAAGACGATGCCCATGAGCGTGAACGAGACGGCGAAACTTGCGAGCAGAATCATGCTCGGAACGAGTTGTGTGAACCCGTCCGACAGCTTCAACATCGAGGTCCCGAGCACCTCGAACGCGATCGAGAACAGTAAGAATATATATCCTTTCATCCATGTCCCTCCTATACTTTCATCAACACGAGCCCGACGATGACGAGCCCGATGCCGGCGACGGTCTGTTTGCGGACTTGCTCGTTGAAGACGAGGAAGCCGATGAGCGCCGTCGCGGCCGTGCCGACCCCGCTCCAAAACGCATAGGCGAAGCTGAGCGGGATCGACAGGAGGGCGAGCGACAGCAAATAAAACGCCGTCACATAGCCGAGCGCGACCCCAAGAATCGGGAGACGGTTCGACGACGTCGCGTTGAGCTTGAGCATGCTCGAGCCGAACACTTCGGAGACGATCGCTCCGGCAAGATAGAGGAAGCCCATCTTAGCCACCTGCCTGTTCGAGCGCGTCACACTTCTGACGGAGGAGGCGGGCGGCCTCGTCTTTGAAGGCGTCGCTATAGCCGTACGTCAACGCGAACCAGAAGCCGTCGCACAACAGCCGGAGTTCGAGCACGCGCGGGTCGGCCCCATCGGCGAGAAAGCGTTCATCCCATCGGCGCGCCGCCTCGTTCCAGAGCTCACCGCTCGCGTCTTCTTGTGACGAGATGAAAACGGCGCTCAGACCGATTCGTGCCGCGTCCATATAGTCGAGTGTCGCCTGAGCGTAAGCTCGTGTGAACGGGTACGGTCCGTCCGTCATATGATGATGGATCCGTGTCTCGAACTCGGTGATGGCGAGCTCGTTCATTTGGCGGAGCAAATTGTCTTTCGTCTCGAAGTGGTAGAGCACACCGGCTTTCGTGATGCCGACACGTGCGGCGAGCCGCTCGAGCGATAACTGTTGGATGCCGTCCTCCCGAATCATATGGGCGGCCGTCTCGAGGAGTAATTGTTTTTTGTTCATCATGTTCACCTCATTTACTTTACTGAACGGTCAGTAAAGTGAATGTATCAATTTCCGTACAAAGTGTCGAGAAAAGGAGGTCTTATTTTCATTAGCTGGGATGTAAATATCATTTTGTCGTTATAAGGTAAGAAAAATATTTCCAATCTTTTTTTGACAATTTGGCATTGCGCATCCTTTTTTTGTTTGATATGCTTCTCAATGAAAACGACAATGATAATCATTATCAATGAGAAGGCGTCTACAAAGAGAGTTATACATAAAACAGAAACAGTGGACACGTTCGAGTTGAGATGATGGTCATTCAAACGAGATACATAAGGAGATGAACGGAATGGGGAAATTAAAAGTATCACTCATGTTGACGGTACTGATTTTTGTACTTGCCGCATGCGGCGGGACGACAGAGAAAGAACCAAACGAAGTTGAAGGTGCGGAGGCACCGAAAACGGTTGAAATCACAGATGCGCACGGTACGATCGAGGTACCGATCAACCCGGAGAAAGTCGTCGCGCTCGATAACCGAACGTTCGAGACGCTCGCGGCATGGGACATCGAACTCGCTGCGGCACCAATCGGGTTGTTGCCGGCCGAATCGCCATACGCGAAAAATGGCGACATCGCTGACGTCGGGATGCACTTTGAACCGAACCTAGAGGCGATTGCCGGCGTCGATCCAGACGTCGTCATCGTCGGACAACGCTTCGCCGACTACTACGAAGACATTAAGAAACTCGTACCGAACGCGGCCGTGATCGACTTGTACATCGACATCCCGGAAGATGCGGGCACACCAGGTGAGATTTTGGTCAAAGGGTTGACGGACACGACGCTCACGCTCGGAAAGATCTTCGACAAGAACGAAGAAGCGGCACAGCTCGTCGCAGACTTCGACGAGTCGATCGAAGGCGTGAAATCGGCCTATAACGCAGAAGACACAATCATGTCGGTTATCGTCTCAGGCGGAGACATCGGGTTCTCGGCACCGAATACGGGCCGCGTCTACGGACCGATGTATGATATTTTCGGCTGGACACCGGCACTAGAAGTCGAAAAGACGACAGGTGACCATCAAGGCGATGAAGTATCGGTCGAAGCAATCGCCGAAAGCAACCCAGACTGGCTCTTCGTCTTGGACCGTGATGCATCGCTTCAAAGTGAAGAAGGTGCCGTACCGGCGGCGGACGTCATCACTAACGCACCGGCGCTTCAAAAAACAACAGCCGTGAAAGAAAAGAAGATCGTCTATGCACCGAACGACACATACTTGAATGAGTCGATTCAAACGTACGCTGAAATGTTCAACGATATCGCGGCTGCGCTTGCGAAGTAAGGAGTGCTGTCGTGCATACACCACTAAATCGGGCTGAGACAATGTCTCAGCCCTCCTTTTCTACCATATGGACGAAGTCGTTTCTCTTCGCGACGCTCGTCGTCTTACTACTCGCAGTCTTATCGCTCTTTACGGGCGTGTATGATCTTCGTGCCGACTTCGACATGTTTTGGATCACGCGGGTGCCGCGTACGGTCGCCCTCATGTTGACGGGGGCCGCGATGGCGATGTCGGGGCTCGTCATGCAGCTCATCACGCAAAACCGGCTCGTCGAACCGACGACGACGGGGACGCTCGAATGGGCCGGGCTCGGGCTGTTGACTGTATACTTACTCGTCCCGGCTCCGACGCTCGTGATGCGGATGACGGGAGCAATCGTCTTCTCGTTTGTCGGGACGATGGTGTTCTTTTGGTTTTTGCGTTCGGTCAAGCTCCGCTCGTCGTTGATCGTCCCGATTATCGGGCTCATGCTCGGCGCCGTCATCTCGGCCGTCTCCACGTTTCTCGGTCTCTTCTTTCGAATGAGCCAGACACTTGAAGGTTGGTTCGTCGGCTCATTCGCCTCGGTTCAGGTCGGGCGCTATGAGTACTTGTGGCTCATCCTCATCGCGACGGTGCTCATCTTCTTGCTTGCGAACCGGTTGACGCTCGCGGGACTTGGGGAAGACGTCGCAACGAGCCTCGGGGTGAACTACAACCAGCTCATGATGATGGCGACCGGACTCATCGCCCTCTCGGTCGGGGTTGTCGCGACAGTCATTGGCAATTTACCGTTCCTCGGCTTAATTGTCCCGAACCTCGTCTCGATGTTTCGAGGAGACGACTTACGGAGTAACTTGCCTTGGGTGTGCGTCATGGGGATGGGGGCGATTCTCGTCTGTGATTTGATTTCGCGGACGATCATCGCACCGTTCGAACTTCCGGTCTCCCTCATTCTTGGGACGGTCGGCGCGTTCGTCTTCATCGGAATCTTACTAAAACAACGGAAGCGGGGAGGGGTTCGATGAGTACGGTCATCGAGAAAGAAGGATATGAAGTGGACGTCCGTCTGCTTCAAGAAAAGGAGCGGAGTGCGTCGGCGTTCCGTTCGAGACGAGAGGAGCGGCGCTATTGGCTCTTCCTCGCCGCCTTCATCATCGGTGGCGTGTTCTGTGCGCTCGGGTTGTTGCTTTACAATAACCCGGTCGCCCTCGACTCACCATCATTTTGGCCGGTCGTCGAGCGGCGCGTCGTCGCCGTCACGACGATGGCGATCGCGGCACTTTGTCAGAGCCTGGCGACCGTCGCCTTCCATTCCGTGACGAACAACCGGATTATCACGCCATCACTCCTCGGGTATGACGCCCTCTATTCGACGATTCAGACGAGTATGATTTTCTTCTTCGGGGCTGGTGCCTTAGTCGGCTTCACTGGGACGGGGGCGTTCTTGACGCAGGTCGGGCTGATGGTGCTCATGAGCCTCCTGTTGTATGGCTGGTTGTTATCGGGGAAATACGCCAACCTACAGCTCATGCTACTCGTCGGGATTATCATCGGGACCGGACTCAACTCGGTGTCGACGTTCATGCGCCGCATGCTCGCGCCGTCCGACTTTGATATCTTACAGGCACGGTTGTTCGGTTCGGTGACGAATGCGGACGCGGCCTACTTTCCGATCGTCATCCCGATCGTGATTGTCGTCGGGGTGTTATTGTACGCGTTCTCGAACCGACTCAATCTCGTCGCACTCGGGAAAGACGTGGCGACGTCGTTCGGCGTGGACCACCGAATGAGCGTCATCTATACGCTCATTCTCATCTCCCTTCTCATGTCAGTGTCGACGGCACTCATCGGACCGCTCACGTTCTTCGGCTTCTTGGTCGCGACGCTCAGCTACCAGGTCGCCTCGACGTATGACCACAAATACGTCTTCCCGATGGCGTTCGCGCTCGGCTTCTTCGTTTTGACGAGCGCCTACTTCTTCATGTACCACATCTTCAATACGCCAAGTGTCGTCTCCGTCATCATCGAACTGTTCGGCGGCATCATTTTCTTGGCAGTCATTCTTAAGCGGAGGTCCTTATGATTCAACTCGAACAAGTGAAAAAATCGTACGCAGATCACGTCCACATCGGACCGATCGACCTTGATATCCCGAAGGCGGGGTTCACGTCGCTCATTGGTCCGAACGGGGCCGGGAAGTCGACGACGCTCATGATGATCGGTCGTCTGCTCCATTTAGATGAAGGCCAAATTCAAGTTGCCGGCATGGACGTGTCGAGCACGAAGTCGAAAGACTTGGCGAAAATCATCACGATTCTCCGGCAAGAGAATCATTTCGTGACGCGCCTGACCGTGCGTCAACTCGCCGGCTTCGGTCGCTTCCCGTACTCGAAGGGACGGCTGACGAAAGAAGATGAGGCGATTATCTCGAAATACATCGACTTTCTTGATTTGACGCATCTCGAGCACCGTTACCTCGACGAGCTGTCGGGTGGTCAGCGCCAACGGGCGTATGTTGCGATGGTGCTCTGTCAGGAGACGGAATACGTGCTCCTCGACGAACCGCTCAACAATTTAGACATCGCCCGCTCGGTACAGATGATGGAATACTTACGGCACGTCGCCGACGAGTTCGGTCGGACGATCGTCACCGTGCTCCACGATATCAACTTCGCGGCGAAATACTCGGACCGCATCTGTGCGATGAAAGACGGACAAATTGCCGCGTTCGGGACGGTCGACGAGATTATGAACGGGGACATCCTGTCCAACATCTTCGAGACGAAGCTCGAGGTCATCCAAGGCCCGTACGGACCGATTGCGGTCTACTAATCATATAGAAGGAAGTGACGACGATGCAGATTTACTGGACACCAATTTTAGATGTCGTAAAAGAAGCGGCTGATACATATACGTTCCGACTCGAACGGCCGGACGGCTTCACGTGGGAGGAAGGGGCGCACACGCATTTCGCGCTCGAAGGGTTCAATAAAGAGGAGCGACCGAACCGGAGTCTGATTCGCCACATGTCGATCTCGACGTTACCGCGAGAAGGCGTGATTGGCATCACGACACGTATTAAAGAAGAATGTTCCGAGTTCAAGTCGATTCTCCGGAAAATGACGCTCGGTGAGAACGTTGCCATCTTCAAGACGCATTCGAACGTGCCGTTGAAGCGCGTCGGGAAGAACGTTTACTTGTTGTCGGCGGGTGTCGGGCTCGCGACGTTCCGTCCGCTCGTCCTCGACTATTTGACGGATGGGGAAGGGGTGCCGCACCTCCATTCGTTAAACGTCGACTCGTCGGCGAACTATCTATTTCAAGATGTCTTCACATCAACCGAGAAGTTCACAGCCGCGTTCGTCGATAGCCGCACTCGCTACCATGAAACGGTCAAGACGCTCGCACAGGATTTGGACGGACTATATTATGTCGTCGGGAGCGATGATTTCTTGCGTGAGACGATTGCGTCGTTGCGTGAGCAGGGAATTGCGCGCGAACAGATCGTACTCGATAAGCATGATGTTCAGCTGGATGCGTTTTTTACCGAAAGAGACGAAAACGTGATTTCTTCTTAATTCAGAAAATCAGATCTGGGTAATCTAGCGCAAAAAAGGGATCGGATTCATTCAACACAGAATGAGTCCGATCCCTTTTCGTGTCCCAAGGACGTCAGATGCGCCTCAGAACGTGAACTCGATGCCTTTCGAGGTGAGCCAAGCAATCAACACGCCATACCCGAAGATGCTGATGGCTGAATAGATGAGGAGGGTGGAGCGCCTCATCCCAATGGAATGGCCAATCACACCGACGACCCATGACCCGAGTAAGGGTGTGATGAGGAGAATCGACCAGCTACCATGCTCGCGCATCAAATGACTGAATCGGTGCTTCTCTAGGCGATCGAGCCAGCCGCTCAGACGTTTGAAACGATGGAGCCAATCATAGAAATAGGCGAGGAGAGGAACCGGTAAAAAGTTCCCGAATCCGGCCCAAAGCACCGCAGAGACATGATCGAGACCGAGTAACATCGTACTCGGGATAGCCAAGTAGATTTCGAACATAGGGAAGAATCCCATAAACCACGCAGTTGCAGACAGACTGATGTATTCAAACAGATTCATGTTGGTTCTCCTTAGTCTTCAGCATATTGTGAATAAACAGAAGTAGAAAGTTAATACGGTTTTATTTACATGGTAAGCTAGTTATAGACAAGTCAATGAACACTCATTTCATTTAGTTTACTTAACTTAACTATATCGTCACTTAAAATGAATTGCAAGGCTGAAAGGTTCTCATCGATAGGTCGAATCTTTCTTCTGATGTGATATGCGAAAACGCATCTCCGATTTCTTCGAAGACGCGCTCGATGGATCGATTCATCTTTTTTTAATCACGTTGTAGGAATAGACGGATGCTCCGTCAGACCGCGGACACATGCCCCGGTCTTTTCGCGCACCTCTCAACGAACCGCTCGAACACATCCCGTCCTTCGGGCGTCCCGATTGATTCAGGGTGGAACTGGACGCCATATGTCGGATGGTCAGGATGCTCGAGCGCCATAATGACACCGTCTTCTGTGCGAGCGGTGACGGGAAGTTTCGTCTCTTGGACGATGAGCGAGTGATAGCGCATGACGTCGAGCGATTCTCCATCAAACAAGACGGACGAGCTCGTCAAAATGCGCGACATCTTCCCGTGCATGACTTGATTTGCTCGGCCGACCGTCCCGCCGAACGCCTCGGCGATGACTTGATGGCCGAGACAGATACCGAGTATGGGAATCACGCCGGAGAGCTCCCGGACGACATCGAGCGAGATACCAGCGTCACGCGGGCCGCCGGGGCCAGGGGAGATGATGATCCCGGATGGATTGAGGTCCCGAATCGCCTCGACCGAGAGTTCATCGTTCCGGACGACGATGACGTCACTGAACCGGGCGACGTCTTGATAAACGTTATACGTGAACGAGTCGTAGTTGTCGATGAGTAGAATCATGCGAACACCTCCAGAAGGGATTTGGCCTTATGCAGCGTCTCTTCATATTCCGACACGGGGTTGGAGTCATAGACGATCCCAGCGCCGGCTTGCACATGGGCCGTGTCGCCTTGCACGATCATCGTCCGAATGGCGAGCGCGAAGTCGAAGCCGCCCCGGACGTCGAGATACCCGACCGCCCCGGCGTACACTTCGCGTTTTACCGTCTCGAGCTCGTCAATGAGTTGCATCGCCCGAATCTTCGGTGCCCCGGAGACGGTGCCGGCCGGAAGACAGGCACGCAACGCGTCAATCGGATTCAAGTCGTCACGCAGCTCGCCTGCGACTTCAGAGACGAGGTGCATGACGTTTTTGAAGCGCTCGAGCTCGATTTGTTTCGGAATTGTGACGGTGCCGACCTTTGCGACGCGGCCGATATCGTTTCGCCCGAGGTCAAGTAGCATCCGGTGCTCGGCGAGTTCTTTCTCGTCGGCGAGGAGCGACTCGCCGTGACGAATGTCTTCCTCGACTGTCTTGCCGCGCGGGCGAGTACCGGCAATCGGGTTCGTCGTCACCCGGCTCCCGCTTACTTGGACGAGGCTCTCCGGGGAGGCACCGAGGACAATCGCTTCCCCGAGATCGATATAGAATAAGTACGGGCTCGGGTTCTGTTTCCGGAGCGTCCGGTAAAAGTGGAACGGGTCACCGGTGAACGTCGCGTCGATCCGTTGCGACAAGACGAGTTGGAACACTTCGCCGGCGAGAATCGCTTCTTTCGCCTTCAAGACGCGTTCGATGAATTCCTCTTTCTCGGTCAAGATGCGCTCGCTCGTCCGAACGACCGGTTCGAGCGTGTGTGTCTGTGCCGTCTCGAGTTGGTGCTGAATCTCGTCGAGCCGCTCCATTGCGTTCGTCTCGCCGGTGTCGATCAAGATGACCTGTTCCTCGAGGTGATCATACAAGACGATTGTCTCGTAGCGTTGGAACAACGCATCCGGCAAACCACGCGTCTCGCTCGGCGTATTCGGGATCGGTTCATAGACGCGCTGCATGTCATAACCGATATAGCCGATGGCACCACCGATGAAAGGGTACGGGACGTCCGGAACGTCACGGGTGATGAGCGCGGACAAATGGGCGAGCGGGTCGTCCGTCTCAAGCGTTCCGTTTGCGTCCGAAACGCGCTTCCCGTCGACTCGTATCGTCTCGACCGGGTTCGCCGCGACAATCGAGTAGCGACCATGCTTGCCTTCGGCGCGGCTTTCGAGCAATACTTTTCGTTCACCTTCTAGACGGTGGAAAATAGCCACCGGTGTCAGTTCATCGCCATTGATGATTCGTTGTTCCATAAGATTGACCTCCTTATAATGGATAAAGAAAGGGGAAAGCACATGCAAATTTTAAGACCAGACGAGTTCTCATGTGACCCGTTGACACATCATATCGAGCTTGAAGAAGAATCATCACCTTACTTGAATTCGGACGTATTAAATCCGGCTTATTTTCAGTCGGTCGTGAAGAAGTCGCATGATCTGGTAGACGCCTTGTTCGAGGAAGGAGATCCTATCCTTCTCGTCTATCATGTATACGGTTCTCCGTTTCAACCGACATATCTGTCCCGATTCATTCGTAATCGAGAGGCACGGTACAACACAACGTTGACACAGACAGCTTTGGGTGAAGAAGCAGTTTGGACAGCTACAGTCCCGATTCCAGACAAGAAACAGCTTCGACTCCATTCGCTTTTAGAAGCGATTTGTCACCAAGACTTCCACTTCACGCCACGACTTTGTCGACGATGTGGCACGTGTCCTTCTGTACAACTCATTCATCGAACGAAAGGATACGTGTTATTTATTTATGATGACCGTGGCGCCTATATCCGTGGGACATCAATCGAACAACTTCAAGCCATCCAACAAAAAATCTCCTCGTCCTTCATGCCCTAACGGACATGAAGGACGAGGAGATTCCCCGTGTTGCCACCTTCGTTGAGAGACGACACGTCTCCCCACTCATCGCGAACGATCATTCGCTGTCCTCGTTAACGGGAGGACCCGTCAGAGCCTACGTATCGGTCTGAACGCTCAAAAGCCCATTCATGCGGGCGACGTCACCGGTTCACATCGACCACCGGCTTTCTGGAGACGCCACGTCCGCATTACTCTTCTTTCTCATCGCGAGTTCGTATGATGTTATCGTCACTTTACAGGTCAGAGGAGAACTTGTCAATACACAGACACACGAAAATCTTGAAATCGAGATGAAATCTTTTCGTAACATAATTGAAACATTTTCTGTCATATCCCGTATACTATATCCAAGGTGATTCACCTAATACTTGGAAAAGAGGGAAACAAGATGAAACGAATGGTGCAACGGACTGTTGCGACATTGCTCGCGCTCCTACTCGTCGTCTCGCTCGTCCCACCGCGCATTCATGCCGATGCCGGTGCCGGGATGAAGCAGGCGACACGGCTTGAAGCCGGAAAAGCAGTCGCCTTTACGACAGGCGTCGAACCGGTCAATACATACTGGTTCAAGATGGAACGAAACGGTCCAAGTGACATGACCCATATGGAGATTGTCATGGAAGCAACGAAACTCGCTCAAATTTCGGTCTATCCGAGCGCGGAGATGGCCGCGAAGGACGAGACGTTCTATCTGTATCGCTCAAGCGCCTCGAAAGAGGACGGCAAGGCGACGGTTCACCTCCCGTATGCATGGGAAGGACCATACTATGTGAAAGTCGAGTATATGCCGATGGAGACGCCGGACATGTACCCGCCGGAAGAAAGCTTCTCGCTTGAGGAAGAGGAAGATTCGGAAGAACCACCAGGTGAGCCGGATATGTCCGAGTTCGCCTCAGACATCGAGCTCGTCTATAATCCGGTTAAACTACCCGTGAAGTATGAACAACAAGAAGGCGGCATGTGTGCCGTCGAAACGATCTTTACGTCAGGAAACGACAAAAAGACGATGCTCGAGTTGATTCGTCGCGTCCAGACAGGTGTCCTCAACCAGTCGGAGGAAGGGCGTGAGCTCGCGGCACTCTACTACCGCGCTTCGCCATATCTCGTCAAAGCGGTCACGTTCGATAAAACGAAACGTCAAGCGGCCTATCAAGACCTCGTGACGTTAAAACCGCTCTTGACGGCACTCGTCGACCAGAAACAGCACACGGTATCAGCGAAAGAGGCGACCGCGATTAACCGTCTGCACGGACTCGTCAACCAGAGCGTACCGGAAGGCTTGAAGGCGGATATCGCGACGGTCGCAGGGAACGTCGGCATGGATCAACTCGCGGGCACACCGCTCACGGACGTGTTCAACCGCGTTGGCATCACAGTGAACGTCTCGGACGCGCCGCGTTATATCGTCAAATACAAGTCGTCACCGAGCCAATCGATTGGCAAGATGAACGCGCTACGTGACGTCTCGGCCGAACGTCTCTCAATCGGGGCATCGGGTGACCACTTCGCCCTCGTCGACGTCGAGGCTGCCACGTCGAAGACGCAAGCATCCGCCCAGGCGATGTTGAATAACGACCCGAACGTCGAGTATATCGAGCCAATCGAGAAATACTCCGCGTTCATGGCCGACCCGACGTACAGCTATCAATGGTCGGTCAACAGCCGCTCCATCTTGAAGCCGTTCGCGGATGCGGGCATCGGGCTCGACAAGTATGAGGCACTTAAACTGAAGGCCCGTACTGTCAAAGTCGCCGTACTCGATACCGGGGTCGACCACCGACTCCTCGACTTGAAAGGAAAAGTCGATGTCGCGAACGGCAAAAACTTCGTCGACCCGAACGGGGAAGGCGATGCGATCGATGATCACGGTCACGGTACACACGTCGCCGGCGTCATTGCAGCTACGCAAAACAACGGCACATCGATGCGCGGCATGATGCCGAACGTCTCAATCTTGCCGGTCAAAGTACTCGATTCATGGGGTTCTGGGGAAACGGACCAAATCGCACTCGGTATCAAGTACGCTGTTGATGCAGGGGCGAAAGTCATCAACATGAGTCTCGGGGGTTCAGAGAGCCGCACGATCGGTTACATGTTGAAGTATGCCCATGACCGCGGCGTCATCGTCGTCGCAGCAACAGGGAACGACGGGCAGTCACTCGTCTCGTATCCGGCCTCATCGAAGTATACGATCTCGGTCGGCGCGACGAACACGTTCGGTCTCGTCAGCGACTATTCAAACTTCGGCATTAACGTCGACGTCGTAGCTCCGGGATCGAAAGTCGCGAGTCTCGTACCGGATGGTAACGTCGTCTATATGGACGGGACGAGCATGGCGACACCACACGTCGCCGCGACAGTTGCACTTCTCGTATCACAGCACCCACGGATGACGGTCGAAGGTGCTCGCTCAATCCTTCGCCGTTCGGCTGAACCACTCGCCTTCACAGGTGGCGACGCGCCAAAAGATCCGCGCATGTCTGATGGGATGCAGTACGTGCTCGACGAGTTAGAGACGCCGCTTCTCCCGTACTATGACGTCGTCAGCGGATACGGGAAAGTAAACGTTTATCGTGCCGAGTCGATGCTTCAAATCGCGCCGAAGCCTGGTCGCGTGTTCGACAACGCGCCAGTGTTCACGGTCGCCGCGAAACCAGGAACGGTCGTCAACGTCTATAACGGAACAAAACGTATCGGTTGGGGAACGGCTCGAAACGGAAACGTGACGATGTCGCTCTCGCCACAAAAACCGGGCACCGTGCTCCGTGTGACGTATACGAACGGTTCGCTCTTCACAGGCGAGCGCATCACGGTCGCGAAAGGACTCCGTCCGAACGCACCGACTGTCACGGCACCTCGTGCGAACGCGAAACAAGTGTCCGGGAAAGCACAAGCCGGCATGACGGTCGTCGTCCGAGACGCGCAAAAACGCGTCATCGGCAAATCGAAAGTGACACTGAATGGTACGTACACGGCGAAGACGCGCGCATTGAAAAAAGGTGAGCGCTTATCCGTCCATGTGGAAGATGTGACGAAAAAAGTCAGCAAGATCACGACGGTCATCGTCAAATAAAAAATCGGTCCTCTCGCGAGGGCCGATTTTTTTATGTTAGAAGATTTCCGTATTCAAATAGTTGACGGACACTTTCAAATTGCCATTCATCTTGCGGAGCTCGTCGATAATTTGCTTGTCTTTGACGCCGTCTTTGTTTTGGACGATATAGACGAGCTGGATCATCGTGCCGAGGTTCGTCGTCTCGACCGAACGGAGCGCGTAATACTTGTAGTGCGCCGACAGCACCCCGTCAAACGCCGTCTCGTCATGCAAGTTCTCGGGCACCGTGATCGACAGCCGCTTCTTGTCCGAGCCGCCGCGACCGAAGTCGAACGTATACAAGAGGAGAATGATGACCGACAGCGACACGGTGAACAGGATGGCGAGTATGTAGAAGCCGAGGCCGCACGAGATGCCGGCCGCCATGCCGAAGAAGATGAAGGCGATGTCTTTCGGATCGCTCATCGCGCTCCGGAAGCGGATAATCGAGAACGCCCCGACGAGTCCGAAAGCGACGGCGACGTTGTTGCCGATGACGATCATAATGACCGATACGGTGACACCCATGATGATGATCGTCTGGACGAACGATTGCGAGTAGCGGGCGCCGGTATGGGTCCGTTTATACAAATAAGCGATGCAAAGCGTCAAGATGAAGCTGAGGAAGATGGCTGCGGCCGCCTCGAGCACGGTAAGGCGCGAGGTGACGTCGGCGAGCTGGCGTACTTCGTTAAAGAAAGCGGTCATGACAAAATCCTACCTTCACTTAAGTTTTCGTGTTCCAACAATTCGACACTCGTACAGAACTTCGAGACGCTCTGTTTGTTGCATTCGAGGTCCGACAAGATGCGGGCGAGCCAGAACGGGACGACTTCAGACACTTTCACTTCAAGGACGACGAGCCCGGGGTCGATAAAGTGAAGCCCTTCTGGCCCATGCTCGATTCGGAGGTCATCGTTTCGACACATGAGGTTATAGTCGAACGTGACGCGGAGGTCTTTCTCGAACGTCCCGGAGAACGCTTGACGGTCATAGCTGACGACCGTGTTCGGCACCAGGTCGTACAAGTGTTGGAAATGGAGCGCTTCTTTCAAAATCTGCGGGTTCGACGCCTCGACCGTCTCGAGCGGTTTATGCGGGTCGCGCAAAATGTCGTACGCCTGATGGAGTGGAAGAATCGACCGGCGCTTGTTGACGACGTTTTTGAACTTCTGCTTCACTTCGATGAACGAAGCGCTGCCGAGGTCGGCTTGGTCGTACACCCGGAGACGCAACTTTTGGCGGAACGGGAGCTTGTTGCGCGTCTCGTAATAGATCGACTTGTCGCTTGAGTCGAAATAGAGGCTAACGATGTTATATTTCCCTTCGGGGTTGCCGTACGTATCATAATGCATGTAGGGCATGATGAGCTCACGGAGCTCAAGGTACTTGGCAAATGGGATTAAATACTTGATCTCGTATCGCTTAAATATCTCTTGGGCCACGGTGTCTCTCCTTCGTTAGGGATTGTTAAAAAATTGTTAAGGTGTGTTAGAATTTAAGTATACTGTTACAATACACGATTCGCAAACGTACATAGACGTCGGGAGGCTCGTATTATATGAAGGTATTAAAAATTGGAATATTGGCCGCCGTACTCGCCGGCACGTGGGGCGGCATGTATTATCTCGCCGAAGAGAACGCGACGGCCGGGGCGGCGTTCGAGGCGGCGCTGGCTGAAGAGTTGAATATACCGGTCGGCTCGTTCAATCAGAACAAGGTCCGGGGCGTCACGTCACTCGATTTATCTGGCTACGACTTGACTGATTTGAAAGGGCTCGAGCATTTTCAGTCGCTCGAGACGCTCAACTTGTCCGGCAACCGCCTGACCGATGTGTCCATGCTCGAGAGCCTCCGTCATTTGAAAGTGGTCGACTTGAGCTTCAACCGATTGACGGACGTGCCGGAACTTCCGGACACGCTCGAGACGCTCAATTTAGAAGGGAACGACGTGAGCGACCTCTCGTTCTTACCAGCGTCCGAGACGCTCACGATGCTCAATTTGCGAGATAACGACGTCACCTCGCTCGAGGCGCTCGAACGGACACCGAACGTGACGCACCTGAACGTTCGCGGCAATGCCGTCACCTCCATCGAACCGCTCCGAGGATTGACGGCGCTCGTCGACGTCAACTTGCGCGATAACCGCATCGCGGACTTTTCTCCACTCGAGCGTCTCGACATCTCGGAACGGCTGTACGTGACGGGGAACGCAACGCATGACTACTCGAGCCTAAGTGGCATCGCCGAGCGCGTCACAGACCGCGACTTCGAACAGTTGCCAGACCGGCCGGTGTTCTCGGTCGACAGCGGCATCATCGCCCCCGGCACATCGCTCTCACTCGAGGCGGCAGACGGGGCCGACATCTTCTATACGATTGATGGGAGCGACCCGACACCGGAGTCGACTCGTTATACGGCGCCGATCACGCTCGACCCGACGCTCACCGCGAACAACGCGGTGCTCTCGAACAGTCGAACGGCGACGAACCGAGTTCCGCCGACGTTCGAACGAGGGGCGACCGAACGTGCCCTCGTCATCCGGGCGATGAGCGTAAAAGACGGGGCGACGAGCGCCCTTTCGACGCGGACGTATGTACTCGACGCGGACTTGTTCACGTCGAACCTTCCTGTTGTCTCGCTCACGACGGACGCGAAGAACTTGTTCGATGAACGTATCGGCATCTATACGCCGGGTGACGTACCGGACGGCCCGCTCGAGCTCGGGCGTGGCAACTTTTTCGAGACGGGACGGGAATGGGAGCGACCGGCTTACGTCGATTACTTTGAAGGCGGGGAGCATGTCTTCGGCCAAGATATCGGTATCCGCATCCATGGCGGGTTCTCCCGCGGTCTCGCCCAGAAGAGCCTCCGCTTGTATGCACGGAGCGAATACGGACAGAGCCGGTTTTACCACCCGTTCTTCCCAGGGAACGACGAGACTGAGTTTAATCGCCTGCTCCTCAGGAACGCCGGCAACGACTGGCAAGGGGCGATGCTCCGGGACGCGTTCATGCAGGAGCTCCTCAGTGAGCGACCGCTTGACTTCCAAGACTATCAGCCGACAATCGTCCTCGTGAACGGGGAGTATTGGGGACTTCATAACTTGCGGGAACTGTATTCCCCGGACTATTTCGAGATCAAATACGACATCGACGAGACCGAGCTTGCCATTCTCGAGGCGGACCAGGACATGCCGGACGGCTTCGTCATCGAGTCGGGGCGAGACGCAGATTTGATTCACTACCGGGAGATGGTCCGTTTCGCCGAGACGAGCGACTTGAACGCGCCCGAGGCGTTCGATGAGCTCGAGCGCAGGATGGACGTCGATAACTTCTTGGAGTACGTCGCTTACCAGGCGTTTTACGGAAATCTCGACAGCATGTTCAACAACTACGTCGTCTGGCGCAAGGCGACGGATTTGACGGACGATGACGTGTACGGCCATGACGGGCGTTGGCGCTGGGTCGTCTTCGACCTCGATCAAGGCTTCGCCGGGCGCTTGCCGCTCGAGGAGAGCGTCAACTACGACATGTTCGCCTTCTTGACAGGGCTTGGACCGGAACATGCGCTCTTCCGCTCGCTCATGGCGAGTCAGGAAGGGCAGGAGCGGTTCCTCGCCATCTTTAACGAACTGCTCGCCGGACCGTTCACACCGGAGGCGATGACATCAAAACTCGACGAGGTCGCGAGCACGATCGCCCCGGAGATGCCGCGGCAAATCGCACGGTGGGGGAACATCCCATCGGTCGACGCGTGGGAGGCCGAACTCGCTGAGATGCGTCAGTTCGCCGAGCGTCGTCCGGCCGTCGTCCGTGAACAATTGAATACCCGTTTCGGGATCGAATGAGGAAGACCGGCTTAGCCGGTCTTTCGATTAGGTATAAGAATATGGACAGGCGGGTAAAGACGGGAAGATGATTCATCGTTCATTTTTGGGATAAATTGGGTTTCGGTGAGTCCGAATGAAGTCGGTGCGAAGTTTGTGGTATGATGAACGCTGAAAGGAAGGTACATCTATGGAAACATTAAATATGAAACAACTATCTGACGACCGAGCCACGTTCCAAACGGGCGGAGACCTGGAGGCGATGCGGGGCATTATGCATGATTCGTTTCGTTACGTGGACTCGAGCGGCCGTCAGTTCGATAAAGAAACGTTTTTAGACCAGTTCGTCGACCCGACTTCCGTCCAATGGATCGCACAGGAGACGGTCACGTTTGATGAGACGGTGAAAGGTGACCTCGCCATCGTCCAACTGCTCCTCGAGGAGCGCTTCATCCTTGGGACGAACGCATATGAAGGGCGCTTTTGGGCGCTCCACCTTTATGTAAAAGAAGGCGACACATGGCTCTGGCAAGGTGGCCAAGCCACGATGATTCATGAAGTATGAGCGACAGGCATCTCCTTATTTGGAGGTGTCTTTTTTTATGTCTTCCAAAGATGAAAATCATACTCATAATTTAGAAATTTATGTACCTTTTCTAAAAAAAAATCCCATATAATAAAGCTGTTGTCTATTGCTACATTATTTTAGGAGGAATTCATTCAAATGAAACAACCGAAGTACTTATCTCTCTTCCTCGCCGGTACACTGGTCATCGGCGGCTTCAGCCCGGCATTCGTCGCAGCTGAAGGTAACACAGAAACGGTCGAGCCTGTCGAACAGACGGAAACGACAGAAACAGTCGAACAGCCGGAAACGGGTGAAACGATTGAGACACCTGTCTCGACTGAAACGCAAGAGGAGACGACGCCAGAAGTCGCAGCAGATGTGACAGCACCGAACGCACCGGTCGTCTCGGCACCGCTTCATACGTCGACGACTCTTACGATTCAAGGTGAAGTCGGCGCGAAAGCGGAAATCCTCATCGCTGGAAAGACGTACGAACGCGTCATCCGCACGAACGGGGAAGCAGTCTTCTCGATGTCACCGCAACCAGTCGGTCGCATCATCGACGTCCGTTTAGTCGACGCAAGTGGAAATGTGAGCGAAACGACACGTGTCATCGTCGCAGAAGACGCGTCGGCTCGTCCGGCAGCACCGGTCATCGGAAAAGTGGATAACTCATCACGTGCGATTGAAGTGAAAGGGACGCCAGGTCTCGCGGTCACGGTCACAGTTGGTGGGAGCACGTTCAACGGTACGTTCGATGCGAACGGAAACTATCGTCGCGTCATCGCGCTTCAAAAAGTAGGGACGGTCCTTACGGCACAAGCGAAGAAACCAAACGGTGCACTCAGTGTGCTCGTGAAGTCGACAGTCGTCGCAGACACGGTTGCACCAAACAAAGCGCGTTTGTCACAAGCGGTCACAACAGTATCGAACGGGATCGCCGGCACGGCCGAGCCGCTCGCGACAGTCATCGTCACAATCGACGGGAAAGCATACACGGCCCCGGTCATGTCGACAGGTAAGTTCGTCTTGCCGATTCCGAAACAACCGCTCGGCAAGAAGATGTCACTCGTCGTCCGTGACGGTGCTGGCAACCGCAGTGCTGCTGAAACGCTCACGGTACAACATGCGCTCTTTAACAACTTCCACCGCGTCAACTTTGATGGGTTCCGATTGACGCTTCATAAAGAAGTATTCGCAACAAACGGATGGGTTCGCTACAACGAGACGTTCGCGCCACTCTTCTTTGATCGTCCGTCGAAAGCGAACATGGCCTTTTTGTTGAACTACATCGCTGAAGACGGCGAGATGGTCGACTTCAAACGACTTCGCATTCGTGTCGGGAACGCGTCGTTCGTCCACACGATTGACCCTTACGATGTCAGTTACGATGAATACGATGATGGCTCAGTGGAAGAAACGTACTTGTTCGAACCAGACGCGAAGATGATTGCGTTCATTAAACAACACGTCCGTCCTGAGAACCGCATCGTCATCACGATCGAAGGATATGAGTACGACTATGAGTGGGCGCTCCTCGGTGGCGAGAAGCGTGCCTTCATCCAGTCGCTCCAGTACGCTGGGTATTAATAATAGAAGAAAGTTGCAAGCGAGAGAGCTGTCGGCCACGTGCCGGCGGCTTTTTTTTGTGTCCGAGCACAACGAGATAGGGTCAAAAGGCATTCCATCAAATTTAAACTAGGCGATTTGATTCATTTTTAAAAGTTTGGTCAATGTAAAAATAAGGATGAAAAAATGGCTGTTTTTATGCAAATCAAATTTTAAACATGGAAATTATACATTAATCCAAATAAAGGTATTTAATATCCTTTTAAAGGTATATAAATCATGAATTATTCACAAACGGCTTAAAATCGGCATTTTTCGACTCGTTTCGACATTTTAAAAAGAGGGAAATTGCTTATTGAATAATCTCCAAAGCTCCAAAATTTAAAATCATTCCCACTTTTGCGAAAAAAAACGCTTGTGCTAGTTGGAAGCGTTATGTATATTATGGATGTAAGGTTTTCCAAGTTCATACTTGGTAAATTGTTCAAGAGTCACATCTTGAAAAATACCTACTAGTTTCGGTGAAGCTCAAGACCTAAAGGATCAGGCTGGATAAGTCGTTCGGTTGAATGGCGTATACATATGGAATCGTTTAGTGGGGGGAGCGGAGCTTGCAAGCTGGTAGCGCAAAATCGCAACATACCAAAGGGAGGATTTACACAAGATGGCAAAGAAATCATTCAAGTTAGTCAAAGCGTCAGCAGCACTCGCTGTGACGGCAGCAGCCCTTACTCCAGTAATGGCAGCAGAAGCTTCAACTTCAGTAGTTGAGCTCAAAGCAGAAGTCGTACTCGGCGGCAAGTTCAAAGAGGCACTCGCTCTCAACGCACCAAAAGGCGTTACAATCACATGGGGCAAACACCTCGTAACAGCAATCAACAAGTGGCAAACAGTCACAGGTAAAGGTTCTGATGGCAAGACATACATCAAGAAACTTTACGCTCGTAACTACCCACTCTACGTTCTTGACCAAGACCTCGGCGAAGTCGAAGCTGGTTCTGAACTCGAAAAACCATCGATCCGCGTTATGTACCGTGACGGTAAAGTTTACACACAAGCTCCTGCAAACTTCACAATGAGCTCGAACTACAACACGAAGGATGAAGGCAAGCAAGAAGTTCTCGTTTCATATAACCACAACGGTAACCGCATCACGAAGATGCTTACTTACACAGTTAAAAACACGAAGGTGGAAGTTGGAGAATTTAAAGCTGTAGCAGCAGACGCTCTTCAAGTTGAATTCAACAAAGAAGTTGATTTTTCAAAAGCTAAGTTTGAATTGAAGCGTGGAACAGTTGCTGTTAATGCTACAGTTGTTCCTTCTGCTGATAAAAAATCAGCTAAACTTGAACTTCCAAGCAAACTTTTCGAAGGTGACTACACGTTGACTGTCTCTGGCCTTACTGAAGCACCTGTTACAAAAACGGTGAAAGTTGAGAACGAAAAAGTTGGAGCTATTACTTTCTCTTCTACAACAGCACCGGTAGCATCTAATAAACTTTCGGCCAAAGTCAACTATAAAGTAGCTAACCAATACGGAGAAGATATTACATCTTCACCACTTGCTACTAGCATTCAGTGGACTGCATCAAATGGCGTGACTGCAGAAGATGATAACAAAGGTGTTCTTACACTTTCATCAGCAACTGAATTGAAAAAGGGTGACTTGATTGCTGTGACAGGTATTAATGTGTCAACAAACACAGTACTTTCACAAGCTATTACAATCGCTGACGTTGCTGTTGCAGATTCGCTTACATTCTCTAACATCTTCCATAAAGATGGTAAAGAGCTTACGGGATCTACTCCAGGATCTGAATTCGCACTTCTTCTCAATGGTGTAGACCAGTATGGTAAAGCTCTCAATGAAGCGGAAGTAAACGAAGGATTTATCTTCACTTCTTCTAACCCAGCAGTTCTCAACGTTAATGGAGTAGTTGCTGGACTTGGAGCTGATAAAAAACAAACAGGTCTTCGTTTTACTGAAGGAGCTAACTACGCTAAAGGTGGAACAGTAATTGTTACAGCAATCTCGCGTTCGACTGGTAAAGTAGCTCAGTATCAAGTGAACGTTAAGGCTGCACCAGCAGTTGCTAAGTTCGATATTTCTGCACCAGCAGAACTCGTTGCAGCTAACGAAACAGTAGCAGTGCCATTCGTAGCTGTTGATCAGTTTGGGGCTCAAGTCACGAAATTTGATGATCTTAACGGTAAAGTATCGTTCTCTTCAAATAAACTTAACCTAGTTAAAGGAAAAGACGGAGTAGCGGTACTTGAATACACAGCTGGAACAGCTGGATTCGATGTTCAAGTTGCAACAGTTCCTGCTAGCGGACATGTTTCACAATTCCAAGTAGATGTTAAAGCTGCTGCATATGCTGCAACAATTGAGTCACTTAAAGACGTGAAAACAACATTAGCAGTTGGTGGCGAACAAGTCATCACTTACGAGAATATTGTAGCTAAAGATCAATATGGTCGTACGTTTGACTTGAAAGGTAAACTAGCCTCTGAAGGACTTTCGGTACGAGTGACTGAAGCGGATGCAGTTTCTGGAGCAGTATCTGCAGCTGGAACACTTACTTCAAACTCTACTTCTATCACATTGTCTGGTGTGGCTAAAGGTTCTGAAGATGTAACGTTCTCACTTTATAACGGAAATGAAGTAGTAGCAACAAGTCCACTTAAAGTAAGCTTCACAACAGTAGATAAATCTGCTTACAACTCGTTTGAGGTTGCTGAAGTGGGTACGCTTTATGCAGATGGACTAGCAGTTACTCATACTCAAGATCTTAAAGTTTATGGTGTGAAAGCAGATGGTTCTAAAGTTCTTCTCCCTGCTTCGTACTACACTGTCATTACCGATAACAAATTGAACCATGCTAACGGTAAATTGAACTCAGCAATTGCTACGAACGACGGTGTGTTTACTAATGCCGATACAACTACTTCTACAGTTACGATTGTAATTGATGGAGAAAAAGAACCTTCAACTATTACAAAAAATGTAACGATTTCGAAAGTTGCTCCAAAAGCTGAGAAAATTGAATTTGTTAAAGATTCAGTGGTTGATGGTGTAGCTAAATTTGATGCTAATGAACTTGCTGGAAATAATGATGCTACAACATTGAAATCTATCTTGAAAGTTACTGATCAATATGGCGTAGAACTTTCTGTAATCGAGCCTGTATTGACGGTTACAAACCTAGTAGATAACTCGATTCCGAAAACGGATCTTCGTGTAGTTTCGAATGGTTCAGTAAACCTTGATATTCAGAATGCAGCTGCGACTGATACTTTCATTGTAACTTACCTTCTTAACGGAAAAACTGTTACTGTAAAAGGTCTTGTGACTGGAGTTGTAACACCACCATCTGAGGATGCGCCAGAAGATGCACCTGAAGCACCGTAAGTTTAATAACAGTTGACCCTCCCTTAGGGTTAAATAGAGCAAAGTCTTTAGACGGAGCCATCTTGTAAACCCGGTAGTGCCTAAGCACTACCGGGTTTTCTATACCTTACACTACAGTTTTTAAAATTAAGGCTGATACTTCGTGCCTCCAATAATCTCATGAGTATATATACTAATTTGGAGCTAACTCAGTGAAGCATTCTCTTTTGCAGAACTCGAGCAGGAGGATGGTTGATTTTCAAAGTGGCCGAAGTTCTTTCTGAAATAGTAGTCGCTATCTTGAACGTGTTTCGCGTGAAGATGTTTCGTTCCGTATGAATCCCAAGTTCGCATGAGGTCGTTGTTCATCTATATTATTGCTGGGCAAATATATGGCTCTTGCGACTGAAGACGGCGATGTCGACTTTCAGATAAGTCTCTGTTTTCAAACGTTTATATTCGGTAGGGCGGCTGTGGTTCTTAGCAATTTCTCGTCTAAATGTTTGTAGAACGAAAGTTATGTGATTCTTTCGAGGTTCTATTCCCCACTTTTTTTGGTAATCAAAGCGATATCATTTTTCTCGTGCAGGACTTTTAAAGAATTAGCTATACTAACTAAAGCTGTTTCAGGTTCGTGTTTTAAAAAAGATAATGAAAAAAATTAATAGCTAACAAAAATAAGAAATCTATTTCCATATAAAAGAAAATCATCATTATATTTGAATGCATTTTGAATAAAATGAGTATATATCGAGGAGGAATGCACATGTTAAACACATCATTAAAAAAAGACGCTATCCGTAAACTAGAGCAAGAGATTGCGCTTCATAAGAGAATTGGTGAACGAACGACTACTGAGGCTGTAAAATTACATGAAACACGGAAGAATTCAGTCGTTGTCATTGATAGTATTGAAAACTATATCAATCAATTGGCGAACACACCAAAAGAGTTTGATCGGAACTTTAAAGAAGTAAAAATCAACCTTTCTAGTTTCAAAGTACTCAGTGATATCCAATATGATGAGGAAATGATGATAAAGATTGCGGGCGGTGGCACGGCTGCCGGTGTTGCTGCTGGCGTTGCGACAGCGGCCTTGGCTCCTACTGCGGCTATGGCGATTGCGACTACGTTTGGAACTGCCTCTACAGGAGCAGCGATTTCGGGGCTATCAGGTGTGGCAGCAACAAACGCAGCACTGGCTTGGTTGGGTGGAGGTGCCCTTGCAGCAGGTGGGGGAGGTATGGCTGGGGGCTCGGCTCTACTCGCTCTTGCCGGTCCGATTGGATGGGGTATTGGAGCAGCTACTTTGCTGACAGGTGGGATTTTTGCGAACAAAAAGAACAAGGAAGCTGCAGTGAAGGCTGATGAAGAACGTTTTAAAATATCAATCGAAAGACGTAAATTGGATGCGGCCCGATTAGAGATTACTCGCTTGCAAGAGTTGACCACAAATCTTTCAAACGATCTTTATATGATGTTCCATCGCTTTTTACAAGGAGCAACGCATATTACGTCATATAATGAATTCTCGTATGAGCAGAAAAGTGAGTTGATTGCTATCGTGAACAACACACAAAGTCTTTCGAAACTCTTTATGAAAGAAGTAGGGTAATACATGGAGCGCATCTTTAAAGATCAGTTTATCGCTGCAGGTGTTGATGGCCTTAATACAATCAAACAACAACGCATCGACCAACAGATCATGGAAGTGATTCGCACTCAGTTCGAAGCCCATCGTATTCAAAATCAGAACTTTGAGAGCGCACTTTCCCATCTCGCCACAATGAGAGAGTTTCTCTCTGCTCCTGAAAATATTTTAGGCACAATCCGTACGAAGCATGGAGAAGTCGCAGAGCATTTAGAAGTGGGTATTCGTAACGCGAAGAATGTGCTAAATGGATTTAAAGAAGTTGGGACGTTCGAGGGAGTCGGCCGGATGGCACCTGAGGATTTTCTTTTAAATGGAGTTAAATTTCAATCAAAATTTATTAACGGTACAAATAATACGTTGAGCCATGTTTTTAGTCATTTTAAAACTTATCAAGATGACTCGATTCAATATATGATTCCGAAAGATCAATTCTCCATCATTGAGCAGATTCGTAACGGAGAGATTCCAGATTCACTGTCGGGAAAATCTGTTCGGGCGATCCTTAGTAAAATCACTCAACTAGAAACAGCTTCAGGTAAATCGTTCAACGATTTAGTGAAGCCTTCGATTTCTGATTATGGAGACGTACAACTAGGAAAAGTGTTTGAAACCGTTTCAAAACATCAAGATGATTTGATTGATCAAAACCATAAGTTAAAACGGGAGATTGACCAAAAAGCCAAGGTGGATAAGCAAACAGCTCAGGCTGCGCGGGGCCCATCTTTAAGTGAAGGTGTGAAAGTCGCTGGCGGAGCCGCTGTCGTGTCTGCTGCGATTACTACTCTTAGTGGCGTTTATTCGAAAGTGAAGTCTGGGAAGAAATTAGAAGATTTCGATGCGGATGATTGGAAAGAACTCGGGTTAGAGGGTGCGAAATCCGGTGGTAAAGCGTTTGTATCCGCTGGTTCAATCTATGCATTGACGAACTTAACCGCATTGTCGGCACCGTTCGCAGGTGCTGTGACCACTGCGGCTATCGGAGTCGGGATGTTAGTTAATCGCTATATGGATGGAAAAATTGATGCAGACGAGGTTGTAACCGAAGGACAAGTTCTTTGTTTCGAAGCCGGTGTTGCTGCAATCGGAGCGGTCGTTGGACAAGCGCTCATTCCGGTACCCGTAGTCGGAGCCATCCTTGGTACTGTGGCAACTAGCCTGATTTGGCAGTTCACGAAAGGTAAACTTGGGGAACGCGAAGAAGAGCTCAAGAAAGTGCTCGATACGTACTTCGATCAGTTATCAAAAAAGGCAGATGAAGCCTATCGTGCCGTCATTCAACAGATAAATGAAAAATACGCACGATTCCACTCATTAGTGGATGCAGCATTTGATTTTGAGATGAATGCGGCTACTTTGGCGGCTGCATCAATTGAGTTAGCTAAGGAAATCGGAGTAGAGTCAAAGAAAATTATTCATAACCATGATGAATTGGATGCATTCTTCTTATCTTAAGGCGCTCTAAATCAAAATCTACGTTAGCAGTCGGGCTAAGGAATCTCTAATTTTGATATAGGGTTTCTAGATAGGAGGAAGGGTCACCACGTCATTCGTGGCGACCCTTCTTTCAATCCAGATTCATCCGATTCACTGCGTTCCGTAGATGGTTCTCTTTCACCCGGATGTATCGTCTCGTCGTCTTCGGTTCGGCGTGGCCGAGAAGTTCGGACAATGTCGTCTCCATGACGCCTTGGTCGTAGAGATGTGTCGTGAAGGCGTGGCGCAATGTGTGCGACGTGATCTCGTAGCCGAGTACTGCAGCCGACGCCTCAGTCAAATGTCGATTGATCGTCGTCTTACAGATGACGCCACCACGGCGGGACGGGAAGACGTAAGGGGACGGACCATGACGCCGCTCCTCTTCCATATATGTCCGCATCACCTCATAGATAATGTCGTTCAACGGCACCGTCCTCGATTTGCCGGCTTTCGACTCATGGACGTGAACGCGGCGTCGCTCCAAATCGAGCGCCTCTGTTGTCAACAGTCGGACCTCGTTGATGCGCATGCCTGTATGAAGCTGGAACGTCAAGAATGTTTGATAGAGCGGGACGTCGATCGCCTCGATAATCGAGAGGATCATCCCGGGTGTCGGAACGTCAGAAGGGAGCCGCTCTTTCACTTTCACCCGTAAGCGAAGGAACGGGTTATGTGCCGTCAAGTGCTCGGTCATCGCCCAGTCATACAGGCCGCGAAGCGCGCTCAAGTAGTTGTTGATGGTCACGGGCTGACAATTGTTCGCGCGGAGCGAGTCCACATACGGCATGACGTCCTGCCTCGTCTTGAACGCATCGAGCCGAGCGTCCTCACCCATGATGGATAAGAACCGGTCAAACTTGTACTTTGCATGGTCAATCGTGTTTTGTGCCTTTCCGGTCGCGCGTAAGTAATGGAGGTGTCGCTTGACCGCCTCGTCGATTCGAATGCTCATCGCCATCTCTCCTTAATGAGTGTCTTCACGGAGCATCCGGTACAGTTCGGCCCGGTATGCCCGAAGCCGGCTCGGTGAATAGCCGAGCGTGTCCTCGGTGCCGCAAAGCATATGGCAGAGTAACGCGTAATGACGGGGTGGTAAACTGTTTTCTTGGTCGGAGAGCCATAGTTGAAACGGGAGCGGGGACTGTCCCGTCTCCGGGAGATGCTCGCACGCGACCTCGTGGACGAGCGTCTTTTTTTGTTTGGCGCGGTGATTCAAAATCGCGCCGCGGATACGGATGAAACAATACGTCTTCGAGAGCGTCTTCTCGTCGAGCAGGGCACGCCATAGGGCGATGCGTCCGGCTTGGGCGCAGTCGTCCAGCTCGTTCGGGTGAATGTGGAGCGTCCGGATGACGTAATGGATCATCGGTTCCCAGTCGTTCAGTTGTTCGTCAAAGTCTCGCATCGTTCGCTACTTTCTCGCGCGCGTTCGGTTTTCCTAGGTGAATCCAGCATAATGGTTGTTATGCGGTTTTCGCACCTCGCCATCCCTGTCACTACGTCATAGGAAGCATTATGTATAACGTCACGTCAATAAGAAACAAGCGCTAAGCGTTGTTTCGCCTAACCCCCATTTCTCTATAACAACCATTATGGGAGCAAGCCTCTTAGAAATCGGTTCGAGTGCGAGATGTAGTCGTTTGCACGTAAGAGAGGTGTCGATTTTTGTCTAACGATTCCACTCGGAAAATCAGAAAACAATTCCCATCATGCTGAAAATGACCATTTCTTTTCATTGGTTTCCTCATACACTGGGAGAAGTGAACATGAAAGGATGGGATTTAACATGAAACAGTGGATGAAAGGACTGCTTGCGTTCACATTGGTCGTAGCGAGTCTGACTCCGGTCGTGGCGAAAGCGTCGACAGTCGGAATGGTTGTTAACGGTGTCGTCAAAGGAGAGATTACGGACGGGCAAGATGAATATGTGTATGCATTGAACGTGCCGGAGGCTGGGCGGCTCACGTTAGACATCACATCATCTGTCGAGGATTATGCCCGTTATCAATTATCGGATCAGTACAATCAGATGTTGTTGGACGAAAATATTAGTGGCCAATTGAATACACCGGGTCGAGCGAAGTATGTATTCGATGTGGAGCCGGGAACTTATCAGATGAGTGTGTATGACACGTATGGGGACGGGGACCGAGGTAAGTTTGAAATCGTCTCAAGCTTCAAAAAAGCGGCAACGCATGATGTCGAACCGAACGACGGTACCGCGCAAGCACAACCTCTCCCGTTCGGACGAACGACGCGCGGTTTCTTGTCGCTCCAAGATAGTCTAGACGTCTATAAAGTCGTACTACCGAGTGCGGGCCGCTTCTCGCTCAACGTCAAGAGTTTCGTGGACGGTGCGGCGCGCGTGACACTGTCCGATTCTTACAACCGAGACGTCTTTAGCGAAAATATATCAGGCGCCTACAACAATCCCGGGGTATACACAAATGGTGTCGACTTGGAGGCGGGAACATATTATTTAGGAGTCGAAGATCGATATGGGGACGGAGATACCGGGGTTTATGAAGTGCGTACGACGTTCACTAAAGCTGGTAACACGGAGCGAGAGCCGAACAATGGCACGACAGAAGCGATGCCGCTTCCGTTCTATCAAAAAATAACCGGCTTCTTGTCGTGGAACGACACGGAAGACTACTATAAAATCGTTGTCCCAAAGAGCTCGGTCATCACGTTGGACTTAACGTCGTATGTATCGAGCCAGGCCAACGTCGTATTGCAAGATGCGAACAACCAGTACTTAATCCATGAATCCGTGACGGGACGTGAGAACTCGCCTGGTCGGTTCGTGCAGCGCATCGCCTTGAACCGTGGAACGTATTACGTTAGCGTATTTGACTCTTATGGAGATGGTGACACAGGCAAATATCAGCTCCTCGTTAAAGCGAGCCACTTGCTCCCAGAGCTCGTCGTCAATAAGGTGACGACACGTTCCACGAAAGTGAGTGGAAAGACGGAGAAAAACGCTTCGGTCGTGCTCACCATCGGAAACAAATCGTACACACGAAAGGCTGACGCGAAAGGGAATTATTCGTTCAACATGAGTAAGAAAAAAGCAGGCGCGACGCTTACCGTGACGGCTAAAAACAAATATGGATCTACTGTGAAGCGGGTCAACGTAACGAAGTGATATGTCTCGATTCATATAAATAGAAGGCGATTTCTTGCATGTTAGCGAGAGATCGCTTTTTTGATAGAGGGAGTCATCAATGGAAAATGAAACTCACTTGATTAGAAGCGCTCCCCCGGACTTTGTACGTGACGGTCCGTTAAAAAACGCTTGTCCGAATCATTTCGGACAAGCGTTTTGAATATAGGGAGAGGTATACGTAACACCTCGTAAGTTAGTTAATGACCATAACGGCTAAACAAGACGTCGCTGCTTTTAAGCAGTCTCGTTGCGAGTCGTATGTTTCTTTCATGTTCGGGAACCACTTCCAAAGCGACGTGGAGTCGAACGAGTCGAGCTCTTGAAACGGTTCGGCCAGCTTTGCGTGACTATGGACACGTAATGTGAAAGTGAACTCACATGAAGTCGACTGGTGCAAGTCAATCTCGGCGAGCCGTTCTAAATTACGTTTATACGTGAAGCGTTCCGAGCAAGGCGAACAAGGACACATAATTGCACCTCTTTCTATCAGTTTCTTCCACATAAGTATACAATTTCATCCAATCCATGTCGCTTTATTTTTTCGTTTTTAGGTAAAAATATTGAAGGAATTAACTAAAGATATTTTTTGAATTCCAAATTCATTCATCTATATGAGTTCGACGAAATAACAAGCCACGGAGCTAGCAGAACAAATCGAACAAACGAACGAAGTCCTGCGTTAGCATATACAATGGACCCGACTCTTTCAACTCGTCAAGATAAAATCTAAAAAACGCTTCCCTTCATTTTGAAAAACTTTCCTTATTTCCATGTTATGATGGTAAAAAAAGATAAATGGGGTATTTGATGAATGCATTTATGAAAGGGACGCTGCTAACGACGGCGCTCGTTTTAACAACGTCATCGGTCGGCGCAGAAGCGAGCACCCGTCCATTCTTCACAGAAGTCGGAAAAAACACAATCGTCTATCGGCTCATGCCGGATAAGTCGATGAAACCGATCGCTACACTCACACCGAACAAACGCTATGACGTCGTCGGTGTATCGGGAAGCTACTATCAAGTCGAGGTCGACGGGCGCCGGACGTACGGCTTAAAACGGGACATCCCGCTCAAGACGACGATGCTCACGAAAGCCGTCGTCGCCGACAGCCAATATGACCGCCTGCTCCACAATTACACAGCCCGCTCGGTGAAGCGCGAAGTGCCGTACTATTATGGCTTCTTGACGGAGGCACAAGCTGTCTCCCAAGCCGAATCGGCCTTGAACGGCAGCTGGCGGCTCGGGGCGGCACCAGGACGTCAAGCCGTTCCGGACATCGCCACGTTCGACTGGGAGCGCGACATTAAAGTCGGCGACTCGACGTCGTTCATGTTCCAAGCGCAGTACTGGATGGTGTTGAACCAAGTGACGATGGCGTATCACTATACGAAAGACATCAAATATTTGGCGTATGGAAAGCAACTCATCGAGGGCTGGGTGAAACAATATCCGACCGCGCAATACAAGCGCTATCCGAACGCCTATCACCAACAAGGGACGGCCATCCGCACGTTCCACTTAATCAACTTCTGGAACCAATACAAGCGCTCGAAGTTGAACAATGACGCCGCGTTCAGCGCGCTCGTGCTACGGGCCGTCGAAGGGCACGGCGACGTCTTGTCGACGCCGTCGTTCTATCGCCCACGCCATAACCACGGCATCTTCCAAGACATGGCGCTCACCGATATCGCCGAGACGTTCCCGGAACTCGAGCGTTCGGCTGAGTGGCGCGAGCTCGCGGCCGCGCGTCTGACGGAGCAGCTCAACCATTCGCTCAGCCCGGACAACGTCCATCTCGAACACTCACCGGGGTATCAAGTGTACACATATGAGATGCTGTACCGGTTCAACCGTTGGATCGAGGCGAACGGCTTCACGACGTCACCACGCTTGGAGGCGGTCGAACAGATGCCGGAGACGCTCGTCCCGCTCATCAAGCCGAATCGGACGTTGCCGCTCTTTGGTGACACGACGGGAGAGCCTCGCACGGCGTCGATGATTTCGACGATGCGCGACTATCCGCATTTATTGTTCGCCGTGACGGGCGGGAAGGAAGGCGTCCGCCCAGTCGAGCGGACGAAACAGCTCCATACGCAATACGCCGTCCTGCGCGAGCATTGGGGAGAAACGAAACCGTTCGCGGACGCGGTCTCGCTTATGATGACGGCCGGTTTCCATAACACGGCCCACAAGCATCAGGACGATTTGAGCATCGACTTGTACGGCTACGGGCGCGACTTTATCGTCGAGACAGGACGCTTCGGCTACACGAACTTGCCGGAACGAAATCAAGCGGTGCATGTCAACGCTCATAACACGATCAACACGGGTACGCGCCAGCTGACACTGCACGCGAGTACACTTGGGAAGAGCGGCATCCAGTCGGTCGAAGAGGCGGACGGGTTACAGCGGGCGACAGGCTTCAGCGAACTGATGGGACAAGGCATCCATCATACGCGCAGTATCGCCCATGACCAGGCTGGTACCGTGCTCGTCGCCGACACGGTGCGCTCGGACGCACGTGCCTCGTTCACACAGCGGTTTCACCTCGGCGTCGGCTTAGAGCCGGTCGAGGAGAAGGACGGTGAGACGCTGTTCCGTGACAAGGAAGGGCGTACGCTCCAAGTCATCCAGTTGCCGATCGCTTCGGTCGGAGTCATGCGGCTCGAGCCGAGCTTCGTCGCCTATCGCGACTTTGAGTGGACGCCGCGCCACCAAGTCGTCTCGACGAAGACGGGGGCGGGCACGTCGTTCGTGACGTTGTTCCACATGTCGAAATCAAATACGCGCGTGACGTTCTCACACGTGACTGAGACGGAATCGACATACGTCGTATCGTACTCGTTATCGGACGGTCGTTCGCGGACGATGGAGATGCCAAAAGGCGAAATCGATGTACCGGAAGAAGAAACTGAAGGCATAGAAGGATAAATCGGAAAGAGGATGCCATTCGGCGTCCTCTTTTTTCAAAATCCGAAAGAAATCACGAAATATTTACAGAAAAGTAATTGTGTTATTTTATGAGATTGCGTATCTTTAAAGATGAAGTCTGTACGGATTTTGTAATCGCTTCCATTGGCTTGATGTCAGACATCTGGCAGTAGAAGTGAAATCGCGGGTATGACTTCGTTTCGGTCGACATATACATACTAAAGGAGGAACAATTGCATGTTGAATTCGAAAACACGCAAGTTTTATCAAGGGATGCTCGCGGCAACGCTCACGGCATCGGTGATCGCCCCTGCGGTCGTGACAGAGGCAGCCCCGGCTAAACAAACGATCAAGTTGAAGGCAGCTTTCGTCGAGAATGGGGATCTTGACGCGGCACTCGACAAGACATACCAAGGCAACAAAATCTACTGGTACAAATCAACCGTCGACATGGATAAGCTCGGTACATATCAAACGGTAAAAGGGTACATCAAGTGGAAGAATCAGCATTTCGAGAAAAAAGTGCGCGTTATCAACTATCCGAAAGCGATCATCGCACCGAAGGGTGAGTGGACGTTCAAACACGGTGAGAAGTTGACGGGCCAACTCAACACGCTCCAAGTCCAATTCGTCGATCGCGTCCTCCGTCAACCGGTCCAGTGGACGAACTTGTCGACAGACAAGATCGGCAAGTTCACGGCGACGGCGTCGTACACGCATAAAGGCCGTACGGTCACGCTCGACGTTCCTTACGAAGTGAAAGGGTACGAGCTCTCGTTCATGCACACGAATGACACGCACGCTTCACTCGACTTCGCACCGAACCGTGCTGCAGCTGTCAAAGAACTCCGTGCACAAAATCCAAATCGTCTTTTAGTCGACGCGGGTGACGTCTTCTCAGGGTCACTTTACTTCAACGAGTTCAAAGGACAAGTCGATCTCAAACTCATGAACTACATGAAGTACGACATGATGGTGCCAGGTAACCACGAATTTGACCTCGGTACAGAGACAGGCCATAAAGAGTTTGCCCAATTCGTCCGTTACGCGAACTTCCCGTTCGTCAGCTCAAACGTCGATTACTCAAGCGACCAATACATGAAGTCACTCTTCCGTGACGAGATTGCGACGAAGCCATACAATGGCCGTTTGTATGAAGGCATCATCCAAGAAGTCGATGGCAAGAAAGTCGGGTTCTTCGGTTTGACGACAGAAGACACAGCGAACATCGCGAGCCCTGGCCCGATTCAGTTCCAAAACTACATTGAAGAGGCGAAAAAAGCCGTCAAGGCGTTCGAAGACATGGGCGTCGACCAAATCGTCGCGGTCACACACATCGGTTACGATGACAACCCGGCCATTGACAACGACCTCGAGCTCGCGAAGCACGTCGACGGCATCGACGTCATCATCGGTGGCCACTCGCATACACGTCTTGATCAGCCGGTGCTCATCACAGAAGGCGAAAACCCGACGGTCATCGTCCAAGCGTATCAATATGGTGACTTCCTCGGCACGCTCGACCTCGTGTTCGACAAAGACGGCAAAGTCGTCTCACAAGCTGGTAAGTTGATCGACGTGAAGACATACGCGCCAGACCCAGGGGCAGCTCGTCTCCTCGCACCGTTCGCAGCTGAGATCGACGCCATTAAAAACCAAGAAATTGGCGCTTCAACGACTACTGTGTTCGAAAACTTACGTGATTCGGGCGACGTGACGAAGCCGAGCGTTCGAAAAAACGAGACGGCTCTCGGAAACTTGATCACAGACGGCATGCTTGATCGTGCGAAACAAGCCGACCCACAAGTCGTCGCAGCGATTCAAAACGCGGGCGGTATCCGTGCAGCGATCAACGCTGGCCCAATCACGACAGGTGAAGTCCTCACAACGCTTCCATTTGGTAACACACTTGCGGTCATGACGCTTCAAGGTAGCGAGCTCCTCGCGGCGCTCGAGCGTAGCGTGAGCGTCTATCCAATCGAGAGCGGCGGCTTCCTTCACATGTCTGGTATGAAACTCGAGTTCGACAGCTCGAAACCGGCGAACAGCCGTGTCGTCAAGGCACAGGTGCTCCAAGGTGGAACGTATGTCGATATCGATCCATCTGCAACATATAAGATTGCGACAAACTTCTTCGCAGCAAAAGGTGGGGACAACTACCTCGAGTTCAAGAAGGCTTACGAAGAAGGACGCGTCAACGACCTCGGTCTCATCGACTGGGAAATCATGCGCGACTATCTCGTAAAACTTGGCGAAGTCACACCGACGGTCGAAGGCCGCGTGGTCGACGTCAAACAATGATCGGAACAGGACATCTTCGGGTGTCCTTTTTTTCTGTCTTCGATTTGTCATCCAGATGATTTTGCCTTTTGAATTGTGCGTTTGCTATAATCAATGGGTGTCGAAACGAGATGTTTCAAATAAGAAGGCATCGGCTAAAGAGAAAACGATGCCATTATGAATTTGGAGGAACCCCCATGAGTTGGAAACGTAAAGTGAAACGTGGTGTCTATTTAGGCATGCAGCGCGGCAAACGAATCGGCCGTCGGTTGATGAAAGGGACGAAGACGCAAGTACAGACGAGACAATTCGTCGAAGTCGTCCCGTCTTGGCATGCCCGGACGTCTGCAAACTATGAAGTGGACGGCGCGGCGCTCGTTTCTACGATGGCCGAGAAACAATTTTTGACGTACGGGGAGCGTGCCTCGTCATTCCGCTCGGTGCCGGGCCAGGACTCGTTCCAGCTCAACCCGTCGATTCGCGAGTTTGACGCGAGCCTGAACGTCGAGAAGAGCGGTGACATCGATGTCACGCTTCTCGTCATGATGTATAACGATCAAGAGCGGACGCGCGTCGTCCGTGTCGGGGACGGTGTCCGGACGACAGTCACGCTCCGTGACGACGAGACAAAAACTCGTTTTGTCATTCAGACGCAAGGGAAAGGACGCGTCTTGATTCAGTCGCTCCTCATCGACGGACAACCGCTTTGGAACGTCGAAGGAATGAGCAGCGCCGTTGCCGACGCCGACTTCGATACGATGATTGAACTCAATGCCGAGTCACTCGAACTGATCTCTCCGCTCAATCGCATCGTCGCGGTCGACGGCAACACGATCACGGTGACAGGGCAAGGCAGCCAGTATGAGCATTACGGCGTTCTTGAATCAGCACTCCCACACGTCGACACCGAACGCGGCATCGACTTCCCGCTCGCCGATATGGACGACTATGTCTATCGCTTTTACTTAAAAGGAGACGCGACCGAGATGGCGAAAGCGACGCTCTTCGTCGCGACGTACGCGCACGGGGAACGTGACCAGCTCATCGAGGTGCCTCTCGGCTTCAGTAACGTCATGAGTCTCACGCCGAGCCACGAGTCGGTCCGCTACTTCGTTCGCTTCCACGGGAATGGGACGATCTCGGACTTGAAGCTCGGTGTCATCCGTGAGAACAGCGTCCGCCGTACGGAGACGTTCGATCTCGACCCGACGTTCTGGACGATTCCGACGCCAGAGTCGATCAAGTTGAAACAAGACCCGAACGGACTCCGTCTTGTCCTTGATGTCGAGCCGGATGTACGCCGTTACGTATCATATATGGAGACGAACAACCGTTTCACGGTACTCCCGAAAGAGAAACCGTACACGGTCCGCCCGAACCACCGCTACCGCGTGACAGTCGACGGCGAACTCGGGGAGAACACAGGTGTCGTCCTCTACATCATCTCGTACTCGCTCACGGAGCGCTTGTCGATGCAGCAAGTCCAGCTCGGCAGCGAGAAGATTTTTGAGTTCGGGAAAGACGTGCGCTATCTTCGTTTCGCCCTCCGTGTCGACGGGCAAGGGGAGACGCTCGTCACGAACATCCGTGTCAGCGAGGAAATCATCACCGACCGGACACAAGTGCCGGAGTGGGTTGACCCACGTGAGGCACGTCTTTTCGAAGCGAAGCCACGTGAGTTGCACGAGATGAAAGTCGCAGCCATCTTCGATGAGTTCACGACCGCATCGTATCGCCCGGAATGTGAGTTGATCACGTTCTCGCCGGACGACTGGCCGGCCGTCCTCGCCGACCGCCAGCCTGACTTCCTCATGGTCGAGTCTGCCTGGAAAGGAAACGACAAGACGTGGGAGAAAAAGATTGTCAAATATGGCACGAACACATGGGAAGAGCTTGACGCCCTCCTCGAGTGGTGCCGCTTGAATAACGTGCCGACCGTGTTCTGGAACAAAGAGGACCCGATTCACTACGAGCGTTTCATCGAGACGGCGAAACGGTTCGACTTCGTCTACACGACGGATGCGAACATTCTCGACAATTATAAAGAAGATTGTGGACACGACCGGGTCGGCGCGTTGCCGTTCGCGGCGCAGCCGAAAGAACATAACCCGATTCGTCTCCCGGGGACGCGTGAACCGTACGCTTCCTTCGCCGGCTCGTATTACTCGAACCGCCACGAGTCACGCCGGATTGACATGGACCGTCTGTTCGCGGCAGCCGACAAGTATGGCCTCGTCATCTACGACCGCAACTATGAGATGAACCAGCGTGGCGAGACGGACCAGCTTCAATTCCCGGAGCAGTTCCGTAAATCGATCCGTGGGAGCTTGAAATACAACCAAATCGCGAAGGCGTACAAAGGCTTCAAAGTCATGCTGAACGTCAACTCGGTGAACGACTCACCGACGATGTTCTCACGTCGTGTTTTCGAAGGACTCGCCTGTGCGACGCCGGTCGTCAGCACGCGCTCCATCGGCGTCAAACAGATGCTCGGCGACTACGTCTTCTTAGATGAAGGCGACGAGATGCTCGAAGAGACGTTCCGTAAACTGTTGACAGACGATAGCTTCTATGAGGATGTCGCGATGGGCGGTATGCGCCACGTGCTTAAATATCACACATACACGCAACGCCTCGCCCAAATCGTCGGGGCGATCGGTCTGCCCTATCGAGTCGACCACCCGGAAGTCGCGCTCGTCGCGTTCGTCCGTTCGGCGGACGAGATGAACCGCGCCGTCGAGACGTTCCGCGCGCAAGACTATGAGCATAAACACCTCGTCGTCTTCCTCGACAAGTTTGAAGGCCACCTCGACTTGTACGAGGCATATAACACAGAAGACGTGTCGACGTTCATGCTCAGCTACTTGCCGCAATATAACGCCTTGTCTGAGATTTTGGACGGCTTCGACTGGATGGCGTTCATCCGCCCGAGTGACTATTATGGGCCGTCTTACGTGTCAGATTATATGCTCGCGACACGTTACGCCGATTCGAACATCTTAACGAAAGAAGACTACTTTACGTGGGACGACAAGCTTGAGAAGGTCGATTCGGACGGGACGTACCGTTACGTCTTCGACGCGACGCCGTCGCGCTCGATCATGAAACCGGACGTACTCCGCTTCTATAGCGTGGCGGAGGCGCTCGATGTGTTGAAACAAGACGCGACACTGAAAGAACTCGCCCAGTCCGGAGAACGCATCTTCAGTACGGACCCGTATCAATATGTAAAAGCAGGGAGCGATATGCCGCAAGCAGTCGCTCAGGAGGTACAACTATGACGACACCACTTCGCGTCCTCGTCTACGGGGACGTCAACTTGAACTTGATCGACGGGTCGGCCATCTGGCTGACGTCCGTCGTCTCGATGTTGAATCAAGATCCGTCCATCAAAGTCGATGTGCTCTTGAAACGCTCGATTACGAAGCCTGAAGTGACAGCCGGTATCCGTGAGTTGCCAAACGTCCGCTTCATCGACGTGTTCACTGACGCGTCTTATCAAGACGCACCATATGTCGAGCGTGGCGTGCTTCAAGCCGACGAGGCAGCAGCGCTTATCGATACGCTGATGACGAAGGAGAAGTATGATCTCGCTTTCGTCCGTGGCTTCCAGCTCGCGTACGACTTGTCTCAATATGAACAGACGATGGCAAAGACGTGGACATATATCACAGATTTCACGCACGACCATACACAAGCTTCTGAAGAAGAGCTTGCCCGGCTGAAGCAAATTGCGTCACGCTCGGCGCGCATGCTCTGTCAGACCGAGGCGATGAAGACGTATTTCGAGTCGTTCTTGCCGACGGACCGTCCGTTCCTCATCTTAAACCCGATGATCCCGAACGTGAAAGACGCCATGCCGACATTCACGAAACCGAACGATCGTCTCGTCTACACGGGGAAATTCGCGCCACTCTGGTATTCGACAGAGATTCTCGATGCGTTCGCGAAACTTCGTGCCGATTATCCGGCCGAGCTACATGTGGCTGGCGACAAGTTCAACCAAGACCCGAATAACCCGAATTTCAAGCAAGACATCCTTGCCCGCTTAAAAGCAGACGATGGATTGACATGGCTCAAAGGCATTCCGCGCGCCGATGTCGAGACGCTCATCGAATCGAGTGCCATCGGCGTCTCATGGCGCCATCCGGAGCTTGACGCCTCGCTCGAACTGTCGACGAAGTTGCTCGAGTACGGTTCACTCGGGAAACCGGTCCTCTTGAACCGGAACCCGATGCACGAACTCATCCTCGGCCCGGATTACCCGCTTTACGTCAATTCAGAACAAGAGTTCATCGAGAAGGCGAAGCTCGCCTTGACCGATGAGGCCGTTTACCGCGACGCGGCAACGCGGCTTTACGAGATGGCGCAGTACTACACGTTCACGAACACGTACAAACGCCTCCGTGACGAGCTTTGGTCGATGAAGAAAATCAACCTTCTGTTTGCCGGGCATGACTTCAAGTTCCTGCGTCTTTTCATGGATTATTTCGAGCGCCATCCGCGCTTTAACGTGTTGATTGACGAGTGGGAAGGACACAAGATTCATGACGTCAATCACAGTAAGGCGTGTCTCGAGCAAGCCGATATCATCTTCTGTGAGTGGGGTCTCGGTAACGCCGTCTGGTACTCGCACCATAAGAAGCCGCACCAGACGATGATCGTCCGAATTCACCGTCAAGAGAAAGAGACGCCTTTCCCGCGCGAGTACAATCTGCACAACATCGACCGCATCATCCTCGTATCGCCCTATATGCTCGAAGAGATGTACCGTCTGTTCCGCATTCCGCGCCACAAGATGACGATGATTTATAACGCCGTCGATGGGACGCGCCTCGTGCAACCGAAACAGCTCGACGACTTGACGTTCCACCTCGGCATGATCGGGGTCAACCCGAAGCTGAAACGGCTCGACCTCGCGCTCGATATGCTTGAGACGTTGCGGAAAGAAGACACGCGCTACAAGCTGTTCATCAAAGGGCATCACCCGAACGAGATCTATTGGATCAACAAACGGGAAGACGAGCGTGCTTATTACGATCGTTTGCTCGAACGGCTCGAGGAACCGGCATTTAAGGACAGTGTCGTCTTTGACGGCCACGGAGACGACGTACCGGAGTGGTTGACGAAAATCGGATTCGTCTTGTCGACGAGTGACCTTGAGAGCTTCCACCTCGCACCGGCCGAGGCGATGACGTCGGGCACGTACCCGATTATCCGCCACTGGATAGGCAGCGAGACGATTTACCCGGACGACGTGTTGATGGAGAACGTTTTAGACGGCGTCGACATCATTCAATCGTTCCAAGGGGAGTCTGAGAAGTTGCTCGCGGCGACCGAACACTTGATGGCATACGCGCATCATCATTTCGCCATCGAGACGCTCGCACCGAAGCTTGAACAACTCATCTTGACCGAAATGAATCGAAAACAATGAGCAAGCCCGGGCTTCCGGGTTTGCTCGTTTTATCATACTTTGAGGAGATATATTATGAGCCAGTTTATGTATGAAGCGAAGACGCATACGCTCGATTTCGAACGTCGGGACGGATTGACACACGTCGTCTCCGAGACGCCGCTCGATGTGCGTCTCGGCCACTACGACCCGTCACGCGAGGAGCCGAACGGGATGAACATCGCCTTGCGCCTCGATCACGTCTTTACGGTCGAGGTTCCGTTCAACAATCTGCTCCCGGTCTATTACACGGAAGACGAGGTCGTCGTCGGGACGTCGCTCGTCGACGTGGCAGACAAGGCGGGCAAGTCGACGGAGCAATCCGAAGCGGTCATTCAAATGCGCCACATCGGCCACGTCTTCGGACGAAATACGCGTATCGAAGGCGTCAAACGTCTCGCTGCCGGTGAACGGCTCGTCGTACGCGACGGGCATGTGACGGTCGAGACATGGGACGAATTGCCACGCGGGACATCTAAACTCCGTGACGACTTCACCGTCACGTGGCTCACGGCACTACGAAACGCTGTAGCCGTACCGATGACAGCTGTGAACATCCCATTCGCTGGGAGTGCGCTCGACGTGTTGCTCGCGAAACTTTACCTCGAAGCCGGGAAAGACGTGACGCTTCACGTTCCGGATGAGGAAGGAAACGAGGCGACGCTCGCCCGTGAACTACTCCCAGAAGCGAAACGAGAAGTCGTCCCGGCACCAGCGGATACGCTGACGCTCTCGCTCAGCCAACGTCTCGCCACGTCGTTCGAGGCGACAGAAGGCAACTTGTCCGCCTATGAGAGTATCCCGACCGGACGTGACGTCAATCACACTTACGTCGAGGTCGGCAAGCACGGGTCGGACTGGCTATATGGCAAGCACGTGTTCTTGAAAGACAACATGGATGAACACGAGGCGAAACAACAGCTGTCACGTAAAGCAATCCGCCCATTTGAAGGATTCGGAGAGGATGAACGCGAACAAGTCGAGGCAATGCTCAATCACTTGTTCGAAGAAGAGGCGGATCGCGATTGGAGCGGCCGGCTCGAGGCGGCCTGGTTCCATTTGAAGGTCGAACATTTTCACGCGTATGCCCGTCATGGCTTTTTGCGCGAGATGACGATTCTCCAGCCGCTCTTTGACCGGGACGTCCTTCGCCACATCATCGAGGCGCCGTATGAGACCCGTCGTCAAGGGCAGCTCGTCAAACTCGCCCTTGATGCGTTGTTCGGCGAGAAGCCTCTTCATTTCGTCAAAGAGTCGTTCGCATGGAGCGACTCACCGCTCCTTCCGACAATCGTGCCGGCGCCACTCAACTGGCGACTCATGCTCGATCACGTCGCGCCAGAACAAGTGAAGGAGGTAAACACACGACTCGGTGTCGAACAGAGCGTAAGTGAACGCTTCAAACCGAGTGACGCCCCGGAACACGGGTACGTCTCGCTTTGGAACGAGTGGACGGCCCGCAATTGGACCGTTCGGTTGGACGGGTCCGAGATTGAGCCGGAGACGGTCGAATTGACCGTGCCGGAAGCACATAAGCCGCGTTCGGTTACAATCAAGCCGTTCATCTATCATTACTTCGTCCCGTTCAACGCTGACTTGTTCACGTTGACGGAAGAACAGTTCGTCGCCCATCTCGAAGTGGCGCCATTGAACGGGGAGAACGGCTATTTGCAACTGTTCAATCAGAGCTTCAGCGCGGTCCCTTCGACCGAGTTCCAAAAAGACGCGATGCTCGGCAGTGCGCCGTACATCGACCTCGATGGCACGATTGAGCTGTTGTCTGAAGACGTGACACCGATTGAGCTGTACATCATGCAATACGATGCGAAGAAGAATTTGAAAAAGACGGCGTTCAGCCATGAGCTCCGGCCAGGCGTCAACACAATTCGTCACCGCATTCCAAAAGAAGTTGAGGCAAAGTTCATCAAGTTAGCGTTCAAATTCCAAAACGACCAACACACCGTCCGGATTAAGATGGGGTCGTGGGTCATAGAAAGCTGAGGAAATCGTCATGGATCGTCAACAAGTTGAGTATGTCGAACGTGAGAATGCATTTTTACGGGAACAACTGCAAGCTTTGACCGACCAGATTGAAGCGGTGAAACAAGACGTGCTCGAAGAGGGTGCGAAACATATCCGCGGGAAAGAAAACACAATCCAAAAGATGAAAGAGCTCGAGCGGGACGTCCGCCAGGCGAAAGCGAATGCTGACAAGTGGCGGAAAGAAGTTGCAAGCGAGAAAGAAAAGCGCGAAGCAATTGAAGCGGAAGTGAAACGTCTCACCCAAATCATCGAACGGGCGAAAGCAATCCCCGTCGCCGGGAAGCTCGTCGCGAAAATCGAGCGGGAAGGTCAATCGTCATGAACGGGTACGAAGAAGAATTGACGACGATTCAAACCGAGAAGAGGGCGTGGGCACGCACCGTCGAGGAACGGTTTCAACCGTTACGACTTCCTGTATGTTTAGAAGGACCGACCGCGCGCGGTGTCAGTGTCATCGTCGCCTCGCACGAATCGGTGGAGCATCTACAGACGTGCCTCGCCTCGCTCGAGCGGCAAACGCTTCATCCGTCGCTCGTCGAATGGGTGCTCGTCTTTAATGGACCGAACCGACAGGCACTCTATGACGCGAGCTTGTCTTACGGAAAAGACGTCACCGTCCATCGTCTGCTCGAAGAAGAGGCGAACGTGGGCGTCGCTCGAAACCGAGGGCTCGAGACGGCGACCCGTCAATACGTGACGTTTTTAGACGAAGACGATACGCTGAGCGAAGCGTATGTCGAGAAGCTGTTCGAACGGGCGCTCCCCGATCGCGTCGTCATCGCCGACATCCAGGACCGTGACGCAGAAGGGAACCCGCTCACGTCTCCGCTCCATCGTGAGTTTCTACGGCTAGCTGAACAGGACTGGACGTACGAACAAATGTCCCAACTGTTGACGCTAAACGCATGTAAACTCGTCCCGTCCGTCTATGCGAAGCGTACAATGTATGCGCCGCACTTGAAGAGCGGGGAAGACGTCGTCTACTTCTCGACGCTCTTCGCTACGTTTACCCCGCGCGTCGAGCTACTTGCGCCGGACACCGAAGCCATTTATTATCGTCAAGTGCGTGACCAATCCGTCTCAAGACAAACGCAGAGTTACGACTTCTCAATCAAACAACGGCTCGAGGTCATCGAGGCGCTCAACACCTTGCTCGAACAGGCGGACGAACCGACGCGACGCTTAATCGAACGAAAAATTGACGCTCAGACGTCGATGATGAGCCTGTACTATCGCGATGAGCCGAATGAACGTAAGGCCATCCGCGAACTTGCGACCGAGCTATCGTACTTTTCGTACAGTGTCTTGAACCAACATGCCGCGACACGTGCCGTCATCATCGGCGACAAACTCGAACAAGCAGGCGAACTCATCGCGACGTATCCGGACACGGCCATTATCCGTGTCTACCTATTAAACCCGTTTACGCGGGCAAAATTGAAAGAAGTCGTAACCGAAGATATGTTCCGCCGCTTAACGTTCGCAAACGTTTCCGTTTCGAATTGGTCATTATTGCCTGAAGTTTGCTATAGTGTAGGGGATGTGCGTGCGGCAGCGCTCAGTACGGAATACGTGCTCGGTACGAACGTACGAGCGGTCCGCCCGATGTAATCCCGTTTTGTCATGAAAATGTAATTGCTTAATAAATCGGATCAGGAGTATAATGGGTTTGATTTTTGGTAAAATCCTAAACAATATGAAATGTTAAGCAATATTCAGTGACACCTGTCACTAATCTATGGAGGTAATCTCAACTATGAAAGTATGTACGATCGGATTAGGATATATTGGACTCCCAACGTCTGCGGTCTTCGCCCAATACGGCGTCGACGTCGTCGGTGTGGACATTCATCAGTCAGTTGTCGATAAATTGAACCGTGGTGAAATCCACATCGAAGAGCCAGGCCTCGGAGACGTCGTAAAAGACGTCGTCGCGAAAGGCAAGTTCCACGCCTCACTCGAGCCGGAGAAAGCGGACGCGTTCATCATCGCCGTTCCGACACCGAACAATGATGACGAGCATAAGTCGTGTGACCTCACATACGTACTCGAAGCGACGAAACGCGTCCTTCCATACGTCGAGAAGGGTAACGTCATCATCGTCGAGTCGACAATCGAGCCACGTACGATGGACGACCATGTCAAGCCGCTCGTCGAAGCAGCAGGCTTCGTCGTCGGTGAGGACATCTTCCTCGTCCACTGTCCAGAGCGTGTCCTCCCAGGACAAATCCTTCATGAGCTCGTGCACAACAACCGTATCGTCGGTGGCATCACGCCAGCTTGTGCGGACGCCGGTGCAAACGTATACGGCACGTTCGTAAAAGGGGAAATCATCAAGACGGACGCGAAGACGGCTGAAATGTCGAAACTCATGGAGAACACGTTCCGTGATGTGAACATCGCCCTCGCGAACGAACTCGCCAAAGTGTGTAACGCTCTCGACATCAACGTCCTTGACGTCATCGAGATGGCGAACAAGCACCCGCGCGTCAACCTTCACAGCCCAGGCCCTGGTGTCGGCGGACATTGCTTGGCGGTCGACCCGTACTTCATCGTGGCGAAACAGCCTGAGCTTGCGAAGATCATCAAGCTCTCACGCGACACGAACGTCTCGATGCCGGCTTACGTCGTCGAGAACGTGCAGAAGCTCGTTTCAGACCAGCCTGAGGCAAAAATCGCCGCATTCGGCGTGACGTACAAAGGGAACGTCGACGACATGCGTGAAAGCCCGGCTGTCGAGATTATCGAATTGATGCTCGAGCAAGGCATGAACGTGGCCGTCCACGACCCACATGTCGAAGTCTCGTCATCAAAACACTTCGACCTCGTGTCGAAAGAAGAAGCAATCAAAGATGCGGACCTCGTCCTCGTCCTCGTTGACCATAACGAGTTTAAAGCGCTCGACTTCAGCGAGTTGAACGCGGCGATGAACCGTCCGATGATCTTTGACACACGTAACATCGTGAAGGCCGATGACAGCGACCTTGCGGTTGTGAATTACGGAAACTTGTACGAATACGTCAACGGGAAAGTGACGTTGGCCTAATCCGTTAGGTGCCCGCTATGATCAAAGCCTCGAAGCAAGTATTCATCGAACTATGGGAGAGTCTCTATTTAATCGTGAGACTCTCTCTATATGAAACGAAAAGTCGCTATTCGATGCAGTACTTCGGATACTTGTGGGAAATCATTACGCCCATCATCCAAATTGCGATCTATTGGCTCGTCTTCGGGTTCGGTCTTCGTGCGGGTCGAGACGTTGGTGATGTCCCGTTCCTACCATGGCTCGTCTCAGGAATCGTGCCATGGTTCTTCTTTGGACCGGCCATCGTCAGTGGTTCTCGATCCGTTTTTTCGAAGATCGCACTCGTCTCGAAGATGAGTTTCCCGATCAGCACGATCCCGGCGTACGTCATCTTGTCGGAACTGTACCGACACGTGGCAATGGTCGCGATCGCGTTCATCTTGATGATGGCGTTTGGCATCAGTGAAGGCTGGAACATATTGTTCTTGCCGTACCTGCTCCTCAGTGCGCTCGCGTTCTTATACGCGTTCTCGCTGTTGACGTCGGCACTGGCCACGATTATCCGCGACTTTCAAAATTTGCTGTCACAAATTATTCGGATGATGCTTTATTTACTCCCTATCTTCTGGCAACCGACTGGAAAGCTCGAAACGATTCTCATGATCAACCCGCTCTATTATTTGGTAGAAGGGTACCGGTCGATGTTCCTCGGAACGGATTGGCTCATGCAGAACGTGGGCTACGGCCTCTACTTCTGGGGCTTCACGCTCGTGACGTTCTTGATCGGGTCGGCGATTCACGTCCGTTTCCGTCGCTACTTCATTGACTACATTTAAGGAGCGGTGACGTATGAGCTACCAAGTGAAGTTTGAAAACGTATCAAAACGGTACACGTTGTACCGGAAACAAAGTGATAAACTGAAAGAAGTATTGTTCAACCGGGCGAACGGGAAGCAATTCTATGCGCTCCGTAACGTCACGTTCGAAGTCCCGCCGGGCGAGGTCGTCGGCATTCTCGGGATAAACGGCTCCGGCAAGTCGACGATGTCGAACTTGTTATCGGACGTCATCCCGCCGACGCACGGTAAAATCGAGTTGCGCGGGAAACCGTCGCTCATCGCCATCTCGTCAGGCCTAAACGGCAACTTGACGGGGATGGAGAACATCGAGCTGAAATGTCTCATGCTCGGGATGGACAAGCATCAAATCAAAGCGATTACCCCGGAAATTATCGAGTTCGCCGACATCGGCGACTTTATCGACCAACCGGTCAAAACGTACTCGAGCGGAATGAAATCGCGGCTTGGCTTCGCCATCTCCATCAACATCGACCCAGACATCCTCGTCATCGACGAGGCGCTCTCGGTCGGGGACCAGACGTTCACCGACCGCTGTCTCGTTAAGATGAACGAGTTTAAAGACGAAGGCAAGACGATTTTCTTCATCAGTCACTCGGTGTCGCAAGTCCGTCAGTTCTGTACGCAGGCGATCTGGCTCGAATACGGTGAGATTCGCGAGTATGGGCCGGTCGACGAAGTGGCCGACGAGTACATGAAGTTCTTAAAATGGTTCCGCACGCTCGATTCGAAGCGTCAATCTGAGTTCAAGCAACAGAAGATGGCGCAACGGACGACGATTGTCGACCAAAACGACATTGGTGAAACAATTATCTTGCCGCGAAAACCCCTCAAAGGAGAATCTGTATGATTAAAGTTATGACCGTGTTCGGTACACGTCCTGAAGCAATCAAAATGGCTCCGCTCGTCTTGGAGCTCAAACAACGTGAAGGGATCGAACCGATCGTCGTTGTCACAGCCCAACATCGGGAGATGCTTGACCAAGTACTCCAGCTCTTCAAGATCACTCCAGACTATGACCTTGACGTCATGAAGAAGAACCAAACGCTCTTCGATGTGACAACGCGCGTCCTTCACGGGCTTGATGAAGTCATGAAGGAAGCGAAACCAGACATCGTCCTCGTCCATGGGGACACGACGACGACGTTCGCCGCGTCACTCGCTGCGTTCTATAACCAAATCGCAATCGGGCACGTCGAAGCAGGCCTTCGTACGTACAACAAGTACTCGCCGTACCCGGAAGAGATGAACCGTCAATTGACGGGCGTCATGGCGGACCTTCACTTCGCACCGACCGAGACGTCAGCTGATAACTTGCTCCGTGAGAACAAGAAAGAAGCCGACATCTTCGTCACGGGCAACACGGCGATCGACGCGCTCAAGACGACCGTCCAAGACGATTACGACAACGCGTTGCTCAACACGATCACGGCTGAGAACAAACGTCTCGTCTTGCTCACGGCACACCGTCGTGAGAACCTCGGCGAGCCGATGCGCAATATGTTCCGCGCCGTGCGCCGTTTGATCGAGAAGTACGATGATATCGAAGTCGTCTATCCGGTCCACATGAACCCGATCGTTCGGGAACTTGCCGGTGAGATCTTAAACGACCTCGACCGCGTCCACTTGATCGAGCCGCTCGACGTGTTCGATTTCCACAACTACGCGTCACGCTCACACCTCATCTTGACGGACTCAGGTGGCGTGCAAGAAGAAGCGCCATCGCTCGGCGTACCGGTCCTTGTCCTTCGTGACACGACGGAACGTCCGGAAGGTGTGGCGGCTGGCACGCTCAAACTCGCCGGTGTCGAGGAAGAAGTCATCTTCGGCCTCGCCGATGAGTTGTTGTCAGATGCTTCGGCGCACCAATTGATGGCGAAAGCGTCTAACCCATACGGGGACGGGGAGGCGTCACGCCGCATCGTCGACGCAATCGTCGAACGCTTCACGCGTTGATGGCTTTAGACTGTCCCTCGGGGCAGTCTTTTTTATTTTTCTAAGAGAGGAGGAAAATCATGCTCTTCAGTTCGACGATCTTTTTATTTTGGTTTTTACCGATTGTCTTAATTCTTTATTATGTCTCGCCGCGTTTCTTGAAGAACACGGTGCTGCTCGTCGCGAGTCTGTTGTTCTACGCATGGGGCGAGCCGATTTACACGGCGGTCATGCTCGCCTCGATCGTCATGAACTATGCGTTCGGCTTACTCGTCGACAACAATCGTGACAACAAGAAGAAGGCGAAGTGGCTCGTCGCCGGCATGGTCGCCGGGAACGTGTTGCTCTTGTCCGTCTTCAAGTACACGAGCTTCATCATCGAGAACGTCAACGCCATCACGGGGCTTGATTTGACCGACCCGAAAATCCCGCTTCCGATCGGCGTGTCGTTCTTCACGTTCCAAGCGATGAGTTACGTCATCGACGTGTACCGGAAAGACGGGAAAGTACAGCGCAACCCGCTCGACCTCGCGCTCTATATCTCGCTCTTCCCGCAACTGATTGCCGGACCGATTGTCCGCTATCAGACGGTCGCCGATGAGATTAACGACCGGAAAGAGACGATGGACGACTTCGCGAGCGGGATTCAGCGATTCGTCATCGGGCTCGCGAAGAAGATGCTCCTCGCGAACAACGCCGGCTACGTCGCCGATCAAATCTTCTCGCAAAATGCGGGTGAGATGTCGATGGGGCTCGCCTGGATCGGGATTATCGCGTACTCGCTTCAAATCTACTTTGATTTCTCCGGATATTCCGACATGGCCATCGGGCTAGGCCGGATGTTTGGGTTCCATTTCCTCGAGAACTTCAACTATCCGTACATCTCGAAATCGGTGTCCGAGTTTTGGCGGCGCTGGCACATCTCGCTCGGCAGTTGGTTCCGCGACTACGTCTATATCCCGCTCGGCGGGAACCGTGGCAGTGCGTGGAAGCTGTATCGAAACCTCGCCATCGTCTGGATTTTGACAGGCGTGTGGCACGGGGCGAGCTGGACGTTCATCGCCTGGGGTGCGTATTACGGGCTCTTCATCATGCTCGAGCGCGCGTTCCTCGGGGCGTGGCTCAAAGCGCTCCCGGCACCGCTCGCGCATGCGTTCACGCTGTTTGTCGTCATTATCGGCTGGGTGTTCTTCCGGGCGGACGACTTCCCTTATGCATTATCCTACTTATCGGCCATGTTCAACTTGAACGGGGCGCCGGTATGGGATAGCGAGGCGATGTTCTACTTCGTGCAGTACGGGGTTATCCTTGTCATCGCGATGATCGCGGCGACACCGCTCCCGAAACAGTTCGGTGAGAAGGTGCTCCGCCTCGAGCAAGACAGCAAGAAGCTGTGGGTCAACTATATGGCCGGCTTCATGCGGCTCGGCTTCATGGCGACGATTTTCATCTTCGCCGTATCGTACATCGTCGCGAGCAGCTTCAACCCGTTCATCTATTTCCGGTTCTAACGAAGACGCAACGTAATATACGTTGCGTTTTTCATTTTGTTGACTGCGTTCATCCGTTGGCGCGATGCGAACAAGACGGAGATATACCGTAAGTCCTTTTAATTCATTAAAAAAACGAACCGATTCGCGAAAGGCGAGTCGGTTCGTCAATAAGTCAATCATTCAATTTCTCATGATAGAGCGGGATAAACTCACCGAGGTTGACATTATGGATGAACAAGACGACGTCGATATCGTTCTGTTTCACATACGTCTCAATCGATGACTCGTCAAAGTGACGGATGTCGATGACGGACAAGTGGCCGAAATGCTCCGGCAACAGCGTCAGCATCGGGTTCGCGTACGAATCTTTCAAGATGAGCGTGCGCGTGTCGTTCTTCGGAGTCTCTTGGTCCATCGTGATGATCGGCCAGTTACGGTGGAGGAAGAGCGAGTACATCTCTGTGTACGTTTCTTCTGCCTGAAGCGGTTTCTTGTTAATCAAGTTCCCGCCGCACGTCTCTGAGCGGTTGTAACAAATGTTGTTCGGCGTGTAACCGGCTTTCGGTTCGAGCCACTCGAACGAATCACCGTCTTTCACGTACTGTAGCGTCGTGCTACGGGCGTACGAGCCGTAATAAGGACGTTCATGCGTTTTTGTCCGGAGTTCGCCTGGTTTCAGCGGTTCCCCGACTTCCGGGTGGTCAGCGGCGATTTGTTTCACCGTCTGCGCATAGGCGAGATAGGCGCCGTGAATATTCCAATGGTAGTCGGTCTTATAAAAGACGTCACTCAACCGATCCGCTGCGTTCAACGGTTTCCGGTAATCCATGACCGTCATCCCTTCGACGCTCGCGAGCCCGTCCCGAACGTCTTTGAAGATTTTCGGCGCGTCATTGCCCATATAATCCGGCATGTTCGGACCGACATCGACCATCGAGGCCTTGTTCGGAGCGAGTCCGAAATAGACGTCGACGCCTGATTCGTTCATGGAACTTGTAAATGTCGAGAGGTCATCGAGCAATCGCTGTGAGTCGACCGGTTCTTTCATCGGGGACTCCATCGTCCCGTCAGCCGAGACGTAAATCCCGTTTTTCACCGTTTGTCGGAACAAGTCCTTTGAAAGGAATGCGTGTAGGCTAATCCAACTGTCGCGGTTGACGACGTGGTCGGTCACGTACGACTCGACGCTCTTCATATAGGCGCCTGACATGACGTTCTCGATGGTCAGTTCGACCGGTGGGCCGGCCAGTTTTCGGTTCTCCATATCGGACACTTCACGCTTTTCCGAAGTTAGGGTCAAATAGGCCCCTCCGACCAAGAAAGCACAAAATCCGAGAACGATGATTGTATGAAGGATGAGCTTCGTTGATTTATGTCGATTGACGCGCCGTTGCCGAATCCGGTCATCGGGCACGCGGTTCAAGTTTTGCATCTGGGATACTCCTTCGATTCAAATTAATCCGATACTCATTCTACCATATATTTGCTGTTGCTTCTGTAACAAAAACGTATCAGTCGAATGATATAATTACAGCTAAAGGCAGGTGCACGTGAATGAGACGACAAGCAGATGGGACGTATCGCTACGTCCTCATCCTCGGGGCGAAAGTGAACGGGATCCATCCGTCAAAGGCGCTTCGAAACCGAATCAATGTGGCGGCGGATTACGCGAAGCATCACCCGCACGTTGAGCTGATTGCGACCGGTGGCCAAGGACCGGACGAAGGGATGGCCGAGGCGCGTGTCATCGAGCGCGAGCTCATTCGTCTCGGTATCGATCGGACGCGTATCCATGTCGAGGACGCTTCGACGTCGACGTACGAGAACTTTTATTTTAGCCGGGCGATTTGGGACGGAGAACCGGGGGTCACCGTCGTCACGAACGACTTCCACGTCCGCCGGGCCAGGCTCGTCGGGCGACTCTATTTCGGACTTCAAACGGACGGGCTCGGTGCGTCGACACCGACTTCAGTTAAACCGAAATATGTCATCCGCGAACAGCTCGCCTACGTCAAGCTGTTCCTCAACTATTTGCGCTGGAAGTGGCGCCCATAAAAATGACCTAGCGACTATGCTAGGTCATTTTTCACTGGTACAGCCAATCTCTTCTTCAAGCAATCGGCCGAACGCCTCGGCGCCATCAATCGTCAAATGGACACCGTCAGCTTCGAAGTAGTCGTTTTTGCCAGTGGATGCCTCGTGCCAATCGATGAGCGTGACGTTATCTCGAGACGCACTGGCACGTCTCAGTTTGTCGTTCACTTCTTGCTCCCACGGACGCGGCACACGCGTGTTAATCAAATAGATACGGTCCGCGTCTTCGAACTGCTCAATCAACGTGTCGAGCTGCTCCATTTTGAAGGCCCCGTTCGTCCCGAGATGAAGGAAGACGACATGTCCCTGGGAATTGTATGTTTGATATGACATTGCGACGTCTTGCGCGTCGCGCACCTGACGCCCCAGTTCAGCATCAATTTTCATGTTCGGGAACGCACTGCCGAGATACTCGTTCAACCCGAGGAGGACCGAGTCCCCGATTGCAAGCGCTGGCGGACATGTATTAATTGGCTGTTCGGTATCCTCCTCCGCTTGTTCTGGAGGCGGTTCAGGTGCCGGATTCGGTTTCACAATCGGAATCTCCTCGGTCCGCTCATTCGTCCCACTGAAGGCGAGAATTGACAAGTTGCCGACGAGGACGAGCGAGAGGGCCGTCGCGACACTGACCGCCGCAAGTCGGCCAGGCGAGAGCGCAGGGCGTAACGACTGAAGTGCCCCTTTGAAGCCGAGTTGTCGTACCGGCGTCTCGATGAACCGGTACGACAACTCGGCAATCACGAGCGTCAACGCGACTTGTCCGAGCGCACGGAGCGGTTCAAACGTGCCGATTTGCGCAATCGGGGTCGTCAAGATGATGACCGGATAGTGCCATAAATAGATGCCGTACGTCCGGGTCCCGATGAGACGAATCCATTTGCTGCCGAACAGACGGGACCAAACGGTCGACGGATGGGCCGTCGCGGCGATCAAGATAGCCGACGCCAAGGCGACGAGTAAGAACCCGCCATAGTAGAGGAACGTGCCATACGCACTCGCAGCCGTCATGATGACGAGGAGGCTGAGTAGCGCCATGCCGCCACCCATGTTCAAGATGCGGCGCCCGATGTCTGGCATCTCTCGTTTGAACGCGTCCGGTTGCCAACCGAAGGCGAGTAGCGCTCCAACGAGGAGGGCGAACAGACGCGTGTCCGTCCCGTAATAGACGCGGCTCGGGTCGACGCCTGGCGTGAAGTTGAACGCCATCCAAGCCGCTGAAGCGACGAGCATGACCGAAACGACTTGAAGCAGACGCCGTTTCGACTTCAAGCCGATGAGGAGCAAGAGCGGCCAGACGAGATAGAACTGCTCCTCGATCGAGAGTGACCACAAGTTTTGAAGCGGCGACGGTTTCCCGAAACTCTCGAAGTACGAGACGTCATGGAAGACGTACCACCAGTTGTTCACATAGACGAGCGCGGCGAGGGTATCTTGCCGCACCGTATTGAGCAAGTCCGGTTCGAACAACCAGACGACCGTCATGACGACCGAAAGCATGAAAATGAGTGCCGGCAACAGCCGCCGGAACCGGGCGATATAGAAGCGTTTCAAATCGAGTCGGCCCGCGTTCGCCCATTCGCGAATCAAGATGCCTGTGATCAAATAGCCGGACAGGACGAAGAAAACGTCGACCCCGAGGAAGCCCCCGGTTATGTATGGTGTGTTTACATGAAATAAAATGACCGCGAGGACGGCGAACGTGCGCAGTCCGTCCAGACCGGGCATATAGTTTGAGTGGCGCAACGGTTGCATGCTCCCACTTCCTTTCGTACGTTTCCCTATTGTTGAAAGAATCTATCTTTCAGTATAACGAGACGACAGCTAGAAAAAGTTTCAAACGATTAACATTTTCCAAACGAAAGTGGAGCAAAACAGGAAATAAAAAAAGGACCCCGAAAGGTCCCATTCGTTACAACATCCCGATCATCGAGCCGCCGATGACGCCGGCGATGACGAGTGACCAAGGTGGCAATTTCCAATAGGCGATCATGACGAACAACAACCCGGCGAAGACGAAGTCGACGACACCGTTCACCGTGCTCGTGAAGATCGGTTGATAGAACGCCGCAATCAAAATCCCGACGACGGCCGCGTTTACCCCGATGAGAGCACCGCCGACTTTCGGATTCTGGCGTAGCGCGTTCCAAAACGGGAGCGCCCCGAGGATAAGGAGAAACGCCGGCAGGAAGATAGCGAACGTCGCGAGCAACCCGCCCGGCACCCCGTTGATGACAGTCCCGAGGTATGATGCGAACGTGAACAGCGGTCCTGGAACGGCTTGGGCCGCCCCGTAACCGGCAAGGAACGCCTCTTCGCTCAAGAATCCGGCCGGGACGAGCTCACGCTCAAGGAGCGGCAAGACAACGTGTCCGCCGCCGAAGACGAGCGCTCCGGCCCGGTAAAAGCTATCAAACATCGCGAGTGATTGATTCTCGATCGTCTCGCGCAAAATCGGCAAGATGACGAGAAGTGCCCCAAACAGTCCGAGGAGCGCCGCCCCGAGTCGTTTCGAGAGCGGGAACGTCGCCGATTTGACGTCCAAATTTTGCGGCTTGAATAGCAAGAACCCAACCAACGCAGCAAGAATGATGACGAGCACTTGGCTATACGCCGTCTGGACGAGCAATACACCAGCGAGGGCGAAGAAGGCAATCGTCCGGGTCTTCGCGTCCGGTGTGAGCTTTCCGGCCATCCCAAGGATGGCGTGGGCGACGATGGCGACGGCGACGACTTTCAATCCGTACAGCCAACCGGCATCCGAGACGTCAAGCCCGGAGACGAACAAGGCGAACACGATGAGCGCGATGACCGACGGGGCGGTGAAGCCGATGAATGAGGTGATGCCGCCGAGAATCCCACCTCGGACGATGCCAATCCCGATACCGACTTGAGAGCTTGCTGGTCCGGGCAAAAACTGACAGAGGGCGACGAGGTCGGCGTACGCCTTCTCGTCAATCCATTTGCGGCGTCTGACGTATTCCTCGTGGAAGTAGCCGAGGTGGGCGATCGGTCCCCCGAACGACGTCAAGCCGAGTCGGGTCGAGACGAATAAAATCTCGAGTAACGTCTTGAGCGTTACACGTTGTTTTTCCATGTGGTGTCACTCCTTTATTTCTTTAAACAGTTCATGCGCTTTTTGGCGGGCTTCCGCCAAGACGACGAGCCCTTTTTCGGTCGTCGTGTAGTTCTTTCGGATATGGCCGTCCACGTTCTCATTCGTGCGGATGAGCAAACCGTCTTTCTCCATCCCGTGTAAAATCGGATAGAGCGTGCCGGCACTGATCGCATAGCCGTGTTCACGGAGCTCTTCGACCATCCAGGCACCGTACACCGGATGTTCGGCGGCATGGTGCAAGATGTGGATATGGATGAAGCCGAGGAAGAGCTTCCGAAGGACGCGGTCTTCCATCATCATCAACTCCTTAAAATCGAATTTCGATATCGATTACCGACATCAGTCTAACAAGAACGCTTGAGCGGTTCAACTTTTCGTGTACTTCTTAACGAAAACTTAACAAACAAATATCGCGCATTATTCAATCGGTAAATATAGGGAAAATGCGAAAAATGGGGTAAACTATATAAAAAGTATGCAGCTTAGGAGGAAATGACGTGACAAATCGCAACCTTACACCGTACCATACGTTGTTGCGCCATATGCCCCAAGGCTACGTCGAGTTCAAAGTGATCTATGACGCGGCTTCGGAGCCGATCGATTACGAATTTGTAGAAGTGAATGAAGCGTTCGAGAAGATCATGAAAGTGAAACGCGATCATTTCATCGGCAGTGTGATCACAGAGCTATTGAAAGACTTTGAATATAGCGAGCGTGAGTGGATCGTTCAGGTCGCCCGAGCCGTCAATAGCGGGGAGACGATTACGTTCGAGCACTACTCGCGACGGAATAAAGCGTGGTATGAGCTGTCGGTCTTTAGCGAACGAGCAGGCTACGTCTCGACGATTTTCCACGATATCACGCCGCACGTCCAAGAGAACAATGCATTGAAACAACTCGTGAACGTCAATAATCGCTTCATGTCGACGGGGCGGGAGTTACTCATCAATCAACACTTTTTAGATCAAATCCGTGACTTCACAGGGGCGAAGGCGGTCGCCTTGAACTTGATTGAAGAAGACGGGCTGACGTACTCGACGGTCGCCTTGAGCGGGATGAACGAGACGATTGAACGGAGTCTCGACATTTTAGGCTTTCATCCGGTGGGGAAGAAGTGGGGCGTCTATCCGGAACGCGTGCGGATGATGCAGGCGGAAAATCCGATCGTGTTTGACCGAGTCGAGCAGTTGATTGAAAATCGCTTGTCGCGGCGCCTAGTCAAAAACTTGGTCCGTATCTTCGACCTGGGTCAAATCATCTTGTTCAAAATTGAGAAAGACGGTGTCTTATACGGGGACTTGACGATTGTCATGCAAGGGGATTACAAGCCGAATCGACTCGGCCTCGTCGACCTCTACATCCACCACATTCTAGAGCAGATGACGAAATCCGATCAACAGACAGGACAAGCGAAAGAATCCATGTTCGAGAGCTTTGCGACGGTCGATTTAGAGTGTATCCTTTCACTCCAAAGTCATGAGGTACTTCACTTGAACGCCGCGTGGGAGCGCGTGCTCGGCTACTCGATGGATGAGCTCGAGAATATGGATTTCATTGGCCTCGTTCATCCGGAAGATCTGGCAAAAACAGATCGAGCGTTCGCACAGCTTGAGACCGGGCAAGAACTTTACCGCTTCGTCAATCGCTATCGAACGGTCGATGGCGATTATCGTTCGATTGAATGGCACTGCAAAGTCCAGGCGAACTATATTTATGCCGTCGCAAAAGATGTGACCGAGCGTGTCCAGCTCGAGGAAGAACTCGCAGAACGTGACCGACTGCTCACCAAGTTGTCTAACCAGGTACCAGGTGCAATTTATCAATTTGAGCTTCGACCGGACGGTTCTTTCTCGTTCCCATTCTTTAGCCGAGGGTTTGAAGAATTGACCGGTGTGCTCGCAGAAGACGTCCAGCGAGACGCCAATATTGTGTTTGCGACGATTCATCCGGAAGACTATCCACAAGTCATGGCAAGCATCGAGGAGTCTTATCGCCAGTTGACAATTTGGGACGCCGAGTTCCGTGTGATCGGACCCGATGGTCAAATCACATGGATTTTAGGCTCGTCCCGTCCAGAGAAAATCGGGGAAGGTCACGTGCTCTGGCATGGCTATATCGGGGACGTAACCGAGAAGAAAAAGTACGAGATGGAGATTGAGTATCTCAGTTATCACGATCAATTGACCGGCGTGAAAAACCGTCGTTATTTTGACGAAGTGCTCGTGACGTATGACGAGCCAGCGTATTATCCACTCGCGCTCATCGTTGTCGACATTAACGGGCTAAAATTGACGAACGACGCTTTCGGTCATATGGTCGGGGACCGTTTGCTTATTGAAGCGTCCAACATTTTAAAACGTGAGGTCCGTGGCAAAGATACGGTCGCGCGAATCGGTGGAGATGAGTTCGTCATTATCTTACCGAATACGGACGCGACCGAGGCAAAACAGTTAGCTGACCGGTTGAGCCGGCAATTTTTAGCAAAGTCGATTGAAGGCCTCCCGATTTCCGCTTCATTCGGTGAAGCGGTGAAGCAAGATGAGACGCTATCTATCGCCGAAGTGTTCAACTTGGCGGAAGACCGGATGTATCACCATAAAGTTTCGGAAAAGCAGAGCCGACGTCATCATTCGATTCAACTGATCATGCGAACACTGTACGAGAAAATCCCGCGAGAAGAAGCGCACTCGACACGTGTGGCCGAACTCGCCGAGAAACTCGGGATCGCGATGGGCTTTACGAGTTCAGAGGTAAGCGAATTGCGTGCCGCAGCGACGCTCCATGACATCGGGAAAGTCGCCATCAGCAATGAGATTCTCGATAAGACAGGACCGCTTACTGACGCCGAGTGGCGAGAAATTAAACGCCACCCGGAAGTGAGCTATAACATATTAAGCACGGTGCCGGAGTACGGCACACTGTCCGAAATCGTCCTCGCTCATCACGAACGTTGGGACGGGAAAGGCTATCCGAAAGGTCTTAGCTCATATGACATCCCAATCGCCTCGCGGATCATCTCCATCGCGGACACGTTTGACGTCATGGTGACGGGGCGACCGTACCGGAAAGCGAAGACGGTCGAGGAAGCACTCGCCGTCATCCGAGAAGAGGCGGGGAAACAGTTCGACCCGATGCTTGTCGAAGTCTTCTTTGAGAAAGTCGTACCGACGTTGCAACGCTAAAAAGAGACGGGTTCGTCCCGTCTCTTTTTATTTGAGGAAAGGACGGACACAAAAGAGACAAATGATTTTAACGCCACATGCAGGAAAGTGTCGCATCTCGTCGAAAGTTTAATAGTCGGAGTATTCAGACAATTAACGGATGATGAAGTGAGGGATTCCCATGAAAGGGTGGCAGTTCAATAAAGAATCAGGCGAAAAATTTCCGGACGAAATGGCATGGTCACTATTTTGTACGGTCGAGCCGAAGCGGATGGACGCGACGTTACCGTTTTATTACGATGAGTCGGTATTCCGATTCACAAACGGCAGCGAGTCATTTTATTTTAAAGTCTCGCCGAGCTATCACGAGTTCGAGGTGAACGTGAAAGATGCGAATGGCGAGCTCATCTATTACCAACTGTTGCGTACGGTCGGAAAAGTGGAGGTGCTTGAGGACCGGCGTGACCATGGGGAGCTATTGATCGTCATGAACGAGGACCGAGAGCGGACGGTGACGACGATCGAACTGACGGTGCGCCCGCGTTTTCGTGTACTCGTCAAAGAACACTATGTTTGAGTTTTCCTCCGAGTGGTACATAAATTAGACAGGATACTACAAGGAGGAATGCTCGATGAGTAAAGACGGACTTGGTAAGAAAATAGAAGGTGCTCTTGATAAAGCAGCAGGGAAAGCGAAAGAAGGTCTTGGGAAAGCGACCGACGACCGTTCCTTAAAACGGGAAGGTCAAAAAGACCAGTTGAAAGGCACCGCAAAAGAAAAGACTGGCCAGGCACAACAGAACCTGGACAGCTTGAAAAACGATCGTCGTTAAATCAAACGGGCTCATCATGAGCCCGTTTTTCATTTAGTCAAAAACACTTGGACGTGAATCGTCTGGCCTTGCGCATTTTTTGCGGCACCTGTCCCGAGATGGGTGAAGCGGGCGTTCAAGATGTTGGCGCGATGGCCGCTCGAGTTCATCCATGCTCGGACAGCTGTCGCCGGGTCGCTTGACCCCATGTAGATGTTCTCGCCCCAACCGCGATAGCTCACGTTGTAGGCGTCGAGCGTGTCACCCGGGCTTCCGTTCTCACGAAGCTGGTGCGAGAACTGACCGGTGCGCGCCATCTCATCGGCCCGGACTTGGGCGACGCGGTTCGCTTCCGCTGAGGCCCCGAGCACCGAGAGGCCGGCCGCTTGACGCTCCTTGTTCGTCTCGCTCAACACAGAAACGGTCACAGGCGCGGTGAACGTGACGTGTTTTGCCATCAAGTAGCCGGTCTGTGTCCCGACCTTCACTTTGTACCAACGCGTCGAGCCGGTGTAACGGTAGCTGATCGTCTCGAACGTCGTGCCTTGGCGGAGGAAGGCGAGGTTCGACGAGACGGTCGAGGCGCCCGACTTCAAGTAAACGCTCGATGGGGAGACGTACGCCGTTTTCGAATAGGCGACCTCCGCTGTCGACAACTTCACATAAGCGGCAGGGACGTAGGCGAATCCGGCGCCCCATTGAATCTTATACCACGGCGTCCCATTGACGTTGAACGACGTCCGCACCGTCATCGTGCCGTCACGTGGGATGAGACCGAGCCGTGCCGCCGATAGCGACGGGGTCTTCCGGACCGGTAATTGACTGATGCCGGTGACGCTCCCTTTCGTATTGATGGCGGTTTCTGTATAGGCGGCTTCGACCGTTGCCGGTTCAAGTGGCAACGAGGACGTTGACGGGGTGAACGTGAGCATCGCCGCGAGGGCGGCGGAAGTGAGAAGGACGATTGGTTTTTTCAAGGGGGATGGCTCCTTTTCAAGTAATTTACCTTTATAATATATCGAAAAGGGTAATTGTGGGCATTACCATTTCATTACAAAAATAGACAGACTCATATGAGCCTGCCTTCATATCATTTGTATAATAGATATTCTTTCCGAATCGGTAAGAATGCGTCACGCTCGACATCGACTTTTGCCATAATCGCCTCGAGCGACTCACCAGCAAGGATCATGTCCTTCACGTACGCATTCCCGGTCAGACGGGTGATAAAATCGTTCGCGAGGAACTCGAACTCGTCCGGATACAAGTCATGCGCCGTCTTCACCATGGCGATGCCGGTCTTGACCGCTTCAAACTTCGTCGGCTCCGTGACATATACTTCGACGCCGTGCGACAGTTTGCCCGCGTTCTTCGAGAACGTCGGTGTGAACGAGGCGGCGCGGAACGTGACGCCAGGAAGGTCGAGGTCATTCAACGTTTGGGCGTACTCGTGTGCTTTGATGTACGGTGCGCCAATCAACTCGAACGGCTTCGTCGTACCGCGGCCTTCCGATAGGTTCGTCCCTTCGAATAGCCCGGTCGCCGGATAGACATTGACCGTGTCGGTCGTCGGCATGTTCGGTGACGGCATGACGAACGGGAGGCCCGTGTCTTCGTACAGCATCGACCGTTTCCAGCCTTTCATCTTGACGACTTCGAGGTCGGCTTGAATCTGATACTCCGTGTTGAACAAGCGGGCGAGTTCGCCGACGGTCATGCCGTGTTTAAGCGGGATCGGGTATAGCCCGATGAAGCTTGAATAGGCCGGGTCGAGTACGGGTCCATCGACGCGGAGCCCTCCTTGCGGATTCGGCCGGTCAAGGACGACGAACGGGATATCATTCTCGGCTGCCGCTTCCATCGCATACGCCATCGTATAGATGTACGTATAGTAGCGCGTACCGACGTCTTGGATATCGAACACGAGGACGTCGATGTCCGCGAGCATCTCCGGTGTCGGTTTCCGCGTCGCGCCGTATAGGCTATACACAGGGAGTCCGGTCACTTCGTCGATATAGGAACTGACGGTGGCCCCGGCCTGTGCGTCGCCGCGTACGCCGTGTTCTGGACCATAGAGCGCCGTCAGTTCGAAGCTGTCGGCGTTATGGAACAAGTCGACGATACTCGTCATCGACGAATCGACACCGGTCGGGTTGGTGATTAGGCCGACGCGTTTCCCGTCGAGAAGCGACGTGTCGTCCATAAGCCGTTCAACGCCGAGTTCGACTTTCGGCTTCTTCGGAACTGAGTTTGCATCTGTCTCGAGCATGACGAGCGACGAGGTGATGAGTGTCAAGGCGGCAACGCCTCCGATCCATTTCTTCATATAAATTCCTCCTTAAGAAAATGTAAGCGCTTTACTCATTTAGTTGAAGTGTAACATTTTGTATTTTAAATTCAATATATTTTATTAAAAATAGGAAATTATATTTCTTTGAATGGTTCGGAATACCTAAAAAGAGCCAGACGTGTAAACGTCTGGCTCGAGTATTAGCGAACAGATAACGCCTTCCATCCGGTCGCCCCCATCACCGCGCTCACTCGTGATTTCGGGATGGTGAGACGCCCTCGGTACGGGTCGTTGATATAAAGATTGTTTTTGTCATAGCCCGTCGCGAGCATGACGTGATAGTTTAAGAAGCCGGTGAACTTTTGGTTCGACGCCGTGTACCAGTTGAAATAGCCATACGGCGTCTTAAAATCGACGCTCGCCCAGACGATGACCGGATTGCCGAGTGACAGCTCACGCTCAATCGAGGCGAGCCCTTGCCCGGACAAATCTTTCACGGGACGATATTTGCTTGAGAAACCGATCATGCCTTTCGGATAGATGCCATAGTTTCGGTACTTGCCGAGCGTGCCTTTCGGGTCACCGGTGAACATGACGTTCGGGTCGACCCAGCGGTATAACCGATTTTCGTAGCGGGCGTTCCACATGCTCTTTGGCATCTCTCGATACAGCGTCTCGGCGCTGACGACCCGTCCTTTTTTCTCGAGCGCCATCTTGAGGGAAAAGAACTCACAACCAGATGGATACCCCATCGGAAACTGACGATAGAGCGGCACGTTCATCTTGTAGACGGATAGAGCAGGGGCGTAGGCGCCGCTGCTGTTAAAGGAGGCGTTACCGACGCGCTTGTTTTTATACATCACACCAGACGTGTCGAAAAAGTACCAGTTGCCCTTGATTAGTTGCCAGTCGGTCTTCTTCGTGAGTGCTGGTGCGTAATATTCATATTGGGTCGTATATTTCCATCCCGTTTCCCGGACGCCGGTCGAATGGAAGTGATATGTGACACCGTCGAGCTTTTGCTTGCCACGTAATCGGTAGCCGTACGTCGGATGTAAGCCATATACTTTCCCACCGATCGTCTGGAGACCGTGACGACGCACGCCGTCTGTCCCGAAATAATAGACGTTCGTCCCATACGTCTGCCAACCTGTGGCCATCTTTCCATTGGCGAGGAACAGATACTTCTGTCCGCTCACGGTGTACATGCCGGGTCGGATGATGCCGTCAGCGAACAAATAGTGCCGCGTCCCGTTGATTGTCTGCCAACCGGTTAACAATACACCGTTCGGGGCGAAGTAGTGCCGGTTGCCGGAGACGGTCCAGAATCCGGTCAACATGACGCCGGTCGAATGGAAAAAGTACTGTTTGCCGGCCACCGTCTGCCAACCTTTCCGCATTACACCGTCACTACCGAATAAGTAAGTTTTCCCCTCGATTGTCTGAAAACCGGTCGTCATCTTTCCACTTGTATGAAAGAAGTACCGTTTCCCTTCGAGGGCGAGCCATCCGGTTGCAAGCACGCCATCGGGATGAAAATAGTATGTAGCCTGCTCAATCACTTGCCATCCTGTGACCATGATCCCGTTTGGATCGAAGTAATATGTCTTCCCATCAATCGTTTGCCATCCTGTCAACAGTGTTCCATCCGCTGCGGTGTAGACGGTCCCGGCCGGCGTCGTCTCGAACCCGGCCTCGACGGTGTTCGGTAAGAACAAGGCGAAACTGATCCCGACGATCCATAAAAGTCGCTTCATTCATGTCCCTCCATCATTCGTTAGAATTGGAATTATTTTGTAATCATTATATACCCGAAATGAGGTGGGATGAACGACTGAAAAGGGCCTATTTTTCTGGGATGTACATCAGGACGATTTACTCAAAAAGCGCAAGGCTTTCGATGCGAAGAATAGACAGAGACCGATGAGCAGCATCGCGCTCGCGAGCGTCCATAGAGGCTCCACTTCTAAAAGAAGCGCTTCTCCGGACAAGCTGCCAAGCCGCCACGGTAACCAGTCCCACTCGAGCCAACTGATCAGGAGCGACAAGACGAGATGTCCACCGAGCGTGATGACGAGTGCGACGAGGCCGCTTTCAAGAAGTGCGGCGAACAAGAAGAAAATGGACAGTTGGACGATAAAATGCGCAATTAACAGCCCGGTCGACACGAAGAAGTCGGTCACGTCGAAGGAATCGAATAAAATGATTGTATAATAGGCGGCCGTCCCTTGAGCGAGTATAAGCGATAGGGTTGCGAGGAGCGTATAGTGTCCCCATTTACTGACGACGATGCGTGACGCTGGAATATTGAGTGATTTCAACCATGCTAGCGTCCCGATCGTCCGCTCTTGACTGAACGTATGCATCGCCGACAATAGGACGACGAGGAGTCCGATTTGACGTAACTGTTCACCGGCTGACAATAGTACTTCGGCTGGAGACGGTGTCGGAATCTCGATGACGGCTCCGTCTGGCAAGTTACCGCCGGCTGCCAAAATATCAGGTAAGAAATAAAGTGTGAGCGGCTGCATCGCAGCGAGCAACATGAGTGCGACAGGGACCCAAATGAGTCGTTTGTTGCGCCAAGACTCGTTCCACTCTTGTTTAAAGATGGCGGTCTTCATGCGTTCACCTCCAAGAAGAGTGACTCGAGCGACGGATGACCGACGTGGAGAGATTGGACACGCAAACCACGTTCGAGGATTGTTCGCAAGATTGCTTGTTCCGTCACGTCTTTCGCTGACGTCTCGAGTTCCCACGACGTCCCGGAGCGCGTCACGCGGACGACGCCAGGTAGCGCTCGCCAAACGTCCTCGGTCGTCTCGTCAGCGAACAAGCGGAGTTGGATCGACGACTTCGACCCAAGTAGGTCCGTAACTGTGCCTTCCATAAGAAGCTTGCCTTGACGGAGCAACAACACCCAATCGCTCGCTTCCTCGGCATCCGGCAAGACGTGGGTCGAATACAAAATCATCCGCTCGCGTTTCAGATCACTCAACAGATCGAGCACCTCGCGACGGCCGCGTGGGTCGAGCGCCGACACCGGTTCATCGAGCAAGAGCAGTTCCGGATCGTGGACGAGCGCTTGGGCGATGCCGAGCCTTTGCCGCATTCCGCCAGAAAGTTGGGAAGCAGGTCGGTCGACCGGCTCAAGACCGACGCGCGAAAGTAGCTGGTGCGCATCCGGCTTCGTTCCCGTCAGCTCGCCGGCATAACGAATCGTCTCCACCGGGGTGAGCGATGGATAAAGCGCCGGGCGCTGCGGTAAGTAACCAATCCGAATCGCGTCGTGCCCAATCAGTTCGCCAGTCGTCGGGGCCGTCACTCGTGCCATCATATTTAATAATGTCGTCTTGCCGGCCCCGTTCTCCCCGAGGAGTGATGTACAGCCGGGGCGGAGCGAGAAGCTGACGTCATCGAGTGCGGTGAACGTACCGAACCGTTTCGTAAGATGGGCCACCTTCATCGTTTCGTCCGTCCCCAAAGGAAGTAAATGATTGGGCCGAGAATGTTTATAAACAAGATGACGAGCAACCACACCCATTTCGGTCCGTTCGTCTCGTTGCGCTTAAATAGATCGATCAAAGCGAACGTCAGCAAGATCACTTGTAAAATGAGTAGCGGTAATAAGATGAGTAATAATATGCTGGAATCATTTGCGATTTCCATAAAAGTTCCTCCTTCATTTAAACATCCTTTATTCCATTCTACATGCGACGGTCAGTTCCTGTATCGGACACAAAAAATCCCAATCTCGCAAAGGAGAAAGGGATGTGTTCATTTGACAATGATGACAGGGGCAAGCGCCCGTTTGGCCAGCTTGTGGCTGACGCTACCGAGCACGAACTCTTGGAACGCATTTAACCCGCGCGATCCGACAACGACATATTCATACGGTTCGTGGTTGGCATATTTTACGAGTTCGACGTCCGGCTCGCCACGGAGCTCGATGTATTCATAATCGATGCCTTCCGTCTCAATTAAATCGAAGAGCGGCTGCAACATACGCTTTCGTTTCGTCTCGAGGTCGAGTTTCCCGGTCGAGTTGAGCGCCGCTTCTTTTGATTCTTTCGCACTGACGACGTGAACAAGGTCGATTGAGGCGTCCGACGCCTTGGCGAGTTGAATTGCTTTTTCAAGCGCACGTTTCGAGTGGGCAGAACCGTCTGCCGCGATAAACACCTTTCCCATACAAGTCCTCCTCTTTGAAACCGTCTCTTTTTAGTATATGCGATTGAACAATGTGACGAACAGAAAATTCATCAATGCCCAGCGTGCGCATCTTGTTGCTTTAAGTGTAGCGCGAGCGTATTGAGCAATTTTTCTGAGTCTTTATTTAAGTTTAACAGTCTCGGTTCGATGCCGGCCGCGCGATATTTGAAAACAACTTTATCGATGGCACCGATGGCCGAGTCGTCCCAAAGGTGCGTGTTCGCGAAGTCGATCGTCACGTGTTTGATGTCGGCTTCCACGTCTTCTTCAATGTCAAACCGGGTCACGAACTCTGATGTCGAGGCGAAGAACAGTTGGCCGTTCACTGTGTAGTGAACGTGATGTTGCTCTACGTTTCGGTCGAGCTCGACTTTCGAGATTTTGGCTGCAAAGAGGATGGCTGCCGTTAAAATCCCGGCGAACACACCGAGCGACAAGTCGTGCGTTAAGACGGTGACGAGTACCGTGACGAGCATGACGACTGTGTCGGATTTTTGGGCGGTGCGAAGTCCTTTAAGCGATCCCCAATCGAACGTCGCGTACGAGACGAAGAACATGACCCCAACGAGGGCACCGATTGGGATGAGCATCAAAATGTCACTCATCGTCATAATCATGATGAACAAGGCGAGTCCGGCGACAAACGTCGACAGACGCCCCCTTGCTCCGGACGAAACGTTAATGACCGATTGGCCAATCATTGCGCACCCTGGCATCCCGCCGAAGAAGCCGGCGATGATGTTGGCGATGCCTTGTCCTTTCGACTCGCGGTTCTTATTCGAATCCGTGCCGGTCATGTCGTCGACAATTTGTGCGGTAAGAAGCGACTCGATCAATCCGACGAAAGCGAGGGAAATCGAGTAAGGGAGGATGATCATCAACGTCTCAAACGTCAACGGGACGTTTGGGAATAGAAATTCCGGGAGCGTAGCTGAGATCGTGCCCATGTCGCTAATGTTTTTCGTTTCAAGCCCGAGCGTGACCGCTAGAATCGTCATGACGACGATGGCGACGAGCGGCGCTGGGATGACTTTATTGATGCGCGGGAACAAGAAGATGATGGCGAGCGATCCGCCGACAAGCGCCCAGATGATCCAGCTCTCACCTTCGAAATTCGTCAACTGCGCCTGGAAAATTAAAATCGCGAGCGCGTTGACGAAGCCGACCATCACGGCACGGGGGATGAATTTCATCAACCGGGCGATGCCGAAGTAACCGAGCGCGATTTGAATGATTCCGGCAAGGATTCCGGCAGCAAGTAAATACTGCAGGCCGTAATCGGCGACGAGCGAGACGATGACGAGCGCCATCGCTCCGGTCGCGGCTGAGATCATCGCCGGTCTTCCTCCGGCGATTGAGATGACCATCGCGATGATGAACGAGGCATAGAGTCCGACCATCGGATCGACACCGGCAATGAGCGAGAACGCGATCGCTTCAGGGATGAGTGCGAGCGCGACGACGATTCCCGCGAGCACGTCGGCCCGGACGTTGCCGAGCCAATCTTGTTTTATCGTATTCAATTTTTCCAAAAGAACACACCTCTCTATACTATTTTTGACTTTGACCTCCGAGTCTCACGAAGATCAAACGCCGCATTATATGAGAGAAGTTATTTCACGGACACCTATTATCACAACGTCATTTAGAATACTTTAATTTTTTGGAAAAGACAATTGCAACGTGTGAACATCTATGGTAGTTTCATAACGTGAAGGTTATATAACGATTTTGTTATACAGATAAGGAGAATGGATATGCATACAGCAGAAGCGTTGAGCAAAGTGCTCAAAGTGCTCGGCGATGCGACGCGCTTGACGATGCTCAAACAGATGCAAGACGGTGAACAGTGTGCCTGTAGTTTCGTCGACTGTTTCGATATCTCACAGCCGGCCATCAGTCGTCACTTGAAAATGATGCGGCAGGCGGGGCTCCTCTTAGAGCGTCGCGACAAACAATGGATTCACTATCGATTGAACGAAACGAGCCCGTTTTATCCGATTGTCATCGAGTTACTAAACAACATCGAGACGGAAGTGACGGACTGTGGTTGTGAGACCGACTGTGCCATCTAAGGAGGAATCGAAAATGAAAGTAGAAGTGTTCGAGCCGGCCATGTGTTGTCCGACGGGATTGTGCGGTCCGTCCATCGATCCTGAATTGACACGCATCGCGACCGTTCATTATGTATTAAAACAACGCGGTTTTGACGTCGCCCGGTATAACCTTGCCTCGGAGCCGAACCGGTTTGTTGAGAACCCGCTCGTACAAGACGAGATAAAACAAGGGCTTGAGACGTTGCCGCTCACGCTTGTCGACGGCACGATTCGTAAGCGCGGCGCGTATTTGACGAACGACGAAATCGCCGAACTGACCGGACTGCCGGTCACGGCGTTCGCAAATGAGGACGGCGCTAAACCGAAAGTCCGAATCACGCTCAAAAAGTAAGGAGGCCAATTGATGGACCGCTTTGATTTTCAGACCATCCATCCGACGCGCTACGTGTTTTTGACAGGAAAAGGCGGGGTCGGCAAGACATCAACGGCATCGAGTCTCGCCTTGACGCTCGCTGACCGCGGAAAGTCCGTGCTCCTCGTTTCGACCGACCCTGCGAGCAACCTGCAGGATGTGTTTGAGATGGAGCTTGATGAGACACCGCGTGACGTGCCGGGTACCGCGCTCTCGATTGCGAATTTCGACCCGGAAGAGGCGGCCAAACAATACATGGAACGCATGGTCGGACCGTATCGGGGCGTGCTCCCGGACGTCGCCATCCGCTCGATGGAAGAGCAGTTGTCTGGCGCATGCACGGTTGAAATTGCGGCGTTTGACCAGTTCACCGAACTGTTGACGTCAGAAGAGGCACGGACGACATATGACCATATCATCTTTGATACGGCACCGACCGGACATACGCTCCGTTTGCTTACTCTTCCGAGCGCGTGGGATGAATTTTTAGAGACGAACACGACCGGTGCGTCTTGTCTTGGACCGCTCGCCGGACTCGCCGACAAACAAACCCAGTACAAACGAGCCGTTGAGACGCTCACGGATGGGCAAGTCACGACATTGGTGCTCGTTGCGCGCCCTGAGGTCTCGACGCTCGTCGAGGCGGACCGAGCCGCGAAGGAACTCCGCGCCATCGGGATCGAGCGTATGCAGCTCGTCATCAACGGTGTCGTCTCAAAAGAGGAAGGCACAGATCATTACGCGTCGGTATTCATCGAGCGGCAACAAGAAGCGCTCAATGAACTACCTGTCTCCCTGACCGAACTTGAGACGTTCACGCTCCCGTATGCATACGAAAATTTGGTCGGCGTGCCTGCCTTGCGGCGCTGGGTGAACGGCGAGACGGTCATGGTACCGGACAAACGGTATGACACGAGCTGTTATGGTTCGATCGACAGGCTCGTCGACGCGATTGAAGCGGACGGTCCAAGTGTCGTTATGACGATGGGGAAAGGTGGGGTCGGCAAGACGACACTCGCCTCGCTCATCGCTGTCGCGCTCAGTGAGCGGGGGCATGCCGTCCACTTGACGACGACCGATCCGGCGGCACATGTCGCGTTCACAATTGGAGAAGACGTGGCCAAGACATTCACGGTCGATGCGATTGACCCGAAAGTTGAAATCGAGAACTATCGGTCCGACGTATTTCGGGAAGCAGGCGAGATGACGGAAGAGCAGCGTTTGATGCTCGAGGAAGATTTACGGTCACCATGTACCGAGGAGATTGCCGTTTTCCGCGCTTTCGCCGCCCAAGTGGCGAAAACGAAAGATCGTTTCGTCATCATCGATACGGCGCCGACTGGTCATACGCTTCTTTTATTGGATGCGACCGAGAGCTATCACCGCGAGCTCGAACGCTCGACCGGTGTCGTCCCAGAGGCGGTACGCGAGCTGTTACCGAAACTGCGTGACCCGAAACAGACACACGTCGTGATTACGACGCTACCAGAGGCGACACCGGTGTATGAGGCCGAACGGCTCGTAGCCGATTTGGAACGGGCGCAGATGCAGCCGTTTGCTTGGGTCGTCAACCAAACGTTCACGCCACTCGACGTGAAAAGTAAGTTGTTGACGGCGAAAGTCGCGAGCGAAACGCCTTGGCTCGAGCGGGTGCACGCGTATCCGCGACCGACCCTCTTAGCGTGGCAAGAACGAAAGCTGATTGGTTATCCGACACTATCTCAACTATTCAAGGAGGAAATCAAATGAATGTGACAAATGAGGCAATCGACTTTATGAAAGCAGCACTCACGGAGGAAGAAACGAAATCTGTACGAATCTGTACCGAGGCAGGATGCTGTGGACCCACTCTCGGCCTCCACATCGCCGCGCCAGAAGCGACCGACGACGTGAAAGACTTCGACGGACTCACCTTCGCCGTTGCCAAAGACGCCGAAACGATGGCGGAGAACGTCACGCTTGACGTTGAATCGACCGAAGATGGCGCAAGCCTCGTGCTTCGTGGCCTGCAACAAACTTGTTAATCGAACAGAAATAGACACTATTGGAGGATCTCATTGTGCAGTGGATTGCTAGTATCATTTTCTTGGTGACGCTTTTCCTCATCATTAAGCAACCGAAAGGTCTCGGGATCGGTTACTCGGCGATGGGGATGGCCGTCGTCGCCTTAGTTACGGGTGTTGTCGATTTTAGTGACGTCGGCACCGTCTGGGGCATCATTTGGAATGCAACGTTTACGTTTATCGCCATTATCGTCATCTCGCTCATTTTAGACGAGATTGGATTCTTTGAATGGGCGGCGTTACACATGGCCCGTATCGCCAAAGGTGGCGGGGTGAAGCTATTTGTTTATATCACGCTCCTCGGAGCGCTTGTCGCAGCGTTGTTCGCGAATGATGGGGCAGCCCTCATCTTGACGCCAATCGTGCTGGCGATGGTACGGGCGCTCAAACTGCCAGATGCAGTCGTCTTGGCGTACGTCATGGCTTCAGGTTTTATCGCCGATACGGCGAGTTTGCCGTTCGTCGTCTCGAACCTCGTCAACATCGTCTCGGCTGACTTCTTTGGCATCGGATTCGCCGAATACGCGGCTCGAATGATGTTTGTCAACGTGTTCGCCGTCAGTGGGAGTTTGCTCGTCCTTTACCTATACTTTAAGAAGGATATCCCAAAACAATACGACGTCTCAAAACTTGTCGAACCTGCCTCGGTCATTAAAGACCATCGGATGTTCCGCATGTCGTGGGTCGTGCTCGGTTTGCTCGTCATTGGCTACTTCACGAGCGACATCATCGGTTCACCTGTCTCCATCGTCGCCGGGGTCATCGCTGTATTCTTCCTCGCGATGGCAAATCGTTCTCCGGCGGTGCGGACGAAAGCGGTCCTTCGCGGCGCACCATGGGCCATCGTGTTTTTCTCGCTCGGGATGTATATTGTCGTCTATGGGTTGCAAAACGCTGGCCTCACGCAAGTGCTCGCTAACTTTATTGACTGGTTCGCCGTCAATGCCTTCACAGCGACGTTCGGGATGGGTTTCTTGGCGGCCATCTTGTCATCGGTCATGAATAACATGCCGACCGTCATGATTGACGCGCTCGCCATCGATTTGACGAATACGACCGGTCAGATTCGGGAAGCCTTGATTTACGCAAACGTAATCGGATCCGACCTCGGTCCGAAGATTACACCGATTGGATCGCTCGCGACGCTTCTTTGGCTTCACGTGCTCCGTTCGAAAGGACTCAAGATTGGTTGGGGGCAATACTTTAAAGTCGGAATCATCTTGACGATTCCGACGCTCGCCATCACCTTGCTTGGATTGTATATCAGCCTATTACTTTATTAAGGAGAGTTCATTATGAAATTAGTTATCATCGGTTCAGTTGCTGCCGGGACATCGGTTGCGGCGAAGGCGCGCCGGAATAACGAAGACGCCCAAATCACCATTTACGATCGCGATTCTGACATCTCGTACTCGGGTTGCGGTATCCCGTATTACGTAGGTGGAGAAGTCGAATCACGTGATGATTTGACACCGCGTGACGCGGCCTTTTTCAAGAAGCGTTATCAGCTTGATGTGTTGACGCGTCATAACGTGACGGCGATCGATCATGAGGCCCAGACGCTCACGGTCGAGAACCTCGAGACGGGGGAAACATTCACAGACAGCTACGACCGCCTCGTTCTCGCCACTGGCGCTTCAAGCATCATCCCGCCGATTCCAGGCGTCGATTCGGACAACGTCTTCCCGATTCGAAATATCCAAAACGCGGAAACGACGCGAAACTTTGTCGATGCGACGGACCCGAAGCATGCGACGATCATCGGAGCCGGATTCATCGGGCTCGAGATGGCCGAACAGCTGAAATTACGAGGGGTTGACGTCACGGTCATCGAGCGCATTCCGCAAGTGATGCCGCCACTCGATAAGGATATGGCGTGCCGTGTTGAGGAGCATCTCGAGAAGAATGGCATCAAACTCTTACTCGGCGAGACGGTGACGGAACTCGTCGGGAATGGGCACGTCGAGCGTGTCGTCACGGAAAGCGGCAAGACGATTGACACCGATCTCGTCATCCTCTCGGTCGGTGTCCGTCCGAACACGGAACTCGCCAAGTCGATTGGCGTCAACATCGGAGAGACCGGTGCGATTGCCATTAACGAGCGGATGGAGACGAACGTAAAGAACGTTTATGCGGCCGGTGACGTCGCCGAGAGCTTCTCACTCGTCACAGGCAAACCGATTTGGCGTCCGCTTGGCTCGACAGCAAACAAAATGGGCCGTGCCCTCGGTGATTTGTTGACAGGTGGTAACCTCGAGCATCGCGGTATTCTCGGTACGGGCATTTTCAAAGTGTTCGGTCAAGCCGTTGCGCAGACGGGCCTCTCGGAGCGTGAAGCCCGCGAACTCGGCTATGAGGTTGAAGTACTCCATAACACGAAACCGGACAAGCCGGCGTATATGGGTGGAAAAGATTTGACGATCAAAGCGATCGGCGACCGGGCGACGCGCCAGTTGCTCGGCGTTCAAATCGTTGGCTTCGATGGGGTCGACAAGCGAATCGATGTCTTCGTCACGGCGATGACGTTCAAAGCGAAAGTCGATGACTTGTTCCACCTCGACCTTGCCTACGCGCCACCGTTCTCGACGACGAAGGACCCGGTCATGTATACAGGGATGGCGCTCGCGAACAGTATGGACGAAGCGGCACGACTGATCACACCAGGCGAGTTGCAGAAACGGATTGATGCGGGTGAGGATATGCAGATTATCGATACGCGCAAAGCCTCACAGTTCGAGAAGGCGTGTGTCGACTGTGCGGTGAATATCCCACTTGGGGACCTGCGGACGGCGGCAAAAGATATGGACAAAGACAAACCGACCGTCGTCTACTGTAACGGTGGCGTGACAGGGAACGCGGCACAAAACGTGCTTCGCAACCTCGGGTTCACCAACGTCTACAACTTGTCAGGCGGTAACAAGAACTATCAATTGTTCAAGAAGTACGGAAATTAAGTCAGACGGCGTCCGAAGGAATTGGGCGCCGTTTTTGTTTATTATTCCGAATGAGAAGGTAAAATAGGCGTCATTACCTATTCTTTAGAAAAACATTGTATTTACAAATGGGAACGTTTACAATTTTTGTGTAAGCGTTTTCTCAAATTCATGCTACAAGGAGGGACCCACATGGTCAACAAGCAATGGAAACCCGTATGGGCAGTTGTGCTAACGTTTGCACTGATTCTGTCGATGTTTCCGATGGCAGCATCGGCCCTTGATAAAGGCAAGTCGACGTTAGTCGTCGTCCACTATCAAGAAGCACCTGGCAACCAGACGGATTGGAACTTATGGCTTTGGGCGAATAACCCAGATTACTTCCCGAATAAAGGCTTCGCCTTCAATGGGGAAGACGACTTTGGAAAGGTGGCGGCCTACGAATTCCCGGTCGATTCACCAGAACGACTCGGTCTCATCGTCCGAACGGACAATTGGGACAAAGACAAAGGGTCTGAGAACGACCGCTTCATTACGAGCGACATGATCAAAGATGGCGTCGCCGAAGTGTGGATTAAGTCGGGGGACTCGAAGATTTATACGTCGAATCCGGACGGGGACACGGCAAAGACGGAAGTCGACATGAAAGTACACTATTTCCGCTATGACAATACATACACGGACTGGGGTCTTTGGACTTGGCCGGACGGCGGAGACGGACAGAGTATCGCGTTCGATGAGACGGACGAATTTGGTGCCGTGGCGAACGTGAAGTTCGCGAACCCGGACGCGAAAAAACTGATCGGCCTCATCACGAAAAAAGGCGAGTGGGCTGAAAAAGACGGTGAAGACCGCTTTGCACTCAGCACGGCGAAAGAGATTTGGCTCGTCGAAGGCGAGTCGACCATCTATTATTCAGAGCCTGAAATCGATCGCTCACCGAAAATCGTCGCATTCGAGGCGACGACGTTCCGCACGGCGAAGCTCACGCTCAACCGCACCATCGATGCTTCGTTCGCGAAAGAATTGAAAGTCAATGGAGCGAACGTGAAATCAGTCGAGGTAACGGGGGACAAATCGGTCACGATTCAATTCAACGAAGACATCGATTTGACGAAAGTCATCACGGCGACACACCCGACGTTCGGGGAACGCGTGCTCCAAGCGGGTGACGTGCTCCGTTCACCGGAGTTCGACGCGAAGTATGCCTATAACGGTAAGCTCGGCGTCACATACCAAAAGTCGAAAACGAACTTCGTCTTATGGGCCCCGACAGCCCAAGACGTCAAACTCGAGCTTTGGAACATGCCGAAAGACCGACCGGCAAACGATCAAGACATCAAGAAAACGATTCAAATGAAGCGTGGGGAACGCGGCACATGGATTGCAGAAGTACGCGGTGACCTTGATGGCATCGGCTACACGTATAACGTCAAGCACGCTTCAGGCAACGTCCGTGCGGTCGATCCGTATGCGACAGCAGTCGGCGTGAACGGCGACCAAGGGGTCATCGTTGACTTGAAAGAAACGAACCCGAAACGCTGGAACAATATGAAGCCTCAATTAAAGCAATCGACGGACGCGATTATTTATGAGACGCACGTCCGTGACTTCTCAATCTTCGATGTAACGTCGAACCAATACGACTCAGGCATTCGCCATAAAGGCAAATACCTCGGTGTCATTCAACCGGGTACACGTTTGATTGAGAACGGCAAGAAAACGAATACGAAGACGGGCCTCGACCACGTCAAAGACCTCGGTGTGACACACGTCCAGTTCATCCCGGTGTACGACTATAATACAGCATCGGTCGATGAGACGAACCCGGACGCGAAATACAACTGGGGTTACGATCCGAAAAACTATAACGCGCCAGAAGGGTCATATTCGACGAACCCGTATGACGCGAAAGTTCGCATCACGCAATTGAAAGAAATGATTCAAGGGCTCCACGACCATAACTTGCGCGCGGTCATGGACGTCGTCTACAACCATATGTTCGATGCTCAGGCGTCGAACCTTCACAAAATCGTTCCTGGCTACTACTACCGTTACACAGCAGGCGGCGACTTCGCGAACGGGACCGGCGTCGGAAACGACACGGCTTCAGAGCGGAAGATGATGCAAAAGCTCATCGTCGACTCGACAGTGTACTGGGCAACCGAGTATAAGTGGGACGGGTTCCGCTTCGATCTCATGGGCATCCATGACGTCGATACGATGAACAAAGTCCGTCAAGCGCTCGATAAGGTCGACAAATCCATCCTCGTCTTCGGCGAAGGTTGGGATCTCGGTACACCGCTTGACCCGGCATTGAAAGCAAATCAAAAGAACGCCTACAAGATGCCTGGCGTCGCCCACTTTAACGACAACATCCGTGACGGCTTGAAAGGCAGCGTCTTCATCGACACGGACAACGGCTTCATCAACGGAAAAGAGGGTCTTGAGAACCGCATGAAGACCGGGATTGTCGGTGAGATTGACTATAACGCTACAATCAAAGGCTTCACGAAGCAACCGACACAGGCCATCACGTACGTCGAAGCGCACGACAACCACACGCTTTGGGACAAGCTTGAACTCACGAACCCAGAGACGTCTGAAGCGGATCGGACGAAGATGCACCGTCTCGCATCAAGCATCCTCTTGACGAGCCAAGGGACGACGTTTATCCATGCCGGCCAAGAGTTCATGCGGACGAAAGAAGGCGACCACAACTCGTACAAGTCGCCAGACCGTATTAACCAAATAGACTGGAAACGTGCAGCCGACCGAAAGGCGGACGTCCAGTATATGAAAGGGTTAATCGAAATGCGTAAAGCCAACCCAGGCCTTCGCATGACAGACGCGAAAGACGTCAAGAAGAACGTCAAGTTCTACCGTGCTGAGCCGAACGTCATCACATACTTGATTGACGACAAGGCACCAGGGCAGAAGAAAGACTTGTTCATCACCCATAACGCCAACGCGAAAGCGGTCAAAGTGAAACTCCCGTCTGGGCAGTGGAACGTGATCGTCGACGGGAACCAGGCAGGCACGAAGACGATTAAACGCGTCTCGGGCTACGTCGAGGTACCGGCGTACGCGACAGTCGTTGTGAAACAGCCTTAACCTTTTAAGACCACGGTTTTCCGTGGTCTTTTGTCATGGTTCAAAAAATTAACATATCCACCTAAACAATTCAGTTGATGCACATCTCCCAAGTTCTATAAGATGAGAAGGACAGATATGAAGAGGAGATAGACATGATGGAACAGGCAGCACGAGACTTTTTCTCACAATTGACAGGAGATCAGACTGAACGGTTGATGGAAGTGGAAGCGGAAATCGAGCGGACGGGCACGTATACGCTGACGACCGAGGAGTTGACCGAAGGCGCGAAGCTCGCCTGGCGCAACTCGAACCGCTGCATCGGCCGACTGTTCTGGCAGACGCTACACGTGCGTGACGCCCGTGACGTGACGACGTTTGACGAGGTGTTCAATGTGCTCGTCGACCATCTCCGTTTCGCCACGAACGGCGGCAAAATCCGCTCGACGATGACCGTTCTCCCGAACGAATTTCGTCTTTTGAACAGCCAGCTCATCCGTTATGCCGGCTATGAGACAGCGGAAGGAATCATGGGGGACCCGTTGTCGCTCAACATGACGAAACAAGCCGAACGGCTCGGTTGGCGCGGTGCCGGGACGGCGTTTGACGTGTTGCCGCTCCTTCTCACGGACGGGAACGACGTGCGGTTGTACGAATTGCCGGACGATGCAGTGCTCGAAGTCGAAATCCGTCATGAGGATTGTGACTTATTTGACGGGCGGACCATCCAATGGCATGCGGTCCCGGCCATCGCCGATATGGAACTTGAAATCGGAGGACTCCGTTTCACGTCGGTGCCGTTCAACGGCTGGTACATGGAAACCGAGATTGGGGCGCGCAACTTGGCCGACGCCGACCGTTATAACTTGTTGCCACTCGTCGGTGCGTCGCTCGGGCTTGATACGACGAAAGAGCGGACACTTTGGCGTGACCGTGCGCTCATCGAGTTGAACATCGCCGTCTTGCAGTCGTTTGAGCGGGCCGGTGTGACCATTGTCGACCATCATACGGCTGCCAAACAGTTCAAGCGTTTCGAGAAGAACGAGACGGACGCTGGGCGTGGCGTCACGGGTCAGTGGAGCTGGCTCATCCCGCCTCTCTCACCGGCCGCGACGCACGTGTTCCATCAACATTACGAAGACCGGATTGTGACGCCAAACTTGTTCGCCCGTTCCGGATGCCCGTTTTCCGCGTTTCAAGCAAAGCCAAAAGAGGAATTGAAAGGCTAGAACCGAAACGAAAGGATGATGACCGTGGCAGTCCCAATCTGGAAGCGTGCCGTCGCCAGTCAAATCGATCAACTCATTTTTCAAACACCGGCCAAACTGATTGAAAGTTCCATTCGTAAAGCAATTTGGCCCAAAAAAGAAGTGAAGCGTTATTACTTACCGACCCTCGTCACGATTGCTGGGGAGGTGTACTTCCTCTTAAACCGAAACGGCCAAACGATCGGCGATCAGGTTGTCGGCATCAAAGTCGTCAGTCAGGACGGTCGTCCACTCTCACTTGAGCAAGTCGTAAAGCGGACGCTTTATAAAGACGTCGTCTATCCGGCGACGCTTGGTCTCCCGCTTCTTCGGGCGCTTCAACAGATGAAGTCGAACAAGGACGTCGAACTCCCGCACGACGAGTTCGCCCAGACGAAACTGATTTCGACAAAATGACTCGGGCAGGACGATCTAGATCGTCCTGCTTTTTTCATCGGCCAAGAGGCGCGTGAAATCATGTATAATGAGAGAAGATAAATCAGAACGACCACTGGAGGACTTGGACTTATGACAAAAATCGCATGGATCACAGATAGTATGGCTAACTTTTCGAAAGAAGAGGCGGCATCGCTCGGCGTCGAAATCGTCCCGATTCAATTGATTGTCGACGGCAGCGGATATAGCGAGACCGACCTCTCACTTGAAGACTTGCATCGCTATATGATTGAACAGAAGAAAGAAGCGAAGACGTCGCAACCGATCTTCGGTGACTTTATCGCCCGGTACGAACGGTTGAAAGAGGACGGTTACGATTGTGCCATCGCGGTCCACTGCTCGAACGGGTTGAGCTCGACGGTGAAAAACTCGAGCGCAGCAGCCGAAGCGGCTGGCTTTAACGTGTATACGGTCGACTCGCACGCCGCACTCGAGGCCCAGCAAGAGCTCGTCCGCCTTGGGCGTGCCGCTGAAGAAGAAGGGAAGTCTCCAGAAGAAATCGTCGCCTTGCTCGAAGCGTGGCGTGATAAGAAGAACTTCTTTATGATTATCGGCAACATGGAAACGATGCGCCGTGGTGGCCGCGTTTCGTCAGGCGAGTTGTTCCTCGCCAACATCTTAAATATCAAGCCGATCATCACGCTCGACGAGACGGGGAAAGTCATCCCGTTCAAAAAGGCGCGCTCTTTGAAAAAAGCGTACGCCGAGATGGTGACCGAGCTCGAACGTCGTCACGCCGCGAACGGGGTGAAGGACAACCGTGTCTTCGTGCAGACGGCGCTCGCTCCGTCGATGCAAGACGACCTCGTCGCGCTCATCGAATCGAAACTGCCGACACTTGACGTCGTGCGCACGCGCTTCTGCCCGTCAATCGCGGTCCACGCTGGCTTCGAGACGGTCGGGGTGCTCTGGCTCGACGCGTAACGGAAGGAGGGATGAACATGGAAAGTGTGACGACGCTTGATGCCTTGAAAGAACGGATATCGGAGACAGAACAGCTTCTCGTCTACGTCTCACGCTCGGGATGTAGTGTCTGCCATGCGCTTAAGCCACAAGTCGAGGACATGCTGACCGCGTTCCCCCAAATCACGTCCGTCGCGGTCGACTCGGATGAAGTACCGGACGTCGCCGGCGCATATTCAATTTTCACCGTACCTGTCGTCTTATATTTCATGAATGGAAAAGAGATGCTTCGTCGGGCTCGGTTCGTGCCGATTGGCGAGCTGACCCATCAACTCGAACGGATTCAAGAAATGCGCAACACATAACCATTACCCCTTATCCCTCCACGTGGTAAGGGGTTCTTTTCATTCTCAAATGGGTAAAGTTCCACAACTATATGTTGAACAAGTGGTTCAGTGCGTGCAAAGGATGAAAGGGTGATGAATCGTGTTAATTCCACTCCATTCCCAGTGGAAAGAAACGAAATTGACGTTGCATTTGATCTCGCAAATCTTGGGTAAAATCCGCTTGGAATTGGCCCCTCCTGAACCGCAGTGGGGTCACGTTTCCTTGCCACTCACCGTTCATGGTTTTACGACGGGACTATTGATGGCAGGAGAGCGGACACTCCAGCTCGATGTGCATATACTCGAAGCCCGGATCGATGTACATGTGGACGAGCATACAGACTCCGTTTCCATCGAATCCGGGAAGACGATTCAAGGCTATTACGAGGCAATCTTTCATATTTTACGAACCGAAGGGATCCATGTCTCCATCAACCCGAAACCGCAGGAAATGTCGTTTACCGGTCGATTGGACGAAGACGAGACACCGCTCGTATTTGATCAAACCTTTGCGCGCCAGGGCTTCCGTTTATTTCAACACGCGGCCCATGAACAACTCACTTATTTGGCGAAACTTCGTTGTCGGAAAGTCAAACCGGCCCTGTTTTGGGGCACATTCGACGTGTCATCCCTTGTCGTTTATAGCATCGAACAACCTTTTCCGGAAGATAAAATCATCGAGCGTGTTGCGTTTGACGAGCAGATGATTGAGTTTGGCTTTTGGTTAGGTGACGAGGTAGTGGATCGCCCCAGTTACTTCGTTCTTCCCTATCCATTTCTGTTTCGTGAGTTACCGACATCTTCGCTGAAGCCAAGTTCAGCTTATTATGACGCTGAGAAAAGTGAGTTTTTCTTACCGCTCCACGAGGAGACAGCTGATCACGTGCAAGGTTTTCTTGAGACGTCATTTGACATCTTGATGAAAGAGATGGACTGGACTGAGCATGCGTATTTCTTTCTCCCATTAAAAATCGATTCAGAAGCAAGTTCGTGAAAGGAGTAGTCAAATGGAAATCCAGCACAAAGACAATTTATTTTACGTTGGGGATGTGACACGTCCAAAAGCGGAACTGCACTACGTGCCGACGGGACCCGATAAATTGATTGTTGATCATACGCGTGTAGGTGATGAGCTACGTGGACAAGGAATCGGGGAACAGCTTGTCTCGGCTGTTGTCGAATATGCGAGGAAAGAAGGAAAGACGATCATCCCGCTCTGCCCGTTCACGAAAAATCAGTTTGAGCGCCATGAATCGTATTATGACGTCTGGGCAAAATGAAGACGATATAAAAACTGCCGAGAATTCCTGTACGGAATTCTCGGCATCGTTATTATTCGCTTCCTTGTGGCACAAGGTAGATTAAACCAAAAGGATTATGAAGCAAGTTGTCAATCGACGTACGCTCATCTTCACCCATCTCGACCGTGAACGTTCTGCCATCGTCGAATGCGAAACGGTCGCCGTCTCCGAACATCGAACCACCTGAAATTAAGTGGAAGTTGAACGAATGGATGACATGAATCGCGTCCTCGACGTCAAGCGTCGACGGGACGGCGACGTCGGCTTGACCGAACGCTTTCATACCCCATGACATGTAGGCCGTCTCTTCTTCCGTGATTGCCGTGAGCAGAGAGTAATCGAGGGCGAGGTCTTCTTCTTTCGACTCTTGCCATTCGTCTTTTGAGTAAGCGACACCTGCCGTCTCGACCATCACGCCGAGGCCACCGGCGTTTAAGAGCGCGTTCGCCGCGCGACGAGCTGCCGCGATATCGGAGACGTCGTTCACGTCGACAATTAAATAGACGATGTGCGTGTGACGAGCGAGTCCTTTCGCGATCTTCGGCGTGAAGCCGCTCGTGCTCGCGTGAATCATTGCCTCGGCGAGCGCAGGGTCGCGTTCGACGACCTCGACCGTGAATGCCTTGCCCGTCTCGTCCTCGAGTAGCAGGAGACCTGCCATCGTATAACCTTCGCTATGTAAACTGATTTGTTCGTTGACTGCCTCGGCCGATGACCAGTTTCCTGGAATGGCAAGCAACACTTGTGTACGGTTCATATGAATCATCCTCTTCTAAATAGTTAGGCCTCTCAGGAGAGAGGCCCGGTCTCTTCTCTTATTATGCCCTATTTTGAGACAAATTATTCTTGATACGTCTTTAATACTTCTTGAAGCGGGATTTGGTCAATTTTTTTCCGGCTGACCATTGTACTCGCGAAGAAGAGGAGAACGACTGCTAAAAGCGTATAGACGGCGTACCACCATTCGAACTCGAGCGGGAGGACGAGCCCATAATCTTCGGCGAAGACGAGGACGATGAGCCGTAGCGTTAGTAGCGCGATCGGGATACTGAGGAGTGCCGAGACGAGCGCGTAGACGAAATAACTGTCGAGAATCATCGAACGGACTTCGCGCCGGTCATAGCCCATTACTTTCAAAAGCGAGATGACATAATAGTTCTTCTCGACGGTGAGCGCCGTCAAGACGAATAAGATGCTGAACGCAATCAATGCGGAGCCTCCAATCAAGACGTTCATCATCAGGTTCATATACGCATTGATGGACTGCGACTGTTCCATCATGCCCTGGCGCGACACGATTGTCGGGTAGTCCGTGGCACTCGGGCGCTCGGTTGCATAAATCCCGTTGAATTGGTCACGAGAGACACCGTCCGAGAGCGTCTCACTCAACACCGTTCGCGGTAGATAGACGATGTCGCCAGAGAAGTCGTTGGCGATTCCAAGAATTTCGTAGGAAGCCTGTTCCCCGTCGAATGAGACGTCGAGCGTATCACCGACGGACAGGCGCTCTTTCAAAGCGAGCGGCTCCGAGATGATCACACCGTCTGGGGAGACAGCCAACGGATTGCCTGAGCGGTCCTGTAGCGGGTAGAGCGTATTGTTGGCCTCAAGCCCTTTCAGCGTAACGAGCTTATCGGCGACGAACGCGAACGGATAGGTGAGGAACGGCTCTTGCCCGTCCGACAGCTCGGGCTGTGTCGTCGTGTACGCCTCGTATTCGTAACCGGCCTCATTCAACCCGCCGGAAGTCATCCGGTCGACGGCCCCGTTCATCATAAGGGCGAAGACGATGAGGAGCGTCGAGAACAAGATGCCGAAAAAGAAGATGATGAAGCTGCCCGTGCTTTTGACGGCGTATAAATACTTGAACTTTGTTTTGCCACGGGCGCCTCGCAACAAACGGCTGACGATTCGACTGAGTCGGTTGAGCGAGATGTTGTCGCGCGGCGAGAGAAGCGCGAGGGCACTTTCGCCCATCAGTTTATAGATGACAGCCCCGGCGACAAGCGCAAAGAATAGGAGCGGAGCAAACACGGCCGTCAAAAAAACGAACGGGCTTTGAGCGATGGTCGTCGACGGCAACAAGTAAAAGTCGAGATACAAATCTTTCAACGGCTCCGCGAAATAGAGACCGAGGAAATAGCCGATGACAAGCATTACCGTCGCGAACACGAGAATGAGCACCAAATACGGTAACGCGATGTGGCGCCGGCTATAACCGAGCGCTTTTAATAGTCCGATTTGTCCTCGTTCGGCCTCAAGCATATTCGAGATGAGGATGGCGACGATGATGACGGCGATGGAGACGATGAAGAGGCTCAATCCAAGCGCCATCGCTTTCCCTGATGAAATTTCGCTATAGATGGCACCGCTCCGGATGATGTTCTCCGTTTCCATGACCGAGATGACGAACGGCAACTCGACATCGGGCACGTCACGATCCGTCACGCCAGCGAGCCGGAACGCTTCTGGGGCGACCGTCGCCTCGTATGCCGCATCCGTCATGAGGAGGAGCGTCTGGGTGCCGGCGTCAAGGTTGAAAAAGTTGTCGTCAAAGAGCGGGAGCGTATAGTCTGGGAACAAGACGAATCCGCTCACCGTGAACGGGGTATTGATGTCGAGCGTGTATCCGATCGCGATGTCGTTTTTTTCGGCGTATTTGGCGTTGATGGCGATTTCGTTGTCGGCGGTCGGACGTGCGCCCGTCTCGAGGTAGGACAGATTAATTGTATCCGCTTCTTTTAAGATGAGGCCGCGGTGCTCCCGGCCGTTGAGCGAGTAGGAAATCGGTTTGAACGCGCGCAGTTCGAGCGTGGCGTCCGGTATTTGTCGCGAGACCGCCTCAATCCGCTCTTTCATGAGCGCGTCAAACGCGTCCGGTTCGAGCCGCTTCACGTCGGCGAGCGTGTACGAGCCGCCTGCGACGAGCGCGGCGATGCGAGGGTCGCGCGCTTCTTCTTCGGTGACGCGGTTGAGCATCTCGACGGCGAAGTCTTCTTGGTTCGACGACTTCAAATACTGCTCGGTCGGCACTTCGATGCCACTGATACCGTAGAACATCATCGTATACGTGAGCGAGCTCATGACGATGATGACGGCGATGGCAACGAGTTGCATCCATTTGCCGGCGAGCGTCTTCCATACGTTTTTATACAGCATCGGTCTCACCCCCAATGGATGTCGCGAGCGGCTTGTCGAACCGGATTGTGTGTCAATTCAATAATGCGTCCGGAGTTCATCTTTATGACGTCGTCCGCCATCGCCCCGATGCCGGTATTGTGCGTGATGAGGACAATCGTCTTCCCATACGTCTCATTCAATCGTTCGAGCAGCTCGAGCACTTTTTTCGAATTGTCCTCGTCAAGCGAGCCGGTCGGTTCGTCGCAGAAAACGATCGATGGGTTTTTAGCGAGACTCCGGGCAACCGAGACGCGCTGTTGCTCCCCGCCGGACAGCTGGTACGGATATTTGTCTCGAGCGCCTTGGAGACCGACCTGATCGAGTAACGAATCAATTGGAAGCGGGTCGTCCGTCAAATCGGCTCCGATTTGAACATTCTCATAGACGGTCAAGTTTTGGAGCAAATTGTATTGTTGAAAGATGAAACCGAGATGATCGCGTCGAAACGCCGTCATCTGTTCCGGCGTCAAATCGGTCAACACGGTCTCATCGAACGTAATCGTACCGGATGTGACCGTGTCGAGCCCACTGATGACGTTCAAAAGCGTGCTCTTGCCGCTCCCGCTCGGTCCCAAAATGACGACGAACGCCCCATCTTGAATCGTCACATCGACGTCTTTCAACGCGGCCGTCTCGACGTCGCCCGTCTTATACGTTTTTGACACATGCTCGAGTCGAATCATCACAATTCCTCCTTTGTCCGTTATGGATTATGTACCCGATTTCAAAGGAATGGTGGCGAATACGTTTGAACATTTCGAGAAGACGGGTACATTTTTCAAAAAATAGTGAAACCGCTTCAACTGTGATAAAATAATATTACCAGGTACTAATTTTTGTATGGAGGAGAATGCATGATGAAGATTGCTTATATTACGGACAGTACGGTCGTCTTACCAGATTCGATTCAAAACCACCCTGACATTCATATCGTTCCGCTTTACGTCGTGAAAGGGGACACGCCATATAAAGACGGCATTGAAGTCAATGCGGAGACGGTATACGAGTGGATTGACGCGGGCGAGCGTGTCTCGACGAGTCAGCCAGCGATCGGGGACTTCGTCACGATATACGAAGAGTTGAAACAGACATATGACATGGGAATCGCCATCCACTTGTCATCGGAATTGAGTGGGACGTACTCGGCCTCGGTCCAAGGAGCGGAAATTGCTGAGTTTAAATTACTCGCAATCGACTCGCGCGCCGGCATCTACACGATGGGGCTTTTACTTGAGGAGTTGATCGAGCGCGTCGAGCGTGGGGACGCGCTTGAAGACGTCGAGGCGTATATGCAAGAGCGCGTGAAGGACGTCCGCATCGAGTTGACGCTTCAAAACTTGACGCAAATGCAAAAGGGTGGGCGCATCTCGAAATCGAAAGCGCTCATCGGCAATATGCTTCAATTAAAGCCGGTGCTTCGTTTTGAAGACGGGTTGATCGTCCCATATCAAACGGTACGAACGTATAAGAAAGCGCAGGCTCATTTGTTCGAGGTTATCCGTGCCGCTATCGAGTCAGGCGAATGCAAAGACGTCTCCATCTTCCACGGCAACGTGCCGGAATTGGCCGAGTCGTGGAAACAGCAACTCGGGGACAAAGTCCCGATTCGAGTTGATACGCTCGCGCCGCTCCTCGGGGCGCATACGGGGTCGGGATCGATTGGGATTTCGTACTTGAAAGCAAAATAACGAGTGAACCGTGACTTCGGTCACGGTTTTTTATTGTCACAACTTTCAAACAACGGCTGGAATCTTTCACCAAAACCCTTCATACTGTAAACGAACGATCAGTTGGAAGGGGGAAAGACGGTGCGATTTCGCAAATATCTTGTTCGGAGTTGGGTATCATGGTCGCTCGTCTTCACCGGGATTGGTTACGCCACGTGGCAGAACATGGGGGCGTTCGAATGGACGCTCTTCGGCTTTATTTATACCCTCGGTGCTTTGTTCGTTATGAACCCGCTCAAGCGTCGGCATCTTCACTTTACGTTCCATGAGATGTTCGTCTTCATGACGTTCTTTTTATATGGACTCGTCCCCGCACTCGTCATGGGTCAACTTTTATTATTGACGTTTCAGGCGCGTTCGTTTAGTACAAAAGTCGGGCGACGTCGATTCATTCATTTTTATCCGCTAAATACGTTGATTGAAGCGTCACTTCTCCTCGTGCCAGGCCTTGTCTACTTGCAGTTCGGTGGTGAGATTGGTACCTCGGTCCACTTGTTCGAGCAAGGGACGGCGCTCCTTGCGTTCTTTGCGACGCTCTATCTCGTCCTCGGATGTAGTTTCTTTTTGTCGCGATTCTTAGTTGGAGAGCGGATTCCGCTACCGATCATGTGGCGTCTCCTTCGTTTCGACTGGCTCGTCGTCTCGCTCGAGTTGTTGTTCACGATGGTCGCAATTGAGGCGTATCAACTGTTCGGCTATGTCGGTTTGATTGGAACCTTTTTTGTCTTGTCCCTCTTGAAGATGAGTCTTTCAAAAGCGACGGAAACGGAAGAGACGCAGACGAAGGTCGATCAAATCGAGCGATTGAAAGAACAGTTGTACCGCATCGACAATGAGTCCCTTCTCATCGAGAAGTTTTGGAACGGGCTTCGCGAAATCGTTGAAGTTGAGCGCGGTTGGATTCAAGTGAACCGAGAAGACGTGCGGACGTTCTATGACATGACCGGACGGATTGATCGAGCCATTCCGGACGCCTATACCCTCGAACGATATCGGGATGCCTCTGAACCGTACTTTTTATATAACTCGTTGCACGAATGGCATCCTGAGCTGTTAGCTCATCAGAGTGAGCTTCATCACTCGGCTCTTGGCATCCAGCCGGTGCACAGCTCGACGAATGCCGTCAGCTTTATGATTTCGACGACGGCAAATGGGGCATACGAAGAAGCGCTCGCTGTTGAACTGCATCGTCTTTTGAAGACGCTCTCCTGGTCGCTCGAACGGATTGACGAACGGGACCGGTTGCAACATGAAAGTCTGACCGACCCACTTACCAGTCTTCCGAACCAGCGGGCACTCCGAAGATGGACGAAAGAACGAATGAACGATGTCGCCTCCTATCCGTTGTCAATCTTCTTGATTGACCTCGATCATTTCAAGTCGGTCAACGATACGTATGGACACGCATTCGGTGACGAAGTGTTGATTGAGGCGGGGGCGCTCTTCACGCGGCTCGTCCGGAGTGGGGATCTTGTGACACGCTACGGTGGGGAAGAGTTCGTTTTCGTCTTTCCGAGGATGAACGAGCTGGCGGCCATGCGGACAGGGGAAAAGATCCGTCAAGCGTTGAAGGTCCACTCCTTCGGAACAGAAGGGGTCGAAGTTCACGTGACGGCGAGTATCGGGATTGAAACGATTCACGAGTTTGACGAGCTCGACACGGTGCTTCGGAACGCCGACCGGGCGATGTACGTCGGAGCGAAGTTCAACGGACGTGACCGTGTCGCCCATTACCGAGATACTTCAACGGAACGAGCCCAATAAAAAAAGGAGAATCCTCGGCGGATTCTCCTTTTATATATATATAAGATTATAATTTCGAACCGAAAATTTCAGATTCGACCGCATGAATCGCAGCCGACCAAGAACCGTACCGGTGTAAAATCGCTTTTGTCGAAGGTTTGTTGTTGCGTTTCGCCCATTCACGATACGCTTCGAACGAAAGTGAGAAGCCCATCTCGTGAATCGCTTCTCGAAGCGCGTTCGAGAGTTCTGACTTTGAGTAGGTAACACTCGCTTCAAGACCTGCCTCGGCACAGGCATCATGCCAAGAGCCGAACGTTTTGACGATGTGATAGTGGCTTGGGGCCTTCGGGTGAAGTTTCCGCCATTCCTGATACTTCTTCAGCGTGATGATTGAACCCATATCACGCGAGTAGAGTGCAAGTGTCTCGATAATGTCATCGCGCGTATACTTCGGCATCTTGTCAGGGAAATCGACAGTCGTCTCACCATGCCATTCATAACCGGCGATGGCAAGCGCCTCGGCCCACGATCCGAATTGGCGGATGATCGACTCTGGCGACGGCCAATTTTGTTCCATCGCGAACCGACGATAGACAGAACGACGAGGACGTTCCTTCAGCAAGTCACCGAGGAGGCGAATGCAGTGGATCATCCTCTGCTGTTCGGTGGACAAGTGATGGGATTTAGTGGATAGCGATTGACTCAATGATGGTTCCTCCTTCCATGGACTCATATCTGAACCGACAAAGGTGATAAAATTGCTTCTACAATCATACTATCGGCCAATTTTTCCAAATTATAAGCCGATTTTTGAAGTTTTTTTAGTACGAAATAAATAGGGATAGGACCAAAGTCTTATCCATAATTTGAAAAAAGGGTAACAGTTCTATTACAAATTAAATAATATTTAATTCCAAATGTAAACAAAAAGTTTTATAAATGGGTTAAATGTAATATTATTGCACAAAAAAGTACCCAACTGGACAATGGGGTCATCGCCGTTGCACCAGTTGAGTACCCTTCTATAATAAATTTAATTTTCAGACTAATCAATAAAAGTTTTTAAAATATATGATTTTTTTCAAAGAGTGGTCAGTGTAAGACAGAGTCTGCTAAAATAGCCGCATTGAGTGAAAATAGAAAAGAGGAACATTTGATATGACAATCTGGTTATTTTACTTATTGCTCGGTGTGATTCAAGGTTTTACCGAACCGATTCCGATTTCGTCGAGCGGGCACTTGGTCATCTTCCAAGAGCTGTTCAACATTCAGTTGCCTGGGCTGTCGTTCGAGATTTTTGTTAACTTCGCCTCGCTCCTCGCCGTGTTGACGATTTATCGGAAAGACGTCGTCCGCCTCGTCGTCAGTCTTTGGACGTTCTTGTTTAAAAAAGATCGTAGCGACGACACGATGGTTGACGTCAAGTTCATCGGGCTGTTGCTCGTGGCGACGGTGCCGGCCGGCGTGCTCGGAGTCGTCTTCGGTGACTGGATCGGCGAAACGCTCAGTGGTGTCTCAACGGTCGGATACACGTTGATTATTACGGGCCTCGCCCTCTGGTTCATCCGCAACATGCGGGGAAGTAAGGGCGACGGCGGAATCACGCTCCGTGATGCCATCTTGATCGGGCTCGCCCAGGCGGCCGCGCTTATCCCGGGCATTAGCCGGTCGGGGGCGACGATCGTCATGGCGCTCCTTCTTGGGATCAAACAAGAGACGGCGCTTCGGTTCTCGTTCTTCATGTTCATCCCGGTCAGTCTCGGCACGATTCTATTAGACGGACCGGCACTGTTCACGAACCCGGAGACGCGCGAACTGTTCGGTCCGCTCATCGTGGCGTTCATCGCCTCGTACATTTTGACGGCCGTGTCGCTGAAATGGTTCCAACACATCATGGCCAAAGGCGAGCTCAAGTACTTCTCGTTCTATTGCTGGACAGTCGGGATTCTCGTCGTCTTGTTCTTAGCTTAATTTGTCGGCGCTGCTCACAGGAGCGGCGCTTTTTTACGCATTTTATTTTGCAGTCCTCTTTGTTTTGCGCTACAGTTGAGGCGTACAAACAAATATTCCTTCGGGGTCGGGTGAAAGTCCCAACCGGCGGTGATAGGCCAACGCCTTAAGTCCGTGACCCGGGCGCACGTGTGCGAACGGTGGATCTAGTGAGACTCTAGAGCCGACAGTATAGTCTGGATGGGAGAAGGAAAATCGACAGGTCCGCGCGACCTGTAGTTCGTCGTACGCTTTTCTGTAAAGAAAACGTTTATTTGGCTTGCCCAAATACGGCTGACACCTCCCACCGAGACCTTGAGGACATGTCCTTCAGGTCTTTTTTGTTTGTACGAAACAAGGAGGGAGATTATGAAACAGTACATGCAACATGCCATCCAATTGGCCAAGTACGCGGACGGACAGACCGGGGTCAACCCGCTCGTCGGTGCCGTCGTCGTCAAAGACGACCGAATTGTCGGATTTGGTGCTCACTTGAAGGCAGGTGAGCCGCATGCCGAGGTACACGCAATCCAGATGGCCGGGGCGTCTGCGTATGGTTCAACCGTTTATGTCACGCTCGAGCCATGCTCGCATCACGGGAAGACGCCGCCGTGCGCAGACCTCTTAATCGAGTCGGGCGTTCGTCGTGTCGTCATCGCGATGGAAGATCCGAATCCGCTCGTCGCCGGTCGCGGGATTGCCCGGTTAAAGGCAGCGGGAATCGAAGTCGAGGTTGGCCTACTCGAGCGTGAGGCGCGAACGCTCAATCCTGCATTCCTACGCTCGCTTGAGACGAAGCGCCCGTACGTCATCTTGAAGACGGCGACGAGCCTCGACGGGAAAGTCGCGCTTGAGACAGGTGAGAGCAAATGGGTGACTGGGACAGAAGCCCGACTTGACGTTCACACGTTACGGGCGAACGTCGACGCAGTGTTGACCGGAATCGGGACCGTCATGGCGGACGACCCGGCGCTTACGGTGCGGCTCGACCGCCCGACCGGACAGCCACGACGCGTTGTGTTAGACCGGGAGTTGAACGTGCCGCACGAGAGTCAGCTCGTCCGGACGGCGAACGAAGTACCCGTCCTCGTCTATACGACGTCAGACGATGACGCTCGTCGCGCGGCACTCGAGTCGCGCGGCGTCGAACTCGCCGACTACACGACGCTCGAGCATGTCCTTGAAGATGTATACGCCCGAGGCGTTGGCCGTCTCCTTATTGAGGCCGGTCCAACGCTTGTGACGTCCCTTTTAGACGGGGGTTACATCGACGAATGGGTCATGTATCAGTCTCCACGCGTCTTCGGCGGCAAGGCGGGATTCTACCGCTCACATCATGACGGTCCGCTCGATGCGATTGAACACTTTGACATTCGTTCCGTCGAGACGATCGGCAACGATATTAAACTTATCATGCGAAAGGGGGAGTCCAATGTTCACGGGAATCGTTGAAGAAATCGGTAGCATCAAAGCGGTGAAACGGAACGGCCCGTCGCTTCGACTCACACTCTCGGGTGACATCGTCTTGCAGGACGTGAAGCTTGGTGACAGCATCTCGGTCAACGGGATTTGCCTCACCGTGACGACGTTTGATGACCGGACGTTTTCGGTCGACGTGATGCCCGAGACGCTCAAGGCATCAAGTCTCGACGGGGTCCGCCCTGGTACGCGGGTGAACTTGGAGCGGGCGATGCCGGCGAACGGTCGATTCGGCGGGCACTTCGTCTCTGGTCACGTCGACGGGGTCGGACGGATCGTCAAGAAACGCCCGCTCGCGAACGCGGTGTATATCGACATCAGCTGTGATGCCGCAATTCTCCGGTATATCGTCCCGAAAGGTTCGATTTCGGTCGACGGGACGAGCTTGACGGTGTTTGACGTCACGGAACGTGGATTCACGTTGTCGCTTATCCCGCATACGTACAGTGAGACGGTGCTCGGAATGAAGCAGGCAGGGGATCCGGTCAATTTGGAATGTGACATGTTAGCTAAATATATGGAAAAACTCGTAAGTCAAAAACCGATGACGCTTGAATCGCTCGCGTCACAAGGATATGGGAAGGCGGGATGGTAATGTTCCATACAATCAAAGAAGCAGTCGAAGATTTAAAGATGGGACGCCCCATCATCGTTGTCGATGACGAGGACCGGGAGAACGAAGGAGATTTCGTCGTCCTCGCGGACAAAATGACAGCGGAGACGATGAACTTTCTCATCACGGAAGGGAAAGGGCTCGTCTGCGCCTCTCTCGCTGAAGAAGTGGCGGTCCGGCTCGACTTGCAACCGATGGTCACGAACAGCACCGATCCTCACGGGACGGCGTTCACGGTCAGTGTCGACCACGTCGATTCGACGACGGGCATCTCGGCGAGCGAACGGGCCCATACGGTGCGCGAACTCGCGAACATCAATGCCCGTCCTGCCGATTTCCAACGTCCCGGTCATCTCTTCCCGCTCATCGCGAAAAAAGGTGGCGTCTCGGTCCGCCGCGGACATACGGAAGCGTCGGTCGATTTGGCGCGACTTGCCGGAAGTGAACCGGTCGCCGTCATCTGTGAGATTATCCGCTCGGACGGCGAGATGGCCCGGGTGCCGGACCTTGAACGCGTCGCCAAAGAACACGATTTAAAATTCATCACGATCGAGGCGCTCGTCCGCTATATGGAGACGGACCTCGTCGAACGAGAGGCGGACGTATCGCTCCCCTCGGTGAAAGGGGACTTCCGATTGATCGGGTATCGGAACGTCCTCGACCGGGAAGAACACGTCGCCCTCGTCAAAAATGAGCTTGAACACGCGCCGCTCGTCCGGATTCATTCTGAATGTCTGACCGGAGACGTGTTCGGGTCCCACCGATGTGATTGCGGGCCACAACTGGACACAGCGATGGCGAAAGTGGAAGCCGAAGGTGGTGTCATCTTGTACATGCGACAAGAAGGGCGCGGCATCGGTCTGCTCAATAAGTTAAAGGCGTACGAACTGCAAGAACGAGGGCTTGATACGGTCGAGGCGAACGTTGCGCTCGGATTCCACGCCGACTTGCGTGACTATCGGGTGAGCGCGGCGATGCTCCGCGACCTTGGGGTGACGACGGTCCGTCTCATGACGAACAATCCGGAAAAAGTCGACGCGCTTGAAGCGTGTGGCATTACCGTCATCGAACGGGTGCCGATTATCGTCGGGGAACATGCGGCGAACGAGAAGTACCGAATGACGAAACAACAAAAAATGAATCACTTTGGAGGAGAAAACAGATGATGCATACAATTGAAGGAAACTTGGTCGGTAAAGGGTTAAAAGTGGGGATCGTCGTCGGACGGTTCAACGATCTCATCACGATGCGTCTGTTAGACGGGGCAAAAGATGCGCTCAAGCGCCACGGCGTCGAACAAGACGACGTCGAACTCGCATTCGTCCCGGGCGCGTTCGAGCTTCCGCTCGTCGCCAAAAAGATGGCGATGAGCAAGAAATATGACGCGGTCATCACACTAGGTGCCGTCATCCGCGGGGCGACGCCGCACTTCGATTACGTCTGCAGCGAAGCGGCAAAAGGTGTCGCTCAAGCGAGCTATCAGTCGGAAGTACCGGTCATCTTCGGTGTCTTGACGACCGAGACGATTGAGCAGGCGATTGAGCGGGCCGGGACGAAAGCCGGAAACAAAGGCTGGGAAGCGGCAACAGCGGCCATCGAGATGGCGAACTTGATGCGTTCATTCGCATGACGACAAGCCCCCGCGACGACTGTCGTGGGGGGGCTTTGCCGCGTCTTAGCGCCAAAACGAGGTGTGGTCCGCCTTGTCCTGTATATTGAAGGCAATGATGTCACGCAATAGCTCAAAATCGACGGCTTGATTCCATTTGATGCGGAACAGCTGTTTCGTCTGCGTGTAGCCGGATTCCTTGATTCGGTCCGCGAACTGTTCGAGTGCGACCGCTTCAGGGGCGACCGCGAAGTGCGCTTTGGCCACACTGAACGCGATGATGAACGTGCCGTGGTCGGTGAACATCGGTTGATTCCAGGCAATGCGTTCGTTGAGCTCGGGGAACGTTTCGCGCACCCAGATGAACACGTCTGCAAGCTTCGCGCGTTGCTCCGGATCGTCCATCGTCGCTAAAAAATCATCGAACGTTTCCATAAATTTTCCTCCTTTTCAAAGAAAGTCCGGCTCGCGATGAGCCGGACTTTCTGGATTAGAACGTCTCAGACGTTGTTTTCGCTTGCATGTGGAGTTGGAGGTAATCCGGGCCACCTGCTTTTGAATCGGTTCCAGACATGTTGAATCCACCGAACGGTTGGTAACCCACGATAGCGCCTGTGCAACCACGGTTGAAGTACAAGTTTCCGACGTGGAAGTTTTGACGTGCGTACTCTTGGTTCGAGCGGTCACGCGTAAGGACGGCACCTGTCAAGCCGTACTCGGTGTTGTTGGCGATGTCGATCGCTTCTTTGAAGCTGCTCGCTTTCGTGAGCGCGACGATTGGTCCAAAAATCTCTTCTTGCATGAGTCGTGCTTTTGGATCGACGTCCGCGACGACCGTCGGTTCAACGAAGTAACCCGTCGAATCGTCCGCTTTTCCGCCCGTGAGGACGCGTCCTTCTTCTTTTGCCACATCGAAGTACGACGTGATTTTTTTGAACGCTGACGCGTCGATGACCGGTCCCATGAAGTGTTCGTTCTTCTCCGTGTTGCCGACCGAGAGTTCGTTCGTCAATTCGACGACGCGGTCGAGTACTGTGTCATACACGCTGTCGACGATGACGGCACGTGAACATGCTGAACATTTCTGTCCTGAGAAACCGAACGCCGATTTGACAATCGACTGCGCTGCGAGCTCAAGGTCTGCTGATTCGTCAACGACAATCGTATCTTTTCCACCCATCTCGGCGATGATGCGTTTGAGCCAGATTTGGCCATCGTTCAACTTCGAAGCGCGCTCATTGATGCGCAACCCGACGTCGCGTGAGCCTGTAAAGCTGATGAAGCGTGTCTTCGGATGGTCGACAAGGTAGTCACCGACTTCAGCGCCCGGTCCTGGAATGAAGTTGAGGACGCCTTTTGGAAGACCTGCTTCTTCCATCACTTCGACGAATTTCGCCGCAACGATTGGTGTTGTCGAAGCTGGCTTCAAGAGAATCGTGTTCCCGGCAACGATGGCCGCAACGGCTGTCCCTGCCATGATGGCGAACGGGAAGTTCCATGGGCTGATGACGATTCCGACCCCGAGTGGAATGTAGTCATAGCGGTTGTATTCGCCTGGACGGCTCTCGACTTTTTTACCCGCCTTCAGTTCGAGCATTTGACGTGCATAGTACTCCATGAAGTCGATTGCTTCGGCTGTATCTGCGTCCGCTTCGTTCCATGGTTTTCCTGCTTCTTTAACGAGATACGCTGAGAACTCGTGCTTGCGTTTACGGACGATGTTCGCCGCTTTGAACAACACGTCTGCACGGACAGCCGGGTCCACATGGCGCCACGTATCAAACGCTGTGAGCGCTTCTTGCATCGCACGCTCTGCGAGTTCTTGGTTCGCCTTTGAGACGCGCCCGATGACTTCATCTTTCTTCGCCGGGTTGTAAGACGTGATTTTATCCTCCGTCGTCACTTTTTCCCCACCGATAACGAGCGGATAGTCTTGCCCGAGCTCTCCGTTCACTTTCTCGATTGCCGCTTGAATCGCCGCAGCGTTCTCTTTGTTTGTAAAGTCTGTGAATGGTTCGTGTTTGTATGGAATCATTCTCGTTCCCCCTTTAACGTGATGGTGAGCATTTAAGCGCTTACGTCTGTATTGTATCGAAAATTTGACAAGAATCCTAGTGAAACAATTTTCCAAAAAAGCGTGTCGTTTTCGCTCGAAATCGAGTCATGGTAGGATGAGGGCAAGAGAGGTAACGGGAAAGGATGATTGGATGAAGAGATGGATCCTTCCGCTCGTGCTCGTCATGATGCTCGGCGCGTGCGGCAACGGAGAAGAACAGCCGGCTGAAGAGGTGAAGCGACCGCTTCCGGAAGCGGTCGAGACAATCTATACGGAGTATCAAGAAGCGCTTCAACAAAGCGATGCCGAGGCGCTCGCCGCCATCGACTATGTGGGAGAGCGGACCGATATCCCGGCGACAGGTGCCGTGACCCGTGAGCTTTCGCCCGGAGACATTTACGAGAGTTGGGTGAATGAGGCAGGGGACGTCGCTTATATCGTGCACGAGATGGAAGACCGGGAAGGGAACGAACTCCCGAACCGGTTGGCGAAAGTCGCCATTAAAGACGGTGACGAGTGGAAACTCGTCGTGACACCAGCTGTCCTCCCCATCGAGGTGATTGGTGAAATCGGCGAGTTGTTGACCGGGATTGAAGCGAACGAATACGGGGTCAACCCGGAAGCGAACGCCCGTCTCGCCGAAGTGCCGGAAGACGAGGCTGGCCCGATTTACGACCGTGTCAACGCACAGACGGACTATGTCGCGCTCGAGGCGGACAACAACGTCTTTCTCTTGTTAGCGGAGACGCTCACCGTGCCCGAGAACCAACAAGTGATGGTCGATTACTTCGAGGCGTATGCGAACTGGTATACTGAACAAGAAGACGGGTTGCGCGCGGCGGCCGCGACCGAAGACCCGGTGGAGTATCTCGACGTGCTCGAACCGCTCAAACAATCATTAGAACAAGCCATCGACGGCTACGACGAGCGACTCGTCGATCCGTCATTCGGTTAAGGAGGAAACAAGCATGCTAGCACCGACATTCACATTACCGAACCAAAACGGGGACATGATTTCGCTTGAACAGTATCGTGGACAAAAGGTCGTCCTCTACTTCTACCCGAAAGATTCAACACCGGGCTGCACGACCGAGGCGTGTGACTTCCGTGACGCGATGCCAAAACTGTCAGGCGCCGTCGTCATCGGCATCTCGGCCGATAGTCAGAAAAAGCATCAAAACTTCATCAACAAGCATGAGCTCCCGTTCGACCTCCTCGTCGATGCCGACCATGAAGTATCTGAGCTCTATGGCGTTTGGCAACTGAAAAAGAACTACGGAAAAGAGTATTATGGCATCGTTCGTTCAACATTCCTCATCAATGAAGATGGATACATCGAACAAGAATGGCGAAGCGTCAAAGTAAACGGGCACGTCGACGAGGTCGTCGCGGCCGTAACGTCATAAACTCGAGCGGTCTCCTAAAAAAGGAGGCCGTTTTTTCATGCAGACGTTTACAATTTGATGTCAATTCAACAAACCAAAAGCCATTGTGTACGAACACCTGAGCCGGTTTGTGACAAGTTGTTTACGCATCAATCGGTCAAAATGGGATGGGGATGAACTTGACGTGTATGTGAATCTTCTGAAAAATGGGAGAGGCAATGTATACATAGGGGGAACGAACAGATGGCACAATTTGAAAACTGGTTAACGAAGCTATCGGACCTAGTCTGGGGTCCACACTTACTCATCTTATTGATTGGAACGGGGATTTATTTGACCGTCCGCCTCGGCTTCATCCAAGTGACAAGACTCGGCTTCGGCTTAAGGGAAGCGTTCATTCCGAAAGCCAAAGCGAAAGCAGAACAGAAAAAACAACGAGGGGATATCACCCATTTCCAGGCACTCATGACCGCACTCGCAGCGACAGTCGGGACTGGGAATATGGTCGGGGTTGCCACGGCCGTCGTACTCGGTGGACCGGGCGCCATCGTCTGGATGTGGTTGTCAGGATTTATCGGGATGGCAACGAAATACGCAGAGGCCATCCTTGCTGTCAAATATCGTGTCGTCGATGAGCGGGGCGAGATTGCCGGTGGCCCGATGTACTATTTAGAGCACGGCTTAAAAAAACGTTGGCTCGGCATGACGTTCGCCTTGTTCGCGGCTGTCGCGGCGTTCGGAATCGGGAACGGCGTCCAAACGAACTCGATTAGTCTTGCGCTCAACACGTCGTTCGGTGTGCCGATGCTCGTCACGGGACTCATTCTCATGATACTGACGGCGTTCGTCATTCTCGGCGGCGTCAAGTCAATCGGAAAAGTCGTCGGCGTGTTCGTGCCAATCATGATTATCGGGTACATCGGCGGTGGACTCGTCATTCTCGTCATGAACTTCGAGTTGATTCCGTCCGCATTCGCGACCATCTTCGCGAGCACGTTCAGCGCCGAAGCGATTGGTGGCGGGGCACTCGGGGCGGCGATTCGCTACGGGGTCGCCCGTGGGGTGTTCTCGAACGAGGCTGGTCTCGGGTCGGCACCGATTGCGGCGGCTGCCGCGAAGACCGATTTCCCGGGACGCCAAGCGCTCGTTTCGATGACCCAAGTGTTGATTGATACGCTCATCGTCTGTTCGATTACGGGCTTGACGATCGTCATGAGCGGTCAGTATACGAGCGGCCTTCAAGGCATCGAGTTGACGCAAGCGTCGTTCGCTTATTTCCTCGGCCCGATCGGCGAACTGATCGTCACCATCTCACTCGTCTTCTTCGCCTTCTCGACGGTGATTGGTTGGTGTTACTACGGGGAACGGTCCATCTATTATCTATTCGGTGAGCGGTCGATCGTCCCATATCGTATCCTCTATATCGTTGTTGCGGGACTCGGCGCGATGACGACGAACTTGAACCTCATTTGGGCCATCTCAGACGTCTTCAACGGGTTGATGGCCATCCCGAACTTGATTGGGTTGTTGTTCTTGTCCGGGGTCGTCGTCGCGGAGACGAAGCGCTTCGAGTTGGAACGACAGAAAGAGCGCTTAGCTGCCTAGTCAACTGACGTGCTCGTCCATAGCGTTCACGCTTTCCGCAGACAATGCCGGAGCCGCATCGCGACTTACGTCGCTGCTGGGTCTCCATAGGATTGCATTCCTGCCGGAGTCGGAACGCTATGGACGAGCCGTGCAGACGGTCGCCGGATGGTGGCCGTCTGTTTGTTTTGACTCTGTGGATGAAATGAATAAAGACGAGCCCGATTGCTTTCGCAATCTGTCTCGTCTTTTTGTCATACTTTGAATTGGTTGATCAGTTCGTTCAATTCGTCCATCTTTTGTTGCGACATCTCGGTGGCCCGGTTTAACTCCGCGAACCGGTCGACCGAGAGTGTCACTTTCTCGGCGATTTCTTGCGTACCGAGCGCGCCATTGTTCACCGTGACGGCGACGTCTTGAATGACGGATATCATATTCGTCGTCAACTGTTCGAGCTCGGTCGCGGCATCGGCAAATTCAGAAGCGGTCGTCTCAAAACGTCCCGCGTCCGCGCTGTATTGTTCCGCTGCCTCCTCGAGCTGGTCGTAGTCTTTGACGACGTTCGTGTCGAGGAACGTGAGCATCTCGCTCGACGTCTCGTTCAAATGGTCAACCGATTGGAGCACGGTCGTCGAGATGACTTGAATCCGTTCGACGGTCGAGCGACTCGTCTCAGCAAGCTTCCGAATCTCGTCGGCAACGACGGCGAACCCGCGGCCAGCTTCACCCGCGCGAGCGGCTTCAATCGAGGCGTTCAAAGACAACAAGTTCGTCTGAGCGGCGATATCTAAAATATCGTTCGTGAGTGTCGCGATTTCCCGGACGGCTTTCGCATCTTGCATCGCCCGCTCGAGGCGTTGTCTTGTCGAATCGAGGACGTGGAGGGCGGACGATTTCGCTTCGACGGCGTGGCCACGAAGGGCGACGGCACGGGCATCGACCCGTTTTGCCTCCTCTTTTCGCTCCGCCGCCATCGAGACGATGTGTTGGAGCGTCCGTTCCATATCGGAAGCCGAAGCGTTCATTTCCTGGGCACTTGCGGCCGTTTGTTGCATGCCGGCCGTCAAATCCTCGGTCGTCGCGGCCGTCGTCGTCATGTACGTATCGAGTGCTTTCAATTCTTCATACGTGTTGGCCGATTGGGCGGAAACACCGCGGGACACGTCGTTCACTTGCAAGATCAGTTGACGCAAGTTGGCGATGAATTGATTAAAATCACGTGCGAGTCCCGAAAACTCGTCACGCCGTTTTACCGGGATTGCCGTCGTCAAATCGCCTTCACTCGTGGCGAGCTCTCGCATCTTCACTTTGAATTCGTTCAACGGTTCAAAGATAGAACGGAAAATGAATAGCATCATGAATACGGTAAAGATGGCCGCGAGCACCATGATGACGATGAGTGTGAGTTGAACTTGTTCGAATAATGTCTCACCTTGCTCAGTATCTTGGATGATTTCCTCCCGGTTCAAGTTGACGAGGAGTCCGAACGTGTTTGACAAGGCGTCCGCACTCGGTGTCGCCGTGTCACGGATGTACGCCTCGGCTGCCGCTTGGCCTTCCTCGTTCGAGAGGCGCAACAGTTCCGTAATGTTCGTCTGGAACGTGGCCCACTGCGTATTGGCCTGCTCGAACAGCTTATGATCTTCCTCATGATCCGCAAGCATCGTTGAGCCGTAGCTGGTCATGCGCTGTTCTAAAATCGTGACGCTCGTTTGGATATCGCGCTCGATGTTTTGTTTCGTCACCGCATCGTCGACGAGGACGTGGCGAATCAAATGACGGCGAATCTCGAGCAATTGTTTATCGACTTGATGGATTTGGTCCATGCCGGGCACCCACGAGACACTCATGTCTTCTTGTGCCGCTTTCGAGGCGTTCAACGCGTATAAGGCGTATCCGCTCACCCCGAGCAACAAGACGAGCAAGACGGTAAACGCGGCAATTAACTTATTCCGGATTGACATAATGATCCTCCCTGTCATTCAGTCTTCTCCTTAAGCATAAGGACTATCTTTCAGCGACCGAATAGGTATTTTTGGAAACGAGTCAATGTTCGGGTCGGATTTCCCATGTTTGTAAAAAATCATGGCGATTTTGAGCAGATTGGATTTTCTTTTTTGTCTCATAAAATAGTGGTATGATAAGGAACGATGTATGAAACCATGTTGGAGGTGTGAAGATTGACTCGAATCACAGAAGATGAAGTACGGCACGTCGCCGGACTCGCCCGCCTTGCGATCACGGATGATGAGGTGACGCACTTCACGGAGCAATTGACAAAAATCCTCGAGTTCGCGGAGCAACTCGATGAACTCGATACAACGGGCGTCATCCCGACGACCCATGCCCTAGATTTGAAAAATGTACTACGCAAAGACGAGGTCCGCCCGTCGCTTCCACGCGAGGAAGTCGAACGGATGGCACCTGATTGGGAAAACGGCCAAGTCCGCGTCCCAGCTGTCTTTGAATAAGGAGGCCCCTATGAGTTTATTCGACCACGGTGTAGCGAAGCTACATACCTTATTAAAAGAAGGCGAAGTCACGGTGACGGACCTCGTCAAAGAATCGTTCGACCAAATCGAACGCACGGATGAGAAAATCGGTGCGTTCTTGACGCTCAACGAGGATGCGTTCGAGCAGGCGAAACGGATGGACGACCTCGCGAAGACAGCGGACAACCCGCTCTTCGGATTGCCGATTGGCGTCAAAGACAACATTGTCACGAAAGGGACACGGACGACGTGTGCCTCGAAATTCCTCGAAAACTTCGTCCCGGCCCATGACGCGACGGTCGTCGAGCGTCTCCATGACGCCGGTGCCGTCACGATCGGGAAGCTCAACATGGACGAGTTCGCGATGGGCTCGTCGAACGAGAACTCGGCGTTCAAAGTCGTCCGCAACCCATGGGACCCGACACGCGTCCCGGGCGGTTCGTCAGGCGGTTCGGCTGCGACGGTCGCGGCCGGACAAGTCCTGTTTAGCCTCGGTTCAGATACGGGCGGTTCGATTCGTCAACCGGCGGCCTATTGTGGCGTCGTCGGGATGAAACCGACGTACGGCCTCGTCTCACGTTACGGCCTCGTTGCCTTCGCCTCATCGCTCGACCAAATCGGTCCGCTCACACGTACGGTCGAAGACAACGCCTACTTGTTGAACGCGATCGCCGGTCATTGCGAGATGGACTCGACGTCGTCGACGGTCGAGCTTCCGGACTACACGAAGTCGCTTCATGGCGACATCAAAGGCTTGAAACTCGCACTCCCGGAAGAGTTCATGGCCGAAGGCGTGTCAGACGGTGTCCGCAAACAGATAGAAGAAGCGATCGAGACGCTCAAGTCGCTCGGTGCGACAGTCGAGACGGTCTCACTCCCGACAGTGAAATATGCGCTCCCGACATACTACTTGCTCGCGTCATCGGAAGCGTCTTCCAACCTCGCCCGGTTTGACGGCATCCGTTACGGACGTCGCGCCGAGGCCGATGCGCTCGAAGAAGTATTCACGTACTCGCGTGAGCAAGGTTTCGGGGAAGAAGTCAAGCGTCGTATCATGCTCGGAACATACGCCTTAAGCTCTGGTTACTACGATGCGTTCTACAAGAAGTCACAACAAGTGCGCACGCTCATGAAGCAAGACTTCGCGAACGTGTTCGCCGACTACGACGCCATCATCGGACCGACTGCGCCAACGGTCGCGTTCAAACTTGGCGACCAGCTCGAAGACCCGCTCACGATGTATGCCAACGACATCATGACAATCCCGGTCAACTTGGCGGGTGTCCCGGCTATCTCGGTCCCGGCCGGCCTATCAGAAGGCCTCCCGGTCGGTTTACAGATCATCGGGAACCATTACAGTGAACCAACACTCTACCGCGTGGCCCATGCTTTCGAACAAGCAAACGGCGGTTTCAAAATGCCACAGCTTTAAGGAGGACGTACGATGAACTTTGAAACGATCATCGGGATCGAGGTGCACGCCGAGCTGAGCACGAAGTCGAAGATTTGGTGTGGCTGCTCGCGCACGTACGGTGCCGAAACGAATACACAGACGTGTCCGATTTGTCTCGGACACCCGGGCGTCTTGCCTAAACTGAACGAAGAGGCGGTCAATCTCGCAATCAAGGCGGCGATGGCACTCAACTGTGAAGTCGCGACCGATACAAAATTTGACCGCAAGAACTACTTCTATCCGGACACGCCAAAAGCGTACCAAATCTCGCAGTTCGACCAGCCGATCGGCTTCAACGGTCACGTCGACGTCGAAGTCGACGGTGAGATGAAACGGTTCCGCATCGAGCGGGTCCACCTCGAAGAAGATGCCGGGAAGATGAACCACACGGGTGAGAAACACTCGGTTGTCGACTTCAACCGGACCGGGTCACCGCTCATCGAGATCGTCAGTGAGGCCGACATGCGCTCACCGAAAGACGCTGTCGCGTACCTCGAGCGCTTAAAAGAAGTGCTCTCGTTCGCCGGTGTCTCGGACGTCAAGATGGAAGAAGGCTCGCTTCGTTGCGACTGTAACATCTCGGTCCGTCCGTTCGGTCAAGAACCGTTCGGGACGAAGACGGAGCTCAAAAACTTGAACTCGTTCTCGAACGTGTTGAAGGCGCTCGAGTATGAAGAAGACCGTCACCGCAAACTGCTCATCACGGGTGGCGTCATGCGTCAAGAGACGCTTCGTTTCGATGAGGCGGCGAAGAAGACGATTCTCATGCGTGTCAAAGAAGGCGCGGCCGATTACCGCTACTTCCCAGAGCCGGACCTCGTCCGTCTCGAAATTGACGAGGCGTGGAAAGAACGCATCCGAGCGACGCTTCCAGAATTGCCGGCAGCCCGTCGCGAACGCTACATGAGCAATTACGGCTTGTCGGCGTATGACGCGAAGGCGCTCACGTCGACACGTGAGTTCTCGGACTTCTTCGAAGCGACGACAGCGGCTGGTGCCGAGCCAAAAGCGGCGGCAAACTGGCTCATGGGCGAAGTGCTCGGTCACTTGAACAAGTCGGACGAGACGATCGAGACGATGAAACTCACGCCGGGCGCACTCGCAGAGTTGATTCGTTTGATTGGAGACGGTACAATTTCTTCAAAGATCGCCAAACGTGTGTTCACGGCCATGATGGAAGAAGGCGCTGAACCGAAAGCGTATGTGGAAGCGAACGGCCTCGCCCAAATCTCGGACGAGAACTTGCTTCGCGGCTACATCCTTGAGTTGTTCGAGGCGCATCCGCAAATGATTGAAGACTTTAAGAACGGGAAAGACCGTGCCAAAGGCTTCATCATCGGTCAAATCATGAAACAGACGAAAGGGATGGCGAACCCGGCACTCCTCGATGGCTTGTTCCACGAAGAGATTGCCAAACGCTGACGAAGCGGCGAGGCACTTGTGTCTCGCTTTTCGCTCGATATGAGCAAAGGGAGAGAAAGAGTATGCAACGGAAACGTGCGCGGGTCATCTATAACCCGACATCAGGAAAAGAAGTGATCAAACGGGAGCTCCCGTACATCTTGAACCGCTTAGAGGATGCGGGTTATGAGACGTCGACGTACGCGACGAAAGCGATCGGCGACGCGACGCTCGAAGCCGTTCGAGCCGCGGAGGCCGATTTCGATTTGATTATCGCAGCCGGTGGAGACGGGACATTGAATGAGGTCATTTCAGGACTCGCACCGCTCGAGACGCGTCCGACGATTGGGCTCATTCCGGTCGGGACGACGAACGACTTCGCTCGTGCGATGCGCATCCCGTTAAGCGTCGTCGGGGCGCTCGACGTCATCTGTGACGGCTTCGAGATGCCGGTCGACCTCGGGGAGATTGAAGGGGAGAAGGGGGACATCCACTACTTCATCAACATCGCCGGCGGCGGCATCATGACCGAGTTATCGTACGAAGTGCCATCAAAGCTGAAGACGGCGCTCGGTCAGCTCGCCTATTACGTCAAAGGGATGGAGAAGTTACCGCTCATTAAACCGACGTATATCGAGCTCGAGCACGACGAAGGGACGTTCAGCGGCGAGGTGATGATTTTCCTCACGTCGAACTCGAACTCGGTCGGTGGTTTTGAGAAGATTTCTCCGCACGCGTCACTCAATGACGGGCTGTTCGATTTGTTTATCTTACGAAAATGTAACTTGTTCGAGTTTATCCATGTCGTCCGCCTACTTTTACGGGGCGAGCACTTGTCGAGCCCGCTCGTCGAGCACGTCAAGACGAGCCGCGTCCGGATGAAGACGACGGAACCGATGAGTCTCAATATTGACGGGGAGTACGGGGGGGAGTGCACCGGTGAGATGCGGAACTTGTTCCGTCACTTGACGGTGCTCGCCCCGAACGCGCGCATTCGTGAGATGGAAGACTTGAACGCCCAATACGAGCGCGAACAGATGATCAAACAGCTGTTCACCGTGTCAATCGAGAAAGCAGAATGAATCGGCTCGGCGTGGCGCACACGCCGAGCTTTTCGTTCGCTTGGAACGGGTATGAACCAATACACACTATTTTTTGAATCGGGAAAGGAGAGACTCATGTTACCAGTCCAAAAAAATGACCGTCTCGACGTCCACATCCACGACCTCACACACGAAGGCGCGGGCGTGGCACGCGTCGACGGTTACACGTTGTTCGTCCCGAACGCACTTCCGGGAGAGACCGTGGAGATCGTCGTGACGAAGACGAATAAACAGTACGGGTTCGCCCGCTTGATCGATGTGAAGCAAGCGAGTGCGGACCGCGTCGAGCCACCGTGCCCGATTTTCTATCAGTGCGGGGGCTGTCAGCTCCAACACTTCAGCTACGACGGCCAGCTCCGCCAAAAACGGGACCGTGTCGTCGATGCGTTGAAGCGCCTCGGCCAATTCGATGTGCCCGTCCACGAGACGATCGGCATGCCGGAACCATGGCGTTACCGCAACAAGGCGCAAGTGCCGTTCAAAGACGAGGCCGGCCGCCTCGTCGCCGGTTTCTATCGTCCACGTTCGCACGATATCGTCGAGATGAAGGAATGTATTATCCAAGACGAGCGCAACGATGAGGCCGTCCAAGTCGTCCGTGACGTGCTCGCGGCGCACGGTGTGCCGGCATACGATGAGAAGACCGGGCGCGGCGTCATCCGCCACGTCATGGCCCGTTACGGCTACCATTCGGGTGAATTGATGATCGTCCTCATCACGAAGACGACGAAAATCAAAGGCGTGAATGAGATTGTCGCCGACATCTTGAAACGTCTGCCGAACGTGACGTCGATCATGCAAAACGTCAACCCGGACAAGACGAACGTCATCTTAGGGTCGACGAACAAATTGTTATATGGCCATGAGACGATTGAGGATAAGATCGGTGGATTGACGTTCACGATTTCCCCGCACTCGTTCTTCCAGGTCAACCCGGTCCAGACGGAGAAACTGTACGGCAAGGCGCTCGAATACGCGCAACTCACGGGGACGGAACAAGTCGTCGACGCCTATTGCGGCATCGGGACGATCAGTCTGTTCCTCGCCCGGAAAGCGGCGCACGTGTACGGCGTCGAAGTCGTACCGGAAGCGATCGAGGACGCGAAACAGAACGCGCTTGTCAATGAAATCGACAACGTGACGTACGCGTGTGGCGCGGCAGAAGATGTGTTGCCACAGTGGAAGAAGGATGGCATCAATCCGGACGTCATCGTCGTCGACCCGCCACGTAAAGGTTGTGCCGAGTCGTTCCTCGAGACGATGGTCGAGATGGCACCGAAGCGGATCGTTTACGTGTCGTGTAACGTCGCGACGCAAGCGCGCGATATGCGTTACCTCGCCGACCGTGGCTACAAATTAGTCGAAGTCACCCCAGTCGACATGTTCCCGCATACGGCGCATGTGGAGACGGTGGCGTGGTTAGAAAAAGTGGAATAAGCTGAATGTAGATGAACCTTCGGATGTAAACTTCGAAGGTTTTTTTGTACATTTGTTTAGAAACTAGGACGTGATGAAGAAGTGTTGTCATCATTCAGCGTGAACAAGGGAATAGGATAACGATTGACCGCCATATGGAGATGGGACTAGTTATAAACTTGATTTCCGAAGGAGGAAACTCGGTTTGAAATCATTGAATGCGTTGATTCGAGTGTACACATCGACCGTCCAACAAGGCGACGTACCGCTTGCTTATCGAAGCATCCTTGAGTTCATGGGACGGTTGAGATCTCGCTTCATGAAGAGCGGATACGAGGTGAGCGGTCTCTACCCGGGCTATATGGATATGTCGTATGTCGCTGTGAACACATCACGTTTGAAGGAGCACGGACTTAAAATCGCCGTCGTCTATCTCCATGCGACCGGGCAGTTTAAAGTATAGTTGTCCGCTCGCAATCGGATGTTAATTGAACAGTACGCGACAACTTTCCAAGCAATCTCGGGTTTCCATGATGACCAAAACCGAGATGCCATCATCGAGCGGACGTTGACGCCAACGCCAAATTTTGATGAGCCGGAGCAGTTGGCTGAATTGATTGAGCGGGAAGTCGAACGGTTCATTCAAGATGTGGAAACAACACTCGAGGGAGGGCGCTGATGGATTGGATGACCGAAGTAGAACTGAGACTGAAGCGCGGCAATCAACTTTTATTTGCGAAAGACAGTGCGCTTCTAAACGATTTGAATGAGGTGATTCAAGCGCAGAACCGCCGCACGCTGGTGTTATGGGCGTTTGAGTTGGCCGATGAGGCCGTTCAAGCGCTATCTGAGCGCTACCCGGATGAAACGAGACTGAAAACCGCGGTCCAATTGTCTAGAGCGTGGGCTGCGGGCAACGTGAAGATGACCGTCGCAAAACAAGCGATTTTGCAGACCCATGCTGTGGCGAAAGAACTTGATTCGCTTGAAGATCAAGCCTTGTGCCACGCCATCGGACAAGCTTGCAGCGTCGTTCATACTCGAGGGCACGCGCTAGGTTTTCCAATCTATGAGCTGACTGCGCTCGTTCGTCATCACGGTGTACCGGATTGTCGGCCCATCATCGAAGCACGAATGAAGCACTATATGGAGCGGATTGAATATTGGCGCGCGCGAACCACTGAGTATAAGTGGGCCACGTTCATGATGAAAGACAACAGCACATCTCAAGGATGAACCTTTCAATCGTGGATGATTGGAGGTTTTTGCTTCGTCATGACCAGAACGAGCGAGCAGAGAAGCGACGCTTTGAGGCTTGTAGTGTCAAGCCGCTTCGCTCGGCGATTTCCTCGACGGCCTGGTCGACTGTAAGGTGATCGGTCTCGATTTTATCATGTGTGATGTCGTGACGAAAGGCGTGGAGACAGCGGTCGATTTGTGCCTTGCCCCACGAATTGAACCATTCGAAGCGCTTATTCAATCGTCTTACGAGTGTCCGCTTATCGGCGTGGAGAATATAATGGTCGACCCGAATCCCGTCACATTGTAGGGTTCCAATGATTTCATCGTAGTAGAGCTGGTCCACGAGCGTCATCGGGACGATGACTACGCCATCGTATGAACGGGCAATCTTCGCCAACATCTCAACATTGAATGCCCGCCATTCCGGATGATGTTGGAAATCGGCCAGTTGCATGTCTTTGGGCAGATTGTCGCGAATGAAAAAGCCGACTTGTTCCGGGTCATAGATAAACGCGTTCGGTAACCGTTTTTGCAATTGTTTGGCGGCTGTCGTTTTTCCTGATCCGAAAGCGCCGTTGATCCAAACGATCATCTTTATCCATCCTTTCAAAATACTTTCTGTATTACCATTCTGATTGGTTTGATGATTGTCCTGTAAAAAATAAAAAAGACGGACTATCACGCAGTCCGTCTGTCTCATATTTACAGCACTCTACTGGCCGCAGTTTCCTGTTCAGAAACAGTGTCTTCACGCATCGCGTTGATTTCTTTATACTCGTTCGTATCTTTCCACAATTCATCTTTCAATGGATTGAGTTTGTATTTGACGATTCGCGTCACTTGCCAGACGGCGAGGACGACGTTCAGTGCCAAACTGAGCAGGGCGATCGTCCAGTTCGCTGCCGGGTTGTATGACACACTCACATTGAACGTGCTACCGACAGCAAAGAAGTAAGGGAACGTCATGACCCACATCATCCAAAACGAGAGCGTCTGGGCACGGTTTTGCATCCATGTACCTTTTGCCCATAAGAGTACGGGCACTGTCGCAGCGATGTTCAAAGCGAAACCTGAGTAAAAAGCGTTACCCGGTGCACATGAATAGACGTAGGCGATGTTCCAAACACCATAGGCGATAATCCATAGCTTCGTCTGGTCGGGCCAGAGCATGTCTTTTTTCTTACCAGATGTGGCAAAAATACCGACCCAGCCACAGATGAGAACCAAGTTCAAGATTCCCGCGACGGCGTTCACGTAGTTCCAACCGCCCGAGATGTAGTACATCCCATCGACCATACCTTCAAATCCCATGATACCGACTTGGAACTCTCGAACGACGGCCTCGGCGATGTTGAGTGCCAAAATACCTGGGACGAGTATCAAGTACCATGGATGTTTCTTATGATAATCCGTGAAACGGATGACCATGTAAATCAAACTTCCGGCTAATGCTGAATACACTTTCACCCAATGGAACCACGAGGTGATTTCAGGATCGGCGGTGAAAAACCAAATCGGGGTCAAGGCGATCGGTACGGCCATGAACATGAAGATACTCGCTTTTTTGCTAGATCGGACGATTTCATTCAACCCGATCAATAGACCGAATACGACGAACCACATCACGACATTGTACCAAGGGATAGACTCAAAGAAGAACATCGATAACGCTCCTTTCATTTCTAAAGGATAGTGATGAAGCAACGATGAAAAGATGATGTCACTAAACATACCGAACGTTCGTTATGTTTATGTGAAAAGTGTAACAAATTAATGAAAGCGTTGTCAATATGATTTGGCACGTCACGGTGACATGTCATAATTTGGACAAATCATTATGATATAATTAGCCATTATTACGTGAGGAGCGTCGGAGCATATGATGAACGAAGGAAAACAAAAGATATTAGAAGCGGCGCGAGCGACGATTATCGAAAACGGGATTCAAGGTACGACGCTTCGGGGAATCGCAAAAAAAGCAGGGTTTAGCACGGGCGCGATCTATCATTATTACAGTTCGAAAGAGGCCATTCTGTATGACGTGATGGACGAAGGATTAGGTGAGATTCGACGAATCGCGACCATCTCGATTGAAGACAAGAAAGAGGCCCGCGAAATCATTCAAGAAATCTTCGATGGGATGCAAGACCGACTCAAAAAAGATGCGGAAAGCCGTTTGCAGTTTTATTTGGCCCATGAGGCGATGCTCGGGAATGTGGAGTTACAAAATAAGTTTAAGGAAAAATATGAGGATTGGATCAATCGCGTCGAAGCCATCTTTGTGAGAGCGTACGGCGTTGAACGCGGACCTTCGACGAGAGCGGTCGCCGCATGGACGATGGCGGCAATTGATGGGATGGTGCTCCAAACGTTATTGAATGTTCAAGTCGTCGAGTCTGTTCATACGAATCGTATACTGGAGTATTTGCTGCAGGACGGGTTTTCACACTTCTTTAAACTCATCGAAAATGAATAGCGCATAGATTCTTGAAGTATTGTCAGTTGATACATTCCCGCGTCCATAATAAGATAGATAAAGTGATTTTATTGGATTGACTACGAAAGGGAATGATTTTATGAACGAAAACTTCTGGCGCGACCTTCCGCGTCCATTCTTTATACTTGCCCCGATGGAAGACGTGACCGATGTCGTCTTCCGCCACGTCGTCGCCCATGCCGGCCGACCTGACGTCTTTTTCACCGAGTTCGCGAACTCGGACAGCTACTGTCATCCGGAAGGGAAAGGCAGCCTGCGTGGACGCTTGACGTTCACTGAGGACGAGCAGCCGATGGTCGCCCACATTTGGGGCGATAACCCGGACTACTTCCGCGAGATGAGCATCGGTATGGCCGAGATGGGCTATAAAGGCCTCGACATCAACATGGGTTGCCCGGTGCCGAACGTGGCGAAGCGCGGGAAAGGGAGCGGGCTCATCCTCCGTCCTGACGTCGCGGCGGAACTCATCCAAGCGGCGAAAGCTGGTGGGATCCCAGTCAGCGTCAAGACACGTCTCGGATTCGCGAAGCTCGACGAGTGGCGCGACTGGTTGACGCATCTCTTGAAGCAAGACATCGCCAACTTGTCGATTCACTTGCGCACACGCAACGAGATGAGTAAAGTCGACGCGCACTGGGAGATGATCCCGGATATCGTCAAATTGCGTGACGAGATCGCGCCGGACACACTGATCACGATTAACGGTGACATCCTCGACCGTCAGATGGGGTTAGAACTCGTCGAGAAGTATGGCGTCGACGGCGTCATGATTGGTCGCGGGATTTTCAAGAACCCGTTCGCGTTCGAGAAAGAGCCGCGTGAGCATTCGATGGAAGAGTACCTCGACTTGCTTCGTCTCCAACTCGATTTGCAAGACAAGTTCCAAGAAGAAGTGCCGCGTTCGATTTCAAACTTGCACCGCTTCTTCAAGATTTACGTGAAAGGGTTCCGCGGGGCGAGTGATCTCCGTGTGAAGCTCATGGACACGAAATCGACGGACGAAGTACGTATGCACCTCGATGCGTTCGTTGAGAACTATCATAAAGAAGAAGCCGCGCTTGCCGAAGCCGCGACAGCAATCGAATAATCTTTTTAAGGGATTCAGTGTCTACTGAGTCCCTTTTTTCTTGTAGCTAGCCACCAAATTTTAGGATACACTAATTGTATCGGTAGCCGATATATCGTCTAGCGAAGTAAAGGGGACAATTATGACACAATCAGCAGGAAGCGTCGCTTTGACAGAAGCGGTCTATTACATTTTATTGTCGCTACAAGTCCCGAGACACGGGTACGGCATCATGCAGTTCGTTCAAGGATTGAGTCATGATCGCGTTCAACTAGCGGCCGGCACGTTGTATGGGGCACTGAATAGTTTAGTCGAAAAAGAGTGGATTGAGGCAGTGGAAGGGGCGAACGGACGGAAAAAAGAGTATGTCATTACCGTGAAAGGGCAAGCGGTACTCGAAGGAGAGCTTATCCGGCTTGAGGAACTCGTCGCAAACGGAAAACAGTGGATTGGGGGAGACAAGTCGTGAAAACAAAAACGATTTATCGTTTATATGTTGATTATGAAAAAGAAGAGCAGTGGTTGAATGAAATGGCGGCACAAGGATGGTTATTGGAACGATTTAAGATTGGGCGTTACGTGTTTAGGAAAGACGAACCGGCCACATATATGTATCGAATCGAATTGCTCGAAGAACTTCCGGACCATCCAAAATCCAAAGCATATCTTGAGTTTTTAGACGAAATGGGAATCGAAGTCGTCGATACATCGTTCCGGTGGATCTTTTTACGGAAACGAACAGAAGACGGCCCGTTCCATCTCTATTCCGATTTTGACTCCATGATTGCGAAAACGAATCGTGTGTTGCAATTGTATCAAGTAGTGCTTCTTGTCAATATCATCGCAGTCTGTATTAATGTCATTGGTCCATTCGCTGTTTGGGTGATTTGGCCAAATCTTGCACTTGCCGCGTTCATCGCCTATTTAATTCAACGTCAGACCCAAAAGTTACGTACGTTAAAAGGACTGCGTAAAATTTCAGAACAAGACTAAGCGGGAGGAAATCAAGATGAGTGAATTCCAATTTATCACAAGCAATCAGCCACTAAAAGAAGTTGAAAATCCGTATATTGAGTTTTTATCAATTAACGAAGCCATCAAAAAAGGGATTGTGTTGCCTGATATGCTAACAGACGACGAGGACCTCGATCGTGATGAAAAGATATTGATGAACGTCGAGTCGGAAGAACAACTCGATGAGATTGAACTCAAGCAAGATCTTTATTATGACATGGAGAACGTCGAAGCGTACTCGGAAAAACCACACGTCGTGGAGTTACGTTGGCGCTATTCCGATTCGAGAGCAGAACAGCTCGTCAAATATATAATCGATCACTTGAAGATAGCAGAGGAAGTCGAGATTTGGAAAGTGTGGGTCGATGAACAGACAGAGCCGAACGTTCAATCGATCACGCTCGACGAGTTAACGATTGATGCGCTACGTTTTTTAGGTGCAGAAGGGTTCGAACGACCGGAGTGCCTTCGTGTAACCACATCCTAACTTGAAGCGCAAACGACGCATGGCTGTCCCGAACGAGATTTCTCGTTCGGGACATTTGTTTTATCTCCTCACTTGAAAAAGACTGCTATATTATGAGGAGAAGAGTCAGGAGGGAACACCATGCACATCTTAATCGTAGAAGACGACCGGACCATCGCCTCCGGTCTCCAATATTCACTTGAGCAAGAGCAATTCACGACGACGCTATGTCAAAACGTGACGGACGCGACACGCGTCATCGAACAACAGCTCCATACAATCGACTTGTGTCTGTTCGATTTGTCGTTGCCGGACGGTAGCGGCTATGACTTATGTCGGCTCGTGAAGCAAAAACAGGATACACCCGTCATTTTTTTAACGGCGTTTGACGATGAAGTGAACGTGGTCATGGGGCTCGACATGGGGGCGGATGATTACATCACGAAACCGTTCCGGATTCGAGAGCTTGTGTCTCGGATTCACTCGGTGTTACGCCGTTATTCGAAACAAACGGCCTCCACTGTTCTATCGATCGGGTCGGTTGATATCAATCCACAAGATGCCAAAGTCAAAAAGAATGGGGAGGAAATCCTTTTGACGGCGCTCGAGTATCGTCTGTTGCTCATCTTTGCGAGACATACTGGCCAAGTGTTATCACGGGCGCAATTACTTGACCAAATCTGGGACATGGGTGGGGATTTTGTGAATGACAATACGCTGACCGTTTATATTAAACGGCTACGTGAGAAGCTAGAAGACGATCCTCAACACCCGACGTTGATTAAGACGATTCGTGGGATCGGCTACAAGGTGGAGGCTTAAGATGCTACGAAATCGAGAAATCCACATCTACTTGGTTAGCCTCATATCGCTCATTGCGGTAGCCGCTCTGATTGCAGGCGTGTTCATCTCGGTGGAAGCACTCGTCCTCGTCGTCACGCTATCCATCGCGCTGTTGCTGGTGACGTATCGATTCACAGCGTGGCGCTATCAGCAGATTGACCAGCTCTCGAGCTACCTTCAAGAAATCAGTAACGGGAACTATCAGCTCGACGTCCGCGACAACCGCGAAGGGGAGCTCAGCCTGTTGAAGAGTCAAATCTATAAAGTGACGAAAATGCTGTCCGAACAAGGTACATATCTTGAGGAAGATAAACAGAAACTGACGGACGCCATCTCGGACATTTCCCATCAGCTAAAGACGCCGCTCACGTCCATGACCGTCATGGCGGACTTGCTCAGTGATCCGAGACTATCGGATGAGAAACGGCAAGAGTTTACGCATAACATACAAATCCAGCTCGAGCGGATGGAATGGCTCGTCTCTTCCCTCCTGAAGCTGTCTAAAATCGACGCCGGGACGATTCAATTTAAAAAGGAAACCGTATCTGTTCACGCTCTTATCCAAGCAGTCACAAAACCGATGCTCGTGCCGATGGATATTAAAATGCAGCGTCTTCAGGTCACGGGGGACCATGATGTCACGTTCGAAGGCGATCTGAAGTGGACGACCGAGGCGCTCATCAATATCTTAAAAAATAGTGTCGAGCATACACCGGAACAAGGGGAATTGTTCATCGAATATGGTGAGAATCCTCTATATACAGAAATTCTGATCCGTGACACAGGGAGCGGGATTGCCAAACAGGATTTGCCGTATGTATTCCAGCGTTTTTATAAAGGAACGAATGCAAACGATGATAGCGTCGGGATTGGACTCGCCATGGCTCATAGTATCATCACGAGCCAGCAAGGCGAATTGACTGTCCGCAGTAAAGTGGGAGTGGGGACCGCGTTTCACATTCGATTTTATAAAGCAATCGTCTAAGTGACGAAATCGTCACAAACGAGTCACGGACGTGTCACTCTCGCTCGGTACACTCAAAGTAGATTAAGTACTGGAGGGTGCAAACATGAACATATTAGAAGTGAAACACTTATCAAAAGTATACGGGAAAGGCGAGATGGAGGTCCGAGCGCTTGATGACGTGTCATTCACCGTGAAAAAGGGTGAGTTCGTTTGTATTGTCGGACCGTCGGGGTCAGGGAAATCGACGCTGTTACATTTGCTTGGGGGCGTCGATGTGCCGACGAGCGGTCAAGTATTTATTGATAACACAGATATTTATAAGTTAGACGAGACGCAGCTCGCCATCTTCCGCCGTCGTCAAATTGGTCTGATTTATCAGTTTTATAACTTGATCCCGATTTTGACGGTCGAGGAAAACATCACGCTCCCGATGTTGTTAGACGAACAAAAAGTCGATGTGGCTCATTTAGAACGTATTATCGGCATCCTCGGGTTGTCAAACCGACTGACACATTTACCGAACCAACTATCTGGCGGGCAACAACAACGTGTCTCAATCGGACGAGCGCTCATCAGCAATCCGGCTATCATCTTAGCCGATGAGCCGACCGGCAACTTGGACAGTCAAAACAGTGAAGAGATTATGAGCCTCTTGAAGTTATTCAATAAGACGTTCAATCAGACGCTCATCATCATCACCCATGACGAACGAATCGCCCTGCAGGCGGATCGCATCATTTCGATTGAAGATGGAAAGATTGCGAAGAACGAGGTCGTCCGCTCATGAACATCGTGAATAAATTGACGCTTCGACACTTGCGCGAAAATAAGCGACGCTCGGTCGTGACAATGATTGGGGTAATCATTTCGGTCGCGATGGTCACGGCTGTGACGACGCTCGGTTCCTCGTTCATGGATTTGATGATTCGCCAAGACATCGCACAAAATGGTGAGTGGCATGTGAAGTACATGAACACGAATGAGCAACAGATCGAAGCCATTCGCGAAGACGCGGCAACGAAAGATGTCATCTTGAGTAGTGACGGGTACGCTGAACTACGAGGCTCTCAAAATCTTTATAAACCCTATCTTCACGTCCAAAACTATAATTCGTCCGGCTATGAAAACTTTCCAATCACTGTAACGGAAGGACGGCTTCCGAAACGAGAAGGAGAAGTCGTCATTTCCGAGGCCATTCGTCAAAATGCGAACGTGTCTTATGCGATTGGCGACGAACTGACCCTCGAGCTCGGACAACGCGTCGAGAAGGCAACCGGAAAGGTTCTTACTCAAAACGAGAGTCTCGCGCGGGACGGGGACACGATGTTCGAGGCGTTAGAAGTTGACGAAACGGTCACACTTACCGTCGTTGGCACCATTGCGCGTCCAAAATGGGAACCGCTGTGGGCGCCTGGATACACGGTCGTCGGGTATATCGATGACACACGCCTTGGAAATCAAACGGTCGATGCGTATGTCGCGTTACAGAATGTCACTTCATCGATTTATGAAGATACCGATATGTTCATGGACGAACATCGGATCGAAGGGGCATCATACAACTCAAGCTTGCTTCGGTATTATGGTGTAACAGATGACGACCGTTTGCATAAAACGCTTTACGGGTTCGTGGCCATCATTATGACGGTCATTGTCATTGGCTCGGTCGCACTCATCTACAACGCGTTTGCGATTAGTGTATCGGAACGGTCGCGTTATCTCGGTATGTTAGCGAGTGTCGGGGCGACGAAGCGTCAAAAGCGCAACTCGGTCTTCTTTGAAGGATTGATCATCGGGGCAATCAGTATTCCAATCGGGATCCTTGCCGGGATTGCTGGCATTGCGGTGACGTTCCTATTCATCAACCCGTTCGTCGAAAACGCATTGAACGTCACGGAAAAGTTCGAGGTCGTGTTGACGCCGCTCACGTTGCTCGTGACGGGACTCATCTCCGTCATGACGATTTTCATCTCGTGCTATCTCCCTGCGCGACGGGCATCAAAAATTTCAGCGATTGACGCCATCCGTCAAACGCAAGACGTTCGTTTGACGTCAAAGAACGTGAAGACGTCGCCGTTCGTCCGCAGAATCTTTGGTCTCGAGGCGGAAATCGGATTAAAAAACACAAAACGAAATCGGAAGCGCTACTTGGCGACGGTATTCTCGCTCGTCATTAGTATCGTCCTATTCCTCGTCGTCAGCTTCTTCACTGACCGGCTCGCGCAATCGCTTGAGATGGCACAAGGCGATTATAACTTTGACGTCCTCGTCAACGGGACCGGGTTGAGTCAAGATGACTTACAACGTTATAAAGCGCTCGATGACGTGACAAAAGGAACGTTCTTCGAGACGACGACCGTTCGTGCGCTCGTAGAGAAAGAACGCTTGCCGAAAGCGTTGACCAATAATGACGAGCTCTCGTCGATGCTCGTTGACGGGAAGTATTTCTATTACGTCGCACTCTATGAACTTGATGGTGAAAGTTTTGACGACTACGTAGAGCAAATCGGCGCGTCGCCGGATGCGTTTGACGAAGCTGCCGTCCCGAGCGCAATCGTGGTGGACGAAGTGTCGTATCAAGATCCGGTACAGAAAAAATTTATCCAAACAAAAACGATTGAGACAAAAGCGGGTGATACGCTCGACCTCTTTGACCAAAACGCCTCAGAGGACGATACGCCGATTGAGACGGTTCGCGTCGGAGCGGTGACGAACGTCTTGCCGTCAGCCGGTGTGATGACAAATTCACTCGGGTGGATTGATGTGATTGTCCGAGAAGGGACCTTTAATGAGGGCGTCATCCGGGATGCGATGAATATGGAGAGTCCTTCGATCACGTTGAACACGAAGGACCCGGCTGCGACACAACAGGTGATTGAAGCGGAGCAAAATAGCAGTCGCTACATCTTCAACGTGGCCGAACAGCGAGAGCAACAAGAACAGATGCTGTTGTTATTGTCTGTCTTCGTCTATGGCTTTATCGTGTTAATCTCGCTCATCTCCATCGCCAACATCTTCAATACGATTTCAACGAGCGTCTCGCTCCGTCGACGTGAGTTCGCGATGCTCCGTTCGGTCGGGATGACTCCGAAAGGGTTCAATAAGATGGTGTATTACGAGAGTGCATTTTATGGAATCAAGGCGCTCGTGTACGGTATACCGATTAGCGTGCTCATCATGTATCTGATTTATCGGGTACAGATTCACACGTTCGAGGTACCGTTCACATTGCCGTGGGGCGATCTCGTGTTTGTGATTGTCACGATTTTCATCATCGTGGGCGCATCGATGTTATACGCTATCTCGAAAGTGAAGTCTGACAACATTATCGACCGCTTGAAACAGGAAAACGATTAATGAACGGGATTCAGTGTTTACTGAGTCCCTTTTTTTGTAAAATATGAAGAGAGAAAGAGGTGAGCGGATAGATATCCGAGAATTATTAATTGGGTGGGGATTTGCGCTCGATCGGTCATGTTGATGCGGTCGTCTCTTTTGTCGGGAACAATCCTGACCGATTCAACGAACTGATGACCGGCTTGACCGATGATCATTCTGTCGTCCGCATGCGAAGCGCGGACGCGGTGGAGAAAGTGACGCGTCAGCATCCTGAGTTACTTCAGGCGCACCAAGTCTTCTTATTCGAACAACTACAAAGTACCACTCAACAAGAAGTGAGATGGCACTTGGCACAACTCATGACACGGATGTCGTGGGATGAGGAAGAGGCGGCCGTCATCATGCGTGTCCTCACCCACTGGGCTGAAACCGAGGTGAGTCAAATCGTCATCTTCCATTCGCTCCAAGCACTATTCGATTTGAGCGCGGCACATCCATGATTCCGAGACGATGTGGTCGACCTGCTTAAGGCACGACTTGAATCAGGTGGTCCGGCCGTGAAAAGCCGTTTAAAAAAACTTTTACGGAATGTGTGACCGAGAGGCTGGAAATAGAAACGAAGGAGGAAGATAAAATGGCAACTCATGAATGGCGTGCATCTGCCGTCGGGTTAGGACTCGCGTTTGGTTCTGCGTTTGGAGTGATTTTCCCGCTCATCTTTGGATTCGAACTCGTATATGGGATTGTCGGGGGTGCGATTGTCGGTTGGATTGTCGGTACAGTCATCTCATTTCAAACTAAATAAGAACGACCGCTTCAGAAAAAGCGGTCGCGTTGAAACGTATTATTCACATGCCCAACATTTAGAAATTGATAGGAATTAGATTTTCAATTTCTAGCAGTAGATGTTCAGTAATGAGTATAGGTGTTCAATCAATTCAAACTTTATTAGGGTACGGAGGGATTCGGATGGAGCGCACGATTACAGTCAAAGGCACGGGGAAAGTGTCGGCCAAACCAGATTTGATTGTCGTGAGAATGGAAATAACATCGAGGGCGGCTCGATATGAAGTTACGATGAATGGGGCAGCAACTGCTATTTCACGACTGCAAAACGCAATCGAGAAGGCAGATTTCGAAAAGACAGTATTAAAGACCACCGACTTCTCGATCGACACGGATTATGAGAGTTATCGGGACGAGGACGGCAATTACAAATCGCGTTTCCGAGGTTATGTTTGCGTCCAAAAAACGAAGCTCGAGTTTCCGCTCGATACGAACCGGTTGTCTCGGCTCATTGAGCAAGTGAGTAACTCGAAGGCGGAACCTAACCTTTCTATCCACTTTACGGTCAAAGATGCAGATGCCTTACAAGATGCACTCCTAGTGAACGCTGCGCAAAACGCACGACATCGGGCTGAATTGTTGGCGAAAGGGGCCGGAGCGACGCTCGGGGAGTTGCTTCAAATCGATTACACGTGGGACGAACTGCACGTCTTCTCTCCGACGCGTCTAACGTTCAGTGAAGACATCCTATACTCGCAAGAACGGATGCCGGATCTCGAACCCGACGACATTGATTTAAGCGATTACGCCACGTTCGTATGGGCACTATCATGAAGCGCGTCACGTGGCTCGTCGTCATACTGCTATCAATCACTGTCTCGGTTCAAGCCTTATCTTGGGCATACGCGTTCGTTGTCTTTGACGGTCGGGTGTATGAGGTGCTAGATAAGACAATTGAAGAAGCCGAACTTGGGAACGTTGTCGGAGAAGTCAAGACGATGGCTGATGACATGGACGGTAGCTATTATGGAGACGCTTCGAATTTTTATCCTATCGGAACAAAATATCGAGAAGTAGAGGGCGAACCGGTCCAAGATGTGCTCGCTGTTGAGGATGGGGATGCGTGGAAGCGGGCCGAATACATTCGTGACGCGCCGTTCAGCTTGCGCAATCATCTCGACACGGTCGCGTATGTGGCGGTTGGAATTGGATTATTTGTTTTTGGAATGAACCGAGTGAGGAGAACGAGGTGAAATTCTCCGAAATAGGATAAACGTACGGGCAAATCGGGAACAGAGTGATGTAGCAGGGAACAAGTCTGAAGAAGAGAGAAGGGACAATCATGAACATTCTCATCATCTATGACTCCATGTACGGACATACGGAAAAAGTCGCCCATGCCATCAAAGATGGATTCGGTGAACTGCATCAAGTTAGAGCCGAACAAATCAGTCATATCGGGTATGGGGACTTGGCAAACTTGGACTTGCTCGTCGTCGGTTCGCCGACGCACGGCGGACGGGAGACCGAAGATGTCAAGACGTTTTTAGATGGTATGTCCGATCACGCGTTACGAGGAGTACGCGCCGCAGCGTTTGATACGAGCATGGCCGAAGAAGATCAAGGGTTCTTCGTCGGGAAGATTGTGAAGTGGTTCGGTCACGCTTCGACGCGAATTGAACGGGAACTTCTTGAAAAAGGTGCGGAGCCGGTATTGAAAGAATCGTTTCTCGTCCTTGGGAAAGAAGGTCCATTGAAAGAAGGAGAGCTCGAGCGAGCACGAGACTGGGCGAACCATTTGTTTGAGAATTGAGTAAACGCATTCCTTCGGGCGTGCGTTTTTTTTGTGTATGAAAGAAGTCGAATCACTTTGAAAACGGGTAAATAGAAGTATGCTTTTTCTCTAGATTAGGAGGGAGAACGATGAAAAAATGGGAACGTGATGTCCTCGTCGGTTGGATTGTCGTCTTGCTCATTTTGGTCGCCCATTACTTGATTACGATTTCGCTTGGGAACAGTTACTTCGCCGAAGCGACGTTGAACCGGATGCTTTGGTTCACTAGCTTCCCCGCCTTCTTGATTGTGTTCGGCGCAGCATTTTTCATGAAGACCGGCACACTTACGCTCGCCGTTCGCCGCGGCGTCATCTGGACGGCCGAACTCCTCGTTGCTTTTTCCGTCATCGCGTTACTCTTCCGGTCGTTTAATGCCCTGTTTGAAAGTCCGGGTGCGTATTGGTTGTTCGGCGCCGTCTTCCTTGCTCCGCTCGTTTACTTGTTCGAGTTCCGTCGTCAGAATCACGGTCGCAAAGCAAGCGCCCACTAATTGAACGCTTCCGATAAGGAGGCGTTTTTACTCTGTCTCGGAATGGGAATGGGATACGAGAAGCCACGAGGAGGGATTTGACATGAATCACTATTTTTCTAGTTCATACGAAGAGTCGCGCGAGAAATTTCTCGGCTTACTCGAAACGGTCAAACAGTACTATCCGAGTGCTCGAACGATGTCACACACGATTGAAGAAGATACGATTGATGTCATCATCGGAGAACCGCCCGGAACACGTGAGACGATGCTCCTTATGACGATTGGCGAGCATGGGATCGAAGGCTATGCAGGGGCGGCGGTGACACATCAATTCATCGAGCAGCAACTCAAGAACGTTCGCCATGAGACAACGGCCGTCTGTTTCATTCACGCCGTCAATCCGTGGGGGATGAAACATTTTCGCCGTGTCAACGAGCATAACGTCGACTTGAACCGAAACTATGTCATCGACCGGGAGTCACTCCCGCGAAACGTCAACAAAGAGTATGAAGTGATGCGTCACCTCTTCGTCCCAGATGGGGTGATTGACGAATATCATGAGGCGAGAGAACATATCTACTCGTTTCTCGGCTCTGGCATTAAGCTCGACGGGTTCGAGGCGATGACTGAAGCGAAAGGGATGGGGCAATATCAGTTCCCGAAAGGGGTCTATTATGGCGGTGAGGCCGATGAACCGTCCGCCATCTTCATAAAAGAAGTGCAACACGACTTGCTCGATCGATACGACCGGGTCGTGCATATGGACTGGCATACGGCGCTCGGTCCGACGAACGAAGTGACGATGGTCGTCAGTGAGCGGGATGGGCGTGACGTCGAGGCGTTAAAGGCAATGTACGGCTTAAAAAACATTCAAACGTATAACCCGAACGACGTGCTCGGGGACTCGACGAACCATTTCTATCACGTCCGCGACACGCATTATCCGGACAAACGGCTCGTCTCGGCACTGTTTGAGTTCGGTACGTTCGGGACTTCGACAAAAGCGACGATTCGAGAATTTTTGACGATCATCCTGGAGAATCGCCTTTATTTCGAAGGCACGAAAGATCCGACGGCACGCAATGCGATTCAAAAAGAGTTTATGGCCATGTTTTACCCGGAAGATGAGGCATGGCGTGACGCGGTGCTCGAAGAAGGGGCAAACGCGATTGAACACGTGCTGAAGGCTGAGGAATTGTGGCGCGCACGTTGACAGGTTTCCACTTCAAGGAATCGGGAAAAGTCGCTTGTGGGCAACAACGGCTCAACACGAATCATTGGAGGTCATATAATGGGGAACTATATTACAGCACATGACGGGACAAACATTTATGTCGACGACGTCGGAACGGGGGAAGCGGTCGTCTTTCTTCATGGCTGGCCGGCTAACAACAACATGTTCGAGTATCAGAAGAATGCGCTACTTGAGGCAGGTTATCGCTACGTCGGGATTGATTATCGCGGCTACGGGAAATCGGATGCTCCGGCGACGGGCTACGATTACGCGACGATGGCGTCTGACGTCCACATGGTCGTCAACGGCCTTGGCGTTAAAGACTTCACGCTCGTCGGGTTCTCAATGGGTGGCGCCATCGCGATTCGGTATGCGGTCGACTATCCGGACGACGGATTGAAAAAACTGGTCCTCGCTGGAGCCGCTGCGCCGGTGTTTACACAACGCCCGGACTATCCGTACGGCATGACGAAAGAAGAAGTCGATGCGTTGATTCAAGACACGTTACAAGACCGTCCGAAGATGCTTGAAGGTTTCGGCGAAATCTTCTTTGAGAAAGAGCACTCGGAGCCGATGCAAAACTGGTTCCATCATCTTTCGCTCGTCGCATCAAGCCAAGGGACGATTGCTTCGGCGAAAGCGTTACGCGATGAGGACTTACGGGGCGACTTGCAACACGTCACGGTCGAGACGCTCATCATCCATGGGGTGCATGATAAGATTTGTCCGTTCGAGTTTGCCGAAGAAATGGAAAAAGGAATCCCGAACGCACGCATCGAACGGTTCGAAGAGAGCGGGCACGGGACGGTGCTCGATGAGATGGAGAAGTTTAACGACACGTTACTACGATTCATTTGATGGGAAAAGGCGCCTATTTCGGGCGCTTTTTTATGGGATGGGACGGGTAGCACAGTTTTGTTTCGGGTATACATAATGTGGGAGACACGTCGTCGGATTTGGTCATCCGGCAAGCGTTTTTAATGGAAATGAACCATTTGATGAAGGGATGGTGAAACAATTGTGGGGAGCGACCATTTATTGCGGTCGTTCGCATAATTCATGGTACAATGGTGGGGTGGATTAATAGATTGAGGAGAGATTTGAGATGAATATCGCTTTCTTTTTATATCCGAAAGAAGACGTCAAATATTTGGACCCGGAGTCGACCGTGCGTCAAGCACTTGAGAAGATGAAGCATCATCGCTTCACCTCGGTGCCGCTCGTGTCGGAGAACGGTTTTTATGCGGGGACGATGACGGAAGGGGATTTACTCTGGGCACTCGCCGAACAGCTTCGCGGGGAAGAGGACTACGAAAAAGTGCTCCGGACACGTCTGAAAGACATCAAACAACGCGTACGCTATAAGCCGGTGGCGATCACGGCGCAAATCGAAGAGCTCGTCGATGCGATCACCGATCAAAACTTCGTGCCGGTCGTCGATGACGGTAAGTACTTCATCGGCATCATCCGGCGCCGCGACATCATTGAGTATTACTCGACGAAGTTGCAACAACTCGAGAATAAAGTGAACTAAACGAGAAAGCCAAGTCACGGACTGACTTGGCTTTCTTATCGTTCGCAAAAAGGGGGATTCAAGATGAATGAAGAAGAAACGTTTGTAATTGAGTCGGTCTCACCAAACGAGCGCTACGTCTGTGTGTTTGAGGACGACGGGGAGACAGGATACGTTTATTTTTGTCCGTTAAACGATTCGTTAGAGATGGAAGGGGTCGCGGATGCGCTCTGGATTTATGATCAAATTTCACCACCGATTGAAGCATGTGAAGAAGTCGGGTTCGCGTGGGATGATCGGTCATCGAGAGTCGCGTTCATCGTGGACGGAGAATGTTGGGGAATGCTCGACCTGGCTTCGAAACGGAAGATGACCGCACCGCGAGAAGATAACGCCATCGTCTCGCTTCCGATTGAACTATGGGAAGCGGGTATCGCGGCGTCCGAGGGAGAGGCTTTGCAGATGAAGGTCGAGCGCTGACGTTCATGAAAAGCTTCATAAAATATATGGTCGTCATTACCTTGGCTATCGGACTCTTATATGGCTACAATACGTTTGTTCCGAAGAACTTCCTGACATTCATGATCGGCCTTCCAATATATGTTGGTATCGTTTTATGGGTCGTACATCTGTTTGAGAAAAAGCAGAACATGTCTTCACGCTGACAGGAATACAAGTTTGTCCGGAGAATGTTTACAAACATTGGGGACAGGCGGCGAAGGACGCGATAAAACGAGCGATACAAAAAGAGACGACTTTCTCATATAGGAAAGTCGTCTCTTTTTGGCGTGTTTCTTTTACGAAAGTGGCACGAAATATGGAAGCATTCATTTTTTGAGCTCATCGATGACTGCGTCGGTCAATCGTTCTTCATCAAATCAAACAACAAATGGATGATTGATTATGTTGTCCCGTTTATTTTGCCTCCAAACGACGTGAGACAGCGGTCAAGATGGCAGCCGCGATGACCATGAGGCCACCGACCCAAGATGTATGGATGAGACCGATTGAGTCCGCGACAATGCCCCCAATCGTCGCACCGAGTGCGATGCCGATGTTAAAGGCAGCGATGTTCAGTGCCGACGCGACATCGACCGCGGCCGGTACATACTTCTCAGCGAGTTGCACGATATAAAGCTGAAGGCCAGGTACGTTCATGAAGGCGAGCAGTCCCATCAACATGATAGCGATGAGTCCCGCGACTTTGAACGGGATCATGAACGACATGACAATCATGACAGTGGCGTGGACCATGAACATATAGAACAACGCTTTCGCTGGGTCCTCGTTGGCGAATTTACCACCCACCCAGTTCCCGATAGCGACGGCAATCCCATAGACGAGCAGGACGATACTGATGAAGCTCGGGCTGATGTTCGTCACATCCTGCAAAATCGGCGTCAAATACGTGAAGGCGACGAACGTGCCGCCGTAACCGAGTGCGGTGATTAAGAAGCCGAGCACGATTCGCCCGTTCGTGATTAATTTTAACATATCCGAGAACTTCGCTGGCGGTGATTGCTTCAAGTCGTTCGGGATCAAGAAGAAGCTAGCGATGATTGAGACGACACCAAGTGCGGCGACGGCGAAGAACGTCGCGCGCCATCCGAACGCTTGCCCGATGAACGTGCCGAGCGGGACGCCGGTGACGGTTGCGACCGTCAAGCCGGTGAACATGAGAGCGATCGCACTCGCTTTCTTATGTGGCGGAACGAGCTGGACGGCGATGGTTGCGCCAATCGAGAAGAAGACCCCGTGAGAAAAGGCGGTGATGAACCGGGCGGCGATCAGCAGTTCAAAACTCGTCGATAGGGCGGAAACCAAGTTTCCAATCATAAAGACGACCATGAGTGTCATGAGTAGCGTCTTGCGATTCATCCGGTTCGTGAGCGCGGTTAAAATTGGTGCACCGAGGGCGACGCCGATCGCGTAACCGGAGATGATGAGACCGGCGAGTGTGATGCCGACATTCAAGTCGCTTGCAATCGATGCGAGCAGTCCGACTGGTACGAACTCGGTCGTCCCGATACCGAAGGCGCTGATGGCGAGGGCGAGCAAGGCCAGCCCCCCATTTTTTGGTGCCTGTTCGTCGACAGGCTGTGTGTATGGTTGATTCATGAGTCATTCCTCCTAAAAATGGTTGATGAGACGAGGGCCCTTCGTCTCGCAGTAGCTCGAGCCTCTCAATCTTCTCTTTTGTTCGGTACGGTCGAAAAAGAACCTTACCGTCTCAAGAAGTGGTTACGAATGAGAGGAGCTTGTATAACTGAGCTACAGTTGCTATCATAAGTCCAGCGAATTCAGTTGGGAAGTACGCACTTTCAAGTACGATAGGCACTGAAAAGTACCTATCCCGATCGATAAGGAGGAATCTTCATGCCATACAATATCCCGGTCGAGGCGACGCTTGACGTCATCGGAGGCAAATGGAAAGTCGTCATCATGTGTCATTTGATAAAAGGGGAACGGCGGACGAGCGAGTTGAAAAAGCTCATGCCAAACATCACACAAAAAATGCTCACACAACAGTTGCGCGAGCTCGAGGCGGACGGCGTCATCATTCGAACCGTCTTTGAACAAGTACCGCCAAAAGTTGTCTACTCGCTTTCTGACTACGGTTGGTCACTCCAACCGATTTTGGATGCGATGTGTGCTTGGGGTGAGGGGCATATCGAACAGACAGGGGAAGACGTCATCTCCTAACCTTTCGGTCGCACAATCGTGTGCGGCCGTTTTTTGTTGGCTCAACTCGGGTACAGTCACAAAGACAAGGAGGGGACAAGATGGAAGTGAAAGCGTATCAATTTAAAGATGACGGTTCGATTCCGAACAATCCGTATTTTCCGGTGCTATTGTATAAAGAAGCGTTCGAGGAGACCGAGGCGATCCAGTCGACGTTTGAGAACAATGGCTGGGGCAATAGCTGGGTGAACGGGGTGTTCGACTATCATCATTATCATAGCAACACCCATGAGGTGCTCGGCGTGAAGTCGGGTCGGGCCACGGTCCAGCTCGGTGGGGCGACGGGGGACCTCGTCTCGCTACAAGCAGGAGATGTCTTGATTTTGCCGGCGGGAACCGGTCATCGCCGACTCGAGGCAAGTGAGGATTTCGCAATCGTCGGAGCATATCCGGAAGGACGCGACTACGACACGTTGACGGGAAGCCCGGAAGAGCGACCAGACAATGTGAAACGAATCGAAGCGATCGACAAACCGTCGACCGACCCGGTGTTCGGGACGACCGGCCCGTTGCATACTGAATGGAACAAGGAGGAAACGACATGAACCGCATTCCACACTCACTCATATTAGCGACGTTGAAGCAACAAGTCGTTACGTTACCGGACGGCCGAGAGATGCGTGCGCTCGGACAAGGCACGTGGCGGATGGGCGACGATGATTCAAAACGAGAAGCTGAGATCGAGGCGCTCCAGACGGGGCTCGACTGCGGGCTTCACGTCATCGATACGGCCGAGATGTACGGAGAAGGGAAAGCGGAATCGCTCGTCGGAGAAGCGATTCGCGACCGGCGCGACGACGTCTTCCTCGTCTCGAAAGTGTATCCGCATCATGCGGAGGGCGACAAGCTCGTCCAAGCGTGTGACGCCTCGCTCGAACGGCTCGGGACAGACTATCTCGACCTGTACTTATTGCATTGGCGAGGAGATGCATCGCTTGAAAAAACGGTCGACGGACTGGAGCAGTTGAAGGCGGACGGAAAGATTCGAGCATGGGGCGTTTCGAACTTTGACGTCGACGACATGAAAGAATTGCTTGCCTTGCCGAACGGGAAACACTGCGCCGTCAACCAAGTGCTCTACCATCTTGGAAGCCGCGGCATCGAATATGACTTGTTGCCGTTCCACGAGGAACAAGGTATCCCAGTCATGGCATACTCGCCGCTCGCGGAAGGCAGCGATGTAAAAGAGAAAATCTTTAACGACGAGACGGTGAACCGGATTGCCGAGGCGTACAGCGCGACACCGGCTCAAATCTTGCTCGCATGGACGGTCCGGAGTGGCAACGTCATCGCCATCCCGAAAGCAGGGCAGGCGACGCACGTCGAAGAGAACGGTGCGGCGATGCTCCTCAACTTGAGCGAGGACGACTTTCAGGCACTCGACGACGCATTCCCACCGCCGAGCGGGAAAGAACCGCTCGATGTGATTTAAGGCTTGTTTATAAAAAACGAGGTCCAGTCACTAATGAGTTGTGACTGGACCTTTTCATTTGAATCGATTCACTTAATCGGTTACTCGATAAAAACAACACAATTCTTCCTCGGTATTATAAAACTTCCAAAGATATGTATGGTAATGGTGCGAAGCGAGTGCCGGGATTAGATTTGAAAAGCTGAACACGGAACCTATTTCAAATTCATGCGCCAACGCGAGTTGCATGATTTCTTTCGATGACGCATTCTCTTTTTTTTCTTTGAACACAATGCAACCTGTTTTAGAAGAATTTCTCATCATCTCGATTGCTAAAGGTAACGCGTTCAAATCAAATTCGGCTACTCCGATGTAACCCAATTCCTCATGTACTATGATTGGCGCCTCAATTCTTGATGTGAAGCCATGTACATCCTTATATTTTTCGAGTTCCTTCCAATACTTATAGTAATGAACGATTTTCTCGCTTCGTTTTGATTGATTTCCGATGATGCCTAGCCACCAAAACGTATAGTTCGCTTCACGCTTATCTGTTTTGAAATGACGTAGCAATAAGTCATCACATGTTTCTTTGAACAAAAGTACATCTTCATACGTGAATAATCGCTCTCCTACAATGCTGAACGATTCGAGGGGAGGCCGATTTTTTCTCCAATGTGGCGTTAGGTTATCGGATAACCACCAGAATGATTCATATGCGTTTTTCGTCTGTTCGATATAATATCTCATGAGTTACCTCACTTCGTTTGTATGTCGACTTCAGAGAAGATGAACGTCGTCTTCGTATACGCGTAGGGAATCGCGTCATCGATGAACTGCTCGGCTTCAGCGAACGTGGTGAAGCGCATCTTCAGGAGGAAACAAGCATCCCCAGAGACCCGATAGCAAAACGCGATGTTCGGATACGCCTGAAGGAAACGGGTGAACGCTTCATAGTTGCCGTTCTTCACAGTCGCCTCAATCAGACAATGAATCGGTTGGCCGAGTAATTCGTGGTCAAGCTCGATCGTATACCCCTTGATGACACCGAACGACTCGAGCCGACGGACGCGTTCGCCGACGGACGGAGCCGACAAATTGATACGACGTCCGAGTTCACTCATCGATAGACGGCTGTCTTTCATCAATTCATCTAATATTAGCCGATCAATCTCATCGATTTTTAGCACTGAATGTATTCCTCCTCATCTCGTTTTAACTTGTATGTATTGTAACGTGAACACGTTATGGATGGAATGGAAGACAAGACAAATGCCTTCTATACTCATCGTAGGAGGTGTTGAAATGAGTCGAATCGAACCAGCCCGTAACGGAGAAACACCGTTTGAACGATTACTTGGACACGACGAGAAGGCGATGCGACAGTGGTCCGCACTCGGAGACACGTTAGCAGCCGACGGGAAACTGTCCGCCCAATTAAAAGAACAAGTACGGCGAACGCTCGCGCAACAAAACGGGTGTGACTACTGCAAGGCGAAAGGGAAACCTGAACCGGATGCGTTCGATGAACGGACGGCACTCGCCGTCGGGTTCGCCGATGTGTTTGTCCAACTGAAAGGCGATACGCCGGCTTCGTCAATCCGTGTGCTCCAAGACGTCTTCACGGATGCCGAGATCAGTGAACTCTGTGCCTTCATCGCCTTCATGACGGCTTCGCAATACGTCGGCGCGATGCTTGGCTTGGAACGAGAAAACCCACTCACGTCATTGTGAGTGGGTTCGTTTCAGTTCGCGAGCGAGTGCTTCAAGAGATAGTCTTCAATTTGTTCGAGCGTCGCTTTCAACACGCCGTCTTCAAACGGAGACTTGAGCCCGGCCAATTCGACAAGCTCGAGGAACGAGCGGCTGCCGCCGGCCTGGCAGAGCGTAAGGTAATCGGTCCACGCCGCCTCACGGTCCTCATGCATGCGCACCCAGAACTGGAACGCGCACACTTGGGCGAGCGTATAGTCAATATAGTAGAACGGGCTTTGGAAGATATGCCCTTGTTGATGCCACCATGCGCCCGACTCGAGATACGCATTCTCCTCATAGTCACGGTGCGGCAAGTATACCTTCTCAAGGTCACGCCACGCTTGACGACGCTCGGCGGCTGTCATGTCCGGATTTCGGTAGATGACGTGTTGGAACTCGTCGACGAGGACGCCATACGGCAAGAACGTGACACTACCAGCGAGGTGGTTGAACTTGTACTTGTCGACTTGGTCGCCGAAGAACAGCTCCATCCACGGCCAGCAGAAGAACTCCATCGACATCGAGTGGATTTCACACGCTTCGTATGTGGGGAACGCATATTCCGGCGTCTTCAAATGCCGGCTCTCGTACACTTGGAAGGCGTGACCGACTTCGTGCGTCAAGACATCGATGTCTCCGGCCGTGCCGTTGAAGTTCGAGAAGATAAATGGGAGACCTTCTGACGGGAGGTACGTACAGTAGCCACCACCCGATTTGCCCGGTTTTGCCGTCAGGTCGAGGGCGCCGCGCTCTTGCATGTACTGGAAGAATGCATCCGTCTCTTGCGACAGCTCCTTATACATCGTATTGCCGCCTTCGATGATGAACGCCTCGTCGCCTTGCGGCGTGGCGTTGCCGTCCGGGAAGACGAACGACTCATCGTAGTACGTGAGCGTGTCGACGCCGATCCGTTTCGCCTGTTTCTCTTTCAAGCTCGAGGCGAGCGGGACGATGACGTCACGGACTTGTTTCCGGAAGTTCGCCACGTTCGACTCGTCGTAGCCGACACGTTGCATCCGGGCATAGCCGAGCTCAACGAACGAAGGGAAGCCGAGGGCATGTGCGATTTCAGTGCGGACGCGGACGAGTTCACCGTAGATGCGGTCGAGTTCTTCCCCGTTATCGCTTAAATATGTATAGCGCGCCTCTGATGCCGCTTTTCGTACCGAACGATCAGGGGACTGGAGGTATGGACCGAACTGGGACAAGTTAAGTGTCTTGCCATCAAATTCGATCTGGGCGGCCGACATGACTTTTTGATAGCTCGTCGAGAGTCGGTTTTCTTCTTGTAGTTTCGGGATAAGCGACTCCTCAAACGTCACGAGGGCACGTTCCGCGAGCTCGAACAATTGGCTGCCCCATTCTTCTTCGAGTTGACTGCGCAAGTCGTGCTCCGTCAAGACACGATAATACGCCTGCACTTCTTTTTCATACACCGGCAAGGCATCATCAAAAAACGTCTGTTCCGCCTCGTAAAACGCATCGCGTGTATCGACCGAGTGGCGAATCGCGACGAGCTGGCTTTGTGTTTCAAAATCGTTTCGTTCCTTGTTGATTTGGCGAATCAATTCGTTCGCTTCTTCGAGTGTACTCGCTTGTTGTAATTCGACAGAATAGTCCGACAATCGGCTGTTTAGAGCGTCCAAGTCGGGCCGTTCATATGACAATTTTGTGAAAGTCGTCATTGTAAGCGCCTCCATGATGTGAAATTTTTATAAAGTGTAAAAAGGGCTTGCAAAAGCGATTGCACACTCGTATCCTTACGATGTGTAAACGAATTCGCACTACCTTAAGACTACTATACCGTTTCTAGGGTAGGGATTGAAGTAAGAGCTTTTCGGGTATAAAAGCTAAGACTTTGATTAACAGAACATGTTGGAGGGATTAAGCTATGGGATTCTTTAAAAAACTATTTGGTGGTAAAGAAGAGCAACTTAACGCGGTTTCACCGCTTACAGGAAAGGTCATCGACATCACGAACGTTCCTGACCAAGTGTTCTCACAAAAAATGATGGGCGACGGCATCGCTGTCGAGCCGACAGACGGAAAAGTCGTCTCACCGGTTAACGGAACAATTGCGACAGTGTTCCCTACAAAACACGCGATTGGCATCAACGCTGACAACGGTGCGGAGTACCTAATCCACATTGGCCTCGACACGGTCAACCTAAAAGGCGAAGGCTTCGAGACGCACGTGACAGAAGGCCAAGCAGTCAAAGCTGGCGACACACTCGTCACGTTCGACCTCGAATTCATCACAGCGAACGCGCCATCAACGATCACACCAGTGATCATCACGAACCATGACAGCTTCGCAGTGAACAAGCTCGTCGCAGAAGGCGACAACGTCACAGCAGGCTCGTCTGAAGTCGTTGAATTGACAAAGAAATAAGTTGGTTTTTCTTGCTCGGAAGCGACTGCTTCCGAGTATTTTTTTGTCGTTTCGGGAACTATAATGGGAGAGAGGGGGAGAGACATATGGATGGAAAGAACGCACCGTACCGGGGCTATGGGGATCGGATTCGGATTTTACGTGAACGCGCTGGCATCTCCATCGAGACGCTCGCCGATAAGCTCGGAGTCGCGCCGTATTTTATTCGCCGGACTGAACTGAGCGAAGTGTACCCGACGATGCCTTACATAGAGGCGCTCGCCGATGCGCTCAAGATCGACGCGAACTATTTGGCCCGGCATATTTGGACGGGAGAATCACTGAAGGTACTCATGAAAGGAAAAGTCCCTGAAATCGAACAGATGCGGCTCGCGTATGACGAGGCGATGCATGGTAAGTCGACAGAGGACTTGCAGCTCGAACTCGAGGCGAGAATGCGCATTTTTGATTTGATGCACGAAGAAGAGTTACGTCGCATCTTCGCAGAAGATGAGGAGCCGACGAACCATCACGCGCTCGAAGCACTCGTCGACGCCGTGCTCGACCTCGGCCGTGCCCAACATACGTCGCACCGTATCGTGCCGTTTGCCCGTTACGTCGACCGCCTCGTCCCGGAACAGTTCACCGAGAACTCGTTCCAGTACGCGGAGTTCGGGTTGAGCGATAAATCCTATCGATTGCAATGAAAAATGCAGCCGTCCAATTTGGACGGCTGCATTTCGTTTAGCGCGACATGCGCGCTTCATAACGGACTTTCGGTTTTGTCCCGGCGAGTAAGAAGCCGAGCACGATATTCAGAATCGTGAGCACCCATCCGACGTAACCGAACGTGTAGGCGAGGCTCGCGACCATCGTCTGCCAGTCGAGTAAGGAAGCGGCATCACCTCGTACGGTGAAGCGGATGATTGTGAACCCGACGAGCGTCGTCGCCGTGATCAAAATCCCGATCCAGGCCCCACCGAACCGCGACGTCTGGGCACGCCGGCTGACCGGGTACCAGAACGCAAGCGTTCCGAGGAACGTGCTTCCCGCATATGCGAGCAAGATTTGCCACAACGCATCGGCTTCCAAGAAGACGGTGTAACAGATAAACGTCGTGAGCGTCGTCATGAATGTAAAAATCAAAGCTGCGAGTAATCGTGATCGCATAGTTCGTTTCCTCCTCATTTTGCACATTCTTTAGAGTATACGAAAACGAAAATGCTGTAAACGTTATTGGCGATTCTGTAATATTTGTCTCCATTGTTTCAATGCGTTGTTTCCATAGAACAAGACGCCACCGCGATAGAATTTTGAGCCAATCCAAAGGATGACGCCAATCGAGCCGAGCATGATCCCAATCGACAGGACGACTTCCCATACCGGCACGTCGACGAGCATGACCCGGAGGAACATGAGCATCGGTGTGAAGAACGGGACGAACGACAGAATCGCGACGATCGGTGCGTCCGGATTATTCAAGCCGAACATGGCGGCGAGGAAACCAGCGACGAGGAGCATGATGACTGGCATCGTCATCTGTTGTGCCTCTTCGACACGGCTGACGAGCGAACCGAGAACGGCGAAGAGGGCCGCATACAGCAAATAACCGAGCGCGAAGAACGTTAAGAGATAGAGAACGGCGCGGGCGTTGCCGGCGTTGTCGATGACGGACTGGGCCATTTCGTTGCTCCGGGCACTGAAGTATCCGAAGCCGAGGAAGATACCGATTTGCAGAAGCGCGAGCGTCCCGATGGCCGAGATTTTCGCGAGCATGTGCGTTACCGGGTGCGTCGTCGAGATGATGAGCTCCATGACGCGTGACGATTTCTCCGTCGTGACCTCGGTCGAAATCATCGACCCATACGTGATGATCGAGACGTATAGGAGCATGAGCATCACGTATACGAAGGCGAACGACGAGAACAGCTCGTCGGAGTTCTCCCCGCCGCGGCCGAGATACGATTCTTCGACCGGGATCGGCTCGTTGAGGGCGGCGATAACGGCCGGGTCGACATTCGCCGAATCGATCAACTCGGCATTCCGCACTTCACGGAGCGCCGTCTGAAGGAGCGTCGTGAACTCAGTCTCCGGACGTTCCGACAAAACGCGGGCCGAATAGCCATCGATGAAGGCGACGACCTCGTAATCACCGTTATCGAGTCCTGCCCGTGCTTCGTCCTCGGTGACGTTTGACGCCTCGACGTCTTCGTAGCCGAGCGACTGCATGACGGTAGCAAGCTCTGCGTTTTCTGTGACGAGAATGGCAGATCCGCTGTCCGTATCTTCAAAGTTTGAAAGGATGCGGTCGATGTTCGTGAAACCGAAGATGAACACGATCGTCAACAGCGTCGAGATGAGAAACGCTTTCGAACGAAGTTTTGAACGTAGCGTGAACCGATAGAGTGGTCCGAAGTTATGAAACATGTTGACCGACCTCCTTAATAAAGATGTCATTCAGTGAGACGGGCTGGCGCATGAACGTCTTGACGGCGGCCCCGGCGCGTACGAGTGCGCCGAGCACGGCATCGCTGTCGGCGAACGAGTCGAGGCGGACGAGGTGACCTTCTTTATGCGCAGTGGCCGAGCGGACGAACGGGAGTGCTGTGACGACGTCGATACGGTCCGTCTCAAGGAAAAGGACTGGCTCTTCGTATCGCGATTTGATGGACGTCACGTCGCCGCTGACGACAGCCTGACCACCTTTTAGAATACCGATATGTTGGCATAGCTCCTCGACGTGTTCCATCCGGTGGCTCGAGAACACGATCGTCGTGCCGGCATCACGAAGGGCAAGCACTTCCCGTTTCAAAATCTCGACGTTGACCGGGTCGAGACCGCTAAACGGCTCGTCTAGGATGAGAAGCTCCGGATTATGGATCAGCGCGGCGACGAGTTGGACTTTCTGCTGGTTTCCTTTTGACAGCTGTTCGACGCGCATCGTCTCATATTGTGGAATCTCGAGGCGCTCGAGCCACGTCTTGACGGCCCGTTTCGCCTCGGCCGAGCGCATCCCTTTTAGACTCGCGAGAAAGACGAGCTGGTCGCGGACAGGGGACTTCGGATAAAGTCCGCGCTCCTCCGGCAAATAGCCGACGAGGCGATGGTCGACGGCACGCCCGTTCCACGAGATGTTCCCGTCACTCGGTTTCAAGATGTCGAGAATCATCCGGAATGTCGTCGTCTTGCCGGCACCGTTCGCCCCGAGTAGTCCGTACATCTCGCCTTTCGGTACGGTGAAGCTCAAGTCGTCGACGGCCGTGAAGTCACCGAACTGCTTCGAGACATGATTGATGTGTAGTGTCATGCGATGAACCTCCTTTTAAAAAGTCTCTACGCTTAGCGTACGCCCCCGTGAGCAAAAAGTTTCACATTTCTTCGAAAATGATTTATCTTGAAATCAAGATAATAAAAGGAGGACTTCACATGAAGCTGCAATCAGCAGGCATCCATCACATCTCGGCGATGGTAAAAGAGCCGCAACGAACAATTGACTTTTACGGTGACGTTCTCGGCCTCCGTTTCGTCAAACAGACGGTCAACTTCGACGATCCGGGCACGTATCACCTCTATTTCGGGGACGAGGAAGGGGCACCAGGGACGGCGATCACATTCTTCCCGATTCCTGGATTGAATCAAGGGAGCGTCGGCAGCGGACAAGTCGGCGTCACGGCATACCTCGTGCCGGAAGGGAGCTTGGCGTTTTGGGAAGACCGGTTGAACGCGCACGGCATCCAGACGGTCGCGACCGAACGGTTCGACGAGCCGTCGCTCTTGTTTGAAGACCCGGACGGTCTCGTTGTCGAGCTCGTCGCCCGAAAAAGTTCGAAACGGACGAAATGGGCCATCCCTGGTATCACGCAAGCAGAGGCGATCACCGGATTTGCCGGGGCGACGCTCTTGTCAAAACAGCCAGAAGCGACCGTCACGCTGTTGACCGACCTGTTTGGCTTTAAAAAGGTAGGGGAAGATTCGGAGTGGGTGCGGCTCATCGGAACGGCCGACTACGGAAACGTCATCGACGTGAAAAAGACCGTCCTCCCGAACGGCGTACCGGGGACGGGGACCGTCCATCACATCGCGTGGCGCGTCACGGACGGAAGCGACTACGACAAATGGCAAGACGCCATCTTCGAGCGTGGGCTTCGTCCGACCGAAGTGAAGGAGCGGCATTACTTCCGCTCAGTATACTTCCACGATGACGGACGGATCTTGCACGAGCTCGCGACCGATGCACCAGGCTTCCTCGTCGACGAGACGATCGAGTCGCTCGGTACCGAGTTGAAACTGCCGGACTGGTTCGAATCAAAACGCGATGCCATCACGAAGACGTTACCCCCAATTACGATTCCAAAAGGAGAGATATTATGATTCATCAATTCATTCAAGGCACGACAGAGACGACGTTTGTACTATTGCATGGGACCGGCGGAACGGAACAGGACTTGATTCCGCTCGCGAAAGAATTGAACGCGGACGCCAACATCTTGACGCTTCGGGGTGACGTCCTCGAGAACGGCATGTCCCGCTTCTTCCGCCGTCACGCGGAAGGTGTGCTCGACTTAGAAGATTTGAAGAAGCAGACGGAACGTTTCCTCGCCTTCCTCGACGAGGCAGCCGTGAAGTGTGGGGTGGACCGTGACAAGATGATTCCGCTCGGCTACTCGAACGGGGCCAACTTGATCGGCTCGGCGCTCTATCGCCAGAACGCATTTAACGCCTCGCTCTTGTTCCATCCGATGGTACCGGACCGCTCGCTCACGCTCCCGAGTCTGTCAGGTGCGAACGTATTCATCTCGGCAGGGGAACGTGATCCGATTTGCCCGAAAACAGAAACAGAAGAGCTGACGTCGACACTCCGGACAGCCGGAGCGGACGTCGAACTCTTCTATCACGGAGGCGGGCATGAACTGCGGATGGAGGAAGTCGAGGCGGCCCGGACATGGGTCGCGTCGTTCCTCGGCTGACTTACGCCATCTTCTTCGGCTTCGTTGTAGACGGCCGAGAGTAGACGACGAGGACACCGCGGTCAATCAAATAAGCGGCGAAAAGACGTTTCGCCTCTTCAGAACGAACAGTTCGGTCGATGTGGATATACAATCGGCCGAGCTTTTTTTGTGAGGTGCGGGTGAGGAGCCAAATCGAGTCGAGCGTATATTCCCAGCTCTTGAGCGTATCGGGCCCGATGTAGAGGTAACGGTTCGCGGTTCGCTCGAGCAAGTAGTTGAGCCACCAGACGTCCCGGGCGAGCTTCATGACGACACCGGTCAAAAATGTGATGCCAATGAAAAAGATTGCGGCCAAAATCGGATGCATGGCGGTGAACCGGTCGCGCAACGGTTCGAAGGCGACGAGGAACAGTCCGACGGAAAAGGCGCCGGTGAACCACCAAAATCCGAAGTTAGAGAATGATCGTTTCGGGTCATGGACCATGTGATGACGGTTGCGGATGACAGAAGACATTCTCTACACCTCCTTTTTTATTAGAATATTCAGACTATTTGGTAAATCTACTATACTATACATTACCCAAACTCGTCTATTTGAATACGCGACAAACGTGTTAATGGATGAGCATTTTTTGACGAAATCGCTTGCAGGTCGTCAAATGTGGGAATGATGACAGTGACGTCATCATTTTTTTGTGAATTCGTAATTTCCGTACGACATAAAATCGGCTATGATGAGTGAGGAAAATTTAGATAGAACTTGAGGAATGTTTATGCGAAATCATTGGTACGATAATATTAAAGGCGTGCTCGTCTTGCTCGTCGTGTTCGGTCACTTGCTGACCGATGTACGCGGCGCCTACGACGACCTGTTGCCGAACTGGATTTATTTATTCTTATACACGTTTCATATGCCGTTATTTATCATGCTGAGCGGTTACTTCTTCCGGGAGAACCGTTATTTGCGCGTCATCCAGCTGTTCGTCGTCTATGTCATCTGGCAAGTCATCCTCGGGTCATGGTTCGCCTTCACCGAGGGCATCCCGCTCCTGTCGATCGACAATCCGGGACTGAACGTCTTGAAACCGTATTGGGCGCTCTGGTACTTGATGGCGATTATCATTTGGTACGTCATCACGCCATATGTCACTCAGTTGAAAGGGTACGTTCTTTATGCGCTCTTATTCGCGCTTCTATTCGGCTTCCAGGCCGAGTCGACCGGCTTCTTTGCGCTCCGCAAGGTCATCATGTTCTATCCGTTCTTCTTGATTGGCAACTGGATGAGCGAGCGCAACACGTTGAACTTCTTCGAACTCCCAAAGCGGGCCGAACGACGCAATCGTTATCGTCTTGGTGGAGCGACCGTCTTCACGGTACTCACGCTCGGTTTGCTCGCTTCGATGAGTTTTCAGCGTACGGACGCGTTTTATCACGTCGGTAACTTGTTCAAGTTCCGCTTCGCGTACGAGACGGCGGTGCCGGAAGCGATATGGAGCGGGCCGTTCGCGTTCCTCATCGTTTATACGGTGTCGCTTCTTATGGCGATCAGCTTCGCGCTCATCGTGCCGGGACGTGAACTCCCGCTCTTCACGCGGGCCGGAAAATATAGCCTGTACGTCTACTTGGTGCACGTCTTCCTCGTCGTCGCTTGGAAGGCGTTCGTGCCGACGGCATTCATGCCGACGTCGTGGCAGCAACTCCTCGTCTTGTTCGGTGTCTCGGTCCTCATGGTCATGATCATTATCAGCCCACCGGTCGTGCGGCTGTTGCGTCCGCTCGTCGAGATTGATGTCCGTCGCGTGCAGGACGAACGGGCGACAAAGGCGTAAACCCTTTTCTAAACGCCCGTTTTCCGCTACACTTTAAGGTAGAGTAATGAAACTAGAGCTAAGGAAGTGACACCATGCCATACGGAAATGGAATGAACAGTACTGAAGGAGACGTCAACGTCTCACGCCACGTCGTGGAAATGATTGCCGCGGTCGCAGTGAAAGAGACGAAGCACGTCTCGTTCACACAGGAAGACACGAAATTGTCAGAACGTGCCCTCATGAAGCACGTGAAAGTCGATGAGACCGAAGAAGGCGTCGTCATCCAGCTCGCGGTATTCGTCGCCTATGGCCAGTCGATCATCAAGACGATCACGGCCGTTCAAGAGCGCATCACACAAGACATGGACACGATGCTCGCGATGACGCCGCTTGCGGTCAATGTGAAGGTCGTCGGCATCCAATTATAAGCAACGGAAGAGGGGCGATGTGCTCCTCTTTTTAAATTTTTCTGCGAAAGCGGTTGCATAGATAAGGCGATATCCGATATAATAGAAATCGAACAAGTGCAACCGTTTGCATCGATGACCAACGAGCAGCGGGTACTTGTCAAGTTCCCTAAATGTAGTCTGACGACAGAAGCATTTGAAGGAAAGGCGGAAAGCATGTATGTCAACGATTGAAGCAGTCATTTTCGATTTGGACGGTGTCATCACCGACACCGCGGAGTACCACTACCTCGCTTGGAAACAACTCGGAGAAGAGCTCGGCATTCCATTTGACCGTGAGTTCAATGAGACGCTAAAAGGCGTGAGTCGCACCGACTCGCTCGAACGCATCCTTGCGCTCGGCGGACGGCAGGCTAACTTCACACCGGCTGAAAAAGCGGAACTCGCGGACAAGAAGAACGAGCATTACGTTGAACTCATTCAGCACATCTCTTCTGACGATCTGCTCCCAGGCATCGTTTCATTCCTCGATGAAATCAAAGAGGCGGGACTCAAAATCGGCATGGCTTCTGCTTCAAAGAACGCATTTGCGGTCGTTGATGCACTTGGCGTCCGTCATTACTTCGACCACATTGTCGATGCAGCAACTGTCGCCGATTCAAAACCACACCCCGAAGTGTTTTTGAAGGCTGCTTCTGCCCTTGGCGTGAAACCCGAACAGGCCATCGGCGTTGAAGACGCAGCCGCAGGCGTGACTGCGATTAAAGCGGCAAACATGTTTGCTGTCGCCGTCGGGGAAGAGTCGATGCTCGGTCATGCAGACCTCATCGTCGCTTCAACCGACGAACTCTCGCTCGGACGCATCCTCGAACGCGTCAGAGCGTAAAGACTACAATCATCTTCCGTGAGACGGCGACTGCCCCGAACAGTCGCCGTCTTTATTTAGGTCTAAAGTCCTGAATGGATAGAAATGCCTAAAAGTAGATGACAACTACATTACAAATCCGTTACACTTTTATATGGAAACAAGGAAATATTAGAAATTCTTGATTTAAAATAGGTAATCGAGGGTTTTAGATGGAATGTAGAAGGGGATTTGTGCATGGAAACTACGAATATCAACGAGCACATCTATCGGGAATTGATGGAAATCGAAGAATCGTATCGACAATTGCAACGCCGTGCTGAGTATTTGATCGCAGAACTAAGCCGAGAAAAACGTGAGGATGAGATGATGCTCGATGCGACGAAACGACTTCGTCCACGTCGCGTCAATCAACGTTACCCACTTGAAGTGTACGTGCATCAAGTAACAGACCTTTTAAAAGATCGGAAGACGATGAGTGTACGGGACATCCAGATGGAACTCGAGCTCCGGTACCGGCACCATATCAGTAACATCTATCAGCTGATGGTGAAAATCGAAGCGGTCAACCCGGAGATTAAAAAGATTGGCCGTGGCCTGTATACATATGAGCCGGCTGAAGAAGTCGCAACAGAACCCGCACACGCATAAGCCTAGCCCGACGAACCCGTTCGTCGGGCTTTCTTGCCTGTAACATTTCTGATACGATTTCGATGACGGTATTTATGCTATAATTCGCCAGAGTCTATTTTTAACGAGAGAGGAACGGTTGGCCCATGTTATGGATTGCCATGTTGGTCAGTTTTGTGATGGCCATGTTGATTACGCCGCTCGTGCGCCGATTCGCGTACTTGATTGGCGCGGTCGACCACCCGAACGCCCGAAAAGTACATGTGCGGACGATGCCACGCATCGGCGGCCTCGCTATCTTCATCGCGTTTTTGATCGGTTACGCCCTGTTGCTTCCGGCGAGCCGATACAATGACGCCATCTTGATTGGTGCTGTCGTCATCGTCCTGACCGGTCTCATCGATGACCGGTTTCAACTGACGGCCCGCGTCAAGCTGATGGGGCAGATGATTGCGACCGTCGTCGTGCTCAACTCGGGTATGCGAATCGAGATGATCAATTTGCCGTTCGACCAGCAGCTGTATCTCGGTTCATGGAGCATCCCCGTGACCGTGCTTTGGCTGATTGGGATTACGAACGCCATCAACTTGATTGACGGCCTTGACGGTCTCGCGGCCGGTGTCTCGAGCATCGCCCTCGGGACGATTGCCGTGCTCGCCATCATCCAAGGGAACGTCTATTTGACGATGATGGCCTTGTTGCTCCTCGCGAGCACGCTCGGTTTTCTCGTTCACAACTTTTATCCGGCGAAGATTTTCATGGGAGATACCGGGGCGCTCTTCCTCGGTTATATGCTCGCCGTCTTCTCGCTCATCGGGTTCAAGAACGTGACGCTGTTCTCGCTCGTCGTACCGGTCTTATTACTCGGGTTACCGATTTCAGATACGATCTTCGCCATCGTCCGCCGGCTCGTCCAAGGGCGGCCGCCGATGTCGCCGGATAAGTCGCACATGCATCACCAGCTGATCGATATGGGGTTCACGACGCGCCAAGCAGTGCTCCTCATGTACGGGATGACACTCTTCTTCGGTATCGCCTCGATCCTGTTCGCGAAGACGACGATGCTCGGCGCTGTCATCACGTTCGTCATCGTCTTAATCGTCATTGAACTGATCGTCGAGTCGACCGAGTTGATTCACCCGAACTATAAACCGCTCATCCAGACGTCCCGGCGCTTGCTTGGCCGGACGAAGGCGTCGAATTAAACAGAAAACGACCGTGGGGAGTCCCACGGTCGTTTTCTAATAGGTTGTCGTCTCTGAGAAGTTGTCGTCCGACTCGTCTTCCGTGTCAAGGTCGGCCGTGACCGGCAGTCCGAGTTCGGTCTGTAGGAGCGCTTGTTTTTCTACAAGGTCTGCCTCATCAAGTTCATAATAGTAGACGCCGCCAATCGTCAAGTCGCCGCCTTTGAGCGTTTCTTGATTGAACGAACGGAGCGACTTCGTGTACGGCTGGAGCTGCGACGCCTCGGAGAGTGACATGTTCGTCCGGATGTTGTTGCCGACGGCGTTCATAATGCGGTTCAGCTTCGTAAACGAGTTGATCGTCGTCGCCTCGTTAATGATTGCCTCGAGCACCTGTTGCTGGCGTTTCGCCCGACCGACGTCGCCTTCGGGGTCGTCTTTGCGCATCCGAGCGTAGGCGAGCGCCTCTTTACCATTCAGCGTCTGAACACCGGGCTCGAGTTCGACGTTTCCGGTCGCGCGTCCCGAGATGGGAATCAATACGTCCACTTCGACGCCGCCGACCGCATCGACGAGATCCTCGATGCCGTCAAAGTTGATCGTCGCATAGTAATCAATCGGAATGTCGAATAAGTTCTCGACCGTTGCGATTGTCGTATCGATGCCGCCGTATGAATAGGCGTGATTGATCTTGTCCTTGAATTCGCCATCCGTCGTGACGATATCGACGTACGAGTCGCGGGGGATACTGACGAGCGTCACTTGGCGAGATTCCTTGTTGAACGTCGCCACCATGAGCGAGTCGGTCCGGCCTTCCTCGAGCGAGGCGCCGCCATCGACACCGGCGAGAAGGACGGAGAAGTGGTCTTTCGTCAAATCGATGCTGTCGTCCCGGCGCTCTGACTTGTCGCCGCGGTCGAGCGCGTCGTTCGTATTCTCGGCCGTCTCGTTCGCCTTGAACACGAAATAACCGAAGACGGCACCACCGAGGGCGAGGACGATGCCGAGGGCGATGAGGATCACTTTCCACGGTGTACGTGTCTTACGAGGGGGTTGTGCCATGTCATCTCCTCATTTCAGTCGTTTCTTTTAGTATACGTGACTTATCGCACAAAATCACGTTCGATGATACGGATATCCTGGGTCTCGAGACCTCCTTGTCCGTTCGTCAAATCGACGAGCCAAGCGAGTGCGGCATCTGTCTCTTCGACCGGAACGGAGACGTGGAACGTGACGTCCTCGGCGTAGACGATGTCGTCGAGCAAATAGGATGATTGACGCAGTTCGTTTTCAACTTTGCCGATCCAACCGTAATCGACCGAGAGCGTCAACCTTTGCATCGGTACTCGCTCGACAATCCCGATTGCATCGAGTCCTTCGCTCACCGTCCCGCCATAGGCACGGATGAGCCCGCCACCGCCGAGCTTGATACCACCGAAGTAGCGGGTGACGACGACGACCGTATCTTTTAATTGGCGTTTACGGAGCACCTCGAGCATCGGCATGCCGGCCGTGCCGCTCGGTTCGCCATCATCGTTCGCCTTTTGGTGTTCATTTCGTTCTCCAATCATATAGGCCGAACAATTATGGTTTGCGTTCCAGTGCGTTTTTTTTATCGTTTGGATAAACGCTTGCGCCTCTTCTTCCGTCTCAACCCGTTTGAAATGCGCGATGAATTTTGACTTTTGTATAATGACCTCGTATTCTCCATCTTGTTTTATAGTATAATTTGGTTCAATAGACATTTCTGAAAATTCTCCTTTCTATTTTTGAATATTTTTTTTAGAATTCAAGTAGGCGTTTATGCGTCGCTTGGCGAATTGGGCTAAAGGAGGCTGCTACGTTTCGTTGTAACATTCGTTTTTGCAGACGATAATAGGAACGAGGACTAACTATCGACGTATTAGGGGATGGCATCGTGAATCATATTACCGATCGTACAGCTTTAGAACATATCATAACAAATATGATTGATACGGTGACGGAAAGTAAAGAGGAGATCGTCCGAATCACCGAGAGTTCGGCCAACGAATATTCCTTGATTCAAAACGAGTTGAAAGAGTTGACGGAGAAGATTGAGTTTTACATTGCCGAGTCGGACCGGCTCGATTTACTCGTGAAAGCGGCGAAAAACAAGCTCGTCCAAGTGAGCAAGAAGTTTCATATACATAGTGAACAAGAAATAAGGGACGCCTACGAACGGGCGAACCAGATGCAACTCGAGCGGTTCCTTGTCCAAAAGGAAGAGATGAACGCACAGCAACGCCGAAACGACCTCGAGCGCAGATTGCTCGTCCTCGAGGACACAATCGAGCGTGCCGAGAAGCTCGTCAGCCGCGTCACCGTCGTCTTGAACTTCTTACGCGACGACTTGCAACAAGAATATTCGGACATGATGAAGAAGCAAGAGATGGCTATCAGCGTGTTCGAGGCGGCCGAGCGTGAGCGGCGTCACCTCGCCCGCGAGATGCACGACGGACCGGCGCAATCGCTTGCTCATATTTTGATTCGGGCTGACTTGATTGAGAAGACGTTCGACAAGCGTGGCAAGGAAGAGGCGTTCGCCGAACTGCATGAGTTAAAAAGTCTTATCCGCGGTGCCTTGGTCGACGTGCGTCGGCTCATCTATGACCTCCGTCCGATGTCGCTCGATGACCTCGGCTTCTTGCCGACGCTCGAGCGTTACTTGCATCAAACCGAGGAATACACCGCCATCAGGACGCGGCTCAACTATCGCGGCAATCGGGCCCGTCTACCTGAGAAACTTGAGATTAACGTGTTCCGACTCGTCCAAGAGGCGGTTCAAAACGCTATCAAACATTCGAAAACGACCGAGATTATCGTCAACGTTGAACAATCGCACGATGCGATTCATATCCACGTGCGCGATCACGGCATCGGCTTCGTACCGAGCACGATCGGGGAAGAATCGTTCGGTATCGTAGGGATGCGCGAACGAATCGAGCTTGTGAACGGAAGCATCACCATCGATTCGGAAGTCGGCAAAGGGACGGTCGTCCGCATGTCGATTCCAATCACGTAACCAATCAAGGGGGAATCAATCAATGGAACTGACACAGACACGCATCGCGATCGTCGATGACCATGAACTGTTTCGTGAAGGCTTGAAACGGATTTTTGATTTAGAGGATGAATTTTTCGTCGTCGCCGAGGGACGCACTGGACTCGACGCGATTCGCATCGCGAACGAGCACAATCCGGAGATTATGATTCTAGACATCAACATGCCGGATTTGAATGGCATCGAGGCGACGAAGCAATTGTCGCTCCTCTCGCCGGATACGCGCGTCCTTATTTTGTCAATTCATGACGATGAGTCGTATATCACACATGCGCTCGAGGCGGGGGCTTCAGGTTTCTTACTGAAGGAAGTCGCATCGACCGAGCTCATCTCGGCCGTCCGTTCGGTCGCGAAGGACGGGGCATATTTGCACCCGAAAGTGACGACGGGCGTCTTGAAAGAGTATCGTCGCTTGCTTCAAATTAAGGACGAACACGCTGGACGTAACGTTGAGAGTCGTACCGACGATCCTGTATATCAGCTGTTGTCGCGACGTGAAGTTGAAGTACTCCATTTACTTGCTGACGGTCGTTCGAACCGTGATATTAGCGATATGCTTTTCATTAGTGAGAAGACGGTCAAAAACCACGTGTCTTCCGTTCTTCGCAAGATGGACGTGAACGATCGGACGCAAGCCGTCGTCGACGCCATTCGCCGCGGATGGGTCGAGATTTGACCGAGACCGATGCGTTGCCTCGTTTTTGTGTTACAATATGGAATGGAATCCTAACATAATTGGAAAAACGAAACGACGTAAAGTGAGGATATAGAATGGGAAACATAGCTATTTTGACCGACAGTACCGCCTATTTGCCGGCCGAATTTTGTGAGACGCGCGACGTGCACATCGCGCCGCTCAGCGTGATTTTTGACGGGGAGTCGTTCCGCGAAGCCGTCGACATCACGACCGAATCGTTCTATGACCGCATCGAGGCAGGGAAGTTGCCGACGACGTCGCAACCAAGCATCGGGGAGACGGTCGAGTTAATCGAACGGCTCCCGAATGAGGTGACAGACGTCATCGCCATCACCCTCTCAAGCGGCATTAGCGGAACGTACCAATCGATGGTCGCGTTGAACGACATGGTTGACGTGAACGTCCATGCGTTCGATTCGGAAATCTCGTGTATGCCGCAAGCGTTCCTCGTTGAAGAGGCGGTTCACCTTCGTGACGCCGGTGTTTCGGCCCAAGAGATTCTTGCCCATCTTGAGAAGATGCGGGCGCTGATTCGTGCCTACTTTGTCGTCGATGACCTCGATCACTTGCAACGTGGGGGTCGTCTCAGTACGGCACAGGCGCTCGTCGGCTCATTTCTTCAAATCAAGCCAGTGCTCCACTTCCAAGACAAGCTCATTGTCCCGTTCGAGAAAATTCGGACGTATAAGAAGGCGGTCCGCCGCATCGAAGAAATGATGGAAGAGTCAATCGACGGAGACGGGGAAGGCTACTGCATCGGCATCATCCATGCGAATTGCCCGGAACGACAAGCCGAGGAGATTGCTTCGATGAAAGCGAAGTTCCCGAAAGCGCACATCACGGGAAGCCACTTCGGGCCGGTCATCGGGACGCATCTTGGGCCCGGCGCGATCGGCATCACATGGTATCGCCGTGACTGGTAAACGAAAGACGGCCGAGCGGTCGTCTTTTTTCGATGAAAGGGGAGGAGTACGTGGCCAAGTATCGCCAAATCTATGAACAACTTGCCGAGAAGATGCGAAACGGCGCCTTGCCGGCCGAGTCGAAACTGCCATCGGAGACCGAGCTCATGCACGAGTTTGATGCGAGCCGCGGCACGGTCCGAAAGGCGCTCGACTTATTGCAAGAGCACGGCTACGTCCGGAAACATCACGGTAAGGGTGTCTTCGTCCTGCGTCGGGATCAAATCGAATTCCAGTTTAACGGCATCGTCAGCTTCTCTGAGGTGTACGCGTCTTTGCTCGGCCGTTCCATCCAGACGACGGTCGCCTCGTTTGAAGAGATCGAGGCACCGCCTTGGCTCGTCGAACGGATGAATCTCGAGCCGGGGACGATCATGTACCGCATCGAGCGCGTGCGGAATTTCGACGGAGAGAACGTCATCCTAGACGTCAACTATTTCGTCAAAGACCTCGTGCCTGGATTGACCGAGGCGATTGCCACGCATTCGATTTATCATTACATCGAGCACGTGCTCGGCCTGCAGATTAGCTACGCCAAACGGAAAATCGCCGCCGAGGACGTGACGGCGCTCGATCGGATGCGGCTCGACCTGCATGACTATGAATATGTCATCGTCATCACGAACGACACATTCTTGTATGAAGGAAGACAGTTCGAGTATACAGAATCCCGTCACCGCCTCGACAAGTTCCAGTTTAGTGACGTAGCCCGCCGCTAAGGTCCCTTCTTCGGAAGAGACCTTTTTTTCGTTTCGAATCGAGGTGAAAGGGAACAAAATGAATGAACGCCTGTCATGTCACACATCTGTCACGTCAACTTATATAGATAAGTCATTGACACAACTCATCTATATAAGTTACACTTTGTGTGTGAAAGAATGTAACCGTTCTCAATAAATCATTCCATCTTAAAGGAGGCCTATCTTATGAAGGCAGATTATCGGCAAATTGCGGCGGATATCCTCGAAGCCGTCGGAGGCAAGGACAACGTCGACAAGGCGGCGCACTGTGTCACACGGCTCCGTCTCTCGCTGAAAGACCAATCAAAAGTCGATGAGGCGAAAGTGAAAGAAGCCGACCTCGTCAAAGGCGCATTCGAGAACTCAGGTGTGTATCAAGTCGTTATCGGGGCAGGGGACGTCGAGCGCGTCTACGCTGAATTTATCAAACTCGCAGGACTCGAGGCAGCGACGGTCGCTGAGGTCAAATCGGCCGGCGGCAAGAAGATGAACCCGCTCCAAAAACTTGTCAAAGTCTTCTCAGACGTCTTTATGCCAATTATCCCGGCGATTATCGTAGCCGGTCTCTTGATGGGGATTAACAACTTGCTCGCATCGGAAGGGCTGTTTGTTGATAATGCGACGCTCATCGAGGCGTATCCGAACCTACAAGGTCTTTGGGACTTAATTAACATGATGGCGAACACGTCATTCGTCTTCCTCCCGGCGCTCGTCGGTTGGTCGGCGACGAAACGGTTCGGCGGCAGCGAAGTGCTCGGGATCGTCATGGGTCTCTTGCTCGTCCACCCGGACCTCTTGAACGCTTGGGGTTACGGTACGGCAGCGCTTGAAGGCGACATTCCGACGTTTGATATCCTCGGCTTGTTCGAGATTGAGAAAGTCGGCTATCAAGGTCAAATCTTGCCAGTCCTTGCTGCAGCATTCATCTTGAGCCATATTGAAATCTTCTTGAAGAAGCACGTACCGAACGCAATTCAGCTTCTCGTCGTACCGATCACGGCGATTGTCGTCACCGGTTTCCTCGCCCTTGCAATCGTTGGACCAGTTACGCGTGGTCTCGGTAACGTCATCGCGATGAGCCTCGTCAACGTGTTCGAGGCGATTCCAGTCATCGGGGCGCTATTGTTCGGCTTGTTCTATGCACCGCTCGTCGTCACGGGGATGCACCACTTGTTCATCGCCATCGACTTGCAACTCGTCGCTGAGACAGGCGGCACGTTCATCTGGCCGATGATTGCTTTGTCAAACATCGCTCAAGGTTCGGCTGCGCTCGCTATGTTCTTCGTCTATAAGCACAACGCGAAACAAAAGAGTATGGCGTCGACGTCAGCGATTTCGGCTTACTTCGGCATCACCGAGCCGGCCATGTTCGGGGTGAACTTACCGAACAAGTTCCCGTTCTACTCGGCGATGATCGGGTCGGCGACAGCCGCCATCTTTATCACACTCAATAACGTCCAAGCGATCGGAATCGGTGTCGGGGGACTCCCTGGCTTCCTCTCAATCTTCACGGACAAAATCCTTCTCTTCATTGTTGGGATGATCATCGCGATCGTCGTCCCGTTCGTCTTGACGTTCGTCTTGTCGAAGCGTTACATGAAGAAAGGTGAAATCGAACAAAATAAAGTAGCATGATGACTCGGGAGGGAGGGACGGTAGTTCTTCCCTCTTTTCGATTGGAATGAAAACTCTTACAAAAAGGAGACTACACACATGACACAAAAGAACTGGCGCAAATCCGTCGTCTATCAAATCTATCCGAAAAGCTTCTATAGCCCAGAAGGGAACGCCACTGGCTCGATTAAAGGGGTGACCGCGAAGCTCGACTATTTAGCCGAGCTCGGCATCGAGTACATTTGGATGACACCAGTGTACAAGTCCCCACAAAACGACAACGGCTATGACGTGAGCGACTATTACGGGATTGATCCGTCTTATGGAACGATGGACGACCTCGACGAGCTCGTCCGTGAAGCCGAGGCACGGGGCATCGGACTGATGATGGACATCGTCGTTAATCACTCCTCGACCGAGCATGAGTGGTTCCAAAAATCACTCGCCGGGGACGAGCGGTATCGCGACTACTACATCTGGCGCGATGAGCCGACGAACTGGGAATCGAAGTTCGGCGGCAACGCCTGGGAGTACGACGAGAAGAGCGGCCAGTATTATCTTCACTTGTTTGACGTGACGCAAGCCGATTTGAATTGGGAAAATCCTCAGATGCGTGAAGACGTCTATGAGATGATGCGCTTCTGGCGTAAGAAAGGGATCAAAGGGTTCCGCCTCGACGTCATCAACTTGATTTCGAAACAACAGGACTTCCCGGAAGACGACTCGGATGGGCGCAAGTTCTATACGGACGGGCCGCGCATTCATGAGTTCTTAAAAGAGATGAACCGTGAAGTGTTCGAGGGGCACAACGTCATCACGGTCGGCGAGATGTCGTCGACGACGCTCGACCACTGTGTTCGTTATTCGAACCCGGACGAGAAAGAACTGAGCATGACGTTCAGCTTCCATCATTTAAAAGTCGACTACCCGAACGGTGAGAAGTTCGTCGCGGCCCCGTTCGACTTCGTTCAGTTGAAAGACATCATGTCGACGTGGCAAGAAGGGATGCACGGCAAGGGCTGGAACGCCATCTTCTGGTGTAACCACGACCAGCCGCGCGTCGTCAGCCGCTTCGGTAATGATACGGACCACCGCGTCGAGAGCGCGAAGATGCTCGCGACGGTGCTCCACGGGCTTCAAGGGACGCCGTACATTTATCAAGGCGAAGAGATTGGGATGACGAACCCGGGCTTCGACTCGCTCGATGAGTATCGCGACATCGAGACGCTCAACATCTATAAGCTGAAGCGTGAACAGGGCGTGTCGCACGAGGATATGATGGCCGCCATCAAACAGAAGTCACGTGACAACTCGCGCACACCGATGCAGTGGGACGCGACGCCGCACGCAGGCTTCACGAGCAGGACGCCGTGGATTAACGTCGCGCCGAACTATGAAGACGTGAACGTCGAGACGGCACTCGATGACCCAAACTCGGTGTTCTATCATTACAAGAACTTGATCACGCTCCGAAAAGAGCTTGACGTGTTGACGGACGGGGACTATACGCTCCTCACGCCGGACGCGCTCGACGTCTGGGCGTACACGCGGAAGACGGACGAGGAGGAAGTGCTCGTCGTCGCGAACTTTTACGGTCCGGAGACGACGTATGAGATTCCAGAAGGCTTCATGCGGGCCGACGTGGTTAGCCACAACTATGACGTGCCACAGCTTGACGGGACGACGTTGTCGCTTCGGGCGTATGAGGCAATCATGTTCTACAAGAAGTAAGTAAAAAGGGCGATTGGTCCGACTACGGTCGCGACAATCGCCTCTTTTTGTTTGAAGATAAAGAAAGGAGTCAGTTCCACGAGTCGATTCTTTATAAATGTGAAACGAATGATCACCTGAAAGATTTAAAAACTTCTAAAAAGAATGGAGGGTTCGATGATGGATTCGATCCGCTATACGACGGAGCCACCTGCTGACTTTGGAGACCTAATGGCACTCTATGAAGAATTAGGTTGGAATTCACTCGAGTTATCGGCTGAGGAATTGGAGAGAATGTGTCGTCAAAGTTGGTATGCGCTGTATGCGTTTGACGATCATCGGTTGGTCGGGATGGGACGCGTCATTTCAGACGGGGTGATTACCGGCATCATTTGCGGCGTAGGCGTATCACCAAACGATCAGGCGAAAGGGATTGGCAAAAACATCATGGTTCGACTCGTTCACCACTGTGAACAAAATCGCGTCATTCCTCAACTCATGTGCGTAGAGGATTTGGAACCGTATTACGAGAAGCTCGGCTTTGAGAAGTTTTCAATCGGCATGACGAAACGACCAGCCGCCGAGTAATCGAGACGAGACGTTCTTTTTCATTGCCGAGAGTCAGTCTCCCATGGTAGATTATTCATTGATAGTGTCGCAGTCATGTGACCCTATAAAAATTTTATACACTATGGAGGTGTCACTCGATTTATTCGAGGAAAATGTGGACAGGATATACTCGACACAGGTAATGGCCGCTGGGGCTGGCGGCGGAGATGTGGATGGCCCGATTTGGTTGTTGTTGTCACTCGTTGCGTTATTGATCGCGCTCACGGCGTTCTTCGTCGGGTCAGAGTTCGCGGTCGTCAAGGTCCGGATGTCTCGGCTCGATCAATTGGTCGCCGAAGGGAACAAGTCGGCCGTGCTCGCGAAGAAGGTCGCCTCAAATCTCGACTACTACTTATCGGCGTGTCAGCTCGGGATCACGGTGACGGCGCTCGGTCTTGGTTTCCTCGGGGAACCGTCGGTCGTCCGCTTGCTGACGCCACTCTTCAATGAGTTCAACATCCCGGCGTCACTCGCTTCCGTCATCTCGTTCATCGCGGCGTTCGCCATCGTTACGTTCTTACACGTCGTCATCGGCGAGCTCGCACCGAAGTCGCTCGCGATTCAATACGCGGAACGGATGACGCTCATCTTTGCCCGACCGCTCTTTTGGTTCGGTCGCGTCATGTTCCCGTTCATCTGGTTGTTGAACGGATCGGCACGGCTTCTCCTCGGCTTGTTCGGCGTGAAGCCGGCAGGACATGAGGAAGCGCACTCGGAAGAAGAGCTGAAGATTATCATGACGCAAAGCTTTCAGAGCGGGGAAATCAATCAGACGGAGCTTGCAATGATGCAAAACATCTTCTCGTTCGACCAGCACGTCACGAAAGACGTCATGGTCCCCCGAACGAAAGTCGAGGCGATCGACATCGAGGCGACGCGTGCCGAAGTGCTCGCGACGTTCGCCGACAGCCAGTACACCCGTTACCCGATCATGGAGGGCGGGGACAAGGACCATTTGATTGGTTACATTAACGTCAAGGAAGTGCTCATGGGCTTGGCGATACAGCCCTCTGTCGATTTGAAGGCGTATGTGAAAGAGTTGCCTGTCGTTCACGAGATGACACCGTTAGAAGATACATTGAAACAGATGCGCGAGGCGCGGACGCATATCGCCATCGTCCTTGACGAGTATGGCGGCACGTCCGGTCTCATCACGCTCGAGGATTTGCTAGAAGAAATCGTCGGTGAAATTCGTGACGAATTCGACGAGGACGAAGTCGACCCAATCCATACGGTCGATGCGTCGACGTATGAGATCGATACACGCGTCCGTCTCGACGAGCTCGAGGAACGCTTCGGCCTCGTGTTCGAGAACGCCGAGGAGATTGATACGCTCGGGGGTTGGCTTCAAGTCAACCGGGACGAGAACATGGTCGGGACGACGTTCGAGTTCGACCGCTATATGCTCACCATCCTCGAGATGACAGAACATCACGTCGAACGGGTCCGTCTCATCGTGCATCCTGACGTCAAAGAGGCATAACAAAAGGTTCATCCGCGTGTGTCGTGGATGAACCTTTTCTAATTGTTGAGAAGTCGTTCTAAGTGGTCTACAAAATTAGGGGAATCGATGTCATCATAGAAGATGTCTTCTGTATAACGCTCGACCCCATCGATTGTGATTTGAAGTTTTATGGAGTGGAAGCGAATGTTACGGTCGTCCGCTTCCCACTTAAGGTCACGTAATAAATCCGCTACCTCTTCATAGGTGTACGATGTATTCCTCACATGAGCAAAGAGAATCCCGTATCGCGCCCCATAAAAAGAGAGCCCCGTCCCTTGGTCCATCTCTAGTTCGTCAAGATCTATTTTGTTTACTTCGTCTTTATCTTCATCCCATTGTAAATACGGTAATTCGCTCATAAGTGAGATACGACCTGAGAAGACTAGCCGGAGAGCATCTTGCACAGCTTGATCGTAAGCTTGTTGGATACGCCCGTATGTATTGAACTTTGAGACGACATCTTCTTCATAGCTGTCATCGATAATCTTACCGCTTCGTGTCACCCTTACCGTAAAATCGGTGTCGACGCTCGTCTCTGAAGCCATTCTGACGTGATAGTTTGGGTCATAGAGCGACAAATACATAACGTCTGTCACATGGAGCGTTGAATCTGGATAAGTCTGGTGCACATAGTCTTTCGCTGCTTGAATGGCACGCTGTTCGGCTTTCTCACTTCCGTCAAACACATACCATGCCCACCACCCCATTAAGAAGACGCCAAGCATACCGAGTCCGGTCAAGACGTTGTGGATGGGTCGTTTATGCATCATTTAGTTCATCTCTTTTCGTTCGTTATCATTTCGTTGCAGTTGTTCGGCCAACCCGTCTTCCTCGATGTCTTCCGCGTTGACGCGTCCAGAATAGAATGACTCGTTTCCGTCTTGAATCGAGATAAGGAGCGTCCGGAACGGCACGTCGGCCTCGTCGAGCACGCGTTTGACGTCACGCATCCGTTCACTCGCGTGCTGTGCGATCGCGTCTTCACCTTCAATCCAGATGAAGAGGGAACCGTGATCGCGTCCGATTTGTTTGATGTCGTACGGATGGTCGAGAATGAGCGTTGCCGGGTCGAGCGCCTCCTCGGCCGAACCTTCGCCTTCATAGACGGTCAACACGTTTTCATACAAATCGTGCTCGAACGGGAGCGAGCGCAGGGCTGTTTCCACGAGCGGGCGATATTCCGCATGCAGCCGATTGAACGTCACCATCCCGGTGAAAACGTCATCGTAATAATCGTCGATAATCGCTCCATCCCCGTTTACGACCACATCAAACTGTGTGTCCTCGCTCACTTCTGATGCCATCGTCACGACGTACGCACCGCTTCCCCAAATCTGTAGACCAGCGTGTACCGCTGACAGCTCGATATGTGGATACGTCGTCGCGACGTATTGTTCTGCCGCAGCGATCGCCCGCTGTTCATCTCGCGGGTCACCGAACAATGTGTGTGATAGGAGCGTGCCGACCCCGTACAGGATGAGCCCGGCTCCAATCAGCGTCCCTATAAAACGACGCATCCATACCACTTCCTCACTAAAATAGTCGGTTTCTTCCATCATCGTAAGGTATTCTTTGTGTGAACACATCCGCCTTAAGAACGAAACGTTTGAGAAAACCACGATTATATTGTGTCGTTTCATGCCCTTTCGTTTGGTAGCGTCGATATAAAAAGGACTGATTTCATGGGACAACTCGTCATCCATCCTAACGGGCAACGTGCCATCCGCTTCGGCATATGCCAGCGCTGCTTGAGCACCGACGTCCGAACCTTCACGTGTCTACATGGCAGTTGTCGCTATTGCCGCAACTGTCTCCATCTCGGTCGGGTGTGCCGCTGTGACTTCTTGCAAGAAATCGACGTCACGACACCGGTCGAGCCGACCGAGCTCGTCATGCCATTTGCGTTAAGTGACGGCCAACAACATGTGAGTAGACAGCTCCTGAAGTGGTGGGAGACGAAAACGTCCGGCCTCGTCCACGCCGTCTGCGGGTCCGGCAAGACGGAGATGGTCCCGGTCATCGAACGCGTCGTAAACGTTGGGAAGCGCGTCCTCATCGTCTCGCCGCGACGGGACGTTGCCGTCGAATGGGCCGACCGACTTGAGCGTGCCTTCTCCGTCCCGATCACACGACGCTACGGGGGTGGGGAGAAAGAAACGGTCAGCATGATCACCGTCGCGACGGCACCGCTCTTATTGAATTTAAAACACGTCTTCGACTACGTGCTCGTCGACGAGTCAGACGCGTTCCCGTTTGCATTTGACATGGCACTCTGGTGGACGATTCGACGCGCCGGGAAGGACGTGTTCCTGTTTGTGACGGCGACACCGACCGTCTGGCAGCGCCAGTTCGCGACGGTCCACTTGTCACGCCGCTATCACGGGCACGACTTGCCCGTCCCGACGCTCGTCAAACAGACGGATGAGGCGATCATCGCGTTTTGCCAGAGGGAGACGCCACGGATCTTGTTCGTCCCGACGAAGGCCGACCTCGTCCGCTACGGGGAACGATTGACTGACGCTGGCTTCACGGTCCGTACGGTCTCGGCCGATACAGACGAGCGGATGGACACGCTCGAGTGGCTCGCTGCAACGAAAGGAATCGTACTCGCGACGTCGATTTGGGAGCGGGGCATGACGGTACGCGGGGTCGACGTCGCTGTGATTGAGAGTGAACACGTGCTCTTCACCTCGCGCGGTCTCATCCAGATGGCCGGGCGTGCCGGTCGAAAACCAGATGCACCGACCGGGGACGTCGTCTTCTTCTACAACGAGCGGACGTGGCGTCAAGACCGCGCTATCCGAGATATCGAACAGGCGAATCGCCGATGAATTGCCTAGTTTGCCGGAAACCGCTCCACGTCAAATGGACCCCATCGACGTTATTGAAACGCGACTGGGTCTGCCCTGACTGTGACACGATGTTGACCATGCTCGAACCAGGCTGTCCCCGGTGTGGGCATCCGACCGAGGATGGGAAGACGTGCCCGGACTGTATCCGTTGGCTTGCCCTCGGACTCGATTTGACCGTACGTTCGCTTTACGTCTATGACGAGGCCGGGGCGAACTGGCTCCACCGGTACAAGTTCGGTGGGGATGTCGCGCTTGTTGAACACGCGCGACCGAGCCTACGGGCATGTCGCGAACCGGGTGTTGTCTATGTCCCGATTCCGCTCGGGCATGAGCGTTTGAAGACGCGACGGTTCAATCAGGCGGAGCTCCTTGCGCGCGCCATCGGACCAACGAGACTGTTGCTTCAAAAAACAGAGGTTTTGAGTCAACGGGAACTAGGGAAAGGAGAAAGGCGGCACCGTCAAAATCCGTTCGCTATACAAACTGAAGTCCGATGTGAGAAAATTGTTCTCGTTGACGACGTCTATACGACGGGCACGACGCTTCATCAGGCGGCACTCACGTTGAAACATGCGGGCTACCGAGAAGTTTCTGCCGTTTGCTTGTTCCGGGCGCTAAACAAATCAAAAACGCGTCCGATATAAAAGGCAGAGGTGAAGGACAATGGAAGCTACAACGTGTCAAAAGTGCGGACGCCTGTTCATGAAACAAGGGCGCTCGCCATACTGCCCGTCCTGCGGGGAGGTCGACTTTCAAAACTTCTTGAAAGTGCGCGACTTCATCCGTGAACCAGCTAACAGACAAACAACCATTGGGGCTCTCGTTGAAGCGACAGGAGTTTCCGAACTTGACATCACGCGATATATCCATGAAGGACGCTTGATCATCAAGGACAACCCGGCACTTGCCATTAGCTGTGTCCGATGCGGCAAACCGACGAACGAAGGAAAAGTTTGTTCGAGTTGCCAAACCGACATGCAGCAAGAATTACAAAACTTACAACAAAGTATCACGAAACCAAGCGCCCGCGCTTATCGTTTGGACTAACATCAAGATAGGGGGGATACGCATGCGCATCGATTCTGCTAAGTGGGTACATTTGCCACACACGTACGAGAAGAAAACGCAAGCCGAGACGAAGCCCGAGTCAACACGCCAAACGGACCGACTATCGATATCGGCAGAAGCTCGCGCCCGGTTTGATGAACCGGTAAAACATCCGGAACGTCTTGAAAAAATCAACGCCTTGAAGGCTGAGATTAATGCAGGGACGTATACACGGGACGCGCGCGAAATCGCCAAACGCTTTCTACAAGGATGAATGGAAGCGAGGTCTGTTTGAGGCCTTCGCACGGATAACACGGCACGGAAGCTGACTAGAGGGGACCCCTTTTTAGTCAGCTCTTTTTTTGGAAAAAGGAGAGACACATGCTCACATTACATACCCGGCTACTCGAACTCGCTTATGAAAAAGAACAGTTGTTAATTAAAGGCGATATGGCTGCCTTTACGGTACTCGTCAAAGAAGAAGCAAAACTCGTCCGCCAAATTTCACAAAAAGAAGCAGAACGACTTCAAGGTTTACTCGTTTTGGACGATGAAGAGAAAGAAGCACTCAGACCGGTCCTGTTCGAATTAAAACGGCAGAACGAGTCAAACGCCGCGTTACTCGAACAGTCGCTCAACTATATCAATTGGCATCTCGATATGCTCATGCCAGATGCAGACGATTTCACTTACGGCCAACAAGCGTTTGAAACACGTTCGTTCAGCCGCGACGTATAAGGGGGAAGATTGATGGGTTCAACATTTATGGGATTAGAGACGGCAAGACGAAGCCTCTCGACACACCAGTGGGCGCTCCAGGCGACCGGTAACAACGTCGCCAACGCGTCTAACCCAGGCTATTCACGCCAACGATTAACAATGGGGATGACCGAACAGTTGTCGGTTTCCTTCGGAGGAACGAAAGCTGGGCAGTTCGGAACCGGTGTCCGCGGCGAGACGCTCGCCCGAATTCGCGATTTGATGATTGACCAGCAATACCGCGACGAGTCAGTTAAAAATGCCTTCTATGCGACGAAGCAAGCTGCCTTCGGCCGGATGGAAGATATCATCAACGAGCCGTCAGAGAACGGTCTAGCCAAATCACTCGATCTGTTCTGGGCGTCATTGCAAGACTTATCGGTCAACCCGGACGATACGGGGGCGCGTAGCGTCGTGCGGCAACGAGCGATGACGCTCACGGAGACGTTCAACTACATGTCTTCGTCGCTCTCAAAAGTTCAAGATGATTTAAAATCTGAAGCGGACGTTGTCGTAAAGAAAATCAATGACCTCATGACAAAGATTGCAAACGTCAACCGTCAAATCGGGGACTCGGAACCGCTCGGCGTGTTACCGAATGAACTATATGATGAGCGTGACCGCTACATGGACGAACTCGCTCAATACATCGACTTCAAACGCGTCCCGGTCGACTACTTGAACGGCGAGACACGCGGGAACTCGCAACGCGTCGCTGAAGGCCGAATCGACATCCGTGTCACCATCAATGGACAGGATGTAACGCTCGTCGACGGCATCACGGGCGGAATCGGCAAGTTCGACAACTTGACGATGACAGACGCGGCTGGTGTCTCGACAAACTTGACGCACGCCGACATGCCGAACGGGAAGTGGAAAGCGCTCGTTGAAATGTATGGGTCAGCCACTGGGCCGGAAGGAATCGATGGAGCCTTCACGACGATGCTCAAAGATTTGGACGAGATGGCGAAACAATTCGCCACCGCTTTCAACGCGCTACACGGACAACATAAAGACGCCAAAGGTGCGGACGGAACGAGCGACTTCTTCGCAAACGTTGACAGTGCCGCGACGATTAAAGTGAGCGACGCCATCATGAAAAACCTCGATTTGATTGCCACGTCTAAAGACGGCAACATCGGAGACGGCAGCGGGGCGCTCGCGCTCGCGAACTTGAAATCACAAGCGCTCTCTTTCAACGGTTCGGTCACGACCGACACGTCGATTGGTAAGTACTATCAAAACGTGATTGGCAACATGGCCGTCGCAGCCGACCAAAGCGGTCGTCTCGCTTCGAGCACGTTCGCCCTTATGGCGAGCTCGGACCAGCGCCGCATGTCGGTGAGCGCAGTGTCGCTCGACGAAGAGATGACGATGATGATCCAGTACCAGCACGCTTACAACGCGGCGGCGCGGAACATAACGGCCGTCGACGAGATGCTCGACAAAATTATCAACGGCATGGGAATCGTAGGGAGGTAATGACTGATGCGTGTCACACAGACGATGCTCACACAAACGAACTTAAAGCACTTATCGTCGAGCTATAATACGCTCGCGAAAGTACAAGAACAACTAATCAGCGGGAAACGGATTCAACGTGCCTCGGAGGACCCGGTCGTCGCGATGCAAGGCATCCGTTACCGGACCGAGGTGCGCGAGGTCGACCAGTTCCGCCGTAACGTCAGCGAAGCGACGAGCTGGATGGATTTGACCGACTCGACATTGAATGAAGTCACGGAAGCTGTCAAACGAATTCGTGAACTGACGACGCAGGCGGCGAACGACACGTACGAGTCGTCGCAACGCGCCATTATCAAAAGTGAGATTGACCAACTCGTCGAACATATCGGGTCGCTCGCAAATTCAAAAGCAGGCGAGAAATACATCTATAACGGAACGAAGACGGACCAGCCACTCATCGACATGACGGCGCTGAAGGCGTTCCTCACTGATCCGGCCGCAGACGTCGATTCCATCTATACAGGCGGAGTACCGACGGACAGCGGGAAGATTGCTTTTGAAGTTTCGAAAGGCATCACGATGCAAGTGAATATGCAGCCGGAGACGGTGTTTGGTCGGGAATTGTTTGAAGGTCTCCGAAACTTGAGTCTATTACTCGGCGATGAGACGACGGGCGGGGCCGACTTGTCGGCACAGCTCGCGACGCTCGACACGCTCGGACAGAGTTTGATTACGGAACGGGCCGAACTCGGCGCCCGTGCCAACCGGTTGGAGCTCGTCGACAATCGTCTACAAGATCACGAGATCATCGCGAAGACAATCATGTCGGACAACGAAGACATCGATATCGAGCGTGTCATCATGGAGCTTAAATCCCATGAAACGGTGCACCGCGCCGCGCTCTCGGCCGGCGCCCGCATCATCCAGCCGACGCTCCTTGATTTCCTTCGGTAACGGCGAATGAATCTCGCGAAGCTTGAGATGCGGCAGACACATGCCGCCATCCAAATGACATCGAATCGTCCCGTTCTTGAGATGCGCCAAGGCCGGGCCGAACTTTCGATGACGCAAGGGAAAGTTGAGATGACGCAACGGACGACGCCTGGGACGCTCGAAGTTGACTCGTCGGTCGCCCGGAGCGAGAGCAACTTGAAAGGCGCCCTCGAACTTGGTCGTCATTTCGGGGCACTTGGTGAACAAGGTGCCCGTGAGGCGACGAGCATGGCCTCCCGCGAAGGCGACCAGCTCATGCGCATCGAGAACGGCAACCCGATTCCCCAGATTGCTGCCAGTAAAGTAAACGAACCGTATCCAGTCGTCGATCTCGATTTCATGCCGAAGTCAATTGACCGCGTCAAGTTGACGTATACGCCGGCGGACGTCAAAATCGAATGGAACGTGACACCGGCACAGATAGATGTATCGCTCACCCCGACCGATATCTCGTTCACGCCTTGGACGACGGACATCTCACTCCGTCAACAGGCATCACTTGAGATATGGCCGGTCGGAGGCATATATGATGAGACGCGTTGAAAGTGAGGAAGATCCATGTTCATTGAGACAGATTATTTTGGCAAGATCGAAGTGAAAGAAGAAGAGACAATCTCGTTCGTCAGCGAGATTCCGGGCTTCCCAGAGTCGAAGACGTTTGCCCTGATTCCGTATGGCGACGACCTTCCATTTTGGTCGCTCCAGTCACTCGAAGACGCTGCATGTGCCTTCGTCGTAACGAACCCGTTCTGGCATAAGCCGGACTATGCGTTCGAATTGACGGACGGGGCGAAAGACCAGCTCGGCATCGACGAGGCAGAACACGTCTCCGTCTACACAATTGTTACGCTCCGCGAACCGTTCGAGGCGTCGACGCTCAATTTGAAGGCTCCAATTGTCATCGAGACGAACGAGCGCCGCGGCAAGCAAGTTATCTTAGATGACGCCTACCCGGCCCGTTTCCCGCTCGGCGGACAGAAAAGCGAGGTGCGCTGATGCTCGTATTGAAACGAAAACAAGGTGAGGCGATTCATATCGGCGACGACGTGACACTTACGGTGCTTGCGATCGAGGGCGACCAAGTGAAACTCGGCATCGACGCGCCGCGCCATATTGACATCCATCGCCATGAGGTGTACGTCCAGATGCAGGCTGAGAACGAGTCGGCTCGGGACAGTGCCAACTTAATGAGACAAATGATACAAAACAAGTCGGAAGCATAAGCTTTCGGCTTTTTTCGTGAGGAAAGCGGATTATCGGATGACAGGTGCGTTGTCATTGCGTTACGATGGATGGGAATTTCGGGGAAGGAGTGCAGTTGTTTGGGGCAAGTTGTCAATATTTTCTTTATAAACATTAGTATCATCTATCTTATTTTATCACTCACGCTCTATCTCATGCGGCACGTATTCCCAATCCAGATAGGGTCACCGCGCGCTGTACGAGTCGTGTTCGGGTTTGCGATGGGGGTTGCGGCCCTCCTCTTGACGGTCAACTCATTTCAGGTGGAAGGAACGCGCGTCGATTTACGAATCATTCCGCTCGCCCTAGCCGCCACATATGCAGGTCCGATTGGTATCGGGGTGACGATTGTCATGACGATTGCCGGTCGCTTAGCACTCGATGGCGTGTCAGGACAGTTGTTACAATCACTGGCAACACTTGTCGCTTTCCTCAGTCTATCGTTTCTCGTTAATCGAACGAGATTGCGGCGCGGACATGCGTTTACGACCTATGTCGTCTTCGGGACAATACTCGTCTTGATTCGAGTGACTGGAAATGTGCCAATGTCCATGTTTATAAACGTCTTCTTGCCGTACTTTTTGATGACGTTTTTCGGGGCGTGGATGTGCTACTGGGTCGCGAAACAAATCGAGGCGCATTTACGCATGTTCCGACTCCATACGCAACGGGCGACCATCGACGAATTGACGGGACTGCCGAATCGATACATGACGCTCGAACGGTTGAACGACGTCGAGGCGTCGGGTCTTCCGTGGGCACTCTTTGTCATCGACGTCGATCGGTTCAAACAGTTGAACGATACATATGGCCACCGGGCCGGGGATGCGGTGTTGCGTCGAATCGGGATGACGCTCCGTGAGCATTGTCCAAAAGACGGCTTCGTCGGACGTTACGGAGGAGAAGAGTTCGTCATGGTGACTGAAGACACGCACGACGCTAAACAGCTCGCTGAACGACTCGTCCGCGCGGTCCGGGAGACGACATATATGTTCGAGGACCAAGTCATGCCGATGACGATTTCAATCGGTTTGTCGATTGCGAACGCGGAACCGGGGACGGTCGTGTTCGAGCGGGCCGATGCCGCGCTCTATCAGGCGAAGGCGGACGGTCGCGACCAAGTGAAAATCGGGTAAACAAAAAATCGGCCGCGGCCGATTTTTTTAGTGGATATTTTTCTTTTTGAACTGGCCGCCCCGAACATCGTGAATATTGCCGATGGCGAGAAACGCCTTCTCGTCATAGTCGTCGAGGATGTCTTTTAGCTTCGTTTCTTCAAGGCGGCTGATGACCGTGAAGACGACTTTCTTGCCGTCACCCGTGAAGGCACCTTCTCCGTGCAAATACGTTACGCCTCGACCGAGCCGGTCCATGATGGCCTGGCCGACATCGTCCGGGGACGTTGTGATGATCCACGCCGCCTTCGACTGGTCGAGCCCTTCGAGGACGACGTCAATCGTCTTGAAGGCGATGAAGTACGTGAGCAGCGAATACATCGCCCGGTCCCAGCTAAAGACGAAGCCGGCTGTCCCGAGAATGAAGATATTGAAGAACATGACAATCTCACCGACCGAGAACGGCAATCGGTTCGTGAAGGCGACGGCTAAAATCTCCGTCCCGTCGAGCGATCCACCGGCGCGGATGACAAGGCCGATCCCGACCCCGAGCAAGAATCCCCCGAAGACCGTCGACAAAAGTAAATCGTCCGTGAACGGTTCGATTTTGTGCAACAGAATCGTGAAACCGGACATGAGGAGGATGGCCGTCAACGTGACGACGGCGAACGTCTTGCCGATTTGGCGGTAGCCGAAGTAGATGAACGGCAAGTTGAAGAGGACGAGCCAGATGGCGAGTTTTGTGCCGGATAAGTACGAGACGATAATTGATACCCCGACGATGCCGCCGTCAATGATTTGATTCGGGACGAGGAACGCCTCGAGCCCGATGGCGAAGATGAACGCGCCGAACAAGAGGAGGAGTCCTTTGGCGATGAGTTCTGACCGTTTGATTGGGTTATGTTCGCGCTTCAAGCGCCGGACTTCCTCCGGTGACGGCGAAGGCATCGGTGGACGCTGCATGGACATCCGCCCTTTCCTTTTTTTAACTAGTATAGCATGTTGATTTTCGCATGCGAACGACATCCTCCACTGAATTTAATTATGTGTTATAACTAAAAATATGCTAGACTGTTGAAAGGTAAGGAAAGGAAGGATTGTATGAAACGAACAAAATGGAAGATCAACCTCATCATGAACGTCCTTGGGGGCTTGGTTGCCGCCTACGGACTCGAGTCGGTTTTGATTCCGAATAACGTCTCTGACGGGGGTGTCACCGGCATCAGTATCGTCGGTTCTCAGCTGTTCGGTTTACCACTCGGGATTTTTATTGTCATGCTGAACGTTCCGTTCATCTATCTCGGGTATAAGCAAATCGGAAAGAGTTTCGCCATCCTGTCCATCACCGGCATCGCCTCACTCTCGGTCGGCACTGTCATCATGCATCACGTCCCGACGATCATCGAAGGGGACGCGCTCCTCATCACGGTCGTCGGCGGAATTATCCTCGGTCTCGGTATGGGTCTCGCACTCCGCAACGGTGGTGCGCTTGACGGCATCGATATGCTTGCCGTTCTGTTGTCCCGAAAACTACCGTTCAGTACGAGTGACTTGATTCTCTTCTTAAACGCATTTGTCTTCATCGTTGTCTCAACGGTGTTCGGGCTCCAAGGTGCGGTCTTATCGGCCATCGCCTACTTTATTGCGTCAAAAGTGATTCATATCGTCGAGGAAGGACTAAGTGGGGCGAAGACGTTCAATATCATTACAAGTGCCCCTGACGAAATGGCCGACACGATTCGTGACCGGCTCGGGCGAAGCGTGACGCGCAAGTCGATTCAAGGTTCCTATTCGAAGGAAGCCTACTACGAAATCACGTGCGTCATTAATCGGCTGGAGGAGCGGAAGTTGAAAGGCATCATTGATCAGGTCGACCCGGAGGCATTCGTCGTTGTCTATGAAGTGACAGAAGTGAAAGGCGGTACGTTCCAAAAGCGTGACATCCACTGAACATCGGACCAAAACGGGTCCGATGTTTTTTGAATTAGCAGGAGAACGATTCGTTCATGTGGAACTAGTGGGGATTCAGAAAGGAGGGATGGCATGCGTCCGCTCATCCTCGGCGTGTTCGCCGCGCTCTTTTTCGCGAGCACGTTCGTTTTAAATGAAGCCATGCATATCGGGGGCGGTCACTGGGCGTACAGTGCCTCGCTCCGCTTCTTATTCATGATTCCACTCCTCGTCCTCGTCGTCGCCATGCGCGGCGGATTAGGACGCGTGCGAAAGGCACTCGCAAGCGACCCGATGCCGTGGCTTATATGGGGGACGGTCGGATTCGGTTTGTTTTACGTCCCAATCTGTATCGCCGCCGTCGAGGCACCGCCTTGGCTCATCGCCGGGACGTGGCAAGTGACGATTCTCGCTGGCGCGCTCTTATCGCCGCTCTTTAAACGAGCGGACGGAACACGCGAACAGATTCCGTGGACGGCACTCCGCTTCTCCGGAATCATTCTGTTTGGGGTCGTCCTCATGCAAGTCGAATTTTTACAGACGTTCGAGCTGCGCTTCCTGTTGATTGGCGTCTTGCCGGTGCTCATCGCCGCATTTGCCTATCCGCTCGGCAACCGAAAGATGATGGCGATCACCGACCTCGATGTGTTCGAGCGCATCCTCGGCATGTGTATCGGTTCGCTGCCGGTGTGGCTTCTGTTGTTCGGCTACGGGCTGACGACCGGGATACCGTCAGGGGCACAAGTGTCTCAGACACTTCTCGTCGCACTTCTTTCCGGCGTCATCGCGACGGTGCTCTTCTTCCAAGCGACCGACCTCGTCAAACATGACATGAGCCGGCTCGCGACGGTCGAGGCGACACAAGCGCTTGAAGTGTTGTTCGCACTCGTCGGAGAGATTTTGATTTTACAGGCGGGACTGCCGTCGGGGCTGTCGCTTGTAGGAATCGGGATCGTCATGCTTGGGGTGACGTTGCATAGCCGAGCCTCACTCAAAGTGATGGAGAAGCCGATTACGGTCGACCGTTACGGAAAGGAAGGATAACGATGGCGTATGGACTGATTGGCAAATTAACCGCGATTCAAGGAGAGCGGGAGACGTTACTATCGATTTTACTTGAAGCAGCCGAGGCGATGGAGCAGGAGGCGGCATGCGAGGCATATCGGGTGAGTGCCTCGCTCGATGACGACGCCATCATCGTTTACGAGGTATGGGAAAGTTCGGAGGCGCATCAGCAGTCGCTCATGCTTCCGGCGACAAAACAATTGATCAATCAGGCGAAGCCGATTTTGACCGGCGTCGAACGGATCGCGACGTTTGAGCCGAAAGGCAAGCATTAAAAGAACCCACGTCCGCGGACGTGGGTTTGTCAGTTACGATTTTGTCAGGCTACCTTTGACTTTCGCATAGAAATCGTCCATCATACCAGTACGGCTGCCGAGCTGGCAGACGAGTTCGAGCGTCTCTTTATAAAACTTTTTAACGAGCCCTTTGTTTTTAATGCCTGGCATCGATGCTATCGTCTTGTCGAGGTTCTGCAAAATCTCTTCGATTTGCGCGTCCGAGTCCGGCTTCACGATCGTCATGTTTTCTGGAATCTTGACGATTTTGTCCTGCTCCTGGTGACGGAACGAGGCGCCGAAGCCGAGGTTCTCGATGAAGAGATGTGGCATCGCTTTTTGGCCGAAAAACTGTTTATGCCAGTCCGTCGCTTTCATCGTGTCCATGTCCTGTTTGAACGTGGACGCCGTCGAGACGTACTGTTTGAACAAGTCGGTCATGAACTTCTCGATAACCGGGATTTGAAGGGCGAAGACGTTTTTTAAGAGCGCGTCGAGTTGCGCCCGTGACAATTGGGATTCGTTAGACATGTCGGTTCCTCTTTTCTGTAATGCGATACTTTTATCGTATGGGATTGGAGAACGTGCGTCAACGCATCGCGAAACATTTTTTCAGAATATTTAATGATTTGCCTGCATTTTATGCGATAATCGTCTCATGGCAGACTAAAGAGGAGTGGACCAACATGAACAAAACTTTGAAGTGGGCTGTCGCGCTCGGCGTGACCGGTGTCCTTGTCGCAACAGTCGGAGTCGTCTCGTCTCGGGGACGGACTGAGGATACGTCACAGACGATTCGAGACCGTTCCCTCGGTTATGAGATCATTCTCCCGTCGAAGATCGCCCAGGCGATTGAACGCGGAGACGTCTATATCGAGAAGTCGCAAGACGTGACCGATATCGGTGACAAGGCGAGCTACGGCACGTTCGACCTCTATTACAACCTTGAAGGTGGCGACGACCAGTTGTTGTTCCATTTGGATCTCGTCGACCGTGAGTTGTCAGAAGAGGCGTTCGCCGAGGAAGTCGGCTATGGCAACTATCTCGGTGCGAGTGACAAGACGTTCTTCTGGGTCGAACCGACCGAAGCTGTGCCGGGTGCCGAGGCGCATACGGATGAGATCACGGAGCTCCTCGAAACGCTCCCGGAGCTCGAGTTCCGCACGTTATGAGTCCGCCCGCTTCGGCGGGCTTTTTTGTTGTGCTACAATAGATGCGAGGTGATGGTATGAACTATTCAGTGGAAGAAGTAAGACAAGCAGAAGACGTGAGAGCGCTCGAAGAAGCGGTCAATACGTTCGACGGAATCGACGTCAAAGTCGGACATGAGGCGGTCGGGCAAAACGATTACGCCGTCTACGCGGACGATTTGCTCGTCGGGTATTTAGTGTTGTTCCCGTATCTCGAGAACGAATATGAAGTGAACGCGCTCGTGCATCCGGACTATCGGAAACAGGGCATCTTCACGGCGCTATTGGAGACGGCGAAACGGGACGCGAAAGCGAACGGGTGTGAGGCGTTCACGTTTGTGATTGACCGGAAGTCGAAGTCCGGCAAGGCGGTCGTCGATCAACTCGGTGCAACATATCGCTTTTCCGAGTACAATCTCGTCTTGAAGAAAGCAGAGCTGTTCTTGAAACCGAACGAGGTGTCGCTCCGCGAGGCGACGGACGCCGACCGTCCACTGATTATTGAGACGCTCTCTGAGGCGTTCGGTGACCCGATTGATGTGACGGAGAACATCTATCGTCAAATCGACACACCGGACCGCGTGACGTATATTGGTGAAGTCGAAGGACGTCCGGTCGGCGTCATCCGCGCGCTCCTCTCAGGCGACGACGCGGGAAGCATCCACGCGTTCGGCGTTCGGGCGAGCGAGCAAGGTAACGGCTACGGTTCGAAAATGTTGAAACAGATGGTCCAACAGCTGTTCCGTATGGGCCGGACGAAGCTCGAACTCGACGTCGAGACGGAGAACAAGGCTGCGCTCGAGATTTATAAGCGGGCCGGTTTCGCAGAAAATGGTGGGTATGAGTTCTATCTACTCGAACTGTGAGGTGACAGCATGGTCAGAAATTTAAAATGGCTTGGAGCGGCGTTTGAGGCGTTCCTCGGAATCCCCATCCTTGGCGGTCTGTTCATCATCAGCATGGGCTATTCGCCGCTCGGCTTTATGCTCGCGTTCCATATCGTCGTACTCGTCTTGTCGCTCACAAGGCTGAACCGATTGTCGTTTGGTCCGATTGTCGGCATCACGGCGTCAGTGCTCGGCTTTATCCCCATCGTCGGGATGATGCTCCACTGGGCGGCAGCAATTGCGCTTGCAATCGATGCGCTGACGACGACACGGGAACGATCGCGTGTGACAAAAGAAGACCCGTTTTGAAGCAATGCTCTCCAGCTGGAGGGCATTTTTTCATTGACCAAACGTTCAACTGAAAACGCTATACAAAAGCTTCCAACAAGACGATATAGAAGGTGATGAATTACACAGAGGAGGAACTTACAGTGAAGATTTTCAAAAACTTTACGACGCAGCTACTCGCGTGGATTTTGGTCACATCGATCGTGACGGGTGGTTCGGTCGGGTACATCACGCTTCTACTGCTTACAGAGCTCGAGATGGCGAAAGGACAGGTCATGCTCGTCGGGACGGCCGTGTCGCTTGTCATTTCAACGCTTGGCAGTATCGTCATCTACTTGATTGCACGCCGTCCGCTCAAAGCAATTGAGTCGGCATCAGACAAGGCGGTCCAGGTCGGAAACGGTGACTTGACTGTCGAGTTCGCAAACGAGGCGACGAACGATCGCTCGGAGATGGGGCGCTTGCTTCTCTCGATGGACAACATGGTCGGACACTTGCGTGAGCAAGGAACGAACATGCGCTACACGGCGGATCAGTTGACAGGATCCGCACAAGAGATCGCTGCGGCTGTTCAAGAAGGCAATGTGGCTGGCGAGAACATTCGTCAAGCGATGGACGCATTGAACAAGATGCTCGAAGACAACGTCAGTGCGACATACAGCTCAATGGACTTGCTTGGAGCCGTTGCACGCACAATGGAAAACATTCGTAACGAGATGGGCTCTGCACTTGACGCGGCCAGTGAAATGCAACAAGAAGCTGAAAGCGGAAAAGGACTCGCTTCGTCGTCAGTCGATGCGATGCACGCGATTGCCGGCAAAGTCGAACAGTCATCGACGCTCAACAGCAAGTTGACGGAAATGACAGGTGAGATTTCACGGATTACGGACGTCATCAGTGACATTTCAGCACAGACAAACCTCTTGGCGTTGAATGCGTCGATTGAAGCGGCACGGGCTGGGGAACACGGACGCGGCTTCGCGGTCGTCGCGGCCGAGGTCAAAAAGCTCGCTGAACAGACAGCGAACTCGACGCAAGAGATCACGGATTTGATTGTCGACGTCAAACGTCTCGTCGGTGACACGTCGTCTTCGATGGCGAACGTGAAAGCGGAAGTGGAGACAGGGGTTGGCCTTGTCGAGAAGGCAGGTGGCGCGTTCGCGACGATTCACAACTCGGCGAACGAAGTGTATAGTCACGTCCATTCGGTCGACGCGCTCCTAGATGAGTCGCGTGGTCAAATTGATTCGGTTGTCACGAACTCAGCTGGAATCGTCGGTATGGTTGAAGAGGCGTCACGTTATGCCACAGAAGTGACATCAGCGGCTAGCCAGCAAGCGGCGAGTCTTGGAGAAGTGAACGGCGCGATGACGGAACTCGTACGTGTTGCGGAAAGTTTGCAGAATGAAACGGAACAAGTAAAAGTTGAAGTGTAAGGAGACGCGACCCAGCGATGGGTCGTTTTTCTATACAAATTAAATTTTCTACTCAAAACGTGTAACTTTTTTCGAAAAAGACTAAACACATAAGAGATGGCTCCGATATAGAGTATGGAAACGCTAAAACGTTCCAACTAATACAAGGTGAGGGGCCGGCCTAAACCTTGTATGCTCGGACAAACGGATTTGGAAGAGCGGAAAAACTTAAACCTATGGAGGGAAATTACAATGATTATCAACCACAACCTTAACGCAATGAACGCACACCGTAACATGTCGTTCAACACAACGAACTCTGGGAAAGCAATGGAGAAACTTTCTTCAGGCCTTCGCATCAACCGCGCTGGCGATGACGCTGCTGGTCTTGCAATCTCTGAAAAAATGCGTGGACAAATTCGCGGTCTTGATCAAGCATCACGTAACGCTCAAGACGGAATCTCACTCATCCAAACAGCTGAAGGTGCATTGAACGAAACGCACTCAATCCTTCAACGTATGCGTGAACTCGCAGTTCAATCGTCAAACGATACGAACACTGACGATGATCGTTCTGAGCTTCAAAAAGAAGTAACAGAGTTGACAAGTGAAATCTCACGTATCGCGAACAACACTGAATTCAACACGAAGACGTTGATGAACGGTGGGTTCTCGGCTACTGGTCTTAAATTCCACATTGGTGCAAACTCTGGTCAAAACATCGAATTGACAATTGCTGACATGACTGCAACTGGACTTTCTATTCAAGATGTTGACATTTCAGATCAATCTGGTGCAAACGCAGCGATTACGACAATTAACACTGCTATTACAACGGTATCTTCTGAGCGTGCAAAACTCGGGGCTACACAAAACCGTCTTGAGCACACAATCAACAACTTGAACGTTGGAGCTGAAAACCTTCAAGCTGCTGAATCACGTGTCCGTGACGTAGATATGGCGAAAGAAATGATGAACTTCACGAAAAACAACATCTTGAACCAAGCTGCTCAAGCAATGCTTGCTCAAGCGAACCAACAGCCACAAGCTGTACTTCAGTTGTTACGTTAAGATTCTCTTAAAGTCACAAATAGAGGGGGACAGACATTACGTCTGTTTCCCTTTTTTTAAATATTTTTTCCAAAGTATCGATATTAAAATAGCATAATTGTATACTGAAATTAAACGAACTTGTATATGAAGGGGTAACTTATGTCGCAACTAAAGCAAATATTAGACGAGCTTCACGGAATTTCAAAACAAGTTATTTTATTGGCAGAAAGTGATGCTTCGGACATCCTTGATGAAATTGTTGAAATGATTCGTCTATTTGGAGAAAAAATTCAATCAAACGGTATTTGTACACCAGAACACGTATTACAGCTTCAAGCTATAAAACAAGAGAACAAACAATTATTTGCTAACGTTATCTATGACAATTTGCAATTATTAATTACAGAATATGAATCGTTATTGGCTATGGAAAATCAAAATCAAATTGTTTTCCCGTTTCGTTACCACGAGAATGAAATGGCTCTTGTGAAGCAACACGAAAACAACCATTATTTCGTTAATGAAACGATTATGGAATTCGAAAAGTTACAGGCGAGGATAAGTGAGGATACGGAAGCCATTATTCTATTAGGGTATGGAAGTGGAATGTTTCATGCAGAGTTATTAAAACAATATCATGTATTGACAATCGATCCACTTAGCTTACCTGCCGATGTAAAAAATGATACGGTATTATCTTTCAATGACTCGAAAGATGCTTCTAAAACTCTACTACAATCGAAGTTTCAATCATTTATTGGTCTGAAAACAGAAGTCATCAAGCATCCTCTTTACGAGGATACCCAATCCCTACTTGAACTCTTAAAGTTGGTTCGCAACTATTTGAGTGAAAGTCGAATTGATTTGACTACTCGGAAAGTATATACAGAAAGCTGGTATCAAGAATCGTTTCAAAATGCGAGCTACTTAAAAGAAAATTTAGATCGTATTATTACTATCGATAGTCTTAAACACCAATATAAAGGAAGCCACGCGCTAATGATTGCTGGTGGGCCTTCATTAGAAGACGCTATTCCTTACCTTCAACAGGCACAACATGCTTATTACATCATCGCCATCGGTCAGACCGTAAAAGTACTATTCGATCATGAAATTCGACCTGACTTTGTTATCTCGATTGACGCAGGAGAAGCAAATGCTCATTTCTTCCAAGATATCGAATTAGATATGCCTCTTGTATATTCGTTGCAAGTGAATCATCAGATTCCGAAACGAGCAAATGGGTTACTTATCCCATATGCGGATGCACAGCTCACACAAGATCTATTGACCTTTTCGAAAACAGTATTTAGTACTTACCCAACGGTAGCGTTAGCAGCGGTTGCTTTTGCAAATTATTTAGATTTTGATTCAATTGGATTAATTGGACAAGATTTAGCGTTGAGAGAAGGCGAATATTATAGCGCTTCTGTCAAAGAGGTTTCTTCTACGGACGGACAGTTTAATAAAACATTATATGATATTCCGTTAAATAATGGCGAAATGGGTAAAACGACTCCGGTCTTATTCGGTTTTTTAACGAGCTATCAATCACTCATTAAATCACATGGTGGTTTGTCTGAGAAATTGATTAATTATGCAGAACAAGGCGCACTTATTAAAGGTGCATCATATAGATCGCTTGAAACGCTTCAAACAAAGTCAATTCAAAAGCGGAAGCTTGAAAAAGTGGACGCTCCAAATTTAAATATTCCTATCGAATACGTTCAAGGAATGTTAGATAGTGTCTTGGACCGGTTGCAAACTCTCGCAAAACGATTACACCGTATCACGCAGCAAAAAGCAGTGACAGTCGATGAATTTGAAAAAATGTTACGCGATTGGGACGCAATGATTGAAGCGCCTTCGTTCCGCACACATATTATGCCATTGCAGCTTGTAAATCTATTAATCATTCAAAATAAAATTAAATTCCACAATCGATACAATCGAACGAGTGCGATGCGTCTTTCTATTTTGTTACGCATGTTTGAGGCAATTCAAGAGCTAGAGACTCAACTTCGAACAATCAAACGGACATATGTAGAGACCATTACATGACAGCAAAAAAATGAAATTGAAAACTATTCGATTTGTGCATTCTGCATGAGAGAGGAAGTATATAAAGATGTTTACGAATCAGACGATTTTAGTCACAGGCGGGACGGGTTCATTTGGGAAAAAATTTATCGAGGCCGCATTAAAGCATAATGTTAAAAAAGTGATCGTGTTTAGTCGCGACGAGCTAAAACAATATGAAATGGCGCAAGAATTTACAGATCCCCGCGTCCGTTTCTTTATCGGAGATGTTCGAGATAAAGAACGCCTGTATCGTGCTTTTGATGGGGTGGATATTGTCATTCATGCTGCTGCGCTTAAACATGTTGGTGCATGTGAGTACAATCCGTTCGAGGCTGTAAAAACAAACATTCACGGGGCGCAAAATATCATTGAAGCCGCAATTGACCGTGGTGTTAAAAAAGTCATTGCATTAAGTACAGATAAAGCTGCAAGTCCAATTAACTTATATGGGGCTACAAAATTGGCCTCTGACAAGTTGTTTGTGGCAGGGAATTCGTACGCTGGGGATAAAGACACACGTTTTGCAGTTGTTCGTTATGGAAACGTTGTCGGAAGCCGCGGTAGCGTCGTGCCATTCTTTAAAAAGTTGAAGCGGGATGGAGCGACGGTCATTCCAGTGACCGATGATCGGATGACTCGTTTTTGGATTACGTTAGATCAAGGCGTCCAATTCGTCATTGATAGCTTGACTCGTATGAACGGTGGCGAAATCTTCATCCCGAAAATTCCAAGTATGTCGATTCTCGATTTGGCTGAAGCGATTGCTCCGGATTGTGACATCAAAATTGTCGGAATTCGACCGGGCGAGAAGTTGCATGAAGCAATGATTACAGAAGATGATGCACGAAACACGTTAGAATACGATGATTATTTTGTCATTCAACCAGAGTTTCCTTGGTGGAGTACCGAATATAGAAACGGTGGTAAATCATTACCAGAAGGCTTTACGTACGTAAGTAATGTAAACAATCAATGGCTAACGGTCGATGAATTAAGAGAGTTAGTGAAGTGAAGTAGACCACTTAATCGTTTTGATGAGAGGGAGTTTAGAGTGATTGATCAACCTGTTCGAAACACATTTTTACCCTATGGAAAACAATGGATTGATGAAGCTGATATTCAAGCAGTAGTCGAAACGTTACGAGGTGATTTTTTAACGACAGGTCCTGCCGTTGATGAATTCGAACGAGCTATCGCTCAGTACGTTGGAGCCCGTTACGCTGTCTCTTTTTCGAATGGGACAGCCGCCTTACACGGTGCTTGTTTTGCAGCTGGAATCGAGGAAGGTGACGAAGTCATCACTACACCGATGACCTTTGCAGCGAGTGCAAACTGTGTCCTTTATCAAAAAGGAACGCCTGTGTTCGCGGACATCGATCCTATGACATATAACCTAGACCCGGTAGCGGTTGAACGAGCCATCACACCGCATACGAAAGCCATCATCCCTGTCCATTTTACAGGACAACCCGCGGACATGCAGGAAATTCATCGCATCGCAAACGAACATGGTTTGGTCGTGATTGAAGATGCCGCCCATGCGTTAGGTGCAACGTATCAAGAGAAACGAATCGGTGCATTAAGCGACATGACCATGTTTAGTTTTCATCCTGTGAAACATATCACGTCCGGAGAAGGCGGAATTATCACAACAAACGATGAAGGTTATTACCAAAAGCTATTGCAATTTCGTACACATGGAATTACGAAAAATGCCAATCAACTGATGGATACCCACGGTCCTTGGTATTATGAGATGCAGTTTTTAGGGTTCAATTATCGCATGACCGACATTCAAGCAGTACTCGGGACAAGTCAATTAAAAAAAATCGAACGGTTTATCGAGTTACGAAAGCAGTATGTCGCACTATACGAAAAAGCATTTCGCGATTTACCTGAATTGACGACACCTTACCAGGACGAGATTGGTGAATCAAGCTGGCACTTATACATCATTCGATTAAATCAAAGCAAACTTCGTGTTTCTCGAAAAGAAATTTTTGAAGCGTTATTAAACGAAAACATCGGCGTCAACGTCCATTATATTCCTGTCCATTGGATGCCTTATTATCAAGAGCTTGGTTATTCAAAAGGGATTTGTCCCAACGCTGAGGCGTTGTATGAGGATATCATCACCCTTCCTCTATTCCCAGCTATGACAGAACATGATGTGTATGATGTCATCGATGCGGTTAAAAAAGTATTAACACGATATGGGAAGTGATGAGTAACGATGAAAACAGTGGCTATTATTCAAGCGAGAATGGGTTCGACTCGACTTCCAGGTAAAGTGTTGATGAAACTTCAAGACAAAACCGTCCTAGAACATGTCATCGAACGTGTGAAACAAGCGAGATTGATTGACGAAATTGTTGTAGCAACAACAACACTGAGCGAAGATGACGTGTTATATGAAGAGGCGATGCGATACGGCGTTCGCGTTTATCGGGGGAGTTCAGACAACGTGTTAAGTCGATATTATGAGGCAGCGAGAGAAGTAAAAGCTGATGTGGTGATTCGAATAACTTCTGATTGCCCGTTAATCGACCCAGCGATAATTGATCAAATGGTTGAAAAATATCATTACAATCAATATGAGATGGTGACAAATTCCGGCCCCATTTCGAGTAAGAGAACATTTCCAAGAGGACTAGATGTCGAAATTTTCTCAGTTGAAATGCTAAACGATGCATTTTACAACTATAGTGAGAAGTATCATATGGAACATGTTACACCATATATGTATGAAAAAAGTCAAAACATATATCATTACATTTGTCATGAAGATTATTCAAACTATCGATTGACACTAGATACTGAAGAAGATTTAGAACTTATCACACTAATATATAAAAAATTGTACGATAGAAATCATTCATTTTATCTATCTGACATTTTAAATTTTTTAAATAATAATCCAAATCTTATTAATATCAATGCTCATATTGAACAAAAAAAATATTGACGGAACTTTGACAAAGGATAGGTATTTGTATGAATGTCATAATTTTTACTGAGGGTGGAACAGTTAATGGATTTGGTCACATCTCTAGATGCAGTGCATTATACGATGAATTGTTGGCTAGAGGATTAGAAGTAGAATTAATAATCAATACTGATTTAAAGAAAATTGGTATGTTAGCTGATAGAACGTATCGAATAGCGAATTGGTTATCTATATCGTATCTTAAAGAAGTTTCATTTGATAAAACTTATTGTATTATTGATTCTTATGTTGCTGACATGGAAATCCTTGAGTATCTTGAGTTAAATTCAATTAAGTGCATGTATATTGATGACTACAATAGATTAAATTATCCTAAAGGAATTACGTTGAATCCTAGTTTGAATGAAGAATTTGTGTGTCAAAACAAGAAAAACAGAATTGGTGGAAAAGATTACATTATTCTAAGAAAAGAATTTCATACGAGTATTAATAGAACGGTTAACAAAAGGGCAAAAAATGTACTTGTAACTTTAGGTGGATCAGATTCAAAAGGATTAACAAATATAATATTAGAAAAAGTGATTCCTCATTTTTCAACTCTTTCATTTGATATCGTTGTTGGTAACAACGATAATATTGCTCAATTTATTAAAAGGAATCCTATAAAAAATGTTACTTTAATCGAAAATGCAAGTGCTAACGAAATGAGACGATTAATGGAGGCTTCTGATTTTACAATTACAGCTGCAGGACAAACTATTTACGAACTCATTGTAACGAAAACACCGTTTATTCCAATTAAAACTGCTGAAAATCAAAGTGATAATATTAAAGGTTTGCTCAAGTTTAATATTGTCAATAATGTGATTGATTCAGAAGACTTTTCATGGTTTGAAAATCTAATTTATGAAATAAATAATCTTGAAAATTATAATAATAGATTAGAAGTATCACACAAATCTAAAGGTTTAGTTGATGGAAAAGGTTGCGCAAGAATTATTAATCGATTGTTAGAATAGAGGTGAGTTTACAATGACTATGATTTTTTGTGGTTTTGGTAAACTAGGGAAAATATGCTTAGAAACTTTACTTTATAATAAGTATAGTATTTCCTTTGTACTAACCCATAGAGAATTGGATAAAGATAGTGTAGATACATATTGTGAGTTAAATAACATTTCGTATTCATATATAGATTTGCGAAAAGAAAAAAGTGATTTACTCAGTCAGATATTAAATCAAAGTCCAAACTATTTAGTGAGCGTGAACTATAGGTATATTCTACCCCTTGAAATTATTAATTCTGTAGGAGTTGCTTTAAATCTTCACGGCTCACTTTTACCAAAATACAGAGGTAGGACACCACATGTATGGAGTATTATAAATGGAGAAGATTACAGTGGTGTAACTTCGCATTTAATCGATGAAGGTGTAGACACTGGAAAAATAATCAGGCAAGTAAAAATTAAAATTGATCAAGAAAGTACTGGATATGATTTGTTACAAGAATACGCAAAAGAATATCCGAAGTTGCTATTAGATTCGTTAAAAGATATTCAAAATGGAACTTTACTAAAGGAACAAGATGAGAAACAAGCAACTTATTTTGGAAAAAGAACTCCGGAAATGGGCTATGTAGATTTTTTTAAAAATTCAATCGAAATAATAAACTTCATCAGAGCACAGGCTAAACCATATCCAGGCGCCTATTATTATTTAAAAGATGGAAGAAAAATAGTAATACACAAGCTTGTTAGAGAAGCTAATGTAGTGAATATGGTTGAAGATATTGGAATAATCGAGAAAATAGACGACATATATTATGTAAGATGTAAAAGTGATGTTTTAAAGATAGTTGACTACGAAATATTTTAACTGCGATTAACTATGAGGTGTGTACAATAATGTCTATTAAAATCCAAGATGTTTCTGTAAGGGATGGCAAGAATGTATTTATTATTGCAGAATTATCTGCAAACCACTGCCAAAACATTCAAACTGCTCTCGACACGATAAAAGCTGCGAAAGAATCTGGAGCAGATGCAATTAAGTTGCAAACCTACACTCCAGATACAATTACAATAAATTCGAATAATGAGTATTTCAAAATCAATAGCGGTACCATCTGGGACGGAAGGACCCTATACGATCTTTACCAAGAAGCTTATACACCTTGGGAATGGCATCAAGAATTGATGGATTATGCGAAAGAGCTGGATATCATTTGCTTCTCTAGCCCATTTGATCCGACTGCGGTGGATTTATTAGAGAGTTTGGACGTTCCAGCTTATAAAATTGCTTCTTTCGAGATTACAGACTTACCACTTATCGAGTATGTGGCATCTAAACAAAAGCCAATCATCATCTCAACGGGTATCGCGACCCTGCAAGAAATCGAGGACGCAGTGAACGTATGTAGGCGGGTCGGGAATGAACAAATTATTTTATTGAAATGTACATCCGCCTATCCGGCTAAAATCGAAGATGCCAATCTCCTTACGATGCAAAACATGAGAGAAACGTTTGGTGTCGAAGTCGGATTATCAGATCATACGCTAGGAATAACCGTGCCTGTCGTTTCCGTTGCATTAGGAGCTTCTGTAATTGAGAAGCATTTCATTCTGGATAAGCAAATTGGAGGCCCAGACGCCAGTTTTTCCTTGGAACCAGACGAATTTAAAGCGATGGTAGATGCCGTTCGAGATGCGGAACAGGCATTAGGTCGCGTCGATTATCAATTAAACGAGAAAAAAGTAAAAAGCCGAGAGTTTTCACGCTCGTTGTTTGTTGTAAAAGATATTCAAGCGGGAGAAGTATTCACGACCGAACATGTCCGAAGTATTCGACCAGGTCATGGATTAGCGCCAAAACATCTTACGTCAATCATTGGAAAAGTAGCACGAGTAGACGTTGAGCGTGGTACTCCGATGAGTTGGAATTTGATGCAATAACCTAAGACGACGTGAAGTCGTCTTTTTTCTATGGGAATGAGCATCTGGAATAATACTAAAACATCATCACTTTTGGTCGATATAACTAATGAGAACAAAACATGTAGAGGAGAAGCCTATGAATCCGACCATCTCTGAAGTCAGACTCCACTTACCTTCTTCTGTTTTGCCGTACGAACAGACTAAAAACGTTTTTGTTGAGGCAAATCAAGAGCGACTTGCTGATGAGGGCATCGTTGTCTTACCGACTCCTCAACATATTACGAAACTCGAAACGGCAGTCGAGAAGGCAAATCTTGTGTTGGAGCAACAGCAAACCGGACTTAAATTTGTTAAGCACGAAAAATTGAACGATTTTTACATTCAAATCCTCGATTCCCATAACGAAGTGATTCGAGAAATTCCTAGCAAAAAATCACTTGATTTCTTTGCAGCGTTTATGGAGTTCAATCGATTATTCGACGAACGTGTATAAAGGAGGCATACGATGACATCACCAATCCGATTTGGCGGACTTGCCAGTGGTATTGATACGGATACATTAATCAAATCGTTGATGCAGGCGGAACGAGTACCAGTCGATCGTCTTGAACAGAAAAAGCAAGTGACCGAATGGAAACGCGATGCTTACCGTGAGATTAACCGATCGCTACTTGCATTACGAACGAGCGCAGTTGATTTAATCTTTAGTCGAAACTTTTACGCTAAAACAGCGTCTTCTTCTGACGATACACGTGTATCAGTAGTCAGTGGCCCATCAAGTGGAAATTCGGCGATTTCGATTCAATCGGTTAGCCAATTGGCGACTTCGCCTTCGCATATTACAGAAGTGCGTAGTGGAGGGAATTTGGTCACCAACTCTACTTCAGTTGCTTCACTTGGGTTAGATGTTGGTCGCCGTAGTCAAACGTTGACAACGACTTCAAAAGAACTTACATTGAGACCCCTTCCAGGGAACACTCCAACATTCACAGATAAAGACGGTAATTCGATTAATTTAGCGCACACATATGACGCTGCGACTGGAAAGATAACTTTTGACGATGGGGTAGAGATTCCAGAAGGCGCGAAGGTCCATTATGAGGCTGGCTATCAAATTCAATTGCGCAATAAATCTGGTGGTAATCTTGAAACAGTCTTCCTTGACCAAAATGCTACATTCAAAGATGTAGTGACAGCACTCAACGGCACACGCACCGGAGTAAGTGCATTCTTTAATGAAGCGTCTGGAGAGATTTCAATCACCGGTAAGTCAACTGGAACTTCGGCTATTATTGAATTTGAAGGAGCCGCAAAAAACTTATTTGCTTTGAGTGGGACAAAAAACGGGTCAGATGCTCAAGTAAACATCAACGGAATTAACTTAACGCAGAGTTCAAACACGTTCACAATTGATAATATGACAATTACCTTGAAGTCAACGTTTACAGATGGAAAAGCTGTCAATTTGTCGTCTGCAACTGACACACAAAAGGTTTTTGATAATATCAAATCGTTTATTGATAAATACAACGAAACAATTGATTTGATGAACAAAAAAACACGGGAAGATCGCTTCCGCAGTTTCGCGCCTCTTACAAAAGCGCAACGCGATGAACTGTCTGAGGACGAGATTAAAAAATGGGAAGAAAAAGCGATGAGTGGCATGTTACGTAACGATACAATCGTGCGTGGCGCAATGGATAATCTTCGTGGAAAATGGAGTTCATCCTTCTCGTCGACGAATAGCCCGGAGGCAAGTCGCTTATTTCAAATTGGACTGGCTACAAATGCTGATTTTACAAACGGCGGAAAAATTGAAATCAATGAAGAAAAATTAAAAGCAGCAATCGAGAAAAATCCAGAAGAAGTGTATCAACTATTTTCGAATGCTCAAAATGGATTACTCCCTCAAATTCGTGATGCGGCTGGTAGTGCAAGGTCAAACATCACTCGAATCGCAGGTTCAGAAGGATCTGGAGCACCCACCTATTCGATGGGTCGCGAAATGTCACAAATTGATAGTCGGATTCAGCGACTTAACGCGTTGCTTGTAAATAAAGAGAATGCTTATTACCGTCGCTTCGCGGCGATGGAAACGGCGATGAACCAGGCGAACTCGCAAGCCGCCTCACTGCAACAATTTTTAGGCGGAGGCATGTAAGAGGAGGAATTTAACATGGTATCCAATCCATATGCAGCATATCAAAACAACGCGGTTACGACCGCAAACCCGCAAGAACTGACGCTCATGTTGTATGACGGGGCGCTCAAGTTCACGCGCCTCGCCAAACTCGCCATTGAACAAGGAAATATTGATTTAAAGAACATAAATATTCAAAAAGCACAGGCCATCTTCCAAGAGATGCGTTTAACGCTCAATAAAGAAATTGCCATCTCAGCAAATCTTGATTCACTTTATGAGTATATTTGGCGTCGTCTCCTAGATGCGAATGTAAAAAACGACACTACGATTTTGGATGAGGTGCTCGACTTCACGACCGAACTCCGTGACACGTGGAAGGAAGCGATGAAACTCGCGAAGCAAGCATGAGACCCATCGACGAGATTATTTTAAAGACGCAACGGCTGAAGGACCTGCTCGCGCAAGTGCCGGAAGAGCCGACGTACGACACGTGGATGGACCAAATCCATGAACTCTTGGACGACCGTGAGCAACTGCTCGCCGCGCACGGACCAGACCTAGAGGCGGCCGACCAGACCGTCATCCGTCAGCTCGTTGACGACAGTCAAAAGATTGCCCGTTTGATCGAGGCCGAGCACCAACGGCTCGGGATGACACTTGGGACGGCTCGTCAAGAACGGAAAGCCGTCAAAACATACGTTGACCCGTACGAGGAAGTTGACTCAAATTTCGCGGGGCTCTTTGACCAACAGACGTAAAACAGCTCGAAGGCGCGCCTTCGAGCTGTTTGTCGTTCAAGAAGGGGTCCTTAGTTGGCGACGGGCTTTAGAGACGAGGTACGTCACGCCAAACAGGATCAGTCCGCTCACGTTGAAGTTCACATACAAACGGCCGAGGTCTTGAACGGAGTTGACCGGGACAAGCCCGGACAGAAACACGAGAGGTAAAATTGTCACATGCATGACGGTCCAGTGGATGAAAATCTGTTTCGGGAACGACCATCTTCTCACTTCGTAAATCACACTCATTACGCCGAGGAAGAAGCCGATGCCGCCGTAAGTTAAAGCGAGGCGGACGCTTTCTGCATCGCCCACTAACCTATTATATAGGGCAAGTGCGCCAGATGCCGCCAATAGCAGGATCCCGCGCTTCAATCCTTTCTTAAATAAATCCATCGAACCCATCCTTCCGACAATGTAGTGGTCTATTCTACGCAAACAAACGCTCAGAAGTTTCACGATTTTCGAACAGATACAAACACGTCTGTTATCCGGTAAAATCGGGTAAATACCATTAAAACAGGTAGCTCCATTGCTTCATTTCTGGAATGAGGAGGGAAACGAGATGAGTGAGAAAAATGTGAAACCCGAGTCAGTCAAGAAACGTCGCTACTTCGTCTACGGTCCAGAGGGAGCGTACGATGAATACGTGGAACGCGATCCGAAGCTCGAGGCGTATGTCGAGGATGACGCGCCACTTGAGGATGGGCCCGACCCGTATGAAGAAAAGGATTTGAAATCAAGAGGATAATGCAACCGGAGTCAAGGCCAGATTCATGGCCTTGACTTTTATTTATCCAGGGTACGCACCTTGAACTTTTTCTTACACCGGTCAGGCTAGACAAACCCGTATGCTCATCTTATCAACTACCACATACATGAAAAGGGGAGATTTTTGATGAAGATGAAACGATACGGATTGGTGCTCGCGTTACCTTTGGCACTACTCGTCGGATGCGGAGATGCAGACGAACTGAAGACGACCGCGACCGACACGGAGGAAGTCGCAGCGGCAGAAACGGAAAAACAAATAGCTGAACCGAAAGAAGAGACGGAGGTGCAAGAAAGTGAGCTCGGCTCGAACCAGATTTATATGAAGAACAAGGCGCTTGATATTTATGAGACGATTGGCTCGATTCAGTTCGTCATCGATAAAGTCCAAACGTCACGACTGACGGTCGAGGAGTCATACCGTGAACTATTCGATGGGAAAGAGGCGGTGACGGTCGTGGCGATGAACGTCATCGTCGAAAACACGATTGACGACACAATCAGTTTCCATCCGAACCAGGCGACGCTCGTGACGAATACGGGAGAACAAGTGACGGCCGACATCTGGTACTCCGACGATGTTGGCGGCGAGTTCCTAGGGAAAGTGAAGAAGGAAGGGAACGTGCTCTTCTTCGTCGAGACGATGCCTGAGGAGTTGACAGAAGTCCGCTTCATCGTCGACGGACCGTTCGACGCGAACTATGAGCAGATTGCCGAAGACCGTTACGAGTATAAGATTGATGTTACAAAATAAAAAAGAGTGCATCCATGCGGATGCGCTCTTTTTAACGTTGATGCGGCAACGGAATCGTCAACACGTTCCAGTTCTCCCCGGCGAACAGCTTTGCGAGAAAGACGATTTGCCCGACGTGGTAGCTGTAGTGCGACACTTGCTTCTCGATCGCCCAGATGGCCGTCTTCTCTTCGCCGCGGATGAGGACGGTCTTGCCGAGGTCTTCGGGCGTGAGGCTCGCCAACACATCGTCCAACAACTGCCATCGCGCGTCCCACGTCGCCATAAGTTCTTCACGAGACAACTGCTGGTCCTCAAACTCGGCGTCGCGGTTGCGGTCCGGTTTCTCGCCGTCCGTCGTCAAAAAGTCGGTCCAACGCGACCACATATTGTTTGAGATGTGCTGTACGATGACAGCGAGCGAGAGTGTGTCCGGTGCGAGGACGCGATGCAACTCTTCATCGTTTACTTGATTGAGCGCGCTTTCGGCAAGTTGTTTCTGTTCTTGGAAAATGGCACGTACTTCCGTTATGTAGCGTTGTTCAAACATAGCTTTTCCTCCTTATGTAGAGTTCTTTTAAACATACCCTAAATCAAAAAAGACGAACAGTTACCTGTCCGTCTTAAGTATGTTCCAATCGAAAATCTTCCCAATGATCTTTTGCCTGCGTTCGAATTCGCTCTGAAACTTCCTTACTGCCGAGAAGGATGCCATACCAGCGTCTTGCATCCTCATATAATTCAAGGTCGGCTGATAAGTCTGCGATTCGTAACATCAGTTGATCATACGGGAGACCAGTCCGGACTTGGTCTGTGTAGGTTTCTTGCACTTCGTTATATTTATCGAGCGTGCGTTTCATCCAATCGCGCTCGGCCTTCACGTCGCCCGTCAAGCGGTACATCCAGACGAGGCGCATGCCGAGCATGGCGACGACGGACGGTTTCTGTCCGCTCAATTGAGCCGTCATCACAGCAAATTTATACAATCGAATAACATGTTCGGGCGTCCGGTCACCGGCCAAGATGTCGGCGTTCACACGCGGAAAGTACTCCGTCTCAAGCGCCTCACGGTTGTTCTTCCGTACCTTGTCGAACGAGTCGTGGAAGACGAGGTGGCAGTGGCTACAGACGGCAGGCTCATACAAGTACGGGTTCTCGCCGTCGTACGTCGTGTAACCATCTTTCGCCACTTCTTGCGGTCGGATGTGGCGTGACAACACACGTGGGGTCGTACTCTCTTTTAAGCAATACGGACATTTCACTTTCTTTGAAAACAAATGTTCAGCCATACATCACCTCATACGTACACGTTAACGAGTAGCCCGCGAATCTCACCGACTTGATCGAGGAGTGACAAGCGTGACGCCTCGCCCGAAATCACTTGATCTGTCAAGGCGAGTAGTTTCTGATCAACTTGTTCGACGATTTTATAAATCTTCGCACGGCCTCGGCGGTTAAAGCCGCGTTTATCTTCGAGACGAAGGGCTGCGTCAACGGCGTCTTTCATAAAGTCTTTAATCAGTTGTTTATATTCAGCGAGTGCCTCGACCGTCTGGCTCTCGGCGAGGAGCTCGCCTTGCTCGTGGATGGCCGCGATTTGCCGTTGGAAACGTTCATGTTCGCGGTCCTCCCGTTTTTGTCCGATGACGTTCGAGAATGAGACACCAGGCTCAACTTCAGGCTTCTTTGCTTTACTAGAGCCAAGGAGAGACTGCGTCTCCATGATGCGACGAATGTCCATAAGGCCTCGTCCTTTCTTTACTTAGTTCAATAATTGTAACACGCCTTGCGGCAATGCGTTCGATTGAGCAATCATCGCCATGCCAGATTGATTTAAAATATTGAGGCGGGCGAAGTCCATCATCTCACGAGCCATATCGGCATCACGAATACGCGACTCGGACGCCGTCAAATTCTCTGAACCGATAGAGACAACACTGACATTCGCCTCAAGACGATTTTGTATAGCGCCGAGTTTTGAACGTTCAAGTGAAACGGCGTTAATAGCGGCATCAAATTTAGCGATGGCGTCCCCGGCTTCTGACGCTGTCAACACGCTAATACCGTCAATCTCGAGGGCACTGGCCCGCAGGTCGGCAACATTTAAGATAACGGCTTCACCGCTTCCGGCACCGACCTGAAAGAACAGTTCTTTTGCGCCTTGTGTGTATTCGCCGTTCATGATTTTCTTCGAGTTGAATTCGGTCGTCTCGGCGATACGAGTCACTTCAGCAGTGAGCGCGGTAATTTCTTCTTGGACGGCTTTGGCATCGTCAGGACTAAGCGTACCGTTTGCTGCCTGCACCGATAGTTCACGCATACGCTGGAGGAGAGCGTGTGTCTCGTTCATTCCGCCTTCGAGCGTCTGCGTGAGCGAGATGCCGTCAAGGGTGTTACGTTCGGCCATCGACAACGAGTCGAGACGCATGCGCATTTTTTCTGAGATGGCGAGACCGGCCGCGTCATCAGACGCTTTATTGATGCGGACACCGCTTGAAAGTCGATCCATCGTCTTCTTCATCGTCGCTTGGTTCATCGAGAGCGACGTATAGGCTTTTAAGGCTTGAACGTTATTGGTAATTTTCATAGCGGTTTCCTCCTAACGGTTGCGGGGTTAGCTTGGCACGCTCCATTGCTTCACTCCAAGTGTGGTCTAAATCTTTCGCAAGGTCACGTAATTCCTCGATTTTAGACAAATCTTGTTCAATCAACGCCTCGAGGCTCGACTTTGCCATATACAAGTAAATCTCATCGAGCTGGGCCGAGATGATGCCGCCGTTGTCGTGCAAACCTTGGTGTAGTTTCGCGAGCAGCTCGCGCGCCTGCCGGAGGTGACGGTTTCGTTCGGCGATCGTCGTTGTCAATGCGTGTTCATAATGATATGTGAGGGCATGAAGCATCGCTTGCGTCAGCTCTTCGGCGCTCATCTCGTATAGTTGATTCTGGTTCATCCTTGTTCTCCTTTAAGTGAGTCGAGTTCTTCAATCAACAACAGTACTTCAGCCATGACGTCATACAGCTCGGGCGGGATGGCGTCACCGAGGTCAAGGTCGAGCAGGTGGCCAAGGAGCGAGTGGTCATGCTCGATGGCGACGCCGCGCGCTCTTGCCTCATCTAAAATTTTATCGGCGACGGCGCCCGTCCCGCGGGCGACGATGACCGGTGCCCGGTCCGTCGACTCGTCGTAACGGACGACGGCGGCCGTCTTTCGTTTCGTCAAATCCATGCGTTGATACATGTCGGCCTCCTAAATCTTGAAGTCGTAACCGGTCGTCGGGGGTGTCACCGGCTCGGCTTCGACTTTCTCGGTCTTCGTCAGCGGTCGAAACTGCGTCGTCACGCTTTTGTAGCCGATTGCCTCTAACGTCGTCTCGACCTTTCCGAGGAGCGGACGGGCGAGCGTCTCGACACGCTTGTCATCGTGCTCGAGCGTCAGACGTAAATTGCGGTCGATCGCCTCGAGCTTCACCGCAATCTCGCCGAGCCGTGGCGTTTCGAGCCGGATGTAGAGGACACTGTTTTCCCAGTCGACGACGTCCCCGGCCTCCCGGTTTTGGATGTGGACGTGGATGCCTGTGTCAATCTCTTGCACTTTCGCCGGCAAGGCGAGCAAGAGCTGATGCAACTGGCCACCGTCGAGCCGGTTGAGCGTCTGTTGGACTTGGAAGAACGAGGCGAGACGCACCGCCTCTGGGTTCGTCGCATCCGCTTTAACAGAGAGACCAGACGCCTGGACACGCTGCGCCGTTTCTTGGATGACGCGGCCCGATAGCTGTTGGTCAAGCTTGAACGGCGGTATTTTCGCGATCTCGCCAGCGCGGCTCGCTTGATGCGGGATATATTCGAGTCGGACGTGGTTCGGCACGTAACGGAAGTCGTTCAACGCAGCGCGCACTTCTTTAATGAGTGCGGCACTCTCGGCCGGTTTCGTCGCAAGCAGGCCTAGCGCGACGTCAAGTTTCGCCGTCATCGACACGAGCGCCTTCTCTTGCGTCGCGTCCGTATGTAACAGCGCGTCCGTCTTCTGGATGAGTTGCGTCAACCGGGTCGATACCGTCTCAAGGGCGGGGCGGGCCGTATGCGGGCTCGTCTCGACGAGCGCGGCGACTTGGCCGAGCTGTTTCGTCACGGTCGCTTGTTCGTTTCGGAACGTGTTCGTCACCTTCGCGAGGTGGCTCGTCACTTCCTTGACGACGACTTGTCGTCCGGACGGGAGCGTTACCGCATCAAACTGTGGTCGGTTCGTCGGAACGTGAAGCGACTCGACCGATTTTTGCGGGACCGGAACGTCACGAATGATTCGGTCGACCGTCTCCGGTGTCGGTGTGATGCGTTCGCTCACAGGACGGGATAAGTTAACGAGTTCGACGAAGCGTTCTTTTCGCGGATACGGTGCGTCCGGCGGCGGTGGCTTTAATTGCTCCCTCGCCTCAGAGAGGGTCGACGCAGCGATCATGTTTTTGACGTCTCGCGGGACGTCCGGTGTGTCCACGGTCTTCAATAGAAGGATCGCGTCGCGCAAGTCGCCTTTCATCGCCGTCTCGAGCAAGCGAACCGTGTCGGCGTTCATCGGCAGTCGTCCGGTCTGGAGCAGGCGGCTGACGGCGCTCCGTACTTCTGGTGGGAGCGCGGCGAGGAGCGTCTGAATCTTTGCTTCGAGCTTCGTCGGTTGACTGGTCGGTTCTGCTTCTTCTTTTGGCGGAACGACCGTCGCAAGTAGCGTGCCGTCTTGTTCCGCGAGCGTCACATGGAACGGGTTCGTCTTCGGCATACCGTCTTTGAACGTAAGTTCCATTTCTTCGCCGTTGATTTTCACGATAGCTGTGTCGGGACCGGTCTGTTTGACGAGCTCGGCCTTATAAACCCGGTTCGTCTGGATGCCGGCGCTCGCTTGCACGAGGGCGAGCGATTGGGCTTGGATTTGCATAGTTGTCACCTCGACCAATATATCGACCTCTTTTTAAAAAAGTGAAGCAAATTAAATAAGAAAAAACCTCCCGTCACGTGACGGAAGGCAGGTCAAGATTCGAGCACAGGGCTCATGTTCAGTTGTTGGAACCGGGCGACGAGTTCTCCCGTCGCTTTGATTTGATTCTTTAGGACGTACGCGGTCGCGTTCGTCTGGATTCGGCGGCCGTCTGTCGTGACAATCAGACCGTTCGGATTCCCTTCGACCGTGACGATTTCACGGACGTGGGACCAGGCGTACCATTCGCAGTCTTCCCGTTTTGGTGATTTCGTCGGGAAGAAGACGAGACCGCTCGTCGGTTCGATGACGACAGGTACTTTCCCTTTGACACCGGCGACGCGCTTGGCGATGAAGATCCGTTCCTCGATCGAGCTGTTGTATTGGCGGCAAGAAAGCTGCAGCAACTGATACGGCCTGAGCGGGGTCGAGATTTCCGTGCCATCTTCGAGAATGATTTGCGACTGCTTCATCATGTCGAAGCAAGGCAAAATCGCCACGGTTCGTTTCGTGATGCGATATTTTTCGTCGGAATAGTAGGGGCGCATATGCTGCACCATCCTCCTCATATTGGATTTTCAGGATCGGCTAAATGTTAGCGGCACAAACCTAAATCATCTCTTCCATGATATATCACAAAAAATGTAAACTCAACAAGACAATATGAAAAGTAGGGAAATATAATTCCAATGTAAGCCAAAAAGTAAATCGTTTGCAAAATATTGAGAAAGTGTTTGTCACGCCATCCATAAGGTGGTAAGATTACCGGTAGAGGGAAAGCCTCTGTATTCTTCAATGGTGAAAGGAATGGATTTACACATGGTAGGTAAAGTAAAATGGTTTAACTCAGAAAAAGGTTTTGGCTTCATCGAAGTTGAAGGCGGCAAAGACGTTTTCGTACACTTCTCAGCAATCCAAACTGACGGCTACAAATCACTTGACGAAGGTCAAGAGGTAGAGTTTGAAATCGTTGATGGCGAGCGTGGCCCACAAGCGGCTAACGTTGTAAAATTATAATTTCAAACGAAGCCGGCTCTCTCGTAGAGCCGGCTTTTTTGTTTTCCTCACATAACGTACAAACCTTAAAATACGCGTTTAAAAATCTGTCAAACGGGTACAAACCTTTTATACCAACCGACTTCGTGATGAGACGAATCATTCGGAACAAAATTGTCATTATTTTCTGATGATAACGTTTTCATAACGAACGAATTCGGGGTATACTAAATATGAGCCACCTGGTTCCACTTTCTTTTCAGAAATGAAGCAGGAGATTCCGTCACATGTGACGAATCATTGGGTCAAGCGGTTATTTTAAGGAGGAGTTCAGATGATTTATAACATTCGCGGCGAAAACATTGAAGTCACACCAGCCATCCAAGACTATGTCGAGAAGAAGCTGGAGAAGTTGACTCGGTATTTCACAACTCCTACGGATGCACAGACGGCTTACGTCAACTTGAAAGTGTACAATGAAAAGCAAAAAGTAGAAGTCACGATTCCGATGCCGAACTTGTTGCTTCGTGCTGAAGAGACGAACCTCGATATGTACGCGGCGATCGACCTTGTCGTCGACAAGTTGGAGCGTCAAATCCGTAAACACAAAACAAAACTCAACCGTAAAGGACGCGCCAAAGAGGGCGGGATCGGCGAGTACTTCAAAGCGCTCGAAGGTCCGGAAGACGTGCCGGTGTATGATGAAGAAGAGTCAGAGCTCGAACTCGTCCGGACGAAGCGTTTCACGCTCAAGCCGATGGACACAGAAGAAGCAATCCTTCAAATGGATATGCTCGGCCACAGTTTCTTCGTCTTCTCCGATGCCGAGACGGGCAACACGAACGTCGTCTACCGTCGAAAAGACGGCAAATACGGTTTGATTGAACCTGAATAATTTAAACTTGACTATTATACGGCCTCCCTCCATGGGGGGCCGTTTCGTTTTGCCTTTCCTTGAAAGCGCGGGTCACTTCGGTTAAACTGTACATTAGGGAAAAAACATGCATTTTAGAGGAATGCTGAGGAGATATGAGTATGGCGAACTTTTTGAAAGATTTATTTGCTCCACAGAAACGGATATTGAAAAAAGCAGAGAAAGCGGCCGACCTCGTCGAGTCGTTTGCTGAACCGATCAAAGCGTTGTCTGACGAACAGTTGCAGGCGAAGTCTGAAGAGTTCCGCGGTCGTCTTGCCAAGGGCGAGACGCTCGATGATATTCTCCCGGAAGCGTTCGCGGTCTGCCGCGAGGCATCGGAACGCGTGCTTGGCATGCGTCACTATCGTGTCCAGCTCATCGGGGGATACGTGCTCCATAACGGCGACATCTCTGAGATGAAGACCGGGGAAGGGAAGACGCTCGTCGCGACGCTCCCGGTTTATTTGAACGCGCTCACAGGTCGTGGTGTCCACGTCGTCACGGTCAACGAATATTTGGCCCGTCGTGATAAAGAGTTGATGGAACCGCTCTACTTCGCACTTGGCCTCTCGGTCGGTTTGAACGTCTCGAACATGGGACGCGAAGAGAAGCAGGCCGCATACAACTGCGACATCACGTATTCGACGAACAACGAGCTCGGGTTCGACTATTTGCGTGACAACATGGTCCTTTATAAAGAAGACCGTGTCCAGCGTGAGCTCTACTTCACAATCGTCGATGAAGTCGACTCGATTCTCGTCGATGAGGCGCGGACGCCGCTCATCATCTCGGGATCGGCTCAGAAGTCGACCGAACTCTACACACGTGCTGACGCGTTCGTCCGCACGCTCACGGTCGAGGACGACTACACGGTCGATGTGAAGACGAAATCGGTCTTACTCACGGACAAAGGGGTCGACCTTGCCGAGAAGTTCTTCGGCATCGACAACTTGTTCGCGATTGACCACGTCTCGGTCAACCACCACGTCGGGCTCGCCCTTCGCGCGAACGCCGTCATGCACCATGACGTCGACTATATGATTCGTGACGGCCAAGTCATGATCATCGACCAGTTCACGGGCCGGGTCATGGATGGACGCCGCTACTCGGAAGGGTTGCATCAGGCGATTGAGGCGAAAGAAGGCGTCGAGATTCAACGCGAATCGATGACGCTCGCGACGATCACGTACCAGAACTATTTCCGTATGTATGAGAAGCTTGCCGGGATGACCGGGACGGCGAAGACGGAAGAAGAAGAGTTCCGGAACATCTACAACATGCAGGTCGTGACGATACCGACGAACCGTCCAATCCTTCGGGAAGACAGCTCCGACCTCATCTTCAAGTCGATGGAAGGCAAGTTCAAGGCGGTCGTCGAAGAAATCATGGCTGCGCACGCGACAGGCCAACCGGTGCTCGTCGGGACGGTCGCGGTCGAGACGTCCGAATACTTGAGCAAGCTCTTGTCGAAGAAAAAGATTAAGCATGAAGTGTTGAACGCGAAGAACCACGCCCGCGAGGCCGAAATCATCGAGAACGCCGGACAAAAGGGAGCGGTCACGATCGCGACGAACATGGCCGGACGCGGAACCGACATCAAGCTCGGAGAAGGCGTCATCGATCTCGGTGGTTTGTATATCATCGGGACGGAACGTCACGAGTCACGCCGGATCGACAACCAGCTCCGTGGTCGTGCCGGTCGTCAAGGGGACCCGGGTAAATCCCAGTTCTACTTGTCGCTCGAAGACGAACTGATGCGTCGTTTCGGTACCGACAGCCTCCAGAGCATGATGGAGCGCCTCGGGATGGACGACACGCAGCCGATCGAGAGTCGTATGGTCTCAAAAGCCGTCGAGTCGGCACAAAAACGCGTCGAGGGGAACAACTATGATGCGCGGAAACAGCTCCTCGGTTACGATAACGTCATGGCCGACCAACGCAAGGTCATGTACAAAGACCGGGCAAGCATCCTCGAGAACGAGTCGGTGTCTGACATCGTCCGTTCGATGATGCGGGACACGGTCGAGGCCGGCGTGGCACAATATACGCCACTCGAACTCGTGCCGGAAGAATGGAACATCGACGAGCTTGCGCACTGGGCGAACCAGACGCTCGCCCTCGAGCACACGGTGGAAGGGAAAGACTTCTACGGTAAAGAACGCGAAGAGATCACCGAACTTCTTCTCGAGCGCACGAACGCGCAGTACGAGGCGAAACGTCAACTCGCACCGCCAGAGCGGTTTAACGAGTTCGAGAAGATTATCGTGCTCCGTGCCGTCGACTCGCACTGGATGTCGCACATCGACCACATGGATCAGCTCCGTCAAGGGATTCACTTGCGTGCCTACGGTCAGAACGACCCGCTTCGCGAGTACCAGTCGGAAGGGATTAACATGTTCGACGCGATGAACGCCGCCATCTCGGAAGAAGTGACCGGATTCGTCCTTCGCGCCGAGGTCGGCGACAACCTCCGCCGTGAGAAAGTCGTCGAAGAAGAAGTGGCCGTCTCTGGGAAAGACGACGCCCCGATGAAGAAGAAGCCGGTCCGTCGCACCGAAGACCAGCGTCTTGGCCGCAACGACCCGTGCTGGTGCGGATCGGGCAAGAAGTTCAAGAACTGCCACGGTAAACAACAAGCTTGATTTTTTAAGAGGCGAGCCTGCTCGCCTCTTTCCTACGGAAAGGTGACATACACTATGGAAATTTCAGATATTCGGAACGAACTCGAGGCGATGGCAAAACGCCTCGACAACTACAAGGCTTCCCTTAACTTGACGGAGAAGCAGGCGCGTATCGCCGAGCTCGAGAACGAGATGACGTACCCGGACTTCTGGGACAGCCAAGAGAAAGCGCAAAAAGTCATCGACGAGTCGAACGGTTTGAAAGCGATGGTCGACAAATATCAGGCGCTCGCTGACGGACACGAGGACGGTGAAGTGACGCTCGAGCTCATCAAAGAAGAGCCGGACGCCGAGATGCAACAAGAGCTCGCCGAGATGGTGACAGAGCTGAAAGGTCAATTCGACGAGTTTGAGCTCGAAATCCTCTTGAACGGCCCATATGACGCGAACAACGCCATCCTTGAGCTTCACCCGGGAGCCGGCGGGACCGAGTCGCAAGACTGGGCCTCGATGCTCCTTCGCATGTATCAGCGCTTCGCCGACAAACAAGGTTGGAAAGTCGAGACGGTCGACTACCTTCCGGGTGAGGAAGCCGGTGTCAAATCGGTCACGCTCCGCATCATCGGGCATAACGCCTACGGATACTTGAAAGCGGAGAAAGGGATTCACCGGTTGGTGCGCATCTCGCCATTCGACTCGTCAGGCCGCCGTCACACGTCGTTCGTCTCATGTGACATCATGCCGGAGTTCGATGACGACATCGAAGTCGACGTGAAGACAGAAGACCTCCGCATCGACACGTACCGCGCGTCAGGCGCCGGCGGTCAGCACATCAACACGACCGACTCGGCCGTCCGGATCACGCACGTGCCGACGGGCGTCGTCGTCTCGTGTCAGACCGAGCGCTCACAAATCAAGAACCGTGAATCAGCGATGAAGATGCTCAAGGCGAAGCTTTACCAACGTGAGCTCGACGAGCAACAACGTAAGCTCGACGAGATTCGCGGTGAGAAGACGGACATCGGCTGGGGTAGCCAAATCCGTTCCTACGTCTTCCACCCGTATGCGATGGTCAAAGACCACCGTACAAGCTATGAAGTCGGGAACACGGGCGGCGTCATGGATGGGGACATCATGGGCTTCATCGACGCGTACCTGCGTAAGACAAATATGTGATGCATGTGGCTCAAAGACCGATGTCTTTGGGCCACGTTGTATGTAGAGGAGAAAACCTTTAATGAAGCAAATCGTCAAAGACTATATGTATTTACTGACCGGATCCGTCTTCGTCGCCTCGGCGTTCAGCTTGTTTCTACTTCCGAACAACCTCGCCTCCGGGGGCGTCAGCGGGATTTCGATTATCACGTATGAGCTGTTCGGTATCTCGCCAGGTGCGTTCCAACTCGTGGCGAACGTGCTCCTCCTCATCATCGGCTGGATGATTCTCGGGCTCGGCTTCGGCGTCAAGTCGCTCGTCGGCTCGATTTTCTTGCCAGGGGTCATCTTATTCTATGAAGCGATTGACGCCGGGGCCGCGGTAAATGATACGCTGCTCGCGGCCGTGTTCGGTGGTGCGGGTGTCGGGATTGGTCTTGGTCTCATCTTCCGTGGACGTGCCTCGACCGGGGGGATGGACTTGCTCGCCCAAATCTTACATAAGTTCACGCACATCCCGCTTTATCTTTGTATCGCCATCCTCGACGGGGCGGTCGTCCTCGTTGCGGCGGTGACGTTCTCGTTCACGACGGGACTATATGCGCTCATCGCGCTCTTTATCACGATCAAGATGATCGACTTCGTCCAGCTCGGCTTCACGCAAGACAAGATGGCGTACGTCATCTCGGAGAAGCGCGACATCATCACGCGGGCCGTTTTCGACGAGCTCGACCGTGGGGCGACCGAGATTCAAGCGATTGGGGCTTACTCACGCCTGGACCGTCCGATGCTCCTCGTCGTCGTCCGGCAGAACGAGGTGAGCCGGTTAAAAGAAATCATTCGCCGCATCGACCCTGACGCGTTCCTCGTCTTCAGCGAGGCGCACGAGGTGATGGGACAAGGATTCACGTCGGACAAACGCTACATCAACGTGCCGTAAGTTGTGTAATCTTTGTGTACTTTTCATGAGATTAGGTTAGAAAGCGTTACAGAACGGCTATAATGGTAATTGTAGGTTATTTCTACAACTTAGGAGGGGAACCTGATATGAAGAAGTGGATGATGGCTATCGGCCTCGGCGCCATGCTCACGCTTGGTGCGTGTGGTGGCGGCGATGAGGAAGACACGTCAAGTAACGGGGATACGGGATCGAACACGGCGTCGGTTGACGCGGAAGCCGTATACGCTCAAAACTGTGCGGCATGTCACGGCGCGAACTTAGAAGGGATGAGCGGTCCGTCACTTGAACAAGTCGGCGCACGCTTGTCAGCGGATGAGATTGAAGAGATTATTCGAAACGGGAAAGGCAACATGCCTGCGAACGTCCTTCAAGATGACGAAGAGATCACAGCAGTTGCAGCTTGGCTCGCTGAGAAGAAATAATACGAAGACCACGGGACAGGTTCACCCGTGGTTTTTTGTTTCATGGTTATACATAATAGGTAAAAAAAGAGTAACAACTTCAAGGGGTGGAGTACATTGAAAACAAAAATGATTGATTGGCCCACGTTCATCGGCGCATTCTGTTTACTGCTCGCGGTGACGCTACCGCTCGTCTTGTTTCCGGATGCCGGACGGGCTTGGGTCGGCGGGGCGAACACGTTCATGACGCAAAACTTCGGCATGCTGTACTTAGCGATGGGACTCGGTGCGTTCGGCTTTTTGATCTTTGTGGCCTTCAGCAAGAACGGCCACGTCAAGCTCGGCCGCGAGGACGAGGAGCCGGAGTTCAGTACGTTCTCGTGGGCGGCGATGCTGTTCGCGGCCGGGATCGGCTCGAGCATCCTCTATTGGTCCGTCATCGAGTGGGTGTATTACTATCAAGGCCCGCCGTTCGGCGTGACGCCAGAATCGTCCGAAGCCATCGAATGGGCGACGGCATACGGGATGTTCCACTGGGGACCGATTGCCTGGGCAATCTATACGCTTCCGGCGCTCCCGATCGCCTACTTCTTTTATGTCCGTCGCCGCTCGGTGCTGAAAGTGAGCGAGGCGGTTCGCCCTGTCATCGGCAAATGGGCGGACGGCCCGGTCGGGAAATTGATTGATATTTTATTTATCTTTGGTCTACTCGGCGGGGCGGGGACGACGCTCGCGCTTGGAACGCCGATGATTGCTGAAGGGGTGAACGCGATTACCGGTATCCCGGTGACACTCGGCATGCAGGCGGTCATCATGCTCATTTGTACGGCCATCTTCGCCGTCAGCTCGTACGTCGGATTGAAGCGTGGCATTAAAGTGCTCAGCGACTTGAATATTTGGTTGTCGCTCTCGATTCTCGCCTTCGTTCTCATTCTCGGACCGACCCGCTTCATTCTCGAGACGACATTCAACGCCGTCGGGATCTTGCTCGACAACTTCTTCAAGATGGCGACGTGGATGGAACCGTTCGGTGACCTTGGTGGGTTCACCGAGACCGGATTTCCCGAGGCATGGACGGTGTTTTACTGGGCGTGGTGGCTCGTCTATGCGCCGTTCGTCGGTCTCTTCGTCGCCCGCATCTCACGCGGTCGGACGATTCGCGGGATGATTATCGGGACGATGGTGTACGGCACGTTCGGTTGTATCCTCTTCTTCGGAATTCTCGGGAATTTCGGGCTTTATCTCCACTTGAGCGGCGCGTTCGATGTCATCGGTTATATGGATACGTACGGACCGGCTGCGACGATTATCGCCATCATCGGACAACTACCGTTCGGCAAGGTCGTCGTCGCCGTGTTCACGTTCCTCGCCATCATCTTCCTTGCGACGACGTTTGATTCATCCTCATATATTTTGGCATCGGTGACACAAAAGTATGTCGAAGGGGAGCCGGCGGCTTGGAATCGTTTGTTCTGGGCGTTCGCGCTCTGTATCATGCCGCTTACCCTCATGTTCCTCGGGGGACTCGACACGCTCCAGACGGCGAGCATCGTCGGTGGGTTCCCGCTCATCTTCATCATGGTGCTTCTCGCCTGGTCGTTCATGCGGGTGTCGAGCAAAGACATTCGCGCCTCAGACGAATATGAGTCACCGACGATTCATATTAAGTATCGGAAAAAGAAACGGTCCCCGTTCGATGCGTTGAAAGACCGCCCCCCTGAGTAAAATCGGAAGGCGTCCTCATTACAGGACGCCTTTTTTGAACCGCGATTTCAGTAAATATGACGAATGCGTGAAGTAGACATTCGATGTGACAATTTCCCACCTTGCGCCCCCCAACTGAAACACTCCTGTAATGGTGTTTTAAAAAACCGATTGATATAATGGTAGCGCTCCTTGTCCCGTCCTCGGTCTAATTGACTAGGACATGGATACGAGCAACGTGCCTTGACAGCACGTTTCGTTTCCTGTAGAACAGAGGCTAGACGAAAAAATATACAGTAACTAAAACAATGAAACTTCGTCATAGATGCATGAAAAATATTAAAAAAGGGTAGGGAATACGTTATGATTTCGATGCAAAAAGTCAGTAAAGTATATCCGAACGGCGTCGTCGCCGTCGATGATCTCGATTTACAGATCCAAGACGGCGAGTTCCTTTACGTCGTCGGACCATCCGGCGCCGGGAAATCGACGTTTATGAAAATGATTTACCGGGAGGAGAAACCGTCAAGCGGTCAGTTGCTGATTGACGGAATTGACGTCGGGAAGTTGAAGAATCGCCACGTGCCAAAACTTCGTCGCCAACTCGGCGTCATCTTCCAAGACTACAAGCTGTTGCCGTCGCTCACCGTGTACGAGAACGTCGCCTTCGCCCTTGAAGTCGTCCAAGCCGACACGAATACGATGCGCAAGCAAGTGATGGACGTGTTGAATCTCGTCGGGCTAAAAAACAAGGCCCGCAACTATCCGGACGAACTGTCGGGTGGGGAGCAACAACGTGTCTCCATCGCAAGAGCCATCGTCAACAAGCCGAAGCTCATCATTGCCGACGAGCCGACCGGGAACTTAGACCCGGACACGGCGTGGGGCATCATGGAAGTATTTGAAGAGATTCACCGCCGCGGTGCGACCATTGTCATGGCGACACACAACCGTGACATCGTCGATAAGATTCGCCATCGTGTCATCGCGATTGAGAACGGAAAAGTCGTCCGCGATGAAGAGAAAGGAGCTTACGGCTATGATATTTAAAAGTGGACTCCGCCACTTACGGGAAGGGTTCAAAGGAACACTTCGCAACGGGTGGATGACGTTTGCGGCCATCAGTGCCGTCACCATCACCTTGTTACTCGTCGGCATTTTCGCCCTCGTCATGTTCAACGTCAATGAAATCTCACAAAACGTCGAGAACGATGTCGAGATTCAGGTGTTCGTCACACGGACTGCCGAAGAGGCGAACGTCGAACAGCTTGGACAAAACATTGAACAAATCCCCGGTGTCGCAGAAGTTACGTTCAGCTCGAAAGACGCTGAGCTCGAGAACTTCCGTAACCAGTTAGGGGAAGACGCGAACGCATACGGTGCTGTTGAGAAGGACAACCCGCTCCACGACCGTTACATTGTCAAGGCGTCAGACCCGCTCGAGACGGAACAAGTCGCCGAGGCGGTCCAGTCGCTTGAGAACGTCGATAGAGTCACATACGGACAGGACTATATCGACAAGATGTTCGCGTTCTTCAACGGGATTCGCATCGGCGGACTCGTATTGATCGTCGGGCTCACGCTCATGGCGATGTTCCTTATCTCGAACACAATCAAGATGACGATTTTCTCGCGTCGTCGCGAAATCGAAATCATGCGTCTCGTCGGAGCGAAAAACAGCTTCATCCGCTGGCCGTTCTTCATCGAAGGACTCCTCCTCGGTGTGCTCGGTGCGCTCATCCCGATTGCCGTCGTCTACTTCGGCTACGACGTCGCATATAGTGCTTTACAACCATCGCTAGATCAATTGAATAGTGATATATTTAAGTTGATTGATCCATCAACGCTCACGACGCAAGTGTCACTCGTCTTATTGGCACTCGGGGCGTTCATCGGAATCTGGGGATCGACGACATCGCTCGGTCGATTCTTAAAAGTCTAACTTAGATAAGGGGGAGTTGGCGGATGAAACGTTCGCTTGCGCTTGGATTATGCATGACGTTACTTGCCGCGCCGGTCATGGCGTCGGAGAAAGAGACGTTACGGGAACGGCAAGATCGTCTATCCAAACAGCTAGAGGCATCAAAGAAAGCGCAAGCCGAGACGGATGCCGAGCTCAATATCACCGAGGCAGAGCGCGACGCGGTCTTGACTGAGGTGAAAGTCGTCAATGAACGGCTCGACCAACTTAGCGAACAGATTGCGGTCCAGCAGTCTGAAGCTGACGCGGCCAAAGCTGAGCTCGAGACAACACGCCGCCAACTCGCTGCTCAAGAGCAGTACCTCCAAGGCCAGAAGGCGCTCCTCAGTGAGCGTCTTCGTGTGCTTCAAGTAAACGAGGACCGGTCCTATCTCCAAGTCATCTTTGAATCCCGCACGTTCGGGGATTTCATCACGCGTCTTATGACGGCGCAGTCGATTGCGGAGCAGGATCGGGACCTGATACATAGTTTCATGGAAGAAGTCGAACGGCTCGAGTTCCTTGAGACGACGCAACGGACTCAGCTGTCGTTCGTCAAACAAAAAGAGCGTGAGCTCGTCATCACGAAGCAGGCGCTCGACCGCGCCGCTGAGGAGAAGCAGACGCTCCTTTCCGAATTAAACGAACAAGTCGAGCTACTTGAGCTCGAACAGATGACGCGTGAAGAAGAACAGGCGCTCATGGACGAACAACGCCGCATCATCGCTGGTCAGCTCGAGGCGATTGCCACCGCTGAACGAGAGGCGGCTGAAGCGGAAGCGAGAAGACAAGCGGAAGCGAAAGCAGCGGCCGAGGCACAGGCGAAGGCAGAGGCACAAGCGAAGGCAGATGCAGAAGCGCGAGCGCGCCAAGAAGCCGAGGCGAAAGCGAAGACGGAGACAGAGACGTCGCCGAACACTGCCCCTGTCACGCCACCGGTCCCACCAACCGAAGCGACCGAGAAGGTGACGCAACCCGTGTCGACGTTCATCCGTCCGGTCTCTGGTTACGTATCGAGCCGGTTTGGCCCGCGGGCGAACCCGCTGACCGGTGCACCGGAGTCGCATCGCGGCATTGATATCGTCAACGCGACCGGTACGCCAATCGTTTCGGCGGCACCTGGCATCGTCATCAAAGCGGCGCCGGCGACGGGCTACGGTAACGTCGTCTTCGTCTCACACGTGTTAGGCGGCCAAGTGTGGACGACCGTGTATGGTCATCTCGACGCGATCACCGTCTCGCCGGGTCAGACGCTTGCGGCCGGGCAGACGGTCGGTACGCTCGGTAACACGGGCTGGTCGACGGGGCCGCATTTACATTTTGAACTTCACCGCGGCGAATGGGCTCCGGGGCAACCGAACGCGGTCGACCCCGGTCCTTATATCGGCTATTGATGGAGAGACGCGTCCCAAATGTGTGGAACGCGTCTTTTCTTCTAAACTTTTTGCTATACTGAATGAAAGACTGACAAAGAGAAATGAGGGACTACCCGTGAAAAATTCAACCGCTGGACTACTCGCCGGCGCCACGTTCGTCGCTGGGGCCGGTGCAGGGCTCGCGACGATGGCGTTTACTGATACAGCCGCCTTACCGACCGCCATTCAACCACGTAGTGAGGGCTGGGATAAAATCGAGCAAGTACGCAAGCTCATCGAGGCCCACTCCCTAAAAGATATATCGGACGAGACGCTCCTCATCGGGGCACTCGACGGCATGACCGCTGCGCTCGACGATCCGTACTCGGACTTCCTCGACGCGGAAGAGACCTCACAATTTACCGATTCCATCGAGTCGAGTTTTGAAGGAATCGGCGCGACTTTGGAGAAGAAAGGAGAAGACATCTTAATCGTCGCTCCAATCAAGGGAGCACCGGCCGAGGCGGCCGGGCTCCGTCCAGGAGATGTCATCACGGCCGTCGATGGTGAGTCGATTGAAGGGATGGCCGTCGAAGAGGCAGTCCGTCTCATCCGCGGGGAAAAAGGGACCGTCGTCACGCTGACGATTCGTCGTGGGGGCCAAGAGGCCGATTACGAAATCACACGAGACACCATTCCGATTGAGACGGTGACGTCGGAAGTGAAAGAAGAGGCTGGCAAGAAAATCGGCTATTTGCAAGTGACCCAGTTCTCGGAACCGACCGACGAGGAGTTTTTAGAACAGCTCGAAGAACTTGAAAGTCAAGACATCGACAGCCTCATCATCGACGTGCGTGGTAATCCGGGCGGTCTTTTACCGTCCGTCATCACGATGGTCGAAGGTTTCGTCCCGACGGATACGCCGGTCGTCCAAATCGAGAACGCCAAAGGGGAACGGGAGTCGCAGAGCGGCCGTGCCCGTGAGGCGAAACCGTACGGACTCTTCGTCTTGACGGACGAAGGATCAGCTTCTGCGTCTGAGATTCTCGCTGGTGCACTCAAAGAAGGGGCCGGCGCGACCGTCATCGGCAACAAGACGTTCGGAAAGGGCGTCGTCCAGACGGCATTTGACTTAGAAGACGGCAGCAACTTGAAGCTGACGACGAGCAAGTGGCTCACGCCGGACGGCAATTGGATTAACGAGAAAGGAATCGAACCGGACATCGAAGTCAATCAACCGGACTATTTCAGCGTCAACCGCATCCTCGCCGAGACGGACACGCTCGAAGTCGGCGACTACGGCGATTCGGTCTCGAACTTGCATACCGTCTTAGAAGGCCTCGGCTACGAGCCGGGCGGACAGGCGGGCTATTACGGCGATACGATGGCTCGGGCCGTCTCCGCCTTCCAAGAAGACAATAACTTGACGGCGGACGGGATCGTCAACGAGGAGACGGCCTCGGCGCTCGAATCACGTCTACTTGAAGTCATTCAAGACGAGGCGAACGACGCCCAGTTGAACCGTGCGCTCGAAGAAGCCGCAAAATAAGGATTAGGGAAAGGATTGGACACGTGTGGACGTTCTACGAATGAGTGTACTTGCTTTATTGACTTTGATCGGTAGTCCGCTGCTCTGGGTGACACTCGTCGCCCTCGCTTACATATCCATGACACGCATCAAACGGGAGCGGGCGATGTTCCGCTCACGCCGGCGCCCGCCAAAATCGGACTGGATTCATTTCGTCTGGCCTAGCCTTCTGCTCGGCGTGCTCGCCTCGGTCGCGACCGTCTGGCTCGAGACGACAGTCAACATCGAGTGGCTCGTCACGTTCACCGTCCTGTATACGCTCGTCGTCCTGACGATGCATCCACGCTTCGTCAGCCCGGCGTTCCCGCTCCTCGTCATGCTCGCGGTCGTGTCGCTCCGTGATGTCGTGTCGTTCGGACCGGCTGAGGAGACCATCGCGCGACTCGCCGAGGTGGATTGGCCGGTGTACGCCCTCGTCTTCGGTGTCGTGACGCTCGCCGAGGCGATTCTGTTACGGTGGAACGGCAACGTTGAAACGTCACCGACGCTCATCTTGTCGAAGCGGGGCCAGTTCGTCGGCGGTCACGTCGTTAGACGACTCTGGTTTTTCCCGCTCGTCGTCTTTTTGCCACCGTCGTTCGGATTCGACAGCATGGTCCCGGTCATCCTCCCGATTCCGATTGGGGTGAGTCTCTTGTCGACCGGTGCGTTGCCGCGCACGCTCCTCGGAAAGTTGAGCACGTACCGCGGTCTTCTCGCTGTCATCGCGCTCGGCCTGTTCGGGGCGTCCTATGCGCTGGACGTGCCGTATGCCGGTTACGTGTTGCTTGGTCTTTACGTATTGTATGAGCTTGCCTTACAGCTCATCAAACGAGAGAACCGGGCGACGACCCCAGTGTTCATCAACGGCAACCGGGGGGCGGTCATCGTCGATACGTTGCCAGGTTCGCCAGGTGAGGCGATGCAACTCATTCCGGGCGAATCGATCTATAAAGTGAACGGGACGGTCATCACGGGTGGAAGCAGTTTCTACGAGGCGCTCCAACGTCATAAGCCGTACATCAAGCTCGAGGTGCTCAATTTGAACGGAGATATCCGCTTCGTGCAGCGGGCGATGTATGAGACCGACCCACACGAGCTCGGCATCTTGTTCGTCGGAGAACCGATGAGTCCACGGCTTCGGCTACGCAAGTTATAAAATCCATGAAAAAAGGGAGTCTCCGTGGAGACTCCCTTTCGTGTGCTTACGATTCAAGTTTTGATGGCTTGAAGCCCATCGTCGCTTCGACGGCGTGTTGCCAGCCTTTGTAAAGTGATTCACGGTGTGACTCGTCCATGTTCGGCTCGAACTTGTGGTCGAGTTTCCACTGTTGTTTAATCTCGCTTTGGTCTTTCCAGAATCCGACGGCGAGACCCGCGAGGTACGCGGCACCGAGTGCTGTCGTCTCGCTCACTTCCGGCCGTTCAACCGGCACGTCGAGAATGTCGGCTTGGAATTGCATGAGGAAGTTGTTGCTGACGGCACCTCCGTCGACGCGTAGCGTCTTCAGTTCGATGCCAGAATCTTGTTCCATCGACGTGAGCACGTCACGTGTCTGATAGGCGAGCGACTCGAGCGTCGCCCGGACGAAGTGTTCTTTCTCCGTCCCGCGCGTGAGACCGAAGATGGCACCGCGCACGTCCGAGTTCCAATACGGCGCACCAAGACCGACGAAGGCAGGGACGACGTAGACACCGTCCGTCGTCTCGACACGGTTCGCATATTGCTCCGTATCTTTCGCCGACTTGAGCATGCGGAGTCCGTCACGGAGCCATTGGATGGCTGAACCGGCGACGAAGATTGAACCTTCAAGCGCATATTCGACTTTCCCGTTGTACCCCCAAGCGATTGTCGTCAATAGACCATGGTCCGACTTAACGGCTTCTTCACCCGTGTTCATGAGCATGAAGCAACCTGTGCCGTACGTGTTTTTCCCTTCACCTGACTCGAAGCACGCTTGTCCGAACAAGGCAGCCTGTTGGTCACCGGCCGCACCGGCAATCGGTACTTCGAAGCCGAAGAAGTGGTAGGGGATTGTGTTCGCGTACACTTCACTCGACGGTTTGACTTCCGGGAGCATCGATTTTGGCACCGACAAGATGTCGAGGAGCTCGTCATCCCACTGTTGCTCGTAAATGTTATACATGAGCGTCCGTGATGCGTTCGAATAGTCGGTGACGTGGGCGTGACCGCCAGATAGCTTCCAGATGAGCCACGTGTCGATGGTCCCGAAGAGAAGTTCGCCGTTGTCCGCTTTCTCGCGGGCACCGTCGACGTTGTCGAGAATCCATTTCACTTTCGTCCCAGAGAAGTAGGCGTCAATCAAGAGCCCCGTCTTGTCACGGAACAAGTCACCGTGACCAGCTGCGTTCAACTCGTCACAGATGCCGGCCGTTTGACGAGATTGCCAGACGATGGCGTTATAGACTGGGCGGCCCGTTTCTTTTTCCCAAACGACGGCCGTTTCCCGTTGGTTCGTGATGCCGATGGCGGCAATTTCTTTCGGATCGATATCCGCTGATCCGAACGCCTCGGCCATGACCGCAAGCACTGACCCCCAAATTTCGTTGGCGTTATGCTCGACCCAGCCTGGCTTCGGGAAGTATTGTTTGAACTCGCGCTGTGCCGTCGTGACGATTTTTCCGTCGTGGTCGAAGATGATGGCGCGTGAGCTTGTCGTACCTTGATCCAGTGCTAAAATGTAGCGTTTTTCTTTGTCCATAGAGTGTTGCCTCCTTAGATGTTAGAGTTTACGGGACAAGGATGCCATAGATGAGTGCGGCGATGATGGCACCGATAATCGGTCCAACAACCGGAATCCATGAGTAGCCCCAGTCAGATGTACCTTTGCCTTTGATTGGGAGTATCGCGTGCGCAATCCGCGGCCCGAGGTCACGGGCTGGGTTGATCGCATAACCGGTCGTGCCCCCGAGCGAGAGACCGATTGAAACAATCAAGAACGCGACAACAATTGGGTTCAATCCATCCGCGAACGTATTCGCACCGAATGAGAGTAAGGCGAATACGAGGACGAACGTCCCGATAATCTCAGAGACCAAGTTGAACGGGGTGTTGCGAATCCCTGGAGCGGTCGAGAACGTAGCGAGTTTCGCACCTGGGTCATCCGTTGCATCATAATGCGGTTTGTAGTGCACGAACACAAGACATGCCCCGATGAATGCCCCGATGAACTGTGCGAGAATGTACATCGGCACATCAGCCCACGGGAACGTACCGGCCGTCGCAAGCCCGATTGTAACGGCAGGGTTGATGTGCGCCCCTCCGTAGATTCCGGCTGCATAGACACCAATCATGACGGCAAAGCCCCACCCGAACGTGATGACAATCCAGCCTGCGTTCTCCGCTTTCGAATGGCGAAGGACGACACCCGCGACGACACCGTTACCGAGCAAGATTAGTAGCATTGTACCGATAATTTCACTAACAAATGCTGACATGTGATACTCCCCTTTCCCATATTGAATTTTGACTTACCACTTCATTATATCCCCAATTTGAAAGCGCTTCAAAACCAAGATATTCAAAAAAACCACTTTTTTATTTTCCAAGTGGCTTTTATTTGGTAAATCGCTTCGTAAAATCAAGGATGATGCCCATTAAAAAAACGAGTAAGACGCCTAAACTCGCATACGTGAACGGCATCCAGAGGGGGGTCATCAAGTCGAGTGTGATCGAGAGGATGACGGTGACGTACAAATAAGCGAGACGTCGTGAAATTTCTTTATCACGATAACGGCTCGTCATCGTCGCGCCGAGCGGTGCCCCGATAAAGGCACCGAAAATAAGGGCGGCCGGAACGATTAAATCGAGTGTCAGTGACGGCAAATAACCGAGTAACCCCCCGAAGGCGATGAACAAGACGGCGGCGAGACTCGTCCCGACAGCCCGATGCGTCGAATAGCCGAGCCAACTGACGAGAAGCGGGACGATGATGAAGCCGCCACCGATACCGAGTAAGGCCGACAACAACCCGGCAATGGCACCGATAGCAATCGCAGCAACGGTCGTGTTTTGTTTTGGATTCCGTTTCGATGTTTTCTTTAGGAGCGTAACGGCAAAATAAGATAGGATAGCGAGATACAATACGTTCAGCACCCAATCACTCGTACCGGAGAAGGCGAGGACGAACCGGCTCGATAACTGTGCGGTTATAGCTCCAGTGAGCCCGATCATGAGACCGGACGACCACGAGACGTTGCCGAGTGACGTGTGCCGTTTCGCGCCGGCGAGACTCGTCCCGACGACAAAAAGAAGGGACGTGGCGACGGCTTCGGCCGCTGAATAGCCACTAAACAAGAGCACCGGGACGATGATGACCCCGCCACCGATTCCGAAAAACCCGGACAAGGTGCCGACGACGGCACCGAGCGGGATAAAGAGGAGAGACCACATGCCGATCAACTCGTTTCTATAAGAGATTCATTCTTTATGATAACGGAAACGAGAGCAGAATGGGAAACATGTCAGAAGCGAATATTTGTTCGTGTATGTGCTATAATCAAATCAATTATGTATGAAGAGAAAGTGAGGAATCATCATGGATTCGATCCCGTTCGCATTACAATCGGAATATAAGCCGGGTGGCGACCAGCCGGAAGCGATACGACAGCTCGTCGAAGGTGTCAATCGCGGTGATCGCTACCAGACACTACTCGGTGCGACCGGTACCGGGAAGACGTTCACCGTCTCGAACGTCATTCAAGAAGTGAAGAAACCGACGCTCGTCTTAGCCCACAACAAGACGCTCGCCGGCCAGCTCTACTCGGAGTTCAAAGAGTTCTTCCCGAACAACGCCGTCGAATACTTCGTCAGTTATTACGACTATTACCAGCCGGAAGCGTACGTTCCGTCGACGGACACGTTCATCGAGAAAGACGCGTCGATTAATGATGAGATCGACAAACTACGTCACTCGGCGACGTCCGCCTTGTTCGAGCGGGACGACGTCATCATCGTCGCCTCGGTGTCGTGCATCTACGGTCTCGGTAACCCGGAAGAGTACCGCAGTCTCGTCCTCAGTCTCCGTGTCGGAAAAGAGATGGGACGCGATGAGATGCTTCGGAAGTTGATCGACATTCAATATGAACGAAACGACATCGATTTTCAGCGTGGACGTTTTCGCGTACGGGGCGACGTCGTTGAGATTTTCCCGGCGTCTCGTGACGAGCATTGTATGCGCGTCGAATTTTTTGGTGACGAGATTGACCGGATTCGGGAGATGGATCCGCTCACCGGTGAGATTATCGCCGACCGTGAGCACGTCGCCATCTTCCCGGCGTCCCACTTCGTCACGCGTGACGAGAAATTGCAAAAAGCGATCGTCAACATCGAAGCCGAGCTCGAAGAACAGCTCGAGAAGTTCCGTGAAGAAGGGAAACTGCTCGAGGCGCAACGTCTCGAACAGCGGACGCAATACGACTTAGAGATGATGCGGGAGATGGGCTACTGTTCAGGGATTGAGAACTATTCACGACACTTGAACCTCATGCCTGAAGGCGCGACGCCATATACGCTCATCGACTACTTCCCGAAAGACTTCCTGCTCGTCGCCGATGAGTCGCACGTGACGCTCCCGCAAGTGCGTGGGATGTATAACGGCGACCAGGCACGGAAACAAGTGCTCGTCGACCACGGCTTCCGCTTGCCGTCGGCAAAAGACAACCGGCCGCTCAAGTTCGAAGAGTTCGAGAAAAAACTGAGCCAAGCAATCTTCATCTCGGCGACACCAGGTCCGTATGAGCTGGAACATACACCAGAAATGATTGAACAGATCATCCGTCCGACCGGCCTTGTCGACCCGACGATTGAGATTCATCCGATTAAAGGGCAAATCGACTACTTGATGGACCAAATCCGTGACCGCATTAAACAGGACGAACGTGTCCTCGTGACGACGCTCACGAAGAAGATGGCCGAAGACTTATCTGACTATCTTCGTGAGGCCGGCATCAAGGTCAACTACATGCATTCGGAGATCAAGACGCTCGAACGGATTGAGATCATTCGTGACCTTCGTCTCGGTAAGTATGACGTGCTCGTCGGCATCAACTTGCTCCGAGAAGGGCTCGATATTCCGGAAGTGAGTCTCGTCACGATACTAGATGCCGATAAGGAAGGGTTCCTTCGTTCGGACCGGTCACTCATCCAGACGATTGGCCGGGCGGCCCGAAACGCGAACGGACATGTCATCTTGTTCGCCGATAAGATGACCGATTCGATGCAACGCGCTATCGATGAGACCGATCGTCGTCGGACGATTCAATTGGCTTATAATGAAGAACACGGCATCACCCCACAGACGATTCGAAAAGAAGTGCGCGGTGTCATCCGTGCGACGGTCGATGCCGAGGAGGAAGTGCTCGAGTCGCTCAGCTCGATGAAGCCGGCCGAGCGCGAGGCGGCAATTGCCAAACTAGAAGAAGAAATGAAACAAGCGGCCCGCGACCTCCAGTTCGAGCGGGCGGCCGAATTGCGTGACTTAATCTTGGAGTTGAAGGTAGGGAGTTAAATGGCTGAAAAGAAAAATGCGATCGTCATCAAAGGGGCGCGCGTCAACAACTTGAAAAACATTGATATTGAGATTCCTCGGGACCAACTCGTCGTCTTGACGGGTTTGTCCGGTTCCGGGAAGTCTTCGCTTGCCTTCGACACGATCTATGCGGAAGGACAGCGCCGTTACGTCGAGAGTTTGTCCGCGTATGCCCGTCAGTTCCTCGGACAGATGGATAAGCCGGACGTCGATACGATTGAAGGCTTAAGTCCGGCCATCTCGATCGACCAAAAGACGACGAGTCGCAACCCGCGCTCGACTGTCGGGACGGTGACGGAAATTTACGATTACTTACGCCTCTTGTTCGCCCGGATCGGGAAACCGGTCTGTCCGAATCACGGCATCGAAATCTCGAGCCAGACGATCTCGCAGATGGTCGACCAAGTGATGGAATTGCCGGAGAAGACACGCCTGCAAATCCTCGCCCCGATTGTCTCCGGTCGGAAAGGGACGCACGTCAAAGTGTTCGACTCGCTCAAAAAAGAAGGGTTCGTCCGCGTCCGTGTCAACGGTGAGACGATTGAGCTGACAGATGAGATTGAACTCGACAAGAATAAGAAACATTCGATTGAAGTCGTTGTCGACCGCCTCGTCGTCCGTCCTGACGTCGAGGGGCGTCTTGCTGACTCGCTCGAGACGGCGCTTCGCCTCGCGGACGGTCGGGCCATCATCGACAAGATGGATGGGACAGAGCTCCTCTTCAGCGAGCATCACGCCTGTCCGATTTGTGGATTCTCGATTGGCGAGCTCGAACCACGTATGTTTTCGTTCAACTCACCGTTCGGTGCATGCCCGACGTGTGACGGACTCGGGACGAAGCTCGACGTCGACCCGGAACTCGTCATCCCCGACGCGACGAAGACGCTGAAAGAAGGCGCGGTCGCAGCGTGGCAGCCGACGAGTTCGCAATATTACCCGCAACTGCTTGCGGCGATGTGTCATCATTTTGACATCGACATGGACGTCCCGTTCGAGCGGTTATCAAAGCGAGACCAAGACCTCGTCTTGAAAGGGACCGATCAAGAATCGTTCTTGTTCCGCTATGAGAACGATTTCGGTCAAGTTCGGACGAACACGATTTTCTTTGAAGGGGTGCTCCGTAACATCGAGCGTCGCTATAAAGAGACGACGTCCGATTATATCCGTGAACAGATGGAAATGTACATGGCAACCCATGCGTGTCCGACGTGTAACGGGTATCGGTTGAAAGAAGAGACGCTCGCCGTCAAGATTACCGGACATCACATCGGTCAAGTGACGGAGTTGTCGGTCGTCAATGCGATCAACTTGTTCGATACCATCACGAGCGAGATTAGCGAGAAAGACCTCGCCATCGCCCGTCTCATCTTGCAAGAGATTTGTGAGCGGCTCAGCTTCCTGAACAACGTCGGTCTCGACTATTTGACGTTGTCACGGGCGGCCGGTACGCTCTCGGGTGGAGAAGCGCAGCGGATTCGCCTCGCGACACAAATCGGGTCACGTCTCACCGGCGTCTTGTACGTCCTCGACGAACCGTCAATCGGTCTTCATCAACGGGATAACGACCGATTGATCGCGACGTTGAAACAGATGCGCGACATCGGCAACACGCTCATCGTCGTCGAGCATGACGAAGACACGATGATGGAAGCCGACTATTTGATTGATATCGGTCCAGGTGCAGGTGAGCACGGTGGACAAGTAATCGCTGCCGGAACGCCGAAGCAGCTCATGAAAAACAAGGCGTCCTTGACGGGACAATATTTGGCTGGGAAGAAGTTCATCCCGCTCCCGACGGAACGAAAAGTACCGGATGAGCGCTTCCTTAAAATCTTGATGGCCGAAGAGAACAACTTGAAAGGGGTCGACGTCTCGATTCCGCTTGGGATGTTCATCGCGGTCACTGGTGTCTCGGGATCTGGGAAATCGACACTCATCAACGAGATTCTTTACAAGTCACTCGCGCACCACATTAACCGGGCGAAAGCGAAACCGGGTCGCCATAAGAAGATTGAAGGGCTCGACCAGATTGATAAAGTGATCGACATCGACCAATCCCCAATCGGACGGACACCACGTTCGAACCCGGCGACATACACGGGTGTGTTCGACGATATTCGGGACGTGTTCGCCACGACGAACGAGGCGAAGATGCGCGGCTACAAGAAGGGCCGCTTCAGCTTCAACGTCAAAGGTGGGCGCTGTGAGGCATGCCGCGGAGACGGCATCATTAAGATTGAGATGCACTTCTTGCCGGATGTGTACGTACCGTGTGAAGTGTGTCACGGGAAACGCTATAACCGGGAGACGCTCGAAGTGAAGTATAAAGGGAAGACGATTGCGGACGTCCTCGATATGACGATTGAGGAAGGGCTCGAATTCTTTGACAAAATTCCGAAAATCAAACGGAAGATTCAAACGATCTTTGACGTCGGTCTCGGTTACATGAAACTCGGCCAACCGGCGACCGAGCTGTCAGGTGGGGAGGCGCAACGCGTCAAACTCGCGTCCGAACTCCATAAACGTTCGACCGGGAAGACGATTTATATTTTGGACGAACCGACGACCGGGCTCCACGTCGACGATATCGCGCGACTGTTGAAAGTACTCCAGCGCCTTGTCGAGAACGGGGACACGGTGCTCGTCATCGAGCACAACCTCGACGTCATCAAGTCGGCCGATTACTTGATTGACCTTGGTCCGGAAGGCGGGGACGGTGGCGGAACAATCGTCGCGACTGGGACGCCGGAAGAAGTCGCTGAAGTCGCAGGATCGTATACGGGCAAGTATTTGAAGCCGGTACTCGAGCGGGATGCAGCTCGGGCGAAACCGAAAGCAGGAAAACGGAAGTAAGGTATAGAAATGGTGAGAAACGGGAACATGATTGACGTGTAACCAAACCAAAGGGGGAAACGAACGTGAAACAAGAAATGCGTGAACTGATTCTCCAGCAAGTGAAAGACGGCAAGTTGACGATTGAGGAAGGCATGACCCAACTCGAGCGGCTCGAAAAACTTGAACCGGAACGCATCCAGGCACTCGAAGAACAGCAACAGACGGAAAAAGTCGACGCTTACTCGGTCGAATCGCTGACGACAAAACTGACGTCTGCGGTCGAGGGGCTTGTCACGAAGCTTCGTGACAGCGACTTCTCGTTTAGCTCGAACTTCGGTCCGGAAGTGACGTACTCGAAGTCCTTCCCGTTCACCGGTAAAGACATCACCCTCGACTTGTTCAACGCCTCGGCGACAATCGTTTCGTCGGACAACGAGGAGTGCGAGCTCATCGTCACGGGCCGGCCGCTCCGTCAACAAGATGCGGATAAGGCGCTCGAGCAGCTTCAGTCGGCCGTGAAACATTCGGTCATCGGAGACCGTCTCGTTGTCTCGCTTCGTGACAAACTCGTCCGGGCGCACGTCGAACTGTACGTCCCACATCATCATTTCGACCACTTAAACGTTCAAACGTTAAACGGGGAAGTCCGTGCCGATGGGCTCGACGTCGAGAGCGTCCGCGTCCAGACGGCGAACGGTCGCATCGTCCTGCACGACGTCCACGCCTCCGAACTGTTGCTCAACACCGGAAACGGTACGGTCGAAGTCGATGGAATTGAGACCGAGCTCGTCCACGTCCGGACGGGGAACGGGGCCGTCATTGTCGGAGGGAAGTACGACAAGGCCTCCCTCAAGACCGGTAACGGCAATATTCGGGCCGAACTCGCGACGGCTCGTCCAGCCAAGTTCGAACTCGTCTCGCTCGCCGGGAACATCCGCCTCGTCTTGCCACACGGCGTCGAGGTCGAAGGGGATCTTGAGACGAACTTCGGCGGCTTGCACTGTAACTTAGACGAACTCGAAATCGTCCGTGACCGAAAAGACGTCGCCCAGCGCCGCCTTGAATTTATCTCTGGACGGGGCCAAACTCCGCGCATCGAAGTTGAAGCCGGCACACGTACCGGAACGATCGACCTCGAGCACGGTTCACAGCACACACCGTCCACGTTCCTCGAAGAAGAGAAGCATGAACCGGTTGACCCGGTCGACCCGGTGAACCCAGGGGACTTGAACAATCCGTTTCATCAGAAGTAATGCACGACCCGGAGGTGATGCCTCCGGGTTCTTTTATAGAGGGAGGGGTCACATGCGGCGATTCGTTTCGGTATACGGAGGGGTGTTGATTGCGGTACTGTTGCTCGTCGGATGTGACGATGCGCAACGCGTCGTCAACGGAACCGAGCCGGCTGACGACGAAGCAATCGCCGTCGCCTGGTCTTACATCACCGCGCGCAATTGGCAGGGAACGAGTGACGAGGGGCAAAACGCCGAGGTGAACCGAATCGTCATCAAGGACGGCTTCGAGCTTTTTGACGAGACGCTCATTGGGGAAGAAGTGCTCGCGGTTTCGTTCGTGTCTGAACCCGACAGCGTCGTCGGCGCCCCGATCGTGTTGCTTTCGCCAAAGACGAACGAAGTCATTGGGTATATTCCGAGCGAGTAAGGCTGATTTCCCATACGATAAGAAAGAGAGGAGCGGCACCCCATGCGGGATGACGCTCCTCTCTTTGTTCACGATGTAACCATATTTGGTTATAGATTCATCTCGTACTCCATCTGTTCCCATTCCATCATTGGGGCTTCATACAGCGTGAACGAGCCAATCGCCAAGACGATGAAGAGAATCGGTCCGGCGATGAGTAAGAAAATCCCAAGGTTACGCATTTTACGCGACCGTTTCCAATAGAAGATGATGGCGACGATCATCGAGATGAGCGAGCCGGATAAGAAAAAGCCGACGATGTTCAAAATGAATAATAACAGAACCGTTTCGTTTTTCGTCGCGGCGTACTCGCGCCACATGTCGATGAGTGACTTGATGAGATAGACGAGTGCCGCAATCCCAATGATAAATACAAAGATGACCGCAATCACAAATAGTGAGTTCATGAATTTCACCTCCTTTAATGGTCTATACCCTATTTACGGCGCTCATATAAAATTGTTTCATTTATTTCTGACACACCACGACTCACTTTCGCTGACACCAAGTATAGAGAGCTATGATACAATAATGAGCGTGAAAGGGGCAGATACTCATGCAAAATATCGTACGTACGGCTCAACTCGTTGAGCGCTTCAAATTAAAAGTCGTCGCGGGGGAAGAAGGACTTCACCGTCCTGTCGCCACGCCGGATCTCAGTCGCCCGGGACTCGTCCTTGCCGGCTACTATACGCACTATGCGAAGAACCGCCTGCAAGTGCTCGGAAAGACAGAGCTCACGTTTTATGCGAGCCTGTCCGAGGAGAGTCGCCGTGAACGCGCGAAGATTCTTTGCACCGAGCTGACACCAGGCATTCTCATCACGCGCGGCTTTGACATCCCGAAAGAGATTTTAGAACAGGCGGAGGCGGCGAACGTACCGCTCATGCAGACGAACGCAGTGACGACATCAATCGAATCACAAATCACGAACTTCCTCGAGATGGAGCTCGCACCGATGACGGCGATGCACGGCGTCCTCGTCGACATTTATGGCGTCGGCGTCCTCATTAAAGGACAGAGCGGTGTCGGAAAATCGGAGACGGCGCTCGAGCTCGTCAAGCGCGGGCATCGTCTCGTCGCCGACGATTCGGTCGAGATTCGCCAGACCGGTGATCAACTCCTCGTCGGATCGGCACCGAAACTCATCCGTCATTTGCTCGAGATTCGCGGGATTGGCATCATCGACGTCATGACGCTCTTCGGGGCAGGTGCCGTCCGTTCGCATAAGAAGATTAGCCTCATCGTCAACCTCGAGAACTGGGACGCAGGGAAAGTCTATGACCGTGTCGGGCTCGACCATAACACGATGAAGATTATCGATAGCGAAGTGCCACTCCTTACGATTCCGGTCCGTCCGGGACGTAACTTGGCCGTCATCGTCGAAGTTGCGGCGATGAACTATCGTCTTCAAAACATGGGCATCAATACCGCGGAAGAGTTCGCCGAGCGTCTCGCGAACGCGATCCACGATAACGAAGGGGACATGGAATGATGGTGGAACCGACGTTTGATCGTGTAGCATTTGAAATCGGGTCGCTGCCGATTTACTGGTACGGGATGATTATCGCCTTCGGGGCGATGCTCGGACTCGTACTCGCCTTGTTCGAAGCGAAACGCATCAACTATGATTCGGAACGACTCGTCGACGTCGTCATTTGGTCGATTCCGATTAGTATCGTCTTCGCCCGCGTGTACTATGTCGTCTTCCAATGGGATTACTATAGCCAAAACCTCGGGCAAATCATCGATATCCGGCAAGGTGGTATCGCGATTCACGGGGCGATCTTCGGAGCGCTCCTCGTCGTCATCGTCTACAGCATGCGCAAGTCGATGTCGTTCTGGAAAGTGACGGACATCCTCGCGCCGTCGCTCCTACTCGGCCAAGCGATCGGACGTTGGGGCAACTTCATGAACCAAGAAGCGCATGGGGATGAGACAACGCGTAGCTTCCTAGAAGGCACGCTCCGCCTCCCGGATTGGATTGTGAATCAGATGTTCATCGACGGGGCGTATTACTTGCCGACATTCTTGTTCGAGAGCATGTGGAACCTTCTCGGGGTCATCGTCCTCGTCGTCTGGCGTATGGTCGGGAACCCGCCACGCGGCTATATCTTCTTGTCGTACCTCGTCTGGTACTCGGTTGGCCGCTTCTATATCGAAGGACTCCGGACGGACAGCCTCATGGCTGGAGACTTACGGACGGCCCAAATCGTCTCGATTTTGATGATTGTCTTCGGAATTGTCATGATGGTCGTACGCCGCAAAGCGAAACGATATGATGACCCTTCAGAGAAAGGACTGTTTGATTAATGGATACGTTACTGTTTGATTTGGACGGGACGCTGCTCGATACGAACCCACTTATTCTTGCGAGCTTCCGTCATACACTCGGCTATTACTTCCCGCATGAGACGTATCGGGATGAGGATTTGTATCCGTTCATCGGCCCGACGCTCGAGAAGTCGTTCCGGGAACTGAACGAACCAGAGTGGAAAGAGATGCAGGCGTTTTATCGAAGCTTCAATATCGCGATGCATGATGCACTCGTCGCCGAGTATCCGGGCGTCATCGAAGGGCTTCAGCGTCTGCATGCGAAAGGCTACAAGATGGGGATCGTCACGTCGAAAGGGCGTCCTGTCGTCGAACAAGGGTTGCGCTTGTTCAAAATCGACCACTTGTTCGACGTCGTCATCACAGCCGATGACGTTGAAAACGAGAAGCCACACGCCGAACCGGTCGAACGCGCCCTTCGCGCCCTCGATTCGACGCCTGAACGGGCCGTCATGGTCGGGGACAACGATACGGACATCTTTAGCGGTAAGAATGCCGGGACGAAGACAGTCGCCGTCGGTTGGGCCTTGAAGGGCCGTGCCTTCCTCGAGGCGCTCGAGCCGGACGTAATCATCGAGTCGATGGAACACTTCGAAGCGTGGCTTGACGAGGTTACGATCCATGCGTAAGACGGAACGGTTCCGTCTCGCCGGACCGAATCCGCTCTGGCAGATGTATCGGACGATTCGGTTCGTCCGTGTGTTCAAGAACACGGCCGTCGTCATGGTCGGTCGCTTCTTCCCGTCGGTGAAGGCGAAACGGTGGTTGTATCGGACGTTTCTCGGCATGCGAATCGGGGAGTATAGCGCACTCGCCCTCATGGTGACACCGGACGTCATGTTCCCGGAACGGATCACGATTGGGCGGAACACCGTCATCGGATTCAATACGACCATCCTTTGTCATGAATACCTCGTCGACGAGTATCGAATCGGCGACGTTTCAATCGGAGACGAGGTGTTGATTGGGGCGAACGTGACGATCCTTCCGGGCGTCACGATCGGCGATCGGGCCGTCGTAGGTGCCGGTGCCGTCGTCCATCGTGACGTCTTGCCCGGGGAGCGCGTCGTCGGTGCAAAGCTCTTGACAGTCGACACGAAATAGACACAATTTAGCACGAAATCAATTTTGAACGGTGACGGATGTCACAAGATAAAAATACTTGAGCGGTATCACGTTTTCATAAAGTGATTCCGCTTTTTTGCGTTTTTATGCGACTCTTGAGAAGCAACAAGTTTTTGCTGAAAAGCAATTTTCGCACCCTATAAAATATATTCATTATAGAAGGAATATAGTCCCGATTTTTTTTAAGTTTTACAGTTGCCCTCGCCGTTTGAGTGCGGTATTCTTAACCCTGCAACCAAAAAACGATTTAGAACTGATGTGGGGGATTTAGAATATGGAAGCGAACTATGAAGCTCTAATGACGCTACCCGAACCAGAATCTCCGCTCGCTGCGGAGCTCCACTACTATAGAGGTCGTCGCGCGTTACGAGAAGGTCGCCTAGATGAAGCGACTTTTTTCATGGCTGAAGCTACGGCTGCTGCCACACACCGCGTCGATTATCACAAACAGTACGCTGAACTGTTATTCGAAGTAGGAGAGGTCTACCACGCCAATGACGTGTGGAAACGGGTGCTACAACTCGATGATACGGCGACAGAGGCCCTTTACCACCTTGCGAGCAACTGTGCCTACATCTCACAATATGAGGAAGCTGCGACTTTTGCGAGCCGTTATCTTGAACGTGAAGCGAACGGCCCTTACGCGGAGTCGGTTCAGTCGCTCCTCGAACTGATTGAACTTGAGCAAGAGCTCGAGGACGAAGAAGAAGACGAATTGATCACATGGCATACGGAAGCGCAACGTCAAATCGACAAAGGCCGCCTGTTTGCCGCGAAGTCGACGCTTGAGCGGTTGATTGACCGTTATCCGACGTTTTGGCCAGGCTATAACAACTTGGCGGTCGTCCATTTCTATTTAGGGAACGACGAGACGGCGTTCGAGACACTCGAATATGTGCTTGATGAAAACCCGGGCAACTTACATGCAATTTTAAATACGATCTTGTTGCTCCATGAGGCTGGACAGTCCGAAGCGGCGCTTCATTTATCGGCCCCGCTGACACGCGTCCGTCCGCTTCAATTTGAAGTCCGCTATAAACTCGCGACGACGCTCGCGCTCGTCGGGCATTATGATCATGCCTACGAAGAACTTCGCCTTTTGAAAGAGCGGGGCTTCCGTGGGGATTCACTGTTTGGGCATTGGCTCAGCGTCTCCGCCTACAAGACCGGGCGTCTTGAAGAAGCGGCGACCTATTTGAATGGTGAGGAATTGAAACGCTTTGAAGAGAAGCAATCGTTCGATATCCGTGACAATCTCGAGTTCCGCTCGGCACTCGTCCAAGGGTTACGGCAAGAAGACGACTTGGCGCGAATCGAGATTATCCGCATCATTGCTAAGCTTGAAGACGACGAGGCGTTCGAGGCGCTCGCGCTGACGGCCACTGTCACGGACGATGAGACGGTCATCGCCTTCGCGAAGAAATGTCAGGCCGTCATCTGTGCCACACCGTTCACAGGCGACGCACGCATCGAGCGGGCGTATGAGGCGCTCGTCTTGGCCGAGCGTCACGTCTCAGAAGCGGAGCAGATGAGCTTAGAAGGCGACTTCTATGAGCGGTTCGCCCGCCTATTGCTCGGCAACTATTCATTTGACGACGTCACGGCATCGGCCGCGGCGCTCGTCTGGACGTTCTATGCGAAACGAGACGCGCTCGTTCTCGCGGACTGCGCCGACGTGTTCGGTGTCGATGTCTCGACGCTCACGGACACGATTCGTTCGTTCAAGCAGACAATCGAATAAGCATAAAGATAGACGATACCTCCCTAGGTTTCATATACTGAAGGCAATCAATTTCATGCAGAGGTGGAATCGTTATGACAGAAGAAAAAATCTATGACGTCATCATCATCGGGGCAGGCCCAGCCGGAATGACGGCGGCGCTTTACGCATCACGTGCGAACTTATCGACACTCATGATCGAGCGCGGCATCCCAGGTGGCCAGATGGCCAACACGGAAGACATCGAGAACTACCCAGGCTATGACAGCATCCTCGGTCCGGACTTGTCACAAAAGATGTTCGACCATTCGAAAGCGTTCGGCGCAGAATATGCGTACGGCGACGTCCAACGAATCTCGGACGAAACCGAATATAAAGTCGTCCACGCGCACAACCGCGACTATAAAGCACGAGCCATCATTCTCGCTTCAGGTGCACAATATAAAAAGATTGGCGTACCGGGTGAAGAAGAGCTCGGCGGTCGCGGCGTATCGTACTGTGCGGTCTGTGACGGTGCGTTCTTCAAAGGCAAGAACTTGTTCGTCATCGGCGGCGGGGACTCTGCGGTCGAAGAAGGTGTGTTCTTGACACGTTTCGCGGAGAAGGTGACAATCGTTCACCGTCGCGATGAGTTGCGTGCGCAGAAGATTCTTCAAAAGCGGGCGTTCGACAATCCGAAAATCGACTTCATCTGGAACCATACGCTCCAAGAGATTAAAGAAGTCGACGGCAAAGTCGGTGGCGCACGTCTCGTCAGCACGATTGACGGCACGGAGTCGGACTACGACATCGATGGCGTCTTCATCTATATCGGCATGAACCCGATCACCGGGTTCGTCCAAGATCTCGGCATCTTGAACGAACAAGGCTATATCGTCACGAACGAGGCGATGGAGACGAAGATTCCTGGAATCTTCGCTGCCGGCGACGTTCGCGACAAGACGCTCCGCCAAGTCGTCACCGCGACGAACGACGGATCGATTGCCGCGCAAAACGCGCAACATTATATCGAGGGTCTCCTCGAGGCGTTGCACGAACAAAACGCGTGATTCACCGGAGAAGGCATTGCGGGCGACCGCAATCCCTTCTCTTTTTTTCGAGCGTTCGCTATACTAAAGAGTGAAGAGTGCTACACACACGGCTCGGTTGTCAAAATTAAGGGGGCGTCATGGAGATGGAAGACTTTAAAGGATTAGAAGAATTGATCATCATCAGCGGGATGAGCGGGGCCGGGAAATCGGTCGCGATGAATAGTTTCGAGGACCTCGGCTATTTTTGCGTCGATAACTTGCCGCCGGTCTTATTGCCACAACTGATCGATGTCATCAGCTCGGTCCGTCCGAAAATCGCCGTCGCCATCGACACGCGGACGCGCGACTTCATCGATAGTTTGTTCATCGTCATCGATGATTTAGAACAGAAAAACGTACACCCGCACTTGCTTTACCTCGAGACGCGGGACGACGTGCTCGTCCGCCGCTATAAAGAGACGCGCCGGTCACATCCGCTCGCACCGGAAGACGCGCCGCTTGTCGGCATCAAAATGGAACGTGAACTGCTCGAAGGGTTCCGCGACCGGGCGCACACGCTCTACGACACGAGCGATTTGAAACCGCAGATGCTCAAGGACCGGATCTTACTCCAGTTCAACGAGGAGCGCATCCCGTTCACCGTCAACTTCATGTCGTTCGGGTTCAAGCACGGCGTGCCGCTCGACATCGACTTGTTGTTCGACGTCCGCTTCATCACGAACCCGTTCTATATCCCGGAGCTTCGTCCGCTCACGGGCCAGACGAGCGAAGTGCAAGACTACGTCATGTCGCACCCTGAGGCGCGGGCGTTTTGGAAGAAGTTGATCGATATGCTCGAATTCCTCTTGCCGCAGTATAAGCGTGAAGGAAAGACGCAAGTCGTCGTCGCGTTCGGTTGTACGGGCGGGAAGCACCGCTCGATCACGTTCGCCGAAAAAGTATCGGAACATTTCGCGGAGCGCTATAACGTCAAGACCGTCCATCGCGACTTAGCGCACGCGACGAAGGAGAAATAAGATGAGACGCGATCGGAAAGTTGTCGCCATCGGCGGCGGTACCGGATTATCGACGCTCGTCCGCGGATTGAAGCACTATCCGCTCGACATCACGGCGATCGTCACGGTCGGGGATGATGGCGGGAGCTCGGGACGGCTCCGCGACGAGTTTCATATGTTGCCCCCGGGCGACATTCGAAACGTCATTCTCGCCTTATCCGAAGTCGAGCCGCTCATGGACAAGATTTTACAGTATCGGTTCGATAGCGGGTACGGCCTTGAAGGCCACTCCCTCGGCAACCTTATGCTGACGGCGGCGACGCACATTTGTGAAGGTTCGTTCGTCAAGGCGGTCGACGTCTTGTCACAGCTGTTGAACGCGCAAGGCCGGGTGCTCCCGGTCACGGAGACGCTCATGACGCTCGCGGCCGAGTTCGAAGACGGGACAATCGTGAAAGGCGAGTCGAAGATTCCGCTCGTCGAGAAGCCGATTAAGCGACTGTTCTTGCTCGAGGACGGCATCAAGCCGGCATCGGGTGTCGTTGAAGCGATTCATGAGGCGGACGTCATCGTACTCGGACCGGGTAGTCTCTATACGAGCATCATCCCGAACTTGTTAATTCAAGAAGTGCGCGACGCTATCGTCGAGGCGGGTGTGCCGGTCGTCTATATTTGTAACGTCATGACGCAACCAGGCGAGACGAAAGGCTACGATGCGATGAAGCATTTGAAGGCGATTGAGGCGTATCTCGGCAAACCGTCGATTGATACGATTGTCGTCAACAACGAGCCGATCGAGGACACGTATTTAGAACGTTATCTCGAGGACGGCTCCGAAGAGGTCCGCTTCGACCGTAAGAAGCTTCGTAATTACGGCACGAACGTCCTCGCGGGCGACATCGTCGATTACAACCGTGACTACATCCGTCACGACTCGGACGCGATTGCTGGGCTCGTCATGCAACGTGTCCTCCGTATTAAGAAACCACGCTCGTTCCAAGAGCTTGAATTAAAATAGAACGATTGATCAAGAAAGGAGGGGAATGAGATGAGCTTTGCTTCAGACGTCAAAAAAGAATTGACCCAATTGACCGTCACCGACGCCGAGGCGAAAGCGGAACTGTCCGCCCTCGTCCGGATGAACGGTGTCATCTCGCTCGCCCTCGGACGCGGGATGACGCTCGACGTCTCGACGGAGAACGCCGCCATCGCCCGACGGATTTATTCCCTGATGAAACGGCTGTATGACCATCACCTCGACTTGTTCGTCCGTAAGAAAATGCGGCTGAAGAAGAACAACGTCTACATCGTCCGCGTCTCCCAGCACGCCGAGACGATGCTAAAAGACCTTGAGATTCTCGGGGAGCAATATGAGATGATTCGGACGCTCAACTCGGACATGACGCGTGACGAGAACTTGGCCCGTGCGTATTTGCGAGGCGCGTTCCTCGCCGGTGGCTCAATCAACCATCCGAAGACGTCATCGTATCACCTCGAGGTGTATAGCTTGTATGAGAACCATAACCAGGCACTCCGAGACCTTGCCAACCGATTCGGGTTGAACGCGAAAACGCTCGAACGCAAAAAAGGGCATATTCTCTATATCAAGGAGAGCGAGAAAATCTCCGACTTCTTGAAACTTGTCGGGGCGACGCGCGGGATGCTTGATTTCGAGGACGCCCGCATCATCAAGGATATGCGCAACTCGGTCAACCGGCTCGTCAACTGCGAGACGGCCAACTTGAACAAGACGGTCGGGGCGGCACTCCGCCAAGTCGAGAACATCAAGTATCTTGAGCGGACGGTCGGTCTCGAAGTGCTACCGACGAAGCTCCGCGAGATCGCTGAACTGCGTGTCACACATCAGGACGTCTCGCTTCAAGAACTCGGCGAGATGCTCGAGACGGGACCGATCTCGAAGTCGGGCATCAACCACCGGCTCCGGAAAATCGACCAGATTGCCGAGAAAGTCCGAAAGGGCGAAGAAATCGGCTCCTCGTGACACCGGTTGCGCCAAAACCATTCTTCCTATATAATTAGCAATTGTGTATAGGATTTTGAAAAGCGAACTAAAGGAGCTTTATGATTATGGCGAATGATAAGAAACGACTTTCGCTCACGATCGACGCTGAGCTTGACCGCGTCATCACCGAGCGTGCAAAAGAAATCGGGATTCCAAAAAGTGCACTCGTGACGTTTGCGACGAGCCTTTTCCTCAACCAACTTCGGGCAGAAGAGATGCTCTCAGGCAACACGAACGCAATCTATCAAGTCATCCGGAAGGACTACGAGTTGCTCACAAGTGTCCGCAACTTAGATAACTAAGCGAAAGGCTGACTGCGGTCAGCCTTTTTTGGTTGCATCCGTCTGTGAAATTTGGAATAGTGGAGATATTGAATCGATAGGAGGTCGATGGAATGGGTCAAATCTTGCTCATCTTGTTGTTACAACTACTATACGTCCCGGTGCTCACCCTCCGGACGATCATGCTCGTCAAAGGGAAGACGGTCATCGCCGGAATGTTTGGGACGCTCGAGACGCTCATCTACATCTTTGCGCTCGGGATCGTATTCCAAGATTTGACGACGATCGGGATGGTCGTCTACGCCGTCGGTTTCGGGCTTGGTATTCTCGTCGGTGGATTCGTCGAGCGGAAGCTCGCAATCGGGTACAACATGATTCAAGTGCACACGCAAGAATTCCCGGCCGAGCTCATCCAAAAGATGCGCGACAGCGGTTATGGGGTGACCCATTATCAAGGGCAAGGACGTGACGGTGTCCGCTATCGCCTCGACGTGTTGGCAGCTCGAACGCGCATGAAAGAGTTGCGGCAGCTCGTCGAAGACCACGAGCCGAAAGCGTTCCTCGTCGCATTCGATCCGATCGACTTTAAAGGCGGTTATATGATGAAAGGGCTCCGTCGGCCGAAATGACAAGGGAGACTCACGGAAAGTGGGTCTTTTTTTGTTGGAACGGGAATAGGACACAAAGGAGTGGGGCGAATGAGACGAAAGACGATGTGGTTTTGGGTAATTGTACTGGTGCTCGCTGGAGGGATTGTATACGGGCTGTCGTTTTGGCAGACGTCTTCTAGCACGAAACCGCCGCTTCCGACGGTCAAGGTCGGGTCGGTGACGGCCGAAGTGAAGCAGTCGACGTACTGTTGGTCGAACGGAAGTGAGGCCGTCTGCGAAGATCACGCCTTGCCGGAGCCGGACGACTTGCAGCTTGTGACGGTCGAGCCCGGTGCGCGCATCGACATCTCGTTCCATGAAACACCGGACAATGAGACGTTTCATCAAATCGTGGACGGGGAGCTCGTACTGGCCGAACGAATCGTCCCGAATGAACCGGGCGTATACCTGTTTGAGACCGGCGGGGACTGGGCGAACGGAGATAGCCGTTACGTGTTCGGGGTCGAAGTCGAAGAATAAAGAAGTTGACCTGTCCGTTACGGGTGGATGTACAGTAAGAGTAGGAAGGGGGGAAGTAAATGATTCAAATTGGAAAAGTCGCACATTTGACGGGGCTTTCCATAAAAGCAATCAAGTGGTATGAAGCGAAAGGACTTGTCCAACCGACTCGACTCGATAATCAATATCGACTATACGGGATGGAAGAAATTCGACGTTTAAACGAGATTCGATTGTTGCGTCAAATGGGGGTATCCATTGAAGCGATGCAGACGACAGAGCGTTTTGAAACGCTACTTTCGCAACGATTAGAAGAAGTTCGACTCGAAATGAGGACACTTCGATTGATTGAACAACAAATTAAATGGATGCAGACAGGAGGGGATTCGATGAACATTCGATACGAGACATGGGATCAACCAAAATACGTGAATGGCTATCAGACTGAACTCACGAAAATTCCGGAGGCGTGGATGAGGCTCAATCGAGAGTTAGGGACGGATGAGTCATACGGAGTGTGCATCGCAAAAGAAGATACGTATGTAGCGGCAACGACAGGAGCATTGTCAGGTAAGGATTGTCGCCGAGTTGAATTGACGGCAGGACGTTATATTGTGGCAACAGTTGAAGGTGGAATAGCTGCTATTCCCTCAACGTACAACCGTTTATTAACGTTACCAGATGTGATGTTACGTGATGCGGTCGACTTTGAACGTTATATCCACGGACAAGGTGGCGCGGATGATTTAATTGAAGTGTGGATTCCCGTCCAATAAGAACATGCATCTCGATGATTGGCTCTCCAAACGTTGGCATTTTTCCATGTTTAGAGAACCGTTCAACCGAGATGCATCTTTTTTTTAAAATCAGAACCAGTCCCGGGCGACGTCCCACGTCTGGTTCGGAAACCGTCGGCGCGTATCGTCACGTGCTTGTTGGACCGATGTCTCGTCTTGGTGGACCGCATCGTAACAATAGAGTCCGTTCGCGAGTTCGACCCGGTTCGTGATTGTCACTGCGACCGACACTTGATTCGGCGGTAGCGCGAGGGTGAATCGTAAAAAGTCGTCAGGCGGTAAATACAGTTTCGTATAAAGCGCCACCAAGCCTGACGCTCGAATCGCGACTAATACGGGGGCCTGACCGAGGTTGATCGTGAGCGTCTTGATTTTCGAGAACGACATGTGGGCGGGAATGAGTTCCGTTTGTCGTTCGACCGGTAACACCTCGGTCGGATGTAAAAACTTCTGCTCGGTCAAGGCGAGAAACGCGTGATTGGATACCGGACGGCTGAACAAGAATCCTTGAATCGTCGTGACGCCATGGTCACGTAACCAAGCAAGATCTCGGAAACATTCCACGCCTTCTACGACGACGTGCATCGTGAACTCTTTGGCGATGAACATGAGGCTGCGGACGATCGCCTGTGATTTCGTGTTTTGATGAATCCCATGCGCAAAGACACGGTCGATTTTAATCGTTTGCACGTTATAGTCCTGCACATAGGCCAAAGATGAATAGCCTTTGCCGAAGTCGTCAAACGAGATGCGGACGCCATATGCGTTCAGCTCATCAAACACCTGTTTCATCCGTGGGCGATTATCCAGTAGCGTCGACTCGGGAATCTCGATTTCAAGTAAGGACGGTGTGAGTCCGTTCGCTTCAATCGATTGGCGTAAGACGGCCAAGTAGTCGTCCCGATAGAAATATTGGACCGGCACGTTGATTGAGATGGGGATATCGGCAGCCATTCGTTTCAAAAAGCTACATACTTCTGAAATCAAAAAGTCGGTCAATTCGACGTATTGATTGTTGTGCTCAATCAACGGGATGAACTCGGCAGGGGAAACGGCTCCCCATCTTGGGTGGGTCCAGCGCATCAATGCCTCCGCCCCAATGATTTCACCCGACCAGGCGTCGACTTTCGGCTGGTACACGACATAAAACTCGCGTTGTTTGATGGCCGTCCGTAAATCATTAATCAGCTCATAGCGACGTAGGGAAGGAATATCGACTTTGGACGAATAGAGCTCCACATAGGGCGCCCCTTGAGCGAACGCATAGTTCGTGACGTGCACCGTATGTTTGATTAAGTCGTTCGCCGTCTTCCCGTCCCGTGGCGATCGACAAACCCCGACGGAAATCGTCGTGAAGATTTCATAATTCCCGATGACGAACGGCTGCTCCGCTAATTCCGTCACGCGCTTCCCGAACTGGCGCGCTTCTTCGTCTGTCCACGCACTCGGAATCACGATCGCGTTCAAGTCCTCCCCGATGAGGGCGAGCATCGCTTGGTCCGGGATGAGTTGTTGTAGGGCGGCCGTCGTAACGGCACGCCATTCGTCGGCAAACTCAAAGCCGAGTGTTTGGGAGACTTCCTTATGATGGTTGAACGAGACGCCGATCATCGTGACCGGGGTGTGATTGGTTAACAACGTATGGACATGTTCGGTCAACGTCTCTCGATTGGCGACGCCCGTGACCGGATCGACCGTCCGGAGCTCTGTGATTTTTTCTTGTTGTTCATGGAGACGGGTGATGTTTTTAAACATCGACCGATAACCGGTGACACGTTTCGTTTCGTCAACTATTGGCTCGCGGCGTTCCTCCACCCAGACGAGTTCGCCTTTTACGTATACCCGATACACGTAAGTGTCGGCTTTTCCGGCGAGTGACTCCTCACGCGAGGCGAGCAACAAGTCGAGATCGTCCGGATGAATCAAGTCTCTCCAAAACTCGGGCGTTAAAGCCGGTAGTTCTGACGTGTACCCCATCATGGTGAAGAGTCCAGGCGACATATACCGAAACGACTCCGTCTGAAAGTCATATTCCATCATCGCGGCTTCGACGAATTGACTCAATTGTTCAATCGTTGTCTGATCGCTCGACGTGGAGCGTGATGAATCGATGACGGCGAACGTCAACACTTTCCGATTCGTCGACAAGTGGCTCTTGACGAGAAACGAGCGGTACTGGGCCGTCTGAAGGTGAAAGATCCGCACAGTCGATTCCCGCGTGTACGTCTTTGGATCGATCATCAGTTGACCCAGGTCAGCCAAATACGCATTCAAGTCGTCCGGATGGAGCATCTGCTTGAACAGTTGGGGCGTATAATTGGAAAAATCGGTCTCGGTCAGACCGAACATCGCTTCGAGCGACCCGAACGTCGTGAACGCATTGTTGCTCAAATTGAATTCGAATAAGGCGAGTCCATCGATGCTCCCAAAGATGTGACGATACGCATCAAAGCGGACGCGTTCTTCTTGCAACTGAATCGAGTCCGTCATCGATTTGACGATTCCGATGACGAGCCGTTCAGACGCTTTGACAGGGGCGGGCAAGTGGGTGATGGAAAAATGGTGTGTTCCTTCGCCAAACGTGCACGTCACCTCGGACGTAACCCGTTCTCCTTGAGAGGCTCGCGCCTGGGCGTCCCGAATCGTTGACCAGGTCTTCTCCCACATCGGCTCGGTAAAGAAGTCATCGCGCGTCTTACGGAAAAGCTTTCGGAAGGAGGGGTTCGTGTAGCGCTGCTCAAACGTCGCCGTGGCAATGAAAATCGCTTCTGGCGATTGCTCCATATACTGGACGAGGTGTGCCCACTCGCTCACAGTGTTAGATGTTTGATTCGCGACATAATTTAAGAATTTTTTCAAAATATGCCTCCATTCATGGAATAAAAAGTCTTGAACACCACTCTTTAACATTATAAAACGTCCTCTTATAAAATTGGGTCAATACATGAAGAGACGACACATTGAATGTTGACACAAAAAGACACATGTACAAGTGTACATGTGTCGAGGTAATTAACGTGACATCACTTTGTCGATAAGACCGTAGTCTTTCGCTTGGTCAGCTGACATGAAGTAATCGCGCTCTGTGTCGCGTTCAATCACTTCAAGTGGCTGGCCCGTGTTGTCGGCCATGATTTGGTTCAACTTCTCACGCATCTTGATGATGCGCTCGGCATGGATCTTGATGTCCGAAGCTTGACCTTGTGTGCCGCCGAGCGGTTGGTGAATCATGATCTCCGCGTTCGGAAGCGCGAAGCGTTTACCTTTTTCGCCGGCTTGAAGCAAGAAGGCACCCATCGATGCGGCCATTCCGATACAAATCGTCGACACGTTCGGTTTGATGAAGTTCATCGTGTCGTAAATCGCCATCCCAGAAGTGATCGAACCACCCGGGCTGTTGATGTAAAGCGAGATGTCTTTATCAGGGTCCTCCGCTGCAAGGAAGAGAAGCTGTGCGACGATTGAGTTGGCGACATTGTCGTCAATCGCACTTCCGAGCAAGATAATACGGTCTTTAAGCAAGCGTGAGTAAATGTCATATGCGCGTTCCCCACGACCTGTTTGTTCGATAACTGTTGGAATTAACATTGAATCTGCCTCCTTTTATGTAGGTTGTAAACATATCATACCGCTATAGTCAATGTTGGTCAAACGATAGTCATCGTTTTTCACCTATTCCACGATTCGAATGTGCTGAAACGAAAAAAGGGGTCAGGCGTTTGCCTGACCCCTTACGTATGATACACCCGGAGAGATTCGAACTCCCGACACCTGGCACCGGAAACCAGTGCTCTATCCCCTGAGCTACGGGTGCATGTTCTCTGACACGATTTATTATACATTTGTTTTTTTAAAAAAGCAATCCTGTTTCCCGACCTTTTTTTGAAGCGGCATGGAGGCGCTTCCGCTACAATAGAAGGCGAGAGGAGTGACCGTTATGCATCGACACGTTCAACATCAAGTGCAGCAACAACAATTGACGCAAGACATGTTGCGGCGCCTGCCTGTGTTAGAGGCGGACCGGGCTGCTGTCGTGTTCCAGCTCGGCCGACTCGCACGGCGGACCGGCCATGCGGCCAGTGGGAACGGCATGGTCGAGTGGATCGCCGACGCGGGGGCCGGCTTTGAGGCGCGCTTGTTCGAGCAAATCGAGGAAGGGAGCGGGACTGAAGCGGAGAAAGCACTGCAACGTCAGCTCGTCATCGCGCTCGACCATCGCGGCTTATTGCCTGAGAGGGATGCGTTGCTTTCCGAGCGGTTCGGCGTGGAAGTTGAGGCGATTGAAGGGGCGCGCCGGGCGCTGTTATTTTTAGAACCGACGGGTGTCGGAGCGAAGAATGAACGCGAATGCCAATACCGTCACGCCATCGAGCACGACGACCCGCTCGTCTTGGACGTGTTCGAGGCGCTCGAGGCGGGAGTGGAGGACGTTCCAAGCTTCCTCGAGATCAGTGCGTCTGAGTTCGACCGAATCACGCGCTTAATCGCGACTTTGCCAAAAGTACCGCTATTATATGAAGAAACTGAACAAGTCTTTCCCGAGCTCGAGGTAAGGCGGGAAGACGGACAACTCGTCACGACGTGGTTGACGCCGACGCTCGATGTTGAAGCGACTGACCCAGAAGTGAAATGGTGGCATGACACGCTCGCGATGCGGACGAAGACGTTGCAGGCGATTTGGGACGTCATCGCCGAATGGCAGGCCGATTGGTTGAACGGCGAACTCGTGTTGCATCCGTTGACTCGAAAAGAAGTTGCCGCGCAAATCAATAAACACGAGTCGACAGTTGGCCGAGCGATTCAACAGAAGTTTGTTCGGACGGAGAATGGCATGATGGCGTGGCGTGATTTTTTCGTCCGCGGGACAGAACGGGGGCAGTCTCCGTTCATGATTAAACGGGCGATCGCCGAGTTGATCCGTTCCGAGACGGCGCCGCTGAGCGATCAAGCGTTATGCGAGGCGCTTTCGAATAAAGGGTATCATGTGACGAGACGGACGGTCGCCAACTATCGGGAAGCGCTCGGCTTCGGCAACTCGCGTGAACGGGAACGACAACTATGGAAAGGGGAGAGATGAATGAAGCTGACACTTTACCGACGTGACAATTGTTCGCTCTGTGAGGAGGCGCTCATCATGCTCGAATGGTTACGGGAAGACTATCCGTTCGAGCTCGAGCAAATCGACATCACGACGGATGAGACGCTCGAGGCCAAATACTTGTATGAGATTCCGGTCGTGGTACACGAAGGGCATGTCATAAGTCAAGGACGATACGATGACAGCAAAGTTGAAGATTTTGTTAAGTATACGCTTACATCGAAAAAAAACGTTTAGAGGGGTTGCAAGACGGAAAAGTGATTGATAAGATGAACTCGTAGCGGTGGGACGTAAAAATGAAAGTGGGACAAAAAATGTCCATACTAATGTCGAGGGGGAATTGAGGTATGATCCAGCAACTGATTCATGTTCAGAAGCAAATCGTCCCAGACCTGCTCGACACGCTCCGACATCGTTACGACATCTTACATTATGTCCGGTTAATGCAGCCAATCGGCCGCAGGACATTAGCCACGAGCCTCGGGCTGACAGAACGCATCTTAAGGCGAGAAGTCGACTTCTTGAAAGACCAAGGTCTGCTCGCAGTCGCTACTCAAGGGATTTCCCTTACGGAATCGGGCCGAAACGTTCTCCGGGACTTGCACGAAGTCATGGGCGAGATTCTCGGAATCTCCGAAGTCGCACGAGAACTCGAACAAAAATTGGGCGTTCGCCAAGTCGTTATCGTTCCGGGAGATTCGGACGAGACGTTCTGGGTCCAGCGAGATATCGGTCGGGCCGCCGTCACGCAGTTAAAAGCGCGACTGGCACCGGATGATAATATCATCGCGGTCACAGGCGGGACGACGATGGCATCTGTCGCGGCGATGATGTCGCCCGATAAGAAAGAACGGCCGATGCATTTCGTGCCGGCGCGCGGCGGGCTCGGTGAGACGCTTGAACTGCAAGCGAACACCGTCTGTTCAAGGATGGCGGACCGGGCCCACGCAGACTATCATTTGCTCCATATTCCGGACGAAGTGTCGCAGGAGACGTTCGAACGAATGGTGGAGGAACCTAGCATAAAAAATGTGCTGGAAATGATTAGAGCGGCGCGAATCGTGGTACATGGAATTGGTGAGGCTGAAACGATGGCAAAACGCCGTCGCGCCACACCGGAGCATTTGCAGATGATCGAACGGCATGAAGCCGTCGCCGAAGCGTTTGGCTATTATTTCAACGCGGAAGGTGAAATCGTGCATCGGGTCAAGACCGTCGGCATTCAATTAGAAGAGCTCGACAACATGGACACCGTCATCGCGGTCGCTGGAGGGAAATCGAAAGCGCAGGCGATCGCTGCATATGCGAAACATACGCCGAACATCATCCTCGTCACGGACGAAGGTGCGGCAACAGAATTATTAACGTGTTATTAAAGAGTTGACCCCCGTTGGCTCTTCAATAAATAGCTTCTACCCTAAGGAGGAAATTAACATGGCAGTAAAAGTTGGTATTAACGGATTTGGACGTATCGGTCGTTTAGCATTCCGCGAGATCATCAAAAACGAAGGAATCGAAGTTGTTGCAATCAACGACTTGACTGACACGAAGATGCTTGCTCACCTTCTCAAGTACGACACGACGCAAGGTCGTTTCGACGGAGACGTTGAAGTACATGACGATCACTTCCTCGTAAACGGCGAGAAAGTTCTTACACTTGCAAACCGCAACCCAGAAGAACTCCCATGGGGCGAGCTCGGTGTTGACATCGTTCTCGAATGTACTGGATTCTTCACAGACAAAGAGAAAGCGGAGCTTCACTTGAAAGCTGGCGCGAAAAAAGTTGTCATCTCGGCACCAGCTACAGGTGACATGAAGACTGTTGTTTACAACACGAACCACGAAATCCTCGATGGTACAGAGACAGTGATCTCTGGTGCTTCATGTACGACAAACTGCTTGGCGCCAATGGCGAAAGTTCTCCAAGACCAGTTCGGAATCGTTGAAGGTCTCATGACGACGATCCACGCTTACACAGGCGACCAAAACACGCTTGACGCGCCACACCCGAAAGGTGACTTCCGTCGTGCGCGTGCGGCAGCAGCAAACATCGTACCGAACACGACTGGTGCAGCGAAAGCGATCGGCCTCGTTATCCCAGAACTTCAAGGTAAACTTGACGGTGCGGCACAACGTGTACCAGTTGCAACAGGATCACTCACAGAACTCGTAACAGTTCTTGAGAAGACTGTATCAGTTGACGAAATCAACGCAGCAATGAAAGCAGCAGCGAACGAGTCTTACGGTTACACGGAAGACGAAATCGTTTCTTCTGACATCGTCGGCATCACGTACGGTTCACTCTTCGACGCGACGCAAACGAAAGTCATGACAGTTGGCGACAAGCAACTCGTTAAGACAGTTGCATGGTACGACAACGAAATGTCTTACACTGCACAATTGGTTCGCACACTCAAGCACTTCGCTGAAATCGCGAAGTAAGTTCGTGAACTAAATAGAATCAAATAGGAGCGGAAACAAGAGATTGTTCTCCGCTCTATTTATGAAATTGAAATGCACGACACATGGAGGCGAAGGTTATGAACAAAAAGTCTATTCGTGACATCGATGTAAAAGGGAAACGCGTCTTCTGCCGCGTTGACTTCAACGTTCCACTCAAAGATGGCGTCATCCAAGACGAGACGCGCATCCAAGCAGCGCTTCCGACGATCAAGCACTTGATCGACGGCGGTGCGAAAGTCATCTTGGCGAGCCACCTCGGCCGTCCGAAAGGTGAGAAGAATGCTGAGTTCTCACTCGCTCCGGTCGCGAAGCGTCTCGCTGAACTTCTCGGCAAAGACGTACCGCTCGTTGAAGAAGCGTACGGTCCGGTCGCGGAAGAAGCAGTCGCAAAACTCTCTGAAGGCGACGTCGTCGTCCTCGAGAACGTTCGTTTCTACCCAGGTGAAACGAAGAACGACCCGGAACTCGCAAAAGGATTCGCGGCGCTTGCTGACGTCTTCGTCAACGACGCGTTCGGTGCGGCACACCGTGCCCACGCTTCGACGGAAGGCATCGCGCAAAACGTCGACACGGCAGTTGCCGGTCTTTTGATGGAAAAAGAACTTGAAGTGCTCGGCAAGGCGCTCTCGAACCCAGATCGCCCGTTCACGGCCATCATCGGTGGTTCGAAAGTTGCTGACAAGATTGGGGTCATCGACCACCTTCTTGACATCGTTGACACACTCATCATCGGTGGCGGTCTCTCGTACACGTTCGCGAAAGCAAACGGACACGAAGTCGGGACGTCACTCCTTGAAGAAGACAAGCTCGACCTCGCACGTCAATTTATGAAAAAAGCAGAAGACAAAGGCGTGAAGTTCTTGATGCCAGTCGACTGCATCATCACGAAAGAATTCGGCGAAGAGACTTACGTCGGACCAGTCGATATCGACTCAATCCCTGCGGATCATATGAGCCTTGATATCGGACCGAAGACAGTCGAACTTTACGCGGAAGCGATTCGCGAATCGAAACTTGTCGTTTGGAACGGACCGATGGGCGTATTCGAACTCGATAAATACGCAAACGGGACGAAAGGTGTCGCCCAAGCACTCGCAGACAGCGACGCATATTCAATCATCGGTGGTGGGGACTCAGCTGCTGCAGCTGCCAAGTTTGGCCTTGCAGATCAAATGAGCCACATTTCAACTGGTGGTGGCGCTTCACTCGAATTCATGGAAGGCAAGAAACTTCCAGGCGTCGAGGCGCTTAACGACAAGTAAAACAGAGGAGGGTTATCGATGCGTAAACCGATTATTGCAGGTAACTGGAAAATGAACAAAACACTCTCGGAAGCTGTCGCTTTCGTGGAGGAAGTCAAAAACAACGTCCCGTCAACGGATAAAGTGGACGCGGCAATCGGCGCACCAGCTGTCTTCCTAGCTCCAATGGTAGAAGCAGCAAAAGGATCAGACTTGAAGCTTGGTGCTCAAAACATGTACGACAAAGACAGCGGGGCGTACACAGGTGAGACGAGCCCAGCGATGATCGCAGACCTCGGTGTGACGTACGTCATCCTTGGCCATTCAGAGCGTCGCGAGTACTTCGGTGAGTCGGATGCATTCATCAACAGCAAAACGAAAAAAGCGTTTGAACACGGTCTTACGCCAATCGTTTGTGTCGGTGAAACACTCGACGAGCGCGAAGGCGGCAAGTTCGAAGACGTGATCAAGACACAAGTCGAAGGTAGCCTCGCGGACCTCTCAGCTGACCAAGTGAAACAACTCGTCATCGCCTATGAGCCAGTTTGGGCGATCGGCACAGGGAAATCAGCGGACGAAGCAGACGCGCAAAGCTCATGTAAATATGTTCGTGACGTGGTAAAAGGTCTTTACGGCGAAGACGTAGCGGCTGCAGTACGCATCCAATACGGTGGTTCTGTAAAACCCGAGAACATCAAGGAGTATATGGCGCAAGAAGACATCGACGGCGCGCTCGTCGGCGGTGCTTCACTTGAAGCTGCTTCGTTCCTCAAGTTGTTGGAGGCGATTTAAATGGCAAGACCAGTCGCCCTCATCATCTTAGATGGCTTTGGTATGCGAGACGAGACGTTCGGTAACGCGGTCGCTGCGGCGAACAAACCGAACTTCGACCGCTACTGGGAGCAGTATCCACATACGCTCCTAAACGCGAAAGGCGAGTACGTCGGCCTTCCGGAAGGGCAGATGGGGAACTCAGAAGTCGGTCACTTGAATATCGGTGCCGGCCGAGTCGTCTATCAGTCACTTTCACGCGTCAACAACGCCATCAAAGACCGTTCACTCTTTGACCGCCAAGCAATGAACCATTTGGCCGGACATGTGAAGAAGTATGATTCGAATCTCCACATCATGGGCCTCGTCTCGGACGGTGGAATTCACTCACACATCAACCACATGTACGCCATCGTCGAGTTCGCGAAACTTCATGGCATTGAAAAAGTATTCATTCACGCTTTCACGGACGGCCGTGACTGTGATCCGAAATCAGGAGCCCGTTTCCTCGAAGAGACGGAAGCGAAGCTCGCTGAACTCGGTGTCGGTCAAGTCGCTAGCGTGTCTGGTCGCTACTATGCCATGGATCGCGATAACCGCTGGGAGCGCGTCGAGAAAGTATACGACGTCCTCGTCAACGGGAAAGGCGAAGTGGGCACGAGTGCGGTTGATGTCTTGAACAAGTCATATGCAGACGGCTTGACGGATGAATTCGTTCTTCCGACGGTCATCGAGAAAGACGGTCACCCGATTGCGACGATTCAAGACAACGACGCGATCATGTTCTTCAACTTCCGTCCGGACCGGGCGATTGAACTTGCGAAAGTGTTCAAAGAGAAGACCGGCTTCAAAGGCTTCGAACTTTCGAGCACACATCCACAGAACATCTTGCTCGTCTCGATGACGAAGTTCTCGGATGAAATCGATACGGACATCGTCTTTCCGCCAGAAGATTTGAAGAACACGCTCGGGGAAACACTCGCCGCGCAAGGGTACAAACAGCTCCGCGCCGCGGAAACTGAGAAATACCCACACGTCACGTTCTTCTTGAACGGACAACAAGAAACACCGTTTGAAGGCGAAGATCGTTTCCTCGTGCCGTCGCCGAAAGTCGCGACGTACGACTTGAAACCGGAAATGAGCGCATACGAGCTCACAGAAGGTCTCTTGGAGCGTATCGAGTCGGATACGTATGACGCATATATCATCAACTATGCGAACCCGGACATGGTCGGTCACTCGGGCATGCTCGAACCGACGAAGAAAGCAGTCGAAGTCGTCGACGAATGCCTCGGTAAAGTAGTGGACGCACTCATTGCCAAAGGCGGCGCGGCGATCATTACGGCGGACCACGGGAACGCTGACCTCGTCACGAACCCGGACGGCTCGCCAATGACGGCGCACACGACAGAACCTGTCCCATGTATCGTCACACAACATGGAGTAGAGCTGAAGCCAGCGCTCGAAGGCGCATTGGCTGACCTTGCCCCAACCCTTCTTCACCTTCTTGGTGGTGAACAACCGGCAGAAATGACCGGCACGTCAATCGTTAAGAAGTAAATCCGATTTCCAAACAAAAAGGAGCGAATCAATATGTCAATGATTACAGAAATTTACGCACGCGAAATTTTGGATTCACGCGGTAACCCAACAATCGAAGTAGAAGTCTTCACAGAAGACGGCGGTTTCGGCCGTGCCCTCGTCCCATCAGGCGCATCAACTGGTGAGCACGAAGCAGTCGAACTCCGTGATGGCGACAAGTCACGTTACCTTGGTAAAGGTGTACTCAAAGCCGTTGCGAACGTAAACGACACAATCGCACCAGAACTCATCGGTTACGATGTCTTCGATCAAAATGCACTCGATGCGAAAATGATCGAGCTCGACGGTACGAAAAACAAAGGCAAACTCGGCGCAAACGCGATCCTTGGTGTCTCTATGGCAGCAGCACACGCAGCAGCAGACGAGCTCGGCCTTCCACTTTACACGTACCTCGGTGGATTCAACGCGAAGACGCTTCCAACGCCAATGATGAACATCATCAACGGTGGTTCGCACGCGGACAACAACGTTGACTTCCAAGAGTTCATGATCATGCCTGTAGGCGCGCCATCGTTCCGCGAAGCGCTCCGCATGGGTGCAGAAGTATTCCACGCCCTCAAATCAGTTCTTTCTGGTATGGGTCTTAACACAGCTGTCGGTGACGAAGGTGGTTTCGCCCCAAACCTTAAGTCAAACGAAGAAGCAATCACAGTTATCCTTGAAGCGATCGAAAAAGCTGGTTACAAAGCTGGCGAAGACATCTACCTCGCAATGGACGTTGCGTCTTCTGAGTTCTACGACAAGTCGACTGGCAAGTACGAACTCGCTGGCGAAGGCAAGTCAATGACAACTGCTGAGCTCGTAGACTTCTACGCTGAACTCGTTGAGAAGTACCCAATCATCTCAATCGAAGACGGTTGCGACGAGAACGACTGGGATGGCTTCAAGCTTCTCACTGACAAAATCGGCCACAAAGTTCAACTCGTTGGAGATGACCTCTTCGTAACGAACACGGAGAAACTTGCTGAAGGTATCGAGAAAGGCATCTCGAACTCGATCCTCATCAAAGTTAACCAAATCGGTACGCTCACAGAAACATTCGACGCAATCGAAATGGCTAAAAAAGCTGGTTACACAGCTGTTATCTCGCACCGTTCTGGTGAAACAGAAGATGCGACAATCGCGGACATCGCGGTTGCGACAAACGCTGGTCAAATCAAGACTGGTTCGCTCTCGCGTACAGACCGTATCGCGAAGTACAACCAACTTCTCCGCATCGAAGACATGCTCGGCGATGTAGCGAAGTACGACGGTATCAAGTCGTTCTACAACCTCAAAAAATAATTGATTATTTTCAGGTCCGCCTCGTGCGGGCCTGTTTTTTGGTTTCAACCCGTTTTACAGCACTGAACTTCATCAGACGGCGGGACGCTTTCTTGGGTGATGCGAATGCCTCCGCAGCGCATGCGCGCTTTACGGGGTCATCCTTGCATCACTTTCCCCAAGGAGTCGCCCACCGTCTGATTCAGTCGCGTTTTACTCAATCATCTTTTCGAGGAGGCTCCATAGATTGCCAGCAGAAAGCATCGAGGCCGCTTGGACGGGTGTGGACGCTCTGTATTGATTTCATCTCAAAGCTTTAGAATCCGTCATCGGCACTTCACCATGCTGTATAATGAACGTGACCGATGAAGAATGGGGGGATTGGATGGACCAATCAAATGAGCAAGAGGAGAGGTTGAGCGGGGGGAACGTGTCGACCGTCTACAAAAAAGGCAAACACGTCTATCGGACGCAGAAAGACGGTAGTGCACATGTACATTGGCTCTTAGCACATTTAGAGGCGAATGGAGTATCGGGTGCTCCACGATTCATAGGAATCGATGAACAAGGCCGAGAGATTCTAACGTATCTCGAAGGCGAGACGGCTGATTATCCGTTGAAAGCGTACATGTGGTCGGATGAAGCGATTCAAGCCGCCGCTCGGCTGATGCGCCGGTTGCATGACGCGACAGCGGATGTCGAGTGGCCATCTGACTGGCACTCGCTCGATAATACGCCAGAACCGTGTGAAGTCATTTGCCATAACGACTTTGCCGTCTACAATACGATTTTTGATGACGGGAAAGTGGCAGGGGTCATCGACTTTGATTTGGCGGCGCCCGGTCCACGAGCGTGGGATATCGTCTATGCGCTTTATACGTTCGTCCCACTCAGCCGGCGTCATCAAGCCGAATCGGGTGAAGTCGTTCACTATGAGGCGGACCGCGATGACGTGACATACAGACGTCGCGTGTCTCTCTTCTTAGAAGCGTACGGGTGGGGAAAATCATCAGCAGAGTTACTGGACATGTTGCTGTTACGAATCGATGCGCTCTGTCGATTGATGCAACGAAAAGCGGCAGAAGGGGATGCTGCTTTCCAACGCATGATTGATGAAGGGCATTACGATCATTATCAAGCCGAGTATCGTTTCATCCAAATGAACGGACATAAATGGTTTTAAGAGGTCGCTCAGACGGAGCGTAGTTGTCTCTGATTCCGGGAATCGAAAAGTGTAGGTGAAAGGGCGGCGTTCAGCGGGCTGTTCCTTCTTCTCATTGTCCTCGGGATCAGTGGCTACTTCCTGTATAAAGCCATGGAAGACCGGAAATGGTCGTGACGCATGTCACGGCCATTTTTTATGTGCGTGAATTCAGGCAAATTGGGTATAATCAGATACAGTACAGAAAAAGGAGAGACGTCCATGACACGTGTACGAAAAGCCATCATCCCGGCGGCTGGGCTCGGCACCCGCTTCTTGCCGGCAACGAAGGCGATGCCAAAAGAGATGCTCCCGATCGTCAATAAACCGACGATTCAGTTCATCGTGGAAGAAGCCGTCGCTTCTGGCATCGAGGACATCATCATCGTGACCGGGAAGAACAAGCGTGCCATCGAGGACCATTTCGACCGGGCCATCGAGCTTGAACAAAACCTTGAAGCAAAAGGAAAGACCGAACTCCTTGAATCGGTGCGCCGTTCGTCGAATCTCGCGAACATCCACTACATACGCCAGCAAGAACCAAAGGGACTCGGCCATGCGATTTGGTGTGCCCGGAAGTTCATCGGCGACGAACCGTTCGCCGTCCTCCTCGGGGACGACATCATCGAGTCGGACGTACCGGCGACGCAGCAGTTGATCGAGCAGTACGAACGCCACGAACGTGCCATCATCGGGGTACAGCGCGTCCCGTATGAAATGACGAAACGATATGGTATAATTGACCCGCTTGCCGTCGAAGGGAAGCTCATCCCGGTCCGGACGTTCGTTGAGAAACCGCCGGTCGAGGAGGCCCCTTCGAACCTTGCCATCCTTGGCCGCTACATTTTGACGCCGGACGTCTTCGAGACGCTCGCGGCCCAAGAAGTCGGCGCCGGGGGCGAGATTCAGCTGACGGACGCCATCGCTCGATTGAACGAGGCGAAGACGGTGTACGCCTATGAATTTGAGGGCCGTCGTTATGACGTCGGGGAACCGATCGGCTTCATCGAGGCGACGATCGCCCACGCCTTGTGCGACCCGGAATTAAAACCTAACGTCCTTACGCTCTTGAAGCGTTTTGTGGACGAACTCGAACAACAGTAAGGTGTGTTACTTTTGAAAACAATGTTAATGGTCTGTCAAAACTATTATCCGGAAATCGGCAGTGCCGGCAACCGGATGCAAAATATTACGCATCTCATGAAAGAGCGCGGCTATGACGTCGAAGTCATCACAGCCGCGCCGTCGTATCCGAACTTCAACTTGTATCAAGACGACCGATTCTGGAACGATCACGCGCTCAACAACCAACCGTTCATCAAGCGGCTCATCACGAAGAAGCGCAAGCACACGTCAAACATGCTGAACCGGCTCGCCCTGTTCCTCGAACAGATGGTTAAAGGCGTCGGCGCCGTACGGACGCTCGAAACGAAACCGGATGTCGTCTTCGCGACGACCCCGTCTTTTTTTATGGCGTTCGTCGGCGTCTATGCGAAACGGAAGTACGACGTCCCGTTTATCTTGGACGTCCGTGACCTCTGGCCGGAATCGGTGAAAGGGGTCGGCGTGTTCAAACACGATTGGATGCTCGCGCCGGCGTTTTGGTTTGAGAAACGGTTGTATCAGTCGGCCGATGCCATCATCATCAACTCAGAAGGGTTTCGTAGCTACCTTCGCCAGCGGGGCGTCGACAACGACCGCATCCACTATATGCCGAACTCGATTCGACAGAGTGAGCGCAACCTCGAGCGGACCGTCCCAGAAGACGACCGGATGGAGATTTTATACGCCGGCAACATGGGACTCGCCCAGGACGTATCGCTCCTCCTCGAGCTCGCGGAGCGGTTCCGCGACGAGCCGCGCGTCCACTTCAAGTTGATTGGATACGGCTACCGGAAAAACGAGTTGAAAGACATGATTAAAGCACGTGGCTTTAAAAACTTCTTGTTCCTCGAGGCGATGCCACGGACGGAGGCGTTCCAGGCAATCAAGAATGCAGACGTCGCGTTCGTCAGCTTGATTGACCAGGACGTGTTCGACACGGTCATCCCTGGAAAGCTGATTGACTACATGGCCGTCGGCAAACCGATCGTCGCGGCGGTGTCAGGCCATGCGGCGAATGTCATCGAAGCGGCCGAGGTCGGCTACGTGTCGCGGAAGCGTGACATCCATGAAATCGAGCGTTCGCTTCGGACGCTTCTTGAGCGTCCCGAGTTACGTGAACAGTACGGGGCGAACGGCGTCCGTTATGTGAAAGACAACTTGTGCTGGGAAAACAATATCCACGTCCTTGAAGACGTGATCGAAAAAGTAACGATGGAGGCAACACGATGAAGGTATGTATGTTTGTTTGGAACCACTTTACGAATGACGCCCGCGTCCTTCGCGAATGCTCGGCGCTCGCCGAGGCGGGCTACGAGGTCGATTTGATCGCCCTCCAAGATCCGAAAAATAAAGATCTCCCGGCGGAAGAGATGCGTCCGGAAGGATTCCGCGTCATCCGTGTGAAGCGGCAGCCGTCGATTCTCGTCAACGGGATGAAGGCGCTCAAGTCGGCCCGGACGTGGATCTCACAGAAGACGACACGGAAAATTGGTGCCGGACTCGTCGGTGCCGGGCTGTTCGTCCTCGCGCCACTGACGATGCTCGGCCTCGGTGCCGCGGCAGGCGCAATCTTGCTTCCGCCGGTCCGTAAAAATATCGTCAATGCGAGTGCGATGCTCGAGATGGTGTTCGCGTCGACGAAGAAGTCGTACGACTTCTATCACGCCAATGACTTGAACACGCTCCCGCAGGCGCTCATCGCCGGGAAACTCGTCAACAACGGGAAGATCGTCTACGATTCGCACGAAGTGCAGACGGACCGGACCGGGTACGGCTACATCCAAAGTAACCTCGAAGGCTGGCTCCTGCCATACGTCGACACGATGATGGTCGAGAACCATACGCGCGCGGCGCATAACGAGACGCTCTACGGTTTCTATCCGTACGTGCTCCATAACTATCCGTTCTATCGTCCGCTCGACTTCTCGCTCCGAAAAGACTCGCACGCGCTCCTCGGACTTCCAAAAGATGAGAAGATTCTCTTGTATCAGGGCGGCATCCAAGCCGGTCGCGGACTCGAGCAACTGATTCTTGCGGCGAAAGACTTTAAAGAAGGAACGCTCGTCATGATCGGCGACGGGAAACTGAAGCCGACAATCAAGCAGATGATTGAAGATGAAGGTGTCTCAGACCGCGTCAAGATGATTGACAAGGTACCGGTCGAGGCGTTACCGTACTATACGATGAACGCCTACCTCGGCTTCCAAGTATTGAACAACGTCTGTTTCAACCACTATTCGGCTTCTTCAAACAAGTTGTTCGAATATTTGATGGCCGAAGTGCCGGTCGTCTCGTGCGATTTCCCTGAAATCGAACGGGTCGTCGCCGGGAACGATGTCGGGGTCGTCGTCGACTCGCACGACCCACAATCGATCGCTGAAGGTGTCAACCGCTTGCTCGAGGACGAAGCGCTCTACGCACGCGTCAAAGCAAACACGAAGACGGCGCGTGAACAATATAACTGGGATTTGGAAAAAGAGGCACTCTTGGCCGTGTACGAAAACGTCGCGGACCGCAAGTTGCCGATTATGAAAGACGGTGCGCCAAAGCCAGCATAAGGAAAAGACTGCGGTTTTGGCCGCGGTCTTTTTTATGTGGAAAGGGGAAACGATTATGAAACGTCAACAACAACATCTACTCCGCCAACAAGTGTGGAAAAAGCTGCAATCGATCTCTGTAAAAGATATCGCCTGGATCATCGCCGGATCGTTCATCCTCGCGTTCGGGGTGAACTACTTCACCGTCCCGAACGATTTCTCGGAAGGCGGGCTTCTCGGGGTGACGATCATCTTGTTCTACTTGTTCGAGTGGGACCTCGGCGTCACGTCGATTATCGGGAACGGGATTCTGTTTATTATCGGGTATAAGCTACTCGACCGCCGAACGATGGTCTATTCCGTCATCGCCGTCGTCGCGACATCATTCTTCCTCAGTTTGACGCATAGCTGGGGGAGTCCGTCGGAAGACAAGTTGCTCGCGGCCGTCTATGCCGGCATCATGATCGGGGTCGGCATCGGTATGGTGCTCCGCGTCGGTGGGACGACCGGGGGCGGGGTCATCATCGCCCGGCTCATGGAACGGTATCTTCACTTGAGCGTCGCCGTATCGATGTTCATTATCGATGCGATCGTCGTCGCCGCCTCAGGCTTCTTCCTCGGCGAACAAGTCGTCCTCTATACGCTCATCGCCATCATCATCGGCTCATGGGTGATCGACCTCGTCGCCGAGGGACTTAACATCCGAAAAGCCGTCACCATCATCAGTGACAAGCAAGAAGAGCTCGCCGTCGTCTTGACGGAGACGCTCGGCCGCTCGGCGACGATTATCCACGGTCACGGCTACTATACGAAGCAAGATAAGAACATGCTGTACATGATCGTCGACAAGCGCCAAGTCGGACCGCTCAAGAAAATCGTCGAAGTGACGGACCCACGTGCGTTCGTTGTCATCCACCAAGTGAAAGAGGTCATTGGAGAAGGGTTCAGCTACCCGTCCCGATAATTTGAACGCTGGTGTTTTGTTCACAACTTCGATATAATAAAAGGCGTGTAAAAAGAAGGAGGAACTGACTACTATGCAAACGATCGCTACAATCAGCCTACTCGTCGTGGCTGTCTTATTGATTGTCGTCGTACTGCTCATGTCAGGTCGGTCGCAAGGTCTTGGTGCGATTGCAGGTGGCGCGGAGCAGTTGTTCGGCCGCCAGAAAGCGCGCGGCTTTGACGCTGTTTTGAACCGAACTGCAGCTGTACTAGGCACGTTGTTTTTCATTTTAGGATTACTAGTCGCATCATTATGATGAAAGGCTGATCGTTCTCGATTTTTACGTGAGGCGATCAGCTTTTGTTTTTTTCAAAATTATTATGGGAATAATGGAAGGTATGAGGAGATGACGTTAGCAATGAAGATTACAGCACCGAAACCGTTCTTCTTCGAAGGCGGGCCACGTGCCGTGTTGATGTTACATGGCTTTACAGGATCGAGCGCGGATGTACGCATGCTCGGTCGCTTCCTACAAAAAGAAGGGTATACGTGCATGGGCCCGCAATACCGCGGCCATGCCGTACCGCCGGAAGAGTTGCTCCAGTATGGACCGGCTGACTGGTGGGAAGATGTGTTGAACGCATACGAGACGTTGAAAGAGAAAGGCTACGAAGAGATTGCCGTCTGTGGGCTCTCGCTCGGCGGCGTCATGTCGCTTCGACTCGCCTCAGAGAAAGACGTCAAAGGTGTCATCCCGATGTGCGCGCCGACGGGTATTGACGCAGAAGACCGTCTTTACACAGGAGTCAAAGCGTACGCCCGAGAATATAAATCACGAGAAGACAAAACACCTGAACAGATCGAACAGGAGATGGCAGACTTTAAGCCGATGCCGACGCTCAAAGACCTTCGTGCCTTCGTTCGCGACACGACGACGAAACTCGAAGACATCTACGTCCCGGCGCTCGTCGTCCAAGGGGCGAAAGACCGGATGGTCGATCCTCATTCTGCACACGAAATTTATGAGGCGATCAACGCGTTCCAAAAAGAATTGCTCATGTACGAGCAGTCGGGACACGTGATCACCCTCGACAAAGAAAAAGAGAAACTGCACCAGGACGTGCTCGATTTTCTCGAAACGTTGAACTGGTCAGTCTAAGAAGGAGGTGTCACGTTGAATTTACGTGACCAACTATTAGAAATTATCCAGTCGAGCGAAAAACCGCTCACTGTCGACCAATTGACCGAGCGATTAGCGCTCGAGTCGACGGATGCCTTTAAAGAGCTCATCCGTACATTGAATGCCCTCGAAGAAGAAGGGGCTATCGGCCGCACGCGGACGAACCGTTATGGGACGCTCGCCGCACTCGGCCAAGTATCGGGAATCATCTCGATCCATCAGCGCGGCTTTGGCTTTTTATCGGTCGAAGGGGAGACCGATGACGTCTTCTTGCCAGCTGAACAATTGAAAGACGTCTACCACGGTGACACGATTCTCGTCAAAAAACGCGAGGACAACCGTGGCAAGACCGAGGGCGTGCTCCTCAAAGTATTGAAGCGCGGCTTGTCCGAGTTCGTCGGGACGTATACGCTCCCGAGCGGACGCCTCGACCAGTTCGCCTTCATCGAGCCGGACGATAAGCGCATCAACTTCTGGCCGGTCGTCAATCCAGACAAATCGCTCGGTGCCGTCGATGGCCATAAAGTCGTCGTCCGCATCACGAAATATCCGGACGGCCGTTTCGCCGGCGCGTGTGACGTCGTCCGCATCATCGGACACAAGAACGACCCCGGCGTCGACATCTTGTCGATCGTCTACAAGCACGGGATTCCGACCGAGTTCCCAGAAGACGTCATCAATCAAGCGAACGCGGTGCCAGACGAGGCAGATGAGAAAGACTTCATCGGCCGTGTCGATCTTCGTAACGAGACGATTTTCACGATTGACGGGGAAGACGCGAAAGATTTGGACGATGCCGTCCACGTCAAGAAACTCGACAACGGCAACTATGAGCTCGGCGTCCATATCGCCGACGTCTCGCATTACGTGAGGGAAGGCTCACCGCTCGACATCGAGGCGTTCGAGCGTGGGACGAGTGTGTATCTCGTCGACCGCGTCATCCCGATGCTTCCGCACCGTTTATCAAACGGGATTTGTTCACTCAACCCGCACGTCAACCGTCTGACGCTCAGCTGCGTCATGGAGATTTCCCCGCAAAGCGGGAAAGTCGTCAACCATGAGCTGTTCCCGAGTGTGATTAAGACGACGGAACGGATGACGTACACGAACGTGCGTGAGATTATCGAGCGCGATGGCGAAGAGACGCTCAAACGCTACGAGCCGTTCATCGGCGAATTCGACCTTATGGCCGAACTCGCGGAAGTGCTCCGGAAGCGCCGGAACGCGCGCGGTGCCATCAACTTCGACTTCGCCGAGGCGAAAGTCGTCGTCGACGAGGAAGGCAAACCGGCCGACATCGTCCTCCGTCCGCGCTCGGTCGCGGAGAAGTTGATTGAAGAGTTCATGCTCGCCGCCAACGAGACGGTCGCAGAGCACTTCCACAAGATGGACGTCCCGTTCATCTATCGTGTCCACGACAATCCGAAGTCGGACAAGCTCGACTTCTTCTTCGATTTCGTCGCCAACTTCGGCGTGCACATCGAACGGTTCAAAGGCCAGACGGTCGACCCGAAGACGCTTCAAAAGATTTTGAAGGCGATCGAAGGGGAACCGGAAGAAGCGGTCATCAGTACGATCATGCTCCGCTCGATGCAACAGGCGAAGTACGATGACGTCTCCCTTGGCCACTTCGGTCTCGCGACAGATTTCTATACGCACTTCACGTCGCCGATTCGTCGCTACCCGGACTTGATCGTCCACCGTCTCATGCGCACATACGTCTTCAATCAAGACGTGTCAGAGAAGACGATTGCCAAGTATGAGGACCGTCTCGGCCCAATCGCCGAGCAAGCCTCGAAACGCGAACGTCGCTCGGTCGATGCCGAACGTGAGACGCAGGCGCTCAAGAAAGCCGAGTACATGGAATCTCGTCTCGGTGAAGAGTTCGACGGCGTCGTCAGCGGCGTGACGAACTTCGGGATGTTCATCGAGCTCCCGAACACGATTGAAGGGCTCGTTCGTCTCCAGTCGATGGATGACTATTACCACTTTGACGAGTCGCAGCTCATGCTCCTCGGTGAGCGGACGAACCGTCAGTTCCGCATCGGTGACGCGGTCCGTGTCAAAGTCGACGCCGTCAACTTAGACGAGCGGACGATCGACTTCACGGTCGTCGGCATGCCGAAACGGGAACAGTCGCGCCGTCGTCAACCGACGACGATTAAGGCGAAAGAAGGCCGCCCGAAGAAAGATGAGAAACGTGGAGGCCGTGGTCGTGACGACAAACGTCCGAAACGCGGCAAGCCAGGGAAACCGGGCAAGCCAGGTGAGAAACCGAAACGGGAAGGCGAGAAATCGTCACAAGGCCGTTCGGCACTCAACTTGAAGAAGAAAGACAAGCAAAAACGAAAAGGCGACGCCAAACGAGGAGCGAAGAAGCGTCGTTGATAGGAGGGGGCGACCCCTCCTCTATATTGAGGTAAAGGACTGAATGTGTATGGCCAAGAAGAAAGATTCGAACGTGCTCGCTCAAAACCGCAAAGCGTCTTTCGATTATGCGATTGAAGATACGATTGAAGCCGGTATGGTGTTGACGGGGACCGAAATCAAATCGGTGCGCCAGTCAAAAATCAACATCGCCGACGCGTATGTCCGCTTTGACGGTGGTGAGGCGACGCTTCACAACTGTCATATCAGCCCGTTCGAGCAGGGGAACCGGTTCAACCATGAGCCGCTCCGTGTCCGAAAGCTATTGTTGCATAGGAAACAAATCAATCAGCTCATTGGGGCACAAGGACGTGATGGGTATACGATCATCCCGCTCAAGGTGTACATCAAGAGCGGATTCGCGAAATGTCTCCTCGGAATCGGGCGCGGGAAGAAGAAGTACGACAAACGCGACGACTTGAAGAAAAAAGACGCGAAGCGTGACGTCGACCGTGCACTCCGGGACCGGCAAAAATACTGACAGCGAGACCTGATTGTGGTATAGTTGTTGTAGTACCAATTACCACCTCGGGGACGTTATGGATTCGACGGGGGTAGGTCGGTCGTATGTGGCGTGTCGAGGGGTCGGCCTCGTTAAAACGCAAACGCCTATAACTGGCAAAACTAACACACAACTCGCAGCAGCCTAAGTGCCCTGCGGATCCTGACATCCATCGCTTGTGTGGATGACTTTCAGGGTCTCAAACTAAGCAAGCTACGCTTCAACCTCGCCGTCTGAGGGCGCGAAGAAGAGATGAACCAGACTGGATGCGACAACGCCTGTTTATCGGCAGTGTCACATTGAGATTCAATAGATAAACTACACACGTAGAAGCATGCGTTACGATGCCTTCGGACGCGGGTTCGACTCCCGCCGTCTCCATTTTTAAACAGTCTACATGGACTGTGATCAATGATTTTTAACGAAGACCTTCTAATTTCATTGAGATTAGAAGGTCTTTTGATTTTAGTGGAGCAAGTCTCACAATTAGATGAAAGCAGGTGAATCGAATGGGAAAATACCAATTAGATACGAAAAGTAAAGTGGCCGCTGCCAAGTATCAAGATGGGAAAAAACCAGCTGTATCGAATAAAAAAGATAAAATCAATCAGCTTCGAGAAGCGTATTTAAAGAAGCAACAAGAGAAGAAATGAGCTGGTGAATGATGAGACAGCTTAGCTGACTTTAGGAGTTATGCTATAAGATAAGTTGATATAAAAAAAGAGGGTCATCCTTGCGTAGTTTATGCATGGGTGGCCCTCTTCTTGATTTTGCTTTTATTGCTCAGATTCGATTTGGTCCTCACCATAAGTTAAACAAATCTGCCACAATCGCATTGCTTCCATCTTGAAATGTGAGTAATATAAGTGCGATTAGAAGCACTCCGATGAAGAGATTGTCCATCCGCGTGAATCTGTTCATGTTTTTTAATAGATTGCTGGAGATTACTACCTATCTACTTGGATGCGTAACGTCAGTTTATCGACAGTGTCACATTGAGATTCAATAGATCAACTACACAAGTAGAAGCATGTGTTCACGACACCTTTGGACGCGGGATCGACTCCTGTTGCTCCCTTTTTATGAAATTGTTGCGAATGTAATACGTTTAAAAGTTAAACGCCATTTGAGACATTGAATATACATTCCTTTAAAAGCAACCCTACTCCTCTAACAATTTTTTTACAAACTGATAAATTAAATTTTTAAATGAGAATTATTTGGTAAACAATGTATAATTAAATTTGAAAGTTGAAAATGAATAAATTTAAAAATGTAAAAGGGTTTTGATATTTAAATTAACGGGAGGTTTAAAATGGGGATTTTAAAAATAAAATATGAGAATGTTCGAAGTATAAAAAATAGCTTTTTAACTTTATCAGACCTAAATATTCTTTTGGGAAGAAATGGATCAGGAAAAACTAATCTACAGAGATATCTTAATTATTATTACGAGAACCTTACTGGGAATTCTATTAATACAGACATCTTTGATAAAGAAAATCCTTATAATGATTATGCTAAAATATCAATACAATATGACTTAAAAAGTTTTACAGAAAGGGGAAATCTAGAACAAGAGATGTTCCAACAAATTTCAAAAGAGTTAGATAGCGAGAAGATAATCACGCTTACTCTCATACAGTATAAAAACAATAAAATTATTTGGAGTCATTCATATGAAACTAGAAAAATTATCAAATATCTTTTCCCTATTTATTTTATAGACGTTCGAAGTATAGATTTATTAGATTGGGAAAATATTTGGGATTTAATAGGGGATTTAGGTCAAAAGCGAAGTAAAACAGAAGATACTCTTTCTACAGAGTTAGATGTTTTGTTACAAAAAATTTATGGGGATAGATATATTGAAAGTTTATCTCAATTAAAGGGTGAATTAAAAAAATCTGGTTATGGATTAATCCCTTACAGCAACAGTGATAAATTTAAACAATTGTATAAATTTATCTTTGGTGGAGAGGTTTTCAACTATAATGAAAACAAATTAGATTTCTATTCAAATGGTTCAAATTCCTTTAATTACATTAGGATTTTTTATTTGGTTTTAAATATGTTACATAAAGATAAGTTAAAACACCCTTTAGTTATTCTAGATGAGCCTGAAATAGGTTTGCATCCTACTTTAATAGATGAGTTAGTTAATTTCATCAGTTTAAATGATAATAAGATACAAACATTATTATCAACACATTCATCACGAGTAGTTAAGAATAGCATGGTATTATCAGAAGTTAATATTTTTCAATTAATAGAAGATAAAAATACAACAATTATAAAAAAAGTTAAGACATTTGAAGATAGTAGATTAAATAAAATAATAACCGACAAAGAAGCTAGTTATTATTTTTCTAATGGAATCTTATTTGTTGAAGGCACAACTGAATACGAATTGTTTACGAATAAATTTTTGAGAGATTTATATCCAATCTTGAAACGAGTAGAAATTTTTTCCTATGATTCAAACAACGTGTCTCTTGACATCTCTCACCCTCATCAACGAAAAATGAAAATTCCGTATTTGTTACTACTAGATTCAGATAAAATTCTTAAATATAATGTTAAAACAAGAAAATTTAAAGTTGTTGGCGACACCTACAACCCTCTTAAAAATCAAGAACTTGAACGTGAAGAGCTGTTTCATTATGGAGAGTGGAGGATACTCAAAAATGTTAGAAAAAGAGTAATGGGAATCTCTAAGAAAGTAGAGTTTAAGTTTGTTGATAATACTTTTAATTTCAATGATCCACTTTTTGATAAGTTTAGGTATCTAGTAAAAAGTTACTGTAACTATTACAACGTCTATCCAGTTGATACAACAATTGAAGGGGTATTAATCAATAGAGAAAACTATAATTTATTTTATGAATGGTTAATTAGTGATCAATCTGCGTATACACGAAAAGACAGCTTGAAAGCTATTTATAACATGGTTGGTAGTCCAGAGTATAAGGTAGATTTATTAAGATTTATAGTTGAAGGTAAATTAGATACATTAGTGCCTCTAAACAAAAAACATCTAGCAGATTTTCCAGATGGTGTTTTGAAAAAAGGATATACAGAAATTTTAGTTTTACCTAAATTGAAAAAGGGTTCAGGATGGGTGAGTGATTATATTAGATACGTTTATACTGGATTAGAAGGGAAAAATAAAGTATATGAATTTTCTATTTTATTTCCAGAGTTAACTGATATAATTGAGAAGTTAGAAATAGTAATGGAGTAAGTAGTAATTGCCTTTTTAAGGTGCCTTGTTGAAAAGTTCGTCTAGATTTGAAAAACCTAGATGATTAATTAACTTAAAATCCAAGGAATCAATGTTGCTATTTGCTGTGTGTTATTTTTTACGCAGCTTCACTTTGCGCGTAACATTAATACTTTCAGAAAGTACTTACTCCATTACTACTATTTTAATTAGGAGGTCATAGTATTAATATTTATGAAGAAAGTTTTTTTTATAAAAAAATATTAGAATATGGTTTAACTCCTCCAACAGATATTACAAGTAATAAAGCCGATGCTTACAACACATTTGAATTAATTATTAATGGTAAAAAAAGAGAAATAAATGCAATTAGTCCGAAAAGTGATTTATACAATATTCAAAAAAGCTTATTAGATAATTTCCTTACACATATCCCACTTCCTAATTGTGTTTGTGGATTTATCAAAGGTAAGAGCTACTTAGATTTTTTAGAGGCACATTTAAAAAAAGAATACTATTTAAGGATAGATATTAAAAACTTCTTTCCTTCTCTTAAGGCTGAAAGAGTAAAAGAAACATTAAGCGAGTATATAAAAATCTCTAATTATACTAAAAAACAGGAAGTCCTGGATAACATAGTAGATATAGTCACTTTAAATGGGAGTCTTCCTCAAGGGGCTGTTACTTCTCCTCAACTATCTAACATTCTTTTCAGAAGACTTGATATCAGGATACGTAACTATTGTAGAAAGTTTAATGTAGATTTTACTAGATATGCTGATGATATGTTATTTTCTTCAAATGACGATAGACTACATAAAGATTTTTTCGTGAAAATGATTTCAAAAATTTTAAAAGATAATCAACTTGTGATTAATAGAAAAAAATTAAGAAGAGGTCAAAAAAAAATCGTTCTTAATGGTTATGTAATATCAAATCATATTTCATTATCAAGAAATAAATTGAAAAAAGTTAATTCGATTCTCTATTCTTTTGAAAACATTAAGGGAAAAAAATTAGAACCGAAAAACTTTCTTGAATTTTATAGTAGGCTTTCTTCTAATAGAAGTATTTTTCCTGACTCATCTCTTACTATAGAAAAGAAATATGATATTTTGTTTAATTATCTAGCTGGCTATAGATCGTATTTATTATCTTTTTCTAAAGAGAAACATAAAGATACTTGCGTAGACTATTCTGGAAAAATAAAAAAACTCGAGTATGTTCTGAGTAAGTTAAATAAATGGGCATAAATATAAGGGTAAGATATGAAGACTTAAACGAGTTGAACCTTCTTGATAAGGTTCGACTCGTTTTCATTTCAGAAGCACCCATTGTGAACTCAGTTCAGGATTTCAAATCACCGCCACAAGTTAAACAAATCCGCCACAATCGCATCACTGCCGTCTTGGAACATAAACAATCCGAGCGCGATTAACAGACCTCCGATGACGAGTGTGCCGAACCGTATGAATCCGTTTGTGTTCTTTTTGAATAGGCTTCGAATCACGAACCACCCACCGATCAACAGCATCAAGAAATACCAAAACCCCATAGCCATTCCTCCTCTGCCTGTAGTTGAGTCTAGTTTACATAAATTTTCCAGTGCATACTGTAGAGCGCGCGACTGATTTAATCTCAGCCCAAGACGGGTACAGTACCTTTATGTGAAAACCAAGAGGAGTGACGACCATGCGGAAAACGATTGTCATCGCGGGGGCGAGCGGTTATATCGGCTCGAACGTGATGGACCATTTAAAAGAAGAATACGACATCATCGCCTTGTCCCGCTCGACGAAGAACAAGGAAGACGAGGACCACGTCACGTGGCGGTCGTGTGATTTGTTCTCGTATGAACAGACACGGGAGGCGTGTGAAGGGGCGGACTACGCCATGTTCCTCGTCCATTCGATGATTCCGGACGGTGGATTGACGCAGGCGACGTTCGAAGACATGGACGCGCTCATCGCCGATAACTTTGCTCGAGCGACAAAAGCGAACGACATCAAACAAATCGTCTATTTGAGCGGAATCATTCCAGAAGAAACGAAGACGTTGTCCCGTCACTTGAAGAGCCGGCTCGAGGTCGAACGGATCCTCGGTGGACAAGGTGTGCCCGTGACGACGATTCGGGCAGGACTCATCATCGGACCAGAAGGATCGTCGTTTCCGATTCTCGCGAAACTCGTCAAACGGCTTCCAGTCCTCATTTTACCGGATTGGACGAAGACGAAGACGCATCCGATTGACTTACGGGAAGCGATTCAAGCGCTCATCTCAGTCGTTGGGGCCGAGGCGCTCTACGATCATCACATCGATATCGGTGGGCCGGAAGTAATGACGTATCGGACGATGATTAAACAGACGGCCGAAGTAATGGACAAGCGACGCGTCTTTATCGACGTGCCGTTCCCGTCCATCAAGATGTCGCGCTTTTGGGTCGTCGCCGTGACAGGTGAGCCGAAAGACACCGTCTATCCGCTCGTCGAGAGCATGGGACACCCGATGGTCGCGAAAGACACGACCGGCGTCAAGCAAGGGGAGATTCCGTTCAAGGAAGCGGTTGAGCATGCGCTCGAGGAAGATGAAAAACAGAAGTCGGGCGGCGGCAAAAAGAAAAAGCAGCCGCAGCAATATACCGTCCGCTCGATTCAACGGTTCGGCTTACCTGAGAACAAGTCGGCGCTTTGGATGGCCGACACGTACTTTGAATGGCTCGGCCGGCTCGCCTATCCGTTCATCCAGACGACGAAAGAAGACGACGACTGGGAGATTGCGCTCCTCCGCCCGTCCCTCGTCGCGCTTCATCTGTCACTTGAAGACGAAGCGACGGACGACATGGCGTCGTACGCGATTGACGGAGGACTGTTTACGAAGCTGACCGAGGACGACAAGACGGGCCGGCTTGAGTTCAGACGGCTTCCCGAGTCGGATGAAGGGCTCGTCGCGATTCACGAGTTTGTCCCGGCGCTCCCATGGTGGTTCTATACGAAGACGCAGGCGAAAGCGCACCTCGTCGTCATGTGGCTGTTGGGCCGTCACGTCCGTTTGCTTGGGGAAGATGCGGACGAGGGCGATCAAGTTGTCGAGGCGCCGACGAGTTGATTTTATAGTTACACGTGAAGACAGCAGACCCTGTCTTCTTTTTTTGTAGCCTTCTGTCACGATCTCGGTCCGATTTTCAAAGTTGGTTAGGTGGATAGACTCAAAAAAATAAATACCTTGTATAACGAGGTATCGGCGTGGGAAAATTAGGTAATCCTAATTAGGTGATGAGTGGAGGATCTTATGGAAATCGATAAAGAATTACTTAAAGGGCATATCGATACGATGATCTTGTCGTTACTCGAAGATTGCGATATGTACGGTTATGAGATTGCGAAAGTCGTCCATACTCGGACAGACGAAGCGTTCGAATTGAAAGAAGGAACACTTTACTTGTCGCTGAAACGACTCGAGAAGAAAGGAAGTGTTGAATCGTATTGGGGCGACGAGCAAGGGGCCGGCGGGCGCCGGAAGTATTACCGTGTGACGGCAGAAGGGCTGGCCGCGCTTGAACGGAAAAAGGTGGAATGGCGGTTAGTAAAGCAGTTGATGGATTTATTTTTACACGAAGAAGGTGATTCATTTGAAACACTTGGATGATTATGTCGAGACGCTTTATCAAAACGCAAATCCACGTCTTCAGGAAACCATCGACTTGAAAGAAGAGACGCGGACACATTTGGAACAATCAATCCGTGACTTGATGCTGGCGGGCCGCTCCGAGACAGAAGCGACGCGAATCGCCCTCGAACGGTTCGGCGGAATGGAACAGGCCGATTCCATCATCAAGACGATGCAGATTCAACAGAATCGGTTCGCTAAACGGTTACTTCAAATCGGGGTCGGGGCACTGTTGTCATCCATGCTCGTGTTTATTATTTCCTTGTTCATCGGAGGGAGCTACGATTTGACGTTCGCAGATGCTGTCTATTTGAATGTCGCGGAGTCGACGCAAGCGGATGCGGGGACGGCAGAAGCAATTTTACAGGAAAGTGGGTTGATTCATAGTGTCACGATGAGCCCTACCCATCAAACTGGAGAAGCTGTATCGGTCTCGAAACGTTGGTCAGGTGCTGTCGGTCTCATCTCAAATAAACTCTCTTACCTTGAAAACGATGTGTTCACGGTGATCAACGTCATCGATCCTCGGAGAATTGGACTCCTCCTTCTCTTGACGGGCTTAATCGTTTTATTACGTCTTGTCGACTGTCTGGGGTGTCATCACCTTACATACACGCCAACGATTGAATCTACTTAGTTTGATACTTTTGCTCATGCTGAATGTGATCGGTTTTTGGATTGCGAATCGTGCTACATCGAAGGAGGAATAACGTATGAAGCAACTCATGCAACGAGAACTGACTAACATCTGGACCGTCCGTTCTTTGCTCGTCTATGCCACGATCATCTTCATCGTGCCGCTCGTCCAGTTCATGACGATTCGAGAGCAGTATCAGTTCTTCGAGCCAATCGAAGTGTTTGAAGAGAGCGTCTCGACGATTCCGGCCATGTTGTTCCCGGTTCTCGCCGTCTTAGTTTTCTTACCGAATATTCTTGCGGAACACCGTCATCATTTCATGACGTATACCCGGACGCGCGTCGAATTATCGACATATCTGCTCGTGAAAGGCATCGTCAACGCGGTGTTAAGCGGTATCGTGCTCTTCCTCATGATTTTCGTAACTTTTTTGTTCGTTTACTATATCGAACCGATGCTTCATCTCGTCACGTATACCGATGTGATCGAAGGAGAAATTGTGCCGCAGACGACGTTATCATTTTTAGCTGACATCCATCCGTTCCTATACGGATTCTTCCATGCCGTCTGGATTGGAATGAACGGGGCGCTATATGCGACGATGGCCTATCTGCTCATGTTAATGCTTGAAAATGTGTTTGTCGCCATCTCACTCCCATTTCTGTCGTATCACATCTTGAACTTTGTCGCAGGTATTTTTCAGTCACCTCAGTTTTCACCGCTCAGCACGTTGTTTCCGTTCAACATCTCAGCGCAACCGGTATGGACGATGTTCGTTCCGTTCTTTATTTTTCTCTCGCTTGTAACGGGGCTTTATGTCTTCGGGTTACGTCGACGGCGCGAGTGGAGTTTTTGAGGGGGGTGGCTCATGGTGATTGAACGCTTGAGACACGAGTTCACGAGAACGATTTGGCTCCTCGTGCTCGTCGTCGTCTTCTTGTACGGTATCTTCTTAAAGCGCGAGCTGACTATGCAACAACACATCAACATATGGGATGGATTTTATGCGCTCACGAACGACATGTATTTGCTGACGTATTTCGTGTTTCCTGTCATGTTGTTCTTGTCGGTCGGCATCCTGATACGTGAGAGCCGGCAGGAAGTGTTAATTCGTGTCGTGACACCTTGGGGCTGGGCGTACCGGACGTTAACACATTTTCTCGTCGAGACGGCTCCGCTGTTCAGCATCTTGTTCGGACTCAGTTTGTTCATGACGATTGGACTGCCTTACGAATACGGGTGGAACGGTGATATGCGCTGGCATGATGAGGTGAATACGATGAGCGCGTTACAGGAACGGTTCTCGATTCCATTATATCCACTTCCCGTTCAGTTTCTGTTGTGGCTCTTGTTGCTCGTCACGGTCCATCTCTCGCTCGCCGGACTCTTCTTTCTCCATCAAAAGAAAGGTTGGCTGTTTGCGCAGGCAATGGTGACGTTTTTCTTCGGCGTGTTCGGATTTAAGGCGCTTCCGGAGGATTTGAAGTTCCTGTCGCCGACGACGTATTTATCGGTGGCGATGACGTCCCTCTCTTATTCGAGTTTATTCGTCGCCATCCTCGTCCTCATCGGCGTTGTTGCCATGCAGTATTTTCTATTCGATCAGTTCACCGCTCTGCAACGGTTCGATTGGGACAGGTGGAAAGAGAACGGGGCGTACCTCTTTTATGGTGGGCTGTTCTTTTTACATATTTCATATACCGCAAGAGTGTTATCCAATGAGATGACAACCGTCAATGAGCTCATCACAGCTACGTTTATCGGGATAGGTCCGGAATCCTTCTCCTATCAAAGGTTCATGGCATACTTGATTCTCTTTTTCGGGGCAACGTACCTCAGTCAGCTCCGGATCCAACGAGAACTCCAAGAAATCAGTCACTATAAACTGATCCGCTACAAGAGTCCGCATCGTTGGTTCCAGGCGATCGTGTTCCGGGAAGTCATGTTCTTCGCAGTTCTCATCACGTGCTTGATTGGGACGACGCTATTGATCGGTCAGCTGTTGCGTCTAGAGTTTGGCTTTGAAAGTGCGTTCGGTTATTCGCTCCCGGTCGTGGTCGCGTTTCTAGTGGTCAGCACGATGTCGCAACTACTCGTCTATACGTTACTCTGTTTCATCGCGACTTGGTTGCTTCAGGAAGCCTATGCGGTGCTCATCGTGCTCGGGACGTTGTCCGTTTTATTATTCCCGGGATTGAATGTCGGCTGGTTGCCCATCGGGATGAACGCGCTCGTTGTACTTGAGTCGCACGCGATGACCGACGTGTTATCCATGTTAGGGGGGACGGTCGTGTTCTTACTGGCGTGTATGCACGTCTTATTAAGAAGAAGTCTATATATATAAGGGGGATGACGATGTCTACCGTGATTGAATTAAAAAATGTGACGAAATCCTATAAAGGCAACGTATTATTTGACGCCGTCGACTTAACAATTTCGCGAGGGAAAATCGTCGGGATTGTCGGACCGAACGGATCGGGGAAGTCAATCTTATTCAAGATGATGTGCGGATTCGTCTTCCCGGACACTGGGGAAGTATACGTCCGTGAGCAACAGATAGGAAAGGGGAGTCGGTTTCCAGAAGACTTTGGGATTATCATCGACCGTCCCGGTTATATTGCCGGCAAGACCGGATTTGAGAACTTGCGCGAGCTGGCGCACATTCAAAATAAAATCAGTGATGCGACGATTCGCGAGACGATGTCACGGTTAGGGCTCAACCCGGACAACCAACAGAAAGTAAAAAACTATTCACTGGGGATGAAGCAGAAGCTCGCGATTGCGCAAGCCATTATGGAGAACCAACAGATTTTAATTTTAGATGAGGCGTTCAACGCGTTAGATCATGACAGTGTTCAATCGCTACGAGAGTTGTTGCTTACGTTCCGAGACGAAGGAAAAACGATTCTCATCACGAGCCACAATCAAGAAGACATCGATTACCTATGCGAGGATGTGTATCGCATCAATCGGGGCAAGCTAGAGAAGATTGTTTGAATGGAGAAGCGGGATTGTCGAAATAGGTAATCCCGCTTTTATGACGCTTAACGGACCGCCAAAATATGGTGAAATGGAATCCGCTGCACCGCCCCATCAAACAGCTCGACTTCACGCTCCGCGTAAAAGATGGCATGGACGTACCCACGCACCGAGCGTGTCACCCCGTCCTCGAACAAGGTCACTTCGACGGCATCCCCTTCTCGAATCGCACGTTCAAGCTCGGTCTGCCAGAGATAGAGGAGCTGCTCATCCAAATCGGGCAGCTCGATCTTTTGGATTTGGGCATAGTAGCGTTTTAACAGCGCCACATGTTCGGGCATGAGAAACGGGATCCATTTCAGCTCGCCCCGGTCTTTGTAACGGGTCTTGCTCATCGTGAATCGCCTCCTTGTTTGTGTCCGCCAATCAACCGCTGACGAGTGCGGAGCGGACTGTCTTTTAATAGGCTCGACGCCGGTCGAATCGTCCCGCGCCCGAACCGGACGTTCAGTTGATCGACGAGGTCGAGGAAGTCGTATCGCCTTGCTTTTGCCCACTCGTCCTCGAAGAACGAGAGCTGGACATGGTCGCTCCGTGGCTCGAGCTTGCCGAGGGCGACCGAGACGTAGCGGACCGCCTCGGTCTCGTCCCAACTGTCGAGGAAGAGCGTCAACAAGACCGGCAAGAAGTCCTGCTCGTCCGCCGTGAAGCGGTCGAGCTTTTTTTGTTTACTGAAGCCGCGCCGTTCACTCGTCCGCGTATAGCGCACGCCGAGATGGACACTCCCACCGACGAGTCCGGCTTGCCGGGTGCGCATCCCGACCTCGACAGCAATCGCCTGTAAGACGAGCCGAATCGAGGCGTACGTCGTGTAATCTTTCATGAGCGTGATGCCGTGCCCAATCGTACGCGGTCGTTGTCGCTGCGCCCCGAACAACGAGCTCGGGGGCAGAATCGTCGGGGACTCGTCGATGCCCCAGGCGTGATGCCACAGCTCGGCGCCGATGACGCCGAACTTCTCGTGCAACACGTTGAGCGGATAGTGAGCGAGGTCCCCGATTGTGAAGATACCGAGCCGTTGCAAGTGGACGGCCATCTTCGCCCCGACGCCCCACATCTTTTCAATCGGGGCCGGATGAATCATCTTTTCGACATCGTGGAGGAAACAGTGGGCGACACCGGTCTTTTTCCCGTGTAGATCGAGGACGAGCTTGGCGAGGACGTTGTTCGGTCCGACGCCGATTGTGACGGGGATGCCCGTATAGCGGAAGACGGTGGAACGAATCAAGTGTGCCACGTGCTCGTCGTTTCCGAACAGCCGCTCCGTCCCGGTCAAATCGACGAGCGTCTCGTCAATCGAGTAGACGCGGATTGCCTCCGGGGGCACGAACTGGTGCAGGATGTGGACGATTTGGACGGAGACGTTCAAATAATGGCTCATCCGCGCCTCGGCATAGAGGACGTGTTTCCGGTCTTGCCATGGCAAGCGGTCGATGTGAAATCGTCTCGACCCGGTCTTGATGCCGAGCCGTTTCATCGGTGGCGTCGCAGCGAGGACGAGGGCGCCGCTATCCTCGAGGTTCGACAGCACGACGAGTTTCGTTTTATATGGATTCAGGTTGCGAGCGGCACACTCGCAGCTCGCATAGAAGGAGACGCTGTCGATACAAAAAATCCGACGTCGCATCGTCACCACTCCTTTTACGAACAAATGTTCTGTTTTTTTCATCGTAACACGGTCTCAGTTCATCTCAAATACTAATTTGAAAATAAATTTGTAAACACTTTTTGAAAATTACCCAAATTTTATATGAAATTGATAAAGTAAAAACCATCTTTTAGGAAGATTTCGTAAAAAAGTCTCCGAAACGGTTTGATTTTCGCTATAATAGACGGGTATGCAAGTGATGAATGTGAGATAGATGGAGGCTATAACGTGATCCAATTTGTAAAACAGTTGACGAATGATCAAAGCCGGCGCTTAAAAGGATATGAACGACGCGTCGCACGCATCAACGACTTAGAAACGACAATCCAAGCCCTCTCGGATGACGAGATGAAGACTTATACGAATACATTGAAGCAACGAATCGAAGATGGGGCGAAAGTCGACGACATCGCCGAAGAAGGGTTCGCCCTCGTCCGTGAGGCAGCCGTGCGCGTGCTCGGTATGCGTCATTACGACGTCCAGCTCATCGGCGGCTTCGCTCTCCTTGAAGGAAACATCTCGGAGATGCCGACTGGGGAAGGGAAGACGCTCGTCGCCGCACTCCCAAGTTACGTCAAGGCGCTTGAAGGGAAAGGCGTCCACGTCATCACCGTGAACGAATATCTCGCGACGCGTGACGCAAACCAAATCGGACAAATCCATGATTTCCTCGGACTCACGGTCGGCTTGAACGTCCCGGAAATGGAGCCGGACGCGAAGCGTGAGGCGTATCAGGCCGACATCACGTACGGTGTCGGGACCGAGTTCGGGTTTGACTATTTGCGTGACCACTTGGTCGGGGCACCGGAAGAACGCGTCCAGCGTCCGTTCCATTTCGCTATCATCGATGAAGTCGACAGCATCTTGATCGACGAGGCGAAGACGCCGCTCATCATCGCGCAAAAAGACCGCTCGCACATCCGCTTGAAGGCGCTCGCCCAGCGCGTCGTCACAGCATTCGAGGAAGCCGACTACGAGGTCGACCTCGAGTCGAAATCGACGGCGTTCACGGAGTCGGGTATCTTGAAGATTGAAGACATGTTCGCTATCGACAACTTGTTCAGTGCCGAGCATCAAGTGTTGTACCATTACCTCGTCCAGGCGCTCCGGGCGAACGTCTTGTTCGAGCTCGACGTCGACTATATCGTCAAAGAAGACAAGATCGAGCTAATCGACTTGTTCACGGGACGCATCATGGAAGGCCGCAGTCTATCAGAAGGGCTCCATCAGGCGCTCGAGGCGAAAGAAGGCGTCACGATCACCGAGGAGAACAAGACGACGGCAGAAATCACGATTCAGCACTATTTCCGGATGTACCCGCTCATCGGCGGGATGACGGGGACGGCGCAGACGTCACGCCAAGAGTTCTTGAAGACGTACAACATGGACGTCGTCCAAGTGCCGACGAACCGACCGCGCCTCCGCAAAGACCATCCGGACCGCATCTTCATGACGATCGAGCAGAAGTATGCGGCCGTGACGGAGAAAGTCGTCGAGCTCCATGCGACGGGACGCCCGGTGTTGATCGGGACGACGTCAATCGCCCAATCGGAAGCGATCAGCAAGCATCTGTCGAAGAAACGCATCAAACACGAGGTATTGAACGCGAAGACGGTCACACAAGAAGCGGACATCATCGCCGAAGCCGGGCAGTACGGCAAAGTGACGATCGCGACGAACATGGCCGGACGCGGGACGGACATCATGCTCGACGCGAAATCGAAAGAGGCGGGCGGTCTGTTCGTCGTCGGGACGGAGCGGCATGAGTCGCAACGGGTCGATAACCAGCTCCGCGGTCGTTCGGGCCGACAAGGCGACCCAGGTGCAACCCAGTTCTTCGTCTCGCTCGAAGATGAGATTGTGAAGCGCTATGCGGCGCAAAAAGTAGAGCGGATTGAGAAGAAATTGAAGCCGGACGCCTCAGGCGAAGTGTTCGCGAAAGAAGCGACGGACGTGATCGAATACGCCCAAACGACGATTGAAGGCGTCGGCGTATCGATTCGCGACTACTTGTTCAAGCTCGACGACGTCTTGAACGAACAGCGCAACATCGTCTATACGATTCGCGACCAAGCTGTCAACGCCGATGCGGACGCAATCAAGAAGAACGTCCTCGGGATGATGCGCCTCGCCATCGAGAACAGCATCGACATGCACGTGACGGACGAGCTCGTCCCGGAAGAATGGCCGATTGACGAGTTGAAGGCGGACCTCCATTACTTGACGATGCGCGAACCGGTCTGGTCGGACGCGGTCGCCGATACGTTCGAATTAAAAGCTGAGCTCAAAGGTTTCGCGGATGACATCATCGCGACGGCAGAGACGCGCCTCGAAGGAGACGAAGTCGTCCACTTCGTCAAAGAGTCGCTCCTCCGTGCCCTCGATATGAAATGGACGGATCACTTGACGATGATGAGCGGCTTGAAAGAAGGGATTGGTCTTCGTAGCTACGCGCAGGAAGACCCGGGCCGTCAATTCGGTAAAGAAGGTCTCGAGATTTTCGAACAGACGTATGTGAACATCGCGCGCGACGTGACGATGGAAGTATGCCAGCTCGACCGCTACTTCGCGGCGCCGGTAGAGGAGGAAGCGTGATGTTAGGATTTCGTAAACGTAAACAGATTGAGACGAACAAAGCCGAAGGGGAGCGCCAGCTGACGCTCGTGTTCGATGACGAGATGGGGATTCCGAAAGAGGACGAGTACGTGTTCCGCTATCATGCGAAGCGTCTGCCGAACCTGCTTGAGAACCAACTGTCAATCGAGCTGTTGAACGCCGAGCTGTTGTCGGAAGGGTTGTCGATCGTCGCCTTGTTCCGCAACACGCTCCCGGGCTCGTTCGAGATTGACGAGTTGCCGGTATTGCTCCTCGATGCGAACAATGTGCCACTTGGCCGGAAGGTGCTCAGCCGCGTCGACTTGCCGAACTTCGAGCCGTGGACGAGTAAGCCCGTCTACCTCGACTTCTTCGCCGACGAGTTGTTCGGCGACTTTGAACTGAACGATTCGATGCGTCTCGTCTTCCAGATGAACCCGATTGACCCGCTCCAGACGGTGTCGGATGTAGAACGGGCTTCGTTCTCGTCAGTTGCATGGGAGCTGCTCGCCCGGACGAACGTGTCGACACCGCCGGTCGGGGAGAACGAGTTCAACATGATGCTCGTCCATATCGAGACAGACGCGACGGACGTGACAGCGACGCTGTTGCTCCGTAACGGCTATGCCCAAGATCTAAACGTCGAACAGTTGCCGCTCGAACTGATGAGCGGGGACGAAGCGGTCGCTTTGACGGTCGTCCGCCTCACAGAAGCGGTACGTGGGAAACACGCTTACCCGGTGCAGGCGACGTTTGAAGGAATTGAAGCAACCGGGCCGTTCACGGTCAGAATCAAGCAATGACAAAAGCTCAACTTCTCCGCTTGGAGTGGTTGAGCTTTTTCTTGTATCTATTCAGACGGGCTATAGATACGGTCCGTATCCGTGTCTAAGACGAAATCGATGCTCACCTCGTCTGAACCCAGAATCCGATCAAAGTGATGGAGCCGACAAAACATGTCCGGAAAGTCTTGTATATCCGTCACCTCTTCTTTCGTTTGTCGATACATTTCCCTTATTCTCTGTTTGGAGCACTTCTTTCCGCTCAAATACACGCTCCCCCGATAGCTATCGATTTCAATAATCAACGATCCCACTCCTCGCGAATGATGTACTTTCATCCTAGTCAAAATATCCGTCAATTTTTACAAAAAATAATGGTGACGTTTACAAACGGGTGGTATAGTGAAAGAGGTTAGGCCATTTTTTGTAAAAAGGGGAAATGAACATGAAAACAGCCTTAAAATGGACGATTGCAACGGCACTCGTATTGCCGGCGACGTTACCGCTGCACGCACCGAACGTCCTTGCGTCAGAGGACGTCGTGAAGCTCCGCTTCCTAGAGACGACGGACCTACATACGAACATCACGAACTACGACTATTTCCAAGACAAAGTCGATAACACGATCGGCTTGACGAAAGTCGCGACGCTCATTAAACAGCATCGTGCGGAAGCCGGGGCAGACAACACGTTCCTCTTCGACAACGGGGATACGATTCAAGGGACACCGTTCGGGGATTACGTCCGGGAAGTACATCAAGGGAACCCGGGCACGTTCGAACACCCGATGTATAAAGCGATGGCGGCACTCGACTTTGACGCGGTCACACTCGGGAACCATGAGTTCAACTTTGGCCTCGAATTTTTATACGACGCGATGGAAGGATCGAAAGGGAAGCTTCGTTTCGTCAACTCGAACGTCAAAGATTTAGAGGGGAATCCAATCGTGTCGAAGTTCAACGTTGACGGACAAGAGGTCCAAATCATCGAGCGGACGGTCACGGATACGGACGGGGAGACCCATACGATTAAAGTCGGGGTGTTCGGCGTCGTGCCACCGAAAATCATGTCGTGGGACTCGGGGAACCTTCAAGGCCGCGTGACAGCAGAGAACATCATCCCGTCGGCGCGTGAAGCCGTCAGTAAATTGAAAGCACAAGGCGCGGACGTCGTCGTCGCTCTCGCGCATTCAGGAATCGGGGAAAGCGCCGCCCTCGCTGACGAGCAGCGTGACGACGAAGAGAACGTCGGCTACGCCCTCACGAAAATCGATGGGCTCGACATGGTCATGACCGGTCACCAGCATGGACGCTTCCCGGATGCGAACGGCATGTTCGCTTCGTTCCCGAACGTCGATATGGCAAAAGGGACAATCAACGGCAAGCCGGTCGTCATGGCGAACAACCAAGGGAAAGATTTAGGCGTCATCGACTTCGAACTCGAGCAAGTGGACGGAGAATGGCGTGTCCTCGATGCGACGGCTAAACTCGACACGATTACGGCGAACACGCCGGTCGATGCCGAAATTCAAGCAATCATCGAAGACGATCACCGGGCGACGATCGAGTACATCAACCGTCCGGTCGGTGAGATTCAAGACGACATTCAAAGCTATTTCGCACTCGTCCGTGACGATTCATCGGTCCAATTCGTGACGAACGCGCAAACCTGGTTCGTCGAGAAAGAACTCGAGACGAATCCGGACCTCGCCCCGTATAAAGGGTTGCCACTTCTCTCAGCCGGTGCACCGTTCAAGGCGGGCGGGCGTGAGTTGACAGATGCAGGCTATTACACGAACATTCCGAAAGGTCAAATTGCGCTCAAGAACGTGGCGGACTTGTATGTCTATCCGAACACGCTCGAAGTCGTCAAAGTGACCGGGCAAGACGTCATGGACTGGCTCGAGATGTCAGCCGGGGCGTATAAAGAAGTGAAGGCGGACGGGGAACCGCTCTTGAACCTCGCGTTCCGTAGCTACAACTTCGACATCTTGGACGGGTTGACGTATGAGATTGACGTGACGGGCCCAGCGAAATTCGATGTCGGCGGGAAACTCGTCAATGCTTCGGCGAACCGCGTGAAGAACGTCGAATATAACGGCAAGCCGATTACGATGGACCAAGAGTTCTTGGTTGCGACGAACAACTATCGTGCTGGTTCATCTTCGTTCCCAGGTCTCAACGGTGGCAACAGCATCGTTTACCGCTCAGCATACGAGACGCGAAACGTCATCTCGGATTACATCATCGCAAGCCGTGGCGCCGTTGATTACAAAGCCGATGACAACTGGAAAGTCGTCGCCGATGCGAAGCGTCTCGCAACGTTCGAGACGGCAGACGCTGGTAAGCCATACGTGGACTTGTATGAAGGGATCGAAGCGACCGACGCGACACGCGTTGATGCGGCCGGACGTCTCTTCCGTTCGTACACGATCGCACTCGATCCGGTAACAGAAGCCGAGCAAGTTGAACTCGTCCTCTCGGTCGACACGATCAAGCCAGGTGCGAAAGCCGTGACGGGTGTCACGACAGCGAACGCAAACGTCACGTTGAAAGACGGGCAAAACGTGCTCGCGACAACGAAAGCGAAAGCAGATGGCTCGTACGTCTTAGCCGTGAAGCCGCTCAAGCTTCGTCAAACGGTGACGGTCGTCGCAGAGCTCAATGGTCAAACAAAAGAAGAAACGAAAGTCGTCGGCGCCGGCCATGTCGGTGTACCGGCCCTTCGTTAAGCATGAACCGAACCCTCCTTTTTGGAGGGTTTTTAAATTGTGTCAAAAAAGTGAATGAAACCCCTTACAAAAAGATGGAAAGTACTATATAATCAACAATGTAATCGGTTACATAGGACATGTGAACCATTGGGCCAGCGGGGATTGGCTACATACGCAACAAAGGGGACAGTACACATGGTTACATTTTTTATCGCCATCGCGATTTTACTCGTCGGGTATCGCATTTACGGCCGTTACGTCGAGAAGACGTTCGGCATCAAGGAAGAACGGACGACGCCCGCCTATGCGTCACAGGACGGCATCGACTACGTGCCGATGGGCAAGAAGCGGAACTCGATGATCCAGCTCTTGAACATCGCCGGTGTCGGTCCAATCTTCGGACCGATCATGGGGGCGCTCTATGGCCCGGTCGCGTTCCTTTGGATCGTCTTCGGATCAATCTTCGCCGGGGCCGTGCACGACTATTTGACAGGGATGATCTCGCTTCGTAACAACGGGGCGCACTTGCCGCAGCTCGCCGAGAAGTTCCTCGGCCGCTCGCTCCGTCATATCGTCAACGGGTTCGCCTTACTCTTACTTCTCTTGGTCGGGACGGTGTTTGTCACGTCACCGAGTAACATGATCAACAATTTGTTCGGTGGGGACGCGTCGACGCTCATTTTCGTCATTTTTGCCATCTTTGCATACTACATTTTGGCGACGCTCCTCCCGGTCGATAAAATCATCGGCCGCATCTATCCGTTCTTCGGTGCGCTCCTTTTGATTAGCGCGGTCGGGATCGGGGTCAGTTTGTTCGTCCAAGGATACAAGATTCCAGAAATGACGCTCACGAACATGCATCCGGACGGTCTTCCGATTTGGCCGCTCCTCTTCTTCACCATCTCATGTGGGGCGCTCTCTGGCTTCCATGCGACCCAGTCGCCAATCATTTCACGGACGACGATGAAAGAAAGCAACGGGCGCTCGATCTTCTACGGCATGATGATCGTCGAAGCGGTCATCGCAATGGTATGGGCCGGTGCGGCCATGGCCATCTTCGAGCCGGGGGAGCTTCTCGGAATGATTCAAGCGGGCACACCAGCGCTCGTCGTGCAAGAAGTGGCGACGCTCATGCTCGGTAGCATCGGCGGCACGCTCGCGATTCTCGGTGTCATCGTCTTACCAATCACATCAGGCGACACGGCGTTCCGTAGCGCTCGAATGATTATCGCCGACTATTTGAAAGTCGCGCAGAAGAAGTTCTCGTCACGCCTTTGGATCGCGCTTCCGCTCTTCGCCATCTCGTACGTCTTGACGAACATGGACTTCCAAATGCTCTGGCAGTACTTCAACTGGGCAAACCAGACGACGGCCGTCATCGCGCTCTTCGTCGGGTCGATGTATTTGTACATTAAAGGGCGCAACCACTACATCGCGCTCATCCCGGGGACGTTCATGTTGTATGCGGTTTGGTTCTATATCCTAACGGCGCCAATCGGCTTCAAGATGGATGGGGTCATCCCGTACGTCATTTCGACAATCGGGACAATCACACTGCTCGTCTTGTTCCATCTACGCGCCAAAGCGATGCGGGCACAGAACATGGAATGTGACGTTCCGGTGAAAGAAGTCGCATAATGAATCGACATGGGTCCTCGTGACCCATGTTTTTGTTTGCAACGATATCGGGAAATGACCATACTAGAGGAATACGGAAAGGTGGGAGCTGAATGGAACAAGAAAAAGTAAAAGAGATGCTCCATGCCGATACGCTCGGGGAAGAGATTGCAAGTGCCATCACCCACGGGCTTGGGGTCATCTTCAGTATCGTCGCGCTCGTCTTACTCGTCATGAGTGCGACGGAGAGCGGGAGCACATGGAACGTCACCGCCGTCAGTGTCTTCGGCGCATCCATGATTTTACTCTACCTGTTCTCGACCCTCATGCATGCGATTCCGCATCCACGGGCGAAGCGGGTGCTCCAAGTGTTCGACCATGCGGGAATTTACTTGCTGATCGCCGGGAGCTACACGCCGTTCGCGCTCGTGTCGCTTCGAGGGACGCTCGGCTGGACGTTATTCGGGATCGTTTGGGGCGTGGCCATTCTCGGGATCGTCTGGAAACTGTTCTCGACGGGGAAATACATGTGGGTGTCGAACGTGACGTATCTCGCGCTCGGCTGGATTTGCATCATCGCCATCCGTCCGCTATATGAGTCGCTCGGCCATACGGGATTCATGTTGCTCCTCGCCGGCGGGATTGCCTATTCGGTCGGAATTGTCTTTTACGTCTGGCAGAAGTTACCGTTTAACCATGCGATTTGGCACTTGTTCGTCCTCGCCGGGAGCGTGTTCATTTTCCTCAGTATATTGCTCTATGTCGCACCGACGACACATCTATGAAGGAGACGTCCAAAAGGGCGTCTTTTTTTGAAAAGTTAGGCAATAAACTGCTGCAAACGGTTACAAAAATACAGACGAATGGACGTTTGTATGTCATAATAATTTCAGACATCGTCATAGAGATAGATGGGTGTAAACGTAAGGGGGAAAAGCAGATGGAAAAAGTGTTGCGCGATGGATTTATTTACATGTCACAAAACAAAACACTCAATAGTTTGGCTAAAAAATACGGACTTCGGTTCGGGGCTTCGCGCTTTGTGGCGGGGGAAGATTTCAAGACGTCGGTGCCGACGATTCGGGAATTGAACGCGAAAGGTTTATCGGTCACAGTCGACCATTTAGGGGAGTTCATCACGACAGTCGAAGAAGCGACAGAAAACCGGGATGAGATCATTCGGGCGATCGAGATTATGGCAGAAGAGAAACTCGATGCCTACATGTCGCTTAAATTGACGTCACTCGGGTTTGATATTTCAGACGAGTTGATTGAAGACAACATGCGTCAAATCTTGACGGCGGCGAAAGCCGTCGGTGTGTTCGTCGCCATCGATATGGAAGATGAGCCGCGTTGCGAGAAGACGCTCGACTTGTTCAAGCGCCTGAAGGCAGACTTTGACGGACTCGGGACGGTCATCCAGTCGTACTTGTACCGCTCGGAAGATGACATCAACCATCTCGCACCGCTCAACCCGAACCTTCGTATCGTCAAAGGGGCATACAAAGAGCCAGCGACGGTCGCCTTCCCAGAAAAAGAAGACGTCGACCACAACTACGTGAAGCTCGTCAAACTTCATCTTGCGAACGGAAACTACGCCTCCATCGCAACTCATGACGACCACATGATCGATGCCATCATCGAGCATGTGAAAGCGAACGATATCCCGCTCGACCAGTTCGAGTTCCAAATGCTGTACGGAATCCGCGTCGAGCGTCAACTCGAGCTCGTCCGCCAAGGATACAAAGTCCGGGTCTACGTGCCATACGGCCGTGACTGGTATGGCTACTTCATGCGCCGCTTGGCTGAACGTCCGGCGAACGTGGCGTTCGTGTTAAAAGGAATGGTGAAGAAATAAAGAAAGCCAATGTATTCTACCTGATACCGTGAAACAAATGGACATCAGCGTGAAGGCTTTAGACACAAAAAATGGTTTGGTTCTTTTAAAATAGAACCAAACCATTTTTTTTATTAATAGTTGCTTGAAGTATCTTAAGACAAGAACGATTGTGTTATTGTAATTTATTCATTTATTTTAGTTCCGAATTTTCTTCAAATGATTTGATTAGAAGTTCTAGCGAACAAGAAAAATGATTTAAAATAAAACACGACTAGGAGGATAAATAATGGACTTTGAAAATATGATAAACCAAATCTATGATGTGACTCCAAAAGGATTTCAAGAACCTATCAAAATGACGGTAGGCATTGGTGCGGATTTTTTGCCTGTTTTCGGAAAGATATATCATGCGTATCAACATCAAAAAATAAACAGAGCGCTAAGAGAATTGGATCATCAGATTCAAAATATTAAAGTAAAGCTTGATGCCAGTGATGAATCGATGATCTTCAAAGAAGAGATATTCCCTATCATTATCAAAAAAATGTTAGATGAACCTCAAGAAGAAAAAATTAAAATAATAATTGATGGGTTTGAGCATATTGTCGACAGGAATATTTCTGAGCAAGAAATAATCTTTCACTATTATGATGTTCTTGAGGAACTTCGCATGGCAGATATTATTTTTATGTGTACAAACTATTTTGTAAAAAAAGATATAAGTTCAAAAGAAAAAGGAGCTCATTTAGCATCCGAATCAGAGGAAGAATTAGCACGAAAACATATTGAAAGATATATGGCGAATAAACTTGTGCGTTTAGGGTTGTTGATTGAAAAAGCGGATAAGGAACAGATGACGTATAATGTTTTAAAAGAATTGACTAGAAATAGGGCTGGATATGAATATGCAGCCAAATTTACCATCAATCAATATGAGTTAACACCATTTGGATTTAGTTTTATTGATTTTTTTAAACTAGATATATAATAAGACAGTGGGAGGATGAGATATTTAATGACAAATATCGAGGTTATATTGGAAATAAGTAAAGTCCTTTCTCCAATTATAACGGTTGGATTAGCGGCGTTTTTAGCTGCAAGATATTACTTTAAAAACAAACAAGTTGATTATTCCATGAAGCTTTCTGAAAAAGCTATCGAAGAAGTTTATAACCCTATCATAGTTAAGATAGAAAAAGATGCTATCAATGATGGATTTAGTTATGAAGGATTATCCGCAAATGATTTAGTAGATATTGACGAAATTTTTTCTAAGAATCGACATTTAGTTGAAGAAAGTTTGTTAAATATTCTTTGGAAGTACCAAGAAGATGTTCATTTTGAACTTTCTACTTTGTATAGTAACGAGGAGTCTCAGATAACTTTTAAAGACAAATTTTTGGACTCTAATCATGAGTTTTTGAATGAGTTAAAAAAAGTTAGAAATTTTCATTTGAAGCGAATTGGTTTTTACTTTAAATAAATTAAAACCAAGTGGTAACTACTTTGTTAAAAATGCGTCCGTCGGCGCCCTGACTCATGCAGGAAAGCAATCCGAAGAAGACCCCGCAGTGTCGGGAGCGGCGCGAGGAGGCTTCGGAGTTGCCTGCTGAAAGCATGGGCGCCGAAATGACGCACCGCAAAAAAAGAAGACTCAGCTACAAACTGAGTCTTCTGCAAATCATCCGTTCACAACAGTCCCGCCATTGACGTGGATGACTTGTCCACTGACGTACGTCGAGTCGTCACTTGCGAGATACACATACGCCGGAGCGAGTTCCGCCGGTTGACCTGGACGTTTCATCTCGGCCGAGTCACCGAACGAGGCGACTTTGTCCGCCGGGAACGTCGCCGGGATGAGCGGTGTCCAAATCGGGCCTGGCGCGACCCCGTTGACACGGATTTTCTTCTCGGCGAGGTTACTCGCGAGTGCGCGTGTGAACGATGTGATCGCCCCTTTTGTCGACGAGTAGTCGATCAATTGGTCGTTCCCTTGATACGCTGTGATCGACGTCGTGTTGATGATACTCGCGCCTTCGTTCAAGTATGGGAGGGCGGCTTTCGTCAAATAGAACATGCTGAAGATGTTCGTTCGGAACGTCTTCTCGAGCTGGTCATCCGAAATATCGAGGAGCGACTCCTGCGGATGTTGCTCAGCTGCGTTATTGACGAGGATGTCCAAATGACCGAACGTCTCGAGCGCCTGTTTGACGACGTCTTGGCAAAACGCCGAGTCGCCGACGTCCCCTTGAAGCAAGAGACACGCTTGACCGAGTTCTTCGATCCGTTCTTTCGTCGCCTCGGCGTCCTCGAGCTCGTTTTGGTCTTTATAGACGATGACCGAGTTCGCACCTTCGTGGGCAAAGAAGATGGCGACGGATTTTCCAATCCCGGAGTCACCGCCCGTGATGATGGCGACTTTGTCTTTCAGCTTGTCGCTTCCTTTGTATCCTTCACGCTCATAGATGGGGAACGGCTCCATCTTCGAGTCGATTCCCGGCTGATGGGATTGCTCCTGGCCGTCCTTCTTGAACGATTCAAAATCTTTTCGACTTCCGACTGTGTTTAAGCGATTCTCACTCATGTATACATTCCCCTTTCTAAATTTGGCTCTTTGTGTCTATACCACTCATCTAAAAAACTAATCGTCATTTCGGGAAATGGAATGAATTTGAAAAATGCAGGCTTGCGAATGAATGTTCATTCATTTATGATAGAAGAGTAAACACGATGGTGATTGCGGTTTTTTTTACGCTTGAAATGAATCACTATTCATTCTCATTGAGGGGGGAACAATATGACGAGTCACATCGAACAATCAGCCGACCTCCGTTTGACGAGCAACATCCGTTTCGCGGTCGTCATCGGTTCAGGAGTAATGGGGGCGGGGATTGCGGCTCACTTGGCGAACGCGGGGATTCGTTCGCTCATGCTCGACATCGTACCACGAGAATTGACGGCGAAAGAGGAAGCGAAAGGACTGACGCTTGAATCACCAGAAGTACGGAACCGTATCGCCTCTGACAACCGTCAGAAGCTATTGAAACAAAATCCGGCGCCACTCGCGACACCGGAGCACGTAAGCTTCATCGATGTCGGGAACTTAGAGGATGATCTCGAACGCTTGAAGGAAGCTGACTGGGTCATCGAAGTCGTCGTCGAGCGGCTCGATGTGAAGCAGCAACTATTCGAAAAGATCGCACCTTACATCCGTGAAGACGCGATCCTCAGCTCGAACACGTCCGGTATTTCAATCGAGGCGATGGCGAGCGTGTTGCCGGAAGGTTTGAAGACACGTTTTCTTGGGACGCACTTCTTCAACCCGCCACGCTACTTGAAACTGCTTGAATTGATTCCGACGGAAAAGACAGGGCGTCCGGTCATCGACTTCATGGCCCGTTTCGCTGAAGACCGTCTCGGGAAAGGCGTCGTCGAAGCGAAAGACACGCCAAACTTCATCGGGAACCGTATCGGTACGTACGGTCTCCTCGTCACGTTCGAAGAGATGCTCAAGCAGAACGCTTCAATCGGTGAGATGGATTCAATCACCGGACCGCTCATCGGCCGACCGAAATCAGCAACGTTCCGCACGCTCGACGTCGTCGGAATTGACACGTTCGTCCACGTCGCCGGAAACGTTTATGAGACGCTCGAGTCGGGCGAAGAGAAGGACACGTTTGACGTCCCGACGGAAATGAAGACGCTCGTCGAGAAGGGCTGGGTCGGACAGAAAGCCGGCCAAGGCTTCTATAAGAAAGACGGCAAAGTCATCCAAGAACTCAATCTCCAAACGTTTGAGTACGAACAATTGAAAGCGATTACAGGTCCAGAACTCGACCAAATCAAGTCGCTCCCGGGCTCGAAAGCGAAGTTGAAAGGCGCAATCTTGAACAAAGGACGCATCGGGCAACTTCTTTGGCCGGTGACGGCGAAGACACTCGTCTACTCGGCTCGCCTCACGGGGGAGATCAGCGATACGATCGTCGCGATTGACGATGCCATGAAATGGGGCTTCGGCTGGAAGTTCGGTCCGTTCGAGACGTGGGACGCGCTCGGCGTCGAGAAATCGGTCGCGCGCATGAAAGAGGAAGGTTATGACGTCCCGGCTTGGATCGATGAGATGCTCGCTGCCGGACACACTTCCTTCTATAAAGGGGACCAGTATTACGACAAAGCGTCTCAGACGTACGTTGAGAAGACCGTCAACCCGAAAGAAGTGAAGCTCGCACCGCTCGCCAAGTCGAACGGGGTCGTCCTCGAGAACGGTGGGGCACGCCTTATCGATATCGGCGACGATGTCGTCGCGCTCGAGTTCACGTCACCGAACAATGCGATCGGGGTCGACATCATGCAGATGATCGAACAGTCAATCGACCTCGTCGAGACCGACTTTAAAGGACTTGTCCTCGCTAATGACGGCAAGAATTTCTGTGTCGGGGCTAACCTCGCGATGATGCTCATGGAAGCGGAAGATGAGAACTGGTACGAGCTCGACTGGATCATCAATAAGTTCCAACAAGTCGTCCAAAAGATTCGCTACGCTGCTCGCCCGGTCGTCGTCGCGCCTTACGGCATGACGCTCGGAGGCGGGACGGAAATCAGCTTACCGGCCGCTCGCATGCAGACGGCGCTTGAGACATATATGGGCCTCGTCGAAGTCGGAGTCGGCCTCATCCCAGGCGGAGGCGGCAACGTTAATACGTATCGCCGCTTATTAGAGCAAACACCGAAGGCGCTGCAAAACATCGAGAAAGCGGCCCAACAAACGTTTGAGAACGTCGCGATGGCGAAAGTGTCGAAGTCGGCGTATGACGCGAAGACACTCGGGTATCATCGTCCGGTCGACGGCATCTCGATGAACCGTGACCACTTGACGTATGACGCAAAACAGACGGTGCTCGGCCTTTATGACGGCTACACGGCACCGGTGCGAGAGAAGTTACCGGTCGTCGGACAGACGGGGAAAGCGACGCTTGAACTGGCGGCGTTTGAGATGTTCTATGGCGGCTACATTTCTGAGCACGACTTGAAGATCGCGAAAAAACTCGCCCACGTCATTAGCGGCGGTGATTTGGCATACGGTACGATGGTCGACGAGCAGTACTTCCTCGACATCGAGCGCGAGGCGTTCTTAAGCCTCATCGGGGAGCCGAAGTCGCAACAACGGATGCAACATATGCTCGTTAAAGGCAAACCACTTCGGAACTGACAAAAGGGGGATTTCACAGATGAGGGAAGCAGTCATCGTGGCCGGCGCACGGACGCCGGTCGGAAAAGCAAAACGGGGGTCGTTCCGAAACGTCCGCTCGGATGAACTTGCAGGTTACGCGATTAAAGCGACGCTCGAGCGGTCCGGCTACAAAGGACCGATTGACGACGTCATCATGGGCTGCGCGATGCCGGAAGCCGAACAAGGGATGAACATCGCTCGTTACGCAGCCGTCCGCGGCGGTTTGTCTCACGAAGTACCGGCCATCACAATCAACCGCTACTGTTCGTCGGGCTTACAAGCAATCGCCGACGCGGCAGCGAAAATCATGATCGGCCAGGCGACGGCTGTCATCGCCGGGGGCATGGAGTCGATGAGTCTCGTGCCGATGGGCGGACATGTTATTCGACCGAACCCGAATATTATGGAGACGGCACCGGAGTACTACATGAGCATGGGGCACACGGCCGAACGAGTCGCGGCGGAATACAATATCTCGCGTGAAGACCAAGATTTGTTCGCCATCGACAGCCATCAAAAAGCAGCTGCCGCGATTGCGGGGGGTAAGTTCGAGGAAGAAATCGTCCCAGTGACGGTCATCGAACACGTCCTCGGTGAAGACGGGAAAGTCGCGGAACGTGAAGTCGTCGTCAAACATGATGAAGGCGTCCGTGCCGACTCGACTGTCGAAGCGCTCAGCAAGTTGCGCCCAGCTTTCAAAATCAAAGGCTCGGTGACGGCGGGGAACGCGTCCCAAGTATCAGACGGCGCAGCGGCCGTACTCGTCATGGAACGTGAAGAAGCGGAGCGGCAAGGATTGAAACCGATGGCGAAGTTCCTTTCGTTCGCGGTCGGCGGGGTTCGGCCGGAAGTGATGGGAATCGGTCCGGTCGTCGCCATCCCGAAAGCGCTCGAGATGGCGGGTGTGAAACTCGAAGAAGTCGGATTGTTCGAGTTGAACGAGGCGTTCGCGAGTCAATCGCTTGGCGTCATCCGCGAACTCGGTATCGACCCGTCGAAAGTGAACGTGAATGGGGGGGCAATTGCTCTCGGCCACCCACTCGGCTGTACGGGCGCGAAACTTTCGGTCTCGATCTTGCACGAGATGAAGCGACGTAACGAAAAGTATGGGGTTGTGACGATGTGCATCGGCGGCGGTATGGGTGCTGCTGGCGTCTTCGAATTACTATAAGGGGGAATGGACAATGGAACGGACAGAACACGAATTGATTAAAGGCGGTAGCTTCGTCATCGACGCACTCGACGCGGAGCGTCTCTTCACACCGGAAGACTTCTCGGACGAGCACAAGATGATTGGCGACACGACGGCGAGCTTCGTCGACGACCGTGTCATGCCGGTGCTTGGACGCATCGAGAAACATGAGTTCGATCTCTCGGTCGAGCTGTTGAAAGAAGCAGGTGAGCTCGGACTCCTCGGTGCGGACGTGCCAGAAGAGTACGGCGGCTATCAGCTCGATAAAATCTCGTCATCGATCATCACGGAACGGTTCGCAAAAGCGCGTTCGTTCGCCCTCAGCTATGGCGCACACGTCGGCATCGGAACTCTCCCGATCGTCTTCTTCGGGACAGAGGAGCAAAAGCATAAATACTTGCCGAAGCTCGCGACCGGGGAATGGATTGCCGCCTATGCGCTCACAGAGCCAGGCTCAGGGTCGGACGCGCTCGGTGCGAAAGCGACGGCCGTCTTGAACGAGGCTGGCACGCACTACGTGTTGAACGGCGAGAAGCAATGGATCACGAACGCCGGTTTTGCGAACGTATTCGTCGTCTACGCGAAAATCGACGGCGACAAGTTTAGTGCCTTCATCGTCGAGCGTGACTTCAACGGTGTCTCGACAGGGGCCGAAGAACAGAAGATGGGCATCAAAGGCTCATCGACACGGACGCTCATCCTAGAAGACGTTGAAGTTCCGGTCGATAACCTTCTCGGGGAAATCGGCAAAGGGCACGTCATCGCCTTCAACATCTTGAACGTCGGACGTTACAAACTCGCCGTCGGTGCAGTCGGTTCGTCAAAACGCGCGTTCGATCTTTCAGTCCAGTACGCGAACGAGCGCAAACAGTTCAAGACGCCAATCAGCCAGTTCCCGCTCATCCAAGAAAAACTCGCGACGATGGCGGCGAACATTTATGCGATGGAGAGCTCGGTCTACCGGACGGGCGGTTTGTTCCAGGACAGCCTCGACGCCCTCGGCGACGACAACATGCGAGACGGTTCGAAAGTCGCACAAGCGATCGCCGAATACGCAATCGAGTGTTCACTCAATAAAGTGTTCGCCTCGGAGACGTTCGACTACGTCGTCGACGAAGCGGTCCAAATCCACGGCGGTTACGGCTTCATGACAGAATATGAAGTCGAGAACTTGTACCGTGACTCGCGCATCAACCGCATCTTCGAAGGGACGAACGAGATTAACCGCTTGATCGTGCCGGCAACCCTTCTCAAAAAAGCGATGAAAGGTGATTTGCCGCTCCTCGCAGAAGCACAAAAGCTCCAAAAAGAGCTCATGAGCTACATGCCGCAAGAACTCGACGGCACGCCGCTCGCGCGTGAGAAGATGCTTCTATCGAACATGAAGAAAATCAACTTGATGATCGCAGGGACAGCCGTCCAAAAGTATCAACAAAACCTCCAAAACGAGCAAGAGATTCTCGCGAAGGTTGCCGATATCATCAGCGCCATCTACGCGCTCGAGGCAGCAATCGCCCGGACGGACAAAGCGATTGCCCGTACCGGCGCCGAGAAGAACCAGCAGAAAGTCCGCTATACGGAAATCTTCGCCGAGCAAGTGTTCAAACAAGTCGAACTCATGGCGAAAGAAGTGTTGTACGCGGCAGCGTCTGGCGACGAGCAGCGCATGCTTCTGTCCGCGATGAAGAAGTTCAGCCGTTATCAGCCAATCAACGTCATCGGCACGAAGCGGGAAGTCGCGGCGAACTTGATCAAAGCGAACAAGTTTATCGTCTAACAGTAGAGAAGGGTCGGCCGGACGCGGTCGACCCTTTCTTTTTCTTCATGACTCCCGGTACAATGAGTTCAGGAGGGATGTTCATGAGACGCGAAGACTTACTTGAACGGATGGACGCGATTGGCCGCTCGGTTGCAGCATGTGACGGGACGCTCCTCTTGCTCGCACTCGGCTCAATCGGCCTTGAGACGGACCGGCTCGACGACTATTCCGACCTCGACTTCTTTCTCATCGTCGAGGACGGACAGAAAGCCCGCTTCATCGATGAATTGGATTGGCTCGAAGTCGCACCGCTCGCTTACCAATTCCAGAATACGAAAGACGGGCATAAGGTCATGTATGCAGACGGCATCTACGGCGAATTCGCCGTCTTCGAGCTTCATGAGATGGCGTCCATCGCTTACACGCCAGGACGGATCATTTGGCAACGAGACGAGGCGCTTGAGACGTTCGCGACACCGAAAATCAGCATACAGCCAACGGCTGCCGCTTACTGTTATGAAGAGGCGCTGACGAATCTGTATGTCGGCCTGCTCCGTGAGCGGCGAGGGGAACGGCTCGCAGGATTTGAGCTCATTCAAGTCGCGGCCGTCACGAACGTGTTGAAGGCAAACGGGGAGGCGAGTGACCCGTTCAATCCGACTCGGCGCGTAGAAGTGCAACGGCCGGAGATGATTGTATTCCTCGAGCAAGCGGTCCTCGGATATGGGCGGTCCGTCGAAGCGGCGGAAGCGATTTTGGTATACATTGCAGAACGCCATCCGGTCAACGCGACGTTGAAGCAAGAAATCGAGCGCTTGCTTCGGGCGTGAAGTGTTTGAGACGAGTATGCTACATTAACAGAAGAGGTGATGAATCATGGTGACACTATACGGCTATCCACCGTGCAGTACATGTAAAAAAGCAGAGAAGTGGTTGAAAGAGAACGACGTGGCTTATACATACGTCCATATCGTCGAGGCGACGCCGTCGAAAGACGAGTTGGCCGAGCTGTGGAAACAGTCCGGACTCCCGCTTAAAAAGTTTTTCAATACGAGCGGACAAGTGTATCGCAACGAAGGCATTAAAGATCAGCTACCGAACTTATCAGAAGACGAACAACTCGAGCTCCTCGCAAGCAATGGTATGCTTTTGAAGCGTCCGATTGTAACGGATGGGGAAAAATCGACGGTCGGATTTTCGGAAAAGTCGTTTACAGACGTTTGGGGCTAAGTGCTATAATACACGTGTGAGTCTAATTTATTTGAGGGGGAAGTTAGGATGAGCAAAGTACCTGCCAATTTACGTTATTCAAAAGAACACGAATGGGTTGAAGTGAACGGAAGTGTGGCCCGCATCGGGATCACGGACTTCGCACAGAGCGAACTCGGGGACATCGTCTTTGTCGAACTTCCTGAAGTCGGGGGCACGATTCTAATCGATGAGCCGTTCGGTTCGGTCGAATCGGTCAAGACGGTATCGGAACTCTACGCACCGGTCTCTGGTAAAATCACAGCGGTGAACGAGTCGCTCGCGGATTCGCCAGAACTCGTGAACGAAGCACCGTTTGAAGGCGCTTGGATGATTGAAGTCGAATTGAACGACACGTCTGACGTGGAAAAACTCATGTCGAGCGAAGAATACGAAGCGATGATTCAAGGGTAATAGAAAGGCCGGTTTCTCTTTTGAGAAGCCGGCCCTTTTTTCATTCGAAGTCGAGACGATAATGTTCCGGACGGATGAGCGGCGTCCGGTTGAACAGCTTGAAGAAGAAAATACCGAGCGCAATCGGAATGAGACCGAACAAGACGATGACGAGCAAGACGTTGAAGAGCGCAAAACCGCCTGGCATCAGATGAAGCGCGTTGACTGGTCCGATCAGTCCCGAAACACCGAACCCGGCACTAATCGGGGTCCCTTCGATGCGGAGGATACCAGCGAGCGCACCGAGAATGGCCGCATTTGCGAGCACCGGTAGCATCATCACGGGGCGACGGATGAAGTTCGCCATCTGAATCTTTGGTGAACCGAGGAAGTGGGCGATCGACGTGCCGGTCGCATTCATCTGCCAGCCGGCAATCGCGAGACCGAAACCGGCTGCGACGACACCGAGATTGGCCGCCCCGGCCGCAACGCCGGATAAACTGATTGCCGTAGCGATCCCGACCGTCGAGATGGGAGAGACGATGATGAGCGAGAACGCCATCGCGATCAAGATGCCCATAACGACCGGTTGCAGTTCCGTCATCGTCATGATGATCGTCCCAATGTACGTCGTGATTTGGGAGATGTATGTAAGAAGAAACGAGCCAATACCACCGGCGACGACGATGACCGTCATCGGCAACACGAGCACGGTGTATGTCTTCAAGCGCGGTGACAGCTGCATGACGAGATACGTCGCAAGAGCCGCCGTCACACCGGCCGTGATGACATCGCCGATGCCCGCCATGAGGAATGCACCTTCCTCGATGCGGATGGCGCCGCTTCCGACGTGTGTCGCGATTCCGATCGTCCCGGCCTCGAGCGCCGTACGCCCGAACTGCATGGCGACCGCGACACCGATAATGACCGGGAGGAGACGCATCGCAATCGTCGTGGCGTCTAAGATGAATTGGAGCGACGGAAAATACGGTAAGATGGCTTTCGTCAATTCACCGAGCAATGCGCTCGGAATAAGGGCAATCAAAATGGCAAGGCTGAGTCCGTTCAATACGTTCATTAAGAACTGTTTTCCGGTAAGTCGTTCTTCCGTCATGTCTTCTTCACCTATCCTTCTCTTTTACTGTTATGTACAAAAGCGTTAAAGTTATTGACCATACTATGCTTCTTTTAAGCACACGTCAACCAGAAAAATGGGAGTATTCAGAATTTTTTCGAAACGAGCACAACTTTTGAATGTGGAGCGGATGCTTCTTATAATCGGTAGAGAGGTGAGAAACATGGTGACAGACGGATTGTTATATATATACGCCCCGATGTGTGGTACATGCGCCGTGGCGGAACGAATGCTTACGGTCGTGGAGGCGATTGACCCGAAACTTGAGATTGAAAAGCGGGATGCGAACTTTATTCCAAAAGAGCTGGAGACGTATCAAGTGATGAGTGTCCCGGCGCTCTTAAAGCTTGAAAATGGTCGAGTGATCGACCGGATGTATGCCTTTCATAACGTGCAACACGTCCTTTCCTTCGTCCAATGACGGAGGAAAATGAGAATAATCTGAAAATTTTAAATAATCAGTTGACACAGAAAGTTCACGAATGTTATATTCATTACAACATCTTACTTGAACACAAAAATAGGACGCGATTCACTCGCAATCAAGACGTTCAGACCTCGCCGAACCATTCGCTTACGCGATTTAATGTGGGCCTTCCCTTCGATTGTCCCCCAAAAAAATCAAGCGAAGGAACATAGACCGCGTAGCCGTTCGGTACATGTCAGGATTGGGTGATTGACGGATGATATCCCCCATATTAAGGATGAATGCTCTGATCGGGCAAAAGAGGTTCATCTATGGGTTGTCCTTCCTGTGACTCAAGGTGCTACGTTCTGTGTCGTCTTCGGACGGCACCTTTTTTTATTTTTTTTAAGAAAAATAGTTTGACATAAAAATAATGTGTCGCTATGATAAAGCTAATCGAAAATACAACACTCTTATCAAGAGAGGCTGAGGGACTGGCCCTATGACGCCCAGCAACCGCGGAGCAATCCGAAATGGTGCTAATTCCAGCAAGGTGTATACCTTGGAAGATGAGAGCAATCGTTGTCCGTACCGATAAAGTACGCACGTTTGCTCAAACGTGCGTACTTTTTTTGTTGTCAGGAGGGAAAGGGATTGATTCAACTACGCAATGTGGCCAAATGGTTCGACACGAAAAACGGTCGAGTCCAGGCGGTCGATGATGTGTCGCTTACAATCGAAAGCGGCGAAATTTTTGGAATTATCGGATATTCAGGGGCAGGGAAGTCGACACTCATTCGACTCCTTAACCGGCTCGAGTCACCTTCGAGCGGCACGATCGAGGTGGCCGGGAGTGAATTGACGAAGCTGAGTCCAAAAGAGTTACGAGGGGTTCGCAAAAACGTCTCGATGGTGTTCCAACACTTCAATCTACTCTGGTCGCGCACGGTCGCTGAAAACATCAGCTTCCCGCTCGAACTCATCGGTGTACCAGCAAGCGAGCGGAAACGCCGCGTCACCGAACTCGTCGAACTCGTCGGGCTCGCCGGACGTGAAGACAGTTACCCATCACAGCTATCGGGTGGTCAAAAGCAGCGAGTCGGGATTGCCCGTGCGCTCGCTACAAATCCAGAAGTGCTCCTCTGCGATGAAGCGACGAGCGCGCTCGACCCGAAGACGACCGACTCGATTCTTGAGTTACTCGTCGACATCAACAAAAAGCTCGGTTTGACAATCGTGCTCATCACGCACGAGATGCATGTCATCCAAAAGATTTGCCATCGCGTCGCAGTCATGGAAGCAGGGAAAGTCGTCGAGATCGGGCAAGTTGCCGACGTGTTTCAACATCCGGAACAACCGATCACAAAAGAGTTCGTCAAACAAATCGGGGCGGTCGACGACATGTCGCTCACGTTCGAGCATTTGAAGGCGCGCTATCCGAGCGGTCAAATCGTCAAGCTCAAGTTCTTGAACGAGACGGCCGAACAGCCGATTCTCTCAGACGTCTTGAAGACGCATGATATCGGCTTCAACATCATCGGCGGGAACGTGACGCAGTCGCAAGTCGGCGCGCTCGGAACGCTATTTATTCAACTGATCGGAGAGCCGGCTGAAGTCGAGCGGGCCATCGCCTCAATCCGATCACAGGCAGTGGAAGTGGAGGTGGAGAACGATGTTTCCTAACGTAGACTGGGAGATTATGCTCGAAGAGACGTGGCAGACGATTTATATGACGCTCGTCGCCGGTGGCGCGACGTTTGCCTTTGGTCTCGCACTCGGGATGATCCTTTATGTGACGAACGAACCGCTCATGATGAAGAATCGTTCCATTTATACGGTCGTCAGTGCGTTCGTCAACGTGTTCCGTTCGATTCCGTTCATTATTTTAATCATTTTGCTCATTCCGTTCACGAAAATCGTCGTCGGCACGATCCTTGGTTCGACGGCGGCGCTCCCGGCACTCATTATCGGGGCGGCCCCATTCTATGCTCGTATGGTCGAACTCGCGCTTCGTGAGATTGATCGTGGTGTCATCGAAGCGGCCGAATCGATGGGTGCGACGAAATGGCAAATCATCTATAAAGTGTTGTTCCCAGAGGCACTCCCGGCCATCGTGTCCGGGATTACGGTGACCCTCGTCGCAATCGTCGGCTATACGGCGATGGCGGGCGTCGTTGGAGGCGGAGGCCTCGGTAACTTGGCGTTCCTTGACGGGTTCCAGCGTTCGCGGAACGACGTGACGTTCGTCGCGACCGTCCTCATCTTAGTCATCGTCTTCGTCATTCAGTTCATCGGAGACCGACTCGTCACAAGAATTGATAAGCGTTCAGCTTAATCACATAAAAAACATTTGGAGGGTTTACACATGAAATCATGGAAAACAGTACTCGGTTTAACGGCAGCATCAGCACTCACAATTCTCGCGGCTTGCGGCGGCGGGGATTCAGAATCAGGCGCAGGTGGCGATGACAAGACGCTCGTCATCGGCGCATCGAACGTGCCACACGCAGAGATTTTGGAGCATGTGAAAGATGAATACGAAGCAAAAGGCTACAAGCTTGAAATCACGAAGTTCCAAGACTACGTCCTACCGAACCGTACACTTGCGGACGGAGAGCTTGACGCGAACTACTTCCAACACGAGCCATACCTCGAGTCACAAATGGCTGAAAACAAAGATTATAAATTCGCATCAGCCGGTGGCGTCCACATCGAGCCGATCGGTGTCTACTCACAAGACTACGCCTCACTCGATGAGCTTCCAGATGGCGCGGAAATCATCATGAGCTCATCGGTCGCAGACCATGGCCGTATCCTTACGATGCTTCAATCAGAAGGCTTGCTCACACTTGCAGAAGGGAAGACAGTTGACGCGACAGTCGCTGATATCGTCGACAACCCGAAAAATTTGACGTTCAAGACGAACGTCGAAGCAGCTCTTCTCCCGCAAGCGTACAATAACGGAGAAGGCGACGCGGTCCTCATCAACACGAACTACGCAATCGATGCTGGACTCAACCCGCTCGAAGACGCCATCGCACTCGAAGGCGAAGACTCACCGTACGTCAACTTGATCGTCACACGTGAAGGCGACGAAGATGACGAGCGCGTCAAAGCACTTCTTGAAGTGTTGACGTCAGAAGAGACACAACAGTGGATCTTAGAAGAATACAAAGGTGCCGTCGTACCGGTTAACCAATAATCACGCGAGGCTCGGGAACCCCCGGGCCTTTTTTTGTTTGCGTGGTGTTCTTTCATAAAGAGAAGTACACTATTTATATGTAAGAAAAGGGGGGATTCGGATGAAGATCAGACAGATTCATCCGCTGACGCTAGGCGTCTTGTTTGGTACGTTCTTTGCCCGGTTATCGACGTTTTTCGTCATGCCATTTTTTGCGATTTATCTCGCGACGCTCGGTTTCTCGGCGAGCGTCATCGGAACGGTGTTTGCCGTCTCGGCCATCTCTGGGCTGTTCATGAGCTTCTTTGGAGGGACGCTCTCGGATCGTCACGGACGGAAGCAACTCATGTTGATTGGGATCGGCTTGAACGCGCTCACGTTCACCGGTTTCGCACTCGCGACGGAACTCATTTGGTTTTACATATTCTCCGTGCTCATGGGTGTCTCACGATCCTTTTTAGAGCCGGCGTCACGCGCGCTCATCAGTGATACGACGAAGCCCGAGCAACGCGTCATCGTCTACAACGTTCGCTATTTTTTAATCAATATTGCCGCGGCGATTGGTCCGCTTCTCGCGGTCGTCTTGTCGCTCACCGGTGCGAAGAGTGCATTTTTCGTCGTGACCGCTGTGTATGTCCTCTATGGCCTCATCATCACGTTGCTGTTCCAAAAGTATCCGTTTGAAGAAAGTGACGCTTCGAAAGTTCGTCCACGATTGACAGAGACGTTCCGCGTGTTACGGACGGACAAGACGTTCCGTTACGTCATCATCGGGATGATTTTTGCGATCATCGGTTACAGTCAATTCAATTCGACGCTACCACAATTCATTGCGTTTCATGACGGGTTCAGCGACGGCTCCCGGCTGTTCGCGTACTTGTTGACGGTGAATGCGATCACGGTGCTCATCGTGCAGTATCCGATTATGCGGTTCGGCATTCGCGTCTCACCCATCAAATCGCTTTTCTTTGGGGTAGCGACGCTTTCGATCGGTCTCCTCCTCATCGGCTTCGCTTCAGAAGTATGGGTGCTCTTCGTCGCCATGGTCATCTTCACGATCGGAGAAGTACTCATGTTCACGATGACGGACGTGTTGACCGATGAGCTCGCGCCGGAACATTTACGGGGGACGTACTTTGGGGCGATGGGCTTAACGGCGCTCGGCCAGTCAATCGGACCGATTATCGGCGGGTTGTTGCTTGACGGTTTCAATAATGCAGCCTTGCCTGTATTTGGGAGTCTAGCCGTCGTGACGGCGTGCGGGGCGTTCTTCTTTATGGGTGCGTTCACGGAACGGAAAGCGACGCTCGCGTTAATCGAGGAAAAAGCTGGATAATGTCTTGATTTCTCAATATTCCCATTCTCAATATTTATGTTTTTATTGAGAATGAAGAATAAGGTGAGTCGCTTGAAATAAAAAATTGCCTAGATTAAGATTAGAATATATCTAATCTACGCCATAAATGGCGAGAAAAACGGAAGGGGTATCCGAATGTCTAACGTACCACACATGAAAATTGATGACCTCCGCGTCTCAATCGAAGGAAAAGAGATTGTTAAAGGTCTTAATCTTGAAATTAAAGGTGGCGAAATTCACGCCATCATGGGTCCAAACGGAACGGGTAAATCAACACTCGCGTCTGCACTTATGGGCCATCCACTTTATGAGGTGACAGGCGGAAGCGTCGACTTGAACGGCGAAGACGTGCTTGAGATGGAAGTCGACGAGCGTGCGCAAGCGGGTATGTTCCTCGCGATGCAGTATCCAGCTGAAATCAGCGGTGTCACAAACGCAGACTTCTTGCGTTCAGCGATCAACTCGCGTCGTGAAGAAGGCCAAGAAATCTCGCTCATGAAGTTCATCCGTGAACTCGATGCGAAGATGGACGTTCTCGAAATCCCTTCAGAAATGGCACACCGTTATTTAAACGAAGGATTCTCAGGCGGAGAGAAAAAGCGTAACGAGATTCTTCAAATGATGATGATCAAACCGAACATCGCGATTCTTGACGAGATTGACTCAGGTCTTGATATCGATGCTCTCAAAGTTGTCGCGACGGGCGTCAACGAGATGCGCTCAGAAGAGTTTGGTTGCTTAATCATCACGCACTATCAGCGTCTCCTCAACTATATCGAGCCAGACTTCGTTCACATCATGATGGATGGGAAAATCGTCATGTCTGGTGGCAAAGAGCTCGCACAGCGACTCGAGGCAGAAGGTTACGACTGGGTGAAACAAGATCTCGGAATGACAGTAGACACAGAAGCGTAAGGAGGCTGTACGATGACCGTACAATTTGAATTGGATGCGCAAGCATTGTCGGCACGTGCAGAGGCGCTCGGAGGACCTGCTTGGATGGTCAACCGTCGTAAAGAAGCAGCAGAACTCGCGCCGACTCTCGCTTTGCCGAAAGTTGAAAAGATTAAAATTGAGAAATGGGATTTCACAAGCGGTGACGTGGAGCTAACGAAACTCGACGGACTCACCCCTGAAATCGAGGCACTCCTCGGAGACCATCGTACGAACGTGCTCGTTGAACGCAACGGTCATGTCGTCTACAACGAACTCCAAGTGCCAGAAGGTGTCTTGTTCATGGGAATCAACGAGGCGATGGAACAACATCCGGAACTCGTCGAGAAATATTTCATGACCGAAGGCGTCCGCGTCGACGAAGAGCGGTTGTCAGCATTGAACGCAGCCCTCACGAACGGCGGCGCATTCTTGTATGTTCCGAAAAACGTACAAGTGAAAGACCCGCTCCAAGCCATCTTCACGATGGAACAAGCGAACGGTGCGCTCTATCACCACACGATTGTCGTGGCAGACGAGGGCAGTGAAGTGACGTTCATCGAGAGCTTCCTCTCGAATACGAACGAGCCGCACACGGTCAACGCCGTGACGGAAGTGTTCGCTGCGGCGAACGCGAAAGTCGTCTTCGGTGGCGTCGATCAACTCGCCGAGTCAGCGCTCACGTTCATGAACCGTCGTGGTGTCGTGTACGAGAACGCACGTCTTGAATGGGCGCTCGGTCACATGAACGATGGCAACTCGGTCGTTGAGACGAAGACACACCTCGTTGGGGACAACACGTTCTCAGACACGAAAGCCGTCACGATCGGTCGTGGTGCCCAGAAGCAAAACTTTAACATCCGTACCGACCACTTCGGAAAGTCGTCGGAAGGGTTCATCTTGATTCACGGTGTCCAAAAAGATTCGGCGACAGCCATCTTCAGCGGGACGTCGATGATTCACCACGGTGCTTCGAAGTCGAACGGTGTTCAAACAGAGCGCGTCTTGATGCTCTCTGAAAAAGCACGCGGTGACGCGAACCCGATTCTCCTCATCGACGAAGACGATGTTATGGCCGGTCACGCCGCATCGGTCGGTCGCGTTGATGACATTCAACTTTACTACTTGATGAGTCGTGGACTTTCACGTCAAGAAGCGGAACGTTTAATCATTCACGGCTTCTTGAACCCGGTCGTTGAGCAACTCGCAATCGAGTCGGTTAAAGACCGTCTCCGTGAAGTCATCGAAGGGAAAGTGCGCTAACATGATTGATGCCTCGATTCGTAACCAATTCCCGATTTTACATCAGGAAGTCAACGGTCACCCGCTCGTCTATCTCGACAGTGCGGCAAGCTCGCAAAAACCGCTAGCTGTCATCGAGGCGATCGAGGAGTATTACAAGCATAACCATTCAAACGTGCACCGTGGCGTCCATACGCTCGGGACACAAGCGACGGATGCGTATGAAGGCGCACGCGAACGTGTTCGCGCGTTCATTAACGCAACGGTCGCCGAAGAAATCATCTTCACGCGCGGGACGACGACGGCACTTAACCTCGTCGCATCGAGTTACGGGGATGCAAACGTCGGCGAAGGGGACGAGATCGTCCTCACACCGATGGAGCATCACGCCAACCTCATTCCGTGGCAGCAACTCGCGAAACGAAAAGGGGCGACGCTCCGTTACGTCGAGTTGACGCCGGACGGTCGGGTGACACTTGAAGCGGTCGAGGCGGTCTTGTCGGACCGGACGAAGATTGTCGCCATGAGTCACGTCTCGAACGTGCTCGGGACAATCAACCCGATTCAAGAGATCGCGAAACTAGCCCACGAGAAAGGTGCGGTCATGGTCGTCGATGCGGCGCAGAGTGCACCACACCGGAAGCTCGACGTGCAAGCGCTCGACTGTGACTTCCTCGCCTTCTCCGGTCATAAGATGCTCGGACCGACTGGAATCGGTGTCTTATATGGTAAGAAAGCACTCTTGAAACAGATGGAGCCGGTCGAGTTCGGTGGCGAGATGATCGATTACGTCGATTTACATGAGTCGACGTGGAAAGACATCCCGTACCGTTTCGAAGCGGGGACGCCGATTATCGCTGGTGCTGTCGGTCTCGCTGCTGCCATCGACTTCTTAGAAGACCTCGGTCTCGAGAACGTCGAGGCACACGAACGGGCTCTTGCCTCGTATGCGATTGAGCAGATGAAGACGATTGAAGGCATCGAGATTTACGGACCAGAGGAACGGGTCGGACTTGTCACGTTCAACTTAGGTGACGTGCACGCCCACGACCTCGCGACCGTCCTCGATATGCAAGGCATCGCGGTCCGGGCCGGTCACCACTGCGCCCAGCCGCTCATGCGTCTTTTGAAGCAATCGTCGACAGCCCGGGCGAGCTTCTATTTGTACAACACGAAAGAAGAAGTCGACCGTTTCATTGAAGGACTTCGTCAAACGAAGGAGTATTTCAACTATGAGTTTTAACAACCTTGACATGTTGTACCGACAGGTCATCATGGATCACTATAAAAACCCAAGGAACCGTGGCGTCATCGAAGATGGCGTGACAGTGGACTTGAACAACCCGACATGTGGGGATTCACTCCGGCTCCAGCTTCAAGTCGAAGACGGAATCGTGAAAGACGCCAAGTTCGAAGGGGAAGGCTGCTCAATCAGCCTCGCCTCTGCGTCGATGATGACTCAAATCGTGAAGGGGAAATCTGTAGACGAGGCACTCCAATTGGCAGACATCTTTTCACAGATGGTCCAAGGGAAAGACTATGATACAGAAACGTTCGACCTAGGCGACATCGAAGCGTTGTCTGGCGTCTCAAAGTTTCCGGCTCGCATCAAGTGCGCCACGCTCGCGTGGAAAGCGCTTGAAAAGGGAGTCGACGAGGAAGCGTAAGTAGAAGGAGGAGACCGATATGGCAAAAAACATGCCTGACATTGGCGATTATAAATATGGCTTCCATGACCGAGACATCTCGATTTTCCGTTCAGGCCGTGGCTTGACGAACGAAATCGTAGAAACGATCTCGAACATGAAAGAAGAACCGGCTTGGATGCTCGAGTTCCGTTTGAAATCACTCGAGCAGTTCCGCAAGATGCCGATGCCGACATGGGGCGGCGACTTGTCTGCACTCGATTTCGATGAGATCACGTACTACGTCAAACCGTCTGAGAAAACGGAACGTTCATGGGACGAGGTACCAGAAGAAATCAAGACGACGTTTGATAAGCTCGGGATCCCAGAAGCAGAGCAAAAATATTTGGCAGGTGTCTCGGCTCAGTACGAGTCAGAGGTCGTCTACCACAGCATGCAAGAAGACTTTGAAGCGAAAGGTGTCATCTTTAAAGATACGGACACGGCGCTCAAAGAAGATGAAGGCATTTTCCGTGAGTATTTCGGTAAGTTGATTCCGCCGACGGACAACAAGTTCGCCGCGCTCAACTCGGCCGTCTGGTCAGGTGGCTCGTTCATCTACGTACCAAAAGGCGTGAAACTCGAGCAACCGCTCCAAGCGTATTTCCGCATCAACTCGGAAAACATGGGGCAGTTCGAGCGCACGCTCATCATCGTCGACGAAGGCGCGTCGGTTCATTACGTCGAAGGATGTACGGCACCGGTCTACACGACGAACTCGCTCCACTCGGCGGTCGTTGAGATCTTCGTCAACAAAGACGCTTACTGCCGCTACACGACAATCCAAAACTGGGCGAACAACGTCTACAACTTGGTGACGAAGCGTGCCATCTGTGAAGCGGGCGCGTCGATGGAATGGATCGATGGCAACATCGGTTCGAAATTGACGATGAAATACCCGGCCGTCATCTTAAAAGGTGAAGGGTCACGCGGGATGACGCTCTCAATCGCCCTCGGCGGTAAAGGCCAACACCAAGACGCCGGCGCGAAGATGATTCACCTCGCACCGAACACGTCGTCGTCTATCGTCTCGAAGTCAATCTCGAAACAAGGCGGAAAAGTATCGTATCGCGGTATCGTCCACTTCGGACGCAAGGCGAAAGGTGCCCGCTCGAACATCGAGTGTGACACGCTCATCATGGACAACCAGTCGACGTCAGACACGATCCCGTACAACGAGATCTTGAACGACCAGGTGTCACTCGAGCACGAAGCGAAAGTCTCAAAAGTGTCAGAAGAGCAACTCTTCTACCTCATGAGCCGTGGGATCTCGGAAGAAGAAGCGACGGAAATGATCGTCATGGGCTTCATCGAGCCGTTCACGAAAGAACTACCAATGGAATATGCCGTCGAAATGAACCGTCTCATCAAGTTTGAGATGGAAGGATCGATTGGATAATCCATTCATGCAACCAGCGAAGCTAACCTTCGCTGGTTTTTTTGTATAATCAAATAAGGAGGGCTGTCATATGAAGCGATTTTAGTTAGAGTCCAAAACGTTAGTGGCATTCATGTATGACATTCGTGTGCGGTGTCCGCAATGTGACCAACGTGCAGATATTGTGATGAAGGAGACGTTACGTCTCAGTTGTCTCGCTTGCGGATATGGGCGCGTGTATACGGAAGGAGTCTATCGAACGGGTGGCGGCGCCTTCGATCCTTTCTTTCGGTTACCGCTTTATTTGCAGACAAATTGCTGTGGTCACATTCTTTGGGCGTACAACCGAGACCATTTGGCGTATATGAGAGCGTACGTGGAATCGGACATTCGGACGAGCGGCGGGGAGAACAGCAGTGTCGAGAGTCGTTTGCCCAAGTGGATGAAGCAAAAACATAACCGAGAAGACGTGTTGCGAGCCATCAAGCGTTTAGAGGTTGTATGTGAGAAGGGATGAACCGGGATGGACCGACAAAAACGACTACATGAAATTGAAAAGCGGCAATTGACATCAGTGATGAATAAGACAAAGTGGGAGGAACTGAGACGAGCGGTAGCATCTACATTTTTATCCGATGTTCCTTGTCAAATCAAGTACGTATTGGAAGACACACCAAGTCCTGAATTTTTATCGAAGACGGCTGATCTTTCAGCTGATTGGGATGAGGGCTTCCCCTATCCTACCGCTTCAATCGAATGGATGCGGATTCTACCTATCGTCAAAGAAGCTCGTGGGTATATCATTGAACCAGAGATTCATGATGTAACAGATGAATTTCATCATATCTTGAGACAACTAAAGATACCTTTTGTAATGGAAGGTGAGATCATTTGTATATTTGGCTACGTTCGAGATACGGGCATCTTTGAACCGGAGGAAGATGAGACGAGTGTATGAAGACTTAGGTGGTGGAAGAGTCGAAATCACAGAGCAGTTAACAAAGTCGGAAGTACTAGAACTTATAAGAAAATGACGAGCACGTTCGAATTCAAAAATATGGTATATTTAAATAAAATTGAGCGAATAAGTTCGAAGAAAGTCAGGTGACACTGTGCAACTTTCCATTCAAGCCAAAGGCAAACACGTAGACGTATTATCCTATTTACTCGCAAAAAATCCAAATAACTTATATGAACGCAATGAAAACGGTCATCTTGTCCGTATGTTCTTTAATCGCTTTGAGGCTGAGCATGTGGACGTCACATTTTTTGTGACGCCTGACCCCATTGAGCTTTCCCGTAATAATGCTGGGCAATATGACATCACTTCGTACATAAATGACCGAGAGTTCGCCGTGAGTAGTATTTTTTGTTCGTTACTACGAACTGCCCTTGGTACGGCACTAAACGGGAAACCGAAACCGGAATATACAGAATGGGTAGATCATCCATTTTCAATGGATCTTTCTGTCGGTCCGATTGCAAGTGCGTTAAGTGATGAGGCGATTCGTGAGTTGTTCGAACCGCTAGGCTATCAAGTCGATTTCATCTATAGCGAATCAGGCTACGAGTTAGACAAAACAAAAAGACGGTCCGCCCGGATGCTACGACTTTCAGGGTTGACGACGCTTCAAGCCGCGTTGCGACAACTTTATGTGTTGATTCCTGTCATGGACAACTATAAGCATTATTATATCGACGAAAAAGAAGTTGAAAAACTGAAGCGCTACGGGGAAGGGTGGTTGGATGATCATCCACAACGTTCGTTCATTTTAAAACAAGCCTTGCGCTTTAAAGAAGTGTATCGCCTTGTTGAGGAAGAAACGACGACACAAGCACCAAAAGTCGATCGTCAGCGGTTGAACGATATGCGCTATGAGACAATCATTGAAAAAGTCCGTTCCTTGACCGAGCGGCGCATCGTGGTTGATATGGGCGCTGGGGAAGGGAAACTTGCGAGCCGACTCGGATTCGTTCCAGGAATCGATACCATTTATGCCGTTGAACCGTCTGAGCGGGAACGTCTCAAAGCTTTAAAACGTTATGAGAAAAATGCCGAAGATCCGAGCTTCAATCCGCCACTCTCGATGTTTGGTTCGCTCTTTTATGTCGATGATCAGTTACGTGGCGCAGATGTGATGATTCTTTGTGAGGTCATCGAACATATCGATGAAAATCGAATTCCTAAGATGATGACGACACTATTGAATCTTTATCGACCGAAGACTCTTTTCGTGACGACACCAAATCGTGAGTATAACGAGGTGTATGGGCTCGACTCGTCGTATCGTCATCCGGATCATCGCTTCGAATGGACAAGATCTGAGTTTATATCTTTTTGTGAGACGCAGGCCGAACGGTTCGGCTACACATGTACATTCAGTGGGATTGGGGACAGCCATCCGACATTCGGAGAGCCAACGCAACTCGCCGAATTTACGAGAAAGCAGGTGTTGTAATGCACATTCAACTCCCTTATGCAGGAATTGTCTTATTGATTGGCCCATCCAATAGTGGAAAGTCGACATGGCTCAATCAATTAATTGAAAATGAAATCATTCGTCCGAGCGAAGTCGTTAGTTCTGATGATTATCGCAAGCTCGTAGGAGATGTCGAACATATCGATTGGAAAGGTCATCCCCCGGACGAAGCCGATTCGCTCTTTGAGACGTACCAAGATATCTCGACAGAGGCGTTCGCTCTTATGACCTCGCTCATCGAAGCGAGAGCGCGGCTAAATAAATTAACAATTATCGATGCGACACATCTGTATGCGTCAGATCGAAAAAAACATATTGAACTGGCCCATCGCCTCCATCAGCCGGTCTATGCGCTCGTTTTGGATATCGCGCAACCAATTTTGTTGGAGCGAGATCGATTGCGCGACTTTCCTCGTGGGGGACGACGCGTCAAACAACAAGTCCAAGTGTTCAATCGTGAAAAAAGGACCATCAAGCGGGAAGGATTCGATCAAGTTCACGTCATTTCAGACGTCAGTCAAGTGAACGTCGAGCGTGAAAATATGAATCCGCTACATCTATCTTCGGAGCGCGGAATCGATGTGATAGGGGACATTCACGGATGTTTCGATGAATTTCTTGAGCTGTTGGAACGATTAGGTTATTGCCCAAATGACGAGGGGTTATACGTGCATCCAGAGGGACGAATTTTCTTATCTCTCGGTGATGTTATGAGCCGTGGACCAAAGTCACTTGAGACGATCGAGTTCTTCATTCGTCATGTCGAAGCTGGCATCGCACACATGATTGATAGCAATCACGGCTGGAAAGTGTTGCGTTGGCTCGAAGGGCGAAACGTGACGATGAAGCATGGAGATGAGCTGTTTGTCGAGGAACTTCAAATGTATGAGAAGCAGAAGGGTTCTGACGCGACGGAAGCATTAAAATCTTCAATGAAACGGTTGTTAAAGCATGCTCCCTCGCACTATGTTTTGACAAAACAGGCTATTCCGACAGCGGTCTGTGTGCATGCGGGAATCCGGGACGAGTTCATCGGGAAGACTTCACGGGACATTAGTGATTTTTGTCGATATGGCGACAATGAAGGATTTGATGAGGCGGGTAAGCCGATCCGAAAAGATTGGACGGTGCAACACAAATCGAAGACGTTAATCATTTGGGGCCATGACCCACGACCGCGACCGCTACGCCTCAATCACACCATTAATATTGACCAAGGGGTTGTCTTCGGAGGACAGTTAACGGCGTTTCGTTATCCGGAACAAACAATTGTTCAAGTCGAGGCGAAGCAAGACTACGCGCAAGTGGACGACAACCCGCTCGTGACGCTAGAAGCGAAACGATTAGACCCGCCAAATATCGGGAAGCTTATGAATGGTTATACGGTTGACACGGAAGCGTTCGGTGAGATTCATGTATCGAAAGAAACGGCACTCCCATCGATTGATCTCGTCTCACATTATACGGTCCCCCTTGAAGAACTCGTCTACATTCCACCAACGATGAGCCCGACACCAAAGCCGTCTGCAGAGGAAGACTATCTCGAGCACCCGAATGAAGCGATTGCCTATTATCGAGAACATGGCATCACACGATTAATCGCGGAAAAGAAACATATGGGGAGTCGCGCCATTCTTCTACTATTTAAAAATGAGGATGCTGCAGAGAAGGCGATTGGTCGTCGAACGAAAGGAATCATTTATACTCGTTCTGGTAGAAAGTTTTTTGAACGTGAACAAGAAAACGAGATCGTCTCGCGACTTCATCAATCGTTAACAACACATGACTACTTCACGACGTATCAGACCGACTTTGTTTTACTCGATGCTGAAATTTTGCCTTGGAACTTGAAAGCACGAGAGTTAATTCGGAATCAGTACGCCCATGTGGCGGAACAGGCGTTACTTGATCGGAAGCAATTGCAACAAACGCTTGAATCCGCTGTCGACCATGTGGAGGGTATTCAGGACTGGTTCACTGAAGTCAATCAAAAACTGAAACAAGCGGAGACGTTCAAGCAGGCGTTCCAAACGTATTGTTGGGATGTTGAAGAAATTGATTCGATTCAAATTGCACCGTTTCATGTCTTAGCCCATAGCGAAGAAACCTTTTTCAATCAGTCACATGAATGGCATATGAGTATGAATCAAAAGTTAGCGGAGATGGATGACTTATTTCTAGCAACCGATTATAAAATAATTGAAGATACAGATAGCGCAAACGATGTAATCGAGTGGTGGAAAATGATGACGGAAGACGGTCATGAAGGAATCGTCATCAAGCCGGAGCGGTTCATGACGAAGGTAGACGGGAAACTGATTCAGCCAGCAATCAAAGTCCGTGGACGGAAGTATTTATCCATCATCTATGGGATGGATTACTTAGAGCCTGACAACTTGAAACGTTTGAAGAAACGAAACGTCTCAAAAAAGCAAAAGCTGGCATTACGTGAATTTGCGCTCGGAATGGAAGGCATCAAACGTTTTGTTCATCGTGAATCGCTTGAACGTTATCATGAATGTGTGTTGGCCACATTGGCGATGGAAGCTGAACCGGTAGATCCACGCCTGTAACGATAGAGGAGGGTTTATATATGGAAACGATTGATCCAAAAGACATCACCCGCATCGCCGTCGTCGGCGCTGGCTGGGTCGGTATTAGTTTCGCTTACCAACTGTCTACGGCAGCACTCTGTGAGGAACTCGTCTTAATCGACTCCAATCACGCCAAGGCCGAAGGGGAGGCGATGGACCTGAACCACGGCATCTCGTTCGCCCCGAGCCCGGTCCGGATTTGGGCAGGGGACTATTCAGACTGTCGGGATGCAGACATCGTCGTGATCACGGCCGGTGCCGCTCAGAAGCTCGGACAGACGCAGATGGATCTCGCGGAACAAAACGCGACGGTCGTCCGAGACGTCACAAATCACGTCATGGCGAGTGGATTTGATGGTATTCTCGTCGTCGCGACGAACCCGGTAAACGTCATGGCGCACGTCGCCTGGAAAGCGTCCGGTTTACCGAAACGCCGGATCATCGGCTCAGGGACCGTCCTCGACACGGCGCGGCTTCGCTACAAGGTCGGCGAGTACTTCGACTTGTCCCCACGCAACTGCCACGTCTATTATATGGGCGAACACGGCGCCGGGGGCTTCGTCGCATGGGACAATGCACGGATTTATGGGAAGTCGATTGCCCAACTCTTAGCAGAGAATGACCAGTATAGCCAAGCGGACTTGGATGACATTTATCAACGCGTCCGCGACGCCGCCAACCAAATTATCGAATATAAGAGTGCGGCCTATTATGCGATTGGGCTTGGTCTCCTTCGTATCGTTCGGGCCGTCGTCCGAAATGAGAATTCGGTTGTGACAATCGGAGCGCATCTTGACGGCGAATACGGGGCATCCGGACTCCACATCGGGGTACCGGCCCTGATTGACCGGACCGGGATTCGTCAAATCATCGAGATCGATTTGACGGAGGACGAGCAACAACAATTCAATGCTTCGGTGGGGCGAATTCAACGCGCCATCGCGAACGTGGAATAAGAAAGGCCCGATTGCTTGGCAATCGGGCCTTTTGTTACGACGCTTTCTCTTCGGCGACGTCTTTTTTGTAATACTTCTCTGACGTAAAGAACTCGGTCGTCAGTCGCTTCACTTCACCGCTCAAGAGCAAGACGGCAATCATGTTCGGGATGAGGATCATTGCGAGCATCAAATCGAGGAAATTCCAAATCATTTGGGCACCCCCGATCGCACCGATGACGATGGAAGCGATGTAGACGATTTTCATAAAGAAGCCCGCCTTTAATCCGAATAAATACTCAGCTTGGCGTGAACCGTAAAAGATGATGACGATAATCGTCGACAAGACGAAGAAGATGAGTGAGATGGTGACGAGTAGACTGCCTGTATACCCAAAGTATTCACGGAACGCGATTGTCGTCAACGCAGCCGGATCACTCATTGCTCCGTCACGTGTCCAGACACCTGATGACAAGACAACGAAAGCTGTCGTACTACAAATGATGAGCGTATCAATGACGATTCCGATAACCGCCCAGAAACCTTGACGCACCGGATGATCGGTTTGCGCGGCCGCGTGGGCGATTGGCGCCGTACCAAGCCCGGCTTCGTTCGAATAAAGTCCGCGGGCAAAGCCCCAACGGATCGTCTCAGCGACAGCGGCACCAGCAAAACCACCGAGCGCGGCCATCGGCTGGAACGCATACGAGAAGATGAGTCCGAGCACGTCTGGAATTTGCGTGATGTTCATCAAAACGATGACGAGTCCAGCACCGACATACACGAGCGCCATGACGGGAACAACGATTTCCGTAACTTTTGCGATCCGTTTCAACCCACCAAATACGACGACACCGACAAGTGCGGCGACGAGGAGTCCTGTGATCAACGTGTTGCCGTTGAACGTCTCGCGCACGGCTGAACTGACGGCGTTGCCTTGTACCATGATGCTCGGGATGAGTTCAATCATGAGCGCGAAAGCGAACCAAGAGGCGAGCCATTTCATCTTCAAGCCTTTCGCCATGTAATAGACGGGTCCGCCGACGAACTCACCGGCCTCATTTTTCTCGCGATAGCGGACAGCGAGGACGCTCTCGGAGAATTTGATGGCCATTCCGACGACGGCGATGACCCACATCCAAAAAATCGCACCCGGTCCCCCGAACATAATCGCTGCTGGTACACCGATGATGTTCGCGGCACCGACTGTTGAAGACAAGGCAGATGTCAAGGCTTGTCGTGGACTGATGTCACCTTCACCTTTTGGTTTTTTGAACACACTGCCGAACGTTTGCTTCACTATGTATAACGGGTATCGAAATTGGAAAAAACCTAATCTAATCGTGAGAAAGATACCGGACAAGACGAGAAGGGAGATGATCGGGACACCCCAAAGCCAATCTGAAAACTTCGTTACGCTATCAATCAATACATTCACCGAATCACTCCTATACCATTATTTTACTTATATATTGTTTCCTATCTTTTAATCGATTAAACCTGATTGATCAAATTTAGAGGAGGAGAAGTTTATATGGCGATTGCAAAACGACTGATTGTATCTGGCCACGTCCAAGGAGTTGGGTTCCGTTACTTTACCCAATCGACCGCGCTCGCATATAAAGTGAAAGGATGGGTTCGCAACTTGAGTGACGGAACAGTTGAGATTCATGCCGAGGCGGAGGAGGAACAGTTCGACTCGTTTAAACAGGCGTTACGAGACGGGAATCGTTTCGTCGGGGTCGAACGAATCGAGGAAACAGATATAGCTGAAGAAGGGCATCGAAAATTCGATATCCGTTATTGACCAATTGTTCAACAAATTCCAATATAACGGCTTGACAACTGGGCTTGCTCTCTCAAACGAGGGAGCTTTTTGTGATGAAAAATCCACTTTTCCAAAAAATAAACATCTTTTTTGCAGATAGGGTGGTCAAAAAAAGTAAAGTGTGTATAATGAAATAGACCAAGCGCTTATTTGTCAGAAAATTTAGTCATTTAGTACGATTAATCACACGGAAGGTATTACAATGTATGTGGAGGTAGTTGTATGAAAAAATCGACATTATTCCCGTTAGCGTTTACGATTTTCGCGTTATTCTTCGGGGCCGGGAACTTACTGTTCCCACCGATGCTAGGGGCAATGGCGGGTGAGAACCTCATTCCGGCCATGATTGGCTTCGTCATTACTGGCGTTGGTCTCCCACTCCTAGCACTCTTCGCGGTTGCGCGAGTCGGTGGAGGGTCTGATCAAATCGCTCGGTATATTCCGAAGCGACTAGCGCTCCTTTTGACGGGACTAATGTACGTGGCAATCGGACCGTTCTTCGGGATTCCACGGACGGCAGCCGTCACGTATGAGATGGGACTTGCGCCGTTCTTAAGTGCACCATCGACGCTCACGCTCGCTCTCAGCTCAACTGTCTTCTTCGGATTGACATTCTTCTTGACGCTCCGTGCTCAGAAGTTGATTGAAATCATCGGTCGCATCATCACGCCAATCTTGTTGTTCTTGCTTGCGGCGATTGGAATCACGAACCTCGTGGCTCCTCTCGGGACGCCGTCAGCTCCGGCAGCAGGCTACGAGACGTGGATTGGAGCGCTCGGTGAAGGATTCAAACAAGGGTATTTGACGATGGACGTCTTCGGCGCTCTCGTCTTCGGGGCCATCGTACTCGTCACGCTTAAAGCGAACGGGATGTCTGATCAAAAAGAAGCGTCTTCGCTTCTTCGTACGTCAGGAATCCTTGCTGTCACGTGTTTGATGCTCGTCTATATCTCGCTCGGCTCAATCGGTGCGAATATGGCAGGCGTCACAGGGGCAACAGACGGTGCGACATTGCTTCAAACGTTTGCTGGCTCTTCATTCGGTCAAGTTGGAATGCTCGCTCTTGGAGCAGCCGTGTTCCTCGCTTGTTTGACGACAGCAGTTGGCCTGATCACAGAGTTCTCTCGTTTCATCAGCACGACGTTTAAGTCGCTTAAGTACTATCAAGTCGTGATCGCAACGACACTATTCGGCTACTTGATTTCTCTCGTCGGACTCAATACGTTGATTCAAATCGCCGTACCACTTCTCATTCTTTTATATCCAGTTATGATTGCACTCGTCCTCGTCTCAATCACAGAACGACTTCAACGCAACCCTCATGTTGCGATGAAAGCGACGGTTTATACGGCGCTCGTTCTCTCGCTCTTTGAGACGGTTCATAGCTTACAGCCAACAGTGGCTACGAATTGGATCACGAACTTGCCGATGGCGGATATCGGGCTCGCCTGGGCAGTTCCAACATTGATTGTGTATGTGATTACCTTGTTTCTTCCGAAACGACAGTCACGTGAACAACTCGTCCAATCACGAATCTCATAATTGAGTCAAACCCATCCTCTGGTCAAGGATGGGTTTTTTGCTGTCTTATCGTTTGCTCATTCCAATCCTGAACAAGTAAAATGAATAGATGAAAAGGAAGTGACAAACGTTGACTACAAAACAAAATAAACAATTGGCGATTCTCATGCTCAACATGTTCATCGCCGTCGCAGGTTTCGGTATTATCATCCCCATCATTCCCGACTATTTGAAGATGATCGGGGAAGGCGGGACGGCCGCCGGGCTGATGATTTCTGTTTTTGCCGGTGCCCAGTTGCTCATGTCGCCGGTTGCCGGAAAATGGGCCGATGTATATGGCCGTCGTCCGATGATCATCGCTGGGTTAATCGGCTTCACCGTGTCGATGGGAGTCTTTTACTTATCTGATAACTTGACCGTCTTACTTATTTCTCGGGCAATCGGGGGTGTCGGTGCGGCACTTCTCATCCCGGCAATCTTCGCCTACGTCGCCGATATCACGACGCTCCAGCAACGAGCAAAAGGAAACAGTTATATTTCCGCGGCAATGTCACTTGGTATCGTCATCGGGCCGGGAATCGGTGGGTTCTTTGCCGAGTTCGGACTGAAAGCGCCGCTTCTCTTATCGGCCATCGTATCGTTCGTCGCGGTGATTTCGTCCATCATTCTGTTGAAAGAACCGGACCGCGAAGTCGCGCCGGTCACGGCTGATAACGAATCGTTACCGCGCCAGCTCATCTCATCGACGAAGAAACCTTATTTCTTTGTACTCGTCATCAACTTGGTCATGGCGTTTGGGCTCATGGCGTATGAGTCGGTGCTCGGATTATTCGTAAGCGAGACGTTCAGTGCGACGCCGCAACAAATCGCGGTCATGATCACAGGAACAGGAATTGTCAGCGTCATCGTCCAGCTCTTTGCCGTCGACCGTCTCGTGTCATTGTTCGGGGAAATCAAAGTCGTCCTCATCTTCATCATGCTCGCGGCGCTCGGCTTCTTGTTCTCGCTGTTTGCGGGGTCATATGCCATTTTCTTCGCCGTCACGCTGATCATCTTCTTGTCGACGTCCATCCTTCGTCCAGTGCTCAACACGCTCGTATCGAAAATGGCCGACAAAGAACAAGGGTTCGCGATGGGGATGAATAACGCCTATATGAGTATCGGAAACATCGTCGGCCCGACGCTCGCTGGCATTGCATTTGATATTGATATGCGCTATCCGTTCATTATGGGTCTCGCCCTACTCTTAATCACGTTCGGGGGGACGCTGAACTGGACCAAACGGAAACGGGTCGCTACGTTCGAACAGTAAACGGAGGAGGGATGAACGATGATTTATATCGGTGTGACCGGGTGGGGAGACCATGATCTCCTCTATACGACCCCGGAAGAACGAAAACATAAACTGTCGACTTATGCCGGGCATTTTCCAACCGTAGAAGTGGATTCCTCGTTCTATGCGATTCAACCGGTTAAAAATTATGAGAAATGGAATCATGAGACACCGGACACGTTTCAGTTCGTCGTCAAAGTTTCCAGGGAAATGAGCGGACATGACCGAGAACCGAAATTGCCGCTCACCGAAATCTTCGAACGGTACCGGACTTCGGTCGAACCTTTGAAACAGGCCGGGAAGTTACGAGCAGTACTCGTTCAGCTCCCACCGTGGTTTGATGTTTCGAAACCGCATCTCGACTATTTGCGGACAATTCGTTCGGAACTCGCAGACTACGAGATTGCCATCGAGTTCCGCAATCCGACTTGGTTCTCGGAAGCGTTTCGTGACCGGACACTCGCTTTTTTGACCGAACAACGGTTCATTAATACGATTTGTGACGAACCGCAGACGAAAGAGAGTAGTATCCCGTTCGTGCCGGTCGTGACACATCCATCCGTCGCCGTCGTTCGTCTTCATGGCCGCAATACTTCTGGCTGGCTCCGAAAACCCGGGATGACGAGCCAAGAGTGGCGTCACGTCCGATGTTTGTACCGCTATAGTGAAGAAGAGTTGCAACAGTTGGCAGAAGCGCTTAAAAAAGTCGATGAAGATGCAGAGGAAGTGTACGTGTACTTCAACAACAACTCGGCCGGCGACGCTGTACCGAACGCGAAGCGCTTGATTGAGATTCTCGGTACCGAGTATGAACTTGCGCCGAGCCAAATCAGTTTGTTTTAAAAGAAAGGGGCGGCCATGGATACGATTTCGATTTTTCATTACAACGATTTACATTCAACCTTTCATGCGTGGCCACAACTCGTTTCATTTTTAAATGAACGCAGACAGGCGGACACGCTCGTCTTTGACCTTGGCGACCATGCCGACCGGACGAACCCGGCAACGGAAGTGACGAAAGGACACGCCAACGTTCGCCTGCTCAACGAAATCGAACCGACCGCAGTGACGATCGGAAATAATGAAGGGATTACGTTTCCACATGATTGGCTTGACGCGTTGTATGAGGACGCGACGTTCCCGGTGCTTCTTGCGAACGTATACCATCAAGACGGGACGCGTCCAGATTGGGTGACAGAAACGCTCGTCTTAGAACGGGCCGGTATGCGAGTCGGGCTATTCGGAGTGACCGCGCCTTATGAAGAGTTGTATCCTGAGCTCGGCTGGCAAGTCGAATCGCCGCATGAGGCGACGGCTCGCTCGCTCGAATTGCTGTCGGATTGTGATGTCATCATCGCGCTTAGCCATCTCGGGTTTTATGCCGATGAGCGGCTCGCTGAGGCGTTTCCGCAACTTGATGTCATCTTAGGGGCGCATACGCATCACGTACTCGACGATGGGGTCATGAAAAACGGGGTCTTAATCGCCCAAGCCGGGAAGTTTGGCAAATACGTTGGAGAAGTGACGCTTTCGATTGATGCAGGACGCGTCACCGAAAAGCGGGCCACGCTTCATGATTTGTCAGACCGGACGTTCGATCAAGCGACAGAGCAGATGCTAAAAGAGGAATTCACAACAGCGCAGCAGTTATTGGATGTGACCGTCGCCGTCACGCCGGGTTATGCGTCGGATTGGTTCGGTCCATCCCCGCTCGCGTCACTATTGGCAGAAGGATTGACAGAGTGGTGTGACGCCGAGGCTAGTGTCATTCCTTCCGGCGTACTCTTGGATCCGTTACCAGCAGGTGATGTCACACTCGACATGCTCCATCGGATTTGTCCACATCCGATTAATCCTTGTGTGTTGACGCTTGACGGGACGACACTCATCCGCTTTTTAGAAGACGTACACGAAGAAGCGTTCACATCGATGCACGTCCGTGGTCTCGGATTCCGCGGGACCGTGCTCGGATTGCCGGCGCTTCAAAACATCGAGTCGATTTCAGGGCAGTGGACGATTGCAGGGAAAGCGATTCAGGCGACGCATCGGTATCGCATCGCTACGGTCGATATGTTCACGTTTGGACCCCTGCTCCCGTATTTGGCCGAGCAACAAAAACGATACTTCATGCCGGAGCTGTTACGAGACGTACTGCAAGAGACGATTAAGCGTCATCACGTCCTTCGAAAAGGATGAGGCGGCAGAGGAGAGCGCATGATATGATAAGGATGTGGAGGTGTGAGTCATGATTAGAGTGAATCGCCACGGCTATACCGTCATCGAAGAAAAACGGGACGGGTTTGACGAAGAGGCGTTCATCGCGCGTTACAGCGATGTGCTCGATAAGTACGACTATATCGTCGGGGATTGGGGACATGGTCAGCTTCGTTTGAAAGGGTTTTACGAAGCCAAATCGAAGTTTGCCACGTACGATAATCGAATCGACCATATGATGGATTACGTGTATGAATACTGTAACTTCGGCTGTCCGTTCTTTGTGTTGAAAAAAGAGACGGAGATTGATGAGGCGGAAGACGGTCCGGTCTTTGGTGGAACGAAACAACCGCTCAAGTTGAAGCGGAAATTTAAAAAAGCAGAAGAAACCGAATCTACCGAAACATGACGCGCTGATGACATCAGCGCTTTTTTTGTTACAATCTTTTCCAAAGTGTTTCGTTTAGGTGAAAAGACGGTGTGACAGGTTTAGACCCTTAAAAATTGTGATACTTTGTTTATAAGATGTTCGTTCAGTGTTTTAAGGGTACGGAAGAGGTGAGTGGATGGAACACGCACATATGGCGACTGTCGGCGATCGTGACGACGTCCATAACCGGATTCACAATTTAGGGTTAGGACTGTTGACGATGTTGTTTTTCGGACTTGGAAGCATCATGACCTTTTATTTTACCGCCGCAGTAATCTTATTTGAAGTAACGCACGTCTTGTTCATCCGTCGCTTCGAATACCGACATGCATTTTTAAGAACGCGTCTGTTTAAAGCAACCTCACTTGTCGCGGTTGCGGTTGGCGTGCTCTTATTAATTTTATCGATGTCGCAATTTTTCTTAGGCAATGTGATGTATTGAAAGGGGAAAAGGGAAAACCTTTTTCCCTTTTTTCGCATTTTCATGAAACTTCTCAAGCTTTTTCACGTAAACTAAGAAAAGACTAAAATAAAAGGATGGATTTTATGACAGCACAATGGAAAAAACATGCGCGTGAAATGATGGCAGGGAAATGGTGGCTCCTCGCTGGAATCTTGATTGTGTTCACGGCGCTGAACACGATTCCACAAGTAATCTCCCCACCAATCGACCCGGATACAGTTCCGACGACGAACCAGTCAATCTTATCATTCGTTTCGGTTGTTTTATCACTATTAATTGCACCACTTTCGATCGGATGGTCATGGATTGCGCAAGATGTATCGCGTGGCGGTAAACCTGTCATCTCGACAATGTTCGCACCGTTCCGTAACAACTACGTGAAACACGTGCTCGCGCCGTTCTTGATGGGACTTTTTATTTTCTTATGGTCGTTGTTATTGGTGATTCCAGGGATTATCAAAGCGTTTTCTTACTCGCTCACATATTACGTGTTGCGAGACAATCCTGAACTGACAGCGCTCGAAGCGATCACCGAATCGCGCCGCTTGATGGACGGTCATAAGATGGAGGCGTTCAAGCTTGTCTTGTCGTTCATCGGCTGGTTCTTTGTCGGACTGTTTACACTTTTTATTGGTTTCTTGTTCATCTATCCGTACTTCTCGACGACGTACGCGACGTTCTACGATTCGATTCAAAAAGAACATCGTCCGGAACCCCAGTATATGACGGATCATTCATCGGACGTTCCGACTGGGTTTTAAATCTGTAAATAAATTAAGAAATGCGACTATCTCTTCATTACGAGATAGTCGCATTTTTATGCGGGCGGATAATGGTCTAACCCTTTATGAAAAGAAAAAGTATATCAGCAACGTAAATAAAACAAAGACATTCATATCATGTATTACATTTTAGTTTTAAAATCAAGACGATAAATGAATAACTTTGCTCCTTTGTTATAATAATTGCGCATTGTCTATCAGACTGAACTCACACAAAGGAGAAACGAATCTCATGCTCAGATTAATCACTCTCATGTTACTCACTTTCCTATTAACCCCAGCTACTTCTCTTGCAAGTTATACGTCGTCGCCTTCAACCCCCGGTGAAGAGGAAATGATGCATGAGTTACCGGATACGGTCAATACTACCGCTCGCGTTTTAGAAGTAATAGATGAAGGAACGGAAATCGATGACATGACGCAAGTGGAACGAGAGTTTCAACAAATGAACGTCGAAATTTTAACAGGCGAATTTAAAGGACAAGAAATCGAGGTCGTCGGCTACAATTATGTAGACGCGTATTATTCGAACAGTAACTTTTGGTTTAAAGAAGGGGAACGGATCACCATTGGATTACAGGTTGAAAACGGTGAAATCACTCGCGCCTATCCAGTTGGATATACGCGTGATGTCCCTTCCTATATACTAGGCGGGCTGTTCATCGCACTGTTACTCTTCTTTGGTAAGATGAAAGGTTTAAAGTCGGTGATTACGTTAGGGCTGACCGTCTTCATTCTTTTCAAGTTTATGATTCCTTATCTGTTGGAAGGGTATAATCCAGTCTTACTCGTCCTCGTTACCGGTGCGATTGTCACGACGCTCACGTTCTTGATCGTGAGCGGGATTTCCCGGAAAACGTTTGCTGCGATTACCGGGACCGTGGGCGGATTAGGAGCAGCGGCTTTCATCTCCTTTCTATTCATGAGCCTGATGAAACTATCCGGTTTTCACGGAGAAGAAGAAGTCATGCTCGGCATGCTCGATTCGGAACAGTCGATTGACCTTTCAGGACTGTTACTAGCCGGCATTATCATCGGTGCATTAGGCGCGGTCATGGATGTCGCGATTTCGATTGCCTCATCACTTGAAGAAATAAAACGCAATCATAAAAAGGCGACGTACAAAGACCTGTTTAAGTCCGGAATGAACGTAGGCGGAGACATCATGGGTACGATGGCGAACACGTTAATTCTTGCTTATGTCGGTGCCTCTCTTCCTATTCTTTTATTAATGAACGCGTATGAGTATCCATTCGGTGAATTGATTCATATGGAAATCTTTACAGTCGAAATTTTAAGGACGCTTGCCGGAAGTATCGGTCTCGTACTTGCCATCCCAATCACTGCGCTTGTCTCGGCCTTCCTATTAAGTAAAGGGGAAATTCAGACAGCACAAGATAAAACGATTGTAGTCGGTGACCGTAACACAGGTTCATGACGAACATCCGGGTATCCGTTATTTAATTGAATTCAAGTGGCTCCGGTATTGCTCCGGAGCCACTTTTTCGGTCTTCGTACATGAGACAATGGACGATGGAACGCGTTCAGACAAAAAAACCTGGAGGCGTATCCTTTGTAAAGAGGACTGCCATCCAGGGTTCAGTTCAGCTTACATCCATCAGACGTTCACCGGTTGTTTCTGTAAATACGGTTTGAGCGAGAGCGTATGCTCGGCGACGACTTTTCGAATCGTCTTCGTCTTCGAGCGCATGACGAGCGACGTCGTTTCGACGATATCATCCGTTAAGAACTTGACGCCATCGAGCAGTTCACCCGTCGTGACACCGGTTGCGGCGAAGATGCAGTCGTCACTCTTGACGAGGTCATCGAGCGTGAGCAATTGGAGCGGATCTTCCATCCCCATCGAGATGACACGTGCCGTCTCTTCTTCGTTCATCGGGTGCAGACGCGCTTGCATATCGCCACCGAGCGCCTTGACGGCTGCTGCCGTGATGACGCCTTCCGGTGCGCCGCCCGTCGAGATGAAGATATCGATCGGATTTGATTTAACGGCTGCGGCGATTCCGGCCGACACGTCACCATCTTCGAATAGCTTGACGCGGGCGCCCATTTGAATGGCTGCTTGGCGTAAATGCTCATGACGATCACGGTCCTGCATGATGACCGTCACTTCCTCGATCCGTTTTCCGTTATAAAGAGCGGCTTTCTCGATGATCGATTCGAGCGGCTCATCGAGCGAGACTTTCCCTTTCAAGTTCGGTCCGACGACAAGTTTGTCCATATACATATCTGGTGCGTGGAGGAGGGCACCTTTATCTGCGACCGCGATGACGACCATCGCGTCCCCGAGACCTTTGGCGACAATCGATGTCCCCTCAAGCGGGTCAACAGCGATATCGACTTTCGGTCCAAACGTCGTCCCGAGACGCTCGCCGATATAGAGCATCGGTGCCTCATCGAGTTCGCCTTCGCCGATGACGACCGTCGCATCCATGTTGACCGTGCCGAGCACTTCCCGCATCGCTGACGTCGCTGCATCGTCGGCTTCATTTTTCTGACCGCGACCGATCCATTTTGATGAGGCGAGTGCTGCCGCTTCTGTTGCCCGTACGATTTCTAACGCTAATTCTCGTTCCATAGTGTTGTACCCTCCACGTAAGCTCTATTTAATGTGACATACTAATTAAAGTGTTTATCCGTGAATTAGTGTATCACAATAAAATAAATGATGTAAATAGGGGAGTTTCTTTTCTCATTCTTTAAAAACGATTATGATAAAGAGCAGGGGGGATTCGAATGTATTTTGTGAATAGAGAAAAAATCAATGCGACATTGGCCCATATGGAATCGATGCTCGACCGAATCGATGGACTCGTCGGGGACGCGTTCACGGTCGAACTGGCAAAGGAACGGCTCGCCGTCCACTTGATGGAGGGCGTCATTGACGTCGGGAACTCGATGATTGACGGCTTCATTATGCGTGACCCGGGGAGTTATGAGGACATCGTCGATATTTTGCTTGATGAGCGTGTACTCGATGCGAAAACCGCGGAAGCGACGAAGGCGTTGGTAGCGTTACGGGCGTATTACGTCCGTGAGTTCGTGACTTCGGATAGCACAAAGTTTGATGATTGGGCAGCCGTCTCGTTACAAGACTTCCGAGCGTTCCCGGACCAGGTCCGCCGATACCTCGAAGTCGAGCTCGGACCCGTGTCGGCATTTCTACCAGAAAGTGAGTGATTGGATGGATTCGATTAAAGGATATTTGTTTGACTTAGACGGAACGCTGTATGCCGGGACTGAACCGATTAAAGCAGCGGTCGATTTCGTGAATCGATTGGAGGCGACGGGGTTCCCGTACTTATTCGTGACGAATAACGCCTCGATGACACCGGCCCAAGTCGCGGACAAACTCGTCCGAATGGGTGTCCATGTGACACCGGAGCACGTTTTGACGAGTGCGATGGCGACAGCACGATATATTGAAAAGATGACGCCAGGGGCGACAATCTATATGATCGGGGAAGACGGACTTCGCATCGCGTTAGAAGAGCGCGGTTTTACCATAACGGACGAGCCGAAAGCGGATTATGTTGTGATTGGACTTGACCGTCATATTACTTATGAGAAGTTAGCGAAAGGGGCGCTCGCGATTCGAGGCGGAGCGCGGTTCATCTCGACGAACGGGGATATCGCCATTCCGACCGAACGCGGCTTTTTACCAGGAAACGGGGCGCTCACGTCCGTGCTTGCTGTCACGACTGAGAAAGACCCGTTCTTCATCGGTAAACCAGAACCGGTCATGGTCGATATCGCGTTAGAAATGATCGGTCTTTCAAAAGAAGAAGTCGTCATGGTCGGCGATAACTACCACACAGACATTTTATTTGGTATCAACGGTGGGATTCAAACGCTTCATGTCAATTCAGGCGTCCATGGACCTGCGTTCATCCAAGCACAAGAAAAGCTCCCGACCTATATGGTCGAGAGCCTAGATGAATGGATTCACGAAAAAAAGGGATGACGCACGTCTCCCTTTTTGCTTAGAATACTTGTTCTACTTCAACGATGCCGGCTACTTCTTCGATGAGCGCGCGCTCAATCCCGGCTTTCAATGTGATTGTCGAAGACGGGCAGCTGCCGCAAGCACCCATCAAACGGAGTTTGACAATGCCTTCTTCTACGTCAACGAGTTCGACGTCACCGCCGTCGCGAAGCAAGAACGGGCGTAATTTATCGAGTACTTCTTGGACTTGATCGAACATTTCCATGGTATCTACCCCTTTCTGGTTCTCTTTTATTCTAGCAAGTTTGAGAGTGTTTCTCAATCATTAACGCTGAGCGTTTTGTGGCGATGGCAATCCATGAGTTTTGTATAATAGAAGAGAAGAGGGGGAATGAACATGAAAATCACGGTGTATGGGGCCGAAGTGCAGTGTGCGAGCTGTGTCGGGGCACCGAGTTCAATCGAGACATATGAATGGTTGCAAAGCGCACTCGGACGAAAGTATCCAGAACATAACTTTGAATTTGAATACATCGATTTTGAGACGGTCGATGATGAGATTTCCGAGGCGATTAAACAAGATGAGTGGTTTTATCCGCTCGTCCTTTTGAACGGCGAAGTCGTGGACGAAGGGGTCGTCCAGCTTCGAAAAGTGTATGCCGCCATTGAACAAGCATAAAAAAGAGTCGGACGCGTCCATAGATGCGTCCGGCTCTTTTGTTTAACGAAGTTGGAATGATGTCGTCGCCGATCCGGCTGTGTAGCCTGTGAGCGTCGCGTCAGATTTTACTTGGTACGTCCCTTTGACAGATGAAGACGTTGTTGAAAGTGTGAACGTGATGGATCCGTTCGAGGCCGTTTTCCCTGTCCCAGTCAACGTCGCGCCGTTCGGTTGCGTGACCGTCACGCGAACGTCCGCATTGGCGACAGCTTGACCGTTCGAATTACGGACCGTCGAAGTGATGGACACTTGCTCGCCAGCCGTGTAGATGGCTTTTGACGTGGTGACCGTCGCAGAGAGTGCCTGGACCGGCTGTGATGTGCCGCCTGAAGCTGGCGCTTGAACGAGCCCGTTACCGAACCACGTGTCGCGGCCAGTCGGACCAAGGTCAATCACGTCTTGCGACAAGCGTGTGCGAAGCTGTGAAGCCGTAAGTGACGGGTAAGCTTGTTTCATGAGCGCCAAGTTACCGGCAACGTAAGGCGTCGCCATCGACGTTCCGCTCATCGGGCCGTAGCCACCGTTTGAGAGGGTCGAATTGATGCTGACGCCTGGAGCGGCGACTTCGACTGTGCTACCTGTCGCTGAGAACGAGGCACGGTTGTTGTTGATATCCGTCGCTGCGACTGCGATGGCCGAGCTGTAACGAGCCGGGTAGTTGACGAGGTCGCCTGTACCATCAGCGCGTCCATTGTTACCTGCCGCCGCGACAACGAGAATGCCTGCATTATTGGCACGGTCAACGACTTGTTGAAGCGTAGTCGACGGACTTGTTGTCCCTAAACTCAAGTTGATGATGTCCATTTGATTCGAGATGGACCAGTCAATTCCCGCGATGATGCTCGATAAGCTCCCGCTACCGTTCGCTTCAAGTGCCTTGACGGCATAAATGCTTGCTTCGTGCGCAATCCCGACCGTCCCGATGCTGTTGTTACGAGCGGCGATAATCCCGGCAACGTGAGTCCCGTGACCGTTGTCGTCGGCGTATGAGCTTGTCACACTGCTGAATGAAGCACCACCCGAGATGGTCAAGTCAGGGTGTTGTGAAATCCCGGTATCCACGACAGAGATTTTGACGCCTTTTCCTGTGAAGCCACTTTGCCATGCGGCAGGGGCTTTCAACTTGGCGATGCCCCAGTCTTGAGTTTGATTTTCGATTTGTACGGTCTGATCGAGCTCGACGTGGGCGATGTTCGGGTTGTTCTTCAACCCAGCAAGGGCAGCTTTCGGCACTTCGAGTGCGGCGGCCGGGATGTTCGCGTACTGCTGACGCACTTCAAGTCCTTGAATAGAAAGTGGGTTCTTCTTAGCCGAGTCTTTGAATACGACGATGACACGCTCTTTTCCGTTATCACTTGACGCATCCGCGATTTGTGGAGCAGATGACAAAACGAGAAGTGAGGCAAGGACAGTGCTGCAAAGTTTCTTCTTCTTCAATGTGGTTCCCCCTTGAGATGATTTTGGCACGTTGCCATCTGATTCTAGGTCGCTCGAGCTGGAGAATTAAATGACTAGGTAGCCGTGACAATAATGTAACAAGTATTTCCATTGGGAAGTAGATGTCAATCGAATCAATATTCTGAATATTTAAAATGGTAAATCGGGGACATCGGTCCAGGACTTAAGTCTTAGTTAGAGGAACAAAGGAAAACATAAGAAGATAGCGTTACTCCTGTCGAACCAACGATTTTGAAGGAAAATTTTTAAATGGGAGGGAGAGCTTATAAACTTTTGTTGGCTCCATACGATATATACAACAAAGGGGGTATTTACATGTTCTTGAAACAAAAGCCAACCACTGTCTCGTTGCAAACTTCTTCAGAACTGTCGTTCGTCGTCATCAAATTGAACGACAAGATGGAAGCACAACGACGACTCATTCTTCTTGAACGAGAGGATTTAGCGCTACTTCGAGCATATCGAAACGAATTACAAGCTTTGACCCCGACGTTAGTCCATGTATTTTATGAAGAACTTGAGAAGATAGAAGAGATGCGAGCAATGATTCAACAGCATTCCTCATCTGACCGTTTGAGGTTGACCTTGTCGAATCACATTGCGGAGATGTTCGAAGGGGTGTTAGATGACACGTATATTCATAAACGGTTAGCGATCGCAAAGCGACATCATTTGATTGGTCTCCAGGGCAAATGGTATATCGCAGCGTTTCAAAAGATTTTTGAGAACATCGTATGGGCCATCGAGCAAGAAGCATTATCAAGTGAATCAAAAATCAAACTCATCGTCGCCGTCTCAAAAATTTTTAACTTCGAACAACAAATCGTACTCGAGATGTTTGATGATGAGGCGGAAAAAGTACGACGTGAAATCGAGGCAATCAAGTTTGAGGTAACGAGAGCGGTCCAAAAAGCGAGCGAAGATTTGGCGGCTATGACCGAAGAAGTAATGGCCAACTATCAAGTGATGAACGACCGTGCTCTTGAAATGGAAAAGACGAGTGATTTAACAACAGATAAGTTAAAAGCGATGCGAGAGTCTTCAGCAGAAGGGAAGTTGGCGATTCAAAAAGAATCCGATGCCCTCGGGGGAATCGCGGATGATTTAACGGTCTCAGCTCAACATATTCACGAGCTTGAAGGGCTGACTGGGGAAATCGTCGTCATCGCCGAGGCCGTCAAACGAATCGCGAATCAGACGAACATGCTTAGTTTAAATGCAGCGATCGAGGCCGCGCGCGCCGGTGAACAAGGGAAAGGGTTTCATGTCGTCGCGACAGAAGTCAGGCAACTGGCAAATCAATCGAAAGAATCAGCGGAACAAGTGAGTAATTTGATTCAACGGTTGACGAAGCGGATGGACGAGACGTCAAGACGCGTCGTCATGACGGAGCGTGAGATGCAACAGTCGATGTCACGAATGAATGGAATCAATGAAACGTTCTCACGCATTTCAGACGCTTCAGAACTTGCCGACGGTCAAATGGCGCAGTTGGCAACAGATATTAGCGGCATGGTCGATGTCATCACCGACTTGAAACGTGCGACTGCCCAGATTGCCGATTCCTCGATAGAATTAAATGAAACGTCAAGACGATTTTAAAACAAAAAGAAGCGGCGCGCGCCGCTTCTTTTATTTAATGACTTTATGCTTCCACAGAATCCCTGACTTGAGTAAGCGGGCCACTTTCCCAGTGAGCGATTGTTTCCCCATGAACACGCCGAATCCGGCCTTCTTTCCGAGCGATCCGAGTGTACCTTTCAACTTGATTGCCGGAAGGTCCGGGTATGATACACCTTTCCATTTACAGAGAAGCACTTGAACGATTTGCTCGGCTTGGGCTTCTGCCAATTGACCAGAAGGGGCGTACGGCAAACTTGCGTTATCCCCGACAACGAAGACATCAGGTGCTTCCGGGACGTGATGATGCGGTGTCAACTTGACTCGACCACCGCCGTCGAGTTCCCATCCTTGATTCCGAACGACGGCGACCGGTTGAATGCCAGCCGTCCAAACAATCAAATCTGATGGGAAGAGGTCGTCGTGATTCCATAACCCGTCTGCATCGACGCGGGTGATGTTGGCGTTGTTGATGACGTCGACACCGTGCTCTTCGAACCAGGACTGGACGTACATCGAGACGCGATTCGACAAGAACGATAAGACGGAAGGACCGCGGTCGAAGAGACGGACGGTTAAATCCGGGCGGCTTTCACGAAGCTCGCTGGCGAGCTCGACGCCAGACAGTCCGGCTCCGACGATGGAGACGACAGAACCGGGTGAGAGCCCGTTGATGGCCTGTTGCGTCTTCCGAGACTCTTCAAGCGTCTGGATGCTATACGTGAACTCGGCTGCACCGGGCACGTTATGGTATTTGTCTTCACAGCCAAGCCCGATGACGAGGTCGTCATACGGAACTTTTTCCCCGCTTGCAAGGAGTACCATTTTGTCATTCGTGTCGATGTCCGTCACTTGGCCGTATATGTAGTCGATTCCTTCCGGGAAGTCGACTCGGATGTCACGATCTGACACCGTTCCCGCGGCCAAAGCATAATACTCTGTTTTTAATCCATGATAAGGCAGGCGATCGACGAGTGTGATCGATACGTCATTCAGCTGATGGCTGAGCACACGTTCAATGACACGCATTCCCCCGTAACCGCCTCCTAAGACGACTAATTTGCGCATAAAAATCCCCCTTTGTTACTCTTTAACTGTATCATGTTATAATCTGCCGTAGAAGAACCATTTTCCTGATTCTAAAGGAAAGAAAGACGGTGAAAGCAATGATGAATCCAATCATCGAGTTCTGTGCCTCGAACTTAGCGATGGGCTCCCAAATCGCTCGCGCCAAGCTCGAAAGTGACCCTGACCTCGACGTAGTCGAGTATGGCTGTACCGGCTATTGCGGCGTCTGTTCGATCGACTTGTTTTGTCTTGTCGATGGAGAGGTCGTGACAGGAGAAACACCTGAGGGACTTGTGACGAACGTATATGAAAAAATCGAAGAAATGGCATGGTAAAAAGTTTGGAGTTTCTTCAAACTTTTTTTCATTTTGACCCGTTGCTTTTTTAAAAGTGGTCTGTTATATTCAAAGAGGTTCGAATGTAGGTTGTCTGACGTTTAACATCAAAAAAAGAAAGCGTTTCAAACGGTAGGACACATCTTGTTTCGGGTATGACACAAATAATAGCTTTTCCTAATATGAAAGGAGCACAACACCAATGAAAATCATGAGTGTGGTTGGTATTTTGGCACTAATTGCAATCGCTTACATGTTCTCAACCAACCGTAAAGCCATTAAATGGCGCACAGTGTTAGCGGCCTTCGCTATCCAATTCTTATTTGCTTTCCTCGTCCTTTATACGTCGGCTGGCCGAGCAGTATTGCTTTGGATCTCGGAAGGGGTTCAAAACGTCTTAAACACGGCAAACGCAGGGATCAGCTTCGTCTTCGGTACAGCCGTAGGCGGCGACAACTTCGTCTTCGCGTTCCAAGTTTTGACGATTATCGTCTTCATGTCTTCACTCATCGCGCTTCTTTACTACATCGGCGTCATGCAGTGGGTCATCCGGATCCTCGGAACAGCACTTGCGAAAGCGCTCGGTACGTCACGTAAAGAGTCGCTCTCGGCGACGGCGAACATCTTCGTCGGTCAAACTGAGGCACCACTCGTCATCAAACCGTATCTTCCGACGATGACACAATCGGAGCTCTTCGCAGTCATGGTCGGTGGTCTCGCGTCGGTTGCCGGTTCGGTACTTGCTGGATATGCCGCACTTGGTGTACCTCTTTCGTACTTGCTCGCAGCAAGTTTCATGGCTGCTCCGGCAGGTCTTATGTTCGCAAAAATCATCGTTCCTGAGACAGATGAGCCAGATGACAACATCGAAATCGCGGAAGATGAAGAGAACAAAGCAGCAAACTTTGTCGATGCGGCCGCTCGTGGTGCCTCAGACGGTCTCTTCCTCGCGTTGAACGTCGGTGCGATGCTTCTCGCCTTCGTTTCATTGATTGCACTCGTCAACTTGATTCTCGGTGGAATCGGTGGCTTGTTCGGATTCGGTGACCTTACGGTTCAATTGATTCTTGGTTATGTGTTTGCTCCGCTCGCGTTCGTCATCGGTGTCCCTTGGGCAGATGCCGTTCAGTTTGGTAGCTTCCTTGGACAAAAACTTGTCTTGAACGAGTTCGTTGCCTTCTCTGAGTTCGCACCAATCATTGGTACGGGTGAGCTTTCAGCTCGTACGGAAGCCATGACGGCGTTCGCGCTTTGTGGATTCGCTAACATCTCGTCGCTTGCGATTCTTCTTGGTGGTCTTGGTGGTATGGCTCCAAACCGTCGCGGTGATATCGCACGCATGGGTGTTCTCGCGATTCTCGCAGGTACGCTTGCGAACTTGATGTCAGCAACACTCGCTGGACTTCTTCTCTAATCGAATGCGTTATACTTCAAGTGATCACTTTGGTGGTCACTTTTTTATTTGAAGGGGGGATAAAATAATGTATGCTGTGATTGCTTTATTTGATAAAAAAACGGAAGAAGAAATCAAAGGATTGTGGAGTGGGTTAAGAGACGAGCAAATCTCTTCTTATGCCTATGAAGTACCAGCTCGACAACCTCATCTTACGATTGCAAGTTACAAGCAAGTAGAGGTTCCGCTTTTTATTGAAACCATGCAAGCACATTATCAAAATAAAGAATGCATTCCTTTCGTATTCAGTACGTTAGGCACATTTATCCATTCAGGTACGTTGTTTCTCGCTCCGACCATCTCGGTTGAGTTAAGAGAGTTTCATCTACGTCATCATTTTATTTTTAAACAGTTTGACGATGACCCTGCTTCTTTATACTTACCGGATTTCTGGGTCCCTCATTGTACACTCGCAAACCGGTTGACGAGAGGTGAGAGGCTAGCGGCTTACGAATACTGTTCGGAACATATCAAAACGTATAATCGAGAAATAACAGGGGTCGCATTCATTCACCTCGTTGCTCCGAACGATGTCAGGACAATTCATAAAATGACGTTCAAAAAAAGCACCTAGTTTTCTAGGTGCTTTCCACTTATGCTTGAAGTTGCATGCGCTGACGTTCGATCCACGGCTTCAATTTAATGAAGAGCGGGACGAACAACGCCGTGATCAACAATGCTTTGATAAGGTTAAACGGCAAGATTCCATAAAGGACGAGGTTCGTCTTCACAGCCGGATCGGCCATCTCAGCCATCCCGAAGAAGAACGCGTATGCCGGTAAGATGATTAAATAGTTCAAGATTGCCAAGCTGAGCGCCATTGTAATCGTTCCGGCGAGAAGACCCGAAGCGAGCGCTTTGTTCGTTTTGCGTTTATGGTAGAACCAAGCGACCGGATACATGAAGGCGACACCCGCGAAGAAGTTCGCAAGTTCACCGACCGGCACGCCGCCACCGTTAAAGACGTAATACAAGACGTTTTTTAGAGCGACGACCACGACACCTGCGAGTGGAGAAAAGACGATACCGGCGACGAGCGCTGGGATGTCACTGAAATCCACTTTTAGGAATGGCGGGAGGAAAGGCAGCGGGAAGTTAAAGAGCATGAGGACGAATGAGATCGCCCCGAGCATCGATAGCGTCACCAGTGTAGTTAATCGTTTGTTGCGCGTTGTTTTCATCAAAATCTCTCCTTTTGTCGCTCCTTGATGAATGGCACCCGTCGCATAGAAAAACCCGATTGCATCATACAATCGGGAGAGTTTACGCGCATACGAAATAGATGTTTTCCGTCGTGAAAAACTCCACGTCAAAGAAAACATCCGAATATCGGTCGGATGCCGCCATCTTCTCCCATCCAGACTTTACTGTCGGCTTTCGAATCTCACGAAATCAGCAAGCAACGCCTTGCTCGCTCACGGGCTGAGAAGAACGTGTCTTCAATACCGCCGGTCGGGAATTTCACCCTGCCCCGAAGATGGAACGATTTAATTTTTTTTGTTACAGTTTAGTTATACAAGATAATTCACAAAATCTCAAGCGAGTTGACTTGAGATTAAGATAATTAAGGAGGAGTTCAGATGATTCATTTGACAGAGTCAGCGGCGCTACAGGTCATCGACATGATGAAACAAACCGAACGCCCCGAAGCGCAGTATTTGCGAATTAAAGTCCAAGGCGGCGGCTGTACGGGTTTGTCGTACGGGATGGGGTTTGATGAAGAGAAGAGCGACAAGGATGTCCAGTTCGATCATCACGGCGTCCGCGTCATCGTCGCCGAGGCCGACCATGGGGTCGTCGATGGGCTTGAGATCGACTACAAGCAGTCGATGCTCGGAGGTGGGTTTACGATCAAAAACCCGAACGCCATCGCGACATGCGGTTGTGGCTCGAGTTTCCGGACGGCCTCGAACGCCGGCACACCGGGAGATTGCTAAACGTATGGCCAATCGTACAGACGATTGGCCTTTTTTTGATTCAGTCGATTTCCTCAATCAAAATCAAGCGAATCACTTTTGACGTCGCATCCAGTTCGATGTGATGTTGCCAAGGGCGGAACGCTGAGATTTTACACGTGTCGGTCGTGATTTGGAACGAGCAGATGCTCTCTTGCTCTTGGTCGAGAATTGAATAGCGACTAAAATCTGATAAGCTTTGGTAGATGGCGTACTGTTTCGGTACCTCACACGTCCATCCTTTTTCTAACATCATCTGATGCATCCGCTTCGCCTCTTTCTTCTTTCATATATATAAGAATAACAAAAAGATTCAAGAGTGTGGAAGATTAGTCAGGAGTCCGTGAGGGAAAATGAAAAGAGATGTCATTTTGATGTAGGAGGGAATGGGACGATGAGAAAAGTGTTGATTTTCGGTGGCTCGCGCTATTTTGGTAAACGGTTGGCGCTTCGATTGGCAGAGGCGGGAGACGACGTGACGATTGTGACGCGAGGACAGTTACAAGTACCGGAGGCAGAGGGCATCCGTTCGGTCAAAGGAGACCGTCAATCAGTGGCGACGATGAAAGACTTGTCACGGGAACGTTATGACCTCGTCTATGACAACATTTGCTTTACACCCTATCAGGCGAAAATTGCGTCTGATGCGTTTATGGACCAAGTCGGGAAGTACGTACTGACGTCGACGATGTCTGTGTATGCACCCGGCGCCGAGCTAAAGGAAAGTGACTTCAATCCGCTCCATTATGACTACCACCTCGATGCCGAACACGATTACGGCCAAGGGAAGCGGGAGGCGGAATCGTACTTCTTCAACCGGGCCTCGTTTCCGGTCTCGACTGTCCGGCTGCCGATTGTGCTCGGTCCCGATGACTACACCGATCGTCTCAAATTTTACGTCGATGCGATTCGGCGAGAAGAGCCAATCGTCCTCCATCATCCCGAAGCGAAGATGGGCTTTATCTCGAGTTTTGAAGCGGCCGCCTTTTTAGAATGGGTCGGTCGGGCCAACGTGACCGGTCCGTTTAATGCAGCGAGCGAGGGGGTTATCTCGATGGGCGCGCTCATGGAACGAATTGGTCAGCATTTAAATAAACCGATCCACATTATTAAAGACGGGGAATCTTCGCCTTATGACACAGATGTCGACTACTACATGTCAATCGCCGAGGCGAAAAAGGCAGGCTTCGTTTTCACGAAACTTGATGACTGGATCGACCGAGTCATTCTTCAAACGATCCGCAAATGAAAAACGGCCTCTCATCAATGAGGGGCCGAATCTATTATTTCCCGGCAAATACCGAGGTCGAGTGTTGTGGGTGACGCGCTGTCGGGTCGACGAGCTGCTTCACTTGGTTGATGGCGATCGGGGCTTCACCGAAGCCTGTCGCGATTAATTTGACTTTTCCTTCATACGTGGCGATGTCTCCACAAGCGAAGATGCCAGCGACCGTCGTCTCCATACGCGAGTCGACACGAATCGTGTTCTTCTCGAACTCCATGCCCCAGTTTTTGATTGGGCCGAGTGATGAGACGAATCCGTAGTTACAAATCAAATCATCGACTTCGATGAACTTCGACGTACCGTCTTTGTCCGTCAATTCGACTGATTCGATGTGCGTCTCTCCTGAAAGCGACTCGATGTTGTAAGGCGTCCAGACGTTGATCGTCGAGGCTTTCATCTGTTCGACCGTATGTTCGTGGGCGCGGAAGCGGTCACGACGGTGAACGATGTGGACTTCTCTCGCGATGCCTTCGAGCATGAGGGCCCAGTCGACTGCCGAGTCGCCACCACCGGCGATCATGACGCGGCGGTCGCGGAACTTCTCCATGTTGTCGACGAAGTAATGAAGGTTCGCGAAGTCTTCGCATCCATCAAGACCGAGCGGACGTGCGGCGAATGCCCCGTTCCCGGCTGTGATGATGATCGCCTTCGTATGATACTCGTCTTTGTTTGTCGTGATGTGGAACGAGCCGTCTTCAAGGCGCTCGACCGTCTCGACCGTCTCGCCGAGGCGATAGTCTTGTTCGAACTGATCGGCTTGTGCCTTCAGTTGGTCGATCAAATCTTGGGCTTTCACTTTCGGGAAGCCGGCGATATCATATATATATTTTTCTGGATAGAGCGTTGATAACTGGCCACCAAGTTGTGGCAAGCTTTCAATCAACGTCGCATCGAGTTGGCGCATACCTGCATAAAATGCGGTGAACAACCCGACCGGGCCGCCACCGATGATGATCACATCTTTCGTCGATTTCATCGAATTCCTCCTCAAAACGTATACATTTATTATAATGACAATCGTCAATTAAATCCATTCTGTACAAACATGCTACAGATTCAAAAAAAATTCAAGAAGATAAGCTTTACCATTGAGAATTTGAGACAAAGAGCGTACAATGACAGAGAAGCAATTGTGAACATTGTTTAACAAGGTTTAGGCTTTATTGTGAACATCTATGTGAAATAACACACAACATGATTGTTCAAGAAAACAAATCTATGAAACATAAGGTGGAAATGAACATGAAACGACCTAACATCGTTATTCTCGGCGCAGGTTTTGGTGGACTCATTACAGCAGTCAACCTTCAGAAGACACTTTCAGCTGGAGACGCGAATATTACGCTCATTAACAAACATGATTACCACTATCAAACGACATGGCTCCATGAGCCAGCAGCAGGGACAATGAAACCTGACCAAGCTCGTATTTACATTAATGACGTCGTCAACCCGTCACGCGTGAAATTTGTCAAAGGGATCGTCGATCGCGTCGATACTACGGCAAAACAAGTATTGCTCGCAGACGGCTCGACAGTCGAATATGATTACGTCGTATTCGCACTCGGCGGTGTTCCGGAGACGTTTGGTATCCCTGGCCTCAAAGAGAACGCGATGACAATCAGCTCGCTCAACAGCGTCCGTAAAATCAAAAACCATATCGAGTACTCATTCTCAGAATATAAATCAAACAACTCGGCAGATCGTTCATATGTGACAATCGTCGTCGGCGGTGCAGGCTTCACAGGAATCGAATTCCTCGGAGAGCTTGTGAACCGAATTCCTGAACTTTGCAAGCAGTATGACGTCCCACGCGAAGCTGTTCGGATCGTCAACATCGAGGCTGCACCAACCGTTCTTCCTGGATTCGATCCAGACCTTACGACGTACGCACAGAAATGGCTCGAGCGTAATGGTGTCGAGATGAAACTCGGCAACGGAATTAAAGGTGTAGAGCCAGGCGTCGTGACGTTCGGTCCGCTCCAAGGCGATACGACAGAGACGATTCACGCGAACACGATCATCTGGACAGGTGGCGTTAGTGGTAGCCCGATCATCGAAAAATCAGGCTTCGAAGCTGTACGTAACCGTGTCATGGTCGAAGCGGACAACCGTGCCCCTGGTCACGACAACGTCTTCATCATTGGTGACTGTTCAGCGGTCATGGACCCGGTATCGAACCGTCCATACCCACCGACAGCGCAAATCGCGACACAACAAGCACATAACGTCGCGAAAAACATCGCCGCGCTCATCAACGGGAAATCGACTTCGAAATTCGCGTACGAGAGCAAAGGGACTGTGGCGTCACTTGGTCATAACGACGGCATCGGGATCGTCATGGGTAAAAAAATCTATGGTCGCAACGCTTCGTTCATGAAGAAAGTGATCGACAACAAACACTTCCTCGAATTGAAGAAGTACGGACTCGTCCTTAAAAAAGGGAAGTTCTAACTCCCACGCGTCAACCCGTTCTTCGGAACGGGTTGTTTTTTGTTCATCACGACGTCAATCTTTTTTGACCCGTTCGAGCGATTTTCGGTATAATAGACGATGGGAAAAGGGGGCAATTGTATGCATATTATCCAGGCAGTCATCGGCGCCATTTTATATTTGGTCATCTTCTTTAGCATCGGCTTCATCTTGAATATGTTACTGAAAAAGACGTGGACACTCGTCTTCATTTATCCGATTTTCGTCATTTTAATGATTGATAACGTCAAGCTCTCTAGTTATGTCACCGAAACGTCGACCGCACTCGCAAGCGTCTATGAACGCCTGCTCGGCTTGCAGTTTCTTGACATCTTTATGCTCGGTTTCGGTTTGCTCGGTGCGATTTTGGCCGGTGTGACGATTCGATTTTTGCGTAAGAGCGGTTATTCGATGTTTTAAAGACGACAGAAATGTTCGTCTTTTTTGTTTTCCGCCTACTTTTTTAGGGGATGAACCGATATACTAAGTACGAAACGATTATAGTGAGTAAGGGATGCGATACGAATGACATTACCGATGTATACGATCAAAAAAGTGTTGAATAATAGCGTTGTCATTTGTCAACATGATACGGATCCGGAAGTCATTCTACTCGGGAAGGGGATTGGCTTTGGCAAAAAGGCGGGCGATCTCGTCGACCCGGCCAGTGTCCCGGAGAAAGTGTATCAGTTGACCGACAAAGAAGAACAGTCGCAATATCGCGAGCTCGTCAAACATGTCGATGAAGACTTTATCGCCTTCATGCAAGAGATTGTCGGCTTCATCGAAACGAGTACGGGCAAGAAAGTCGATCAACATATCCATATCGGTTTGACTGACCACTTGTTCTTTACGATGAAGCGAATCGAGCAAGGGATGGAAGTGACGAATCCGTTTCTCCTTGAGACCGAATCGCTCTATCCGAACGAATATTCACTCGCGGAACGCATCGTCGACATGATTCATGAACGGCTCGATGTGTTGTTGCCAGACGCCGAGATCGGATTTATCGCGCTTCATATCCATTCGGCGACGACGTTTAAAAACGTCCTGGAAGTGAACCGTCATAATCAAATTATCGGGCTGATCGTTCAGACGATTGAGAGTCGGCTGAACGTCAAAATGGACAGGTCTTCACTCGATTATAAGCGCTTACTTCGGCACTTAAGGTACGCCGTTGAGCGGGTTGCGACGGGTGAGCTCGTCGAGGCTCCACAAAAAATAGAAAAGGTGTTGCGTGAAGAATATCCGCTATGCTATAGTACTGCTTGGGAGCTGATGGGCATCATGGAACGCGAATTAAAGCGTCCTGTCCCGCGAGGTGAAGCGACATATTTGACGATGCATCTCCAGCGACTTACAAGTAGATAACTGATACCACGTATCTTACGTGTTACTGATTCGATCAGGCATGAGTAAGGAGTGGAACGGCTTACGATTTCTCTAAGAGGAGAAGTCTACGTTCTGTCCCTTATTCATGCCTGTTTCTGTTTTTATAAACGTTTATTATGAAAACGTTTAGATACGTCGGTTGTCTGACATCTACGTCGTCCATTCGTATTACAAAAACAAGAAGGAGGATTTATCATGTTTAAGCAGATTTTTGGTGTTCTTCAAAAAGTCGGTAAAGCACTTATGCTTCCTGTTGCAATCTTACCGGCAGCCGGTCTTCTCCTTGCATTCGGTAACGCAATGCAAAACCCGGCGCTTACATCACGCGCTGGCTGGTTAACGAATGCAGGCGTCGTGAAATTCGCTCAGCTCATGGAGCAAGCGGGTGGCATCATCTTCGCGAACTTGGCACTCTTGTTCGCTGTCGGTGTCGCGATCGGGTTAGCTGGGGACGGCGTTGCCGGACTCGCGGCCATCGTCGGATTCCTCATCATGAACCAAGTCATGGGAATCTGGCTCGAGCTCACGCCTGAAGTCATTGCACAAGGTGACCCGGCATACGCGACAGTACTCGGGATCCCGACACTCCAAACAGGGGTATTCGGCGGGATTATCATGGGTCTGATTGCCGCATGGGCGTACAACAAGTACTTCAACATTGAATTGCCGCAATTCCTTGGCTTCTTCGCTGGTAAGCGTTTCGTCCCAATCGTCACGGCTGTTGCCGCGGTCGTCGCTGGTTTCGTTATGCTTCTTATCTGGCCACCAGTTCAGCACGGTTTGAACTCATTCTCAAACTTCATGTTGACTGAAAATCGCACGTTCGCCGCGTTCATCTTCGGTTTGATTGAACGCTCATTGATCCCGTTCGGTCTCCACCACATCTTCTACTCACCGTTCTGGTTCGAGTTCGGTCAATATACAGATGCAGCGGGTAACATCGTCCGTGGTGACCAAGCAATCTTCTTCGCACAAATCCGTGATGGCGCTGAGTTGACAGCTGGTACGTTCATGACTGGTAAATACCCGTTCATGATGTTCGGTCTTCCTGCTGCAGCACTCGCGATGTACCATGAAGCACGTCCAGAACGTAAAGCAGTCGTCGGTGGTCTCTTGGCTTCGGCAGCACTCACATCGTTCTTGACTGGTATCACAGAGCCGATCGAGTTCTCATTCTTGTTCGTTGCTCCACTCTTGTTCGCTGTACACGCAGTCTTCGCTGGCCTTTCGTTCATGGTCATGCACATCTTGAACGTCAAAATCGGGATGACGTTCTCGGGCGGTTTGATCGACTACCTTCTCTTCGGTGTACTTCCTAACCGTACAGACTGGTGGCTCGTCATCCCAGTCGGTCTCGTGTTCGCAGTCGTTTACTACTTCGGATTCCGTTTCGTCATCCGTAAGTTCAATCTTAAAACACCGGGCCGTGAAGATGAAGTCGTTGAGCAATCAACTGCTACTGGTTCGGAACTTGCACAAGATATCCTCGTTGGGTTCGGTGGTTCACAAAACATCAAACACTTAGACGCTTGTATCACACGTCTTCGCGTCGAAGTAAAAGATAAGAACCAAGTGAACAAAGAAGAGTTGAAACGTCTCGGGGCCGCAGGTGTCCTTGAAGTCGGAAACAACATTCAAGCGATTTTCGGACCACGCTCGGATGCATTGAAATCAGAAATGCAAGCCGTCATCGCGTCAGGTAACGAGAAGAAAGCAAACTAATTTTAGTGGAAAGCCAATCCTTCCTGGGTTGGCTTTTTTTGTGGACGCAAACGGTTTCAGGCATATGTCAGATGGGGAAAAGTAAGTATTCTGACAAAAGGAGGGAACCAAGATGTGGAAGAAAGTGTTTGGTGTCTTGCAACGGATCGGGAAGGCACTCATGCTTCCGGTTGCGATCTTACCGGCAGCCGGTCTCTTACTCGCGTTCGGTACCGCGTTCCAAAACCCTGATCTCGTCGCGCTCTTACCTTTCTTGGCAAACGATTCACTCGTCCTCATCTGGCAGGTCATGACCGATGCCGGGGATATCGTGTTTGCCAATCTCGGATTGCTGTTTGCCGTCGGTGTCGCCATCGGGCTAGCCAACGGGGACGGGGTTGCCGGGTTAGCAGCTATCGTCGGGTATTTGATTATGAACAAGGTTATAAGCACATGGAACGGCATCACTGCAGAAATCGTTCAAGGGGACCCGCAGTACGCGACTGTTCTCGGAATTCCGACACTCCAAATGGGGGTATTCGGGGGGATTATCGCCGGTCTCGTCGCCGCATTCGCTTACAACAAATACTTTAATATCAAGTTGCCAGAGTTCTTAGGGTTCTTTGCCGGGAAACGTTTTGTTCCGATTGCGACAGCCGCATTCAGTTTAATTATCGGGATTGCGCTCGCCTACATCTGGCCGCCAATCGGGGTCGCAATCAATACGTTCTCACGTACCATCATCGAAGCGAACGTGGCCGTCTCGGCCTTTGTTTTCGGATTGGTCGAACGGTCCTTGATTCCGTTTGGGCTTCACCACATCTGGTACTCTCCGTTTTGGTTCCAGTTCGGTGAATACACGAACCAAGCCGGGGACCTCGTCCAAGGGGACCAGCGGATCTTCTTCGCACAGCTTCGTGATGGCGTTGAATTTACGGCCGGGACGTATATGACCGGGAAATTCCCGTTCATGATGTTCGGGTTGCCAGCTGCTTGTCTTGCGATGTATCACACCGTGCCAAAAGAACGCCGTAAGAACGTCGAAGGGCTTTACTTCTCGGCGGCGCTCACGTCGTTCCTTACAGGGATCACAGAGCCGGTCGAGTTCTCATTCGTCTTCGTTGCGCCACTCTTGTTTGGGATTCATGCCGTGTTCGCCGGTCTATCCTTCATGACGATGCACTTGCTCAACGTCAAGATCGGGATGACGTTCTCCGGTGGATTGATTGACTACTTGTTGTTCGGGGTGTTACCGAACCGGACCGCATGGTGGCTCGTCATACCGGTCGGTCTCGTATTCGCCGTCATTTATTACTTCGGATTCCGTTTCGCGATTCAAAAATTCGACTTGAAGATTCCGGGTCGTGAAGCCGCCGTCGAAGGGAAAGAAGGGCGTACTGCCGTCGGAGACGATTTACCGCATGAAGTACTTGTCGGTCTCGGCGGTCCAGAAAACATTAAACACCTTGACGCTTGTATCACACGTCTCCGTGTCACCGTCAATGACGTCAAACAAGTCGATAAAGGGTTGTTGAAAGACCTTGGGGCGGCGGGTGTTCTCGAAGTCGGAGATAACATTCAAGCCATCTTCGGACCGAAGTCCGATACGCTCAAGTCTCAAATCGCTTCCATCATTGAAGGTGGAGAATATCGCGGGAAAGAAAAACCGGTCGTCACGTCAGGCACATCGAACCCAAAAGAAGAAGGATTCTTAGCGCCGATGTCGGGAACGATTTTGTCGCTTGATGATGTCCCGGATCAAGTCTTCTCTGGGCGGATGATGGGCGATGGATTTGCGATTGAACCGAGTGATGGAAAAGTCGTTGCACCATTCACCGGCACCGTCACTACCTTCTTCCCGACGAAGCATGCCATCGGACTACTTTCAGACGATGGACGCGAGATTTTGATTCACGTCGGTCTAGATACCGTCAACCTGAAGGGTGAGGGCTTCGACGCCAAAGTGAAAGAAGGCGATCGCGTCAAAGCAGGCGACGTCTTATTAGAAGTCAATCTTGATTTGATTCGAGATAAAGTCCCATCCCTCATCACACCGATCATTCTGACGAACGGTGACGGGAAACAGGTCATCGTCTCGTACGGTGAGTCGATTGTCGCTGGAGAAGAACTAGATTTCCAAATCGTGGATCGCATCGAGTAACGTGTCTCGCTTTCTTTTGTAAGCAGGCAAAACAAAAATCAGCTTCGTCTCGACGGGGAGACGAAGCTGATTTTTTATAGTCGATTACTTTTTAATGTCGAACTTTTGACTGAGGAAGTCCACGACTTCTTCTGCCGTGTCCATGTTGAGCACTTCGTTGACGATTGCTTCTGTTTCTGACTTCGTCAAACGTTTCACGAGGCTACGTGCGCGAAGGACGCTTGAAGCCGACATCGAGAATTCGTCAAGACCAAGTCCGAGAAGGATCGGGATCGCGAGTTCTTCTCCAGCCATCTCGCCACACATACCGACCCATTTGCCAGCTTTATGCGCTTCTGTGATGACGTTGTGGAGAAGGTTCAAGATGGCCGGGTTGAACGGTTGGTACAAGTACGAAACTTTCTCGTTCATGCGGTCCGCTGCCATCGTGTATTGAATCAAGTCGTTCGTGCCGACTGAGAAGAAGTCGACTTCTTTCGCAAACTGCTTCGCCATGACGGCAGTTGACGGAATCTCAACCATCATTCCTGTCTCGTAGTTGCCGACAGCGATGCCTTCCTCTTTCAACTTCGCTTCCTCTTCGAGAAGGAGTGCTTTCGCGGCACGGAACTCTTCGAGTGTCGCGATCATCGGGAACATGATGGCGAGGTCGCCGTGAGCCGACGCACGGAGAAGGGCGCGGAGCTGAGTGCGGAACAAGTCCGTCTCTTCGAGGCAAAGGCGAATCGCGCGATAGCCGAGGAACGGGTTCATTTCTTTCGGCAAGTCGAGGTAAGACAATTCTTTGTCGCCGCCGATATCGAGTGTACGGATGACAACTTGTTTGCCTTCCATACCTTCGAGCACTGATTTGTACGCGTTGTACTGTTCTTCTTCTGTCGGGAACGTCTCAGAGTCCATATATAGGAACTCGGTACGGTAGAGGCCGATCGCGTCTGCTCCGTTTTTGAGTACGCCTTCAAGGTCGTTCGGTGTCCCGATGTTGGCCGCAAGTTTCACTTTATGACCGTCCGCCGTGACCGACTCTTCGTTGACGAGTTGCTTCAATTCTTCTTTGTATGCTTCGAACGACTCACGTTTTGCAACGTATTCGTTGAGGAGCTCTTCTGAAGGATTGACGAACACGTCGCCTTCTGTTCCATCGATGACGACGACATCGCCATTTTTGATTTCTTCAAGTGCCACTTTCGTTCCGACAACAGCCGGGATTTCGAGTGAGCGTGACATGATTGCCGAGTGAGACGTACGTCCGCCAATGTTCGTTGCGAACCCTTTGACGTACTTACGGTTAAGTTGTGCTGTGTCAGATGGCGTCAAGTCTTCTGCGATGATGATGACTTCTTCAGAGATTGAAGCCGGTGTCATGAATGTCACGCCGAGGATGTGGGCCATGACGCGTTTTGTGACGTCACGTACGTCTGCTGCCCGCTCACGCATGTACTCGTTGTCCATTGATTCAAAGATCATGATCATCGTCTGCGCGACTTCGTCGAGTGCTTTCGCAGCGTTCATGTGTTCGCTTTCAATTTTCTCGTTCACTTGAGAAACAATCTCTGGATCTTCAACGATGAGCAAGTGTGCCGAGAAGATCTCAGCCTTGTCTTCGCCGAGCTCACGGAGTGTGATTTCGCGAATTTCTTCAAGTTCGACTTTCGATTGCGCGATTGCCGCATCGAAGCGAGCCTTTTCAGCTGCTACATCCTCGATTTTGTTCGTTGGGATGTCGAATGAAGGTGTTTCCATGACGAATGCTTTTGCAACTGCGATTCCTGCAGATGCGCCAATACCTTTAATGTGTGACATAAGCGTAGTCCCTCTCTTCAAAGAAATAGTGTGTTTCCGACGTTACCTCGTTAGTTCTTACCCGAAATGAAAAAGGAATTAACGAAAACGCGGAAGATTAGAGTAGCAACGGTCTGCGACTAGGGGAAGCCTCGACCGAACAAAATGGCCTCACCTCAACTGTGAGGGATGCCGGATTGCGTACTTACCTATCCTATCATAAAATAAAACCCCGTCACAACGAGGAGATAGCGCTTGAATTCGAAGATTTCTTGACTCTTGCGCGTACCGTTTTATTATTTTAAAGAAGTTCGTTATGCTAACTATATATAAAGAAGGGAAGTGGCACATATGTATCAAGTGAAAGCGCTAGACTGGACCGGATCGTATGAGACGATCGTGGTCGGAATCGGAGCGGCCGATACGATTGAGGAAGGGCTCGACACGTTGTTCAACGGGCGCGTGAAGTCGCTCATTCAAGCGTCTGATATCTCGACGAAGACTGGAGAAATTTCAATCGTTCCGACGTTTGAAGGCTCGGTGAAACGCATCCTGTTCGTCGGTCTCGGCCAACGGAACGAGAACACGACGGAACATCTGCGAAAATGGTTCGGGAAAGTCGCGAAAGAAATGAAGGCTAGAGCGTTCACCGATGTCGCCATTGCCCTCGAGACGTTCGATGCATCTGGAGAGCTGTTCGCAGAAGCGTATGAGCTGGCCATGTATGAACATCCTACATACAAGTCGACTCCGAAATCGAGCGTGCCGGACGTGACGATCACCCTTTGTGGTGACGTCGACGAGGAAGCGGTCCAAAGAGGGGCTGCGCGCGGTCGTGGGGTGAACGTGGCACGTTCGTTGACGATGATGCCGGCAAATATATTAACAGCCGAAGCGCTCGCGGAGTTTGCGGTCGAATTGGCGGAACGACACGGGTTCAAGCATCGGATTCTCGACAAGGAGGAGATGGAAGGGCTCGGGATGGGTGCCTTACTTGCCGTCAACCAAGGCTCGACGTTGCCGCCGAAGTTGATTGTGCTCGAGTATAACGGGGCTGGGGAAGACGCGCCGATTGCAATCGTCGGAAAAGGCGTCACGTTTGATACGGGTGGTTATTCGATTAAACCGAAAGACGGAATCGTCGGCATGAAAGGTGATATGGGTGGTGCGGCGACGGTACTTGGCTTGTTCGAGACGCTTTCGACGACGAAACCGGCTGTCAACGTCCTTGGGGTCATCCCGGCGACAGACAATATGATTTCAGGTGACGCGTTTAAACCAGATGACGTCATCACGGCGATGAACGGGAAGACGATTGAAGTGTTGAACACTGACGCGGAAGGGCGCCTCGTCCTCGCGGATGCGGTGACGTTCGCGAAAACGTATGAGCCACAAGCGATCATTGACGTCGCGACACTGACAGGTGGTGTACTCGTCGCGCTCGGCACGGAAGTGACCGGCTGTTTGACGAATGACGACGCGCTATACGGGGCGCTCGAGACGGCGAGCCGAGAAACGAACGAGCTTGTCTGGCAAATGCCGTACTTTGACGTGTTCATCAATCAAGTCCGGAAGTCGGAAGTGGCGGACTTGAACAACTCACCTGGGCGCTATGGACATATGATCTTTGGTGGGGCGTTCGTCGGAGAGTTCGTGGGCGATACGCCGTGGCTCCACCTCGATATCGCCGGGACGAGCGAGCGCGCTTCGGCGCATGAGCTCGGACCAAAAGGGCCGACGGGCGTTATGGTCCGCACACTTTCTACTTTACTCGACGGGTGGAATCGGTGAAACTAGGATTGGGATTGGTCGGTCTTGCCGCTCTGACCGGATTCGGTTATACGGCTTGGCCTTCCCAATGGCTTTTAGGCATCACCGTGTTTTGTGCGGTGTTCGGAATATTGGTTTTCATGCAGGAGGTACGCCGTGGTAGGAGTAGGAATTGATGGGGCACGCGGGAGCTGGGTACGCATCACGTACGATAGCATCTCGCTTTGTCTAACCATCTCAGAACAGTTAGAAGATTTAATGATTGATGGGGCCGTCCATTTTATCGATATGCCGAAAACGTTAGGGACGGTCGCGCAACCGAATCGGGCGTGTGACGCATACATGCGCTCTGAATTGACGAAACGAAAGTCGTCCATCTTTACGCCGCCGATTCAAGAAGTGTTAGAGGAAGAGACGTATGACGCGGCGAACGCGTTGAGCCGAGAACTGGTCAGTAAAGGAATCAGCAAGCAGGCGTGGAAACTCGCGCCCCGCATTCGTGAGTTTCAAAAACTCGACCGCGATGACGTATATGAGTCGCATCCAGAAGTGTGCTTTGCCGTCATGACCGGGCAAGAGGCACAGTTCAGTAAAAAGACGGAGGCTGGGGAAGCGGAGCGAATCGAGCTATTGCGTCGCTATTCAAACAGTTCCCCTTGGAAATGGAAGATGTCGAACGTACAGGTCGATGACATTATCGATGCCTGTATCCTCGCCGTCGCCGCCTATGAGGCCGGCACGACAGGTCTTACGACCGTTCCAGATCGAACTGAAAATGAGCCGTATGTAGCGGTGCCTACAAAGAGAGAGCGATGACGCGTCATCGCTCTTTTGGTATGGGCGCAGGGCCGATAATGAAGCGCCAGATGTAATGGAACACCTGGGCGTTGTACAGTGCCTTCAATAAGACGGCGAGCACAGGTCCTAGAATAAAGCCGAGGACGCCGAACAACTTCAGTCCGACGAAAATCGAGACGAGGGCCGCGAGGGGATTTAATCCGATATGCGAGCCGACAATTTTCGGTTCGGCCAAGTTGCGTTGCACGATCACAATCAAATACAGGACGAGCACGCCGATGGCGATGAACCAATCACCCGTGATGGCGGCATAGGCTGCCCAAGGGATTAAAAGCGTACCGACCCCAAGGTAAGGCAACAAGTCGAAGAAGGCAGCGAGGAGTGCGAACGAGAGCGGGTTATCGACCCGAAGGATGAACATGCCGACAAGGACGATGGCGAACGTGATGGAGATGAGGGTCACTTGGGCCCGGGCGTATCCGAATAAGGCAAAACGTAGATTGAGCATGACGGCCTCAAATTCTTTGAAGCCTTTCCGTTCATTCAAGCGTTCGATTTGACGCATGTAAGTTGGCCAATCTTTCGTGATGAAGAACCAGGCGAGCACGATGACGATGAAAAGCAACAAGACGAGCGGTAAAGCGCTCAGTAATCCTTGGAGCATACTTGCGATGCCGCGAGACAAAACCCCGATTGCCGCACCGAGCTGGACGCCGAGTTCCGTGATTCCACCTTCGATTGAAGTCGTCTGGCTCGGGTTGAGCTGTTCGAGGCTGTCGTATGCGTCATTGACGAGCGGGGCGATGCGTTCATTGAACACACGCTGAGCGAAGGTCGTGAACGTCTCGATTTGACCAGGAAGTTTTTCCGCAGCGATCGTGGCGTAGCGAATCAATTGAGAAATGACGATCACGATCATCCCGGTCACAATTCCGATGACGATGAATAGCGAAGCGAGTGTCCCGAGGGCGCGCGGTAGATTCACCTTTCGTTCGAACCAATTGACGAGCGGCACGGTCAACAAGGACAACAAGAAGGCAAGGACGAAAGGATAGGTGTACTGAAATAGGATGCCGAGTACCCAAATGACGGCGAAGGTACCAAGTATGACGAGGATAAGCCGAACAAGTTGCCAAAGTTTTGCGGATGACATGAGGCGTTGCCCCTTTCCGTACAATTCGATTGAGCATAGTATACCATGGGGCCGGTTAATAGAGCAGAAGGATAGGTGAAGGAAATGAGAGAAATTCAACAACAAGTCGATCAGATGATCATTCATTTAGGTGGCTATTGGCGACCGCTGTCGGGCCTGGCTCGATTGTTAGAAGAGGTGGGGGAAGTCGGTGCGGCGCTCTATGAAGACGATCGTACGGCGCTCGTCGAAGAGCTTTTAGACGTATTCGTCATCTCGACGTGTTTGGCCAACCAGTATGCGATCGCACTCGAGGCGCCAACGAGTCACGATTGTGACGTTCCGGTCCATGTGACGTATTACGCACTCGTTCGCGAATCTGGGGAAGTCGCCCGCATCTTAAACGCCTACGAGGGCGACAAGAAGTTGAAAGCGACGGCGACGCCGGGATCGCTCCAAATGCATCTTCAAGGCGTACAACAGGCGGTCTTCTCGATTGCGGGAACAATCGGACTCGACGTAAATGCTTCCATCGGGGCGCTCGTCGAAGCAAAATCGTCCCGGGACTTTGGTCGGTTCGATCACACCCCGGATCCGATCACGGAAAATTCAGTCCGTACGTACCCGCGACGAGTCGAAGGGCGATACTGGGGTGGAATTGAGGCTAAAGAAAACGAAACGTTCGACCGATATATTGAACGAGAATATAATTTACGTCGCTTTTTAAAGATTGCTTCTGTCGAGGGACTCGACGGGTTCGTCCTTTGTCCGCCAATATCAGGGTGGAACTTGTCGACGATTAAACAGGAGCTTTCGAATGTATAGGTGACGGAAGAAAAATATGGAAATGGGAATTACATCATCATTCGACAAAGTAACTAAAAACTATTCCCCTTTTTATCAAAAATATTCATCTTTTTTTCAAATACTTACTTTTTTTTAAAAAGCATTATGCTAATATGAAGTTGTTGTTAGTAGTAAGTAGCGCGAGAGGAAAGGAATATTTTGAATGAAAATGAAGCTATTAAAGGTTGCCCTCATTCTTTCGCTTCTCTTGTTCGGCGCCCAACTGCCAACGGTTGAGGCCTCGACTTTAGATGGCGAGACGACTGTCAACTTGAACGTCCGCTCGACAGCGAGCACGACGGGAACGCTCATCACGACGTTACCGAAAGGCACGAAAGTGAAATATGGTACTCATAACCAATCATGGCATAAAGTGTATTTGAATAATCGCACTTATTATGCTTCGGCGCAGTACATCAAGCCGCTTGCGCCGGCTGCAATCACGACACAGGCAGCGACATTGACAGGGGTGACGACGGAGAACTTGAACATCCGGATCACGTCCCATCGCGATGCCCAAATCGTGACGACACTTAAAAAAGGGACGGAAGTCCAGTACGCTGCCCATAACACGTCGTGGGTGAAAGTCTTTTTGAGTGGCAAGACATATTATGCGGCAAAAGCGTACATTGCACCGAAAGTCGTCACAGCGACACCGCAAAAACAGACAGGCTACACGAACCGGACAATCGAGTTGTTCAACCGGACGTTGCAGACGTCTCCGGTCGTCAAAACGATTCCGGCTAACCGTACCGTCACGTTCAGTATTCACAACTCAAGTTGGTCGGTCATCTACGAAGGGACGAGCACGTTCTTTACCCCGACACGAGGGATTACGGCCGGAACACTTCAACCTTCGGTCACGAAAGAGAACGGGTATGCGAACCGTGAAATGAAGTTGTTCGAAACGCGCAACCAAGCTTCAAAAGTTATGAAGGTGCTTCCGCTCAACTCGCCGGTCGTATCGAGTAAATACAACTCGAGCTGGTCGGCAGTATATGACGGGAACGCCACGTATTACACACCGACGGCCTGGATCACACCTGGTCCTGCACCGGTTCAACCACCGACGACGACGACGCCTGAACCGGCAAAAGTGCAAGGCTATGCCAACCGCAATGCCAACTTGTTCGGTCAGACGCATCAGAGCTCACCGGTACAACTCGTCTTGCCACAATATACGGCTGTGACGTATAGTGCCCACAACTCGAGCTGGTCGGTCGTCTATATCGGGACGAAGACATACTTCACGCCGACGTCTTGGTTGACTGCCGGCAAGGCTCCAGCCGCACCAGCTCCGGCACCGCAAGGAAAAGTGTATACGAACACGCCAGGTGACGCGTTGAACGTACGTTCAGCTGCTTCGGTCAGCTCGACGGTTCTCGGGAAGTTAGCACATGGAACAGAAGTTGAACATTACGGTTTGACGAGCGGATTCTATAAGATTAAATACAACGGCCGTGACGGGTTCATCTCGGCAGGATTCACGATGGCGACGAAGCCATCTGTCTCAAAAGGACCAGTTATCGTGATTGATCCGGGGCACGGTGGGAAAGACCCAGGTGCGTTGAACGGATCGCTTTACGAAAAGACAGTCGTTCTCGATGTGTCAAAACGTATCGAATCGTACCTCAGTTCAAAATATAACTACCAAGTACGTTTAACCCGTTCGACTGATATTTATTACACGCCACAACAACGTCCGACAATCGCACGAGATCTTCGCGGTGAATTATTCGTCAGCATTCATGCGAATGCATCAACAGATAAGACAGCGAATGGAATTGAAACGTTTTACTCAGGTTCGACATCTCAAAGTGCTCGTAGCCGTGTATTGGCAACGAACATTCAAAACAATCTTGTTTCGAGTATGTCAGGAACCGGCATGCGGAACCGTGGTGTGAAGACGGCTAACTTTGCTGTTATTAACCATAGCTTGATGCCATCAGCACTCGTTGAGCTCGGATTCATCACGTCACCGACGGATGTCGTCCACCTTCGCAGTGAAGCGTCACGCCAACGGATGGCGCAAGGGATTGCGGAAGGCATTGCCCAATACGTAAGAACTTATTATTGATCCGTTTCTGCTCGCGCAGGACAGCGAACCCTCGACGAATCAGTCGAGGGTTTTTCGGTACACCAAAACAGGAGCTCCTTCGTGAGAAGGAGCTCCTGTTTGTTAGAGGTCGTCGAAGCCGTTGGCGTCGGTGACTTTCGCGTAAGAGCGTGATTTCTGTTCAAAGAAATCGGATTTTGTCGCATTGAGTGAGTCGTCTGAATAGGCACGAATCCAAGGCATAACGTCTTCGTTGAAGCCTTCATACAAGTCGTTCAATCCGATTACCCGGAGTCGCTTGTTGGCGAGGTACTTCACGTAGTCGCGCATCTCGCTCACGTCAAGTCCATCGAGGTCGCGGAGCACGTACTCACACCACTCAATTTCTAAGTCGACCGCTTCTTTCATCGTGTCGTAGACGAATTCGCTGAAGCTGCCGTCCGCGTCAATCTGTGGGTTTTCCGTCAAGACGGCGCGGAGCAACTGGCTGACGAAGTAAGAATGTTGCATCTCGTCACGCTGGATGTAGCTGATCATCGTCGATGTGCCGACCATCTTCTGGTGGCGGGCCAAGTTGTAGAAGTAGGCGAAGCCAGAATAGAAGTTGATTCCTTCAAGGATAATCGAGGCGACGAGCGATTTCGCGAACGTTTCGGCCGTCTGTTCTTCGCGGAACTCTTCATATAAGTCCAAGATGAATTGATTACGTTTCATGACCATCTCGTCGTCTTTGGCGATATCGAAGATTCGATTTTGTTCGCTGAGCGGGACGAGGCTCGAGAGGACGTAGCTGTACGATTGGTTGTGGACGACTTCTTGTTGCGCGACGACGGCGAGAACGGCGTGCACCGACGAGTCTGACGAGAACATCGACGACTCAAGGATGTAGCGCGTCTGCACCGAATCGAGAATCGATAGCAAGCCGATGATGCGTTTGAACGCATCCTGCTCGCGTTCGCTCAACTGCGGCCATTGCTGCATGTCTTTTGACATCGAAATCTCATCTGGAATCCAGAAGTTTGAGAGCAGTTGCTTATAAATTGTATAAAATTGCGGATAGGCGATGTCATTCCAGTTGACGATGGAACTTGTCTCGCCCCCGATAATCGCTGTCGCCCGGTTAGGATGTTTGGGCGACAGTAGTTTGATCTTTTGAATGGTCATTGGCGTATACTCCTTCTTCGGCGTTTCGTGCCAACCGTTCGGCCCAGTGTCGGACGTTGTACGGTTGATTGCGCGGTGATTGTTCAATTTTAAGCAGTTCACCGGCGAGGGGAATCCCGTATTTAGACAGGTGGTACGCCATCTCATCGACGGCCCGGCAGAAGTGGACGAACATTTTGTCCCCGGTACCGAAGACGGCCGCTTGGCGAATCGGCACGTTCAGTTCTTTTAAGACGAGACGGAACGTGTCTTTCATCTCATCTGGCAACACACCGTCGGCCCACGTGTATGAACCGAAATAGACGAGGTCGTACGAAGCGAGTGAAGTCGCCTCGCGATGTCCGATTCGGTCCGACTCGAACAAGACGACATGGTCGCCTCGTTCGATATGGGCCGTCTCAACGAGTGACGCGACTTCTTCCGTATTTCCGCTCATTGAACTGTAGACGATTGCGACGTTCATGGTCGGTCCCACCTTTCTTTATATTACGAAGCACATGATTCACACTCATCGACTTCGACGGTCGTTGAGCGCGTATAGTAAATCGATTTCATCCCGAGCGACCACGCCTCAAGGTGCATCGTGAGGAGCTCTGTCGCTTTGACATCGTTTTTGACGTATAAGTTGAAGCTGATCGCTTGGTCGATATGACGCTGACGCGCCGCGTTTTGGCGGATGCTCCATAACTGGTCGACTTCGAACGCTGATTTATAGAACCAGTTCGTCTCAGGGTTGAGATCGGGTACAGTGACCGGAATCTTGTAGTTTTTCTTCTCTTCTGAATACACTTTTTTGTAGACCGGATCGATCGATGCCGTACTCCCTGCGATGATGGCAGTCGACGAGTTCGGCGCAACAGCCATCATGTAGGCGTTCCGGACACCGTTTTGATGGACTTCTGCGGCGAGTCCGTCCCAGTCGAGGTCGTCGTGTGAACGGTAGTTACGGCGTTTGAAGTATTCACCGGTATGCCATTCCGAACCTTCAAAGACACCGAACGCACCTTTCTCTTTCGCAAGTTCCATCGAAGCTTGAATCGTGAGGTAAGCGATTTTCTCATACAGTTTTTCTGCATATTGCACCGCATCGACCGACTCCCAACGAATTCCTTCAAGGGCGAGCAAGTGGTGCCAGCCGAACGTTCCGAGACCGACGGCACGATATTTTTGGTTCGTGATCATCGCTTGCGGCACTTCGATCGTGTTCAAGTCGATGACGTTGTCGAGCATACGCATTTGAATCGGGATGAGTCGCTCGAGCACGTCCGACTTGACGGCACGGGCGAGCGCGATTGAGCTTAAGTTACAGACGACAAAATCGCCTGGGGTCTTCGTGATGACGATTTTTCCATCTTCTGTGTACTCTTCGTCGATGACGGTCGGTGACATGTTTTGCGCGATTTCTGAACAGAGGTTCGAACTGTAAATCATGCCGGCATGTTTGTTCGGGTTAGCACGGTTCACCGCGTCCCGGAAGAACATATACGGCGTCCCCGTTTCGAGTTGCGAGCGCATGTAACGTTTGACGAGATCGATTGCCGGTACGGTCACGCGTGTAAGTTCTGGCGTGTTGACACATGCCATATATTTCTCCGTGAACGAACCACCGTTCTCTGTCTCGTCGTAGAAGTCTTCGAGGCTGAAGCCCATGACCGTACGAATCTCATGTGGGTCGAACAAATGCCAGTCACCACGAGCTTCGACCGTGCGCATGAACAAGTCTGGCAAACAGACCCCTGTGAACAAGTCGTGCGTCCGGAGGCGCTCATCCCCGTTATTCAATTTCGCATCGAGGAATTCAAAGATATCCTTGTGCCAAATGTCTAAATAGACCGCAATCGAACCTTGGCGCATGCCGAGTTGGTCGACCGAGACGGCTGTGTTGTTCAATTGTTTCATCCAAGGAAGTGCTCCGCTTGAGACACCTTTGAACCCTTTAATGTCGCTGCCGCGTGAACGAATCTTTCCGAGATAGACACCGATGCCGCCGCCGCCTTTCGAGAGCGTGGCTACGTCTGTATTCGAGTCATAAATGCCACGAAGTGAATCGTCGACCGTATCGATGAAGCATGAGCTGAGCTGACCGTAAGACTTCCCGGCATTCGAGAGCGTCGGCGTGGCGACGGTCATGTACAAGTTCGAAAGGGCCCAGTATGCCTCTTCGACGAGTTTCACACGTTGTGCCGGTGCCTCTTTTTGCATGAGCGTCATGGCGATGACCATGAACCGCTCTTGTGGAAGCTCGAACAAGTTTTTGACGTGATCGCGGCCGAGGTAGCGGTCAGACAAGGTGCGTAATCCGATGTACGTGAACAGGCGGTCGCGTGACGGGTCGATTAACGTCTCTAAGTAATCGATGTCTTCTTTTGAGTACGTGTCGACGAGGGCAGATGTGAAGATGCCTTTTTTCGTGAGCGTCTCGATCATCGGATAAAGTGCACCGTAACGCATCGACGCGTCGTAGCCACGATTACGTGCAGCTTCTAGATAGAGTCGGTTCAAGTACATCTCGGTCGCGACGAACGTCCAGTCCGGTTCTTCTGCCTGCAACATGTCAAGGGCGTGCATCGTCAAGAGTTCATATACTACATCTTGTGTCAGTGTTTTTGACTCGAGCGCCCGAATCGCTCGTTCTTCGTATCGCTCCACACTCAGTTGTGGATAGCGTTGCTTGATGGATTGAATCAATGTGGAGACGTCTGTAAGTGTTGGCGATTGGGCCAACATCGTCTCGTGTTGGATAGGGGATGTCAAAACGATCACTCCTTCTTCAGATGTAGATATTATAAAGGTATAGCGGAACATGTCCGATACGACGTCAACAGTGACGGAACGTGATAATTATCCGTTAACTATATATTGACGTTTTCTTGTCTTTTTAATCATAAATCACCTATATTTAGTTTTGCAATCTTGACATTCGTCAAACGGCACATGCATGAATTACTTTCATTCAAAAACGGCGCTGTCATCCGATTTGAGATGAGATTTGAGATAGAAAAAAGTTTGTGGAAGAAGTGGAGTCATGGAACTCGTATTTTATGTAAGCGGTCAATTTTAAAAAAAGTGTTAGTGAAACTGTTCAAAGTGATGCTTTTCACACGATATGTAGAAAAAATGAAATCGGCGGTCCATACTATATATGGTAGTCTCGATATTTTAAAAACAGGGCAACACAGGGATGAGGTAGCGTCGAGCACGAAAGTGCGGTAGATTGAGAAAGTAAGGTTTGAAAAACGTAATAAAAGAAGGGTTTAACAAATGAGAGCAGAAGACTTATTATTAGCATGGGACCCGCTCGGTTACGGGATCGGGTCGTATGGGCCAGAGTTCGATGATATCGCCGTGGCATTGACTGAAATCGAGACGGAAGAAGACTTGTCCGAACGAATTCGGCACATCTTAATGGAGGCGTTCGATGAATGTCCGTCCGACTCTGATTTGCGGGACATGGCGAGACGACTACTCGCGTCTTCACAATCTTGTCAACTATAAGGGGGAACTTACATGTTACGAATCGATCCAACACCAAATCCAAACGCAATGAAAATCACACTTCCTGAAAACGTCTTCGGAGCGAAAAGCCAGAGCGTAAAAGCCGGAGAAGCGACAGACCAGCCGCTCCTTGCGAAACTCGTCCAAATCGAAGGTGTCGAGAGCGTCTTCGCTTACGGCGACTTTGTCACCGTGTCAAAAGAGAATGGCGTTAGCTGGGAGACGATTTTACCGCACGTCGAAACAGCTTATCGCGGATGAATCCGCTCGTCACGATCGTCATTCCGGTTCATTCACGTGAAGCGGAACTGACGGAACTGTTAGACAGCCTCGTCGTCCAGACGTTTCAGCAGTTTGAAGTCGTTGTAATCAATAATGACGGGCCGCCAAAACAACATCTTTTGGCGCCTTTTTTGAATCGTTTGACGATTCGCTATATCGAGCTCGGTGAGAACCATCACGTCAAGGCGCGGAATCGTGGAGTGAGCGAGGCGGCCGGGGAGTACATCTTACTGCTCGACGACGACGACTTGCTCATGCCGACCCATATTGAACAGGCGCTTCGTGACCTCTCGACGGCCGACCTCGTCTTCACGGACGCCGAACTGTTTCGCTTCGAGTGGATAGACGGTCACCGTGTCGTCACCGAATGGGAAGCGTTCGCCTATGATCTCGACTTGGTTCGACTGCGGCAAGACTCGACATATATCCCGTCGGGCACGCTCTATCGGAAACAATTGCATGATGCGATTGGACCGTTCGACGAATCGGTCTATAATTATTGGGACTGGGATTTTATTTTACGCGTAAGCGAAGTCGGTACGATTGCACACCCGGCGCGAGCGACCGTACTGTATGCCTTTAACGGCACGGATAACTTATCAGCCAAACAAGACGAGACGCGACGGCGCTACTTTGACCGATTTTGTGAGAAGCACGGGCTCGTCAATATGGAGATGAAAAACTTTCATATCGTCCAAGCCGAACGGCGCGACTATGTGAGACAGACAGAGAGAACGTTCTCGGGAGCGTTCCCCGGCAGAACGGAAGGAGAATAACGGATGTATACAACGAAAGAATTAGAACTGCTCGAGCTACTCGAGGAGAAAGGCTACATGGAAACGAAAGTCCTCGCGGATATGCTTGCGACAGACGAACAGACGGTCGACGCGATGCTCGAGAAGTTCAAGCAGGATGGAATCTTGCTCGGCTTTCGCGCGATGGTCAACTGGCAAAAAATCAATCGCCATGACGTGACGGCGTTCATCGACGTCAAAGTGACACCGAAGCGGGGCCGTGGGTTTGATGAGGTCGCCGAACGGATATATCGATTCCCTGAAGTGACGGCGCTCTATTTGATGTCAGGGGCATATGACCTCCAAGTCGTCATCCGAGCCAATTCGCTCCAAGACGTCGCGTCTTTCGTGTCTGATAAACTATCACCGCTCGACTCGGTCGTTTCGACGACGACCCACTTCAAATTGAAGACGTATAAGCACGACGGCATCTTGTTCACCCCACAAGTCGAAGACAAGCGGTTGAACATCACGCCATGAAGTCGCTATCGAATCAAGTCGTCTCGATGAAACCGTCGGGCATCCGCCGTTTCTTTGACTTGGCACAAACGATGGAGAACGTCGTCTCTCTCGGGGTGGGAGAGCCGGACTTCATTACGCCGTGGAACGTTCGCGAGGCGAGCTATGCAGCACTCGAGCAAGGGTATACGGCGTATAGTGCCAACGCTGGGCTTCTCGAGTTGCGACAAGAAATCGCTCATTATATGAAACAACGGTTCGATGTCGCCTACGATCCGGCGACCGAACTCATCGTCACGACCGGCGCCTCGCAAGCACTCGATATCGCGTTCCGTGCACTCCTTAACCCGGGCGACGAAGTCATCGTCGTCGAGCCGGCGTTTGTTTCCTATGGACCGCTCATCGAGTTGGCCGGAGGAACCGTCGTGCCGGTAGCATGTCGTCCGGAATCCGGGTTCCGATTGAGCCGCGAAGACGTCGAAGCCGCCATCACCGAGCGGACGAAAGCGATGCTTCTCTGTTTCCCATCGAATCCGACAGGGGCGACGATGACGGGAGAAGAGCTCGCGGATATCGCCGAACTCGCCACGAAGCATGACCTTTGGGTCGTCAGTGACGAGATTTATGCTGAACTTTCATATGATGAACCGTTCACGAGTTTTGCGACGTTACATGATATGCGGGAGCGTACGATCGTCGTCAACGGTTTCTCGAAAGCGTTCGCGATGACGGGGTGGCGCCTCGGTTTCACCTGTGCCCCGGAAGTCGTCACGCGCGAGATGCTCAAAGTCCATCAATATGGCATGATGTGCGCGCCGACGCTCGTTCAGTTTGGGGGTCTTGAGGCGCTTCGGAGCCAGGAACAACATGTGCCGAAAATGGTGAAGAGCTATCGCCAACGTCGTAACTATTTCATCCAAGCGCTAAATGACGCGGGTCTTCCAACACATGTGCCGGGTGGCGCGTTTTACGCTTTCCCGTCGATTCGCCACACCGGGTTATCGAGTGAGGAGTTCGCCGAACGACTGTTGCTTGAAGAGCGCGTCGCGGTCGTTCCGGGCAATGCTTTCGGAGCGAGCGGCGAAGGGTTTGTCCGAGCGAGTTACGCGACATCGATTGAACAACTTCAAGAAGCAATTCGTCGCATCGATCGGTTCATGAGCCAGTTCGAGGTGACGGTCACAACAGACTCTCAGCAATGAGAGTCTGTTGACGTTTTAGCGGTATAGTAGGCGGGAAAGAATAGGCGAGGTGAAGCATATGGAACAAGTTGATTTTGTCGCGATCGGATGTGGCCCTTATAATCTCGGGTTGATGGCGCTCAGTGAGCGCACTCGTTTGACCGGCGTCTGTTTTGAACAACGTGACGCCTTCGTCTGGCATGAAGGGATGTTGCTCGAGGCGGCGACGATGCAGACACATTATCTGTACGATCTCGTCACACTCGCCGACCCGACGAACCGTCATAGTTATTTGAACTATCTGAAACGAGAAGGGCGCTTACAGACGTTTATCGTCCAAGAAAATCCGACGATTCCTCGCGCCGAGTTCAATCGTTATTTGACGTCTGTGGCGGAGCGGCTGGAGACGATTCGGTTTTCAAGTCGCGTCATCGATGTCGAAGCCGACCGCGATGGATTTATCGTGACCGTGAAGTCGAACGAAGAGACGACTCGTGTGCATGCCCGTCACGTCGTCATCGGAACAGGTGCCGAACCACTCGTCCCCGAAGCGTTTGAAGATGTCGTCCATACGAGCGCTTATCGCATGGAACGCGACCGATTACTCGCCGAAGACAAACTCGTCGTCATCGGCAGCGGACAAAGTGCGGCCGAGGTCTATCTCGATTTATTACGTCGCGCAAGAACCGGTCAGTCCGTTGATTGGGTGACGCGTTCTGACGTGTTCGAGTCGCTCGAGAGCGGGAAACTCGGAGAAGAAATCTTCAGTTTGGCCTACGTCGACTATTTCAATGGTCTGCCTTTAGAAGAACGATTGAAGTTGGGTGAATCGTTCGAACGGTTCCGGAACGGCGTCAATCCGGAGACGCTCCGTGACGTGTATGGGACGCTTTACCATCGGACAGCGGACGGCTCGGATCAAGCGACGGAGCTGTTGACGCAAATCGAGATTGAACGTGTCGCGCGAACGGGCACCGGTTACCGCGTCGAAGGGACGAATCAACATACCGGCGCAACGTTCCAACAGACATATGGGGCTGTCATCGCCGCGACCGGTTATTCGCCTATCATCCCTGACTGGGTCAAACGCTTTCCGATTAAGTGGGAGGCAGAAAGAAAGTGGTGTGTCAACGCACGGTATGAGATTAAAGTGGAAGAAGAGTTATCTGGAAAGTTGTTCACGCATACGAACTTAGAACATTCACACGGTCCTGCCGCGACGAACCTGGGGATGGCCGTCTATCGGAACGCGATTATGTTAAATGAGATGGCGGGAGAAACGTTGTATGAAGTGAGTGGACAGAAGCCGTTTACAACGTTTTAAACAAAAAAAGGGCTAGGCCAAAGCCTAGCGGAATCAGGGGGGAATACTTGAAGTCTTGCTTGATTTGTATTTACCCCGCCTTTGGACTTTGAAACGTCGAAATCTTTCGGAATAATCTTTTTTACTAATTTCTACACTTTATCGAAAAAAGTATGTTATAGTAAGTTGATGAATTTAGCATAGGAGTGTTTGTAATGGCAAAATACGAAAAAGATCAAGTTTTAAAAGGTAAAGTAACAGGAATTCAACCTTTCGGTGCGTTCGTCGCACTCGACGACGAGACGCAAGGTCTTGTCCACATCTCTGAAATCTCACACGACTACGTGAAAGACGTGAACGAGTACGTTCAAGTCGGCCAAGAAGTTGAAGTGAAAATTCTTGAAGTTGATGAAGCTTCTAAGAAAATCAAGCTTTCGATGAAAGCGACACAAGAAGCGCCAAAACGCGAAAAGTCGGCTAAACCGGCTCGTCGTGGTGGCCAACGCCGCAACGAAGCTTCTAACTTCAAGCAAGAAGAAGCACCAGGCTTCACAGTCCTCAAGGACAAACTCGAAGACTGGATCAAAAACACGAACTTCAAGAAGTAAGTGATCAAGGCGACCTAGCGATAGGTCGTCTTTTTTTGTACAGGAAAACAAGTCGCTTGTCCCGAACAGTACAAAAAAGGAGTGAATGCTATGAACATTGGAATTATTGGAACAGGCGGGATTGCCACGACGGCACATATCCCGCAATACATCGCCGCCGGCGCGAACGTCGTCGCCGTCATGAACCGCACCCGCGCACGAGGAGAAGCGGCGGCACGACAATTTGGAATCGAGCGTGTGTATGAGACGGTTGAAGAGATGCTTCAAAACGAATCGCTCGATGCCGTCAGCGTCTGCACGCCGAATGCGCTTCACAAAGACCAAGTCCTCGCGGCGCTCGCAGCGGGATGCCACGTACTTTGTGAAAAGCCCCCAGGTATTTCGGCTCGTGAAGCGAGAGAGATGCGGGCGGCGGCCGAACATGCGAACCGGACGCTCCACTACGGCTTCCATTATCGGCATCGTGCGGATACGGCACTGTTGAAGCGAATGATTGAAGCCGGCGAACTCGGTCAGATTTATGCGGCGACTGCGATTGCCCTTCGGCGTCGCGGCATCCCGGGGTGGGGTGTGTTCACGGATAAAGAGCTCCAAGGCGGTGGGGCGCTCCTCGACCATGGGGTTCACATGCTTGATTTAGCGCTTTATTTGATGGGCTATCCAAAACCGATCGACGTAATGGGCCACATTGGGCAATATCTTGGCACGCGTCCAGGCGTCGGCTTGATGGGAACGTGGGATGCCGAAACATTTTCTGTAGAAGACACCGCGCGGGCGATGGTGAAGTTTGAAAACGGGGCCTCTCTCATGTTCGACGGTAGCTTCATGGCGAACGTTGGACCGCGTGACACGATGCGTGTCGAGCTAAGAGGTACAGACGGTGGCGCGACACTGTTTCCGCTCCATCTTCATACGGAAGCGCACGGCGCGTTGTTTGATCAAACCCCGGCTCATTTGGAGCATGTCGACCCGTATGCGGTGCAAATCCAAGCGTTCCTCGAGGCATGTCGACACGAGCCGACATACGAACAGGCCGATCAAGCGGTCATCCTCCATTCCATTATCGATCGTATCTACGAACAGGCATGATGCTTTTCATTCAGGAAAAACAGGGTATATAGTGTAGGTGTTACATATTTTCTTGAGGAGGCTGACTTATGCACAACTTTGAATACAAAAACCCGACGAAACTCATCTTCGGGACGCATCAGATTGAAAAACTCGCAAACGAGCTTCGATTGCTCGACGCGAAGAAAGTGATGCTCGTCTATGGGGGCGGGAGCATCAAAAAGAACGGAACGTACGAGGAAGTCGTCGCCGAATTGAACAACGCATCCATTGACTTCGTCGATTTCGCTGGTGTCGAGCCGAACCCGCGCATTGAAACAGTACGCCGAGCCGTCAAACAAGCGCGAGAAGAAAACATCGACGCGTTACTCGCGGTCGGTGGCGGGTCAGTCATCGACTGCACGAAATTGATTTCGGCAGCGATCCCGTATGAAGGCGATGCATGGGATATCGTCCTCCGTGACCACATCCCGACAGAAGCGGTCCCGTTCGGAACCGTCCTTACCCTCGCAGCGACAGGTTCAGAGATGAACTCGGGCTCGGTTATCACAAACTGGGAGACGCAAGAGAAATACGGCTGGGGCCATCCGCTCGTCTATCCGACGTTCTCGATCCTCGACCCGCGCTACACCGTGTCGGTCCCGAAAGACCAAACGATTTACGGGATTGTTGACATGATGAGCCACTGCTTCGAGCAATATTTCCACCCGAACCACGCACCGGTACAAGAGCGCATGACCGAGGGCGTGTTAAAGGCGGTCGTGGAATCTGCACCGAAACTTGTCGACGATTTAGAAAATGTCGAGTTACGGGCCATCATCTTGTTCGCGGGTACGATCGCATTGAACGGCGTCTTGCAAATGGGCGCATCGGGTGACTGGGCATCGCACAATATCGAACACGCGGTGTCGGCCGTCCATGACATTCCGCACGCAGGGGGACTCGCCATCTTGTTCCCACGCTGGATGGAGCATGTCCTCGACGAAGACAACGCGGCACGCTTCGCCCGACTCGGCACGGAAGTGTTCGATGTCGAACCGGCAGGCGATGACCTCGAGACGGCGAAACGGACGATTCAAGCGATTCGCTCGTTCTTCGATCAACTCGGTGCTCCGAATTCACTTCGCGATTACGAAATTGATGAATCGTCGTTCGACGCAATCCTTGATTCTGCGATGAAACGTGGGTCGTTCGGTAATTTCCGTACACTTGAACGGGAAGATGTGGCACACATTCTTGAGTTGAGCAAATAAGGCGATTTGATGCCTATTTCGCAATAATGATTGAACGAATCCAACGTTTCCGTTTATGATGGGTCATGTATGGCTCTTAAATGAGCGATTTAAAGGAGGAAATGACATGTCAACTGTACGTTTCGATTATTCAAACGCCCTCTCTTTCGTCGGGGAACACGAAATCGATCAAATGCAAGAAACGGTGAAAGCACTCCATTCGGTCATTCACGACCGGAGCGGGGCAGGCAGTGATTTTCTAGGATGGGTCGAGCTTCCAACGAACTTCGACACAGATGAGTTCGCCCGCATTAAAGCGGCAGCGGAACGCATCCGTGACAACTCGGACGTTCTCGTCGTCGTCGGCATCGGCGGCTCGTATCTCGGTGCACGTGCAGCCATCGAGATGCTTCAGCACTCATTCTTCAACGTCTTGTCGAAGGAAGAACGTCAAGCGCCACAAGTGTTCTTCGCCGGACATAACATCTCGTCAACTTACATGACAGAATTGCTTCACGTCTTGAAAGACAAAGAGGTCTCGGTCAACGTGATCTCGAAGTCTGGGACGACGACGGAACCGGCCATCGCATTCCGTGTCCTTAAACAGTTCATGGAAGACAAGTATGGACAAGACGGTGCCCGTGAGCGGATTTACGCGACGACGGACCGTGCCCGCGGTGCCTTGAAGACGCTCGCGGATGCAGAGGGATATGAGACGTTCGTCATTCCGGATGACGTCGGCGGTCGTTTCTCGGTCCTCACACCGGTCGGCCTCTTGCCAATCGCAGCAGCCGGCATCGACATCGACGCATTGATGGAAGGTGCACGGGACGCCCAAGAAGCGTACAGTTCACCTGAGCTTTCAGAGAACGAAGCGTATCAATATGCGGTCGTGCGTAACGCGATGTACGCGAAAGGGAAATCGATTGAGCTTCTCGTCAACTATGAGCCGGCGCTCCATTACGTCTCGGAGTGGTGGAAGCAACTTTACGGCGAGTCGGAAGGAAAAGACAACAAAGGGATCTTCCCTGCGGCCGTTGATTTCTCGACAGACCTCCACTCGATGGGGCAATACATCCAAGAAGGGCGTCGCGATTTGTTCGAGACGGTCATCCGTGTCTCAAACGTGCGCCATGCGATGAACGTGCCAGAAGATGCGCAAGACCTTGACGGGTTGAACTTCCTCGCCGGTGAGACGATTCAATTTGTGAACGATAAAGCGGCAGAGGGTACGCTTCTCGCCCACACGGACGGCAACGTACCGAACCTCGTTATCGAATTGCCTGAGATGACACCATATCACCTCGGCTTCTTGTTCTACTTCTTCGAGAAGGCGTGTGCGATGAGTGGTTACATCCTCGGGGTAAACCCGTTCAACCAACCAGGCGTCGAAGCCTATAAAGCGAACATGTTCGCACTTCTCGGGAAACCGGGCTATGAAGAACAAAAAGCAGAGCTTGAAAAGCGTTTGAACCAATGATTTTACGTCGGTCCACTTCGGTGGGCCGATTTTTTTGTTTGAAACTACGGTGAGACAAGGTAAAGTGAGAGTAGACACGGGAAAGAAAGGGATGGACTATGTTGACATTCACGGACTACTATCATAATCAAGTCGAGTTGAGCTTCACCCACTATCCGTTCTCAGATACACCGCTTCACGTCTGGGTCGTCGCCCGTTACGGGGACAAATGGGTTTTGACGAAACATAAGCAGCGAGGTCTTGAGTTCCCTGGGGGCAAAGTCGAACCGGGCGAACACGAGGATGATGCGGCGATTCGCGAAGTGTTTGAAGAGACGGGAGGCATCGTCAAATCGCTCCATTACCTCGGCCAATATCGGGTACTCGGGCGAGGCGATACCGTCATTAAAAACATTTACTTTGCCGTCATCGACCGATTCGAAGACCATCCGGCCGTGGAGGAGACCGATGGTGCCGTCCTCCTCGACGAACTTCCAAAAAATCTGCTTCGTAACCCTAAATACAGTTTCATGATGAAAGATCGCGTCCTGCCTGAGACGATGAAGGTGCTCCATGCAAAAAACATGGTTTGACCGGACAGAGCGTCTCGCGCCGTATGCGGGTTATTTGATTCATCGAGGTTGGTATGAGACGCGGGACGGGGAAGACGTCGTCGCGTATACGATCACGCCGAAACGTCCAAACGGGCACGTCCTGTTTTACTTGAGAGGCGGGACGGGGCGCATCGGGGACGTTCGCTTACCGCGTTTGATGCAATTCGCGGCGCGCGGCTTTCATGTCGTCGCCCCTGTTTATCGGGGCAATCATGGCGGGACAGGGAAAGAGGACTTTGGGGGAGACGATTTAGAGGACGTGTTATCGCTCTATGACCGAGTGCAACAGACGAATTCGCGGATTCATGCCCTCGGTTTTTCGCGAGGTGGCATGATGGCATTATCGCTTGCTGCCGCTCGTCCGCTCGTGTCCGTCACGTCATGGGCAGGAGTGACAAATTTGGAGTGGACGTACGAAGAGCAACAGACGATGCGCAAAATGCTCCGTCGCATGACGGGTGGGGACCCGGAGACGGCAAAGGCGGCCTATGTTGAACGGTCCCCACTCTATAAAGAATGGGACGCGCCGACGTTGTTGATTCACGGGACAGACGATGAACAAGTTCGGCTTCGCCATGCGACGGCCGTCGCTGAAAAGCTCGGCTCGCAGGGTGAGCTTTGGGTCGTACCGTTTCCGCACCAGTTGCCGTTTTGGGATAAATGGGAGACGACGGAACGGGCGATGGATTGGATGTTGACTCAAACGAAAAAGAGCTAGTGCCGTATGTGCACTAGCTCTTTCTTAATTAGAAGACGATTGGTCCGGCCGCGATGACGGATTCGTTCGCTTTTGAGAACCGTTTGAAGTTATCTTGGAATTTGATTGCGAGTGCTTTCGCCTCGGCGTCGTACTTCGCTGGATCTTTCCATGTGTCACGTGGGTTGAGTACGTCACTCGGGACGCCTTTGATGTTGACTGGGATGTCGACGTTGAAGATGTCGTGGCGCATTGTTTCGACGTCACGAAGTTCTCCGTTGACAGCAGCGTTCACCATCGCACGCGTATAGGCGAGTTTCATCCGCGAACCTTCGCCGTACACGCCGCCCGTCCAACCTGTATTGACGAGATAGACGTCGACGTCATGTTTCTCGATTAACGTGCCGAGCATATCGGCGTAGCGTTCCGGAGCGAGCGGCAAGAATGGAGACCCGAAGCAAGTCGAGAACGTCGCTTGCGGCTCGGTTACGCCACGCTCCGTGCCAGCTAACTTCGACGTGTATCCCGACAAGAAGTGATACATCGCCTGCTCTTTCGTCAATTTGCTGATCGGTGGCAACACGCCATACGCGTCAGCCGTCAAGAAGACGATTGTGTTCGGATGCCCGGCGCGTGATGGCAACATGGCGTTATCAATGAAATCAATCGGATAGGCGGCCCGCGTGTTTTCCGTCAATGAGATGTTCTTGTAATCGGGTGAACGGTCGTCGTTCAAGACGACGTTCTCGATTAAAGACCCGAAACGGATCGCGTCATAGATTTGCGGTTCGTTCTCACGCGACAAGTTGATCGTCTTCGCATAGCAACCACCCTCGATATTAAACACACCATCCGGAGACCAGCCGTGCTCATCATCACCAATCAAGTGACGTTCTGGGTCGGCCGAGAGCGTCGTCTTCCCGGTTCCCGATAGTCCGAAGAAGAGGGCGGTCTCGTTCGCGTCGTTGACATTCGCCGAACAGTGCATCGACAAGACATGTTGCTCTGGGAGCAGGAAGTTCATCACAGAGAAAATCGACTTTTTGATTTCGCCACCGTACTCTGTTCCCCCGATCAGAATCGTACGTTTGGCGAACGAGACGAGAATGAACGTCTCTGAATTCGTGCCATCGACAGACGGATCTGCCTTATAGCTCGGTGCATAGAGAACCGTGAACGGTTCGAACGCCCCTTCGGTCGGCCATTCGCGTAGGAACAGTTGCTTCGCGAACAAGCTATGCCATGCATACTCTGTGATGGCGCGAACCGGAAGCGTGTAATGCGCATCTGCCCCCGCCGAAGCTTCAAGGTAGTAGAGCTTTTCTTTCTTCTCGAGGTGAGTAAGCACCTTATCGAGTAACGCTGTGAACTTTTCTTCGGCGATCGGTTGGTTCACCGGTCCCCAGTCGACTAAATGGTTGCTGACTTCATCTTGCACGACGAATTTGTCTTTTGGTGACCGGCCTGTGAATTTGCCTGTACTGACCGATAAAGCCCCGTCTTTCGTCAGTACACCTTCCCCGTTTTGAATGGCTTCTTCCACCAGTTCTGGAACCGTCAAGTTCCGTTTTACCTCGGCACCATTAATTAATTCTTCGATTTTCAGGAGCGTTGTCGCCATCCCGAATCCCACCTTTCCCCTAAATAGATGTGGATGAAATCCGCATACTTCCGCAGTTAATTAGTATGACGTTTTTATTATATGTGACACACTAATCAAAAACAAGCGTTTCTTCACTTTGATAAGTAAGCGCTTTCTTACATTGACATTCTAACATATTCTGTACCAGGTCATAGAACAAAATCGAAAACCGTCATAAAAATGTTTGGTATTTCACAAAGTTAACTATTTGCGAGTTCGTGAAAAGTTTTACGAATTCGGTCGATACGCTTGACAGAACGGGACGTCATTTATATGATGGTCTTCGTAACGGATACTCTTATTCTGAGCGGTGGAGGGAACAAGGCCCTACGAAGCCCAGCAACCGTCCGAATGTATTGTTGTCGGAAAAGGTGCTATCCTGAAGCGAAGCGTAAGCTTCGAACGATAAGAGGGTAAGGAAGAACGATTCAACCTTTCCCATTGAACGTGGCGAAAGGTTTTTTTCATTACCGTCCCAAAGCAACGCGTAAGGGGAACGAGTACCGTCCACACATCACCCTTATTATAGGAGGTTTTTTGAAATGTCAAACTTGAACCGTCGACTTTTCACTTCGGAGTCCGTCACTGAAGGACATCCGGATAAAATTTGTGACCAAATCTCAGACTCGATTTTGGACGCAATTTTAGCAGAAGATCCAAACGCCCGCGTTGCGGCTGAGACGTCTGTCACGACAGGTCTCGTGCTCGTAGCTGGTGAAATCACGACATCGACGTACGTCGATATCCCGAAAGTTGTGCGTGAAACGGTCCGTGAAATCGGATATACACGCGCGAAGTACGGATTTGACGCTGAGACGTGTGCTGTCTTGACTTCAATCGACGAGCAGTCTGTCGATATCGCGCAAGGTGTCGACCAAGCGCTCGAGGCACGTGAAGGTCAAATGACTGAAGAAGAACTCGATGCGATTGGCGCAGGGGACCAAGGTCTCATGTTCGGTTATGCGACGAAGGAAACGCCTGAACTCATGCCGCTCCCAATCTCGCTCGCACACAAATTGTCACGTCGTTTGGCGGAAGTCCGCAAAAACGGCACGCTTGCTTACCTCCGTCCGGACGGGAAGACGCAAGTGACGGTAGAGTACGACGAAGCGAACAACCCGGTTCGTATCGACACAATCGTTATCTCGACACAACACGCTGAAGAGATCACGCTCGAGCAAATTCAAGCAGATCTTAAAGCACATGTCATCGATGCGGTCATCCCGACTGAACTCATCGATGCAGAGACAAAATACTTCATCAACCCAACTGGTCGTTTCGTCATCGGCGGACCACAAGGGGACGCTGGTCTTACAGGCCGTAAAATCATCGTCGACACGTACGGTGGATACGCACGTCACGGTGGCGGCGCATTCTCTGGTAAAGATCCTACGAAAGTTGACCGTTCTGCAGCTTACGCGGCACGTTACGTTGCGAAGAACATCGTCGCGGCTGGCCTCGCTGACAAAGCAGAAGTTCAACTTGCTTACGCGATTGGTGTCGCACACCCGGTATCGATTGCCGTCGATACGTTCGGCACTGGTAAATTGAGCGAGACAGAACTCGTGGAACTCATCCGTGAGAACTTCGACCTTCGTCCGGCCGGCATTATTAAAATGCTCGACCTTCGTCGCCCAATCTACAAGCAGACAGCGGCATACGGCCACTTCGGTCGTACCGATATCGAACTCCCATGGGAGCAAACAGACAAAGCGTCAGTCCTTGAAGAAGGCGCGAAACGCTTCGCTTAATCAAAAACGACCTTTCCGAGGAAAGGTCGTTTTTTCTTATGACTGCTGTTTGTCTTCGGTCGATGGTTGTTCGTGACCGAGTGCCGTGTCTTTTGCTTCGACGACTTTCTCGCCGATCGACTGTAAATCGGATTTCGCTTCTTGTGCCGTCTCGACGACTTTATTGACGTCTTGTTTGACTGTGTCTGCTTCACCGGCCACTTTTTCGTAGACGTTTTGGACATCTGTCGCCACTTCCTGGATAATCCCTGAAGCCGCCTTCACTTGATCGATGACTTGTGACGCTTTGCCAGCAGGATCTTCTTTCACGGTCTCTACTAAGCTACCGACTGATGACTTGGCGTTCGTGAGCGATTGCTTCGTGTTTTTCCGGTTCGACGAACTGAGTAGTGCAAGTAAGCCGCCGACCAATGCACCGAGCAAGATTCCATTTACAACGCTGATACGAGGAGAACTCGATTCGTACTGATCGAATTGGCGGTTTGGACTGTCTGCTTGAGTCGCGTGCGGATCGTGCTGTAATGGTGGTTGCATAGTAAAACACTCCCTTTTTTTAATTTGGCATTGCTTCCTTATACCCTTGTCAATTTCGAACTTAACCCGTTCTCGTGTTTCGTCATGAAAAAGTAATGAAGCGGCAGGATATTTTTGACGGGATGGGGAATGATAGTACTAGATTGGCCAAAAGGGGGAGCTGTCATGAAGATGAGGGAAGCCGTGCCGGAAGATGCCGCTTTGATTCGAGAAATCGCGCTTGCGACGACGGACGCGGACAACGCACGTGCGCGCGTGATGGAACGGGCGTATCAGCTCGAAGAAATCGTGCGCGCCATCAGTTCGAGTGAAGAAGCGAAAGAGCAATTGTTCATCGTCGGAGAGACGGACGGTGACGTCATCGGGTTTTATCATGCGATTGACCGAGGCGATACGTGGGAAGTACTTCGTCTTTACCTCCATCCGGCCCATCACCGTCAAGGGTTAGGGGCAGAACTGTTAATGCATTTAGAAGAGCGAAAACGGCAGCCGGTCGAACTGTATGTCGAGAGTTCAAACGAGCAGGCACTCGCCTTCTTAGATCACCAATCGTTTATCGAGTTAAATCGGATTCAAGAAGAAGTGTACGATGAACCGATGGAGCTCGTGCATTTACGATATGACCCACGCTAAGACTCCAGACGGATTTTGATTGAAACATCAGTCGAGGCTGATGTTTTTTGTTAGAATAAAACAGACATACTAATAATGAGGTGACAGCATGACATACGAAGAAACATCACGAAAAGGGGTCATCGTGATTGTGTATCCGCTCCAGTTCACGTCTCGGGTCAGCGAGGCGTTCGTCGAGCGATTGCGAACAGACTACGAGGTGCTCGTCGTCGCTGGGCCCGCGCTCGGGTTGACGGCCGAAGACCATAAACAGCTAATAAAAAATACGCTCCGTGAAGCTGGACAATACAAGTTGCCGATTCACGTCGTCGCCTTCAGTCTCGGCGCGCTGCTAACGAACCGTCTGTTACAGGAGTACGATGTCCCGCTCGGCAGCTTGACGTACATTTCGCCACTCTTTGACTGGCATGCGTCCCGTCAAATCGGTGGATTGAAACAAGTCGTCGCTTCCGCCGTCGATCGCTTCCGTCCCGATTTGCCGCTTGGCATGATGACGTTTACAGGAGGCGGGGAAGAATCGTCTCGATTTGGTGAGATCACGTACGCGCAATATCGTGAAATCGAGGAAGAAATTGTCGAGCACCAAGAGGAGAAGAAGCATTTACCGCGCTTACCGCTCGCTTGTTTCTACGCCCCTGACGACCGTTTCGCTGATGTGAAGCTGACGCTGAACGTCTGCCGAAAAATCGGAGGCGACCAAGTCTACATCCGCCGCCTCGAGGGGTTCCCGCATTTTGGTTATGAGCGACTGAACACGAAGTTCGCGGAGACGCTGTTGACGTTTTATGATTTGATTCAAGAATAAAGGCGACTCCTCCGAGTCGCCTTTATTATGCCCGCTTTTCAATCGCGATGATGAACGGGGGATGATTCACTTGGTTGATAAAGCCGTATCGCAGCACACCGGCCTGTTTTTGGTCGAGCGACTCGACGTAAGCGAGTACTTCGTCGCGTTCGACTTTCCCGCTATCGTGACCATGATAGATGACGACGACGATGACGCCGCCGATGGCCATGACGTCCTGCAACTGGCGTAGCGCATCGATGGTCGTCTCACCGGTCGTCGTGACCGTTTTATCGCTTCCGGGTAAGTACCCGAGGTTAAACACGGCGGCCGTGATGGGCCGTGTCTCGTTTTCGACGACGGTCCGAACAGTATGATGGCTATCGTGAATGACGCTAACTCGTTCGGACATGCCGGCTTCCTCGAGCCGCTGTCGTGTCGCCGTGACCGCCTCTTCTTGAACATCGAACGCGTAGACGTGTCCGTCGCCGACAAGCTCAGCTAAAAATAAGGTATCGTGTCCGTTACCGGCCGTCATATCGATGGCGACCGTACCGGGCATGACGTGTTCACGTAACAGGTGTTTCGCGAACGGTAAGACTCTCATTAATCCCATATCTCTCATCCTTCTTTTTTCCTTGGAAGGAATCGCGGCGTTCCAGTTCGGCATGAATGGCGTTCAAGACGGCCATCTTGTGCCGGCTCCACATCGGTCCAATCAACAACTCAGGCGGGCCGTCGCCCGTCAACCGATGGATGATCACATCTTCCGGTAACACCTCGAGCTGATCGCAGACGAGGGAGACGTATGTCGCCTCATCCATCAAGTCGAAGAGCCCTAACGCGTACTGCCGGGCGAGCGGTGTATGTTTCAAGACGTGGAGCAAATGGATCTTGATTCCTTGTATGTCCATTTTAGCAACTTCTCGCGCCGTGTCGAGCATCATCTGTGGCGTCTCGCCCGGAAGGCCGTTGATGATATGAACACAAACACGGATGTTGTGGCGGCGAAGTTTCGCCAGTCCGTCACGAAACGTCGCGTAGTCGTGGCCGCGGTTGATTTTCTTGCCGGTTTTGTCATGGATTGTCTGTAACCCGAGCTCGACCCAAAGCGACGTCCGCTCGTTCAGTTCGGCGAGGTACTCGACGACATCGTCCGGCAGACAGTCGGGACGGGTCGCGATCGATATTCCGACGACGCCTTCCTCTTCAAGTGCTGGCTCGAACAGCTCACGTAAGCGCGTGACCGGTGCATATGTATTACTGAACGCTTGAAAGTAAGCGATATAACGTGCGTCTTTCCATTTTCGGTGCAGCCGGGCCTTTCCTTCGGCGAACTGGATGGGGATGGGGTCGCACGCATTTCCGGCAAAGTCACCACTCCCATCATCTGAACAAAACGTGCACCCCCCTCTTGACACGAGACCGTCCCGATTCGGACAAGTGAAGCCACCGTCGAGTGGGACTTTGAACACTTTCCCGCCATACTCTCGGCGATACGCTTCGTTCAACTTATTATATCTGGCTTCACCAAATGGGTTAATCATCTTCATCCTCTCCTTATTTGCTCATGTTATCACATACTGTTTAATGCAAAACTTCAGAATGAGTACTTTTTCTTGACAGTTATAGACCGTTCCGTTAGCTTGGAGAAGGACTAATTTTGAATTCGGCCGTCGTGCCGAATTTTTATCGTTTAGGCGATGGGAAAGGAGGAATTGGCGTGAACAAGAAAATGCCGATCTCAATATGGATTTTGGTCATCGCGATGGCGCTCAATACGACAGCGGCGTCTTTTTTATGGCCGTTCAATACGTTATATATTAATGGCTATTTAGGAGAATCGATGACGCTTGCCGGCATCGCGCTTCTCGTCAACTCCGCCCTCGCCATCGTCGGAAATTATATCGGTGGTACGTTGTTTGACCGGCTCGGCGGCAAGATGACGCTCGTGATTGCGGTATCGTTACTGCTTGCTAGTTCGCTCGGGTTTCTATTGTTCCATGCGACGTTTATCGGCTATTTGGTCTGGCTTGGGCTGATCGGCTTCTCGGGCGGGCTCGTTTTCCCGACAGTGTACGCTTTCGCCGGCTTGATCTGGCCGGAAGGAGGCCGTCGTTCGTTCAATGCGATTTACGTTGCGCAAAACGTCGGGGTCGCACTCGGGACGGCAATGAGCGGACAAGTGGCACGCCTCAACATCGAATGGATTTTTTATGCGAACTTTTTCTTGTCGGTCCTATTCGTCGTCGTGCTCTTATTCGGGTTCCGTTACTTGAAAGAAACGACGCGTCCTGTCATCCAGTCGCAACTTGAGGCGGCCGCAACGACGTTGTCCGGTGCGACGATGAAATCGATGTGGTACGTCGCTATCGGTTACGCCGCCCTCTGGTTCGTTTACGTCCAGTGGCAAGGGACGATTGCCGTCCACTCGCAAGGGCTCGGCGTGACGATTAGCGAATATTCACTCCTTTGGACGGTGAACGGGGCGATGATCGTGTTCGCACAACCGCTCCTCAACCGCATGCTACGTCAATTCGAGGACGACTTGAAGCGTCAACTCATCGTCGGTGGCGTCATTTTCCTTGCCGCCTTCCTGATCGTGCCGTTTGCCGGCGGTTTTGCGATGTTCATGGTTGCGATGGTCGTCATGACGATCGGCGAGATGTTCATTTGGCCGGCCGTCCCGACGATTGCCGCGAAACTGGCACCTGCCGGGAAAGCGGGCCAATATCAAGGCCTCGTCAATATCGCGGCATCAGTCGGACGCATGATCGGTCCGACGATGTCCGGTTTGTTATATGACGTCTTTGGCATCCATGCGGTGTTCGGCGTGATGATTCTACTCAGTTCGATCGGTTTATTCTTCTTCATCAAGACGGGTTCACTGAATCGACAAACATCAGAAGAATAAGCATATTGCGAGCATCTTCACACACATTGCCTGATGGATATCTGAATTAAAATAAAGGTGAGGATCCTTTCAAATCGTTACGTCGGGTCGTCTTTCGTGTATTCATGAGCGAAGGAGAGGAACAATATGAGTGAAGAAGTGAATTTACTTGTATTGGCGACACAGTATATGTTTTGGGTTGGGTTTGTTGGCATGGCGGCTGCGACGCTCTACTTTTTAGTGGAACGCAACAGCCTCGATCCGGAGTATCGTTCTGTTGCGACGGTTGCTGCGCTCGTCACGTTCGTTGCGGCGATTCATTATTATTTCATGAAAGATGCGGTCGGCGATTCAGGTTTGTTATCTGAAATTACAGGATTTCCGACAGAGATTCGGTATATTGATTGGCTCGTGACGACGCCACTCTTACTCGTGAAATTCCCGTTGCTGTTAAGTTTGAAAGGGAAGATGAAGACTGGATTACTGACAAAATTAATTGTTGCAGACGTCATCATGATTGTGGCCGGCTATCTCGGGGAATCGTCAATCAATTTGAATGGCGGCTTTACTCAGCTTGGACTTTGGGGCTATCTCATCGGCTGTTTGGCTTGGCTCTATATCATCTATTTGTTGTTCACGAATGTCACGAAAGCGGCGGAGTCGTCCCCAGAGCCGATTCGAAAAGCACTGCTCAACATGCGTCTCTTCATTTTAGTCGGTTGGGCGATTTATCCGATTGGTTATGCGGTGACATTGTTCGCAAGTGGCGTCGAAGTGCAGCTCGTACGGGAATTGATTTATAACGTTGCCGATTTGGTCAACAAGGTCGGGTTCGGACTCATCGCGTTCTTTGCGGTCAAAACGATCTCGACGATGAAACAAATTAAGACGTAACGAAAAGTTCACATTGACGCGGTTTTTTATCTTGGGATAGAATGAAAGGGTAGATAAATTATCGCGATGAAAAGGAATAGTATCGTCTTGTCTGTATAGTAGAGAGCCGGTGGTTGGTGCGAACCGGTATATGGACGTCGAGAACTCGCCTTGGAGCTGTTTGCCTGAACGCAAGTAGGGTGAACCGGAGTTACGCCACGTTATCGGCGTCTCAAGTGGCAGAAATGCAACATGGGTGGTACCGCGGAGAGCTTTCAAGCCTTTCGTCCCATTACCGGGGCGGAAGGCTTTTTATTATGCAGAGGAGGATGAAGGTTGGACTACTTTAAACATCAAGACATCGAGCCGAAATGGCAAAAACGTTGGGAAGAGAAAGAGGCGTTCCGGACGACAGAAGACCCGGACAAGGAGTGTTTCTACGTCCTTGATATGTTCCCATACCCGTCAGGAGCCGGACTTCACGTCGGTCACCCAGAAGGGTATACAGCAACAGACATCATTGCCCGTATGAAGCGGATGCAAGGCTTTAACGTCCTCCATCCGATGGGGTGGGACGCGTTCGGTCTTCCAGCCGAGCAGTATGCGTTAGATACCGGGAATGACCCACGTGAATTCACAGAACGCAACATCGGCACGTTCCGTCGCCAATTGAAGGAACTTGGATTCTCGTACGATTGGGACCGTGAAATCAGCACGACAGATCCGAAATACTATAAATGGACACAATGGATCTTCACGCAGCTCCATGACCGTGGCCTTGCCTACGTCGATGAAGTCGCCGTCAACTGGTGCCCGGCACTCGGAACGGTACTTGCCAACGAAGAGGTCATCGACGGATTGTCGGAGCGCGGGAACCACCCGGTCTACCGAGTACCGATGAAACAGTGGGTGCTTCGTATCACAGAGTATGCAGAGCGCTTGCTTGATGATTTGGAAGGACTTGATTGGCCGGAGAGCGTCAAAGAGATGCAGCGTAACTGGGTCGGCAAATCGGTTGGGGCCGAGGTCGATTTCAAAGTGGACGGTCACGACAAGGTCGTCACAGTGTTCACGACGCGTCCCGACACGCTCTACGGGGCGACGTACGTCACACTCGCGCCAGAGCATCCGTTCGTGAAAGCAATCGCGACGCCAGAACAAGCGGTGGCCATTGAAGCATATGTCGAAGAAGTCTCGAAAAAGACAGACCTTGAACGGACGGACCTCGCGAAAGAGAAAACGGGCGTCTTCACGGGCGCATACGCCATTAACCCGGTAAATGGTGAGAAGCTTCCGATTTGGATTGCCGACTACGTCTTGTCGACATATGGGACGGGAGCGGTCATGGCCGTTCCTGGTCATGATGAGCGCGACTACGAGTTCGCACAAACGTTCGATCTCCCGATCCGAGAAGTCGTCCAAGGCGGCAACTTGGAGGAAGCTGCTTATGTCGAAGACGGCGTGCACATCAATTCAGGCTCACTTGATGGGCTTAACAAAGCCGATGCGATTGCCAAAATCATCGAAGAACTCGAACTCGCCGGCACGGGCCGCGCGAAGACAACGTATCGTCTCCGCGATTGGTTATTCAGCCGCCAACGCTATTGGGGCGAGCCGATTCCAATCATTCATATGGAAGACGGCACACTCAAGACGGTAGCGGTTGAAGAGCTTCCACTCGAACTTCCGATTATCGATGAAATCAAACCGTCGGGTACAGGCGAATCTCCGCTCGCGAATGCGGACGAGTGGTTGACGTACACGGATCCGGTGACAGGTGAGAAGGGGCGTCGCGAGACGAACACGATGCCGCAATGGGCCGGTAGCTGCTGGTATTACATTCGCTTCATCGATCCGCATAACGAGGACATGATCGCAGACCCAGAAAAGTTGAAGCGTTGGCTTCCGGTCGATTTGTATATCGGCGGTACAGAGCATGCGGTCCTTCACTTGCTCTACGCGCGCTTCTGGCATAAAGTGCTTTACGACATCGGCATCGTGCCGACGAACGAGCCGTTCCAAAAGCTCTATAACCAAGGGATGATTCTCGGTGAGAACAACGAGAAGATGTCGAAGTCAAAAGGCAACGTCGTTAACCCGGACGATATCATCAAATCGCACGGTGCCGACACACTTCGTCTTTATGAAATGTTCATGGGACCACTCGATGCAGCCATCGCTTGGTCGACGAACGGTCTTGACGGTGCCCGTCGCTTCCTCGACCGCGTCTGGCGTTTGTTCGATCAATCGGAGCTTCAAGACGTCGCACCGAGGGCCGACTTTGAACGGACGTACCATCAGACGGTGAAGAAAGTGACCGAGGATTACGAAGCGCTCCGTTTCAACACGGCGATTTCGCAACTCATGGTGTTCATCAACGAGGCGTATAAACAAGACACGCTTCCAAAACAAGAGATGGTCGACTTCATTAAGATGCTCGCGCCGGTTGCGCCACACTTGGCCGAAGAATTGTGGGAGCGTCTCGGGATGACGGAAGATTTGACGTACGCGGCATGGCCGACGTTCGATGAGTCGAAACTTGTTAGCGACACGATTGAAGTCGTCATTCAAGTGAACGGAAAACTTCGTGCGAAGATGCACGTAGCCCGCGACGCATCGAAAGATGTGCTCGAGAACGAGGCACTCGGAAACGAGCGTGTCCAAGAGTTCACGGAAGGAAAGACAGTCCGAAAAGTGATTGTCGTCCCTGGCAAGCTCGTCAATATCGTCGTAGGATGACGGAAAAGAACGTGTGACATTGTCACATGTTCTTTTCTTTTCGTTGACGTCGTTTTCTTTTTCGGGCGGGTTTGATACACTAAAGGGCGATACTGCAGAAAAAGGGGACAAACCGTCCATGAAACGTTCTTACGTACTCTATACGACTTCGTTCGCCGTATTGGTCGGGCTGATTCTCTGTTACGTGCTCGTCTTTTCAGACGAAGAGATTCAACGACAAATCGGGGCGACGTTCGATAAAATCGACATTCAAACGAGCCATCAAGCGACGCCGCTTCCGCCGGTCGAAGCTTCACCAGACGATGAGGACATCGATACAACCGATGCGCTCGAACAGATTCAAAATATTGACGAAGTATACTATAGCGACACAATCGGCGCTTATCTCGTATTGACGAAGAATCGCGAGTTCTTTGAAGTGAGCGGGAACGCCAACCGTGTCATTTCCTCGCTTCAACTTGAGAATGAAGGGCAAGCGTTAAAATTAAACGAGTTCATCGGCATGCGAATGATCACAGAAACGAAAGTACTTGCGGTCACGGCAAATGGCGTCCTCGTGACGATTGAGCGGGAAGGCGGCCGTTGGATTGAGCAAGAGCGTAAAGTGATTGCTGGTATCCGTCCGGGTGACCGTTTGTTTGGGCTCGGCTATGACCAAACGACCGAACGCCTGATTATCATGAACCGCGAATCGGGAACGACCGACGTCGAGATTCTCTACATCGAGGAACGTATCACGGAAGTCGAGACGGAGGAGCGGAATGAGCCGGAGGGCGAGTCGAGCGGTGACGACGAAGCGACGGGTGAAGAGACGATTGATGTTGATGCGGTCTCACCAGAAGACGAAGCGTTGCAGACAGAGGCAGAACCTGATCCAGAGCCGCTCAGCGAATGGGCAATTGAATCGCGTAAAGCGCTCACGACGACGGGCATGAGTGCTTCGATTCAACAAAAATTCGAGAAATTCCGCGGTGTTGGGCTTGTCGAACGGCAAGGGCGGATTTATGTCCTCGACTCCGAGGAGCTCGTCTTATATACAATCAACCCGAATGAAGGGACGATGAACGGTCAGATGGTGACACCACGCGTGTACGGATCGACCGGTGTGTTCCTACAAGACAATGAAATTTTTGCAATCGTACGACCAGACGTGTTCGACCTAGACGCTTTCGTCTCGGTCGACTGATAGGAGAGATCACGATGAGTAAACGCTATTTTTTTGAAGAAGTTCGTCAATTCCATGAAACGTTCGGACACCCGGAAGCGAAGACGCCGCAACCACTCGTCCTCGACCGCGCCGTCAAACGCTCGGTCTGGACGGCCGAAGAAGCGGTCGTGGAGTTTTTACATCAATCGTCTCGTAACGAAGCGGAATTTTTAGAGGCCGTCGCCACCTTCAAGCAAGGACTGGATCAAGCGGTCGACAAGTCGTTATCGATGCCGTTGCCTGAATCTGACGTCGAACGTCTCGTCGGACAAGGCGACGCGCTCACAGACGCGCTTTATTTCGTCATGGGTAGCTTCGTCGAGCTCGGGCTTGATCCGGTGCCGTTGTTTGAAATCGTACAACGGGCGAATATGGCGAAACTCGGACCGGACGGTAAACCGATTTTGCGCAAATCGGACAACAAAATCATGAAGCCAGAAGGGTGGATGCCGCCTGAGCCGCAACTTGAGGCTGAGGTTCTCCGACAGATGGCAAAAAAATAAAAGTAGGTGGTCGCGACCACCTACTTTTATTTTGCATCAACGGAAGCGAATTCCGCTGCATGAGACCCGGCGCAATGTCCAGTCGTGAATGCGGCCGTGATGTTATAGCCTCCTGTATAACCGTGGATATCGAGCACTTCGCCGGCGAAGAAGAGGCCGGGTGCTTTTTTAGACATCATCGTTTGCGGGGCGATTTCCTTGACGGAGACGCCGCCGCCCGTGACGAACGCCTTATCAAAATCGAGCGTCCCGATGGCGTGGAGTTCAAATGTCTTAAGTCTTGTCGCGAAGTCGAGGACCGATTGTTTCTTCAATTGGCTTGCATCTTCATCTCCGAACGCAAGTGCCGTGAGCAACAAATCGAGCATCCGTTCCGGGATGAAGCCTTTCCAGACGTTTTTGACCGCTCGTTTCGGTTGTGATTGCACTTGTTTGAATAGCTCTTGATACAGCTCGTCGCGCGTCATGTCTGGGAACAAATCGAGCGACATCGTCACGACACGTTCTTTGCTACGTTTCCGCTCTTTAATCGTGTACTGGCTACAGCGAAGGGCAATCGGTCCGGAGATGCCGAAATGTGTAAAAATCATATCCCCGCGATGCGTCTTGATCGGTTTTCCTTTTTTACCGTGGACGGTGAGCGCGACGTCTCGGAGCGAGAGCCCTTGTAATTCCTTCGTCCCGATGAAGGCGTCGTTCAATTTGATTGGCACTTCGGTCGGAAACAGCTCGGTGATCGTATGACCGGCCTTCTCGGCCCACGGGTATCCGTCACCGGTCGACCCGGTATGTGGGACCGACTGTCCGCCGACGGCGATGACGCATGCGTTCGCCTCGATGCGTTCGCCGTCCTCAAGTTCGACGGCTGCGAACTCGTTTTCTTCATTAAAATGGAGCGTCTTCACTTTGGCATTCTTTCGAATCTCGACTCCGAGGTCGTCGATGGCACGGAGCAACGTGTTGACGACGTCTTGTGCCTTGTCGGTCACCGGGAACATCCGGCCGTTGTCTTCTTCTTTTAACGGGATGCCGAACCCGGTGAACAAATCGATAATCGACTGGTTATCGAACTGGGCGAGGGCGCTATAGAGAAAACGACCGTTACCCGGGATGAACTGAACGAGTTCGTCGACAGGCTTGCGATTCGTCACATTGCAACGGCCGCCGCCCGAGATGGCGAGTTTACGCCCGAGTTTGGAACCTTTATCGATCAGGAGCGTGCGCGCGCCGGCTTTCGCGGCGGCATAAGTCGCCATGAGCCCGCTCGGCCCGCCTCCGATGATGATGACGTCTTTCATGATGGTATACCTCGTTTCTATCAAATCAATTGGTAAAATTATCGTAACTTTATTATCCGCAACAGTAAGAGTATAATGAGAAACAGTTGTTTTGTAAAACGAAGTTATTTTAGGAAGAACCGAATAGATGGAGGTAACGCATGTCATCAAGCGTCAAACAAGATACAGGAAGAGAGTCCTTCGTCAGAGGAACGCTCCTTCTATCCGCCGGGAACTTGATTTCCCGGATGCTCGGGTTGTTATATACGTTCCCGTTCCAAGCGATGGTCGGGATTGCCGGGGTCACGCTTTATCAAGCGGCGTATACGTATTACGCACTCATGATTGCCATCTCGACAGCGGGTATCCCGGTTGCCGTCTCGAAGTTTATCGCCAAGTATAATGCACTCGGCGAATATGGAACGAGTCAACGGTTGTTCCGTCAAGGGATGAAGCTCATGCTCGCCACCGGTGTCGTTGCGTTTCTCATGTTATTTTTCGCGGCGCCGTGGCTCTCAGAGCTCATGGTCCGTAACTCTGACAACAATCAACAATATGTTGATTCGCTCACGCTCGTCACGCGCAGCGTCAGTTTCGCATTACTGCTCATCCCGGCGATGAGCATGGTTCGTGGTTACTTCCAAGGCCATCAGGATATGGCCCCAACGGCGATTTCGCAAGTCATTGAACAAATCGTCCGCATCTTGTTCCTACTGAGCGGGACGATGCTCGTCTTGTTCGTCATGGCTGATTCAGAGTGGATTCGTCCGCTTGCTGACACACTCGGAGGCACCGGTGCGGTCGAGACGACGGAGTTGAACGGACTGAAAGTACTCGCCGTCACGATTGCGACGTTTAGTGCGTTCATCGGTGCGATTGGAAGTATCGTCGTGCTCGCCATTTACTGGCGGAAACGGAAAGCGATTCATCGTCAGACGGAAAATCCGGCTGGAACCCCGGTCCGTTCGATGAAATCGCTCTTACTCGAATTGCTCAGTTATTCGATTCCAATCGTCATGGTCGGACTGTCGACACCACTCTATCAATTTGTCGATCAGTTGACGATGGTGAACACGCTCCTCAACTCAGGGAAGACCGTGTCCGAGGCGACGTCGGCGTTCGGTTTCTTGACCGGGAACGCCCATAAGATCGTCTTGATTCCTGTCTCGATTGCCGCGAGTGTATCGATGGCGACCATCCCGCTCGTCACGCGGTCGTTCACGCACGGAGACATGACGAAAGTGCGCAATCAAGTGAACCATATTTTCCAAGTGTCGTTCTTCGTGACGATTCCGGCGGTCATCGGTCTCGTTGCATTGGCTGAACCGTTGTTCGGGACGTTGTTCCCACGTGACCGGGAAGGCTGGGTGTATTTACTTCACTACGCACCGAGCGCCTTCTTCTTAGCGTATTATTCGGTCGCCGCAGCGATTCTGCAAGGAATCAACCGTCAATACTTCACCATCTTCGCCACGGCGATGGGACTTTTAGCGAAAATCGTCCTGAACGTCCCGTTCGTCTATGTACTCGGCGGCATTGGGGCCGGATATGCGACGATTGCCGGCTATATCGTCGCCATCGTGCTCATGGTTTGGAAGATTCAACGGGCTCTACATTTCCCGTATAAACAGTTGCTTCGCCGGACGATGCTCATGTTTGCGATGGGGGCTGTCATGTTTATCGTCGTCTATGGATCGTTGTTCCTCACGTTGAACGAAGAACCGAGCTGGGGAAATGATATCCTCGCGACGTTCGTCGGATTCGGTCTTGGTCTCGTCGTCTATGGGTACCTCGGTTGGCGAAGTCATTTGGCCGGTAAGTTGTTAGGGAAACGATTCAAGTATCGGAGGAAAGCATAATGCGGATTGATAAATTGTTAGCGAATATGGGTTACGGTTCACGAAAAGACGTCAAGATTTTACTGAAGCAAGGCGTCGTCCGAATCGACGACCAAGTCGTCAAAGACGCCAAGCGGCAAGTTAAACTCGAGACGGAACGCGTGACCGTTTATGGCGACGTGGTCGAGTATCGTCCGTTCGTCTACCTCATGATGAACAAACCGGAAGGGGTCGTCAGTGCGACCGAGGACCAAGTCGAGACGACGGTCATCGAACTGATTGATCCGTCCTATGCGCATTATGAACTGTTTCCGGTCGGACGACTCGACAAGGATACGACGGGACTGCTGTTGTTAACGAATGACGGGGCGTTCAATCACGCGCTCATGTCCCCACGAAAACACGTCGATAAAGTGTATGTCGCTGAAGTCGATGGCGAGATGACCGTCGAGGAGGTGCGTCGATTCGCTGAAGGCGTCGAACTCGAAGATGGGTATACGACGAAGCCGGCTCGTCTCGAAGTCATCAGCCGGAACGGACGTCGTTCGACGATTCGCTTGACGTTGTCTGAAGGGAAATATCATCAAGTGAAACGAATGGTGGCGGCTGTCGGCAAACACGTCGAGCGGCTCGAGCGCATTCAAATTGGGACACTCGAACTTGACCCTACGCTTGAGCGAGGGGCGTACCGAGAGTTGACGACGGAAGAGCTTGACCGTTTATTATCCTAATCACGAGGTCGATGGACGAGAGGTTCATCGACCTTTCTTATACAAAAAAAGAAGCCTCGAGTGAGACTTCTGCGTAATTTTTATTCAATTTGCCGTCTTCAATGACCGTTTTGAAGCGGTCCACGTGCCACGACTTGGACTCTCAACAAGATTGTTGTATTCAAGCACGTTCAAATCACGCTGTACCGTGCGCGATGTGATTCCGAACTCTTCTACTAGTTCTGAAGTGGTGACGCATTCCCTTTCGTTAATGAACAAATAAATGGACTTGATGCGGGTTAGCATACGATCTGTTGAACCTTTCATTGGATGACCTCCCAATGCGTAGAATGGTAAACAAAAAACCGACAGACGACAAAATGAAATATGAAATTGTTATTTTCTAAAATTACACCTTTAGTATACCGCTCTCTGATAGAATTGCAAGGGAAAAGCACGAACGATTGAATTGTTAAGGAGATGTTACGAACGTAAATATCGAATGAACGATTTGTAAAGTAGGGGAAAAGAGACTAAAAGACGAACGAAAAAAACTTTCCGAAATGAATGTTCGTCTTTCTAACATTTGGCTATACTAATAAAGGAGACAATATTCGCAAAGGGGAGATTGACATGAACTGGAGACAAGAAGTCGATACACGAAAAGAGGCGTTTTTGGACGACTTACACGGGTTGCTCCGCATCCCAAGCATCCTCGACGAATCGAAAAGTGGTCCGAATGAGCCGTTCGGCCCAGACGTGCGCCGTGCCCTCGACTATATGTTCGAGCTTGGTCAGCGTGACGGATTTACGACGAAAGACGTCGGTGGCTATGCCGGACATCTCGAGTATGGAGAAGGAGACGAACTCGTCGGCATCCTTTGCCATTTAGACGTCGTACCGGCCGGTGAAGGGTGGACGTATGGGGCGTTCAATCCGACGATTGCGGACGGAAAGATTTATGCGCGCGGGAGCAACGACGATAAAGGGCCGTCGCTTGCCGCCTATTACGGGTTAAAGATTGTGAAAGAGCTCGGCTTGCCGCTTTCGAAACGGGTCCGACTGATCGCGGGTTGTGACGAGGAAAGTGAATGGCGCTGCGTGCGCGAGTATTTCAAGCATGAAGAGATGCCGACGTACGGATTCGCACCGGATGCCGATTTCCCGATCATTAACGCTGAAAAAGGGTTGTACGACGGGATTTTAAAACAAGTTCCGATTCAACGAGTACCAGGAGCAAAACATCAATTGATTTCGTTCGTGAGCGGAGAACGTCCGAACATGGTCCCGGACTTTGCCACGGCCGTCTTGAAGACAGACGAGGTGCTCGAAGAGAAGTTCGAAGCCTACCTCGAGAAATACGAGGCGGACGGGACTTGCGTCTATGACAAAGGAGAATATACGTTCACGATGCGAGGGGTTGCGGCCCATGCGATGGAGCCGGATAACGGTGTGAACGCGGCATACGTCCTTGCCGGCTTCTTGTTGCCGCTCCCGCTTGATATTCAAGGGGAACGGTACATTGAGTTCATTCGTCACGTCTTTGCGGACTCACGCGGAATCTCACTCGGCATTGAGGCGAGTGATGAGACCGGGGACTTAACTGTCAACGGTGGCGTATTCCGTTATAACACGGATGAACGCACAGCGACGCTCAATATTCGCTATCCGTATACAGCGAAGTTCACAGAACGGTTGCAAAACTTAAAAGAAATCGCGCTCTCGTTCGGTTTCGAACTGTCGACACGGCAACATATGCCGCCGCATCACGTGGCAGAAGACCATCCGCTCGTCAAGACGTTACAAGCCGTGTACGAACGTCAAACCGGTGAATCGGCCAACTTGATGGCGATTGGTGGGGGTACTTACGCCCGGTCACTCGAGGCGGGTGTCGCGTTCGGGGCGTTGTTCCCTGGCGCGAAAGACGTGGCCCATCAAGTCGATGAATACATGGAAATTGAAGATTTATTACGGGCGGCTGCGATTTATGCGGAAGCCATCTATGAGCTCGCTAAATGAAAACACGTAGAGAGCTGACTACATTGGTCAGCTCTCTGTCTATTTGAAAGGAAGTTTATTGTGAATCAGCAAAAGCGGTTATATCAATCGATTTATGTTGCCATCTTCTTCGCCCAAGGTGCATTAATCCCTTACATGACGTTATTTTTTTCTCAAGCACGATTTGATTTGTCTCCGAGTGAGGTCGGGACGATCGTCGCGATTCTGCCAATCCTCTCCATTGGAGTGCAACCGGTATGGGGAATGCTCGCCGACCGGACCGGGCGCGTCCGAGCTTGGCTCGTCCTCGCGATGGTCGGTGCTGCCGCCCTCTCGATTACGTTCTTATTTGCGACAGCTTATTTATGGATCGTCTTGTTGATGGTCGCGTGGTCCGTCTTCCAATGCGCACACATCCCGCTCGTCGACATGATGACGCTCGATTATACGGCCCGCGCGAAAATCGATTACGGTGCGATTCGCCTCTACGGATCAGCCGGTTTCGCCATCGCCGTCTTCATGATGGGTCGGATCGCCGATACGCCGTGGGGGCTTTCGAGCACGTTCCTCCTCAGTGCCATCGTTCTCGTCCTTGGAAGTATTGTCTTGCGCCGGATTGACGAGCCAGGGTTGACCCAAACGACGGTCGCACCGTTCGCCTGGTCCGCCGTTTGGAACGTGCCGTTTGTCGCTTTTTTAATCGGGGGCATGCTCGTCTTCGGTCCGATTTATGCGAACAACTATTATTTCGGCATCTATGTGACGAGTATCGGAGGGTCGACGACGCTCGTCGGAACATTGTTCCTCGTTGCCGTCTTGTGTGAGATTCCGTTCATGAAAGTGGCGCATCAAATCGTCCTAAAACTCGGGACGGTGAACGTACTCGCGGGGGCAGCGTTCATTTCGGCCGTTCGAAACGGGTGGCTCGCCCTTGAACCGCCGCTTCTCGTCGTCTGGATTTTAGCAATTGTCCAAGGACTCGTCGTCGGTTTACTCATCCCGGTCGCCCTTCAGTTCGTGCGGAGCCTCGTCAGCTTGAATGTCACGTCGACAGCCATCGGCGTTTACATGGCACTTACATCCGGTTTGGCAACGGCCGCGTTTAACCAGTTGAGTGGAATCATCATTGAAGTCGACAGCATCATTGGTGTATTTTGGATGTACACCGCAGTCAGTCTCCTTGGAGCGGTACTCTTTTTAGGAATGAATCGGTTCCGTGAGAAAGGATGATTCCGATGACGACCCATTATTTTATCGCACTACCGATGGAAGCAGACGAATTTGCACGCATTCAAAGGGAAGTGATCCCTTATTATTCTTACCGCCGCATCTATCGGCCGGACGAATTTCACTTGACTCTTCAATACCTTGGGGCGCTTGATGAGGACCAAGTCGAGACCGTGAAGGAAATCACGAAACACGTCGCGGATGAGACGAGACCGTTCACGTTGACGTTCGAACAAATCGATTTCTTCGGCCGGCCTGATCGTCCACGCGTCTTGACAATTGTTCCTGAAGCGTCGCCTGCGCTCACTACCTTTGTAAGTGCACTACGGACACAGCTTCATGAGGAAATACCGGGCCTCGACCGGAAGTCGTTCGTCCCCCACGTCACGCTTGCGAAAAAGTGGGACAGTGGTCACGTGATCCCGCATCTCGCACCGACGTTTCAGATTACCGAAGCAATTGACGTAGCCGTCTTATATCGAATTAACCCAAGTCACACCCCTGCTTATGAAGCGGTGGATGTATTTCCGTTAACGCGCTCAGAGGAGGACACATGGCGATCCCGATTAAAATTTTTGACGTAACGTCAAAATATGAACGTAACGTTTTAGACCAGTATAATCGTTATCAAGAATATATCGAATCGGACACGGCACGCATGCGGCGCTTGCACGAGCTCAACCGTCTAAATCCTCCGGAAGTTATTGAGTTTGATAACCCATGGTGGAAATTTTGGAAGAGAACGGAGCGCATCGAATTAGAACCGAACCCGTTGACCGATGCTCAGTTTCAGGCGCTTTTAGCGTCACGGAAGAAAGTACAAAAGTTACAGTTTGCTTGCGAAGGGGCGACGGAAGCGGACGTCCCGTTGCTCGCATTTTTACGAGACTTCGGCTACCGGCACATGTTGACGGAATGGAACGAACATCATTTCTTCATGTTCCGACCTGTCGTCCATTGGAACGGGGCGACGGTCGAACTGAGTCATCTTATCGTCGGACCGTCCCATCTTTATATCGTCGAATGGTTAGAAGGGGACCGAAGCATTTATCACATATCCAAAGCCAAGACGTGGATTCATCAACCGCTCAAAGGGGAAAATACTCGTGTAGTCAATCCACTCATCGCCTTGACACGAACAGAGGAAATTGTCCGTCTGTTTCTTCCGTCCTATGATGGGGTCATACAAAAAGTGACGGTGGCCCCGAACGGCTATTTCGATCATGTACCGACATCAAGCACGACGCAGTTCATCTCTCGGTCCGATTACGACCAATGGATGAGACAAGTGAACGGACGTGCCCCGATCGTGAAAGCCCAACAAATTCGAGATGTGGCGACACTTCTAGACCAGACAGCACAGATGCCGTTTCGACAATTTATGGATCAGTAGGTAGGAGAGGATGGAACGCGTATGCATCACACACCCGACCAACAGACGACGACTCACGCGACAATCGAACGAGCCTCTTTATTGTCGTTCGAATTGATTCGGCTTGAAGTCGTCTCAGAATATGAAGCCATTCCTGTACAGATTGAACAAAACGGTCGCCCCATCGACTATACGATTGTCGATGAGCGCTGGACCGAGACAGGGACGATTGAGCGAGATGTGAAGTTGTCCCGCCCCGTCTCGCTCGAGACCGTCTATACGGTCTTCCACCCGGGCCATCGGACTATCGTTGTCGTCCCGCGGGAAATCGTCCAAACCGAAGAATTTGAACGTCGTTATGCGTATGATGGGCCGCTCGGACTCGTGTTTGGTTCTTCCTCGATTGAAGCATTCGTTTGGTCTCCGGTCGCCTTCTCGATTTGGGTGACAGTGCACGATGAGACGAACCATCGTGAAATCGATCGATTCAGAATGATGCGACAAAGTCGCGGCGTCTGGCATGCCGATATTCCGCGCTTGTATGAGGGCCAATTTTATCGACTACACGTGAAAACGCCGGTCGAGACGAACGATGTCGTCGATCCCTACGCGAAAGCCGTCAGTCTTAATGGCGAGTTTGGCGTACTGGTCGATGTTGAGTCCCACCTCGCGTCGAGCGTCGAGAAAGTAGAGCGACCGCCGCTTCGAAAAGCGACCGATGCCGTCATTTATGAGCTTCACATTCGAGATTTTACGAGTCATCCGTCATCGACGAGCGAAATGAAAGGATTGTACGGCAGCGTCGCGGAGGCCGGTCTCGTGACACGTGCCGGGCATCGTGCCGGACTAGACTATATAAAAGAGCTCGGTGTGACCCACGTTCAGCTATTGCCCGTCCACGATTTCGGAAGTATCGATGAGGCGACCCGTATGCCATACAATTGGGGATACGACCCGATTCACTGGTTCGCGCTAGAAGGGAGCTATGCGAGTGAACCGAGTGAGCCGCTTTCTCGCGTGACCGAATATGCAGCGCTCGTCACCGATTTGCATCGTGCAGGTCTACGCGTTGTCGTCGACGTTGTCATGAATCACGTCTACGTCCGAGAACAGTCCGCACTTGAAGCGCTCGTCCCGTATTACTTTTTCCGATATGAACATGACGGCACGGTGGCGAACGGGACAGGAGTCGGTAACGATACCGCCTCTGAGCGTTATATGATGCGCCGGATGATTGTCGACTGCGTGTCGTATTTTGCGTCGACGTACCACGTGGATGGTTTCCGGTTCGATTTAATGGGGATTCATGATGTGGAGACGATGAATCAAGTACGCATCGCACTCGACAAAATCGATCGTTCCATCCTTATGTATGGGGAAGGGTGGGATTTGGCAACGCCGCTCAGTCCGTCAGCGAAAGCGACATCGCATAACGCTGCCCATATGCCAAGAATCGGTCACTTCAATGATATGATGCGCGATGCGCTCAAGGGCTCGTCATTTAATGAGCGTGAGCGGGGATTCGTCTCTGGCAACGAATGGCGAGAATGGGAATTGCGAGAATGTCTGACCGGTGCCGTTCAAATTCCGAACGTGACGGTCGGTCGGTTCCCGAGTCCGCAATACACGATCAATTATGTGGAAGCGCATGATAACCATACGACGTACGATAAGTTAAAGCTATCCTGCGAGGACATCGATGAATCGACACGGCTGCGAATGCAGCGGTTCGCCACCGCCATCGTGCTCACGTCACAAGGGGTCCCGTTCTTGCACGCTGGACAAGAATTCGGACGCACGAAACACGGGATCGAGAATAGCTATAATGCGCCGGACCGAATCAATCATTTCGATTGGGATCTTCGTGACGAACGCTCACATGAAGTCGAATATGTGAAGACGTTACTCAAACTAAGACGGCGGCACACATGTTTTCGTTATGATACGCGACAACAAGTCATCGAACAGTTCAAATTTTTACCGTCACCACCAGGCGTCATCGCCTATGAAGTGACGGCGAGCCATTCGTATGATGCGTGGCAACGTGCCCGCGTCTATTTGAACGGAACGTTCAAGGACGTGACGTTCCACGCGGAAGGGAGCTGGAACGTGTTTGTTCAAGGCGAGACGGCGAGCCTGACTCCGATTGAACGGAATCCAAAAGAGATTCGAGTCGAGTCGTTGTCAATGACGATTATCGCGTGTTAATATGGTGATTGTATCTTTTTAACTTCTTATGAGATTTGAGCGTGATGACTATGTATTCAGATATAATCGGTGCGCTCGGCGAGGAGTGGACGGTCGCCTCGGCAGGCGGCATCACAGGCGAGGCATACGTGGCGACGACGCGCCAACAAAAAATTTTCGTCAAGCGAAATTCGTCACCATTTTTGGCGATTTTATCTGCCGAAGGCATCGTTCCGAAATTGTTATGGACGAAACGGATGTATAATGGCGATGTCCTCAGCGCCCAACAATTTATTGAAGGCCGTGAATTATCACCAACCGACATGCAACGTTCAGACGTAGCGGCCCAACTTGGAAAAATCCATCACTCGAAAGAGCTATTATTCATGTTACAGCAACTAAATCATACACCCGTCACGTCGGCCCTTTTGCTCCAACAATGTGTCGCGTACGGGCAAGACGAATCCAATCACGTCATCGATGAGGCGGTGCAGTGGCTCACCCGTCATCAGCCAATTGATGATGAGAGGGAACTCGTCGTCTGTCATTCTGATTTGAATCATAACAATTGGTTAGAAGATGAAGCCGGTCAACTGTATTTGACTGATTGGGACGATGCGATTATCGCTGATCGTGCTTTCGACTTAGCCATGGTGCTCTATAGTTACGTGGATGAGGCGGATTGGGCGACATGGTTTTCTCAATACGGGGTCAAATTGACGTCGTTATTGCGTGAACGCATGCATTGGTACGCCGTCGCCCAAACCGTGCTCACGATTTACGGGGAACAAAGTGAGTTAGAACGTCAAGAGGGCCTTTCCGTCTTGAAAGAGCTTCTTGACGAAACGGATGAATGAACCTAAAAAAGGGATGACCCGATTATCGGGTCATCCCTTTCAGTATGCATCACACATCATCTGGCTTCATAAAGAACGCCCATACGAACGTCGCGATGACGGCGCTGAAAAATGTCAGTGGGGCCGCATAAAAAATCAAAAATTGGTCCAACGTGCTCATTAACATAACCTCCCTACGAAGGATGATATACGTTCATTAAACAATGTTTTCGTGTATAATCGCAAGGGGACTGCTTGCTCGATGGGCCACAGTCGGAATAAACTTGAACATTTCATGAACGAAAGGTAGGATTTTCATGCGATTACGCCATAAGCCTTGGGCGAAAGATTATATGCAGGCTCAAGAACACGTTTTTATTACCGAACCAGAGACGTTAAAAGGGAAATGGAGCGAGGAGTTCGGAAACGACCATCCGCTCTTCATCGAGGTCGGCTCAGGGAAAGGTCAATTTATTTTAGGGATGGCGAAACAATTTCCGGACGTCAACTTTATCGCCATTGAGTTGTTCGAGAGCGTGGCCGTATCCATCGTTCAAAAATTGGTCGAAACGCCGATGGCAAACGTGCGTGTCTTGACCGTCGATGCGAAGCAACTCGTCGACTACTTTGAAGCTGGCGAAGTCGACCGAGTCTATTTGAACTTCTCAGATCCGTGGCCGAAAACACGTCATGCGAAACGACGTTTGACGTATAAGACGTTCCTTGCCACGTACGAGGCGGTCTTGCCGCGCGGGGGCGAGATTCATTTTAAGACAGATAACCGCGGTCTATTCGAATACTCGCTCGAAAGTATGAGCCAGTACGGGATGTACTTCACGGATATTTCACTTGATCTTCACGTGAAGGAACCAGAAGATAATGTCAGAACAGAGTATGAAGAGCGGTTTAGCGCCATGGGACAGCCGATCTATCGAATGGAAGCCGCCTTCCGCTCGAAAATTTGACACGCTTTTTTCTTATTTTAATAGCATTTTCTTCACACTTTTTTCTTTCTTCTTGGTACAATAGGAATGACGCTAAATTGGAATTAGAGAAGGGGGAACATGGGGATGTTGAAAAAAGCATGGGCAAGCCTGCTTGCAGTAATCTTCATTCTAACAATTGCACCACTTAATACGTCGGCGAACGAGGCGTTCTTGGATGCCCTCGAAGAGGACTTAAAAGCCACGCATTATGATTACAAAGAAGGAACGGCTGAAATCATCAAGCAAGAGACGCTCCGGTCTTCGAACGGCAATGAAATCATTGCAGCGGTTGTCGAAATCGACACGATTCGTGACGGCATCTTCATCACACGTAAGACGGAATACCATTACTTCGATGCGACAGAAAACAAGATTTTAGCTACAGCAGATCTTGGTGAAGTCGAGGGAGCAACAGAATTTTCAGATGCAAACATCGATTTGCTCGGACAAAAAGTTGTTTACTGGTTACCTGTGTTAATCATGTTGTTGTTGATTGCGATTCCAGCACTCGTCTTATTCTTCGTCGTGCCACGTTTCTACTCGACGACAGAATACATGAACCCGATTTACGAGAAAAACGATAACCCACGCTAAATGAAAAGAGCCGAATGAACTGCCCTATAAAGTTGGAATTTCATGTCCGACTTTTATGGTTCAGTTCAAAAGGCTCTTTTTTTACGTTTCCTGTTGCAATTGATCCATGATTTGATCGAGTTCCATCCCGTTTCCAGACGACACAGCTGCAACGAACGCACTTTCGACGATCGGACCGTCATAAAATTGGACGGTCTTGTCACCTTCATACATGTCGACAGCCAGTTCGGCGTTCATAGTAGCCGAACCGATGTCGGATAAGAGAAGGGCTTCTTTATCGACGGCTTCGATGGCCTCGAGGATTCGGGTCACATCTGTCCCGATACTGCCGTCCTCGAGTCCGCCAGCGAGATGGATGGGTACAGTTGGAGCCATTTCCTTCAACAAGTCTTGAATCCCTTCAGCAATTTTGTTGCTATGGGAGACGATGATGAGTTCGACGATCTCAATCAACCTCCTTCATGATGGCTTTCAAGATGATGGCGCTTGACATCGCTCCAGGGTCAATCGTGCCCCGCGAACTCTCTCCGAAATAAGAGGCGCGGCCTTTCGTTGCTTTCATGTCTTCCGTGTCTTTAACGAGTCGATCGAGTTTTTCAGTGAAATCGTCCGATTCGGACAAATCCGTCAAAAACGGTTCCCACACATCGACCATCGTTTTTTGGCCAACCTCGGATTTTCCACGTGCTTTAATGGACGCGGAACCTTCTTCAAGCGCCGACTTGACGAGTGAGAAGTCAGCTTCGGTCGCATCGCCGAACGCTGTCGCGGCTTTGACGAAAGCCGAGCCGTATAACGGGCCGGCAGCTCCACCGACTTTTGCCATGAGCGTCATGCCGACTTTTTTACTTAAGGCCCCAAGGGAGTCATAGTCCTCATTTAAAATGGTGGACACAGCGTCAAAACCGCGTGACATATTGATGCCATGATCCCCGTCCCCGATGGCGCGATCTAAGTCGGTCAACGTATCTTTATTTGCCTCGATTTCTGATTGGGCGTTCCGTAGCGCTTCTTTCAATCCATCAATCGTTAACATGCGATCAACACCTCATTCGTCAAATTTTGAACCCGTGTGCGGCCGAAGGCGCATCCAAATATGTCGTGATTTCTTCGTCAAGCGGAAGGAGCGTAATGGAGAAGCCGTGCATCTCGAGCGACGTCATATAGTTGCCGACATACTTCCGCTTCAACGTATAGCCGGCGTCCTCTAGTTTTTTGGCGACGAAGTGATACGTCACATACAGTTCAGACAGCGGTGTACCGCCCATGCCGTTGACCATGACGGCCACTTCACCAGGCTCGACTTCTTGTTTCAAATGGTCGAGCAAGTCGTCAACGATTGAGTCGACGCTCGTCGTCGGTTTCCGTTCGACCCCACGCTCCCCGTGAATCCCGATCCCGATCTCCATTTCTTCTTCGTTTAAATCGAAGCCAGGTTTACCGCTGACCGGCATGTAACACGGTTCGACGGCCATCCCCATCGAGCGGACGTGGCTCGCGACCTTCTCGGCAACGGCTTTCACTTCTTCGAGCGACTTGCCGCTTGCAGCCGCTGCACCGGCGACTTTATGAACGAACACAGTACCGGCGACGCCACGACGGTCGTCTTTGTTTGAGATGGCGACATCATCGGCGACGACGACGTGGTCGACTTTGATGCCTTCGGCGTCAGCCAGTTCGGCCGCGAGTTCGAAGTTCATGACGTCACCGGCGTAGTTTTTCACGACGAGAAGCACGCCGTTCCCACCATCCGCCGCTTTAATTCCTTCAAGTACCATGTCCGGCGTCGGTGAGGTGAACACTTCTCCACACACCGCCGCGTCGAGCATCCCATCGCCGACATAACCAGCGTGCGCAGGCTCGTGTCCACTTCCGCCACCGGAGACGAGACCGACTTTTCCAGACTTCGCGCCATCGGCCCGACAGATGACGTTTACCCCTTCGATACGACCGTACACATCAGGATGGGCATGGACCATTCCTTCCACCATTTGCGATACGAGCTCATTTGCCTCACCGATCAGTTTCTTCACGAGGGATCACTCCTTTTCATTTTTAAAAAAGTACCAATTACATTTTTCCACTTTTATCGTAGGATTAAACAAAAAAAGCCGGCGAGTATTCGCCGACTTGATTACGCATATTCAAGTAGTGCACCAGTCTCAGAATCGACTGTGAACTGGTATGTTTTTTCTTCGTCATTCTCAAGAACGGAAATGCCGCCTTTGAAGACGTCATACTCGCGACCGTCATACGTATACACTTCAGGTGATGCCGAGATCCATGCCCCTTGGACATGACCTTTGGCAGAAAACGCGCGTTTCGTGTATTCGAGCGCATCCTCAGCCGATAAGCTTCGTTCATCTAACACTTTCTTCGTCATAAGTGCGGCAACGACAGCGACCCCGATTCCAACTAACCAATACCTTTTCTTCATATGACTACCTCCCCTTGAACTATGGCTATCATGTACATCGTACCAAAACCTGTACCCCATTGGAATGAAAACCATTCGCATCTAGTGAAATCTTCTGTATATAATGAGGGCACAACGGTTGAAGGGATGAGACAGATGGAACAAAAAACAAGAGACTTATTTAAGACGTTGACCGAACTGCCGGGGGCACCAGGTTTTGAGTCTGACGTGCGCCAGTTCGTGCGGGACCGCATCACGCCACATGCGGATGAAATCATGACGGACGGCATCGGCTCGATTTTTGGAAAACGAGTCGGAGACGAGTCGGGTCCGCGCATCATGGTCGCCGGCCATATGGATGAAGTCGCGTTCATGGTGACCCGCATCACGGAAAACGGCATGCTATACATACAACCACTCGGCGGCTGGTGGAGCCAAGTGCTCATGGCGCAACGGTTTGACATCGTCACAAGCGATGGGAAAATCCCAGGCGTTGTCGCTTCGACACCGCCGCACTTGCTCGGGCCGGATGCGATGAATAAGCCGATGGACATGAAACAGATGTTCATTGATATCGGTGCTGACTCGAAAGAAGAAGCAGAATCGTGGGGCGTTCGACCGGGTCTATCGGCTGTTCCGACGAGTGACTTCACACCGCTCAAACACCCAAAAAAAATTATGGCGAAAGCATGGGATAACCGATATGGTGTCGGGCTTGCCATCGAGTTGCTTGAAGAGACGACGAAAGACGATCACCCGAACATCCTCTTCTCCGGGGCGACTGTTCAAGAAGAAGTTGGCCTTCGCGGCGCCCAGACGGCTGCCGAAATGATTCAACCGGACGTCGCGCTCGTGCTTGACGCATCGCCAGCGAACGATGCCTCTGGTAATAAGACTGAGTTCGGTCAGCTCGGAGAAGGAGCGCTTATCCGCATCCTCGACCGTGTCATGGTCATGTCCCCAGAAATGCGCGACTTCTTGCTCGATACAGCTTCAGATGAAAACATTAAGACGCAATATTTTGTTTCACCAGGTGGAACAGACGCGGGACGAATTCATATGAGCGGTCAAGGGGTGCCAACTGCAGTCATCGGGGTCGCAGCACGTTATATTCACACACATGCATCGATTTTGCACACAGATGACTATGAAGCGGCAAAAGCGCTCTTGAAAGCACTCGTCAAACGGCTCGACCGCTCGACGATGGAGACGCTTCGTGCCTCACGTTAACGCGTAACGTCACTTTTTGAAGTGACGTTTTTTATTGCTATTTGTCAGGAAATGCTTATACTAAATATCGTGTGAAGACATGAACTTTACTACTGACAAGACAATGAAAAGAGGAAGAACCATGTTCAAGAAAAAAGGGATCTCGTTAAGCCCGTCAATTTATTTTGTTACCGCGCTCAGCTATATGGCGCTTGGTCTATTTAGTACGCTCATCATCGGCTTGATTATGAAAACGATGGGGGGACAGCTGAGTGAGGCAGGAATCGAACAGTTCGGTCAGACGTTAATCACAATCGGGGACGTGGCCATCAGTTTGACAGGACCGGCCATCGGGATTGCAATCGCCTATGCGCTTCAAGCGCCACCGCTTATCTTATTTTCAGCGCTCGTGGTTGGGGCGTTCGGCTATGAATTCGGACCGGCTGGGAGTTATGTAGCGACACTCCTTGCCGTCGAGATCGCGAAGCTCGTCTCGAAGTCGACGAAACTCGATATCCTCGTAACACCGTTCACAACGATTGCCGTCGGTTATGCGAGCGCGACGTATATCGGAAAGTATGTTGGTCTATTCATGACGCAACTCGGGACGTGGATTGAATGGGGCACGGAACAACAGCCGGTCTTCATGGGCGTCGTCGTGGCCACGCTTATGGGACTCGCGCTCACAGCGCCAATCTCGAGCGCGGCGATTGCGCTCATGCTCGGATTGAGCGGGATTGCAGCCGGAGCGGCCACCGTCGGATGTGCCGCGCAAATGATTGGATTCGCGGTCACGAGTTATCGTGACAACGGGATTGGGGGAGCGATTGCGCAAGGTATCGGCACTTCAATGCTCCAAGTTGGAAACATCGTAAAGAATCCATGGATTTTACTGCCTCCTACGCTCGCGGGAGCCGTGCTCGCACCGATTGCGATTTATCTGTTCGAACTTGAGAGCGTCGCGGCCGGCGCCGGAATGGGGACGAGTGGACTTGTTGGGCCGATTGTCATGCTCGAGACGATGGGCTTTAGTTGGCATACGGTCATCGTTGTCGCAGGCTTCCTCTTTGTCGGGCCGGCACTTCTCAGCTTTGCGGTTTATCAAGTACTTACTCGCTTGAACCGGATCCGTCCGAACGACATGAAGATTGAATATTGATGAAAAAAAGCGTTCCCGAAGCAGGAACGCTTGTTTGTTTAGACCCCAAAAAATTGTCGTACCGTCTCGACCGTCTCACGCGGGACACGAAAGCTCGCTAAAAATAGAACGAGCAGGAGCACATAAACGGGGAGAAGGAATCGCTTGCGCACGATTGGCAAATAGCGGGCTGCTTTTTTTAATGCTTTTTCGACAACGTAGATGATCGCGAAGCCGACGACGAGCCAAATTAAAATCTCGGTACGACTCTTGTCCGTGTCGATGAACAAATAGCCGTAGCGGAGTATGGCGAGCATACCGACGACTCCGACGAGTTGCTCGAGCGGATGTTTCATGTCTGGGTTCAATTGTTCCCGCGTCCATTTGGTCATATCGTCACCTTTTTCTCATAGTCTTCGCCCTCGATTATAACAAAACGTGAGAGCGGAATGTAAGAACGGACATATGCTATCATGAATGAGGAAAAAAGAACAGGAGTGGTGAAAAATGAACCAATTGACAACTTTAGAACAATACACGAAGGCGAAACAAGAAAAGAGCGTCTTCATGTTCTCTGCAACGTGGTGTGGTGATTGTCGTTTCCTTGACCCGTTCATGCCTGCCATTGAAGCAAACTTCTCTGAATGGACGTTCTATTACGTCGATCGCGACGAATGGATGGAGCTCGCCCAAGAGCTCGACATCTTTGGGATTCCAAGTTTTGTCGCTTTTCACAATGGTCAAGAAGTCGACCGTTACGTCGGACGTGAACGGAAAACACCTGAGCAAGTCGAAGCATTTTTGAACGGGTTAGGGTGAGCGTATGGAACGGAATGAACTAAGACGACACATCGAGCGTCATTTCTCTGAAGGCTATCGAACGTCTTACGATCGCGAGAACGAAGTGCTTCGCATCGAACGATCGAGTGATCGTGTCGGTGTGAATATTCGGCTCGCCCCGCTCGTCGCGAAAGCAAAAGTGCGAGGCGTCGTCGCCGTCGAGGAAGTCGTGGAATACATTCAAACGGCTCTCGCGGCAGATGAGTCGGTCACGTTGCTGGGGAATGAGAAGAACATCTATCCAGTCATCCGGGCCGCCTCGTTCGCGAAAGAGACGAAGCAAGGCAATGCGCTCGTCACAACACCACATACAGCGGAGACGGCAATCTTTTATGCGCTCGATTTCGAGAACGGGTACCGTTTGATTGAAGAGCGGCACTTGACCGAGACGATGACGGTACAGCGACTTGATGAAATCGCGCGCGACAACGTCATGACGTTACCGACCGAATTGAAACAAGACGAGGTTGCGGGAAACACGTTTTATTTCTTGGCTGCACGTGACGGATATGAGGCGTCACGCATATTGAACGATGACTTTTTACGAGTCATGGAGCGCCGCATCGAAGGCGATATGCTCGTAGGGGTACCACACCAAGACGTGTTGATTATCGCCGACATTCAAAACGATGCGGGTTATGACGCGATGCAACAACTCATGTTCGACTTTTTCACGAACGGTCGAATCCCCGTGACCGCTCTCGCGTTCCATTATGAAGCCGGCGCGTTCGAACCAATTTTCATTGTTGGAAAAAAGAACCCACCAACCGACGCATAATCTGCTAAACTATGTGTGTCTAGTTTGAAAGAAGGGGCGTTTTTACGTATGCAAATCAATGCTTTTTATAACCGACAAGGAATCGGCGATGTACTCATGGTGTTATTGAGAGAAGGCGAGCGCCATCATCAAATCGTTGAACGAAAAGATGACGTTGCCATCGTCAAGTCAACGGATGGCAAAGTGAATGGCTACAACATTTTCAATGCGAGCAATTACTTTAACGCAACCGACTGGCACGGTCCGGTTGAATTGACGGCAGAACTCATTGAGACACTCGGTGTCATCTTGCGCAAACAAAACATCGAGGCCGATCTTTCTGGCGTCGATTTCACACCAAAGTTCGTCGTCGGTTACGTCAAGTCAGCAGAAAAACATCCAGATGCGGACAAATTGTCGATTTGCCAAGTCGAGACGGACCAAGGGACCGTCCAAATCGTCTGCGGCGCGCCGAACGTGGCGACAGGACAAAAAGTGGTCGTCGCAAAACCTGGAGCGGTCATGCCATCAGGATTGATCATTCGTCCATCGAAACTGCGCGGCGAATCTTCGCAAGGCATGATTTGTTCAGCGCGCGAACTCAATTTACCTGATGCACCGCAAGAAAAAGGGATTTTAGTATTAGATGACGAATATGAAGTAGGGAAAGCATTTGAAATCGGTCGCTAAACTCGACCGATTTTTTGCTAAATAGGATTGAGTGAAAAAGCGAGGAATCAAGTATGGATGCATATGAACGTTCATTGAAACAACAAGCCGAGCGCATTCGCCGTGAACTGTCCCAAGAAGGGAAAAAGGCGGCGCCGGTTCCAAAAGTCGAGACGCCAGAAGAGTTCATCCCGTCAGACGTCCCGTCGCCGATATACGGCTATGCACGTCCGAAGCCGAAGATTAACTTGCCGTCTGAACATTCGCCGGAGACACGCGCTGATTTTCATCATGAGCCAGAATATGAGGAAGACGTATCGGCGGAAGAGTCGTTTGTGCCAGAACCAGCCGATGAGTCGATGAATCGAGCCGAGCTGTTTCAAGGCGCACAATCTTCAACGGACGTACCGGAGAAGACTGAAGAATCAAAACCGGAAGAATCGAGTGAAGCTGAACGAGAAGAGCCGATCGTCGAACCAGAAGCCGGTTTTGTCACATCGGAAGTGGAAGGTGAGCTTGAAGCTCGAGACGTTGAATTCGAAGCTGTTGAAGAAATGCTGGTCGAGACAGAAGTGAAACAAGAAACAGTAAACGACGAGAGCAACGACGCGTCTCGTGATTCATCAGAAGCGAATGTGGAAGACGAATCGACGGACGAAGGGACGATTTCCGAGGAAATCGAAGCGTTCGATGTCGATTCTGCACCATGTGAACGAGACGGAGAACAGGAAGAGAAGACGGGTCTTGGTGACGTCTCGATTCTCGAAGATGGATTCGCTTCGGTGTTCTTTAGTTCGACGGATTTAACTTCTTCTAAAGTTGTCGTCCGTGATGAGAAGGAACCGGTGTCAGCTGAACCGCTTTCTGTGGAAGAAACTACGGTCGAAGACGTCGCACCCATTGTCGAAGATGTTGCAAAGACATTACAGACCGCTCATGAGCAGACAGTAGTGGAGGACGAAGTGGAATTGACGCCTGCTGTGGGCGTATCGTACAAAGCAGAGGGTCCGCCGCTGAACGTCATGATGACACCACAAGATCGCATGGCGATGTATCGCAAGCGACGCCTTGAACAAAAAAACAATAATCTGTAATAGCATGACACCTATAGTTTTGCTATAATGACAAAGGTTTGTCGCATTTTTCGCAAACCGCAATGAATTAGGGGGGCTATTTACAGATGAACCGTTATCACTTCGTCGGAATTAAAGGAACGGGCATGAGTCCTTTAGCGCAAATTTTAAATGATATGAATAATGAAGTCCGAGGCTCGGACGTTGAAAAAGCATTTTTTACAGAAGAAGCATTGAATCGTAAAGGAATCGAGATCCTACCGTTTGATCCTGAAAATATTACAGAAGGACAAATCGTCGTGCAAGGGAACGCGTTCACAGACGATCATCCGGAAGTCGTCCGGGCGCGTGAACTCGGATTGACCATCTATAAATATTATGAGTTCCTTGGTGAACTTGCGGATCATTACACGAGTGTGGCCATTACTGGCTCACACGGGAAAACATCGACGACCGGACTTTTGGCCCACGTCATGCGTGGCATCGAGCCGACGTCATTCTTGATTGGCGACGGAACGGGAGAAGGGGTCGAAGATTCGAAAAACTTCGTCTTTGAAGCGTGTGAATACAAACGTCACTTCCTTTACTATCGTCCTGATTATGCCATCATGACGAATATCGACTTTGACCATTCGGACTATTTCTCTGGACTCGATGATGTCATCGATGCGTTCCAAGAGATGGCGAAGCAAGTCAAAAAAGGAATCATCGCGTGTGGAGATGATGAGAATCTTCAACAGATTCAAGCGAACGTGCCAATCGTGTATTATGGATTCGGCGCCCACAACGATTTTCGGGCTGAAAACGTAGACTCGACCGATCGCGGCACGACGTTTGACGTGTTTTTACGGGACGATTTTTATGGAACGTTCCGCATTCCTGGTTACGGTAACCATAGCGTCTTGAACGCGCTCGCGGTCATCGCGACGTGCGACTATGAGAACCTTCCGAAAGAGCTCGTCAAAGAGCGTCTCGAGACGTTCAACGGCGTGAAACGTCGCTTTAGCGAATCGACGCTCGGCAGCCAAGTGCTCGTCGATGACTATGCACACCACCCGCGCGAAATTAGTGCGACCGTTGAAGCGGCGCGTAAGAAGTACGCGGGTCGTGAAATCGTCGCTGTGTTCCAACCGCACACGTACACTCGTCTAAAATCGTTCATGGACGATTTTGCGGCGTCACTCGCTGAAGCGGATGCGGTCTATCTATGTGACATCTTCGGCTCGGCCCGTGAACAAGAAGGGACGGTCACAATCGAAGACCTCCAATCTCGGATTGAAGGGGCGAACGTGTTGAAACGTGGTGGAACGCAAGTGCTCCATACGCATGACAATGCGGTGCTCTTATTCATGGGCGCTGGAGATATCCAGACGTATCAACGTGAATATGAAGAATTCGTTCAACAACAAGCATAAAGAGCGGCTACGGCCGCTCTTTTTTGTGTTTAATTTTTTCCGAAGACGGAAATACTATTATCGACTGATTATGGAAAAGGAGATGTTTTCAAATGGCAAGCCAAGGCGCATTGAATACGTTAAACAAGGAAGTGGCCAACTATGGTCTCTTATTCGTGAAACTCCACAACTATCACTGGTATATTAGCGGACCTCATTTCTTCACGTATCATGAGAAGTTAGAGGAGCTATATAACTTGGTCGCAGAGCTGTACGATGACGTGGCGGAACGTCTACTCATGAACGACGGTGAACCGTATGCGACGATGAAAGAGTACTTGGAGCATTCGACGCTTCAAGAAGGGGATCGCCACGCGGAGACGGATCAGATGATTAAAGATATCATTAGCGACTTCAAACAGATTCGTCAGGAGATGCAAGATGCGATGGAGAATTTCGTGGACGGGGACGAAGCGATTGAAGATACGTTCGTGTCTCACATCGAGCGTCTCGAGAAAGAGATTTGGATGATGTCGGCAGCACTCGGGAAAAAGACAAAGTTGTAATAGAAAAAGCGTGCCTCGCTGGCACGCTTTTTGTTATTTCAAATTTTCCGGGTTGAGCGGTAAGAGTGAATCGATGACGAAACGACCGTCTTTTCGAATCAACACGTCGTCGAACCAAATCTCTCCGCCGCCATAATCGGCACGCTGGATATTGACGAGGTCCCAGTGGATTGACGAGTCGTTACCATTATAGGCATCATCATACGCCTGACCTGGTGTGAAGTGGAAACTACCATCAATCTTTTCATCAAATAAGATGTCTTTCATTGGGTGTTGGATGTACGGGTTGACGCCGATGGCGAACTCGCCGACATAGCGCGCCCCTTCATCCGTATTGAACACGTCGTTGATACGGTCCGTGTCGTTTGCCGTCGCCTCAATGATCTTCCCGTCCTGGAACGTCAGCTTGACGTTCTCATACGTGAACCCATGATAAGGAGATGGTGTGTTGTATGTAATCACACCATTGATGGAGTCTTTGACCGGCGCTGTGAACACTTCACCGTCCGGAATGTTCATCTGCCCCGAGCACTTGATGGCCGGAATGTCTTTAATTGAGAACGACAAATCCGTGCCAGGCCCTTTAATCGTGACGCGGTCCGTTTCGTCCATCAGTGTGACGAGGGCGTCCATCGCCCGGTCCATCTTGGCGTAGTCGAGCGTACAGACGTTAAAGTAAAAATCTTCGAACGCTTCCGTCGATTTCCCCGCGAGTTGGGCCATCGAAGGGGACGGATAACGGAGGACGACCCATCTCGTCCCTTTGACGCGGTCTTCTGTATGCATTTTTCCAATCGTCGCGCCGACAAGTTTTTGCTGTTCAGCCGGCACGTCAGACAATTCATTAATATTGTCCCCGGCCCGAAGACCGATATAGGCGTCCATCGCTTGCATCTGTTTTCGTTCGATATCCGCCATCAATTCGAGTTGCTCTCGGCTTGCTCCCATGTAGAGCTTACGAAGAATCCGGCTCTCTTTTAATAGAACGAACGGATGCCCTCCTGCTTCGTATGCTTTTTCGACGAGTGCTTCGACGAGCGACTCTTCGACCCCGAAATTCTCAATTAATACACGTTCCCCCGGCTTCAATTCGACCGAATAATTGATCAATCCATCTGCAAGTTGCGTGATTCTTGGATCTCTCATACGTCCACCCCTTAACTTTTTTAAATTTATTTCTATTTTAGTGTAATCGAAAACATAAAAACGGGTAAAGGAATAATCAGACCGGATGGCGAAAACGGTTGGGACAAATCTTTTCAGTCATAATGGTGCTATAATGAAACCACCATATTATTGAACAGGAGGAATGATTGGATGGAAATCACATTAGGAGGCATCGCGGGCTTAATTGCTGCACTCGCGTTTGTCGTACTCGTCTTTTTCTTGGCGCGTGTCTTATCGAACGTGAACCGCACGCTCGGTAGCGTCGCGAACACGACCGAGAACTTGGAACGACAGTTGGATGGGATTACGATGGAAGTGACGGCGCTCTTACATAAGACGAACCGTCTCGTAGATAACGTGGAAGAGAAGACTGAATTGCTTGCACCAGTGGCCCATGCGCTTGACGAGCTCGGTACGTCACTCAATGAAGTGACCGAGTCGGTGCGGACGGTGTCTTCATCTGTGCATGTGGCAGCAGATGAAAACAAAGAACAAATCGCACAAGCGGTCCGATGGGGATCGGTCGCTGTGGAGTTATTTAAGAAAAACAAAACGGAGACGGGCAACGAGCGTCCGTCACGTCGTCGCGGACGCCGTGAACGGAAAGAAGACACGTCATCCGTCTCACCTGGTGTCGTCGCAACGGATGACACACTCAAATCTTAATCATCTCTAGGAGGAATTCACTTATGACATACGACAAAAACAACTCACAACAACAACCATCATCAGGTGGAGGCTTCTTAGCTGGCGTCGTACTCGGGGGAGTCATCGGGGCTGCTGTCGCGCTCCTTACGTCACCGAAGAGCGGTCGTGAAGTGCGGACGTATCTCGACGAGAAAACGGCCACGTCGCGTGAGCGTTTAACGGTCAAATCGAAAGAAGTCCGGGAGAAGGCAGAACCGGTCGTTGGAGAATGGATTAAAGTCGCGAGTGACAAATCGGCGCCTCTTCTTGAAAAAGCGGCCCCTGTACTCAATCTCGTAAAAGATAAGGCTCGCGAAGCGGCCGAACTCAAGCAGCAAGTAGACGAGGACGAGCTATCGATTGAAGAAGCGATGGAGAAGGCCGATCAACTCGTCGCAGAGGCAGAAGCAGAAGTGAAAGAGCAACTTGACCGCGCAGCAGACGAGTCAACGGATGAGTCGAAGGACAACTCGAAAGACAACTCCGAAGAAGCTGCATCATCAGCCGATCAAGACGAGTCAAAATCAGAAAGTAGCCGGGACGAGTCAGCGAACTACGAATCGGAGTTTGAAGCACCGGTCAAAGATTTGCTCGATGACGAGTCGAAACAAGAATTGAAAGAGTTGAAACAAGACTTGAAGAACGGTAAGAAGTAAACGATCATACCCAGGTTTCCTGGGTATTTTTTTGTTGAATTTGTGTCACCGACCATTAGTCTATGACAAAGCAAAAAAAGTTCGATATAATTAGGTTTCTGGAAAGAACGGCTTAGAAATGAGAGGGTAATTATGAGTCCACAAGATCAATTGAACCGATTACGTCGTGAAATGGATGAATTGAACCGAGAAATGCTCGATTTGCTTAATCGCCGAGGTGCGCTCGCTGTCGAGATCGGCAAAGTAAAACGCCTTCAGGGCGTCGAACGATACGACCCGGTGCGCGAACGCGAAATGCTCGACTTTATCGCGGCTGAAAATACAGGTCCTTTTGAGACGCCACGGCTCCAACATCTATTTAAAGAGATGTTCAAAGCGTCTGCAGAGCTACAGGGAGAGGACCGTGATAAAACGCTCCTCGTCTCACGTAAACGCCAAGCTGAGGACACGATTGTCACGCTTGACGGGGTCACAATTGGTAACGGTCGTCCCCAGTTGATTGCAGGTCCTTGTGCCGTCGAATCGTTCGAACAAGTGAACGCCGTCGCTGAAAAGCTCGCCTTGTCGGGTGTGAAGATTATGCGAGGTGGCGCGTATAAGCCGCGCACATCACCATACGACTTCCAAGGACTCGGGTTTGACGGACTTCAACTGTTGAAACAAGCGGCCGACCGCCATGATTTACGCGTCATCTCTGAAATCATGACACCGGGTGCGGTCGAATCGGCGCTACCATACGTTGATATCATTCAAGTCGGAGCGCGCAACATGCAAAACTTTGACTTGTTGAAGGAAGTCGGTAAGACCGATAAACCGGTCTTGTTGAAACGCGGGTTATCGGCCACAATCGAAGAGTTCATTTATGCGGCCGAGTACATCATGGCGAGCGGCAACCATCAAATTGTTCTTTGCGAGCGCGGTATTCGGACGTATGAACGGGCGACACGTAACACGCTCGATATTACGGCCGTGCCGATTTTGAAGCAAGAGACACATTTGCCGGTCATGGTCGACGTGACGCATTCGACGGGTCGCCGTGATTTGTTACTCCCGGCAGCGAAAGCCGCGCTTGCCGTCGGAGCCGACGGTGTCATGGTCGAGGTGCATCCGAATCCGGCTATCGCTTTATCTGATGCCCAGCAACAACTCGATTTCGACCAGTTTGATGACTTTGTGGACGGGTTGACGACCCAGTTCCCTCAACTTGATTTGGTAAAAAAGTAAGCTTTCCAATTGGAAACGTTTTATATGGCGTGAAGACAGGGTAAAATGATGACAGATACCTGTCTTCCTTTTTTGACACGTTTTTTGAAAATCGTTTGAAAATCACCGCTTGTAGGAGGAGTTTTAATGAATAGTAACAATGTAACGATCTATGATGTCGCTCGAGAAGCCGGGGTGTCGATGGCAACCGTCTCTCGTGTCGTCAACGGAAACCCGAACGTCAAACCGACGACCCGTAAGAAAGTCCAGGACGCGATTGACCGTCTCGGTTATCGTCCAAACGCTGTCGCACGTGGCCTTGCAAGCAAGAAGACAACGACGGTCGGCGTCATCGTACCGGATATCTCAAACATCTTCTTTGCCGATCTCGCGCGTGGAATTGAAGATGTCGCGACGATGTACAAGTACAACATCATCCTCGGAAACTCGGATGCGAACCGTGACAAAGAGATCCATTTATTGAACACGCTTCTTGGGAAACAAGTCGACGGCATCATCTTTATGGGCGGTCGCCTTCACGAAGATCTCGTCGAGGAATTCAAACGGTCACCGGTCCCAATCGTCTTGGCGGCCACATTGAACCAAGGCTACGACCTCCCGGCGGTCAACATCGACTACGAACAGGCGGCATATGACGCGACCGAGATGTTGATTGGTCATGGACACAAACAAGTCGGCTTCATCACAGGCCCGCTCGAGCAACAAATCAATGGCGAGAAGAAGTTCGCCGGTTACCGTCGTGCGCTTGAAGACGCCGGTCTTCCGTTCCAGGAAAACGACGTCATCCTCGGAAACTACACGTACGCCTCAGGTCTTGAAGCGATGCAAAAGATGCTCGAGCGTGACGATTGCCCGAAAGCTATCTTCGCGGGTACAGATGAAATGGCGCTCGGCGTCATCCATGCGATTCAAGACGCGGGCTTCTCGGTCCCGAACGACTTTGAAGTCGTCGGACACGACAACACGCGACTCGCGACGATGATTCGTCCGAAATTGACGACGGTCGTTCAACCGATGTACGACATTGGTGCCGTGGCGATGCGTCTCTTGACAAAGATTTTGAACGCGGAAGAAGTCGAAGAGAAAAACGTCGTCTTGCCACACCGCATTGAGCGCCGTGACTCGTTACGGAACGACTAAACGGAAAAACACTTAAGCCGTCGACGGCTTAAGTGTTTTTTTATAAATAGAGTGATTTTCGGTCATTGGAGATGAATGGCCAAAATGCCCGTTTCGTCACTTCCCAATTCTTTTCCTCGATTTGCTGCCGTCGAGGGATGTGGTCGAATGTATACAACGTATCGTCCCATCGTGTTGGGAGCGGTTGATCGGCCTTCATTTGCCACTGCTCGATCCATTCGGTCGGAATGTCGCCACTGTACGGTGCCTCGCGTGTCAGACCGGCCCAAACTTGTGCCCATGCTCGCGGTACGGTTCTGAACCAATCGTATCCGCCACCGCCGAGGGCGACGAGCCGGCCGTCTGTATATTCATCCGCAAGCCGCGATGCGATTTGCGGAATCTGCTCGAACGTCCGAATCGTCGAGGCGAGATGGGTGAGGGGGTCAAACGTATGGGCGTCGGCCCCGTTTTGCGTCAAGATGATATCCGGTTTGAACCAAGCACACGCCTCGCGCAGCACCGTCTCATAACAATGAAGGAACGAGTCGTCTTGCGTGAACGCATCGACGGGGACGTTCCAACTATACCCGTAGCCGCTCCCGTTCCCCCGCTCGGTGACGGCGCCTGTCCCGGGGAACAAGTAGCGGCCGGTCTCGTGAATCGAGAGCGTCATGACGTCAGCGTCGTCATAAAACAGCCACTGTACGCCGTCTCCGTGATGGGCGTCGGTATCGACGTAAAGGACCCGCATGCCATACTGTTTTCGAACGTGGGCGATGGCGACCGCCGCATCGTTATAAACACAAAACCCGGACGCCTTCCGCTGCATCCCGTGATGCAATCCGCCTCCGACGTGAAAGGCACGCTCGACTTTCCCGCTCGCGACGAGGTCGAGGGCGAGCATCGTCCCTCCGACGAGCCGTGCCGCGCCTTCATGAATGGTCGGAAAGATCGGCGTGTCTTCCGTACCAAGCCCGAACTTGTTCGCCTTTAGTCCGGTGAGTGCTCCGGCCGCCGCCGCTTGCACAGCCTCGATATAATCGCGGTCGTGGACGAGTGCCAAATCTTCGATCGAAGCGAGTGGCGGCGCGATGCATTCATCCGGGGCAAGTTTCCCCGCTGCCGTCAAAAGCGACGTCGTCAGTTCCAAACGAATCGGGTTGAACGGGTGGTCCGCATGGAAACGGTACGACGTCTCGTTTTCCCCAAATATGTAAGCCGGTCTCATTGCGACATCTCCGGCCCGAGCACATCATAGCCTTCGCGCTTCAATCGTTCGATGATGCGGAGTGGATTCATCGTCTGAACCCGAAACGAGATGATTCGTTTATACGGGTCTTGTGTCGGATGGACGAAGACGTTGATGATGTTGACGTTTGTCTTGGCGAGAAGCCGCGTCACTTTCTCAAGCGTCCCGGTCGTATTCTCAACTAGGATTTCAATTTGCGAACTCGGCTCGAGCGCACCAGTCAATTGAACGAAATAGCGAAGTAAATCGGTTTCGGTCAACACGCCGACGAGCTTACCTCGTTCCACAATCGGAAGACACGTCAGCCGGTGTTCATAAAATAAAGCGGCCGCATCCTCGAAAAAGTCCAACGGATGAGCCGTCACGATATCGGTACGCATGATGCTCGACACCGGATTCTTAAAATCAGCATGCTCGCTTTCGGGATGGAACACGCTCGTCGCACCACTCATCTCGAACTGCCCGATGATTCCGACGACTTGTCGGGCGGGGTTCGTGACGATGAGATGACGCACTGTATGGTCGCGCATGAGTTTCGCCGCGTGGGCAATCGTATTCGTCGGTTGAATCGTCACGACGTGGCGGTTCATCATCTGTTCAATCAGCATCGTAGCCCTCCTCAGTCATACATGAACCGGCGGCGGAGCCGGAGCGAGTCGAAATGGTCAATCGTTTCTTGCCGAACGTTTTTGCCGATGCGCGCCATGAGACAGTTGGCCGGATGCGAAGCAATCTCTGGATCATCGGTCGGGAAGAAGACAAGCCCACCGTGATTCATCATCTTCTCCATCACGTTCCGATAGTCCCAAATCGACAGCCCGCTCCCTTTCAAGTCCCAATGCCAATAATATTCTGTCGTCAAAATTAAAAAGTCGTCCATATGCGGGTCCATCATCGATACTTCGAGTAACTGCTTCCCGATGCGTTGACCGCGAAAGCGCGGACTGACCTCGATGGCACCGAGCTCGAGAATATACGGATCGTTGCCCTCGCTCCATCGTTCATACGGATCTGGATACAAGTATGTCACATAGCCGATAATCAATTCTTCGACGCGAGCGACGATGATGCGTCCTTCTTTCAAAGCCGCGATTTCAACGAGCGCTTTGTGTTGGTCTTCCGGCTCCCGAAACGCCGTCAACCCTTCGTCGAGGCGATACGTCGCAAGCACGTCACTCTCAATCGGTCCATCGATGATTACGGCTCCGAGTGAGGTTTCCCACACTTTTGAATGATACTGTTTTTCCATGGAGTCACCACCTTTTTCACCTCTTATTATAGCGCTTTCATCGGACGAGTTTCACTCCGTTTTGGAGTTTTTGGAAATTCATTGATTTGTCATAATATTAACACTATACTGAAAGTGGTTATACCATTCATTACAGGGGAGGCGAATCTTTAACGATGGAAAAATTGAAAGCGTTATCAGGGGAACATCAATTGGCGTCGTATGAAGATGCTTGTCAGTCGTTCGAGTGGACGCAAGCAGAAGCGTTATTGTCTTGGAATTTGACCGGAAATGTCAACATGGCGTATGAGGCGATCGATCGTCACGCAGAAGGGGAACTCGCGACGAAACTAGCCTTGCTTTACTTCGATGGGGATCGAGAAGAGCGGTATACGTATGCGGATATGAAACAAGAAAGCAATCGGGCCGGAAATGTTCTGAAATCGGTCGGGGTGGAGAAAGGCGACCGCGTCTTTATCTTCATGCCGCGGAGTCCAGAACTTTATTTTATTTTACTCGGTACACTTAAACTTGGTGCGATCGTCGGCCCGTTGTTTGAGGCGTTCATGGAACAGGCGGTACACGACCGCCTGCTCGACGCTGAAGCCAAAGTCATCGTGACGACCGAGGCGTTGTTACCGCGTGTTCCGGTCGACCAGTTGCCTCACCTCGAGACGATTCTGATCGTCGGAGATGACGTGAACGAGTCAGGGAAAGTGATTGATTACCGTAAGCTGGCGCAAAACGCCACGACGGAGCTCGACATCACGTGGGTCGACCGTGAAGACGGGATGATTCTTCATTATACGTCTGGCTCGACAGGGAAACCAAAAGGCGTGTTGCACGTCCATAACGCGATGATTCAACAATTGATGACAGGGAAATGGGTGCTCGACTTGCAACCGGAAGATGTGTATTGGTGCACGGCCGACCCGGGCTGGGTAACGGGCACAAGTTACGGCATCTTCGCCCCGTTTTTAAACGGTGCGACGAACGTAATCGTTGGCGGGCGATTCAATCCGGAGTTTTGGTACTCGGTAATCGAACGTTTCGGCGTGACGGTCTGGTATAGCGCTCCGACGGCGTTTCGGATGCTCATGGGTGCGGGAGATGAAGCGTTCGCCAAGTACGACTTGTCGTCACTTCGCCATATCCTCTCGGTCGGCGAGCCACTCAACCCGGAAGTCATCCGTTGGGGCAACGAGTCGTTCGGCTTACGAATTCACGATACATGGTGGATGACGGAGACGGGGGCGATGATGATTTGTAACTATCCGACGATGGACATTAAACCCGGTTCGATGGGGAAAGCCATCCCTGGCTGTGAGGCGGCGATTTTAGACGACCGCGGTCAACCGCTCCCGCCGCACCGGATGGGCAACTTGGCGCTCAAGACGCCATGGCCGTCGATGATGCGCAAGATATGGAAAAATGATGCGAAGTATGAAAGTTACTTCTGGGGCGATTGGTACGTCTCAGGGGACTCGGCCTATATGGACGAGGACGGGTATTTTTGGTTCCAGGGCCGTGTCGACGACGTCATTATGACGGCAGGCGAACGTGTCGGGCCGTTTGAAGTCGAAAGTCGTCTCGTCGAGCATCCGGCTGTCGCCGAAGCAGGCGTGATCGGGAAACCAGACCCGGTCCGCGGTGAAATCATCAAGGCGTTCATCGCGCTCCGGAAAGGCTATGAGCCGTCGGATGAGTTGAAGGCAGAGATTCAAAAGTTCGTCAAAGAGGGGCTCGCGGCCCATGCGGCACCTCGGGAAATCGAGTTCAAAGACAAGTTGCCGAAGACGCGCAGCGGGAAGATTATGCGTCGTGTCTTGAAGGCGTGGGAGTTGAACCTCGAGACAGGTGATCTCTCCACAATGGAAGACTAAACAAAAGGTCGACACCACGGTGTCGACCTTTTCGTCTTGCTTATTCGTCAGCGTCTGCCTCGGCATCCGCTTCTTCTTGCGCTTTCTTTTCAGCTTCGGCTTTCTTCTTGGCTTCTTCTTCCGCCTTTTTCGCGTCTTCTGCCTTCTTCTTCGCCTCAGCTTCTGCTTTTTTCTTTGCTTCTTCGTCTTGCTTTTCAGCAGCTTCGCGTTTCGCGTCTTCCGCCTCTTGCTTGGCCTCTTCCGCTTTTTCTTTCGCTTCTTCTGCTTTCTTCTTCGCTTCCTCTTCCTTCTTCTTCTCTTCGACTTTCTTCTTCTCTGAGAACGTTCCAGAGTCTTGGAAGTCTTTTGACGTCACGCTAGAGGGTTGTGTAAAGCGTGCGTTCGTAAACGTCTCTGGCTTATCCGCATACACACGGTTCACGATTTGCGACCAAATCCGTTGCGTCCGCTGGTAGTAAGGGCCGTACGGGTAAGCATCGGTCATCCCGATTTTCTGGTTGTCATATCCAGACCAGACCGCGAGGGTGACGTCCGGGTTAGAGCCGACAAGATACGAATCCCGTTTCTCTTGTGTCGTTCCAGTTTTGCCCATCCAGTCACCTGGGACGTTCATGAGCGACTTGGCGTATGTCGCCGTACCGGACGTGTAAACGTCACGCAACATATCGATGACGAGGTAAGCCGTGCGATCGGAGTAGATGCGCTTTTTCTCAGGCTGCGCCTCGAAGATTGTCTCGCCTTGGAACTCGACTTTATCGACGAAGTACGGGCTGACGTGTTCGCCGTAGTTAGCGAGCATCGCATAAGTTGATGCCAAGTCGACCGGCGTTACTTCTCCAGTCCCTAAAGCCATGGCAGATGCAATGCGGTTTCCATCTGATACAGGGATTCCCATATCAATCAGTTTTTGAGTATCTTCTGCTTTTTGATTTCGTTCCTCATAAACTTTGACGGCAGGTACGTTCAACGAGAGTTTAAGGGCATCACGAATTGTGACTGCACCACGATATCTTTTACCTTCGTTTTGAACTTGTTTCGGAGGTTGCCCTGGACCAGTAAATTGATAAAAGTATTCTTCATCAATGATTGTAGTAGCAGGGGTGATCATCCCACCCTCGATCGCATTCGCATAAACGAGAATCGGTTTGGCGGTCGATCCGATTTGGCGCTCCATTTGTGTGGCATGGTTATATTCTTCAGTCTTCCCATTAATGTAGCGGCCACCGACAAAGCCGAGCACGCGGCCCGTCTTGTTCTCAAGCATGACGGCTGCAGTTTGTTCTGGATAACTTGTCCCATCCGCATTTTGGTTCGGACCGAAGTTATCGGCATTTTTAGCCGGCTGTTGCATCGATTCGTGAATCTGCTTATCGAGCGTCAAGTGAATCTTATATCCACCTTGACGGAGGGCGTTATGCGCCCGTTTTCCGTAAGTCGAACGAACTTCGTTTCGTTCGCTTGGCCCGAGATCGTTGAGGTTGATGCCATCTTCTTGTAACAGATGGTTCGTCACGATTGCGAGTGCTTCACGTTCAGCCAAGTCGACGAGGTACGGATAGCGGTCGCGCGGTTTCGATTGTGTCTTCATGAAGTCTTGTGTGATGTCGTAGTTATACGCCGCATCATACTCTTCTTGTGTAATCTTCCCGGCGACGTACATCCGGTTCAAGACCGTCTTCATCCGGTTGATGCTGGCTGTGACGTCTTCTTTCACGACACCGCCTTGATAATATGGCGTGTATAAGAACGGGTTTTTCGGGATACCGGCGAGGAAAGCCGCTTGCGGGAGCGTCAAGTTCTCCGCTGACGTATTGAACACGCCGCGAGACGCTGCTTCAATCCCCGAGATGTTACGGCCCATCGAGTTACGGCCGAACGAGACGACGTTCAAGTAGGCGTTTAAAATCTCATCTTTATCCATCGCTTTTTCGAGACGGAGTGCGAGCAAAATCTCTTTCGCTTTTCGCTCGAACGATACTTCATTCGTCAGCATTTGGTTCTTGATGAGCTGTTGAGTGAGCGTCGAACCACCGGTGCGGTCTTCCGAGCCGGTCGCTTCTTGTAAGATGGCACGAAGCGTCGCTTTCGGGACGACCCCATCATGTTCATAAAACTCGACATCTTCCGTCGCTAAGAGCGCGTCAATGACGAACGGTGATACTTTATCGACCGGAATCGGCGTCCGAACTTCATCGGTCGTATAGTTCCCGATGCGTTCTCCGCTTCCGAAGTAAATATCAGAGGTCGACGAGTACGTATTGATTTGGGACGTCATCGTCTTGTAGGCAGGGGTTGGCATGTCCTTGACGAGCGATGCGAAATACCCGGCGCCGACACCGGCACCTAAAAAGCCGATCAAGACGACGGAAATGATCGTGAGTAACAGGACGTTCCACGATACATCGTAAAATACATTGGCATAACGGCGGGCTTTCAAGGACGTTGGATTATTCCATAAGTCTCGAATCTTTTGCAGCATGACAGCCTCCTTCATATAGTGTCAATCAATTGGAAACAGTAATATATTCGATTATAGCACAAGTCTTTCCCCACCTTAGCGCGAATCGACCTTTCGTTGCAACTTTCAATCTTGTAGTTGACAACGGAGAAACCAAACTTATAAAATGAATGGCATAGTCAATAAATCAATGCGATGAAAAAAGCGAAGTAGTGGGTGGACCGCTTGTCCAGAAAGCTAGTGGGTGCTGTGAACTAGCCAATGTCGACCGACGAATTACACTTTTGGAGCATGCCGTTCGGCCGGTTCGGGACCGTTATCTCTCATTTAAGTGGCCACACGTGTGGCAATTAGGGTGGTACCGCGGAATCTCCGTCCCTTCTCGATATGAGAAGGGACGTTTTTTTATGTCAATTGAAGGAGTGGGACAGATGGAATTATTGAATGATTTAGCATTTCGAGGGCTCGTCAATCAAATGACGGACGAAGCAGGATTGAAAGAACAGTTGAAGAAGCCGACAACGCTTTACACGGGCTTTGACCCGACAGCGGACTCGCTCCATATCGGGCACTTGTTACCGATTTTGACGCTCAGACGTTTCCAAGAGGCGGGACATCAAGTCATCGCCCTCGTCGGTGGAGCGACGGGGATGATCGGCGACCCGTCTGGACGCTCGGACGAACGGTCACTGAACACGCTCGACACGGTCAAAGAATTCTCGGACCGCATCAAGGATCAATTGAGCCGCTTCCTCCCGTTAGAAGGGGAGAATCCGATTACGATCCGAAACAACTACGAATGGACGGCGGAACTGTCGATTATCGACTTTTTACGTGATGTCGGGAAGCACTTCCCAATCAGTTACATGCTCGCGAAAGATTCGGTCGATTCACGATTGGAAAACGGGATTTCGTACACCGAGTTCTCATACATGTTGTTGCAATCATTCGACTTCTTAAAGTTATACGAAACAGAGAACTGCCGTCTCCAAGTCGGGGGAAGCGACCAGTGGGGGAACATCACGGCCGGGCTCGAACTCATTCGCCGTTTCGGCCACCAAGAGAAGGCGTTCGGTCTCACGGTTCCGCTCGTCACGAAATCGGACGGTCAAAAGTTCGGGAAGACGGCCGGTGGTGCGGTCTGGCTCGATGCTGATAAGACGACACCGTACGAGTTCTACCAATTTTGGATTAACGTCGATGATGCTGACGTCATCAAGTTCATCAAATACTTCACGTTCATGACGCACGAAGAGATTGATGCGCTCGCGGAAGAAGTGGCAGCTTCTCCGGAGAAACGTGTGGCCCAGCGTCGTCTTGCTGAAGAGATGACGAAACTTGTGCACGGTGAAGCCGGTCTTGAACAGGCAGAGCGCATCACGAACGCATTCTTCAGCGGGGACCTCGCGTCACTGAAACCAGAAGATATGGACGCGGCGTTCAAAGGGATGCCACAGTTCGAACTCAATGGGGAGCGTAACCTCGTCGACTTGCTTGTCGAGGCGGGCATCGTCCAGTCGAAACGTCAAGCGCGCGAAGACGTGCAAAATGGTGCGATTTACTTGAACGGCGAGCGGGAACAAGCGCTCGATAAGACGGTGACACGTGCCGATACGCTCGGTGAGTTCACGATTATCCGTCGTGGGAAGAAAAAATATTTCGTGATCCGTCACGTCTAATGCAACCGTCCATTCTCGTCTGATTACGAGAATGGACGGTTTTTTGTGTTTCGAACGAACGCGGGTCTGATACGATAGAAGAAAGCGAGGAGGGTGAAAGATGGAAATTGAAGAGTTTTTTGGCGAACAGTTTCAGCAATGGCGAGAGCGATTCCGTTACTATGAGATGGCGATCACAGAGCTTGAAAGTGACCTTGGGATTATCGACCTCGACTGGCAAACACGACTCGGATACTCACCGATCGAACACGTGAAGACACGGATGAAGACGCTTCCGTCTATCGTTCGAAAGATGAACCAGAAACAGTTGCCGCTCGAAGTGGATGCCCTCTGGGACAACGTCCATGACGTCGCTGGTGTTCGCATCGTCACGAGTTTTCGGGACGATATTTATGAGATTTTAGAGCATTTAAGGAAGCGAGATGATTTACAAATCGATGAAGTGAAAGACTATATCAAACATCCGAAACCGAGTGGGTATCGGAGCCTTCACCTGATCGTCCGGACGAAAGTATATTTGGCCGAACGAATCATCTGGGTACCGGCCGAGATTCAAATCCGGACATTGGCGATGGATTTTTGGGCGGCGACGGAACATAAGCTTCAATATAAATATCAGCATCAAGTTCCTGAGTCGTCACGAGCGGAACTGACCGAGGCGGCAAATATGGCGGACGCGCTCGATACGCAGATGGGGCGCATCCGGGAACAAATTTTAAAGAAATAAAAAATCCCCTTTCCTACCAAGTCAGGAAAGGGGATTAAAGCATTAACGTGAGTAGTACTCGACGATCAATTGCTCTTTGATTTGGTCGTTAAGTTCAGCACGCTCTGGAAGACGTACGTACGTACCTTCGAGCTTTTCAGCGTCGAACGTGACGAAGTCTTTTGTAGCTGGTGCTACTTCGAGTGCTTCAGCAATCGCTTTGAAGTTTTTAGACTTCTCACGAACTGAGATGACTTGACCTGGTTTTACACGGTAAGACGCGATGTCTACACGTGAACCGTCAACTTGGATGTGACCGTGGTTGACGAGTTGGCGCGCGCCGCGACGTGTGCGAGCGAGGCCCATACGGTAAACGAGGTTGTCAAGGCGTGACTCGAGCAAGAACATGAAGTTCTCACCGTGGATACCTTGCATTTTCCCTGCATCGTTGAAGATGCGACGGAATTGCTTCTCGTTGATTCCGTACATATGACGGAGTGCTTGCTTCGCTTGAAGCTGAAGACCGTATTCAGAGATTTTACGACGACCATTGCCGTGTTGGCCTGGTGCGTAAGGACGTTTTGCTAATTCTTTACCCGTTTCGCTAAGCGAGATGCCTAAGCGACGCGAGAGTTTCCAAGCTGGACCTGTGTAACGAGCCATGTTTGGACTCCTCCTTGTTGTTCATGTATTTTGCACAAAAGAACAACGGTGTCAAAGACGGGTGACGCCCCTTTCAAGGTTCAAGCACCTTCACTTGATAGCGAAGCTACGAGATGCTCCTCCGACAACGTCGAGGCCCGAAAGGTGGATACGTCTGTCGATGACTGCTATCGTCATTTCATGCACAAAAAATAGTATACGATGAATAAAACAGCTTGTCAATCAGATGAAGCGAAGTAATGTCTGGCAAAATTGTTCGAGGCCATGACGGTCGATTTCTGAGAAACGATCGAACTCGGGGCTGTCGATATCGAGCACGCCGATCGTCTCACCGTCGCGCACGAGCGGGACGACGATTTCAGAGTTTGACGCCGCGTCACAGGCGATATGTCCCGGGAACTGATGGACGTCCGCCACGAGTTGCGTTTCTTGCGTTGAAGCGGCTGTCCCGCATACGCCTTTCCCAAATGCGATATGGACGCAAGCTGGGAGACCTTGGAACGGGCCGAGGATGAGCGCGTCGTCACCGTTCTTCATATAGAAGCCGACCCAGTTGATCCGATCTAGAAATTGGTTAAGGAGCGCGCTCGCGTTGGCGAGGTTCGCGACTTCGTTCGTTTCGCCTTCTAACAGTGCAGCGAGTTGTTTGTTCAGCAGTTCATAGCCGGCGGCCAAGTCGCCAGAGTAAGCAGTCGTTTGAAACATATGATTCCCTCCTATATGAATACAAGCTCAGATATGCATCATCGTACACGCATTTTTTCAATTTGTCTTCCGAAACGTTTTTATGGGTGCGCAACATTCTCACGTCAAACCATTGGAAAACCTATGCAAATCCACAGTTGTATAATATGATTAAGTATATCTATACTTATAAAATACATCATTTTCTTCTTTACGATACATAAGTCCATGAAAGCGGCTTGGAGGTTGTGACAAAGATGGATTACGGATTATACGGGATTTTAATTGGAATCATCGTCATCGCGCTAGGGGCCATGCTCGCTAGTATGCTCATTCGAAGAAAGTATTACCAAAAAATTGATGATTTGGATATTCGTAAACAAAGTATTCTCAGTGCGAGTATCCCGGCTGAGCTTCAAAAGTTTAAGCAATGGCCAATGGAAGGTGAGACGAAAGAGAAGTTCGATCGGTGGCATCAGTCGTGGGACGAGCTCGTCAGCGTCCATACCGGACAAATCGATGAATCGCTTTATCGGTCAGAGGAAGATCTCGACAAGTATCGCTTCTTGAAAGTGAAGACGGACTTGAACGCGACGGAACAGTTGATTGAAGAACTCGAGACGATGGTACACGCCATGCTCGACGAGATGGATGAGTTCAATCAACATCATGCCTCGCTCCTCGACATCGTCAAGAAAGACGAAAAAGAGCTATACCAACTACGGAAGACACTCGTTTCGCAAAACAACGCCTTCGGACCGACGTATCCTCTCGTCGAAGCCGAGATTGCAGCCGCTGAGGCGAAGCGAAACGAGATGATGACACTCAAGCAAGAAGGCCAAGTGTCGGATGCGTTCTTAGCCGGACAGGACTTATCGGCGAAAGTCACGCACATCCGTGAACTCGTCGGCGTCATCCCGCAGTTCGTGCGGACCGTCCAAATCGACTTGCGTCAGCAGCTCAACCAACTTCGTTCGGGTCATAAAGAGATGCAGATGGACGGATACGCCCTTGAACCGCTTGGTTTAATGGAAGAAATCGAACAAGCGGAAGACCGGCGTCAAACGCTCATGGAACGGATTGAACGGCTCGAGTTCGATCATTTCGAGACGGATATGCAACAATTGAGCTCGGATATCGATCAATTGTTCGAAGCGTTCCGCACCGAGGTCGACGCGCGTCAATACGTGAAAAAAGAGTTCGCGACCGTTCGTGAACGTGATGAGAAGACGACAGAACTGATGACGCGTCTGAATGAAGAGATGTCTCGCCTGATCAGCAACTATGAGATTAACGCCCGGGTCGGCGAAGAGTTCGAGCAGCTCGAGCGGGAACGGACGACGCTATCGGCGAACGTTCATGACATCGAGCAAGCGCTCAGCGCCCAAATGCTCCCGTTCAGCCTCGTCAAATCGAAAGTGCAGGAAGCGAAACGATCACTCGATCAATTTGCAGCCATGCATGAACGGTTCATCGAGAACACGAATTCGCTTCGAAAAGAAGAGCTCGAAGTGCGCAATAAGCTTGAAGGATGGAAACGCGAATTATCGGCGCATCGTCGACTCCTCGCGAAAAGTGCGATGCCGGTCGTGCCGAACGATTTAATGAACGACATGCGCCAACTGCAAAAGAGCGTCCAGTCGCTCGATGAGCAGTTCGAGAAAGCACCGTTCAACATGACGTACATCGTCGGCTTGAGCCACGACATCGAAGAGACGATGGATAATTTCCGCGACCGAGTGAAGGCGCTCCTTCGCCAAGTCACGTACGCCGAACAGCTTTTGCAGTACGCGAACCGCTATCGCCGTCGTGACAACGAGGTGCACATCGCCTTGACGCTCGCGGAGAACAAGTTCTTGCACGGGGAATACGGAACGGCTGTTGAGATTGGCGAGCGTGTGCTCGGTCGTTTCGACGAGACGGCACCGCGTACGATTCGTCAACGGGTCGAAAAAGGAATCGAACATCAAGAATTGCTTCGTAAATAATCTATGCATGAAGATTGACGTAAACGGGAATTAACGTAGACGTCAATCTTTTTTGAATCGAGGAGGAGTTGCGTGATGGGAACATTATGGGTGAACGGAAAGATTTATACGTTAAATAAAGAAGGCGAGATGGCAGGGGCGATGTATGTCGAACACGGCCGAATTCTGAAGATGGGGGAAGAAGGTCACCTTCGCCGTACATATGCGGGGCGAATTCAGGACATCGTCAATTTAGAGGGCAAGAGCGTCTATCCGGCGTTCACGGATTCACACATTCATCTTATCGGCTACGGGGAAGCACTCGATCGAGTCGATGCGACGGAGACGACTGATTTGAATGCGCTGCTCGAGACGATGAAACAAAAGGCGAGCGGAGACGATTGGATTGTCGCTGAAGGCTTCAACGACCGTTTGCTCGGAGAGATGCCGACGCGTGAGATGATTGATGCCGTCATCCCGGACCGTCCTGTCGTATTGAAACGAGTCTGTCGCCACGTGGCGGTCGTCAACTCAAAAGGGCTCGAGCGGCTTGGCTTGATCCACCATACTGTCATCGAGGGCGGAAAGCTCGGACGCGATGCGGATGGGAAGTTGAACGGGGTGCTCTATGACGCCGCGCTCGATTTATTGCATCGTGAGCTCGGGGGCAATAAAGACAAGAACGTCGCCTCGATTCGACGAGCCGTCGATGCACTGTTCAGTCACGGCATCGTCGGGGCACATACCGAGGACTTGTTCTATCACGGTGACCCGCTCGAGACGATCGCTGCATATGAAGCCGTACTTCGTGATGTCCCGTTTCATGCGCATCTGCTCGTCCATGAGCAAATCGTAGACCGCGTGCTTCAACACGATGCGCTCTATAAACGACCGCGCTTTGACTTCGGTGCGATGAAGCTGTTCGTCGATGGTTCGTTCGGCGGTCGGACGGCGCTCTTGTCCGAGCCGTATACGGACGACCCGGTCCAGCGCGGAATCGAAGTGCATCGACCAGACCACCTCGAGGCGCTTGTGAAAAAAGCCCGATCCTATGGGATGAACGTGGCGGCACATGTCATCGGTGATGCGGCGGCCGAACAGTTCATCGGTTTACTTGAGAAGTATCCGGCCAAACGTGGGACGCGCGACCGAATCATTCACGCGTCGCTCCTCGATGACGCCTTGTTGAAACGCATTGCGGCGTTGCCCGTCCTGATCGACGCGCAACCGGTCTTCTTGTCCGACGACATGGAGCTGCTCTTCGACCGCCTTGGAAACGATCGTGTCGACAACGCGTATCGTTTTAAATCGATGGTGGCAACGGGTGCGTTGTTCCTCGGCGGGAGCGATGCCCCGATTTCAGACGTCGACGTTCGAAAAGGGTTGTACGCCGCTGTGACACGTCAATCGTTCGCTGGCTCGCGTACGCTCGCTCCGAATGAGCGGCTATCGATGTACGAGGCGATGCGGAGCTTCACGTACTCGCCCCGCGTCGCGACGAATACGCACGGACGTGACGGATTGCTCATCCAAAGCTATAATGCAACGTTCACCGTTTGGGAGAATGATTTCTTCGAACTCCAAGGAACAGACATCTTGAACAACCGACTCGTCATGACCGTCGTCGAAGGGGCGCCCGTGTATGAAGCGGATGTCATCACGACGTAACGAAAAATGAGCCTCCGGCATGGAGGCTCATTTTTTTAGGTTAGAAGAACGAACGTTGCACTTTATGCCAGAACGAGTTGTTGCGGAGCTTCACTGTCTTAACAACCTTGTCCGACAGTTCGATATCGATGCGATCCGTATATTTCAGGCTGAGCGCCTCGTTGTCCATGCCGATGATCGGGTAGTCGTTGCCGTCCTCGACGATGCGAAGCGATAGTTTACGTGACTCGTGAACGATGAACGACGAACCGAGTGTCCGGTAACGGTTATTGTTCACCGAAGCAATCTCACTCACTTGCATACACGGAATGAGCGGGTCGACGACAGAGCCGTTAAGCGATTTGTTGTAGGCAGTCGAGCCGGTCGGTGTCGACACGACCATTCCATCGCCGCGGAACGTCTCGAAATGAAGGTCGTCGATGTACACCTCGATGGCGAGCGACTTGATGATACTCGACTTGATAGACGCCTCGTTCAAGCATAGAAGCGGCGTCGATTTGTTGATCGTGGCCGATAGGAGCGGATATTTACGCACTTCGAGTCCGGCTTCGATTCGAGCCGTGTTATCTGAGAAGAGCCGGTCGACTTCATCGAGTTTATGTATGTCGAAATCACAATAAAACTCGTTCAAGCCGCGGCCGAACCCAACGTAAATCGCGTCTTGGCGGAACCCGGTATACCGGACAGCTTGTAGAAACGCGCCATCTCCCCCGATGGCGACGATGATGTTAGCATCCTCAGGACGCTCGACGACGTTGAAACCGTGTTTTTCCCCGATTTCCCGTAGCTTTTTCACTTCTTTCGTGAAGTCGTTGACGTTTCGGTGATACAAATAAACATTGTTTCTCATTTGAGTCATCCCCTTTGTCGTATGTGTCTTTACCAGTATACCGTGTTTTGACGATTCGATATAGGGAAAAACAGAAACAGCATCGAAGCAGGATGCTTGTCATGACGCGTCTGCCCTCGATATGATGGGGACGTACAACTACGCTAAAGGGGATGGAACAATGCCGACATTTAAAGGGAACAACATTACGTTGCAAGGGAATCCGGTAAAAGTAGGCGATCAGGCGCCGGACTTCGCCGCTCTGACGACTTCACTCGAGGAAGTGACGCTCGCATCTTACCCGGGGAAGAAACTAATTAGTGTCATTCCGTCAATCGACACAGGCGTGTGCGATGCGCAGACGCGTGAATTTAACGAGAAGGCGTCATCGCTCGGTGGGACGGTGCTCACGGTCTCGAACGACTTGCCGTTCGCCCAACGTCGCTGGTGCTCGGCAGCTGGAATTGACAATGTCGTCACGCTTTCCGATCACCGTGATTTATCGTTCGCGAAATCGTTTGGCGTCTTGATCGAGGAACTTCGTCTTTTGGCCCGTTCTGTCTTTGTCGTCGATTCGAAAGGCACTGTGCAGTACGTGCAATACATGGACGAGATGACGGACGAAGTTGACTTCGATTCGGCGCTCGCGGCGTTTGCGGCAGCGAACTGATTCGCTTGGCGAATCCAGCAGAATCGTCTACACTAACAAATAGAAGTGAAACGACCGGCTCTCAGTTAGAGGGCCGGTTTTGTATGGAAAGGATGAACGAAGATGGAACGATTCGAACAGTTGTACCGAGATTGGAAACAAGATGTGAAAAAAGTAGTGGCGGACCTCGATCTCCTGCCGCTTGAAGCGTTGATTGAAGTGTTAGAGCGAGTAAACATCGAAGGGGAACAGAAAGATGACGTAAGGAAAGCGGTCAGTCTGCTCGTACTCGAAGAGACGACAACCCTTCCCCCGAACCATCAGCCGACACCGGACGCGGTTAGCTTGTTTATCGGGTATTTAGCGACGAAGCTCGTCAAAGAGGACGCGACGATACTCGAACTAGGCAGCGGGACGGGTACGCTCGTTCATGCCGTCTTGTCCCAATTAAAAGAAGCGACGGCGCAAGCGGTCGAAGTGGATGAGACGATGCTTCGGCTATCGTATGCCATCAGCAACTTGCTCGAGAAGCCGGTCTCTTATTTCCATCAAGACGCGCTCGAACCGCTATTCGTCGAACCGGCTAACTTGGCGCTCGTCGACTTGCCGATTGGCTATTACCCGAATGACGAAGTCGCGAAGACATACGACCTGCATCGGACCGACGGCCATTCGTACGCTCATTTCCTCATGATCGAACAGGCGATGCGGCACACGTCGCCGGGCGGTCATGGCCTCTTCGTCATCCCGAACAATTTGTTTGAACAAGATGATGAAGGGAAATTAAAACAATGGATGGACCGCGAGGCGATTGTCAAAGGCGTTTTACAATTGCCGACGACGATGTTCAAAGACGAGCGCTACGCCAAGAGTTTACTCCTGCTTCAAAAGCTAGGGGAAGGCGTCAAACGACCGAAACAAGCGCTCCTCGTAGAGTTGCCTTCCTTCACGGACGTCCGCGCTGTTGCCAATATTGTGAAACAGATTGACGATTGGTTTAAAACAACATAATTTTATTAGGCAAAAGACTTGAAAAACATATGTCATATCAAGTATCTTCATTATGATACAGTTATCGGTTTTCTAAAGAACAGATAAAGATACCCGTTTAAATCGAAAGGTAAGAGGTGTATGACATGACAAAAATTATGGCAGTCAACGCAGGGAGCTCGTCGCTCAAATTCCAACTTCTCGAGATGCCGTCTGAACACATGCTCGCGGTTGGTCTCGTCGAGCGCGTCGGAAAAGACGATGCAATCTTCACAATCAAGTACGGCGAAGGACAAAAGTTCAACGTCGTGACACCGCTCCATACGCATAAAGAAGCGGTCGAGCTCGCGCTTGAAAAATTGATTGACCTCGGAATCATCGCATCGTTCGATGAGATTTCAGGTGTCGGTCACCGTGTCCTTCACGGAAAAGAGTTGTACGCAGACTCGGTCGTCATCGACGAAGAAGTCATGAAGAACATCGAATCGTTCGTCGAACTCGGACCACTTCACATCCCACCGAACTTGACGGGGATTCGTGCGTTCCAAGCAATCTTGCCGAACGTCCCGCAAGTCGCGGTGTTCGATACGGCGTTCCACCAATCGATGCCGGAAGAGAACTTCTTGTATAGCCTCCCGTATGAGTATTACACAGAGCATGGCGTGCGGAAGTACGGTTTCCATGGAACGAGCCACAAGTACGTTACACAACGTGCTGCTGAGCTGCTCGGTCGTCCCCTTGAAGACCTTCGTTTGATCTCGTGCCACCTCGGTAGCGGAGCGTCAATCGCAGCGGTCGCCGGCGGCCGTTCAATCGACACGACGATGGGCTTCACGCCACTTGAAGGAATCACAATGGGAACGCGTTCGGGCTCACTTGACCCCGCCCTCATCCCGTTCCTCATGCAAAAGACAGGTAAGTCGGCTGAAGACGTCTTGAACGTCATGAACAAAGAGTCGGGTGTCTACGGGCTCTCGGGTATCTCGAGTGACTTGCGTGACATCGAGCAGGCGGCGGCAGAAGGCAACCACCGTGCCGAAGTATCACTTAAAATCTTCTCGAACCGCATCCATGGCTATATCGGCCAATACGCGGCAGAGATGAACGGGGTCGATGCGATCATCTTCACAGCGGGTGTCGGCGAGAACTCGGATGTCATCCGTGAGCGTATCCTTCGTGGACTCGAGTTCATGGGCGTCTACTGGGATCCTTCACTCAACAACGGAGCGCGCGGCAAAGAGTTGTTCATCAACTACCCGCACTCACCGGTTAAAGTCATCATCATCCCAACGAACGAAGAGTTGGTCATCGCTCGCGACACGGTCCGCATCGCGAACCTCGTCGAAACACACGCATAATTTGGTTAAAACCCTCTTGTTCCACGAGAACAAGAGGGTTTTTTTAGTGCCAACAGACTATTTGGCATGCAATTCGTATAGGACAATCGATTCAACAATCGAAGCGTCTTGTAACATTCGAGACGAAAAAGCGAAACTTTGTAACACCCAAGTCATAATAAACCCATTAAATGGAAGATTATATTACGAAAGACAACCCTCTTCTGTAAAATCGTCATCATTCTTTAAAATCAACCTATTTTGTAACAGAACCGTAACTTTCGTGTCACTCAAATGAAGTTTAGTTGTAAACGCACGTTGGCATGATTCGTCATATAGTTATCTGGACGAAACATACTCGTCTGGACTCATCGGATTCATGAATATGATCGAACACCTTAGAAACTGACAACATGAAACACGACAAACAAACCGACTAGGAAAGGACGAACCACATGCTAAAGAAAATTGGAACGGTCTTCTTATTAACGGTCATGACATTCGCCATGCTATTACCACAACAACAAGTCGAGGCAGCGTCTAAAACGTACGTTCAAAGCCAAGTGAACGGATTGAACGTTCGGACGGCGGCACACGTCGACGGGAAAGTACTCGGGAAAATTAATAAAGGACACCAGCTCGAGCGCACCGGTTCAAAGGGCGCTTGGATTCGGGTCAATTATAAAGGGAAGACAGGCTGGGTCGCTACGAAATACTTACGGACGGTCAAACCAGTCGCTAAGGCAAACGTGAAGTCGTATACGATGAACGCATCCGCTTACACACCGTATTGCAAAGGCTGCTCAGGCAAGACCGCACTCGGATGGAACGTTCGCACACAAAAACATAACGTCGTCGCGGTCGACCCGCGCGTCATCCCGCTCGGTTCGAAAGTACAAGTGTACGTCGGCTCGAAGTTAATGGGGACGTACACGGCGGCAGACACAGGTGGCGCAATCAAAGGACACAAAATTGATATTTTGATGTACTCACAAAGCGCAGCGCTCAAGTTTGGACGCAAAACGGTCACCGTGAAAGTATTATAAGAAAAAGACGATCGCCGAGGCGACCGTCTTTTTCTTATTGACGGACGATGAGGACGTCGCATTTCGCATAGCGAACGATGCTTTCCGAGACGCTACCGATAAAGAAGCGTTCAACGGCGTTCAAGCCGGTCGCGCCACAGATGATAAGGTCAATATCGTTATTCGGTGCAATCTTCTTGGCGATCGTCACTTTCGGTGAGCCGTACTCGATGACCGTCTCGACTTCTTTGACGCCGCGTTCGCGGGCGCGATTGACATAGTCGTCGAGCAACTCTTTCGCATACGTTTCGGCGCGCTCGGTAATCGTCCGGTCATACGCCTCAACCGTGGCAAACGTCCGCGTATCGATCACGTGGCCGATGAACAGCTTTCCTTCGTTACGAAGTGCGACATCGATGGCGGTTTCGAAGGCGCGTTCCGCCTCCTTCGAGCCGTCGACAGCAGAGAGGATATGTTTGTAGACAATTGCCATGTAAATCCCAACCTTTCGCTTGAAATGTACGTGCGGCTTACATGTATAGTATACCACTTCTATCTAAATTCACGCCCGCTTCTCATGAGAATGTGTGAAATTTTCACAACTTTCTGTTTGAACAGGTTGAAGTTTGGAAATGAAGATCGGGAACGGGTAAGATGATACAGAGGAGGGATGTTGATGAAACACGTAGTCATTACAGCCGGGGCGAAAGGAATCGGCCGGGTCGTGACAGAACGGTTGTTAGAGGAAGGGTGGCACGTCAGCGTGTTGCAACGAAGTCCGATTGAGTGGACCCATGAACGACTACATATGATTGAGGCGCCGCTGACGGACCGGGAGGCGGTACTTGACGGGTACGAACAAGCGGTCGCGAAGTTTGGTGAGCCGGATGCGCTCATCTTGAACGCAGGTCCATATATTTTCGATCGCAAATGTCTCGTCGACTTGTCCGATGAAGAATGGGACGAAGTCATCACCGGGAACTTGTCCGCGTCGTTTTGGCTCATGCGTCGGGCCATCCCTTCGATGCGGGCCAATCAGTTCGGGCGGATCGTCACGTACGGCTTCCCGGAGAGCGCGACGGCTCCGGGCTGGGTCCATCGCTCGGCTTTCGCCGCCGCGAAGAGCGGGCTCGTCAGCTTGACGAAGACGGTGGCACTCGAAGAAGCGGCCCACGGGATTACGGTGAATATGATCAACCCGGGGAATATCATTGGTGCGCAAAAAGAGATGCGCATAGACGACGCCGAGGCCGATGACCAGACGCCAGTCGGTCGACACGGGACAGGTGAAGATATCGCCCGGACGATCTTATTCCTACTCGCCAAGGAGTCGGATTTAATCACCGGCGCGGTCATCGATGTGACCGGTGGCGTGAACGTCGTCCATCAATATCGGAAGTGAGGGGATTCGGATGAAATTGGCCATCTTAACGGATATCCATGGGAACGCTCAGGCGCTCGATGCCGTCTTCAAGCAGTTGGACGTGGAACGCGTCACAGACGTGTGGAGCCTCGGCGACATGATCGCGATGGGCCCAGACTCGAACGAGGTGATGGCCCGACTGCTTGACCGTGGCGTCCGAATGATCACTGGGAATCACGATGAAGCTGTATTATCCCTTCTAGAAGGGAAGGGGCATCCGGCGAGTTATGCGCATACGCGACCCCACCATGAGTGGGTGGCCCGCACGTTACGGCCGGAATACGCGGACGTCTTATTTCAGTTACCACGTACGATGCATCAAAAGTTAGGAAAAGAGCGCGTCTATGGCATCCACTATCATATTCCCGTAACGAAGCGAGAGGCATCGATCGTCGAAGACCCGTTCCATGAGATTGTCGAGGCGACGCTTCCGAATATGCAACACCTATATGGCGACTATGAGGCGGACATCATTTGTTTCGGTCACCATCACCCTGTCCATTCGTTTGAGGACGAGACGAAGCGTTACCTCAATCCGGGTGCGCTCGGCGTCGCCAAGGATGACCTAGCCCGATACGGTATCCTTTCACTCGATGAGAGCGGGTTATCTATTGCGCTCAAAGCCGTTCCGTACGACAAACGTGCGTTTCTCGAACGGATGGAGCGGTATGATGTGCCGCAACGGGACGTTATGTATCGCCTGTTTTATTAAGTCCATAAGAAAAACCAGCCCGCGCGGGCTGGTTTTTTATTTGATCTCTTGAAGTGCTTTCGGGTAACTCGTCAATAAGATTGGACCACTCTCGGTCATGATGACATCGTCTTCGATTCGGACGCCACCAACACCTGGGAGGTAGATGCCGGGTTCAACCGTGAAGGCCATACCGGCTTGGGCGGTCATGTCATTGTTTGCTGCCATCGATGGGAACTCGTGGACTTCGATGCCAATCCCATGCCCGACTCGATGTGTGAAGTACTCGCCGTATCCGGCCGTTGTGATCACTTGGCGTGCCGCGATGTCGATCGAGCCGAGCGTCGCGCCGAGGTTCGCCGCGTCGATGGCAGCGAGTTCTGCCTGCAAGACCGTCTCGTAGATTTCCCGTTGCTTCGTGCTCGCTTCGCCGTATACGACCGTTCGCGTGATGTCCGAACAATAGCCTTGCCAGACGACGCCGAGGTCAAACAACGCGAAGTCGCCTTGTTTTAATCGGTTTTTACCCGGTACGCCGTGTGGGTCGGCACTATTCTCGCCGAACAGGACGAGCGTATCGAAGGACATCTCACGGACGCCTTGTTTCTTCATCGCGTATTCGATTTCAGCGATGACCTCGAGCTCGGTCACACCTTCGCGTAGCGCGCGAATTCCTGCCTCGACGGCCATGTCCGCAAGTTCGGCGGCACGTTTCATGACGCGAATCTCGTCTTGCGACTTAATCATGCGCAGCGCTTGCAACTCTTCAGTCAAGTCGATGATGGAAAGTCCGGCAAAACCGGCCCGGAGTTGTTCGACGCGGTTATACGTCAAATGCTCGCCTTCAATCCCGATGCGTTCCGGGATGATTTGTTGGTCGAGGAACAGTTTGACAACTTTATCCCATGGATTTTCGTGGTCCATATATGTGACGATATCGCCGTTCCATTCACTCGCCTCGACAATGCCTTTCTCGAGCGCCGGACAGACGATGGCCGTCGTCCCGTTCTTTAAGACGAGGATGGCGATGAGGCGTTCGTGAGCCTCCGCGTAGACGCCAGAGAAATAAAAGACAGACGCTTTCGATGTGATGAACGCGGCGTCTAACCCTTTAGTCGCCAGCGTTTGTGCGATTTGATTCGTTCGTTGATTCAAGTCGATTCCCTTCCTTCTCGTTCGATAATCTTCGACCTCATTATATCGTTTTCGAAATTAGAAAGGAAATGTAACCATTTCATTAGTACAGTTTGAACAAGTTTGACTGATACAGTATACTGAAAGTGACAGAAAATGTATTAAGGAAAGGGACTCGTGACATGACAACAAAACATGAACAGATCATTGCACATATCGAGTCGCTCGATGTGGGAGCCAAAATTTCTGTTCGCCAAATCGCGAAAGAGTTGGCGGTCTCAGAAGGAACGGCTTACCGGGCCATCAAAGAAGCCGAGAACTTAGGGTTCGTTTCGACAATTGAACGGGTCGGCACGATTCGCATCAAGCGAAAGCATAAAGAGAATATTGAAAAGCTGACGTTCGCCGAAGTCGTCAATATCGTCGACGGGCAAGTGCTCGGCGGGCGGGACGGTCTTCATAAGACCCTCTCGAAATTCGTCATCGGTGCGATGAAGCTCGAGGCGATGATGCGTTATATCGACGTCGATTCGCTCGTCATCATCGGGAACCGCGAGAAAGCGCACGAGCTCGTCTTACAGTCCGGCGGTGCCGTCCTCATCACAGGGGGATTCGATACGACCGATGAGGTGAAACGGATGGCTGATAAATACAGCATGCCGGTTATCTCGACGTCATATGACAGTTTCACCGTGGCGACGATGATCAACCGGGCCATCTATGACCGCTTGATCAAAAAGGAAATTTTACTCGTCTCTGACATTGTCATCCCGTTACACGACACGTTTTATTTGAAGGCCGATGACACGGTGAAACGTTGGCATGAGTTGAACGAGCGGACAAAACATAACCGTTATCCTGTCATCGACGATCAAATGAAAGTCGTCGGCGTCATTACGGCCAAGGACATCATCGACCGGTCACATGACACCGAAATCGAGAAAGTGATGACAAGAAGCCCGATCACGGTCGGCGTCCAGACGAGCGTGACGAACGCGGCCCACCAAATGGTGTGGGAAGGCATCGAGATGTTGCCGGTCGTCGATAACTATGGACGACTGCTCGGTATCATCAGCCGCCAAGACGTGTTAAAAGCGCTTCAACTCGCCAATCGACAGCCACAAGTCGGCGAGACGTTCGACAATATGATCACGAACCAACTGAAAGAAGACCCGACCTCGAACGGAACGGCGTTCACGGTCGAAGTCGCGCCACAGATGACGAGCCATATGGGGACGGCGTCGTCAGGCGTATTGACGACACTGCTCGTTGAAGGGGCGACGCGTAGCTTGCGTCACATGAAAAAAGGTGACCTCGTTGTCGAGAACATCACCGTCTATTTCATGAAGCCGATTCAAATCGAAAGTCAAATTCGCGTCTCGGCCAACGTCTTCGACCTCGGACGAAAGTTCGGAAAAGTCGACGTCGAGATGACGCAAGGGACACAACTCGTCGCCAAAGCACTCGTCACGGCACAATTGATTGACCGCTAATAAAAAATGAGCTGATGCGATTCATCAGCTCATTTTTATATCGTCATGATTGGTTGATTGGCTCTTCGGCAGCGAGCGGATAGATTTTACGGTAACGAACGAACCCGACAATCGCGTTGCCGACTCCGAGGACGAGCATGACGATACTGACAATCCAGCCGACGGTCGAATCAAGGCCGAGCCCGCCGATCATCTGGTTGATGGCGAACAAAGCAAGGAACATGCTGAGCCAAATGAGAGCCTGCGTGTTGAACAAAGCTTTCCGGTACGGCGTTTTCGTGAGGTAGGCGCGCCGCTTATAGACGAAGTAGGCGCCGAGCGCGAATAGGATGAGCCCGATAATAACGAGTTGAGCCAAGTGAAGAAACCCCTTTCAGACAAGTAATCTGTTATCATCATACCATAGAATAACGTTCAAGAAAGCGAGGAATAGCTATGGCACATTGGCCAGAAGCAGCAAGCATCAAACAAGCAATCGAAGAGGCGAAGACGATCTTGATTCATCGTCACGTCCGACCAGACCCGGATGCCCTCGGCAGTCAATTGGGCCTAAAGCGCATCATTGAACGCGCATACCCGGAGAAGAACGTGTATGTCGTCGGCGGAATCGTGCGCGACTTAGAGTTTTTAGGAAAGATGGAACACGTCGAACCGGAGATGTATGACGAAGCGCTCGTCCTCGTGCTCGACACGGCCAATCAGGAACGAATCGACGGACCCCATGCGTTGAAAGGGAAGACGGTCGTTAAAATCGATCATCACCCGGACGAAGACCCATACGCGATGCATCAAATCGTCGACACGTCAGTCAGTTCGACGTCTGAGATGATTGCTGAGCTTGCTGAGGCGTGGGGCTATTCGCTCGATCAGGAATCGGCATTCCTGTTGTTCGCTGGGATTGTCGGGGACACGGGCCGTTTCCAGTTCCGAAACGCGACGTCTCGGACGTTCGAAGTGGCGGCAAACCTGCTCTCGTACGACATCGACACGAATCGACTCTATCGTCAAATGTATAAAACCGATTTGGCGACGTTACAACTTCAAGGCTACGTGCTACAAAACGTCCAAGTGACCGATGCCGGGGTCGGCTACGTGAAAATCGATGCCGACGTGCTTCGGACGTTCCATGCGACGCCTGAGGCGGCGTCTCAACTCGTCAACAGCTTTGCAGGACTCGAAGGCTTGAAGTGTTGGGTCATGTTCGTTGAGAACAAGGAAGAGATTCGCGTCCGCATCCGCTCGAAAGGACCGGTCATCAACGAGGTGGCGAAACGGTATCGGGGCGGCGGACACCAAATGGCCGCTGGTGCGACGATTGATCGGTGGGAAGAGATGGAGGATGTCATCGCGGCGCTCGATGAAGTGGCGCGTCCCTATACGTTCGAAAATGAAGAGAGCTGACCGCGGTCAGCTCTCTTCATTCTGTCTCGTCGGCTTTTGGGATGAACCAGGTGCCGCGATCGGTCACGTCCTCGACGACATCGAGTTGGTATTCGGTAATGTACTTGCGGAGCCGTTCAATGATCTCTGGACTATCGGCAAACACGGTCTGTCCATTTTGCAAATGTGAAAGTTTGTCGCGCGCGATTTGTCCCCGATTAATAATCATACGCTTTTACCCCCTTTTACGATGACTTTTGTCTATAATTATTGTATCAGAGAAGTGATGACAGGAGTTTGACAATTATGAAAAAAGAGAGGAGGGGTCAGATGCTTCATTTAAATGTCCGATCGGCCTATAGCTTGATGCAAAGTACGATTCGTTTGGAGGCCTATGTCGCACAGATGGCTGAACGGGGCAGTCGTGCCGTTGCCCTAGCCGATGACGCGTATTATGGCGTCCCCCAGTTCTTTCGGCTATGCGCACGCTATGAGGTCAAACCGGTAGTCGGGTTACGCACGATTTTAAAAGTCGACGGGATGGACGTGACCGTTCTCGCTTATGCGGTCGAAGCGAGCCACATCGAGCAGTTGTATCGGTACGTCGGTATAGGTGCGATTACCGAGGCGACCGATCTCGCCGTGATCGTCTTACCTGACAATTGGAAGACGAGCGACCCGATGCATCGACGTCGCCTCTACCATCAACTGCTCAATTACGTAACGGAGGATCGGCTATGGCTCGGGTTACCGGCCCCACAGACGACGGAACATCTTTTAGTGTTGAAGCAGCTTCGCGCGATGCGTGAGGAACTCGGGGTCCGTCTGATCCCGGCCCCTGAGACGAGTTATATGCGTCCGGACGATTTCGAGGCGTATCGGGCCTTGCTCGCGATCGGGGAAGGGGACGTTATCTCGGAAGAAGATTTTCAACATCGGGGGAGTCACGTCCGTTTGCCGAGTGAGATGAACGATTGGTTCGATTCGCAAGAGCTCGCCGAATTGGACCGTTTCGAAACAAGCGTCGAGCCGGCCACGTTGCCTCAAGCGGCTGCTGCCATCCCTGCGTTGCCGGACGCGGATCCGCGTTTGAAGCGACTCGTCGCAGAACGGTTAAAACAGAAAGAGTTACTTCATGAACCGTATATCGAACGCGCGCGGCATGAGCTCGAGGTCATCGAGCGGACCGGTTTCGCTTCGTATTTTCTAATCGTCGAAGAGATTGTCCGATTCGCTAAAGAGGAATCGATTGAAGTCGGCCCAGGGCGCGGTTCTGCTGCCGGTTCGCTCGTCAGTTTTGCGCTCGGCATCACCGAGGTCGACCCGGTGAAGTTTGACTTGTTATTCGAGCGGTTCTTGAACCCGGAACGTGTGTCGATGCCTGATATCGATTTGGACTTTGAGGACGAGCGCCGCGAAGAAGTCGTCCGTCACGTGCTCGAGAAGTACGGGGCGCATCATGCCGCGCAGATTGGGACGCTCGCCACGTTCGGAGCGAAAGCGGCGCTACGAGACGTCGCCCGTGCACTCGGGATGACACTCGAGGAAGGGCAAGCCGCCAGCAAGCAAGTGCGCGATGACGGTCTTCAAGGCATTCAATTCAATCCGTCGAAAATGAAATGGTTTGCCGGTAGTAAAAAACGGTCTCAATTATTGAAAATTGCTGCCCAACTCGAAGGCTTGCCGCGTCAGGCGTCCATCCATGCCGCCGGGTTAGTGCTTAGCCGCGAGGCGTTGGAGAAGGTCACGCCGCTTCAACCGTCAGATGGCGAGCAAGTGACGCAGTATAATATGAAGGATCTTGAGGCGCTCGGCCTTTTGAAAATCGACTTGCTCGGATTACGAAACTTGACCCGGTTACGGCAAATGGAAACGCTCATCCGTGAGTCTGACGCCATGTTCTCCTTGAAGACGATTCCGCTCAACGATGCGAAGACGCTCCGGTTATTGGCCCGTGGCGACACCGATGGAATTTTCCAGTTCGAGTCCGAGGGGATGAAGCAGGCACTCCGTCAAGTGAAGCCGACCGAGTTTGAAGACATCGTCGTGACGATGTCACTCTATCGTCCGGGTCCGATGCAATTTATCGAGACGTACGCGAAACGTAAGCACGGGATGCCGTATCAACCGGTCCATCCGGTCGTCGGCGAGCTGATGGCGACGACGCACGGCGTCCTCGTCTATCAGGAGCAAGTGATGCGGCTGTTACGCGAATTAGCCGGTTACTCGTATGCCGAGGCGGATTTAGTCCGACGGGCCATCGCTAAAAAAGATGTGACGATGATTGAGGTCGAAAAGACGCGCTTCCTTGAACGAGCAAGTCAGTCATACGGAGCAGACTCGATGCAACAAGTGTTCTCGTGGATCGAGAAGTTTGCTGGGTACGGGTTCAACCGTTCGCACGCGGTCGCCTACAGTTTGATCAGTTATCGTCTCGCCTATGTGAAGGCTCACTTTGAACGGGTTTTTTATGTCTCGACCTACGAGAAGACGAGTCAGCTCGTGCGCATGTTACGGAAAGATAAAATCCCGGTCTATCCACCTGACGTATTACATGGACAAGCCGGACCGTTCCTTGAAGGACCAGGCGTGCGCCTTGGGTTAAGAGCAATCCTTGGACTGACGAAACGAGACGTCGAGCGGTTAATTGCGCATCATGACACGTTTAAAGATGTGGAACAGTTGCGAGAACGAATGGAGTGGGGCGCAAAAGACGAGTTAAAGTTGCGGCGCCTACTCGGGGCCGGTGCACTCGATCGACTTTACCATGGGGAACGTCGACAAGCGTTCCTCGCCGTGGAACGGTTACGCGAACAGGGCGATAGCCATCTCTTGCCGGACGAACTGTCCGCCCTCGGTTTGAAGCGGTCTGAACCGGTCGAACCGAATTGGTCTGAAGAAGAGCGAGAAGCGCTTGGGACATGGATCGTCCATTCGCCACTGTCAGCGATCGCACCGCTCAATGTGACGACCGTGACGCTAGACGATGTGTCGATTGGAGAGACGGGCTTTGTCGTTGTCTACGTCGATGCGATTCGCACATTTAAAACGAAAAAACATGAGGATATGGGTGTGATGATGGTCGATGACGGCGTCACCCAAGACGAGGTCGTCATCTTCCCTCGCGTCTTTCAAGCGTTCGTCCGATCTCTTTATAGCGGTAACGTCTTATTGCTTGAAGTGCATTCGAACGAACGGGACGGTCGTCGCCAGTTGATTGTCGAGCGGGTTCGACCATTGCACGGTCAGGCGTTGTTTGTCCGACTCCGACTTGATTCGTTCGCAGAGCTCGAGGAATTGTTGCATACATCACCGGGCGATGTGCCGGTCGTCTGTCGCTTTTCCGACTCAAAAGAAGTCAAACAGCTCGCTTCAGCATATTCGGTCAATCCAACGGAATCGTTGTTGCAAGCGTTGAAAAAGCGATTTGGTGATCCTGACGTCATCCTGAAACGAGTGGACTCAAAAATGACTGGGACGAGAACTAGTACCAAGTCATAAAAAGTGGTATAATCTGTTTAATTGGTCTGACCACTTTAGAGAAAATGCCATGTTAAATAAGGGAGTTGAACGGTCAGATGCATGGAAAACACGCATCCTCATTTCACGAAAACATTTCAAAAATACGTTCGTTAATCGTCAAGGCGTCATTGAAACCAGGCGATCGTCTCCCGTCCGAGCGAGAGCTGGCGGAGACGTTATCGATAAGCCGGCCCTCGGTCCGTGAAGCGTTGCGCGCCCTTAGTTTCTTGGGGATTGTGGAGACGCGACATGGCGGTGGCACGTTCTTGTGTGAACAAGACCGCCATCGTTATATCGAGATCTTGTCCGAATTCATTGTGACGAAGCAGACGAAAGCGACCGACATTGTCGAGATGCTCCGTTTGCTCGAGCGGTTGGCGTTCTCGGAAATCGAACCGACAAAAGAGCGCGTGCAGGCGCTCGAGGCGGTCTTGCCATCGGATCGCTTATTCCGCCAGCAACTCATCTTCAGTTTAAAGAATGAGTTGTTCATCCGCATTTGGAGCGAGGTCAACCGTTTTTATGACGGGACGGATGCTGGTGACTTATATAGTTTAGACGAACGGACGGAACTGTTTGAAATGTGGCGTAAAGTGAGGTTGCCGGAATGAACGAGGGGGAAGCGATGACTGCTTTTTTCAAAAAACCAAAACGATACATGCCGTTGCGCCAACGTGAACCAAAGATTGACGTGCCGCAAGGGCTCATGACAAAATGTCCAGCTTGTAAATATATGCATTATACAAAACAGTTAAATGAGAATCATAAAGTATGCGACTGCGGCTATCATTTCCCGCTCAGTGCTGATGAACGTATCACAATGCTCGTCGACAACGGCTCGTTTGAACGGTTCGCCGGACCGAACGTGAAGCGAAATCCACTCGATTTTCCTGAATATGAAGAAAAGTTGGCGAAAGACAAAGCGCGTACCGGGATTGAAGAAGCCATCGTCTGCGGACGGGCCACGATTTCGGGTCAACCGGTCGTCGTCTGTGTCATGGACGCACGGTTCCGGATGGGTTCAATGGGTGCTTATGTCGGTGAAGCGATTGCTTCAGCTGTCCGTCAAGCGACCGCCGAACGATTACCCGTCGTCTTGTTCACCGCCTCGGGTGGTGCGCGCATGCAAGAAGGGATGGTTAGCCTCATGCAGATGGCGAACACGTCCATCGCGCTGAAGCAACATGACGAAGCCGGTCTACTTTATATCGCTTACTTGACGCATCCGACAACAGGTGGGGTCTCAGCGAGCTTCGCGATGCTCGGAGATTTGAACGTGGCCGAACCGGGCGCATTAATCGGGTTCGCCGGTCGCCGAATCATCGAACAGACGATCCGTGAAAAGCTTCCGGAAAACTTCCAAACCGCTGAATTTTTATTAGAGGCGGGTCAGCTTGACGCCGTCGTTCATCGTGAACAGATGCGTACGTTTTTACACAATATGATCACGTTACATGGCGGAGGTGTGAACCGTGTTTGATCCAATCAAAGAAGTCAACGAACAACTTGGAAAACTTCGTGAGACGGCTGAAACGAAAGGGATTGATTTGTCCCGTGAGATTCGTCACCTTGAAGCGAAGTTGCACCGATTAGAAAAAGATATTTATGGGAATATGAAACCGTGGGACCGCGTACAATTGGCGCGGAACCCGAAACGTCCGACGACGCTCGATTATATCGATTGGTTATTCCCAGATTTCATTGAGCTACACGGCGATCGCCACGGTTATGACGATGCTGCCATCGTAGCAGGGATTGCGACACTTGACGGTGTCCCGGTCACGATTATTGGGCACCAACGCGGTCGTAATACGAAAGAAAACATGGCGCGCAATTTCGGGATGCCCCATCCTGAAGGGTATCGAAAAGCGCTCCGCTTTATGAAGCAAGCGGAAAAGTTTAACCGTCCTATCATTACATTCATTGATACGAAAGGGGCGTATCCGGGAAAAGCGGCTGAAGAACGTGGACAAAGTGAAGCGATTGCGCGGAACTTGTTCGAAATGGCCACATTGAAGACCCCGATTGTCTCCGTCGTTATCGGTGAAGGGGGTTCGGGTGGTGCACTTGGAATTGGAGTGTGCGACCGCCTTCTTATGCTTGAAAATAGTACGTACTCGGTCATTTCTCCAGAAGGGGCCGCTGCCCTACTTTGGAAAGATGCAAAACTTGCTGAACGTGCAGCCGAAACAATGAAGATTACAGCACAAGACTTGTACGGACTTGGGATTGTCGACGAGGTCGTCACAGAAGTGTTCGGAGGAGCGCATGTCGATGTGTCACTACAGTCTTCACTATTGAAGCCTGTATTAACACAACACATCACAGAGTTGATGCAACACGATCAATTTGAGCTGTTGAGTGGTCGTGCCACTAAATATCATCAAATTGGCACAATTGGTTCGTGAAAACGGTAACAACCGCATAACGAATACATCCAACCGCTCACCGATTGACCGTTTTCGAACCGACCCCATGTTTTTTTTTCACATACTTGTGTTGTAAAACAAAGGTCAGACATGGTATTTTATTTTCAGATTTCGTTAAAACACATAAGAGGTGAGTGACGTGAATTTAAAACGTATTGCGGTATTAACAAGTGGGGGAGACGCTCCCGGAATGAACGCTGCAGTCCGTGCCGTGACCCGAAAAGCGATTTTCGAAGGTCTAGAAGTGTACGGTGTGTATAACGGTTATCAAGGTTTGATTGCCGGCGATCTCGTTCAATTGAATCTCGGTTCGGTTGGTGACATCATTCAACGTGGAGGAACATTCCTACGTTCAGCTCGCTGCCCTGAGTTCAGAACAGAAGAAGGACGCGCTAAAGCGGTCGAACAATTGAAGAAATTCAACATCGATGCCCTCGTAGTCGTAGGTGGAGACGGATCATACCGTGGTGCCCAAAAGTTGACGGAACTCGGTTTCCCAACGATTGGACTCCCAGGTACGATTGACAATGACATCCCGGGTACAGATGCGACGATCGGTTTCGATACGGCGCTTAACACGGCGCTCGACGCCATTGACAAAATTCGTGACACGGCTTCTTCGCACGAACGCACATATGTCATCGAAGTCATGGGTCGTGATGCCGGTGATATCGCGCTTTACGCTGGTCTCGCTGGCGGTGCGGAATCGATTCTCGTACCGGAACGCCCAGAAGACTTGAGTGCGATCGTCGAGCGGATCAACCATGGTGTTGCTCGTGGGAAGAAACATTCGATCGTCGTCGTTGCGGAAGGTGCCGGTAGTGCTGAAGAGATCGGTAAGCTTATCGCGGAGAAGACAAACTCGGAAACACGCGTGACGATTCTCGGTCATATTCAACGCGGTGGTTCCCCGACTGCTGCTGACCGTGTCCTTGCGAGCCGCATGGGCGCATACGCCGTTGAAATCTTGCTTGAAGGCAAGGCAGGACGTGTCGTTGGCATTCGTGCCGGTCAAATGATGGACCTCGATATTGATGAAGCGCTCGATCATAACAAGCATACGATTGATATGCGATTGATTGATCTTTCGAACCAATTGTCGATTTAAGAACAGTGAAGTTCACAGAGACGGGACGCAGGCTTGGCCTCCCGTTTTCTGTGTGCCATAGCCATACATCCCCTAGGAGGTTTTTATTTATGCGTAGAACGAAAATTGTATGTACGATTGGACCAGCTTCAGAGAAGCGACTCCCAGAAATGATTGAAGCGGGTATGAACGTCGCTCGCCTTAACTTCTCACACGGTGACTATGAAGAGCACGGTGCCCGCATCCGTGACATTCGTGAAGCGTCACGTGCCGCTGGCAAAGTTGTGACAGTCCTTCTCGACACGAAAGGTCCTGAAATTCGTACACATACGTTCGAAGACGGGAAAGCACTCCTTGAAAAAGGTAAAGAAGTAACGATCGTTTCTTCAGAAGAAATCGTCGGGACGAAAGATCGTTTCTCAGTCACGTACGAAGGCCTTTACGAAGACGTTGAAGTCGGTTCACGCATCATGCTCGATGACGGATTAATCGGTCTCCTTGTCGTTGAGAAACTTGCAAACCGCGATCTCCGTTGCTTGATCGAGAACGAAGGCGTCATCAAGACGAAGAAAGGTGTTAACTTGCCGAACGTCAAGGTCAACCTTCCTGCGTTGACAGACAAAGACATCGCCGACATCGAGTTCGGAATTTCGCAAGACATCGATGTCATCGCGGCTTCATTCGTCCGCCGTGCGTCTGACGTTGTCGAGATCCGTCAATTGCTCGAGAAAAACAACGCGTCACACATTAAAATCTATCCGAAAATCGAGAACCAAGAAGGTGTCGACAACATCGACGAAATCTTGGCAATTTCGGACGGCTTGATGGTTGCACGTGGTGACCTCGGGATTGAGATTCCGACGGAAGAAGTAACACCAGTCCAAAAAGAATTGATCAAGAAGTGTAACGACCTCGGGAAGCCGGTCATCACGGCGACACAGATGCTTGACTCGATGCAACGTAACCCACGCCCGACACGTGCGGAAGCGTCTGACGTAGCCAACGCCATCCTCGACGGTACGGATGCGGTCATGCTCTCTGGTGAGACGGCTGCTGGGGACTACCCGATCGAGTCAGTTCAAATGCAAGCAGCAATCGCTGTTCGTACAGAGCGCATGCTCGATTACAAAAACTTGCTCAAAGATCGTCAGAAGCGCAGTGAGCATACGGTAACGGATGCCATCTCACAAGCGGTTGCCCATACGGCAATCAACTTGAACGCGAAAGCAATCTTGACACCGACACAATCAGGTTACACGGCTGCGCGTACAGCGAAGTATCGCCCAGAGGCGAACATCATCGCGGTAACAGAATCAGAGCGTGTGGCCCGTCAATTGAACCTCGTTTGGGGCGTCTATCCAATCGTGGCTGAGACGATGCCGAACAACACAGATGAGATGTTGGTTCAAGCGTCTGAAGCGGCACGCCACGCTGGATTCGTCACGGACGGCGACCTCGTCGTCATCTCGGCAGGAATCCCTGCTGCGACAGCGGGCACGACGAACATGATGAAAGTTCATATCGTCGGTCACGCCCTCGCGAACGGTCGCGGCATCGGTGAGCGCGGTCTCGTCGGCGAAGTCGTCGTTGCGAACAATGCAGAAGAAGCGAACGCGAAAGCGAAAGAGGGCATGATCCTCGTCGCCCCGTTCACAGACAAAGAAATGATGCCAGCTATCGAGAAAGCGGCTGGAATCATCACAGAAGATGGTGGATTGACGAGCCATGCCGGTATCGTTGGACCATCGCTTCGTAAACCAGTCATCGTCGGTGTCGAAACAGCGACATCAACGTTCCGTGACGGCCAGATGATTTCAATCGACCCACTCACTGGTAAAATCTACAACGCGTAATCGAATGCCAATCGAACCGACCTTAGCAATGAGGTCGGTTCTTTTCCATTCAGAAAGAAGGAGTCATATGAGTGCGTATTTATTCTTGTTGTTGCTCGTGGTGATCGGGATTCTCTCACATAATCAATCGGTCATCATCGCGAGTAGCGTCTTGTTGATCATTAAAGCGGTCGGGTTCGGCGATCAACTCTTCCCCACGCTCGCCTCAAAAGGCATTCATTGGGGCGTGACCATTATCACCATCGCTGTGCTCGTTCCGATTGCAACAGGAGACATTGGATTTCGAGAATTGTGGAATAGTATTAAAGGACCGGTCGGAGTCGTCGCGTTCGCGTCTGGCATTTTTGTCGCCGTCGCTGCCGGTCAAGGCGTTCAGCTTATGCGTGTCGATCCGGTCGTGACGACGGCGCTTCTCGCCGGGACGATTTTAGCGGTCGGGTTTATGAAGGGGGTACCGGTCGGTCCGCTCGTTGGTGCCGGTATTGCGGCCCTCATTTTAGGTGGTTATCAACTGCTTGAAAAATGGTTCTGACAAATATTGACGACTGGATACGCTTACATTTCTTTTTTTCAGTAAATTGTTTATACTGAATGGAGGACAGGACGGATTGAAGTCGAAACACGATCGTGGGGAGAGCGTTCGACGACCGTCCTTATTCCCTACACATAGACTGGTTTCATACGGTCGACCACTTTTAAAGACTGAGGGGGAGTTATGGATGTCAACAACAAAAGGGTTAGAAGGGATTGTGGCAGCAGCCTCGAAAGTAAGTTCGATTATCGACGGACAATTGACTTACGGAGGGTACACAATCGACGATTTGGCGGACCACGCCACGTTTGAAGAAGTCGTCTTCTTATTATGGAACGATCGTCTTCCTAAAGCGGACGAATTAAATACACTTTCAGCAGCACTCGTGAATGAAGCGAAGTTACCAGAGGACGTCATTGCGACGCTCGAGCGGGCACCGAAGTCGGCCAACGCAATGGCGACGATTCGCACGGCGCTCTCACAACTCGCTCTATATGATGACGAGTCAGAAGATATGAGTGATGAGGCGAACATGCGTAAAGCGATTCGTCTTCAAGCGCAAATCGCGTCCATCGTGACGGCATATGCGCGCATTAAAAAAGGGGAGCAACCGGTCGCGCCGAAGCAAGGGTTGTCGTATGCGGCTAACTTCCTCTATATGTTGAATGGGGAGGAGCCGAGCGACGTCGCGGAGAAGACAATCGACAAGGCGCTCATTTTGCACGCCGACCATGAATTAAACGCGTCGACGTTTACGGCCCGCGTCTGTGTTGCAACGCTCTCAGATATGTATTCGGGTGTGACGGCGGCAATGGGTGCATTGAAAGGCCCGCTCCACGGCGGAGCCAACGAAGCGGTCATGAAGATGTTACATGAGATTGGATCGGTTGATAAAGTCGAAGAGTACGTTCGCGGCAAGTTCGAACGTCGTGAAAAAATTATGGGCTTCGGACACCGCGTCTATAAGGACGGCGATCCACGGGCAAAACACTTGAAAGAGATGAGCCGTCAATTGACTGCCCAAATCGGTGAGCCAGAATGGTATGAGATGTCTGAGAAAATCGACCACCTCGTCGAGACAGAGAAAGGACTAAAGCCGAACGTCGACTTTTATTCGGCTTCAACATACTACGCACTCGGACTCGACGAAGAGCTCTTCACACCAATCTTTGCCGTCTCACGCATGTCAGGTTGGATTGCCCATATCCTGGAGCAATACGCTGACAACCGTCTGATTCGCCCGCGTGCGGAATATGTCGGTGAAGCACACCGTTCATACGTATCGGTCAACGAACGGTAAGGCATTCAAAAGATCAGGTCACAATTTCGACATAAACTTTGGTAAACTAACAAGTGACGTAGGTCGGCGCAAGCGTCGGCCTACAATAATGTACTTAGGGGGATTCATATGTTGACACAAGGTCAGAAAATTACTGTAGAAAACGGTGCGCTCAACGTACCAAACGTACCAACAATTCCATTCATCATCGGGGACGGAACAGGTCCTGATATTTGGAATGCAGCAGTTCGTGTCTTCGACGCAGCGGTCGAGAAGGCATATGGCGGCGACAAGAAAATCGAATGGATGGAAGTGTACGCTGGGGAGAAAGCGTTCAACCAAAAAGGCGAATGGCTCCCGAACGAGACGCTTGATGAAATCCGTGAATATTTGATCGCCATCAAAGGCCCGCTCACGACACCGGTCGGCGGCGGGATCCGTTCATTGAACGTCGCGCTCCGTCAAGAACTCGACTTGTATACATGCTTACGCCCGGTCCGTTACTTCACTGGCGTCCCATCACCGGTCAAACGCCCGGAAGATACAGACATGGTCATCTTCCGAGAGAACACGGAAGACATCTACGCGGGCATCGAGTACGCATCAGGTAGCGATGAAGTGAAGAAGTTGATCTCGTTCTTGAAAGAAGAGATGAACGTCAATAAGATTCGTTTCCCAGAAACGTCAGGGATCGGCATCAAACCAATCTCGTCTGAAGGGACGAAACGTCTTGTCCGTGCGGCGCTTGAGTATGCGATCGCGAACAACCGTAAATCGCTCACGCTCGTCCACAAAGGGAACATCATGAAGTTCACAGAAGGCGCCTTCAAAAACTGGGGGTATGAGCTCGCAGAAGAAGAGTACGGCGACAAAGTGTTCACATGGGCTCAGTATGACCGCATCAAAGAAGAGTCAGGCGAAGCGGCTGCAAACGATGCGCAAGCAAAAGCGGAAGCAGAAGGCAAAATCATCGTAAAAGACTCGATTGCCGATATCTTCTTGCAACAAATCTTGACACGTCCACGTGAATTCGACGTCGTCGCGACGATGAACTTGAACGGGGACTACATCTCGGATGCGCTCGCTGCCCAAGTCGGTGGGATCGGGATTGCGCCTGGCGCGAACATCAACTACGTGACAGGACACGCGATCTTCGAAGCGACACACGGGACGGCGCCGAAATACGCAGGTCTCGACAAGGTCAACCCATCGTCGGTCATCTTGTCAGGTGAGATGATGCTCCGTCACATGAACTGGAACGAAGCGGCTGACCTCATCATCAACTCGATGGAGAAGACAATCGCCTCGAAAGTTGTCACATACGATTTCGCCCGCCTCATGGACGGTGCGACAGAAGTGAAGTGTTCAGAGTTTGCGGATGAATTGATTAAAAACATGTAAGACATCAGCCAAACCAAGGGGGAGAGCACAATGATTCGTCGCAATAAGATCTCGGTTATCGGTAGCGGATTCACGGGGGCCACGACGGCACTCTATTTGGCTCAAAAAGAGCTCGGTAACGTCGTGCTGCTCGATATTAAAGAGAACGAGAGCCCGACGAAAGGCAAAGCGCTCGACATGCAAGAAGCGGCGCCGATTCAAGGGTTTGATGCGTGGATCACAGGGTCGTCAGATTATGCAGATACGGCCGGGTCAGACATCGTCGTCATCACAGCGGGAATCGCACGCAAGCCAGGCATGAGTCGAGACGACCTCGTCTCGACGAACGCCCGGGTGATACGAGCGGTCACGAAAGAAGTGGCGCGGTACTCACCGGATGCGATTTTAATCGTCTTGACGAACCCGGTCGATGCGATGACGTACGCCGCGTTCAAAGAGTCGGGTTTCCCGAAGGAACGCGTCATCGGACAATCCGGTGTCCTCGATACGGCCCGGTTCCGGACGTTTGTCGCTGAAGCACTAAACGTCTCGGTGAAAGACGTGTCCGGCTTCGTACTCGGTGGGCACGGGGACGACATGGTCCCGCTCATCCGTTACTCGTATGCAGGCGGCATCCCGCTCGAGAAACTGTTACCGCATGACCAAATCGAAGCGATTGTGAATCGGACCCGTAAAGGAGGCGGCGAGATCGTGCAACTGCTTGGCAACGGCTCGGCCTACTATGCGCCGGCTGCCGCGATTGTCGAGATGGTCGAAGCGATTTTAAAAGACCAACGTCGAATCTTGCCGGCCATCGCCTATTTAGAGGGCGAATACGGGTTCCGCGACCTCTACCTCGGTGTCCCAACGATTCTTGGGGCGAACGGGATTGAACGTGTGCTCGAACTTGAATTGACAGAAGACGAGACGGCTGCGCTCAAGCGTTCAGCCGAATCTGTTCGATCTGTCTTGGACGTCCTTACATGACAACATTGTCCTGCCCGCTCTGCGGGTAGGACTTTTTTGTTGCGATCAAACACGAGCGGCCATGCTACACTTGGGAGAGAACGTGGATTTGTTTTGTTTTTGTAAAGATTTGCTTTGAAGTTGGTGTCGAGCGCGATTGCTTTGTAAAATGGAACATGAAGATGAGATTAGAGGAGGAACACGTGTGGCCGATAAAGTAATTGTTGTCGATGACGAGGTGTCGATTGCGACATTGTTAAAATTTAATCTGGAACAAGCGGGGTTTGAGGTGGAGACTGCCCATGACGGGAAGAGCGGACTCGAACTTGCTGAGAGACAAGACGCGGTGCTCATCGTCCTCGACTTGATGTTGCCGGAGATGGACGGGCTCGAAGTGTGCAAACGACTGCGTCAACAAAAAGTGAACACGCCGATCTTAATGTTGACGGCAAAAGACGATGAATTCGATAAAGTGCTCGGGCTCGAGCTCGGAGCAGACGACTATTTGACGAAACCGTTTAGCCCGCGAGAAGTCGTCGCCCGCGTAAAGGCGATTCTTCGACGCTCGGCCCCGGCTGAGGTCACGGCAGTCGATGAGGACATCATTCAGATTGGCGACGTGAAGATTGTGACGTCGAACTATGAAGTGTTCAAAAAAGGGGAGCGCCTCGAATTGACCCCAAAAGAGTTTGAACTTCTCGCCTACTTGGCGAAAAACAAAGGGCGCGTCTTGACGCGAGATCAACTCTTGTCTGCGATTTGGAACTATGATTTCGTCGGGGACACGCGGATTGTCGACGTTCATATTAGCCATTTGCGCGAAAAGATTGAACCGGTGACGAAAAAGCCGTCCTATATCAAAACGATTCGAGGTCTCGGCTATAAAATGGAAGAGCCGATGGCCGAATGAAGACGTACCGCTCGCGCTTTTTAACGACGCTCATCTTGCTCGTCACGGGTGTATTGCTGACGCTCGGGATCGTGCTCGGTCAGCTGTTCAAAGATTTCTATTTGGACTCAGAGCGCGATCGACTGAAGGAAGACACGACACTCGCTGCCCTGTATCTTGATGGGGGCGAACTAGATGAAATTCAAGAATACGTCGGTCAAATCGATGATGAGAGCAGCTTCGACATTCTGTTGCTCAATCGAAATATGCGCGTCATTGCCGGCACGCCGTTCCGCGTCGGGTCATTCGAATATCGGATCGACCCCGATACAATCTCGGCTGACGGCGAGTTCGGCAACGCGACTCGCGATGATTTGATTCAATTTACGAAACCGATCGCCTTATCATCGGGGGAGACGGTGTACCTCAGCTTCATCCGATACGTCTCAGACTTAGAGAGTGTCTATAATCGGATTTGGCTAACGATTGCGTTCGCCTTGTTCTTCTCCTTTTTCATCATTCTATTCGTGCTCCATAATTTGACGAACCAGTTTATCCGGCCGATTGACGAGGCGACGATTGTGTTGCGCGAACTCGCGGATGGGAATTACCGTGCGCGCGTCTATGAGTTGCGAAACGACGCCGAGACGGGAAGTTTGGCCGGGTCGATTAACGTCCTCGCCCGGAATCTCGAGACGATTTCACTCGGAGAGGCGGTCCAGCGGGCACGGCTCGAATCACTGATTGAATATATGGGGGCCGGACTTCTCCTCGTCGACGAGCGTGGAATCGTCACGCTCGTGAACCGGTCGTATCGAGATATGTTCCAATACGATGAGTTGATGATTGGCCAATTTTATCACGGTATTTTGCCGAGCCCGGACGTTGAGACGTTAATTGAAGACGTCTACTTGACAGAAGAGCCCCATCGACGTCAACTGTCGATTCGGACCGGCTTCAACCAGCGCACGTATATGGTGTCGGCAGCGCCGATTTTCAGCGACACGGGGATGCTCCGCGGCACGACGTTACTGTTCAACGACATTAGTGAATTGAAGCGTCTTGAGAAGATGCGAAAAGACTTTGTCGCCAACGTCAGCCACGAGTTGAAGACGCCACTCACTTCCATTCGCGGGTTCAGTGAAACCCTTCTTGATGGGGCGAAAGAAGTGCCGGAGCTTCGAGACCAGTTCCTCGATATCATTCAAAAAGAAGCAACCCGGATGCAGATGCTCGTCGAGGACTTGTTGGAGTTGTCCCGACTCGAACGAGAAGATTTCCATTTGGAGTTCGTACCCGTGGAATTAAATCAGCTCGTCGAGGAAGTGACTCTCGTCTTGAGCCAAGAAGCTGAACAGAAGTCGATTCAGCTTGAGACGCACCATGACGGCGAAGTGATGTTACAAGCCGACTTGAACCGGATCAAGCAAGTGATTTTGAATTTGGTGGCGAACGCCATCAATTACTCGCCAGAAGGCAGCCGGGTCGAAATTACGGTTGAGCGACATGATAAGACGGGCAGGCTGATCGTCAAAGATAATGGCATCGGGATCGCTGAAAAAGAAATCAGTCGCATCTTTGAACGGTTCTACCGCGTTGATAAAGCGAGAAGTCGAAATTCTGGCGGGACGGGGCTTGGACTCGCAATTGTCAAACATATCGTCGACCTTCATCACGCCACGATTCAAGTCGATAGTACAGAAGGCGAGGGGACGACGTTCATAATCGAATTCCCGCTCCCTTAACGAGGAGTTCACGATTCATTCATATTTGCTTAACAAAGTGTTGGTATTCTATGAATGAGACCTCTTCATCATCTCGTGTCGCGTCCGGTGCTCATCTCCACATGGACGTGAAGATTGACCCTTTTCTAGTCACTAGAAAAGGGTCTTTTTTTTCGAACGCATGTGCCCGTATGATATGATGGTTGTAGAAGCGAATGGAGGTTAACATGATGAATAAACTGCTACTCCTGGATGGGAACTCTTTGACGTATCGTGCGTTTTTTGCCTTGCCTCCGATGACGGATGCCTCAGGTCGGAACACGAATGCCGTGTACGGGTTCACGATGATGCTCTTGAAACTGATGGAAGACGAACAGCCGACGCATTTCGCTGTCGCCTTTGATGCCTCAAAAAAGACGTTCCGCCACGATACATATGCGGACTACAAAGGAGGACGTCAAAAGACGCCGGGCGAATTGCGAGAGCAGTTCCCAATCGTACGTGAGATTTGTGAGGCGTTTGGGATTCAAGTGCTCGAACTCGATCAATATGAGGCCGATGACATTATCGGCACGCTCGCGAAACAAGAAGCGTTCGACGATGTGACGATTGTGACCGGGGATAAAGACTTACTACAATTGATTGACGAACGGGTCACCGTCTATTTGACGAAACGGGGGATCACGGATGTCGAGACGATGAATGAAGCCGCCTTCAAAGAACGCTATGAAGGGCTCACGCCACGCCAAATGATTGACTTAAAAGGACTCATGGGCGATAAGTCCGATAACATTCCGGGTATTCCTGGGGTCGGTGAAAAGACGGCCTTGAAGTTATTGAACGCTTACGGTTCAGTCGAAGGTGTGTATGCGCATACGGATGAATTAAAAGGGAAGCAGAAAGAGAAAATCGAGGCAAACGAACGCGAAGCCAAGTTGTCAAAACAACTTGCGACCATTCATACAGACGTGCCTATCGACATCGATTTAGAACAACTCGCGTTTCACCCGTATGATGTCGCAAAAGTGAAACCGCTTTTCATGAGCCTACAGTTCAAATCGCTCCTCGGAAAGTTGCAAGACAACACGACAGAAACTGTTTCCGACACACCGAAGCAAGCCGTGTCATCTGTCGACCTGGAAGCGCAAGATTTAACTCACGCCGTCCTGTTTATCGAACAATTACGTGACGACTATTTTGAAGAGCCGATTATCGGTGTGGCGATTGCGACTGATGCCGGTGTGACGGTCGGTGATGCTTCCCTCCTTGAAGAAGCGACCGTCCGTGACTGGCTACGCGATCCAGAACGTAAGACGATTTGTCTCGATGCGAAACAGACGATCATTCAATTGAAACGAAACGGTTTAACACTCGACGGATACGAGGACTTACTCGTCGCCGGTTACTTGCTCAACTTGTCTGGCGGCACGACGCTTGATTCAATTGCAGCGCATTTTGAACTCACCGTTCCTGAAGACGATGCGATTTACGGGAAAGGGGCAAAACGTCACGTGCCAGAACACGACGTGCTCGCGCAACATCTCGGTGAGAAAGCGATGGCGGTTTTGACGCTCTTCGGTCATGTGTCCGAAGCGCTCGTACAAAACGAGCAGACTTCGCTTTACGAAGATTTAGAACGCCCGCTCGTGTCGGTGCTAGCTGAGATGGAATGGGCCGGCATCCATGTCGATGTCGAAACGCTTCAGGCGATGGAAGAAGACCTAGGGGGGCGAATCGCGCAACTCGAACAAGAGATTCATGAACTCGCCGGAGAGGCGTTTAACATTAACTCGCCGAAGCAACTTGGCGTCATCTTATTTGAGAAATTGGCGCTTCCTCCGGTCAAGAAAACGAAGACGGGCTACTCCACTGCGGCCGATGTGCTTGAAAAGTTAGCGCCGCTTCATCCGATTGTCGAACGGATCATGCATTACCGTGAGCTCGGGAAATTGCAATCGACATATGTCGAAGGGTTGCAAAAAGTGATTAAAGAGGATGGGAAGATTCATACCCGTTACACGCAGACGTTGACGCAAACCGGACGTTTATCGTCCATCAATCCAAACTTACAAAACATCCCGATTCGCCTTGAGGAAGGACGTCGGATTCGTAAAGCGTTCACCGCGAGTGAACCGGGTTGGATGTTGTATGCGGTCGACTATTCACAAATCGAGCTGCGCATCATGTCACATATGTCGCAAGATGAGAAGATGCTTCAGGCGTTTCTTGAAGATGAGGACATTCACACCTCGACGGCCGCGAACGTCTTCCGCGTCGCCAAAGAAGATGTGACGTCACTCATGCGACGCCAAGCGAAAGCCGTGAACTTCGGCATCATCTACGGCATCAGTGATTATGGATTGTCGCAAAACCTTGGCATTAGCCGAAAAGAGGCCCAAACGTTTATCGACACGTATTTTGAACAGTTCCCGGGCGTGAAGCGGTTCATGGATGCCGCGATTGAACGAGCGCGTGAACACGGCTATGTCGAGACGATGCTGAAGCGTCGGCGGAACATCCCGGACATCCATTCGCGGAACTTCAATTTAAGAGGGTTCGCGGAGCGGACGGCGATCAATACGCCGATTCAAGGGACAGCCGCTGATATTATTAAAAAGGCGATGATCGATGTCGATGCCGCCCTTCGTGCCTCGACGTTACAATCGAAGCTGTTGCTTCAAGTACACGATGAACTCATCTTCGAAGGTCCGAAAGAGGAGATGCCGGCACTTGAGACGCTCGTCAAGCAAGCGATGGAGCATACGATTACGTTAGATGTGCCGCTTCGCGCCGACGGATCGTTCGGCGAGACGTGGTTTGATACGAAATAAGTGTTAGAAAGGAAGCCGTTATGCCTGAATTACCTGAAGTGGAGACCGTGTGTCGACGACTACGGCCATTCGTCTCCGGAAAAACAATCGAAACCGTCGACGTGCTCGACGCGAAAATCATCCGTGGCCACGAGCCGGAGCAGTTTGTGGCACATTTGCTCGGTGAGACGATCATCGATGTGGAACGGCGAGGAAAGTTTATCTTATTTAAGTTGACGCATGGGTATCTCGTCTCCCACTTGCGAATGGAAGGAAAATTCTTCCCTCATGACGAAAGAGTCAATCCGGTCAAACATTCCCATGTCATCTTCTCGTTCACGGACGGGTCGACCTTACATTATAACGACGTCCGGAAATTCGGGACGATGGAGTTAAAGACGAATGAAGAGTTATTCGTCACACCGCCGTTGTCGCTACTCGCACTCGAACCGTTCGACCCGAATGTCACGGCCGAAGCGTTGCACAAACGGCTCAGCCGGATGAACGTGCGGGCCATCAAGACGGCGCTACTCGACCAATCCATTTTTGTCGGGCTCGGAAACATTTATGTCGATGAGACACTTTTCAGAGCCGGGATCCATCCGACCCGACCGGCTGCTAGCCTATCGACGGTTGAAGTGGAAGCGGTACGCCAAGAAGCGATCGCTGTGTTGACCGAGGCGATTGAGCGGGGCGGAAGCACGATTCGAAGTTATACGAACCCGGACGGAGCGACCGGCACGTTCCAAGAGACGCTTTACGTGTATGGACAGACCGGCAACCCGTGCCGCAAGTGCGGCCGACCGATTGAGAAGATGAAACTAGGTGGACGCGGCACGCATTACTGTCCACACTGCCAACAGTAAGAGGTGGAGAAGATGCTGAAGATTGGATTGACAGGTGGGATTGCGACCGGGAAGTCGACCGTCTCACGCTTGTTTCGAGAACGTAAGATCCCGATTATCGATGCCGATTTGATTGCCCGTGTGGTAATTGAACCGAACGGAAAAGCGTTCGCCGCAGTCCGTGAGGCATTCCCGAACTGTTTCAATGGAGATCAGTTGAATCGTCCCGCGCTCGGACGAGAGATCTTTCATGATGATGCGAAGCGGCAACGGCTTAATCAACTGATGCACCCAGCCATCCGTGAAGAAATGGTCGAAGAATTGAAACGGTATGAGGAAGCGGGAGAGATGGTCGTCATCTTTGATATCCCGCTCTTGTTCGAAGGGACGATGCGTGACCTGGTCGACTACACGGTCGTCGTCTACTGTCGGGAAGAGATTCAGTTGATGCGACTTATGGAACGGAACGGCTTGACGAAAGAAGAGGCGCTCGCAAGGATTCATGCCCAAATGCCAATTGAAGAGAAGAAGCAACAGGCTGATTTTTTAATCAATAACAACGGTGCGTTAGGCGATTTGTCAGCCCAAGTGACCCGCCTCGTCAAACAATTTGAAGACATGAAAAAAGAAGGCGACTGACGCCTCCTGATTGTGAAGACGCATCCTCACTGAGGATGCGTCTTTTTAATTAAGTGGGTCCGACTCGGGTTTGCCTTTCCGCCACGTGTCGTAAATGGCGCGCCCGTCACTCGGATGCCCGTTCGAATAGTAAATCGGGTAAAGCGAGAAGAACACATAGTAAAACGAGAAGTAAGCGAACTGATACGTGTAAATACTCGGTTCGATTTCTCGAGTCAGAATGAAGCCGTTGACGAGCAGGATGCTCGACAAGTTAAAAATCGAACCTCCTGCGTAGACGAGACTTCGTGTCAGCCGATTGCTCACTTTCAAATCGGTGAATTGACACCAGGCATCATAGAAGTAGACGCGATTAAATTGCAATCGGCCGACTTTAAATAATCTTTTTCCAGTTCCGATTTCCATATCAAGCGATCCGCCGAACAATTTCGCAAAAAAGAAATGTCCGAACTGATGGATCAATGTCACGATTGGCAAGATGACGAAAAACGAGATGACAAATTTGTCTAAGTCGCCCCAACTAAACATAGAACATTGCTCCTTTCCAAGCTCTAGAACGCATTTCCCTCTTTTCTGAAACTAAAACTGTAAAAAAGTGAAAGAAATGTGACGATTGATAGTGAAAACGCTTCCAAATATCCGTTATAATGGTGTCGTAACGCAGAAAAAAGGGGGAACTAGAATGGGGACGAAAGTGGCGATCAATGGATTTGGACGAATCGGGAGAATGGTATTTCGGAAATTGATGCTCGAAGGGCGGCACGATGTCGTGGCCATTAACGCGAGCTACCCGGCTGAGACGCTGGCACACTTAATTAAACATGATACGGTTCACGGTCCGTTCGGCTTGACGGTACGCGCGCATGGGGATGCGCTCATCGTCGATGGAAAGCGAATCGAGCTCGTGTCTGAACGTGATCCAGAGAAGTTGCCGTGGGGGGACCTTGGTATCGAAATCGTCATTGAAGCGACTGGAAAATTCAATTCAGACGTCGGCGCGTCGAAGCATTTGACGGCCGGCGCGAAAAAAGTCATTTTGACGGCACCAGGGAAAGGGGACGTCCGGACGATCGTGATGGGTGTCAATGACCGGGAGTACACGCCGGAGCATGACCATATCATCTCAAACGCATCATGTACGACGAACTGTCTCGGGCCGGTCGTCAAAGTCCTCGATTCGACGTTTGGAATCGAGACGGGGCTCGTGACGACGGTACATGCGTACACGAACGACCAAAACAATATCGACAATCCACATAAAGATTTACGCCGGGCCCGTGCTTGTGGTACTTCCATTATACCGACGTCGACCGGGGCCGCGAAAGCGATTGGGCTCGTGTTACCTGAACTTCAAGGCAAACTGAACGGGATGGCGCTCCGAGTGCCGACGCCGAACGTCTCGCTCGTCGACCTTGTCGTCGAATTGCGTCGGGACGTAACGGTCGACGAAGTGAACGAAGCGTTCGGACGTGCAGCCCATGGAGAGATGACCGGGATCCTCGGTGTCTCGACTGAACCGCTTGTCTCGATTGACTTCAATGGCGATGAGCGCTCGTCCATCATCGATGCGGATTCGACGATGGTAATTGGAGGGAACCACGTCAAAGTACTCGCATGGTACGACAACGAATGGGGCTATTCATGCCGTGTCGTCGATTTATTGGACATGGTCGCGAGCTACCTTCAAATCGGTCAACAAGAAACCCACGCTTGAAAAAATATATTTAACGAAAAATATTTTTAAAGAAATGAAACAAATGTCTTGTAACGACGTCCCAAACACGATACACTCTAACTCGTGAACTTCAATTGGTCTGACAAACGCAACTTAAAGGGTTAGGACCTCTCTGGACTAACTTGCCCCCGTGGTTGTGGGCGATTCAGGCACAAAGTGAGTGAACATCAACTACTTTGAGACCATTGATGTAAAGGGGGATCCACTAATATGGATACTATGGGACGTCACATTATTACAGAACTTTGGGAGTGCAATCCCGACAAATTGAACGATATCGACTACATCGAGCGCTTGTTCGTCGATGCAGCACTTCGCTCGGGCGCTGAAGTCCGTGAAGTTGCTTTCCACAAATTCGCGCCACACGGTGTGAGTGGAGTCGTGATCATCTCAGAATCGCATTTGACGATTCACAGCTTCCCGGAACATGGCTACGCATCAGTCGATGTGTTCACATGTGGGGACCGCATTGATCCTGCTACAGCGTCACAGTACATCGCTGAAGGTTTGGACGCAAAAGTGCGTGAAGACGTCAAACTTGATCGTGGAATGGGACCGATCCGTGTTCCTGAAGCACAAGTTGCAATCAGCAAATAATTCGATTGACTCTTTGAGGCTGGCCGATTTTCGGTCAGCCCTTTTATTTGTTTTGTTAACGCCTTAATTTTGATATGCTTAACGTATATAAATGAGTTGTTGAGGTGGAAAATGGGAGTATTCGATAAGTTTCAAACACATATCCAAACAGATGATTCGCATAAACAAGAAGCGTTGCGCACCCGTTACTATGCCGCGTCTCCGAACGCCGTATTGAAGTGGCTCGATGAGAGAATTCAGTCAGAAGGGCAGACGGTCCGTCGCGTCGACTCGGAACGTGGAGAACTTGCCTTCACAGGTGACGGATGGGATGCCCTCGCGACCGTCATTCAAGTCGATGGCGGACGGACGGCGGTCGACTTTACGCTAAACCGTGACAGCCGCTTCGGTTCAGACCTTCACCAAATCGTTGTGACGTATTATGAAGCGTTGCGACAAAAGTTCCCGCTCCGAGCTATCGGAAACCAAACTGTTGAATGATAAGGAGGCTTGAGCATGCGTTGTCCTAAATGTGATCATAACGGAACGAGGGTGCTCGACTCCCGTCCTGTTCAGGATTTTTATTCGATTCGCCGCCGTCGAGAATGTGAAGCGTGTGGTTATCGATTTACGACGTTTGAGACGGTCGAGCAAACACCGCTCATCATCGTCAAGAAAGACGGCAACCGAGAAGAGTTCAGTCGCGAGAAAGTGCTTCGCGGCATCATTCGTGCCTGTGAGAAACGCCCGGTCACGCTCGAACAGCTCGAAGGCGTTGTCACGAAAGTCGAACAACAGCTACGTGCCCTCGGTCAGTCCGAGATTCCGAGTGAACAAGTCGGCGAACTCGTTATGAACGAACTGGCCCGCGTCGACGAAGTGGCGTACGTCCGTTTCGCCTCGGTGTATCGTCAATTCAAAGACATTTCCGTGTTCTTTAAAGAGCTAGAAGATTTAATGAAGCAAGAAAAATCGACCAACTAAGGGCGGCCTTCTGGTCGTCCTTTTTCAGGGGAGAATCGTTATGGAAAAAGAACGGACCATCTTTGGGACCGATGAACTGCTCATCATGAGCACAGGGCTCGTGGATCGCGAGTCCTATCAATCGCTCTATCATTTGTATCAACCGGTCATTGGGGTCAAAGCGCTCGCGCTCTATCAGACATTTTGGAGCGAATTGAAGCCTGGTAAAATGAAATCGAATTATATGTCACATAGCGCGCTGTGTGAAATGCTCGAGTATTCGATTAACGAGCTGACGGACAGCCTGTTCCGACTCGAAGCCATTGGACTCGTCCGGACGTATAAGACGAAAGACGCCCGCGTCACACAATACGTCTATCAGTTGCGGGTCCCGCTCGCACCGCACACCTTCTTAAATGACGGCCTATTGTCGAGTTTCCTCTTCTATAAAGTAGGAGAGGTCCGCTTCAAACAGTTGCAAGGCCGGTTCACGATCGACCCGCTCCCGGCGGGCATCGTCGAAGTGACGAAGGACTTTAATGAAGTGTTCGACGTCAAAGGCGTCAACCATATGGCGTTCACGCAAAAGAACTACGAGAAGCCCGATCGCGCGAAAATCGAAATCAACTATACGTTCGATATGGATATCGTCAAAAAATTGACGAACTTCCCGGTCGGCTTCTTCACGAAAAAGCTGGACGAGACGATCACGAAACTCGCCTATGTATCTCAAATCGATGAAGAGTTGATGGCCGAGATGCTTAAGGAGTATTTCGTCCATGAAGCGTACTTGCCGCTCAGTGAACAAGAGAAGCGAGACGGCTGTCGCCAAATGGTGCTACAGTTGAAGAAGAAACAGACGCGGCATCGAAAAGCGAAGGCGAACGAGTTGACGAAGACAGACATCGGGGACTTGCACGACCCAGACGTGATGGAGACGGCACATCCACATCAATACGTGTCGACCCTCCGGAAGACACCGCAGTTATCGAAGAGCGACGAACAACTCGTCATCGAGATGGTCGATACGCTCGGACTCGCCCCAGGTGTCATTAATGCACTGTTCTATTACTGTATCGAAGTGAAGAAGCAGACGCGTTTGAGCGAGAATTACGTGATGCGCATCGCCACGAGCTGGAAGACGGCCGGCTATGTCCATGCGAAAGACGCACTCGATCAGGAAGCGACACAGGACGCCTTGATCGAGAAAAAACAACAAAAGCGGGAGAGCGTGCAACGGACGACGGTCGGCTCGCGGCGAAAAACGCAACAGACCGAACTGCCGAAATGGCTTGAAGAGGATGCAAAAGAACAACGATCATACGATCAGAAACGAAAACAAGAGCTCGAGGCGTCGGTGCCAGATGATGCCGAACTCGTCAAGTTGCTCAATGAATTGAAAGAGAAAGGATGAGGGACATGGAACGTATCAATCAGACGCTCGCCCAGATGATGAATCGAAAAGAAGTCCGGGAAGCGTACGAGTCGATTCGTCGACGCACCCTCGACCATCCCGGGGTCATAGCCTTTTTGAAGGCGCACCCAGAACTAGATGAGGCGGCAATTCAGCTCGGCTTCACGAAACTGAGTGAATTTGCCGAACAGATGGACGGCAACGTGCTCATCGAAGCGAATGCCGTCATTCCCGGCCATCAGCCTGTCCTCTATGTCGATCTCGGACAAGTCGCGATCCGTTACGAAGAGACGGTCAAACATCGTCAAGCCCGCCGGCAAAAAGAGATGGACCGGAAATTCAAGAGTCTCTTCTTGCCGGAAGAAGTGCGGGAAGCGAGCTTCGAATCGTTCGATTGGTCGGATGACGCACGAAAGATCGCACTTCGTGAGGCGATGCGGTTCGTCTCCGGGATGAAGACGAGACAAAAAGTGAACGGGCTATATTTACATGGCAGCTTCGGCGTCGGGAAGACGTATTTGCTCGCGGCCATCGCCAACGAGTTGAAAGTGGCGGACATCGAGACGATTCTCGTTCATGCCCCAGGTTTCGTTTCAGAGGCGAAACGGAAAATTCGGACCGATTCCTTCGACTCGTTTTTGACTTCGTTCCAACATGTGCCCGTACTGTTGATTGATGACATCGGAGCCGAGGCGATCAGCCCGTGGGTACGAGACGAGCTATTCGGCATCATCTTGCAGTACCGAATGATGCACCGATTGCCGACGCTCTATAGCTCGAACTTTAGTGGTGAAGAGCTCGAGACCCATTTCTCGATTGATGGTTCACCACAGAACAAGATGAAAGCACAACGGCTCATGCAACGCATCTCGACGACAACGACGCAAATCGAGTTAAAAGGTGAAAATCGTCGTCGGTAAAGGATTGTATTTCTCGAACGGGTTGACTATACTAATAGCATATATTGGATGCAATGACAGAGGACATGAGACGTCGTCACGGGTTTCAAAGCGAGGGAAGGTTGGTGAGAGCTTCCTAGACACGCCGAACGCCTTACTCCCTCCGAGCACCGCACGGGTCAATCGTGCGGCGAGTCACACTCGTTATCGTGTGTTCGAGCCAAGTGAAAGCTTGGGAACGAGGGTGGTACCACGAGAATCAAAGCTCGTCCCTTTCATAGGGATGGGCTTTTTTTATTTTTTTATGAAAAGAGAGGGGAAGTTACATGATTCATTTGACATTTCCAGACGGTGCCGTCAAGGAGTTTGAAGCCGGCATCACAGCAGAAGACGTCGCAGGCTCGATTAGCCCGGGGCTCCGTAAAAAAGCAATCGCCGCAAAAATTGACGGGGAATTGATCGATTATCGTCGACCAATCGAACGGGACGGTCGCATCGAACTCGTCATGCCGGACTCAGAGGACGGCCTCGACTTGATGCGCCACTCGACGGCTCACCTGATGGCACAAGCAATCAAGCGCCTTTACGGCGAAGAAGGCTCGATTTACCTCGGGATTGGACCGACGATCGAGAACGGCTTCTATTACGACATCGAGATGGACCGTCGTATCAACGAAGAGGATCTGCCTGAAATCGAGAAGATGATGAAACGCATCGTCGATGAGAACCTCGACATCACACGTGAGGTCGTCTCGCGTGACGAGGCGCTCGCGCGTTACCAGGAACTCGGAGACCCGCTCAAAATCGAATTGCTCGAAGACATCCCGGCCGACCAGACGCTCACGATGTATCATCAAGGCGAATTTTTCGACTTGTGCCGTGGACCGCACGTCGCCTCGACATCGAAATTAAAAGTGTTCAAATTGATGAGCGTCGCCGGCGCTTACTGGCGTGGCGATTCAGATAATAAAATGCTCCAACGCATTTACGGGACAGCGTGGGCGACGAAAGAACAACTTGCGGAACACTTGCGTCTCCTCGAAGAAGCGAAAGAGCGCGACCATCGGAAACTCGGAAAAGAGCTCGACCTCTTCTTCGTGTCGCAAGAAGTCGGTCAAGGCTTACCGATGTGGCTCCCGAAAGGTGCCTCGATCCGTCGTACGGTCGAACGCTATATCGTCGATAAAGAACTCGAACTCGGCTACCAGCACGTCTATACACCGGTGCTCGGTTCGGTCGACCTGTATAAGACGTCAGGTCACTGGGATCACTATCAAGACGACATGTTCCCGAAAATGGAGATGGACAACGAAGAACTCGTCCTCCGTCCGATGAACTGTCCGCACCACATGACGATTTACAAACACGAGCCACGCTCATACCGGGAACTCCCACTCCGGATCGCCGAACTCGGTGGCATGCACCGTTACGAGATGTCGGGTGCGCTCACAGGCTTACAGCGCGTCCGCTACATGGTGCTGAATGACGGGCATACGTTCGTCACACCGGAACAGATGAAGCAAGAGTTCAAAGATATCGTCCACTTGATTCAAGAAGTGTATGCGGACTTTGGGATTAAAGACTACCGCTTCCGTCTGTCGTATCGTGACCCGGCTGATAAAGAGAAATACTTCGATAATGATGCGATTTGGGAGACAGCCCAACGTCAATTGAAAGAGACGATGGATGAGCTCGGCCTCCCATATTTTGAGGCTGAAGGCGAAGCGGCGTTTTACGGACCGAAGCTCGACGTCCAAGTCCGGACGGCACTCGGGAAAGAAGAGACGCTTTCAACAGTTCAACTCGACTTCTTGCTCCCAGAGCGGTTCGATTTGACGTACACAGGCCCAGACGGGAAAGACCATCGCCCAATCGTCCTTCACCGCGGTGTCGTCTCGACGATGGAACGTTTCGTCGCATACTTGATTGAAGAGTACAAAGGGGCGTTCCCGACATGGCTCGCACCGGTTCAAGTGAAATTGATTCCAGTCTCACACGTTCACGACGACTATGTCGCGGAAGTGAAAGCGGAGCTCGTCAAGCGTGGCGTCCGTGTCGAGACGGATCTTCGTGACGAGAAGCTCGGCTATAAGATTCGGGAAGCACAGATGAAGAAAATCCCGATGACGCTCGTGCTCGGCGATAAAGAGCGCGACGAGCGGGCCGTTAACATCCGTCGTTACGGTCAACAAGAACAAGTGTCTGCTTCACTCGACGAATTCATTTCGTCATTGACGGCAGAAATCGCCAACCGTTCACGTTAACTGAGGAGACCATCCTTCGACGAAGGGTGGTCTTCTTTTCGGTCTAAAGACGGATGCGAAATAGGTGAGAGAACACGTAAGGTAGAAGAAAGGAGTGATCATTTTGAATTATATGAAACCATTCGTAGCGCTGACGATCGGCTCGGTCGTCGCGACGAGCATGATACCTAAAGTAAACGCAGAAGCCATCGTGGACGATACGATCGTCACACTCGGGGAGTCCCTCTCTTCGAATCAACAAGAATGGGTACTCGAACGTGTCGAAGCACCGGCCGGGATTGAACCGATTATCACGACGTCCGCCGATGAAGACAAATATTTAGGGGATGCCGTGCCGCAAGCCCAACGTGGGGGCGGCATGTATTCGTCGGCCCGCATCAAATTGATGGAAGAAGGCAGCGGATTAAACATTAAGACGGAGAACGTCACGTGGGTGACCGAAGACATGTATGCGAATGCACTCGTCACGGCAGGCGTGACCGACGCGGACATTTACATTACCTCACCGATTCGTGTCACAGGGACGTCTGCCCTAACAGGCATCATGAAGGCGTATGACGTCACCGCAAGTGAGACTGGCATCGAGCTGTCAGAAGAACGCAAGGCGCTCGCCCAAGAAGAGCTCGCCGTCACTTCGGAAATCGGCAAGACGGTCGGACAAGAGGATGTCGCCGGCCTCATGAACGATATTAAGGCGGCGATCGCCAACCAAAAGCCAGAGACGAATATTGAGATTCGCGACATCGTCATTCAAGTGCTCAATCAAAACAACGTCCAACTGTCGGACACCCAGTTGAACCAATTGACGGGGCTGTTCGAAAATATGCAACAAGCGAACCTCGATTGGGCATCGATCAGTGATGGGTTAAAAGGGGCCGGACAAAACGTTCAGGCGTTCCTCGAACAAGAAGAAGTCAAAGGTTTCTTCGCCCGGTTGTTCGCCGCACTGAGCAACTTCTTCAAATCGTTGACGAACTAATCACAAAAAAAGGGCGCAAGCCCTTTTTTAATACCATCGTTTATGGATATAGTCGCGGGCACTCGTATGGTCATCGACAATCTTAAGGGTGATGCGGTTCATTTCTTCTAACAGATCGGTCAGTACGGCTTTTAGCTTTTCATCTTCGAGTCCGTGGTGACGCATCGTTTCCGTGACAATCCGTTCGACTTGGGCATGGTAATCGTGATCGTTCCCTACATCTTTTCGCCAATTCATGTCCATCCCTCCCTTTTTATTTTTATTCCCTTGCAAAAGGTATTGCGAAACGATGGAATGACTGTTATTATCATAAAAGTGTGAGCTACCAATTATTCATGCGCGAATTCTTGACATCTTTTCATGCTAGTGTTAAGATGACATAGTGATTAAAAACAACAAAGCAGAAGCGCCCGCTTCTCACCTCGTCCGAATCGGTTCGGGCAGGTCCATCATGAACGTAACCAAAGTGCGGAGTTCGTCCGTCTCTGGTTCGAAATGATGTGTGGGCGGGAAACTGCCGACGCTTTTTTTATTGCCATGTTGTCTGAACAATCTAAAACTCGTGCATCCGCACGATGGAGGTGCTAACCATTAGCAAAGAGCTCTTTATCAACGAAAACATTCGTGCCCGTGAAGTTCGCTTAATTGGAGCGGACGGTGCACAACTCGGTGTGCAATCGCGCAATGAGGCATTGCGTTTAGCAGAAGAGGCTGAACTTGACCTTGTCTTGGTCGCCGACAAAGCGAACCCACCGGTCGCCAAAATCATGGACTACGGGAAATACCGTTTCGAACTTCAGAAGAAGGAAAAAGAAGCGCGTAAAAACCAAAAAGTCATCCAGATGAAAGAAGTGCGTCTTAGCCCAACGATCGAGGAAAACGATTTCCAGACGAAGTTGCGTAACGCGCGTAAGTTCCTCGAGAACGGAAATAAAGTGAAGGCATCAATTCGTTTCCGCGGACGTGCCATCACCCACTCTGAAATCGGGAAACGCGTCATGGAGAAATTGGCGGCGGAATGTGCCGATTTGGCAACTGTTGAGCAAAAGCCGAAGATGGAAGGACGCAGCATGTTCTTAGTGCTGGCTCCGAAGAAAGAAGATTAATCATCGAGTCATAGTGGGGAGGAAATACTCATGCCGAAAATGAAATCGCACCGTGGTGCTTCAAAACGTTTCAAACGTACTGCATCAGGTAAACTCAAGCGTTCACACGCTTACACAAGTCACTTGTTTGGTAACAAATCGACAAAAGCGAAACGTAAGCTCCGTAAAGGCGCTATCGTATCAGCTGGAGACTTCAAACGCATTCGCAACATGATCGCGAAGTAATACAGAAGGAATTTAGGAGGGAAACTATATGCCACGCGTAAAAGGCGGTTATACGACTCGTCAACGTCGTAAAAAGCAAATCAAATTGGCCAAAGGTTATTATGGCGCAAAACATATTCTATTTAAAGTAGCAAAACAACAGGTCATGAAGTCACTCATGTACGCTTACCGTGACCGTCGTCAAAAGAAACGTGATTTCCGTCGTCTTTGGATCACACGTATCAATGCGGCAGCACGCACAAACGGTCTCTCATACAGCCGTATGATGCACGGCCTCAAGCTTGCAGGGATCGACATCAACCGTAAGATGCTTGCTGAGCTTGCTGTGACAGATGCACAAGCATTCGCGTCACTCGCTGACACAGCTAAATCAAAATTGAACGCTTAAGTTCAAACGAAAGCGCCGAGACCTTATCTCGGCGCTTTCTTTTTTCTCATGAATTTCTTAAGATGAAGAGAAGGAGGAGAACACATGGATCAATCGGTTTTAGCCATCGTCGCCTTGGCACTCATCGTCTTGAACGTCTTCACTTATATTCAAGCGAAACAATATACACACGGCAATGGTGATTTCAATGTGTTGTATGCTTACGCAGGCGGAGCGATTGGTGCGCTCTTTGGGCTTCATTTGACTCGCAAAAAGACCGTTCATGCCCCAAAAAGCATCCAATTACAAGTATTGATTTTAGCGGTGGGCTGGTCTTTAATGATTTTAGTACTGCTTTGAATGGAGAATAGGAGGAGCAACCGGTGAACTGGACAACATTATTTGATCAGCAACGTCGATTGGACGAACGGATCAAAGAAGAACATCAATTATCCGGGAACCAATTTGATGAGCGGTTACTCGCTTTGCTCGTCGAACTTGGGGAACTCGCCAATGAGACCCGTAGTTTTAAATTTTGGTCGACGAAAGGCCCGTCGCCTCAAGACGTGATCTTAGAGGAGTATGTCGACGGCATTCACTTTTTATTGTCGCTCGGTCTCGCCCTCGGTTACGAACGGGAGTCGTTCCCGGCCGGTAGCTCGTATCTTGATGCGACTGATGCTTTTTTAGACGTATTCCGGAAAGTGACGAACTTTGGTTTGTCGAAAACGGAAGCGATGTACGAGACGCTGATGGCGGCATATCTCGAACTCGGATATACGTTAGGTTTCAATGAAGAATTGATTATGCTGGCGTATGTCTCAAAAAACAAACAAAACCATGAGCGACAAGATCAAGGCTATTAATCGGATAAGGGAGCGATCTAGAGATGAATGAATCCTTACATATGTTGAAACGATTGACTGATGCGACAGGCGTACCAGGTAACGAAGGAGAAGTGCGGGCAATCATGCGCGAATACCTCGAACCGCACGTCGAATCGTTCGAACAAGATGGTCTCGGTAGCTTATTCGGTCGTATGACCGGCGACGCGGATGGCCCTCGTGTCATGATCGCCGGACATATGGACGAAGTCGGCTTTATGGTCACGCGGATTGAAGAAGGCGGATTCCTTCGCTTCCAAGCGCTCGGCGGTTGGTGGAACCAAGTATTGCTCGCTCAGCGGATGGATGTCGTGACACGCGCAGGCGAAAAGATTCCTGGCGTGATTGGGGCGAAACCCCCACACGTGTTGCCACTTGAAGCTCGGAAGAAACCGGTCGAGATTAAAGACATGTTCTTAGATATCGGTGCCACGTCGAAAGAACAAGTCGCAGAATGGGGCATCCGTCCGGGTGATACGGTCGTTCCGCATTGCGAGTTCACGGTCATGAAAAATGAAGATTTCTTAATGGCGAAAGCGTGGGATAACCGAATTGGCTGTGCCATCGCGATTGAGGCGGCGAAACGATTGAAAGAAGACAAAGCCCCGGGTGTCGTTTACACCGGTGCGACCGTCCAAGAAGAAGTCGGGTTGCGTGGTGCTGTCACGGCCGCCAACTTGCTCAAGCCGGACGTCGCCATCGCCGTTGACACAGGGGTTCCTGGCGATACACCAGGGATGACCCCTGCCGAAGGTCAATCGAAGCTCGGAGAAGGGGTTCAAGTCATCTTCTTTGATGCGACGACAATCACAAACCCGCGTCTCATCGATTTAATCGTAGAGGTTGCGAAAGAAAACGAGATCAAGTATCAACTCGACTTGACGCCGGGCGGCGGAACAGACGCGGGTCGTTTCCACTTATCTGGAATCGGGATGCCTGCGGTCGCGCTCACCGTACCGGTTCGTTACTTGCATACGAACGTCTCGATTATCCATAAAGCGGACTATGAGGCAGCCGTCGAGCTCGTCGTCGCGCTCACAAAACGGTTGGACCATGAGACGGTCCAATGGCTGAAAGAGGGATAATATGACGAAAATCACGTCAACGAAAAGTGAGACGATTAAACGCTTGAAGCGCTTGATGACGAAAAAGGGTAGACAAGAATCCGGACAATTCCTTGTCGAAGGAGAACACTTGGTCGATGAGGCGATTCGTGCAGGCCGGCTCGTCCAACTCATTGTCGGCGAGTCGTACACACCGAAGAGTTCATGGCGTCTTGACCAGATGCCCGTTCTCGAGCTCGCCGATCACGTGGCGGACATCTTGTCCGAGACCGAGAAGACACAAGGTGTGTTCGCGGTCGTCAACATGTCGCCCGTCGAGCGGAAGATGAAGCACGTGCTCGTCCTCGACCGGATTCAAGATCCGGGTAACCTCGGGACGATGATTCGAACGGCCGATGCCGCCGGATTTGACACGGTATTACTCGGAAAAGGGACAGTCGATCCGTATAACGCCAAGGCAGTCCGGGCGACGCAAGGCTCATTGTTCCACGTGAACGTGCGAACGGTCGATTTACTCGAGACGTTACCGGAACTGAAGAGTGAAGGGTTCCACATTTACGGGACGGCGCTCGCGAAAGCTAAGTCGTACGATCAGGTCGACTTCGGTGACAATGTCGCGCTCGTCATAGGGAACGAGGCCCAAGGGGTCCATGCGGACGTGCTCGCTTTATGTGACACTCGGGTCCATATTCCGATGCTCGGAGACGCCGAGTCGTTGAACGCGGCGGTTGCAGCAGGAATTCTCATGTACCGGATCGCATTACGTTAATCTTGTCAGCTTTTCTGTTTCATGATAGGTTATGTATATTGAACGATATACGATAGACGTTGAAAGAGCATAGTACGCGAACTACCGAACGAGTACAGGGAGCATCGGCCGTGATTGGAAGCCGACGCCTCGGACGGCGCCGAATTCACTCTGGAGTCGTGTTGGAGACAACACCGGGTTGGCATCTCGATACCGATGCTCTCAAGTGGGCCTTCGGGCCAAGTAGGGTGGTACCGCGATGATTCGTCCCTTCAGTCAATGACTGAAGGGACTTTTTTTGTAGAGGAGGAATTATTGATGAAAGAACAGTTACAAGCGTTACAACAGGAAGCTCTTCAAGAAATTGAGGTCGCCTCGACGCAAAAGGCGTTAAACGAAGTCCGCATTAAGTATTTAGGCAAGAAAGGACCAATGACCGAGGTGTTACGCGGGATGGGCAAACTTTCGCCGGAAGAACGCCCGGTCGTCGGAGATCTTGCGAACACGGTGCGCGCCACGATTCAAGAAGCGCTTGAGACACGCATCGAATCGGTGAAGGCGGCAGAGCTTGAAGCGAAACTAGCGGCCGAGACGATTGACGTCACGTTACCAGGACGAACGTCGCTCCCGGGACATACGCATCTGCTCCAACAAATCGTCGATGAGATGGAAGACTTGTTCGTCGGACTCGGCTACACGATTGCCGAAGGACCAGAAGTCGAGACGGACTTGTATAACTTCGAGATGCTCAACCTTCCAAAAGACCATCCGGCCCGTGACATGCAAGACTCGTTCTACATCACGGACGAGACGTTACTCCGGACACACACGTCTCCGGTACAGGCGCGGACGATGTTACTCGCAAACGGCGAGCCGATTCGAATTATCTGCCCGGGGAAAGTGTATCGTCGAGATGAAGACGATGCGACGCATTCGCATCAATTCTTGCAAATCGAAGGACTCGTCGTCGATGAACACATTTCGATGGCCGATTTGAAAGGGACGCTCGAGGCGTTCGTCAAGCAACTGTTCGGTGAGATGCGCGAGATTCGTCTCCGTCCAAGTTTCTTCCCGTTCACGGAACCATCGGTTGAAGTCGATATTTCTTGTTTCAAGTGTGGCGGCACAGGCTGTAACGTTTGTAAAGGAACTGGTTGGATTGAAATTTTGGGTGCCGGGATGGTACATCCGCGTGTGCTTGAGATGGCGGGATACGATTCATCAAAAATGTCCGGTTTCGCCTTCGGAATCGGTGTCGAGCGGATGGCGATGCTCAAACACGGTGTCGACGACATTCGTCACTTCTATACAAACGACTTACGCTTCATCGAGCAATTCTAAGGGGGACCACACATGTTATTATCTAAAAAATGGTTGAATCACTATATCGACGTCTCGGATTTGAGCGGACAACAACTGGCCGATTTGATTACAAAGAGCGGAATCGAAGTGGAAGGTGTGACGAATCGAGCTGAAGGATTGAGTGGACTCGTCGTCGGACACGTCTTGACGTGTGAGAAGCATCCGGAAGCGGATAAATTGAACGTGACGACGGTCGACATCGGTGGCGAGACGGCTCAAATCGTTTGCGGTGCACCGAACGTATCGGCCGGCCAACACGTGATCGTCGCGAAAGTCGGGGCGACGCTTCCTGGCTTGAAAATTAAAAAAGCGAAACTACGCGGTGTCGAGTCGCAAGGGATGATTTGTTCCCTTGAGGAACTCGGGTTCGAGAAGAAACAAATCCGCGAAGACGAACAAAACGGGATTCATACGTTCCGTGAAGCGGTCGAAGTCGGCGCAGACGTCATTCGTCTACTCGACCTCGATGATGAAGTGCTCGAACTCGGCTTGACGCCGAACCGTTCTGACTGTCTCAGCCTCTATGGCATCATTCATGAGGTGGCGGCGATTCTAGAGCGTCCGTACACGTTACCCGATACAGATGTCACAGCAACGGGTGAAAACAACGTCACGGTCACCCTCGAGACGGACAACTGTCCTTATTACGCGACACGCCGTGTGGACGGTGTCAACATCGAGGACTCGCCACAATGGTTGAAAAACGTCTTAATCGCAGAAGGCGTCCGTCCCATCAACAACGTCGTCGACGTCACGAACTACGTCATGCTCGAGCTCGGCCAACCGCTTCATGCGTTCGATGCGTCGAAGCTCGGCCAAACTATCGGTGTCCGTCAAGCACACGACGGAGAGACGATCGAGACGCTTGACGACGTAACGCGTACGCTTGATTCGTCGATGATGGTCATCACGGACGGGAACGTGCCGGTCGCGATTGCAGGTGTCATGGGTGGTGCGAGCACGGAAGTCGATGCGACGACGACGAGCATCGTGCTCGAATCCGCTTATTTCGTCCCGACATCGGTGCGTAAGACGAGCCGTACGCTCGGACTTCGCTCCGACTCGAGCGCCCGTTTTGAAAAAGGAGTTGACCCGGAGCGCGTCATGCGCGCACTCGATCGTGCAGCTCAATTGATTCAGTCCGTCGGCGGCGGAACGATTCGTGACGCGGTGACATCAGGCGCTGTCCAGTCGGCTGCACGGACGATTGACGTCTCGGTCACGTATATCAATGAGCGACTTGGAATGAAGCTCGACCGTGAGACGATCGTCTCGATTTTGAATCGCCTTGGACTCGATGTCGAGGGAGACGAACTGTTGACTGTTAACGTCCCGTCCCGTCGTCCTGACCTTGAGCTGCCGGCAGACGTGACAGAGGAAGTGGCTCGTCTGTTCGGTTACGACAGCCTCCCCTCGACGCTTCCAGCTTCGACGACGAAAGGGTATTTACCGCATGTCAACGTCTTGCGCCGTCGTGTGCGTCGTGTACTGCAAGGTTCCGGCTTGTCGCAGGCGATTACGTACTCGTTGACGAGTGAAGCGCATGCGTCACGATTCGGGGGCGAGTCCGCGACAAAAGTACAGTTGGCGATGCCGATGAGCGAAGAACGCACGGTGCTCCGGACGTCACTCGTCCCAGGACTCCTTGAGGCAGTACGACATAACACCGCTCGTCAACAAGCGAACGTTGCCTTGTATGAGACAGGACGCGTCTACGTCAATGTCGGGGAGACGTTACCGCTTGAGACCGAACGTGTGGCCGGTGTCTTGACAGGTCTTTGGTACGACCATCGTTCGCAAGGGACACGTCTACCGGTCGACTATTTCATCGCAAAAGGTCTTGTCGACACGTTGGCGCATACGCTTCGGACCGAAGTCACGTATGAAGCCGCATCGATTCCAGACATGCATCCGGGCCGCACGGCGAACGTCATGGTTGACGGCGAGGTCGTTGGCTATGTCGGGCAAGTGCATCCTGGTGTGTCGAAAGATATGTACGGCTTGAAGGAAGTGTACGTCTTCGAACTCGATCTCCAAGCGTTCGATACAGAAGCGACATTGATTTATGAAGACGTGCCGCGCTACCCGTCCATCACGCGAGACTTGGCACTCGTCTTACCACAAGACGTCCCCGCTGGTCTCGTCGAAACGACGATAAAGCAAGCGGCCGGTCCGCTCTTGATTGACCTCGCCTTGTTCGATGTCTATACAGGTGAGAACGTCGGGGAAGACGAGAAGTCGCTCGCTTTCTCACTTAAATATCAAGATCCGTCGCGCACGCTTCAAGATGAAGAAGTGGCAGCGTCGTATGAGGCGATCATCGCCGCCGTCAAAGCGACACACGGCGCCGACGTTCGCGCTTAACCTAAAAACTGCGATTCCTACGTGAAGGAATCGCAGTTTTTTTATTGGACTTCGAGTGCCAAGTCGCCAAATTTCGTCCATCCGACGAGGCAGGTCACTTTATAAAGAAGGAACGTGATGACAGCGGGAAGCACGACGCCTGTACCGACGAAGATGGCGAACGCCTCGGCACCTTGAGCCGCCAAGATATTGAGCGGGGCGATCATCGAGTTCAAGCCGAGTCCGGCAATCTCGTATGGGACTTCGAGGGAGAACCAGAGCGTCGCAATCGGGGCACTGATCATGGCCGCGATAAAGGGTGGCATGACGACCCGAGGGTTTTTGACGACGTTCGGGAACTGGACTTTCGGTGTAACGAAGAACGATGCGACCAAACCGCCTGGATCGGTTTGACGATAAGCCATGAGCGTGAACCCGACGAACTGGGCTGTACATCCAATCAAGGCGGCCGCACTCGCGACAGGGTCGAGTTGAAGCGCGATGGCGAGCGCAGCAGATGATGCCGGCGACATGAGCATGACACTAAAGACGAGCGCGATGACGAGTGATGTGGCAATCGGCGACGTGTTGACCGACGCGGTGATGCTTGCGCTGATGGTATTGATGAGCGGCGTCGTGACGGCCGCTGCACCGACCCCGACGATCCCGCCACCAAGAACGGCGGAAACCGGGACGACCATCATGTCAAACTTTGTCTTTCCAAGAACGCGTTTCCCGATCCAAACAGCCGCAGCCGCTGCAATCAAAGCGCTGATCGGTTGACCCGGGACGAGGACGAGTCCACTCTCGGTCGGTTGGAGGGCAGCCCCGCCGACGGTTGCCGCAATCATCGAACTGAATAAAATGAGCGTGTTGCCACCGAGTTGATAGGCGACACCGGCGCCGAGCGCCGGGGCGAGAAGTGACTTGGCGACTTGCCCGATCGTGACGAGCATGTCGAGCCCCGCCATTTTCCCGATCGTCTCAATCAAGAGTCCGACCCCGAGCGTGACGAGGACGGCGCTTGCCATCCCGGCTGAAATTTTAATCATTCGATCCATTGCGTACTGTTTCACTTCCATCATCTCCTCTGTCTGTTTTCCAATAAAAAAACCTATCCGAATGGGATAGGCGCAAATGGTTCACGGTGAGCGCCTCGTCCGAATCCATCGAAACAAGGGCCCAAAAATTCGTCTCGGTTACGAGTCGATTTTCAGTCCCTTCGTCGAATAATAATCAGCAGGCCGTGTTGTGTCTGTGTATGCATGGCGTTTCGCTCCTCCGTTTTGCTAAGATTTGTCTTAGAGTAACATGACATTTTTCAATAATCAATATTTTCTGAAAATTTATCTGAAAAAAATTGGAACGATAAATAAAAAGAGGTAGCAGCTCCCAATTTGAGAGCGCTACCATTCGCCATACATGGCGTTATGAGGTGCTGGCCGTAAGCAAGCCAACTTGTTCATCAATAAAATTCATCGAGACGGTGTTAAAGATATCCGGCTGATCGACGTTGACGACGTGACCAGAATCCTCGACGACATGAACGTTCGCCGTCGGTTGGTGTTTCGCCGTACGTTCGACAGCTTCGAGGAACATGTAATCCTCATCCCCCATCACATAAAGAATAGGGACGGCCGTTTGAATCGATGAGAAATGTCGGAGCAACGGATTCATGTTTTCAGTCATCTTGAACCATCGAATGAATTCACGTTGACACAGGTTAGCCGCGTCACGGACGAACATCATACGTGATTTCTTATGACGTTTTTTCGGCAATAAAATCCAGGCGAACAGTTGATAGAGCCACATATAAGGGACGAAGTTTTGCACGAGGCTACCGAGACGAATCAATAACGTCGAACGAACGTTAAATTTGACGATCGCGCCCCCGAGCACGACCGAGGCAATACGTTCCGGATGGTGTTCGAACATCGCTTGAATGACGATCGTCCCGAGCGATAGTCCGACCATATGACCTTTTTCGATGTTCAAGTGATCCATCACTTCGACCACGTCTTCAACCACGACGTCGAGCGTGTATGCGTTGAGCGGTTGCGTTAACGACTGCTCGGCATCATAAGACCCGCCGTGTCCACGTAAATCGAGCAACAGGACATTATATTTCTTTTTAAACGGTCGGATTTGACGATACCAGTGAGACAGGCTCCCCCCGGCGCCATGAATGAAGATGACCCAAGGATGGTCGTCGCTTAATGTATACGTTTTATAATGCAACATGAACGCTATCCTCCAAAAATTTTTAAGTTCATTAAACCATAAAAACAATATACCATATGTCGCTTGGAAGCACTATCGTTTCAACTCACTCAAGCGTATGGCTTTCTTCGTATTGGCGAAGTGGACTTTGGCGATGCCGTTCAATCGATCGACGCCATCGCGACGGATTAACGTGGCGGCCGCTTGATCGACTTTGGCGCCCGCACCTTTTGGCAAGGTGAGGCCGACAGTTTGACTCAATTTGTCCATTTCCTTCAAAAAGAACGCACGTGCCAAAATCGAGGCGGCTGCCACGGCGACGTGCAGCCCTTCCGCTTTCGTCGAGAAATAGACGTCGTCCTTGACGATGTGACGCTCTTGACTCAGGTGCTTATAATAGACGGCCTTTTCTGCGAACTGATCAATCAAAATCGCATCCGGTTTCTCCTCGAGTTTGTCGAGAAGGGCCGATAAGGCGGCGTTATGGGCGATGGCGGTCATCTTTCCTTGCGTCATCGTCTTTTGCATCTTATTGTACATCGGGTTATGAAGCGTCGCTTTCTGATACGAGATCGTCACGTGCAAATCACGGGCGATGCGTTTAATCTCAGGGTCAGACAATAACTTCGAATCTTTGACGCCTAATTCTTTGACGAGTTCGATTTTTTCTTTTGGGACGTAGGCGGCGACGATGACGAGCGGACCGAAGTAATCGCCTTTACCGACTTCATCACTGCCGACGACCGACCAATCCGAAAATCCTTCCGGTAGCATCGAAGTGGCGGCCACTTTTTTTGCTACTGGCGTTCCCCATTTCGCCGCCTCCGTCTCAGCCGCTTGACCTTGGAACATGACTTTACCCGAATTGTAAACGGTAATCACACACGAAGGTGTTTTCGCGCTAAATTTCGCATAAGGTGGCGGTTTGACCGCGTGAGGTGCGTAGCGCTCGATCAAGGCGTTCTGCGCCTCGGTTGATAATTGAATGACTTGATTGCCCAACAGGAGCACTTCCTTTCTATCTCGCAAATTAATTTTACATTTTTTTTGTATATTTTGAAACCAGCACACTGGCTTTTCCGTATGAAACAGTGAGACGAGTAGAAGTGAAATGAGGTGAGGCAAAAATGTGGTGGCGCGAGGACACGGAGCAAGGCGAGGCGGAATTCCTCTATAAACAAATTCTCGAGCTCGAATCGAGAATCGCTAAGCTAGTTGCCCATCAAGTACGGGTACGTCGCCTACTCATGCAAGAGTCGTCAGAAGCGACGACAGAGCAAATCATCACGCTGCAAGCAGAAGTCGATCATTATTTGACGTTGTTGCGGCAAGAGAGAGTAGAAGCTGTCGATCGTTATGATCGATTGACATTCGAGAAGACGTTAGGGCGCGTCCGGCAATCCATGGAGCAACCGACCCGTCCGCTCACAGAATGGGATACGATTGAACGGGCGCTCGCGCTTGAAGTCGAGCATCTGCGTCGCGTGCTCGCCTACGAACATGAACGCCGAAGCGAGGAGGGGTGGTAATGGAGTCACTCGATCAATTATATTGGTGGGTCCTCATCATTGCGGGACTCGGAACGTTCGTGTATATGCTATTTTCAGACGCGTTCGACATGTTTGAAGGCTGGTTCAACCCAGCCGTCATCCTTTCGTTCTTGGCACTCGGGGCGGGAATTGGTCTCATTTTAAATGCGCTTGCGCACGTCTCGCCGATGATTGGGCTCGCCGTCGCCCTTGTCGGTTCGTTCGCCTTGACGACGCTTCTTTACTTATTCGTCTTATTGCCGCTCTCGAATGCGGAGGAATCTATCGGGATGACCGATGAGTCACTCATCGGCCTCGTCGGCCGGTTGACCGTCCCTGTGCCCGAAGGTGGATATGGAGAAGTGCTCGTCGAATCGGTGACCGGCTCCGTATTAAAGACGGCGCAAAGCATTGACGGGAAAGCCATCTCGGCAGACCGTCGCGTTGTCATCATTGAAGTAGAACGAAACATTGCGGTCGTCATGGAATACGACGAACCGACAATCCGGAAGGAGAATGGATAGATGGATACAGTCATCCTTGCAAGTATTATCGTTGGGGTTATTATTCTTTCCCTGATTTTTGTATTCGTATTAAAGTACCGTACGGTCGGACCGGATGAGGCGCTAATCGTCACCGGAAGTTACTTAGGAAAGAAAAATGTCCATAGCGACGCCTCGGGCAACCGGGTCAAAATCATCCGTGGTGGCGGTACGTTCGTGTTACCTGTCTTCCAACAGGCAGAACCGCTCAGCCTTCTCTCGAGCAAGCTTGAAGTCACAACACCGGAAGTTTATACGGAACAAGGTGTCCCGGTCATGGCGGACGGAACGGCCATCATTAAAATCGGTGGCTCAATCAGTGAAATCGCCACGGCGGCCGAGCAATTCCTCGGCAAACCAAAAATCGAGCGTGAGAACGAGGCGAAAGAAGTACTCGAAGGTCACCTCCGCTCCATCCTTGGTTCGATGACGGTCGAAGAGATTTATAAGAACCGGGACAAGTTCTCACAAGAAGTCCAACGTGTCGCTTCACAAGACTTAGCGAAGATGGGTCTCGTCATCGTCTCGTTCACGATTAAAGACGTTCGTGACAAGAACGGCTATCTCGAGTCACTCGGAAAACCGCGAATCGCCCAAGTTAAACGGGATGCAGACATCGCGACAGCCGAGGCAGATAAAGAGACACGCATCAAGCAAGCCGAAGCGATGAAAGACGCGAAGAAAGCCGAGCTCGAGCGGGCCTCAGAAATCGCAGAAGCCGAGAAAGAGAACCAGCTCCGCATCGCGGCGTACCGTCGTGAGCAAGACGTCGCCAAAGCCCGTGCCGACCAAGCGTATGAGCTTGAAGAAGCGCGAGCGAAACAAGAAGTCACCGAGCAACAAATGCAAGTTCAAATCATCGAGCGTCAGAAGCAAATCGAACTCGAAGAAAAAGAAATTATGCGTCGTGAGAAACAATATGACTCGGAAGTGAAGAAGAAAGCCGACGCCGATCGCTATGCGATCGAGCAGTCAGCGGAAGCGGATAAAGCCCGTCAAATTGCCTCAGCCGATGCCGAGAAGTACCGCATCGAGGCCGAAGCGAAAGCCGACGCAGAACGCGTTCGACTCGCCGGTGTCGCCGAAGCCGACTCGGAGCGGGCGAAAGGGGAAGCGGAAGCCGAAATCATCCGCTTGACAGGTCTCGCCGAAGCGGAAGCGAAACAAAAAATCGCCGAAGCATTCGAACAATATGGCCAAGCAGCCATTCTCGATATGGTCGTCAAGATGCTCCCGGATTACGCGAAGCAGATTGCAGCGCCGCTTGGGAACATCGATCAAATCACCGTTGTTGATACTGGAAGTGGAAAAGACGGAGGCGCCGGCAAAGTGACCGGTTATGCGACCGACTTGATGGCGTCGCTCCAACAGACGCTTAAAGCCTCTTCAGGAATCGACATGAAAGATCTGCTCGACAACTTCGTCGGAAAGGGCAACGTGCCGACCGGAGAGGTGCCGGAGCGCAAACTCACTGAGACCATTGCCGCGACAGAAGAATAAGACAAAAGGTTGCAGACGAAATCGTCTGCAACCTTTTTTCATGGTTTGTAAGATTTCCCTAACTTTCAAACGGATTGACTTCAAGCCGAGTCGAATTGTGTCGATAAGGGAGATGTCAGACCAATAGAGAGAGGAAGAGTCATATGAAAAAAGGAGTCATACTCGGTTTGATGACCGCAAGCGTCTTGTGGTTGTCGGCCTGTCAATCTGTCATCGACAAACCAGAGGCCGCCATTGAGGAGCGACAGTCAATGGGTGTCGTCTTATCAGACGTCGGTCTCGGGGACCAATCGTTTAGCGACGCCGCCATGCGAGGCATGGGCCAATTGCGAGAAACAGGGGAATGGTACGTCGATTACCGTGAGCTTGAAGAAACAAAAACATATGAAGCTGGTTTTGAACAGCTTGTCGCTGCAGGGCACGATGTCATCATCGGGCTCGGCTTCGCATGCCAAGAAGATTTAGAGAAAGTGGCTGCCAATCATCCAGACCAACAGTTCGCCTTGATTGACGCCGTTTCGACGTTACCGAACGTGATGTCCGTAACGTTTGAAGAAGTAGAAGGGAGCGCGTTGGCCGGTGCGGTGGCAGGTCTTGAGACAGAGACAGGAAAAATCGGATTTGTCGGCGGCGTGGACAACGAGTTGATTCAAAAGTTCTCGACCGGCTTTTTACTCGGAGCGAAAGCGGTAAACGCCGACGTCGAACTCATTGTCGATTATGCGAATGACTTTGCCTCGCCTGAAATCGGAGAGCAGTTGGCCGAGAAACAGATCGAGGCAGGAGCCGACGTCTTATATGCGGCGGCAGGATTGACCGGTGTCGGTGTCTTACAGACCGCGCAAGCGAACGGCGTGAAGGCCATCGGGGTCGATAGCGATCAATCGATGATTGCCCCGGATGCGGTCATCACGTCGATGTTAAAACAAGTGGACTTAGCCATCGTCGCCATCGCGGATAACGTTCAAGAGGAAGCCTTCAGCGAACATCTCACGCTTGGTCTCGAGGAGGGCGGGGTCGGTCTTGCCGCACTTCGTCGCGTCCAGTGGAGCGACGAGGAACGGGAACGCTTTGACGCATTCGAGAAACGGCTACTGGAGGGCAAACAACAATGAGTTTACGAAAACGATTTATTGTGTCAACGGTGTTTACGGTCGTTTTGATCGTCTTGATGATGAGTTACGTCTTGGCGACGTTAAATCGATTGCAAACGTATAACGAACAGTACGGCTCACAAATGATTGAGTTGTCTCAACTCGAGACGTCCCTCCTTCAAGAACAGTCACTTTGGACATCACTTGGCGAGCAGATGAGCCCGGCGACGTTGAATCAGTTAACACGCATCCGCGAAAACAACGTGGCCACGTTTGAGACGCTAGAACGTACGTATTTAATTCCGGCGTTCAACGAACATTTGGAACGGGCGACAGCAAAGTACGCGCGCATCGGTGAGAACGTCGAGGCGGAGGCCGGCGGGATTGCAGCCCGGATTCAAGCAGCCAAGCTCGAAGGATTATTGAACGATGTGAACACGCTCCTCTTGAAGAATGGGGCCTTCTACGAAGCGCTTCAGCGTGAGGCGGCACAAGAGACGAAACAACTGTTTATCATTTCGATCGTGCTGACGGCTTTTGTCATCGTAGCGCTCGGGGTGTACAACTTCTTCTTCGCTCGTTCAATCACGCAACCGCTCGAGCGGACCGTCGAGGCGGCCGAAGCGATTGCTTCCGGTCAACTGATTTCGTTACCCGAGTCGTCGCGACAAGATGAGATTGGACGTCTTGAACGGGCGATGCGACACATGACGGTTTCTCTTCAAACGGTAATCGGATCAATCCGTGTCACCTCGATGCAAGTCAACACGATGACCGAGACGGCCGCGACCGAGAACGAGGCGGTCGTCAGCACGACGTCAAACATCACGAACGCAGTCGATGAGATGGCGAACGGGGCCCAATCGATTGCGAACGAGCTACAAGAGACGCTCGAGTCGGTCGGGCTCATGGCGGCTTCCTTCGAGACGAGCCTCAAGCAGACGCGTCAGACGACGGAAGAGACGACGGCGATGACGCGCGAAGTCCAAGACGGGATTGAGACGTTGACCGACCAGGAACGGATCTTGCAACGCTCGAGCGAACGAAATACGACCCTCGTCAAGCGAATGGATGCGTTCGCGCGAAATACCGACGAGATTGAACGGATGGCGAAGCTTGTCGAAGACGTGGCAGCCCAAACGAACTTACTCGCGTTGAACGCGGCGATTGAAGCGGCCCGTGCCGGCGAAGCAGGACGCGGATTCGCCGTCGTCGCGAGCGAAGTGAAGAAGTTAGCTGAAGAGAGTAACGTGGCGACACGCTCGATCTTTAGTGTCGTCCAATCGATTCATGAAGAAGTGGAGCGATTGAAACAGACGGTCGAAGAAGCGAGTCAAGAACAGACGGCCCAACTCCAAGCGTTCGGCTTGACGAAACAAGCGTTCACGCGAATTCATGATCGGACAGACCATGTCGCCGCATTCGTCCATACGATCGAGCGAGAAATGCTCGCCTCGAGTAGCGAAGTGACGAACGTGTTGAAGCGGGTCGAAGAAGTGAGCGGGGTGACTGAAGAGCTTGCCGCCGGAAATGAAGAAGTGGCCGCCTCGATGAAAGAACAACAGGCGAGCTTTGACCAAATTTTCGCTTTGATGCAAGAACTCGAAGGACAGGCAGCGGCACTTGCCGATCAAGTCCAACATTTTCAAAACGATTGAGACAAGTTTCGGCTTGTCTCTTTTTTTATATGGAAAAACGGGTCGAGTCGGACGCTACAACGGACAAGCAAGCGACTGAATCGAGGAGATAGCCCTAGATGAGCAGTAGATGATTCGGGCGCATACTATAGACCAGAAGGTGTCGATAGGAGGAAGCGAGATGGAAAAATGGAAACGTTACGTCATCGGACTGGTTGTGGCTTTATTCATGGCGGTCGGCTACATGTTCGCGTCGAGACAGCCGGAGACACCGATGGTCGAACAATTCGAACTGAAAGCGGAAGAGTCGGTTCAAGCAGAGCCGGCAACAGGAAGAGTCGTCGTCTATGTGACAGGAGCCGTCGTCTCACCGGATGTATATGAGATGCCGCCTGGGGCAAGGGTCGGTGACGTCCTGACGCTTGCCGTGTTGACTGCTGATGCCGAGCCCGAACAGTTGAACTTGGCCCAACTGCTCGTCGATGGGTCAAAGATCACGGTGCCGAAAAAAGGCGAGCTTCTCGAGGTCGCACCGGAGACGACCGAGACTGGAACGAACGGGGTCCACGTCAACAGTGCGACGAAAGAGGAATTGATGACGGTCCCGGGGATCGGACCGGCTAAAGCCGAGGCGATATTAAATTATTTGAAAGAACATGGTCCATTCAAGTCCTATGAAGAGCTTCGGAACGTGAAAGGGTTCGGTGAGAAGACGTTAGAAAACATGAAGGGCTATCTGCTGGTCCCGTAAGATGCCGATTTTTCCGCTACTTCCAATCAGCGTCCTCATCGCTTGGACCCAAGGCTTCGTCCTCGTCGGCTTCGTGCTATTCCTCTTTTTGCTTGCGACATGGCGCGGTCAGTCGGCCGGCACGTATATCGGTGCAGGTTGTCTCGCCTTGATCATTTTTTGGCACGACGAGCCACCGGTCATCACTGGAGGGGAAGACGTGTTGTTCTCAATCGAGAGCCGACGTGACAATGGCCGTTCCGTCCGATTATACGGCGAGACGTCTGGAGCGGATGGGGTATTGGTCGGGCGCGAAGTAACGCTCGGCCGTCCGGGAGAGACGTGTCTCGTCACGTTCGAGCCTGATTCGTTCGCACCGCTTCGAAATGTCGGAGGATTTGATGAAATAGCGTGGGCGAAAGGTGCAGGCCTTTCATTCAAAGGAAGCCAAGTCACCGTGACCGCCTGTCGTCCGACAGCCGGATTGGACGGGATGATGCTTCGGTTCAAAGAGCGCCAGTTGTCCCGCATCGAGGCGACGTATCGGCCTGATGTGGCGCTGTACATGGAGGCACTCTTATTTGGAGAAGGGCGATTGTTGGATGAAGAAACGTCATTTTCGTATCGGGTCACAGGGCTTTTACATCTGCTCGTCATTTCAGGTTCACATATCGCCCTGCTCGTCCTCGCGTTCAAATGGCTCCTTGTGCCATTCCCCTTTCATCGTGAAACAAAGATGATCCTCATTGTATTGATTGTGACCGCATTCGGGTGGCTGACCGGATTCTCTCCGCCTGTCGCGCGCGCCGTACTAGTCGCCGACATGGTACTCGTCTTCTCACTATTCGGTTATTCGGTCCGTGACCCGATGCGTCTTTTAAGTTGGTGCGCGGCGGCATTACTCGCACTTCAACCTTACTTGTTATTTAATCTTGGGTTTCAACTCACGGTCGGGATGACGCTCTTCTTGATTGTGACCCGTTCGCAATGGACGAACGTGCTCAGTCTGGCGATTTATGCCCAATGGATTGGTTTGATTTTGTTATGGCACGTGCAACCGGTCATCTCGATTGTGGCTCCGTTCTATAACGTAATTGTGGCCATTCTCTTCTCGTGGGTGATGATTCCTCTCGGCTTTTTGGCGTATCTCGTACCGTTATATGAACCGTTGCTTCATCCGGTACTCGACGGGCTACATGGGACGTTCACGCTACACAATCAGGTCAAACCGTGGCTCCCGCTCCATGAGCTGACCGTTTGGGGCTCGTTCCTTCTCGCCATCGGATTATGGATTGGACTTCTCTTTCTCGAGCGGCGCCAATTGATTGGTTGGGGAATCGCGTTGCTCACACTCAGTGCTGTCGCCTTGGCGTCCGAATTGAAAGAAGAAGGGCGCGTCACGTTTTTAGACGTCGGGCAAGGAGATGCGATCGTAGTCGAGACGGACGGCCTCACCGGTTTGATTGATGTCGGTGGGGTGTATCATGACCCTTCGGAGAAAAAACGCTCGACGTTTGACCCAGGCGCAGATGTCGTCGCGCCGTACTTATGGAAGCGGGGCGAACGAGAAATCGACTTTTTATTGCTCACCCATGCCGATCACGATCACATTGGCGGGTTGGACGGGTTACTTAATTTGATTCAAGTAAAAGAAGTGTGGTTAGCGGCCGAAGCGGCCGATATGGAGAAACGAGGCGAATTGTTATCTAAACTTGCGCGTAAAAATGTCCCGGTCCGTTTCGTCCGGGCCGGGGACCGTCCCTATCCATGGTTTTGGATCGTCAGTCCTTCGGAGCGGAAGGCAGATGAGAATGCCAATTCTGTCTCGGCCTACATGGCGGTCGGAGGGATGACGTACTTATTGACGGGTGATTTGCCGGAGGCGGGAGAAGGGGGACTTCCGAGTGTCGACGTCGACGTGTTCAAGCTTGGCCATCATGGGTCGGATACGTCGTCGAGTGAGGCGTTATTGAACCGGATCGATCCAGAGTGGGTGATTGCTAGCGTCGGGCGAAACAATCGTTACGGGCATCCGCATCCAGACGTATTGGCGCGACTTGTCGGCAGGCACGTGCTACGGACGGATGAGGACGGGATGGTCGTGTGTGAGCGCGGAGTTTGCCGAGGGATTGTGGAAACGAAGGTCAGTCGATGAAATGTATGATAAACTAAAAAACGATTGCTCCCCCGGGGCAATCGTTTCGTAGCTTATAGGCTTAAAAACTTGATGAGGACACCAATTGCAAATAGCGTGAAGAAAAAGCCGAACGGTACGATGAAGCCGATCGCTGAATCGATTGCATCGTTTCGTTTGCATTGGACGTCGTTCTCAAACGGGTTTTCGCTTGGTGGGCGAACAGAGTTAATATGCATAGTGAGTCCCTCCTTGAAATGGTTCCGTCCTTAGTATAGCGAATCAGCAGCGGATAATCTATGTTTTAGATAAGAATAAATTGTGAAAGTGGTGTGTGTTTTGAATGAACCTTGGCTCCATAACGGCAAAGTAGCCAACGTATACGTCTTGTTCGGGACAGAGAAGTATCTTCTCGATACGTGGGAGAAAGAAATCGTCAAAGCGGCCAACCCGACCGGTGACCAGTTCGATGTCATGCGGCTCGACCTACACGAGACGTCCCTCGACACGGCCATCGATGAAGCGGAGACGGTCCCGTTCTTTAGCGAGTATCGGACCGTTGTGGTGAAGAACGCGCAGTTTTTGACAGGTGCGAAAGAGAAGCAAAAACAAAACGTCGAACGATTGACGGACTATGTACTCCAACCGGCGCCGTATGCCGTACTCGTCTTCATCGTCGAAACCGAGAAACTCGATGAACGCAAAAAAGTCGTCAAACGTTTAAAAGAACGGGCGATCGTCCTCGAGGCGAAAAAGCCGAGCCAGACGGAGTTGATGCGATACGTCGGTGACGAATTGAATCGACGCGGCCAAAAAATGGACCGCTCGACCGTCGAACGTCTCTTGTTCTTATGCCACGACGATTGGGGGAAACTCGTGCGCGAACTCGAGAAGTTGCAGCTGTACGCAAGTGACGGGAGCGAAATCCCACTCGAAATCGTCAACGACCTCGTCCCTCGTACGCTCGAAGACAACGTGTTTCAGTTGTCTGAGTTTTTAGTCGCTCGACGTGCTGATGCGGCGTTACGGCTCGTCCGAGATTTAGAGAAACAAGGTCAAGAGTTGATCGGACTGTTGTCCCTGCTCGCGCGTCAATATCGGAATATGTACTTGACGAAGCAGCTGACGGAAAAAGGCTACGGGGAGAAACAAATCGCGTCAAAGATTGGGGCGCATCCGTACACGGTGAAACTGGCCGGGCAAGCGAGCCGGAATTTCACGGAGGCACAGCTCGCTAGTGCGTTGACGATGATTGCCGATGCAGATGAGTCGATGAAGACCGGTCGTGGAGATAAACAAATCGTCTTTGACACGCTCGTCTGTCAATTGACACTCGTATGAGGTGAGGATATGGGTTTACAACAAGTATTACTTGAAGAGGTGATTCCGCTCCGGCATAAAGTGCTCCGGCCGGGCCAAGAGCGGGAGGCATGTTATTTCGATGGGGATGCCGATCAGACGACTCGACATTTTACTTGGGTCGAGGATGGACAAGTCGTATCGATTGCGACCGTGATGGAAATGGGACGCGACTTCGATGGCAAGGCGATTCCATATCAACTCCGGGGGATGGCGACCGACCCTGCATCCGCTGGACAAGGGATTGGCTCGTCATTTTTACAGGCGTTACATAAAGCGGTCGATGACTCGTGGTGGTGCAACGCCCGGGAAGTGGCCGTCCGTTTCTATGAGCGGAACGGGCTCGTCGTCGTGGGCGAACCGTTCGAAATTCCAGGGATTGGGACGCATTATGTCATGGTATACGAAAAAACAGCCGGCTCCTGATGGAGGCGGCTGTTTCGGTTTGATCTCTAATTAGAGAGCTGCGATGCGAGCTGCGAGACGTGATTTGTCACGGCCAGCTTTGTTTTGGTGGATAAGACCTTTTGCTGCAGCTTTGTCGATTTTCTTCGTAGCGAGGACGAAAGCTTCTTGAGCAGCTTCTTTGTTTCCTTCGACGACGAGAGCGTCAACACGTTTCACTGCTGTACGCATTGCTGCTTTCTCTTGCGAGTTCGCGACGCGACGCTTTTCAGAAGTTTTTGCACGTTTGATTGCTGATTTGATGTTTGCCATTGGTTGTCACCTCCTGAAACAAGAAAGTGTATGTTCTCATTACTTCAAGTAATCATTCAACAGAACAAGCACAATTGTAGCAAACGCTTATTTGAAAAGCAACCACTTGATGATTATTCTGAAAACTATATGTGGTATTGTTGTAGTAGGTCGTACACATACACTTAAGATTTTGATATAATGACACGGTATGCATGAGAAGGATAGGTGAACCCATATATGAACAACCAAGAATTAGAGAATCGTCAGAAGAAAATTCGGAACTTTTCCATCATCGCCCATATCGACCATGGAAAGTCGACCCTCGCTGACCGGATTCTTGAGAAGACGGGTGCGCTCACGGCGCGCGAGATGAAAGAACAGACGCTTGATGCGATGGACCTTGAACGTGAACGCGGAATCACAATCAAGTTGAACGCGGTCAAGTTGAACTATACGGCTAAAGACGGGGAAGAGTATATCCTTCATTTGATCGATACACCAGGCCACGTCGATTTCACGTATGAAGTATCACGCTCGCTCGCAGCGTGTGAAGGGGCTGTCCTTGTCGTGGACGCTGCCCAAGGGATTGAGGCGCAGACGCTCGCGAACGTCTACCTCGCATTAGATAACGACCTTGAAATCATTCCGGTCATTAATAAGATTGACTTGCCGTCAGCGGACGTCGAGCGCGTTCGTCAAGAGATTGAAGACGTGATCGGTCTTGACGCCAGTGACGCGGTACCAGCTTCGGCGAAAGCGGGAATCGGGATTGAAGAGATTCTCGAGCAAATCGTCGAGCTCGTTCCGGCACCGACGGGCGATCCGTCTGGGCCGCTTCAAGCCCTCATCTTCGACTCGTATTATGACGCTTATCGCGGCGTCGTCGCCTCGATTCGAATCGTCAACGGTTCGGTCAAAGTCGGAGATAAAGTTCAGATGATGTCGACGGGTAAATCGTTCGAAGTCACTGACCTTGGTGTGTCGACACCGAAACCGGTATCGGTGAAAGAGTTGAACGTCGGGGACGTTGGGACGCTCTCGGCATCGATTAAAACGGTCGGCGATGTCCGGGTCGGTGACACGATCACGCTTGCGAAGAATCCGGCGACCGAGCAACTTCCGGGTTACCGCAAGATGAACCCGATGGTGTATTGCGGTCTGTATCCAATCGACGCGGCGAAGTATAACGATTTGCGTGAAGCACTCGAGCGCCTCCAGTTGTCGGACGCCGCGCTCGAATTCGAGCCGGAGACGTCACAAGCACTCGGTTTCGGATTCCGTAGTGGTTTCCTCGGCATGCTTCATATGGAAATCATTCAAGAGCGAATCGAGCGCGAGTTCGGAATCGACTTGATTACGACGGCACCGTCGGTTATCTATCACGTCACGACAACGGCAGGCGACGTCATCCACGTCGATAACCCGTCGAAGATGCCAGAACAGCAAAAGATTGAAACGATTGAAGAACCTTACGTCAAAGCGGCCATCATGACACCGAACGACTACGTCGGTGCCATCATGGAGCTCTGTCAGAAGAAACGCGGGACGTTCATCGATATGCAGTATATCGACACGACGCGTGTGAAAATCACGTATGAGATTCCGCTCAGTGAAATCGTTTATGATTTCTTCGATCAGTTGAAGTCGAGTACGAAAGGCTATGCGTCACTCGATTACGAGCTCATCGGTTATCGCCCGTCACGCCTCGTCAAGATGGACATCCTCTTGAACAACGAAGTCGTCGATGCCCTCAGCTTCATCGTGCACCGCGATTTCGCGTACGAGCGTGGGAAAGTCATCGTCGAGAAGTTGAAGGCGCTCATCCCGCGGATGCAATTCGAAGTACCGGTTCAAGCTGCGGTCGGGACGAAGATTGTCGCCCGTTCAACGATCAAGGCGCTCCGCAAGAACGTCCTCGCGAAATGTTACGGTGGGGATATCTCGCGGAAGCGGAAGCTTCTCGAGAAGCAAAAAGAAGGTAAAAAGCGCATGAAGATGGTTGGATCTGTCGAAGTGCCGCAAGAAGCGTTCATGTCTGTCTTGTCGATGGATGAAGAATAAGCGTTCGCCCTTATCAAACGATAAGGGCGATTTTTTTAATTTGGCAGGATATGGCGGCGGTAGTACGGAATAGTACCCACTTACAGAAAAATAGAGGAGGAGAAGCCGTGGTTTATAATTTTTCAGCCGGTCCGGGGATGTTGCCCGCTTCGGTGTTGGAAGAAGTGCAATCACAACTTCTTTCATATGAAGGGAGTGGCGTCTCGATCGTCGAGATGAGCCATCGTTCGTCGACGTTCATGGAAGTGGTACATGACCTTGAGCACAGGCTTCGCCGCTTGATGCACATACCAGACACGTACGCCGTCCTGTTCCTTCAAGGTGGGGCGACGCTTCAGTTCTCGATGGTCCCGATGAACTTGCGGAACTCGGGTCGTTTCGCTTATCTCGATAGCGGGACGTGGTCGAAAAAAGCGATGCAAGATGCCAAACCGTTTGGGGACGTCGTCGTCGTCGGTAGTTCGGCATCGACGAACTATAAGACGCTCCCGGATTGGTCACAACCGATTCATGACGTCGACTATCTTCATCTAACGCTGAACAATACAATCGAAGGCACGCGCTATACGACGCTCCCTGAAACGAACGTCCCGCTCGTCGCTGACGTCTCTTCGAATATATTAGCGGAACCGATTGACGTCGAACGATTCGGTCTCCTCTATGCCGGGGCTCAGAAAAACATCGGACCGGCCGGCTTGACCGTCGTCATCGTCCGTCGTGACTTACTCCAAGAGCAGGACGTACCGAGTTACTTGAGCTATGCGCGACACGTTGACACGCTCCTCAACACGCCGGCGACGTTCAGTCTATACGTCGCTGAACGGGTGCTCGCGTGGGTCGAGGCGGAAGGTGGCGTATCCGAGATGGAGCGTCGCAACCGCGAGAAGAGCGAGCGATTGTATGACGCGCTCGATTCGTCTACGCGGTTCCGTCCGCTCGTGACGGAACCATCATGCCGCTCGTTGACGAACATCCCGTTCACGACAGGCGATGACGTCACGGACGAGGCGTTTCGGCAGTTCGCACAAACGCGCGGGTTGATTGAGCTCGGCGGCCATCGTTCGGTCGGTGGGTTGCGGGCAAGTCTATACAATGCGATGCCGCTTGCGGGCGTCAATCGCTTGATTGAGACGATGCAAGCGTTTGAACAGGGGGGACATGATGTTTCACATTAAAACGTATAATCAAATTGCAAAAGAAGGGCTCGACCGTTTCGAACCGAGCGAGTATGCCTTGAACACGTCGGAGCAGGCGGACGCCTGGGTCATTCGAAGCCATGACGTGCACGAGGCCGAGATTCCGCCCTATTTGCTCGCCATCGCCCGCGCCGGTGCGGGTGTCAACAACTTGCCGCTCGAACGGCTGGCCCGTCAAGGCGTCGTCGTGTTTCATACCCCGGGAGCGAATGCGAATGCGGTGAAAGAACTCGTGCTCGCGAGCATGCTCCTATCGGTCCGGCCGATTTTACGAGGCGTCCGTTGGGTGAACGAGCAGACGTTCCCCAACCAGACGCTCCTTGACCGGGCGATGGAGGATGAGAAACGAAAATTTGTCGGATCCGAACTTCGTGGTAAGAAAGTTGGGATCGTCGGTCTCGGGGCGATCGGCTCGGCGCTTGCGAGCGACTTGATTCAACTCGGTGTCGACGTCGTCGGGTACGACCCGCATCTGTCGGTCGATGGGGCCTGGAACGTCTCGAAGCAAGTCAAACGTGCGCGACATGTGAGCGAACTGCTCGCGGACGTCGATTTCTTGTCGATTCATATGCCGCTCACGCCAGAGACGCGTGGAATCATCGACGCCACGTGGTTCAATCAAATGAAACGAGGGACGACCGTGTTGAACTTTGCGCGTGGCGAGCTGGTGAACGACGGTGACTTATTGAACGCACTCGACGGGAACGTCGCAACGTATATTACCGATTTCCCGAAACATGACCTCCTCGGACATCCACGCGTCGTCGCGTTCCCGCATCTCGGGGCGTCGACGAAGGAATCTGAAGTGAACTGTGCCGTCCAAGCGGTCGACACGTTGAAGACTTATTTAGAAACCGGCAACATCCGTCACTCGGCGAACTTTCCTGACACCGAGCTGCCGTATATCGGCAAACGTCGGCTCGCCGTTCTCCACTTGAACGTTCCGAACATGGTCGGACAAATCGCGAGCCGGCTGGCTGAGAACGCCATCAACATCGACAACATGGTGAACCGGAGCCGAGGGGACGTGGCGTATACGCTAATCGACATCGATAATCACCAAAACGAGAAGTTGTCGGTCCATGCACTATATGACATCGAGGGCGTCATGCGCGTCCGTGAATTTTAAGGAGGAAGAGAGATGGTCATCTTTAAACCGTTTGCCCCGTATGTGCCGCATCATGCGGAAAGCGTCGCCGCCGATCCGTATGACGTCGTCTCGGTCGAAGAGGCGAAACGAACGCTACAAACTTATCCGAATTCGTTTCTTGCGGTCGATAAGCCGGAAGTGTTTGACGAAGGCATGTCGTTACACGAGTGGGGACGTCGAGCGAGGCAAGAGCTCGAACGGCTCTACGCCACTGAACTGTCTAAACGCGAGGAAGGGTTTTACGTGTATCGGTTAACCGACCAAGGTCGGGTTCAGACCGGACTCGTCGCCACGTTTTCCGTGAACGATTACGCCGCTGGCCGCATCAAGATTCACGAGCATACGCGAAAAGCGAAAGAAGAAGAGCGCGTCGAACACGTGACGGCGACACGAGCCCACACCGGGCCGATTCTCCTGAGCCACGCCCCAGATGAAGGGGTACGGCGCATCTTAGCCGACGCGACCGCCGGGGAGCCGCTGTTCGCGTTCACGGACGATCGAGGGGTCGTCCATGAAGGGTACGCCGTCCCATCGAAGGATCGAGCGCGGCTCATCATGCTCGGGGCAAGCATACCGGCCGTCTATATCGCAGATGGACACCATCGGGCGAAAGCGGCAGCGGTCGTGGCTTCGAACGCGTCGTCAGGAGAAACGTCAAAACTTGAGCGTGATCATTTTCTCGGCGTCCTCTTCCCGAGCGATGAGTTGACGATTTTACCGTACCATCGCGTCCTATACGATGTGGCGCCGGAAGAGGTGGCGTCGCTCTTAGACGGCCTCTCCTTCAGTTACGAGATTGAAGCGACGGATAAAATCTTTGTTCCGACTACGGGTGCGACGTTCGGGTTGGCTTATCGCGGAGAGCATTACAAGCTAACGAAGCGACAAGACGTCGATGCAATAGACGTCGCGACGCTCCAGCGCGATATTCTTGAGCCGTACTTTCATGTCGAGGACGTCCGGACCGACGAACGGATTGATTTTGTCGGCGGAAAAGAGGCCATCACGCGACTCGTTGCCTTATCGGAGCGACCGGACGTCGTCGTCTTGACGTGTCCGGCGACGGCGATGAAGGAACTGATGCGCGTCGCGGACGGAGCCGGGCAAATGCCGCCGAAATCGACATGGTTCGAACCGAAACTGAAGAGCGGACTATTCATCCACCGATTCGACTGAACACGCATAGTGGCATCGCGGCGCAAAAAACGTTATAAATGGAAAGAGAAGAAAGGGGTGGCCGCTTATGGCTAAAGCCGTATATCTTCACATTCCATTTTGTGAACATATTTGCTATTACTGCGATTTCAACAAGGTGTTCTTGAAGAACCAACCGGTTGATGATTATTTAGATGCGTTAGAACGCGAAATTATCCTGTCGCTTGAGCACTATCCGACGGATGAGATTGAGACAATTTTTATCGGAGGCGGGACACCGACCGCGCTCAATGAGGCGCAGATGAAACGTCTCATGGATATGGTTGAGCGACACCTGTTGCCGCTTGCGACGTCGACGCTTGAGTATTCCGTCGAAGCGAATCCGAACTTCGTTAGTCTCGAGAAACTCGATACGATGAAGCGAGGGGGTGTCAATCGCCTCAGTTTCGGCGTGCAGACGTTTGATGACGGCGGTTTGGAACGGATTGGCCGGACGCATCGGGCCGATGATGTTTTCCACACCGTCAACGAGGCGGCGAAACGGTTCGATAACATTTCCATCGACCTCATGTTCGGTCTCCCTGAACAGACGCTCGAACAAATCGAGCGTGACTTGGACTTGGCGTTCAAGCTGCCGATTCAACACGTTTCCTCATACTCGTTGATTCTCGAGCCGCATACCGTTTTCGCGATTCAAGAGCGAAAAGGCAAGCTTCGGTTGCCGGGCGAAGACATCGAAGTCGCGATGTATTTGAAAGTGATGGAGACGCTCGAGAAGCATGGGTTGAAGCAGTATGAGATTTCGAACTACAGTCTTGATGGACGGGAGAGCCGTCACAACCAAGTGTATTGGCGCAACGAAGAGTATTATGGCTTCGGCGCCGGGGCGCACAGTTATTTGAACGGGGAGCGTCGGGCGAACATCGCACCCATCCCGCACTATATTAAAGCGGAAGGGTTACCGGTTCGCAATACGACGCCGCTCGAGATGGTCGAGAAGATGGAAGAGGAGCTTTTCCTCGGTCTTCGCATGCGTTCTGGTGTAGCCTTCGAGACGTTTGAAGCGAAGTACGGCAAGTCGATGGAAGTCGTGTTCGGTCACGTCTTGGCTGACCTTGAAGCGAAGCAGTTAATCGAACGGACAGACACACACGTCCGTCTGACCAAGTCGGGTCTTCCGCTCGCCAACGAGGCGTTTGCTGCGTTCATCGGTGAAGCCCGCGTCGATGTCGATGCGGTCCAGTAAATGGCGCATACAAAAAGGGAATCCACAATGGATTCCCTTTTTGCGTTATAAGACGAGGTCGCGATAAATCGGCGTAAGCCGGCTAAACGTGTCCTCGACGAGCGCGAGGAAGGCTGCCTCGTTTTGGAGGATGGACGCATCGGCCGGAAGTTGGCGACCGATTAAAAAGTCGGCTTTCTTCACTTCTTTGAACCGCTCTAAAATCGTGTCAATCGCCTCTTGAGAAGTATCTTCAAGTAGGAACGCTTCCTTCTTCATATGGTCACCGGCAATGTGGAAGTCCGGGAACGCCGTCTTGACGTCAATCTTCATGAGACGTTCAGCAATGGCTGCCTTGTTCGGCATCTCATAGATGAACGCGAGCCAGACGAAGACCCGATCGTCGAATAGACCGACCTGGAAGTGCGGGTGTTTCTTGTAGCCGCGTTTGTCGTGGCAAATGGCCATCCACGTATCTTTCGGCGGATTGACCGTACGGCGCGCGTGTTTGGCGACGTGCAGGTAAAGGGGGATTCCGACGTCCGCTTCAAGTTGTGGACCGACTTCCTCATAGATTTGATGGAAGAGCGGCTGAATCGTCGAACGAATGCCGTCCATGCGCGCATCGAGTCCATCTTGTGTGAATACGTCAAATTGTTGTGTTGTAAACATCTCATCACCTCATTTCGTATGATACCGAAATGAATCGAAAGATGCATCGGCGGCGACTTCAATAATGAGTAAAAAATATAGCGAATGAATTGACAAATATGGAGAACATGATAATATTTGAAGTGTGATTAGCACTCAGTAAATATGAGTGCTAATAAAGCGAGGCCAACCATTCGGAGAGGAGTGAGGACGTGCTGACAGAGAGACAGTTGCTCATTTTACGAGCCATCATTGATGACTACATTCAAACAGCGCAACCGGTCGGGTCGCGGACACTATCGAAACGAGACGACCTTTCGTTCAGTTCAGCGACGATTCGAAACGATATGGCTGATTTGGAAGATTTAGGTCTGATCGAGAAGCCGCACACTTCAGCCGGACGCATTCCTTCTGAGGTCGGTTATCGCTATTATGTTGACCATCTCGTTGAGAAGCGAGTGATTGATGAGCGGGAAACGCATCATCTCGGTGAACGGTTACGGGCGTCCGCGCAAGAGTCGGATTTGCTCATTCGCCAAGCCGCCGACCTTCTCTCTGATTTGACCAACTATACGACGGTCGCACTCGGTCCGAACAGTCAAATGAATCGTCTGGCCCGAATCGACTTGATGCCACTCGATGAACGGCGCGGCGTCGTGTTGATTTTAACGGACCAAGGTCACGTTGAGCATCGGACGGTCGTCTTTGAATCACCGATGGCACCGGACATGATTGAGGAGATGATTCGCTTCTTGAACGATCGGTTGAAAGGAACACCAATCGGACAGTTGAAATCACGTCTCAGCGAGGAAGTCTCAACGCTTCAGCTCGCGAATCGAGAACAGTATGAGCATATGCTGCAACTGATTCAATCGACTGCCGGATTGCAACATCCCACCTCGCTCTACTTAGGTGGGAAGAAGAACATCTTCAATCAACCGGAGTTTCAAACGCTCGACACGCTCCGCCCGTTCCTAGAATGGATCGATGAACAGGAGCGGTTGACCGATTGGCTCGAATCGTTGCCAAACCGTGAGATTTATGTGAGCATTGGGAGCGAGAACGGCATCCTAGCGCTTCAAAACTGTAGCGTCATCACGTCGGACTATACGCTCGACGGGAAGACGTTCGGTACGATCGCGATGATTGGACCGACACGGATGGACTATCGGCACGGTGTCCAGATGATGGGACAATTAATTGAAGCGCTCAGGCGAACGAAATTAGAAGAGTGACGGAAAGGAGCCTCAACATGACAGTTGACAACCAGAACGGTCCAGATAAGGACGAAGTGCTCGAAGAGAAAGATTTTGAGCCGAAACAAGAAGCCGCTGAAGTCGAAGGAGACGAGGTTTCAAATGCTCAGAATGTGGAAGAAAGTTCTGAGGGGACGGATTATGAAAAAGAAATCGAAACGCTAAAAGCGAGCGAGCTTCGCATTCGCGCTGATTTTGACAACTTCCGCCGTCGCACGAACGAAGAGAACGCGAAACGCATCAAGTTCGCTTCACAGTCGGTCGTCGAGAAGTTGATTCCGCTACTGGATAACTTTGAGCGGGCGCTTCAAGTCGAAGCGACGTCCGACGATGCGAAACAAATCCAAGCGGGCGTAGATATGATTCATCGCCAGCTTCTCGATGTATTGAACGGGGAACAAGTCGAGGCGATCGACGCGGTCGGTCAAACGTTTGACCCGAATTTCCATCAAGCGGTCATGCAGGAGCCGAGCGATGAGTTCGAATCTGGCGTCGTGACGATGGAACTACAAAAAGGGTACACGATGCACGGGCGCGTCATTCGTCCGAGCATGGTAAAAGTCGCAGAATAACATTACTTAACTAGATGGAGGAATCGACAATGGGTAAAATTATCGGAATTGACTTAGGGACAACAAACTCATGTGTGGCAGTAATGGAAGGTGGCGAAGCAGTCGTCATCTCGAACGCGGAAGGGAACCGTACGACACCTTCTGTCGTCGCTTTTAAAGGAGAAGAGCGTCAAGTCGGAGAAGTCGCAAAACGTCAAGCGATCACGAACCCGAACACGATCCAATCGATTAAACGTCACATGGGCACATCACATACAGTAGAAGTCGACGGCAAGAAGTTCACGCCACAAGAAATCTCTGCCATCATCTTGCAAAAGTTGAAAAAAGACGCAGAAGACTACCTCGGTGAGTCAGTCACAGAAGCGGTCATCACCGTTCCTGCCTACTTCAACGATGCAGAGCGTCAAGCGACGAAAGACGCAGGGAAAATCGCTGGTCTCGACGTTAAACGAATCATCAACGAGCCGACAGCAGCGGCACTCGCTTACGGTCTCGATAAAGGCGAAGACCACACGATCTTAATTTATGACCTCGGTGGCGGTACGTTCGACGTCTCGATTCTCGAGCTTGGCGATGGCGTCTTTGAAGTTGTCGCGACAGCCGGAGACAACCGTCTCGGTGGGGACGACTTCGACCAAAAAGTCATCGACTACCTCGTTCAAGAGTTCAAAAAAGAGAACGGCATCGACCTTGCACAAGACAAGATGGCGCTCCAGCGTTTGAAAGATGCGGCCGAGAAAGCGAAAAAAGACCTCTCGGGCGTGACAAGCGCGCACATCAGCCTCCCGTTCATCACGGCCGGAGCGGCTGGCCCACTTCACTTGGAGACGACGCTCACGCGTGCGAAATTTGACGAATTGACAGCCGACCTCGTCGAGCGCACGATGGAACCGACGCGTCGCGCCTTGAAAGACTCAGGTCTCACACCGTCTGACCTTGACAAGATTATCCTCGTCGGTGGTTCGACGCGTATTCCTGCAGTCCAAAAAGCGATTCATGATTTCACGAAGAAAGAGCCGTTCAAAGGCGTGAACCCGGATGAAGTCGTTGCCCTCGGAGCTGCGATTCAAGGCGGCGTCCTTGCCGGTGACGTGAAAGATGTTGTCCTTCTCGACGTCACACCACTTTCGCTCGGAATTGAGACGATGGGCGGCGTCATGACGAAGTTGATCGATCGCAACACGACAATCCCGACATCGAAGTCACAAGTGTTCTCGACAGCGGCGGACAACCAGCCAGCCGTCGATATCCACGTTCTTCAAGGGGAGCGTCCGATGGCGCCGGATAACAAGACGCTCGGTCGTTTCCAATTGACGGACATCCCGCCGGCACCACGTGGTGTGCCACAAGTCGAAGTCAAATTCGATATCGACGCGAACGGGATTGTACACGTTTCGGCGAAAGACCTCGGCACGAACAAAGAACAATCGATCACAATTCAATCGTCTTCAGGAATCGATGAGGCTGAAATCGAGCGCATGGTGAAGGAAGCGGAAGCGAACGCAGAAGCGGACAAGCAGCGTAAAGAGGAAGCCGAACTTCGTAACGAGACAGACCAGCTCGTCTTCGCGACAGACAAGGCGATTAAAGACCTTGGCGACAAAGTGGATGCGGCCGACAAAGAGCGCGCGGAAGCAGCGAAAGAAAAAGCGAAGTCTGCGCTCGAAGGCACAGACCTTGAAGCAATTCGTACGGCGAAAGACGAATTGTCGAACGTCGTTCAAGAGTTGACGCAAAAAGTATATGCGAGCATGGCTGAAGAGCAAGGTGCTGAAGGCGCCGAGACACAGACGGAAGCGAAAGACGACAACGTCGTCGACGCCGAGTTTGAAGATCTCGACGACCGCAAATAATAAAACTGATGGGAGGGCGCCAAAGCAGGTTTCTGCTTTGGCTCTTTCTATGTTAAGGTAGAATCGGTAAATTCGAACTTTAAAGACGAGATAGGAGAGACTGACGTGGCGAAACGAGATTATTATGAAGTGCTTGGCCTAGATAAATCGGCCTCGGCGCAAGACATTAAACGAGCGTATCGGAAGCTCGCGCGAGAATATCATCCAGACATTAACCAAGAGCCGGATGCGGCAGATAAATTCAAAGAGATCGGCGAGGCGTATGAAGTATTGTCCGATGAGCAGAAACGGGCCCAATACGACCGATTTGGTTTTGAAGGGGCGAGCCAGTTCGGTGGCGGCGACTTCCAAGGTGGATTTGGTGACATTTTCGACATGTTCTTCGGTGGCGGCGGACGCCGTCAAGATCCGAACGCGCCGCGTCGAGGGGAAGACTATCAATATGTCGTCGACCTCGACTTCATGGAAAGCGTGACGGGTAAGACGGAGACAATCGAACTCGAGATTGAAGTCGAATGTGACACGTGTATGGGCAGTGGTGCCAAACCGGGGACGAAACCAGAGACGTGCGGCCGTTGTGGTGGTAGTGGGGTCGAGACGGTTGAACAGAATACGATTCTCGGCCGGATGGTCAACCAACGGCCATGTAGTCAATGTCACGGGACAGGGAAGACGATTAAAGAAAAGTGTCCGACGTGTCACGGTTCAGGCCACGTCAAGAAGAAGCAACGTGTGGAAGTGAAAATTCCAGCTGGGATTGACAACGGCCAACAGATTCGGATGTCTGGAAAAGGCGGTCCTGGTTTTAATGGCGGACCGGCTGGAGATTTATACGTCGTCGTCCGTGTCCGCGGTCATGAGATTTTTGAGCGCGTCGACCAACATATCGCAATGGAGATGCCGGTCACGTTCGCTCAGGCAGCACTTGGCGCCGAAATCGAAGTGCCGACCGTCCACGGAAAAGTCAGCTTGAAAGTCCCGGCCGGCACACAGACCGGATCGAAATTCCGTCTTCGCGGAAAAGGGATGCCGAGCGTCCGCGGTGGTGGCCATGGGGATCAATACGTGACCATCGTCGTCATGACCCCGACGAATATGACGGACCGACAAAAAGAGCTACTTCGTGAGTTCGAAGAGATCGGTGGAGAAGCAGGTGTCGAAGAACAACATGGATTGTTCCAAAAAATGAAAAAGTTTTTTAGTCACTAAAAGGAGCGTGTTCAAGCGATGAAATGGTCTGAAATTTGTGTCCACACGACACAGCAGGCGGTTGAAGCCGTATCGAATTTACTACATGAAGTGGGGGCACAAGGGGTCGTCATCGAGGATGTCGAAGATTACGACCAGATGATGGCAGAAGACCATTTCGGAGAGATTTGGGACGTTTCGGGACGCGAGTCGTATCCGACCTCAGGTGTGTTCGTCAAAGCGTACGTCCCGGCGTCAAGCGATTTCCAGGACACGCTCGCCGCATTTAAAAAAGAAGTCGAGCGGTTGCGGGACATCTTGGACATCGGCAGCGGGGAAGTGACCGTTGCAGAGATGGACGAAGAAGATTGGGCCCACTCGTGGAAACAATATTATAAACCCGTCAAAATCTCGCAACAGCTTACGATCGTCCCGCTCTGGGAGGACTATGAGCCGCAACCAGAAGAGAACGTGATTCTCCTCGACCCGGGTATGGCGTTTGGGACGGGCACACATCCGACGACAATGCTTTGCATCCAAGCGATTGAGAACTACATCCAACCGGGTGACCGCTTGATTGACGTCGGGACAGGTTCGGGTGTGCTCGCCATCGCGGCCGCGAAACTCGGCGCGTCACACGTCGAGGCACTCGATTTGGATTCCGTTGCCGTCGAATCGGCGCGTCAAAACGTCGAGACGAACGGTGTCGAGGAACGCATCACGGTCAAGACGGGCGATTTGTTGAAAGGGATGGACGGCACGTACGACCTGATCGTCGCCAATATCCTTGCGGACGTCATCTTACTCTTTATCGAGGATGCGTATGCACGCGTCAAGTCCGGTGGCTACTTCATCACGTCCGGCATCATCGGTCAAAAGCGGGCGGAAGTCGCCGAGGCGCTCCAAGCGGCTGGTTTTGTCATCGAAGAGACGCGTGTCATGGAAGACTGGGTTGCCATCATCGCGAAGAAGGGGTGAGCGTATGCAACGATACTTTCTAAATCGCGATGCGTTCGCGAATGACCACGTCGCACTTCCAGCGGATGTCGCCCATCATATCGGAACCGTGCTCCGCGAACAACCTGGCTATCGCCTCGTCCTTCTCGACGGAGAAGGATGGGAATACGAGGCCGAGGTCGTGACGCTCGAGAAGAAGTCAGGGACAGCGCACGTAATCACGAAACGCCGAGCGACGACCGAACTGCCGATTGATGTGACGCTCGCCTACGCGCTTCCGAAAGGCGATAAAGTCGAACTCGTCGCGCAAAAAGCGACCGAGCTCGGGGTGCATCAATTGCTTCTCTTCGAGTCGAAACGGTCGGTTGCGAAGTGGGACGCGAAAAAGGCGCCGAAAAAAGTCGAGCGTCTTCAAAAGATCATGCAGGAGGCGGCCGAACAGTCGTATCGTGCCGTCGTCCCGATGTGCCATTACGTCACACCACGGGAACTGACAGACCGGCTGGGTTCGTTCGATGCCGTCGGACTCGCCTATGAGGAAGAAGCGAAGCAAGGGGAGAAAGCGGTCTTTGCGACCATGTTACAAGCACTTCGACCTGGGGACAAACTACTGCTCATCGTTGGACCAGAAGGTGGCTTTGCAGATGAAGAAGTGAACGAGTGGAAGGAACGTGGGGCACAGGCCTGTGCGTTCGGCCCTCGCATCTTGCGTTCGGAGACGGCGCCGCTCTATGCGCTCGCTGCCATCTCCTATGCGCTTGAATTGACGTGAAAATAGCTCTTGCCGCACGCGGCAAGAGCTATTTTTATTTCTTCGTCAATGTGATTGTCTCTTTCGTGACGTTCCCTGCGAGATCAACCGCCTCGAACGTGAACGTGTTCTTACCAGAGACGACAGGTAGCGTGATCGTCTCGGTCCGAGAGAACGGGCGCATCTCATATGGCGCCTTGAGCGTTTGGCTGAACTTCAAATCTCCATTGACGAGTAACTTCACTTCGTCAAAGTTGTCTTTTACCGTCACGTCCAAACGGACAGACTGCTGGTTCTTGTTAATCGCTTTCGGAAGCTTCCCGAACGAGATTGTCGCGGGTGTCGCATCGACAAAGATCGTCCGTTGGAAGTTCGCAACGTTCCCAGCCGCATCTTCAGCGACGAAACGTAACTTATGCACACCGTCGGCAAACGTCCGTGTCGTGTTGAAGTCATAGCGCTTCGTCGTCTCGTTCCATGTGAGTGGGACGTCCGTGCCATCGACTTGGAACGATTGAATCGCAGAGGCGTCTTGAATCGAACCGGCGATTGGGATGACCGAAGTCGCGTACGGTGCGAGCGCGAGCGGGGCTGTCAAGAAGACGCCTGGCTTGTCGGCGTCGTTTGAGTACGCCACCGCTTTCGTCGTCGCGTTCCCAGCATGATCCGTCACACGGACGCTAATTGAGTCGCTCTCGGCGAGCGAAGCGAACGTATGTGTCGCTGTCGTGTCAGCAGATGTCGCAACGGCTTTCCCGTTGACGAGGTACTCGACCGAACGGACGCCAGCAAAGTCGTCTTTCGCTTGGACCGTCAAGCTGTCACCTTGCCATTTCGCTGTGAAGGTCGGATCCGTGTAGTCGACCTTGACTGGGAAGCGAAGCGTCTGGGCTTGCTTCTTCATGTAATCGATACTTGCTTCGATCTCGTAGAAGTACTTACCAGCTGGTGCCGGTTTTCCGTTCAGTTGACCATCCCACTTGTAGGATGCCGAGTAGTAGTACGGGGTGTTCCGTCCGCCATCAAAGTAGTTCTTCCGCAACTCCGCATCGTGACGGAGGGTACGGACGACATTCCCGGATTCATCGACGATGCGGTACTTCACGTCTTTCGCGTTTCGGAGCAACGAGAAGACCGGTGTCGCGGCGTCTTTCACGCCGTCCCCGTCTGGCGAGAAGGCGATCGCATCGAAGTTTAATGACTTGTCTAACTTAGCACCTAAATAGTTACCGGCTTGATCGACCATGCCGGCTGACTCATAGAATGAGCCTGACTCATAAACAGAGGCATCAAAGATTGGCGCTTTGCCCCAGTCTCCTTCAAAACCGACGAACGGTACGACAAGGTCCGGGTTACCTTCAGGGCCGTTTGAATCAGACAGGCGGATGAAGCCGTCCACGAAATATCCGTTCTCGAACACGTCTTTCGCTGAGACGAGCCCGCTCAACGTTTTCGGGTTCAACACTTGTGCGTTCGAGACGTCGACAGCGACTTTGATTTCTGTCTTCTGGTTCGGTTTCAACTTCACCGAGTTGACCGCTTTCCCGTTGACGGTCACGGTCGCGTTTTGGAGCGGTTGGGCTTCCATCGCATTTTGGACAAGGCCAGCCGTACGCTCGATCGCTAGGTCGGTCTGAAGTGACGAGGAGACGTCATACGAGACGGCTTCATTTGACAAGTTTTTCACGACGAGCGTGAACGTCGCTTTGCTGCGATTCAGTTCCTTCAAGGCGACTTTTGCCTCTTTCGACGTCTTCTCGTACGCGACAGCAGGAGTCGAGACGGCCGCGTGCAACTGCATCAAGCCGGCACCGCCGCGACGTGGCGTATACGGGACGTTTAGTTTCAGTTGTTGATTATATGGACCGATATCGGTCACCGCTTTTGACGTGTTGATTAACAAGTTCTTCGCCATCGTCACCCGGTCGACCCCGTCGAGGGTGAACTGCTCATCGACACGTTGTAAGACGAGCGCAGCTCCACCAGCGACGTGTGGGGCCGCCATCGACGTTCCGCTCATGAGTCCATATTTGTCATCGTTCAAAGTCGAGAAGATTTGTCCGCCTGGTGCCGCGATTTCCGGTTTGAAATCGAGGTTCGGCGTCACGCCCCACGACGTGAAGTTCGATAGCGCCCCGGCCGCACGGTTAGCGACGCTAATCCGGTCCCCATTAAAGCCGATGCGGAATTGTTCACCAGCGACAAGGCGGTCGCGCAATTCGTTCCCGTCTTTTATGCTGAGCGAAGCCATCGGGATTTTCGGGTTCGACAAGGCCATGCTTACATAGTCGCCATGACCGACCGTCCCGCGAACAATGACACCGGCTGCACCGTTCGCTTCAGCGGTCTGCTGAATGTTGGAGTAGAAGTAACTGCCGTCCCGAACGGCAAGTACGATTTTCCCTTTGACGTCTTTGCCAGTATATTGGTCAGGTTGACCGTCACCGACGTAAACGATGTCATATTCCCCATGTTTGAAGGCGGGACCATCTTGTTTTTTCCAACCGACTTTATCCGTCCGATCGCCTGAGCGGACCGAGAACGCGTCGAGTTGGATTTGGTCGTTCTCAAGCGAGGCGACCGAGGTCGAAGCCGAGCTGACACTCGGAGAACCGACGACACCGGTGTCTGGATTATTCGCATATGGCAAATCGAATCCATTCCCGAAGTAAGCCGAGTTTCCGGCAGAGATGGACACGAACACACCGTTATCGACGGCACGTTGAACAGCTTGCTGTTCAGCAGAGTCGGCACTGACGAATCCAGCGGTCGAACCGAGGCTCATGTTGATGACGTCGGCCCCGAGCTTGATTGCATCGTCAATCGCTTTGATGTAAATGTCTCCGTATGTTGAGGCATAGTTCGGGTCGTTACTAAAGACTTTCAGTCCGAGGACTTGGGCTTCAGGCGCGACGCCTTTCAATCCACCTGTCTCTTCGTCGCCGTTCGCGGCAACCGTTCCTGAGACGTGCATACCATGCATCGATGCCCCCGGTGAATCGTCACGGATGTCATCGTTCTCGTCGTAGTAATTGTAAGCGTACGGCACTTTGTCGTTTATGTATGCTCCGGCCATCCCGAATTCGCTCACGGCCGATGTAACCTCGGATTCTGAGAGCTCGGCTTTTGACTGATCACTCAACTTGAAGTCACGGTGGTCGGCATCGATACCGGTGTCGATGACGGCGACGACCGTTCCTTCTCCGGTATAACCATAGTCGCCCCATGTCTGTTGAGACTGGACCATGCCGTTGCTCGTCACCATGTCTGGCTTCACTTCTGGACGCTCGTATTCGTTGACGAGGTGAACAGCCGCGACTTCTGGTAGCGCTTCGACTTTTTGAATGTCGCTTGTCGTCAGCAACGTACTAAACCCGTTGAACACGGTCGTGAACTCTTCGAGCGGTTCAGCCTTGACGCCTTTTTTCGAAATCGCGTCTTTCGCCTTCTTTTGTTCCGCTTTTACGAGACCGTGCGCTCGATCTTGTTCAGTTTTCGAGAGGGCGTTAAACTTTTTCCCTTTTTGTTTCGCCTGTTCGATCGCCGGAGCGCCGACGAGTTCAACGACGACACGTTGTTTCTCTTGTTTGTCACTGACAGCGAGATGCTCCGTGACCGATGGTTTTGCGAGGACCGGTTCGGCGCCAAGTCCGAGTAGACCCGGTGTCAAGGCAAGACAGGTGGCAAGCGACACGTTCACATAAAATTTAGGTTGTGGCAAAATAAATTCCTCCATTCATTTTCTAAAGATTTAATCCATTTGTGGAAAATCATAGCGAAATAGAGATTTGATTTCCTTTTATTTTTTGAAATTCAGGGTAATGAATTTGAACAAATTAAAAAATTCTGACAATTACTTTTGTCCTAATCATTCATGACAAGGTGGGTCTTTTTTCGTTTTACCGACTCGTATTATCTTTATTAAAAAGATGTTTGACGAAACCGATTCAATACACTTGAGATTTCCCTAAAAAGTTGATAAAGTCTGATTATAGAAATCATATAAAACATATCAACATAGTCGGAATAAAAAGGATGAGGTGAATCGATGGGACTTCAGTTCATGGATATTTTTAAAGAGTGGGCGTCGCAATACGATGAGACGGTAAACGGTCACGATGAGCAATACAAAGAAGTGTTCGCCGGATACGACGCGATGCTAGATGCGGTTGTGGAGCAATTAGACGGACGCGTCATGGAATTTGGTGTCGGGACGGGTAACTTAAGTGCTCGTATTTTAAAGCGTCACGACATGATCGCAATCGAGCCTTCTACCGAAATGCGGGAAGTTGCGGTGCAAAAGCTCGGGATTGACGTGAAGACGGGTGACTTTTTAAACTATCCGACCGATCAACCGGTCGATTCAATCGTATCGTCTTATGCGTTCCACCACTTGACAGATGAGGAGAAGCGTCAAGCGATTGAGAGCTATGTGAATGATTTAAATTCGCCACGCTTCGTCTTACTCGATACGATGTTTGAGTCGGTTGAAACACGGGCAGAAATTATTAATTGGGCAACTGAAAATGGGTTTTCGGACCTCGTTGAGGATTTGAATCGCGAATTCTATCCGTACACAGAAACGATTCGGTCGATTTTAGAAGACAACGGATATTCCGTACAGATGGAACAGAAAAACAAATTTGTTTGGCTCGTAGTGGCCACGAAACACACAGGAGGAACTCAATCATGAAGAGTTATAAAGTCGAAAGCTTTAACTTAGACCATACAAAAGTACAAGCGCCTTACGTCCGTTTAGCCGGAGTGAAGAAGGGAACGGCCGATACGATTTATAAATATGATATTCGCTTCATTCAACCGAACGAAGGACTCATGCCGATGCGTGCCGTCCACTCGCTCGAGCACTTGATTGCTGAGAACAGCCGCAGTCATTCGAATCAAATCATCGATGTATCGCCGATGGGTTGCCAGACAGGCTTCTATTGGACGATGCTCAATGATGGGGATTACGACGCGATGCTCGACCTCGTCGAAGCGACACTCCGCGACGCGGCGAATGCGACAGAATTACCGGCGCAAAACCCGATTCAATGCGGAAGCGCGAACCATCACGATTTCGAGGGCGCGAAGAAGCTCGCGGCTGACATGCTCGCGAAACGTGACGAGTGGCATATCATCTTCAAGGACGAGGCGTAAATGATCGTCCGTGATGTGTATGAGCTCGTTGGACGGACTCCGCTCATCGAGTTGACGACGTTACCTGTCCCGGAAGGCGTGAAAGTGTTTGGAAAGATGGAGATGCGAAATCCAGGTGGAAGCGTCAAAGATCGTCTTGGTCTTCAATTGATTGAACGCGCGATTGAGCGAGGTCAACTCACACAGGGCGGGACGGTCGTCGAACCGACCGCCGGCAATACTGGCATCGGCCTCGCGCTCGCTTGTCAAAAGTTCGGGATTCGACTCATGACGGTCACGCCTGAGAAATTCAGTCAAGAGAAACAAGCACTCATGCGCTTGCTTGGTGCGACAGTAGTTAACACCCCGACGTCGCTTGGGATGAAAGGGGCGATTGAGCGGGCGAAAGAACTGGCAGTCGAACATGACGCGTATTTGCCTGAACAGTTCTCGAATCCTGATAATCCGGATACGTACGTCGAAACGCTCGCTTTAGAATTACTCCACGATCTTCCGCAGATTGATGTCTTTATTGCGGGCGCAGGTTCTGGCGGGACGTTCACGGGCGTCGCGAAAACGCTCAGACCGAACGGGACGAAAACGATCGTTGTCGAGCCAGAAGGGTCGATTTTAAATGGCGGGGCACCGGGTCCTCATAAGACAGAGGGTATCGGGGTTGAGTCGTGGCCGGTTTTTCTAGACGAGGCTTACGTCGATGGCATCTTTACAATCACAGATGAGGACGCGTTCTATTACGTGGCGCACATGGCGAAACGTGAAGGACTTCTCATCGGAAGTTCGTCTGGGGCGGCAATTGCGGCTTGTGTCGAAGAAGCCAATCAAATGACCGAAGGCGTGATTGTTACAATCTTGCCGGACAGTGTGGAACGTTATTTAAGTCAAGGGATAGTCGAGGAGGCAGAACATGCGTACAAAAACAGCGCTCATTCACGGCGGTAAAACGACGGACCCCCTTACAGGGGCCGTCACGCCGGCGATTTATCAGACGAGCACATACAAACAAGACGGAATCGGTAACTTGCGAGAAGGGTACGAGTATTCACGTACCGCTAACCCGACGCGCACGGCACTCGAGACGTTGATTGCAGACATCGAGGGCGGCGCACGTGGTTTTGCGTTCGCATCGGGGATGGCAGCCGTGTCGACGATTTTAATGCTCTTAAAATCTGGGGACCACGTCATCGTCGGTTCTGATGTATATGGAGGAACGTACCGTGTATTCAATCGAGTATTTCAATCACTTGGCTTGGAGGCATCTTTTGTCGATACGGCCGATGAGACGGCGGTCCGCGCCGCGCTTCAGCCGAACACAAAAATGATTTACGTTGAGACACCGACGAACCCGCTCTTAAACGTCACGGATTTGAAGCAGATGCGTCAAATCTCGGACGAGGCGGGGACGTTGTTCGTCGTCGACAATACGTTCATGACGCCATACTTCCAAAATCCGATCGAGTTCGGAGCGGATTACGTGCTTCATAGTGCGACGAAGTATTTAGGAGGCCATAGCGACGTCGTTGCCGGTCTCGTCGTCTCGCGCACCGAAGAACTCGGTGAAGACTTGGCGTTCTTACAAAACTCGGTCGGTGCCGTTCTCGGGCCACAGGACAGCTTCCTCGTTGTCCGTGGCATCAAGACGCTTGCCGTCCGTATGGAAGAAATCGAATCGAACGCGCTCGCGCTCGTCGACTTCTTGACGAAACATGAAGCAGTCGGACGCGTCTTGCATCCGAGTATCGCTAGTGAGGAAGCGAAGCGTGTTCATACGTCACAAGCACGCGGGTTCGGCGGCATGATCGCCTTTGATGTCGGATCAGCCGAAGCGGCCGAATTGATTGTCGCGAAGACGCACTATTTCACGCTTGCGGAAAGTCTCGGTGCGGTCGAGAGTCTCATCAGTGTACCGGCACGAATGACGCATGCATCAATTCCGCCTGAACGACGCCTCGAGCTCGGGATTACAGACGGGCTTGTTCGAATCTCTGTCGGCCTTGAAGACGTAGCTGACTTGATCGAAGATTTGGAACAAGCGCTCGCTGCCGTCGAGACGATTTCAAACTAAATGATTTAGGAAGAGAGGCAGTGCTTCGAGCACGCCTCTTTTTGTTCTGTATATAAGAAAGAAATATGTTGAATGTAGATAACGCATCGACTAAACTGACGTTAATTGTAGGAGAGGGCAGGTGAATACGTTGAATAAAGGAGTCTTGACCACGGTTGGCGCATACGTCATGTGGGGGATCCTCCCGATTTATTGGAAGTTTCTACAGGAAATCCCGAGCAGTCAAATTCTCGCTCATCGAATCGTTTGGTCGTTTTTATTCATCTTGCTCGTCTTGAAGTGGACGAAACAGTGGACGGAATTCAATTATGCGTTACGTCACCGAGCGACTCGAAACGCTTTCATGTTGAACGGGTTCATCGTCAGTGCGAACTGGTTTGTTTACATATGGGCCGTGAACCATGGTTACATCATTGAAGCTTCACTCGGCTATTACATCAATCCGCTCGTCAGTATGGTGTTAGGAGTGCTCGTGTTTCGGGAATCATTAAATCGGGTCCAGTGGCTCGCTGTCGGGGTGGCCACGATTGGGGTGCTCGTCTTGACGTTTGGTTACGGTTCATTCCCTTGGATTGCGTTCATCTTGGCAAGTACGTTCGGATTTTACGGGATGGTAAAAAAGCGACGGCCGCTCGCCTCGACGGTCAGTCTCGGCATCGAGACGCTCGCGGTTGTACCGGTCGCGGTTTTGTTTCTCGCGTTCGAGACGTCGCGGGAGACGCTCACCCTCACTCCGTCTCCGATTATTTGGCTCGCCCTACTCGGGACCGGCGTCATGACGGCGTTACCGCTCTTGTTGTTCGGCTACGGAGCGCAGCACATCCCGTTCACACTTGTTGGGTTTTTGCAGTTCATCGCACCGACAATCAGTCTGGCGATTGGCGTCATCCTGTACCATGAGCCGTTCACGGCATATCACGTGTTCGCGTTCACGTGTATTTGGCTCGCCATCTTCTTCTTTAGCTGGAACAGCTGGGTCCAAACGAGAAAACGACGCCAGCTTGCTTAAATGAAAGCTGTTACAAGCGCGTAAAACATGATAATATGTTAGAGGTCAGACCTATATGTCAGACTCAACGTTTAAAGGAGGAACTACACGATGGAATTAGCACGTTATATCGATCACACGGCACTAAAGGCAGAAACGACGAAAGATCAAATCACGAAGCTTTGCGAAGAAGCACTTGAATACAAGTTCGCGAGCGTTTGTGTCAACCCGACATGGGTGAAGTACGCTGCAGCACAACTCAAGTCAGATGACGACGTCAAAGTATGTACGGTCATCGGTTTCCCGCTTGGCGCGAACACGCCGGAAGTAAAAGCGTTCGAGACGAAAGATGCGATTGCGAACGGGGCAGACGAAGTCGATATGGTCATTAATATCGCGGCGTTAAAAGATGGTGACTTGGAGCTTGTCGAGCGTGACATCCGTGCAGTCGTAGAAGCGGCGAACGGCACACTTGTCAAAGTCATCTTCGAAACATGCTTACTCACAAAAGAAGAAATCAAGACGGCAGCCGAGTTGTCTGTGAAAGCTGGTGCCGATTTCGTGAAGACATCGACTGGCTTCTCGACGGGCGGCGCGACGGTGGAGGATATTCGCCTCATGCGTGAGACAGTCGGACCAGATGTCGGCGTAAAAGCGTCGGGTGGCGTACGTGACTTCGAGGGCGCGAAAGCGATGATTGATGCTGGTGCGACGCGCATCGGGGCATCGGCTGGAATCGCCATCGTCACGGGCGGTCGTTCAGACAGCGACTATTAAGAACTAGTGGTTGACCTCACGACTTAATTTCACTATAATATGATATGACGTGTGAAACACGTTTCCTTAGTCGTGTAATTCGGAGGGAGGGAAAACTAGTGGAAACTCGTGTCCGTAAAAACGAATCGCTTGAAGACGCTCTTCGTCGTTTCAAACGCGGTGTTTCGAAGGATGGCACACTTGCCGAAGTTCGTAAACGTCGTCACTACGAAAAGCCAAGCGTAAAACGCAAATTGAAATCAGAAGCTGCGCGTAAGCGTAAGAAATTCTGATTCCAGTTTCATTTGTAGAGAGGGTGTTAGCTCATGAGTCTTCAAGAACGCTTGACGGACGACATGAAGCAAGCCATGCGCGCCAAACAAAAAGATCGTCTCACGACGATCCGGATGGTCAAAGCGTCGCTCCAAAATGAGGCTATCAAATTTGGCCGACAAGATCTAACTGAGGAAGAGGAACTCACGGTGCTCAACCGAGAGATGAAACAGCGCAGAGACTCCCTCCGAGAATTCGAAAGCGCTGGTCGTGAAGACCTTGCTTCTAAAGTTGCTGACGAGATTGTCGTGCTAGAAGCCTATATGCCTGAACAACTCTCTGAGGAAGAGGTCACCGCAATCGTCAACGCAGCGATTGCTCAGACGAATGCGTCGGCCCCGTCCGATATGGGTAAGGTGATGGGCGTCGTCATGCCTCAAGTTAAAGGCAAGGCAGACGGTGGTCTTGTGAACCGAATTGTCAAACAACAATTGACGAATTAACTAAATTGGCAGGGTCTTTTGGAAATTCCAAAAGATTCTGCCTTTTTTTGCGTATTCTGAAACCACATTCATTCTCGTTTCGTATACACTAGAGATAAGAGGTAGCTTTGTATTTGGAAGGGGGTAGCAGTACGATGACATTTGGTCTCGGAGTGATTCTGACAGTTTTTTTCGTCGGGGTCGTCCTTCTTGGAATTGAAGTGTTCGTTGCCGGTTTTGGATTGTTTGGAGTGCTCGGTATAGGTGCCGTCGTCGCTAGTCTGATTATGGCGGGCGCCACGATCGGTCAGCTATGGTTATCACTCGGTTTGGCCACGGCCATTGTGGCCGGACTTGGATTTTGGGCGTATCGACGTTTACAATCGAATCGATCGCTCATGTACAAGGGCCTCATCTTGACGGACTCGACGTCGTCGGAAAAAGGTTACTTGTCACATGCCGACAAACAAAGTTTGCTCGGCAAAGTCGGCGTCACATTGACACCACTTCGTCCAGCGGGTACCGCTGAGATTGAAGGAGAACGAATCGATGTCGTGACAGAGGGTGGCTATCTCGATCAACAAACTAAAATTCAGGTATATAAAGTCGATTCAGGACGCGTCGTCGTCCGGAACTTTATAGAGCCGAAGGAGGATGTAACAGAATGACACCAGAATTATTGACCACGTTACTCATCTCAGGTGGAGGTTTGATTGCCCTAGCGGTATTCTTCACGTTTGTACCGGTAGGATTATGGATTAGCTCGTTCGCAGCAGGCGTTCACGTGTCGATTTTTACGCTCGTTGGGATGCGACTCCGTCGCGTCGTCCCGTCGAAAATCGTCAACCCGCTCATTAAAGCGGTCAAAGCCGGTCTCGGTTTGAACACGAACCAGCTCGAGAGTCACTTCCTTGCCGGCGGGAACGTCGACCGTGTCGTCAACGCATTGATTGCTGCTCACCGCGCGAACATCGAATTGTCGTTCGAGCGTGCAGCGGCCATCGATCTTGCTGGTCGAAACGTGCTTGAAGCGGTTCAGATGTCCGTTAACCCGAAAGTGATTGAAACACCGTTCATCGCTGGTGTGGCGATGGATGGGATTGAAGTGAAAGCGAAAGCTCGAATCACGGTCCGTGCCAACATCGACCGACTCGTCGGGGGTGCCGGTGAAGAGACGATTATTGCACGTGTTGGTGAAGGGGTCGTTTCAACAATCGGTTCGCAAAACAATCATAAACACGTCCTCGAGAATCCAGACTTGATTTCACGCACGGTCTTGACGAAAGGTCTTGATTCAGGAACGGCGTTTGAGATTCTGTCGATTGACATTGCCGACATTGATATCGGGAAAAACATCGGTGCGGTGCTTCAGACGGACCAAGCTGAAGCAGACAAGAAGATTGCACAAGCGAAAGCGGAAGAGCGCCGCGCGATGGCGATTGCCCGCGAACAAGAGATGAAATCTTCTGTCGAAGAGATGCGCGCGAAAGTTGTTGCTGCCGAAGCCGAAGTACCACTCGCGATGGCCGAGGCGCTCCGCCACGGCAAACTCGGTGTTATGGACTACGTCAACTACTTGAACGTCCAAGCCGATACAGACATGCGTAAAGCGATCGGTCACCCAGTCGAATCTGACAATAGAGAGTAATCGATATGGATGGACTGTGGGTACTCCTACTCGCCGCGTTCGGGATCGCCTCGGCGGTCATGAAACGGCTAGAGAAATCCTCGTCGACGACGGGAGAGCGTCCCCCAAGTTCGGACTTGAAACGCTATCTCGATACGGTCGGCGACATGATGAAAGAAGTCGAAGGTTCGCTTGACGAACCGAAACAAGCACAAGGACAAGGACAGAAGTTGCGTCGTCGTGTCGCGGCTCCGGCGGCTCCGGAACAAACGTTAGGTCGACCATACGACCCGGACCGTCACGCGCCGAAACGGCGAGAACAACAACCGGCAGTCAGCCGGGAGTTCGAACAGACGGTGAAGATTCCGCCCCTTACGGAAGCGGAATCGACACGTCCGCAACCACGTATGTCGATGAAACAAGTGAGACAAGCGGTCGTGTGGAGTGAAATCATTCAGCCGCCCGTCTCAAAACGAAAGCGTTGAATGAGGCAGTGACTGGAACCGCCTTGATGTGTTGGTTTAATCCAACAATCAAGTGCGGTTCTTCTCGTTACTGCTTTTTTGCTCGTGCAAGGGGCGGTCTTTCTTTCACGAACGGCTTGATAGTGCTAAAGTAGAGAGGGAACATTCTATTCAAGAGGGGGAGTATCAACCATTGATTATGACTGATAAAATTCCGTTCGTCATGGAGCATGCGAACGAAGCACAAGCACTCCTTGGACCGAAAGACGAAGTGTTCGAGGCGATCGAATCTGAGCTTTCCGTCGCATTGACACCTCGAGGAGAAGAACTCATCATTCAAGCAGACTCCGCCGATACGTTAGAGCTCACGAAACAAGTCGTTAAGACGTTGCAGCAGCTCGTCAAAAAAGGTGCGCGCTTGAACGAAAGTGATGCGATTAGCGTCATCCAACACATTCAAGTCGGAAAAGGGGACGAGTTGCTCGAACATTATGAGCGTGTCGTGTTCACGACGAGTAAAGGCAAGCCGATTCGCGCGAAGACGGTCGGTCAGAGCCGATACGTCCGTGCTATCGAGCGACGTGATCTCGTCTTTGGAATCGGTCCGGCCGGGACAGGGAAGACGTATTTAGCGGTCGTCCTCGCAGTGCGTGCTTTGAAAGAAGGTCAAGTGAAGCGAATCATCTTGACGCGTCCGGCCGTGGAGGCGGGTGAAAGCCTCGGCTTTTTACCGGGTGACTTGAAAGAGAAAGTCGACCCATACTTGCGCCCACTTTATGACGCTTTGTTTGATGTATATGGCATGGAACAGACGAATCGTTTGCTCGAGCGCGGGACGATTGAAGTCGCCCCACTCGCTTACATGCGGGGACGGACGCTCGAAGATGCGTTCGTCATCTTAGATGAAGCGCAGAACACGACGAAAGAACAGATGAAGATGTTCCTGACGCGTCTCGGATTCGGGTCGAAAATGGTTGTGACGGGGGATTTGACACAAGTCGATTTACCGAAAGGAAAGGCGTCCGGGTTACAAGAGGCGCTTCGTTTATTAGAAGGGGTAGATGGGATTCATTTCGAGCACTTTACCGCCTCGGACGTCGTCCGCCATCCACTCGTCAAGAAAATCATCAACGCCTATAGCACGGATCTTACATGACGAAAGGGGGGGGCACTGATGCAACGAGCACGTCAATGGACGGTAGCGGCGATTTCGATCGCTTTCTTCCTCATCCTTGGGGCGATTCTTTACTTTACAGTGCGCCCGACCATCATAAGTGTCGAACCGCTCGGAATCGCCGAACAAGATATCCGTTCACCGATCACGATTGAAGATCGCGTCGCAACCGAACGGTTAAGACAAGAAGCGACGAACGCTGTCGGTAGCCAGTTCTCGCTCCGCCGTGAGTTCGCCGATCAACAAATCGCGAAAGTTGAGCAATTGTTCGCGGCATATGAGAATACGGACGACGACACGGAACTCGCTGACATTAAAAGCCGTCTCAATTCAACCGATGCGAACGGCTTCCTCGGAGATGATGAGTTGAACGCCTTGCTCCAAGCGAGCGAGAATACGCGTAGGACAGTCGAAGACGTCACTGTGACGGCACTTCAAGAAGTCATGGGCAACCGCATCGAAACGAGCTCCGACTCGATTGCTGACGCCCGTGACCGCGCCGGGACGCTCATCGATCAATCGCCGCTCTCGCTTGAGTTTCGGACGATCGCCAAAAGCTTGAGCGACCAGCTCATCGTGCCGAACTACGTCTTCGATTCTGAAGCGACGCGGCAAAAAGAACAAGAAGCGGTCGACGCCGTCGATCCGGTCATCATTCAAGAAGGCCAACTCCTCGTCAATCAAGGGGAAGTCGTGACGCGCGAGATTTATCGGAAACTCGAACTGAGTGGTGCCATCGATCCGAACCGATCGTTCGCACCGTTGTTCGGAGCTTACTTACTGAGTGGTCTATTGACGGCAGGATTTTTGTTTATGCTTATCCGCTCGAAAATTAATGAACTACTGCTCCGCCCGAAAATCTTGATCACGGTATACGGTCTGCTCTTATTCCAACTCGGGCTCTTTTTCGGGGTCGGCTATATCGGGGTTGAATTCACGACATACGCATACGTCCTCGCACCGACCGCATTTGTCGTCTTGCTCCTCCGGATTTTGGTCGATGAACGGGTTGCGCTCGCATCGGCATTGATTACGATGGTCGCCGGGGCCATCGTCGTCAGTTACGGACAGAATACGAGCTTCATGACAGTCGTCTACTTTGCGACGGGTAGTTTCCTCGCCGTATTCTTAGTCGAACCGAAGATTCAACGAAAACGATTATTCTTGTCTGGCATCTTACTGGGGATTATCAATATCATTATGGTGCTCGCACTCTTATTTTTACGCAATACGCAAGTGTCGTGGGAGATGGCCGCGTACTTGTCCGGCTTCGCCGTTGTCGGGGCGCTTTTATCGATCGTGCTCACGTTTGGCTTCTTGCCGTTTCTCGAGCCATGGTTCGGTGTCTTATCGTCGGGACGTCTCGTCGAACTCATGAGTCCGACCCATCCACTCCTTCGCAAGCTGTTGATGGAAGCGCCGGGCACGTATCATCACAGTATGATGGTCGCCAACTTGGCCGAGTCGGCATGTGAGGCCATTGGGGCTGACGGATTGCTCGCTCGCGTGGCGAGTTATTATCACGACCTCGGGAAGACCGAGCGCCCCCTTCACTTTATCGAGAATCAACAGAACGGGATCAATCCACATGACCGGCTCACGCCGGAAGAGTCGGCCGATATCATTATGGCCCATCCGTATGACGGCGCTGATTTGTTGCGACGCTATAAGTTGCCGCAGGAGATTATCGATATCGCCGAGCAACATCACGGGACGTCACTGTTAAAATTCTTTTTTGTCAAAGCAAAAGAGACGCGCGACGTATCTGAATCACGCTTCCGCTATCCGGGGCCAAAACCGCAGACGCGCGAGGCGGCCGTCGTGATGATTGTCGATTCGATCGAGGCTGCGGTCCGGTCACAAAAACAACCGACTCCTGATCGCATTCGTCAGCTCGTCAATGCCATCATTCGCGACAAGTTGCAAGACGGTCAGTTTGAGGATTGTGACTTGACGACGAGAGAAGTATGGCGTGTCGGCGAGAGTGCCTGTGAGACGTTGACTGGCCTGTTCCATGAACGCATCGAATATCCAGAATTAAAGAAAGAAGGCGACATGCATGCAAATCATCTCGAACGATGAACATGGATTATTGACGAGCGCGCAACGCGAACTCGTTGAAGCCATTTTAGTCCACGCCGCGAAAGAAGAAGAAATCGAGGAACCGAGTGAGCTCTCCGTCACATTTTTGACGAACGAGCTAATTCAAGAAATCAATCGCGATTGGCGTGGCAAAGACGCCCCGACAGATGTCATCAGTTTCGCATTCGACGAGATGGGGGAAGAAGAGATGGACTTTATGCTCGACGAAGACGAGCCGCGCCTTCTCGGCGACCTCATCATTTCGGTCGAACGTTGCCGCGAACAAGCGGCCGACTATGGTCACTCGTTTGAACGTGAACTTGGCTTCTTGGCGATTCACGGTTTCTTGCACCTTCTCGGGTACGATCATATGACGCCTGAAGAAGAGGAAGAGATGACGACGCGACAAGAAGAAGTGCTCGCCCACTTTGAACTGAAGCGAGGCAAGGTGTGAGACCGTTTTGGTTCGCCGTGCAAGGGATTGTGCACGCGGCGCGGACCGAGCGGAATATGCGGATTCACCTGATTGCGAGCGTCCTCGTCGGTGTCTTCGCCGTATGGCTTGGCACGACGGTGATGGAGAACTTGCTGTTATTTGGTTGGATCATTCTCGTTATTTCGCTAGAATTACTCAATACGGCCGTCGAACGAACCGTCGATTTAGTGACGCGCGACGTGAAACCACTCGCTAAGCAGGCGAAAGATGTAGCCGCCGGGGCCGTTCTGATCGCCTCGTTTGGTGCGGCCGTAACGGCTCTCGTTATTTTCATACCGTATCTTCTCGCGCTCGTGTGAACGGGCGCGTCCTTATTCAAGACAATTAGAAAGCAGGTGCACTATGTATCAAGAAGATTTTAAATCAGGATTCGTCTCGATTATCGGTCGCCCGAACGTCGGGAAATCGACATTTTTAAACCGTGTCATTGGCCAAAAGATAGCCATCATGTCGGACAAACCACAGACGACGCGCAACAAAGTCCAAGGGGTATATACGACCGATGATGCCCAAATCATCTTCATCGACACACCCGGGATTCATAAACCAAAACATCGCCTCGGCGATTTCATGATGAAAGTCGCGACGAACGCCTTGCGTGAAGTCGATGCGATTCTATTCATGGTCAACGTGACAGAACCGCGTGGCGCGGGCGACGACTTCATCATTGAAAAGTTGAAGGGACTTGACACGCCGATCATCCTCGTCATGAACAAAATTGATATGATTCATCCAGATGAGATTCCAGCCGTCATTGAACAATATAAAAACCAGCTCGATTTCGCGGCGTACGTCCCGATTTCGGCACTTCAAGGCAACAACGTCGAACCGCTAATCGGTGAAATTAAGAAGCTATTGCCGGAAGGCCCGATGTATTACCCGGCGGATCAAGTGACCGACCATCCGGAACGGTTCATCATCTCTGAATTGATTCGTGAAAAAGTGCTCCATAAAACACGCGATGAAGTTCCGCACTCGATCGCCGTCGCCATCGAGTCGATCAAAAAACGGGAGAACTCGGAAATGGTTGATGTCGAAGCCGTGATTATGGTCGAACGCGATTCGCAAAAAGGAATCGTCATCGGTAAAAAAGGCGCGATGCTTCGTGAAATCGGAACGGAAGCAAGACAAGATATTGAGATGCTTCTTGGGACGAAAGTGTATTTGAACCTTTGGGTGAAAGTGCAGAAGGACTGGCGTAACAAGATGGGGCAATTGCGCGACCTCGGTTTCCGCGACGACGAGTATTGATCGATGTTGCAAAAGGTCACGGGAATCGTCATCCGCACGGTCAATTACGGGGAATCGAACAAAGTCGTGACGCTGTTCACCGAAGAACTCGGTAAAGTCGCCGTCATGGCAAGAGGGGCCAAAAAGCCGGGGAGCAGGCTACACGCTTCGAGTCAACCGTTCGTCGAAGCCGTCTATATCTTTCCGGCGAGCCGCGGGCTTGGCCAATTGAAATCATCAGATGTGATTACGTCTTATCCGGAAATCCGGAAAGACGTCGAGCGGATGGCGTACGCGATGTATTGGCTCGAACTCGTCGATAAGACCGTCGAGGACCGGGTCCCGAACCGTCCGCTCTTTCGCATCTTGAACGAGGCGCTTCAAGCGCTCAACGCCGGGATGGACCCGGATGTGATCACGCACCACTTTGAGTTGCGCATTCTACACTTGCTCGGCGTCACCCCGGTGTTGACCGGATGCATCCGCTGTAACGACGTGACCGACCCGATGTATTTTTCCGTGACGGCCGGCGGGTTCTTATGTGCGCGTCATAACGAAGAAGGCTCGATTCGCTTGAGCGAGCGCTTGGCGAAATTGCTGTTTTGGATGAGCCGCCACGAGCTCTCCGAATTTAGCAACGTCCCGCTCACGAAAGAGACGCGGCTACTTCTCAGGCAACTATTCGACGCCTATATGGATTCATACAGCGGGCTTCGTCTCAAGACAAAGCGCGTGCTCGATCAAATGCAACGACTTCATTTGAACGATGATTGACTTTTTCGACAAGATTCGATACCATAACTTACGATTAGACAAATGAATGTAGCGTGCGCAATGAAGGAAATGAGTAACTTTTTAACGATGGCAACAGCGAGTTCGGGCAGGTGGGAGCCGAGCGTCATGTGAAAAGTGAATGGCGATTCTGGAGCGCCCACAATCCAAAGAGTGGCCTCGTCTCGAGGCAAGTAGGGTGGAACCGCGGGTAATCCCGTCCCTATGTGCATGGCACATAGGGGCGTTTTTTGTCGTTTCAATACTTTTGGAGGTGTCACAACATGAAACATAAGACTGTACAAGAAATCATTTTGACGTTGCAAAACTTCTGGGCGTCAAAAGGTTGCCTGACGATGCAGGCATACGATGTGGAAAAAGGAGCCGGGACGATGAACCCGATGACGTTTTTGCGTAGTCTCGGGCCAGAGCCGTGGAACGTCTGTTATACGGAACCATCACGCCGTCCGGCAGATGGCCGATACGGGGAGAACCCGAACCGCTTGTATCAACACCATCAGTTCCAAGTCATCATGAAACCGTCACCGGATAACATTCAAGAACTGTACTTGGAGAGCCTTGAACTCATCGGGATCAACCCGCTCGAGCACGATATCCGTTTCGTCGAAGATAACTGGGAAAATCCGACGTTCGGTGCAGCAGGACTCGGTTGGGAAGTATGGCTCAACGGGATGGAAATCACGCAGTTCACGTACTTCCAACAAGTCGGCGGAATCGAATGTGACCCAATCGCCGTCGAAATCACGTACGGTCTCGAGCGCCTCGCCTCGTACATTCAAGAAGTCGAGAGCGTATTTGACCTCGTCTGGACAGATGGATTTAAGTACGGAGATATCTTCTATCAACCGGAGTTCGAGCATTCGAAATATACGTTCGAGCTGTCAGATGTCGACATGTTGTTCACATTGTTCGACACGTATGAAAAAGAAGCGAAACGTGCCCTTGACGAGAACCTCGTCTTCCCGGCTTACGACTATATCCTCAAATGTTCGCACACGTTCAACTTACTCGATGCGAAAGGTGCCATCTCGGTGACCGAGCGTACCGGATTCATCCAACGTGTACGGAACATGTCGCGTGCGTGCGCGGCGAAATTTATCGAAGAACGGGAACGTCTCGGTTTCCCGCTTCTGAATCAAGAGAAAGCAGGTGCCCTTGATGCGTGACCTTTTACTAGAAATCGGACTTGAAGAATTACCAGCCCAATACGTCCTCCGTTCAGAACAACAGTTAGCGGAGCGCGTCACGACTTTCTTAACTGACGCCCGCGTCAACTTCGGGACGGTTGAAGTCTACTCGACGCCACGCCGTCTCGCCGTCCTCGTCAAAGACGTCGAAGAGACACAACAAGATTTGACGGAGACGTTACGTGGACCGGCGAAAAAGATTGCCCAAGATGCTGAAGGCAATTGGTCGAAAGCCGCAGCCGGATTCGCGCGCGGTCGCGGCCTTTCGGTCGAAGACCTCTATTTCGCAGAAGAGAAAGGCGTCGAGTATGTCTTTGCGGACCGTCACGAGGCGGGCCAAGCGACGATGTCGCTCTTGTCTGGTCTTGAACACGTCGTGCGTGGCATGACATTCCCGAAAAACATGAAATGGGGAACGAGCAACCTCCGTTACATGCGTCCGATTCGTTGGATGATCGCCTTATTCGGAACAGACCGCATCGATTTCGAGATTGAAGGTGTCAAAACTGGCAATGTGACGCGCGGTCACCGCTTCTTAAGCACGGGTGACGTCACGATCGCTTCGCCAGACGCGTACGTATCGACGCTCGAGCAAGCATTCGTCGTTGCCTCATATGAAACGCGTAAAGCCCGAATCACGGCCCAAATCGAAGCGCTCGCGTCTGAACAAGGTTGGACGGTTCCGCTTGACGCGTCATTGCTTGAGGAAGTGACAAACCTCGTCGAGTGGCCGACAGCGCTATTCGGTGAGTATGATGCGAGTTATCTCGAATTGCCAGAAGAAGTGTTGATCACGACGATGAAAGAACATCAACGTTACTTCCCAGTCTACGTCGGCGACACGCTCAAGCAGTATTTCGTCACCGTTCGGAACGGAAACGCCGAGCACCTCGAGAACGTCGCCCGCGGAAACGAAAAAGTCATCCGTGCTCGTCTCGCCGATGCCGTCTTCTTCTACGAGGAAGACAAAAAGACAAAGCTTGACGATCAATTGCCACGTCTCGACCGAATCGTGTTCCACGAAAAACTCGGCACGACCGGTGACAAGGTTCGTCGTGTAGAACGGCTAGCCGAAACGCTCGCGCCGCTCTTTAAAGCAGACGAAACGAAAGTCGCACGTGCGGCCCACATCCATAAGTTCGACCTCGTCAGTCAAATGGTGTATGAGTTCACGGAACTGCAAGGCATCATGGGCGAGAAGTACGCCCTCATGCAAGGCGAAGACCGCGAAGTCGCTGCGGCTATCCGTGAGCATTACATGCCGCGGTTTGCTGGCGATGCGTCACCGGCGACTGCGACCGGAGCGACGCTCGCGCTCGCTGACAAGCTCGATTCGATTGCCGCCTTCTTTGGAATCGGCATGATCCCGAGCGGTTCACAAGACCCGTTCGCCCTTCGCCGACAAGCGCAAGGTGTCGTTCAAATCCTTGGAGATTGGAACGTCGATTTAACGATTGACGAGATTTTGTCAAAAGTTGTCGATTCACAGCTAGAAGCAGGACTTTATGATGCCGATAAAGAACAAGTCAAAGCGCAATTGAAAGACTTCTTCATGCTACGCTTGAAGTATCGTCTGCAAGAGCGCCAAGTCCGTTACGATGTCATCGACGCCGTCCTCACGACAGCGCTTTCTGTCTCGCGTTTAGACGCCCGAGCTGACGCGGTACAACAGTTCGTGTCGCGCGACGAAGCGAAGCCGTTGATTGAACAATTGACACGGGTCGGCAATATCGCCAAAAAAGGCACAGACGGAACGGTCGATGTTTCCTTGTTTGAAAACGCAGAAGAACGTGCGCTCCATGATATCGCCGAAGAGACGATTCGCCATTCGAATGAGGCAGTGGATCACGGGGACTATGAGCGTGCGCTTGGGGCACTTCGTAATCTTGAACAGCCGATTAGCGCATACTTTGAAAATACGATGGTCATGAGTGACGTGGACGCTGTCCGCTTGAACCGTCTTCATGAGATGAAGCGCCTTGCGACGGCGATCGAACGTGTCGCCGACTTCAACGCACTCGTACTTTGACCAAATTAGAGGGGGTTGGCCATGCAACTGAATGAACGCCAACAGAAGATTGTTGAAATCGTGAAGGAGAACGGCCCGATCACGGGTGAGCAGATTGCGCAAGAATTGTCGCTCACTCGGGCGACGCTCCGTCCGGACCTCGCGATTTTGACGATGACGGGCATACTAGAGGCGAGACCGCGTGTCGGTTACACGTTCGTCGGCAAGCGCAACTCGTCGATGCTTCGAGAAAAGCTCGACTCGTTGACTGTCGGGGACTTCATGTCATCGGCAAAAGTCGTCAGTGACGAGATGACCGTCTATGATGCGGTCGTGACGCTCTTTCTAGAAGACGTCGGCTCGTTGTTCGTCGTCGGGAAAGATAGCGAACTCGTCGGGGTGTTGTCGCGAAAAGACTTGCTCCGGGCCGCGATCGGGAATCAAGATCTTGACCAACTACCGGTCAATGTCATCATGACACGGATGCCAAACATTACTGTCTGTGAAAAAAGCGAGACGTTGATTCGAGCCGGGATGAAGTTGATTGAAAAACAAATTGATGCGATGCCGGTCGTCGAAGAAAAAGACGGCAAGCTGATCGTGCTCGGTCGTATGACAAAGACGAACATGACAAAAGTGTTGATTGCGCTCGCTAACGATGAGTCGTTCTGAGGAGGAACCTGATTTGACAAAGAAACAACTCGTGTTTGTCGTAAGTGACTCGGTCGGCGAGACGTGTGAACTCGTCGTACGGGCCGCTAGCATTCAGTTCCATGAAAATGCAATTGAGACGCTACGCATCCCGTTTGTCGAGGATGAACAGACGATTCAAGACGTCGTGACGCAAGCCCGAGCGCAAGCGGCCATTATTGCGTTCACTCTCGTCAACGAGGAGCATCGGGCCTTGCTCGTCTCTCTCGGGGAGGCGCATGGTGTGAAGACGGTCGATTTGCTCGGCGACTTGCTCGATGTCTTATCGGGTGAACTTCAAGAGAGCCCGCGCGAAAAACCGGGACTCATCTATCGCCTCGACGATGACTATTTCCGTAAGATCGAAGCGATGGAGTTCGCCGTGAAATATGACGATGGTCGCGATCCGCGTGGCTTGAAAAAGGCCGATATCGTGCTCGTCGGCGTCTCGAGGACTTCAAAAACACCGCTTTCCCAGTACTTGGCGTTAAAACGGTTCAAAGTCGCGAACGTGCCGCTCGTTCCGGAATCTCGCCCGCCCGAAGAGTTGTTTGATTTACCGCCGGAGCGGTGTGTCGGATTGATTATCTCACCGGATAAGCTCATCTCGATTCGGATGGAGCGATTGAAATCGCTTGGTTTAAAACCGGAGGCAGACTACGCCCAACTCGAGCGGATCAATCGTGAACTCGAGTATGCGAGAGGAATCTACGAACGAATCGGTTGTGAGGTCATCGACGTGACGAATAAGGCGGTCGAAGAGACGGCTGGTATCATTTTGCGCCATCTTGGTCATTCATAACGTGTCGTGAGCACTCGTGTTAGTAATCAGTGTTCCGAACGGGTATAATAGAGTACTGACATTACATTGAAACGGAACGTGAAGCGCGTTCCGTTTCGTTGCGAGTTTGGATGTAGGGAGTGGTGGAGTTGCCACGGATACCGGATGAAGTCATTGAGGAAGTGAAACAGGCAACAGATATCGTCGATTTGATTAGCGAACGGGTCGAATTGAAGAAACAAGGACATCGCCTCGTCGGGCTTTGTCCGTTTCATTCCGAAAATAGTCCCTCTTTTTCGGTATCTCCGGAAAAAGGGATGTATCATTGTTTTGGTTGCGGTGCAGGCGGTAACGTCTTCACGTTCGTCATGGAGACGGAAGGTCTTTCGTTCCCGGAAACGGTGGAACGATTGGCTACGCGAGCCAACATTACTGTCGAAGGCGGGGTGCCTGGCGACGAGGAGCTCTCACGGGACCAACAGATTCGTAAACAGATGCGTGATGCCCACCGCGTCGTCGCAGAACTGTATCATGAAGTCCTCATGAAGACGGAAGCTGGGGACGTCGGCTTATCATATTTGATCAATCGCGGGCTCCAGGAAGAGACGATCGCCGCATACAAAATCGGCTATGCGCCGGATCAGCGGCGGTTTACCGTAGACTCACTCGAACGGCGAGGCTTTGACTTGGAAGTGATGGTTGAGGCCGGCTTGATTTCAAAGTCTAGAGCCGGTGAATATTTTGATCGGTTCGAAGGTCGGGTCGTCTTTCCGATTGCGGATCGAGACGGCACCATCGTCGGCTTCAGCGGGCGGGCAATTGACGAACGAAAGCCGAAGTACGTCAACACGTCCGACACCCCATTATTCAATAAAAGTGAATTGTTATTCGGCTTCCCACAAGCACGTGCGACGATGCGGAAACAGAAACGAGTCTTCTTAGTAGAAGGAAACGTCGATGTGCTTCAAGTCGCTCAAGCCGGGACGAAAGAAGTGGTGGCCTCGCTTGGCACCGCCTTCTCGGCCGGACATGCACGTGCGCTCGCGCGCATGGTGGACGAAGTCATTGTCTGTTACGACGGTGACAACGCCGGGCAAGAGGCGACACTCAAAGTCGTTCGCTTGCTCGAAGCGTATCCCCTCGATGTTCAAGTGCTCCCGTTACCTGAAAAAACGGATCCGGACGATTATATTCGGACGAATGGGATTGAACAATGGCAACGGTTCATCGAGTCAGAACGGTTGTCTGTCCTCGATTTCATGAACCGGACGCTCCGTCGCGGGAAAAACTTGAATCGAGAAGGAGAACGGATTCGCTTTATTGAATCTATGCTTGAGGAAATTAGTAAAAGCGATAACTCGATTCGACGCGACTTATACGTGAAGAAGCTGGCTGATGAATTCGAGATTCCGGTGAACACGTTATTGTCCCGGATGCCAGCGGCGGGAAAGAAAGAACACGTTCCCGAGCGCGCCCCAGCGCCTGAACCTGCACGGAGACGGGCATCGAAGGCGTCGGAACCGCGTTACTTGAAAGCGGAGAAGCTGTTGTTGCGCGCGTTGCTCAGCGGGCCGGATCGTGTCCGTTACGTACGAGACCGGCTTGGGTTAGCCTATCAAGACGAGGTTCACCGGATGCTAGCTACCGCCCTTTATGAGGTCGTGTCTGAAGAGATGACGCTCGAGGAGTTCGAACAAGTCGTGCCTGCGTTTATGGAGCGACGGTGCAACGAACGTCCGGACTATGCGACACGTTATGCGGAAGTGCGACTCATGGCTGCGCCTGATGAGCTCAGTGAAGAGGTTTTAGATGAATACATTAAGGTCATAAACAGTTATGAGGAACAGCGTCAAATCGAACGTGCGAAGAGGGAAATCGCGCAAGATGCCGAAAGTATTGTAGACCAGGCATCGAAATTGCAAGAACTCATTAATCGTAGTCGCCGTCTACGCGAACGATGAACGCGAAGGAAGTTTGGAAGGAGTTGAACTGCTAGATGGCAGAGAAGAAAAAAGAGGACTTATTTAACGCCATAGAGGAACTCGAGAAATTAGGGAAGAAAAAAGGCGTCGTCTCGATGCAGGAGATTCAAGATCGTCTCAGCCACTTTGAAGTGGACTCGGACTTCGTCGACAACTTCATCGAAGACTTAGAAGGCAAAGATATCCGTGTCACAGAAGATGCGGCCGATGCGGAAGAGACACCCGCGAAAAAAGAAGATGACGAAGTCGATTTGAACGACTTGTCGGTCCCGCCCGGCATTAAAATCAATGACCCGGTCCGCATGTACTTGAAAGAGATTGGCCGCGTGGACCTTCTCAGCGCGAAAGATGAGACGGAGCTTGCGAAGCGGATCGAGCAAGGGGATGAAGAAGCGAAGAAGCGGCTTGCTGAAGCCAACCTTCGTCTCGTCGTCTCCATCGCGAAACGGTACGTCGGTCGTGGAATGCTCTTCCTCGATTTGATTCAAGAAGGGAACATGGGTCTCATTAAAGCCGTCGAAAAATTCGACTACATGAAAGGGTTCAAGTTCTCGACGTACGCGACGTGGTGGATTCGTCAAGCCATCACACGTGCCATCGCGGACCAAGCCCGGACGATCCGGATTCCGGTCCATATGGTCGAAACAATCAACAAATTGATTCGTGTCCAGCGACAATTGTTGCAAGACCTCGGACGTGAGCCTTCTCCTGAAGAAATCGCCAAAGAGATGGAACTCACACCTGAGAAGGTGCGTGAAATCTTGAAAATCGCCCAAGAACCGGTGTCGCTCGAGACACCGATCGGCGAAGAGGATGACTCGCATCTCGGGGACTTCATTGAAGACCAAGATGCGATGGCCCCGCAAGATGCGGCCGCCTATGAACTCCTCAAAGAACAGCTCGAAGACGTGCTCGACACGCTCACAGACCGTGAAGAGAACGTCTTGCGCCTCCGTTTCGGACTCGATGACGGTCGGACGCGGACGCTCGAAGAAGTCGGAAAAGTGTTTGGCGTCACGCGTGAGCGGATTCGTCAAATCGAAGCGAAGGCGTTACGCAAATTGCGTCACCCGAGCCGCTCGAAGCGCTTAAAAGATTTCCTCGATTAATGAGACATTTGAATAAAGTGTGAAGTTTTAGAAGAAAGGGAGGAAAATGAGTGATTTTCCTTCCTTCTTTATTGTTTTTTGAGTAAAATAGTGATGGGTAGAAATTTGGAATGAACACGAGGGGGAAATACAATGCGTAATCCATTGTTACCATTTGCCGCGATTGCAATCGTTGCCATCATCGCCATGGTCTCATTATCGTATTTTGGCGTGAACCAAGCGCAACAAGCAGCAGAAGGTCCAGCGATGACTGAAATGAATCCAGAAGATTTGTATGCTGCAAAAGGTTGCACAGGTTGCCACGGTGGAAATCTTGAAGGTGGTGTCGGTCCGGCTCTTACAGGTGTAGGGGATCGCTTGACGCCAGATGAGATCACGAACATCATCATCAACGGTAAAGGTTCGATGCCAGGTGGCCTAGCGTCGGCAGAAGAGGCAGAAGTTCTCGCGACGTGGTTGCTCGAGCAATAAGACAGTAACGTACTCTCACGCATGAGGGTACGTTTTTTTGTTGTCCGCATCACAAAATTTCGTTAACCTAAGATAGAAGTAGTCAAAAAGGAGTTGTCTTCATGCAAGAACAAGTAACGTTAGACCGTCGACTCAAACAAGTCGTCGACTTCATCCCTCAAGGTAGCGTGCTCGCCGATATCGGCTCAGATCATGCCTACGTCCCGTGTTATCTCGTCCAAAATGGTATCGTCGACCGCGCGATTGCCGGTGAAGTGAACCGAGGACCGATGGAAGCGGCAGAGGCTCAAGTCGCCTTGATTGGGGCGACGGACAAAATTGACGTCCGGCTCGGAAATGGACTCGCTGTCCTTGAAGAGAATGAAGCGACATGCATCTCGATTTGTGGAATGGGTGGCAGTTTGATTCGTTCAATTTTAGAAGCCGGAAAGAATAAGCTCGGAGCGGTCGAGCGACTCGTCTTGCAACCGAACGTTGACGGGGAGCATGTTCGGGAATGGCTGCTCGCTTCAGGCTATGTGTTGATTGATGAGCAAATCGTCGAGGAGAACGATAAAGTATATGAAATTCTCGTCGGCGAGCGCGGCAGCGAAACCCGGTATAGCCAAAACGAAGACGTACGAAAATGGCAACTGCTCTTCGGACCTTATTTGCTCGAACGTCGCCCGGAGGCGTTTAAACTCAAATGGCGCCGGGAAGCCGACAAGTTGGACTATGTGCTCGGACAGATGCGCTCGGGTGAACAGACGGAAGCACTCCTTGAAAAACAACGGACGTTTACGACGCTCCGGGACAAGATGAGAGAGGTGAGTGAATAATGGCAAACGGCAACCACATCATTCAACTATTCGAGGCGTTCGCTCCAAAGCACCTTGCCGTCGAAGGGGATAAGATTGGCCTTCAAATCGGTTCGCTCGATAAGGACGTTCAAAAAGTCATGGTCACGCTCGATGTGCTCGAGCCGGTCGTCGATGAAGCGATTGCGAATGGCGTTGATTTGATTATTGCCCACCACCCGCCTATCTTTAGCCCGCTCGGCCAGGTAAACGACCGAAGCGCGGCCGGACGCATTGTCATGAAATGTGTGAAGCATGACATCGCCGTCTATGTGGCCCATACGAACCTCGATGTATGTGCTGGTGGGGTCAATGACTGGATGAGCGGGGCGCTCGGCCTTACGGATACGAGCGTACTCATCCCGACATATAAAGAACCGGTGTACAAGCTCGCCGTCTTCGTCCCGAAAACACATGAAACGATCGTGTCTGAGGCGTTGGCAAAAGCAGGGGCCGGTCATATCGGAGAGTATGGCGATTGCCAGTTCAAGGTGGAAGGTGTCGGGCAGTTCAAACCGCTCGACAAGGCGAATCCATATCTCGGTCAAGTCGGAAAGACCGAGACGGTCGAAGAAGTGAAGATTGAGACCGTCATGACGGAAAGTCAAAAGAAGCACGTATTGCGTGCGATGAAACAAGCGCATCCGTACGAAGAAGTAGCGCACGACGTGATTCGTGATGAAATCGACGGTCCCGTGCATGGACTTGGTCGAATCGGTCGCCTAAAGAGCCCGCTTACGCTCGAACAGTTCGCGCTCCACGTCAAAACGAGTTTCGGTGTCGAAGGCGTACGTGTCGTCGGTGACCCGGACCGGATGATTGAGAAGGTTGCCGTCCTTGGTGGGGACGGGAACAAATATGTATCGGCCGCACATTTCAATGGCGCGGACGCTTACGTGACGGGCGATCTTTATTTCCATGTCGCCCACGACGCGATGGCGCTCGGGCTCGCTGTCGTCGATCCGGGCCACCACGTCGAGAGTGTCATGAAGCAAGGTGTCGTCGATGTGTTGCGTCGAAAATTCGATCAAGCGAAGCTCGACGTCGAATTGCTCGTATCGACGACGAACACAAACCCGTTTCGTTTCCAGTAAATCATAATCCCCGACCTGTCCTCAGGCCGGGGATTTGTCGTCACTTGCGGAGCGCCTTCACTTTAGGGAGGATGCTTCGAAGTTCTAGGAATGGCGTTTTATCGTGCGTGCTCAAGTCAGTCGGGTCGTATTGGCTCAAGAAGTCGATGACTTTTTTCGTAATCGGTGTCGGTGTCGAGGCGCCAGACGTGACCGCGACCGTCTCGACTCCTTCGAGCCAAGCGAGGTCGAGCTCGCTCAAGTCACCGATACGATACGCGTTCGTGCCGGCAATCTCTTTTGAGACTTGGGCGAGGCGGTTCGAGTTGTTCGATTTCGGATCGCCGACGACGATGAGTAAATCACAATCTCCGGCCTGCTCAGCGACAGCTTCTTGACGAACTTGCGTCGCGTTGCAAATCTCGTTATGCACTTCGACGTGCGGGTAACGTTCTTGAATCTGTTCAATCAACGCCGAGACGTCCCATTGGCTCATCGTCGTCTGGTTCGTGACGAGGATGTTTGTGTCGAACAAGTGCGCTGGCAATGCCTCGAGGTCTTCCTCGAACTGGACGAGGTGGACTTTCCCCGGAGCGACACCCATTGCCCCTTCTGGTTCGGGATGGCCATGTTTGCCGATATAGATGACTTCATAGCCGACAGCCGTCTTTTCCCGAATGAGATCATGTGTGACGAGTACGTCCGGACAAGACGCATCGACAATCGTTAGCCCTTTTTCGATGGCCCGCTTTCGAACGAGCGGAGAGATGCCGTGGGCAGTGAAGACGACCGTTCCTTTGTCAATCGTTTCGAGTGCCTGCATGCGGTCGTCGCCGTCGACGGTTTTGACGCCGAGGTCTTCGAACGCCTGGGTGACGTGCCGGTTGTGAACGATCATACCGAGTATATGGATTGGCCGTGGTAAATCTGGGTTGGCCACAGCCTCGTTGGCGAGCTTCATGGCGTCGACGACACCATAGCAGTAACCGCGCGGGCTGATTTTTTTAATTTTCATTATGCGATGAACGCTCCTTTCGCGATGCTTTCATACGTCTTAGTCTAACATTGTTTCGAAAATACGAAAAGAATTGCGTGTATTCATGCTATAATTTGAAGGTTAGAAAGGAGGGACACCGTGGAACGTTTGAAATCATTGCTAGAAGTCCGTAAATCGTACTTCTTTCAAATCACGTTTATCATCTTCATCATTTTAGGACTCGTCATCTCCTCTTTAGCGTTTTCGGCCGATCGCGTGACGGTGTCCCGTGCCGAAGAGTTGGCGAAAGACCAGTTCGATTATGCGATTGACGGCAGTATCGAGAATATGGAAACGCGGCTCGGGAAGCTGTATGAGGACCTCGTCTACCTTGGTGCGTACCTCGGGAATGAGCCATGGATTGAAGAACGGATTCGCACCGGCTATTTGAACCAGCGCACGGGATTCACGTCCATCTTCTATTATGATTTAAGAGAAGATGCGTTCACGTGGTATTCGCAGCGGCAAGTTCCGGCGATGACGTTGAAGGCCGATCCAAAATTCACGAACGTCATCACGTCTGGCGGCAACGAAATTTATATGAGTGACCCGATTTCCATCTCTGGAGATGTCGGGACGTATTTGTATGTCCCGGTGCTAGAAGACAACCGGCCGATTGGTCTGTTCGGGGGGAGTATCAGTGTCCTCAACTCGGATTTATATCGACGGGTATTGGAATCGGCGAATGACAATATGATTCTGTATTTATTGAACGAACGTGGAGAAGTGTTATCGACGTCGTTCAACCTTGTCACCGATGCCGAGCGGCGTCTGTCCCGGTCGGTCATTGAAGAGACGAGAAATAAGGACTTGCGTTCAATCATGAGCACGGACACAGACGTCTATATGTATGAACCGGACGCCCGAGTCAACGGCTGGAGCGTGCTCGCCAAACATAGCACCGATTCCGTGTATGAAGCGGTCTATGCGACGCGTTGGCAATATTTAATGATCACGCTCGTCACGTTCTTTCTCAGTATCCTCGTCGGACTGCTTCTATCCAAGACGTTGACGAGCCCGCTCACGGAGCTCGTACAAAACATTAAACGACAACAATCGCTCGAACCGATTCAGCTTGAACGGACCGGTTCAAAAGAAGTCCAGACGCTACTCGACACGTATAACGACTATTCGAGACGAATGGAAACGTCGCGGCGCGAGCAGTTGAGTCAGCAACAGCTGTTGCTCCAGCAAGAAAAACTGGCCTCGCTCGGTCAACTCGCTGCCGGGATTGCCCATGAGATTCGGAATCCGCTCACACCGGTCCAAATCACGCTTCAAATGGTGAAAGAGGGGCATAGCAGTCAAGAGATGCTCGATTTGGCCCTCTCTGAGCTCGACCGGGCCAATCACTTGATTTCGACGATGCTCACACTCGCGAAGCCGGACCAATCGAAACGCGACGAAGAGTGGCTCGACATGGCTGAATTTGCGAGCCGGCTCGAATTTCTGCTCGACGCTGAATGTTATAAGCGTGTGACGAAATGGGAACTGATTGTCCCGAACGAGATGCCGCCGTTTTATTGCTCGAACGATATGCTCGTGCAAATCATCTATAACTTGTTTAAAAACGCGGTCGAGGCCGTCGATTCAAAAGGAGCGGACGGAAGCGTCACCGTGACGATCCTCTTCACAGAGCGAGATTATCGATTCTTGATTGAGGATAACGGGGTCGGCATGACGAAAGCGCAAGTAAAGGCTGTCGGTTCGGCGTTCTATACGACGAAAGAAAACGGGAACGGACTTGGACTGTATATGATTCGAGAATATTTGAAGGCCGTGAACGGCCAAATGGAAATCGAAAGTGTTGAAGGAGAAGGAACGGCCATGATGATTAAAATCCCAAGGCGGTCAGACGTATGAAGGGGTTCCGTCACTATTGGCTATGGCTTCCCATCGTATGGGCGATGACGATTCTGCTCATCACTTCGATTCAACTACCGGAGCAAAAGACGAAAGATAATGAAGTCGGTTTCGTCTTCGTCAGTGACAAACATGAGCATGCGAATAAACTGCTCGCCGCTTTCGTTCGAACGGCCAATCAAAAAGGGTTCATTCCCATCCCGACGACGAGTGAAGACTCCCGCGTGCTAGAAAAAGAGAAACTCGATTCGTTGATTGACCGTGGCGTCGAAGCGATTTTTGTGACAACGCTCGATGAGACGTTCATCCGTCCTTCATTAGAGCGAGCGGAGCGGGAAGGCATCCCGATTATCGCGATTGACCGCATGATTGACCATGATAGCGTGCTCACATCGGTCGTCTCGGACAACATCGAAATCGGGCGGATGGCAGCGAACCATATTGCCGCCAAACACGCCAATCTCAATCGCCCGATTCGTGTCGTCGAAGTGAGAGGGACGGCAAAAGTCCGCTCCACGATCGACCGGAGCCTCGGGTTGACAGAGTATGATCAGGCACACGATGAGCTTGAAGTCGTCGCTTCCTTAACCGGGAACTTCGACACGTTCCAAGCCGAGATTGAAATGTCGCGCTGGTTAAAAGAAGAGATCCCGTTCGATGCAATCTTCTCGCATAACGATGACAATACGTTCGGCGTCGTCCGTGCCCTTGAGAGCAGGGGATTGCTCGATAAAACCATCATCTCGGTCGACGGGGTCACCGAGATGTATCCTTTAATTCATAAAGGAGAAGTCGACGCCACCATCGTGCAGTCGCCAAACGAGATGATTGAAGTCGGGTTCAAGGCGCTCGAACAGTATTTGAGCGGGAAAAAGATTTCCCGTCATTACTATTCATCGAGCTATTTATACGAAGGACTCATAAAAGATTAATTGACAAATGATTAGATTCCGCTATGCTAGGAAAAGTGGAAAGAAACAGGAGGTGTATCGATTGAACAGCTTCCAACAGTTCAAATTGTTACCGTTTATCGTCGATGCCTTGACAGAAAAGCGCATCACCAAGCCGACCGACATTCAGGCCCGGATCATTCCGGCTGCCATGAACGGTCGTGACATCATCGGAAAATCACAGACCGGTACAGGGAAGACGCTTGCGTTTCTCTTACCGATTTTAGAAGCCATCAACCCGGAAGACCAATCGGTTCAAGCGATTGTCGTCGCGCCGACGCGTGAACTCGCATGGCAAATTCACGAGGAGTTAAAATCGCTCCTCATCAAACAACCGGAATTCATCAAAACGAGTTTGATTGTCGGGGGAACGGACCGCGAGCGTCAAATCGATCGCATGAAAAACCCGCCGCAACTCATCATCGGGACACCGGGACGGATTCTCGATTTGATGAAAGTCCAGGCACTCTTCCCGCACAAAGTTACACACTTTGTCGTCGATGAGGCCGATCAAATGCTCGACATGGGCTTCTTGCCTGAAGTCGACCGCATCGCGCAAGCGTTGCCGGAAAAACTTCAAACGATGGTCTTCTCGGCTACGATTCCAGAGAAGCTCGAGCCGTTCTTGAAGAAATATTTGCACGACCCGCGTTACGCGGAAGCGAGTGCAGAACACCGTGTCGTGCCGAAAATCAAGCACCACACGATTCCCGTCCGTCACCGTGACCGTAAAGCGTTGACGGTCGAAGTCGCCAAAGCCATCAATCCGTTCGTCTGTCTCGTGTTCACGAACACGAAGCAAGAAGCGGATGAGCTCGAGACGACGTTCCGCGAGGCGGGACTCAACGTCGGGACGCTTCATGGTGACATGCAGGCACGCCGTCGTAAGCAAGCGATTAAAGATATTAACGACGCGAAGTATCAATACGTCATCGCGACCGACTTGGCTGCGCGTGGTATTGATATTAAAGGCGTTTCGCACGTCATCAACTTCGGCATCCCGAAAGATCTCGACTTCTACACGCACCGTGTCGGTCGGACAGGTCGTGCCGGAGCGACGGGTGAGGCGTACACGCTTTACGAAGACCACGAGAACGGTCCAATCAACCGTCTTGAAGAGCGCGGATTCTCGTTCACGCACGTCGATGTGCGCCACGATGGATCGCTTCAGCCAATCAAGACACGTAAACGTCGTACGACAGACCGGAAGATGAAAGTCTCGCAAACGGCCCACAGCCGCATGGCCGGGGAAATCAAGAAAGCGAAGAAGAAAGTCAAACCGGGCTACAAGAAGAAGTTCAAGTATAAGTTGAAAGAAACGGCTTCACGTGAGCATATGCAAAGTCAACGCAAAGAGCGTCGTGAAATCCGTAAGAAAAATAAACGTTGACCGTTTAGCAGAATCGACTTCTTGGAGTCGGTTCTGCTTTTTGTGTACACTGAGAAGAGAAGATAGGAAGGGAAGATGATGACATTGAAAATTGGTTCACACGTTTCAGTTTCTGGAAAGAAGATGCTCCTCGCAGGAAGTGAGGAGGCCGTATCTTATGGCGCGACGACGATGATGGTCTACACAGGTGCGCCTCAAAATACGCGCCGAAAGCCAATCGAAGACTTGAATATTGAGGCGGCCCTCGCGCATATGGCCGCGCATGACATCGAAGAGATTGTCGTCCATGCCCCGTACATCATCAACTTAGGGAATACGACAAAACCGGAAACGTTCGAACTCGCTGTCTCGTTTCTTGCCGAAGAGATTAAACGGGCAGAGGCGCTCCAAATCGCGCGTCATGTCGTGTTACATCCCGGGGCGCATGTTGGTGCTGGGGAAGAAATCGGACTCGCCCGCATCATCGAAGGCTTAAATGAAGTGCTCACGGGGAACGAAACGGTGAAAATCGCCCTTGAGACGATGGCCGGAAAAGGAAGTGAGCTCGGAAAAACGTTCGAAGAGCTCGCCACGATCATCAATGGGGTGACGCATAACGATCGTCTCTCGGTCTGTCTCGACACGTGCCACGTCCATGACGCCGGGTATGACTTGGTGAACGACCTCGATGGCGTCATCGATCAGTTTGACCGGATCGTCGGTCTCGACCGCCTCGGTGTCATTCATGTGAATGATTCGAAGAACGTACGCGGGGCGAAGAAAGACCGGCACGAAAACATCGGCTATGGGGAGATCGGATTTGATGCATTGAACCGCATCATCCACCATGAGGCGTTCGCCCATCTTCCGAAAATCTTGGAGACGCCTTATATCCCAATCAGCGACAAGACGAAAGTTGCGCCGTACAAGCAAGAAATCGCCATGCTCCGAGCGGCTGAATTCGATGCGGAGTGGCGGGAGCGTTTCACGCTCGCGTATCAATAACGAATGAATCGGCTTCGAATCGATCCGGCTACTTATGATGCCTGGTCCGCGCTGCCGGTCTATTTTCAAGAACAGAGCCCGTTCTATGTCGAAGGTGACGTCTCGACGCCGACCGCGTTCATCGAACTAATCGGTCATGGGATTGTCGCTGAGGCGGACGTATTGCTCGTCGAGACGACGTCACGGCCGGATGACCGCTACTGGTTAGAACCGTCCGCTCCGAATGGGGTGTATAGCCTCGTCGATTTGCTTGCCCTCGATTTCCATCATCCGTTGTTATACGTGGGCGCGTATGACGAGACAACAGATTATGTCACGTTGAAACGTCTATGGGATGAAGGATACCGTGTCCCATCTAAACGGTGGAGCCGGGAGACGTATGAAGCGCATCTCGCTCGTGAGCGACAAGTTGAACATCGTCTCTCCCCGACGACCGTATGCGCCATCTGCACGTCTGATTTATCGAATCGCTATGGACCATTGGCTGTTCGATTGATGGAATGCCATATGGAGGCCGAAGCGGAGATGTGGGTCTGTCCGACATGCCATAAAGCGTTACACTGCAAATAAAAAGGAACGATGTCCGTGCGGACATCGTTCCTTGTTTGTTAAAACGGCCAGTTGGCGACCGCGAACTGATAGACTTTCATGCCTAGAAAGACACCGAAGATCCCGATGACCCCTGGGAGAACCGGTGGGGCCGGGAGCGGTAACTTCAAGGCGGTAAAGATCATGCCACAAATGAGACCAGCGAGTAACGATAATAGGATTTCTTGCATCGTGATTCCTCCGTATAATGAAATGAAAACGTTTTACAAATTATGACCGAATTCATTATACAACGTTCTTTTCGCTTTGAGAAGTCTAACATCAGTCATCTGTCATTTTTTCATTTTCGGCTTTCAAACGTAACACTTCACGTTCCGCCCAATTCGATGGTTCTCGCTCGAACACACTCGGGATGTTGTTCCAACGCCCGCCTGTATATTGATGGATGATGATTTGGGACTGAATCCGTTCTTGGCCCGACTCTTGCTTGATGTACACATAGCTTCCATCGGCACGTTGGCTCCGTGCTTTGACGTTATCGACGAGCTGGAGCGCCAGCATGTCTTTAATGTATGATTTATGGCCCGCATCAAGAATCGGGAACAAAATTTCGATGCGTTTCTTCATATTACGTGTCATCCAATCGGCGGAGGAGCAGTACAAATCTTCTTTCCCATTCTGATAAAAATAAAAGATTCGAGAGTGTTCCAAATAACGATCGATGATGGAGATGACGCGAATGTTCTCGGAAACGCCTTTTATGCCTGGACGTAGACAGCAAATCCCCCGGACGATCAAATCAATCTTCACACCGGCTTGAGAGGCATCGTACAGCTTCATGATAATCGATTTGTCCGTGATCGAGTTCATTTTGGCGACGATGCGCCCGTTCCCGTACTTCTCATGTAACTTAATCTCGTCCTCAATTTTTTGTAAAAAGAAATCGAGCATATCGTCAGGCGACGTCTCAAACTTATGCCACGACGGACGTTCCCCATAACCAGACAACCAGTTGAAGAAGTTCGTCGCATCCTCTGCGAGCTCCTCGTTCGTCGTCAACAACCCGATGTCGGTGTAGAGTTTCGCCGTCGAGTCGTTGTAATTACCAGTGCCGAGGTGGACGAAACGTTGCAAGACACCACCCTCTAAAATCCGAACGACAAGGGTGATTTTTGAGTGCGTCTTCAACTCTTTATAGCCATAGATGACGTGGGCCCCGGCTTTCTCAAGCTGTTTCGCCCATTGAATATTCTTCTCTTCATCGAAACGGGCCTTGAGTTCGACGAGGACGGTCACTTGCTTTCCGCTCTCGGCCGCATCGGTCAACGCCTTGATAATCGGGGAGTCGCCGGAGACGCGATAAAGCGTCTGCTTGATGGCCAAGACGTTCGGGTCTTTCGCGGCTTGGGCAATGAAACGGACGACCGGGTCGAACGAGTGGAACGGATGGTGGAGCAAATAGTCTTGCTTCAACAAGCTTTTAAATAAGTCTTTCCCGGACTCGAGTCCTTCTGGGATGAATGGGATTAATGTCTCGTTGATCATACCGTCATATTCGGTGCCAATCTTACTGTAGACGCCAAATAAGAACGTCAGGTCAATCGGACCGTCCACGATGAAGATATCGCGGTCATGTAGGTCGAGGACATCTTGCAACATGAATAACAGTTCTTTACTAAGTGAGCGTTGCTGCACTTCAAGCCGAATCGCGACCCCGTACCGGCGTTTCTTTAGTTCTTTCTCGATTTGCTTGAGCACGTCCCGGCTGCCTTCCTCGTGGAACGGCATGTCGGCGTTTCGGGTAATCCGAAACGGCATCGTCGATTCGACCTCGTAACCCTTGAAGAGTGAATCGACGAATTGGATAATGATATCCTCGAGCAAGATGAGGTCGGTATGATCTTCTTCTTCCGTCGGCAATTCAAGATAGCGCGGCAAGACGGCTGGCACTTGAACGAGCGCGAGCCGCTTCTTGCCTTCCTCTTTTGACGCAATCTCGACGGCGATGTTCAATGATTTCGACAACAACATCGGAAACGGACGATACGCATCGACGGCGATCGGCGTAAGGACAGGGAAGACGTGTGTCCGAAAATACTGTTTGATGAAATCGAGTTGAGCTTTGTTCAAATGTTTCGGCCGCAAAAAGCGGACGTTCTCACTCGCAAGTTGCTTTGTCACTTTTTTATACGTCGCGTATTGCAACTCAACAAGTTCTTGCGCTTTAATCGAGATCGCCTTAATCTGCTGTTTCGGTGTCAGTCCGGCTTTGTCTTCCGGGCGGTTAAAGCCAGCGAGCACCTCGTCTTTCAATCCGCCGAACCGTACCATATAAAACTCATCGAGGTTCGACGAGAAGATGCCGAGAAACTTGAGCCGTTCCATGAGCGGGTTGCGGTCATCGATTGCCTCTTGAAGGACGCGTTCGTTAAAGCTGAGCCAACTGAGTTCGCGGTTGTTAAAATGATTAGTCGTATAGATGGTCATGATGTCCCTCTCTCTTCTACACGGAGTTCGATCGGCTGGTCGACGGCGCGTTCGAGGTGCTTCTTATGCCGGATTCCACGTTGTAGTTCAAAGCGTACGGTTGCAGTTGTTTTTAAGTGAAAGACGAGTCCGTCCTCCATCGTGACATCGATGCGTTCGATGATTTGTCGTTCCGTCAAATCGAGGGCATCGACGAGTTTGACAATCGAGCCGAGTAGTTCCAGACTCTTCAACATTTTCGAGTCAAACCATTCCGGAAAGCCTTCAATGTGTTGGTCGAGTAGACGACGTGATTTATAGGATGAAACGAGGGCGAGGGCAAGTCGGTCCTCATTGTTTAATCCTTTGAAGTCATTCGTCGTGATTAAATGGAACGTGTGGTCACTCTTATTGTTGTGGTCGATATACTCTCCGACATATGCGAGACGACAAGCCCCTTCTAGTAGTCCCGGTTCATACGGTTTTGGTTTGATCGCTTTCGTCTCAATCAATCCGGTATAGATTTGGCGTGCCATGTGGATGAGGTGGCGGTGCCGTTCTGGGTTGACGTTATATTGTTGTTCGAAGTGACGAAAGCTTTCCTCTTTCACATCGGCAAACCGGACCTCATCGTTCGCCTCCAAATAATATTCATAAAAGAGTCCTTCCCGGAGCCCGTTATTGCTCATCGTGAACTCGGGCACTTTCAAATGGCGGGCTAGCTCCCCAATCGCCGTCACGGCCGGGGCGATAATGTCGACCCGGTCTTTTGACAGCCCGTCGAGCCGGCTGAGTTGTTTACTCGATTGGCCGACGAGTTCATCGACGACTTCTTCCAGTCGATCGGCATCAATCGTATATTGATGGATGCCTTCAAGTGGAAAGTGTGACATCGATTGTTCGACGCGAACTAAGTTTCGTGCCGTCCCTCCGACACCGACGAGCGGCACGCCGTGCGGCTCGAGCCAATCGAGCTGTTTGAACGATTTTTTTAGAAATGAGACGAGTTGTTTTCGTTCCTCTTTCGTCATCACTTCTCCTTTCATGAAGTCGTTCGTGAGCGTGACAGCACCGAACGGAAAACTGTGATAGAAGACGAGCTCTCGGTCTTTGAAGTACGTCACTTCCATCGAACCCCCACCGATGTCGACCGAGTAGCCATCCTCGATATACGTTGAGTTGACGATGGCCGAATACCCGTAATACGCTTCCTCGTAATCACTCAATAATCGAATCTCCATTCCGGTCGCCTGGCGCACTTCCTCTAAAATCGCGTCCGAGTTGCTTGCGTTTCGAATCGCGGCGGTCGCGACCGGAAGTGTCTCTTTGACATCGTGATGGTCGTTCAAGCTAATAAAATGGTCTAGCGTCTCAATCAATGAGGCGATCCCTTCAGCGGAGAGCTCATTGTCTTTTGTAATATGGCTCGACAGACGGGCGACTTCTTTTACGTTCAAGCGCTCGAAATACTGACCGTGCCCATTTACTTCAAAGATGACGTTTCGAATCGAGTTCGATCCGATATCGATGACTGCTAATTTTTTTTCCACGACACATCCCCCTCTTCACGTTAGTTTTAGTTTACACCGAAACGGAAGTAAACTCATCTTGATTTCATTGGACAGACGAGTGCCGCTCTATAGACACAGCCTCAAACTTGAAGCAATTTAAAATGTTCTGTATAATACAGACGCTAAGAGAGTAGAAATGATTACGATTTAATTGATGAGAGAAGGTTAACGATTATGACGACACCTGTCGTGAAACTACATCACGTGTCCTATTATTATGATGGCACAGCCGCGCTCCAGGACGTGTCCATCGAGATCGGGCAAGGAGATTTCGTGGCCATCGTCGGCGAGAACGGGTCGGGAAAATCGACGCTCATTCGGTCGATTTTAGGTTTGTTGACACCCCAGAGCGGTTCGGTCGAACTGTTTGGCCGGCCCCAAGCCCAATTTAAAGAGAAGTCCCGTATCAGTTACGTTTCCCAAAAAGCCGCCTCATTTAACTCAGGTTTCCCGGTCACGGTCGAAGAAGTGGTCGCCATGGGTCGATACGGAAGAATCGGTCTATTTAAACGATTGAACATGGAAGATCAAGCCGCCATCCAGAACGCCCTCGAGACGGTCAACATGTGGCAATATCGCGACCGTAAAATCGGAAGTCTGTCGGGCGGTCAGCAACAACGGGTGTTCATTGCCCGTGCGATTGTTAACCAGCCGGATTTGCTCATTCTCGACGAACCGACGGTCGGCGTCGATCAAAAACATTTGCGTGATTTTTATGAAGTCCTGCACCTGTTGCGCGAGCACACGTCATGCACGTTCATTCTCGTCACCCATGATTTGAACGTCGTGACCGACCTTGTCACGAAAGTTGTCCATCTCGACAGAGGACGGCTGGCATGTAACTGCGGTTTGAAAGAATATAGCGAACTGAGTGAATTGACGGCCATCAAGCCGTATCCCGTCAAATTGCTCGTTCATGAAGGTTCATCATGATTTCGGATTTACTGACGTATAGTTTTTTACGCTACGCGTTCGTCGCCGCAGTCGTCATCGGGTTTACGGCCCCGCTGATCGGCTCGTTTGTCGTCGTTCGGCGCATGAGCCTAATCGCTGACGCCTTGTCGCACGTGACGCTCGCTGGAATCTCCTTCAGCCTGTTCCTCGGCCAATACGTCTTACTATTCTCGGACTTGAACCCGCTCTATCTCGGGACGCTCGTCTCGGTGCTCGCGGCACTCGGACTTGATTGGCTCCGCAACAAATACGTTCACTTTCAAGAGCTATCGATTCCAATCATGATGTCAGCAGGCATGGGGCTAAGCGCAATTTTCATTTCGCTCTCCCGAGGATTCTCGGTCGATTTATCGACGCTCTTGTTCGGTTCGATTTCAGCGGTCAGTCCGTCCGATATCGTGTTGATTGTCAGCGTGGCTATCGTCACCGTCGTCGTTATCACCGTGTTTTATAAACAATTGTTATTCCTGTCGTTCGATGAAGAACAAGCGAAAGTGTCGGGATTGCCGAGCACACTGTTGCATCTCGTGTTCATGTTCGTCGTCGCGCTCGTCATTGCCGTTAGTATGCGCATCGTCGGAACGCTACTCGTCTCGAGTTTAATCACGCTACCCGTAGCGGCAGCGCTCCGGTTTACGAAAAGTTTCAAACAGACCATTCTGTGGGCGATCCTCTTCGGTGAAGTCGCCACAATCGGCGGGCTCGTTCTCGCTTATGAGCTCGATGTGGCGCCGGGGGGCGTGATTGTCCTTTTGGCCGTTGGCATTTTAGCTGTCGTCATGGGAGTCGAGAAGTTTGCGTCATTGCGGAAGAAGGAGGCTACGTATGAATGAGACAGAACAACTCAATCGGTTGCAGTCCTCGTCGTTGAAAGTGACACCGAAGCGGGTGGAAATGTATGCATACTTGGCGCAGGAAGAACGTTATGTCAGTGCCAAAGACGTGCTCGACTATATGCGAGCGAAGCATCCGACGATGAGCTTCGATACGGTTTATCGAAACTTGAAGTCGTTCGCTGAGGAAGGACTGCTCGAGGCGACCGAGTTAGGTGGGGAGAAGTCGTTTCGTGTCACATGTAGCGCGGGCCATCATCATCACCATTTGATTTGCCGCGGATGCGGCAAGACGAAATTGCTCGACCTTTGTCCGATGCGGTACGTCGAGACGCTCGATCCAGACTTTGAAGTGATTGATCATAAGTTTGAGATTTATGGGTATTGTAAACAATGTAAGGCTGAGAGGGATTGACGTCGTCAATCCTTTTTTTGCTACATCGGGGAGGGGGAAGGAACGATGATTTACACGGCAAGCGAGATTAAACAGGCGGACGAACAGGCGAAAGCGCAAGGCATGCCAGAAGCCGTCTTGATGGAACGGGCAGCTTCGGCTATCGCATCTCGACTTCAGTTTTCGTCCGATGCGTCCGTGCTCGTCGTTTGTGGCACTGGGAACAATGGTGGGGACGGTTGGGTGGTGGCGCGCGAATTGGCGCAGCGTGGGCATGACGTGTTCGTCTGGTCACCGCACGGGTCACCAAAAACAGAAGCTACCGCCATGCATGCGGCGTACGCCGAGCCGTTCGTCACCATCGTGGACGATCCACCGGCGACAGATTGGATTGTAGATGCCTTATTCGGGAGTGGATTGAGTGGGAGGGTAACCGGTAATGGACGAGACGTCATCGCTTGGCTTACACGTCAGCCTGCACCGATCGTCTCCATCGATGTACCGTCTGGTGTCCCGAGTGACACCGCACACGATTTTGACGGACACGCCGTTCAGGCGACGTTGACGTATACGCTACATGGATTCAAGCGCTCGGCTTTTTTGCCGAAAACGGCACCGTATTATGGGAAAGTGGAACGAATCGATATCGGGTTGCCGCATACGTCAAGTTGGCGTGTCCTAACGGAAGCCGATTTCGATGACAGTCTGTTGACGCGAGAGCGGTTCAGTCATAAGACGACGTATGGACGTGGTCTTTTAATTGGGGGGAGCGAGTATTTAATTGGTGCGCCGTTTTTAGCAGGAAGGGCGGCGTTACGTACCGGTATCGGCTTACTCGAATTGATTGTGCCAGAGCAGGCAGCTCCCTTAAAGGCAAATCTTCCAGAAGCGATGTATACGACGGCCGACACTATTGCCGAAAAGGCGATGGATGCGGTCGCGATCGGTCCCGGTCTCGTCGAAGGCGAGACGCTCGACCGGCTATGGAACGAAGTTCGTCAAACATCCATGCCGGTCGTCGTAGACGCCGGTGCATTATCACCAGAACGAATCGAGGCGACGGGTCCATTAATTTTGACGCCACATCCTGGAGAGTTCGCGCGGTTGACCGGAAAGACGGTCGAAGAAATCGAGGCGGACCGTTTCGGTGTGGCGCAGGCGTTTGCGAGGCAACACGGTGTCCACTTGATTTTGAAGGGGACGCATACGCTCATCGTCACGCCAGAAGGTACCGGCGCCGTCAATGCGGTCGAAGCATCGGCTCTTGCGAAAGGGGGGAGCGGGGACGTGCTGACCGGCATGCTACTCGCGCTGTGGGCGAGGACCAATCGAATCGAGACGTCCCATAACCCGAATGAACAAGCCGTGCTCTGGCATGCCCTTGCGGCAAAGAAAGTGACTGAATCGATTCATCCGGCGAGCGTGCTTGCGAGTGATATCATCGAGGCGATTGGGCGTATACGAAAAGAGGAATCCTGAGATTCCTCTTTTTTAGCGGCTGGAGATGGAGCGATTGACTTCAAAATGATTGACATGGTGAAGTGCCTCTTTCCATGAGACGATGCGTTTTACGCCATCGGGTAACGGTTTTCGATTGTACGGTGCATCAAACAACAGCACCGGAATCTCCGTCTGCTCATGAATCGAGATCGCATTCTCATAGCGGTCTTCCATAAAGAGGTCGAGCGACAAGTCTTTGACGACCCCGACCTTATCATGACTCCCCGTCATGATAAGTGAGTCGAGCGGCAGCGCCTGTTGCTTAATCCAATCTTCGGTCACCGCGCGGACGGCCTCGCTTCGCGCCGTCACGTAGTGAAGATGGTGCATCTTTCGCATATGCCATAAAACGTCACTCACTTCCGTATGTGGGAGCGAGCGACGATAAATTTCTTCTTCATGTCCGTGTTCAATCATGAACTTCCAAAAATCTTGTTGCGTCATCGTCGTATACGTATGCAACTCGTATTCGGTCGCGCGCTGATAGTCGATTGCATAGCCTAGCGCGTCGTTCATGTAATGAAAACAACTTTGCGGATCCGTGACGGTCCCGTCGAGGTCGATTCCGATATGCATGTTGGTCCCTCCTTGTTCACAGAGTCTATTGTAACAAAAACCCGCTCGGTTGCAACCGAGCGGGTGACAGGTTATTTTGATTGATTGGCGAGTTCTTGTTCTTCGAGTTCACGTGCGGCAAGTTTTTCGGCAACGATGGCATCGATTTCTTTCTTCAACTCTTCAACCATTGTCGCTTCCGGTACCTTCCGAATAATCTTCCCGTGACGGAAGAGGAGTCCTTCGTTCCGGGCGCCGGCGATACCGATGTCGGCTTCACGTGCTTCCCCTGGACCATTGACCGCACAACCGAGGACAGCGACTTTAATGTTGACGTTAATGTTTTGAATGTATTCTTCGACTTCTTTCGCGATTGAAATCAAATCGATTTCAATTCGTCCACACGTCGGACACGAGATGAGCGTCGCCGCGTTCGCAGCGAGTCCGAACGACTTGAGCACTTCTTTCGCGACTTTTACTTCTTCGACGGGGTCGTCTGAAAGCGAGACGCGCACCGTCGAACCGATTCCGAGTGAGAGAATCGCGCCGAGACCGGCCGCTGATTTGAGTGAGCCGGAGAAGAGCGGGCCCGACTCGGTGATTCCGACGTGGAGCGGATAATCGAACGTCTTCGCGGCGAGCGTGTACGCCTCGAGCGCGAGGTTCACGTCTGACGCTTTGAGCGAGATAATCGTGTTATAAAAACCGAGGTCTTCTAGGATTTTCACGTGGTGCATCGCACTTTCGACCATCCCTTGTGCCGTCGGATACCCGTATTTCTCGAGGAATTGTTTTTCGAGCGAGCCAGCGTTAACGCCGATTCGAATCGGAATTCCTTTCGCTTTCGCCGCATTGACGACCGCCTCGACTTTTTCACGGCGTCCGATGTTACCCGGGTTAATCCGGATCTTATCGACGCCACTTTCAATCGCTTTTAGTGCCAATTTATAGTCGAAGTGAATATCGACGACGAGCGGGATGTTGATACGGCTCTTGATTTCAGCCAACGCGTCTGCGGCCCGTTCATCCGGACAAGCGACACGAACGACTTGGCATCCGGCTTCTTCGAGACGTAAAATCTCAGCAACGGTCGCCTCGACGTCATGTGTTTTTGTCGTCGTCATCGATTGAATGACGACTTCATCTGATCCCCCGATGATGAGGTTGCCGACACGAATCGGGCGAGTTAATGAACGATGTAGTATTTCTGACATATACATGATCTCCTTCTTTTGGAAAGGTTCCAATCGATATAAGATGATAGGTTTCCTATTTATCATAACGAAATGTTTATGAAAAAGCATCCGGCAAGCGTTCACTAGATGTGCTCTTTACAAAAGCTAACGTTATCTTAACAGATGCTTCATAATTTTCCACCGTCTTAAGACCGATATAGTGACCGAATAAAGAGTATCGAAAGGTGAGGATCGGATTGAAGTGGAAAAGAAGTTGGAGAAAACCGATATGGAAAATTGAGCGAAGGCTGCAATGGATGCTTATGCCGAGCGTCATTCTTTTCTTTTTGGCGACGTTCGGATGGTTTGCTTTTCAAGCGGAGAGACAGGTAGCAACGGAAATCGAGAAACGATTGGACCGAGAAGCGACAGTCGTCCGCGAAGCGGTGAAAGCGACGTATGGCGCTTATGTGGCCAATGAAAAGTTGCTCGAGCGTTCGTTGAAGTCGACGTATATGCAACAAGCTTCACTTTTATCTGCGGACGGACTCGAAGCGAGTCAATATATCGTGAGCGAAGGTCAGCTCGAACACTTGACGGGGAAATCGATTCGAACACTTGACGCCGTCGCTTTGCCCGACGGTGACACGAGTTCTCGCGTCATTGAAGGACCGGATACATTCATCTCCGTCATCGCCATCCCTGAACTTCGAGCGGATTACGTTCTCGTCGTTTCGAAAGAGTCCGTGCTCGGTTCGATGTGGGCGTTACGAAAACAAGTCATCGTAATGATCATTGGATCTGTCATGTTGATTATGTTGCTGTTCAGCCGTCTGATTCAAAGCGAGTTGCGGCCCGTTACCCTCTTCTCTGAACGGCTGCGACGTGCCGTCGAACTGAGAACGTTCAAGCCGGTGAATTTGTCCGCTACATCATTTGAAATGCGGCAACTCGAGCGAGAATACAATACGCTGATTGAACTATGGAACACATCGATCAACACGTTGAGCAAGACGGCGATGGCGCTTGAATCCAGTTTGCCTACGTTCACGCATCAACTCCAACGGAATGCGCATCAGCTGACAACGTTTCGAGAAGTCGCGACCTCATTAGAAGAAACGAGCGCATCGTATCAGTTTTATACGAGTGAGACGACGCATCGCTTTACGGACGTCACACAACAGATTGACAAGCTCAATGACGATATTCGACACGTCGAGGAGCAAGCAGAAGCGTTAAAGGGAATGATTATGAACGAGCGGACTTCCTTTCACTCGCTACACGGTGAAAGTCAGCAATTCAAGTCGAAAGCGGATGCGATTCAAGAACGGCTATTGAACAGCGAGTCCGTCTCCAACCAAGCGGAGCACGCGCTACGGACGATTGTATCCGTCGCCTCGGCTACGAAAATGCTCGCACTCAATGCGTCGATTGAAGCGGCTCGAGCGGGCGAACATGGGAAAGGGTTCGCGGTCGTCGCGAATGAAGTCGGTCAACTTGCAAAAGTGACGAATGACGCTTCGGTTTCAGCAGTAACGGCGATTGAAGCGATGCGGTTCGAGCGCGAAGAGACGCTAGAAGACTTAGAACGATTTAATCTAGACATCGCGCAGCTTGGAAACCAGTTGACCCGTTTAGAAGCGGGGATTGAAAAAATCGATGCAGGTGTACGTCGTCAAGTTGCGTCCTATCAAGCGATTGGTGAAACGACGCGCGCCACGGGGGAAGAGCTGACACAGATGGCACGGGCGGTCGAGCCGCTTGAAGAGATCGGGCAGGCGTTCGAAGGAAAACTCAAACAATTTTATACCGGGGTTGACGTGTTTTCGGACGCACAAACGACGTTACACGTCTCAGGGGTGGAACTTAGCGCGCAAAGTCAGCACGTGCATCACGTCCTTCAAGCATTGCAACCCGTTCAAAAAGACAACCAAGACCGTTAACGTGGTCTCGGTTGTCTTTTGTTTTTGACGGGTGCATGAAAGAGCGGATAGGTGACATAGAAGACGATTAGCCCGAACCCGACGACGCTCCATTGTGGGGATGCATGATAAAGGACGATGACGAGAAACATCGGAACGATCGTCATCGCGACCGCGTACGGCCAGGCTTGCCGATACGGCCAAGCTTTTCCTTGTCGCACTTTTGTTACGAGTTGGACGTAAATGGCGGTAAAGGCAACCGTAATCATATAGAAGAAAAAAATCGCAAAGCCGTGTAAAAATAGCCACATCGGTGCAAAGAATTCGGGCTGTAAAAGGATGTAGTCAACAAGCGTGACGAGTAGGGTCAAGATGAGACTTGCAAGCATATACGCATGGAGCGGGGCGAGCCGAAGCCTGAGCGCTTGTTTCGTGGGAACAAGACTTTGGCGTAAAAAAGTGACAGTCGATGTAAGCATAAGACGAAACTCCAATCTGTTATAATACAATTCTTTAAATAAGCAATGAATAAGTACAGTGGTTTAATAAAACCTTAACATTAAACGTGTTTACATTCGCCCGGGGTAGAAGGCATAATGAGTAGGGCATTAACAACCAAGCAAACACAACCAATTCACAATCAAAAGGAGTACAAAAATCGTGGAATTACAAGAAATGTTATTCATGTTTTTTGGAGGTTTAGGAATCTTCCTCTTCGGGATCAAATCGATGGGAGACGGCCTTCAAAAGTCAGCAGGAAATCGTCTGCGCGACATCCTTGATAAGTATACAACGAATCCATTTCTCGGGGTACTCGCCGGGATTATCGTAACCGTTTTGATTCAATCGTCGTCAGGTACGACCGTCATCACGGTCGGACTCGTTAGCGCCGGCTTCATGACGCTTCGTCAAGCCATCGGTGTCATCATGGGGGCGAACATCGGGACGACGGTCACGGCGTTCATCATCGGTTTCGATGTCGGGGCGTACGCGCTTCCGATGATCGCACTCGGTGCCGTCTTGTTGTTCTTCTTTAAGAAAGAAAAGTTCCAACATCTCGGACAAGTCGTATTTGGACTTGGTGCACTCTTCTACGGACTTGAACTCATGGGTGACGGGATGCGCCCGCTTCGTTCAAGTGAATACTTCATTGATTTGACACAATCGATGAGTGACAACCCGTTCCTCGGTGTCATCGTCGGTACGGTGTTCACTGTTATCGTCCAGTCGTCTTCTGCGACAATCGGGATTCTGCAAGAGCTTTACGCGGGTGGTTCAATCGAACTCGATGCGGCCCTTCCGGTTTTGTTCGGTGACAACATCGGGACAACGATTACCGCAATCCTTGCGTCGATTGGTGCCTCAGTGGCAGCACGTCGTACAGCAGCAGCACACGTTATCTTTAACTTGATTGGTACGGTCATCTTCTTGATCATCTTGCCACTCTTTACGCAGTATATTTTCTGGATCACAGATTTATTGGCGATTGAGTCGAAAATGCAAATTGCCTTCGCTCACGGGACGTTCAACGTTGCGAACACGCTCATCCAGTTCTGGTTCATCGGAGCGATTGCTTGGATGGTCACAAAACTCGTACCTGGCGAAGACTCAATCGTCGATACGAAAGCGCAACATTTAGACCCAATCTTCATTCAACAATCACCGTCGATCGCTGTTGAACAAGCGAAATACGAAGTAATTCGCATGGGTGATTTCGCGAAGCTTGGTTTGGACGAGGCGCGCAACTACATGGCGACTGGTGATAAGAAACACTCTGAAAAATCAGCACATATCGAAGAAGCGTTAAACTCGCTCAATGCGAAAATCACAGATTACCTCGTGAAATTGGCCGCGGTCGATTTGACTGAGCAGGAATCAAAAGAGCACAAAACGTTAATGCATGCCATCAATGACATCGAGCGAATCGGTGACCATGTGGAGAATATCATCGAGTTGATTGACTATAAGACAGCGACTCGTGTGACGCTCTCGGCAGATGCGCAAAAAGAATTAACGGAAATGTACGACTTGACGCGGGCGACACTCGAGAAGTCGCTTCAAACACTCGCAAGCGGGGATATGAACGAAGCCCGTCAAGTGATTGAAATGGAAGCGAAGCTCGATATGCTCGAGCGTCAGTTCCGTAAAAACCACGTCGTTCGTCTCAACACGGGCGAATGTGACGGTCAAGCTGGTATGTTCTTCGTCGATATGCTCTCGAACTTGGAGCGGATCGGTGACCATGCGATGAACATTACAGAAATCACGCTTGAAGATGCCAATAACGAAATGACCGTGTAATGTTAAGCCTTCGTCCACGCTCCCGTGGACGAAGGTTTTTTTTAGACATCTCCTGATTTCATTGACAGTATGGCAATCATTCATATATTATTACTGTATAACAACATGGCGGTGTAGCTCAGCTGGCTAGAGCGTACGGTTCATACCCGTGAGGTCGTGGGTTCGACTCCCTCCGCCGCTATTGATAAGGACCCTTAGCTCAGCTGGTTAGAGCAGACGGCTCATAACCGTCCGGTCGTAGGTTCAAGTCCTACAGGGTCCATTGTAGACAGCTTTCAAAATGAAAGCTGTCTTTTTGTTTTCAAAGTGGAAGACGTGGGTAAATATTCGTTAGCATTTTGTTTTTTGAAAAATATGAAATGAGGCGAATGAGATGGAACGAAATCATACGATGATGCAATTCTTTGAGTGGCATGTCCCAGCTGACCAAAAGCATTGGAAACGATTGAAAGAACGTGCCGAGGAATTAAAGGAAGCGGGCATCACCGGTTTCTGGTTACCTCCGGTCACGAAAGGTCAGAGTAAAGAGGACACAGGGTATGGCATTTATGATTTGTATGATTTGGGCGAGTTTGAACAAAAAGGTACGGTCGCCACAAAATACGGAACGAAACAAGAGCTGCTCGAAGCGACGGAATACGTCCAGTCGCTCGGGATGCAAGTGTATATGGACGTCGTGTTGAACCATAAAGCCGGAGCGGACGCGACCGAAAAATTTAATGTGCTTGAAGTCGACCCGGAAGACCGGACAAAGGTGTTGTCCGAAGAACCGTTCGAAATCGAAGGATGGACGAAGTTTGACTACGAGGCGCGTAACAATAAGTACTCGTCATTCAAATGGAACTTCCATCACTTTAACGGTACGGACTATGATGCGGCGACGGAACACAGTGGCATTTTCTTCATTCTCGGGGAAAACAAGAAATGGAACGATAACGTCGACAGCGAGTTTGGTGTCTACGATTACTTGATGTTTGCGAATATTGATTATCATCACCCGGAAGTGAAGGAAGAAGTACTCAATTGGGGTAAATGGTTCATCGAAGAGACGAAATGTGACGGCTTCCGTCTCGATGCGATTAAACATATTAACTACGATTTCGTCAAAGAGTTCAGTCAAACGATGAAGGAAGAGAAAGGGGAAAACTTCTACCTCGTCGGCGAGTTCTGGAAGTCGGAGCTCGAAGATTGCCGAGCTTTTCTCGATAACATCGATTATCAAGTCGATCTCTTTGATGTCCCACTCCATTACAATTTGCAACGGGCGTCGGTCGAAGGGGAGTCGTTCGACATGCGGACGATTTTTGATGACACGCTCGTTCAGTCCCATCCGCTCCATTCGGTCACGTTCGTGGACAATCACGACTCTCAACCAGACGAGGCGCTCGAGTCATGGGTCGAAGATTGGTTCAAACAAATCGCCTACGGTTTGATTTTGCTTCGTAAAGACGGCTATCCATGCGTATTTTATGGAGACTATTACGGCATTAACGGGCCGCATCCGTCAGAAGGGAAGAAGGATGCGATCAATCCGCTCCTTTACGCCCGTCGCGAGAAAGCATACGGCCAACAAGACGACTACTTTGATGATGAACACGTAATCGGCTGGGTCCGTTGTGGTGTCGAGGAGATCGAACGCTCAGGCTGTGCCGTCCTCATCTCGAACTCGGAAGAAGCCGAGAAACAGATGTTCGTCGGGGAACATCGCGCCGGGGAGAAGTGGGTCGATTTGACGAACACGGTTGATGCCATCGTCGAGATTGACGAAGACGGAAATGGGGTATTTAAAGTGGCGGCGGGGTCAATTTCAGTTTGGGCGTTACCAGAAGCTGACGTCGAGTAAAGCATTACAATTGAGAATGCCGTCACAAATCTGTTACATTTAAAACGAACGTTGTTCACACCAAATTTAAGGGGGATTTTAGTTATGGCTAAATTTGAATTACCACAACTTGATTACGCATACGATGCACTTGAACCACACATTGACGCACGCACGATGGAAATCCACCACTCGAAACACCACAACACATACGTCACGAACGTAAACAATGCACTCGAAGGAAAAGATGTGGAGTATTCTTCACTCGAAGAATTGCTTCAAAACCTCGATTCTCTTCCTGCTGACATTCAAACGGCAGTACGCAACAACGGTGGCGGACATTGGAATCACTCGTTCTTCTGGAAGCAATTGAAGAAAAACGAGAACGGTGCGCCAACAGGTGAACTCGCTTCAGCGATCGACGAAGCGTTCGGTAGCTTTGATGCCTTCAAAGACGAGTTCGCAAAAGCGGCAGCAAGCCGATTCGGTTCTGGATGGGCTTGGCTCGTCGTGAAGAACGGCAAACTTGAAGTCACATCGACACCGAACCAAGACTCCCCAATCATGGAAGGCGTTACGCCGATTCTTGGACTTGACGTCTGGGAGCACGCGTACTATTTGAACTATCAAAACCGCCGCCCGGATTACATCCAAGCGTTCTTCCACGTCATCGACTGGGATCACGTTGCAAAGCTTTACGCGAACGCAAAATAAGTATTTTTCCCGGGATTCTATTGAATCTCGGGATTTTTTATACATTTAATTATTTTGTAAACAAATTATGATATAGTGAAAAACGAGTCAAAATTAGAAGTTAACACCTAACATATATGTATAGAAGAAATGGATTGAGGAAGGAGACAACAGCATTGGCGAGAAACCGCGTGAACGTACCAAAAAAACGGCGCAACCACCTTCCGCTACGTTTAAATTTATTGTTCTTTATCGTGTTCATCTTATTTGCGACATTGATCTTCCGCTTAGGGGTCGTTCAAATCGTGAACGGGGAATTGATTGCACGTGAAGTCCAGAAGACGGAATCGAGTAAAATCAAATATGAGGTGCCGCGCGGTAAGATCTATGATCGGAACGGTCAAGTCCTCGCGGATACGATTTCGAACTATTCGGTCATGTATCGACGTTCGCAAGTGACAAGAGCGGATGAACGGCTCGACGTCGCCCTCAAACTTTCGGAGATTTTAGACGTACCGGAAAAGGATCGCAAAGTGACAGAGCGTGACCGCAAGGATTATTGGATTGCCATCGATCCAGAACGGTCGCAAGAACGAGTTCAGACGTTACTCGCTGACTTGTCAGAAGAAGAGCGGGCAGCCTTATCGAATCAGGAAGTCGATCAATTGTTGCTCGATTCAATCACAGATGAAGAAATCAACTTCGACGACGCGACTGAAGAGATTATCGCCATCAAACATAACATGGAGAGTGGTTACGCCCTCGACCCGCAATTGATCAAAGTCGGCGCCACACCGAAAGAGATGGCGCTCATCGAAGAGAACTTAGAACTCTTACCGGGTGTCAGCATTGAACCGTACTATGAGCGGGAATATCCGTTCGGTCAGACGTTCCAAAGCTTCCTCGGCAGTTATCGTCAAATCCCGGCTGAACAGCGTGCCTCCTATCAGGCACGCGGATACGGCTTGAACGACCGTGTGGGTACGTCTTACCTTGAGCAACAATATGAAGACGTATTGCGCGGGACACCGGCTTATGACGTCTTTACGACGTATAAAGGACAACCGGTCGGGGAGCCGACACGGGTGAGCGGGAATCCAGGGAAAGACATCGTCTTGTCGACCGATATTGAGTTTCAAAAAGAAGTCGATGAAATTTTGAAAAAGGCGATTCGGGCCGGTCGTTCTGGGAGTCCAAACTTCGACCGTGCTTTCGTCGTCGTGATGAATCCACAGACGGGCGAACTGCTCGCCTTGTCTGGGCAAGAGCTCGATTTAGAGACGAATGAATTCAAAGACGTCTCGACAGGTACCGTGCTCCGGGCGAGTCAAATCGGTTCAACAATTAAAGGGGCGACCGTCGCGTTTGGTCTTGAAGAAGGTGTCATTCGGCCAGGCGAATACATTTACGACACGCCGATTCGAATCGGTTCTTCATTGAAATCTTCGTACCGGAACATGGGGAACATTAACGACCTCGATGCGCTTGCCTTATCGTCGAACATTTACATGTTCCAAATCGCACTTCGTCTCGCGGACTACTATTCGACGGGCCAAATCGTCGGTGAAAACGTCACGCAGGCGTTCAACACGATGGAACACTACTATAAACAGTTTGGTCTCGGCATTGAGACCGGAATTGACTTGCCGTTCGAGTCGACCGGTTTCAGAAGTGTACCGGACCGTGTCACGCTTCTCATGGATATGTCCATCGGGCAGTACATCTCGTACACGCCGATTCAACTGGCGCAATACACGTCGGCGCTTGCGAACGGTGGCTACCGTGTGCAACCACACTTGCTGAAAGAAATCATCGAACCGGGATCGCTCGATGAGGATAATAAGCAAGTCGTCAGCACGTTCCAACCGAATGCACTTAATAAAGTCAACGTTCGTGACGAATATATCGAACGTGTCCGCCAAGGGTACCGCCAAGGGGTCGAGAGCGGCACATCGCGCATCTTGCAACAGACAGGGATGACGGCGGCCGGGAAGACCGGTACGGCACAAGCGATCGCCGAAGGTCCGGACGGACAAGCAAAACGGAACGCGAACGGAGAGCCGATCAAAACGTTCAACTCGAACCACGTTGGTTGGGCCCCGTACGATAGTCCTGAAATCGCTTGGGCGATCATCATGCCTGGCCTCGAAGGGGAAGGTGTCAATACGCGTGTCGCCCACGATATTATGAAAGCCTATTTCAACCTTGAAGATGTACAAGCGCAACTCCAGTAAAGAAGTCACTTCGGTGGCTTCTTTTTTTGTCTTTACAATTCTTTTACGTTCCGTTCATTTCTCGTTAATAGTAGTTTATTAGGATGTTAATTGTAGGACAGAACAACAGAGCTACAACCAAACTCAAAGGAAACTCAAGGAGGACGTCAGAAATGTCTTGGATGAAAAAATCGGCACTACTCGCTTCAATCACTTCAGTAGCACTTGTAGGTGCAGCATGTGGGAACAATGAAGAAGGAAGTGGCGCAGCCGAAGGTGACGCACTTTCAGGAAAAGTCGTCATGGACGGATCGTCAACTGTATTCCCGATCATGGAAGCTGTCGCTGAAGAATTCTCAGCAGAACAACCAGACGTTGAAGTGACGGTCGGTGTTTCTGGGACAGGTGGTGGATTCAAACGCTTCGTAACAGGCGAGACAGACTTCTCAAACGCATCACGTGAAATTAAAGAAGAAGAAGCGGCAGAAGCGGAAGCGAACGGTGTGGAGTACACACAACTCTCAGTCGCACTTGATGGCTTATCAATCGTCGTAAACCCAGAGAACGATTGGGCACAAGACATCACGATTGAAGAACTAAACAAGATGTGGCTCGATACGAACGTGAAGACGTGGAAAGACGTCCGCGACGAGTGGCCAGATGAAGAAATCACATTCTTCGCACCAGGTAAAGACTCAGGCACATTCGACTTCTTTAGCGAAGCTGTTATGGATAAAGAGGACATTCGACAAGACGCGCAGTTGTCTGAAGATGACAACGTCCTCGTTACAGGGGTAGCCGGTACGAAAGGCGCAATCGGATTCTTCGGATTCGCATACTATGTAGAAAACCAAGACACAATCCGCGCGGTGCAAGTAGACGGTGTTGAACCAAACCATGACACAATCAACGACTTGTCATACCCGCTTTCACGTGAGATTTACACGTACGTCAACAACGCATCGTTACAAGATAAGCCACAAGTTGCAGCGTTCGCACGCTTCATGAACGAAAATGCAGCTGAGCTTTCTGAAGAAGTCGGCTATGTAAAAATGGAAGACAGCCGCTACGACGATAACGCCGCACTGATTGATGAGCAAGCTGGAGAATAAATTGTTTCGGTGTCAGAAGGCGAGAGTCTCTCTCGCCTTCTCGCCGTGCTTTCTAGTATGAAGAGGTAGGGAGCGATACACGAGATGAATCAACCACATAAGGATTTTTCGATTCGAGAGATGATTGAATCCAATAAACAAAAAAAATTTAGCACGACGAACGTCTTTGATAAAATCATGCCGTTCTTACTATTCTTGAGCGCATTCGTGTCGGTCGTCACGACCATCGGCATCGCGTTGACGCTCGGATTTGAACTGTTCAAATTTTTCGAACGGGTCCCAGTGAGCGAGTTTTTAGGATCAACCGAATGGTACCCGCTCAGTGCCGATCCACGTTTTGGCGTCTGGGCACTCGTCGCAGGTACGTTAAAAATCACGGTCATCGCCATGATTGTCGCCGTACCGCTCGGCCTCGCTTCTGCGGTTTATTTAAGTGAATACGCCTCAGAACGAGCACGGACGATCTTGAAGCCGATTCTTGAAGTACTCGCCGGTGTCCCGACGATCGTCTTCGGATTTTTCGCCTTGTCATTCGTGACGCCAATCTTGCAGGCACTTATCCCGGGGTTGAAGATTTATAACGCCCTTAGCCCAGGGATTGTCGTCGGAATCATGATTATCCCGATGATCGCCTCGATTTCGGAAGACGCAATGAGCGCTGTACCGAAAAAGATTCGCGATGGCGCCCTCGGTCTCGGTGCCACGCGCCTTGAAGTGGCCGTGAAAATTGTCATGCCAGCCGCCCTCTCAGGTATCATCGCTTCGATCGTGCTCGGGATGAGCCGTGCCATCGGAGAGACGATGATTGTGACGATTGCCGGTGGTTCGCAACCGAACTTCGAGTTCAATCCGCTGAACGCGATTCAGACGATGACGGCCTATATCGTTCAAATCGCCAAAGGGGATGCGGGCTATGGGACGATCGAATACTACAGTATCTATGCGGTCGGTGCGTTATTGTTCATCTTCACACTCGTGATGAACTTGTTCGCCAACTGGGTGACGCGCCGCTTCAGAGAGGAGTACTAATATGGCTTTACCGAACAGTGAGTTCAAGAATGGAAAGAACTATATGGACCAAGATACGGTCTCTCGTCGCATCAAGAGCCGTCTACGGTTAAATGAAATCTTTAAATATGTGTTTTTGGCGGGTCTCGTCTTCGCCTTGCTCGTCTTGTCGACGCTCATCTATGACGTCGTCTCAAAAGGTGGCGGGTGGGTCAACCTCGATTTCTTACAGAACTTCCCGTCACGCCGTGCGGGTCAGGCCGGTCTTTATCCTGCCTTAATCGGGACGCTTTGGCTCATGATGCTCATCGTTCCGATGGTGTTTATCGTCGGTGTCGGGGCAGCGATTTACTTGGAAGAGTATGCGCCAAGAAACCGAGTGACTTCATTCATTGAAGTCAACATCTCGAACTTGGCGGGTGTCCCGTCAATCGTTTTCGGTTTACTCGGACTCACGTTCTTTGTCCGGACAGCAGGTTTCGGTAACTCCGTGTTGACCGGTGCATTGACGCTTGGGTTGATGAGTTTACCGATCGTCATCGTGGCGTCGCAAGAAGCGCTCCGTTCGGTCAAGATGGAACTTCGTCACGCCTCGCTCGCTCTCGGTGCCTCAAAATGGCAGACGACGTTCAATGTCGTGTTGCCGTCGGCGCTCCCAGGGATTATCACAGGTATCATCTTAGCGGTGTCTCGTGCGATTGGTGAAACGGCGCCGCTCATCATGATTGGGGCTGCGACGTTCATTTCGACGACACCGAACAACATTTTCTCTGATTTCACGGCATTGCCGATTCAAATCTACAACTGGACGAGCCGTCCGCAAGCTGAATTCCAAAACTTGGCCGCAGCCGGCATCATCGTCTTAATGACCGTGCTCATCACGATGAACTCGGCCGCAATCTATATCCGTAACAAGTATACGAACCGACATTAAGGTCGGATGCAGTAACGAGGAGGACTCTCGAGATGATGAAACAAAAAGAGCTTAAAGGAGATCACAACGTGAACACTACGACGATCCAACCGACTGATGCCGTGATGCAAAAAGACAGCGCCTACGTCGTGAACAACCTCAACTTATGGTATGGGGACGACCAAGCGTTAATCGACGTCAATTTAGACATTAAAAAGAATGAAGTGACGGCAATTATCGGTCCGTCGGGTTGTGGGAAGTCGACGTTCATTAAAACGTTGAACCGGATGGTCGAGTTGATTCCGTCAGTTCGGACGAACGGAGAAATCTTGTATCATGGCCGCAACATTTTCAATCGTGATTACCGGGTCGAAGACCTCCGTACGTCGGTCGGGATGGTATTCCAGCAACCGAACCCGTTCCCGAAGTCGGTCTATGACAACGTTGCATACGGGCCACGGACGCACGGCATTAAAAATAAGAAAGTGCTCGATGAAATCGTGGAGCGTTCGCTTCGCGGTGCCGCGATCTGGGATGAAGTGAAAGATCGTTTGAACGAGAACGCATATGGCCTTTCAGGTGGTCAACAGCAGCGTCTTTGTATCGCACGTACGCTCGCGATCGAACCGGATGTCATTCTTATGGATGAACCGACGTCAGCGCTTGACCCAATTTCAACGCTTAAAGTCGAAGAACTCGTTCAAGAGTTAAAAGAAAAGTATTCAATCATCATCGTCACACATAACATGCAACAAGCAGCGCGCGTGTCAGACAAGACGGCGTTCTTCTTGAACGGAGAAGTCGTCGAATTCGATGAGACGGACAAAATCTTCTCAAATCCAATGGACAAGCGGACTGAAGATTACATTTCAGGCCGGTTCGGTTAAGAAGGGGAGCGCAACATGGCACAAAATCGCACATTTTTTGATACGAAGTTAATCGATTTAGAAGATAAAGTAGTAAAGCTCGCCAATCTGACGATGCGTCAGACGGCGACGGCAATCGAGGTGCTTGAAAAACATGACCTCGCGCTCGCGCAAACGGTAATCGACAATGACAATGAACTCGATGACCTTGAGCTTGAAATCAACGACGAGGCCATCCTCCTCATTGCGAAACAGCAACCGGTCGCGACCGATCTTCGTCGTCTAATCGTCACGATGAAATCGGCGACTGACCTCGAGCGGATCGCGGATTACGCGACGAACATCGCCAAAGCAGTCACGCGTATCGAACACGTCCCGTACGTCCTCGATATTCGACCGCTCAAACAGATGGCCGAGCAGCTGATTGATATGCTCGAACTCGCGACACGCGCCTATCGTAAAGGTGAAGTCAGCCGTGTGCGTGACTTAAACGAGATGGACAAAGTGATTGACGACTTGAACTTGCAGGTCATCAAACAGTACATCGGCAATTTACCGAACATGACGATCGGTACGAACGATGTATACGAGTTTTCAAACATTGCCCGTTATCTCGAACGAATGGGCGATCACGTCACCAATTTCGGAGAACATTTGATTTTCCTCGAAAAAGGGAAGCATTATGATTTAAATCAGTAACAAAAGTGGTAAAGGACAACAGACATGTTGTTCTTTACTTTTTTTGTGCAGGAAATCACGGAGAAAAGACGAATAGTAAACTACATGCATTTTTTTTAGGAAGGGAGCCATATCTAGATGGAAGAGAAAATCGTATCCTTGAAGCAACAAGGGCTTACGTTAAAACAGATTGCAGAACAATTAGACATGCCAATCGGAAAAGTCCAATATGCTTGGCGAAAATGGCGAACTCAGCATGGGGACGTTACGGCGACTGCTGCCGCACCAAAGCAACAGGCCGAAGGGAAGAAACGAATGAAAACAAGCACGAAAGCTACAAAATCAACATCAACGAAGCAAGTCGCGTCATCGCTTCAGTCCAATGCATCACATCACTCACCGCTCCTTGAACAGGCACCAGAAGGGTATTGGAAGCTTCCTGACCGTTATGATGCCGATTTGATGCATGCTGTGGTCCAATCACCAAATTCGGTGTACGTCTTTTGGGAAGTATCGGACGCCGTGAAAGAGACGCTTGCGATGCAATTTATGCGCCCGTGGGAAGATTTGCCGAAAGCGTTCCGTATTTTAGACGTCACGCTCCTCGATTATACGAGCGGGCATGCGAACCGTTCGTACACGTTCGAATTGCCTGAGATGACGAACAGCTGGTTCGTCCGTCCGCTTGATCCGAACACGACGTATGTATTCGAATTTGGCATCCGGACGATGGAAGGCGAGTTCTTACCGCTCGTCGCCTCCGATCCGCTCGATACACCACGAGCAGAAGCGGCTGGAGTCGGTCGATTCGCAGAACCGGTTCGCCGTTGGCAATACGGTGAAGTCGAATCACCAGAACTACTCGACACGTTACCTAAATACGCTGCATACCGATACGTGCGCTAAGGAGGACCTAATAGATGAAACCAGGTTATTTTTCACTCGTCCTTCATGCCCACCTTCCGTACGTCCGGCATGAAGAAGAACACCGTTTAGAAGAACGATGGGTGTACGAAGCCATCTCCGAGACATATATTCCGATATTGTGGCAAGTCGATCGCCTACAACGGCCGCTCCACTGGACGGTCAGTATCTCACCGCCGGTCGTTGAGATGCTTGCCGACCCGCTCGTCCAAGACCGCTATGTCGCCCATTTGGATGAGATGCTTGAACTGATCGCACTCGAGTTATCCGAAGAGCGGAGTGAGGCGGAAGTGAACGCCCTCCATTTTTATGAGCGTCGCTACCAAGATTTGAAAAACACGTTTTTGCATTGGGATAAAAACTTGAATCAGGCGTTCCGTACATATCGTGAGCATGGTTTTATCGACATGGTGACGTGTACGGCGACCCACGGGTTCAACCCGCATCTGTTCACCGACCAGGCCGCACGTGCTGAGATTCGGAGTGGACTCAACTGCTTCGAACGTCATTACGGATTCCGACCAACCGGTATCTGGTTGCCAGAGTGTGCGTATACGCCTGGAGTGGACCGGATTTTGTACGAGGAAGGGGTCCGGTACACGTTCGTCGATGAACACGCGCTCCTTGACGCCGATCCGACACCGGAAAAAGGGATTGGAGCCCCGGTCTATTCGCCGCACGGTGTGGCGCTCTTCCCGCGTGATCAAATCATCTCCGGAAAAATTTGGAGCTCGATGATTGGCTACCCGGGTCACCCGGACTATCGTGAGTTCTATCGTGACCTCGCTTATGACCGGGATTGGGATTATATCCAATCGTTCATGCACCCAGAAGGGATTCGGTTCGACACCGGCCTGAAGATGCACCGGATCACGGGTGATACGGACGCGAAAGATTATTACGTCCGCGAATGGGCCGAGCATCAAATCGGCAATCACGCGACGGACTTTGTTCAAACGCTTGAAGCCCACCTTGAGGCGCACGGCGGTCAAACGTTCCCGCCGTTTCTCGTCACGGCTCCTTTTGACGCCGAGCTGTTTGGTCACTGGTGGTTCGAAGGACCTGAATTTTTAGGTCAAGTTGCAGAGCGACTCGAACAATTCGGAATTGAGACGATTACACCAGCCTTGTTCCTCGAACGTCATTTCCAAGACCTCGACACTGTCCACGTGTCAATGAATACATGGGGACGGAAAGGCTATGGCGACGTCTGGATTAACGAGCGAAACGAATGGATGTTACGACACCTTCATATGATGGAGACGCAACTCGTCAAAGACGTAGCCGATTATCGAGGAACGTCACCGCTCGTCGACCGGGCATTAAAACAATTGATTCGACACTATGTTCTTGCCGTCTCAAGCGACTGGGCGTTCATCTTGGACGGTCAGACGACCGCGCAATATGCAGCGGAGCGGTTCCGTGAGCATGCCCGCCTCTTCGCAGAACTCGAGACCGCGCTCTATGAGAACAAACTGACAAACGAGCTGCTTGATGGGCACTTCCGAGCCTATCCGTTCTTACAGGACGGGGACATTGAAATCGACACGTTCCTTTCGCCGCATGACTACTACGTGACGAAAGAACGCGGCACGGAACCCGATGCGATTCTCATCCTGACACCCGAATATACCGGCAATCTCGTCGGCGGTCTCGGACAGCGTGTCGTCGAAGAAGTCGAGGCACGAGCGAACCAAGGCGAGACGTTGTACGTTCTCACCCCTTACAAGGAAGGGTTATTGGAGTACGAACGTCAGGGCAACGTCCATGTCTATCGTGTTCGCTTGACGAGCCCGTTCTTAGAGCATGTAATGAATCAAGTCGCCGCGCAGAATGTCAGTTATGTGAAGCTCGTACATGAACTCGTGAATGCGGTTCGATTTAAAGCGGTCCATCATTTTGACTGGATGACCATTCCAGCAGCACGTTCACTTGCGAAGTCGCTTGCTGTTCCGTTATACTCAACTATGTTGTCATTTGAAACGACGCGCAATCCCCATGGGCATGGTGGTTTGTTCGATGCGATTCATCGGATTGAGAACAGTGTCTTTGCCGAGGCGGACACCGTCTATGTCGGTTCCGACGTCTCAATCGAGAAGCTTCAATCGCGGTATGCGGTCAAAGATAACGTCACATCTTGCTTGTCGCTCGATGCCTCGCCGTACAAGCAGAACGTTTGAAAAAGAACGTGAAAACACCTTGCTTTTTCTATAAAAAATTGGTAGGATAATTGAGTATGCTTAGACTGTAAAGCAAAAGCACTTGATACAACATCAGTAAGATTGGAGTGAACACAATGCGCGTTAAAATCACACTAGCTTGCACAGAAACAGGCGATCGCACGTACATCACGAAGAAAAACAAACGTAACAACCCTGAGCGCCTCGAATTGCGCAAATACAACCCACGTCTCCGCCGTCACACGCTTTACCGCGAAGTGAAATAATGAGACGGGCCGTCACTCATGTGGCGGCCTTTTTTTTCGAGAGGAGGAAGTTGCTATGGACGCGAAACAAGCGCTCAGACGAGCGGTACATTTGAAAATTGCCGAATTGGCCCACCGTGACGAAGCGGATGCCGCGATTGTACATAACGTGATGACACTACCCGAGTGGATTGAAGCGGACACCGTCGCCCTCACGCTCTCGTTCGGACTCGAGGTCGATACGCGACCGTTGATTGAGGCAGCTTGGCAGGCAGGAAAAGTGGTACACGTGCCGAAAGTAACGACAGAGGGGCTCACGTTTCATCGCCTCACGTCTTATGAGGACCTCGAACCCGGGGTGATGGGTATTTTGGAGCCGACGACACCTTCGGTCGAGGCCGACGTCGACCTATGCATCGTCCCGGGACGCGTGTTCAACCGTTCTGGTTATCGGATCGGGTGGGGTGGCGGGTATTACGACCGTTTTTTGGCGACGTATGCAGGAAAGACATTGTCGATTGCCTACAGTGTCCAAATTCTAGACGACATACCAATTGAAGCGCATGACATTCCGGTTGGAATGATTGTGACGGAAAGGGAATGGATTCGATGTTTGCCATTTTTCTCGTAACTTGTTTGGTCGCTTATGCCGGTTATCGGTTAAAGTCGCTCACGCGATCGGGAGTTGTCTTGACAGTCGTGACCGGCACGGTCATCGGCTATGGATTCGGTTGGTTCGGTCTCTACTTATTAGGCGTTTTCTTCTCGACGTCTTCGCTCGCTTCAAAATATCGTGCGTCTGAGAAGGCGCCGGTCGATGAAATTGTCGAAAAATCGGGTCCTCGGGATCATATCCAAGTGCTGGCGAACGGAGGAATCGGAATGGTGACCGCGCTCGGCATGGCAGTCACAGCGAATGAGGCGTGGCTCTTCGCCTATATCGTCTCAATCGCCGCGGCGACGAGTGATACGTGGGGTTCAGAGTTTGGTGTCCTCGCAAAGAAAAAGCCACGTTCCATCCTGACCCTTCGCCCTGTCGAACCGGGGACGAGCGGTGGCGTCTCGCTTTACGGAACATTGATGTCGATTGTCGGAGCCGCGACCATCGTCCTTGCAGTCTATCCGTTCATGACGCTCGGTTTCGAAGTGACGCTCGCATTGATCGTACTTGGTTTGGTCGGCAGTGTGGTGGATACGTTACTCGGTGCGACCGTTCAGCGGAAATATCGATGTCAGGTGTGTGGCAAATTGACGGAGAAGCAACAGCATCATGGACGAGCGACGCAGTATGTGTCAGGATGGCGTTGGCTCGGGAACGATGCAGTCAATTTTACGTCTATCGCGACCGCCGCCTTGCTTTGTTTTTTCGTCTTCAGTTGAGGGTAGTACAGAGAATGAGGATGTTTCAAACAAATGTGAATCTTGTCACAATATCGCCAAACTGAAAACGGTTTCTGCTGTATTGAGTGTTTGTGAATGATGTTACAATCTTTATGTAACAGATATTACTAAAACATGAAACAGATTGTTCGAAGGGTGGAGAATCAACATGGAAACATTAAATCATGCTAAAGTAACACGCGTCGCGCTCGTCGGTGCCGGTGCAGTCGGTGCGAGCTTCGCGTATCAATTGACGACTGCGAGCCTTTGTGAAGAACTCGTCATCATCGATATCAACAAAGCTAAAGCGGAAGGGGAAGCGATGGACTTGAACCACGGTGTCTCGTTCGCCTCTTCACCGATGCGCGTATGGGCTGGCGATTACACGGACTGCGGTGCGGCAGATATCGTCGTCATCACGGCAGGTGCCCCACAAAAACCAGGGGAGACTCGTCTTGACCTCGTTGAAAAGAATGCGAAAATCATGAAGTCGATGATTGGGGAAATCATGGCTTCAGGATTTGACGGCATGATCATCATCGCCTCGAACCCGGTCGATATTATGACGCACTTGGCATGGAAGTATTCGGGCCTTCCGAAACACCGTGTGTTCGGCTCGGGGACGGTGCTCGACACGTCACGGCTCCGCTATATGCTTGGCGATTACTTCAACGTCGACCCGCGCAACTGTCACGCGTACATCATGGGTGAACATGGGGACACGGAGTTCGCGGCATGGAGCAACGCTCGAATTTATGGAAAGTCCATCGAACAGTTGCTTGAGGAAAATGACGCATACACGTGGGAGGACCTCGAAGACATCTATGTCAATGTCCGTGATGCGGCTTATCACATCATCGAGCGTAAAGGGGCGACTTATTATGCCATCGGTCTCGGATTGCTCCGCCTCGTAAAAGCGGTGCTCCGGAACGAGAACACCTTACTCACGGTCGGTGCGTATCTAGACGGGGAATACGGATTGAACGATATCCATATCGGTGTCCCGGCCATCATCAACCGACAAGGCGTGCGCCAAGTCGTTGAGATTGAATTGTCTGAAGAAGAAAAGCAGAAGATGCACCATTCAGCAGACGTGTTGATGAAGACGATGCAGCCGGTGCTATAAAGGAACAAGTTCGCAGTCGGCTATGTGCCGGCTGTTTTTTTATGGAGGGCATATACGGAACGTCTCCTTTTTGTCGGCGCTTCCGAATTGGATTACAATTATGGGGAAGGGAGGGGATTCAGATGGCAAGCTCGTTTTGGGAAGATATATATGGAAACGTGAAGGCGGGGGGACGCGTCGAAGGAATCCTCGAGCCGTCACGGGCACTTCTTTTGTTCGATACGAAAGCGGGAGACGTCTATCACCTATACATAAGGACCGATAAGGCGTGGGCCAACCATGTTGGAATGGATATCGAGGCAATTATGAATTCATTTCGCCTTGCTCGCCTCGGCAAGAGCAAATTACGGATCCATCTATACGGAGAACAACTCGTCGATGAAGAACGCATCTCGTCGCTCACGTTTCACATTCCGGCGAAAGTGACGATTGAACGGCATATCTCGTCAGAAGACAGTGGAGAGGCGGACTATCGGCCGCTCGCACTTGCGCTTGATCGCGAGCGAAAAGCCGAATTGAAGCGACGGTTCGCATTCGGAAAACCGCAGGCAGTTTATGTGTTCATGATTGTGACGTTTTTCATCATGTGGCTCGCGGAATCGGTCGGCTCGACGCTTGATCCGAACACGCTCGTTCGATTTGGAGCGAAAGTGAATCCGCTCATCGATGAAGGCGAATGGTGGCGACTCGTGACACCGATGTTTCTTCATATTGGTTGGTTCCACTTTAGTATTAACATGTTCGCGCTCTGGTCGCTCGGCCCGCTCGTGGAACGGATGTATGGTTCGCCACGATTCATCGTCATTTATGTGTTGGCAGGGATGATTGCATCGACGGCATCGTATGCGTTTAGTGACGCCATTTCGGCAGGAGCATCGGGTGCGCTTTTCGGTCTCGTTGGCGCCTTGCTCTACTTTGGGATTCGAGATCGCTCTCTTTTTATGAAGACACTCGGTCCACCATTGTTCATTATGTTAGGATTAAACATAGGACTTGCGTTCGTCCTCGGGGCGAGCCTCGACCATTCCGCCCACGCTGGCGGACTCGTCGGTGGCTTTTTAATGGCAGGAGTCGTCGGGCTCCCGGACGAAACGCGGCAGATGCGGCGGATTCTTTTTCTAATTAGCACAATCATCCTCACGGCCGCATGTTTCCTGTATGGCTACTATCGATGACAAAGGGGTAATCAAATGATTGAGACGTTGAAGCAACTTGTAGAAATACCGAGTCCATCCGGCATGACGGATGAAGCGATTGAATTCGTGGAACGTGAACTTTCAAAACGTAATGTAAAGACGAAGCGTCTAAATAAAGGAGCGCTCCTCGCCACGTTCGAAGGGCAAGCAGGACCGGCCCGATTGTTGACGGCTCACGTCGATACGCTCGGTGCGATGGTAAAAGAAATTTTACCGAGCGGCCGACTTCGCCTTACGCAAGTCGGGGGATACGCGTGGACGGCGATTGAAGGTGAGAACTGTCTCGTCCATAAAGAAGAAGGTGCAGCGGTAGAAGGCACGATTTTGGTGCATCAATCGAGTGTGCACGTCTATCGTGATACGAACAGCGCAGAACGGACAGCCTCGAACATTGAGGTCCGGTTAGACGCGGACGTCCATAGTGAGGAAGATGTGCGGGCGCTTGGCATCGAAGTCGGGGACTTTGTCTCGTTTGACCCTCGGTTTAAACTGACGGACTCAGGTTACATTAAATCACGACATCTTGACGATAAAGCTTCGGTCGCGATTTTACTCGACTTGGCGCGTGACCTCGTGGATATGGAGTTACCGCATCCGGTGCATTATTTGATTTCGAACTACGAGGAAGTCGGTTTTGGAGGCAACGCCGGCATTCCAAAAGATGTGATCGAATATATCGCTGTCGACATGGGTGCGCTCGGAGACGGCCAACATTCAGACGAGTACACGGTATCAATTTGTGCCAAAGACTCGTCTGGTCCATATGATTTGAAATTACGCCGTCAGTTCACGTCGATTTGCCGGGATGAAGGCATCGCGTTCAAAATTGATGTGTATCCGTATTATGGATCGGACGCTTCGGCTGCAGTGAGTGCGGGGCACGATATCCGTCACGCGCTCGTCGGTCCCGGAATCGAATCAAGCCATAGCTATGAACGCACCCATATCTCGTCGCTCGAAGCGACACGCAAGTTGTTATACCATTATGTCCTCTCGAAAATGGAGGAAGCACGATGAAGAACTTCTACGATGTTCAACAGTTCTTGAAAGGGTTTGGGACCATCATTTATATCGGGGAGCGAGATGCGGAAATCAGTCTGATGATGATGGAACTCGATGAACTGCATGCGGGTGGGATCATCGAGCAACGAGATTACGATACGGCGAAGATTATTTTGACACATGAATTAAAAAATTCGACAGATTGACAGAAAAACCCCTTGTGCAAATGTTTGCACAAGGGGTTTGATAGTGTACACTATTGAATGAAAGCGATTTATTCGAAATGAGGAGTGATTGATGTGAAATGGTTATTAGGAATCGACATCGGTGGTACGACGGTGAAAATGGCCGTCCTCGATATGAATGGCATCATTTCTGATAAGTGGGAAATTACGACAGATATTCGTGAGAACGGAGTACATATTCCAAAAGATATCGCGACTTCTTTTAACGCCTACCTTGTCGAGTCAGGAAAGTCAAAAGAAGACTTTGCCGGGGCCGGAATTGGGGCGCCAGGCTTCATCAACTTCTCAGAAGGAATTGTGGAGTACTCACCAAATATCGGGTGGAAAAACTTCGCGCTCGTGAGCGAGTTTGAAAAAGCAGTCGGGTTACCAGCCGTGCTCGAAAACGATGCGAATGCGGCTGCCCTTGGAGAAATGTGGAAAGGGGCCGGTGAAGGGGCCGCGGAGTTGCTTGCTGTCACGCTTGGGACAGGTGTCGGAGGCGGCGTCATCACGAACGGCAATATCGTACATGGCGCGGCGGGAATGGCTGGCGAAATCGGGCATATTACGGTCGAGCGTGACGAGACAAAAGCAGTTAAATGTGGCTGTGGTCGGACCGGCTGTATCGAGACAATCGCTTCTGCGACGGGCGTCTCACGCTTGGCGCTCCAAAAACGCAAACACCGCACGACGTCCCTCAACGAATTAACAGAAGTGACGGCTCGCGATGTGTTTGAAGCTTACAAGGCGAACGATGAAGTGGCGACGGAAGTCGTCGAAGAAATGACCGAGTATCTCGGCCTTACGATCTCGAACATCGCCAATACGCTGAACCCAAAAATCATTGTCATCGGTGGCGGTGTCTCGAAAGCACGTGAAGCGTTACTGGAACCGCTCGATGCCCAGTTCAAACGGTTCGCGCTCGAACGCGTCTATGAATCGACGACGTTCAAGATTGCGGAGCTCGAAAACGATGCTGGTGTCATCGGTTGTGCTTGGCTCGCACGGAAACATTTCCTGCCGACACGTGTATAATAAAATGGAACTGCTTCGCCTATGTGACATGCATAGGCGTTTTTTTTGTGACGAAGGGGTATTAACTAATGTAAAATTTGTAACCGTGGAGTTGATTTTTTGTTAAAAAAGGGGTAAGATTTGAACTTGATACTAGACTGAATTCGTTCGTGAAAAAGAGAACAAGCTGTACACGAACATAACACGACCGAGGTCGTTAAAAACTGAAAAGAGGAGGAGACCGTCAGATGAAGTCATCTCAACGCTTCTCGAAGCTAACTATGCGACTGAATGAAACGGTCCGCGCTTCGTTTCAAGAATATCGTTTATTCTGGATTTTTACTTTATTGCTTTGGACGAAGACGTATATCGTATATCAATTTTTCTTTAATATTCCGATTGAAAACACGGCGCAAGCCTTTATTTTGTTAATCAGCCCAATCAGCTCAACGTTATTTTTATTTGCGTTTAGTTTCTTCTTTAAAGGCAGCAAACAAAAATGGGTGCTCTTTACACTCTATGCGTTCGCCTCGTTTATCTTATTCGCTGACGCCGTATACTATCGCGAATTCACCGATTATTTGACGATGCCGGTCATTTTACAACCGTCAAACATGGAGACGATATCCACGTCGTTCACGTCACTGCTTGAATGGAAAGACCTCATCATTCTCGGCGATGTGCTCGTGTTACCATTCATCCTCTGGAAAGTGAACACGCGTGAAAATGCGGCATCGCACCGACGCGCGCTCGTCACGTTCGTGGCGGCTGTCGCCGTGTTCCTTTTCAATTTGTCGCTCGCAGAGACAGAACGCCCAGAACTCTTGACGCGCTCGTTCGACCGCGAATTGCTCGTCAAAAACATCGGGACGTTCAACTTCCATGTGTATGACGCGATGCTTCAAACGAAGACGTCGGCGCAAAAAGCGATGGCGGACGGCTCGGAACTTGCTGAAATCGAGCAGTTCACACGCCAAAACTATGCGGCACCAGATCCTGAACTGTTCGGCAAGTATAAAGGTAAAAACGTGATCGTCGTCTCGTTCGAGTCGGCCCAAAACTTCACGCACAATATGAAAGCCTCAAACGGCGAGTACATCACGCCGAACTTGAACAAACTGATCGAGGAGTCGCACTTCTGGCCGAACTATTATCATACTGTCGGACAAGGGAAGACGTCCGATGCCGAGTTCGCCCTCGATAACTCGCTCTATGGTCTTCCGCGCGGAGCCGTCTACTTTACGAACGCCGATAACGAATACCAGGCACTACCTGAAGTAATTAAAGAAGATAACTACTATTCGGCTGTATTCCATGCGAACAACAAATCGTTCTGGAACCGTGACCATATGTATAAAAACGTAGGGGTTGACGAGTTCTTCGATGAGAAGAGCTATGATCTTGGAAATCCAGAAGATATGACCGAATGGGGACTTCTTGATGATAGTTTCTTCGAACAATCGATTCCGATGCTTGAGGAGCTCCCGGAACCGTTCTATGCGAAGTTCATCACGCTTACGAACCACTTCCCGTACACGATGCCGAGCGAAGATTATGAGCTCGTGCCAAAATTCGAAACAAGCTCGACAACGCTTAACAATTTCCCGCAGGCGCTCGCCTATCAGGATTATGCGCTCGGCTTGTTCATCGATGAATTGAAGGCGAACGGCATGTGGGAAGATACGATTTTTGTCGTCTACGGGGACCATTACGGAATCTCGACAAACCATAATGCCGCCATGGCTGACTTGCTCGGAAAAGAAGAGCTGACGCCATACGATGTAGCAAAATTGCAACAAGTACCGTTCGTCGTCCATTTACCTGACCAAACAAAAGGTGAAGTGCATGAGACGATTGGTAGTCATGTCGATATGAAACCGACGATCCTCCACTTGTTAGGGATGGATACGTCTGACTTGGTCGGATTCGGAAATGACTTGTTCTCGAAAGAACGGAACAGTCGCGCCATCTTCCGAGATGGAACGGTGTTGACCGATGACTATGTGTGGACCCAGTCGACGTGTTATGATGCCGAAACTGGAGAGGTCGTTGAAGATGCATCACTTTGTGGACCGATCAATGAAGAAGCAGAAGCGATTCTTCAGATGAACGATGATTTGATTTATTCTGACTTGTTACGTTTTAAAGAACAGTCGGACAACCGATAAACAAAGCGTCGCCTAGACAGGCGACGCTTTTTCTGTACAAAAAAAACGACCGAAGTCGTTTTTTCGTTTCATTAACTTGGGATTCCACCATAGATCAATGTTGCGACTCCGAAGAAACCGAAGACGAGAACAGTGACGGCCGCAAAGGCCAGTGGGAAGAATTGACGTTTCTTAAATGAACGGGCCATTCCCCAAATCGCGACAAAAGCCACGATAAGTGAAATCCATCCAAACGGCTCATACAAATGCATGACGAGTCCCCCTTTTATTATACGTCATGAAATTCATAAAAATTTCACTGAAATATCACTATTATTTTATCCGAAATATGTGACGGTGTCGAGCAAAGAAAGGCGTCGCTACAATTTTGCCACAATATCGATTAGAATGAATGATGGAGGTGTTTAGATGAACGTAGTAAAAATCACATCAGGCTTGGCGCAAGAGAACGGTTATGTGGTCGAACAGGACGGTACAGTCGTGATTGTTGACCCCGGGACGGATGATCCGCGCTTCTTTGAGACGGTCGAGCGCTTCGGTCGTTTGGACGCAATTTTATTGACCCATGCCCATTTTGACCATATTGGGGGCATCGATGCGTTACGCGATCGTTACGGGGCTCCGGTTTACGTACATGAAGCCGAGCGGACGTGGTTAAGCGATGACGAAAAAAATGGAGCGGCTAAATTCCATTTGCCGTCCGCTTCCATGCGTCCGGCTGAGCGGACGTATCAAGGTAAGACGCTGACGATTGGAGCGTTATCGTTTGAACTCCATCATACGCCAGGTCATTCGCCAGGGAGCGTCACACTCTATCTACCAAATGAGCAAATCGCATTTTGTGGCGATTTGATTTTCAAACAGTCGGTTGGGCGTACCGATTTATTAGGGGGCGACCAAGCGACGTTGCTTGGCTCAATCGACCGGCTACGTCAACTGTTGCCAAAAGAGACGGTCCTTTATTCAGGGCACGGACCGAAAACGACGCTCGGCGCAGAAATCGAATCCAATCCATTTTTCAGTCGCTAAACAAAAAAAGATTGTCTCGTGATGAGACAATCTTTTTTACATTTGGAAGTTACTCCAATACGTGAAGACGATGAAGAAGACCGTCAAATAAGCGCCGAACACGTATACATACGTTTTTTCAGTCAATTTTAAGTAACCGAGTGCGACGAAGAAAATAGTTTGAGCTAAGAAAACTAGACCCATTACGACGAAGTCACCAGTATGTTCGCTGCTGCTTTGATCTCCACCGAGCGCGCCTACGAATGCAAGCGCTGCGATCAACCCAGTCCAAAATCCAAGGACACGGTACATTCTCGCCATGTTAATCCCCCCATACGTACATTATTCCATTCTCATTCACTATTTTACCAACACATTAAAAAAAATGCTATGGAAACGTGTGAATTGAACAAAATAATCGTGAAAAAAATGTGAAATCTTATCCTGAAACAATCTTGTACAAAAAATAAAAAAAGTTGTACAAATACTGTACAATCTTGTCCAAGCATTGTATAATCATCTTACACAACATGTACGAGCGAGAACTGAACCTATAAGGAGGCAATTACAATGGCAAATGAATTGATGTTTTATACGTACCCAAGTTGTACATCGTGTCGAAAAACGAAGGCGTTTCTACAAGAGCAACAACTCAACGTGAGTGAACGTCATATTTTCCGTGACGCGCCTTCGGTCGATGAGTTGATGGCGTTACTCACATTATGTGACAACGGAGTCGAATCACTTCTTGCGACGAGAAGCCAAGCGTTCAAACAGTTGAACGTCGATGTTGACGATTTGAAATTGAGCGAACTGCTCCATTTGATGAGTGAAAATCCAAAGTTATTGAAACGCCCGATTTTGACGGACGGTAAAGAAGTCATTGTCGGATACGATAAAGTTTCAATCGAGACGTATGCGCGTCGTCATGATTTAACTTCAGCCCACGTTTCATAAAACAAGTCCACTTTCATAAAGGTGGGCTTTTTTTTATGCTTATCGCGAGGTGGAGACGATGAGAGCGGTGACGAAACGATTGATTGGGCTAGCGCGGCAACATCGGGCGAGCGATGTCCATTTTATGCCGGGGCCAGATGATGTGGCAATCCATATTCGGTCCGGGACGAGACTCGATGTGATGGAAACGATCAGTAGGTCAGAGTATGAGCGTTTGACGTTACATATGAAATATTGGTGTTCGTTGACAGAGACGGATCAGCGAGTCCCTCAGTCCGGAGTGTACGACGCAGAGACGGCGATGATTCGTGTCACGTTCTTGCCGTCATTTGAGCATACGTTAATGTCGTGGCGCATGCCGAACATGTCATTTGAATTAGGTGAATTGGTTGCGGAAAAAGATCAAATGGTATTTGAACAGTTAGGGAAGATGGGGCATGGATTGTTTTTAATCGGTGGAGCGACCGGGGCAGGGAAGACGACGGTGTTGTATGCGTTACTTGAGCAGATCAATCACCGTCGAATTGTTACGATTGAGAATCCGCCGGAACAGGCCATTGCCGGTGTCATTCAGTTAGAGGTGAACGTAAAGGCTGGTCTCGATCATCGCAGTCTTTTGAAAGAGACGCTTCGCGCCGACCCCGACGTGATTGTCATCGGTGAGGTGCGCACAAGTGAGGAGTTTAAAGTCGCCCATGATGCCGCGCTTAGCGGTCATTTAACGATTGCGACGTTTCACACATCGACGATTGAGGATGGGGAGCGCCGTCTTAAAGAGCTCGCGGGTGTGATGGAAATGAAACGGTACTGGTGCGTCCTTCAACGTGGAGAGGAGATGACATGTTCATGGTCCCTACCCGAGTCATGTATGAATTGAATACGATTCGCCGCTTTTTAAGGTTGCAAGCTCGCGGCGTCGGATTGAAGAAAACGTTCGAGACACTCGAGCTACACGAACGTGGGAAGAGACGGGACAAGGTGACGAATATGCGCATCGCGCTTGAGGACGGAGCGTCACTCGCAGAAGTATTTAAGACGCTCGTCTCAAACCGACGGATGCGTGAGTTGCTCGAGACGGCAGAACGCGGACACCACTTCATCGAAGGGCTCGAACAAGTGCTTGCCTTGTCGATGATGCGTTCCTCGCTTGAGCAGGAGTTAAAGCAACTGGCCCGATACCCGCTCATTATTTTGACGATGCTGTTTGGCCTAGGTACGATATACGCCCTATACATTTTTCCTAAACTGTTGTCGATGGTGGAAATTGAGCGATTGAGCGGCATGAACGCCCTGTTATTAACGAAGTGGTTCTTCCCCGGGCTCTTTTTTCTCTTTCTCTTGACTGCAAGCGGATTGTATCGTCTCGGTAAATCAGGCGTCATCCGAATCCCTGTCATCGAGCGAGGTCAACGGCTATACGTCACGTACTTGTTCGTCAGTGAATTGTCACTCCTTCAAGACGGTGAGGCGTCGGTACGTCACATCGTCGAACGGTTGGCTTTAGGAGACGGCGAAGTGGCGTTGATTGCAAGGCGAATCCATGATCGGATGTCGGCTGGTTTCGAGCTCGAGGTCGCCGCGCGGAACGAACCGCTTTTAGACCACGAAGTTGTGAGCCTGTTTGGCGTCGGTTCTGTCAGTGGGGAACTTGGGACGATGATGGCCATGCATCGAGAACTTGTCTTTGAAGAGATGGAAAGCTATTGGAAAGAACTCATCGCTAAAGTGGAACCCGCGCTATATGGGGTGTTGACCGTCATGGTCACGATGATGTTTTATACGATCTATTTGCCGGTGCAATTGATTATGGGTCAACTATAAGGAGGAATTGAGATGATGAACCAGAATTCGGAACGGGGCTTCACGCTTGTCGAGATGGCCGCGGTCTTGTTAATTATTTCGGTCTTGTTGTTACTGCTCGTTCCGTCGATGACGGACGGGAAAAGTCGGGCCGATAGCGTCAGTTGCGAAGGGAGCGTGCGCATCGTCGAGTCGGAGATTAACCTATATTATGCGGAGCATAAGTCGTACCCGGAAACACTCGCCGTTATCAAACGAGGGGGGTCGTCCGACCCGCTCACGTACAGCTGTCAGTCGACGACGTACACGTACGCACCGGCGACGGGCACGCTCACGAAAAAATGAGGCAAGACGGGTATACGTTCGTGGAAATGGCGGCGGTGCTCCTCGTTTTGTCGTCCATCTTGCTGTTGGCCATGCCGTCCGTCCGTTCCATTGACCGGCTTGCCTTGATTGATTTCACGGAAGGGCTACTGGCCGATATCGCGGAAGTCGGGCAGTATCCGTACGTCGCTGCCGACGAGAAGTGCGTACCACGCCTGCGCTGGTACGTGAAAGAGCGGCGTTATCACATTACGTGCGGACTCACGTCGATTAAGACGGTCCAAGTGCCAGATGGAATCGTCCTTAGTCTGCCGACGTCGAGCGAAATCGTCTTCTCGAAGACGGCAGCGAGTTATGCCGGGCAATGGAAATTTTCTTCAGGCACTCGATCGATTACGCTCAAGTTTCGACTGGGCACGTACGAACCGGAGGTGATTCGAAGTGAGGGGTTCTGAACGAGGCGTCACGTTATGGGAGATTTGTTTGAGTCTGGCGCTCCTAATTGGGTGGATTGGTGTGCTCGTCCCGTTTGTCGTGAACGCCAATGAGCGAATCGAACGGTTAGAAGTGACGGTCCGACACTATGAATCAATTCAGCGGGAGGTGTTGATCGATGCGGCTGAGCCAAGTGGAAAAGAGCGTGTCTGTATCGAAGAACTTTGCCTCCCGACACTGTGAAGACGGCTATACGATGTTAGAGCTCACGCTTGTCCTGTTGCTCATCCCGTTATTTATCGGACTACTCGTACAACTCCTCTCGCTCGGTGAAACGCTTTATGAACAGCCGAGGGGAAACGTGACGACGACGTCGCAACTCTTCGTCCGAAAAGTGATTGATAGTCGAGATTGTGCCGTGAAAGATGGACGGCTCACCGGCGTGTACGTGCGCCCGGATAAGACGACATGGGCTTGGACGTTAAAGCAGATTAACGGGAACTTGGTCATGGTCGGAGATGGAGGGGGGAATCTATTATTCCTAAGAGGAATCGAACAGTATCGTGTCGAATCGGTAGGGCAAGGCTATCACATCCAATTCGTCGATCGAAACGGGGCTCGGGAAAAGTACGTGATGTGCATGAGAACGGCTTCTTCCTCGTTACTTCGTTAATTGTCATGATGTGGATTCTTGGCGCATCGTTGTTTTGGTATACTGATATTGAACGAAGTACCGAACGATTGGCACGAGACATCCTCGCCATCCGTTTCGAGGGACACTTGCTCGTGGCAAAGGCGAATTGCAAAACGAAAGCCATCACTGTCACAAAACCGACCGGTACGATCTCTTGCCGTCCGCTTGGGAGCGGGACGATTGAAGTGGATATCCGGCTCGTGAGCGGAGAACGACATAAAGAGGTGATTTATTTCGATGAGTAGGCCGTTTTATATTATTGGGTTTATGGGTACAGGTAAAACAAGCGTCAAACGATATCTTGAAACAACAAATCATGTCGTGGACTTAGACGAACAGCTCGTACACGTTGCCGGCATGGGCATCCCGACGTACTTTCAACGATTCGGGGAGGCCGCGTTTCGTGAACTCGAAAGCGTAATATTAAAGTCGACAAAGGCGGAGTATGTCGTGACGGGCGGGGGCATCGTGGAGCGTGCCGAAAACGTGGAGTGGATGAAGGCGAATGGGACCGTCGTTGCGCTCGATGCGCCGTTTGAATTATGTTGGGCACGGATTCGTCATTCCAATCGACCGCTCGTCAAAGGGGGGGAGGCGCGCGTTCGCGCCTTGTATGATCGGCGACTTCCGCTGTACCGGGAAGCCGATGTCGTCCTTGATGCCTCACGAGGTACCGAGGATGTCGTTCGACAACTAAAGCAATTGAAGGAGGAGAAGGAATGATTTGGATTAACTTAGGCATCGTCGTGCTCGCGCTCGCCGGGCTCGGCTTGTACGGTTTTCTTCTATACAAAAAGAAGATGTCAGGTGACGTGCGTCGCGTCAAGCGTCTGACGGAACGGTTTCAAATTCGCATCAATGTGATTCAACAGTTGATTGATGAGATTAAACGTCACGTCGATACAGTGAACGCATCGATTGGCGAAATGAAACGTCTGTCGGTGAAAGTGAAGACAGAATCGGTCGAATTAAAGGATGCGTCGGTCAGTTTAACAAAAGAAATCAAACGGACCGCAGGAATTGAAAGCACGCCCGTTTCCACTGAGAGCAAAATATGAAATAATGAGGATGAAAACGTTTTCGTTTTCATCCTCTTTCTTTTTTGCTCGTTTAAGACTAGGCAGCACGAATAAAAATTGATAGAGTGATAGTGAAAACGAAATATTTCATTTGAAATTTATTTTTATGTTCGGGATTGGGGGATAATATGGAGAAAGTTACGCTTAAACGTACGCCTTTGTATGACTTAATCGCACCGAAGGCGAAAATGGTGGAGTTTGCGGGGTTTGATATGCCGATTATGTTCTCGTCGTTTAAAGAGGAACATATGGCTGTCCGAGAAAAAGTCGGGATGTTCGACGTCTCGCACATGGGGGAAATTCGGATTGAAGGGCCGGATGCGTTACAAAACGTTCAGCGGCTCGTGACGAATGATGTGTCAAAACTTCAAATCGGTCAGGCTCAATACAATTTGTTTTGTTTGCCTGACGGGGGAGTCGTCGATGACTTGCTCGTCTATCGTCTTGACGAAGATGCGTTTTGGCTCGTCGTCAATGCATCGAATATCGAGAAGGACGTCGCGCACGTCAACACGTACGTCGAAGGGGACGTGACCGTGACGAATGAGTCGGATGCTTACGGGCAGATTGCCATTCAAGGACCGAAAGCAGAGGAAGTGCTAGCAAAATTAACCGACTTGCCGCTCGGCGAGATTAAATTCTTCCGCTTCCTCACCGGGAACGTCGCGGGTGTGACGACAATCGTCTCTCGAAGTGGATATACAGGGGAAGATGGTTTCGAGCTCTATGCGCGTGCAGAACAGATCGGCCAAATTTGGTCGGCACTCGAAACGGAACAAGTGACACCGTGTGGGCTCGGTTCACGCGACACGTTGCGATTTGAGGCGTGTCTCCCGCTATATGGTCATGAACTCGATGAGACGGTCTCACCGTTTGAGGCGAACGTGAACTTTGCGGTCAAACTTGATACAGACTTCATCGGAAAAGACGCCCTCGTGAAACAAAAAGAAGACATTCCACGCCGTTTGATTGGCTTGAGACTACTTGGCCGGGGGATTGCCCGTCAAGGCGCGACAGTTGAGTTTGACGGAGAGACGATTGGCGTCGTCACAACGGGGACGATGCCACCGACCGTGAATGAGTCGATTGCCTGGGCCCGGATCGATCGTCGCTTCGTGGAAGAGACGAATTTCGTCGTCGATGTCCGAGGGAAGAAAATAGAAGCCGAACGCATTCCGACACCATTTTATAAACGTAAATGATACAGGGGGATTCAGAATGAACAGAATGGAATTTCGCTATTTACCGATGACAGAACAAGATGAGCGGGACATGTTGCAGACGATTGGCGTCGATTCGATTGACGACTTGCTCGAAGACATTCCGGCTTCGCTCCGCGAATCCGCGTCACTATCCGCCATCGGGGCACCGTTACCTGAAGTGGACCTCGTTCGTCATATGACGAAACTTGCTGAGAAGAATATGCATACGAAATCGCACCCAAGCTTCCTTGGCGCGGGGATGTACGATCATTTGTCACCGAGTGTCATGAACCATATGCTGCTTCGCTCTGAGTTTTACACGGCATACACGCCGTATCAACCTGAAATCTCACAAGGAGAACTTCAGGCCATGTTCGAGTTTCAGACGATGATCTGTGAACTAACGGGCATGGACGTTGCCAATTCGTCGATGTATGACGGCATCACATCGCTCGCTGAGGCGACGTACCTCGCGAGCGCGCACACGAAGAAGAAACGTGTTGTCGTATCAGGTGCGGTTCACCCTGAAGCGAAAGATGTCATTCGAACGTATGCAGGTGGACCAGGACTTGACGTCGAGGTAACCGAAGTCGTCGATGGATTGACTTCGACCGAACTCGACTTGACGGACGCATCCTGCCTCGTCGTCCAATATCCAAACTTTTACGGACGTGTCGAAGATTTGGCCGCACTCGCGAAAGTCGCGCATGATGCCGGTGCCCTTCTCGTCGTTTCGAGCAACCCGCTCGCTTTAGGTGTGCTCGAATCGCCAGGAGCGCTCGGTGCCGACATCACAGTCGGTGACGCGCAACCGTTCGGGATTCCACAGAGCTTCGGTGGTCCGTCATGCGGTTACTTCGCCGTCAAAAAAGCGCTCATGCGTAAATTACCAGGACGTCTTGTCGGTCAGACGGTCGACGAGGACGGAAAACGAGGATTCGTTTTGACGCTTCAAGCACGTGAACAGCATATCCGCCGCGACAAAGCGACGTCTAACATCTGTTCGAACCAAGCACTAAACGCACTCGCTGCATCGATCACGATGTCGGCACTCGGGAAATATGGGATTCGTGATATGGCAATCCGCAACATGCAGACGGCGCACTATATGAAAGAGTCTCTCAAGGCAGCCGGGTATGCCGTGATTGATGAAGGCCCGATGTTCAACGAGTTCGTCGTCGACTTCGGTGTCGATGCCGACGACGTGTCGCGTCACTTGCTTGACCATGGCATCATCGGCGGGCTACCGCTTGGGACGTATGAATCGGAACGACGCACTCAGATGCTCATCTGTGCGACGGAGCTCCGGACGAAAGAAGAGATTGATGGGTTTATCGAAGTGGTTGGGGGGATGAACTGATGCAACACGAACAAACGCTCATTTTTGAAGTATCACGCGCCGGCCGGACAGGTTACAACCTACCGACACCGACTGTGCCAGAAGTCGATTTAGAATCACTTTTGCCAGCCTCGATGATTCGGACGCAAGTAGCCGAATTACCAGAAGTATCAGAACTTGACGTCGTTCGACACTATACGTCGCTCTCGACGCGGAACCATGGTGTGGATTCCGGTTTTTATCCGCTCGGGTCTTGTACGATGAAATACAACCCGAAAGTGAATGAAGATATGGCGCGTCTTCCTGGGTTCGCTCATATCCATCCGCTCCAACCGATCGAGTCGGTACAAGGCGCGCTTGAGATGATGGTCGACCTTCAAGAGAAACTGGCCGAGATCACGGGAATGGATGAAGTGACGCTCCAACCTGCAGCCGGTGCCCATGGGGAATGGACAGGCCTCATGTTGATTAAAGCGTTCCATCATCATAACGGGGACGTGCAACGGACGAAAGTACTCGTCCCGGACTCTGCGCACGGCACGAACCCGGCTTCGGCTGTCGTCGCCGGATTTGAGACGGTGACGGTCAAGTCGGATGAGCGTGGCCTCGTCGACTTGGATGATTTGAAAGCAAAAGTCGGGGAGGATACGGCTGCTTTAATGCTGACGAACCCGAACACGCTCGGCTTGTTCGAAGCGGACATTCTTGAAATTAGTAAAGTTGTGCACGAGGCAGGCGGTAAATTGTATTATGACGGCGCCAACTCGAACGCGATTCTCGGCATCGCCCGTCCTGGGGACATGGGTTTTGACGTCGTCCACTTGAACTTGCACAAGACGTTCACGGGCCCGCACGGTGGCGGTGGACCAGGATCTGGCCCAGTCGGCGTCAAACGCGACTTGATTCCGTATTTGCCGACACCGATCGTTCGTAAAGCCGATTCTGGTTATACGCTCGACTACGATCGTCCGCAGTCGATCGGCCGGATCAAACCGTTCTACGGAAACTTCGGGATTAACGTCCGGGCGTATAGCTACATCAAAACGATGGGCGCCGAAGGGTTGACGCGCGTATCGCGTGAAGCCGTCTTGAACGCCAACTATATGTTCGCGCGACTAAAAGATGCGTTCGACGTGCCGTACGACACGTATTGCAAGCACGAGTTCGTCTTGTCCGGAAAACGTCAAAAAGCGCTCGGCGTCCGTACGCTCGATATCGCCAAACGCCTGCTCGACTTCGGGTACCATCCGCCGACGATCTACTTCCCGCTCAACGTCGAGGAGTGTATCATGGTCGAGCCGACGGAGACCGAGTCGAAAGAGACGCTTGACGCGTTCTGTGATGCGATGCTTCAAATTGTGAAAGAAGCTGAAGAGAACCCGGAAATCGTCCAGACGGCGCCGCATACGACCGTCGTCAAACGACTTGACGAGACGCTCGCTGCACGGAAACCGGTGTTGAAATATGAGCACCGCCAACCTTCCTCAATCAATTGAACGAAGACAAGGCCCATTCACGTCACGTGAGTGGGCCTTGTGGCATAAAAAGACCGATTCTCTAAGTTGAGAATCGGTACAGTCGGTTAATCTTTTTTAATTTTGCCCTTCCAGTTCTTGAAGCCGCCTTCGAGCATATAGACGTCCGTGAACCCGTTCTTCAACAAGAGCTTCGCCGCTTGATTTGAGCGCGATTTCCCTTGGCAGTACATGAGGACGGGTTGGTCTTTGCGAAGCTCTTTCATCCGTAGCTTCATCTGACCGACCGGGATGTTTCGCGCGCCGATAATATGACCGCCTTTATATTCGTTCGGTTCGCGGACGTCAATCAATTGCCCTTTTCGGAGCGAGGCCCGGAATTCTTCTTGCTTCATCTTTTTCAAACCGCGCGCTGGCATGAAGCGCCAGACGATGTATGCGATGAGTGCACCCCATAGGATGATGACGAGGATTGTTTCGATTCCCATTGCTGTTCTTCCTTTCTCAACTTAAGTTACCACCATTCATTATAAAGAAGATAAGGTCATGAGACAATGATGGACTGACCGATTTCCGCCTCAAGCTTCCGGTTTGCTAGTTGTTACGCTAAAATAGAGATTGGAGAATGGAACTGAAGGGGAGGCTACGCCCATGCCGACACCGAGTATGGAAGATTATTTAGAACGAATCTATTTATTGATGGAGGAGAAAGGGTATGCCCGAGTATCCGACATCGCGGAACATTTAGGGGTACACCCTTCCTCAGTCACAAAGATGGTCCAAAAGCTTGATCGGGAAGGCTATTTGGTATACGAAAAGTATCGTGGCCTCATGTTGACGAACAAAGGTCAAAAGATTGGGAAGCGGCTAGTCGAGCGTCATACGATGTTGGAGTCGTTTCTCCGGCTTATCGGAGCGGACGAAGCGCACGTCTACGAAGACGTGGAAGGCATCGAGCATCATTTGAGCTCGGATACACTTGACTGCATGACAGGATTTGTCGAGTTTTTCGAGGATAAACCTGAACTGATGGAGCAGTTTCATGAGTTCCAACAACAGCGTCGCACACAAGATGAATCGTGAAAGTCAGGCATCGGTCGTCGCACCGGTGCCTTCTTTTAAGATGAAATTCTATTAAAACCGAACATTAAAAACATTGGAAAGAATAATGTATAGTTTTTCGATGATTCTATGTTAGAATGAGGGCTGGATCGAATGAATAGGGGGTGACGGCGTGTCATGCGCCGACGGGATGGATATTCAAATTAAAGGAAAACTGTTTGACGAAAACCAAATTAAGCATCGTGTGAGAGAGCTCGCGGAGCAGATTGAGCGGGATGCCGCGGGGACGCCAATCGTCCTCGTCGCCGTCTTGAAAGGGTCGATGGTGTTTGCGGCCGATTTGATGCGGGAGATGAACGGGAGCGTCCAACTCGACACGGTCGCGGCCTCTTCCTACGGCAAAAAAACGGTATCAAGCGGCAACGTCCAATTACGAAAAGATCTTGACTTGGATGTGGAAGGCAAATATGTCGTCATCATCGAAGATATTATCGATACGGGGCAGACGCTCAAATTTTTGTGCCAGCATATGACGCTGCATCAACCGGGCGAGTTGAAAATTTGTACGCTTCTCGATAAACCGGCCCGTCGACTCGTCAAACTTGACGCGGACTATGTCGGGTTTGAGATTCCGGACGAGTTTGTGATTGGCTACGGGATTGACTACGCCGAACAATATCGCAACTTACCGTATATCGGTTTTGTGGAGACAGAATAAAAAACAGGAGGTGACACGGTGATGTGTCCCTCCTGTTTTACATATTCGCTTTTTTCTTCTTCTTGCCTTTTTTTCCTTCGATGACGGTAAGCGTCGGTCGATCCGTCCGATTCAAGGCAGTCCGTTTCGACAGTTTCGTCACGTTCGAACCGGGCTTTTGTTTCGCTTTTTTCTTCGCGGCCGCGGATGGTTTAACTTGTGGGCTGTTCGGACGTTGCATCCGTTTTTTCGAGGCTTGCGCCGTCTTCCGGTAACGCATGTCTTCAGCAGAGATTTTAGGCGCCATGAACACTCGGTAAATCACATAAAAGATTAACCCGAAAATCCCAATGAAAAGCAACTGTCTGAACAAACGACCGGGATCGGTCGCGAGCATATGCCCGACACCGATGAAACCCAAAATAAATACGATGGTCGCCGCGGTCGAGCCGATTCTTTGTCTGATCATGGCGTTTCCTCCTCTTTAACCCTCTCTCTTAACGGACGGTTGAATGGTTTCGGCGCGTTCCCACGTTTCGAACGCCTCAATGGCGACTTGAATCTGTTCATCGTTCGGCTCCCGTGTCGTCAATAACTGAAGCGACAGCCCAGGCTTGCCGAGAACAGATAAATAGCGATGTTCGCGAAAACGGTTCGTGAATTGAAGAACTTCAAATGAGATGCCGATGACGACCGGCAACAGTGCGATGCGACTGACGAGTCGGACCCAGAGCGGATCGATTGGGACGATCATATAAACACCGATACCGACGAATACGGTGAACAAGATGAAACTTGAACCGCAACGATAGTGTAATCGTGAGCTCGTGCGGACGTTTTCCACCGTAATTGGTCGGCCAGACTCGTAACAATTAATGACTTTATGCTCGGCGCCGTGATATTGGAACACACGCTTGATGAGCGGGGTCAACGAAATCAAATACAAATAGCTGAGCAGTAATATTAATTTTATTCCCCCTTCGAGGAGGTTTTGAATCACATGACCGGACAATGCCGGCACGCTTTGGAACATGGCGGCTAAAAGTGCCGGGGTGACGTTGAAGATGAGCTTCCCGAAAATGTACGAAATGACGCCGACGATGGCGATCATGAGCACCATAAAGATGTTTTGTTTTTTTTCAGGTTTTTCGACTGCATCTTCGCTCGGGTCGACATCGTACCGATCACTCGCGAACGTCATATGGGCGGAGCCGTTCTTTAACGATTCATATAACGCCACGATGCCGCGCAAAAAGGGTACTTTCTTCAGAGATTGGACCCAAGGCACGAGGATACGAGGTTGACTGAACGTCTCGACCGACCCGTCTTTCCGTCGAATCGCCGAAGCGCTCTCGCTCCGTCCTTGAAACATCACGCCTTCAACGAGTGCTTGCCCGCCGACAGGGATGGATGGTTTAGTTGTCATACAGTTTCCTCGATTCTAGCAGTAGTATAGTTGAATTATACCGTGATTCGGTAGAAAAACGAAACCTTAGGTGACTCGATTCACGCACACTGTGTAAATTTGATACAATAGAAGCGACTTGACGAAGGGGGAATGAGGGGTGCGTATTCTTGTGTTGAACGGGCCGAACTTGAATTTGCTAGGGAGACGAGAGCCGGACGTGTACGGTGACGTGTCGTTGAAAGGACTTGCGAGTGAACTGATGCTCGCTGCACCGGACGATGTGGAGCTGACATTCGTCCAATCGAACCATGAAGGCGCATTGCTCGATGCGTTGCATGAAGCGTTCGATTATGAGGGAATCATTTTTAATGCCGGAGCCTATACGCATACGTCCATCGCACTCCGTGATGCCATCGCGGCCATTTCTGCCCCTGTCGTCGAAGTACATATCTCGAACGTGCATGCGCGTGAGTCGTTCCGGCATGAATCGAAACTTGCCGCTGTTTGTCTCGGTGTCATCAGCGGATTCGGCTTGACGAGTTATACGCTCGCGTTGCACGCATTAATCGAACATTGGAGGAATCGACATGATTGAACGCGTCAATAAGTTACAACAGACATTAGCTACAAACGGAATCGACGGACTCCTCGTGACGAAACGCGAGAATATTCGTTACTTGTCTGGATTTACCGGTTCAAGTGGTGTCATCTTGATTACGCCGGCATCGGCAAGTTTTATTACCGATTTCCGGTATACAGAGCAAGCGGCGAGCCAAGTGAAAGGCTATTCGATTGTCGAACTCAAAACGTCGCTCGTTAAATCGGTCGCGGAAATTGTTAGTGGCGAATCTCTGCAACGCCTTGGGATTGAGCAGGACGACATGACGGTCGGTACGTATCGTACGTATGAAAAGGAAGTGACGGCAACGCTCGTCGAGACGTCAGGAATCGTGGAAAAGCTACGCTTGATTAAGGATGAGTCAGAGCTTAAGATAATGAAGGAAGCTGCGGCGATTGCGGATTCGGCTTTCGAGCATATCCAAACGTTCATTCGTCCGGGTCGCACAGAAAAAGAAGTCGCGAACGAACTTGAGATGTTTATGCGCGGTCAAGGCGCCGACTCCTCGTCGTTTGATATGATTGTCGCTTCAGGCTGGCGGTCGGCACTCCCGCACGGTGTGGCGAGTGATAAGGTGATCGAGTCGGGAGAACTCGTCACACTCGATTTCGGTGCCTATTATAAAGGGTACTGCTCGGACATCACTCGGACACTCGCAGTTGGCGCCATCTCAGACGAACTGCGTAACATATACGATACGGTGCTCGAGGCACAGCTCGCAGGCGTAGCCGGGACGAAAGCGGGGATTTCGGGAATCGAGGCGGACGCGTTGACGCGTGACGTCATCAAAGATGCTGGATACGGTGAATATTTCGGCCACTCGACTGGGCATGGACTCGGGATGGAAGTACACGAGGCGCCAGGACTGTCGTTCCGTTCTGAGACGATTCTCGAACCGGGTATGGTCGTCACGATTGAGCCGGGCATTTATATCGCCGGTGTCGGCGGTTGTCGCATCGAGGACGATGTCGTGATCACCGAGGACGGATGTGTTCGCCTCACGCAATCGCCAAAAGAATTAATCACCATCGAAGCGTAAGCTTCATTTGACATTAGGAGGAACTTAACATGGTATCAGTAAACGATTTAAAAACAGGCTTAACGGTCAAAACGTCAGACGGTTCGATTTGGCAAGTCATCGAATTCCAACACGTCAAACCAGGTAAAGGCGCTGCTTTCGTCCGCACGAAGATGCGTAACTTGCGCACAGGCGCAATTCAAGAGACGACATTCCGTGGCGGCGAGCGGATTGAACGCGCGCACATCGAACGGAAACGCATGCAATACCTCTATCCGATGGGCGACACGTATGTCTTCATGGATAACGAGTCTTACGAGCAACTTGAACTCACGAGCGAGCAAGTGAAAGCAGCGCTCCCATATATGCTTGAGAATATGGAAGTGAGCATCGCGGACTACAACGGCGAGATTCTTGGAATCGAACTTCCGACGACGGTCGTCTTGACGATTGTAGAGGCTGACCCAGGCGTCAAAGGGGACACGGCGTCGAACGTGAAGAAAAACGCGACGGTCGAGACGGGCCACATCATCCAAGTGCCACTCTTCATCGAGCCAGGTGAAAAAGTCACGGTCGATACACGAACAGGCGAGTTCACAGGCCGTTATAACGGGTAAAATGAAGTGGGTCTATTCTTCGGAATGGACCCGCTTTTTTGTCATTGCATTCACTGGTCTGACCAGTTATAGTAGAGTAGAGTTTAGTACCAGGTATAAATAGGGGGTATATTCATGCAAATCGATCATATTAAAGAGCTGATGGAATTGCTCGATCAAACGTCAATCCACGAGATGGAACTCGAGACGTCTGACTTTAAATTGTCATTAAAAAAAGAGGCGGCCCCGCAAGTCGTCACACAGGCTGTACAGGCTGCGCCCGTTGCTCCAGTAGCGGCACCGGTCGCATCGAGTGAACCGAATAAAGAGGTGGCGGTCGAAGCCGCACCGACATATAAAACGATCACATCCCCGATGGTCGGTACGTTCTATTCACGTCCGGCACCTGATAAAGACGCGTTTGTGAATGTAGGCGAACGTGTCGAGACGGGACAAGTCGTCTGTATTCTCGAAGCGATGAAGTTGTTCAATGACGTCGAAGCGGAAATCAGTGGCGAAATCGTCGAAGTGCTCGTGGCCGATGGTGATTTGGTCGAATACGGTCAAGCGCTCTTCAGCGTGAAGTGAGGTCGTTATGAAATTACTCATTGCAAACCGTGGTGAAATCGCCGTCCGAATTATTCGGGCAGCGAAAGAGCTGAATATCCCGACCGTCGCCGTCTTTTCTGAGGCCGACCGGGAAGCGCTCCATGTCAAACTCGCGGATGAGGCGTATTGTATCGGACCGAACGCATCAAAAGATTCGTATTTAAACATCCCGAATATTCTTTCGGTCGCTTGTGCAGTCGACGCGACGATGATTCATCCAGGATACGGCTTCTTGGCCGAAAATGCTGAGTTTGCGGAGATGAGCGAGGCGTGTGGCATCCAGTTCGTCGGACCGAGTAGCTATGCGATTCGAAAGATGGGAATCAAGGATGAGGCGAAGCGCACGATGATTGAGTCGGGCGTTCCGGTCGTCCCAGGTTCAAGTGGCGTCGTCACCGACGAGGAAGCCATCGAGCTCGCCCGCGAAATCGGCTATCCGGTCATCATCAAAGCGACGGCCGGTGGTGGCGGACGCGGCATTCGTGTTGCCTTCGATGAGCCGGAACTCATTAAAGGACTTAGCGCGACGCGTAAAGAAGCGAAGCAGGCGTTCGGGAACGGGGACGTCTATTTAGAGAAGTATATCGAGTCGTTCCGCCACGTCGAAGTCCAGGTGCTCGCCGACCAGTATGGCAACGTCATCCATCTCGGGGAACGCGATTGCACGATTCAACGTCGGATGCAAAAATTAGTCGAGGAAGCACCGTCTCCAGCGATTGACGAAGCGACAAGACGTGCGATGGGCGATGCGGCCGTTAAAGCGGCGAAGGCAATCCGCTATTCGGGTGCCGGGACGATCGAGTTCATTTACGTCCCGGAAGTGAACGAGTTTTACTTCATGGAAATGAATACGCGGATTCAAGTCGAGCATCCGGTGACCGAGATGATCACCGGTTTTGACCTCGTCCAAGCTCAACTCGAAGTGGCTCTCGGCCATCCGCTCGCGATCACTCAAGAAGACATCGTCTTCTCTGGCCACTCGATTGAGTGTCGAATCAACGCCGAGGACCCGTTCTCAGACTTCCGTCCGATGGCTGGGAAGATTGATCAGTACATCATCCCGGGAGGCATGGGCGTTCGAGTGGACAGTGGACTCTATGCCGGAGCGGTCATCCCGCCATTTTACGATTCGATGGTGGCGAAGCTCATCGTCCACGCGCCGACGCGCGATGAGGCGATTGCAAAAATGCTTCGTGCCCTCGATGAATTTACGGTAGCGGGCATCCATACGACGATTCCGTTCCATCAGCAGGTGATGGCGCACGAACGATTCAAAAATGGTTCATTCGATACAAAATTCGTCGAAAAAGAAATGACGCTATCGAAATGACGATCTTCAGGAAGCCCGAACATTATTTCGGGCTTCCTTGTTTTTTGTACTGAATTTATGAGTGCTTTATGCTAAACTAACTCAATGAAAGCAAGCAAAAGGAGAGTATCTGAATGAAACGTCACGAAGCACGCGAAAAAGCGATTCAAACGCTTTTTCAAATTGAAGTATCGAAACTTGAGGTAGAAGATGCGATTGAGTTCGCACTCGACGGGACAGAGTCTGACCCGTTTTATGAGCAACTTGTCACAGAGACGCTCGAGAAACAAGAAGAAATCGACGCATTACTCGTTGAGAACTTGAAGAATTGGCGACTTGATCGACTCGGAAACGTTGAGCGGACGATTCTCCGCATGGCTGCGTACGAGTTGCTATACGTCGAGACGATTCCGGAAAGTGTCACAATCAATGAGGCGGTCGAACTCGCCAAATCGTTTTCGGACGAGGAAGCATCGAAGCTCGTGAACGGCGTGCTCGGCAACATCATTAAAGCGTAACGTAAATAAAGAGAAGACACCACACCAACTACAGAGAAACCTAACATAACGGGGGATGAGAGAGATGGCAGTAGTGATCGACGGGAAACAAATCGCAACATCATATCGGGAGACGTTAACAGAACGCGTTTCGGCGCTTCGCGAACGAGGCATCGTGCCGAAACTGAAAGTCATACTCATCGGGGACGACCCGGCGAGTCATAGTTATGTACGTGGAAAAGAGCGCGCAGCGGCCGAGATTGGGATTGACTCGCAAGTACTTCGATTCGATGCATCCATTTCAGAGCGAGAATTGCTCGAACTGATTGATTCGATGAATGCCGATGCGGATTTGCACGGGATTCTCGTGCAACTGCCCCTTCCGGCACATATTGATGAAAATCGTGTCATCATGCGCATCTCACCAGACAAAGATGTCGACGGCTTCCATCCGGAAAACGTGGGCAAGATGATGCTCGGGCTCGAGACGTTGCTTCCGTGCACGCCGCACGGGATTCTCCATCTCGCGAAAATGCAGACGGACCTCGTCGGCAAACACGTCGTCGTCATCGGCCGGAGTCAAATCGTTGGCAAGCCGGTCGGGATGTTGTTCTTGAACGAGTCGGCGACGGTGACATACTGTCATTCGAAGACGAAAGACCTCCCTGCGATGACGCGTCAAGCGGACATATTGATTGTTGCCGTCGGTCGAGCCGGGCTCGTCACGAAAGAGATGGTGAAACCGGGAGCTGTCGTCATCGATGTCGGGGTCAACCGTGTCGAGAACCGTCTCGTCGGGGACGTGGACTATGAACACGTCAAAGACGTCGCTAGTGCCATCACACCTGTACCTGGTGGTGTCGGCCCGATGACGATTACGATGCTCATGCACAACACCGTCGAGGTCGCGTCTCGTGGCTAATCCACTCCCCGTATCCGAAGTCGTCCGTTATGTGAAACGTCAACTCGACGGGGACCCGGTATTGCAACACGTCGCCGTCATCGGTGAAATCTCGAACTTTAAACGCTACGCCTCAGGTCATTGCTATTTCACGTTAAAAGACGAGTCGTCGCGTATGAAGGCGGTCATGTTCGCCCGGGATGCGAACATGCTCACGTTCGACCCGACGGACGGGATGAACGTCATCGTCGTCGCACGTGTGACGATGTACGAGTCGACCGGCGACGTCCAGTTATACGTCGAATTGATGCGCCAAGACGGAGTGGGCCAACTGTATGAACGCTTTGAGGCGAGAAAACGCGAACTCGAGGCAAAAGGCTGGTTCAATGACGACCGGAAGCGTCCCCTCCCTCTTTTCCCAGAGCGAATCGGCATCGTGACGTCGCCAAAAGGGGCGGCGCTACATGATATCGCGACGACGCTCAGACGTCGGGCACCACACGTGGCGATCACGTTCGCTCCGGTCGCTGTCCAAGGTGCGACGTCGGCCCCACAAGTGGCGAACGCGATTCGGTGGATGAATGAGCGGACGGATTGCGACGTCTTGATTGTCGGTCGCGGCGGTGGCTCGATTGAGGAGTTGTGGGCGTTCAATGAAGATGAGGTCGTTGAGGCAATCGTTGCATCCGACATCCCGATCATCTCCGCGGTTGGCCATGAGACGGACTTCACGTTAGCTGATTTCGTAGCGGACGTCCGAGCAGCGACGCCTACGGCCGCAGCAGAGCTCGCGACGGCGACAATTGAGGCACAGCGAAAAGATGTGGAACGACTCAGTGTTCAGCTCCATCGTGTCGTCACGATGCAAGTAGCATCGTTCCGTGAACGCGTGGAACGCATGCAACAAAGTTATGGGCTGAAGTCTCCGCGATATACGATTCTTCAAAAACGGGAACGTTTTTCGCAAGCGGAGATCCGTCTCGAGCAAGGGGTCGTGAAACACGTGACGTCGGCTCGGCATCAACTCGTCCGTTCGAGTCAACGTTTAGATGTCCGCAACTTGCAACACGTGTTTCGGACGCAACAAGACCGCTTCGGTCAATTTGATGAGCGGCTCGCGCGACTCCAGCCTCTCGAGCGTCCGACTGACCAGTTCGTGCGCTTAGCAGGAAGACTCGCATCCGTCAGCCCGCTCGCTGTCTTGGCACGAGGTTATACGCTCGTCGAACAAGGCGGTTCTTACGTAAAAGATGTCAAACAACTACATGACGGTCTTGTGACGATCCAATTTCGAGATGGTCACGCCGTCGCGGAAGTGAAGGAGAGACATGATGGCGAAGAAACAAGAAGATCAGACGTTTGAGACGGCGTTAGCCCGTCTAGAAGAGATTGTGGCGAAGCTTGAAGCAGGAGAGGTCGCGCTTGAAGAGGCGATGACGCTCTACGAGGAAGGCGTGCGCCTGTCTGCCTTCTGCCAGGCGAAACTTGCCGCTGCCGAGAAGAAGATGGACGAGATTCTCGAACTCGACGGGACGCTCCGTGAGAAAGGCGGCCCGGCATGAATTCGTTACAATCCTGGAAGCATGAAGTCGAGCGGTCGCTCGAGGTGTTCAATGAACGCGACGCAATACCGAACCGACTTCACGATGCGATGATGTATTCGCTCGAGGCGGGCGGGAAGCGGATTCGCCCAGCCCTTGTCTATGCGGTTTTGGAGACGTATGACTGTCCGCTTGCGCGTGGCGCGGAAGTGGCCGCCGCACTCGAAATGGTTCATACATACTCCCTCATCCATGACGATTTGCCGGCAATGGACGATGACGACGTCCGTCGGGGGCGTCCGACGAACCATCGACAGTTCGATGAGGCGACGGCGATTTTAGCCGGTGATGCCTTATTGACCGACGCATTTCGAATCCTCGCCGAAACGAAACTTGAAGCGCATAAAGTGGTCGAATTGATCGCCTTGTTCAGTAGTGCGGCCGGTAGCCGCGGGATGGTCGGCGGACAGCTTGATGACATGCTCGCTGAGAAGCGCGCCGATGTTTCGCTTGAGACGTTACAATCGATTCATGAACGGAAGACGGGCGCGCTACTCGTCTATGCGCTCGAGGCGGGTGCCATCTTAGCCGACGTCACACCAGCTGACCGCGCGGCATTGAAGGCGTTCGGTCGACATCTCGGAATTGCGTTCCAAATCCAAGATGATATTTTAGACGTCGAAGGCGATGAGGCTGTCATCGGAAAACGAGTCGGGTCGGATGAACAGAACGACAAGACGACGTATCCAAAGCTGCTCGGTCTTGAAGGGGCGAAACACGCACTCTCGAGAGAGGTCGAATGGGCCGAGTCGGAACTGAGTTCGCTCTCGGTTGAGGCGCCGCTCTTACAGGCGATGCTCGACTTTATCGTTAAACGGAATCATTGACAGTGGTGACACGATAGCACATCGTGTCACCTTTGTTTTTGTGAATGTATGGCATCCTTGGACACATTCTTGTAAAATGTAAGGTACGAATCAGTAATAAGAGGAGAAAGGATGGTCATCATGGACTTGACATCCATTCAAGACCCGTCATTCCTAAAACGAATGTCGGTACCGGAAATGGAAGCGCTCGGCGCCGACATTCGACGGTTCTTGATTGAAAAATTGGCAGAAACGGGAGGGCATTTGGCGCCGAACTTGGGTGTTGTTGAATTGACGCTTGCCCTACACCGTGTATTCGACAGTCCGAAAGACCAGCTCGTTTGGGACGTAGGGCACCAAGCCTACGTGCATAAAATCTTGACAGGACGGACGAAACAGTTCGATACGCTTCGTCAATACAACGGTTTATGCGGCTTCCCGAAACGGTGTGAAAGTGACCATGACGTCTGGGAAACCGGGCATAGTTCGACTTCGCTTTCGGCGGCCATGGGGATTGCTATCGCCAACGAGTTGAAAGGACGATCTGAAGACCGGGCGATTGCGATCATCGGAGACGGGGCACTCACTGGGGGGATGGCGCTAGAGGCGCTCAACCATATCGGTGCGGAGAAACAAAATGTGATTGTTATTTTGAACGACAATGAAATGTCGATCGCACCAAACGTCGGGGCGATGCACAATATGCTCGGTCGGATGCGGTCGTCGCGTAAGCTCAAACATGCACGCGAAGAAGTGGAGTCGCTCATCAAGCAAATCCCAATCGTTGGGGGACCGTTAGAACGGAGCGGGGAACGTGTCAAAGACATGTTGAAATCGGCGCTTATTCCAGGAACGTTCTTTGAAGAGCTCGGATTCACTTACTTTGGACCGGCCGACGGACACGACTTGAAAGATTTACTCGAAACGCTCGAATATGCGAAGAAAATTGACGGGCCCGTCATCGTCCACGTCATCACGAAAAAAGGCAAAGGCTACCGTCCAGCCGAACTTGACGGCGTCGGGACATGGCACGGACTCGGACCCTACAAGATTGAGTCCGGTGAAGTGATTAAAGGCAAAGTGAAAGGTCCGAGCTATTCGAAAGTCGTCGCGGAGACGGTGACTAAAGTCGCTGAGACCGACGATCGCGTGACATTGATCACGCCGGCGATGAGTGTCGGATCGAAGCTCGATTGTTTCTCGAAGAAGTTTCCAGAGCGCATGTTTGACGTCGGGATTGCTGAACAGCATGCCGTCACACTCGCTGGCGGTCAGGCCACCCAAGGGTTGAAACCGGTCGTCTCGATTTATTCGACGTTTTTCCAGCGCGCCTACGATCAACTCGTCCACGACATCTGTCGTCAAAACTTGAACGTCGTGTTCACGATTGACCGCTCAGGGCTTGTTGGTGCCGATGGGGAAACGCACCAAGGTGTGTTTGACATCGCCTTTATGCGCCACGTACCGAACATTCGGATTCTCATGGCGAAAGATGAAGAAGAGTTGCAACAACTTGTTTATTCGGCCCTTCGTTATGACGACGGTCCAATCGCGATTCGCTTCCCGCGTGGAGAAGGAATCGGTGTACCGATGAGTGAGTCGTTGAACGAAATTCCGCTCGACGTATGGGAAGTTGAGGCGGAAGGAACGGATGTTGCACTGTTGACGTTCGGTCCGCAAGTACAAGATGCCCTAGAAGTTCGTGAACGACTGGCCGGCACGTTGAGCGTTCGTGTTATCAACTGTCGAACGATCAAGCCGCTCGACGACGTGATGCTCACATCGCTTTATGAGGAAGGCATCCCGCTCGTCACACTTGAAGAAGCGGCGCTCGCCGGTGGTTTCGGTAGCAGCGTGCTTGAGCATGCGAGCGATGCGAGACAGTTCCCACGTGTGTTGCGGCTCGGCATCCCGGACCGTTACATCGAGCACGGCGGCGTAAACCAACTACTTGAAGAAATCGGTCTCCGGCCGGCTCAAATCGCGGAATCGATTCAACAATTCGTTCAAGTGACAAATCGACAGAATGTGTGAGGAACTATGGAAAAGAGAAAGAAAACAAGATTAGATGTATTACTCGTGGACCGCGGTTTAGCGGAGACGCGTGAAAAGGCGAAGCGCGCCGTGATGGCGGGCCTCGTCTATAGCGGCACGGAACGGCTCGACAAGGCGGGAGACAAAGTATTTGATGACATCCCGCTTGACGTGAAGGGACAAGTGCTTCCTTACGTCGGTCGTGGCGGACTAAAGCTCGAAAAAGCGCTCGACGTCTTTCCGCTTGACGTGACTGCAAAGATTGGACTCGACATCGGTTCGTCGACAGGCGGCTTCACAGACTGTGCCCTTCAGAACGGGGCGCGACAAATGTATGCCGTCGATGTCGGCTACAATCAATTGGCGTGGAAGCTCCGGAGTGATGAGCGCGTCGTCGTTATGGAACGAATGAATTTTCGTCATGCGACGGCTGACCAGTTCAAGGATGCCCCGGACTTTGCGACGATCGACGTCTCATTCATCTCGCTACGATTGATGTTACCGCCGCTCAAACAAATCTTGAAGCCGAACGGGGTCGTCATGGCCCTCGTCAAACCACAGTTTGAAGCTGGGAAAGCCGACGTCGGGAAGAAAGGAATCGTCCGCGATCGCGCCGTTCATGAACGGGTCGTCGAGGATATGGTTCGTTTCTTCGCCTCAGAAGGTTTTCACGTCGAAGGGTTAGACTACTCCCCAATCACCGGAGGAGACGGGAATATTGAATTCTTATTATTCGCCCGACTCACCGGCGTCGGTGGAATCGAGCCTGCCATTGACGTATCCGCAGTCATCGATGCGGCGCACGCGCAATTGAAGAAAAATGGGTAACCTGTAGCCTTGCTGCAGGTTTTTTCAATGGTTGGCGAGCCGCTTGAATTCATTCGCCGAAAGCTAGACCTTTTTTCGACAATACTTTAGAATGAACATGAGTATGTGAAACGAAAAATGAGGTGTCAGCGAGTATGAACAAAGGACAGCGCTTGATTAAAATCCGTGAGATCGTCACGAATCGCGAAGTCGAAACGCAAGACGAGCTGGTGGATGAATTACATCGTGCCGGCTATCCGGTGACGCAGGCGACGGTATCACGAGACATTAAAGAACTTCATCTCGTCAAAGTACCGCTCAATGATGGTCGGTACAAATATAGTCTTCCGGCCGATCAACGCTTCAATCCGTACGGCAAAATGAAACGGATCCTCGGGGACAGTTTCGTCTCTGTCGATTCGGCCCAAAACCTGGTTGTCATGAAAGTATTGCCGGGGAATGCGGATGCGATTGGCGTGTTGATTGACCATTTATCATGGGATGAATTGATTGGGACGGTTTGCGGGGACGACACGATTTTAATGATCGCCCGCGACGAACGACAAGCGAAACAAATCATCGAACGATTACTCGGAATGTTATGAGGTGAATGAACGTATGTTAGCAGAACTATCGATCAAACAATTTGCGATCATCGACGAGTTGAATATCGACTTCAATCGCGGGATGACGGTCCTGACCGGTGAAACCGGGGCAGGGAAATCAATCTTGCTCGACGCGATAGGGCTGCTTGTTGGGGGACGTGGCTCGAGCGAGTTCGTCCGCTACGGTCAAGACAAGGCAGAAATCGAAGGGCTATTCATCGTGGAAGCCGGCCACCCGATTCTTGAGGCGGCGTCACAATACGGGATTGAAATTGAAGACGGTACGGTCATCTTGCGTCGTGATTTACATAGTAGCGGCAAGAGCGTCTGTCGTGTTAATGGGAAGATGATGCCGCTCTCGACACTACGTGAGTTCGGCCGACAGCTCGTCGACATCCATGGGCAACACGAACATCAACATTTGATGGATGCGGAATACCATCTCGGCATTTTGGATAGCTTTGCGGAAGGGGACGTGACACCGCTTCTTGAACAGTATCGTGAAGCGTATAAAGCTTGGAACGACGTCGCGAACGAACTGAAACGGCTCAGCCAGAGCGAACAGGAACTGGCGCAACGGATGGATTTACTCGCGTTTCAGACGAATGAAATCGAGGCCGCGGCTCTACAAATCGGGGAAGAACAGGCACTCACAGAAGAACGGGATGAGCTCGCCAACTTCGAACGCATTCATCAGCACGTCCGGCTTTCGTATGAGGCGGTGGCCGATGAGTCACGCGGGCTCGACCAAATCGGTGTCGCGATGCGGGAAATGGAAGAGGCGTCGGCACTTTCGACCTCGCTTTCGCCGATGGCCGAGACCATCTCGAACGCGTATTATTTGCTCGAGGACGCGAAGTTCCAACTTCGGGACCAGCTTGACTCCCTTGAGTTCGATCCAATCCGCCTCGATGAGATTGAGACGCGGCTCGCATTGTTCCAACAGCTGAAACGAAAATATGGCGCCACAATCGATGAAGTGATCGCCTACGGAGAAAAAGTCGCCGATGAGTTAAAATCGATGACGAATCGGGAAGAACATTTGCAAGAACTGACGGAAAAGCTCAAGCGCCTCGAAGTCGATGTGCGTGAAAAAGGGATGACGTTGTCCAAAGCCCGTAAAGATGCGGCCATCGAACTCGAACAAGCGATTCATCGAGAACTGCAAGAACTGTACATGGAGAAGACCCGATTCGAGGTTCGGTTCAATGAAGGGACATTTAAACAGGACGGTCTTGACCAAGTCGAATTTTACATGATGACGAATGTCGGGGAACCGTTCAAACCGCTCGCGAAAGTCGCCTCGGGGGGTGAATTGTCGCGTGTCATGCTCGCGCTGAAATCTATTTTTTCTCGGACCGTCGGTGTCGCCTCCATTATCTTTGATGAAGTGGATACAGGTGTCTCAGGACGAGTTGCGCAAGCGATGGGCGAGAAGATTTTCCGCCTCTCGGTCGGTTCGCAAGTATTGTGTATCACGCATTTGGCACAAGTTGCTGCCATGGCCGACCAACATCTCTATATTACGAAGTCAGAGACAGACGAGCGCACGAAAACGAACGTGAGCGTGCTCGACCGTCAAGAACGGATTGACGAGCTTGGACGAATGATTGCCGGGCCGCAGATGACGGAGCTGACGAAACAACATGTAGAGGAACTGCTCGACATGTCTTTGCAATTAAAACGGAAGTTCATTGAAGGGGTGTCTTAATTGATTACATTATGCATCGCGGACGACAACCGAGAAATCGTTGATTTGTTGACCCGCCAACTGGAGACCGAGACCGACTTGAAGGTCGTCGGGACCGCCTTTGACGGCGAGGCGTGCTTAGACGTCGTCAAGACACACCAGCCGGACGTATTGTTACTCGATATCATCATGCCGCATTTGGACGGGATTGGCGTATTAGAACGCCTGCAAGATGAATTGGCCGAAGCGAAACCAGAAGTGATCATGCTGAGCGCCTTCGGGAAAGACGAAGTGACAAAGCAAGCCGTTCAACTCGGCGCTTCTTACTTTTTAGTCAAGCCGTTCAACATCCAGCAGTTGATTGCCAAGATTCGAGAGTTGGCCGCGGGCTCGAATCGGGAGTTCGAGGCAATGTCGCCTGAAGAACTCGACATTTCTCTGTTGTTACAACAACTCGGGATCTCCCCACGAATCAAAGGATTTAAATACCTTCGTCAGGCGGTCATTTACGTGCGCGAACGCCAAGAGTTGCTCGGCCTGATTACGAAAGAGCTTTATCCGATGGTCGCCAAAGAGCATGAGACGACGTCATCGCGCGTCGAACGCGCCATGCGCCACGCCATCAAGACGGCATGGGATAACGGCATGCGCGACCATGAGATGTTCAATGGACGACCGGAGCGGGAACGGAGTCCTAAAAACTCAGAATTCATTTCGTATTTCGTGACGTATCAGACGTTGAAGCAACAATGAGAAGCCAGAGACACTCTGGTTTTTCTTTTAGTTTGTGAAAGAAAGCGCTTGCAATTTCGTCTCGGCTTGTTATAATAAGGGTGTACCAAGTTACTTGGACGAGCGTCAGATGAACGCTTTCTATTCGGTGCCGGAACCGGTTAGAGCAAGAAATCATCTCGGACCGCTATCCGTTAATAGCTCAGAGGTGGGAACGACATCTCAAACCGTTTACACGTCCCGACGAGAGGTCGCGACGTTCGCTCATTCGCGAGATGGTTCTGAATACGATTCGAAGCTAGGGATCGTGTCAGGTAAAACAAATCGTTCAGTTGACCAAAAGGAGTGTTGTCAACCGTTGAACAGTTTATGGCAAGCGTTCGACTTCACGATGGATGGTTCGACATGACCCGATGAAAAACCGTTAGTAACTCGAATGGGTACGTTTCCGTTCACGCAAGACGGCAGTTACTAGTTTCTTTCAAACTTCTTCATTAAGAAGACCATTGGTGTATCATGTCACATGTAATGCAGTATGAAATGAGAGGAGATCATCCGTAGTGATCACAATTCAATATGAATAAAAAGGTTCCGCACTTGAAATGAAGTCAAGTTAGGGAACCTTTTTTTGTGTGTCCGGATGATTAAGAATCAATCGGCACTTTTCCAGTTTTTTTATCACGGTTGAAGATATAGCCTGCGACGAACCCAATTCCGCCTATGGCGATCAACAATCCGAACGTCCCTTGTAGCATCGAAGCGGCCGCGACCGAATCAATCCAAGAGAATGGGGCGCTCGTCATCAAGAAGAAACTGTCACGTAACAGCTTGATCCCATACACACCGAGCAGACCGGGGACGATTAGGATTAGAAGCGCGATGACTCGCATAAAATCTCCTCCTTTTCCACTCATTATTTTAACAGAAAAGCCGTAGTCCGACACGGTCTTTTTATGGCAGTTGCGAAACGGGTCGGGTTTCAGTAGCATGAATGCAGGTAGAGAAATGGGGGAATGGTTCAATGAAGAAACGACTACTCATTGTCGGAGCCGGAAAAGGCGGTACGGAAGTGTTAAAGATGTTGCTCGATTCGCCGCTCGTCCGCATCATCGCGGTCGTCGATTCGGATGAGGCAGCCGAGGGATTGAAGCTTGCGCGAAGCCGAGGGATTCAAATCGGGCGTGACTGGCGTGACTGCGCTGAGGAAAAAGTAGATTTCGTCATCGAGACGACGGGGAAAAGCGAGACGTTCCATGAATTGAAGGCGCACTTTACAGAGGCGGTCGTCTTACCGGGAGAGTTCATTCGGGTCGTCGTCGAACGGTTGCAACAACATCAACAGATGCTCGAGGCGATTATCGATTGCACGAGTGAAGCGATTTCCGTGGCGGACCATCATGGCAACACGATTTTAATCAACCCGTCCTATACCCGTCTGACCGGGTTCAAGAAAGAGGATGTCGTCGATAAACCCGCGACCGCTGACATCGGGATGCAGGAGAGCGTGCATTTGAAAGTGTTGTCGACCGGAAAAGGCGTCCGTGATATTCGGATGCAAATCGGGGCAACGCGACGGGACATCCTCGTCAACGCCGAACCGATTATCGTAGAAGGAAAGCTGCGAGGCTCAGTCGGGGTCATTCGAGACGTTTCCCAACTGCGTGCGCTTCGGGACGAACTGCAAGAAGCGAAGACACGAATCCGAAACCTTGAGGCGAAATACCAGTTCACCGATATTATCGCTACGAGCGAGGCGATGCGCTTCGTCATCGAGCAGGCGCGGCTCGCCGCACTCACACCGGTGACCGTCCTGATTCGCGGAGAGTCAGGTACCGGGAAAGAGCTGTTCGCCCACGCCATCCATGGGGAGTCGCCGAGGAAGTATAAGAAGTTTGTCCGGGTCAACTGTGCCGCCATCTCCCCGACGTTGCTCGAGAGTGAGCTGTTCGGCTATGAGGATGGCGCGTTCAGCGGTGCGAAGCGCGGCGGGAAGGTCGGTTACTTTGAAGAAGCGGACGGGGGCTCGCTCTTTTTAGATGAGATTGGCGAGTTGCCGTTAGACGTGCAAGTGAAGTTGCTACGTGTCCTTCAAGAACATGAAATCGTGCGTGTCGGGGGGACAAACGCGATTCCGATTGACGTCCGCATCATCGCGGCGACGAATGCTGACCTCGAACACAAAGTGGCCGATGGCTCCTTCCGCGAAGACTTGTATTATCGGATTAACCGGATGCCGATTTATATTCCGCCGCTCCGTGACCGGTTGGAAGAAATCGAACCACTCGCTGAGCGAATCATCCGGAAGTTGAATCAAGAATATGGACGTAGCGTGCACGGGATTGAGATCGAGGCAATCGAGCAGTTGAAAAGTCAATATTGGAAAGGGAATGTCAGGGAACTTGAAAATGTGCTCGGCCGGGCGATGATTTACATGTCGAACAACGACCAATACATTGCCCCACACCATCTTCAACTCGCCCCGCGCCTCACCGTGACGAAAGCGACGGATACGTCGACGCTTCAACAATCGGTCGCGCGCTATGAACGTGATTTGATTGAGCGGGCGATTGAAGAAGCAGACGGGAATAAGTCCGAAGCCGCGCGCCGTTTACACATTTCGATTCGAACATTATATAATAAGCTTGAACGCACGCAATAATTTACCTGCAATTTTATGCGTGGTATGTCATAATATGCAGGGTGGACGACCGTTTAAAGCGCTTTCAACATTGGAAACTAAATTGCATGTATGTTGGTGAAGCATCGTTAGGGGGGACATGTATGAATTTTGAACGGATGCTCGCAAAGGCGAAACAATTGGACGGCTGTACCGTCTCGATTGCCGGCGCAGCTGACGTAGAAGTGATTCGGGCGGTCAAACTTGCCACCGATCACGGGTTGTCACGGTTCATTTTATTTGGTGATGCGCGTGAGATTAAACGCTTATGTGACGACGAAGGCATCGCCGAGAATGCGGTTGACATCCTGCATGTGAAAGGAGAAGCGGACATCGCCAAACGGGCGACGCTCGCTGTCAGAAACGGTGAGGCCGACGTGCTCATGAAAGGCATGGTCGCGACGTCGACGTTCATGAAAGCGGTACTCAGTCGGGAGGCGGGTCTCCGGACGAATCGGACGCTCAGTCACGTCGCACTATTTCAAATACCAAATAGAGAACAGTTGATTGGTGTGACCGATGCGGCGATTCATATCGCACCAACGCTTGAAGAGAAAGTCGAGATTATCCATAATGCGGTCGGAGCGATGCGAGATATCGGCTATGACTTACCGCGCGTGGCTGCAATCGGTGCTGTCGAGGTCGTCAACACGCAGATGGCGGCGACGATGGACGCCGCCTTGCTTACGCAAATGAATCGACGTGGTCAAATTAAAGGGTGTGTCGTCGACGGGCCACTCGCCCTCGATAATGCCGTCGATATGGTCGCGGCCAAACAAAAAGGAATTGACAGCGATGTTGCCGGCCAAGCCGATTTGCTACTCGTACCTTACATAGAGGTCGGCAACGTCCTTTATAAGTCAATCATGTATTTCGCCGGTGCGAGCGTCGCGGCAATCGTCGTCGGCGCAGCAGCACCTGTCGTCTTAACAAGCCGGGCCGATACGGCCGAGGCGAAGCTATACTCGCTCGCTTTCGCATTGTTGCACGCAAAAAACTAATCACTTCCTAGGAGGAATTACTTATGATGGAGACTAACATGGAACCACGTTTTCGTATCTTTGACGTTTTGCAGGCTGAAGACTATGAACAAATCGTCTTCTGCCAAGACCAAGCGTCAGGCTTAAAAGCGATTATTGCGATTCATGACACAACGTTAGGACCTGCGCTAGGCGGACTTCGGATGTGGAACTATGAGTCGGAAGAAGCGGCGCTTACGGACGTGCTCCGACTTGCAAAAGGGATGACGTATAAAAACGCGGCGGCAGGGTTGAACCTCGGCGGCGGAAAAGCCGTCATCATCGGAAATGCGAAGACAGACAAATCCGAGGCGCTCTTCCGTGCGTTCGGTCGCTACGTCCAGTCGCTCAGCGGTCGCTACATCACGGCCGAGGACGTCAATACGTCAGTCGCCGATATGGATTACATTCATATGGAGACAGATTATGTGACGGGTGTCAGCCCAGCGTTCGGATCGAGTGGCAACCCATCACCGGTGACGGCGTACGGCGTTTATCGCGGAATGAAGGCTGCGGCCAACTGGAAGTTCGGATCGGATTCGCTCGCCGGGAAGACGATTGCCGTTCAAGGTGTCGGAAATGTCGCCTACAACTTGTGCCGCCATCTTCATGAAGAAGGCGCTCACCTGGTCGTCACAGACATCAATGAAGAGGCGCTCAAACGGGCCGAGACCGATTTTGGAGCTACGGTCGTGAAGCCAGAAGAGATTTACGCAGTCGAATGCGACATCTTTGCACCTTGTGCCCTCGGAGCGGTCATCAATGACACGACGATTCCACAATTGAAAGCGAAGATTGTCGCGGGCGCAGCGAACAACCAACTCGCTGAGGACCGTCATGGGGATGTGTTAGAAGAGCATGGCATCCTCTATGCCCCTGACTTCGTCATTAACGCAGGTGGCGTCATCAACGTCGCCGACGAACTCGAAGGCTACAACCGTGAACGGGCTATGAAGAAAGTCGAGCTCATTTACGACAACATGATGCGTGTGTTCGAAATCGCGGAACGCGATGGTGTACCGACGCACGTCGCCGCCGAGAAAATGGCAGAAGAACGAATCGCGATGATGTCACGATCACGTAGCCAGTTCTTGAAAGTCGAGAAGAGCTTGCTTGGAGGACGCTAATATGGCCCGTCAACTCATTCTCGCCATCAATCCCGGGTCGACATCGACGAAAGTCGGTTTGTTTGACGGCCAAGAGGAGATTTTGACGAAAACGGTTCGGCACGGTGAAGACGTCACAAGATTGTCACTTCCGGACCAGCTCACGCATCGGGAACAAGAAGTCCAGGCCGTTTTGAACGAGGCCGACATCGCAGTCAAAGACTTGTCTGCGATTGTCGGTCGCGGCGGTCTCCTCGCTCCGATGCCTTCTGGAACGTATGAAGTCAACGCGCTCATGCGGGAAGACCTCGCTAGCGGACGTTTTGGCATGCATGCGTCGAACCTTGGCGGCTTAATCGCACATAAACTTGGCAGTGCGTTTCAAGTACCAAGCTTTATCGTCGACCCGGTCGTGGTCGATGAGCTACAACCAATCGCGCGCCCGACCGGGATGCCGGAGATCGATCGCCGGAGCATCTTCCACGCGTTGAACCAAAAAGCAGTCGGCAAACGCTTCGCTGCTGAAAATGGAAGCGATTACACATCGCTCAATTTAATTATCGCGCACCTTGGCGGAGGCATCACAGTCGGTGCCCATGCAAAAGGACAAGTGATTGATGTGAATAACGGTCTCGACGGGGACGGCCCGCTCGCACCCGAACGGGCAGGCTCGATTCCTGTTGGACAGGTAGTAGAACTATGTTATAGTACCAGGTATAAAGAATCGGAGATGAAACAGAAAATTGTCGGCCGTGGCGGGCTTTATGCTCACCTTGGCACGTACGACGCCATCGAGATCGAAGAGCGTATGGCAGCCGGAGACGAACAAGCATCCCGTCTTTATGAAACGATGGCTTATCGGGTCGCCCAAGAGATCGCCAAACATGGCGCCACGCTCTTCGGGCAAGTCGATGCCATCATTCTCACAGGAGGGATTGCGTATTCGGATTGGTTGACCGAGTCGATTAAGCGACGGGTCGGTTATCTCGCGCCCGTTCACGTCTATCCAGGTGAGGATGAGTTGAAGGCGCTCGCTGAAGGGGCGCTTCGAGCCATCCGACAAGAAGAAGCAGTTCGACAATATGAGGGGGATACACATGGCACGAGAATTTGAAGTCGTCGTCATCGGCGGAGGTCCCGGCGGCTATGTGGCTGCAATTAAAGCAGCCCAAGCCGGGAAACGAGTCGCAATCGTAGAAGCATCTAAACTCGGGGGGACATGCCTACATAGAGGATGCATCCCGACAAAAGCGCTACTAAAGGCAGCCCACGTCTATCAAACGGCCAAACATGGCGAGACATACGGCGTTGAGACAGGTCCGGTCACGTTCAACCTCGAACGGGCCCAGGTGTTCAAACGCGATTTGGTCGCGGGACTCGAAAAGGGAATCGAGCACTTGATGAAGCAAGGGAAGATTGAAGTCTTTCACGGGAAGGCGTCGATTCTTGGACCGAGTATCTTCTCCCCGCAACCGGGGACGGTCGCGATTGAAGACGAGACGGGTGAGTCCGAACTCATCTTACCGAATCAATTGATTATCGCGACAGGATCGATTCCACGAGAACTCCCTGGTTTACCGTTCGACCACGAACGCATTTTGAATTCGGATGACTTGCTCCAGTTCGAAGCGCTTCCGAGCTCAATCGCCATCGTCGGCGGCGGTGTCATCGGTGTCGAGTGGGCGTCGATGCTCATCGATTTAGACGTCGACGTGACGTTGATTGAAGTCGGCGATCGTTTGTTGCCGCTTGAAGACAAGGCGGTGTCACGCGAAGTCGAACGTTTGTTGAAAAAGCGTGGTGTACGCGTCAAGAAGAATGTGACGGTCGACCCGGAACAGACAACAGTCAAAGAAGACGGCGTCGACTTGAAGGTCGGGGATACGTCCCTTACTGTCGACTGTGTCCTCGTCTCCGTCGGTCGCGTCGCGAACATCGAGGACCTCGGATTACAAAACACGTCCATCGTCGTGGAGAAGGGTGTCATTCAAGTCGATGCCCAATATCGCACGAAAGAACGTCACATTTTCGCGATTGGGGATTGTATCGGGAAATTGCAACTCGCCCACGTTGCTTCGGCAGAAGGCGTCAAGGCGGTCGAGACGATTCTCGGGCATGAACCGATGCCGCTCGATTACGATTTGATTCCACGTTGTGTATATGGCGTGCCGGAAGTCGCATCGGTCGGGTTAACAGAAGAAGCGGCGAAAGCGTCTGGGCGGAACGTCAAGACGGGTACGTATCGTTTCAATGGACTCGGGAAAGCGCGCATTGAAGGTCAAGCAGACGGGTTCGTCAAACTCGTATCCGACCAAGAGACGGATGATTTGCTCGGGGTCCATATCGTCGGACCGAAAGCGACCGAATTGATCACAGAAGGCGGTCTCGCCCTCGTCTTGAACGCGACGGCATGGGAGATGGGTCAACTCGTCCATCCGCACCCGGCACTGAGCGAGGCGTTCCAGGAAGCGGCACTCGCTGTTGACGGCTTACCGATTCATGCCTAAGGAGGAAACGGAAATGGAACAAATGACTGTAAATTCATATGAAGAGCTCGGTCTTTCGAAACAAGACTTGATTGCCATGTTTGAGACGATGGTCCGAGCTCGAAAGATTGATGAGCGGATGTGGAAATTGAACCGCGCTGGAAAAATCCCGTTTGTCGTCTCGTGTCAAGGACAAGAGGCGGCCCAAGTGGGTGCAGCGTTCGCTCTCGAAAAAGGAATCGACTATATTTTACCGTACTACCGGGATGTCGCGGTCGTGCTCCATTTTGGCCAAACGGCTCGTGACTTGATGTTGTCCGCGTTCGCCAAAGCGGAAGACCCGAACTCGGGCGGGCGTCAAATGCCAGGACATTTCGGTTCAAAACAACATCGAATCGTGACAGGGTCGTCACCGGTGACGACGCAAGTGCCGCATGCGGTCGGTGTCGCGCTTGCTGCGAAACTGAAAAAAGAAGAGCTCGTCACATTCGTCTCGTTCGGTGAAGGCTCATCGAACCAAGGAGATTTCCATGAAGGAGCGAACTTCGCCGGCGTCCATAAACTTCCGGTCATCTTGTTCTGTGAGAACAACAAGTACGCCATTTCGGTCCCGTTATCGAAGCAGCTCGCTTGTGAGCGTGTCTCAGATCGGGCCAAAGGATATGGGATGCCAGGCGTGACGGTAGACGGGACAGACCCGATCGCCGTGTATGTCGCTGTGAAAGAAGCGCGGGAACGTGCCCTCCGTGGGGAAGGACCAACCCTCATCGAAGCGGAAGTCGAGCGTCTCGTCCCGCATTCGTCCGATGATGATGATAAAGCGTATCGTTCAGCAGAAGAGTTGGCCGAATTGAAACATCGAGACGGCAACCAATTGTTCCGTGCCCGTTTAATTGAAGACGGGATCGCGACAGCTGAAGAGTTGGCATCCATCGAGTCAGCCGTCGATGCGGAAGTGAACGAAGCGACGACGTACGCCGACAAAGCACCGTACGCGTCACCTGAATCGACATTGGATCACGTGTACGAGGGGGAAATGTGATGAAAACGTTTATTGAAGCAATCAATGAAGCGATTCATGAAGAGATGGAACGAGATGAGAACGTCTTTGTCCTCGGTGAAGACGTCGGCGTCCGTGGGGGCGTGTTCCGCGCCACGCAAGGATTGATTGAAAAGTATGGGGAAGATCGTGTCATCGATGCTCCGCTCGCAGAAAGTGCGATTGCAGGCGTTGGAATCGGTGCGGCGATGTACGGAATGCGTCCGATTGCGGAAATGCAGTTCGCTGACTTCATCATGCCGGCCGTCAACCAAATCGTTTCGGAAGCAGCCAAGATTCGGTATCGTTCAAACAATGATTGGACGTGCCCGATGGTCATCCGCGCGCCGTTCGGTGGTGGAATCCATGGTGCCCTTTACCATTCCCAATCCGTCGAAGGCATGTTCAATTCGACACCGGGACTGAAGGTCGTCATCCCGTCTGATCCCGTCGATGCGAAAGGACTGCTAAAATCTGCGATTCGCTCAAATGACCCCGTTCTTTTCTTTGAACATAAGCGTGCCTATCGTTTGCTCAAGTCTGAATTGCCGACGGACGACTACACGGTCGAAATCGGCAAAGCGGCCGTCAAACGCGAAGGGGACGATATTACGATCATCACCTACGGCCTTTGCGTCCACATGGCGCAAGAAGCGGCGAAGACACTCGAGTCAGAAGGGATCAGTACCCACATTCTTGACTTGCGTACCGTCTATCCGCTTGACCAAGACGGAATCGTCGAAGCGGTGAAGAAGACGGGCAAAGTCCTTCTTGTCACGGAAGACAATAAAGAAGGAAGCATCATCGGGGAAGTGGCGGCCATCATCGCCGAGAAGGCGCTATTTGAACTCGATGCACCGATTGAACGCTTGGCGGGTCCTGACGTCCCGTCGATGCCGTATGCCCCACCGATGGAGAAATTCTTCATCGTCTCGCCTGAAAAAATCGCGGAGCGGGCACGCCAGCTCGCTGCGTTTTAAGGAGGGCCATGATGGAACAGACAATTAAAATGCCTCAGCTCGGTGAAAGCGTAACTGAAGGAACAATCACGACGTTTCTCGTCAAACCAGGTGACCGAGTTGATGAATATGAACCACTCGCTGAAGTTATGACGGATAAAGTGACGGCCGAAATCCCAGCGACAAGCGCGGGTGTCGTCAAAGAAATCTTGATTGGGGAAGGCGACACGGTCGCCGTCGGCACACCGGTCCTCGTCATGGAAGTCGAAGGAGCCGGAGCGGAGAAAGCGGTCGACGCAGCACCTTCAAACGAGCCGGTAGCGGAAGAGCGTCCGGTAGAAGCCGCGGCGGCCACAGCTTCGGCGCCGAGAAAACAGAGCGGCAACGGACGATTTTCACCGGCCGTCATTCGCTTAGCAAACGAGAACGACATCGACTTGAATCAACTTGACGGTTCGGGCCTTGGGGGACGAATCACACGGAAAGACGTGCTCCGTTACTTATCAGAAGGACGTCCCGTCAAGTCGGAGGCGACCCAAGCCCCACTTCAAGAGACGATGATTCAAGAAAAACTTGATGTGCCGAAAGAAGCGGAAACCGTCAACGTGGCGCCGCCGGCTTCTCCTTCACAAGAAGCATCTGACCGCATCGAACGTATCCCGACAGCGGGTGTGCGTCAAGCAATTGCGACAAACATGGTCCGCTCGAAACACGAGGCACCGCATGCATGGCTCATGATTGAAGTCGATGTGACGAATCTCGTGGAGACACGAGCCAAGTTGAAGGATGACTTCTTGAAACAAGAAGGCGTCAAACTGACGTTCATGCCGTTCTTTATGAAAGCGGCGGTCGAAGCGTTGAAGAAATATCCGATGATGAACTCAGAATGGGCGGGTGACCACATCAAAGTGCATCAAGACATTCACTTGTCTGTCGCTGTGGCGGCGAATGACGCGCTTTACGTCCCGGTGATCAAACATGCGGATGAGAAAAACATTAAAGGACTCGCGGTCGCGCTTCAAGACGTCGCGTCTCGTGCACGCGCGAACCGGTTGAGCGCGAACGAGATGCGTGGCGGAACGTTCACGATCAACAATACGGGTGCGTTCGGTTCAATCCAATCAGCGCCGATTTTGAACTACCCGCAAGCCGCGATTCTCTCGGTCGAGTCGATCGTGAAACGTCCGGTGTGGGTGAACGGCATGTTCGCAGCCCGGGATATCGTCAACTTATGTATGTCGGTTGACCATCGTGTGCTCGACGGACTCGTCGCCGGTCAATTCTTGCAAGCGATGAAACAATCGCTCGAATCGATTGACCCGAATACGTATACCGTCTATTAATGAAAAAGAGATGGTCCTTTGTCATCGTGACATCGGACACATCTCTTTTTTTTCTTAAAGCGAACGTTCAATCAACCGTTCGACATCTTGTTGAATCCGTTCGGTCGTCACATCGGCGACGTCATAACTGAGTCGATGGGTCGATTCATCCGTGCCGGTCAAATCGGCGAACAGACTCCCAAGGTTGTGTACACTCTTGTCGACTTGAATCAACAGATCGAGCGACGTCTCGTCTTGCAAGAGGACGACCTCGAGTTCGTCGAGTTTACGCCCGTAACGGGTACCGTTCGGTGAATACTCGAGTTCCTGCGCGATCGGCAGTCGGCCTGAGCGGTGACGGGCCGGTAACATCTCGGTATCCGCTTTTTTTAGACGGAAGCCGATGGCATCGATGGCGTCGAGGACGACTTATTGCGCCTCGTTCGGCTTCACGACGATGGCATCCTCGTCTTTCGGGTCGACGGCTTGCGCGATATCTAGTCCCGTCTCAATCCACGATTTCGATTGGCTGACCGATAACGGGGTGTTGTACGGGACGTTAATTGTGAACGGAATATCTTTCACTTCATCCGGACCGATTAGGAAAGGAGCCTCGTTCAGTGAAATTTTCTCAATCGTGAACGTCGAATAGGTCGTCTTGTCATTCACTTCGTGTTTATACAAGGTGTTGAAGAAGATGTAAATGCGGTCAACCGACTGTTCCACATTTCCGCCCTTCACATGGACGACCCCTTCGAGTCGTCCACCCGGCTCGCAATGACTATCGGCGAGACGCGTATCCACGGTCGCGGCGCCGACCCCGATCGATGATAATAGTTTTTTGAACATGGTGTTTCCTCCTTTGACGTTTGCACGGCTTCGTGTAATAGTATGTACGGATGAACGATTTGAAAAGTTCCGAAACTAATCAAAAAGGATGATGGAAGTGGACTATACACAATTACTTGACCGCCTGAACGACGTCGTCACAAACGAAGAGCTCGTCACGGCGACAATCAGTCAACCGCGCTTGAAGTCGAGTGACTTGCGCCGCGTCAAGCTAAAGCCAGTCTTATTAAAAGAGACGTACCATATACAGTTTGAGTACCAATATGAGCGCGTGATGAAACATAAAAATCTACAAATAGATGAAGCGGCCCGTGAAATCGAGACACTCCTCGAGACGTTCCGCCAAGGACAGTTCCAGTTAAAATCGTCAGACCTTCAATTTCAATTGTCGAAGAAATTCAAAGTGATGTATAAAGAGCAGCAAACGACGGCGAAACAAGTCCAGCTGACCCACAATCGGGAGAAGCAATACGTGCTCCCACTCGATGAGCCGGTCCCGTTTTTAATTCGGCTCGGCGTCCAGTCGGAAGATGGGAAAGTGAAACGGCAAAAATATGATAAATTCAAGCAGATTAACCGGTTCCTTGAGTTCATTGAAGACTCGATTAAACATTTGCCGACGGACCGGACGATTCGAATTTTAGACTTCGGGTCTGGGAAGTCTTACTTGACGTTCGCCCTGTATCATTTTCTCCATGAGATGAAAGGTTACGACGTGCATATTACGGGACTCGACTTAAAAAAGGAAGTCATCGAAGAATGTGCCGGGATCGCCCGCGACCTCGGTTATGAACGACTGGAGTTTCTTGTCGGCGATATAAACGAGTACGAAGGTGAATCGGCTGTCGACATGGTCGTCACGTTGCACGCTTGCGACGTAGCGACAGATATGGCGCTCGCCCGCGCCGTCCGTTGGGGAGCGAAAGTCATCTTGAGCGTGCCGTGTTGTCAAAAAGAATTGAATCGTCAACTAGACGCCACGCCGCTGGACGTAATGCTAAAGCATGGCCTCATGAAAGAACGCTTCGCCTCGCTCGCAACCGATTCGATTCGGGCAGAGCTACTCGGGTTCGTTGGTTACGAGGCCCAGTTGCTCGAATTCATCGATATGGAGCATACAGCAAAGAATGTTTTAATTCGGGCGTTCCTGACGAACCGGAAAGCATCGAATGAAGAGCGGGCCCGTTACACGGCGTTCAAAGCATTGCTTGGGGCCGACCCGTTCCTTGAACGTGAATTGAGCGATAGACTTGTTTTCACAGTCGGAGAAGACGTAAAATAAGAAAGAACAGACGCAAGTTGAAAGGGGAAACGACATGGATTTTCAATTATATTTTCAAGATGTAGTCGAACAGGCACGAAATGAGGTTCGAACTGCAGGTTATACGGAATTGACGACACCGGAAGAAGTCGACGCCGCCCTCAAAAAAGAAGGCAAAACGCTCGTCCTCGTGAACTCGGTATGTGGATGTGCCGGGGGGATTGCCCGTCCGGCGGCAGCGTACGTGAACAAGATGGAGGGGACGAAGCCCGATCACTTCGTGACGGTATTCGCCGGGCAAGATCGTGAAGCCACCGATCGTGCGCGTGAGTATTTCGAAGGGTACGCCCCATCATCACCGTCCATCGCCTTGCTTGAAGACGGCAACATCGTGACGATGGTCGAACGGAGCACCATCGAATCTTCGACAGCCGAGGAACTTGTCGATCAACTTCAAACGTTGTTTGACATCTATTACGCGTAAGCTATGAAGCGCAGAGGCACCGCCTTTGCGCTTTTCGCTAAGAAAGGATCGAATTATGGAACCAGTCGTCAAAATCATGAGCGAGGCCGAATATACGATCGCGTTATCTCGCGGTGAGATCAATGAACCGACGCTCCAGACAGAAGGGTATGTCCGGTGTTGCACCCCGCAACAGATTGGTCAATTTGTGCGCCGCTATTATCCAAACGAGCGGGTCGTGCTCGTGTCGTTTCACGTCGGGCGATTGGGCAACTTGTTGCATTATGAGATCGACGAGGACGGGGAACGCTACCCGCACGTATATAGCGCAATTCCCATCACAACTGTCAAACGGGTTCAAGAATACGGTTCACGCGATAACGGAACGGTCACTTATTTTGCTTACGAGCGAATGTGACCGGTTTTTTTTTAGGTTTATGCATGAATATACTTTACAAGTTATAATTATGTGTATATAGTGGTTGAAGGACAAGTCAGACATATGAAGAGTCGAAGAATGATTGAGTCATGTTCACATATATGTCATAATTTTGTTAATGTTCTGATATTTTATTCTCTTGGAGAAAGGAACGATTCGGATGAAAAAAGGTTTTCTAGCATTATGTATTGCAAGTCTAGCAGCATTTTCGGTCGCTTGTGGCGCCGACGTCAATGAAGGAGGCTCTTCGTCATCAAACAACGATGACGATAAAGTCATCGTCATGGGCACAAGTGCCGATTACTTCCCATATGAGTTCGTTGATACGGCGAACGGGGATGAGATTGTTGGATTTGATATCGATATTGCCAAACAAGTCGCTGAAAACATGGGTTATGAGTTAAAGATTGAAGATATGGACTTCGGTAGCCTCCTCGGAGCGCTCAACGCGGGGCGTGTCGACTTCGTCATGGCGGGTATGACACCGACCGAAGAGCGTAAAGAAAATGCGGATTTTTCTGACATCTATTTCACGGCAAAAAACTTAATCCTCTCAAAAGGGGATGCCATCCAGTCGCTTGAAGACTTAAACGGCAAACAAGTCGGTGTTCAGCTCGGCTCAATCCAAGAAGGGATTGCCAAGGACAACATCGAAGGGGCAGAGATTGTCGCCTTGAACAAAATCCCGGAAATCATTCAAGAAATCAAGACGGGCCGAATCGATGCGATGGTCATCGAGGACACGGTCGCGAAGAAATATCTCGACCAAGACAGCGAACTGTCGACATTTGAAATCGTTGACGAAGAGGAGGCCGGTTCGGCGGCAGCGTTCCGAAAAGGCGACGAGCTTCGTGATCAGTTCAATGAAGAGTTGAATAAGTTGATTGAAAGCGGAGAAATCGAGAAGTTGGCTCAAAAATGGTTCGAAGAGGAAGCCGCGCCAGCGGAATAATTCATGTACGAGGCTGACTGAAGTATCGGTCAGCCTTTTTTAGGAGGAACTCACAATGGATTTTAGTCGGATTTATGATTCAATCCCTTATATTTTAGAAGGTATTCCGGTCATGTTCCAAGTCGTGCTCGTCTCGGCATTGTTCGGGATCACGCTCGGAATCGTCGTAGCCACATTCAAAATCGTCCCAAATCGATTCGTTAACTTCATCGGTCACGCGTATACGGCTGTGTTTCGGGGGACACCGCTCATCTTACAACTCGCCATCATCCACTTCGGCTTGCCGCAGTTGACCGGCTATATCACGACGCCTTATCAATCAGCCGTCATCGCCTTCTCGCTCAACTCAGCGGCATATATCTCGGAGATTATCCGGGCCGGGATTCAAGCTGTCGATAAAGGACAGTGGGAGGCGTCCGACGCACTCGGCGTCCCGTATGTGAAACAGTTGCGTTCCATCATCTTACCGCAAGCGTTTAAAAATATCTTACCAGCGCTCGTCAACGAGATGATCACGTTGACAAAAGAATCGGCACTCGTCTCAACGGTCGGTGTTCTCGACATTATGCGCCGGGCACAAATCGTCGGTGGGCAAAAGGCAATCTACTTCGAACCGCTTCTATTCGCGGGTGTGATATACTTTACGATAGTGATGGTGTTGACGTATCTTGGTCAACGTCTTGAAAAACGGCTAAGAAAGAGTGATGGCAGATGATTCAAGTAAATGATTTATACAAACAATTCGGAGATTTAGAAGTATTGAAAGGCATCACGACGACGATTGAGCGGGGCGAGGTCGTCGCCGTCATCGGACCGTCTGGTTCAGGGAAGTCGACGTTCCTTCGTTGTCTCAATATGCTCGAGGTTCCGACGGCTGGTACCGTCTCAGTCGACGGGTTTGAATTAACGAAAAAAGGGGCGAACGTCGCCAAGGCACGCCAAAACATCGGCATGGTGTTTCAACAGTTCAACTTGTTCCCACACATGAGCGTACTCGACAACTTGACGTATGCGCCGATTAACGTGTTGAAAGTAAGCAAGGCCGAAGCGATCGAACGGGCGAAAAAACTGCTCGAGCGTGTCGGCTTGTCTGAGAAAATCAACGCCTATCCGAGCCAATTATCGGGTGGACAAAAACAACGTGTCGCCATCGCGCGGGCACTTGCGATGGAACCGAACGTCATGTTGTTCGACGAACCGACGTCGGCGCTTGACCCGGAAATGGTCAACGAGGTACTCGACGTGATGAAAGGGCTCGCACAAACGGGGATGACGATGGTCGTCGTCACACACGAGATGGGCTTCGCACGCGAAGTCGCGGACCGTGTCCTTTTCCTAGATGAAGGAATCTTGATGGAAGAAGGCAAACCGGCGGACCTGCTCCTTAACCCGCAGACCGACCGGGCGAAGCGCTTCCTAGAGAAAGTCTTGTAAGTGAACCGTTCTAGCTGACACCAGTTAAGGGAGGAATCAGGATGAAGATCACGTATTATGGCCATGCGACCGTGTTATTGAATATCGATGGGGTGAACGTCCTCATCGACCCGTTCTTGACGAGCAATCCGCATACGGAAGTCGATCCGGCGACCGTCCCAGCCGATTATATTTTGCTCACCCATGCGCACTTCGACCACATCGAGGACGTGGAGTTGATTGCGCACGAGACCGGCGCGACAATCGTCGCCACCCATGAGCTCGCCACGTATTACGAGAAGAAAGGTTTCTCTGTCCACGGGATGAATATCGGCGGTGGTAACGCCTTTCCGTTCGGCCGCGTCACGATGACGCAAGCGTTCCACAGCTCGAGCCTCGACATGGGGGATACGCCAGTTTATATGGGCATGCCTGGAGGCTTTATCATCGAAACGAACAGCTTGACCGTCTATCATGCCGGCGACACAGGCTTGTTCTCTGATATGAAGTTATACGGGGAACGGTTTGAAATCGACGTGGCATTCCTTCCGATTGGTGACAACTTTACGATGGGGCCGACGGATGCGCTCGACGCGGCGCATTGGCTCCAAGCCAAACGAGTCGTTCCGATTCATTTCGACACGTTCCCACCTATCAAACAAGATGCGCAAGCGTTCTGTGACCAACTGCATCAACGTGGTCTCCTCATTGAACCGAACGCGAAGATCGAAATTTGACGTACGGAAAAGATGTCATTGCCGAGACGGAGCGTTTCGTCACGAACGTGCATGCGTTCGATCATACGGGCCATGACGTCGCCCATCTCGACCGGGTACGGCGACTCGCAGAATCGCTTTGTGACGGATTGACGGTCAATCGTCTTGTCGTGACACTATCCGCACTGTTGCATGACGTCGAAGACCACAAGCTCGGCCGCGAGGCAGGACTTGTAAAACGGCACCTGGATTCGCTCGACATCTCGGACGAGGTGAGTCGACACGTCTTAGACGTCATCGCGGAAACGTCGTACTCGAAAGGGAAGACGCCATCTTCGCTAGAATCGGCAATTATCCAAGACGCCGATCGACTCGATGCGATGGGGGCGATTGGTATCGCTCGAACGTTTCAGTACGCCGGTGCGAGTGGCACCGCCTTATATGGCGATACGAGCGCGATCTCCCATTTTCATGAGAAATTACTTCGACTCGGCGACGGTATGCACACGGATGCAGCGAAACGAATCGCGCGTGAGCGTCACGCGTATCTCCTCTCGTTTTTGGAGCGATTCGAGGCCGAATGGAACGGAAACGACATATGAAATGGCCGAGGAGCTCCTCGGCCATTTTTTTAGAATGGATGCTTATTGAGCCAATGACCACCATCGAGCGAGATGCATTCCCCGTTTAAATAGCGCATCTCGTCGGATAGCATCCAAAACGCCAAGTCGGCGATCTCTTCCGGTGTGCCAAATCGACCGAGCGGAACGTTTCGTCGAATGCGCTCCACTTCTTTCACGTGTACCGCAAGCTTGTCGGCTCCACCGGTCCGTTCAATCGGACCTGGGCTGATCGCGTTGACACGCGCCCCGAACTGATAGCCCCATTCAACGGCGAGCGTCCGCGTCAAATTGAGGACACCTGCTTTCGCGGCGGCACTTGGTGCGACACCGGCACCGGCCTGCCATGCGTAAGAGGCGACCATATTGAGAATCGAGCCATCACGCAACTGTTCGGCTTCCCAATGTTTTCCGAGTGCATGTGTGCAGTTGAACGTGCCGTTTAAGACGATGTCAATCACGCTCGTCCAGCCGTTCGGCGTCAAGTCGAGCGTCGGACAGACGAAGTTACCTGCTGCGTTGTTCACGAGCGCATGTACAGGTCCATACGTAGTGATGATGGTATCGAGCGCTTCTATGCACCCGTCATAGTCCCGTACGTCGTGTTGTACCGCAAGCGCCTGTCCAAAATCGATTGCGTTCAGTTCTGTCATCGCCTCGTCGAGCCGCTCGGCATTTCGACCGCTGATGGCCACGTTCCAGCCCTCCTGCTTGAACTTGAGCGCCATCGCTTTTCCCATGCCGGACGACCCACCTGTAATCCAAATCGTTTTCACTTATACTCCCCCTTTAAAATGAATGGTCGTTCATTCATGTATTCTGGACGCGGTTGAAGAATTCCTGCCAAAAAAAAAGCGATGGCGACCGCCATCACTTGATTCGTTCATAAAATGCATTTCCAAGTGCCTGGTCGATACGATACATCGTGCCGGCAACTTTTTCACCCCAGTACGGGTCTGAAGCATAAAACATGTTGATTCCTTCTTGTTTGTTTCCAGGGAAGGGTCCCCGTGCATAGGAGCCCGTCACATATTTCTCAGCGAACAGCGTTGCCGCTGCATCGATACTCGCTTCGACCGTCTCGAACGCCGCCGCGTTGCCGCTCGGGTCGTCATCGGTCGCCTTGAATCCGAACAAGTTGTTCTTATCGCGGGCGATGGCGGACGTGCCATAACTCGACTCGTGCCCGGCGACGGCGAGAAGAAACAAGGCGTTGATGCCATGTTTCGCTTCTGCGTCCTTGAAGGCGGCGCCTTTTCCTTTTAAGGGTGAGTCCGTGAGCGTCTCGAGATAGCGGTCGAGTTCAGCCGCCGAGTAGGGGGAAGTCGTGTCGATTGAAGCAAACTGATACGGTGAGTCGAACACGTCGCGTACGTTTTCGGTCTCATAACGGTCAGGTGCCGCCCCGCCGGCTGGTCCGACGAGAAACGTCCCGGCCAAAAAGTCCGTCGCTTCGACGGTATGATACACGTCCCCGTCGCGAACTTCATAGAACCCGCGCCGCTCGACGAGCGCGTCCGGATAGAGTGTCATGTTCGCGAGCGGTACATAGACGTCGGCACCTGAGATGCGCACTTTCAAGTGGTCATCTCCACGCTCGAGCAGGCGTAATCGGGTACCGCCGGCCACGTAGGACTGTCGCTCGGTCAATGCGGCGTCTTTAAAAAGATAAGTGACGTTGTCAGTCGGCGTGACGGCGATGCCGGACCCGGTAAAGTCGATGACGTCACCTTCAGGTCCGATGAGGGCGCGATGTTCGCCTTGTTCCATATAGGATGTCGCTTCGTCGAGCGATTCGAATTGTCGCGTCTCCGTCGTGCCATCGACGTACGTCTTGACCGTGTAGGTGCCGCCGGAGCGGCCCTCGAGCCAAAGAAATCCGAGTACGGCGATGCCAAGGATGACAAGGGAAGGCAGTATTTTTTTCTGTTTTTTCTTCACGTTCCATCACTTCCAAACATAAGGATTGCCAAACACGCGAAACTAGTGAACAATTTTGAAAGAGAAAGGGGGGATTCGATGAAAATCGGGTCACGTACGTTAAAAACGGCGGTCGCCGCAGGGATTGCGATGCTCATCGCCGAGACGATCCATTTGGACTACTATGTGTTCGCCGCCATTATCGCCATTCTTAGTATTCAAGAGACGAGGAAGAAGTCCTTCCGTGCCTCGTACGAACGGGTCATGGCGAGTTTAATCGCCATCGGAATGGGTGCACTCATGTTCACCCTCCTCGGTTATTCACCGGCCACACTCACTTTATATTTTGTCATGTTTATCCCACTCGTACAACAACTCAAACTGCAGGACGGCATGATCACAAGCGTCGTCATCTTGACACATCTATACACAGAGGGCCAATTTACGCTCGAGTTGTTCGTTAACGAGTTACTGTTGATTGCGATCGGGGTTGGGGTCGGGCTTGTCGTCAACATGTACATGCCGGCACTCGACCGAGAGATTGAGCGTATCAAGGACAACATCGACCGTGCGCTCGCCGTCTATTTCTATGATATCGCCGCTTGTGTCGAGACGGGAGTGTACAACGACCACGCGATGATGCTCTTGAAGACGCGCGATTATTTGAAGCAAGGAAAAGACCTCGCGCTTCGTCGGATGGGCAACTCAATCGGAAAGCGGAACGAAGATATGGATTACCTCTACTTTCGGATGCGTGAGCGTCAATATGACATCTTGAAACGAATCGTCGACAACGCCCGCGAGATCACGCTCGTCGTCGAGGAGGCGAAACCGGTCGCGACGTTCCTCCGGCTCGTCGGGGATAATGTGAATGAACGGGCCGACGCCTCGGCCTTCCTTCGTGAACTCGATGCGACGATTGAGCACTATCGAAAAAACGTACCCCTCCCCACGTCACGTGAGGAATTTGAGGTACGTTCATCCCTACTTAACATTTTATCGGATGTGAAGAGTTACTTGATTTTAAAGGAGCGTTACATTCTCCTGTTAAAAGAACATGGCCATGCTCGAGAGCACCGTGCTAAGCAAAAAGATTGATACGATGACGACAACGCCGATTTGAATGATGCGTTGTCGTTTTTTTTGTTTATTTCTCATGTCGTTCCTCCATTACACGTTTGCCCCCATTGTACAGAATGGAAAACGTTCGTGCAAACGTCATGAGTTTGGTATAATGACCAAGAAATGTTTGGATGGAGGGATGGTTTTTATGGTAAACGAGACACGCGTGCTCGACACGTTTTTAGGGCTTGTCGGCATCGATTCAGAAACGAAAGAAGAAGCGGTCATCTGTGAGCATTTGAAAGCGGTGTTCACTGAACTTGGCTGTGACGTCTATGAGGATGATGCATCGACGAAGACGGATCATGCGGGGAACAACTTGATCATCACCGTTCCGGCAACGAAAGAGGGTGTCGACCCGATCTATTTCACGGCGCATATGGACACAGTGACGCCAGGGAAAGACATCAAAACGAACATTAAAGACGGGTATGTCGTCACGGATGGGACGACAATCCTCGGAGCGGACGATAAGACGGGCCTTACAGCGATGATTGAACTCGTCCGGGTATTGAAAGAAGAAGCGATCCCGCACGGTCAAATTCAATTCGTCATCACGGTCGGCGAAGAGTCAGGTCTTGTCGGAGCGAAAGTGCTCGACTTATCTAAAATCGAGGCGAAATTCGGCTTCGCCCTCGACTCGGACGGACCGGTCGGAGATATCATCGTCGCCGCCCCAACGCAGGCAAAAGTCAATGCACGCATTTACGGGAAGACGGCGCACGCCGGTGTCGCCCCTGAAAAAGGGGTATCCGCAATCCAAATTGCCGCGAAGGCGATTGCGAAAATGCCGCTCGGCCGGATTGACGAAGAAACGACCGCCAATATCGGCCGATTCGAAGGCGGGCGGGCGACGAACATCGTCTGTGATTATGTTGAGGTGTTCGCGGAAGCACGTTCGCTGATCCATGAAAAGATGGAGGCGCAAGCAGAGACGATGAAACAGGCATATGAAGAGACAGCCGCGGCGCTCGGTGGGCGCGCAGAAGTCGATATCGATATCATGTACCCTGGCTTCAAGTTCGAAGAAGGCGATGAGGTCGTTGAAATCGCGAAAGCAGCTGCCGCTTCAATCGGTCGTCCGACCCGCATCCTTCACTCGGGCGGGGGATCAGATGCGAACGTTATCGCGGGTGGAGGTATCCCAACGGTCAACCTTGGGGTCGGCTATGAAGAAATTCATACGACGAACGAACGGATGCCACTTTCAGAACTGTATAAAATCGTCGAGTACGTCGTCGAGATCGTCAAACACGTCGCAACAACGAACAAGTAAGTAAAAAGAGCCGACATGACGTCGGCTCTTCGTATGTGTGCTCGTGATTATGCGGCAAACTCCAGCGACTCGAGAACGAGTTCATCGGTACAGTGAAGCTCCTGCGCTATGTCGTGAATACGGATTGAGGTGCCTTCTTCTTGTTGGTGTTTGCGATTTAACAGAGTCGCACGTTCTCGAATCACTTGATAGATAGTGTCGGAATGGTCAACTGTTTTCATCACGAATCACATCCTTTTTCAACGATTACGTTTAGTATAGCATGGAACGGTGAACAAGAAAGGACAAAATTATTTATGAAGTTACATTTTTTAGGAACTGGTTCAGGCATGCCCACGAAGCAGCGGAACGTGTCCGGGCTCGCCCTTACCTTACCGAAACAGACGTGGTTGTTCGATTGTGGGGAAGCGACACAGCATCAAATGCTCTATACGTCAGTAAAGCCAAGGAAAGTGTCGGCTGTCTTTATCACCCATTTACACGGAGACCATGTTTTCGGGTTACCGGGATTCTTGTCGACACGGTCAGCACTTGCGGGGACGGAACCGCTCACCCTTTACGGGCCGAAAGGGATCAAGAAATGGCTTGAGTTGACGTTACACGTGACCGGATCTCATTTAGGTTATCCGTTGAACATCATCGAATATCAAGATGGCGATTCGTTCACGCAGGACGGGCATCGGGTGCATATTCACAAGTTGGCCCACCGCTTCCCGAGCTATGGTTTCCGAGTCGAGTCTCCGACAAAACCAGGGACGCTCCTCGTCGAGAAACTGAAAGCAGAAGGGATCCCGAGTGGACCGCTCTATGGGCAAATCAAGCAGGTTGAGACGTTCGAATATGAAGGGAAAACGTACGCATCTAAAGAATACGTCACAGAGCCGGTCGCTGGACCGGTCATCGCGATTCTCGGAGACACCATACCGTGCGCGAATGCGAAGCGACTCGCCGAAAACGCGGACGTGCTCGTCCATGAGGCGACGTTCATGGCGGCTGAGGCACAACTCGCGAGACAATACGGGCACTCGACGACGATGGAAGCGGCGGCACTCGCGGAGACGTCAGGCGTCGGGCGATTGATTGTCACGCATATCTCGGCACGCTATCAGGGGCGGGAGTCGGAATTTGAGGCGGAAGTCGCCATGGCGTTTCACAACAGCCACGTCGCGGCCGACTTTGATGAAATCATAGTGGGGGATTGATGTGACTATTCAACTATACGTGTGGCTAGGGTTTCTCATCATCAGTGTGTTGCTCGGCCTACGCTTGAACCAGCTGAAAGAACCGGAACCGCGATTTTTCTTAAAGTTCTTGTTCTACTCATTGCTCGGGATTGTCTCGTTCCCAATCGGCGGATTCCATATTCCGATCGGCTTTTTGTTATCATTCTTGTTTTTCCCGAAACGGAACAGCCGTTACAAATGGTACGGGGCACTCGTCGGTTTCTTTTTCTTTATCGTGCTGTTGTTCGTCCCGCTGTTCGACCAATCCGAGTTTCGGGCCGAGTCGCAACAGATTGGAGCGGTTTCCATACAAGATGAATCGTTTGACCAGATGACGAACCACATTTTACGTCGGGTCAACGCAGAGGCGATTAAACTTGACCGCAGTAAACTGGTGCTCACGCGGGACGGCCAACTTCAGTCACTCGAATACTTGCTCCTCGTCGAGCGCAGCAATTCGTTCCAACAGATTCGCATCACATACGAGGCGTCAGGTGAACTATCTTATCGGCAAGTCGATGAGTTGAACAAAGATTCCGGACGCGCCTTTTTCGAGAAGCTTGTGGACTTTGACCGGATGTTAAGCACGGTTCGTGACACCCCGTGGCAAGACTTTGTGGACCAAGTGAACGCGCCCCTCATCCAGTTGTCTTTCGACGGACTGTACGATATGTACACGTTTGAGAACGAGGCGATGTTCATGATTAACCGCGAAGGACGCATCGTGAAGTTTTGGCTTCAGCGTGACCCGGTGCTCGCCAACAGCATTCAACTATCAGGACTTACCCGAGAAGGCAGGAGTTCGGGCGAACGTTATATTATTCTATACAACTATTCGATTCATCAACGAGAGGATTTGACAGATCAATGAAACGACTTCTAATGTTAAGTTTACTAATCCCGATGCTTACGGCTTGTGCGCAGACCCCAGTCGAGGAGGCGGGTGACCAGTGCGCGGTAGAACCGACGATTTCGGTGTACAATGCGGCGACCGAGGAGACGCTTTTTAATGAACAGAGTGTCTGCCTTGATGAGGGGGCGACCGTGCTAGACGCGTTGAAGGCGACAGACTTGTCGATTGAATCGGTGGGAGATGGGGAAATGACTTACGTCACAGCCATCGATGGAATCGAGGAAAAGTCTGCTGGCCAGTCATCTGGATGGGTCTATGCGTTCAACGGAAGCCCTGGCGATGAAGGGGCCGGAGCGAAGGAAGTAGAGTCGACCGATATCATTCAATGGCGCTTTGAAGAAGATGCGATTTCTTTCTTCGAATGAGGCGGATTGGGAGCGCAGACATCCAGTCACGCTCCTTTTCTTTCTATTAGGCCATTTGTACGTCATCGTCCATCTGAACGGGTCGCTTTGGCTATTGATCGGCCTCATTGGCCTTCTCCTCCTTGAACGACGCTTGCCGCTCGCGATGAGCGGAATCCTTTTCGCGTTCGTCCTCATCTCGATGGCGCCCGTATTGATTGGTTGGGAGATCTCGTTCCAACGAATCATTCGTCAACTCGTTCAGCTGGCGACCTTCCTTTTCGGGATGATTTGGATTAGTCGCTTTCTGAAGCTGGATCGACTGCTTCCGCTCCTAGAGCGGTGGCCTCGCTCGATGAAGCTCTTGTACGGGGGATGGGCGCTCATTCCGACGATGGAACGGGCGGTGCGCTTGTCACTGAAGAGTCATGCACGTCACGATTGGCAAGAAGCCGTCGTCGTAGGGATTGAGAGCCAACGGGAAGAACCGGTCTATGCCCGTGCCCGACTGCGTATCATGCAACGATCGGACCTCGTGCATCTCATTGGCTTGATTGGTAGTTTTTTAGCCATTTATTTCGGATGGCCACTCATGTGGTTACTATATCCGTATTTGACGAAAGGAGGGATTCGAGATGCATTGGTTAGCTTCCGAAACCGGGCAAGTGAATGAATGGGCGAAGGCACATGATGCACTCATCCTGAACCTCGATTCGCCACTTGCGGGAAAAGTCGCCACGTTACTCATGGAAGACGACCCGTTATATGGTGCCGAAGTGGTCGCGTTACTTCAAGTCGACCACTTGCTGTATAAACGTTTCGACGAATGCTCGAGCGGCGAACGTCAACTCGTTCGCATTGCCTATGCCTTGCTCAAGCGACCGGAAGCGATCGTCTTACATGAGCCGTTTCGTTACCTTGACCGGTATCGGCGTGAACATTTAACGATGTTACTCGAGCGTCTTGGACGACTCGGCGTGACCATCGGCTATACAGAACGCGCCAACGAACGTGGTGTGCACCCGACGTTTACGGTGACACCTTCTGAAGGAAAGCTCTCGCTTGATGTACGGAACGTATCGTATCGCCACCCGCTCCAGCCCGTCTATGCTGTCGAAGATGTCACGTTCGTTGCGGACATGCCAGGACTGACGGTATTCATTGGTACGAACGGGAGCGGCAAGTCGACGCTCATCGAATTGATGGCGAAAAGCATGAGACCGTTACAAGGGAAAATCAGACGGTCGGTCCGTCCGCTTTATTTGCCACCTGAAGAGGAATACGGTCCGTTTCCACACGCACGGAATCGCCGGGTCGAACAGTTGCGGGCTGTTCTCGCTTCATCCGTCCCAATCGTGCTACTCGACGAACCGACAGTCGGACTTACGCGAGAAGAGCGGGAAGCGTTTTATGAAGCGTTACTTGAGAAGCGACGAACGGCCCAAGTCGTCTGTGCGACCCATGATACAACGCTCTTGAACATTGCGGATCGCATCGTCTCGCTATCGAACGGGCGCATCGTCTTTGATGGTACACGAAATCAGTTTATGGAACGGAGTCTCGTATGGTCACATTCCTCGTCGGCGCAGTGATGGCGTACGGATTGATGTCAAGATTTGAACGGACGACAACGCCGATTTCGGTGTTGACGCAATTGCTCGCGGTGGCGGTCATCGGTCGTTGGTTATTCGTGGCCATCCCGAACGTTCAACCGACGACGGCGGTCATCATGCTGACGGCCCTATATTTCGGTTGGACGAGCGCCGCCATGCTCGCCCTGTTCGTTCCCATCTTGTCGGGCTTACTGCTTGGAATCGGTCCGTTCGTGTTGTATCAGTTTTTAGGATGGGTCGTCGTCGTCTCGCTCGTCACCTTGTGTAAGCCGATGCTGTTGAGGTCGTCACTGTTGCTCGGCTTGATGGGTCTCGTTTCTGGGTTTTTATTCGGATGGACGACAAACATCGCCTATGCCGAGGTCATCGGGAACGACTTCATTAATCTGCTCGTTTTGAGCTTGCCGTTTGACCTCGCCCATGGCGTCAGTAACCTCTTTTTCCTGCTCGTCTTACGCGAGGTGTTCGTTCGCATATTTGTACGTACCGAAGGGTAAAGAGAGGAAAAGAGCGGAGGGGGTGTACCGTGAGCGACTACATCAACGTCTTCGAGTTTGGCATGTTCCTCTCGATTGGACTGTTTTTCATCGCACTTCATATTTTTTTCATCCTTCGCCGTTACATTCGAACGCGCTATGCGATGGTCGGCGTGCTCGCTTCGAGCGTCTGGCCAGCGCTAATGATTGTCTTATCGATTCAAGCTATCGACTTCGTGCCCGAGCTAACCGCACGCACGTTGTCACTCGCATCCGTCCTCGCCTGGGCGAGCGTGATGGCGACTTTGATCATGTTGCTTATTCCCGCAATGGTTCTGATTGGACGTCTATTCCGTGTCGTCGATTGGCCTACACGAAAAAAACCGTAACGCATCAACGTGCGTTACGGTTTTTTTATGCGTTCGGTACTTGTTCGACTGACGCGTCGGTCGGTTTTTGGAAGCGGCGCAAAATCTCGAGACTGACAGCACGCGGCATCAGTTTGGAAGCAACGACGAGTAGTTGGTTCGACAGTCCAGGGACGATGACGCGTTTGTTATTCATTACACCCTTATACCCGAAGAAAGCGACGAGATGGGACGGCATCTTCGTGAGCATCATTTCATTGCCGGCTCGATTGAAGAAACCGGTGTCGGTCGGGCCAGGGCAGAGCACGCTGACATGGACGCCTGTATCTTTCACTTCGGCATGGAGCGCCTCGGTGAAAGAGAGGACGTATGCTTTCGTCGCATAATAGACGGCCATGTATGGGCCAGGTTGAAACGCTGCGACAGAGGCGACGTTCAGCACATGTCCATGATTGCGACGGACCATGTCCGGTAAATAAGCTTTCGTTAATTCTGTTAGAGCGTTCACGTTTAAGCGAACCTCTTCAGCTTCGGTCTCCGGGTCCAAGTCGATGAATTCCCCAGCCGTTCCAAACCCGGCATTGTTGATGAGGAAGTCGACCGTCAATCCAGATTCTTCGATTGCATGCGTCAGTCGCTTCGCGGCCTGATGTTCGGATAAATCGAGGGCGAAAACGTGGACGTTGACGCGATAGCGCTTCTCAAGTACTTTTTTCAGTTCATGCAGGCGAGGTTCACTCCGAGATACGAGGATACAGTCGTATCCATCGCGCGCGGCCAAGACAGCAAGGTCAAGTCCGATGCCAGTTGAGGCGCCAGTAATCAAAGCAGTTTTAGACAAATGGGTTCACTCCTTTAGAAAAGTCATACATTGTTACTCATTTCTTCACGAGATGTTAAATTCCTGCTTCGTCCGCTGATCGAAACGTATGCTAGAGTATAGCAAGAATATGTGATTAGACTCACAAAGTCAGGAGAAGAGAATGAGATGATGATTCAGACAATTGCGACGGCGCAAAGCATCGCACAAGCAGAAGCACTTATTTTAGCAGGGGCTGACCGTCTCGTCGTCGGCGAGGCGACGTATGGATTGCGCCAGCGCGGGGGTTGGTCACTCGACGAAGTGAGAGAAGTCACAGCTCTCGCGCACCACTATGGAAAAGAAGTCACGGTTGCCGTTAACAACTTGATGCATAACGATCAGATTGCGTCATTGCCGGACTATTTAAGTGCGTTGAAAACGATGGGGGTCGACAGTGTGACCGCCGGTGACCCCGGTGCAATTTCCTTAATCCGTAAAGCCAATATCCCCTATTGGTACGATGCTCAAACGCTCGTCACGTCGGCACGGCAAATCCAATTTTGGGCAAAACGAGAAGCAATCGGTGCTGTCGTTGCCCGCGAACTGACGTTGATTGAACTGAAACAAATTCAGCGTCAGCTTGGTCTGCCAATCGAGGTACACGTATACGGTCCGACATGTATCCACCATTCTAAACGCCCACTCGTTACGAACTACTTCAACGAGTTAGGGCGAAACGAGTCGGGGGAGATGCGTGAATATTATATAAGCGAACCGAATGATGAAACGAGCCGTTATCCGATTTACGAAGATGCGAACGGCACCCACGTCTTTTCAGAAGATTTGACGTTAATGGCCCAACTGCCCGAACTGTTCCGAAACGAGCTTCATACGTGGAAACTCGACGGGTGGCATGCCGGGGAGCGGTTCGTAGAAATCGTCGCTTTGTTTAGTCAGGCCCGCTCGCATTTGTTGAACGCCAAGTTTGACCGAATCGAGATGGAGCGGCGGTTAGCCGAACTCCAACCTGAACCGTTCCGGCTCGGGACCGGACTACTGTTACGAAATCCAGAAGAGATCAAGTGAGGGAACGATGATGAGAAAACGACCAGAGTTATTGGCACCGGCAGGGAACTTGGAGAAATTGAAGATGGCGATTCGATACGGGGCGGATGCGGTCTATATCGGCGGGCAACAGTTCGGTTTACGCTCTCGCGCCGGCAACTTCAGCTATGAGGAAATGCAAGAAGGCATTGCGTTCGCCCATGCGCATGCGGCGAAAGTGTACGTGGCCGCCAACATGGTTACGCACGAAGGCGATATCGAAGGGGCGGGCACGTTCTTCACGACGTTACGTGACATCGGGATTGATGCCGTCATCGTCTCCGATCCAGCGATGATTGAGGTCTGTCTCTCGGAAGCACCTGGGCTTCCGGTCCACTTGTCGACACAAGCCTCGGCGACGAACTATGAGACGCTTCGATTCTGGAAAGAGGAAGGGTTGGAACGGATTGTGCTCGCACGTGAAGTGTCGATGGAAGAAATCAGGGAAATGAAGCGACACGTGGACGTCGAGATTGAGACGTTCGTTCACGGGGCGATGTGCATCTCGTATTCCGGTCGATGTACGCTCTCGAACCATATGGCGCTCCGAGACGCGAACCGGGGTGGCTGTGCGCAGTCTTGTCGGTGGAAATATGGATTTTTTGAAGCCGATGAACTTTTGACTCCGGCCATGGAAGCCCGAGACGAGGAACCGTTCTCGATGAGCTCGGTTGATTTATCGATGGTTCGTCACATTCCGGACTTGGTCGAGGCGGGCGTTGATAGTTTAAAAGTGGAAGGACGGATGAAGTCGATTCATTACGTGGCAACCGTCTGTAACGTGTATCGACAAGTGATTGACGCGTACTGTGACAATCCGGATACGTTCGTGTTCGACCCGGCGTGGGAAGAAGAGATTTGGAAGGCGGCGCAACGTGAACTTGCGACCGGGTTTTACTATGGAATACCGACGGAGAAAGAGCAACTGTTCGGACAGCGACGGGCCATTCCGCAGTATGCGTTCGCGGCGCGCGTCATCGCGTACGACGAAGCATCAAAGACGGCCACGCTCGAACAACGGAATCACTTCCGATGTGGCGAAGAGGTCGAGTTCTTCGGACCTGGTTTTACGCGCTTCACGCAGCGGATTGAAGACATGTGGGACGTAGAAGGTAACCGAATCGAGACGGCACATCAAGCGATGATGACCGTCCGTATCGTCGTCGATCATCCGGTCGATGTTGACTTTATCATGCGGAAGCGAAAAGTCATGGCGAAGGAAGCCGTCCCTCTCAAAACGTGACACATCGCACAAGACAACATAGTCGACCGTTCCGTTCAATCTTGCTACCCTATTACCATAAGAGATGGAGGGGATGGAAGGATGAATCAAAATACGGAGCAACTCCGGACAGAGCCGATTGCGCGACTATTGTTCAAACTGTCGCTCCCAGCGATGATTGGGATGCTCGTCACGGCGCTCTATAATATCATCGATACGATCTTTGTCGCGCGTGGCATCGGGGCGTCAGCGGTTGCGGCGATTGGGATTGCTTTTCCGATTCAAATGATTCTCATGGCCGTCTCGAGTGCGGTCGGATTAGGGGGCGCATCCATCAGTTCACGGAAACTCGGAGAAGGAGATGACGCCGGTGCGGCCGTGACGTTTTTGAACGTGCTCGTCCTCGTTGGGGTGTTCGCCGCCTTTGCCGTTAGTTCGGCCTTCTTTATGCTCGATTCGATTCTGACCGTCTTCGGGGCGACGACGGCCATTATGGAACTGAGTCAACAATACTTATCGGTCGTACTCATCAGTTCGCCGTTCTTTATGTTCACCCTCGCCGCAAGTGCGATGGTTCGAGCTGAAGGGCAAGCCCCGTACCAGATGAAAGTAATGCTCACGACGGTCGTCGTGAATTTGGTGACGACCCCGCTCTTCATCTTCACGTTCGGTTGGGGCATTTACGGGGCGGCCTGGTCGACCGCGCTTGCGCAAGTCGTCGGTTCGATTCTCATGCTACGCTTTTTCTTCTCAAAAAAACGCCGAACGGCGCTCGACTTCCAATGGCGGAAGTTTCGGCTTCGTTTCGGCGAGTTGAAAGAAATTATGGCGATTGGATCCTCGTCGTTCATCATGATGGTGTCCCAATCGATTTTATTCGTTTGTGTGAACGTCATGCTCGGGACGTACGGCGGGACAGAAGAGTTGGCCATTTTCGCCATCATCAACAAATTCATGGCGCTCGTTGGGATGCCGATCATGGGCATCGTGCAAGGGATGCAACCGATTGTCGGTTATAATTTTGGAGCCCGTCAATTCGAACGGATGCGTGAGACGATTTGGACAGCGCTTCGGGCCGGGCTCGCGATTGCAATCCTCATCTGGTTGACACTTCAGCTATTCCCGAACCCGCTCATGCGGCTGTTCACGAACGACACCGCGCTCATCGCTGGTGGGGTCACGGCAATCCATGTTCTGTTCGCCGCATCGTTCTTGCCGAGTGTGCAGATGCTGATTAACGGCATCTATCAATCGCTTGGGAAGGCGCGCGTCGCGATGTTTTTATCGCTCTCGCGTCAAACGCTCTATACGATTCCGCTCGTGTTTATCTTGCCGTCTTACCTTGGCGTCTTCGGCGTTTGGCTCGCATTCCCGATTGCAGATGCGATGACCTTCCTCACTGCCATCGCCATGGCGTTTTGGGATCGGAAATTATTGTTCCGGCCGGCCGATGAAGAAGTCAAACAAGCGACGAACTTATGAACTGACGTCTGCTCTCACGGAGCGGGCGTCTTCTTTTAGGAACAGATAGATGCCACCGAGCAGGACCGCTGCGCCGATCAGTTGGAGCGGGCCAAGCCGTTCTTCGAAAAAGATGAACCCGAACAACATGCCCCAGAGCGCTTCGCCGAGGATGGTGATACTGACGACGGTAGCGCTCACGCGAGCGAGCGCGAAATTGAATAGGTTATGACCGAGTAACGTCGGGAAGAAGGCGAGGGCGATGAAGTACCACCAGTTGATCGCCTCGAAAGCGACGAACGTCGTGTCGCGAAGAAGTAACATGAAACCGAGAACGATCGTGGCGACGATATAGACGCTGAACGAGTAATCGTTCGTCTTCATCTCCGCTCGGACGTGTTGCCCGACGAGCCAATAACCGGCAATCAAGACGGCGGCCACGAGCGCGAGCGCATCCCCGATCAGCGCGTCCCGACCGAGTTGGAAGTCACCGGCCGCGACAAGCATGCCGCCCAAAACGGCGACGAGGGCGAACGTGAGCCCTTTCGGGGTTGGGCGTTTTTTGAAGAACACCGCATTCCCGATCAACACGAAGATCGGGCTCGACGTGACGAATAGCGTCGAGCTCGCGACGGTCGTGTAATCGAGCGATAAGAACCATAACCAAAAATGGAACGCGAGTAAGACGCCGCTTAGCCCGATGGCGTAGCGGGTGTTCGTGCGTAGCTTGAAGAGTGACCGATAATCGAGAAACGGCAGGAGCATGAGACTCGAGAACAGCATCCGATAAAACGCGGCCGTCTCAGCGGGCGCCGAGGTCCATTTGACGAAGAGGACACTCGTCGACAGGAAAAAGACGGCAGCAAAAAGAATCAGATAAGACAAACGATGGCCCTCCTTTTGTATGTATGTAATCCTCCTAATGATATAGTAAAATGACAGAGCGACCAACATAAACTCGAATCGTGACGCAAACAATTGTAGTCGCGTCACAGAGGAAAGGAACGATATGAGACTAATCATTGCCGAGAAACCATCACAAGCCCAAAAGCTTGCGGCCCCATATCCGTCAAAAAAACGGAAAGAAGAAATCGAAATCTCACCGTGTGCTCGTTTCCCGGAAGGGGCGATCGTCGTCTGGGCGGTCGGGCACCTATGTGAGTTGCAAGAGCCGGCTTATTATCGTCCCGAGTGGAAATCTTGGAAATACGAGGCGTTGCCAATCGTACCGGACCGGTTCGACTATCGCATCTCGAAAGGAAAGTCAAAGCCGTTTCAGACAATCAAACGTTGGCTTCATGACAAGACGATCACGGACATCATCATCGCTTCGGACGCGGAACGTGAAGGGGAGGCGATCGTCCGGCTCATTTTGCGTTTGGCCGGGAATAAAAAGCCGCTCACACGCCTTTGGATCTCCAGTTTGACGGAGCAAGCGGTCGACCGTGGCTTCGCGAACTTGTTGCCAGGTGAAGAGACGGTCCCGTACTATTACGAGGCGATGAGCCGCGCGTGTGCCGATTGGCTCGTCGGAATGAACGCTTCACGAGCGTATACCACGTTGCTGAAGACGATCGGAATCGAAGACGTCTTTTCACTTGGACGTGTTCAAACACCGACGCTTGCCCTGATCGTCGAGCGGGAGCGTGAAATTAAACAGTTTGTACCGGAACCGTATTTCGAGGTCGAGGCGACACTTCAAAAATCGCGTTCTACTTTCAAAGCAAAATATACCGTTGGAAAGACGACCAAGTTAAAGACGCGTCAAGAAGCGGACGAGGTGGTCAAGCGTGCCTCGGGTCAAGCGGTCGTTCAATCGATTGACACCGAAGAAAAAATCGAGCAGCCGCCGTTTTGGTTCAGCTTATCCGGCTTGCAAGCCGAAGCGGGAAAGCGATTCGGATTCGGTGCGAAAAAAACACTCGATGTCGCCCAAAAGTTGTACACGAAAGGGTGGATCAGCTATCCGCGGACGGACTCCGGATTTGTGACGCCAGATGAGGCGTCACTTTTTCCGGTGACGAAAGCTCGTCTTTTAAAATCTTCAGCGTACGCGGAACTCGCCCCGTTCTTGACCGAGAATCCGGCATCGAACAAACGTTACGTCAACGCGAAAAAAGTAAGTGACCACTACGCGATCATTCCAACGGAGGCATGTGGAGACGTGATGCGGTTGAGCGGAGACGAGGCAAAACTGTATGATTTAATCAACCGCCGTTTCCTCGCTGCCTTTGCCAAACCGGCAAGGCTCGAGAAGACAACGGTCGATTTGATAGACGGAAACGATTTGTACCGGGCGAAAGGCACGGTCGTCGTGAGTCCCGGTTATCGTCAAGTCGTCGAGATGAAATCAAAAGACGTCGAGTTGCCTGCCCTTCAGAAAGGAGAGGCGCTCACGGAACGAAAGGTCGAAGTCTTGTCGAAACAGACCGAGCCACCGAAACGGTATACCGAAGGCGCGCTCATCTTGGCGATGAAAGTCGCCGGTCGCCAGCTCGATGATGACGAGTTGATTCATATCATGAAAGAAGTCGAGGGACTCGGGACGGAAGCAACTCGAGCGAACATCATCGACGGGTTGAAAAAGCGTGGGTACGTCATGCTCCAAAAGAAAGAGCTCGTTCCGACGGATAAAGGACGACTGCTCGTTGACGTCCTCGGCGACAGCATCCTTGCATCCCCAGCGATGACAGCGAAGTGGGAAAAACGACTTCATGAAATCGGTCAAGGCTCGGCTTCTGCCGCAGAGTTCATCGATCAGGCGAAAAAGATGGCCGTTCACCTCGTCGATGAGGCGAAGAATCGAGTCGGATCCGCGAATCCGGAAGGCTATACGATTGAACCGAGACACGGATCACGTAAAGGGACGAGGAAAGGGGCGAGCCGCCCGAAGCCCTCATTCGGGGTCTGCCCGAGTTGTGGAAAAGGCCTCGTCGAACATCCGAAGTTTATCGGGTGTAGCGGCTATCGCGAAGGTTGCCGCTTTACCGTCTCAAAACAAGTGCTCGGGGTCGGGTTATCCAAAGACGAGTTGAAACAAATGATTGGCGGGGGCCAGTCGAACATTCATACGTTCACAAAAGGGGAAAAGACGTTCAATGCCGCCCTCTATCTCGAGGAAGGGGCGCTCCGCTTCGAGTTCAAATAAAAAACAAGACCGTCCTTATGGGCGGTCTTGTTTTTCATCTTGCTCGTTTTCTAAAATGCGGCGATTGATCTCATCATAATCGAGGACGATGTCATCTTTGTTATCTTTATAGGCATAGCCTTTTTGGATGACAACGACAGAGGCGATTAAGACGAGCAAAATAATCAATCCGCTCACGGCGAATATCCATCCCATCCGGCATCCCTCGCTTTCATAGTTCTAGTATGCCAAAGAATCCGTTTTTTCTCCACGTCCGCGTATGCGCACTGTCATAAGATTGAAATAAACGAATGAATGAAAAAATATGATACAATAACTCTTAGAAGAACATTGACTGAGAAGGTAGGGATGATGATGGCGATTATGATTGTGGATGATGAACCGGTCAATACGATGGTTCTCGAACAATTATTGCATCAACACAATTACGAGACAATCGCTGTCTCAAGCGGAGAAGATGCGCTCGAGCTCCTCATGGACCCGCAGGCACCGTCACGGTATGACCTCGTCTTGCTCGATGTCGAGATGCCAGGAATTTCAGGAATCGAGACGTGTAAGCGAATTCGACAGATGGCAGGCTACGAAGAACTGCCGGTGATCATGGTGTCAGGTCGAACGGAGGAAAAGCAAATCGCCGAAGGGCTCGATGCCGAGGCGTCGGACTACACGACCAAACCGATTAAAATCACCGAATTGCTTGCCCGGATTCGTTCAGCACTACGCTATAAAGCCGCCGTCGATGAACGGAAAAAATATGAGGCGCGACTCCAATACGATCTCGATTTAGCGCAAAAAATTCAACAAAGTGCGTTGACGCCACCAATCAGCAACGAGGAGATCGATGTGCGTGCTCTCTATTTGCCGTCGAAAAAACTGGCAGGCGATATGTACGCCTGGTTCCAAGTCGCCCCAGACCGTTATGGCGTCATCATCTTTGACGTCATGGGACATGGTGTTTCCTCAGCGCTCATTACGATGGGCATTCGATCGATATTGCCGGGACTCGTCGGAAATGTCCAGTATCCGGCCGACGTCATGAGTGAACTGAACCGACAGATGACTTTCTTGTTCTCCGGTGAAGATATGCAAAGCTATTTCACGGCTGTCTATTGTTATATCGATACGACACGTCGTCGCATCGAATATGTCAACGCGGGCCACCCGCCGGTCATCGTCACGTCAGACGAAGGCGTCTGTCATCTCGAGACGACCGGGGTACCGGTCGGCATGTTCGAAGAGCCGAATTATGAAGCGAAAGAGATTGCGTTGAAGCCGGGAATGGTCTTGCATATGTACACGGATGGGTTGATGGAATGTTACAGCAAAGATATCGATGACGGAATCCGTTGGCTAGAGAAAGACATTGCCACGTATGGTGCCGGCTATGCCGACCACGTCGCCGAACGTCTCGTGCCGAAAATTGAGATTGACGATGACCTTTGTCTCGTCACGGTTAAACTGGTTTAACGGCACGTATGAAAGGAGCGTCATCCCGGAAGGGGTGACGCTCCTTTTTATTTGTCATGTCGTGTAAATAAAACGCTTCACCGCTTTCATCAACTCGTGCATGACCAGAATCGACTGTAACGAATCATCGGCATATTCGAGACTATGGTTGAGGGATGGTTTAAGAATCGTCTCGATTTTTGGGTTTGATTGGATTTCGTTTAATCGGTCGGCCACATAAAAACGGTCGTCTGTCCCCATCAACACTAGCGCATCATGATGTGAGGTGAGTAATGTCTCGTACACGTCGTCGAGGTGAACCAACGGCGTCAGCCAAATCGATTTTGCCTGTTTGAATATATCTCGCTTTACTTGATCGGCAAGGGCGATCGTCCCGAGTGACTTCGCGACAAAAAGATAGGACGTATGTTTGTGTGTCGAGCGGATGGAATCGATGACGCGTCCCACATCGACGCGCACCGCTTCTTCAATGTCGCTACAGGCATACTTCTTGTCTTGATAACGGTAGTGGACCTCTACGACACCATAGCCTGCTTCTAACAAGAGCCCAATCGTATAACGAAATAACGGTGCTTCTGTCGTATAGCCCATTCCTGGCAGTAGGATAGCCAATTGATTGGTGGTGCTCGATTCGGGTTGAATGAGCGTATAAGCGATGTCACTGTTTAAATACCCGGTGACGTGGTTCGTCTGAACGGTAGGCATGCTATTCTCCTTCTGACACGAACCGAGACTGTCCATGGTGGACGTGCGTGCCGATTTGGTGTCCGTTACAGATTCGGGTCATGGCGTCTTCTTCCTCGAAGTCGAAGATATGGATCGGGAGTTGATGGTCACGGGCCAGGAGTAAGGCGGATTGGTCCATAACTTGTAAATCGTATGTAAGCACGTCGGTGTAGTTCAACGTTTCATATTGTCTCGCATCGAGTGAGCGGTTCGGGTCACGATCAAAGACACCGGAGATGCCGTTTTTGGCGACGAGTATGGCATCACAGCTCACTTCGATCGCACGTTGCACGGCCGGATAGTCGGTCGAGACGAACGGTTGACCGTTTCCACCGGCAAAGATGACAATTGCGCCTTTTTCAAGGTGGTTGATGGCTTTCAGCCGAATGTACGGTTCGCCTACGCTCGGCATCGGGATGGAGGTCATCACGCGAACGTCGCGATTCGTCTTACTTTTCAGAACACCTCGAAGCATCAGGCTATTCATGACCGTCCCGAGCGTACCGATACTGTCTGCTTCGACCCGGTCGATGCCCCAATGCGCGGCCTCGTTCCCACGAAACAAGTTCCCGCCGCCGATGACGAGTGCGACATGGATCCCTGAATCGAGAAGAGACAGAATGTTATTCGCAATCCGGTCGAGCTTGTTCGCGTCAAAGTTTTGCCCGTCGTCTCCAGCGATCGCTGCTCCACTCAATTTGATACAGACACGCTTATAATTCAGGAGAATCACGTCCTTCATCTGGTATTTTTTGTCTGATTCAGTATAGCGAAATGGGTGACGCCTGGCAATAAAAAACGCAACCATACGAAGTGGTTGCGTTTGCCTAGAAATATCGTTTCCGCCATAAAATGTAGAAGGCGAGGCTCGAGAAGCCGAGCATGAGCGTGATGGCGAAGACGAAGCCGATCTCTTGTCCTTCGAACGGCACTTCGACGTTCATCCCGAAAATCCCGGAAATCATCGTCGGGATACTCAATACAATCGTGATTGACGCCAAGAACTTCATGACGAAGTTGACGTTGTTTGAAATGATGGAGCCGAACGCTTCCATCTTGATGCTGATGATGTCGTTATAGATCGACGCCATCTCCATCGCTTGACGGTGTTCGACGAACACATCGTCGAGCAGTTCCTCGTCCTCTTCGTGCTTCTCAAGACTCGGCGTCTTGACGATTCGGTCGAGGACGCTGTCATTCGCCTTCAAGGACGTCATGAAGTAGACGAGGGATTTCTGTAAGTTCATCAATTGAAAAATTTCTTGGTTTCGCATCGATCGTTGCAACTCTTGCTCGAGTTCATCCATTCGACGATCGATTTGACGCAAGAAACGTAAATACGTCATGCTGACGCGATGTAAGATTTGAAAGACAAATCGACTGCGATAGTTCGTGCGGAATAAGCGGGCTTTTCCAGTTGAAAATAAGTTCAATACATCAAGGTCTCGTGAACAGACGGTAATGAAATGTCTCCCGGTCACGATGATACCGAGCGGGATCGTGTTATAGGCTCTTCCCGTATCATCTTCTTCAACATACGGAACGTCGATGATCATGAGGAGGCCTTCATCGTCTTTCTCAAACCGTGGTTTTTCTTCGATATCGAGCGGGTCATAGACGAAGTCTTCCGGGATGCCGGAGGCGGCGATGACTTGGTCGGCCTCATCTTTCGTCGGATTGACGAGTTGAATCCAGCTGCCTTTGTCAAAGTCTTCGATCTCGTCGACATGTCCTGACGCGTCGGTCCGGTAAATCGTTAGCATAGTTCTCCTCCTACCTTAGCTCAACCTTATTATAGGTAGGCATCGGAATGAGTGCAATCGGAAAGACGGAGATTTTTTCTTTTCTATCGAAAACGTGTTACAGTGAAGTTGAATGATTACACATTCAGACAAAGGAGGGATGGAGTTGTCACAAACGCCCAAGCATGCTCTGTTTAACGAAGAAAAGTTGGCGGAGCTCCATCAAATCGCTGGCGGGAACAAAGATTTTCTAACGAAAATCGCTCAAACGTATGTGTTGCAGTTTGAAGATAAGTTTCCCGAGTTAAAACAAGCGGTCCAACGTAAGGACCACGAACAAGTCGAACAGCTCGCCCACCTGTTAAAAGGCGCATCGTATTCGGTCGGTCTCGAACAGACTGCTGAACAGTTCCACCTGCTTGAACGAGCCGGTGAGGATGAAGTGTCGGACGATTTAGAACCGGTGCTCGAGGCAATTGCCTTACAAATGGAACGATTTTCGGTAGAGTGGGATGACCACTTCAATCGATTAAACTAAATCATAAGGGTCCCGCCATTCCTGACGGGACCCTTTGTCTTAGGCGAGAAACTCGTCGAGCGTGGCAATCAAGATCCCGATTTCAGGTTTCGTGATTTGAGCGTTCGCCCCGACGGCCTCTCCTTTATGTTTTAAATCGTCTGAGATGAGCGATGAGAAGATGATAATTGGAAGGTCGCTATATTGATTCATCTCCCGGAGGCGTTTCGTCAAATGCAACCCGTCCATCTGTGGCATCTCGATATCGGTGATGAGCAAATCACACGTTGCACCTTCCGCCTCGAAGGCGTCGAGTGCTTCCTTCCCGTTATTGAAGATTGTCGTGTTGAAATACCCTGCATCATCGAGCGTATCGATGATGAGCGTACGGAGCATCTCCGAGTCTTCCGCCAGCCAAATCTGTTTATTAGAGCGTTCGCGGGCACCAAGCCGTTTCACCGACTCACGGGCCATGATGTCTTTACGCGACAATTCGAGTGCAATCCGTTCGTAGTCAAGTAAGATAATCATCTGATCGCCCGTCTTGACGACTCCGTTCGTAATGCCTTGCATGCCGCGCGCCAAGTCAGACGGCGTATCAATCTGTTCCCATGAAATCCGTTTAATCTCGGTCACTTGGTCGACTCGAAGCACAGACTTCTCGCCGTTGAACTCACAGACGATTAGACGGTCGCCTTCTCCGACTTCACGTGGATGACCGATGACCATCGGTAAGTCGATGACGGTCATCACTTCACCGCGTAGTTCGATCAGCCCCATAATCGCCTCCGGCGTCCCCGGTAGTGGAGTGAGCGGGAGCATCGTAATGATTTCCCGGACTTTCATGACGTTAATCCCAAAGATAAACGGTCCTGACTGGAAAATGACAATCTCTAACTCGTTCGTGCCTGCCTCAAGTAAAATATTATGGTCCATGCTCATTCGTAGTCCCTCCTAGTTCACGTACTCTCTTCTTCTCTATCGGTCGAACGGGCCGGACTCTTCAGTTGAAAAGTGTCAATCTGGAGACGGATTTCACAAAAAGTTGTTACGTAACCGTTTACATTACATAAACTGAATCTTTATAGTTGTTCATCCGAATTAATTTTGCATACAATGGGGGTGGCAACGAGATATCAAAGCTTACTCAGGAGGCAGATAGAGATTATGAGTATGAACACGTATCCATATTTAATCAATGGACAATGGCAGGAATCAACAACTAACGAGACGATTGAACTCGTTTCCCCTTATACAGAAGAAGTCGTCGGCAGCGTACAGGCAATGTCACGTGATGAAGTCGACGAAGCCATTCATGGCGCCAAACGTGCACAACAAGAGTGGGCAGCGCTTCCGGTCAACAAGCGTGCCGAACTCCTATACGCATGGGCAGAGAAGTTAGAAGAGCGTGTCGATGAGATTGGTCAAATCATCATGCGCGAAGTCGGGAAGAACTTGAGCGACGCGAAGAAGGAAGTCGTCCGGACAGCGGAAATCATCCGCTACACGGCGGAAGAAGGTCTTCGCTTCACAGGCGGGTTCATGCAAGGTGATTCGTTCCCAGGTGGTTCGAAAAATAAGATGGCAATCATCAAAAAAGAGGCACTCGGTGTCGTCCTCGCCATCTCACCGTTCAACTATCCGGTCAACTTAGCGGCAGCCAAGATTGCACCGGCCTTGATCACAGGGAACGCCGTCGTCTTCAAACCGGCGACACAAGGCGCGATCAGTGGTGTGAAAATGGTCGAGGCGCTTCAAGACGCGGGTCTTCCGAGCGGCTTGTTGAACCTCGTCACCGGACGCGGTTCGGTCATCGGTGACTATTTGACGTCGCATCCGGGCATCGACATGATCACGTTCACGGGCGGCACGGGGACAGGGCAACATTTGTCTCAACAAGCTTCGATGGTACCGGTCGTCTTAGAGCTCGGAGGAAAAGATCCGGCGCTCGTCTTAGAAGACGCCGACCTCACACTTGCTGCGGATCAAATCGTCAGCGGTGCGTTCTCGTATTCAGGACAACGTTGTACGGCAATCAAGCGCGTCTTCGTCCTCGAACACCAAGCGGACGAGCTCGTCGGCTTGGTGAAAGCACGCGTCGAGAAGCTCTCGGTCGGTTCACCAGTCGACGATAGCTTCATCGTGCCGCTCATCGACAAGAAGTCGGCGGATTATGTCCAAGGATTGATTGACGATGCTGTCAACAAGAAGGCAACGGTCGTACACGGAAACGAACGCGACGGCAACCTTCTTCATCCGACGCTTCTTGACCACGTCACACGAGAGATGCGTGTCGCTTGGGAAGAACCGTTCGGTCCGGTCTTGCCGATCATCCGTGTTTCATCGCTTGATGAGATGATCGAGCTTACGAATGAATCAGAATTCGGTCTTCAAGCGAGCGTGTTCACACAAAACGTGAACAATGCCTTCACTGTCGCCGACAAGCTTGAAGTCGGGACAGTTCAAGTGAACGGGCGCACAGAACGTGGCCCTGACCACTTCCCGTTCATCGGCGTGAAGCAATCTGGTCTCGGCGTTCAAGGGATTGGGCGTAGCCTTGAGACGATGACACGCGATAAAGTGACGGTCATCAATCTATAAGTTGTTCGGAGAGGAGACTTCCTCTCCTTTTTTTGTGTCATTGAAATCCAATCTTTCACACGGGTATAATGGGTGGAGATAGGTGGAAGGGGTTGTGGGCACGTGGCGAACTGGATTTCGAGCCAATTGGCTAGATTGGACATACCGACGCCGTTTGAAGTCGGGAACGTGAACGTATATATCGTCGAACATATGAACCGATTTTTTATGGTCGATTGCGGACCGGATACGGAAGAGGCATGGACATCGTTGAACACGCAACTCGCGGAGCTGGAACTGTCGCTTGAATCGATCGACTTTTTGTTTTTGACGCACCACCATGCCGACCACGCCGGGCAAGCGTGGCGCCTTCGAGATGCTTTAATCCCAGTGTATGGCCATGAAAAACTGGTCCGTTACTTAGAACAGACACCGAACTTCATCAAACGAGGCAATCAATTTTTACACGATTTGGCCCACTCGTTCGGTACACCTGAGTCGATTGTCGCCAAATTGCCCGACTATCGCGAGGCGCTACGTTGGATTGGCCCGACGACTGTGACGATGACGTTTGAGGACGGACAGGCCGTTACGCCGGATGGGGCATGGCGGACGATTCATTTGCCGGGCCATGCGAGCGATCAACTCGGACTCATCGGACCGGGCGGTGTTTTGATTGCCGGCGATCACCTGATTGATGCGGTCGAACCAAACCCCCTCATCGAACAGCCGTATGAAGGCGAGGGGTTCGCGTCCCCGGTGCTCTTGTATCTCGATTCGCTCCGTAAACTCCAGACGTATGAGTTAAAGCTCGTCGTGAGCGGACACGGGGATCCGATTATGCATCCGATGCCGTTAATTGAGAATCGAATTACACAGCGGTACGACCGGAGCGAGCAACTGCTCGGGGACTGGGTCGAAGGGTTGAGCGTCTTCGATTGGTCGATGCGCCTTTACGGGCGCAAGATGCGCCACGCGATGCCGCTCGTCTTCAGCGAAGTGTTCGCGCGTCTCACGTTGCTCGAAGAACGGGGTCACGTCGAACGGAAGATTGTCGACCGAAAATGGACGTACGAACGAACAAAGGAAGTGGAATGATGAAACATATCGTAATCACAGGTGCGTCTAGCGGCTTTGGTGCCGCATTGGCGCACTCTTTTTATGAACGAGGGTACACACTGACGCTCGTCGCGCGGAACGAGGAGCGGCTGAAAGGCTTGGCCCAACAACTGAACGCAAACTGGCACGTCGCTGACGTCATTACAACTTACGCCACACTCGTCCATGAGATTGAACAGGCGTACGGACCAATCGACGGATGGGTGAACAATGCCGGGATTGGTGAGTTCGATGCGGTCGTCGATCAATCGGCGGATGTCATCGAAGAGACGATGGTCTTGAACGCGACAGCGCCGATGGTGTTGTCACGCGACTGTGCGCAGCGGATGCGAGCCGGTGGGACGATTGTTAACGTCTGCTCACAAGCGGCAAAAGTGCCGACGCCGAAATCGGCCGTCTATGCCGGTTCGAAAGCGGCCCTTCTTCAGTTTTCGAATGCGCTTCGACTTGAACTAAGACCGAACGGCATTCATGTCCTGACCGTCAATCCAGGACCGATCGCGACACCGTTCTTTAAACGGGCCGACAAGAGTGGACGGTATGAACAGAGCGTCAAAGCGATTCTGTTGTCACCGGAACGATTGGCACGTCGCGTCGTCAAGGCGTATGAACGGTCTGAACGGGAAGTGAATGCGCCGTGGTGGATGGAGCTGGGTGCAAAAATGTATGCGATGTGCCCGGTCTGGTTCGAACGACTCGCAAAACGGGGATTTGACAAAAAGTGAGTACATAGGGGGGAAAGACAATGAAACGATTTTTAATCGTCGGGCTCATGCTCGTTTTCATCGTAAGTGCGTGTGGCCAAGAGCAAGCAGAAGTCGCCGAGACGTTCGATGAGGCGGCCAAAGCCTCTGAAGGAACGACCGTCAACTTTTACTTATGGGGCGGGGACGAGGGCATCAACCGATATTTAGATGACTATGTCGCCCCTCGCCTCGAGTCTTCATACGGTATCGAATTGAACCGTGTGCCGATGGATACGGCTGAGTTTGTCCGTCAACTGTCACTCGACAAACGGGCTGACCGAGAACGCGGGACGATTGATTTGATGTGGATCAACGGGGACAACTTCCGTAACGCTGCCGAAGCAGACTTGTTGACGGGTGGTCTCCTCGAGCGGATTCCGAACGCGACCTTGTTGAACGAAGCGGCGCAAGCGACAGACGCCGGTACGCCGACGAATGGTCTTGAGGTCGCTTGGGGGAACGTACAATTCGTACTTCATTACGATGCGGCGAACGTTCAAAATCCGCCTGAGACGTTTGAAGAACTCCGTCGGTGGACCGAGGAAAATCCCGGCCGATTCACGTATCCTGAAGTGACGGACTTTACAGGTAACGCGTTCGTTCGTCATCTGTTATATGCCAAGTATGGGGACGCGTCACGTGATATGGAGACGATTCCAGACGCGTTTTGGGACGAGCTCGCCTCATGGTCACCGAACTTGTGGAAGCAGGGACAGACTTACCCGAAATCGCTCGCACAACTCGATCAACTGTATGCGTCAGGTGAGGTGTGGATGACGATGGGGTTTAATGAGCGCCGGGCCGAGGCGGAAGTGAACGCGGGTGTTTTTCCGGAGGGCACGCGCGCACTCGTCTTGGATCACTCCATCTCCTCGACGCACTTTTTGGCGGTACCGTTCAACGCCTCGAATCCGAACGGGGCGCTCGTCGTCATCAATGAGCTGTTAGCACCCGAAGTGCAGCTTATGAAGCAACGGGACACGTATTGGGGCGATGGGACGTCACTCGATCTCGATAAGCTCGACGAGCGCGACCGGGAAGCCTTCTTGTCGCTTGATGACGGCAGCACGTATCCGGACCCGGAGCTCCTGAGCGACCGTCAACTGCCCGATTATGGACCGGACGTGATTGACCAGATTCGAGAGGGGTGGACGCGTGTCGCGCGTTAACGTCTTACTTAGCATGGCAGTGTCCCTGCTTCCACTCACGGCGCTCGTGTTTTTATTCCGTGAGTCGGTCGGTGCGGACGTATGGGGGCTCATGCAAGAGGAGACGTGGCGTGCAAGCCTCGGTGTCACACTCTACGTGACACTCGTTTCGACGTTGTGCTCCCTCGTGCTCGGGACGCTCGCGGCCCGGGCCGTCTATGTAAACGGTCAAAACTGGCTATTGCGTTGGTTAAAGTGGCCATTGTTTGTCCCACATATCGCGAGTGCATACTTGTTTTACTTACTGTTCGCCGACGGATTCCCGTTCGGCCTAATTGAAGCGAACGAACGGCATCATCTCGTCGTCATTGTGACGTATATATGGAAAGAAGTCCCGTTCGTCTTCCTCATGGTGCTTGGCACGTACGCGCAACTGAACACCGGTTACCGTGACATGGCGAAGACGCTTCAACTGAATCCGTGGCGACAGTTCTCCGTTGCGGAATGGCCGTTTCTCGTCAAACCGCTCCTCGATTCGTTTTGGATCTTGGTCGCGTTCATCTCGTTCGCTTACGAAGTGCCGGCGCTACTCGGTGTCACGTTTCCGAAACTGCTCGGCGTTCTCGCTTACGACAGGTTGACGACTGGATTGTTTTTAAATGAGAGTGAAGCGTATGCCGTTGCCTTGATTTGGACGCTCTTTCTGTTCGGCGGAGTCTTGTTGACGTACGTGTTGACAGCAAAACATAGGCGTCGAATCGAGAAAGGGGTGAGACGATGAGACGTCTCGTCATACTCGTCTTGATCTTATTGCCGTTTAGCGGCTTGTTCACTTCCGTTCCGACTTTCTTTTTTGATGACGCCATCATCAACACGGTTATTCAAGTCCTCGTCATCGTGAGTCTGAACGTATGGCTTTCGATTGGGACGGCATGGTGGTTGTTGTTCACAGAAACGAAATGGCGCACGTTCATCGAATGGTTCCTGTTTTTGCCGTTGTTCATCCCGGCGCTCGCCGGTACGTTCGGCATGTACATCGCACTTGCCCGATTCGGTCTCGTCGGCACGACTATTGGCGTGCTCATCGTGTTGCTCGTCGTCACGCTCCCTTATTCCATTCGACTCGCCTATAACGCGATGTCTGTCATTGGTCGCCCGATGTTCGAACAGGCGCTATTTATGCCGCCGCTCCGACGATATCGTGATGTCTTGTTTCCGCTCTTAAGCGGGACGATTCAGACGATTGCGCTCATGTCGACGGTGATTGTGCTCGGTCAATTCGTCCTCATCCAATTAATCGGAGCAGGACTGATCTCGACCGTGACGACGAGGCTTTATCAAGTATATGCGGGAAATGATGTCGCGCTCGCGTTACAGCACACGTGGCTCTTGATTCTCATTCCGGCAGTTTTGTACATCGCCATTGGCTGGGGTATACGTCTGGGCGTTAAAATTGTGAAAGGACGGTTATGATGGGGTTACAATTGACGAACATTCAAAAGCGCTTTACTAAACGTGACGTGTTGACAGGCGTCGACTTGTTTGTGAAGCAAGGCGAGATTCATGCATTGGTCGGAACGAGCGGTTCCGGAAAATCGACACTGTTACGCATCATCGCGGGACTCGAGTCACCGGATACCGGTACGGTCACTTGGGATGAAAGGTCGTTACTCGGTGTACCAGCGCACGAACGAAAAATCACGATGCTGTCGCAGACACCACTGTTGTTCCCGCATTTGACGGTCGGGGAGAACGTAGTGCTCGCAACCCCTGACCGGTCGCGTGAGCAGGCGGAGAAATGGCTCACGCGCGTCCGACTCGCCGGCCGTTATGATGACGAGGTTCACACGTTGTCAGGTGGGGAGGGGCAACGGGCGAGCTTTGCCCGGGCGCTTGCCGCCGACCCGCGTCTGATTTTACTCGATGAGCCGTTCACGAACCTCGATCCTGATTTGAAGTATGAGTTGCAACAGTTGACTCGCGATATCGTAAGCGAGCTTGATTTGACGACGCTACTCGTGACACATGACCGGGAAGAGGCGATGCTTGTGGCGGACCGGGTCACGTTACTCGAGAACGGGACGATTCATACGACCGGGACACCGCGCGAGCTGAGTGAAACGGAGCCGACGTTCGGTGACTTTATTCGCCTCGAAGGGGAACTCTATCCGCTGACTCGAATCGGTGTGTTTAGCGAAGGGGCAGGCGAACGGGTGGAGCTCGTTCGTCACCTCGTCAAGTTCGGGGTACGACTCGGTGAGTACCGACGACCGAACGGGGAGTATGTCATCCTCCCTTCGGACGTTTCCCAACAGATTGGACAATCGTACCCGTTACGGAAAAAATAAGGAGTGGTTACATGTTAGATACGTATGGAAGCCGATTCGTCCGTCCCGTCATCGAGCGCGGCGCCGATCGGTTGTTAAAGTGGAAGTTTACACCGAACGAAGTGACGCTACTCGGCGGCATCGTCGGCGTGTCCGTCGGCTTCTTCATCTATAACGATATGCACTGGACGGCCGTCATCTTGTTATGGCTGTCGGGACTGTTTGATGTATTGGACGGGACGATGGCGCGACGTTCCTCGAAAACAGGATTTGGGACGGTGTTAGACCTCGTCGTGGACCGTCTCGTCGAGATTTCGGTCGTCATCGCGCTCGCGTTGCGTTACCCCGAGCATATGACCATCTTTCTGTTGCTCCTCGCTTCGTTCATCGTGGCGATGACCGTGTTTTTGGCCGTGGGTGCGAGCAGTTCTCGCCGATCGGAAAAAACGTTTTACTATCAGCCGGGTGTGCTCGAACGCACCGAGTGCTTTATCTTATTCAGCCTCATGATTCTATTCCCAAGCTTTGTCGGGGTCATTGCCACAGTGTTCTTCATTCTCGAAGTGGTGACGATTTCCCAGCGCATGGTTGAGGCCCGGCGGATTCTCCGATGAAGCCGCGCCTCGTCCTCGTCGGGCTCGGCCATGGACAGCTCGAGATTTTAGACCGAATCGACGAGCTGCGGACGTCATATGACGTCGTGTATATCGGCGGGAAAGACGCCATTTATACCGGTGCCTTCCCACAAGTCATCGCCAAAGAACTGGATTATGCGACCGTTCATTTGAGAGAAGGCATCGAGCCGGTCGCGTCTCGCCTCGTGTCGCTCGACCCAAACCGACGTGTCGTCATCACGGAAGCAGGCGAGGTGTCGTATGATGTACTCGTCCTCGCGACGGGCGCGGTGAGCCGCGGGCTCGGGATGGCCGTGAAACCGATGACGAAAGAAGGGGTACATCGAATCGAGGCAAGCGATGCCGTCACGATTGTCGGGGGTGGGAAGGCGGGTGTCGAGCTCGCTTTCGCATGTATCCGGACAAAACGTCATGTCACACTCTACGCCCCAGACGTCTTGCCGGACTTGCCGGCACGTGTGCGACGGACGATGAAGCGGCGCCTCGTAAAGAGCGGTGTCACCCTCGTGTTACGTAAATACGAGAAGGATGCGTGTCACGACGGACTTGTTCTCGATACGTCCGGCGTCGTCCCCGATGTTTGGTGGGAGGCTGCCGGACTCGCGAACGCGGACGCGTTTATCGAGACCGACCGGTATTTGAGGCATATCGATTATGAAAACATCTTCATCACAGGCGATATGGCGTCGAGATTGAATGGGGGCGTTGATGCGGTCCGGTCCGGACGTCACGTCGTCCGCTATCTGCTCGGAGACCGTCGCCCGTTTCGGGAGCGCGCGTCGCTCAATATTATGCTTACGTTACCGGGCCACGCGTTGTTGACGTATCGGAAGTGGACGTGGCACGGGCGTCTCCCGTACGATTTGAAGCGTTTCATTGATCAACGCTATTTGAAGCGTTTCGGGCAATAAAAAAGACGGCCTCGGCCGTCTTGTCGTTTATGCGTTCAACGTATCGAGGAACGAACGGATTTGCATCTCCGTTTTGGCGTGTGCCGAGTGGAGGTGTTCTTGTTTCGTCCCGTTTTGGTAAAAGAGCAACGACGGGATGCCGCGCACTTCTTGATCGTCAGAGAGTTCCGGTAACTCGTCGCGGTCGACGACGTACCAATTGAACTGTGGATAGTCTTTGACAAGTTCGTCGACGTACATATCGAGGCGACGGCAATCCGGACACCAAGACGTCGTGAAAATGACCATGCCGTTGTCTTTCGTCGCTTCTTGGAATTGCTCGGCTGATTGAATCGGTTTCATCGTAAAATCTCCCCTTTCCACTTTATTGTCTGTGTCTTTTAGCCGTCCGTCAACCGATTGGCGTTCTCGGTCTGTTCGCTAGATGTGATACACTGAAAAAAATAGAACCGCAAGGGATAGGTGATGGTTATGGCGTTACGTCATGCACTACTCGGGTTGTTGACCCATCAGCCTGCGACCGGCTATGCCTTGAACGCGACGTTCAAAGCACAAATGATTCATTTTTGGCACGCACATCATACACAAATTTATCGCGAGTTACTGAAGATGGAAGATGAGTCGCTCGTCTCTTCTGAACACGTCGCACAACACGATTTGCCGGATAAGAAAATCTATTCGATCACCGATCGCGGCCGAGAAGAATTGATTGATTGGTTACGGCAACCGACGTCGTTTCAACCGAAGTTGAAAGACGAGAACCTGCTTCGGATGAGCCTGCTTCAACTCCTCCCGCTCGACGAGGCGATTCGTTACGTCGAGGAGACGAAATCGCATCACGAGCAGGTCGCCCAACAAATCCGTGCCTTTCAGGCAGCCCATCAATCCGAAGACGATACACTCGGCTATTTATTAACGAGCGAGTACGCAATTCGGATGATGGAAAACTACGCAGGGTGGGCCGATTGGGCCATCGAACAAATGAAACAACGAGACCAACATGCGACCTGACGCTCAGGTCGCATGTTTCGTGTACGGATGAACCGGGAGACGAGACAAGACGTCTTCGAGCTTTGATTCATCGATCGGCTGATGAAACGCGTCAATCGTCTCATGCAACTGCTTCACTGACGAAGCGCCCGGCAAGACGACAGCACACACGCGTTTCGCCGCAGCGAAGGCATATGCTTGAATCGGCTCAGGGACCGTCGGGAGCACGTCGTGTAACGCGTCCGTCGTCCATGCCTCGAACCCGTTCTCGCCGAGCCGTGACGTCCATTCGTTCGTCAACAACCCTTTCGCGAGCGGGCCACGGCCAACGATGGGGATATCGAGCTTGAGCGTTTCGATGCGTCGGTCGAGTAATGAATAAGGCGTCATCAACACGTCGAGCTCGCCATGCTCGAGCCAGTACCGGATGACGTTCGGACGGATGGACGACAAGCCGATTTGACGGATGACGCCGCGCTGTTTTTGCTGGTTCATGAACGCAATCGTCTCATCGAGGTCGTCTTCCATCGTTCCGCCGTGAACGTAATATACATCTAAATAGTCGGTCTGTAATCGCTCGAGTGAGCCGGCGAGCGCCGTCTCTAAATAACTGGCTCGCGGATTCCAACGCATCCCGTCTGCCGTCAGCTCATTGCCGCCTTTACTCGTTAAAAACAGTTCTTCGCGACGAGATGCAAACGTCGACCCGACGATTTCCTCGACTTTGAACCGATCGTATACGTCTGCCGTGTCGAAATGTCGAATTCCGGCAGTATAGGCTGCTTCTAAAATCGCTTTCCCTTCCGTTTCCCCATGCTTCAAAATGGACATCGTGCCAAGACCGAGTTCTGCCATCTATAATTCCTCCTTGTTCCGTCTACTTGTTTCACTCATAATCAAAGTATAAAGCAAAAAGTGAGGCGTATATACATATGGTCGAGAAAACGGTACAACGAGAAGTCATCTATGAAGGAAAAATCTTTAACGTCGAGAAACATGTCGTCGAGCTCCCGAACGGCGGGACGTCGGTCCGAGAGCTTGTCTATCATAACGGAGCTGTCGCGGTACTCGTTATCGATGAAGACGACCGCATCGTGCTTGTCGAGCAGTATCGGAAGGCGTTCGAGTCGATGTCACTCGAGATTCCAGCCGGGAAACTCGAAAAAGGAGAAGAAGTGCTCGCGAGCGCTCGACGTGAACTCGAGGAGGAAACGGGCTATACAGCCGAGACGCTTGAAAAGATTTTCTCTTTCTACGGGGCCCCGGGCTTTTGTAGCGAGCGGGTGGACGTGTTCGTCGCGCATGGCTTGACTGCCGGTGCCATGAATTTAGACGAAGACGAATTTTTGAACGTGGAGCGTTTCACGTTCGAAGAGGCGAGTGAACTGTTGGCGAGTGGACGAATCACAGATGCCAAGACGATCATGGCGATTCAATGGTGGCAATTGTCTAAATTAAAATAATTCTAATCTAAATTGTCATATGATACACTTACTTAGTAATGATTTTAATTTGAAAATGATGCCGTTTTTCGGTATGCTTTGAATAGTGAACTATTGTAAAGAGGGGGCGCCTTATGGAAACGCGAATCGACCGAATTAAACAGCAGTTGAGCGCCAAAGGATATAAATTGACTCCACAACGAGAATCAACAGTCCGCATCTTACTTGAGAATGAGGCGGACCATCTCAGTGCGGAGAACGTCTTCATGCTCGTCAAAGCAATCGCACCTGAGATTGGGCTCGCGACGGTTTATCGAACGCTTGAATTATTAACTGAACTCGGTGTCGTCGATAAGGTCAACTTCGGAGACGGCGTAGCCCGCTTCGACTTGAGACCAGAAGGAGCGAACCATTCCCACCACCATCTCGTCTGTGTCGAATGTGGATCAGTCGAAGAAATCATGGAAGATTTGCTCGTCGAAGTCGAGAAAAAAGTGGAACGCAAATACGAATTTTTAATTAAAGACCATCGCCTGACGTTTCATGGAATCTGTAAAGTGTGCCAAGCGAAAGGTGTCACGCTTGAAGGTCATAAGGCCGTCATTAACGGATGAATCGAAAACCCGTACGCTCCGAGTTGAAGCGTACGGGTTTTGTTGTTAAGACAGATATCGGGCTAGGTGAAGCGCGATGCCTTCTTCATTGTTCGAGCGGGTCACGTCGGTCGCGATCGCTTTGATCGCATCGACCGCATTGTCCATCGCTACACTGATCCCTGCATATTCGAGCATGGAACGGTCGTTATGACCGTCTCCGAAGGCAATCGTCTGGTCACGTGCGATGCCGAGACGTCGGAGCACATGGTCGAGGGCACGTGCTTTATCGATCCCGTAATCTGTGAACTCATAATACATCGTCGCCGTGAACATTCCGGTCACTTGTTCATTGAACGGACGCGACATCTCGTCCGCGTTCGCCTGCAAGTAGTCCGGTTGGCCGGCGACGAGGATTTTATAGACGGGGAAGGTAATTGCATCTGCGAGACGCGGTTCTTCTCGGAGTTGGAACCGTCCGCCGCGCGATTCATATTCGATGATGTTGAACGGTTTCCCGTTCAGTTCAAGCATGCCGGTAAACACATCGTTTACGTACATGTACGTCTCATCGTTAATCATCGGGATGACGTCAAAGTCGCTCAAATGGTCGAGGATGGTGCGCGCAACTTCTCGGTCGATTGCTTGTTCAAACAACGTCTCGCCGGTCGTCGCATCCGTCACGCACGCCCCGTTCGACGACACGATCAATCCACCATATTGTCCGAGCTTCAATTCCTTCGCAAACGGTTCGATGCCTCGCTTCGGTCGACCGGAGGCGAGCACGACTTTTACACCGTTCGCTTGGAGAGACAGGAGCGTCTCTTTCGTCTTTGGGGAGATCATTTTTTGGTCGTTCAATAACGTGCCATCAAGGTCTAAAAGAATCGCTTGAATCATTTGTCCATCTCCTTTTATATGGTGAGCTCGATGCGGTTGGATTCAGGATCGAGGATGACGCTTTCGTAATAGCCGTCCCCAGTCGTACGCGGACCGTCAAGTCGCTCATAACCGTCGTCGACGAGACGTCTCGTCATCACATCGACTGCTTCTTTGCTGTCAAGACGGATGGCGAGGTGGGCATAACCGAGCGTCTCTTGCCCCGGGTCTTGAATATCCGCCCGGCGCATAAGTTCAAGTCGACAGTCCGACTTCGGAAACGTCAAGAAATAAGAAGCAAACTGTTTTTGTTCATTCTTATAAAGGTCATTCGCCTTCGCCTCAAAATACGTTTCATAAAAACGACGCATGACGTCGAGGTCGTTCACCCAAATGGCGACATGGGCAATGTTCATACGCTCTCCTCCTGTCGGTTAGTTAAGATGTGGTTCAACCGCTCCGTGTTCAACAGCATGAATAGCATGATGAACAGGATAACGATCGGGAAGATGCCGAGTGACAACTTCGTGGCGAACAGACCGAACAAAGGCGGCAAGAACGTGCTCCCGATATAGGCGAACGCCATTTGATAGCCCATCAAGTGTTTCGCGCGCTGTTTGCCGAATCGAACGGGCGTCTCATGCAACATACTCGGATAAATCGGCGCCAGGCCGAGACCAACGAGAATGAGACCGACAATCATCGCGCCGTTGAGCGGAAGTATGAATACAAGACTTCCTAATAAGGCCAGTCCTTGTCCGAGACGAATCATCTGACGATTCGAAATTCGGAACGACAAGAATCCGCTCAACAATCGACCGACTGTGATGCTGCCATAGTAAATCGACACCCACGTCGCGGCCGTTGCAATCGAGAACGCCTTCATTTGGACGAGGTAACTGCTAGCCCACAATCCGACGAGCGCCTCGACGCCGCAATATAAAAGAAACGTGATGAGCGCATATGGCAATCCGCGCGGGAGCTTCCGGTCGAGTTCGGTCACGGCCGTCTCTTCTTGTTCGTACGTCGTATCGCGTTTTGGCTCCTGTTTCCATAACGGGAAGGAGAGGAGCAGTAAGACGGCAAGACCGAATTGAATGTAAGCGACGACGAGATAGCCGTCGCGCCAACCATTCTCATTCAATATGGAAGCCATAATGAGCGGGCCACCGGTCGCCCCGACTCCCCAAAAACAGTGGAGCCAATTCATATGATGTGCCGCGTAATGCTCGGCCACGTAATGATTCAACGCGGCGTCGACGGCACCGGCACCGAGTCCGAGCGGAATCGAGAGCACGAATAACCAGGGGAGCGACGGGGCGGCATAGAAACCGAAAAGGCATAGGGCCGTCACGAGACCCGAAGCGAACGTCACTTGTTTCGTATCAAACCGCTCGAGCAATTTTCCGCTAAATAAACTCGATACAATCGTTCCTGCCGCGATGGTCATAAAAATCCATCCGGCCATCGCCAAAGGCGCATCAAATTCTAACCGCATCGAAGGCCAACCGACTCCAAGTAACGCATCAGGAAGGCCCAAACTAATAAAGGCGATATAAATCACCGTCAATAATAAAAAACCGCTCATGTTTCACCTCATTCAAATCGTTTCAAGTAACGTCTCGACACAAAAGCGGATGAGACCTTGAAAGTAATGTTCTTCCCATAAACCGCGTGTCAAGTCGGGTAAATGTGCCGCCGCGATATAGCGTTCGCTTCGACTACGAATCCAGCGAATCTCTTCTTCAGTCACATCGACATCCGAAAAGACGATCGTATGCGGATTGAGCGTCGCCGTGAACGTCGTGACGAGCCGGGCAAGCGCATCGTGTGCTTTCTCCGTCAGTGGCGTCCCTCGGTCGTGGTGACGAATACAATCAAAAAACGTCTGATGCTCATAAAACGGTAAAAATGAAATCTCCCCCGTGAAATGGGTCTTTCCACGAAGTAAACGACCGTTAATGAGAATACCCGACCCTGGCCCGTTCTTCCCTAAATAAACGTAAACGATCGTTTCATCCGCATATGTCGGGACAGACTGACTGTAGCCGTATACAGCGGCATTCATATCGTTCTCGACAACGACGGGCACACGGAACGTCGACTCAAGCAAAGGAGCGAGCGCGACGTCAGAAAGGGTCGGATAATCCGGTGCATAAATGATTTCACCGTCTGCGACGGCGGCAGCAACCCCAATTGTGATAGCTTGAAACGAATGAACCGCGAACTGACTGGTCAACAGGTCGAACAGTGTCTGTAAATGATCTCCGCTTTGAATCGCGACACGGCCTTCATTTAGCGTTGTACCGATTGCGTCAATGTGGCGATAGACAATGACGTCTTGCTCGATATAGGCACATAGCCCGTTCGCAACAGACGGATTGAAGACGTAGCGCGTGGCGGGTCTCCCTCCTGTTGACGGGGTAAGCCCTTGTTCGTTGACTTCTCCAGCCGTGCACATCCGTTCCAAATGTTTTTTTACCGTCGGAAAACTATGGCCGGTCACTTCGCTAATATCCGCGACTGTCTGGCGGTCATGAAAGACGAGTTGGCGTCGAATCGCAATCGACAACGACGTCGCATTTGGTTTCATCTTTGTCGTCCCTCCTAACTTTTTAAACATTTTTAATAAGTCATCGTCAGTGTAGCAAATTATTTTATTTCCAGCAAATTAAGTTTCAAAACGATCGCAAGATTCTGTACAAAAAACGGTCACAAAAAAGCTATAAAAAAATGAGGTCAGACGTCTTCACAACGGTTTACATAAGTGATATGATGTAAGCGTATTCAGGTGTAAACGAGAAAGGAGGGGGATGTCATGCGTTCGCAAGTCGAGTCTTTTCTGCAGTATATGACCGTTGAGAAACGGATGTCTTCGAACACGAGGCAAGCCTATGCGAGCGATTTGACGCAATACTTATCGACATTGACACAGCTCGATGTCACCAATTGGAACGACGTGTCACGCGCCCATATTGTCAAACATATGGAAGAGTTATCTCAAGCGGGACGGGCGGCTTCGTCGCTTCGGCGCGCCGTCAGCTCGATTCGCACGTTCCATCACTACTTGAAGATGACGAATGAAACGTCGACAGACCCGTCACTCTACCTTGAGTCGCCGAAAGCAGAGCGGCAATTGCCGGACACGTGGTCGCAAGAGGAAGTCGAGCGGCTGCTCGATAGCGTCCCGACGTCCGATCCGCTCGCGCTTCGTGACCGGGCCATGCTCGAACTGTTGTATGGGACCGGGATGCGGGTCAGCGAACTTCTTGGTCTTGATTTGGATGATTTACAGTTCGAATTGGGGTATTTACAGTGTGAAGGCAAAGGGGAGAGCGCTCGAATCATCCCGGTTTCTTCTGTCGCCCAAGGATTCGTCGAACGGTATATCCAACAAGCCCGTAACGGGATTGGCGGTCGGGAGACAGAAGCGCTGTTTTTAAATGGACGGGGCGGTCGTCTCAGCCGTCAAGGATTTTGGAAGATGATTAAGCGACGCGCGAAAGAGGCCGGCATTCAAAAAGAAATTACGCCGCACGTGCTAAGACATTCGTTCGCCACGCACCTTCTTGAGAACGGTGCCGATTTGCGCGCCATTCAACAGATGCTCGGTCATGCAGACCTCTCCACGACCCAAGTTTACACCCATGTCAATAAGTCCCGGCTCCACGATGTGTATCGGAAACATCATCCCCGGGCGTAACACCTTTTAAAGGAGGAACTTTTTGTGAAGAAATTTAAACGTATTTTCCTAGTCGTCATGGACTCGGTCGGGATCGGCGAAGCGCCGGATGCCGAACAGTTCGGGGACGCAGGCTCAGACACGCTCGGTCATATCGCCCGTGAGCAAGGTGGATTGGCGATGCCGCACATGGGCCGTCTCGGTCTAGCGAACATCAAACCGATTGAAGGAATCGAGGCGTCAGACGCACCGAGCGCTTACGGACGGATGCAAGAAATCTCGGCTGGGAAAGATACGATGACCGGACACTGGGAAATCATGGGACTTCATATCGAGACACCGTTCCGTGTATTCGAGGAGTTCCCTGACGACTTGATCAATCGATTGAAAGAGTTCAGCGGGCGTGACATCATCGGCAACAAACCGGCTTCAGGGACCGAGATTTTGGATGAGCTCGGTGAAGAACACGTCAACACTGGCGCGCTCATCGTTTATACATCAGCCGATTCGGTACTCCAAATCGCAGCACATGAAGAAGTCGTTCCGCTCGACGAGTTGTATCGCATCTGTGAGTACGCGCGTGAAATCACACGCGAAGATCCGTATATGCTTGGCCGTATCATCGCGCGTCCGTTCCTCGGCACGCCGGGGGCATGGGTCCGCACTTCGAACCGTCACGACTATGCGCTCAAGCCGTTCGGAAAGACAGTCATGAACACGCTTCAAGCAGCCGGGAAAGATGTGATCGCACTTGGGAAGATAAGTGATATCTATGATGGCGAAGGGGTGACGAAAGCCGTTCGCACGAAGTCGAACATGGACGGCATGGATAAGCTCGTCGAATCGCTCGATGAAACGTTCGAAGGACTTTGCTTCTTGAATCTCGTCGACTTTGACGCGCTCTTCGGTCATCGCCGTGACCCGGCAGGTTATGCGCAAGCGCTCGAAGAATACGATGCGCGTCTACCGGAAGTGTTTGCCAAGTTACGTGAAGACGACCTTTTAATCATCACGGCAGACCACGGGAACGACCCGACGCATCCGGGGACGGATCATACACGTGAATACGTCCCGCTCATCGTGCATCACCACGGAGCGACAGCAATCGACCTCGGCATTCGAGGCACGTTCGCGGATATCGGCGCAACGGTCGCGGATAACTTTGACGTCGACGCACCAGCAATCGGAAAAAGTTTCTTAAACGAAATTTGAGGAGGCCACTTACATGGTAAATTGGAACGAGACAAAAGCATTTTTACAGGAACGCATGAACGGCACACCGGAAATCGGATTAATTTTAGGGTCAGGACTCGGCGTTCTCGCCGACGAGATTGAAAACCCTGTCGCGATCCCTTACGAAGACATCCCACACTTCCCGGTATCGACGGTCGAAGGCCATGCTGGCCAACTCGTATTCGGAGACCTTGAAGGTAAACGCGTCGTCGCGATGCAAGGCCGTTTCCATTTCTACGAAGGGTATTCGATGGAGCAAGTGACGTTCCCGGTACGTGTCCTCAAATTGATTGGTGTCGAGACGCTCATCGTCACGAATGCTGCCGGTGCATGTAACGAGAACTTCAACCCGGGCGACTTGATGATCATCACGGATCATATCAACTTCTTCGGGACGAGCCCACTCATCGGGAAAAACGCGAGCGAATTCGGTACACGTTTCCCTGACATGTCAGAAGCGTACGACAAACAGCTCGTGAAATTGACAGAACAAGTCGCTTCAGACCTCGGTCTTAACGTCCAAAAAGGTGTGTACTTCGGGAACACTGGCCCGACGTACGAGACTCCTGCGGAAGTGAAGATGGCCCGTCTTCTCGGTGGAGATGTTGTTGGGATGTCGACTGTGCCAGAAGTCATCGTCGCTCGCCACTCGGACATGCGTGTCCTCGGCATCTCTTGCGTCTCCAACATGGCGGCCGGCATCTTGGATCAGCCGCTCAATCACGAGGAAGTCATCGAGACGACAGAACGCGTGCGTCAAGACTTCTTGTCACTCGTGCGCGGCACGATTAAAAGCATCTAATTCAATCCAACTTACATCCAACTAGGAGGAAGAAACTTATGCGTATGGTCGACTTGATTTTGAAAAAACGGAACGGTGGAGAATTGAACGAAGAAGAGATTCGTTTTGTCGTCGAAGGATTCACGAACGAATCGATCCCGGACTATCAAATGTCTGCCCTCTCAATGGCGATTTACTTCAACGGGATGACAGAGAAAGAGACAGCTGCCCTCACGATGGAGATGGTGAAGTCAGGTGACGTCATCGACCTGTCGAACATCGAAGGTAAAAAAGTGGATAAACACTCAACAGGTGGCGTCGGCGATAAGATCAGCCTCATCGTCGCTCCACTCGTCGCGTCAATCGGAATTCCGGTCGCGAAGATGAGCGGCCGCGGCCTTGGCCACACGGGCGGCACGATCGACAAGTTGGAGTCGTTCCCAGGCTTTAACGTCGAGTTGACAGAAGAACAGTTCACGAAACAAGTGAACGACATCAAAATGTCGATTATCGGTCAGACGGGGAACTTGACGCCGGCAGACAAGCGCCTTTATGCGCTCCGTGACGTCACGGCGACAGTCGAATCGATTCCGCTCATCGCGAGCTCGATCATGTCGAAGAAGATTGCGGCGGGTGCTGACAGTATCGTTCTCGACGTGAAGACGGGTTCAGGTGCGTTCATGAAGTCGTTTGACGACGCAAAAGCGCTCGCAGAAGAGATGGTCGCCATCGGGAAGAACGTCGGCCGGAAGACGGTCGCTGTCATCACCGATATGGACCAACCACTCGGTTTTGAGGTCGGGAACGCGAACGAAGTGAAGGAAGCGATTGAAGTGTTGTCCGGTAAAGACGTTGAGGATTTGAAGACGATCGCGTTGACGATTGCCGGTCACATGGCCGTTCTTGGCGGCTTTTATCCGACGTTCGATGAGGCGTACGTCGACCTCGACAAACGGATTGCGGATGGTCACGCTCTCGAGGTATTCCGTCAGTTCGTCGAAGCACAAGGCGGAGACGCTTCGCTCGTCGACGATGTGACGAAATTGCCGCAAGCGAAGTTCGAGACGACGTTCGTCGCGAAGCGAGCAGGTTATGTCGAATCGATTATTGCCGATGAAGTCGGTGTCGCTGCAATGCTCCTCGGTGCGGGTCGTGCGACGAAAGACGATACGATCGACTTTGCGGCCGGCATTACGCTCGAGAAGAAAGTCGGTGACCGTGTCGAGGAAGGCGACGTCATCGCTGTCTTGCGCGCGAATATCGAAGACATGTCTTCGGCGCTCGAACGGATGGATCACGCTTACACGATCGGTGAGGCGAAGCCTGAGGCGCGTCCACTCATTCACGCGGTCATTCAGTAAGTCAGAACGCCTGTTTCCACAAAATAGTGGAGACAGGCGTCTTTTTTTGATAGAATGGGCAATGTGAGTGAAGATAACTATATGAACATAAAGGGGTTTTTGTACATGAAAAAAGGATCAATGAAACTTGAAAACGGTGAAATGATCGAGTTCGACTTGTTCCACGACGCAGCACCAATCACGGTTGAAAACTTCGAAAAACTTGCCAACAGTGGCTTTTACAATGGCTTGACGTTCCACCGTGTCATCCCGGGCTTCGTGAGCCAAGGCGGATGCCCACAAGGGACAGGTATGGGTGGCGCAGGCTACACGATTCCTTGCGAGACGTCGACGTCATTCCCGTACAAGCACGAGGCGGGTTCACTCTCGATGGCACACGCTGGGCGCAACACAGGTTCGTCACAGTTCTTTATCGTTCATGAGCCACAACCGCATTTGGACGGTGTGCACACGGTATTCGGGAAAGTCACGTCTGGCCTTGAGCATGCCGTCAAGCTCCGTCAAGGTACGAAGATGGCGGAAGTCAAGGTGTGGGACGAAAATTGATTTTTGCATGACCGTTATGGCACAATGAACCATGTCTCTCACGTGTTCACTTCGTGAAACTTGAATGACTAAAGGTGGTGAAACCAGCAATGCTGGTGAAATATAAACAATCGTACGAAAAGACAGCGATGGGCCTCTTGGCGTTCTCATGTAACGACAAATCTCCGCTCGCGCTGTTAGAGCTCGTCCGATCTTACGAAGAAGACCCTGCTCGTTTCTTATATCTATGGAAAGTCGGGGAAGACTTTGTCGGGATTATCGGGATGGAACAACAAGATACGACGATGCACATTTTGCATATCGCCTTGTCGCCATCGTTCCGGGGCGAGAAACGTTCTTATGAACTGCTCGACGAGACACGCAATTTATTGCCGCTTGACTTGACGCTAACGGGTCAAGGCAAGACAGGCGAACTGCTTGATAAATGGAATCAAGTGGCCATATAAAAAAGCTAGGCAACTTCCCTAGCTCATCGACTGCAGACCATGTTGTCTGCAGTTTTTTATGTCGTTTTTTTCGCCTTGTTACGTGCTTTGAGCGCCCGTAGTCGTTCTGCGACGACCGGGTTCCGATCACGATACATGTGTTTATGCACAAGTTCCTCAAACGAGAGGGTGGTTGGCTCGAACGCTTGTTTCAATCGTTCTGTACGTGCCCGGGTCGGTTCATCGAGCGGGAGTACGGTCGACAAGGGCCATACGTTTAAATCACGCTTGAACTGTGAGACGTCGACGCCGAGTGATTGGAGTTCCTCTGAAGCGAAATCGAGCTTCCGCTTCAACGCGGCGATACTCTTTTTAGCACCGATCTCATTGCCACGTCGTGCATGGTAATGGGCGACCGCATATTGGATGAGCACCGCATAGCCAAGAGACGCTCGATTTTCAGCTTGCCATGCTTCCTCGAGCACTTCATGGCATTCAAAATAATCGGCATGGCATTCGAATAAGAGCGTATACTGGGTAAAAGGGGTAGTCAAATCAAATTTCTCCTTTCGTGGTCGCAGTCCTATAAAACATGTTATACTAAAGCGCAAAAATGTAAAATGGCAGGTGTCTCTATGGAAGCGTATAACGTCAAAATTGATACGTTCGAAGGGCCGCTCGACTTGTTGCTCCATTTGATTGGGAAGATGGAGCTTGACATCGTCGATATTTCTGTTGCGGAAGTTACGGACCAGTATGTCGCCTTCATCCGTACAATGCAAAAGTTTGAACTCGATATCGCGAGCGAATATTTGGTTATGGCGGCGACGCTCCTCCAATTGAAGAGCAAGCAACTGTTGCCTCCTGTGCCCGTCGAAGAAGACGACATCCCTGACTTTTCGGATGAACCGACACGTGAAGGGTTGATTCGTCAATTGATTGAATATAAAGCCTATAAGGAAGCGGTCGTCTTCATGCGTGAACAGGAAGAGCAACGGCTTGAACTGTATAGCCGCCCTGGTGATGATTTATCCCGCTATATGGCGGAGCATGTCCAACCGTACGACGGACCGCTCAATTTCTCGGATTTGCTGCATGCCTATTCAAAGATGGTGGAGCGAAAACGTTGGAAAGAGCGGCGTAAAAAGACGATTACCCGTGAGACGCGTTCCCTTGAAGAACAGATGACGCGTCTACATGATCACGTCGCCTCGAAGCAGAAGACGTCCTTTTTCGCTTTCTTCGAGGAAACGCCAGATGTGTCTGACCTTGTCGTCACGTTTATGGCGCTTCTCGAACTGATTAAGTTACGCGTCGTGACGACTGCACAAGTCGAACGAGATATCGAAATCTCGTTCATCGAAACGTCAAAGGAAAGGGATGAAGCCGTTGCTGTCTTATGAAACTATCATTGAAAGTTTATTGTTCGTCGTCGGCGATGAAGGGATGGAAGTCCGCGCGCTCGCAGATACACTTGATATCTCTGAAGCTGCCGCACGCGAACAGCTCACAAAACTCGAGATGTCGTTCAAAGACTCGGGCCGTCCGTTCCAATTGATTGAGTCGGCCGGTGTGTATAAACTCGTCACGATTCCGGACGTATCGCCATATATTCAACGATACGTCGGAACGATGGCGGAACAAGCGCTATCTCGAGCAGCGATGGAGACGCTCGTCATCATCGCGTATAAACAACCGGTGACGCGGGCAGACATCGAGGAAGTGCGCGGTGTGAAAGTAGAGCGCGTCATTCATACGTTGCTCTCAAAGGGGCTCATCGAATCAGCTGGACGGACGAAGACGCTCGGACGGGCGAAACTTTACCGCACGACCGAGCATTTTCTTGACCACTTCGGGTTTAACTCGCTCGACGAGTTGCCACCATTAACATTTGAAGACGAGCTCTCGGACGAAGGCGATTTGTTCTTCGCTGAGCCGGCCCGTCATTCGCAAGACAGATTGGAGAAGGATTAATTCATGGAACGTTTACAAAAAGTAATTGCCCAAGCAGGGATCGCTTCACGACGAAAAGCAGAAGAAATGATTTTAGACGGACGGGTGCGTGTCAACGGCAAAGTTGTCCGCGAACTCGGTACGAAAGTCGGGCCGAAATCAGAAGTGGAAGTCGATGGCGTCAAAATCGAACAAGAAGAGCATGTCTATTATGTGCTCTATAAACCGAGCGGCTACGTGTCGACGGTTGATGACGATAAAGGACGTAAAGTCGTGACAGACCTCGTGCCACCTGGCGCCCGTGTCTTTCCGGTCGGTCGTCTCGACTACAATACGACCGGTTTGATTCTGATGACAAACGACGGCGAATTCTCGAACTTGATGACGCATCCAAAGTTCAAAATTCCAAAGCGTTATGTCGCAAAAGTGAAAAATATCCCGTCATACATCGCCATCAAAGAGCTCGAGTCGGGCGTCAAGCTTGACGACGGCTTTAAAACGGGTGGTGCGAAAGTTCGGATGAAGTCAGTCGATCATAAGAAAAACACGGCAATCGTCGAACTCGTCATCTCGGAAGGGCATAATCGCCAAGTACGTCGCATGTTCGAAGCGGTCGGTTCTGAAGTGATTAAACTAAAACGGGAACAGTTCGGTTTCTTGACGCTTGATGGGTTGACGACGGGCGAATGGCGCGAACTCTCGCGCAAAGAAGTGTCTAAACTTCGTGAGCTTGCGAACCCGACCGTGCCGACTGAAAAACGAGGCAAGAAAAAAAAGAAATGACAATAAAAAAATCGTCCTTTGTAGGATGATTTTTTTGATTGTGGATATTGTGTGACAAAACAATGAAAAAAGTCTGTTAATGTGCGTTTTTATTGTTTTTTCAGTACAATAGCAACTGAAGGAAGGTGTGATCAATCATGAAGAAAGAGAAGACGGGTGACCGCATGCAACAAGCGATGGCCCACAAGAAGAAACGGTCGTTCTGGCGACTCATGGTCATGACCATGGTGCTGTTCGCAGGTGCGGTCGTCGTCATGCAACTGATTGAACAAGCTGGAAACGACGGGCGGGTGGAAGCCGGAGATGCTGCTCCAAATTTCAAACTCGTGAGCCTCGATGGGGCGACGATGCTCGAACGTGAAAACTATGAAGGCAAAGGATTATTGTTAAACTTCTGGGGCACGTTCTGTGAGCCGTGTAAGAAAGAGATGCCAGTCGTCCAAGAAAACTACGCGACGCTACAAGACATGGGCGTCGATTTTTGGGCGGTGAACGTCGGCGAAACGCCACTACGCGTCGACAATTTTGTAAACGGTCTCGGCGTTGAGCTCGACTATCCGATTTTGATGGACACGCGAAGTGAAGTTGAAAAGGCGTACGGGATTTATAACTTACCGGTCACGTTCGTCATCGACGAGGATGGGAACGTGATTGAGAAATACGAAGGTGAACTCACAAAAGAGAAATTGATGGAGTTGGCCGAGAAGTCATTGTAAGGGAACGGGGGGCGCACACATGTTAGATATGAAATATGACGGCGCTGATTTGCGGTCAAAACGACGTCCGAGATCATGGGTTGACCGTGTCTGGAGCTTCTTTGCATCGGTAAAAGTCGGGCTCTGGTTGATCGCATTGATTATCGCCGGTTCTGCGGTCGGTACGATTTTCCCGCAGGAAATGTACATTCCGCAACAACTGCCGGCGAGCCAATATTATACGCAAGAGTACGGTTCGGCCGGGACACTCTACTACACGCTCGGCTTCCATAATCTTTATACGTCATGGTGGTACATCGGGCTCATCGTCATGTTGACGCTATCGCTCATCGTCGTATCGATCGATCGGTTCTTCCCGCTGTATAAGGCGTTGAAAAACCAGCCGGTCCGCCGCACCGATCGCTTCATGCGTGGGCAACGTTTAACGGGCGAGGGCAAAGGCTCAGACGAACAAATCGATGCGCTCGGCGAAGCGTTAAAAGCGAAACGCTATCAAGTGAAGCGTGACGGCGACGCGCTGCTCGCCGAGAAACATCGCTTCGGGCGCTGGGGTCCTTACGTCAACCACATCGGTCTCGTCATCTTCTTCGTCGGGGCGATGCTCCGCGTCTTCCCGGCCTTCTATACGGATACCCTCGAATGGGTGCGAGAAGGGGACACGGTCGCCCTCGAGGCGACAGAAGACGAGTATTACTTGCGTAACGACCAATTCATTCTCGAGATGTACGATCCTGAGAACAATGAGGAAGATGCCAAGTTCGCCGAGGCGATCGAGAAAGCGGGAGCGGTCCCGAAAAACTATGAGACCGAATTGACGCTCTTCAAGAAAACAGGGACGAACGATGACGGGTCACCTGTACTCGAAGAAGTAGAGGCCGGCTCGACGAAAGTGAACCATCCGTTCAAGTTTGATAAATATGAAGTGTATCAAGAACAATACTCGAGTCGCCCCGAGTTCTTATCGATGTCGTTTAGCATCGGTGACAAAGAGACGGGCGAACTGTACGGTCCGTTCACGGTCGATTTGGACAACCCAGAGACGACCTATGCGCTCGGAGAGGTGACGGTCTCGTTGAAAGACTTATACCCTGACTTTGAAGTGCGTAACGGTGTCCCGGATACGAAATCGCCTCGTGCGTTGAACCCGGCATTCTTCTTCACGGTCGACACACCCGAAGGCACGAGCGAGACGAACTTGATTGGGATCCGGATGAACGTGGCGGACGATGAGAATCGGTATGCCGTCCAATTCGCCGGCACCGAGATGGCGAGCACGAGCGGTCTTCGCGTGAAGAGTGACTCGACGTACCCGATTTTGATTCTCGGGGGAACGATTTTCATGATTGGGATTGTGATGGGCATGTATTGGCCACATCGCCGTGTGTGGGTCCGTCGTCACGGAGAGACGGACGTCCTCGTCGCGGGCTTCACGAACAAAAACCCGTCGTCGCTTCGCCGTGAAGTGTCGCCGCTTCTTGAGAAGGCAGGACTGCCGATTTGGGAAGACCAGGCGATGTTTGAAAAACAGAAAGACGCCAACTCAACAACTGAAAGAGGGGAATCTTAATGGAATGGATTCAATGGAGCAGTCGTCTGCTCCTCATCGCGTTCATTTTATATGCCATCGCGACCGTGTTGTTCACCATCGCGGTCAGCGGAATGCGCAGAGACCGTAACGTCAACCGCGTCCCATATGGCAAGATCGCGTTCATCTTGGCTGTGATCGGGTTTATCGCCCAAATCGGCTACTTTATTATGCGCTGGGCCGGTGTCGGCTACGCGCCGGTATCGAACTTGTACGAATATACGACGTTCTTTGGAATGATGATGGTGCTCGGATTCCTCGTCGTCTATGGGATTTATAAAAATGATGTGCTCGGCTTGTTCGCGATGCCGGTGGCGCTCCTCGTCATCGCTTTCGCGTCGATGTTCTCAAGCGACGTGGCTCCACTCATCCCGGCACTCAACAGTGTCTGGTTGAAGATTCACGTAACGACGGCCGCCCTTGGCCAGGGGATTCTCGCAATCAGTTTCGCGTCAGGACTCATCTTCTTGTTAAATGAGACATCGATGCGCGAACAGTCGAAGTCGCGCACGTGGCTCGAAGTGACGATGTTCGTCCTCATCTGTACGCTCGGCTTTATCCTCATTTCGATGCTCTTTAAAGGGATGGGTGCCGGTGGTGTCGTCGAGTTCACGAACGACCGTGGCGGTCAAGAGACGTATGAATACTTCATGCCAATCTTGTTCGCACCAGAAGGGGCACAACTCCTCTCTGGCGCGAGCGGCTTGTCACTCGAGCTTCCGAACTTTATCAACACGTTGAAGTTGAACACGCTCGTCTGGTCGGTCATCGCTGGACTCGTGCTTTACGTCTTGCTTCGTTTCGTCATTCTTCGCAAACGGATTGCTGAGGCGTTGCAACCGCTCGCGAAGAAAGTCAGCCTCGACCTCGCTGATGAGATCAGCTATCGGTCGGTCGCGATCGGACTTCCTGTCTTCATCCTCGGTGGCCTCATCTTCGCCATGATTTGGGCACAGATTGCATGGAACCGATTCTGGGGCTGGGACCCGAAAGAAGTGTGGGCCCTCATTACGATGCTCATCTATATCTATTATCTCCATATGCGAATTCAGCGCGGATGGACTGGAACGAAAGCAGCTTGGTTGTGTGTGGGCGGTTTCGCTGTCATCATGTTCAACCTCGTCTTCGTCAACCTCGTCATCGCAGGATTGCATTCTTATGCATAATGAAAGAAGTCACTTCGGTGGCTTCTTTTTTCGTAAGGGCATACAACTCACCGTTGTGAAGCCAAATAATAGAGTGGTATAGTTATGAAAGAGAGCGGAATGTTCACAATTGTGCAACAAGCGCTACATCTTGCAATGGATCTCTAGGAGGTTTTAGTGGATGGCTGATAAAACGAGAATTCTTGTGGTCGACGATGAAGAAAGAATTCGTCGCCTGTTAAAAATGTATCTTGAGCGTGAACAGTACGTCATTGAAGAAGCCACGAACGGAGAAGAGGCGCTTCAGCTCGCACTCGAACGCGACTATGACGTCATCTTACTCGATTTGATGATGCCGAAGATGGACGGGGTCGAGGTGTGTACGGAACTCCGCAAGTCAAAAGCGACGCCGGTCATCATGTTGACGGCAAAAGGGGAAGAGATCGACCGCGTGCAAGGGTTCGAAGTCGGGGCAGACGATTACATCGTCAAGCCGTTCAGCCCGCGTGAAGTCGTCCTACGGGTGAAAGCCTTACTCCGCCGTTCAGGATCGACGAAGTTCCTACGGACGTCTGAGAAATCAAAAGACTTGATCGTGTACCCGCATTTAACGATTGATAATGACGCTCACCGCGTCACTGTCGATGGCGAAGAGATCGCGCTCACACCAAAAGAGTACGAGTTGTTGTTCTTCTTGGCCAAACAAGTCGATAAAGTATTTTCGCGCGAACAGTTGTTAAAAGAAGTGTGGAACTATGAATTCTTTGGAGATCTTCGAACGGTCGATACACACGTGAAACGACTTCGCGAGAAGTTGAACCGTGTCTCACCAGACGCCGCCCAAATGATTACGACGGTATGGGGTGTCGGCTACAAGTTTGAAGCCGTCAGTGAGTGATGGTTCGTCGTAACAGCATCGTCACGAAGCTTTGGTTGACGATTCTCGTCTTAGTGAGTCTTGTCTTGTTCATCGTCTCGGTTCTCATGCTCGAGTTCTTCAACTCGTTTCATATCGACCAAGAACGAGGCCACCTCGCGAAGCTCGGGGGGCAAGTGCAGTCGGTGTTGCTCCAAGAAGGGGACACGTCACGTACTGTCGACCAAATCATCGAGGTGTATGGGGCCAATTATATATTAGAGAACGGCTCGGTCCGTTCGAACTTCGGGACGGAAGTGGACGAACTCATGACGGAGCTTGGTCGCCAAGCTTGGGAGCCGTATCAACAAGTCGGCGAGACGGCGATTGGAAACTTTTCTTCCTTCGACGATCAGGCGGCTTTGGCGTACCGGACGACGTTCCCGCTTGAGACGGGTGATTATACACTCTACCTACTCGAGCCGCTCGATGCGATTTCAAGTGCCAATGAAGGGGCGCGCACGATCATCTTTTGGACCGTCGCTTCCGCGATTATCGCGACGACCGTGTTCGCGTTCTTCTTATCGACTCGTATCACAGCGCCGCTTCGGGAGATGCGTGACGCCGTCAACCGGACGGCCGAAGGTCAATTCGACCTGCGCCTCGAACAACGGACGCATGACGAGATTGGCCAGCTTGCCGGCTCGTTCAACGCAATGAGCAGTCAGCTCGCGACGTACGTCAACGCGCTTGACCGGGAGCGGTTGCAACTCGCTTCGATTCTACGTTCGATGGCGGACGGCGTTATCACGCTCGATCGGCATGCGAATGTCATCGTGACGAACCCGCAAGCCGATCCGTTGTTGATTGATGGGCAACCGCACGACGTCGTTCTCTCACTTTATGAAGAAGTCGTCGACGGAGCCCCGGAGAAGACGATTGAAGTAAAACAAAACGAGCATTACTATACGCTCACGGTCACACCGCTCATCGGAGAAGAGGACTTTGAAGGTGCCGTCGTCGTCATACGTGATACGACCGAGAGCCATCGTCTCGACAAGATGCGCACCGATTTCGTGGCCAACATCAGCCATGAGCTGAGAACCCCGCTCGTGACGTTACAAGGCTATTCGGAAGCCATTATCGATGGGATGACGGAAAGTGATGATGCGACGAAAGAATTCGCTTCGATCATCTATGATGAGTCGCTCCGACTCGCGAGGCTCGTCAATGATTTACTCGACCTCGCCCGAATCGAGTCGGGGAAAGAGACGATGCAGTTCGCCTCGCTCGACATCGGGGATTTCTTGCCACGCGTCATGCGTAAATTCAAACAGATGGCTAAAGAAAAAGGGATTGAACTGTATGCGAGTGCACCGAGCCGGTTAATCGAAGCGGACGGCGACCGTCTCGAGCAAGTGTTCACGAACTTAATCGGCAACGCGATTGCCCATACGGACAGTGGCTCGATTCATCTAGATGCGGTCGAGGAGGCCGACGGGTTCTTGATTCGGCTCGTCGACACCGGCACCGGTATTCCGAAAGAAGACTTGCCATTTGTATTCGAACGGTTTTATAAGGCCGATAAGGCGCGAACGAGTGGAGGTAAGACGGGGACCGGGATTGGACTAGCTATCGTCAAAAACGTCATCGATGCCCATCACGGTTCGGTCGACGTTTCGAGCGTGCTCGGAGAAGGGACGACGTTCACGATTCGTCTTCCCTACGTCCAGCTAAATTCATAACGACAATGGTGACTCGTATGGGTCACCATTTGTGGCATAAAGGAGGAAATGACATGAAGCTGTACACACGAGGTGGCGACAAAGGCGAGACATCGCTGATTGGGGGTCGTGTCTTAAAGGGGCACCCGCAAATTCAGGCGATGGGGTTGTTAGATGAGCTGAATAGTCAGATTGGGTTGGCGCTCGCCCATCAGACCGATGAGACGCTCCGGACGCAGCTGACCGCGATTCAACACGACTTGTTCGACCTCGGATCTGAACTCATGTATCGCGAGACCCCGACGAAACTCGTCGATTTGGCGATTGTCACCGAGCTCGAGACGTGGATTGATGAGCTCGAGCCGAAATGCCCGGAACTAAGACGATTCATCTTACCGGGCGGGAGTGTCAGTGCGGCGAGCCTACATGTGGCGCGCACTGTCTGCCGCCGTGTCGAGCGCGAACTCGTCAACGTCGACGCAGCCACTCGCCAACTTCCTTATTACAACCGGTTGAGCGATTACTTGTTCACTGCGGCCCGTTACGCGAACGTCGTCGCCGGCGTGCCCGACCAAGAATACGCTCGCGGTGCGGACGTGTTCAAAACGAAAAAGAAAAAGGAGTAGATCCAGTTATGAAAGGAATCGAACAATTCCAGCAACGGTTGCACTATTCGGTCTACCCGACCAATAAGTTTAAAACGACGACATGTCTCGTCTCGTTCTCGGCACCGCTCTCGAAAGAGACGATTGCCGATCGAGCGTTGTTACCTTATATCATGGAGAAATCGACAGCGAAATACCCGTCGATTGAAGCGTTCCATACACCGTTAGAAGAGCTGTATGACGCTGCGCTCTATGCCGGCGCCTCGAAAATCGGGGCCGAACATGTCATTCAGTTCCAACTTGAAGTTGTGAACGATCAACTCGTCGAAGAAGCCGTACTCGCGAAGGCAATCAACCTGTTAGAGGAAGTGTTACTGCGACCTAACGCGTTCGATAGCGCGTTCCAGCCGTTAATTGTCGAGCAGGAATTGCGTCTACAACGGCAACGAATCGAATCCGTCTATGATGACAAGATGCGTTTCGCCCAACAGCGCTTGCAAGAGATGCTCGGCGGCGAGCTCGCCATCCCGTCACTCGGGACGCTCGATCAATTGGCGGACGTGACGCCGCGTTCGTTATACGAAGCGTATCAGGCGATGATTCAACATGATCGAATCGACGTCTACGTCGTCGGTCATGTCGACCGTGAACAAGTGAAAGCGGCGTTTGCTCCGCTCGAGACGCTCGGCGGGACACTCGTACGCCGCTACCCGGAACCGCGTGTGCGCGAATTTCAACGTCTTGAAGAAACGCAAACGATTAAACAGAGTAAACTCCACCTCGGCTATGCCGTCGACGTCGATCCGACGAGCGAGGATGCGATTCGGATGCAAGTCGTCAACGGGTTGTTCGGAGGGTTTCCGCATTCGAAGCTATTCATGAACGTGCGAGAAAAAGAGAGCCTCGCCTATTACGCGGCCTCTCAATACAGTTCACTTAGCCGAATGCTGTTTGTGTATGCTGGCATCGATGGGGCAAATCAAGCTAAGACTGAACAGATTGTCGCCGATCAGCTCGTCGACTTACAGGCAGGTACGTTCGAGGATGAGACACTCGAGCAGACGAAAGAAATGCTTTACCATCAACGTCGTCAGCTTGGCGACAATCCAAGACAATTGATTGCTTGGATGAGCGGGTCAGATATCCGTCCATTCTCACTCGAAGAAGAGATGACAATTATCGAGCGGACATCGCGGGACGATGTGGCCAAGCTCGCGCAACGAATCGATTTGAAAGCCGTGTATTGTTTAAAGGGGGAGACGACATGAGAGTAGAGTTTCCACACGTTGGCGAGACGCTTCATCACACCGTGCTCGATAACGGGTTGACTGTCTATTTGTTGAAAAAAGTCGGCTATGAGAAGACGTATGCCACGTTCACGACAAAATATGGGTCGATTGACCGTCGTTTCAAAACGGAAGAGTGGACGGAAGTACCGGACGGGATTGCCCACTTCCTAGAGCATAAGATGTTTGAAAAAGAAGACGGGGACGTGTTTCAGAAGTTCGGTCGATTCGGCGCCTCGGCGAATGCGTTCACCTCGTTTACTCGGACGGCTTACTTGTTCGGTGCGACCTCGAACGTCGAAGCGAACTTGACGACGCTGATGGACTTCGTTCAAACACCTTATTTCACGGAGGCTTCGGTCGAGAAAGAGAAAGGCATTATCGGCCAGGAGATTCAGATGTATCAAGACAACCCGGGATGGCGCCTTTATTTCGGATTGATTGAGGCGATATATGCGACACATCCGGTAAACATCGATATCGCCGGTACGATTGAATCGATTGGGAAGATCACGGCAGACGACCTTTATACTTGCCATCGCGCCTTCTATCACCCGAGCAACATGGTGTTATTCGTCGTCGGCAACATTGACCCGGACGATGTGCTTGCGCAAATCAAAACGAACCAAGGCGCGAAGACGTTCGACCCGCCTCTGTTGACGGCGCGCGAACCGATTGAAGAGCCGGAAACGGTCCATCAAGCCGAACGCGTCATCGAGATGGACGTCTCCGTTCCGAAAGTGATGATCGGCTATAAAGATACGCCACAAGCGGGAGCGGCGGGCATGAAACAGGAACTCATCGTTGAGTTGCTCATGCACAGTCTGTTCGATACGACGGCTCCGCTTTACGCTGAATTGTATGCGGAAGGATTGATTGACGATGCGTTCTCGTTCGATTATACATCCGAGGATACGTTCGCATTCGCCGCTCTTTCGATGGAGACGCCTCATGTCGACACGTTCGTGTCGCGCATCACGTCTGCGCTCGAACGTCCGCTTCACGTCGATGATGCGACGCTCACTCGCAAGAAACGCATGATGAAAGGGCAGTTTTTGAAGGCGCTCAACTCGCCGGAGTTTATCGCCAATCAGTTCTCGCGCTATGCCTTGAACGGCGGCAACATGTTCGAGATGCCGGACGTGCTCGATGGTATCACGCTCGATGAACTTTACGAAGCATACGACCGACTGTTCCAAGCCGACAAACGTTCCGTCTGCATCGTCAAAAAGCCGTGAGAACACTCATCACGGGGGCGAGCGGAGCGATTGGAAGAGCGGTCGCAAAAGCGTTTCGGGACGACGTGCTCATCTTGCAGGCGAACCGTCAGCACGCCGCGCTCGAAACGTTCGTATACGAGGAACGTCTCGATGCCCGTGTGGACGTGTGCGACCTCGAAGCGGAGGACGCACTCGATGCGTGGATGACGACAATCGGTCAAATTGATCGCCTCGTCTTTGTCGCAGGAAATCACGTCCACGGGCTTATCGTCGACCAGCCGATTGAAGACCTCGATCGCTTATATCGCGTCCATGTCCGTGCGCTGGCACGCGTCGTTCAGTCTGTCGTGCAAGCAAAGCCCTATGACGCACCACTCGACATCGTCGTCGTCTCAAGCGTCTGGGGCGAGGTCGGGGCCGCCGGTGAAGTATTCTATTCGACGGTGAAAGCTGCGCAACTCGGGTTCGTCAAAGCGTTCGCTCGTGAAAGCGGTCCGTTTCGTGTACGCATCAACGCGGTCACACCGGGCTGGATAGATACGCCGATGAATGATACGGTAGAAGAGACGAAAGAGGAGGCGATTGCAGCGATTCCGCTCGGGCGCTTGGGGCATGTCGAGGAAGTGGCCCGAACGATTCGTTTCCTCTGTTCTAAAGAGGCTGGATATATGACCGGGGCCATTCTCCGAATCGATGGGGGTTGGCAGTGACGACTTCGTGAAATAAAAAACGAGTTCTTTTCAATTCTTCTAAAATAATTTAGAATGGACAAGGTAGCGAACGTGTATCGGAAAGGGTGGATCGGATGGACCATAAGTTCGAAGAATGGTATCTCGAGTATGAACTGTGCCAAAATCGACCTGGTATTCTCGGTGACATCGCGTCACTCATGGGAATGCTCCAAATCTCAATCGTGACGATTAACGGGGTCGACTTGCAGCGCCGCGGGATGCTCCTGAAAGCACCGGCCGCCGATCACGTCCACCGGCTCGAACATATCCTCCGTAAGATGGAAGCGATTGCCGTCATCAAACTGCGCCGTCCGAAACTACGGGACCGGATCGCCATTCGGCACGGGCGATACATCGAACACGATAACGACGATAAGAAGACGTTCCGTTTCGTGCGTGGGGACTTAGGCGTTCTCGTTGACTTTGTCGCCGAATTGATGAAAGAAGAACGTCATCTTTTGATTGGCGTCCGCGGTAATCCGCGTGTCGGCAAGACGGAATCAATCGTTGCGGCCAGCGTATGTGCCAATAAGCGATGGCTCTTCCTTTCGTCGACGCTCATGAAGCAGACGGTCCGGACATCACTGTTTGAAGAAGAACGGGAAGGCGATCACGTCTACATAATCGACGGCGCCGTCTCAACACGGACGATGGACGAACGACATCGTCAATTGATTCGAGAAGTCATGCGGCTGCCGGCCGTCAAAGTGATTGAACATCCTGACCTATACGTCCGAAACACGGACTGCGTGTTCGAGGATTTTGACTATATTATCGAGTTGCGCAACAATCAAGATGAAGTCATCGTCATCCCGCAAGAAACGCATCGCGAAGCAGAATGGTTTGAATAATTATTTGAATGGAAGGTGTGGACCCCTGTGACAGAACTAGGGACTTTTTTGAAACAAAGGCGTGAAGCGAGCGGCTTGACGCTCGATCAAATCCAGCAAACGACGAAGATTCAAAAGCGCTATATCATCGCGATCGAGGAAGGTGATTATAAAAATCTCCCTGGTTCGTTCTATGCACGGGCGTTCATCAAGACGTATGCCGAGTCACTCGGTCTAGACGTTGATGAGCTGTACGAGACGTACGCGAAAGACTTGCCGAAGATCGAACCGCAACCGACGGCACAGTTATCACGGAAACAGACGTACTCGAAGGCGTCTGAAACGTCGAGCCGCGTCTCGCGCTGGGTGCCGAAAGTGATGCTCGTCCTTGTCGCGTTCTTGCTCATGACGGCCGTGTGGTACGTGGTCCGAAGCCTCGATTTCGGCGGCCAGGACGCTTCACCGAATGAGGCGCCGAGCTCTGGCGTGTCAATCAATCAAAATGAAGAAGTGCCGGAAGAAGAGCCGGCTGATGAAGAAGCACCGGTCGAGGAAGAACCAGTCGAAGAAGAGCCAGCTGAAGAGACAGGCCCCATCGCGGTGACCGAGACGAATGGAGCCGATTTGACGTATGAGATTGCGACGGATGAGCGATTGACGACCGAGATTCATGTGAAGGACTCGCCGGCAACATATGTAGGCGTGCGTGATACGTCGCTTGAAGGACCGTTCCTCGCACCTGAATATCCGAACCAATCGAAGCAAAACCCGATTGTGATTGAAGACGCTGAGACCGACACACTTCGCATTCGGATCGGGTTGATTGGTGGCGTCGAGAAAATTGTCGTCAACGGACGCGAACTCGAACTTGCCGATTCACCGGTCACACAAAATATCTTTGTAAAGAGAGTCGACGCTGAATAAGCCGATACTCAACTAGAGGAGGAATTCTCGATGAATCTACCTAACCGCTTGACGATGTTACGGGTCGTGCTAATCCCCGTATTCGTCGTCTTGCTCGCTGTAGACTTTGAGTGGGGAGACATCGCTTTCCTCGGAGCGGAAGTCCCGCTCCATCAATTTTTAGCCGCCGTCGTCTTCACGGTCGCGGCCATCACCGATTGGCTCGACGGCCATTTGGCGAGAAAGCACAATCTCGTGACGAACTTTGGGAAGTTCATGGATCCGCTCGCGGACAAACTGCTCGTCACCGCTGCGCTCGTCTTGCTCGTTGAGATGGATCTCGTCGCGGCCTGGGTCGTCGTCGTCATCTTGTCTCGTGAGTTTGCCGTGACAGGACTGCGACTCGTTGCGGCCGATGAAGGCATCGTCGTCGCGGCTGGAAAGTCAGGCAAGGCGAAGACATGGGTCCAGCTGTTTGCCATCATCTTCTTGTTGTTCGGGAACCCGATTTTCAGTTACATCGGCATCCCGTTCGGCGAATGGGCGATGTGGCTTGCTCTCGCCTTAACGATTTATTCGGGAGCCGAATACTTCGCTCAAAACTATAAAATTATTGTAAAATCGATGTGAATCGAGAAGACGAGTTGTGGTTGCAACTCGTCTTTTTTTGAATCGTGAGGAGGAAAATCAGTGCAACGGACCGAAATCATTGCGGTAGGTTCTGAATTACTGTTAGGGGAAATCACAAACACGAACGCCCGCTACATCTCACTTCAATTGTCGAAGTACGGGATCCCTGTGCTGTATCATGTAGTCGTCGGGGATAACGTCTCGCGCCTGAAAGAGACGTTCGCGAAAGCGAAGGAACGGAGTGACTTCGTCATCGTCACCGGCGGGCTCGGTCCGACGAAGGATGACATCACGAAGACGATTCTCGCCGACTTGCTTGACCGCCGAATCCTCCGGGATGAAGCTTCGCTCGGTACGATCGAGCAGTTCGTCCGGTCACGGGGACGGGAGTTGAACGAGGGAGATCGTCGACAAGCCGACGTACTTGAAGGATGTGAGGTGCTCGACAACCCGGTCGGTCTCGCTCCCGGGATGTGGCTTGACGATGGGGAGACGACATGGTTACTCATGCCAGGTGTCCCGCGGGAGATGAAAGCGATCGTCGAAGCGACGTTCCCTCAAAAGTTCTCCGGAGCGACGCTCGTCTCTGAATCGCTTCGCTTCTACGAGATTGGAGAGTCCGCGCTCGATGACGCCTTATCCGACTTGATGGATGGCTCCAATCCGACCGTCGCCCCGTATGCGGAGTCCGGGGAGGCGCGGCTACGCATCAGTGCGAAGGCAAAAACGGAGATAGAGGCGATCGAGATGATCGCCGCTGTGAAACGAGATGTATTGAATCGGGTCGGTGCCTATTACTTCGGTTCTGACGAGGACACGCTCGCTTCGGCATTGATTCGTGAACTCGCACGAGATTCGGCGACATTATCGGTCGCCGAGTCGTTGACGGGCGGCCGCGTCCAAGCGATGCTCACGAACGTGCCCGGTGCTTCTGCCGTATTCACGGGCGGCGTCGTCACATACTCCGACGAGCTAAAAAATAGGTGTTTGGGCGTCTCTCTTGCTACAATAGAGTCTCGAACGGTCGTCTCAAAAGAAGTTGCTTCGGAAATGATTCAAGGCTTGATTCAACTGACGTCGACCGATTACGGATTGGCTTATACAGGAGAAGCAGGCCCCGTTTCTGGTTCCGGCCGGCCTGTCGGGACGGTATTTATCGGGCTGAAGACGAGACAAGGAATCGAAGTCATCGAACGTCACTATCCGCATCAAGAACGACATGTGATTCAAGAGCGGGCCGCGAAAGATGGATTATGGGCACTGTTACAACGAGTGAAAAAAGGCGAATAAACGTTCGCAAAAAACTTGTGTATCGGATGTCGTTAGCTTATAATAAGAGTATCAATTAAAGGAGGCTCATTAATCTATGAGTGATCGTAAACAAGCGTTAGACATGGCGTTACGCCAAATCGAGAAACAGTTCGGCAAAGGCTCAATCATGCGCCTTGGTGAAAATACAGATCAACAAGTATCGGTCACACCTTCAGGGTCGATCGCCCTCGACATCGCCCTCGGTGCCGGTGGCTATCCACGTGGACGTGTCATCGAAGTGTACGGGCCAGAATCTTCAGGTAAGACGACCGTGGCGCTCCACGCGATTGCGGAAGTACAAAAACGTGGCGGACAAGCAGCGTTCGTCGATGCCGAGCACGCGCTCGATCCAAAATACGCCAAGAACCTCGGCGTCAACATTGATGAGCTCCTCTTGTCACAGCCTGACACAGGTGAGCAAGCGCTTGAAATCGCAGAAGCACTCGTCCGCTCTGGTGCGGTCGATATTCTCGTCGTCGACTCGGTTGCGGCACTTGTTCCGAAAGCCGAGATTGAAGGGGAGATGGGTGACTCGCACGTCGGTCTTCAAGCTCGTCTCATGAGCCAAGCGCTCCGTAAATTGTCAGGTGCGACGAACAAGTCGAAGACGATTGTCATCTTCATCAACCAGATTCGTGAGAAGATTGGGATTATGTTCGGTAACCCGGAAACGACACCAGGTGGACGTGCCCTCAAGTTTTACTCGTCTGTTCGTCTTGAAGTACGTCGTGCGGAAACGCTTAAACAAGGACAAGACATGGTCGGAAACCGGACGAAGATTAAAGTCGTCAAAAACAAGATCGCACCACCGTTCAAAACGGCCGAAGTCGACATCATGTACGGGGAAGGTATCTCACGTGAAGGCGAGCTCATCGACATCGGGGCTGACCTCGATATCGTTCAGAAGAGCGGTGCGTGGTATTCGTACAATGAAGAACGTCTCGGTCAAGGCCGGGAGAACGCGAAGCAGTTCATGAAAGAAAACCCGCATGTCGCGGCAGCTGTCGAAGAACAGATTCGCGATCATTACGGGTTAAACGGCGAGAAAACCGTGACCGTCGCTGCAGAAGAGGATGACGTGCTCTCACTTCTCGATGATGAATAATGGACACCTCTCACTCAGATGATTCTGAGTGAGATTTTTTTAGTATAATTTTTTCGTGAATTGGTAGTTCTATCCTGTCCGCGCATTGCATTCTCCTATGTAAATAAGTACAATAAAGCTATACGCGGGCTCGCTCGCGTATTCATTCATGAAAAAATAAAATAAACCTTGCGAAAGGGAGGTGAACATGATGGAATGGCTATTAGAGCTTATTCTGATCCTCCTTTTGCCGATAGCTTTTGTTGCAGGTTTTTTTGTGCGTAAATCGATCGCCGAAGCGAAGATTCAAGGTGCTGAGACGGAAGCGACCAAGATTGTAGAGCAAGCGAGACAACAATCGGAAGCGATGCAAAAAGAAGCACGGCTTGAAGTAAAAGAAGAGATGATTCAACTTCGCAACGAGACGGAGCAAGAATTGCGCGAACGTCGCGAAGAGCAAAAGGTGAAAGAGAATCGCCTCGTTCAAAAAGAAGAGGTTCTTGACCGCAAAGCAGACATGCTTGAGCGGAAAGAAGATTCACTTGACGAACGGGAAGCCACACTCGCGAAACGAAAACGCGAAGCCGAAACGCTTGAGAGCAAAGTGGAGGAGTTGTACGAGGAGGCACGCCAAGAACTAGTGCGCGTCGCAGCCTTGTCGAAAGAAGAAGCACGGACCATCATCATGGACGAAGCGAAGCAGGAAGCGCTTCACGATGCTGCTCTCCTTCAAAAAGAAATCGAGCAAAAAGCAAAATTTGAAGCTGATAAAAAAGCGAAACACCTCTTATCGCTTACGATGCAACGTTATGCTGCCGAACACGTGGCGGAGACGACGGTTTCGGTCGTCAACTTGCCGAGCGATGAGATGAAAGGACGCATCATCGGGCGCGAAGGACGTAACATCCGGACGCTCGAGACGCTCACGGGCATCGACCTCATCATCGATGACACACCGGAAGCGGTCATCCTATCTGGATTCGACCCGGTCCGTCGTGAAATCGCCAAGATGACACTCGAAAAGTTGGTTCAAGACGGTCGGATTCACCCGGCCCGAATCGAAGAGATGGTCGAGAAGTCACGCCGTGAAGTCGATGAACGGATCCGTGAATACGGAGAAGAAGCGACGTTTGCGGCCGGAATCCACGGCGTGCATCCAGACCTCGTCAAAACGCTCGGTCGTATGCGTTACCGGACGAGCTACGGACAAAACGTACTTTCCCACTCGGTCGAAGTGGCCCATCTTGCCGGCATGATGGCCGCCGAACTCGGAGAAGACGTGACGCTCGCGAAGCGGGCCGGACTTCTCCATGACATCGGGAAAGCGATTGACCATGAAGTCGAAGGGAGTCACGTCGAGATTGGGGTCGAGCTGGCCACGAAGTACAAAGAACACCCGGTCGTCATCAACTCTATCGCCTCGCACCACGGGGACGTGGAAGCGACGTCGACGATCGCCGTGCTCGTCGCTGCGGCCGACGCCTTGTCAGCGGCACGGCCAGGCGCTCGCCAAGAGACGCTCGAAAGCTACATTCGCCGCTTAGAGCGCCTCGAATCGATTTGTGAATCGTTCGAAGGCGTCGAGAAATCTTACGCGATTCAAGCAGGTCGTGAAGTGCGCATCATCGTACGTCCGGACGTCGTCGACGACGTCGTGGCGAGTAAGATGGCACGCGACATTTGTAAGCGGATTGAAGATGAACTCGATTATCCAGGACAAATTAAAGTGACGGTCATCCGTGAAACACGGTCCGTCGATTATGCGAAGTAAAAAAGCGGAGGCCTTCTCCGCTTTTTCTATTGATGAAGGAGGACCCTCATGAAAATTCTATTTATCGGTGACGTTGTCGGGAAACCGGGACGTGACATCTTGGCCGCTCAAATCGGTCGTTTGAAAGACAAGTACAACCCGACGTTCATGCTCGTCAACGGTGAGAACGCAGCGAACGGGCGCGGCATCACGAAGAAGATTTACCAACAATTTTTAGAGCTCGGTTTCCATGGCGTGACGATGGGCAACCATACGTGGGACAACCGTGACATCTTCGACTGGATCGATGACGCTGACCGCATCGTCCGCCCGGCAAACTATCCGGACGGGACACCGGGTGTCGGGATGATGGTGTTGAAGCAGCGCGGGAAAAAACTCGCCGTCATCAATGCGATGGGAACGGTCTTCTTACCATCGCTCAATTGTCCGTTCCGGACGGTCGACGCGTTAATTGACGAGTTGAAAGATGACGTCGACGCCATCTTCGTCGACATGCACGCCGAGGCGACGAGCGAGAAGATTGCGATGGGTTACCATTTAGACGGTCGGGTCCAAGCGGTCGTCGGCACGCACACGCACGTGCAGACGGCCGATGAGCGCGTGCTCACGGGTGGTACGGCTTACATTACAGACGTCGGTATGACAGGACCGCTCGACGGCGTGCTCGGGATGGATGCGGACGTCGTATTGAAAAAATTCTTGACACAGCTCCCGGTCCGGTTTGAAGTTGCCGAGGGACGGGAACAACTTAATGGAGTTTTAATCACAATCGATGACCAATCGAAACGAGCTACAAAAATCGAACGCATACACCTAGACGATCAGACCGTTTGGTTTGACTGAACAACCTACCCGAGGGGGAAACAAGAATGGACGTACTCAAAGTTTCGGCAAAATCGAATCCCAACTCCGTTGCGGGTGCACTCGCTGGCGTACTTCGTGAAAAAGGAACGTGTGAAATTCAAGCAATCGGCGCCGGGGCGCTCAATCAATCGATTAAGGCGGTCGCCATCGCGCGCGGTTTCGTTGCGCCGAGCGGCCTCGATTTGATTTGCATTCCGGCGTTCACGGATATTTTAATCGACGGGGAAGAACGAACTGCGATCAAGCTCATCATCGAACCACGATGAGCTTGCGGTCGGGACATAGGTCCTATTCTTGTAAAGAGAAGCCATCGGCGCGGATGGCTTCTCTTTTTTGTGTGAAAATCCAACGTTTCATCTTCTCAGGTTCGTCATTTTATGACAAGATGAAAGAGAACGTGAAGTTCGATTAAGAGATGAAGAGGGGGACGTTTTCAATGGAACAGCTCGTGTCAACGACAGAGAAGGAAGTAACGACACCTGTTATGAAAGCGATTCAAAAACACACGGCCGGGTTCGGGGCAAAATTGGTCGAAGTACCGATTCCGACACCGGGTCCGGGTGAAGTGTTAATCAAAGTGACGGCGACATCGATTTGTGGGACCGATGTCCATATTTACGAGTGGGATGATTGGGCGAAGAGCCGCGTCAAACCGCCGTACGTGTTCGGTCACGAGTTCTCGGGAGAAGTCGTGGCGCTTGGGGAAGGGGCGAAACGCATCAAGGTCGGTCAAGCCGTTTCGGCCGAGACGCACATCGTCTGCCATCAGTGCAAACAGTGTTTGCGCGGACAGTATCACATCTGTAAAAATACGAAAATTATCGGTGTCGACACGCAAGGGTGCTTCGCCGAATACGTCGTCATGCCAGAAGAGAACTTATGGGTGAACCCGGAGTCGATGCCGGCGAAGCTTGCCTCGATTCAAGAACCGCTCGGCAACGCCGTCCATACGGTGCTCGCGAGCGACGTGTCGGCCAAATCGGTCGCCATCGTCGGATGCGGTCCGATTGGACTTATGGCCGTCGGGGTCGCCAAGGCAGCCGGGGCGAGCCGTGTGTATGCGATCGACGTCAATCCGTATCGGTTGAAGCTCGCCGCGGAGATGGGGGCAGACGTCGTCATCAATAGCTTAGAAGAGAATCCGCTCGAGTTGATTATGGCTGAGACGGACGGAGACGGCATCGATGTCGTCTGTGAGATGAGTGGGCATCCCGTTGCGATTGATCAAGCGTTCAAGATGGTGACGGCGGGGGGCGATGTCAACGTGTTGTCCCTTCCGGCAAAACCGGTTGCCATCGACTTGACGCGCGACGTCGTCTTTAAAGGGGTCCGGGTTCAAGGAATCACCGGGCGCAAAATGTATGAGACGTGGGGCCAAGTGTCAACGTTACTCGCGACCGGGCAATTGAACGTCGAACCGATCATCACCCACGTGTTCAAGCTCGAGGAGTTCGAGCAAGGTTTCGAGCTCATGCGGGCCGGGAAATGTGGAAAGGTCGTCTTACTACCATAAACAGGGGGAATCGATATGGCATTTGAACATATTACAGAAGCAGTCAATGAAATGAAGCAAGCGGGCACGTTCCGCTCGCTCGTGCCGCTCGAGTCGGCGCAAGGGAACGAGGTCACGATCAATGGGAAGTCGCTCGTACAATTGTCATCAAATAACTATCTCGGACTCGCCAACCATCCACGTCTAAAGCAAGCGGCGATTGAAGCGGTCGAACAGTTCGGGGCGGGCACGGGCTCGGTCCGGACGATCGCTGGTACGTTCGAGATGCACGAGGCGTTCGAGCGCGAACTCGCCGAGTTCAAACATACGGAAGCCGCGCTCGTGTTCCAGTCGGGCTTCGCGACGAACCTTGGTGTTTTATCGGCCCTTCTCGGCCCGGAAGACGTCGTCATCAGCGACGCGCTCAACCACGCCTCAATCATCGACGGCATCCGTTTGACGAAAGCGGCACGTCGCATCTATAAGCACGTCGACCTCGAAGACTTAGAGGCGGCGTTGAAAGAGACGCAAGACTACCGGACGCGTCTCATCGTCACGGACGGCGTCTTCTCGATGGATGGGAACATCGCGCCACTCCCTGAAATCGTCGAACTCGCGGAAAAGTACGACGCAGCGGTCATGGTCGACGACGCGCACGCGTCAGGTGTCCTCGGTCAGAACGGCCGCGGGACGGTCAACCACTTCGGACTCGATGGGCGGGTCGCGCTCCAAGTCGGGACGCTCTCAAAAGCCATCGGTGTCCTCGGCGGCTACGTCGCCTGCTCGAACGACGTCCGCGACTTCTTAATTCAAAAAGGGCGCCCGTTCCTCTTCTCGACGTCACACCCGCCAGCAGTCGTCGCAGCGAACCAGGAAGCGATTCGCGTCATGAAGGAAGAGGAAGACCTGTTCGACAAGCTTTGGGCGAACACGGAGTTCTTCAAGACAGGCCTGCGTGACCTCGGTTTCGACATCGGTCACGCGACAACGCCGATCACGCCGGTCATGCTCGGTGAAGAGACGCTCGCGCATACGTTCTCGGACAAATTGAAAGACCACGGTGTGTTCGCACAGAGCATCGCCTTCCCGACGGTCGAGAAAGGCAAGGCGCGGATTCGGACGATCGTGACGGCAGAACATACACGTGACGACCTCGAACGCGCACTCGCTGCCTTCAAAGTGGTCGCTGAAGAATTGAACGTGACGCTCCACGCGTAAGGTTGAGACTGCAGACAAATCGTCTGCAGTTTTTTAATGCAACGAAAGGCGAGGCATTCGACTCTAATGTATGACAAACAAAAGGAGAGTGACCAGATGGAACAACGAAGACGTCTCGTCAAGCGGGCGCAAAAAGGGGATGAAGAAGCGTTCATCGCACTGATGCGCCAATATGAATCGGTGCTTTACGCAGGAGCAAGTCGAATGTTACGACACGAAGCTGACGTGGCCGATGTCATGCAAGAGACGGTACTGATTGCCTATACAAAACTTCATACGTTACGCGATGCGACGTTCATCCATACATGGTTATATAAAATCATGTTGAATGAATGTCATCGACTCATGAGAAAGCGAGAACGTGAAGGAAACGGAAATGCAGTAAAGCAAGAAGCAAGGACGAACGATACCTACACAGTCGAACTTGAAGAAGCGATTCTCGCACTCTCCCCGGCATATCGGGAGGTCGTCACGTTACGTTATGTGATGGAATTGACGACGCGTGAGATTGCGGACGTTCTCGAGATACCAGAAGGAACCATCAAAGCAAGACTTTCACGGGCGAGACAACAGTTGAAAGATACATATTATCGAGAGGAGCGTGAATCGGGATGAAGGAAGAGCTAGACGAACGATTAAGCAAAATGAATCATGAAGCGACTGTGTCGAAGCTTGCGCAGCAAGCCTTTGATTCCTCTTATGAGCATATTAGATATGAAGCTAGATTAAAAAGGAAAAGCCGGAATAAGCCGATGCGAACGCTCTTAATGATGGCAGCGACGTTCCTGCTCATTATCATGCTCTCTGTCGAAGGGACAGCACTTGCCGCTTTTAACCGTCTTTTTCAATTCCAAGACCGTGGTATCGAGCAAGTCGCCATGACGTCAGAGGAAAACGTACGAGCCGCGTCAGTGACTGATCAGAACGTCACCGTTACATTAGAACAGATGATCGCTGGCCAGCATAAACTGGCGCTTCGTTTCGCGGTCGAGGGGGAGAAGATTCAACTCGGGGACGAAACAGCGTTCCATCTCGAGTATCGGATTCAAGCAAAAGACGGAACGTACCTTGATGAGTTCATCTCTGACACGAAACCGTTGAAAGGAGAAGGCGATTTGATTGGCCATCGCTTTAACACGTACATCGATTCAGAGGAAGGCGTAACCATCCACGAAATATTGGCTGAATCGAAGAATCGCGTCATCCCATCTCTTGACGGTGCAAAGGTGCATATTGAGACGCTACATTGGACACGGGATGGTCGTAGTGAAACGGTAAATGGAGATTGGACGTTGCCGCTCCAAACGACTTTACCGGGTGATGTCATACAGTATGAAATGTCTCGTTCTGAAGGGGGAATCGAGGTGATCCGTGTGGCCACGGACATGACGTCTACGCATGTCGTTTTACGTGTGGATGGCGAAAGATACGACGAAAACTTTTTTGTCGATAACGTATATTTAAATGACGGAAATGGTACGACGTATCGAATTGAAACAGGTTATCGAACGGAAGTGACTGAGGGGAAGACGACGCTAACGTTCCATTTGCCCTATACAACCATGGATGCGACTCATGAAATCGATTTAGGAATCAAAGGAATTGGTGAAGTGAAGATGACGGGTCCGGTGAAATAATTCATGAAACGCGTACTGCATGAAAGTACGCGTTTTTCTTTTGAAAAAATTGGTAGACTTATTCTAGTTTATCCACTAAAATTTTAAAAGATCTATAGAAATATGCTGTTTTCTATAAGGGGACAGTAAATGAAAAGGTAGACAACGATGAATAAAATACGGAAGTTATTACTTGGTGTTTTGGGACTTTGTGCCCTCTGTTGGATCACTTTCGATTATTTTGATCAAAACTCGGACGCCGAGTCGCTCCCTATCCTATCGACGGACGTGACGAGTGTATCCTTCTCGTCTCATGAAGGGAGTCTGTTTTTGCTTTATCCAGACCGTTACGTCAAATCGGGAACAGAGGCAAACAATACGTATTTAGTCGAAATAGGGCGGGACGGTAAAATTTTAAATGAGCAGATCATCCAAGACCCGGACTTAGGATCAATCGCATTAGACCAAAAAATAGAGAAACCAAATCTCCTCTATGGGACATTGGATCAGGCTCAATGCGCAGATCATTTTTACACGTTCGACCTGCATACCAAACGATTTAAGAAAGAAGTGGTCACCTACTTCGACTATGACGTGACAATCGATTCGGTGAGCCATCAAGGCACCGACACTTGGTTCAAGACGCTCACGTCGCATAAAACGGGAAAACAAACGTACATCAAAGGCAAAGGCATTCCGGCCACGATATCCAATTACGAGCGGCAGGCGAAGTATGAGACCCCCCCTGAACTCGAGCCGAAATCGCAAAAGATTTTAGAGACGGAACGTCACATCGCCTATGTGACCTCGCTCGCAGTGTCTGACAAGCGAGACCCGGGTGGGATGGTCTTTCTGGACAAGGTGACCGGTAAAGCGACCGTCTTCCAAGGGGAAGAGCAACCGTATGAATACACCACGCTCTACTCGGATGGCACGAGCGCCTATTTCGCCGACAGTCTAGGGAACATGTATCGGATTCGTGACGGTGGGGAGATGACGACGAAAGCGATCCCGCTCTTGGTGAATGCTTACTACGATGCGGATCCGATTCGGATGACGAGCGAGGAGTCAGGATATCAAATCGTCTCAAAATACGATCTGTTCACAGAAACTGATGAACTGATCGTCGTAAAGTGGACGTTCGGTGATAAGTTCACGGTCGAGCAGGTAGAGCGTCCTTACTGGGACAACAACAACCTTTATCGCTACCTTTATTACAACCCGCTGTTGAAGCGGTCGTATATCGTGGAACGTGATTTCGAATCGGGACAGGACGATGAGGTTGAGACTGGGAGGCTCTTGATCGTGGACGAACAGATGAACCTGATTGAATCGATTCAAGTCGATTTTCCGTGGGGACTGGATTTCGTGATTGAGTAATTTGGGGTAAGAAATTTTATTTCAAATACCGAATTTAAATTTTAAAGTTTGGAGATATGTAATGATGATTGATCTTATTTTAATTGCAAGCATTAGTATACTTTTTTCGACATTAGGCATTTATTTACTGGTGAAACCTAAACAAGCAATCTCGGATGGCTCTGGGACGGTAGACAGCATCATCGCAACGATTGTGATTCATGTGCTGCTTCTCTTCATGACGACGAAACATCTCGGTGCAATCTTGTTACTTGTCGGCATCGGGCTAGGCATTATGCTGTACGTCGAATTATATGACACACTGCTCCCACACGTAAAAGCGATGAGGATCCGATGATAGGCCAACTTTCAAATGTAGTAGCCGGATCATTCATGACAGCGGAAGAATTTTCGATTCTGACGATTTCTCCGCTGTTTATTATTAACGTTGTGATTGGGATTGGAATTTTAATCGTCATTTGTATCATCGACGTGGAGTCGTGGAAAGAATTTTTCATATTTTTATGGATGACGATTTGGGCATCGATATTCGTATCAGTTTATGCAATGGCGTGGTACGTACGCATCAAATATGATACGTCGCCGGATTTCACGGCATCGTTCGGGATCGATTCATTCCCTGGATGGGGAGCTTTCTTTAGTCAAATGCTACATGGTTCAAACGTCACACAGAATGCGCTAATTCATGCCATCATTCTGTTCTGGATGCGTAAAAACAATGCCTGGTACATGTGGTTGCTAAAAGTACCCTCGCTCTTTTTCGTAAGCCTCTTCTTTATCAAATACATCCCGGTCGTCTTTCAGTGGCTATTCACGTGAAAGAGCAAGGTGCATGGACTTGCTCAAATCTTGAACATCCCCCGGAATCCTCGGGCCGCGTAATACGAATCGGCACCGTTGTGATAAACAAAGGTGTGGTCATAGCGGCGGTCGCAGAACAAGGCGCCGCCTTTTTGACGAATCGTCTCGGGCGTTACAATCCAACTCGACGTCTTCAAGTCGAATGTATCGAGCGTCTGCAAATGGCGATACGTCGCTTCGTCAAGTAGATCAAGCCCCATCTGTTCAGCTAAGGCAACGGCACTCCCGTCCGGCTTGTTCTTCTTCCGCGCCGCTAGCGCCTTCTCATCGTAACAAAGACTTCGGCGTCCGCTCGGACTTTCTGGTGAGCAGTCACAAAAGGCGAGGTCACCGTTTGGAAGTCGAATCACATCCGGTTCGCCGCCGGTCCGTTCCATTTCAGAGAGTGTGAGGAGCTTGTCCGAATTTGTCTCAAGCTTCGTTACCACGTCTGACCAGACGACATCCGGATGTCGCGCCATATGGGTGTCAAAGCGCGATTCGATGATCGCGAATAACTTGTTTTTGTCTTCAGTTGAGAGGTTGGTCACGATGCTTCACTCCGTTTCAGTAGTTTCTATCAGTATAAGATATTTTTTCGCCATCCATTCATAATTCATTGAGCGAAAGGGGAATGTACGTTGAACTTTGATGAAGTGAATGTCCAGCAGCTACACGAGCAGACGTTCCAGAATATTGATTTGTTTCAACTCAAAACGATTTGGTCTGATTGTCTGCCGGATGCGTCTTACCGCGTGACCGACTTTTCAGAGCTGAACTTACATGTGACGAAGCCACAATTGCTTCAGCTTCGATGGATTGATTTGACGTTACCGTTCGGCATCTATTTGAATAAAAATCTCGTATTTTTGTATAATCCGTATGTTCGCACGTTACATACGCAAGTAAAGATTTTGCTCGAGCAACCCCCACAAGACTTGTCGATTATTGATTTTTTGATTGCCCAAAGTCAAACGTTTCATGACCCCGATTCGTATTCTCTGAAAATGGAGGATGCATACGATCTTTCACCGAACAGCCAATGGAGAGAGTTCGGGTTACCGAAAGTGAAAGACCCTGCAGTATTCATGACGGACTTATTCATCACTCTCGGTGTCACCTCATTTCAGGTCGTGACATGTAAAAGTAAATGTTTAATCGATCACGAGTCTTGGGCGAAGCGGACGGGAATTCATTATACCGTTAAATCTAGTGGAAAATGGTTGGGGTCGAAAACGTATACAGTGACTTATGATGTTTTGAAACAATCGGAACAAGCGATCCATCCACTTGTGTCAATCCTGGAACATTACGAAGAGTGGGAAGGGGCCCGCTTCTTCATCGCAACCGAAACCGGAATTGTCTCATTGTTTGTCGGAGGAGATTTGAGAGAAGGATATGGGTTTGGAGTATTTCAGTATGAACAGCCTGGAAAGGCAATTCCCAATGAAAGTTGAAGAGTTGTTTCGTTATTCCGGGATGCACGTGTTTGCTTTCAATTATGACATCGGTCTGAAACGCCTGACGTTCCAGCTGCAACTTCTCGACTATCGGAAGAAACAGAACGCCTCTTTTCGCGAGCGACTCGAGACGAATGGGGTTCATCCGCAAAGCGAGATGGTGAACGTGAAACTCCGTTTTGAAGACATCATCTACATGGAAGTCATTGATGAATCGTATGCCGATGGTGTGGTGGTCACGCCTCACGATCAATTTGAAGGAAATCAAATCGTTCGTTATACAAAGTCAGGTTATCTCGACCATTTACAAAAGACGCGATTTCAGTTGTGGGAGTTCATCAAACCGGATGATGCCATGTTGTATCACTATCGGATTTACGGTTTGGACACGGTACTTGAGATTATCACGCTGTCGGATCCGACTGTCGAGACGGCGATTGGGTTAACTTGTATCCGACGCGGAAGTCCGAGTTTTTACTTTGATTGGTAAACTTATTTGAAGTACGCATGACAGTAAAGAGGCGCCTTCTCAGTGAGAGAGGGCGCCTGTTTGTTAAGTCGAATGCACGACATTGTGCGTTTGATCGATTTGTCGACCAATCCAGACGAGCGGAACGGTCAACGCTGCGCCCATCAAATAGACGACGGCAATCGGCAATCCGTCCGCCAGCATTCCGAACGTTAAGCTACCGATGCTGAAGGCAAAGGTGTAGGCCGTCTGTTGGACACTATAGACGTATGGCAGTCGTGCGGCTGGTGTCGTTTCTTGGAGTACCGTATTCGTCTGGATGATCCGGAGCTGTGTGGCGTATCCTTGAATCGCAAGCGCGATGAGGGCGAACACGATGTGAGACGTCACACCAAACAACAAGGCGGTCCCGACCGAAAGCATGGAGCTGATCCCAAGCGAACTGGTCCGTTGTGACCGATATAGGTATGCACTGGCCAGAATCATACTGACCAAGAAACTCGCGTTCATCGTGCCCCGCCAGCCGGTATCGATGTGGAGGTGTCGTTCCAAATAGACGAGCAATAGTGCCGAAATCCAGAGTGTGCTGACGAACGATTCGAACGTGACGAACACTGTAAGAGTGCGAACGAAAGGTGTTGTTCGTACGAAGTCGAGGCTTTCCTTAAAGGACACGTCTAATTCATCACCCTCTACCGTCACGTCAACGTCGAGCGAACGGACAAACTGAAACGTGACGAACGTCGACAGTGCGAACAACATCAACGCGACGGTTAAAGCTAGATTGCTCGTAAACGAAGTGACCACAATCGTGCCAAGCGGCCACATCGCCAGCTGGATGAACTGGTTCGAGCCTTGGACGAGACTGTTCGCTCGTTGACGATTCGTTGTCAATCGGGGGATGAACGACGCTTGGACCGGGCGGGCGAACCCGTCCAAAAACGCGATGAGTACGACGAGACCAAGGACGAGAATCGACTCCGACCACAGTACGGCCAAGAGCAAGACTGTTTTCAACAGTTGCGTGACGAGTAACGTTTGCCCAAGCGTAAATCGAGACAAGACACGGGCGAAGAACAGACCGCTCACGGTCATGCCGACTGTAACGGTAATCGGGAAACTGGCTGCGGCAAGAGCGGAACCGGTCTGTTGATACAACAAAGCAATCAAGGCGACGATATAAAGCACGTCACCGATATTGGCCAGCCATTGACTGACCAAGAGTGTGTAAAATGACTTCATCACAAATTTCCTCCAAGCCTATTCAATTTTGGATGAGATGGATGAAGCCAGCTTACATATTTTCACCACTTTCAAATTATTTACAAATAGTTTACGATATAACAACGAAGAACACAATAACTGGGAGTGGATGGAGGAAACGCCATGTTACGATATGACATTAGTGAGGAACTTTCGCTACGCATGTTCACCGTCGATGACGCGGACGCGTTGTTCGAATTGACGATGGCGTCTAAGCCATACCTAAGGGAATGGCTCGGTTGGCTCGATTATATCGAGACGGTCGACGACTCAAAACGAAATATCGAAGGGCGCATCAACGGATTGATCGAGACAGGCGGCTATCCGAAGTCGTTTGCGATTGTATATAAGGGCGAACTTGCCGGGACGGTCGGCTATAACGAGATCGACCGAGGTGTTCAGTGCGGGACGATCGGCTACTGGCTCGGCGAAGCGTTTCAAGGGAAAGGCATTATGAGCCAAGCGCTCGAGGCGCTCATCGAATACGGGTTCCGCGAACTGAAGTTGAATAAAATCGAGATTCGGGTCGCGACGGGGAATGTGAAGAGTCGGGCGTTACCAGAACGACTCGGCTTTAAAGAAGAAGGGGTATTGCGGGAGGCAGAATGGCTATACGACCATTACGTCGACCACATCGTCTACGGGTTATTAAGAAACGAGTGGGCTCAGTAAGGGGAGGGTTTCATCCTTCATTGACTAGGAAATAGCAAAGTATGTCGAGGAATTTTTAGTCAAGGAGGGATTGACAGATGAAGAAGAGTACTTCCACGAACCGGGCACTTCCGGTCACGTCGACCAAATCTGGAACGACACAACTGGTCGCCGATCACGTCTATTGTTACACGAACCAAATCGTGAACGCCTATTTCGTTCAAACCGATACAGCTTTAAATGAATGGGTGTTGGTCGATGCGGGCATGCCGGCTTCAGGGGTTAAATTGCTGCAAGTGGCGGAGCAACTGTTCGGCGTGGATCATCAGTTGAAGGCCATTCTGCTGACACATGGCCACTTCGACCATGTCGGTGGAATCGTCAGCATTTTAGAACGGTTCCCTGTTCCGGTATACGCGCACCGCTTAGAGATGCCGTATTTGACTGGGCAACAGCATTATCCGGAACCGGATGCGAGTGTCGAAGGTGGCGTGCTCGCAAAAGTATCGTCCATCTATCCGGTCGAAGCCATTGATATATCAGAACATCTTCATCCGCTTCCGGCAGATGGGACGGTCCCGATTCTCTCGGAGTGGCAATGGCTCCATACGCCCGGCCACTCACCGGGACACGTCTCTTTCTATCGGAAACGTGATCGAGTTCTTCTCGCGGGAGATGCGTTCGTGACCGTTAAACAAGATTCTTTGTATCGCGTTCTGACCCAACATGAAAGTGTGGAAGGGCCCCCGGTCTACTTGACGACCGATTGGGAGGAGGCAGAGCGCTCGGTTCAACTCTTAGCGGCGTTACATCCTCAGATTGCGGCGGCCGGGCACGGGCAACCGCTGTCTGGGGAGGCGTTGACGACTGGTTTGAGTAAACTGGCTGAGCAGTTCCAAGAACGCGCTGTCCCGTCCCACGGTCGATATGTCGATGAAGCAGACGAGTGACCACTATCATAACGTTGCACTTAAAATACGTTGAAGCAAACGATCGACTGCAAAAAAGAGCGTCGCACTGACGAGGCCGATTACCGAGGCGAAATTCAAGACGCCCATCTCAAAAATGGACGGGTCGAATAGGAGACCATATGGTACGACGAACAGCCATCCGCCGATCAAGTGATAGAACAAGGACGTCATCCGTTTCGAACGGAATGGCGTCTTTTTACTGAGGTATTCCGATAATAGCGACATCGTCGTTCCGTACAAAAACACAACGGGTACGGCGAATAGGGCATAGACGAGGACGCTCTGCCAATACGACAATTCGAATGCATCCGGGAGCACGAGCGGTATCACGAACGGAATGATGAATAAGCTGAACAATGCGGATTGAATCTTTTGGAACAACACGGCTTCTCCTCCTGACTATTTAATAGGAAACGAACGAGCCGACATCTGTCCATGCCGGCTCGTTAGAGAATCGTTTTGGATGCATAGAGCGTCTCACCGAACTCGACATACGCCTGCTCATAGCGACGAAGCGACGACTCTTTATGCATACATGTGAGATTCATGCGCTCGAGTGGTGTCATGTCTACCGCATACGTCTTTAGAACGTGGGCGTTCCGGAGCATCGACGGGGTGACCGAGCGGGCGAGGCCGCTCCGTTCGTTCAACTGTCTCATCATCTTCGTGATCATGACGATCGTCAGCTGTTTCGGTTGATTCTTCGCATAAACCCAGCGGAACGTCATTCGAGCGAAATCGAACGAGACGAAGACGGGATCATCGGAATACCAACGTGGGCGGACCGGGGTCGGGATGTCCGCGAGGTAATTCATGAGGAGCGACTGGTCTGCTTGGCTAAGTTTTAACGTAAAGCGGTTGCCGAGACGGTCATAGACGTCGAATTCATGGCTCGCAAGATGTAAATCGTTCATCCGCAGCCGAATGATGTGGTGGACGCGGAGTCCATATTTATAGAAGAGTGTCACAATCAGTTCGTTCCGATTGACGAGGTAAGGATGGGCTTGGAGCTGATTCTCACTCAACCCTTTCGTCGACCGGATCGTTCTGACGAGCTGATCGAACTCCGTCTCGAGTGCGATTTGGTCGACAGTGAGCGTATGTGCCGGTTGTGCATAGTGGAGCATCTTTTTACGGAGCGGGTTCAAAAACGTCGTCAAGCTATTGATGACCGTGACGATTCTAGCGACCGTCGCTTGCTGGTAGAGCTTTTCTTCAATTAGGAAATCGTTGACGAACGTTTTCCACGATTCGAGCGGGACGGCGAGCCAGTCCTTAGGTGTGTCGAGTTCGACGTTATGGTCGCGGAAGTATTTATGGACGTCAATCAAGTCGTAGCGATAGCGTTTCAGCGTCGACGGTTGCCGTCCGCTCGCCCCGAGATGATACAAGTACGTCTCGATATACTCCGGGAGTGGGTAATCTTTCGTTCGTTTCGTCATCGTCGTTCCTCCTTCTATTCTTATCGTACCACAAACGGACGTTCTCCATTCCTTGATTCATGGTAAGATGGGGGATGAGATCTAAATAGGAATGAGGAATGAATATGGAACGAGAGAAAGTAATCATCGTCGGCTGTCAGCTACCGACAGTCGATGATTGGACATATGAACAATCGATGGGTGAACTCGTCGAACTCGTCGACACCGCCAAAGGGGAAGTCGTCGCCAGACTCGATCAAAAGCGACAGCAAGTCGACCGCCGTACGTTCATCGGAAAGGGGAAAATCGAAGAGCTCGCCATGCTCGTCGAACAGTTCGAACCGGATATCGTCATCTTTAACGCCGAGCTGTCTCCAGCCCAGTCGAAGAACATTCGGATTTCGTTGAACGACCCGGATGAGATGAAGTTGATTGACCGGACGCAACTCATCCTCGATATTTTCGCGGGACGGGCCCAGTCAAAGGAAGGGAAGCTCCAAGTCGAGCTCGCGCAAATGAACTATCTATTGCCACGTCTGATCGGGCAAGGAACCCAGTTGTCACGTCTTGGTGGTGGCATCGGGACGCGTGGACCGGGTGAGACGAAACTCGAATCGGACCGTCGTCATATCAAACGTCGAATCGATGAAATCACGAAACAGCTCGAAGGGACGGTCGCACACCGTGACCGTTATCGGGAACGCCGGAAAGAGAATCGTGTCTTCCAAATCGCCCTCGTCGGCTACACGAACGCCGGGAAGTCGACAATCTTTAACCGCTTGACTGAAGGGGACACGTATGAGCAAGACGAACTGTTCGCGACGCTCGATCCGCTCACGCGTGAGCTCGAATTGCCGCGGGGCGGAAAAGTGCTCATCACCGACACGGTCGGATTTATCCGCGACTTGCCGACCAAACTCGTCGCGGCGTTCCGGTCGACACTTGAAGAAGTCGTCGGGGCCGATTTGGTGCTACACGTCATCGACGCGTCGAACCCGCACTATTTGAACCAAATCGACACGACGAACGCTGTCCTTTCAGAACTCGGGGCGAGCGAAGTGCCGCAACTCGAGGTGTACAACAAGAAAGACCGGTTGACTGAGGACTTCCTCGGGGGACCGCTCCTCATCTCGGCGATTGACCCGAGTGACATCGAGACGCTCATCGGGGCAGTCGAAGATAAAATCTGTGACGTGTTGACGCGCGTCCACGTCGTCTTGCCGGTTAGCTCGTTCGAGCACTATCATCCGGCAAAAGAGGCGATGTATCGGCTTGAAGAAGCGTTTCAAGACGACGGTTCGGTCGAACTCGTCGGGTATATGAGAGAAGACACGCGTCTATATGCGACGCTGAAACAATTTGAGGTGTGATATATGTGGCAAGACAAGATAGAACATTATGAAGAGATCGCGCCGTTCGTGAAAGCGGCGGAAGCGCGCATTAAACCATTCGTGGAACGAATCGAGGAGACGGCGGAGTTCAACCAGTTCCGCGTCCTCGAGTCGTTCAAAAAACATAAAGTGTCGGACTTCCATTTCAATCCGACGACGGGCTACGGCTATGACGACATCGGTCGGGATACGCTCGAATCGATTTATGCGGACGTGTTCGGGGCGGAGCTCGCCCTCTGTCGACCGCAAATCATCTCGGGAACACACGCCATCGGGATCGCCTTGTTTGGTGTGTTGTTGCCTGGCGACGAATTGCTCTACATTACCGGGAAACCGTACGACACGCTCGAAGAGATCGTCGGGATTCGAGGCGATGGGCGTGGTTCACTGAAAGAGCTCGGCGTCACGTATGACAAAGTCGAACTGAAAGACGATCGCATCGACGTCGAGACCGTCATCGCGCGTGTTCGTCCCGAGACGAAGCTCGTCGGCATCCAGCGTTCGAAAGGCTACGCTAACCGACGCAGCATTCCGGTCGAGGAAATTGGTGAGGCGATTGCAAAAATCAAGGCGGCTCATCCGCATGTACTCGTCTTCGTCGACAACTGTTATGGTGAATTCGTCGAGACAATCGAACCGACGCACGTCGGGGCCGACTTGATGGCCGGTTCCCTCATTAAGAACCCGGGAGGCGGTCTCGCGAAGACAGGTGGCTATATCGCCGGGACGCGTGAACTCGTGGAACGTTGTTCGTTCCGTATGACGACACCGGGAATCGGTAGCGAGGCCGGCCCGTCGCTCTATTCGCTCCAAGAGATGTACCAAGGTTTTTACATGGCCTCTCATACGGTTGCCCAGGCGCTCAAAGGGGCACACCTGACCGCAAGCCTGCTCGCGTTGCTCGGTTTTGAGACGACGCCGCACCATACCGAGCGTCGAACGGACTTGATTCAATCGGTGACGTTCCGGGACCGGGATAAAATGATCGCTTTCTGCCAAAGCATCCAGATGGCCTCGCCAGTGAATGCACATGCGCTCCCCGTGCCGGCGTATATGCCAGGCTATGAGGATGACGTCATCATGGCAGCCGGGACGTTTATTCAAGGCTCGTCCATCGAATTATCCGCTGACGGACCGCTTCGCGCGCCGTATACGGCTTACGTCCAAGGGGGCTTGACCTACGCCCACGTGAAGGTCGCACTAATGCTCGCCTTGAGCCAATTACGTACGAAAGGACTCGTCACGTTTGACCATACTAAACTCACATCTGCATTGTAACCGAAATGTCATGTTAACTTTCTTAACATCTCTTGACAGGAAAAGTGTCATGTATTATTCTCACAGTGTAAGACAGCAAAGGAGGGGTAAGGGATGGCCGATCAATTTCGTCGCTCCAACCCGTTGTTTCCGATTGGAATCGTCCAAGATTTAACGCAACTGACAGGTAGGCAGATTCGGTATTACGAAGAACAGGGTCTGATTTCGCCTAGTCGGACGGAATCGAAACGACGACTTTATTCCTTCAATGATGTCGAACGTCTACTCGCGATCAAGGACTTCATCGACCAAGGGTTCAACTTGGCGGCGATTCGCCACATGTTGGACAATGAGCAGCCGAAAGAGGCGGATGCCTCCGCCACGCCGGCACCGGTCAGTGACACGCCGAAAATCTCGGAGAAAGAATTGCATCAACTGTTAAAGACACAACTGCAAGAAGCCGGACGCTTCAATAAAACGTCGCTCATCCAAGGTGAGCTTTCACGTTTTTATCGCTGACGGCAACACATCAACCATTACACAATGTGAGAGGGGACATTTCACCATGGCCAGAAAAACGTTCACGAAAGAAGACATTAAACGGATCGCACAAGAAGAGGACGTACGCTTTATTCGTCTTCAATTCACAGACATCCTCGGAACAATCAAAAACGTCGAAGTGCCAATCAGTCAATTGGACAAAGCGCTCGACAACAAGATGATGTTCGACGGTTCTTCAATCGAAGGGTTCGTTCGCATCGAGGAGTCAGATATGTACCTTTATCCAGACCTTAACACGTGGGTTGTCTTCCCGTGGACTGATGGCAGCGGAAAAGTCGCTCGCTTGATTTGTGATATTTATAACCCGGACGGTACACCGTTCAGTGGTGACCCGCGCGGTACGCTCAAGCGGAACCTTGAGCACATGCAAAAGCTCGGCTTCACGGCATTCAACGTCGGGCCAGAGCCAGAGTTCTTCCTCTTCAAGAAAGACTTGAACGGCAAACCGACGCTTGAACTGAACGACCAAGGCGGTTACTTCGACTTGGCGCCAGTCGACCTCGGCGAGAACTGCCGTAAAGAGATCGTCATCGAACTCGAAAACATGGGCTTTGAAATCGAAGCGTCGCACCACGAAGTTGCACCAGGCCAACACGAGATCGACTTCAAATATGCGGATGCGGTGACGACAGCCGACAACATCCAAACGTTCAAACTCGTCGTGAAGACGATTGCGGCGAAATATGGTCTTCACGCGACGTTCATGCCGAAACCACTTTTCGGTGTCAACGGTTCTGGGATGCACGCGAACATGTCGCTCTTCAAAGGGGACACGAACGTCTTCTACGACCCGAACGGCGACATGGAACTCTCGGATACGGCACGCGCTTTCACTGCTGGAATCCTTGAGCATGCTCGTGCATTCACGGCTGTCTGTAACCCGACAGTCAACTCGTACAAGCGACTCGTTCCTGGTTACGAAGCACCTTGCTACGTAGCGTGGAGCGCGCGCAACCGTTCACCGCTCGTGCGTGTACCGGCGGCCCGTGGCCTCTCGACACGTATCGAAGTCCGTTCGGTTGACCCGGCGGCGAACCCGTACCTTGCCCTCTCGGCGCTCTTGGCTTCAGGCCTTGACGGGATTGAAAAAGACATGGCTGCACCAAAGCCAATTGACAGCAACATCTACGTGATGGACAAGCCTGAGCGTGTCGCGAACGGAATCGACGATCTCCCAGCGACGCTCTTCGATGCACTCGAAGTGCTCCGTGCCGACAAAGTTGTCATGGACTCACTCGGCGAGCATATCGGCGAACACTTCCTCGAGTTGAAAGAAATCGAGTGGGACATGTTCCGTATGCAAGTGACAGAGTGGGAGCGCGATCAGTACATGACGCTTTACTAATTTAACTAAAAAAGCGCTCGTGCCTTCTTCGGAAAGCACGAGCGCTTTTTTGCGTGTTAAAAAGAACGTCTCCATTTGGAGACGTCCTCATTAGAACGCACGTTTGAAAAACGTGGATGTATAATCGAGCGTCGTATGGAGCGTCGTCGCAAACGTTAGGCCGAGGAAGAACGATAGACCGAACTCGTCGAGCCAAGCGATTGCCGCCGCCTCATATGACGTAAACGTAAGGAGGATGACGATTGGAAAACCGAGATAGATGACGCGAATCATGTCGCTCAGTACCGGTAAATGCGAAAACAACGACCGGTGCGGCATGAGTTTTACGTAAGGCAACCAAAAGCCACGAAGCGGCCCCCAGCGGAAATAGGCGTCTGATTTCAAGTCGAGGTCCGGGGAGAGCCAGAGCGTCCCGATGATGGCGCCTAAGAGTAGCGCGAACGGGACATCGAGTTCAATAAAAGGCGTGGCAATCGCTAAAGCACCGATTGCCACGAAATTCGTACGCGTATGCGTCTTACCACTCGCCATTAATGAATCGTCCGGTATACACCGATGACCTTCCCTAAAATCGACACGTTATCAAAATACATCGCCTCAAGCTCATCGTTCTCAGGTTGGAGTCTGATTTTCGAAGCTTCTTTGTAGATCCGTTTGACGGTCGCTTCGCCTTCGTCGGTCATCGCGACGACAATCTCTCCATTGTCGGCCGTGCTCTGTTGACGTACGAGTACCCGGTCTCCATCTAAGATTCCGGCGTTCACCATCGAATCTCCCGATACCGAGAGCATGTAGACGTTATCGGCGCCGACCATGTGTGTCGGGAGCGGGAAATGCTCTTCCACGTTCTCGATTGCAGTGATCGGTGTACCAGCCGTGACTTTCCCGATGACCGGGACGTACGTGACGGCCTCATGGTCTTCGATGACGACCGCATCCTCACTTAAAATTTCGATCGCACGTGGTTTCGTCTTGTCGCGACGAATTAACCCGCGCTTTTCAAGACGGTCCAAATGACCGTGCACCGTCGAGCTCGATGCCAAACCGACGGCTTCGCCGATTTCACGAACAGAAGGCGGATAACCTTTGGCACGTACCTCGCCTTTTATGAAATCAAGTATCTGTTGTTGTCTTGCTGACATTTTTTTCATGGAAGTCACCTCGATTATGTCGAATATCCTGCGAACGCATCCTATTCTTTATGATCTAAGTTTAACATAGAACACATGAGCGCACAAACATTCGTTCGTTATTTTTATCTTGACCGAACAGAAGTTCTTGTTTTATGATGAGAACAGATAAACGAACAAACGTTCTTGGGAACGTGTATTCCTATGATGCGGAGGCGAAATTTAATGAAAGATACAGTTAACGGAATCATTTTAGTCGGATTGTTGGTAGTAGGGATGTTCGCATTTTTTATGGTCGGAGAAATGAGACAAGTGGACGTGGCGGCGCCGGTCGTCGAAGATACGCGTAGCATCGAGGCGGAAGTTGCCAAGACGGAAGCGGAGACGCTCGAAGCGCGCATCATCGCTGAGCGAGCTGAAAAGCAAGAGCGCAAGACGACTTGGTTCGCTTCAGAATAATCGTTTCTCATTGCGAAACGCCCCCGTTCCTGTGTATCGTAGATAGGGAATGGAAAGAAAGGAAGTGACGAGATGCGAGTCGTCATTTATTGTCGCGTATCGACGAACAAGGCGGCGCAAGAGACGTCTCTCGATCGCCAAGTCGAAGAATTGACGCGGATGGCGCGTCGGCTTGACGCCGACGTCGTCGATGTGATTACCGAACAAGAGAGCGGGTATGAAGTGAATCGAGGCGGCCTTCTCGATTTGCTTGAACACGTATCTGCCTCAAACCTTGACGCCGTCCTCGTGACCGATGACAGCCGTCTCGGACGAGGGAACGCTAAAATCGCGATTTTGCATACGCTTATGAAGCATGACGTTCGGCTCTTGACGATGCAGTCGCCGGATGAATACATCGTATCCGATGCGGAGAAGATGGTGCTCGAAATTGTGAGCGTCGTCGAGGAGTATCAGCGGAAGATTCATAACGCCAAAATCTCCCGCGGGATGCGACGGGCCGTCGCGAACGGATTTAATCCACAACGAAACATCCAACACCACGACCAAGGCGGCAGGAGCCGCATCGAGGTGCCGATTGAAGAGATCGTCCAGTTGCGTGAACGTGGCTTGACGTTCGCTGAAATCGCAGCTACGTTGCGTGGGTTTGGATATGAAGTGTCAAAGGCAACCGTGAACCGACGTTACCTCGAACACGTCGCAGGGTTGAAAACTTGATTCCTCGGCGCTGATTTTGTACAGTAGAAGGACAAATTCAGTAGAGAGGGGGCGAGCCTGATGCTAGCACCTGAACAGTTGGAGCGAATCAATTTCCTCGCCAACAAAGCAAAGACAGACGGATTGTCACAACAAGAGATGGATGAGCAACAAGCGCTTCGTCAGCAATATTTACAAGCGTTTCGTCAATCGTTTAAGTCCCAAATGATGGGCATGAAAGTAGTCGATCCGGAAGGGAACGACGTGACACCGCAAAAACTAAAAGAAGAGCAAGATCGACAACGCTCTGAGTGACTTCGAATGCACATCCTATTTGCCATAGGATGTGCATGTTTGTTATACGCGAACTCGGATAAGGTTCGACGATTGACCGCGAAACAAAGCGAAGGAAGTAAACGATTTCAGTAAATGTGTTATACTAATTAATTAGTTGTGACACACGAATGAGTGTGCTAAAATATGACGGGTAGAAACTTTGTAACAACAGAGAGGATGAAATTAGTGGAAACAACTACTAAAGAATTATTAGCGATTAACTCGATTCGGACGCTCTCGATTGATGCGGTCCAAAAAGCGAACTCTGGTCACCCGGGGATGCCGATGGGTGCGGCTCCGATGGCGTTCACACTTTGGACAGACAAGATGCGTCACAACCCGAAAAACCCGAACTGGTTCAACCGTGACCGGTTCGTCCTTTCAGCGGGACACGGTTCGATGCTCTTGTACTCGCTTCTTCACTTATCTGGTTACGACCTTTCACTCGACGATCTCAAATCGTTCCGTCAAATGGATTCAAAGACGCCTGGACATCCAGAGTATCGTCACACGGCTGGTGTCGACGCAACGACTGGACCGCTCGGCCAAGGGATTGCCATGGCTGTCGGGATGGCGATGGCGGAGAAACATTTGGAAGCAACGTACAACCGTGATGAGTTCAAAGTGGTTGATCACTTCACATACGGGATTTGTGGAGACGGTGACTTGATGGAAGGCGTGTCGGCAGAAGCTGCCTCACTCGCTGGTCACTTGAAGCTCGGCAAGCTCGTCGTCCTTTATGATTCAAACGACATCTCACTCGATGGCGACCTTCACAAATCGTTCTCAGAAAGCGTCGAAGATCGTTTCAACGCTTACGGATGGCAAGTGATCCGCGTTGAAGACGGTACGGATATCGATACGATTGCGAAAGCCATCGACGAAGCGAAAGCGGAAACGTCGAAACCGACCCTCATCGAAGTGAAGACGGTCATCGGTTTCGGTTCACCGAACAAGTCAGGGAAATCGGCCTCACACGGCGCGCCACTCGGCGAAGCTGAAATCGAGCTCACGAAGCAGTTTTACAAGTGGGAAGGCGAGAACTTCTACGTTCCAACTGAAGTGTATGACTTGTTCAACGAGAAAGTCGTTGAGCCAGGCGCGAAGTATGAGTCGGACTGGAACGAACTCGTCGAGGCGTACAAATCAGCTCATCCAGAACTCGGTGCCCAATTCGAGCGCGCAATGAACAACGAACTCCCAGAAGGTTGGGACAGTGAATTGCCGACGTTTGAAGTCGGATCGAAGAAGGCGACACGCCAGACGAGCGGGGAAGTATTGAACGCGCTCGCGAAAACAGTCCCGACACTCTTCGGTGGATCGGCTGATCTTGCCGGCTCGAACAACTCGATGATTAAAGGGGCGGCGGACTTCGACGAAGATCCGGCTGGCCGTAACATCTGGTTCGGTGTCCGTGAGTTCGCGATGGCGGCTGCCGTAAACGGAATGGCCCTCCACGGCGGAGTCCTTCCTTACGGTGCAACGTTCTTCGTGTTCTCGGACTATCTCCGTCCGGCGGTCCGTTTAGCTGCCCTCATGGGGATTCCATCGACGTTCATCTTGACGCACGATTCGATTGCGGTCGGTGAAGATGGTCCGACGCATGAACCGGTCGAGCATTTGATGAGCTTCCGTGCGATGCCGAACGTTTCAGTTCTCCGCCCAGCGGATGGGAAAGAAACGATCGCAGCTTGGAAACAAGCGGTGACGACGACTTCGGCGCCATCACTTCTCGTCTTGACGCGTCAAGCGCTTCCTGAGCTTGAAGGAACGTCAGTCGAGCAAGCGGCTAAAGGTGCATACGTCGTCGCGGGCGATTCGAACGGCGCGGACGTACTTCTCCTCGGTACGGGCTCTGAAGTTCATGTGCTCGTCGAAGCGCGCGAACAACTCGCTTCTGAAGGCGTGAACGCAGCTGTCGTATCAATGCCTTCGTGGGAACTGTTCGAAGCACAGTCGACGGAATACAAAGAGTCTGTCCTTCCATCTTCTGTGACGAAGCGCGTCTCGCTCGAAGCGGGCTCGACACTCGGATGGTACAAATACGTCGGCTTCGGCGGTAAAGTACTCGGAATCGACAAGTTCGGGGCTTCAGCTCCTGGGGACCTACTCATGAAAGAGTACGGCATGTCGGTCGAGAACGTCATCGACGCTGTCAAATCGCTTTAAATCAAGAATTATCGTGATGTCGTCCGTCTCCGGAGGGCATCACGATTTTTTTTCTGACGACTAGCGAATTAGCGTAATATAGTGTATAGTAAAAAACGATGTTTCATATGGTAGAGGAGGTAAAAACCTTGAGTACATTGTTCTGGATTCTTATCGTCGTAGCAGCACTCATCGGAGGTATCGCGATCGGTTTCTTCATCGCTCGTAAATACATGATGAACTACCTCGAACAAAACCCGCCAATCAATGAAGATATGATTCGTACGTTGATGATGCAAATGGGTCAAAAACCGTCACAGAAGAAAGTCAACCAAGTGATGCGTGCCATGAACGTTCAAATGAAGAACGAAAAGAAATCATAATGTATGTGTTTTGGACACTCCGCCGTGGCGGGGTGTTTTTTTGTACCCATATTTTGTTAGACAATCGAACAAACTTTCGCTACCATAAATGAATAGTCTTATTTCAAGATAAGGGGGCGATTCACATTCGTGTATTTAAACAATTATCGTGGTTTTTCAAGCTTGAATGGCGAACGTATGCGCTCGGAATCGTGCTGCTCATGTTTGTCGCCGCACTCGAACTCGTACCACCGCGTATCATCGGCCGCATCGTCGATGAGATGAACGAGGGATCGCTTGAGCAGAATTTATTATGGCTCCTTCTCGGCGGACTCGCAGCCGTTGGGATTGGCAATTATGTCGCTCGCTTCTTTTGGCGCTATTTCATCTTCGGTGCCTCGATTCGGCTCGGGCGATTGCTCCGGAGCCAACTCTATCGACACTTCACCGACTTGGATCAACGGTTTTACAAAAAGTCTCGTGTCGGCGATTTGATGGCCCACGCGACGAACGACGTACAAGCCGTCTCGATGACGGCCGGCGCCGGGATTTTGACGCTTGTCGACAGTGTGACGATGGGAACGTTCGTCATCATCACGATGGTGACGACGATCAGTTGGAAGTTGACGGTCGTCGCGCTCTTACCGTTACCGGTGATGGTCGCCTTGACGACGCGTTACGGAAAGTTATTACATAGCCGCTTCGGCGTCGCTCAGGCGGCGTTCTCGGAGCTAAACGATAAAGTTCAAGAGAGCGTCAGTGGCGTCCGTGTCTTGAAGTCGACCGGGGAAGTCGGACGTGACGTCGATTCGTTTGAGAATCTCTCGGACGAGGTCATGGCAAAAAACGTCCGCGTCGCGAAAATCGACGCCCTTTACGACCCGACCATCTTTGGAATCGTGGGATTATCGTACATCCTATCCATCGGATACGGAGCATATCTCATTGAACAAGGGGAGTTGACGATTGGACAAATCGTCAGTTTTACCGCATACCTTAGTTTACTCACGTGGCCGATGCTTGCCTTCGGCTGGTTATTTAATATCGTCGAACGAGGGCGCGCTTCTTATGACCGAATCGAGCGCATGCTCGCCGTCAAACCGGAGATTCAAGACGATCCGGTCGCGGCGACGAAGCTCGCACATTCGGAAATCGAAGCCGACATCCATTCGTTCGCCTATGACGAACACACTGTTCTTCAAGACGTCACGTTCCGGCTTGAGCGAGGGGAGACGCTCGGCGTGGTCGGTCGGACCGGTTCTGGGAAGACGACACTCGTCCGCCTATTGACCCGCGAGTACGATGTGAGCGAAGGGAAAGTCAAAATCGGGGGTATCAATATCCGACAAGTGCAAAAATCGGTCCTCCTCGAGCGGGTCGCGCTCGTCCCGCAAGACCACTTCTTATTCTCGGACTCGATTGCAAGCAACATCGCATTCGGTCGCCCGGACGCAAAAATGGATGAAATTATGGAGGCGGCGAAAATCGCAGAAGTCCATGATGACATCATGCGTTTGCCGGACGGGTATGCGACGCTTGTCGGGGAACGTGGCGTCACGCTGTCTGGGGGACAGAAGCAACGAATCTCGATTGCGCGGGCGCTCATGGTGGAGGCGGATGTACTCATCCTCGATGATGCGTTGTCTGCCGTCGATGCGAAGACGGAGGAAGCAATCATCGACCATTTCCGAACTGGCAATCCAGATCAGTCATGTCTCATCGTGGCGCATCGCCTTTCCGCCGTCGAGCATGCGGATGAGATTCTCGTTCTTGAAGACGGTCGCGTGATCCAGCGCGGCAGCCATGCCGAATTGATTCGACAAGCGGGCTGGTACAAAGACACGTATGATCGCCAACAGCTCGAGGCGATTGTGGAAGGAGGGGGCCATCATGAAGCATGATATTCAAGAATGGGCGGTCATCAAACGACTGCTCGGCTATGCGACACGTTATGGTCGCTCGCTCAGCATCGCATTCGTGTTTTTATTACTCGCGACAGGGGCAAAGCTCGCCGGCCCGTTTTTAATCAAAGTGTTCATCGATGAATTCGTCACGCCAGGTGTCTATCCGACGAACTGGGTCGTCACGCTTTTCGTCGTCTATATGGTGCTCCATGTCTCAGCGATTGTATTCGATTATTTACAGTCGATCTCGTTTCAAAAGATTGCGTTAAAAATCGTCCAAAACATTCGAATCGACATTTTCAAACACGTGATGGGGATGCGACTCGCCTACTTCGACCGAACCCCGGCCGGCGTGCTCGTCTCCCGAATCACGAACGATACGGAAGCCGTGAAAGAGCTCTATGTTGGGGTCATGAGTACGTTCGTCCAATCAGGCGTCCAATTGCTTGGGACGTATATCTTCCTCTACATCCTCGAGCCGACGCTCGCGACGATGGGACTTGTACTCGTCCCACTCTTTTGGCTCATCATTTGGGCGTACCGTCGTTATTCGACGAAGTATTTCGCCCAAGTGCGCGATTTATTATCCCAATTGAACGCCCAATTGAACGAGTCGATTAACGGGATGGGCATCGTGCAACAGTTCCGTCAAGAAGAGCGGTTGATTCGCCAGTTTGAAGAGACGAACGAAGCGCATCAAGAGGCACGTTACCGCAACTTGAAGCTCGACAGCATGTTGCTGCGCCCGATCATCGAACTGCTCCTCGCCTTCTCGATTATCGGTCTTCTCGGTTACTACGGTGTCTTGTCGACGACCGAACAAGTCCAAGTCGGGGTTGTGTATGCGTTTATCAGCTATATCGAACGCATCTTCCGGCCCGTGCTTGATATTATGCAACGATTGAGCGAGTTCCAACAGGCCGTCGTCTCGGCCGACCGCGTCTTTAAAATACTCGATACGGACGAGCCCGCCCCTGGGAAGAACCTCTCAGGTGAGGCGGACGTCGTGGCAGGAGAGGTCCGGTTCGACGACGTCACGTTCAGTTACGACGGAGAAGTCGACGTGCTGAAGAACATCTCGTTTGTCGCAAAGCCAGGCGAAACCGTCGCCCTCGTCGGCCACACCGGCAGTGGGAAGAGCTCGATCATCAACTTGCTGACGCGGTTCTATCCGTATCAATCTGGTCAAATCACGATTGACGGGCAACCGATTGAACAGTTTGAAGAGGCGGAACTACGCGACAAGGTCGGCCTCGTCCTTCAAGACCCGTTCTTGTTCACGGGAACGATTGAAGACAACTTGAAGCTGTTCAATCCGTCGATTGATTCGGATCGGGTGCGTGAGGCAGCTGAGTTTGTCCAAGCGCATACGTTTATCGAAAAATTAGATGCCGGCTACGGCCATCAAGTCGGAGAACGCGGTGCGACGTTCTCGAGTGGGGAGCGGCAGTTGCTCGCGTTCGCGCGTACCGTCGCCCGCGATCCGAAAATCCTGATTCTCGATGAAGCGACGAGCTCGATTGATACCGAGACGGAAGAACGCGTCCAGCTTGCGCTCGACCGGATGCGGCGCGGCCGCACGACGATCGCCATCGCGCACCGGCTTTCGACCATCCAGGATGCGGATTTGATTCTCGTCCTGCATCGCGGCGAAATTGTCGAGCGCGGGAATCATCAGGCGCTACTTCGTCAAGACGGTCTTTATAAGAAGATGTATGAATTACAGTCGGGTCAACGTCTGATGTCATAATTTTGAAAGATTGGCGTAAACAAATCGGAATTACCAAAAAAAGCTCGCCACGAGATGTGGCGAGCTTTACTATTTAGGACGTCAATTGTTCGTCTGGATGTTTCAAGAGAACGTGACGCGTGATTAATTTGTCTAGCTCCTGGCTGATGTGAATCACTTCAGGAGAGGTCCAACTATACTGTGACGCGACTTTGTACAGCTCATCGCGCTTTCGTTCAATGGCATGGTGTAAGGTTTCAGCTGTGATGACCGCCACGGTGTTTCCCCCATCGTTGTAAAATAGAAACTGACGTACTTGAATATCCAAATGTTAGCATCTAACTTTACATATGACAAGTTTCATTTCCATGTCAAACATTACAAAAAAGTGTGACGCTTCCAACAAACAAAAGATGCGAGCATTTTGAAAAGGTTTTCGCTATAATGGGGCTGAAAGGTGGAAGATCGCATGGAAGTCACACTTTGGCTCGCTTTTGGGGCGGGCGTCTTATCATTTTTATCTCCGTGTACACTCCCGCTCTATCCTGTCTTCTTGTCATATATTACAGGGGTTTCGGTCTCGGACTTGAAGAACGAGGGATTGCGGCAACGGAAAGCTTGGTTTCATACATTTGCATTTTTGTTCGGGTTCTCGATTGTCTTTCTCGTTCTCGGGTTGTCGACCTCACTGATCGCCGACGTGTTCATCCAATATAAAGATAGCTTGCGCATGTTCGGTGCCATTCTCATCTTCGTCTTCGGTGTTTTCCTGGCGGGAATTTGGCAACCGAGTTTCATGATGCGGGAGAAGAAACTATCGCTTGGGGAACGGAAGAGCGGCTATTTCGGTACGGTCCTGATTGGGATTGGATTCGCTGCAGGGTGGACGCCGTGCACGGGACCGATTCTTGCCGGGGTCATCGCGCTCGCGGCCTCGAACCCGAGTCAAGGGATGGGTTATATGCTCGCTTACGTCATCGGGTTTGCGATTCCGTTTCTTGTAATGGCGAGCTTTGTCGGAAAGATTAAATATTTGGCAAGAAACAGCGCGCAAGTCGCCAAGTTCGGCGGTTATTTGATGATGGCGTTCGGTGTCTTGCTCTACTTTGATGGGATGAACCGATTCGCTGCATGGATGAGCGACCTCGTCGGCTTCACCGGATTTTAAAAGGGGTTGACCATATGTCGATATTTTGGGGATCGACCATCGTCGCAGTGTTGATGGGAGTTGTCGCAAGTTTTGTACGCGTGAAAGCCTCAGCCCATCCGACCAATGCGAAGAAGATATTACTACCGCCTTTGGCGATGTCGACCGGAATGCTGCAGTTTCTTGTCCCTGCGTTTCGCCTCACGTGGCTCGAGGTCGGGGAAGCCCTCCTCGTCGGTTTGATTTTCAGCATTTTTTTAATCAAGACGTCAAACTTTGAGAAGCGGGATGGGGAAGTGTATCTGTCCCGCTCGAAAGCCTTTTTTATCGTCGTTTTCGTCCTTCTCGCTATCCGGACCGCAATGAAGGCGTTTATCGGAGGAGAAGTGAACGTCTTTGCGACGGGCGGATTGTTCTACTTAATCGCCTGGGGCATGATTGTGCCGTGGCGAATCGCGATGTATCAAAAGTACAAACAGATCATGGCCACATGAAAAGCGTACCTGATAAACAAATCAGGTACGCTTTCTTTTAGTCTACTCTCGAGGCGGCAGCTTCTGTCTCGGCATCGATGCCGGTGTTGGCTTTTACGAGAATCCGTTCATAGTTCCCAATCGCTTCGTCTGACTTGGTTACATACGTCCCGACGATAGCGGCGAGGAAACCGAGCGGAATCGACACGATCCCTGGATTCGTGAGTGGGAAGAGCGCTTCACCGATGAAGATGGCAGACCCGTCCGGCGCCCAAATGTTCGGGCTGATGGCGACGAGGAACAAGGAAGAAAATAGACCGACGACCATCCCGAAGATGGCGCCACCTGTGTTGAAGCGTCGCCAGAAAATCGTGAAGAGGATGACCGGCAAGTTCGCACTCGCCGCGACGGCGAACGCGAGCGATACGAGGAACGCCACGTTCATCGACTGGGCGAAGAAAGCGAGTCCCATCGAGACGACAGCCACGGCCACAGAGGCGATGCGAGCTGCAAGCACTTGTTCTTTCTCGGTCGCTTCCCCTTTCCGGATGATGTGACCGTAGAAATCGTGTGCGAACGCGGACGCGGCCGACAAGACGAGACCGGCGACGACGGCGAGAATCGTCGCGAAAGCGATGGCAGCGACGAAGGCGAACAAGAGGTCCCCACCGAGCACTTGAGCAAGGAGCGGCGCGGCCATGTTTCCGGCCGGGTTGGCTGCGATGATGGCGTCTGAGCCGACGAAGGCGGCCGCACCAAAACCGAGGAAGATGGTCAATATGTAAAACGCACCGATGACCCACGTCGCATAGACGACGGATTGACGCGCAGTCGGCGCATCTTTGACCGTAAAGAAACGAATCAAAATATGTGGAAGACCGGCCGTCCCGAGCACGAGTGCCAAGTTGAGGGAAATCGTATCGAGCGGCAGTTTGAACTTGTTGCCCGGATTCAAGAAACTCTCACCGAGCGGAGTCGCGTTGCTCACTTCCGAGAACATTTTGAAAACCGAGAAGTCAAACTTTGCGAAGACGAGGAACGAGATGATGGCCGTCCCGATCATCAAGAGCACCGCCTTCGTGATTTGCACCCACGACGTGGCCGTCATCCCGCCAAAGACGACGTACACCGTCATCAAGATCCCGACGACGACGACGCTTGTCGTGTAAGGAATGCCGAGCAATAGCTCGATGAGTGCGCCGGCACCGACGAGTTGGGCGATCATGTAGAAGATGGAGATGACGATGGCATTCATCGCGGCGACGCCCCGGACGCGCGGTTTATTGAAGCGAGCGGCAATCATGTCCGCCATTGTGTATTTGCCGAGGTTTCGGAGCGGCTCGGCGACGAGATATAACACGACTAAGTAAGCAACGAGAAATCCGATTGAATAGAAGAATCCATCGAAGCCGGCGAGGGCAATCATTCCGGCAATCCCGAGGAACGAGGCGGCGGACATATAGTCCCCGGCGATCGCGAGACCGTTTTGGAAACCGGTCAATCCACCGTCGGCCGTATAAAAATCACTGGCCGTCTTCGTTTTGCGGGCAGCGAAAAACGTAATGACGAGCGTCAATCCGACAATTGCGAGAAACAAGAGCACAGCGGTCAAATTCATCGTGTTTCCTCCTGCTTGATTTTTTCGACGAGCTCATCGAACCGACGGGCGCGTCGGCTGTAGAGGACGCAGAACGTCCATGTCATGAAGAATTGGGCAAATGCGAGCACCCACGCCCACGTGATATTGCCAGCCACTTGATTGTTCAAAAAAGTGAAATAGCTTGTCGAGACAGGCAACGTAAAATAGAAAATGAGTGAAAAGATAATGGACGGAACGATGAAGCGGTTTTTCTCGCGCATGAGCTGGATGAACGTCGGGCTTTCGACAATCGACTCGGCAGAACGATTACTTTCGGTCGTGGTCACTTGTGTAACGTCATGCATACATATACCTCCTTGGCGTTCAAGATACGTACATTATAGAAACGTCAAGAAAGGAAAAGCTATCCATTTTTTATATGTCAAAATCCAATCATTATACTAATATTGGTCATACCAATTTACTGTAAGCGTTTTCAATATTGTCTAAATGTTGAACGTTATTCAGGGATAATTAAAAGACGAAAAAATAGATCTTTGGACCTACTAGTCGTATGGCACAATTCATTCATGATGCCATACAAAAAGTCCTCGAAGTCGAGGACTATTGTTGAAAATAGTGTTTGTATCGTGTCCAGTCGATTTGTTCTTGCTCGAGTGCTTTCTTCAAAAACTTATGATCGCGTTTTGGCGTTGCTGCGATATACCCTTTCACGACGAGTTCGGTCGTCATCTCGTTCGCACGGGATTCAAGTGCGAATTGCCCGATTTTACCGGCGATCTTTCGAATTGCGACGTCACGGAACAGTTCCGGCACCGGTGTGACCAATCGGTCCAAAAGCGTGCGCGTTTCTGGCGTCCACATATGTCGGGTACGGTCAATATAATCGTCTTCGATATCGAGCAGTGACAACCCGTCCTCTTTTGGCATCCGTTTTAAAAATTTGCGGAACATGAAAAATCCACCGATCGACATTAGACCGATCATCACGAAACCCCAAAAGACAATGAAATACATGACCAGACTCTCTGGCATCGTCTTTCCCCCGTTCTATTTACAGTCATTCAAACTTAGTATACAAAAAACAATCCGATTACAAAAGTATCCGCTTTGACTCAGGATGGACGAACGGGACACATTTCGTTAAAATAGATAGCGTTGCAAATTGAACGAATCAGGAACGTCTTGAAACAGAAAGGACCACATAAATGAGCCAATTGAAACACGAAGTAGAGAAACGTCGTATTTTCGGTATCATCTCTCACCCGGATGCCGGTAAGACGACTTTAACAGAAAAACTCCTCCTGCACGGTGGCGCCATCCGTGAAGCGGGGACCGTCAAGGCCCGCAAAAACTCAAAACACGCCAAATCTGACTGGATGGAAATCGAGAAGCAGCGTGGCATCTCGGTCACGTCGTCGGTTATGCAGTTCGTCTATCAAGACAAAGTCGTCTCAATCATGGATACGCCGGGACACAACGACTTCGGTGAGGACACGTATCGCGTCTTGACGTCTGTCGACAGCGCCGTCATGGTCATCGATGCCGCGAAGGGGATTGAGACGCAAACGAAGAAACTGTTCCAAGTTTGTCGCATGCGTGGAATCCCAATCTTCACGTTCATGAACAAACTCGACCGTCAGGCGAAAGATCCGCTCGAATTGATGGAAGAACTAGAAGAAGTACTCGGTATGCCTTCGGTCGCCGTCACTTGGCCGATCGGAAGCGGGATGCAGTTTGAAGGGGTATACGACCGTATCAAGAACGAAGTCCATTTATTCCGGGGTGACAAGTCGACGCTCACGTTGAACGAAGACGGCGTAAATGACCCGGTTCTTGCCGACTACTTGACGGAAGAGAACTTGACGAACTTACGTGACGAGATTGACCTGTTAGACGGTGCCGGCAACGAGATTGACGTCGACGCGATCCAACACGGGAAGTTGACGCCGGTCTTCTTCGGGACGGCACTCGTCGATTTCGGGGTCACGTCATTCCTTAACCACTATCTCGACATGTCACCAGCACCGGAAGCTCGGAAATCGAACGTCGGTCCAATCGACCCGACGTCAGAAGAGTTCAGTGGTTTCGTCTTCAAAATCCAGGCGAACATGAACCCGGCCCACCGCGACCGCATCGCCTTCGTACGCATCTGTTCAGGCGTGTTCGAGCGTGGTATGGATGTGACGCTTACGCGGACGGGTAAGAAAATCAAGCTCAGCCAATCGACACAGCTCATGGCGAACGATCGAGAGACGGTCGACAAAGCTTTCGCCGGAGACGTCATCGGGATTTATGATTCAGGCACGTACCAAATCGGGGACACGATCACGACGGCGAAGCAAAAGATTGCGTTCGAGGCGTTGCCGACGTTTCCGCCAGAATTGTTCATGCGCGTATCACCAATCAACTCCCTCAAATCGAAGCACTTCCATAAAGGGGTCGAGCAACTCGCGCAAGAAGGGGCAATCCAAGTATATCGTAACGAATACAATGAGATTTACCTCGGCGCGGTCGGACAGCTTCAGTTCGAGGTGTTCGAGTACCGCTTGAACAACGAGTACGGTGTCGACATCCGTATGGAGCCAGTCTCGTACAGTGTCGCCCGTTGGGTGAAGGACAAAGAGTTGAAGGCGCTCAAGCCGTTCCAGGACTCACGGAACATGCTCGTAACAGACCGCTGGGAACGTCCGGTATTCTTGTTCGCCAACGAATTTACGTTCGATCGCTTCAAAGAGCGTTACGAAGACGAACTGACGCTCGTCGACGCGCTTGATGTGAATGCAGAAATCGGCGTGGAATAAAATGAGATTGTCAAAGCGATTCCTTTTTGGAATCGCTTTTTTTTTTGCAATCAGTAGCTATAGCGGTTTTGATAAGTTTTACTTATGACTAATTTGTGACGGAATGTATTTTACGTCACGCGGTCGTTGTATTATGATAAACATGTGATAAGTAAGCGATTACGGCAATTGCCTGCGTCGCCGCTTTCAAAAAGGGGGAAATCGTATGGAACAAACGAACGTGTTAGACGCTTTTTCATCGCGGACGAAGTTCGAGGTGAACGGTCAAGCATATGACTATTATCGACTTAGAAAACTTGAAGAAGATGGAGTGACTGAACTCAGTCGTCTCCCGTACTCGATTCGCGTCTTGCTCGAATCGGTGCTCCGCCAACAAGATGGCCGGGGGATCACGAAAGAGCACGTCGAGAACTTGGCTAAATGGGGTACAGCCGAGGTATCAAAAGATATCGACGTCCCGTTCAAACCGGCCCGCGTCGTCTTACAAGACTTCACAGGCGTCCCGACGGTCGTCGATCTTGCCTCGCTTCGAAAAGCGATGGCGGACCTTGGGGGAGACCCGAATAAAATCAACCCGGAAATCCCGGTTGACCTCGTCGTCGACCACTCGGTTCAAGTCGATGCATACGGCTTTGCCGGCGCACTCATGAAGAACATGGACATCGAGTTCGAGCGGAACGAGGAGCGTTACAAGTTCTTGCGCTGGGCACAAACGGCGTTTGACAACTATCGTGCCGTCCCGCCAGCCACTGGGATCGTCCACCAAGTCAACCTCGAGTATTTGGCTTCTGTCGTCCTCGAGAAACAAGATGGCACAGGCAACGTCGCGTATCCGGATTCACTCGTCGGAACGGATTCGCACACGACAATGATTAACGGTCTCGGTGTCCTCGGCTGGGGCGTCGGTGGGATTGAAGCCGAAGCGAGCATGCTCGGTCAACCGTCTTACTTCCCAGTACCGGACGTCGTCGGCGTCAAAATTATTGGAGAAGTCAACCCAGGTGTTACGGCGACAGACGTTGCTCTCGTCGTCACAGAAATGCTCCGGAACGAGAAAGTCGTCGGCAAGTTCGTCGAATTCTTCGGTCCATCGCTTCACACGATGCCACTCTCAGACCGTGCGACGATTGCCAACATGGCGCCTGAATACGGTGCGACGTGTGGATTCTTCCCGGTCGACACAGAGACGCTCAACTACATGCGCACAACAGGTCGTTCAGAAGAGTTGATCGACCTCGTCGAAGCGTACTCAAAAGCGAACGACTTGTTCTACACACCAGATCAAGCCGACCCGGCGTTCACGAAAGTGCTCACGCTCGACTTGTCGAAAGTTGAACCGTCGCTTGCAGGACCGAAACGTCCGCAAGACCGAATCAACCTTTCAGACGTACAGACGTCATTCGTCGACAGCTTGAGCGCGCCAAACGGGAATAGCGGTTTCGGTCTCGATCGTAGCGAACTTGAGAAGTCAGCGACTGTGAACTACACAGACGGTGCCGTCGACATGCGCACGGGTGACGTTGCCATTGCAGCGATCACGAGCTGTACGAACACGTCGAACCCGTACGTTATGGTCGGTGCAGGTCTCGTCGCGAAGAAAGCGATTGAACGCGGACTTACAGTACCAAAATACGTGAAGACGTCACTCGCACCAGGTTCAAAAGTCGTTACGGACTATCTTGACAAAGCGGGACTCACACCGTATCTCGATCAACTCGGATTCAATACGGTCGGTTATGGTTGTACGACATGTATCGGGAACTCGGGTCCACTCGACCGCGAAGTCGAAGATGCCATTACGTCGAACGATTTGCTCGTCTCGTCGGTGCTATCAGGGAACCGTAACTTCGAAGGTCGCGTCCATCCGCTCGTCAAAGCGAACTTCTTGGCATCACCACCGCTCGTCGTTGCGTACGCGCTCGCCGGGTCGGTCAACTTCGACATCATGAACGAATCGTTCGGGACGGACAATGAAGGAAACGAAGTGTTCTTCAAAGACATCTGGCCGTCAAACGACGAGATTAAGATGGTCGTTCAAGACGTCGTCTCACCGGAAGCGTTCCGTAAAGAATACGAAACGGTGTTCACAGGGAACGAACGTTGGAACGCGTTGTCAGTTCCAGAAGGTAACTTGTATGACTTCTCGGATGAGTCGACATACATCCAAAACCCGCCGTTCTTCGAAAACCTCGAGCCAGAAGCAGGAGAAGTTCACGCGTTGAACGGTCTTCGCGTCATCGGGAAGTTTGGGGACTCGGTCACGACCGACCACATTTCACCAGCCGGTGCGTTCTCGAAAACGACACCAGCCGGTCAGTATTTGCAATCAAAAGGCGTAGAGCCAATCGACTTTAACTCATACGGTTCGCGTCGTGGGAACCATGAAGTGATGATGCGTGGAACGTTCGCCAACATCCGGATTCGTAACCAAGTCGCACCAGGGACTGAAGGTGGCTTCACGACGTACTGGCCGACTGGTGAAATCATGCCAATGTATGATGCGGCGATGAAGTACAAAGAACAAGGCACAGGTCTTATCGTGCTCGCCGGCAACGATTACGGAATGGGCTCATCACGTGACTGGGCAGCAAAAGGGACGAACCTTCTCGGCATCCGTGCCGTCATCGCCCAAAGCTTTGAGCGGATTCACCGTTCAAACCTCGTCATGATGGGTGTGCTTCCACTCCAATTCATGGAAGGCGAATCAGCAGAATCACTCGGTCTTACGGGTGAGGAAGCGCTCGACATTCAAGTCGACGAGTCGGTCCGCCCACGCGACATCTTAGACGTGAAAGCGACGCATGAGAACGGTACGGTGACAGAATTCAAAGTCATCGCCCGCTTCGACTCTGAAATCGAAATTGACTACTACCGTCACGGCGGGATCCTTCAAATGGTCCTTCGTGATAAATTGAAGTAAACATGTTCACCTTCCTTTGAAAAAAGGAAGGTTTTTTTGCGAATGTGCGGAATTGAGGTGAGAGGCACCTCGATATCGGGAACAGAATGGGGAGAGGGGGGGAGTGTATGGAACGACAGACGAAATCAGGAAAGAACTGGTGGCAACGATTGCTCCAAAAAGAAGAGGTCGTGGAACACGACGTCGATATCACGCTACCGGAACTGAGGCGAGCGATTCATGAGTATGAACAGACGCTGCCAAAGGGAGTGAACCGGACCGTTTTACTAGATGACACGCAAGAGATCGACTTGTCACGGTTGAAACGACATCTTCCGGGAAAACCGAGACAGCGCTTCTTCATGTCAAAAGAGACGTTTCATATCGTCTCCGAAGAAGAGCGAGAGATCATTTATGAAATGGATCAAGTGCAGCGGGCACTCGATTTATTCATGGAACAAGAGCAAAAGTTACCACTTCGTAAATTCCAACAGACGATGCAACTTGATCTGACACGATTACGAGAAGGTGGCTATTTGAAAACGCTTCCGAAACGTCCGTATTATGTCGTCGACGAGACGCTTATCGTTTCGCTCGAACCGAAAACACCTGAGTGACGTCACGGCTTCGTCACTCTTTTTCGATTCACAAAAGACAGGTTGAGCGGTTGTGAATGGTTTATAAAGTATGTTACGGTGGAAAACGTATATGAAAATAAGAAAACTTAATAGGAGTGAATCGTATGAAAAGGAAAAGCCAAGTGACGACCGTGTTTACCGTTTCAGCTATCATTACGGTCTTGTTTACCATTTGGGGAATCTTCTCTGAAGAATTGCTCGGTAGGGCAAGTCTTCTTAATGTCACGACAAAAGTGCAAGGGTGGCTCTCGAACGGCATGGGATGGTTTTATTTATTCAGTGCGACCGGGATCTTGCTCGTTGCCGTCTTTTTAATTTTTTCGCGCTTCGGCTCGATTCGACTCGGAAAAGATTCCGATCGTCCCGACTTTGGGTATTTGACATGGTTCGCCATGCTCTTCAGTGCCGGGATGGGAATCGGTCTCATCTTCTGGGGTGCAGCCGAACCGCTCCTCCATTTCCACAGCCCTCCCTTTGAGTCTCCTACACCAGAAGGCGATGCCCGGACAGCTATGCGCTACGCATTCTTCCACTGGGGTTTCCATCCGTGGGCGATTTATGCAATGATCGCGCTCGCCATCGCTTACTCGACGTTCCGTAAAGGAAGACCGGCAACGATCGGTGAAACGATTGGCTCAATCGTCAATGACCGCTATGAACAACCTGTGAAACAGACGGTCGACATTCTTGCCGTCATTGCGACCGCATTCGGTGTGGCGACGTCGCTCGGTTTTGGGGCACAACAAATTGCAGGCGGGTTACATTACTTGATACCGAGCGTACCGAACGCCTTCTCGACACAACTCATCATCATCGCCGTCGTCACCGTCCTCTATATGATCAGTGCCTCGACTGGCCTTGAAAAAGGGATTCGAATTTTAAGTAATACGAACATCTTTCTTGCCGTTGTCTTGCTCGTCGCGACACTTATTGCGGGTCCGAGCGCATTCATTCTCGATTTGTTCACCCAGACGATTGGAACGTATCTTCAACAGTTACCGTCGATGAGTTTCCGGACGGCCGCGCTTGAACCGGTCGAACGAGAGTGGATTAACGGATGGACGATTTTTTATTGGGCATGGTGGATTTCATGGTCACCGTTCGTCGGAACCTTCATCGCCCGTGTCTCAAAAGGACGGACGATTCGCGAGTTCATTATCGGGATTTTACTCGTACCGACGTCATTCGGGTTGCTTTGGTTCTCTGTGTTCGGCGGGTCAGCCATCTGGGCAGACTTATTCGGTGGACAGAACTTGATTACGGCCGTCAATGAGATTGGAACGGAAGTCGGATTGTTCGCCTTGTTTGAAACGTTCGGCGGATTCGGTACGGTGCTCAGCATCATCGCCATCTTCCTCATCTCGACGTTCTTCATCACCTCTGCCGATTCGGCCACATACGTACTCGGGATGTTGACGACGAACGGAAAGTTGATTCCTCCGATGCGTATCAAATTGACGTGGGGCTTCATCCAGTCATCTATCGCAGCCGTGCTTCTATATGCCGGTGGACTAAGCGCCTTACAAGCAGTCGCGATTCTCGTCGCGTTCCCGTTCATTTTCGTACTGATCTTCATGATCATCGCATTGTTCAAAGATTTGTCAGATGAACCGGATGAACGTGACAAATGGATCGATGCATATAAAAAAGAAGAAGATAAACTGAGTTGATGCAACAGGGGTCTCGAATGAGGCCCTTTTTTGGTCGTAAATATTTTGCATGACCTCCACGCTAGTGTAGGATAGTAAGTGAAGCATAATGGGAGGGCATGAGATGAAACAACAAATGAAAAAACGTCTGAGCTGGGTGATTGGAGCCGGGATTCTCATCATCGGTGCCTTGCTCATCTACAACCTTTATTCATTATTCAACTTTACGGATGACGAAGGCAGAGAGAACCGCACGGAGCCATTCTACACGTCAGTCATCATCGGCTATGAAGAGAAAAAGCTACCGACTGAAGGCGAGACACTAGAGGTACGCGACTACCTCGTCACATATGATGAAAACGGACACTTCGTTTCGGAAGTCGTCTCAGGTCCGAACGTCGGAGCGAAGGCGGAATGGGACGGCTTGATCTACCGCGAGTTGAACCCAGAAGGGGAAGAGACGATTCGTCAAGAGACGACGTCAGGCGCGGTCGCGCCACATCCGTTCCTGTCACGGGCGACGAACGAACAGATCCGGCGATGGCTCGATGACGGCTCACTCGGTTCGAGTGAAGGCGATGTCGAGATAATCGGGCGTACCGCGCAAGCGTTCGTGAAGACGCAAACGGCGGAATCCGTGCCGGCTGAGTGGATCGAGAAGTACCCTTCCATCTTCAGCGAAGAAGAGAACGAGGAAGCGGTCACGTATTACATCGATGCGAACGAACGAATCTTACTCGCCGCAGAATCTCGAAATAACGGTAACTTGTTCCACTCGATTCGCATGACGTCTTTTGAATCACGATAAATCGGCTAGGAGCAGACTCATACGTCCGCTCCTTTGTCGTCTGAAAGGAAGAATAGAATGAAACAAATCAACTTGGACCAGGTACAAGCGGACTTATCGCGTTGGGAGACTGGCGAAACCGTCGACGAGGCCGCTTTATTATCTTACGCCCATTGGTCGCGGGCCACTGGACAACGTGACGAGTTGGTTCGTACGTTGACGCTCCTCGCGACGAGACGATTTCGGGAGACGGAGACGATGGACCCGCTCCTTAACCGTTGGATGAAAGAACTAGAATCGATGCACGCGTTGCCTGCAGAGCTCCGTGTCAGTCAATTGAATGAAAAGTTACGTCGTTTCCGGCAAACGCTCCAAATCGAGTGGCCGACACTTCGTGAGGCGGATTACGCCTCCATGAAAGTGCAAATCTTGACGGACTATGAAGCGAAAACAACGAGTCTACTTGAACAGCTAGATCAACTCCACGAAGAAATCGAACGGGCAAAGTCGGACTTGCGCGATTCAGAGTTCAAGCATCAGCTCGAGCAATTGTCCGACGCTGTCGTCGACGCGACACAGGAAGTCGCAGCGCTCGAGGACGATACGGCATCGCTTCTCGCTTCGATGCAAGGCAACTATTTCAGTCGCGAGGCGTTCCGTCGCTTCAATGAGCGCGTCACGACCGTAAAGTCGAGAATCGGGACGATTGTCGGGCTATTGCCGGAACAAAAGCGTGAAACGAAGTCGAGCGGGATTGAGAAGTTAGAGACGATGATCGGCTTAACCGACATTAAAGCCCGGGTCAAATCGTGGTATCGCTTTTTACTGTTTCAACAGGAGCGAGAAAAAGCCGGCTTCTCATCGGTTCATCAACCGTCGCTCCATCTCGTCTTCACCGGGAATCCAGGGACGGGCAAGACGACGCTCGCTCGGTTGATGGCTGAGATTTACTTTGAACTCGGACTTCTCAGCCGTCCTGACGTGATTGAAGCCGATCGCTCGAGCCTTGTCGGTGCGTTCGTCGGCCAGACGGAAGAACAAGTCATGAATAAAGTGAAAGAAGCGGAAGGGGGCGTCTTATTCATCGATGAGGCATACGCACTGAAGCGACAAGATGCGAGCGGGAGCGACTATGGACAAGCCGCAATCGATACACTTGTCGCCGCGATGACGAGTGGCGAATATGCCGGGAAATTTGTCGTTATCCTCGCCGGGTATCCGGAAGAGATGCGTCACTTCCTCCTCGCCAACCCTGGCCTCCGGTCCCGGTTTCCAGAGTCGAACCATTACGAGCTACCGAACTATTCCGACGAAGAGCTTATCGCGATCGGTGAAAAAGTGGCTGATGAGAACAATTACGTCCTTACGGCCGAAGCAAAACGGGCGCTGCTTGCGAGACTAGATCGACAGCGTGTCGATGCGACGTTCGGGAACGCGCGCACGGTTCATAACATCTTGCTCGATGCGATGTTCCAAAAAGGATCTCGCTTCGGTGCGAACGCACCACTTGATGAGATGGCGATATTGACCGAACTTGATTTCGTTGAGCCTCAGTCTGAAGAGGACCGTGCGCTTTCTGTTGATGACCTTGTCGGCATGGCGGAAGCAAAACGACAGCTTCAGGAAATCGAGGCGCTCATCACCGTTCAAAAACGCCGACGTGAGCTCGGACTGAAGACGGCGCCAGTCGAACTTCACGCGACACTCGTCGGCAACAGCGGGACCGGAAAGACGACGTTCGCCCATTTATACGCGCAGTTGCTGAAGAAAGCGGGCTATCTGAAGCGTGGTCATTTGAAAGTCGTCAGCCGAGCCGACCTCGTCAGTGGGTACGTCGGTCAGACGGCTCAGAAGACGAAAGCCGCAATTCGTGACGCGCTCGGTGGTGTGTTGCTCATCGATGAGGCGTATAGTTTAAGTGGGGGCCCGAACGATTATGGCAAAGAGGCGATTGACACGCTCGTGGACGAGATGCCGAAACACGGGGAGAACTTGGTCGTCGTGCTAGCCGGTTATGAGGCACCGATGCGTCGATTGATTGAGTCGAACCCGGGCCTTAGCAGTCGGATTAAACGGAGCATTCACTTCGAGGACTATTCGATTGCCGAGCTTGTCGAGATTGCAATCCGCTACGCTGAGAAGTTCGGCTATGTGTTGGACGAGGAGGCACGTCGAGAAATCGAGAACCGAATTACACAAATGGACCGCCCGAACGCCCGAATGGCGTTATCACTGATTGACGAGGCCATTGCCAGACAGTCGTATCGACTCATTGCTCAAGACGTGGCAGAAAGTGACTTCAATCAATTATTAGCAGTAGATATTAGTACCAAGTTATAATACAATGGAATGGAAAGCGAGGACGATACTGATGCATACGATTCAAATTCCGGTTCGTTACCAAGAGACTGACATGATGGGAATCGTTTATCATGCGAACTATCTCGTCTATTTAGAGATAGCAAGAACCGAGCTCCTGCGAGAACTTGGTGTCGAATATAAAGACATGGAACAGGCAGGATTTGTCTCACCGGTCACGAACGTATCGGTCGATTACAAGAAGAGCGTGACGTTCGGCGACACGGTCCACGTCCGAGTGTGGGTCGACACGTACTCTAAAATTCGTACCGTTTACGGCTATGAATTAACAGATCAGGACGGTCATTTGGTCGGGACTGCGAAAACGACACATGTCGTCGTCAAACAAGGCGATTTTAAACCGGTCCGCCTTGACCGAGAGTTTCCAGAATGGCATGAGATGTATATGCGTGTCATGAGCCCCGTCTCATAACAGTGCTTCTTTTGTACCGTCAGTATGGTATCATATCTTGACGGTATTTTTTTGTATATAGAAAGGGGAAGATCGCATGCGAAAACCATCGCAATGGATGGTGTGCTGCGCCTTGACGCTCACGTTGGTGGGCTGTAATCCGAATGAACAACCTCCAACGAATGAACCGACGGAACAACCGGTCGTGACGGAGGAAGAACCAATGACGCCTCCAGTAGAAGCACCGGAGTCGAACGATGAAGAATCTGATACACCAGATACAGAAGTGACAGAAGAGCCGCCTACCGAAGAGGAACCGCCAGCGGAAACACCAGAAACGACGCCTGAAGAAGAGGCACCTCCGGTTGAACTCGTACCGAAAGAGCCGCTGCAAACGAACGGTCAGGCAAATTTGGCCCTCGATACCCTCATTCTCGTGAATAAACAAATCGCGCTCCCGAGTAACTATAAACCGCAAGACCTCGTGACCCCGAACATCGACTTCGTCGATTCGGCCACAGGGGACCGACGCATGCTCCGTCAAGAGGCGGCGTCTGGCATCGAGGCACTCATGACTGCCGCGAAAACGGCAGGGATTGATTTAAGAGGTACGAGCGCCTTTCGTTCTTACGACTATCAAGTTCAGCTCTTTAATGCATACGTCGCGCGCGATGGAAAAGAACAAGCGATGAAGTATTCAGCGCCGCCGGGTCATTCGGAACATCAGACCGGACTCGCGATTGATGTGTCGAGCGCCTCGGTCGGTTATCAATTGACGCAAGGGCTCGAACAGACAAAAGAAGGCAAGTGGCTGGCCGATAACGCCCACAAATTCGGATTCATCGTCCGTTATCAACGGGCATTTGAAGATGAGACGGGTTATATGTATGAGCCGTGGCATTTACGTTACATTGGGGTAGAGCATGCGACGAACGTCAAACAGATGAACGTCCCGTTCGAAGAATACCTCAAGCAATTAATGGACTAAGGGGATTTGCGATGCCTTATTTAACAGAGATTTTCATTGTATTGATTAGCTATTTACTCGGGGCTGTCCCGTTCGCGCTCATCATCGGCAAACTCGGATACCGGGTCGATGTCCGTGAGCATGGAAGTGGCAACTTGGGCACGACGAACACGTTCCGTGTGCTCGGCAAACGGGCCGGAACGCTCGTCTTGCTCGGGGATATGGGGAAAGGGCTCCTCGCCGCATTGCTCCCGCTTCTGTTCGGAAGTGACATGAGCTTGCTTTTAGCCGGAATCCCGGCCATCATCGGCCATTCGTACCCGATCTTTGCGAAATTCAAAGGTGGCAAGTCGGTTGCGACGAGCGCTGGCGTCTTGCTAGCGGCGTTCCCATGGTTTTTCCTCGTTGTCGTCGCGACGTTCCTATTGACGCTTATGATTTCAAAGATGGTCTCACTCTCGTCGATGGCGGCATCCGCAGTCGGACTCGTGACCGTGACCGTATATGGATTGATGACGAGAGACTGGTTACCGCTCGTCGTCATCGTTCCGCTCGCCTTGTTCATCATCATTAAACATCGCGCAAACTGGCAACGCATCCGTTCTGGGACCGAGCCGAAAGTGCCATTGTTTCAAAAGCGAAAATAATGCGAATACGGAGATGGATCGTTCAATGACCTCCATCTCTCGCGTCCTCGATTCTTAGAGCCAAGCTTAACAAGCTTGGCTTTTTTGTGGATTTCTGTTGATTTTAACGAAAATTCACGAAAAACATGTTGGATTTGCCCGTTCTTTACTTTCCGTTTACGTTAAATTTACATCCGTTCGCTACACTAAGAAAGGAAACGAATATTGCGGAGGAGGCAGGCTTGTGTCTTTAATAGGAGAAGAGCGTAAACAAAAGATTGTCGAATGGATTGAACGGGAAGGAAAAGTGAAGACGAGTGAACTGATTGAACGATTGAACGTCTCGGGGGAGTCGATTCGTCGTTATTTGGAGGAGCTCGAGAAAGAGCATCGGATTAAACGGGTCTACGGTGGCGCCGTTTTGCATCAAAGCGTCTCGTTCCAGCCGATGATGATCTCCAACATGGATGGGATTCGTCGCATCGCCTATACGGCGTTCCAACTTGTGGAGGATGACGCCCTTCTCTATATCGGTCACGGGGTTGCACCGGAGCAAGTCGCGGCGCGGATGCGAGGACGGAACTTGACGGTCGTCACGCCATCGCTCACGGTCGCGAAAGCACTGTTCGAACAGCGGGCAAAAGGCGTCTTCACAGGAGACATCCAACTGCTCGGCGGCACCATCGATACGAAGCATCTCGTTGCGGTCGGGGAACAAGTGTTACAACAGCTGAAGGCGTATGTGTTCGATGCGGCCTTCCTCTCCGTCGAAGGGGTCGACCCTACGCTCGGGTTGACGTGTGACGCCCACGGTCTCGCGACAGTGTCACAAGCGGTCATGCAACAGAGCCGCACGTGTTACTTGCTCGTCGACCATACCCAGTTCAATCAACAGAAACGGTACCGGGTCTCGGACTTTTCAAAGGTGACGACTGTCATCTCCGACTTCCCGGAACCGACGGATTGGAAGCGCGACCTCGCCATCCATGAGGTCGATTGGCGCTTTGCTCCATAATAAAAGGAGGCGTTTGAATGATTGAAGTGATTGCCACTACACTACAGGAAGCAAAACAAGCAGAACGTTTTGGGGCGGATCGGCTCGAATTGATTGCCGATATGCCTTCTGGCGGGACGACACCGAGCTTTGGGACGATTCGAAACGTGATCGAGCATGTAGCGATCCCTGTTCATGTCATGATTCGTCCGCATGCAAACTCGTTCGTCTACAACGAGGACGATGAGGAGACGTTACTTGCGGACGTCGGGCTTTGTCGGGAACTCGGAGCTGCAGGTATCGTCTTCGGTGCGTTGACCGTTGACGGAAAAATCGATGAACGGCTTCTCGGTGAAGTCATTAAACATAAAGGCGACATGGCGCTCACGTTCCATCGTGCCATCGATGAGGTAAGAGACATCATCGCCGCCGTCGAGGTATTAAACGATTTTCCTGAAGTCGATCACGTGCTGACGTCTGGAGGAGCCGCGACGGCACGAGAAGGAATCGATTTGCTCAAGGCGATGCGCGAGGTAGCGGAGATGAACATCTTACCCGGAGCCGGCATCGATGCTGACAACGTACGCGAATTGATGGACACACTAGACGTCACGTACGTCCATGTCGGGTTAGGGGTCCGGACGGATGGTGCGCTAGATGAATCAAAGTTCCAGCGATTCCATGAACAGACGAAGCGATAAAACAGTCGATTGACTGTTTTTTTGCTATAATGAAAAAAACGAAACAATGTAGGTGACGTTATGCAAGCTTCCGTTTATAAACAATTTGCTCTTCGGATGCTCTCTGGAAACTGGGGCATCGCCATCTTTGCCGCCATCGCGACGATGCTCGTGCAGACTGTCGTCACGTCGCAACTCAACTTGTCTACTGATGCACCGACTGACGTGTTGTTCATATCGATTCTATTATTGTACAGTTCGCTCGTCCTGCTCGCTCCGCTCGAACTGGGTCGGAATTGGATTTACCTCGATATCGCGAAGGAAGATAAACCGACACTCGGTCTCCTCTTCGATTCGTTCGGGTCGCTCAAACAGTATGTGAAGGCCGTCTTCTATTATGGGCTGTTCTATCTCGGTTTAAACGCCCTCATGTTACTTTTGATCGTTCCAGGTGTATGGTTTTATTTGACGTTTCGAATGGTGCCGTTCATTTTACGCGACCAGCCCGACCTATCCGTTCTCGCCGCCATGAAAGCGAGCAAGCGGCTCATGGATGGTAAAAAGCTTGTCCTGCTCAAACTGCTCGCAAGTTTTATCGGCTGGTACGTGCTCGTCTTAGTGACAGGCGGGCTTGCCTTAATTTTCGTCCAACCTTATCTTGAGACAGCACTTGCAGGACTCTATTTAGAAATCAAGGCAGAAAAAGAGGCGGAGCACGTAAAAACAGTCAGCTGAGCATACTCAGCTGACTGTTTTTCATGTGTCATGACGATCTGATTTTTGGGGGTCAGGTGCCTCATCGAACGCTTTCCGCTCTTCGCTCGATGCTTCCGCATGCCACTTTTTCGCTTGTTCTGTGGCGATTGGAATGGCTTTTTTCGGAGAGTACCCTTGAGCGAGCAAGGCGTTGGCGATATCGATGGCTTTCTTTTTGACGAGTGGGTCAAAGTTTTTCAACGATTGCGGATAGTCCTTCATGTTCCATGGCATGGACAATCGCCTCCTTCCTTCACCTAATTCCACGCACGACTAGTTTCAAACTTCTTGATGTAAATAGTACTCAATCAACGCTTGCGTCCCATTGTCGCCGTACCCATTCTCTTGAAGAATCGTATAGAGCTTCGAGGCGAGTTCAAGGCTTGGTAGCTTCACGTTCAGTTGTTCGGCACTCTCTAAAGCGAGACCCATGTCTTTAATGAAATGCTTGATGAAGAACCCAGGCGAGTAATCCTCCTGAATCATCCGAGGGACGAGGTTCTCAAGCGTCCAACTGCCGGCCGCACCGCCGCGAATCGTCTGACGCAACTGCTCGGCGTCCAGACCGGCCCGTTTCGCAAAGGCGAGCATCTCCGCATTGCCCATCATGATGCCGGCAATGGCGATTTGGTTTGCAAGTTTCGCATATTGACCGCTACCGGCATAACCCATCCGCTCGATGGCTTGGCCCATCGCTTCAAACAAAGGACGCGCTTTCGTGAACGCAAATTCTCCGCCGCCGACGAGGATCGAGAGCGTCCCATTTTTTGCGCCGACGTCACCACCCGTGACCGGCGCATCAAGCGGAAGCAAGCTCCGGTCGATGGCCGCTTCAGCGATGCGTTCAGCGAGGATAGGAGAAGACGTCGTCATATCGATGACAATCGTACCAGGATCGGCGGATTGGAGGATCATGCCGTCACCGAAATAAATCTGCTCGACGTCAGACGGATATCCGACAATCGTGATGACAGCATCGGCCCCGGCACAAACATCAGCGATGGTGTCACACCACGTGACGCCCTCATGGAGTAAGTCGATTGCTTTCTCTTTTGTTCGCGTGTGGGCTTGAACGTGGAATCCGGCTTTCATTAAATTCCTGACCATCGATTGCCCCATGACACCGAGTCCGATAAATCCGATTGTCTTCATATTGATTGACCTCCTAATTGTTGTTGCGTGACCAGTTTTTCATATAGTTCGTTTTCATGTAACAGTTGCTGATGCGTCCCGCGTCCGCTAATCGCCCCGTCCTCGAGGACGATAATCTGTTCGGCATGTTGCACCGTCGAGAGGCGATGGGCGATGACGAGCGTCGTTCGACCGCGCATAAGCCGATCGAGCGCTTCTTGAACGAGACGTTCCGATTCAGAATCAAGGCTTGACGTAGCTTCGTCAAGAAGCAAGATTTGCGGATCGCGGAGAAGGGCGCGGGCGATGGCGAGTCGTTGGCGTTGCCCGCCCGACAGACGGACACCGCGCTCTCCGATTTCAGTATCGAGCCCATCCGCCATCCCCTCGATAAATTGTCTGGCGTTTGCCATCTCACACGCCGCCAAAATCTCATCTTCTGTCGCATCACGCTTCAAGCCGTACAAAATGTTGTCGCGGACCGTGCCGGACAAGACGGGTGAGTCTTGCGCCACATAGCCGATGATTTGGCGCCACGCGTTTCTGCCGTACGTATGGATGTCTCGGTCGCCATAGAGGATTTTCCCTGACGTCGGGCGATAGAACTGTTCGACGAGCGCGAAGAGCGTCGTCTTCCCAGCTCCACTCGGCCCGACGATGGCCGTTGTGGCTCCGAACGGTACCGTCATCGACAACTGCTTAATCACAGGTGCCTCACCATATTGGAACGTCACCTCTTCGAATGAAAGAGAAGCTTGTTGAATCGGCTCGGATGCGTCTTCATACGGTTCTGTTTCAACAAGAAGCAGCTCAGAAATACGTTCGGTCGCGCCACGGGCTTTTTGAAGACGTGTCAAAAATTCGGACATCGTAATGAGTGGCGTGATGATTTGAAACAAGTACAGCATGAACGCGAGCAGAGACCCCGTCGAGAGAGCACCGGTCGAGACGCGGTACGCTCCGAAGCCTAGGATAGCGATGAGCATCGCCGTCAGCGTCACGTTCAGGAGCGGAATCAATAGCGCTTGGATGCGTCCTTCCCGCACACCGTAGTCGAATAACCGTTCAATCCGACGTTTTCCTTCGGTCACTTCCTCGGGTTCGGTCGCTTGCGACTTCACGAGTCGAATCTCGCCGAGTAGTTCCGCAAAGAATCCGGACAAAGCACCGAGCTCGTGTTGTGTCTTTTTGGCGATGACGCGCAACCGGCGACCGAGCGGGATGACGATCAATAGTGTCGTCGGTACCGAAAACAAGATGACGAGCGTCATCTGCCAATCGAGCGTGAACAAAATGCCGACCGCCCCGATGATTGAGACGACAGACGTCAACAAGCGGACGCTCTGCTCGGACAACAGTTGTTGGAGTGTCGTCGTATCATTATTGAGGCGTGAGACGAGCTCACCCGATTTGATCCCGTCATAAAACGGGATCGGGAGCGCGACGAGCCGTTCCCATAACGTCGTCCTTAAGTTCGCGACGACGCGCTGGCCAACGATATGTAGCCAATAGATTGAAATCGCGCTCGAGATAACTTGGACTAAAAACGCCACGATGAAAATGGTGATGAGCCGTGCGTCGAGCATGGCGACGCTCCAGTTGTCCACGACTCGTTGCAAGATGAGTGGGATGGCAAGCGAAGCCACCGCCTGAATGAGTGAGATGAGGATTGCCCCGATAAATAACGCTTTCGGAGGCTTGGCGATTCGAAACAGTTGAATGAATGATCGCCATGTGGTCGTAGCTTCCATCACACGACCCCCTTTCCATTTAACTTTCGCTGTTTCGAAATGAAGTGTCAAGACGTCGAACTAGTTTGCAGAATAATGATAGAATGAAGATGAGGTGAAGTGACATGAAATGGATACATACGGCCGATTGGCATTTAGGAAAGATTGTCCACGGTCGCCATATGACAGAAGATCAACGAATCGTCTTGTTCGATTCGTTTTTAAACATCGTTGATGAAGAGAAACCGGACGCCATCATCGTCGCAGGTGACTTGTACGATCGTGCCGTCCCACCGGTCGAGGCCGTCGATTTACTCGACGAGATGTGGAAAGCGCTCGTTTTAGAGCGGAACATCCCGGTCGTCGCCATTGCCGGTAACCATGACTCGGCAGAACGATTGCAGTATAGCTCGAAACTGTTGACGAAAGTCGGGCTCCATATCGTCGGGAAGCTTGAGCCGGACGCAGGACCGCTTGAAATCGGCGGCGTCCCGTTTTATTTAATGCCGTTCCTAGAACCGGCGCGGGTTCGTTACGCTTTTCATGACGACTCGATTCGGACGCACCACGATGCACTCGCTGCGGTCGTCGACGCTTACGGCGCCATCGATTCGAACGCGGTCGCAGTCGGGCATAGTTTTGTCGCAGGTGGGCTTGAGACCGATTCAGAGCGTCAGTTATCTGTCGGGACGGCCGGACAAGTCGCGAAAGGGTTGTACGCCCCGTTCGGCTATACGGCACTCGGTCATTTACACAACCGGGACGCGATTCAAGATGAACGCATCGCATACAGCGGATCACTCATGAAATATTCTTTTTCTGAGGCGAACCATGTGAAATCGGTCGACATCATGGAGTGGGACGGGACGTGGACACGCCGACGTCGCCCGCTCGAGGCGCGCCGCGACTTACGTATTTTAACCGGGACGTTAGACGAGCTGCTCGACCCGTCATTTTATCAAGACGAGGCTGTGGAGGATTATTTGAAGATTGTGTTGACGGATGAGCGCGCCTTGTTCGACCCGATGGCGAAGCTGCGCACGGTTTATCCGAACATTCTCCATCTCGAGCTCGAGCTGTTACGACGTCAAGAAGAGACGTCACGAGTCGAACGGGAGCAGCTCGACCGTCGCTCAATCGAAGACGTCTACCTTGATTTCTTTAAAGCGGTTCATGGGAAAGATGCCGACGCGTATGTCCAGGAACTCATCGAAGGAGGTGACGTGAAGTGAGACCTGTCAACTTGACCATCACTGCCTTCGGTCCCTACGCCGAGACCGAGACGATTGACTTCACGAAACTCGAAGGACGCTCGATGTTCGTCATCAGCGGACGCACAGGCGCCGGCAAGACGACCATCTTTGATGCGATGACGTTCGCCCTGTACGGCCGAGCGAGCGGCTTGCTTCGAAACGCGAGCGATTTTAGGAGTCAGTATGCAGAACCGGAGCGGAAGACCGAAATCGACTTCTCGTTCACGATTCGAGACGAGCGGTACCGCATCGTCCGTCAGCCGCAACAACCGCATCCGAAAAACAAGACACCGATTCCACACGAGGCGGTACTCTATGAGTGGAAAGACACGTGGAAGCCAATCGCGACGAAAGTGAACGACGTCGAACAGACAATCGAGTCGTTGCTCCAGCTCAATTACGAACAGTTCAGTCAAATCTTACTGCTCCCTCAAAATCAGTTCCGTCAATTACTCGATTCGGATTCTGTCAAGAAACAACAGATTTTACAGTCGATTTTCAAGACAGAAGCGTATCGGGCGTTCCAAGAGGATTGGGTCGAGAAACATGGGAAATATCGTAAGCGCGTCGAGTGGGCCATCGAGACGACGCGGTTGAAACTGTTGGAACTCGAAGACGAGGAAATCGAAACGGTCGCGACACGGAACGTACCGGACATTGTCACTTGGCTTGAGGATAGAGAAGAACGTCTGGTACAAACGAAAGACACGGTGCAGCTAGAGAAACGGGCGGCCGAGATTCGACTCGAAGAGGCACGGGTGCACTTGAATGAGGCGACGGCACTACTTGCGTTAATGGAAGAGCGGGATACGTACCGTAATGCGCTCAACACGTTCCAAGATGCGGAAGAGGATCGCGTGAGACGACGTGCCTTGATTGAGCGGCTCGAGAAAGTCGTGACCATCCAACCGCACTATGAACGGTTCGAGACGCTACGGCACGATACCGAGCGCATCAAAAAAGACCGCATCGAATCTCAAAAGCGTGACGAGATGTATGCGGCACAGCTTGAGACGTTACATGAACAGTCCGACAAGATGACAGAGCTCCGTCAAGAAGCCGAACGGACGAATAACCGATTGAATGAGATTGCTGAATGGCTTCCATATGTCGAGGAATGGCAGCAAGCGACAGAGAAACGGACGGTGTTGAAGCGCCAAGTCGATGAACTTGCTGTGTTTCCGGAAGAGGCCCGTTTAGTGGAGCTCCGTGACATCGAACAGACACTCGCGAAACAACTTGAAGACAAGCCCGCGACTGAAGAACTCGTCGAAGCGGAGCGCCGCTACAGTCAGCTCGAGCATCATAGCCGGCTCGTCGAAAAAATCGAGCGTGTCGCTGGCGAACTCGCCGCTTGTGAGCGAAACGGAAAAGACGTGCAACGTCAACATGCGGCCCAGGCCATACGTGTCGAGCGTTTCGTTGAAGCCGAGCATGCGCTCATGGCGGACACGCTCCGAGACCGGCTCAAGGCGGGCGACCCGTGCCCGGTTTGTGGATCGCGAACACATGAACGGGTCGAACGTTCTACCGGTCAGGCGAATGAAAGTGAGCATCAATTAGCCATCGAAACGCTTCGGCGGCTCGACACCGCGCTCCATGAGGCCCGCGCCGACTATCGGGCGCTCAAGCGTCAATATGATGAACTCGTCGCAGAGCGCGACGTCGCTACGAAATCGTTACAACTCGTCGGTCCGGCGAGCGAGGCGCTCCATCAACAGGCGTCGCTCGTCCAAACACTCCGAAACGACGTCGAAGAGCGAAAACGTGTCGAGGCGACATTTCGGACGACCACGCAGGCGGTTAGGAAACTTGAGACCGCCAAGCGGGAACAGGCGGAGAAGCGGCAATCCTTATTCGAAGCGTTGCAGGCGATTCAAGAAACGTTACAGACGATGCGACAAGTCGATGGGATGACACGCAGCACGTTGACGACAGAACGTGACCAGCTGACGTTACGACTCCAAACCATTATGCGCGAGGTCACGGAATATGAGCGGCGAACGGAAGAAGTCAACCGTCTGAAGTGGGGGGAGGCTGAACGGTTCCGACTGCTCACGGAACAGCTCGAATTCGAGGAACGCCGGTTAAACGAAGCGCGAGCGCAACTCGACGAGGCACTTCAGAAAATCGAGTTGACAGAAGATGCATTCTTACAGGACCGGACGCTTGTCGATACGTTGCCGACGTTAAAAGAACGTCTCGCCAAAGAGCTTGAAGAAGCAGGGCGAATCGAGCACGCTCTTCAAACAGTTGAAGCGAAAATCGGAGGACGACCTCGTCCTGAAGTCGAAGCGCTTAAAGAACGACTCCAAGTGGCACAGGAGGAGAGCGAGTCGCTCTCCGAACGTCTCGTCACCGCTGACGTCCACTTAAAGCGTCACCGCCAGACGGTCCGCGAGTGGCATGCGCTTCGTGAAAAAACGGATGCCGACGTCAGACGGCTCGAGACAATCAAGTTGATTGCCGATACAGGTCGCGGCGTGAACCCGCAGAAACTGACGTTTGAGACGTACGTGCAAACGGCGTTCTTCGATCAAATCTTACATGCGGCGAATATCCATCTCGATCAAATGACGAGCGGGCAGTTCCAACTTGAACGAAAAATCGAGACGGCGAAAGGAAATGCGAAGTCCGGTCTCGAATTATTAGTCTTTGACGCCTATACGGGTCAATCCCGACGCGTGCAAAACTTATCCGGCGGTGAAGGATTCAAAGCTTCCTTGTCACTCGCACTCGGCTTAGCTGAAGTCGTACAGCAACTGAGTGGTGGTGTCAGCCTCGAGACGATGCTCATTGACGAAGGGTTCGGGACGCTTGATGCGGAATCGCTCGACCAGGCAATCGAGTTACTCATGTCGCTCCAATCGAGCGGTCGGCTCGTCGGTGTAATCAGTCACGTGCAAGAGTTGAAAGACCGCGTCGATGCCCGGATTGAAGTGAAGAAAACAAGGAGCGGGTCGACGATCCAGCTCGTCGTGGAGTGAGAGATGATGAAACATATCGAAACAAAGACAAGTTTAATAAGCCAGTTGCAAGAAAACGGAATTCAACGAGGGGACGCCCTGTTCGTCCATACGTCACTCTCGAAGCTTGGATGGGTATGCGGTGGAGCCCAGACTATCATTGAGGCGTTACAAGAGACGGTCGGACCGGAAGGGCTACTCATGATGGCGACTCAGACAGGGGACAACTCGGACCCGGCAGGCTGGGAAGCGCCACCGGTTCCGGTCGAATGGTGGGAGACAATCCGGGAGACGATGCCGCCGTACGACCCTGAAAAGACGGCGACCCGTGGAATGGGTCGTGTTCCAGAACTATTCAGGTCGTATCCGGGTGTGTATCGCAGCCAACATCCGATGTGGTCGGTCGCGGCTTGGGGGAAAGACGCCGAACAGGTCGTTGCCAATCATACGCTCAAAGTGGGGTTCGGACCGGGCTCGCCGATTGAGAAGATGATTGAGCGGAACGCAAAAGTTCTCCACCTCGGCTCACCACTTGATGCGACGACCCTTTGGCATTATGCCGAGTATGGGATTGACGGTCCGATGAAGCCGTTCGGTTGTGCGATGGTCGAGTCGGGGGAACGGGTATGGAAGACGTTCGAACATGTCGACGTCAACAGTGACCCGTTCGGTCCAATTGGCGAGAATATCGTCAAACGAAAAGACGTCAAGACGTTCACGATTCACGAGGCGACATGCTACGTCATCCCTTCGGAGACGTGGGAACCTGTCCAACACGCACTCGTCGCGTTGCGCAGCTGGCTATCTGACTAACAATGAAGAGGGGAAATTGGATGAATCGTTTTGTGAAATTTACAGGAATCGCGCTTGCCGTCATCGTGCTCGTCGCGTTTCTCGCAGTCGTCGGCATCTCGGCTCATATCGGCGATCAGTTGACGTCACCGGTCCGGGAGACGTTGACGTTCACCCCGAAAGCGCTCGACATCAAATATGAGAACGTGACGATTCAAGCAGAGGATGGTAGCGACTTATACGGCTGGTGGATTCCGCACCCGACGCCGCGCGCGACGATCGTGTTCGCCCACGGGTACGGGAAAAACCGGGAACAGTCGGATTTGCCATTGAAAGAACTGATTCCAGAGTTCCATAAACAAGGCTATCAGTTCTTGACGTTCGATTTTCGAGCGTCAGGCATCTCCGAAGGCGATCGTGTGACGGTCGGGGCGAAAGAACAGTCCGATTTGCAAGCGGCCATCGCCTTCGCGAAGGAGCGGACAGATGGACCAATCGTGTTATACGGTGTCTCGATGGGAGCGGCGACGGCGCTCTCGACGGCAGATGAGACAGAAGTCGCTGCCGTCATCGCCGACAGCCCGTTCAGCGATTTACGTGCTTACCTCGAGACGAACTTGCCGGTATGGAGCGATTTACCGAACTTCCCGTTCACTCCGGTCATCATGACGGTGACGCCATGGTTTACCGGCCTTGATGCGGATCTCGTCAAACCGATTGACGACGTCGAAAACATCGATGCACCGATTCTGTTGATTCACGGAAGAGGAGACGACGCCATCCCGGTGTCAGAGAGCGAACAGCTCGCCGAACGAAACAACCAAATCGAGTTGTGGGTGACCGAAAACAACGGTCACGTCGCCTCCCATAAGACGTTCCAAGCTGAATACCGGCAGCAACTGTTCGACTTTTTAGAGCGGGTGCTCTGAACGTGGAGTCTAGGGTAGCCTAGACTCTTTTCGGTGAACTAGCCGTCTACGTATTGTAGCAATGAACGTTTTGGGCATCGATAGAATGGAAGGGAGGACAATAGATGAGTGAGAAGATCGATATATTCGTGAAGGCTATGTATGAGACTGTCGTACAGGAAGGGCTTCAAACATATAAAGAAATGTACGAAGAAGAACGCTCTTCTTCAGAGGTTGACTCATACAGTCAAGCGATTCATATGTATCAGCAGATGAATCCGGAGCAACAAAAGTTGATGATGCATCTGATTGAAGTCGTCATGGTGGACACCGTGTCCCATGTGTTCGGCGCGCTTGATGGGACGTCTTCTTTGACGAATTCTGAGATTGAAGCGACGGTATGGCTTGACGGGACCGACACAGAAATGGAACTGCAAGATACTTTCCTTGGCTATTTGCAAGACGAAGACTTGTATCCGTAATATTTCGTCAGAGGCGCAGGATGCGTCTCTTTTTGTTATGATTGCTAACGAGAAGGAAAGAAAGAAGGGACCCAAATGGACATCATGGCATTACTCTCGTTTCTACTGCTCGGGACGCTCATCGGGATATTGAGCGGATTCTTCGGCATCGGGGGCGGAATCTTACTCACGCCGCTTTTGCTCGTCTTCGGCTACGAGGCGAGTGCGGCCATCGCGCTCAGTCTCATGCTCACGCTCGGATCGACGACAGCGGGGACGATTTCGCACATCAAACTGAAGAACGTCAACCGAAAGCACGCGCTCTTGATTGGCGGATTCGGGGTCATCGGGACGTGGGTGGCGACGCCGCTCGTCTTCTACTTAGAGACGCTCGACGGGGCGAAACCGGTCATTTCGCTCGCCTATATCGCGCTCTTGACGTATTTCGCGATTTCGTTTTTCCGTTCGAAACAACACGTCGAAGGGAGTGTCGGCTCCGAGTCGGTACCTCGTATCGGATTCATCGGACTGTTCGGCGGCTTCATCTCGTCCCTTATGGGTGTTAGTGGTGGCTTCGTCTTGACTCCGCTCCAAGTGAAACTGCTCAACACGGAGATGAAGCGGGCTGTTGGTACAAGTATCGCGGCGGCACTTTTCATCGTCGTGTCCGGTGTCGTCAGTTACGCAATTGCCGGAGCCGATACAAACTATTGGCACGGCCTCGCGCTCATCGTCGGCGCGATGATCGGGTCACCGATTGGGGCGAAGCAGCTGCAACGGTTCAGCTCGCAACTCGTGAAAAAAGCGCTCGGCGGCTTTTATGTTGCCGTCGCGCTCAGTGTGGCGTTGAACTTGCTCGGTTTCAATGACATCTCGCTCGGGCTGCTCGTCGTCCTCGCAATCACGTTTATCGTGGCGCTATTCATTCGACCGAAAAAGAGAGACTAACGTAAAGAAAAACCCCGTCAACCGACGGGGTTTTATCGTCTAGAAATATGGTCGATGTTTTCTTGAATCTGGCCGACCTTACTCTTCGCTTCGCGCAATCGGCGTTCAAACGCATCCGTATCTCGTTTCTCGTGCTGTCGCGCTTCTTTCCCACGACGTTGTCCTTCGCTCGAGCGATGGAGATGGGTCGCTTTCATCAACCGCTTCTTAAACGATGAATCGCTCATAAGGACACCCCCTTCCATAGTAATATGTTCCACCAAGGAAAGGGGGTGAAACGCCAGGATATGCTTATGAGGCGAGGGAGCGTTGCACCTGTTTGTTGGCAGTCACCTTAACGGCAAGGAATGCCGCGAGCAGCGCTTTTAACGTATCTCCGATAATAAACGGAATATTCACGGTCAAGGCGTCTAGGAAGGACAACCCGAGCATAACTTGCAACCCGAAACTACCGAGCAGATAGACGAGGCCAAGACCGAAGACCAAGTTGTACGTGACGAGCGATGGGAAGGAGCGGTGTTTCTCGGAGAAATAGCCAATCAAATAGGCCGCGATCGGGAACGAGAGTAAATAACCGACCGTCGGGCCGACGAACGGGGCGAGGCCGCCTGAGCCGCTCAACACCGGAAGGCCGATCATGCCGAGCAGCAAATAGACGATAACGGCGAGCGACCCTTTTCTCGCGCCAAGGATGGAGGCGACGGTCATGATGCCAAGCATTTGAAGCGTGATGGGTACCGGACCGATCGGAATGGCGATTGAACCGATGCTCGCAAGCAGGGCCGCCCCGATGGCGATTTGTGTAATGTCTTTAATTTTCATATGTAAACCCCTTTTCTGTTAACGTTGACTAAAATCAGGTTAACACGGTTTTTGGAGTTGGACAAGCAAAAAATGAAGACCAGGTCATAAATGATCTGGTCTTCATTGAATTAGGCGTGTGTCGGTAATTTTTGTTTCGCTTCGTCTAGTTGCGTTCGAACCGCATCGAAGCCAGTGCCACCATAGCTGTTTCGGCGGGCGACGGCCGTCACAGGGGACAGGGCCTCATATAAATCTTCTGTGATCAGTGCGCTATGGGCTTGATACGTCTCAAGCGGAAGCTCGGACAAGTAGAGCCGCTCTTCGATACAGTGACGGACGAGCGTGCCTGTCACTTCATGGGCTTCACGGAACGGCATTCCTTTCGCTGACAAGTAATCGGCAAGCTCGGTCGCATTGGAGAAGTCACGTTCCGTTGCTTGTTTCATCGTCTCTGCGTGGAACGTCATATGCTGAATCATTCCGGCCATGATGCTGAGGCTGCCTTGAACCGTCTTGACGGTGTCGAACATGCCTTCTTTGTCTTCTTGCAAATCCTTATTATAGGCAAGTGGAAGTCCTTTCATGATCGTGAGAAGTCCCATCAAGTTACCGATGACCCGTCCTGATTTGCCACGTACGAGTTCGGCCATGTCCGGGTTCTTCTTCTGCGGCATCATGCTCGAACCAGTCGAGAACACGTCCGAGATCGTGATGAACTTAAACTCTTCACTGCTCCATAAGATTAACTCTTCGCAGAAACGCGACAAGTGCATCATGAGGAGCGACGCGTTCGACAAATATTCGAGGATGAAATCCCGATCACTGACGGCGTCGAGGCTGTTCGGATAGACACGGCTAAAGCCGAGCAGTTCCGCTGAACGGTGGCGGTCGATTGGGAACGTCGTCCCGGCAAGCGCCCCGGCGCCGAGCGGACTCATGTCGATTCGTTTTAAACTGTCATGGAAACGCTCCTTGTCACGCTCGAGCATCCAAAAGTAAGCAAGCAAATGATGGGCGAGCGAGACCGGTTGGGCCCGTTGTAAATGTGTATAGCCTGGCATGACCGTCTCGACGTTTATAGACGCGTGTGAGACGAGTGCTTGCTGCACCGATTCGATGCCCGCAATCGTCTCGGTGACGCGGTTTTTTAAATATAAGTGCATGTCGGTCGCGACTTGGTCGTTTCGACTCCGGGCCGTATGCATCTTACCGGCGACGGGACCGATTTCTTCATGAAGAAGTGCCTCAAGGTTCATATGAATGTCTTCATGAAAGACGTTGAACGTCAGGGCATCCTGTTTCGCTTTTTTTGCGAGCGTATGGAGGCCACCGACGATTTGATCGACTTCAGTTGAAGACAAAATCCCTTGTTCCCCGAGCATCGTCACATGAGCGATGCTCCCTTCGATGTCTTCGAGGACGAGCGCTTGGTCGAAGTGAATCGATGCCCCGAACTCGTCGACCCATTCGCTGGCCGTCTGTTCGAACCGACCACCCCATAGTTTACTCATGCACCATCGTTCCTTTCTCTGCGAGCACTTCTGCTTGTACTTTTGTCGGCAGTCCCCATAACTTGATGAAACCGACGGCAGCCTGTTGGTCGAACGTGTCGGCCGACGTATACGTCGCGAGTTCTTCATCGTAAAGCGAGATGGGTGATTTCCGTCCGTCGACGATCGCTTGTCCTTTAAAGAGCTTCATCCGTACGGTTCCGGTCACCGTTTGTTGTGTTTCATCGATGAAGGCGAGAAGCGCCTTCGTGAGCGGTGAGAACCAGAGACCGTTGTAAATCGTTTCTGTCAATTTTTGCTCGACGATTGGTTTGAAGTGGGCGACTTCGCGAACAAGCGTCAACGCCTCAAGCGCTTGGTGAGCAGTGATGAGCGTCATCGCACCTGGTGCCTCATATACTTCACGTGATTTGATTCCGACGACCCGGTTCTCGATATGGTCGATTTTTCCGATGCCGTGGGCGCCAGCGACAATGTTCAACTCTTCTAAAATCGATGTGAACGAGGCCGACTTGCCGTCGATGGCGACCGGGACTCCTTGCTTGAATTCGATTTCGACGAGAGTCGGTTCGTTCGGCGTGTCTTCAAGTTGAGCCGTCAGTTCGTATGCGCTTGCCGGAGGAGCCGCCCAAGGGTCTTCGAGGATGCCACACTCGACGGCACGTCCCCAGATGTTTTGGTCGATCGAGAACGGCTCTTCTTGAACGATTGGAATCGGAATCCCATGCTCTGCTGCGTAGGCGATCTCTTCTTCACGAGACCATTTCCATTCCCGGACTGGAGCCATGATTTCAAGTGACGGGTCGAGCGCATGAATCGAAACTTCGAACCGGACTTGGTCGTTTCCTTTCCCTGTGCAGCCGTGTGCGACCGCGACCGCACCTTCTGCTTGGGCCACCTCGACTAATTTTTTCGAAATGAGCGGGCGTGACAGTGCTGAGACGAGCGGGTAAACACCTTCATACATCGTATGGGCTTGCATCGAGTACCGGGCGAAGTCGTTCACGAATTCATCGACCGCGTCGATGACGACTGATTTCACAGCGCCGACCTTTAGCGCTTTCTGTTGAATTTGATCCAAGTTCTTTCCTTCGCCGACGTTCAAGCAACAGGCGATGACGTCATAACCTTGTTCATCTAACCATTTAATTGCAACCGATGTATCCAAACCACCAGAGTATGCGAGTACGAGTTTTTGTTTCATCATCTATACACCCCTTATACATAATTATTCATCTTTATTTATAAATATACGAATTACTTTAACGGATGCTTTCACGGAAAGCAACCCTTTTTCCATAAAAAAAAGAATCACTTGAAAAAGTGACTCTTCTTTTCATTGCATAATGTCGAGTTCCCCCATCCATTGTGAGACATGTTCGCTCGTCGACGTGAACAGTTCTGGCTTTGCTTGCTTCAACGGGACGACTTCGAAATGACCTTCGCTTGAGCGACGGGTGAACGTCGGATAAAACATCGGATTGGCGAGTTCGAACGTCGTCTCGTCGTCGAGCGTCGTCTTGACGACCTCAATCCCGACAATGCCACCGATATTCCGTTCATCGCCTTGTTGCCCTGATAAGAAGTTGCCGAGCGAGTAGGCGACGAACGTCCGGTTGCCGTTCACCCCGTCCACCCAGGTGACCGGTTGCAACACGTGCGGGTGATGGCCGATGATGATGTCGACGCCGAGGTCGGCCAATTCTTGGACGAGCGATTCTTGTGACGCGTTCGGGAGCGGCTCGTACTCGTTACCGAAATGGAGCGAGACGACGGTCATGTCGGCAACGCTTTCCGCTTTCTCGACGTCTGAGCGAATCAAGTCTAGATCGATGTAGTTGACATGGTACGGCTGTTTCGGAACGACGCCGTTCGTCCCATACGTATAGGCGAGGAAGGCGAAAGAGATCTCATTCTCCGTCAACGTCCGAATATTTGCTTTATCTTCTTCGGAGATGAAGGAACCGGTATACGGCATCCCGATCGTGTTCCAATGGTTGATCGAGTTCTCAATCGCCTTTACGCCACGGTCGAGCGTATGGTTGTTCGCCGTCGTCACAAGGTCGATCCCAGCTTCTTGTAACGCGTCGCCAATTTCGTACGGGCTGTTGAACGCGGGATAACTCGACAGACCGATCTCACTGCCCCCGATCATGCTCTCTTGGTTGGCGATGGCAATGTCCGCCCGTTGAAGGATCGGGGCGACCTCCTCGAATCCGGGATTGAAGTCGAACCCATCATCGGTCGCGGCGGCGTTATATACCGAGTCGTGTAATAAAATATCGCCAATCGCATACAAGGAGGCGGTCGACATGACCGGCTCCGGCTCAGCCGGCGGGGCCGGTTCTGGCGGCTGTTCGGTCTCGACCGGCGGCGTCTCGGCTTGGTCCCCGACGCTAGGTTCGACCTCGGCTGTGGCACAGCCGGCTAATAGAAAGATCGATAATGGCACGACGAGCCTCAAAGAAATAGGGATTCGTTTCAACTGACAAGTCACGTCCTTTCGATAGGTTCCACGAAGATGCAATATTTTATTTCTTCTTTTCGACGGGAATGTCACGAATTCCTCGTCACGACGTAAAAAAATGTACCAGGCGTAAAGCACCTGGTACATCGCGTTATACTTGCTCACGTTTTAAAATATGTTCCATTTCCTCGAACTCGCTCGTAATCGTCTGACTCGGCGGTGGTGTCATCAAGCTGACGACATAAATCGCAAGAGCCGACAAGAAGAACGCCGGAATCATTTCATAAAGCTCACCGATGGTCCCGAACCAATCGGCGGCGTAGTTCTTCCAGACGATGACGATGATGGCACCGGTCAACATACCGGCGAGAGCGCCTTGACGCGTCGTCCGTTTCCAGAACAAGCTGAACAAGATGAGCGGGCCGAACGATGAACCGAAGCCGGCCCATGCGTACCCGACGAGGTTAAGAATCGAATCGTCCGCACCGAGTGCGAGCCAAATCGAGACGGCCGAGACGAGGATGACCGTGATTCGCCCGACCATGACGAGCTCGCGGTCACCCGCACCTTTCCGGAAGAACTTTTGATAGAAGTCCGTCGTCGCGGCACTCGATGATACGAGAAGCTGCGACGAGATTGTCGACATGATCGCCGCAAGGAGGGCCGCTAACAAGACACCGGTGACCAAGTCGACGAACAATAAGTCCGACAAGTTGATGAAGATATTCTCCGGGTTGTCGATCTCTAACCCTTGTTGCGTGTAGTAAGCAAGGCCGAACAATCCGGTCGCCATCGCTCCGACGACGGTGAACACCATCCAAGAGATGCCGATGCGGCGTGCCGTTTTAATGTCTTTTAACTTTTCAATCGCCATGAAGCGAACGATGATATGCGGCTGCCCGAAGTAGCCGAGACCCCAAGCGAACAAGGAGACGATTCCGATCAACGATTGTCCTGTCCATGGGTCAAGGAGTGCCGGATCGATGTCGCCAATCGTTTGGAACGCGTTCGAGACGCCGTCCGTTGCCGTGATGGCGATTGCTGGAACGAAGATGAGTGCGAACAACATGATGAGTCCTTGGACAAAATCGGTCCAACTGACGGCCAAAAAGCCGCCGATAAACGTATAAATGATAATGATGGAAGCTAAAATTAAGACGCCGGTGACAAACTCGATTCCAAAGACGGCGTTGAACAAGCGGCCGCCGGCGACGAACCCGCTCGTCGCATACAGCGTGAAGAAGACGAGGGTGACCGCAGCAGAGAACGTACGCAGTGTCCCTCGCGTGTCTTTAAATCGCTTCTCGAAGTAGTCTGGAATCGTGATCGCATCTTCCGCTAAATACGAATACGTCCGAAGACGAGGAGCGACGAGCAACCAGTTCAAGTACGCGCCAATCGTCAACCCGATGACGATCCACCCGCTTGAAAGTCCTGATGCGAACATCGCACCAGGCAGCCCCATTAAGAGCCATCCGCTCATGTCCGAGGCACCGGCTGACAAGGCCGCCACACCCGGTCCGAGCGCCCGCCCGCCGAGCATGTAATCGCCGATGCTACTCGTTCGGCGATAGGCGACGATGCCGATAAGCACCATGAGCGCCATGTAAATCGTGATTGAAATTAAAATACCGTTCATTCTCTTTCCCCCTACTGTTCATTAATTGAAAACGCTTACAAACTATATATATCATGTCTTGACAAAATTTTGTCACAAAAATGAATAGCTTGCACGTCTTACTTTCATGATTGACCAAAAAAATAAAAAATTATTTAGCGGAACATGTTGAGAGATGGTCGTTAACGAGGCCGGTCGCCTGCAGATGGGCATAGACGGTCGTCGGGCCGAGAAACTTGAAACCGCGACGTTTCAAGTCTTTACTGAGGCGCTCGGATCGTTCGGTCACAGCCGGGATTTCTTCGGCCGATCGCCATTCATTGCGGATGACTTGCCCATCGACGAATGACCAAATGTACGAATCGAACGAACCGAACTCGGCTTGGATTTCAAGGAAGCGCTTGGCGTTATTGATGGACGCTTCGATTTTACGCCGATTTTTAACGATGCCAGCGTCTCGCATCAATCGTTCGACATCGTCCGGCGTGAACGCGGCAACCCGCTTGACGTCAAAATCCACATAGGCCGCACGATAGTGCTCGCGCTTTCGCAAGATGGTCAGCCAACTTAGGCCGGCTTGAGCGCTCTCGAGCGTCAAACATTCAAAATGTTTCTTGTCGTCATGGACCGGTTTTCCCCATTCTTCGTCATGGTACCGGACGTAGAGCGGGTCAGTCCCACACCACGGGCAGCGTGTCGTTTCATTCATTCGGCTCAGTCCTTTTTTCACTTATTGTAACACGTCAAGCTGGTTTTCGAATTAAACAGCAGGGTATACTAGCGAAGAGTGGAGGTTGATCACATGCGTGATTGGATGATTGGTATCATTGAACAGTTCGGCTACATCGGCATCGCGTTCATGATTTTTATCGAGAACGTGTTTCCGCCGATTCCATCAGAAGTCGTGCTCTTATTCGGAGGATTCTTCGCCGTGAAGACCGACTTGATGATTTGGCTCGTCATTGTCGCTGCGACGGCCGGGGCGATTGCTGGTGCCGTCCTCTTATATGCAATCGGACTTTATTTGGATGTCGAGCAGATTGAGAAGTGGACAAAAAAGTACGGGAAATGGATTCGTCTCGATCTCGATGACGTGCATAAGGCGGATGCCTGGTTCGACCGTTACGGGGGCTGGATGGTCTTTTTCGGCCGACTCATGCCTGTCGTCCGCAGTTTAATTTCGCTTCCGGCGGGCATGTCGAACATGCCGTTCGTTAAATTCTTATTGCTCAGTACGGCCGGGACGCTCATCTGGAACTCCATTCTCATCTTCATCGGGATTCGAGTTGGAGAGAATTGGGAGTCGATTCTTCGTTATTTGGATGTGTATTCATATGTCATCTATGCGCTACTCGCTGTCGCCTTGATTGTATATGTCATTTGGCGAAAGCGGCGGAAGCAAAAGAAATCGAAACGAGCCTCTTCCTTTTGAAGACTAAAAAGACGACTAAGCCGGACGATTCCGGTTTAGTCGTCTTTCTTTTGATTCGGCCTCATCTTATCAAGCGTCTGTTCGGTCTTTTCCGCTAACCGCTCAGAAAAACGGAATAAGACGATGCCGATGATGGCCGAGACAAAGATATAGAGACCAACAAATAAATTGATGGCACCGTTTGATAGCGTCGTGAACAAAATCGAGAATTCCCCGCGTGGCGCTAGCGAGAATCCGGCCTCGTTCGCTTTGACCCGACTCAGTCCATACATGCGGCCGCCAATCCGTCCGACGATCCACTTCGACAAAACTCCACAGACGATCAAGACGAAGAACAAGGCGTTGATAATCACACCTTGATCGAGATTGATAGAAATCCCAAACGAGATGAAGAAAATCGGTAAAAACAAGTCTCGAACCGGCACGGTCAATCGTTTCAGTGGACGAATGTCGTGGATGCCTGCAAGCATAATGCCAGCGATGAACGCTCCGAGAATCTCGGATAAGCCGAACACCATCCCGATTCCGGCAAAGAAGAGAATCAACCCGATCAGTCCAATGCTCGCATCATCTTGCCGCAACAAATGTTTGACGGCACGAGGATTGCGTGTGACGAACTTGATGCCTATAAACAAGAGGACACCAAAGACGAGAAAGCCGACGAACACTTTTCCGATATCACTAAATGCAACGGGTTCATCTTGAATGATGAACGGCGCAATCGTCAATAAGAGCGGGGCAAAGATATCTTCAAAAATAAGTAATGCCAGAACGAACTCTTTAATGTTCTCATGCTTATACTGATGGCGCTCGAGTAGCCGCGCGGAAATCGATGAACTCGTCGCATATAGCACCGCACCAATCAGAAACGACTGGGTTACATCAAGACCGAATGCGAGCGCAATCAACATCGACACCCCGAAGGCGAGCACGATATCAAGCACACCGGCCTTCCACACTTGCCGCATCCGTTTGGTCAACTCGTTAATTGGGAATTTTAAGCCGAGTAAGAAAAAGAGCAGAACAATCCCGATCTCACCCGCGATTTTGAACACTTCGTTGCCGTCCCAAAAAAAAACCGACGATGACGCCGATTGCGATGAACGCGAGAATACTTGGGAAGAAGAGGCGCTCAATCAATAGACTGACAATCGAGATGAGGGCAAGGGCCCCCCGAGAAAAATGATAATATTGATGTCTAAATTCATGCGCCACCTCCTTCAAGGGAGAACAGAAGAGTCCGGTTTACTTGTCTGGCCATTGATATTCCATCCCGACCGATTCCGGGCGCGAATAGTCGAAACCGAAATGACGATACAAGCCATCGGCCGGGATATCCGCAATCAAACTGATGATGGCGGTCTCATCGGCTTCTCGTAAAATCCATTCCATCAGATGCTCCATAATGAGTTTACCGAGTCCGAGTCCTTGGCAGTCGGGGTCGACGACGATATCGACGAGGTGAAACACCATCCCGCCATCGCCAACGACACGTCCCATGCCTACAATCTCGTCGTTTACATAAAGACATACGCCGAACAATGTATTGGCGAGGCCTTTTTCTGTCGAATTGTCCGATCGTTTGGGCATACCGGCTTTGACCCGCAAACGCTGATGTTCTTTTGGAGACGGCGTCTCGTGCTTGACGTTGACTTCATTGACCATAGTTAAATCCCCTTCCACACTAGTTGAAAATATTTTCCCGATATATTGACTTGATAAACCTTGATTTGTGAAGGAATACATCTTCATAATGAGACCGTATGGTACTGAAGGAGGGGTACAATGTTAGAGCGACAATCGATACTACCCGCAATTCGAGATATGCGTGATTTAGAAGTGTTTTTGACGAGCGAGTTTGCGATCGGCGTTTTACTTGAAATTCACATCGCAAGACTCGACGCCGTCTTTCGACTTTTGTCCGAGCACGACAAGAACGTCTTCATCCACTTGGATTTGATTCAAGGCTTGAAGGCGGATGAATATGCGACCGAGTACGTCTGCCAGACGTATCGTCCGTACGGCATCATCTCGACGAAAGGAAGCGTCATCGTGAAAGCGAAACAAAAACAAGTGAAGACGGTACAGCGACTGTTTCTCATTGATTCGAGCTCGCTCGAGCGAAGCTACCGGATGATCGAGCGGACTCGCCCTGATTACATCGAAGTGCTACCTGGACTCGTTCCAAAGTACATTCAGGAGGTAAAGGCGCGCACCGGTATCCCGGTGTTCGCCGGAGGCTTGATTTCGACTCCTGACGAGGTTGAGTCGGCTCTCGAAGCCGGTGCATCTGTCATCACGACGTCAAATCGCACACTTTGGGATGCACGATACGTCTCAAAATGAATCTGACGGGTATAGACAGGGGAAGGAGGGGACGAACATGAAAGAGACGATGATCATTACAGGTGTCAGTCAAGGGATTGGGGAAGTTTTAGCGCGTGCGTTTTCAAAAACGTATCGCGTGGTTGGACTGGATGTGAAAGAGGATCCGAAACTGGATGGTGTGACGTACATGCAATTGGATTTAGGGGATCATGAGGCGGTAGCGGAGACGTTCGATTTGATCGGTGAACAGTTCGGGACAGCCCACGTTTTGATTAACAACGGAGGGGTGTCCTCGCTTGAGAAACCGATGACCGAGCTCGATGTGGAGACATTTAAACATGTGATTGATGTGAATCTCGTCGGGACGTTCGCTTGCGCCAAAGCCTTTTTGGCGCTGAACGAGAATGCCGAATATGGACGCATCGTCAACGTCGCCTCGACTCGGGCGCTTCAGAACGAACCGGATTGGGAGGCGTACGGGGCCTCAAAAGGTGGTATCGTCGCGCTCACACACTCGATGGCCGTCTCGCTCGCGGAACGTCCCATCACGGTGAATGCGGTCAGTCCCGGGTGGATTCACACGTCGGAAGAGGCGCTACGTGACATCGACCACCGTCAGCATCCGTCCGGCCGGGTCGGCAAGCCGACGGATATCGTCCGAGCCGTCACGTATTTGATTGACCGTGATAACGATTTCGTGAACGGACATAACTTGATCGTCGACGGGGGCATGACAAAAAAGATGATTTACGAACCATAAATAACTAGGACTATTACCCTAACTTTTAAAGCGCGACATGCGTGAATGTACCTAACGACGGGTACATTACGGATGAAGCGCTTTTTATCATAAGGAGGGGTCCTGATGCATCGATTGGTTGAGGAAGCACTCAGATTCGCGGCTACGCGCCATGACGGGCAATTTCGTAAAGGATCACGCATTCCATATGTCACGCACCCGGTCGCGGTGGCGATGATCTTGACGGAAGACCATCAGCCGGTGCCGGTCGTCGCGGCAGGACTGTTACATGATGTGCTCGAAGACACGTTCACGACGAAGGAAGAACTGGTTGAAGCGTTCGGACCTGAAGTTGCCCGTCTCGTTGAAGCCGTTTCTGAGCCGGATAAGAGCTTGTCTTGGGAGGAACGAAAGCAGACGATGCTCACCCGCATCCCTTCCCTCGAATACGATGAGATTGCGTTGCTCGTAGCGGACAAGCTTCATAATCTCCGCTCGATTCGGCTTGATATCGAGCAAGTGGGGAAAGGGGTCTGGTCGCGATTCCGCCGACCGCTCCGCGATCAGTCATGGTACTACCACGAGCTGCTCGAAGCACTCCAGCCATTTCGATCGACGTCCGGTCTGATTGAGGTGTTTGAACAGGAACTGAATCGATTGTTCTATGGGACAGAGGTTGACCGCGAGCATAAGCTTCAAAAACTGTCCACCGTCGTCACGGTCGGCTTTCAAGAAGAGGACTGGGTGCAAGAGGCGCCGACACTCTATCAGACCGCATGCGAGTTGGACGAGACGATGAGGGCGAACGATCGTAACGGTACAGGTGGCCGAAATGAATCCGTCTTAATCGGGTTGACCGAGTTGTCTTATCGGACAGCGCTCACGAGTGACGACGTCTTGAGTTTAATGAAGTGAAACGATTGTCATCTCGAACGAACCGTGCTATAGTCGGGTTGAGCATAAGAAGGGGAGTAGCGACCACGTTCGTGGTCGGTGGGTCGTCATTACAGTGCATTGCACTCGGTCCATCGAGCTTCTTTTAGTCCGCAAGACCTTTTTATGGATGCTTCTTTGGCGTCCGTAAAAAGGTCTTTTTTGACGTTTAAAAACGAGGGGAGATTGATTTATGGTATTCATTTATTTTTTACTCGCAGCCGCCATTACGGTATATGCAGCGATCAAACTGTCGACATATGCTGACGTCATCAGTGAAAAGTCATCGATGGGGGGCGTCCTTGTCGGAACGATTCTACTCGCAGGCGCGACGTCGCTCCCAGAAGTGACGACGAGTATCTCCGCGGTCATGATCAACAACCCGGATATTGCCATCGGCAACATGCTCGGCTCAAATTTGTTCAATATTTTCATCTTGGCGATGTTCGACCTGTATTTCCGGCAAAAACGCCTATTCAATGAGGCGAGCCGGGATCACTTGTATACGGCCGGGCTCGGTCTCTTATTGACGGTGCTCACCATGGTCGCCCTCGTCGTCCGTGTCGATTTGACATTCCTCGGTATCGGGGTCGACGCGTTACTAATCGCGGCATTGTATGGAATCGGGATTTACTATATCGGGAAACGTCCAAAAGAGCCGACCACGACATCGGAAGTCGAGAAAGAAGTCGTCGTCAGCACGACCGAGTCGATGACCGTGAAACGAGCCGTCATCGGTTTCGCCGTCGCCGCCCTCGTCATCATGGCAGCCGGAACGGCACTTTCTGTCTCGGGTGACCGGATTGCCGTCGTGACGGGTCTTGGATCAAGCTTTGTCGGAAGTTTCTTGATTGCCGCTTCAACTTCGCTACCGGAAGCGGTGGCCGTGTTCGTTGCCTTGAAACTTCGGAACGTGAACTTGGCGTTCGGGTCGATTTTAGGAAGTAATATCTTCAACATGGTGATCATCGCCATGTCGGACATCTTCTATCAGAACGGGTCGATTTTGGCAGACGTCTCGGCGTCTCACTTAGTCACGGCCGTCGGCATCACCATCTTGTCGGTGCTTGTCATGTATAGTGTGTTACGAAAAGACGTCACATCGAAGGTGCGTTATATCGTCCCGTCTATGCTCGTCGTTCTCGTGTACTTTGTTTCGTCTTACTTGATTTTCATCGGTTCATGACACGATCGCCTTCGCGGTCGTGTTTTTTTCATTCAGGCGTGACCGTGCTTTCCTATGGGTATAGTAGGAGGGAAGGAGGGGTGACGATGCAAATGCATTCCGTTGAGCGGTTGAGTGAGTACGTGCTATTGATTCCCGCCTATAATCCCGATCAAGCGTTAATCGAATTGGTCCAATCGTTAAAACAGGAAGGATTCCTCCATATCGTCGTCGTCAATGATGGGAGTGCCGATACGAGTCGTCCGGTATTTGAGGCGATTGAGCCGCACGTGTCGAAACTTCTCGTCCACGAGAAGAACGCTGGGAAGGGGGCCGCTTTGAAAACCGGATTGCGTTATATCGTGGACCGCTATCCGGAGACGTTAGGCGCGATTACGGTCGACGCCGATGGCCAGCATTTATCGGCAGACGTGCATCACGTCTATAGCCAAGGTGTCATTTGGCCGCATCATCTCATCATGGGTTGTCGTGATTTCTCAGGAGAGGCGATTCCGTTTCGAAGCCGGTTCGGCAATCAAGTGACGCGTCTCGTCATGACGATTGGTAGCGGGCTCCGATTAAAAGACACACAGACGGGTTTACGCGCGATCCCGGTCCGCTATGCGAGACAGTTGCTCGATGTGCCGGGCAACCGCTACGAGTTCGAGATGAACATGTTGACGTTCACGAAGCGGATGCACGTGCCGATTCATCAGACGCCGATTCAAACCGTCTATGTGGATGAGAACGCCTCGTCACATTTCCGCCCTGTCATCGACTCGATTTTGATTTATCGCATGTTTCTGGCTTATTCGTTATCATCCGTCGCATCCTTTTTAATGGATATCGGCGTATACGCCCTCTTAATCTTCTTATTGAATCCTTGGTTCGATACGGCACACGTCATCGTGGCCACGGTCCTCGCCCGTGTCGTCTCGTCGCTGTTCAACTATTTCATCAACCGGAAAATCGTTTTCAAGTCGAAGGCGAGACGGGCACTAATCAAATATTTTGGTCTCGTTGTGGCCCAAATGGCGCTCTCGGCGGCGCTCGTCTATGCGCTCTTCTTTCTTTTACGCGACGGTGAGGTCGTCTTGAAAGTCGCTGTAGATAGCTTCTTGTTCATCGTCAGTTACTACGTTCAAAAACGCTGGATTTTTAAACGATAAAGGCCCGACAGGTGTCGGGCCTTTATCAATAGGCGAGCTTGCCGATTTTTACGGACGTGAAGCGATGTAACTCGCGCGGGTCCGCGATGCCGGTCTTGATCATCATGTCACGCATGAGGAGCGCACACACCCGTGCGTCTTCTGCGGCGTTGTGGTGGATAAATGGCTCGTTCAAGTACTCGGCCATCGTGTTTAGCTTATGGTTCGAGAGCTGAGGGTACAACTTACGGGACAACTTGACCGTACAGCCATACTCGAGGCTCGGGAATGTATACAGGTCATATTTGGCGATCGCTTTTTTTAGCGCACACATGTCGAACGAGGCGTTATGGGCCATGACAAGGTCGACCGTCTGGAGCGTCGGGTAGAGGTGCTCAAGCACTTCAGGCAATGTCGGCGCATCCCACACATCGCTCGGTCGAATCCCATGGACGCGAATGTTGCCTTGATCGAAGTCTTCTTCCGGATTGACGAGCAGTTGATTCGTCTCGACGATCTCCCCGGCGTGTAAGAGACTCCAGCCAACCGAGCAAATGCTTCGGCTGTCCCGATTCGCCGTCTCGACATCGATCGCTAATATTGAATGTGACATAATCGTTCCTTTCTTATTACGTATTGAATCCATAAAAAAAGTCTAACATAACGTTAGACTAAAAAGCGATTAGGCCGCTGCCAAGTTCCGACACGCTTCGGCGCAGCGGAGACACGCCTCGGCACAACGTTGGCAATGTTCCATTTGATGACGCCCACATTCGACGGCGCACGTGTCGCACACTTGCGCACAAAGGGCGCCGATCGGTTTCGCGAACGCTGAATCGGTTTCAAGTGCGTTCAAGGCGAGGGCACAGACGTCGGCGCATTCCCGCGTCAAACGGATGCACTCTTTTACTAGCAACACGTCTTCTTCTTGAAGGCTTTTTGAAAAACAATGATTGCTCGCCCGCATGCAGTCGATAATCGCTGAAATTGTCTCTTCGATTGATTCCCGGTCCATCGGAAGTCCCCCTTAGCAAAATAATGTATCTTCCAATCATTACCCGATACCGTATCGCTTAAACCGCGCCGAGACGACAAAAAAGCCACTTCACATGAGTGAAGTGACCAAGTAATGGAGCATAGCGGGCTCGAACCGCTGACCTCCACGCTGCCAGCGTGGCGCTCTCCCAGCTGAGCTAATGCCCCGTTCGAAAATTATTATATCATCCAAGTAAAACGTTTGGCAATGGCCTTTTTTGAAAAAAGTTCAAAAGTTTAAATCGTTGTCGCAATGGGAAAATCAACGGTGATGTTATATTACGAAAGCAGGTGAATCGTATGGGTATGATTTTATTGGCATTACTTCCTGCACTTATGTGGGGAAGTATCCCGCTCATCGCAACGAAAGTCGGTGGGAAGCCGATTCAACAGCTGATTGGGACGACGATGGGGGCGATGGTCATGGCGCTCGTCATCTTCCTCGTCTTTAATCCAGAATTTACGACCGTCGCGGTCGTGACCGGTTTCATCTCCGGAATCTTTTGGGCGCTCGGACAATATCTTCAGTTCCAGTCGTTCCAAATCTTGAGCGTCTCGAAAGCGATGCCGATCAGTACCGGGATGCAACTCGTCGGGACGTCGCTCTTCGGGGTCATCGTGCTCGGGGACTGGCAGACGTCGACCGAGCTCTGGCTCGGTTTCTCGGCGCTCGTCTTGATTATCGTCGGGGCGACGATGACGTCGTATCAACAAAAGAAAGACTCGGATAGCGCTGGGGCGTTAAAGAAAGGATTGCTCGTTCTCCTCGTCTCGAGTATCGGGTACGTGACGTACGCCGTATTGACGAACTACTTCGAAGTCGACGGCATCACGGCGATCGTCCCGCAATCGGTCGGGATGTTCATCGCGGCACTACTCTTCAGTCTTCGAGAGAAAGACGTGAAACGGTTCGATCCGAAGACGTTCAAGAACATCTTGGCCGGGATTGCCTGGGGCATCGGGAACTTCGGGCTTTTCGTCTCAAGTGGAGAGGTCGGGGTCGCCACGTCATTCGCCTTATCGCAACTGAACGTCGTCGTCGCGACGCTCGGCGGGATTTATCTATTGAAAGAAGAGAAGACGTCGAAAGAGCGCGTCTTCGTCTTCATGGGCATCGGGCTCATCGTCGTCGCCGGCTTCATGCTCGGGATTGCAAAGAGTTAAAGAAATTTGATTGAGACGGACCAAGTTGCTTGATGCGACTTGGTTCTTTTTAATTGCATTGGAATACAGATTGTAATCTAGCATGAGACAATAACGTGTCAAAAGGGTTTAATATTTCAGATACTATTACTAACAATCTGTTAAAAATATAAATGTTAGTCTATGAATATACATCCTATCTGACAATTTGCATGATAGATTTAACAGCATCTCGTTCCTCCTCTCGTTTCAAGCAACAAAAAAAGCCTTCCGATTGGAACGCTTTGTGCCTGTGCATTAGAATTTGATGTTCTGGTCGACCATCTCGGCGAGCGTGAACGCGCCCATGACGATGATCAGACCGACGGCGCCCCCAACGAGCCAGCCGACCGCCTTCGAGCGGCCCCGATTCCCGCCGAAGATGAAGTAGAAGCCTCCGATCGCGAAGGCGATGTCCGCGGCGATGACGGCGAGTCCCTGGAAGAACTGAAGCAAGCTGAGCTCTGTCTCATTGAGTCCCATGTCATTCCCTCCTTAGTCCTGGTGCGCTTGTGATTTGAAGCTGAGCTTCGCCTCGAGCGCCTCCAAAATCAGTTCCTGGTTGTTTTGGATGACCTGTTGATGCTGTTCGAGCCACTCCTCATAGTCCTTCCCACGGATGCGTAAGAGCTTCTCGGCGAAGCTACGGTTCTGTTTCTGTTTTTTTGATGCCACTGTACACACTTCCTTTACTCGGTCTCTTGATGTGCAGCAGCACATCATTAAGGACAGTCAGATTCGGTGCGGTGGGTTTCTAGCTGTTCCCCCACGAACTCTATTCCTCATGAATCTAAGGAACTGTAAAGGGTTTTTCAATGACTCAAAACGATGCGGTGACCTTGTGTCGAGTTTTAGGCGACTCTCGCCGAACCATCTATGCGTAGATCCCGCCCACCCGGTCACTGGTGAGGGACACGCCGGTATGTGATTGGAGGAGACCATCCTTAAGGATGTGCTGCTGAGTCGATGTCGGTTACTGGCGGACTCTTTTCCGTTTCTTGACGTGGATGAGTTCGTCATCCGGGTTCTTACGCTTGGCGAGGACTTGGGCGTCACAGACGACCGTGCGAATCCGATAGTAGAGTTGCGTCAGCTGGACCGCTTCGCCGCTCGCCTTCTCGATGCCGATGAAGCCGCGCAGTTCATACGTCTTCCCATCGAACGTGCGGACCGAGTCGGCCTGTGGTAACTCCTTCAAGTCGAACCGGCGGCGCTCGAGCTTAGTGACGGAACGTTTTGCCCCGTATCCGGAGTCGATGGCGTCCCACGGCACCGAAGCGAGCGTATGTCCGAACGCTCGGGCCAGGTGATCAATATCGGCAATCGACGGCACCGAACGGTTCTGTTCGTACTGACTGATGGCGGGCTGTGAAATCTCCCCGAATGTCTTCTCGGATAGTTCGACCTGTGACCAGCCTGAGAGCCGGCGGTTCTCCTTCAACCACTCCCCGAATCGATACATAAGCCTTCCCCTTTCTGTAAACCAGAGCGGTGACCAAACAGATGTTTCCTTTTGTTGGTTATAATATAACAGGATTAAATTTAAAAATCCTCAGTTTTCTGATATGTCATAAATTTTACAATTGACGATTCTTGTCAAATCCGTTCTACACAAGGGATATCTAGCAACAGTAACTCAATATTTTTGAATTTGTCGCACAAATGTTAAAAATAAATATTTATGGCGATTACAGGATGTTGATTCAAAAAAAACGTTATAATTTTAAAACAATGATAATTCTTGAGAAGATTTTTAATTTTCTAAAATTCTAGAAAAGTAACTTAAATTTATAAGAGAAGGTGTGTAAAATGAGTTCGAAATTTACTGAGTATGATGAAATAGGTCCCAAAGTAAAGATTAAAAGATTATTTACTTTACTCTTTCTGATTATTGGTGTAGTAGTAATTTTAGCGTTTATTAATAATGGGATTTCAACTATTTCTTTTATTTTTATTGGCATATCTATTTTAAGCTTTGGCTATGCGATACTAGTTGAGTTTAAGAAGTTGAATGGAAATTAATAAGTAAAGAGACCACCCAAAAAGTGATATGCTCCCCAATAGGTAGACAGAGGAAATAACAAATCTGTTTATCTGTTGGGGAGTGTTTTTTATGGCGAGAAGTCGGCACTCAATCGAACAAAAACTGAGTGCACTACATATGATGGAAGAAGAAACATATACGTGGAAGGAAATCAAGGAATCCCATCACGTCTCTGAGAATACCCTCCGGTTGCGGAAAGTGAAATTCGAGACCGGCGGAATCGACGCCTTGAAGGAGTTGAGGATATGGAAACTGTACACAAAAGAACAGAAAATCTCGGCCGTACGTAACTATCTCGACGGGTTCACCATAGTGAAGTCCTCTCCAGACATCAAATCAGTAGTCATTCGGTTCTATATTGATGGATCAAGAGGTATACTGGTCATAGCGAGTTAACAGATTCGAGAAAAGGGAGAAAGACTACATTCGAGGAACGCATGGAGATTGTCAGGTATTACCTGGACAACGGACAGAACTATCAAAGGACGGACGAAGCAAAAGAAAAACTACTGACCAACGAGCGCCTGTGTGAGATTGCGCAGGTCTCACGGGCCGCCTACTACAAATAGTTGAATCGGTACGAGAGGAGAAAAACCTAAGCCTATCGGAAGACATCCGCCTTCTCTATGACCAGGTGAACGGGACCCAAGGCTATCGACGGATCACCTTGACGGTCAACCGGAGAAGGCGCCAGAAAGTCCGGCCGGCATACAACGAGAAGCGCCTCTACCGTCTCATGCGCATCCATAAGATCCGTTCGGTCATCCGCCAGAAGCGAAAACGTTACAAAAAGTCCTCACCGCAGCCTGTGGCGGAGAACTTGATGAACCGGCGTCACCGAGTTCAAATATGGCGCCGGGAAGAAGGCGTATCTGAGCGCAATCATCGACCTGTATGACGGCTCGATTGTCGCCTATCGCATCGGGAAGTCCAACAACGGGCTCGTCTTCCAGATAATGAAGCCCGCAATCGACGTGCTCTGCAGAGGAGCGGGTCCGATGATCCACATCGACCGAGGGTTCCAATGTACCTCGACAGGGTTTAAACGCATGGTGGAAGATGAGGAGTTGACCTATAGCATGTAACGGGTCGGACGTTGCATCGACAACACCCCAATCGAGAGCTTTTGGGTACCCTGAAAGTCGAGATGTACTACCTGCATGAGTTTCAAGACCAGAATGAACTCACATCGGCCATCGAGGCCTACATATTGTTCTACAACCACAATCGTCTCCAGAAGCGACTAAACGGCTTAAGTCCTGTCGAATACAGGGCTCAAGCCGCCTAGTCCAGTTTTCATTATTTGCCCTGTCTACTTGACGGGGGGATTTCAAAGTGAACGGATAGTCTCTTTACTTATTTTTTAATTCTTAAATACCGAATCTGTTTCGTAGTTACGATAAACAGGGTGTAAACTCCTACAATTTGTAGTGTAAACTATACCGGATAAATATTTAATCTTTAAGTTTTTATAGACCGTTCTTTGCAATGTTAATTCTTTTTAGTTTGTATGTTTTTCCAGTAGACAGATCTTTTACATAATGATCAACATAACCTGCGAGAGTTGACGTAGGTTTTTTTAAATAGTAACGATATTCTGTAACTTGAAAACGCAAAGGCATGGCTATATTTCGATTAGGTGGTAAGGAAGCGATTGAGATACCGCCACTTATCCATCCAGCTACTGCTGCAACTGACTTTCCTACTTGTGCTGTTATAAAAGATAAACCTAATACTGAAACTGCCAACGCAGCAAGGTATTGGTTTTGCTCTTTTTGAATCTGTTGAGGACTGTATTTTGCAATACAAATGCGCACAATTATGCAACGAAAAGTACAGAACTTTGCCAGCTGAGTTTTAGTGTTTCGATAATGCATGTGTGACACGATAACTGTCACCTGTGAAATTGAGTATGTGAGCGTGGTGTATGACTCGATCGACGAGTGCCGCCGTTAGGCGCGCATCACCAAAAATGCGATTCCACTGGCTGAACTCAAGGTTGGATGTGATAATCAAGCTCTTTCGCTCGTACCAGTCGGTGATTAGATGGAACAGAAGTTCCGCAGATTCCTTTGTGAGAGGGATATATCCCATCTCATCTAAAATGATTAGGTCTGCCGATTCGAGACGAGAGTGAAAGAGTATCGAGTTTTAATGAACTAAAGCGAAAATGTCTTTGTATTATGAATTGATTTATTAAGGTATTGCTCAGTATTTTTGAACCGAAAACAAACTCCAAAATCACAAAAATAATCATGATTTTATATTAATCAATAATATAAACGATAATTATTAGTTAACCAGGAAGTTTGGTGAAACATAAGGGACTGTGGCCCCTAATAAAAATGTAATAAAGTACAAAAATACCAAAAATGTAAAATCATTAAAAAACACAATCATGAATAGGGATATTATGTTAGATTTGGATTGTAAGAATAAATTTAAAGGAGAAAATAAAATGAAAAACTCTAAAACACAGTTACTAGCAATGTCTGTTCTTGCATTAGGTCTAACCACATTAAACGGTTTGCCAGTTTTTGCTGAAGAAGATAGTTACATAGAAGATGGAACTATAGCAGCAGAAGAAAATTCTCAACCAACCCTATTTCCCAAACATGGAACTGAAGGATCAGGACTGTCTACTGGTTATGAACCACTGGCAAGTAACAAACGGAGTATTAAATCTTACACAGGGGGCACGTTGACTAGTAATACTTGGTTGAGTAGTTTTCATTCGAATGGATTGATTGACTATCAAGTTTCTGCAAATTATACGAAAACCGATCATCAGTATATTCAAACAAAATGGTTTGCAACTATTGAAGCAGTAAGTACAAGTAAGACTGCCAAAGTCACGCTTTCTACTACTGGAGGATCTGTCGAAGCTTCTACAACTTCAACGGATACAATAAAGAGTACAAAATCAAAATATTATCAAAATACTAAGTCGCAAAAAGATGCTTCATACAGATCAAATGTTGCTGTTCAAGGAAGTTGGAAAAAAGTAACATTAACAAATGAAGCTTCAGTATGGGGAAACAAAGTTGTTAAAAAAGCAGCTGTTAATAGCCAAGTTTCCGTTTCTAATTCTAAATAAGATTGAAAAGAGAAATTTGTAGATGCTATAAGTTATTGACTTATGGCATCTATCTTTAAAAAATAGTAACGATTTTACTTAATCAGATATGAGGATACAAAATGAATTTTCAAAAAAAAGGATACATTCTAATTGTTAGTTTGATAGTTTTTATGCTTATTACGTTGGGAATTTTTCAAATGTCTTATAGCACTCATCCTCTTATGCCTCTTGAATCAGACGTAATTGAAGTTAGTGAACATATATCCACTCAAAGTTCATCTCAGGAAAAAAAGTTACATACTTTTCTTGAAGGGATGTCGACGTCCTCAGGATTTATATCTACGCGTATAGACACTTCGAATGAGAGTATAGATCAAACATATTATTATTTTAAAATTTTAAATTTATTAAACCCTTCTAAAAATGATGATTTAAATAATGATTTCGTACAAGCACTATACAAAGAGGTTATAGACAATCCTCTATATTATGTCTATCTTGATATTTTAAAAACAGATCAAACAGTCTTCACTAATAAAATTAATCATAAGATTGATATAGATTTGCAAAAGCAGTTCGCCTGTATAGATTGTTTAGAAGAAGCAAGCCCTTACATAATATATTACGGTACACTGAGTAACAATGAACCTGTCAGTGATATAGCCACTAAAATTATAGGGGATTTCATCTTAGAAGAAAGTGATTCAGAGACTTTAGTATTTTATTTAAAGTGGTATTTTGATTTGATTGAAATGGGTGGCCCCATACATACTAGTCATTCAAAGATTGAAGAGGTTGGATTAAATTTACTGAATGAACTTAACGTTGATCGCATTTTTGATGTAGAAACACTTTATAATGCATTTTCTCTCAGTATGACTTTGGAGAAACCTTTTAAAATGGAGTCAATAATAAATAAGATAAAAACTCGAGGCGTAGACTATTCATTTGACCTACGTGCTATATACTATAACTTAAAACTTATGGAGCTAGCTGATGGTAGAATAGATAAAGAATTTAAACAGTCCTATATGGACTATCTACAAGAAACTCAAAAAACTTCTACTAATTTCTACCCTCTAGTAGCTTATGAGGAAAATAACATAATTGAAATGTTTCAGTGGGAAATTCTTATGTCATCTCACAATAGACAAAAAAGAGCGAAAACAAATAACCTAAGTGATATTTTGGAAGACTACATAAAAAATGGAGATTTAACTGATTCTCAGGTAGAGATCTTTTATCAAACACTTTATGCAAATGAAAATAACATCGAAATTCCCAAATCTAAGTCCTTAGAGATAATTGAAAAAGTGAATGGGGAAACTAAAATAATAGAAAACTATTATTTATTTCAAGCTGCATATTTTCAAGGATATCAACTAAGACCAAATCAAAAAGAGCTATTAAGAGAGGAGATTAGTAAGGCTTTTCTAAAAAATGATTTTTGGTCCATCTTAGTTGGGATAGATTTAGATTATATTTTTAACGATAATGAAGCTAATCAGAGAAAATTGTGGCAACAAGTACGTATAGAAAGTGACAATCTTCAAACAGACATGTCATCCGGAGAATTTTTCATGTATCAAATTTTGAAGCATAGGAATGGAGATACTGTGGGAGAAGATGAACTAAATACGTACTATGACATGCATGAAATTGAAGACGTAGTTTTATTAAAAGGAGACCACACCATTTTGAGTGTTGAAACAATTTATCAATATCTTTTACTCTTACAACTTACTAAAGTATAGAAGGGAGACTCAAAAACATATGAATAGCTCAACGCTACAAAAATCTACTGACGAGATTTCTTTTTTTAGCCAATTCAAGAGTTATATCTTGTTAGGCTTACTAGGAATTTTCTTGGGATGCTTAGATCAATATGCGAGTAGTTCGTCTTGGATTGATTTTGATACTACACTTGAGTTTTGGCTATTCCTAGTGACATTAGTAGCCGTTTTTAGCAAGTCGCGATTAAACGCTTCAATTCATTCGATTATTTTGCTAGTTTCCACAGTTTTTGCTTATTACCTAATGTACTATTTGAACTTAGGGTTCTTACCTTATCAATTATTTGGAATATGGTTAATTATCGCAGTTTTATCGTGTGTATATGCGTTAATAATTTGGAATGCCAGCCAAAATGGGATAGGAGCTGCTATTCTAGGCTCCATACCAACGGCATTTCTTTTAAAGCAAGGCTATTACTTTCTTCCAGACCTTTTGTTTAATCCTGAAGCAGCGCAAATACGTATTAATTACTTTGGAATTGATATTCAAAGTGGATTTAATTTTGTGGCTGCGGTTGTTCTTTATTCAATATTTTTTAAAACAACAGACCGCCGGATAATTTTAACTATTTCTACGATTATAATATTCTTCATTTTTAAAGAAACTAGCATCCTCTCATTTCTTCCCTTTTAAATATACAAAAGAAAAAGTACCTACTTCATTCGTGTCGAAATGAAGTAGGTACTTTCTGTATTGATTCAAGAATTATTTGGCTGAGGGTTTCGTTCGCGAAGGACAGCAAGTTCAATCTGTTCTTTCATGCGATTTTCGAATGCTTCTTTCTCAAGACGTAAAAGTTGAACCTCAAGGTGCAGCTTTTGATTTTCTTCTTCCAACTGATCTGAACGACGCGTTCGTCCTTTTAAATCGTCGACCACGTCCATCAAGCTTTGATTTTGACGATTAAGTTGAGTACGTTCATCTTCGAGCTGCTTCACTTTACCTTCCAGATCAAAAATCAATTTCTTATGTACCTTCAATTCTTCTTTGAAAGCATTTTGTTCTGAATCTAATGTGGATTGAAGGAGTGTCTTTTCCTCGGAAAGTTGTGTTATTTGATTTTCAAGCTCGGCCCGTTCCTCATGAAGTAACACGACTTTCTTGTCGTACTCCATTTTAAGGTCGTCACTCTCATCGACGACGCTTTGTTCGAGCTCACGGATCGTCTCCATATATTTAGAATTGATTCGTCGGGCTTCTGATTGTTGTCACTCGAGTCGAGTCGCACGCTCGTTGAAGAGGGCGACGATTTGATTCAACGTCGACTCTAAAACGCTATTCTCCTCATCAATTAAAGGATCTGGGGCTTGTTTATTGGCTAATTGAATGAATTCTTCGAACAACTGGTTAGTAGTGAGCTGTCGTTCCTCCATTAGACGTTGAATATGTTCGGTCACTTCTTGTGAGACACGGAATGATGTCACTTTGATTTCGTTTGATTGCATCAATATCACCACTTTACGTTTTATGTATACAAGAATTATAGATCATTAGTCAATCTTCTATCATTTTCCCGTACGTTCAAGGTAAACACAAGCTAGGCGGAAGGAAGTGATTTGATTGTGTATACATTTCGGCGTTGAAATGTATACACTTATCCGAACTATCAATTGCATGCTGATATCATCACGTTTCAGATTGTAGAATGGAAAATTGACATTCCTAATTAGCAGATATGTTAATTTTGATATTTATCTGAATATGGAGGGAAGACAAACTAAAATCGTTGAAACGTTTGACGCAGAATCGATCAATCCTATTGAGTTACCATGTATAGGGTGGCAAGCTATATTCGTGATTTTATTCAGTATGTGAAGGCCAATCATTCAGCATAATTGAAAAATAACTCTTAATCTGTTTCCACATGTATACAAATCGATTTTGATTGTACATGCATGGTCGCTTTTTATTATGGTGCGTAGGCTTGGCTCTTTGGTAGTTGGTAGGCGTTATATAGAAATCTTGTGAGCTAACAAGCCGTAGTAACATTGAGTAGACCAACAGGAATTATCAAGTATGTAGATAGTTATATATTGTAAATCTATAACAATATAAAATGTTACGAAATATCATAGTGACTTTTGGTGTGAAAACAAAATAACATGTGCCTTTTCTCCTAAATTAAATGATTGATTTTCTAAGGTGTAACAGTACCTAAGGTTTAGATTTTGTAATACACACATCAAACGCTTGAAATGACTTTTTTAGAATGAAACAATGACATTAATTACATAAAAGGTATATCTATCCATTAGTGAAATTTTTTAGGCGTATATACCTGTGATGATTATTCTTCTAACCACTGTCAACCTTTTACTAGAGCAGTGATTTGCTTTAGCGTTGCTAATTTTGTTTGATTGCCGAGACGAAACAATGAGTTGATGACATGAAAAAGCGAGGTGCAACAATGTTGATGCTACAGATTGAAAATGTAAAAAAGAATTATGGGAAAAAAGAAGTGCTGAAAGGTGTTTCCTTCGAAGTAGAAAAAGGGGATTTTCTGGCCATCATCGGGAAGAACGGGGCCGGCAAGACCACACTCACCAACATCATTTGTAAACTGGTGAAACAAGATAGCGGGACCATTAAATACGCGTTTAATGAACGGGATATTTATTCTCACATCGGAGTCCAAACGCAATCAGGTGATTTTGATGATCGTCTCAAGGTCGAGGATATGTGCACATTGTGGCGGAAGATCTATAAAGTCGACCAGGCAGTAGTCGAGGGCTACCTTGAACGCTTCGATTTAACAGAAGTGCGGAAACAGTACATAAAGACACTATCCGGTGGTCAAAAACAAAAATTAAATATCCTATTGAGCCTATTGAATGACCCGGATCTACTCATTCTAGATGAGCTCACCACGTCTCTCGATGCGACGAGTCGTCACGAGATGCGAAAATATCTAAAGGAACTCAATGCCCAGGGGAAGACCATCATCATGGTGAGTCATTATATGGACGAGGTCGAAGCACTGTGCAACAAGGTGGTCGTCATCAAAAATGGAGAAGTCGAACAATCGACTACACCTCAGGAATTGATGGGGACTGACTATAACAGTTTGCAAGATTATTTTGTCGAATCTATGTAAATCGAGGAGGAACTCATGAATACAGTCACCGCACTATTTCAGCTAGAGGCAAAGAAGTTATTAAGGACGTGGATCATCCTAGGGTTTGGAGTGGCTGCACCGCTCTTCTTCTTGATCATGCAGACAGAAGTCAGCAACAACAGTCTTGAACTTTATGGGATGGAAATCGCCCCGATTGATTTCACGTTTCCGATGTTTGCTTTCTTAAGCGTCGTGGTGCTCGCCATTGGTAATGTCGGGATCGGCTTCGCCTACATGAGAAGCATCTATTTTTTCAGGAGACTTCGTTTGGCCTCGGTCAAAAGCACACAATTTATCACTGCCAACTTCTTGGTACAGTTGCTGTGTGCCATATTTACGATCATCCTCTTATTCGCCGTCGCGACGACCCAGTACTCGATGAGTCTCGATGGAAAGAACCTCTTCATCTTTGGATCAATACTGTTCCTGTCATTCATGATGTGCTATTTCATTGGCGTGTTCATTGGGAATTTGACGACAGATCCGAAGACCTCACAAACCCTGTCGATGGGGGTTTACTTCGTCATTATCTTTTTAGGCGGTGTCACGTTCCCGACTGAACTGATGCCTGACTTTATGCATAGCGTCGCGAACGTCTTACCGACGACCCATGCGGTGAAAATCCTCCAGATTTCTTGGAACGGTGGAGACATCTGGGAATCCTATCATCTTATCTACGTCATGGCGACGACGGCAATCGTAGCTCTCCTAAGTTTCCGTTTCTTCAAATACGACTAATGACATATCAAAACGAATCTGTTATTAGGAGTTGTTGTGATGAATGTGAAGTTACCGCTCTTCTTAGTTAGACAGAACAGCGTGCCTTATGTGCATGAATTACAATTCGGTTCCAACGAGTTACGAGATTTAATGCAACAATATCCTACATCCATCCAATTTTTAAAATCAAAAGAAGACCAGGCATCTGCCTTGGTCTTAGCGTGTCTGCGGTATATATTTTCTAGTACGGCGGTTTGTCGAGCGCGGTGCGACGAGGAAGAAGATTCCTAACATCACGCCGACTCCAAGTCCCCAAAGACTGTTGAACAAAAGCATCAACACGATCCCGAAGACGAGTCCAATACTCACATCACCCATACGGTCAAACATTTGTAACCACCTTTTCTGTGTTTGCTAGACTAAAGGTTTACCCACAATTGAGAAGTGATACACCTGGGAGGCTAGCACGTCTCCCTTTTGTTATACGTGATTTTTCTGACCAGGTTTCGTTTTATAGAAACTATAGACGACACTAATCAAGATGACGAGGACGATGGTTCCGAGCGACATCCAGATTGGCATCTTGTACACGTCGCCGAAAATCATCTTCGCTCCGATGAAGACGAGCATGAAGCTGAGCCCGTGCTTCAAGAAATTTCTTTAGTACAAAATGAGGAAAACCTATAGAAAACCCGTCAACTGCACTCACCAGTTCGACGGGTTTTATTTGTGCGTTTTTCTGTAGGAGTATTGCAACACTAGTTAGTTTTTATAGGCGACTGCACGCATTTCAACTAGTTGTTCTGGAAAAGCTAAGTAGGTCACACCGATACTACTTCCGGCTGGACGATGTTCTCCAATGTATTCTTTAAATAACCCGATGACTGTTTCAAAATGTTCTTGAGGATTCGTTAAGTAGAGCTCTACATACGAAAGATTGGCTTTTATGACCCCAAATCCTTCTAAAACACAATCTAAATTCTCGAGTGTCTGACGCGTTTGTAATTCGATGTCTCCTTCACCGATGAACGCACCTTCCTCGGTGTGTGAAAATTGACCGGAAATATAAATGGTGTCATCGACACTATATCCTTGGGCAATCCCATGATCCCAAAGGTCATGGTTAAAGGTTTTAATTGTTGGCATTTTTTTCTCTCCTTTATTTGGAATTAAAGTAAGTATAGAATGGAAAAGAAGAGAAAAATAGTACGCACAATTTTGAGAGTAACTATCAGAAAGGATAGTGTTCGCATGAGTATGAACGATTACAAGGAAAAAGGAAACATCCTCGAAACCCCATTTGCCCAAACGTTATCGGTCATTGGAGGGAAATGGAAGATGTTAATTCTTTACCTTCTGGCTGAAGAACAACCCGTACGCTTTAATGAGATGAAAAGACAGATTGGTATGATTACTTTCAAAACTTTGAGTTCATCTTTAAAAGAATTAGAGGCAGACGGTATGGTGAGTCGAAGAGAGTATTCGCAAATTCCGCCTAAAGTCGAGTACAGTTTGACAGAAAAGGCCCACACACTCATGCCTATCATGGAACAATTGTGTGAATGGGGAAAACAAAATGTACAAAAAGAGAACGTGGAGTTGTGACCTTTTAAAGTGAAGCTTTAGATTATGTAGTTTTTTGAAAATGTGCTTGTTGGATAGGTATGGTGTAAACTGTGAAAGCGAAAATGACCAGACATATGACATATACAAAAAAATGGGCTGCCAAGAAAGTTTTTTCTTTCTCGGCAACCCGTTTTTTATAAAGTATCAAAAAAATTTTAAAGCATACACCACAAAAGTGATTCCTAATAACACAGGCATGAACTGCCGTGGCAACAGCAGTTCGATTTTGTTTCTCAATACAAAAGCCGCAATAAAGAGAGCGATGATCAAATATAACAAATAGCCGCCCTCTTCGACAACAGGCGTTGCAGGTGCAAGAAATAAAACGGTAAAAGCCATTAAGAAAAATACAAGACGTCCTACAATCAGAGTTACATGAAGAGATCTTTTTGTAGCAAATATTAGAAACGGCATTGAAATGACGATGCCGCCGATGACTCCACCGGGAATAATAGTGTGATCAAATTGCATCGCAATATATAGTGTAACGACTAGAAGTCCCGCCATTAATCCATCTAGCAGCATCCGATTTGCGGAATAAACATAAATGCAGGTGAGTAGACAAAGCAACATGGCCATCATAACCGATACAATAGGCGTCGTTTGCATAAATAAAATATCCCCAATTATTAATGACGTATCCCACGTGATCACAACGAATAGCCATTTATGAAACGTCTGAAACGTTGTTTGCTGCACTAACTTTGTCCATCCGATTGTGAAGATGATATAAATTAATCCTGCTATAGCCGCGAGATAAACCTCCGGTATGATATATTCTTCTGAACTAAACGTTGCAAACGTCACGTATATCGAAAAAAGAATAATTAATAGGTATGTAAGCATCAATAATATTTTTATCTTCATCTTTAATTCTCCTTTTTAAGTCTACTCTAAAGTATAATTAAATTGAGCTGGAGATATGTCTCGATTGATTACGGCCATTGAAATGTACCAGTCTTGCAATCTTATTTACCAAAGAGTGACAAACAATTTACCGGGTGATGCCAAAGTCCCGACCATCCTTCATATCGCCTCCCTATTATTAAGGTGCACACCCAATGGTGTGACATCGTTACATGGGAGGTTTTTTTATGCTTCGCTATTCGGCTATCCTAAAACTTAAAGAGCAAGGACTCAGCCTGAGAAGCATCGCAGCTAGCACCGACAACTCACGTCAAAAAGTGACGGAGGTGATCGACCGGGCGACAGAAAAAGGCTTGATGGGGCCGTTCGATGATGACATGACCGATAAGTGGATTGAAGAGTTCTTGTTTCCTGAGAGAACGCTTGAGTCGTCCGGTAGACACCCGATCGACTTTGACTATGTACACAGGGAATTGGCAAAGCCGAACGTCACCTTGTCTCTCCTACATCATGAGTACGAGCTTGAGTGCCGTACGAACAAACGAATCCCTTACTCCTATCGGAGTTTCGTGCGACATTATAGCGCCTATGCGAATAAGCACAAGGCCACACTCCGGATTCGACGAAAGCCAGGAGAGGTGATGGAAGTCGACTGGGCCGGTTCAACCACGTTCATCATCGACCGGGACACAGGAGAAAAAGTAAAAGTATACATATTCGTAGCGACATTGCCCTGTAGCCAATTGTCTTATGCCGAAGCGAGCCTCTCGATGGACTTGTCGGCATGGATCACGTGCCATAACCATGCCTACAGCTATTTCGGTGGGAGTACCCAGATTCTCATCCCTGACAATCTGAAGACCGGTGTCACGAGAAACACGTCACGTGAACTCATCCTCAACCCGACATACCGAGAGATGGCTGAACATTATGGGACGGTCGTCATGCCCGCGCGTGTGAGCGCACCCAAGGACAAACCGAGTGTCGAGGGTTCCGTCGGTGTCATCTCCACTTGGATCATCGCCGCCTTGAGGAACTCCCAGATTAGGAAACGAGACCATCGCAGAGGCGATCCTCGACCGGATCATCCATGACTCTTATCAAATCATGATCGACGGTGAAATATCGATGAGGGAACGCCATGGCATATCAGCACGCTGACCGTCCGAGCCATCCAAGTGATGGCTCTTTTCTTCGCACTAGGTGGCTCAGTCGTCCGCAATCCCTTGTCCAACGGACTTTGAGTCACATGATGGTCGACATATGTCACTGAGTGGTACCAAACATGGCATTTGGTGGTAAATAAAATGGCAGAGGCGGTAAAAACTCGTGGCTGTAATCATCGACAGCCCGAGTGTGTAAATGATAGCTTTAGAAAGTCTATTTCAAAACTACATAACAGCTATAAATGATTGATGCATTCTAGACACTTTTCGTCAAAAGGTGTGCACGTTTCAGTTGATTTGTCGGTCACTACTATTTTCTTTTGTAAAAAACAGATAGATTCGAAGCTGTCGAAAAGAAGTGCTAGCTAACAGAGTGTGAAACGGAAATCTGGTTTAATAGAAGATTCGACTGAAAATCGAACTGACGATTTACTTTTCGATTGAGAGGATTCGCTTGGATAAAGTGGGCGGTAGGCAGTGATGGATAAAAGACAGACAAGGCGTGTTCTCCTAATGAATGGAGGACGCCTTGTAATATACGTTTACTTATTTCCACAGGCTACCAACGATCTGGTGATTTCATTACCAGATGTACACGGGTAGAGCGGACAACCTTTATTCTTCGATTTAATCACCCGTTGGTGAAAACATGACTCTTGCCCATCCCTACTTTAAATATTTTCTTTAGATTTTTTTGAGACAACGCTCCAGCCGTTTGCTTTGAGTCTCTCGATATAGGTCTTTGTCTTGATTTCAAATGTATCTACCTTGAGGGGGCTTAATGAGACCCAACATTCATTCAACTCATAATTCACAGTCACCTTCACAACTTCATATCCGTTATGATATCCCGGATGGAATCCGGGATCCTCTATAATGTCCCCGTTCACAGGACGAATGGTAGATTCGACTGTTTTTATGAACGGTTCAGCGATAGTGTCTCCCTCCTGCTCATTCACAGATGCTACAAAAAGGATTAGATTTATTTTCATCATCATTCTCTCCTCTATAGTGAGTGTATTCATGCAACTGCCTTCCTGTAATACAGATAGCATTGGTTCAACCATTGAGCTGAGCTGCTTCGTCAGTTAAAAAGACCATCTCCCATAGGGATCAAAGTACTTCTGTTTTGACCTGTTTGGTATACAAATGACGCACGATGAAAAAGTACAGCACTTGGATGATGAAGAAGACAGAAAGCACGGTAACCGATTCCTTCAGAAGGTTATACTCAGACAAATGGGATAGGGCGGTGAGTGCGACTGCACCATGAACGATGGCAACTGTGATAGGGGCGAAGAACAGAATCATTGTTTGTCTGGTAAGGATTTTCTCTAATTCTTTTTCCGTTAATCCCATCTTGGCGATTGATTTGAATTTATGTTTATCTTCTTCTAAATCCATATATAAACGGAAATATAAGAAGCTGCCGGCTGATACGAAGAAAACAATTCCGATGAATAATCCGACAAACATAACAGAGGCATACTGCTTTTCTTTCACGTAGACACTGTAAGCAGTGGGTTTGAACTGGTAATCGTTCAATTGTGGATAGAGCTCTGCTGAAACATCAAAAACTTTTTCTTGCCCGTCTGTTACTTGCCAAGCATAAAAGCTCATCTCATCAATTGGCTTCGGAAGGTTTTTGTAGTCTTCATCCGAAACTACATAATAAGAATACTGATTAGGTAAGGCTTTCGAGACAACAACTTCTTCTAGTTGCAAGCTATCGCCTGATTTCAGTTCCACACGTTGCTTTTGTAGTTCTTTTGTATTGTTAAGAGATGAGCCTGGATACTCAACTATTATTAATTCTCCGTTTTTAACCGCGATTTGATCCTCCCCAATAAGCTTAGCAAAGCGGTTGTAATCGGATTCTTTCGTGATTAAGGTCCATCCTGTTGCCATCTCATGGGAAGTCCACATCATATGTTCAGAGTCAGCTGTGACCTTTTCTTTTTGTAATGTTTGATTAATGAGTTGAACATCATTCTCTTCATTTTCTCCGTAAGACTCATAAGAAAACGTAAATGGATTTGTGTTTGAGGCTTCTTTTATAAAAGCAGATTGAAATCCGTACAACGTACCGATTGCACAAAAAGCGACCGTCGAGACCATTGCGACCATAAAGAAAGTACGTGCGTTATCCTTCATTCGAAATGAAAGATCCGAAAAGAGAATCATATTGGTGTTTTTCCAGAAAAACTTTTTCTTCGTTTTGAGTCGACTAATTATAAATACACTTAATTGTGTAAAAAACAGATACGTGCCGATCGACACGACTAGGATGACCGGTATCATAACGTTAATCACCATATCGCTTTCTGCCAAAATTGCAGTAGCGTAACCACCTATCAATAATATAGCGGCTAGAAGGGTTAAGAAGATATTTGCTTTAGGTTCCCCTTTGGACATTCTGTTCCCTTTAATTAAAGTAATGAGTTTATGGCTCCGTAAGATATACGAGACAAACAAAGAAATAAAGAAAAACAGAGCGATGAAAGCGACGAATGTTAAAAGAATGGCTTGTAATGGAAAGTAGAAATTCAGTTTCCCTTCAATTATGAGCATATTTTCGCCTAATAAAAGAATCGCTTTAGCAAAAACGAGTCCGAGTAAAATCCCACTTATAGTGGCAAATAGTCCAATCACCATATTCTCTAGAAATACCATGGAACGAATTTGCTTCATGGACATCCCCTGCATCATTAGCAGTCCGAACTCTTTCTTTCGCGACTGTAAGAAAGAACTTATGGAGTAAAGAATAAAGAAGAATGAAAAAACAAAAATGATGATTGACGATACTTGCATCCCGATATAGGCGCTTGTGCTCATTCCATCACCAGCTAAGGACGGGTGGAATGAAAAGATAGAAAAAGTGAAAAAGACCATTACCATAAACATACTGCTCAATAAGTACGCTGCATATAAACGTATATTACGAATTACGTTATTAAATGCGAATTTGCGAAAGGTCATGGCCATCTCCTCCCAGTAAAGAAAGCGTATCGAGAATCTTTTGGAAAAAGGCTTGCCGATTATCCCCGCGATGAATTTCTGAATAAAATTTCCCATCCCGAATAAAGACAACACGATTACAGTAGCTAGCTGCTTGGGGATCATGCGTCACCAACATCATCGTTGTTTGCTTTTCAAGATTGATTTCTTGCAACATCTGCATGACGTCTTTTGAAGACTTCGAATCAAGATTTCCTGTCGGCTCATCCGCAAGCAGAAGCATCGGAGAATGGATTATGGCTCTGGCGACAGAAGCTCTTTGCGCTTGTCCACCTGAAATTTCATAGGTTCTTTTATTCAGAATCGCAGTGATTCCAAGTGTTTCAGCAATTTCTTTCACTTTCGTTTTCATCTCAGATACTGCTTTCCCATCCAATGTGAGGGGGAGAACGATATTCTCTTCTACGGTTAAAGTGTGTAGCAGGTTAAAGTCTTGAAAGACAAAACCTAATTCACGGCGACGGAATTCTGCTAATCTATCTTTTTTCAGACTGTGTGGGTTCTCCCCATTGATTAATATTTCGCCTGTTGTCGGGTCATCGATAGTGGCGATCATATTTAATAAGGTGGTCTTGCCACTACCTGAAGGCCCCATGATTCCGACAAATTCGCCTGCTTCAATAGTTAAATTAATATCTGTCAATGCTCGGTGGGCCACTTTGCCCTCATAAATTTTACTCACTTGCTTTACGCTTAGCATCACAAGATCTCCTTTCAGTGCTTTGATCTGTGATTAGTATATCCTGACCTTCACAAACGAAAAAATCGATTAATCTTTCACTTTTCTTACGGGGCTGTAAGGTTTTGAGATTCAGAGAAAATGATACGAAACGAGGTCCCTTTACCAACTATGGAATCAAACTCTATACGATGACCGAGATGCTCAGCCGCTTCCTTTGTTAAATAGAGCCCCATCCCCGTAGACTCTCTAAATTTCCGCCCGTTTTCTCCGGTGTAAAAGGGGGTGAAGACCCGCTTTAAATCCGTTTTAGGGATGCCGACACCGTAGTCTGTCACTTCTAATACTGCTTCATTTTCTTTTTCATAGAGAGACAGGAGAAGGTGATTGCTTTTTCCTGCTGAATATTTAACAGCATTATTGATTAATTGGGTGAGCATGAAGAAGATCCATTTCTCATCGGATTCAACCGTGAGCTCTTTTTCTAATCGAAGCTTCGGATATACTTTGTTTCTTATATAAAAGCGTTTATATTCTCCGTTGACCTCATGGATGATTTTCGATAAGCGTACAGGTTTGATGTGAAAATCTTGTTCGATAGAACGGAGACGCGCCATATAAAGAATTGTATTCAGACCAGCTTTCATTCGGTCTGATTCTTCACGAATGTTAGAAGAATCAGGTTCATCTAAATTTTGAGCAGAAAGTTCAATGACCGATAGGGGGGTCTTCATTTGATGAACCCAATGATCCATGAACTTCAGATGTTCTCCTTGAGCCGACTCCAATTTTTTAATTTGTCTTTGATAGTACTTATATTGTTCTTTTAATAATGTTTTGAGTGCTCTAGATACAGGAGTTTGCTCTGTTCCTTGAACTGACTCGTCTAACGACTCAAGAGGTTGACTAAGACGTCTATAAAATTGGCGATGACTGTAATATTGGTAGAACAGGTAGCCACCTAAAACAAAAAAGTCAAGAAATACCCCATACAAAGCAGGTTTTAATTGGCGATATCCATCCAGCCAATAGATAGAAAACATAAGGGTAAACTGAATAAACTGTACTAAGATTAATAAAAGATGCTCTTTAAGAAATAATTTCATTGTTCGTTCGCATCCTGCCATGTGACGTTGAGTCGATATCCAGCACCTCTTACTGTCTCAATGGTGCCTTTTAGATCTAACGATTCGAATTTTTTTCTGACGCGGGTCATATTGACATTCAATGTATTCTCATCGACGTAGGCTTGCTCATCCCAAAGCTTTTCGAGTAGACCTTCGCGGCCTGCGACACGGGGATGACGATCCATCAAGTATTCGATAATATCGGCTTCATTCTTTGATAAGGAAATGATTTGATTATTTAAATGTAGTTCTAGCCTCTCAGGAAACAATTGAAGTCCTTTTATTTCTAACACGCGCTCAGCTGATTGATTAGCATATTCTCCGTAAGCACGGCGAAGCTGACTACGTACCTTGGCCATGACAATTTCGGGATGGAAGGGTTTCATAATAAAATCATCGCCACCATTTTCTAATGCCATCACTTGGTCCATCTCACCGATTCGAGCAGAGATAAAGATGACGGGACAAATGGATTCTTTACGGATCTGTCTGCACCAGTAATAGCCGTCAAAGCTAGGTAGGTTAATATCTAAAAGAACAAGGTCTGGTTTTTGTTCATGAAAGGTTTCCATAACCTTCTCGAAATTACTTGCTTTACTAGTTAGATAACCGTATCGATTGATATAGGATTCTAGATGCTCTGCAATCTTTGGGTCGTCTTCAACAATCATGATCTTTTGCATAATTACTCTCCTTTACTTAAAGATAGTATGACATAGATTAGCAAACATCATTCTTACAATGCTGTAAGGAAATTGTAAGTGAAATCAATTTCTACTACACCTTCGATTTCATAAAATGGAAGTAAGCATTAATTTAATTGAGAAGGTGGGATATCATTGAAAAAGAGGATGAAAATTATCGTTTGTACTTTGATTTTAGGTGTTGTATGCAGTGTTTACTTTGAAAATACAACTAGTGGTCTTAAGCCAACGATCTCAGGATTACTGGAGAGCGAATATAAACCGCATTATGTTAAGACTGAAACAAATAATTATAAAGAGCTTTGGAATGGCGAGTATCGGTATACATTTACGGGCTACGCTGAAGATGGAAAGAAACAAGAAATCGTCAGAGTAATCGATAAAAAATTACGTCCAAATGCTTATTTGAGAATCTACGCAGAAGGCAGTCTGGGAAAATACTGGGAAGAAGTTCGAGAGGAAGAAATATCAAAAAAGGCTTTATCCAATCTCAAATAATGCAATTATTTACCCTATTGAAAAGGTACAGAAAGGGACAGTATGAGTTGATAGAATCTGTCCGTGAAAATATGCTGCTTCTTTAAGAGGTGGGGAGCCTTGTAGATACACGCATGTAGCGTTTTTGGCCGGAGGGATTGCTGGAAAGACTTTTCTGGATAAGGTGAGGAAGAAAGATAAATAAATGATACGAGAAAGGCGTGTCCTCTGTTGATAAGAGGACGCGCCTTTAATAGTCGTACATACGCTGGTCGAATTAGATTCTCTACGACCTCGACTTCAGTTTCTATTCACATCATAGTGCCGTACTTGATTTAAATGGGAAAATTTCGATTTCTCGATAAATCAATTATCTTCTGTGTAGTGCAAAATAGGAGTGCAGAAGTGTGCAACGGAAACGTACACAACTCTGCACTCCTATTTTAGAAAAGAAAAAGGACTTGCCAGCAACCATAATCTCACCCTAACGTTTAAGTTGCGACACAAGAACGTTAGGAGATGGAAGGAATGCTAGCAATGTCCGATATCAATTGTATCAAATTTCTCAGAAACCACAAATCACATTCGATCAATCGAATCGCTAAAAATCTAGACCTCAATTGGAGGACGGTAAAGAAATACGCGGATTCAGCTCAATTGCCGAGTGAAACCATTCGCCCCAAGAGGGGCATGATGTACGGAACGAAATGGGGCGAGATGGTCGAAGATTGGTTGACTGAGGATCAGATGCTTCAGAAAAAGTTAAGACGAACGATTAAAAAGATTTACGAAACGTTGGTGGCGAACGGATTCGAGGGTTCTTACCGAACGGTCTGCAATTTCATCAAGAGCTGGCATATGACGAGCGAGGAGGAAAACGACACAAGGCACGAACGATTGCAGCACCTTCCGGGTGAGGCGCAGGTGGATTTTGGAACGATGGAAGTCGTCAAAGATAGTCATGCGGTCGATGTAAAGTGCCTCGTCATGAGTTTGCCCTTCAGCAACCGCACAGCAGCCGTCGCACATGTCTTCCCGGATGCGAAACATGTGCTGGATCGTTTCCATCTCATCCAGTTCTTCACGGACGCCCTTCGCCGCCGGCGTCGTTTTTTGAACGAGACGTCACCATCATGTCCGTGTGATTGACCTTGCTCTCGCCTGTCGTCCGGAGACGCTGTCCCCCGAAGACCGGGAGGTCGCCGATTCTTGCCTTCGGGAAGATCCGTTCACCCGGGACCTCTATCAAGGACTTCAACATATCCGATATGTGCTGAAGGCCACGTGCCATGGACAGGCGAAACGTCGACTGACCGATTGGTTGGATCGTTATCAGTCCCATCCTTGCGGGCCTCTGGCGAAGATCGCGAAATCGATCCAGAACCGAGAGGAAGCGATACGTCGAACGATCGTGTCCAGTCTATCGAACGGAAAGATGGAAGGAACGAACAACAAGATCAAGCTCATCAAACGCCGTGGTTATGGCTATCGAAACCTTGAACGGTTCTTTTTAAGGTTGTATCTAGAAATCGGTCGTTAAAATAGCAACCACGAGTTATGGTGATGAGCCATATTAATTCTATTAATAACTGTTTAATAAACATTATTATTTAATCGAAAGATATCTATATTAACTTGTGATAATATAAGAAACTCACAAGTAAGCTGAAACCATTTAAATGCTCACTGCAGCTATAGTAGTTAATCCTGAAATAGTCGAAAAGACGCGACCCTATCATAAGGGCCGCGTCTTTTCATTTTCATATATTCTTGTTAAACCTTTTCTGCCCACGCGACATCAATAAATGCATCACGCCCTGAAATAGCCCGGTCTTCTTTATAATGTATCGGATTCTTTTTGTGGAAGTCCTGATGATACTCTTCGGCCGGGTAAAACGTGTCAGCCGGCAAAATCTTCGTGACGATCGGATCCTTAAATCGTCCGCTCGCGGCGAGGTCGTCACGGCTCTTCTCGGCGGCAACACGTTGTGCTTCCGTATGATAGAAAATGGCCGGTGCGTACTGCGTGCCGCGGTCTTGGAACTGGCCGCCGTCGTCGGTCGGGTCGGTCTGAATCCAGTAAAGTTCGAGCAAGCGTTCATAAGTGAACAGTGACGGGTCGAACGTGATCTCGACGACCTCATAGTGTCCGGTCGTGCCTGTCTTCACTTGTTCATACGTCGGGTCGTCGACGTGACCTCCTGTATAACCGGATACGATCGACTCGATGCCAGGTTGCTCCTCGAACGGCGTCACCATGCACCAAAAACAGCCTCCGGCAAATGTTGCTTTTTCCAATTTAATATCCCCCTCATCACACATTGTCCAAATAAAAACGCCCATGTCGTCGACATGAGCGTTCTGTCATATCGTCCAAGGCAGTCCGCCTTGCTGGAAGTAGCACCTTGCCGAAGCAGGTTGCTGTGAAGTCATAGAGCCAGGTCTCTCGTTCACTCAAGATATCGATATGTAGTTGGTGAGAGCATCATACCACCTCGCGGCGAATGACGTCAATGATTTGCTTGGCGCCATTTTAATACCGTAGCAATGATGATCACGCCGAGTAATAAAATGGACAAAAGCGTCGCATACGGTAACTGACGGCCGTATAACTGTAAAAAGAACAATCCGAAGACAGCAAGTAAGACAATGGCATAAGAGCGAGTCATGACTACCTCCATAACCGTTTTCTACAGTGTAGCAAGTCCGTAAACGTTTTGCGATAAAAAGAGGGAATTTCAACGCGATAGCGAATATCGCACTATTACGAAGGGGGAAACGAAATGAGCGAAACATTGAATTTGATGGAATTGACGATTGAGACCGCACATCAAGGTTACAAGGAAGGAACATTTACAGCCCGAGAGGTGACGGCCTTTTATTTAGAACGAATCGCCGAATATAATGAGACGTTACGGGCGGTCATCCAAGTGAATCCGGACGCATTGTTTGAGGCCGAGGCATGCGACCGCGCGTTTCGACGTGGGGAGCGGCTGCCGCTTCTCGGTATCCCGGTATTAATAAAGGACAATGTTGAGACGGCGGGACTATTGAAGACGACCGCGGGGGCGAAAGCGCTCGAGCATCACTTCGCCGGACGAGACGCCGTCCTCGTTCAAAAACTACGAGACAACGGCGCCGTCATTCTCGGTAAGGCGAACTTGTCCGAGTGGGCGAACTTTTTGGCAGAAGGCATGATGAACGGTTGGAGCGCGGTCGGTGGCCAAACGAAAAATCCATACGGGGACAACCTCGACGTCGGAGGCTCAAGCTCAGGTTCCGCCTCGGCCGTGGCTGCAAACTTGACGCTCCTCGCCATCGGGAGTGAGACGAGCGGTTCCATCATTCACCCGAGTGTACATAACAGTATCGTCGGCATCAAACCGACGGTCGGGCTCGTCAGCCGGAGCGGGATCATTCCGATTTCCCGTTCTCAAGACACGGCTGGACCAATGGCGCGGACGCTGCGCGATGCGGTCGTCGCGCTCGAAGTCATCGCGGGTCCGGACCCGCTCGACCCGGCGACGGCCGTCCAGCCCGCCGGTCCCCCATATGTGACGTGCCTTGACGAGCGTCAAGCTGTCGGGATGCGTGTCGGATACGTCAAACCGGATTTATCCGAAGAAGAACAATCGTACTATGACAAAGCGCTCGCGCATTTGCGAGACAGCGGTGTCGAGCTCGTATCCGTCGACTTGCCGTCAGATGCCACGCTCGATCAAGGAGATATTTTGTATCACGAGTTCAAGCTCGGGATTGACGCCTATCTCGCTTCGACGTCACTCCCGTTTCAAACGCTCGGCGACATCATCGCGTGGAATGAGGAGCACCCGGAATCGATCCCATACGGACAAGAGACGTTTAAGAAAGCGAACATGCTCTCAGGTAGATTGGTTGAAGCGACGTATGTGAAGCGTCGGCTAGAAGATGTCCGGCTCGCCAAAACGGACGGACTCGATCAACTGTTTTCCAAGCATCAATTGCATGGTCTCGTCTTGCCGCACGACTTGAACTATGACATGGCCGCGAAAGCCGGTCACCCGACGATCACGATTCCGTATGCCGTGAAACAGAGCGGTGCCCCGTTCGGGTTATCGTTCACGGGGACGAGTTTTTCGGAGCGCGATTTGATTCGCATCGCCTACGCGTTCGAACGTCATGTCACGCGGCCGCTCCCGCCGTTGTAAGAACGTTGCACCCGTCGACTCGGTCCGCTACAATGGGAATTATGCGGATTGAAGAAAGGACAGATTGCAATGAAACCATCTATATACGGGCTGACGTTTGATCAGCTCACGGACGTCTGTGTCGATTTTGGATACAGTGCCTACCACGCGAGACAAATTTGGGACTCGCTCTACATCGACCGGGTCAAGTCGATGGATGCCATCAACGTGCGAGATGAAGTGAAAACAGCGCTTGCGGAACGTTATGTCATCTCGACACAAGAGTTGTTCGTCAAACAAGAGGCGGACGACGGGACGGTCAAATTCTTACTTAAACTTCACGACGGCCACTACATCGAGACGGTGTTGATGCGCCATAAATATGGTCGCTCGGTCTGTGTGACGACACAAGTCGGGTGTAACATCGGTTGCAGCTTCTGTGCGAGCGGTCTGTTGAAGAAGACACGCGATTTGACGGCAGGCGAAGTTGTCGAACAGATCATGACCGTGCAACATTTCTTGGACGAAGTCGGGGAAGGGGCCCGCGTCAGTCATATCGTCGTCATGGGAATCGGGGAGCCGTTCGACAACTTCGATCACTTAGTCGACTTCCTTCGTGTCGTCAAAGACGAGCGCGGTCTCGCCATCGCGCCGCGGAAAATCAACGTCTCGACGAGTGGGCTCGCCGATAAGATTTACAAGTTCGCCGACCTCGATTTGCGCATCAACTTGGCGCTGTCGCTCCACGCGCCGAACGACGCGCTCCGAACACAGATCATGAAGATCAACCGTGCGTTCCCGCTCGACAAGCTCATGCCGGCCATCCGCTATTATGTCGAGAAGACGAACAAGCGGATCACGTTCGAGTACATTCTTCTCTCGAAAGTGAACGACTTGCCGGAACATGCCGAAGAGCTCGCTGACTTGATTGCGGACATCAAAGACAAATCATACGTCAACTTGATTCCGTATAACCCGGTCAACGAACACATTCAATACGAACGAAGTACGTCTGAAGACATCATGGCGTTTTACGACATTTTGAAGAAACGTGGTGTCAACACAGGGGTCCGCCTCGAACACGGGACCGACATCGATGCGGCCTGCGGTCAGCTCCGCAGTAAACATATGAACGTCGAAGGTGCCAAATAACTCGATTCTCCCGCTCGCGTAGCGGGAGTTTTTTGTTCCTTTCTTGAATCCATGGAGAAACAATTTTCAGAAACAGGAATAGAGACAACGACTCGAGGGAATAGTCCTCTGATATCACAGGAGAGAGTGGAGGCTATTTGAATGGAGAACGTGAACGCGACATGTTGGATTCGAGTCAGAAATACGCTTGGGGAAGGGCCATGCTGGGACGCTGAATTGAAGCGATTCTATTGGGTCGACATCGAAGGGCATACCCTCTGGTGGTACGATGAGAAAGAGGATGAACTCTCTTCATCGGACATGGGCCAACAGATCGGATTTGCCGTCCCGAAAGTGACGGACGGGGTCATCGTCGGACTGAAGGACGGCATTTATGAGTGGGACGAGACGTCGAAACAATTGGATAAAATCGTCGAACTCGACGACGCGGACGGCGTGCTCCGATTCAACGATGGCAAAGCCGACCCATACGGTAGAATCTTTGCGGGGACGCTTCACCTCGAAGACGAAGAGAACGAGGCGACGCTGTACCGGTTGGACCGCGACGGGACGACCGAACAGATGCTCACCGGTCTGACGCTCTCAAACGGTTTGACATGGTCGCCGGATCATCAATGGTTTTATCACATCGATACGCCGACCGAGACGGTTCGGCGATATGCATACGATTTGTCGACGGGCACGTTCGGGGAAGGGGAAGCCGTCATTGACTTCAAAGAGGAAGAAGGATTCCCTGACGGCATGACCTCGGATGAGGAAGGCCACTTATGGATTGCGCACTTCGCCGGCAGCCGCGTCTCGCGCTGGAATCCGGAAACGGGCGATAAAGTACTTGAAGTCAACGTGCCGGCGCCGAACGTCACGTCTTGTTGTTTCGTCGGGGACGATTTGAAGCAACTCGCCATCACGACGGCTCGTGAAGGCATGGATGACGAGGCGCTTGAAAAATATCCGGAAGCCGGATCCGTATTTAAAATCGATACAGACGTGAAGGGGATGCCACTTTATCGTTACGGACGTTAAGGAGGGAGGACGATGGTGAAACGACTGCTCGTTCGCGCAGGAATTGGCCTTGCGCTCGCCGCGGTGGCCCGGGTCGGGATTAAGAAATATCTCGACGACCGCGCGGCGAACGACCATTCTTATCTTGAACCAAAATGGGATGAGACGCCGAGCGTGGACGCGGACAAAGATGAGGACGAGGTCGGTTTGACGCAACTCGATTCGATTTATCGTGCCGAATGGCAAGCGAACGCTTATCCACGTTCCGAGGCGGAACGAAAAGCACTCGAAGACTAACCTTGACGAAAACACGCTCAATCCGAGCGTGTTTTTTGTTGACAGAAACTCGGATTCCGTTCATTATCTAAAATGTAATGATTACCATTTAGGAGATGTTAATTTATGAAACGCATTCCCATCACTGTATTGTCAGGCTATCTCGGGAGCGGCAAGACAACATTGCTAAACCATATTTTAAATAATCGGACCGGCAAGAAGTACGCCGTGATCGTCAACGACATGAGTGAGTTAAATATTGATGAGCGCTTAATCGAGCAAGGGGGCTTCTCTCGAACGGACGAGAAATTGGTCGAGCTATCGAACGGCTGCATCTGTTGCACGCTCCGTGAAGACTTGCTCGAAGCGGTACAGGCGCTCACGAACGACCGTGAGCTCGACGGAATTATCATCGAGTCCTCTGGGATCTCGGAGCCGATCCCGGTGGCCCAGACGTTCACGTACGCCGATGACGCGCTCGGCATCGACTTGACGAGCCGTGTCTATATCGACGCGATGGTGACGGTCGTCGATGCTTACCGTTTCTTGAAAGATTTCAATTCCGGTGAGTCGCTTCATGAGCGGAAACAAGCAATCGATGAGACGGATGTCCGTGAAGTCGTCGACCTGCTCGTCGACCAGGTCGAGTTCGCCGACATCATCGTCTTGAACAAAGCCGACCGGGTGTCGGAGGCCGAACTGAACGAGATGGCCGGTCTGCTGAAGACGCTCAACCCGTCTGCAAAACTATTGACCTCGGTTCATTCGAACGTCGACTTGACCGAACTGCTCGACGTCAACCTGTTCGATTTCGAGCAGGCGATGCATTCGGCCGGCTGGATTCAAGAGCTTGAGGCGGAAGAACATACGCCGGAGACCGAAGAGTACGGCATCAGCTCGTTCGTCTATCGTCGCCGTCGTCCGTTCCACCCAGCGCGACTTCATGCGTGGATTGAGCAGTTCCCTGAGGAAATCGTGCGGGCAAAAGGATTTTTATGGATTGCTTCGCGTAACGACCTCGCCTGCTTGTTCTCGCAGGCCGGATACGCCTCGACGCTCGAGCACGCCGGGCGGTGGCTCGCGACGCTTCCGGAAGAGGAGCGCCGGCTTATGTTCGCGGCAGAACCGGAGCTCGCCGAAGACTATATCGAGCCTTACGGCGACCGCCAAACCGAGCTCGTTTTAATTGGACAGCGAATGGACCGTGCGCGTGTCGAATCGATGCTTGATACTTGCCTGTTGACTGACGAAGAGATGGCGCTCGATTGGACGATGCTCGAAGACACGCTTCCGGGGAATGGCGTTGTCACTTTCTCATAAACCGTTTACAAATCGAAATTGGTCGTCTATACTGTTCCTTGCATGAACAAACCGCATACATTGGACTACACTAGGGGTGCTTCGGCTGAGATGTGAGCATGGCTCCGATCCCTTATGACTCGATCCGGGTAATACCGGCGTGAGGAAGTGTGGCACTTTTTCTGATGGACTTTAATTGGACGAGTGGCCGCATTCTCATGGATGCGGCTTTTTTCGTGCATACAGATAAAGGGGGAACAGAACATGAACAACCAATGTGGAACGAGCCCGATTGTCGGGTTCCGCTTTACACTCAGCCCGATGACGTCCGATTTCGTGAGCGTCATCAAAGGCGCACTGAAGGAGACGGACTTACAGAACGTCTGGCGCCATACTGATGACGTCTCGACGGTCATCCGGGGACGGAGTGAGCACGTATTCGATGTGGCCAAGGCCGTCTTATCTCATGCGACGAAGTCGGGGGTGCACGTCTCGATGAGCGGGACATTCTCGGTCGGCTGCCCTGGCGACACGACGGGGGACAACTTGCTCGACGTGACGAACGAGCCGGCGAACGGTTCGGTCGAAAACCAATACGTCTCATCCCAGTTCGCACTCTATCCGCTCGGGGACGAAACGTATATGGACATCATCTATGAAGAGATCGACTTTGCAAAAGCGCGCGGTGTGTTCAATGACTCGATGCATTACGCCTCCGGCATCCATGGCGACATCGAGCCGGTATTCTCGTTTTACGAGGCGACGTTCGACCGGGTGCGTGCGAAGACGAGCCACGTCGTCATGACGGTCACGTTCAGTGTGAACAGTCCGTCACACGAGGGACAAAACAATGCTTAAGTCGTGGAAGTTAAAAGAGATCGTCTTGTTGTCGATTTTATCGGTCGTCTTCGCCGTCGTCTATTTGGCGTTCGTCCACGTCGGAAATTTGTGGGCTGGGCTGATTGGGCCAATCGCCTACGAGTGGATTTTCGGAATTTGGTTCATCGTCTCGATTATCGCCGCCTATATCATCCGTAAGCCCGGTGCCGCCTTTTTGTCGGAAGTGCTCGCGGCGACGATTGAGATGATGATTGGGAACGCAATCGGGCCACGCATCATTCTCGTCGGGATCATTCAAGGACTCGGAGCCGAAGCGGCGTTCGCCGTCACCGGGTATAAACGATATGACCTGTGGGTGCTCATGCTCGCTGGCTTCGGTGCGGCCGTGACGAGTTTCGCCTATACATACGTCATGGGCGGCCTCGCCGCACTCAGTCCGACTTATGTGGCGACGATGTTCGCTCTGCGCGCGACGAGTGGGATGCTCATCGCAGGGCTCGGTGGGAAGATTTTAAGCGACTTGTTGCTCAGAACAGGAGCCCTCGAAGGCTACGCCCTTGCACGACAAGGACGTGCCCATGGTTGAGGCGGAGCAGCTGACGTTTCGTTACCCCGGTAAACCGACCGACGTGTTGACCGACGTGACGTTCACACTCCGCGACGGCAGGACGCTCATCACCGGGGCGAGCGGGTCGGGGAAATCGACACTGTTCGCCATGATGAACCGTCTCTACCCGGACAATTGTGACGGCATCGTCACAGGGAAACTCCGATTGTTCGACCGGTCGTATGAGACATACGGGCCCGGTGAGGTGAATCGTCGCGTCGGCACGGTGTTTCAAGACCCGGATAGTCAGTTCGTCATGCAGACGGTCGAGGAAGAACTGATTTTTACGCTTGAAAACTTCCAAGTCGACCGGGAAGCCATGATGGGGCGTATCGAGGCGATGTTACAGACGCTTCACTTAAGCAAGTATCGGCATCGTCGGATCCACGACCTGTCAGGCGGGGAGAAACAACAAATCGCCGTCGCCTGCGCCTTGGTCGGTCGGCCGGAATGGCTTCTGCTTGATGAACCACTCGCGCATCTTGACCCGGAGACCGCCGCACGATTCGTCCGTTGGCTCGACGTCGCCGCCCGTACCGTCAACGTCGTCGTCATCGACCATCGGCCGTCCTTATGGGGAAGCTTCTTTGACCGACAAATCGAGCTTCAGACCGGGTGCATCATAAACGACCGGCCGTTCACGCCTCGTCCGGATTATGAGTTCGAACCGATTCAGATGCCACGGACAGATGATTTATTATTTCACATACCGAAAATAAATCGAGAAACGTTTGAATTGGCAGCGAGCGACTTGACCGTCGCCGCGGGAGAAGTCGTCGCCATCCTTGGACGAAACGGAAGCGGCAAGTCGACATGGCTCAAAAGCCTGGCTCGGAATCATCGGGACGTCGGGCTCGTCCCCCAGTCCCCGGCGCACTTGTTTATCACGGGGGAAGTGACACGAGAACTCGCTTATGGTCACGACCGGCCGATTGATGAATTATTGACTCGGCTCGGGCTCGAGACGTTGCGTGACGCCCATCCGCTCTCACTCAGCCACGGCCAAAAGCGACGGCTTGCCATCGGGGTGATGATGCTGTCTGGCAAACGCCTGATCGCGTTTGATGAACCGACCGCTGGACAGGACGAGTCGTCGCTCCGAGCGCTCCACCAGTTGATGGCCGAACGTGCTCGCGAGGGGCAGGCGGTGTTGTTCGTGACGCACGATCTCAGTTTTGCCCGGACCGCGAACACCTATTACTTGATGCGAGATGGGAAGCTGAGTGGGCCGTACGACACGTCACTTTGGGATGATGCTGACTTGCTTCAGGCTCATGGCTTACTGACGGAGGGGACAGGATGACGTTTCATGAGATGAATCCGACCGTCAAGTTTGTGACCGTGACCTGCCTCATGTTCGGCCTCGCTTTCATGTTCAATCCATGGACGCCACTCGCCGTCTTCATTGGCACGCTCGTCCTTCAGTCCCTTTTTGCGAACGTCAGCTGGAAGCGGTGGGGGCTTTTCATGATCCCGTTTTTATTGACCGCCATTGGCACCCTCTGGACGACGCTCGTTTTCGGGAAAGCGTCGAGCGGGGAGGTCGTGTTCGTGTTGTTCGGGAACAACGTCACGGAAGAGAACGTGATGCTCGCGGTGACGCTCGCCTTGCGTGTATTGGCGTTCACGGCGTTGTCCCTCCTCTTTACGTTGACGACGGATCCGAAGCGTTTCGTGTATAGTCTGATGCAGCAAGGGAAGTTATCACCGAAGATCGCCTATAGCGTCTTCGTCGGGTTTCGTTTCTTTCCGATTTTAAAACATGAAATGATGCAGCTTTACGAGACGCATGCGCTTCGGGGAGTCCGTCTTGAGACGCGGCTCGATCACGTTCGGCATGTCCCGAAATTGTTGATCCCACTCCTTGCCGGTTCGATTCGCCAAGCCGAACGAATCGCCTTCTCGATGGAGGCCAGGGCGTTCACAGGAGATAAGCGGACAACATACGAAGTCGTGCCCGTCACACGAAGCGACATGTTGTTGGCGTCATTGTTACTTCTCTTGTTCGGAGTGAGTGTGTGGATTGGAATACGCTAAAACAGGACGACTCACTCAGAGTCGTCCTGTTTCGTTTCTTTGACGATGCGGAACTTCGGTTTGACTGATTCGTTGTTAAACGCCTCGAGCACCGTGTTCTCGTTCGCCATTCGGATTTGTTGAGGCTCACCTTTTGACGTCGTCCCGATACAGAACATGTTCGCCTCGTGGTCAGCAAACAGCGTTTTGTACGCGGTCGAGTGATGCATGAGACGACCGGGTGATCCCCAGCCGACAATGGCCATCCCGCCGCTCTGTTCGACTTCGTCGAGCGTCTCTTCGACGTAATGGAAGTTCGTCTCGTCGAGTTGCGATTCGACGTAGGGGAGATTGTCGTTAATGGCGAGCGTCGGGACGAGACTGATGACGCGCACTTCCCGAATCGGTTTGTCGAGATGATTGCGCATGAGCATGTACGCCCGTTGCGTCGTCGTCCCGGACAAGAACGCGTCACTCATTCGAGGGGAGTAGATGATGACGGCGCAAATCACCCCGTCAACGACGTCAGTAAACTCATAGGACCGCATGTAGCGTTTCGTCTTGTCGTCATTAAAGAACGACTTGACGCGAATCGTCACTTCCTCGATGTGTGTGTTCATATCGTTTCCTCACTTCAACTAAAGATATACGGTCATGTCAGACTCGCGAACCATTCCAAGTAACGAATCGCATAGCGTGCGACTTGTTGTTTCGTCGACTTCCCGTCACCGGGCAAGAGTACGACTTCCTCTTGGTATTGTTCGTAATACGACATGACGTTGTCGACGTACTGTTCACTGCGATTATACTCGAAGATGGCTGAACGAATCGAGTCGGTCGAGTCGGTCGAGCGGCCACCGTGTTCACTCAAGTAGTATGCGGCCGCATGGGCCGAGTCGATCAGACTATGAGGGTCGGCTTGTCCGTCACCGTTGCCGTCACGACCGAGCCCGCCATACTGTTCAATCAACGTCACATCCGTCAAATCGACTTCATCCTCAGGGACATCCCCTTTTTGGTCGTCTGTGTCATATTGCCAGCCGAGCCAAGTCCGGGGCATGAACTGGAACGGACCGATGGCACCGACCGATGAGCGCATCGAGGCACTGTGTGAGAAAATCGTCTCGACGCGATGGACTGCGGCGAGTAACTGCCAATCGACATCATACGTATCCGCCGCGTCCTCATACACCGAGACGTGATTCGCCGGGACGCCGTGATCTCCATAATAGGCACGGTAAAGGGCGTTGTTCACTTTTTCATCTTGACCGAACCAGCCGATTGCGGCGAGGATCAACACCGCCACAAGCATGATACTGGTCAGTCGCAGCATCAATCGTTTCAAGATACCGCCTCCTAGCTTTCTAGACAATACCCGAATAGTGTAGCATATAGCTAACAGGAAGGACAGGAGTGGATATCGATGCTCGAACGAATCGTCTTTACCGTGATTCTCGCCTATTTATTAATCATTCAGCTGTTCAATGCCCGCTTGATGAAATCGATGATCACTTCGCTCGGACGAGGGCGTGTCTACGAAGAGTCAATCAAGTCCGCCTGGGGCTTATCGCTCTTGCTCCTCGCGCTCGTCTTCTTGTTCGATGTGCCGTTTGAAGCGGTCGGTCTCGCGTTCATGCCGGACGCGGCCGACGAACGGGCATGGAACTATTTCGTGTTCAGTTGCGTCCTCATGGGCAGTCTCTTCGTCTTCTACTTATCCGTCTTGACTTCAGAACGGCTCCGCCAGCGGCTTCGTCCGCACTATGAACTTGAAATCGAAAAAGTGCTGTTGCCGCGAACGAATGAAGAGGCCAAGGCTTGGAAAGCCGTCTCGTTCACGGCCGGAATCACGGAAGAATTTATCTTCCGCGGGGTGTTGATTTACACAGTCACCTTGTATGTCGATTTCTCAGACGTTTGGCTCGCCTTGGTGAGCGGGGCCCTGTTCGGTGTAGCCCATGCGTATCAAGGTGTTCGAGGTGTGGTCGTGACCGGTTCCGTCGGCTTCCTCTTCGGCTTTCTCTTTTTGGCGATGGGCGTCCTTTGGCCAATCATGATTTTACATGTGTTACTTGATCTGGTCGCAGGGCCGATTCATGTCGACGAGCCAAAAACGTTGTGACGGCTGACTCATAGGCGTCGCGGTCTTTCAAGATGCAGTTCGTATGTTCCGCATCGTGAATCAACGCAATCTCGTTTTGACGGTTAAGTGCGTTCATCTCGACCGACATCCACGTCGGGACGAAGTCATCACGTGTCCCATGGATGAACAAGACGGGCGCCTTCGTCTCCGCGAGCGCACGTTTTGGACTCACTTGATGCATCCGGAATCCGGCACGTGTCCATAAAAAGTAGTCGATTCCTGGTAAGAGGAAGTCCCCCGGCATCCGGTGCAAGTTGTTCAATTGATGGCGCATCAGTTGACGCAAGTCATCGAACGGACACTCGGCAATCAAGAAGTCGACGTCCGTGAGCGGTCCTGCCTGAAGGATGGTCGCCGCACCCATCGATACGCCGTGCAACCCAATCGCTTCGACCGGTTCATTCATCCGGAGCCACTCGACCCAGTCGACGATATCGTGTTTTTCATGATACCCGTACGAGGCGTAGACGCCTTCTGACTCGCCATGAGACCGTAAGTCGACAGCGAGCAGGTTATAGCCAAGCCGATGGAACATGGCCAAGTGGGGTGCCATGAAACTATGCGACGCCGTATACCCGTGGACGAAGACGATCCATTTCTTTGCCTCGCCATTCCGGTAGACACGGCCATAGAGCCGATAGCCGTCTCGAGATTGGAGCGAGACGTGTTCGAATGGCACGTCGTGATAAAACGATTGATCTTCTGTCGTATACGGCGCGAGCAACATCTCAGGCGTCTTCCGTTTCCCTCGTGTCATCCGTTTGAAGGCGTAATAACTGATGGCGTAGTAGCCGGTGAACAGTGTCGCGAGCCCGTATTTCCATTTTGATTGCATGAACATCGCTCCTTTCTCCATCATTGTACCCGAAACACGTCGTATGCTTCACGTACGAGTTGTCGGGATAGGGGAATACGAGACGATTCCCTCAATCGATTCTTCAACAAACGGCCGTTGCATCGTTCTTCGCCCCAGACTATGCTCGTGTGGTAGATGAAAAGGGGGACTTCATGTGACGCGTGAGGCGATAGATCGCTGGATTCAAGCTTGTGTAGCAGGGCAGACGCATTATGTGACCGAAGAAGGGATTTCAATCCAGCAACGGGGGAGGCGGGCGACGAGGCATTTATCGCCCGTGCTTGACGCCTTGATGGAGCAATATGCCGAGGCAACTCGTGACTTGCACGTTTCCGTTCACGCGCTCGCCGTCGAAACAGGGGTTCGGCCGGAAGAAGTTATGCGTGCACTCCTCGCTTTAACGGACGTGTACCTCGTTTCGCACCACGTCGAAGAACGGTTACTCACGATTCACCATATGAAGATTGATTCGTCCCGAAAGCTATCCGTGCACGTGACGTTCAGCGCGTGGTTGACGTATCATCTCGAGAGAATCCGCAACGCTCGGCCTCAGGTCGGGTCATAACGAAAGGGAGTGGCGACGAAGCCACTCCCTTTCTATATAGCGATCAACTGCCCGTCACGCAGACGGAGGACACGATCGCACACGTCGAGCATGCGCTCATCATGCGTGATGACGAGGACGCGTTTGTTCCGATTATGAGCCGCATCGGCTAGACGTTCCATGACGAGACGACCATTCACGAAGTCGAGGCTCGCCGTCGGTTCGTCGGCCAAGATGAGCTGTGGGTCATTGATCAGGGCTCGGGCGACGGCGACCCGTTGCCGCTCTCCACCAGAGAGCCGTTCTGGCAGCTCGGTGACGCGATGCCGTAATCCGAGGTCCGTCAACAATCCTATCGCGTCGCCTTCGGTCTCGCTCTCGCCTTGGACGAGTTCGAGCTGTTCGCGCACCGTCAAATACGGGACGAGGTGGGCGTCTTGAAACACGAAACCGATTTCGTTCAATCGTAATTTTCGCCGAGCTTCCTCGTCGAGAGTAAACACGTCGACCGAATCGAAGAACAGACTGCCCGCATTAGGACGTTTTAATAGACCAAGTATTTGAAGCAACGTACTTTTTCCGCTGCCGCTCGGTCCGATGATGCCGATACACTCACCTGGGGCGACGCTTAAGTCGACTCCAGATAAAATCGGCTGTTCATAGGCGTGATATATACCACTTAATTTCATTTGATGCGACCTCCTAATGCGTCGGCAGCGTCGAGCCGACGAAGTGTCTGTAACGGTAACACGGTTCCGAGAACCGAGATGATGACGAACAGTGCACTATAAAGCGTCATGTTCGTCAACTCGAACTTGAATCGGACCGTGTCCGGAACGATTTGCGTTGCCAATAAAGTGACGAACGTCGCGACCAAGCTCGCCATGACGACGGTGACGAGCACTTGGGAAATGAGCGCGACACCGATTGTCTGGGAACGAATCCCGATCGCTTTCAATATGCCGAGCTGCGGCAGTTTTTGTAACGTCACCATGTAGAAGAACGCGGTCAAAATGAACGCCCCGATGACGAGAAGAAACGCGCGCATCATCGTGAACGTACCTTGTTCGGCGGAATAACCGGGTACGGATTCGATGATGTCTTGTTTTGAGTATTTCGTTAGAGGCGGGTCGCCGTCGCCGAGCCAGGCCGAGACGTAGGACGGACCACCCGCAGCTTTCTGATAAGCGTTCCACGTCTCCATCGTCGTCCAGACGACAGGGCCGTGGCTGAATCGTCCGTCCGTCACCCCGGTGATCGTGAAGCGGTATCCGCTCGCAAAGTCCTCGACGGTATCCCCAATCGCATACGTCTCTAAAAAACTTGGGTCTACGAGGACTTCCCCGACGGAAAGATTGAGGGCAGGTCCAATCGTCGAGTCTTTCGGTAAGGCGAACAGCGTCGCGTCCTGTTTCGATCCTTTCACGAATGTGAGTGGTTTTACAGCGAGCGGGGTCATCGCCGCGTTAGGCGTGCCTTCGATGAACGAGCGCGTCAGTTGCCCGTCCGCGTCTGCTGTGAGGTGGAACGTGTCGACGTCGAGTTCACGCACAGTCGCCCCGTTATCGTAGGCGAGTCCGTCCGCTAGACCGGTGATGAGCGTCGTCAACAAGACGATGGCGAGCGTGATGAATAAGATGAGCCCGAACTGTCGGCGCTTTCGCCACATTTCTTTTAATCCGAGTGTCATAAAAAAGCCTCCTTCATGTCGATGAAGGAAGCATAACGAACGAATATGAACAGAAGATGAACAAGTCACAACTGTATCGTAAACGTCGTCCCTGAGCCGAGCGTGGAGTCGACGTGAATCGTGCCACCGTGCAAGGCGACGATGTCATGGACGATTGAGAGACCGAGCCCGGTCCCGGCCGCGCCTCGGGAAACGTCACCTTGGAAGAAACGTTCGAACAGACGTGCTTTCGTCGCCTCATCCATCCCATCTCCCTCGTCTGAGACCGTGATCGTGACACGTTCGTCTCGTCTCAACTGGACACGGATCGTACTGCCTTCGTCTGAGGCATGAATCGCGTTTTGGAGCAAGTTCGCCCACACTTGAGCGAGTAAAATCGGGTCGCCTTTTACGGTGATGTCGTCGAGGTCGGTGACGACGGCAATCCCTTTTCGGTCGAGTTGGAACGAGAGACCGCGTACCGCGTCTTCGATTGACGGGGCAAGCGGGACGTCTTGGTCAAGCGAGAGGTTCGCCTCATCGAGACGGGCAAGGAGAAGTAGTTGATGCGTCAACGCCGACAACCGCGTCGTCTCAGCACGAACGATTTTTGCATATTGTTGTGTTTCCCCCTCGGTCGAATCGACGAGCGTCGAGGCGTAGCCAGAAAGGGACGTGAGCGGGGTCTGAAACTCGTGCGAGACGTTCGAGACGAAACGTCGTCTCGCTTGTTCAGACGTCTCAATCGTCCGCGCCATGTCATCGAAGCGGCGAGCGAGAATCCCAATCTCATCGGCACGTTCGAGCGGCAAGTCACGTGGCCGCTTTCTCGATGCGACCGATGCTGTCGCGTCCGTCAACGCTTTTACGGGCTTGATGATGGAACGCGTCGCGACCGCAATCAAGAGAAAAGCCAAACCGGTCAGCAGGGCGAAAAACAAGCCGACAAAGAGATGCAGTTCGCGAATTTGGGCCGATAAGTCCGGTCGCATGAACACGGCATCGACCCCGTCTATGCCTTCAAGCGGAAACCCGTACGTGTTGACGACTTCGTTGTCAAACAAGCCGAGTAGAAACAAATGGAACGGATAATCGCGCATCCCTTCATACACCGCGCCGTTCCGCACCGAGGCGACGATCTGGTCGTCAATCGACTCATCTCGGAAAGTACCGCCGTAACGTACGACGCGACCATCGGCTTTGACGACGTAAAGCTGGTACCCGGTTCGGGCAAGGAGCGTATAGAAGGCGGACTCGTCCTGGTCTGTATGATTCGAGAAGTATCCGATTGCCGTGCTCGCCGTCTCACTCGTCTTCTCACTATAGGACGGTTGCCACCACGTGTAATAAGCGAAATTACTGACGAGAAGGGCGATCGCCCCGGAGAGAAGTAAAATCATGAACACGATGAGGACGATTCGTGTATAGAGGGTTTTCATGGGGTCACCTCGAACGTATAGCCGACCCCACGTACCGTCCGAATCGTGACTCGGTCGTTTACTAAACGGGTCCGAAGCCGTTTAATATGGACATCGATTGTCCGGTCGTCCCCGTCGAAGTCAAGTCCCCATACGTGTTCAATCAATTCTTCGCGGCTGAACACACGGCTCGGGAACGCGGCGAGTTGATAGAGGAGCTCGAACTCGCGTTTCGGCAGATGGATCGTCTCGCCGGATAACGTCACGCGATAATCGCGCAAATCAAGCGAGAGCGGACCGACATGGATGAATGTCGCTGCCGTCAGCTCATACCGTTTCGCGATCGCCTGCAAGCGGAACAACAGTTCATCCGGAATGAACGGTTTCGTCATGTAATCGTCGGCGCCGTGTTCAAAGCCGCTACGTTTGTCGTCCCATTCACCGAGCGCGGTCAATAAAATAATGGGAATGTCGAGTGTCGCCTTCATCCGGCGACATAGCTCTCGACCGTCCATCCCCGGAAGCAACACATCGATGACGGCCGCGTCCGGTGGGTCCGTCATGAACGCTTCTTCCGCAGAAATCGGGTTCGTGGCGAGTGTCGTCACGTGCCCGGCGCGACGAAGCGTCTCGTCGACTAAATGAAGGATTTGTTCGTCGTCTTCCACAATCATTACATGCATCGGTCTCGTCCTTTCTATCCGTACGAAAAACGGCAGCGACGTTTGCCGTTGCCGTTAAGAAATTACGTTGTTGTTAAGTTGCTGTGAAGGGCACGCATCGCCCGTAATAAGGCATCCTTGAAGTATTTGTCTTCTTGCGTCTCAATCGTCTCGATGGCCGTCTTGTCACCGGTGCTCGCCTTGACGAGCAAGTTGATGAAGGCCCCCCAGCGCTTCACATGCTCGGGTTTCGGATGGTTCATCGCCGTCGTCAACGTGAACCAGTACGGTTTGTCTCGGCGTTGCAACGTCGCGATGACTTGTTTCGCCATCTTCGCCTCGTCCTCGGACGGAAGCGTCGCCGTGGCGAACCAACCGAGCAAGGAAGCGCTCATCGATTCAAGCGCCTGTCGCATCTCCGGCTCGATTTCTTGGCGACCGAAATCGGTCAAGTTGACGAAGACGAGACGGTCTTTCAAGTCCATGTGGGTGATCCAGCCGCTCGCTGACTTCAGTTTCTCTTTGTCTTTCGATTGGGCCTTGAACGTATAGCCGTTTTGTTTGCCGATATAGATCCGGAACTGGCCACGGTCGACGTGTTTGTCGATTTTAAACTCGACATCTTGTCCGACTTGGTACGGTTGATTTTTTTTATTTAGCGTCTGTCCTTTTTTCAACTCGGGTCGTCGAACGATGTAACGGAGTGCCTCTTGTTCGGTCCGATCGTCGAGCGTCCACAGGTTATGGGGTGTCACATTTTTGAACCGGTGGCGCCGGACGTAAATGTATTGGTCGAGTGCCTCGATTGCGTCAGCGACCGTACGTTTTCCGGCTAAGTAATCGTCTGCGATATCGCGAAGGGTCAGCGACTCGAGACGGTCGATGTGTCCATTATATGGAACGGTGCCAATCACGAATAGAGCTGTCGCAATCAGTTCACTTTCTCGTGGGGTCAAGGGACGTTTGGCCATGATGCACTTCCTCTCTACGGTCATATACGTCTAGTATAACAAAAACCGTTTTCCTCATGTGAATGGAATGAACCAAATGGAAAATTTGTACAGGCTGACAGGAATTCGGCTCAATCTTCCGAATATTTGTTAAGATAGAGTGAATAAGGGATGTAGAGACGAGGTGATGAGATGAAGCTGTCGATTGAGTCTGGCGACTATATCGTCTTGATTGAGATCAATAAAGAAGTGTTGAAGTGCACGTCACTCGAAGAGGCGACGTTTGCGGAACGGGACCGCTATGAACTCGTCGGCCGGATGAGCGAACGGCTTCCTGCCGAGGTGATCGTCCCGTCTGTCATCGACTATATCCGCTTCGGTAGCGGGTATATCGGAGACAAAATCATCTGGAACAGCGAGACGGAGTCTTTCTTCTGTCAACAGTTCGAGACGATTGATGGTTCGCCTCTCGGTGAAGACTTAGAAGGGTTCAGTCCGGATCCGTACCGGACGGAGCTCGCTCGTTACTATACGTATTTGACGATCGGAAAAATTGTCGAGTTCGACATGGAGCATCCCGAAGAGCCCGACTATTGGTGAAGACGTGAAAAATGTCATACTCTTTTTTTGTGAAAAAAGGGAAATCACATCGGAAATTTGAGATAATGGTCTCATCATGTGCATTGTGAATGGAGCGTAGGGCGATGAAAAAAATAATCTTAGTGACGGCGTTGGCATTGCTCGTCCCGACGACGGCCGGGGCTAATAAACCGGTCATCCTTGAGAAACATGGATACGTCGTCGCAGAGCCGCGCGTCGGCAACCAATATTACATCAAACAAACCGGAACCGACTTGACGTGGAACACGACACGCGGATCGAGTGACATTGTCGTCGCGCTCATCGATTCGTCGGCCGACCGTAGCCATAAAGAGTTGCTGAACGTCCCACGCGTCGTCAATTCGATGAAAGGGCCATATAGCCTCGACTATCATGGTACCCATACGGCCGGAATCATGTCAGGTCTACACAACAAGTATGGTATCGCCGGCCTTGCCCCGAACGTTCGCTATCATTTTTATAACGTGTTTTACGGAAAAAATTCTGAGTTCACCGATTCTTGGACGGTAGCGAAAGCCGTCGATACGGCCGTGGTGAAGGGCGCATCCATCATCAACTTGTCGCTCGGTGGACAAGACTATGACCGAGTACTGGCCGATTCGATTAAACGGGCCCGGGCGAAAGGCGTCGTCATCGTCGCCTCTTCGGGAAATGACGGGGCGACGAAAGTCTCGTTCCCGGCCAACATGAAAGAAGTCATCGCTGTCGGAGCGGTGGATTCGAGACATCGACTCGCCGCGTTCTCGAACATGGACAGCCAAGTCAAAGTCGTTGCACCGGGAGTGAACGTCTTATCGCTCGGCTTGAAGAACAGTTTCATCTATATGGACGGGACGTCGATGGCCGCGCCGATGGTGACGTCGGGGATCGCGCTCGTCAAATCGGTCAATCCGTTCCTGACCCCGACTGACGTCGACGGCTTGATTCAAAAGATGCCGCGTGTGAGCGGGAAGTCATACACGGAACTGAACACGAAGCGGTTGCTCGATGCGACCCCGCGCCCGGTAACCCTATCAGCGCCGGCGACGTTGACGAATCGATACGTTCAAGAAGCGAAACTGAGCGTGATGAACCGTCCGAACTTGAAGACGACGTACACGCTCTATCAAGGGACGCGCAAACTGAAGACGCTCCCGGCGAACGGCGGGGCATTCACGATGTATGCTGGCGGGGACTGGTTGCCGAGCGGACAGTATCGGCTCACGGCCGTCGTGACGGACGGCAAGTATAAACGGGCGTCAAGCCGCAACGTCACGTATGTCAATCCGGTCAAAACGAGTGTGACGGTGAAGGCGGCCGACGAGGCGACGTTCTCGGTCACGACGACGCGGAAAGGGACGGTGACGATTCTCGACGCGAGCGGCAAGACGGTGTATGAGGCGCTCCACGTCCCGGGCACGTTCCCGGTCCGAGGCGATACGGCCGCGAAGTTGACGGTCGTCTTGAAACCGACCGATCTCACCGAACGCATCGTCTCGACGACGTTCACGCCGGCACCACAGCCAGAAGAACCAACGGAAACGATTGAAGAAACATAAAAAACCACCATCAGGTTCGATTCGTCGCACTTGATGGTGGTTTTATATAGTTAATCGATGGTAATGGCCTCACCAATCCAACGAATGCTCGCTTCTAGCACGTTCCCGTTGTCATCGATATGTTCAAAACTTAACTTGCCGTCGGCGATGATGTCGCACAAGCCGGCGCGGACGAGGTCGCTCCAAGCACGACGTGTCTGAATCGATGCGTCATACATCGGAATCGATTCAGGGAAACGTTCATGGAGATGGGCCAAGTTGTGATGATCGAAGTGGTACGGCCGTTTTGACAATTCATTCGGTGCTTTGATGTCAAACGGCTCGAACCCTTGGACGAGTCGATTCTTACGATAGAAGGCGAAGACGCCGTTGTTCAGGTGGAGCGCTTTAATGTCATCGATCTCAATCACATAGGTCAGCCGTTGAATCCAACCGTTCTTTGCATCTTGACGCATCAAAATCCCTCCTTGTTCAATGGAACACGCCTTATTTTAGCGCTGACGGCCATGAAAATCAAGTTCAGGTTGTCGGTTGTCAACGAGACGTTTATCGGCTACAATGATTGAGGTGACTATGAGGTCTGGACAATCGCGGGGCGCAAGCTTTGAGGAAAGTCCATGCTCGCACAGCCTGTGATGGCTGTAGTGATCGTGCTACACGAAACGATAAGTGTAGGCAACGCAAGTTGACGGCAGAAGAAGCACCTAAGTCCTCGGATATGGTGCAAGCTTCTTGAAAGTGCCACAGTGACGGAGTCTGTCCGGAAACGGTCAGAGTGGAACGAGGTAAACCCCACGAGCGAGAAACCCAAACTATGGTAGGGGAACTTCCTGACTGGAATCGAACGGGACGGAAGGCGCCAAGCGGCGCAGATAGATGATTGTCACTCCATCGTGCCAGGGAGACCGCTACGAGCACCGGAGTACAGAACATGGCTTACAGGGCAGCATAGTCTCTTATTAAACATCGACCAGGAGTTCAAGCAATCCTACTTGAGCTCCTTTTTACATGACCATTTTAGGAGTAACACTTATAGAAAGTAGGGGATAATATGGCAAAACGAAAACTGATTGCCACTGCAGCGATGGGCATTGAAGCGCTCGTCGCCAAAGAAGTGCGCGACCTCGGCTACACGTGTGAAGTCGAGAACGGACGCGTCTATATTGATGCCGAGATGGAGGACATCCCACGTTTGAACCTATGGCTCCGGACGGCAGATCGCGTCAAGCTCGTTGTCGCCGAGTTCAAGGCGACGACGTTCACGGAACTGTTCGACGGCGTCGTCGAATTGCCATGGACGGATCTCATGCCGTGGGACGCTCGCTTCATCGTCGACGGCCGCTCGGTCAAGTCGAAATTGTTCTCGATTCGTGACTGTCAGAAAATCACGGAAAAGGCGATTGTCGACGCGATGCAACGCGGGTATAACAAGCCGGGCGAGTGGCTCCCGAAAACGGGTGCGTACTATCCGATTGAAGTCGCCTTGTTGAAAGACGTGGCGACAATCACGATCGACACGTCAGGGGATGCGCTTCACCGTCGTGGCTACCGTGAGCTCCACTCACAGGCGCCGCTCAAAGAGACGATGGCCGCGGCGATGATTCAGCTGACGAACTGGAAGCCGGACATGCCGTTCTATGACGTCTTCACCGGTTCCGGGACGCTCGCGATTGAAGCGGCGCTCATCGGGCGCAATATCGCACCTGGCCTCAACCGTGAGTTCTGCTCACAAGACTGGCCGTGCGTGCCGAAGAAAGCCTGGTACGAGGCGATCAACGAGGCGAACGAGAAAGCCGAGTGGGACAAACCGCTCAAAATTTACGGCATCGACCTCGACCCACGCATGGTCAAGCTCGCCAAAGACAACGCCGAACTTGCCGACGTTCGTGACGCCATCACGTTCGTCCATAGTGATGCGGCCGCGTTGAAGCCGAAAGAAGAATACGGCGTCATCATCGGGAACCCGCCGTACGGGGAGCGGTTGCAGACGGAAGAAGAGATTATCGATCTGTATGAACGGATTGGACAACAGTTCGCCAAGTATCCGGGCTATAGTGTCTACATGTTGACGAGCTATGAGGACTTTGAGAAGGCGTACGGTCGTCCGGCGACGAAACGACGCAAGCTCTATAACGGAAATATCGAGACACAATACTACCAGTTCTTCGGCAAACGTCCACCGAGACGTCCGGTCGAGCCGACAACAGAAGGTAAATAAAAAACCGCTTCGTGAGCGGTTTAAGGTCGTAGACGGACGTCTGCGGCCTTTTTGTGTTGGCTTAGCTAAAATAAAGCTGTAACATCGACTCGACCCAGGCAAGGTCGTCACCGTCGTATACGAGATTTTCGTTCGCAATCAATAACGCCATCCCGTGGACCGTGCTCCACATGAGGACGGTCTTGTCTGGATAGTCAGACGTGTCGGTCGACGTCGTAGCCAAATAGTTAACGGCACTCGTGTGAAATACATTGAATGCCTCGACCGAGGAGTCGATGTCCGTTGCCCCGATTTTGATGGGGACGGCTTGATCGGAAGAGAAGATAAAGAACCGGTATGCGGGATGCTCGATGAGAAATTGAACATAACAGACGCCCATCTTAACGATTTGCGCTTTCGGGTCGTCTGTTTCCGTCACCGCCTTCTTGAGCGCGGTCGAGAAAGCGTTCCACACCATCTGCCCAATCGCTTGAACTAGATCGTCCTTGCTCGTAAAATGCCGATAGGGCGCCGCGTGGCTCACCCCGCAACGTTCGGCGACTTTTCGAATCGATAGCCCGTCGACACCGGCTTCGTTGATTAACGAAAGTCCTTCATCGATCAACTTTTGACGAAGCTCGCCGTGATGATACGTTTTCTGCTTCATGCGATCCCTCATTTCGTGTTCGTCTGTCTCACCATTATAAAAGAAAAATGTTGACGGTGTAAACATGAGGTCTTAATCTAAACGTAAGTAATGTTTACGTCGTCAACATTAAAGGAGGAGCGAATGGGATGAAGCAGACAGCACTCATCACGGGGGCATCGAGTGGAATCGGGCTCGAGCTGGCACACGTGTTCGCGAGCAACGGATACGATTTGATTATCGTGGCCCGTCGCGAGAATCGATTACAGGATTTGAAAGCATCGATTGAATCGAAACATCCGGTCACGGTCACACCGATTCCGCTCGATTTGTCTTTACCGGAGAACGCCGCCGCGCTATATGCTGAGACGACGCGGAGTGGACGGCACGTCGATGTGTTGGTTAACAACGCCGGATTCGGCGATTATGGAGATTTTATCGAGACGGATGTGCAAAAGAATCATGACATGTTACAAGTGAACATCGTCACATTGACGACATTGACGCGTCTTTATACGCCGGCGATGCTCGAGCGTCGACGAGGAGGGGTGATCAATCTGGCCTCGATCGTCGCCTTTCAGCCTGGTCCGTTGATGGCGGTCTATTATGCGTCGAAGAAGGCGTACGTGCTCTCCTTCACCGAGGCGTTGGCTTCCGAATTTGCCGGTAGCGGCGTCACCGTGACCGCGCTCTGCCCCGGACCGACAGATACCGGGTTTGCCGACGTCACCGGTCTCGAGAAGTCGGTCCTGTTCGAGCGATTCCGACCCGTCCCGGCGAAAGACGTGGCCGCGTTCGGCTACCGTTCGTGGGTGCGGGGGAAAGTCGTCGCGATTTACGGCTTGCCGAACAAGTCGCTCGTCTTCGGAGAACGGTTCTTGCCACGTGGCGTCACCTCGAATTTGATGAAATGGATGCAAAAGAAAGCGGTCTGACGCGACAAAAAAGACGCCCTTCTAATGAGAAAGGGCGTCTTTTGAAGCCAGATGATGTCATTCGCCGACCATACCGTCATTGTCATTGTCTCGCATATACGGATAGAGCCAATGGTCGCGGGTGATCGGCATCGTGAACCCGGCGTCTTTCGCTTCTTGAATCGTCACTTGTCCGTTGCCGTTCTTGTCGACGGCCGTGAGGTCACCTTCGTCAGCGGGTAGGCTCGTGTCTGACGACGGTTCGGTCAGACCAAGTGAGGCGTTCACGTCGTCTGGGTTGACGTTGTCGAACGTGTCGACGATGACGTTTCCGTTCAGCGTATACGTGTATTGATAGCGAGACGGGATTTGCGTCACGGTGTCCGGATATGAAATGAGCGCCTCGAAGTCGGTGACGCCCCCGGCATTACGAATGATTGTCTCCATATAGGCCTGGTCGCCATGACGGTTGAGCGTACTGTTCTGTGGGGTGATGTTATAGGCGTTCGAGACACCTCCGAGCGAGTCGGCGATGACATGTCCTTCATCAAGGTCGCTTTGTTCGGTCCCGGGAACTTTTGCCTCGTCCGCATAATAGCGTCCCGAGGCGTTGACGCCCTCCGTGGCATCGTCTTGTAAAATAATCTCATCGGCGATGACGCGCACGAGTTGGCCATATTCGTTCGTGAATGCCCAATAGGTGCGGTCGCCATAGCCGATATCGACGACGACGTTCGCTCTCCGTTGACCGGATAAATCGCCGCCATCGACTTCGATTAGCTCGAACCCTTCGAAGCGGTCGGACGAATCGGTTCGCTCGACGGATGTCGGTTCGACGGGACTTGCCTCCGTCTCGTTAGGCGCCTGCGTGACAGAGTCTGTCTCGGACGTGCAGCCGGTTATGAGCAAAAGAATGAGTGGAACTGCGAATAACAAACGAAAAAGTTTCATATGTACTCTCCTGATTTTTGGCATACTCATCTAGTTTAGGAATGTTCAACGTGTTTGACAAGAACTTCGATTCATCTTAATTAAAGACGCGCAATGTGCCGGGACACCGCCGAACCATGTTACAATCAAAACGTCGACGCGTTTCAATCATTTCCATACAGGCTATACATACGTATACATCGTTTGAGAGGAGACGAGTTATGCAGACATATACTGTCGAATATGCGTTTCAAGACAAAGAACGGACGACACGGACGTGCGAGGTCCAACTCGACCGCACGCCGGATTTGAACGATAATGAGCAATTGGCCCAAATGTATCAGATTGTATCGGATGCGATTCGCAAGCCGATCACGAGCTTTGAAATATTGGCAATCCGCTGAAACATCGGCCCCGGGCACACGCCTTGGGGTTTTGTTCAGTTCACGGGATAGGAGTGAAGGAAAAATGAAAGTAGTCGTTGTAGGGTTAGGGGACGTCGCAAAGAAAGCGTATTTACCGGTATACGCCGGACTCGATGGCGTGGAGGTGCATCTCGTCTCTCGTGATCAAGAGAAGGCCGAGCAGCTCGTTGCACAATATCGGTTCGCCGGGCATTCCCGTTCGCTTGAGGCGGCACCGCTCGAAGAGGCGGACGCCGTATTGATTCACTCGACGACGGCCGCCCACGTCGAGCAAGTGGCGTATGCGCTCAATCAGGGACGGCATGTGTTCATCGACAAGCCGGTCACGTTCACATTAAAGGAAACGGCACGTCTCGTGCGGCTCGCGGAGTCGAACGGTGTCGAACTCGTCACCGGATTCAACCGTCGCTTCGCCACGGCAACGAGAGCGCTACAAGAAGTCGAGTCGAAGAACATGGTGCTCATTCAAAAGAATCGGATTTACCAGCCTTCGACGCTCCGAGAGTTCATCGTCGAGGACTTCGTCCATGTCGTTGACACACTCCGGTATTTGACGGGGCGCCAGCCGATCGAGGCTCTCACGGTCCGACCACGGTTCGAGGGCGACATTTTGAAACAAGTGCAAATCCAGTTCACAGCCGGCGGGATTGAGGCGATCGGCATTATGAACCGGGATAACGGCTGTACGGAAGAAGTGATGGAAGTGATGTCACCTAACCTGAAGCGCGTCTCTCGTGACGTCGAGCGGGTGTATGACTATACCGCAAGCGGTTCGCTCGAACGGGCGTTGAATCCGTGGGAGTCGAATCTTGCCCGGCGCGGGTTTACAGCGATGATTGATGCGTTCTTGAAACTGATTGCCGGAGAACAGAACGACTCGGTATTAGGGAAAGACAGCTTAGAGACGCACGCGATCTGTGAACGAATCGTCGAGGCCGTCTCCGATTGCTGATTCGTTTCCCCCTGTAAGAGAGCGGGTAAGGACTTCGTAAAGAGGAGGGATGAAACGTGGACTTTCAAGAGATTGTCATGCAGGCGAACGATTTGCTATGGACATATGTCCTTATATTTGTGTTGATTGCCGGTGGGATTTTCTTCACAATCCGGATGGGGTTCGTGCAGTTCCGGATGCTACCGGAGATGTTCAAACTGTTGTTTGTCAAAGGGATGAAGCATGAGAAAGGTCAAGTGTCTTCGTTCCAGGCGTTCGCCATCGGTACAGCTGCCCGGGTCGGGACAGGGAATATCGCCGGTGTCTCGACAGCCATCGCGCTCGGGGGACCGGGGGCGGTCTTTTGGATGTGGCTGATCGCGTTGATCGGTTCGGCCTCGGCGTTCGTCGAGAGCACGCTCGCCCAAGTGTACAAAGTGCATGACGGGAAGGCGTGGCGCGGGGGACCGGCGTATTATATCGAACGCGCGCTCGGCCAGCGGTGGCTCGGCATCGTCTTCGCAATCTTAATTACATTTTCATTCGGATTCGCGTTCAACTCCGTTCAAGCGAATACCATCGCCTTGTCCGTCAACAACGTCTTTGACATTGACACTGTATGGGTAGGTCTCATCCTTGCAGTCGTGACAGGCATTGTCATCTTCGGGGGGATTCGTTCGATCTCGACACTGTCCGGGATTATCGTCCCGATCATGGCCGGAGGCTATATCCTCTTGGCACTCTGGGTCGTACTGACGAACCTCGATGTCGTACCGGCCGTCTTCTCGGCCATCTTCTCTGAAGGCGTGTTCGGTTTCCAACAGTTGTTCGGCGGTGCGATCGGAGCGGCCGTCCTGCAAGGGATTCGTCGGGGACTATTCTCGAACGAGGCTGGGATGGGCTCAGCTCCGAACGCCGCCGCGACGGCCGAGGTCAGTCACCCGGTGAAACAAGGACTGATTCAATCGCTCAGCGTTTTCGTCGATACGCTATTCATCTGTACGGCGACAGCGATGATTGTGTTGATTTCAGGCGTACCGGGATCAGCAGAGCTGCAAGGAATCGAGCTCGCGCAAGAGGCGTTGTTGACGGAAATCGGCCCGGTCGCCACATCGCTCATGACGATTGCGATTCTCTTATTCGCCTTCAGTTCGATTTTGGCCAACTACTATTATGGCGAGACGAACATCGAATTTATCTCAGAACGGAAAATTTATCTCGTCATTTATCGAATCGCCGTCGTCGGGATGGTCATGTTCGGCGCCGTGCGATCGGCCGGACTCGTCTGGTCGATTGCCGACATCTTCATGGGTATGATGGCGCTCGTCAACATGTACGCCATCTTCCGACTCAGTAATGTCGCCAAGGTGTTGCTCGATGACTACGTCGCGCAGAAGCGGGCCGGGAAAGACCCTCACTTCAGGCGGGATGACGTCGACTTACCGGGCAAAGAGCACGTTGAGGCGTGGGAGTCGAAGCAAGAACAAATCAGTTGATACGAAGCAAGGGCCAGTCATCGGTCCTTGCTTTCACTCCATTCCAAATATTTTATTTCAATTACCGTTTTTTTTTTAAACCATTAAAGAAAAGAGTTAGAATCATGCTACACACATTCAAAATTGTATTCAAGCGCTTTTTTGTAGAGCGCTTCTTCGATCAGGCGGCCATGCTTGCCTATTATTTCATCTTATCGACCTTTCCTTTCCTACTGTTCGTCCTTGGCATCGTCGGGCTCTTGCCGTTCACGAGCGGGGACGTGATTGAGGCGCTCGCCCTCGTCATGCCGGAGACAAGCTTTGAGCTGTTAGAAGGAAACATTGAGTCAATCTTTGACGACTCAAGGCTCGGACTCGCCTCTTTCAGTATTTTGCCTGCACTCTGGATTTCTTCGATGGCGGTACAGTCACTCGTCCGTTCGTTAAATGATGCCTATCGCTTAATTCGGAATAAATCGTTCTTGCGGGGTGCGCTCCAAGATATCGCTGTCACACTCGCGCTCATGTTCGTGCTCCCGTTCTCGCTTGTCATCCCGGTCGTCGAGGCGGCGCTCCGTGAAGTGTCGACTCACATCATCTTCATTGAGGATATTGTCGCCACGTATGCGCAGATATGGTTTTATTTCCGCTGGATTGTCGGGTCGCTCGTCTTGTTCAGTGTGTTCTTGCTCGTTTATAAATGGTTGCCGAGTCACCGCGGGACGATTCGTGACAGTTGGGGTGGGGCCGCGTTCGCCACAATCGGCATCTTGACAGTTTCGAACGTGTTCAGCTACTATTCACAGTATGCGAACTATGAGCGTTTTTACGGCCAGCTTGGGGCGTTCATCGTCCTTCTCATTTGGTTTTATTTGGCCGCTTCCGTCATCTTGATTGGTGGGCTGCTCAATGCGACGCTCATTGAACGAAAAGAAAAATCCGGGTAACGTGCAATTGCAAGTTAGCATTCCTCGATACGGGGAATGGTATTCTTAAGATCGCATCTTTTAATCGGAGGTGGGAAACATGGATATGCAACGGCTCGTACACAATCGTCGTTTCATCGATCAATCATTGTTTTACCTCGCCTTACAATTATGGAAGTGGATCATGCTACTGCCGGTTTTGTTCTATCTAGACGTTTCCATGCGCGTCGCCCCGTTTTCCCAATATGTGATGGTCAGCCTTTTGCTCTATGTCGCGTTCCGTGTCATCCAGTACGTCATCGCGAGCCGGGCTTCCTTGATGGAGCTGCTCGAGTTCGGATATGGCGTCTTGTCACTCGTGCTCGTGACGTCACTGCTGATTGAAGTATCGGCTTCTCCGACGGCCATCGCGTTCCTCGCCGCCGTCTTTCTTGTCCACCCGACACTTGCCTTGCATCATTACCGTGACTTCACGGAACGGAAATGGCTGAATAAACAGTTTCGCCTGTTCAGCCCGATGCTCAAGCAAGGTGAGGTCCCGGTCCACGTGCTCGTCTTGACCGAGGACGAGATTGTCATCACGGCAGAGAGTGGGAAGGAGTTCACGTATCGGCATATTTATTGGGGCGGATTCTATTTTGAAAATGTCTCTTAAGGTGGTTGTTTGATTGGAAAATGTCATTGTCATCAGTTTTTGGATCGTCGCGTTTCTCGCGTTCTTTAAAGGAGCATACGACATGTTTCGAGAGTATCGGACGACGAAACAGCGCTCGGTCCTTTACTTTTTGATCGTCTTGATTTTGACTTGGTTTTGGTTCAATCCGTACGAACTGACGGCGCTACATCCGTTCGTTCTGATGGCATACTATTGGAACCGGAACCGGATGCTTCGAAACGTCATGCTCGTCCTTGTAATCGTCCCGTTCCTCATCCGTGTCTGGTTACTCGCTACAAACATGTAACCGACATAATAAAAAAGCTCGTCCCGATAGTAAAACCGGGACGAGCTTTTTGATGCTTATTCTTCTTTAGCGGCAGCAAGTTCTGCCTCCATCGCTGAAAATTCACGATTGATTCGTTTTTGTTCACGTTGGTTCGTGAACGTGCTGACGAGGACGATGGCAAGCAGACTGAAGAAGAAGCCTGGTACCATCTCGTAGATGACGCTCGACAAGCCAGTAATGATCCACAGGATGACCGTGATGGCACCGACGAGGATACCAGCGAGCGCACCTTGACGCGTCATCTTCGACCAATAGAGCGACAAGAGGATCGCTGGACCGAAGGCTGAACCGAAACCGGCCCATGCATAACCAACGAGCGTCAAAATCGTGTTCGACGGGCTAAGCGACATGATCGTCGCGACGATCCCGACGAGCAAGACACCAATTCGTCCAGCGAGGACCATTGTCTTCTCGCTCGCATCTTTGTTGAAGAACTTACGATAGAAGTCTTCTGTCAACGCAGACGAGGTGACAAGCAATTGCGACGAGACTGTCGACATGACCGCTGCGAGAATCGCTGCGAGCAAGAACCCTGTGATGAACGGGTGAAACAAGACGTCCGAGAACTGGATGAACACCGTTTCCGGGTCGGCGAGGGCATTCCCTTGACCACGGAAGTATGCAATCCCGACAAGTCCCGTCATGACAGCACCAATAATCGAGACCGTCATCCAACCCATCCCGATTCGGCGTGCCGTCTTAAGCGATGGCACATCTTTAATCGCCATAAAGCGGACGATGATGTGAGGTTGACCGAAATAACCGAGTCCCCATGCGAGGAGTCCGATGATTCCTAGCGTCGTCGTCCCGTTGAACAAGTCGAACAAGTCCGTATTGATGGCGGTCGCCGTATCGACGGCGTTCGACATGCCGCCGACGTCCGTCAGTGCGACGAGCGGCACAAGGACGAGTGCGAGGAACATGATGACGCCTTGGGCGAAGTCCGTCCAACTGACGGCCGTGAACCCGCCGAAGAGCGTGTACAAGATGACAACGCTGATTGTCACGATGACACCAGTCTGATAGTTGATTCCAAACGAGCTTTCAAACAATTTACCGCCCGATACGAGACCGGCCGACGTATAGAACGTGAAGAAGATGATGATGACGGATGCTGACAGAATCCGTAGCCAGTTCGAGTGATCTCGGAACCGATTCTCAAGAAAATCTGGAATCGTGATCGAGTCATTCGCCATCTCAGTAAAGACGCGAAGACGCGGAGCGACCAACAAGTAGTTCAAGTAAGCTCCGATGACCAATCCAACGGCTAACCAAATTGCTGATAATCCCGTGGCATACATTGCCCCCGGTAGTCCCATTAACATCCATCCACTCATATCTGACGCGCCGGCCGACATGGCGGTGACACCTGGCCCCATCTTGCGGCCACCTAACATATAATCCGATGAGTCGGTCGTTCGCTTATATGCGACATAACCGATAGCGAGCATCATCACGAGGTAAAGCGCGATGGATACCCATTCTTGCCATAACATTGTATTACCTCCTGTACGCTGTTTAAATATGGTTCAATCGTCCGCTTACATCATGTGACGTCTTTCCCACATTATGTTATAGCGGAACGGTGAAGACGAACTTGTGACTAACCTTAACGGACCTTCACAGTCATTGCAAATCAGTCTTTTTTCATAAAAACGGCTCTAAAGCGCATTATATCAACGGATAAGCCTTACTTTTTTCACAAATAAAGTTTAAATGTTCTGAATTTTCGTCACTTGGAGGAGATGTGTCTGTAATCTCCTTGTAACATTATGGCTTTGAAATCGTTATCTTATCAAAAAAGGGGCGGCTCGTTTGAGCCGTCCCTTCATTAACTATGTCCTACTCTTCGATTGAGCGTCCGAAGATGATTTGTTCGACCGCGCGCATCGTCGGAAACGTCTGTCCGGATTTGGCTCGCATCGTCACGAGCGCATACTGCTTATCGGCCTCTTCCATCAAAAAGACCATCGTATATCCGGATTCGTCCGTGTAGCCGGTCTTCGTCGCCGTCACCAAATCCGAATAATGGATGCTTCGTTCGTTGACGGCCGATCCGAGATGATACCACCAGCGGCGCTTCCCGTTCCCGTCCTTGTCCGAGAACAGCGCTTCGTATTCATATGTACCGGCAATCTCGATCAGCTCGGGATACTGTCCGAAGACGTATGCGATTTTCGCCATGTCGTGCGCTGTCGTGTAATGGTCCGGGTCGGTATAACCGTGCGCATTCATAAAATGGGTGCCCGTCAAGCCGAGGGTATCGACCCGTTCGTTCATCAATTCGACGAACGCGGAGGTCGAGCCGCTCACATATTCGGCGAGTGCGTTCGCTGCGTCATTCCCTGACTCGAGCAACGTCGCATAGAGGGCTTGACGGACGGACAATTTGTCGCCGACGGCGAGATGCGCGATATGACTGTCCCACGGAATATCGAGCGTGGACGGTTTGATTTCAATGAGTACGTTGTCGAGTTCACCCGCAAGGCTCGCCTGTTCATAGGCGAGAAGCGCTGTCATCAATTTTGTGGTGCTCGCCGGATAGACACGATCTTCTCCGTTTTTATCGAGTAAAATCACGCCATCGGTCAAATTGACGAACGTCATCGCACCAACGGGCATCAACGCGTCGTCTACCGGTTCGATTATGTCTAATCGCCAATCAGGGATCGGGATGTCAGGAAACGTCGGGCCTTGACTGACCTCAACGGCAATCGGCTCTTCTTCGATAGGCTGGACGGGCGTCTCCCGTTTGAATCCGACGAGTGCCGGGATGAGCGCGACGATGGCAAGGAGGATCAATCCAAATAGAATCCGTCGCATCATATATGTTCGTTGTTTTTGTCTACGTGTTCGATTCACACTACATTCGCTCCTTTATTGTTTACTTTTCTACCATAATGGATATAGAGCAAACAAATCGTCAGAAAAATCAAGAAACAGGTCAATATTTTGTTGAACGACTTCGAATTCTGATTCAACTACCGAATCGAATAACAGGTGCAAAGATAGGCAACGGCTGACGAATGTAATAAAGTAGTGATGTAAGGATAAATGAACAGGGGTGGTCAAGACATGGAATTGACAAAACAGTGGCGTGAGCACTTTAAACAGCTTCGCGCCTTCGACGAGGCAATCTCGTTACTCTACTGGGATATGCGGACGCAGATGCCGGAACAGTCGGCACCGCTACGGGCGGAGACAATCGGCTATTTATCGACAGAGGCGTTCAAGCGTCAGACGAGCGAATCGTTCAAACGATTGCTCGACGAGATGGAAGGGGCAGACGGATTGACGCCAATCGAGTCCCGCTCGCTCTCTGTCGCCAAGACGCAGTATGAACGGAACGCCAAAATCCCGCCTGAAGAGTATCAGGCGTACGTCACGCTCGTATCGGAAGCGGAGACGGCGTGGGAGAAAGCGAAAGAGCGCGATGACTGGGGAATGTTCGCGCCATACTTAGAGAAGATTGTGACCTATCAACGAACGTTCGCCGATTATTTCGGCTATGACGCGCACCCTTATGACGCATTGCTCTACGACTTCGAACCAGGCATGACGGTCGCACAGCTCGACCGATTGTTCGAAGGACTCCGCGATGAACTCGTGCCACTCATCCGTCAACTTCCGGAGGCAGAAGCAAACCTCGATTGGTCGATGGAACAGAAGGCGCAAGAGCGAATCTGTCATGATTGGATGCGGGTCGTCGACTATGATTTGAGCCGTGGGCGATTGGATGCGACCGTCCACCCGTTTGAAATCACAATCAACCGTCGTGACGTCCGAATCACGACGAAATACGATGAAGCCGATTATCGGAACGCCTTGTTCGGTACGATGCACGAGGCGGGACACGCGACGTATGAACAACAAATCGATGCGTCACTCGACGAGCTCGGTCTCGGAGGCGGAGCGTCGATGGGGATTCACGAGTCGCAGTCGTTGTTCTTCGAAAACTTTGTCGGTCGGAGCGTCGCCTTTTTACAAAGTGTGTATCCAAGACTGCAAGCCGAGCATCCGCCCCTCGCATCTGTCGATTTCGAGACGTTTTATGCCGGGGTGAACGAGGCAAAGCCGTCGCTCATCCGAATCGAGGCCGACGAGCTGACGTACAGCCTTCATATCATCATCCGATATGAACTTGAAAAAGCGCTCATCCAAGGAACGTTATCCGTAGCGGAGCTTCCGGCCGCATGGAACCGTCTGTATAAAGAGTATCTCGGGGTCGACGTTCCAAGCGACGCGAAAGGTGTGCTTCAAGACGTGCACTGGGCCGGCGGTTCATTCGGCTACTTCCCGAGTTACGCCCTCGGTCTCGTCTATGCGGCTCAGTTGACAGAAGCGCTCCGGGCCGAACATCCTGAGCTCGACACGTGGATTGGGAACGGGAAATTCGGTCCGATCAAACAATGGCTCGAAACGAACGTCCACCGTCATGGCAAGTCGCTCACCCCGAACGAGTTGGTTCGCGAGGTGACGGGTGAAGAAATCTCAGTCCGTCCACTCGTCCGCTATTTGACGGCCAAGTACGGGACAGCGTGAGCCGATGAGACTGTTCGCGCACCGGGGGGTCATGGCGCATTATCCAGAAAATACGATGTCGGCCTTCAAGGCTGCGATTGAGGCAAATGCGGACGGCATCGAGACGGATGTCCATATGACACGGGACGGTATGCTCGTGCTCATCCATGACGAGTCACTTGAACGGACGACGGATGGACGAGGGCGGGTCGTCGACAAGACGTATGCCGAACTCCGAACGGCCAACGCGGCGCTTCACTTCGGAGGAGATGAACCGATTCCGACACTCGAAGCGTTTCTCGAACTCGTCAAACCGACATCGCTCCTTATCAACCTCGAACTGAAGACAGATGTGGAGCATTATCCGGGAATCGAAGCAAGTCTGGTCGACATGGTGAGGCGGACACGTTTCCCGGTCGAACGACTGATCGTGTCTTCCTTCCATCATGATACGTTACGACGTTTACGTAAGTTGACGACTGAATACGAACTCGCCGCCTTGACCTCGAAACGGATTACGGACCCCGTCTCCTATTTAAAGCGACTTGGAGCCGATGCCATTCATCCAAACGTCCGCGCATTCACGGACGACGAGATAAAGGCATTGGTCGAAGCGGGGATCCACGTTCGGCCGTACACGATCAAGACGGAAGAACAAGTAAATCGTTTCAAGGGACTCGGCGTCGACGCGTTATTTGTGAATGACGTCGAATGGGCCCGAGCACATTTGACCCTGTGACAATACATGTCACAGGGTTTTCATTTAATTGAGACGGGGAAGTAACAGTACTGTAAAGAAAGCGGTCTCACTCGAAGAGGCGTCACAGCACATTCGAGACATACTGTCGCCTTTACGCCATTGTCCTGTTGTCTTAAATTTAAGATGTCACCCGCTACATAGCAATCGGATGTAGCACGCAATGCAGCATCACACCAAACTTGTGGTACGCAGTCCATCGGTCAACTTAAGGGAAAAGGGAGGAAAATTTCACATGAAGAAATTGATGTCTTTACTCGGAACGCTCGCACTTGCGTTCGCACTCGTCTTACCAGTCAGCGCGGACGGCCATGATGGCGATGCAATGGTCCGGGTACTCCACGCTTCACCTGATGCCCCAGCGGTCGACGTCTACGTCAACGGGGAAGTCGCAGTCGAAGGCGCGGAGTTCAAAGCACTCACAGATTACCTGACGCTCCCAGCTGGGGATTATAACGTTGAAATCAAACCAGCAGGCGATGCAGAGACGGTCGTCGTCGCAGCCGACCTCTCACTCGAAGCAGGCAAATTCTACACAGCTGCAGCAATCGGCCAACTCGAGAATATCGAGATCGCAGCAATGGAAGATGACTCTAACTTTGAAGATGGCAAGTCAAAAGTTCGTGTGGCTCACTTTGCACCGGATGCACCAGCCGTTGATGTGGCACCAAAAGGTGGAGACCCACTCTTCTCGAACCTCGAGTTCAAAGCGGTATCTGACTATGGTACACTCGATGCCGGCACGTATGACCTTGAAGTCCGTCCAGCGGGTGCGACTGACGTCGTGAAAGCGCTTGACGGGGTCGCCCTCGAAGGTGGTAAGAACTATACAGCATTCGCCATCGGACTCCTTGAAGGGGAACCAGCGTTTGAAGTGTTGCTTGCAGCAGACGGTGGGGAAATGGCAGGAGCTCCTGAAACAGGACAAGGCGGACTCGCGCAGCCTGCCTCGATGAACTGGTTGCTTGCAGCAGCAGTACTTGGTGCGGCAGCGGCTGGCTTCTACGTCTTTCGTCGTAAGCAGCAAGACGCCTAAGCTTTTACTGATTGGATCGTTCGCATTTCTCTCGATGGCCGCCAAGGTCGATGCGCCGGATGAAGAATTCCGACTCCCAACGGTCGGATTCGCCGAACCGCTCGTCCTTGCCTCGACTGAGGTCAGCCGGCAATCGTTTCACCGGGAAACGTTTATCCCAGAACGACTCCTCATTCCATCACTCGACGTCGACGCGATTATCGAACCGGTCGGGAAAGACCGACTCGACCGGATGGATACGCCAGATGACGTCAATGCAGTTGGATGGTATCAATACGGCGCACGTGCCGGTGCAATCGGCAACGTCGTCTTATCCGGACATTTGGATGATCTCCAAGGTCCGGCCATCTTTAGCGAACTCGCCACGTTGCAACTCGGAGAGACGGTGACGCTCCGACGCAACGAGCAAGTCGCTCGGTATGAGGTCGTCTCGTTAGAACGCTATCGGACCGAAGATGTGCCGCTCGCATCCATCTTTGCGGCCACACAATCGGAGCGGTTGCAATTGATCACCTGTGCAGGGCCGTACGACCCTGAACATGGATACCGCGACCGCATCATCGTGACGGCGAAGCTTATACGAAATTGAATCGATGGCCCGGAGTGATTGCCACTCCGGGCTGTTTATTGTTAAATGGGGTGTCGTCACTTTTTTTATTCAGAACGCGGAACGGGGAAGAAAACGATCAAATCATTTAGAAAGTATACCTCATCGATCGGTCTATGGCTTATGATGTACCTTCTCGTCTATATCGCCACAGAACAAGCCGCTTGGAGCTTGTTTCTTGCGAGTGTGAGCTATGTGGTCTGGTTCAACATAACAAAGAGATCAGTCAAAAGGCAGGCGCGAGCTATAAACCGAGAGATAAGAGGAATGCACCTTCGCAATGAGGACGATTTGCATAAAGAGGCTAAACGTAGGTGGGATGAAAAGACACGAAATCGACCGCCTCATGAGAACTAAATAGATGTAAAAAAATAAGCCATAAATCCATCACTGGGATGGGTCTATGGCTTATTTTGACGTCGACGTGGGCCGTTACGCGTCCATGCGGTCGAGCAGCTTCGACAAGACGATGAGCTCCTCATCCGAGAAGTCCTCGAACACATCCATCAAGTACTCGATCTTCATGTCTTCTAACGTCTCGAACAAGGCGCGGCCTTCATCTGTCGCTTGGAGTTCGACGACACGGCGGTCGCGCTCGCTCCGTTCACGTGAGATGAGTCCCTTCTTCGTCAACTCATCTGCGAGTGCCGTAATCATCGAGGCCGAGAACTGGAACTCGTTCGAGAGCGCCGATGCAATCTGGGGGCTCGTTTGGCAGAGTGACCGAAGGATGAAAAATTCATTACGCGTCAAATATTGCGAGAACATCGCGCGGAGGTTTTTTTTCACGCCACGATAGTTCATGCGAATCCCGCGTTCGGCGTCAGCGACGAGCTGACGGCGGGATGCTGTCTGTACAGGGGTTGTCATCCTCGGAAGTACCTCCTACTTAAAAATCATTATTTGCATATATTTCAGTACATAAAAACATTCTACAATAAAAACATGAAGTCTGTAAAGTTATGTCGGCTCTTCCCGAATCCGTAATTGTTGGATGATTTCGTCATAATGTTTCAAGTCCGGATAAAACCGACGGAAGAAGAACTCGATTTGCTGGTCATCGCCTTCGACGAGCAACTTGGCGAGCACGGCATAGACGACTCCCATCCCTTGACGGGGGAGTAGCGAGGACGGTAAGAGCGCCGAACAGTTCACGGCCCGGTTGAAATACAAGTCGAGCGTCTCGCTCAAGTCGTGGAACGTGCGAATTTGGGCGTAATGGAACATGCGGGTCAGCTCGATGATTGTCGACAAGTCCGTCTCGAGCAGCCAGTCGCTCTGGAAGATGGCATTGTCGAGTTTCTCGACTGTCGGATCGTTCGCGATATAATAGTTCAAGTTGTCGCGTGTGATTGTCACTTCTTCCGGGGAAGCGATGATTCGTTCAACCGTCTCCTGCTCGAACGTCCGGAGCTGTTTTCGGATGTTGACGAACTCTGAATCGGCGATTTCGAGCAGACCGGCGACGCGACTGAAGCTACGCTTGATTTCTGGTGGGACCGCGTTCGGGTTCTTGTAGCCGAGGTCGTGCTCGATCTCGGCCCAAGCGTGTTGCAAGATGGACCGGACTTGAATCTCCGCCTCCTTCTCCCGGTACCGCTCATATTCGCCGAGCGCGAGACGTTTGTCGCTCAAGCCCACCACATAATGGACGGACAAATAGCCGAACTCGTTCGCGTCGAGCAAGGTCGACTTGTCGATGGACTGTTCCCGGTCGATTCGAAACTCTTCTTCTAGAATTCGGGCGACAGCTCGGACGTCGTCATGAAAATACGTGACGATCCGTAACCCGGCCAAATCTTGTACGTCCCGCAGCGACCGATATTGATAAGGTTTCCTAGATAATTTTGCATAGAGGCTCTCTGCCTCTTTTGCCCGAGCGACGATGGAATGGAATTGAATCCCGGCATTGTCGAGCAACTCACTGAGTAATTGCTTCAGTTTGGCCGCGAACGCCTCGTAGTCCTCTTTTTCATTCAAGTAGTCGAGCATGATCGCATTCATGTCTTGTTTCGGCATCCATATCACTCCTTGTCTCATTGTCATAAGTATAGCATCATTGTTTTCAAGGTACATAAGCCAGGTGAGACCGGAAAACTTGAGGAGGACCAATATGAAAGCACAACATACATTTCGTTCGGAGGAGCGCGAGAAGCTTGAAATCGTCGCTTCCCTGTTACAACAGGCCGGATATCAGATCACTTCGATTTCATCCTCGAACGAAAACATGACGTTCAAAGCGACCCGTGACACGGTCCTGTCTAAACGTGACGAGGAGGAACGAATCAACCAACTCGTCCATCATTTCGGGATCCTTTCCTGGTCTGTTACGTATCGATGAACCTTCTCTGAAACATTCCGTCCGAAATCGGGTTTTAGCGCTCACTTTTTGGGAATAGTATATTATTCGATTTTGACTGTGAACGTTTAGGAGGATGAAGGATGTTAGAAACGAGAATTGTACGTGATATGACGTCGGTCGACCATGAAGTGAACGGGATGGTGTCGGGCGGCTGTGTGAACGAGCACATCTACTTATTTGCTAGAGACGAAGAATTGACGCTTCGGCTCGCCGCCGAGGCGGGCGTCCAGCCGTATCGGATCACCGAGAAAGGGTTGTGGGAGTCGCTCATGTCCAAGTTCACGAAGAATTCAGACGATCGCATCGAACAACTTGAAAGCCTCGGGTTGACGAAAGAGATGGTCGAATCGCTCGAAGGCGAGATTCAAGACGGAAAAATCGTCCTCGTCTGTGACAAAACGTAAAACAGGATGGAACTGACTTGTGTCAGCTCCATCCTGTTTTATTTCGTGTCGTAATAGGCGTCAACGATACGCTTCAGCGACCGGACGTTCAAATCGAGCGGCTGAAAACCGGCCTCGGCGAGCAACTGTTTCGTGTTCGCGTCGGTGAACCGGATGTCTCGGTCTAGGTAGGGGTTGAAGACTTTCACCATCTCGTTGAACGTCTCCTCGACCGTGCTGAGCGACGACGTCGGTGCCTCTGTGATTTTCAAGTGGGGGAAGGCGAGCGCCTCTTTCATAAATTCGAGCATGTCCGCATTTCGTGGTGGCGTGTCGTTCGTCACGTTATAAATCGTGTTCGGACGCGCATGTTCGATTGCGGCAAGCAGGACGTCCGCGACGTAGTCGACCGGGACGAGATTCGACGTCCCGCTCTCCGACCCGACGAGCCGAATCGGGCCAGCCGGAGCCCCACGACGTTCGAGCCGACGTTTGAACACCTCGAGGGCGCGCATGTAGCCGTACATCGTGAACTTCGAATCGGCTTCTCCTGTCTTCGAGTCGCCGACGATGATGGCCGGTCGGAAGATCGAGACCTCGAGTTCGTGGCGCATCGCCCAGACGGCATGTTCGGCGTGGGCCTTGCTCTCTTCGTATGGATTATGGAACGTCTGGTCCGTATAGAGCGTCTCGTGGCCGATTTCTTTTGCTCCGAGCGTGTAGGCCGTGCTCACATGGAAAAAGCGGCGACACCCGAGTGCTTTCGTCAAGCCGAGCGCTTGTTTCGTGCCGGTCAAGTTCGTCTCGAACAGCTCATCGCGAAGTTCTTCGTCGAATTTTACGAGTGCGGCCATATGCAGCACGAGGTCCACCTTCCCATGATTTCGCTCGATAAACGTCTCGTCCGCACCGAGGAGCGGCGCCGTCAAGTCACCGGCGAGCACTTCGATGGCCTCACGTTCTTTTGGCGTAAAAACATGGGTGACTTTTTCGGGGGAGCGGGCGAGGACATAGAGGTGATGGCCTCGCGCAATCAATTCCTTTGCCAGCCGGCCCCCTAAAAATCCTGTTGCACCTGTCATAAAAATATTCACAGCGTTCTTCCTCTCTCGTTCAGTCTTTCTTCATCATACCAACAAGGAAGGTTTCAAGCTACTTTGATTCGTGTTTTCAAATTTGGGGTTTAACAATTTTTAAAGTGGGTTATGAACTAAAGAGAAGCGTACGAAACGGTACGTCATGACAGTGATGACCTGTCAAATAACTTAAGTGAGGTTTTTTAGAATCATGGCAAATCTATTCGGAACTGATAAGGATAGCTACAGGAAGCAACAAGCAGAGATTGAGAAAACGGTCGAAGAGAAAGGGATCACGCAAATCCATCTCTACTTCTCGGACGTCCTCGGCGATTTAAAGCTATTGACGCTGTCTGCAAAATTGTTGCCCGAAGTCTTTGAAGGGAAAACGATGTTCGACGGTTCATCCATCGACGGGTTCTCTTCCATCAAAAACTCAGACTTATTCTTACGCCCGGATTTAGATCGTCCACGGTACGAAAAAGACGGTGAAGAGAGCATCCTCGCCTTCTTCTGTGACGTTTGTACACCTGATGGGGAGCGGTACGAATTCGATCCCCGGAACGTCTTGAAAGATGCGCTCGAGCGTGCTGCCCGGGATGGCTACTCGATTTTTGTCGGGGCTGAGCCGGAATTCTTCATCTTTGACGAGAACGGTGAATTCTATGACGAGGCTGGATACTTCTCGACCCGCTCGGAAGACAAAGGTTATGAGGTACGACAACATATCGCCAATCGCCTAAGCGAGGTCGGTTTCAATATCGAGGCGGTCCACCACGAAGTGGCACCCGCCCAGCACGAGATTGGCATCAAATATGACGATGCGCTCCATACAGCGGACAACATTCAATTCTTCAAAGAAATCGTCCAGCTCGCCGCACAAGAGAAAGGCGCGAAAGTGTCGTTCTTACCGAAACCGCTCCGCGATGTGAACGGGTCGGGGATGCACTTGAACATCTCGGTCTGGAAGAACGACAAAGATGGAAAACCGACCGAGAACGCGTTCGAGGAGCCGGATGCAGATTATGGATTGTCGACGACGGCCCGTCACTTCATCGAGGGAATCTTGAAGCATGCCCGGGCGACGGCCATCTTCACGAACCCGCTCCCAGAGTCGTATGAACGACTCGTCCCAGGTTTTGAGGCGCCGGTCAATATTTGCTGGAGCCCGTCGAACCGAAGCTCGATGATTCGAATCCCAGCATCGCGCGGCAGTGCGACACGCGTCGAAGTGCGAAACCCGGACCCAAGCGCGAACCCGTATTTGGCACTCGCGGCCCTTATTTATGCAGGTCTCGAAGGAATCGAGCAACAAATCGAACCGTCAGCACCGAACGAAGACGACTTGTTCGAATACTCGGCGAAGCAAATCGAGAGCCAAGGCATCGCCTCGCTCCCGGCAACGTTCCACGAGTCGATTCAATCGCTCAAGTCGGATAGCTTCCACAACTATTTCAACGAAGATTTGATCGATCGTTACTTGTCACTCATCCAAGTGCGCAAATAACACGAAAGACGCCATTCCTCCAATGTGAGGAATGGCGTCTTTTTAATGAATTCCGCGCATAAAGCGTTTGATAACTGGCGCGAGGGCGAACAAAATCAGACTGAGGACGATGGCGGCGCCACCGATGATCCCAAAATAAATCATCTCATTCTCAGGTGAATAGAAACGGACAAGCTGGGCGTTGATCCCTTGTGCGGCCGCGTTTGACAAGAACCAAAGTGACATCGTCTGGGCCGAGAAGGCGGCCGGCGCGAGTTTCGTCGTCGCCGATAGTCCGACCGGAGACAAGCTCAGCTCACCGAGAACGACGATGAAGTAACTAAGGACGAGCCAGAGCGGGTTCACGAGCGTATCCGGACCACCGAAGTAAGCCGGGAGTAAAATGACCAAGAAGCTCAGTCCGGCGAACAAAATACCGAAGGCGAACTTGACCGGGATACTCGGTTCTCGGTCACCGAGCCGCACCCAAAGCCAGGCGAACACAGGTGCGAGCAGGATGATAAAGAGCGGGTTGAGCGATTGGAACCAAGCGGCCTTCAACTCAAGGCCGAGGAAGTTCAAATTCGTCCGTTGATCGGCATAGTTCGCAAGAATCGTCGCCCCTTGCTCTTGAATCGCCCAGAACATGACCGAGGCGATGAAGAGCGGGATATAGGCAAGGATACGTGACCGTTCGATTTCGGTCGTTTTCGGGCTCCGATACATGACGATGAAATAAATCGTCGGGATCGTAATCCCGAACACACCGACGAGTCCGATGAACGTATTGATCGTGAACAGACCGCGCGGAATGAGAACGGCGAGCAGCCCACCGATGAGAAGTACCGCGATCGTCGTAAATTTGATTGCGTTCTTTCGTTCACTTGGCGTCAACGGATTCGGCACATAAGAACCGGCGAGACCGAGGTTTCCTTTCTTCGTGACGATAAAGACGACAAGCCCGATGAACATTCCGACGGCGGCGAGGGCGAAGCCCCAATGGAAGCCGTAATCGGCCTGGACTTGACCGACGATGAGCGGGGAGATGAACGCCCCAAGGTTGATCCCCATATAGAAGATACTGAAACCAGCGTCCCGACGACGATCGGTCTCATGATACAAGTCGCCAACGATACTCGAGACGTTCGGTTTCAAGAGACCGGTCCCGATGACGATGAGTCCCATCGAGATGAACAAGAACGTCAGACTCCCAGGAACAGACAAGACGATATGGCCGAGCATGATGAACACGCCGCCATAGAATACGGCCCGTGACGTCCCGAAGACACGGTCGGCGAGCCAACCGCCGATGACGCCGGACATATAGACGAGCGCCCCGTACACCGACATGATAGACAAGGCGACGTTCCGGTCTAAGCCGAGTCCTCCTTCAGATACCTCGTAATACATATAGAAGACGAGGATGGCCCGCATCCCGTAATACGAGAAACGTTCCCAAAACTCAGTGAAGAACAACGTGAACAACCCTTTTGGCTGTCCGAAAAATCCTTTTTGTGGCACACTGTCCACGATTTTCTGTTTATCGATTCTTTCCATGAAAGATTCCTCCCAACTTTCATATCATAAAAAGAACCATTATCTTTGTAAAGTAAAAAGAAGCGAAATTTCAGATTTTAATATTTTTGAAACGAAACTAAAAACCACACTAATCCGAGTGGTTTAGTGTGGTCTTAAACTTAGGCTGTCTTCTGTTTCGTCTCCGCTGCGCGAACGCGTCGTCCGAGCTGCCAATAGATGAGGCCGGAGATACAACTGGCGATGCCGACGAGGAGTAACGCCACGTGTCCGGCTCCACGGTTGAAGAACAAACTTGCAAAGAGTGGTGCTGTCACGCCGCCAATCAACCATTGGATGCTGGCAGCGCCGTTGTATGCCCCACGCATATTCTCGGGCGCGATCATGGCGATGAACGTCTGCTGGACCGGGGACATGATCATCTCGCCGAGCGTATAGAACGCGTAGACGGCAAGCAGAATCGCGACGAGCATGAGATATGGAGTCCCAAGCGTGTACAAGAGACGCGGGACGACAGCGAGGAGCATCATCCCGACTCCGAACACGGTCGCTCCTGCGAGCATGACGTTCCCGAACGGTTTTCGACCGAGCTTCGAGGCGATTGGGAATTGGAACAACACGACCATGATGCCGTTTAACGCGAGCAAATAAGCGAACGGGTTTTGTCGATCCGTGAACGTCGGGAGCGACTCGCGCAAGAAGAGCGGCAACATGCTCTCGACGATGGCGAAGCCCATCGAGATGAAAACGCCGGCAAAGATGAACACGAGAAAGACGCGATCTTGTGAGAAGACGCGGAGCACGTCCTGGTTGGATAACGTCTCATGCTCGGTCGTCTCAGGCAACGACTCCCGAATGAACTTGCCGAGGACGAGCGCGTACAAGCCGAAGACGACAGCCGCCGCAAAGAAGATATACTGCCGGTCGAGGAAGAGGACGGCACTGCCGAGGAGCGGACCGAACGCGGCACCGATGTTATGGCCCATACGAAGAAGGCCGAACGCCTCATTCAACTGCTCCGGTTCGGTCACGTCGGCGACCATGGCGCTCGCTGCCGGGTGGAAGAGCGAGTTCGTCAAGCCGAGCATCGCGTTCAGAAGCAGGAGCGGCCAAAACGTGTCGGCAAATGCAAAGCCGACGAGCGCGAGCGCATCCCCGATGATGGCCGTCATCATGACAGGTTTACGCCCATACAGGTCGGCGAGGCGGCCACCGATGATGGAACCGATGAGCGCCATGATCGGTCCGGTCGCGAGGATAATCCCGACTTGGATGTAACTGTCGAGCTTGTCGCTGTAATAGAGGACGAGGAACGGGGCAATCATGAACATCATGACGCCGGTGATTGTCTCGCCAAGAAAACGAATCCAAATGTTGCGGTCGAGCCGCTTGAGTGATTGATACATACGTGTTCACCTGTTTCTCAGAAAGTAAAAAGGGACGATGCATGCACGGAGGCATACTCGTCCCTTCTTTACGCATGCCTCGAAAGACAGGCGAAACCGTTCGTTTGTCACGAAAGCCGAGGCGCCTGCCTGTCCGTATGAAGTTTTGTCTGTAGTCCGTTCATGACTGACATGGCGGCAGCCTCCTTTCTGTTAGTTGTCTACAGCTAAACTGTATGACAGATTGTTTGAATGTGTCAACCTATTTTATAGCAGTTCGTTTAAATTCTTCCGAGATAGGCGATAGTCGATAATGCGCGACAAGATGACCTGAATCATCGCCGTGACGGGCACACTGATGAACATCCCGACGAGCCCGAAAAGACTCCCGCCGATAATGATGGAGGTGATGACCCAAAACGGTGTGATGCCCACGCTATCACCGAGAATCTTCGGCCCAAGCCATAAGCCGTCGAACTGTTGCAACAAGAAGATGAACACGAGGACGAGGACGGCGGTGAACGGGTCATAGAAGTACGTGATGATGAACGCGGGAATCATCCCGAGGAGCGGGCCGACGTATGGGATGAAGTTCAATATCCCGATGATGACACCGAGCAAGAGGGCGTACGGTGCCCCGATGATCAAGAGACCGATGACGGCCATGACTCCGATGATCAGGCAGTCAAGCGACTTGCCGATAATGTATCGTTTGAAGATGTAGTCCATCTCTTGAAAAATGTCGATTGTTGTCTTCGCCGTTGCGACAGGAAACATGGCGTAAAGTAGGCGTTTGAACATGCGAGCAAACACCTCTTTGTCTTTCAAGAGATAGATGGAGATGACAATGCCAATCAAGAAATTGATTAACGTCATTGTAAAGCTTGAGACATATCCGACAGAAGACAAGACGGCCGTTTCGACCCAACCCGAGTAGCGTTCCTCGAAACGTTTGAAGTCGAGGGTCTGGGCAATTGTCTCATTGTAATCTTGTAAGAATACGTTTAATTGACTGACGAAGCCATCGAGTTGACGGATGTAAAACGGCAGCTCCTCAATGAGCGAGGAGACGCTTGAATAAATGCGTGGGAACAGCGTGACTGCTGAGATGACGAGTAATCCGATGAACGTCACATAAACGATCGAAAGGCTTTGGTATCGTTTTAAAGCGAAGCGCTCTTCCATATAGGAAAGCACTGTGTTCAGCAGAAGTGCGATTGCAATCCCCATAATAACGGGCGTCAGTAATTGAAACGTGTATTGCAGTACGCGTGAGATCGTGTCCGGTTCGCTGATGACCCGCCACAAGACGAGTAGAATCAGGCCGATCACTGTTAATTTCCAAATCAATTGCCGGTTAAGCTCCACGAGTCCATCCCCTCATCCTATATTTTTTTCAGAATAACGTTCTTCTTTTACTATGACCGTTTTTTTTCAGGGTTTCAAGAGCACGTTATCATTTTTCAAAATAAGGATTGACAGGCAACCGTTCCTTTGGTTTACTAAAGGACATATTACACATAAATCGCATATAAACACTTTCTATCAAGAGAAGCGGAGGGACTGGCCCGATGAAGCTTCAGCAACAGATTGTTTCAATACTGTGCTAATTCCAGCAAGGTAACCTTGAGAGATGGGAAGGTGGTTGTTTGAATACGTCTGTATCTCGACACCCCTTTCCGCGGAAAGGGGTGTTTTTTGCATAGGAGGACTATCCATGGCAGACAGACGTTCACAATTACTTAAAACTTTACCGCCGCAACACTTCGTCGGGCTCGCAAAAGAAGTGGCCGCACTCGAACAGGCAGGAGCCGATATCATCCGGCTCGGACAAGGGACGCCGGACTTGCCGACGCCACAATCGATTTGTGACGCGCTCGAGACGGCACTCGCGAACCCCGAGACGCATCAGTACGGACCGTTCCGAGGCCAAAGCCGTTTGAAGCAGGCCGTGGCGACGTTCTACTTGAACGAATACGGCGTCGAGCTCGACGCGGAGACGGAAGTCGCCATTTTAATCGGGTCGAAATCGGGGCTGATCACGCTCCCGCAATGCATCCTCGAACCGGGCGACGGCATCTTGCTCCCGAACCCCGGATACCCGGACTATATTTCGGGCGCACGGCTCGCCGGTTCGGTCGTCCATGACCTCGTCTTGACGGAGGCGAACGGCTTCTTGCCGGACTACGCGACACTTGATACGCACGGAGCGCGCCTTATGTACTTGAACTATCCGAGCAATCCGACGGGCGCCGTCGCGACGCCTCAATTCTTTGAGGAGACGGTCCGTTTCGCCCATGAGCGGGAACTCATGGTCGTCCATGACTTCGCCTACGGCAGCATCGGTTTTGACGGTCATGTGCCCCCAAGCTTCCTTCAGGCTGAAGGCGCGAAAGAAGTCGGTATCGAAGTGTACACGATGTCGAAGGCGTTCAATATGTCTGGCTGGCGTGTCGCGTTTGCCGTCGGCAACAAAGACATCATCGAAGCGATCAACACGTATCAAGACCACGTCCATGTCAGTGTCTTCTCGGCTATCCAAGAAGCCGCCGTCGCCGCGCTCGAATCACCGAAAGCGATTCGAGACGACCTGTCCCGCCTCTATGAGACGCGGCGCGACCGTCTCGTCGACGGATTACGTCAAGCGGGCTGGGACGTCTCGGTCCCGAAAGGCTCGTTCTTTGTCTGGGCGAGAGTGCCGGAAGGGGATGCGAAGTCGTTCGCCGACAAGCTGCTTCATGAAGCAGGGGTAGCAGTGACACCGGGCTACTTCTTCGGAAGCGAAGGGGAGCGTTACGTCCGGTTCGGGCTCGTCTCTTCGGAGCCGAAGATCGATGAGGCCGTCGAACGAATCGAGCGGTTGTTCGCTGCGTATGAAGAGGTACGGGTATGATCCGTCAAGCCGTGCTCGAGTACGATCACGCCGAGGATGCCCTCGAACGGCTCGATGAACTGATTGCCGGGCGCCAGGTTCATGTGTTACGTGGTAGTCACGGTTACCCGGTGGTCGAACGGCTGCTACCTTCCATCGAAGCCTACCCGGGTACGTTGTTTGCGGGCGAATGTACCGATCAAGAGGCGGACCGAGTCGACCTTGACGGTGCGGACGTCCTGATTGCCGTCGGTGGCGGCAAACTCGTCGATACGGCCAAACTCATCGCCGTACGGAACGGGGTCCCGCTCATCGTCATCCCGACGCTCGCCTCCAACTGTGCGGCCTTTACCCCGCTCAGCGTCGTCTATCGAGATGACGGGGGTTATGACCGCTATGACGTCTTCCGTGTCGTCATCGAACGCGTCATCGTCGACGACCGGGTTATCCATTCGTCACCTTATGATTATTATCGAACCGGTGTGATCGATACGGTCGCAAAGTTTTATGAGGCCCGCTATTTGAGCGGGGACACGTCGGATGATGCGGGTGTCGATGCTGGACTTGCGCTCTCGAAGCAGTGTCACCGCCTGCTCGCGCTCGAGTTGACCGAGACCGCATTCCGCTCGTATGGAGAGGAGACGCGTTATGCGGTCGACCACGTCCTCGCCATCGGTGGTGCGGTCGGTGGCTTCGGGGATGCAGGGACGCGCGTCGCCATCGCGCACGCTGTCCACAACGCGCTCAGTCAGTTCGAGACGACCCATGCGTTCTTGCATGGCGACAAGGTCGGGTTCGGTTTACTCGTCCAGGAATCGTTACACCGTTCGCCCGACGTGGCTGTGCTCCAAGCATGGCTCGAGCGAGTAGGGGCCCCGACGACACTCGAGACACTCGGGCTAGACGAAGTCGACATCCCCAAACTCGTCGAAGCGGTCGTCAAGGAAACGACATTGCAACAGCTACCGGAACCGATTGATTATGACTATCTGAAAATAATTTTTGAAAATTTACAGAAAACGGTTTACAGATAAATCAAAATTGAGTAAGATTAAGACAATTAAATGAATCGTTTGCTTATCAAGAGTGGTGGAGGGACTGGCCCGATGAAACCCGGCAACCAGATCGTAATGATCATGGTGCTAATTCCAACAGACGGAAACGTCTGGGAGATGAGCGTGTCCGACTTTGCTGTGTCGTGCCCGCCTCTCTTGATGAGTGGCGGGTTTTTTATATCAAAGGAGGAATCATTCAATGAACATCAAATCAAAATCAGTACTAGCCGGAACATCCCTACTTGCCGCTCTCGCCCTCGCGGCATGCGGTCAGTCGAACGCGAGTGAAGCGCTCAGCAACGAGTCGCTCACGATCGGTGTGACCGGGGGGCCGCACCAGCAAATCGCCGAGGAAGTGAAGAAACTCGCCGCTGCAGACGGGCTCGAGCTCGACATCAAAGTGTTCAACGACTATAACACGCCGAACACGGCGCTCGCCGAGGGTAGTCTCGACGTCAACAGCTATCAGACACTGTCGTTCCTCGAGCTCCAAAAAGCCGACAAAGGCTATAAGATCGACGACGTGTTCAAGACGGTCGCCTTCCCGATGGGCCTCTATTCGGACAAGCTGGCTGACATCAAGGACTTGAAAGAAGGCGACAAGGTCGCTGTGCCGAACGATCCGGCAAACGAACTCCGTGCCCTTCGCCTCTATGAGACGGCCGGCCTCATCACGCTCAAAGAAGGCTTGACGGACAAGGCGACGAAGCGAGACATCGCCGAGAACCCGCTCAACTTAGAGTTCATCGAGCTTGAAGCGTCACAGCTCCCGACTCAACTCCCTGAGGTCGCACTCGCGGCGATCAACACGAACTTCGCGATGGGCGCAGGGCTCTCGATTAACGAGGACGCCCTCTTCCATGAAGACACGGTCAACAACCCGTATCCGAACTACGTCGTCGTCCGGACCGACAACAAAGACGACGAGGTCGTCGAGACGCTCAAGTCGTACTACCACTCAGACGAAATTCGGACGTTCATCGAAGAGACGTTCAACGGCTCGATCGTTCCGGCGTTTTAAGGAGGCCCTATGATTGCACTTAAACACATCAAAAAGACGTTCACCGTCAACAAACATACGGTGACCGCACTCGACGATGTCTCGCTCACAATCCATAAAGGTGAGATCTTCGGCATCATTGGGCGGAGCGGCGCCGGGAAGAGCACGCTCATCCGGATGATCAATCTGCTCGAACGCCCGACGTCAGGTCAAGTCGAGATTGAAGGGCAAGACGTCACGAAACTCGGGAAAAAAGAGCTCTCGAAGCTCCGGCACCGCATCGGGATGATCTTCCAACACTACAACTTGCTGAAGACGGCAACGGTCGAAGAGAACGTCGCCATCCCGCTCCGTCTAGAGGGGCTCGATAAGGGAACGATTCAAAAGCGTGTCGACAAGTACCTCGAGATCGTCGGCTTGTCCGAGCACCGGAAGCATTACCCGGAGCAGCTCTCAGGCGGTCAGAAACAACGCGTCGCCATTGCCCGTGCCCTCGCACATGAACCGGACATTCTCCTTAGCGACGAGGCGACGAGCGCACTCGACCCGGAGACGACCGAATCGATTCTCGACTTGCTGCTCGAGATTAACCGGGAGCTCGGCTTGACGATCTTCCTGATCACCCACGAGATGGAGGTCATCGAGCGCATCTGCGACCGTGTCGCCGTCATCGACGGCGGGAAAATCGTCGAGGAAGGCGACGTGCTCGATGTGTTCGCCGACCCGCTCCACGCGACGACGCAAAAATTCTTGAAGACGAACCTCGACGTTCCGGACGAAGTCGTCAAGGAGCTGAGCACACATGGGACGCTCGTCCACTTGTCGTTTATCGGCAGCCAGACGGAACAGGCGGTCCTCGCCCAACTGACGAAGAAGTTCGGTCTTCTCCCGAATATTATCGGGGGCGGCATCAAAAAGTTGAAACGGGGACTCGTCGGCAACTTGCTCATCCATCTTGATGGGGACGTCGACCAGACCGACCAAGCTGTCCGTTATCTCGAAGCGAGCGGCGTGAAAGTGAAGGAGGTGACGAACCATGCTACAGTTTTGGGCCGACTGGGGTGACTTGATTTGGACCGGGACGGTTCAGACGTTGACGATGACAGGCATCGCTCTCGTCATTTCGACACTCATCGGATTACCGCTCGGGACGTTGCTTGTGTTGACGCGTCCGAACGGGCGCCTATCGAACCGTTACGTGTACGGGGCACTCTCGAGCGTCATCAACGTCGTGCGCTCAATCCCGTTCATCATCTTGCTGTTCTTCATCTTGCCGTTCACGCGTTTCATTATGGGGACGACAATCGGGGTGCAAGGGGTGCTCCTGCCGCTCATCGTGTTCACGGCACCGTATATCGCGCGGCTCATGGAGTCCGCACTTCTCGAGGTCGACCGTGGCGTCGTCGAGGCGTACGAAGCGATGGGCATCTCGACGCGGAAAATCATCTGGTACGTCCTCATCCGTGAGGCCCGCTCGTCTATCGTCCTCGGCTTGACGATCGCGACGATTGGCTTGATCGGGGCGACCGCGATGGCAGGACTCGTCGGAGCGGGAGGACTCGGGGATATCGCCTATCAATACGGCCACCTCCGTTTTGAGCCTGAGGTCATGTACGTGACGATCTTCGTCTTGATCCTACTCGTTCAATCGATTCAATCGTTCGGCAACCGCTTAGCGGCCCGACTCAAGAAGGCATAAGAAAAGAGCTCTGCTGCGGCAGGGCTCTTACTGTTTGTCGAGTAAACGTTTCAACTCGGCGATTCGGTTGTGTCGCGGAACGAACGTCCGAATCTCTTTCTCGCTGAATCCGATTTGGATCCGGTTGTCGTCGACGACAATCGGACTTTTCAAGATTTGCGGGTGAGAGGCGACGAAACTGTAGAGTTCACGAAGTGACATCTCATCGAGCTGGTCCGCAGCTTGCTTGTAGACACTTTTTTGGACGGACAACAAATCGGTCGTGCCGTTCTCGGTGAGGCGAAGCATGTCTTTAAACTCGTTGAACGACATCCCTTGGTCGGTCAATTTCTTCTCGATGAATGGGATCTTCTGTTCACGTAACCAATCAATCGTTTTACGGGAGGAACTGCAGCTTGTATGTGTGAATACGGTGACCGTCACCACAACCACTTCTCCTTTGCGTCAAGTTGGATAGTTCTATTTTCTCTCATTCATACGAATGAGCGAGGAATATGTTTCAAATCACATAGACTTTTTTCTAAATGTGGGACGAGAACGAGTTGCGACAAGGCCATGCTTTAAAGATGAAGCGCTGACGAATGCTGGCCAGTTAGGTACAACCGTTGTCATGGCAGATTTTTCTCATATCATCTCAAGTAAGAAAATGGTAAAATTGGATTATCAAACAATAAGGGGCGTTTCAAGTGAAGCGGAAGATGATTGCGACCGTGATAGGTATGCTTGTCCTTTCAGGGTGTGCAAATGAGCGAGAAACTGCTTTGAAATTAGATTATATCGATGAACAGTGGATCGTCGGGAACTATACATCCGAGAAAAAAGCGACGATCGGTGTCGAGACCGTGCTCGAGGCGTGTACGGGGGAATTGACGACGACACTCGAGGGTGAACTGACCGTGCGTGATACGGTCGTAGTGAGCCGCCCGCCGTTCACCAACATCGGAGACGATTTCATGTACAAGGCGGTCACGTATGTAGAAGGGGACCAACTGTATGCCGTTTGCCGGGACATGGTATCGCCACATCTGCAGGCGGAAGTCGTCCCATCTTTCCCGGAACAGATCGTCACGGCTCAACCGGTCGACCGAGCGCCGGTCGTGCTACCCGTCTCACCAGCTGACAAGGAAGCGTTCCTCGAGGCGGAGACGTTACAACACCATCCGTTCAAGCTCGTACCGTTCCGTGATGCCGTGTTCTCGTTCTCACAGGCGTTCTACGGAGAAATCGAGATTGCGATCGACGGCTGGCCGCCGTTGTTCCCCCTTCATATGTTTGAACCGGCGTCCGCTGGAATCGGGGACATTCAGATGATGCTCGCGTCGAGCGAGACCGAGTCGTTACCTTATATTTTAATGCGATACGGCGACGGATCCGTCTCTTCCCAACCACTCGAAGTGACGTTCGATGCGGAGATGGTGGCCCCTCGCTTCGAGTCGCTCGAGATTGAACGGCTACCGATCGATACGGGCGCCCTCATGCCGGACGTTTCCTACCCGGTTTTCGCCTTGCATTATGAGAAGGATGGAAAGCCCGAGACGTCTGAAATGACGTTCACGTATCGGGAAGGGACGTTCAGTACGGAAGAAGACCGCGACTTGAGGCAGCAGTTCGCAGATGAGCAGTTGGGGAATCAAAGCGCGTCACCCTCTGTCTACGTCCATAAGAGACCGTTCAACTTTGACGAGACGCTCGGCTATCCGGATGTCCTCAAGGCGGCAGGCACCGATTTTAACGAGCTGATCGAGGCGGTCGAACTGGCCGAGCCCGTCAAACGAGGTGGCGAGACAGGTGAGTATCGACTGTTGACGATCGTAGACGGCTTGAAGGGACAGCAGTTCGCCATTTCGTTCAAACAACGGTCGAAAAAGCGGGATGTGTACATCACCGACCTCTTGTCGGAACAAACCTTTAAATTGACGAGCACAGGGGCCGAGACGTTCTTCTCGTACTTCCCTCAAGTGAGAAAGTGAGTGGCATGATGATTCGAGGAAGAAGATTAAACAAGTTGTATGTGAGTGGCATCGGACTCATCCTTTTGCTGACTGGTTGTGCCGCATCAGAAGATGTCGTGCAGTATGAGTATGTCGCGTCCCACTGGACGGCTGAACGTATGATGATGAATGAATCGGTCCAACAAGTCGACCCGAAAACGATTCTCACGCAATGCGAGGAGCAAGAGCTCGTCTCTGAAATCGAAGAGGAGACGTTGACGATGCTCGGAATCGCCTATGCGACTCGAATGCCTTTCAGTGAGCAAGACGGAACGACGTACGCGTTCACCCAAGTCGCATATGTTGAAGGGGAGTCGCTCTATGCGCTCTGTCAATCCAATCATCTCGAAAGCTATCGGGCCGTCAAGCTGGAGACCCGTCCTGATTTTCTGAAGGACGAAGAAGGAATCAAGGTACCAATGCGTCCTCAGATCGAATCGGCTACGGACGAGGCCCGGGAGACGCTTCAGCGAAAAGACTCGATTTATGAAGACGGTCAAGGTCAAAAGATTCGACCGTTCACCGAAACGCTGATGACAATATCACCTAGCTTCAACGGGACCATCGAATTTGGTGTCGGCGATGAAGGGATCTATCATCCATATTTCGACTTTGCACCTTACCTCGTCAAACACGACACCAACGTCGCGCTCGGGTATGATGTGCTCACAAATGAAGCCTATATGCTCCTTTCACATGATGGAAGATATTACGGGACATACCCGATACAGGATAGCGACTTGGTTCAAGGAGTAGACCACATCTCCGTACGGGTGTTAGCTGACGAAAAAATATTAGAGCCTCTCCAACCGTTTCCATTATATGAATTAACGTTGGAGATAGACGGACAAGTTGTCACGAAGACGGTGTCGATTCGTTTTCAGTCAAACGCCTTGTTACAAGAACCATCAGAAGTCGAACCGGTGTCGCTCGCCTATCTCCATCGATTTCCTTATCAGCCGAACGTGCCGTTTCATTATCCGGATGCGATCAGCCTTAACCAAGATGCGCATACACGATTGATTGAAGCGCTTAATGACGCGAACCCGACGAAACGTGTCGGGGACTCCGGCGCGTACAACTATTTGACGCTATTTCAAGGAAACCGTAGCCAACAGTTCGAGCTATCCTATCACAAAAGGTCGAGTAAGGTTGATGTTTACGTGAAAGAGATCGACTCGGCGCAACAGTTCAAGTTGACGAGTGAGGGAGCGGAGACGTTCCGGGACGTGTTCCCCCAAGCGTTCGAATAAATGAACGACAACAGGTAAGGTGTGGCCAAACTTCGGCCGTGCCTTACCTTTTTATAAGAGAAAATTACATGTGGCAAATACTTCAAACTCAAGATATTGACCATCCCTTCAAAAAGGGTCTAGTCGGGACTTTTTTCTCACGTTAAACTAAAATTCCAATACATTTAAGTAAGAAAGACCTAAGTTCAACCCCAGATGAAAAGGTGGGATATTAATATGACACAACACATGACACGTACGCTTACAGCATCTGATGTTCTCACGACCATCGCCTCGAATATGGCGATGATCCGATTTGACCGACAACGTCGCGTCGTCGATGTGAACGACTTGTTCGCCAAGACGATGAAATATCGTCGAGACGAGATGATCGGCATGCATCACCATTTGTTCTGCACGCCCGAATTTGTCGGCAGTCCTGACTATCAAGTGTTTTGGAACAAGTTGTTCAGCGGTTTCAGCGCAAGTGACAAAATCGAACGGATTGATGCACACGGTGAATCGATTTGGCTCGAGGCGACCTATATGCCAATCTTTGAAGGCGATGAAGTCGTTGGGGTCGTTAAAATCGCTTCGGATATCACCGAGCGCCAATTGACGATTGAACGCTATGCACGCACGTTCCAAGACATGGCCGGAGACTTGGACGCTCGTGCCCGGAGCGGGATGGAAGAGAGTCATCACTTAAAACAGACGATTGAACGACTCGAACGGGACGCGTCGGTCAATTTGGTTACGCTTGGCAAACTGCAAGACCAAGCCAGTGAGATCACGAAAATCGCTAGCACGATCAAAGAAATCGCTGCGCAAACAAACCTGCTATCGTTGAACGCCGCCATTGAAGCGGCGCGTGCCGGAGAACACGGTCTCGGGTTCAACGTCGTCGCGACCGAAGTGCGAAATTTGTCACGCCTCGTCGAGCGGGCCGTCATCGAGGTCCGAGCGAACACGGATGGGATGAACCGTGAATTGACGTCGATTGTCGACGGCGTCTCGCGGTCGAACGAAGATATCCACGCGAGCGTCGCCATCATGGAGGACACGTTGCGTCGCTTCGAGAGTATCGAGCAATCGGCGGATTCATTGAACGGCACGACGGTGGCGTTCACGGGTGCAATTTAAAAAAACCAATCGACAAGGGTGAAAACCCCCGTCAATTGGTTTTTTTGATTTGGAGCGTATGTCCGTTCGCTTTGAGCCAGGATGTGGCCGATTTGAAGTCTGGATAAATCGAGGCGACCGTCGACCAGAACGCTTTTGAATGGTCGAAGTGGACGAGGTGGGCCCATTCATGGGCGATGACGTAGTCGAGTACTTTGGTCGGCGCGAGCATGAGCCGGACGTTAATCGAGATCGTCCCGGTCGAGCTGCATGAACCCCAACGTGTCTTTTGATGTCCGATGCGAATCTTCTTTGCCCGGACGCCGAGTCGTCGTTCATATAAGGCTGAGCGCGCGGTCACATAACGTAGTGCCTCGGCACGCAGAAATTGTTCATAAGCAGTTCGAATTTGTGTCTCATCCCACGAATCAGGACAGATGAACGTCTCTTCGTACCAAGTGAACGTGTCGACCATGGGACGTCGGACGAGCGGCACTGGTTCCCCTTTAAATAGCAGGCAGTCGGACGGCAACGCCTGTATACGAGGAAGTGACGCGAGTCGGGTGTCAATCCAGTCTTTATGCTCGCGCAAGATGGCCTCGACCGTTCGGTTCGGGAGCCGGGCCGGAATCCGCAACTCGATTCCTTCTGGCGTCACGTAAAAAGCAGCGTGTTTTCTGCGCTTATGGCGGATGACGGTCACGGTCATCGGTCTCCCTCCTTCCTATTCTTGCTCGATTATAAAACACGTCTCGAAAAACCGCCATGCTTTCGCCGCCAAGCGGCTTGAAATTTTTGATACAGTAAGAAGTAGGAGGGATGAACATGAAATCAATTCTACATCAAACACTCGACCGACACGGGACCGACTCGGTCAAATGGGACGGGCTCGAGCGCTGGTTCCGTTTGAAATCCGATGTCTTGCCGTTATGGGTCGCCGATATCGATATTCGAACCGCCCCGGCCATTAGTGAGGCACTTGCAGCGCGGGCTTCTACCGGAGAGTTTGGCTACACGCTGTTCTCCCAAGACGCACAGCGGGCGGTCCGTTCCTGGTACGGGCGCCGCCATGACACCGAGGTCGATTCGAATCACGTCTTGTTCTCGAACGGGGTCGTTCCTGGACTCACCCATATCGTCGAAGCCTTGACGGAAGTGGGGGACGGGGTCGTCATCCAGTCACCGGTCTATCCACCGTTCCATGAACTCGTGACCGGCTTGCAGCGCGACGTGTTCGATGCCCCACTCATTCAAGTCGCGGACCGGTTCGAGATGGATTTTGATGCGCTCGAGGAGGCGATGGTCCAGGCGAAACTGTTCCTTCTTTGCTCGCCCCATAACCCGGTCGGTCGGGTGTGGAGCGAAGACGAGTTGAAGCGCACCCTCGAACTGGCCCGTCGTCATGACGTCATCGTCGTCTCGGACGAGATTCATGCGGATTTGACGTTCCCGACACAAGGGCACGTCGCGCTCAATCGCTTGGACTCGAACGTCATCACCGTGAGCGCGCCGTCTAAAGCGTTCAACATCGCGGGACTGTTCGCTTCCTATATCATCTGTCCGAACGATGCCTGGCGAAAACGCATCATCCAAGTCCAAAACAAGCACCACGTCTCACCGACGCCTTTTGCCAATACGGCGATTGTCGCAGCCTATACCGATCCGCGTGCCGAACGTTGGCTCGACCAATTGCGCGCCGAGCTCGAGGAACAGGCCGACTATCTCGTCGGACGTATGAATGAGGCGCTTCCTCAATTGACATGTTTCATGCCGGAGGCGAGTTATCTCTTATGGATCGACTTCGCCACGCTCGGGCTTAGTCCGGATGAGCGGAAGAAGTGGCTACAACAGGACGTGCGGATCTTCCTCTCCCCGGGACTCCCGTTCGGCGAATCTGGACAGACGTTCGAGCGGATGAACTTCGGGACGCGCCGCGAGATTCTCGACGAGGCGATCGAGCGCCTCGTCCGCCAAATCGCTGCGGACAAACAACCCCAATGAAACGCGTTTGTCCGAAACGAGAAACGGGAAAAATTTCACAACGAGCCGCTCAACGAAGCGGGAGAAAGCAGGTGAGAGGATGGAGATCAATTGGAAGAAAAAGATGGAGGAGCAGCTGAGACGAAGCGGCTTCACGCTTCAAGTCGAGAACATGGCCAACATCGGGATGACCGAGATTCATGCGACCTCCTCTCCGCTCATCTTTTATCCGCTCCGGATTCGGCTTTATGAACGGATGGGATGGCTCATGTGCACCGTGGATGCGACGACCGTCAACCGGACGGATGACCATCCCCTGTTCGAGCGTATGGTCGCTGCGGTGTTCGAGCGGATCGTCCGTCATCTCTATCACGCGTACGGTTTCCACTTGTTGACGTATATCGGCAATACGGGAAATTACATCGCACCGAAAGAGTCCGAGACGGGCGAGATCGTCCGGTTGCTGGCCCAACTATGGAATGATCGATCCTTTTTACATTTAGAGACGTATGAAGAGTTTCCAGCGCTGTACGTGACCCCACCTTGGGCCCATCAGGCGTATGCGCTTGAGAGCACGGAGGACGAGTGGATTGTGTATGCGGGGCGGAGCGGTCGGCCGGCGACCGATTATCGTGCGGACGGGACGGAGCTTCGTCCCCATCGATTGAGCGAAGGCGATCTCTTTTTCCCAATCGACCGGATTCCGAAAGAGCGAGGACCGCTCGCTTTGGCCGAGTGGCTACGACTCGAGCGCAGGGAAGTCGAAGATTTCATGCTCGCCTTCATGCGGACGATCCGAAAGTTCGACCCTTCGTTCGGTTTCGCCTGGGGAGGGACGGAGACGTTCTTTCACGGGGTTCCGGTCGAACCGTATGCTCAAGTGCTTCGTCTTGAGAGTGGGAAACGACGGTACCGCGTCATGAACAACTCGGCGAAGCGACTGTTCGCCGTCGCTGATGATCCGTTGGCATGTTTGAATGAAGTTGAACAGACGCTACGGACGGTGCGCTTACCGGACGAGCGTGTGTCCTCGCTCGGTCAACTCGTGATGGGCATTTGGCAACAGTTCGAGTCGGACGAGGCGACCTATATTCAGGAAGTCGCCTATCGCGGCATCTCCCAGTTCCAAATCGAGGAAAAGATCGGTTATGCCCTTGCCAATCAACAACGTATCCGCTGGATCGAGAAGACCAATCCGCACCAATCCATCATCGAGTATGCCTATTTGCGGATCACGTTCCCGAAACGGCCGCCGGGGCTCGTCACCGTCGAACCGATTGAATCTCCCTATGAAAGAGGTGCCCTATGAGAATTGTCGATGCACGCGCGATGCCGATTAGCCATGAGGACTTGATTGCGGTGACCGATACGTCGGTTTATTTCCGACAGCGGCATAGTGATACCGCCTTTTCAATTTATCGATACGATGAAGAGGACGGGGCCGTCACCGAAATCAACCAGCGCCCGTATGAGGACTACGGGATGGCCAAGCTGTTCATGAATGACGGTCGCGTCTATTTCTTGAACGAGGCGCCGGACAATACCGGCGTCGTCCGGACCGAACTGGTCGCGCTCGCGTATCGGACCGGGCGTGAACAGGTGATCGCAACATTCGAAAAAAGGGGCAACAGCACGCTTTATTGGGTACTCGGGGACCGTTACTTCCTCTTCTTGACAAGTTACGGGGCGACGAACGAGGCCTGGTTGTTCGACGTCGAGACGAATCGACAAGAACGGATTCGCGATGAACGGCTCATCGGTCAGGCCGGGCGATTCCGAGAACTCTATCTGTTCACGACCTCCCTCGAAGGGGTGCCTTACGTCATTTGCAATGCCCGGCTCGATGAGTTTGACTATTACGAGGCGCTCGAGTCCGGCCTCGTCTCACCAGACGACCCGGTCGATCATTCTGAAGCGATTCTCGTCTGTTCAGTCGAAGAAGCGGTCGATGCGATTTGGTCCAAGTCGGAAGAAATTCCATTCGACGATTTGCTTCGCCTGCATGGGGAAGGGGACACCGTTCAGTATTTAGGGGAACGGGACGGAAAACTCCGGTTCGCGGCCTTTATCGATGAAACGAACGAAGAGACAATTTATGAGCTGACGGCCCCTGATGTGTTACGGGAGGTCGCCGTCATCGATTGGGGTGCATACGAGCCGCTCGATTTCACGTATGACGACGTCAGTTCGACGATTTTCATCAAAGTGGAAGAATCTGTTGAGCATACGGAACTGATTGATGCGACGTCCGGTGCCCGTTATCTCGATACATCACCGTTCGAGCGCGTACTCGGTGGGACGTATTTCGTTCATGAGTCGGCCGCCGGTGACCAAGGGGTGAGCATCTTCCATCTCGAGGCGAACGAACGAAAACGGTTTGAGAATGCGTACTATACGGTGCTCGATGACACGATTATGATTTTATCGACGCACCTCCTATAAAAAAATGCCCCGTCTTTTCTAGGACGGGGCTGTAACATACACAAAGGTTTACATAACATATTATTGTAAACTTGTGATTGCTTGTTTTTTCTTCTCGTCCCCGATATGGGCATACACTTGGGTCGTCGCGACCGATTCGTGTCCGAGCAGCTGTTGAATCGTCAAGACGTCGACCCCCGCCATCGCGAGGCGCGAGGCGAACGTATGTCGCAATTTATGCGGCGTTACTTGTTTGTGGACCAAGAAGGGGAGATACGATTTTAACCGATCGATGTGCCGCTTCAACAAATGTTGGACGGTCCGGACGGAGAGACGTTTGCCTTCATCCCCTATAAAGACAGGTCCGGTCTTTAGTTCTGACCATTCGGACAAGAGTGTCACGAGTGGGGGGGCGAGCGGGATGTTCCGTTCCTTGTCCCCCTTTCCGATGACACGAATCGATGCCGCTTCAAGGTCGATGTCGCTCCAATCGAGGCCAACCAGTTCCGATACCCGGATTCCCGAAAGACCGAGCAGTTGGATGATAAGGAAATCTCGATCTCGGTTACGTTCGTACCAAGCGGCTTCCCGGTCGCTCATGCCGACGTTGCTTCGCACAAACGTCGAGAAATCGAGCCACTCGGACTCCGTCAAATAGACAGGGTTGCGCTTGGCCCGTTTTGGTCGCTCGACGGCTTGGAACGGGTTCGTCGTCGTGACGCCGGTCTCGATGAGGAAATTGAACAGTGACTGCATCGAGGACAGTTTGCGGTTGATGACGCTCGGTGCGTTGTCGAGCTCGAGCGCGAGGTACATCGCATACGCTTCGGCCCCGGCATGATCGAATTCAGCGAATGAGGCGGCCTCGACCGTCCTCGGGTCAACTTCGGCCAGACTGGCGGCTTCGACCCACCGAAAAAAATCGGCAAAATCATATAGATAGCGCTGTGCCGTCTGCCTTGAATAATGCTTTGCGGCTAAATGGTTGAAGAATCGTTGAATAAAATCGGGCATGCGCTCATAGCCGTTCAAGTCGAAGCGGCGTGAGGTCGCTTGGGACGGGCTTCGACCGAGTTGGCGGAATAAACTCACTTCATCACTCCTTTAAGAACTAATCGACGAGATGATGCGATCCTTGCCGGCCTGTTTGCCGGCGCGGAGGCGATCATCCGCTTCTTTAACGAGGCGCTCTACCGCCTCGGGAGCACTCCCGCTTCGGTGGGCGACACCAATCGTCATCGTGACGTGCAGGCGGCACCCTTCGTAAATCGTCTCCGTCGCGTTGATGCGTCGACGCAATTCGTCGAGCCGTCCGTTGATATCGTTCTCGGTCTCGCCGACGAGGAAAAGCAAGAACTCTTCGCCGCCCCAGCGGACGCAGACGGCATCTGACCATGTCAACGTCTTGGCGACTTGACGTAAGACGAGGTCACCGCAGTCATGGCCATGCTGCTCATTAAAGGCTTTGAAGTGATCGATGTCCGCGATCGCGACAGCGTACGGTTGACCCGTCTGGACGGCCCGTTGAATCCCGTCTTCGATACGGGCGGTCCCTGTCAGGCGATTGTAGAGCCCGGTCAGGCCGTCGCGCGAGGCGAGCGTGTGCAACCGTTCATTCGTCCGTTCGAGCTCGTTCGTCACTTCGACGACCGATCCTTCAAAGATGAATGAGAGTCCCGCGATGAGTCCGATCGTCGACAACAGACAGAACAAGCCGAGTGCTTGCTCGATGCTCGTCGCGAGCAGGTGTGTCCCTTCCGTCACGAACAAATAGAGCGAGCTGTAAATCGCCATGGCGAGTCCGGTCGTCGCGACACGCGTGCCCCGATTCACGTTCGGCATGAAGAACATGCCATAGGCGACCATGATGATGAAATAATGGACGTTCGCATCCCACCCGAGGACGATCGTCGAGATGATGGCGTTATAGACGACCTCGACGAAGAGGCCGATAAAGAATGTCCGATAGTACCGTTTATGTACGAAATAAAACGAAATCGTATAATACAGGATGCTCGCGACGTTCGACCAGGCGAGGATCATAACATCGAGCTGTAAAAACGTGACAAAGAACACGACGTGAATCAACCAAGCGAGCGCGTTCCCGTATAATGTGATGCGATAGTTATATAACGTACCGCGACGTTCCTCATAGGCAGTCCCCATGTGAACACCTCCTAGAACTAGTATAGCGAAATCGCACTCGTTTGCCCATCCATGTATCAAATTTCGAGTCAATCACGTTCAGATTAATCGCTTCAAACCGTCGATATGATTGCGTGAAATAGATATTTCACGCAAGGTTCAAGAATGTTTAGCTTCAATCTCTCTTGCGATATTCTCGTATACTGATTCGATCTAAAAATCTTGAAGTCGATAAACATGGTTTACATAATAATTTATAGTGAACCAATTGATTTGTTTTAAAAAGAGAAAAGAGTTACAGTTGTATGTATGATGAAAATAAACCTTGAAACAGGGAATAAGGTAACGGTACACTGAGTACGTAAACAAAAGGGGGCAAACAGAATGGATGACCAGCATTTGAAACGATTGCTCGAAGAAGCGAAAACGATTGCCGTCGTCGGGATCTCCTCGAACCCGAACAAGACCGCGAATCAAATTGCCGACTATCTGTTGTTGCAAGGCTACACCGTCATCCCGGTCAACCCGACGCTCGAGACGTGGAACGGACGGAAAGTGTATCCGACCGTCGAGAGCATTCCCGGCCATATCGATATCGTCGACGTCTTCCGTCGCAGCGAATTTTTGGCCGAGGTCGCCGAGGATGCCGTCCGACATGGGGATGTCGGGCTCATCTTCAACCAGCTCGGTCTCTCGAACGCCGACGCGGAGCGGATCGCCCGTGAAGCCGGCATCGATTACGTCGAGAACCGATGCATCTACGTCGAGCATGCCCGCTTGATCGGTTAAGACCTGCCTCCTTGGCAGGTCTCCTTTTTTTCACGTGCCTCGCGCGTCGGAGGCAGGCTTGCCAGAATCCGAAAACAGCTATACAATAGGGTAGAAAAACGAACGTGTGTTCGAAATTGAGGTGACGAAAATGTCAACAGATTTATTCAATTACAATGAAGACGCCATTCAGGTGCTCGAAGGACTCACGGCCGTCCGTAAACGACCAGGGATGTACATCGGTTCGACCGACCATCGCGGTCTCCACCATCTCGTCTATGAGATTGTCGATAACGCGATCGATGAGGCGCTCGCCGGGTTTGGCGGGCAAATCGATGTGACGATTCATAAAGACGATGCCATCACGGTCCGTGACCACGGCCGCGGCATGCCGACGGGAATGCACGCTTCCGGCAAACCAACGCCAGAGGTCATCTTCACGGTGCTCCACGCTGGCGGGAAGTTCGGCCAAGGCGGCTATAAGACGTCCGGGGGACTTCACGGGGTCGGCGCCTCGGTCGTGAACGCACTCTCGAGCAAGGTCGTCGTGACGATTCACCGAGACGGCAAATTGTTCGAGCAGACGTTTGCCGACGGCGGAATCCCGCAGACGACGCTCCTTGAGACCGGGAAGACACGCCAGACCGGCACAAGCGTCTATTTTAAACCGGACGCCTCGATCTTTTCGACGACGACCTACAACTATGACACGCTCGCCGAACGGTTACGCGAGTCGGCTTTCCTCTTGAAAGGGCTCACGATCACATTGAAAGACGAGCGTTCTGAGAAGGAAGAAACGTTCCATTACGAGGAAGGGATCGCCGAGTTCGTCCAATATTTAAACGACGACAAGGCGACGCTCCATCCGATCGTCTATTTCGAAGGGACGGAGAACGATATCGAGCTCGAACTCGCCTTCCAGTTCACGGACGCCTACTCCGAGAACGTCCTCTCGTTCGTCAACAACGTCCGGACACGCGATGGCGGGACGCACGAAGTCGGCGCGAAGACGGCGATGACCCGCGTCATGAACGAATATGCGCGTAAGAACGGCTTGTTGAAAGAGAAAGATAAGAACCTTGACGGGGGCGACGTCCGTGAAGGACTCACGCTCATCGTCTCGGTTCGGATTCCCGAGGAGTTCCTTCAGTTCGAGGGCCAGACGAAGTCGAAACTCGGCTCGCCGGAAGCGCGTACGAGCGCGGACAGTGTCATGGCGAAGCAACTGACGATTTTCCTCGAGGAGAATCCACAGATGGCGACGATGCTCATCAAGAAGGCGATTCGTGCTGCCCAGGCCCGTGAAGCCGCCCGCAAGGCGCGCGAAGAGGCCCGTAACGGTAAGAAGAAGAAACGATCGAGCATCTTGAACGGGAAACTGACACCGGCGACGTCAAAGAACGCCGCCAAGAACGAACTGTTCCTCGTCGAGGGTGACTCAGCCGGCGGCTCGGCCAAACAGGGTCGTGACCGGACGTTCCAAGCCATCTTGCCACTCCGTGGGAAGGTCATCAACTCGGAAAAGTCGAAGCTTCAGGACATCATGAAGAACGAGGAAATCAATACGATCATCCATGCGATCGGGGCCGGCGTCGGCCACGACTTCGACCTCGAGGACTGCAATTTCGATAAGATCATCATCATGACCGATGCCGATACGGACGGGGCCCATATCCAAGTGCTCCTGTTGACGTTCTTCTTCCGTTATATGCGCCCGCTCGTCGAGGCCGGCAAAGTGTTCGTCGCCTTGCCGCCGCTCTATCGCATCTCGAAAGGGAAAGGCAAGTCGGAACAGTTCGAGTATGCCTGGGACGAAGAAGCGCTCGAGAAGCTCGTCAAAGTGTACAAGAAAGGCTATATCCTCCAGCGCTACAAAGGTCTCGGGGAGATGAACGCCGACCAGTTATGGGAGACGACGATGAATCCGGACACACGGACGCTCATCCGCGTGACGGTCGACGACGCCGCCGTCGCCGACAAGCGCGTCTCGGTGCTCATGGGAGACAACGTCGCCCATCGCCGCGAGTGGATCGAAGAGAACGTCGCCTTCGGTCTCCAGGAAGATGATTCGATCATCGCCAATGAACACGTGACTAAAGCGATTGAGGAAGTGATGTAACGATGTCGACGATTCAACACATTTTAAACTTGTCGCTCGAACAGGTCGTCGGTGACCGCTTCGGGCGTTACTCGAAATATATTATCCAGGACCGGGCACTCCCGGACGCGCGCGACGGGCTCAAACCCGTCCAGCGCCGCATCCTGTATGCGATGCACCATGAAGGCAATACGAATGAGAAACCATACCGTAAATCGGCCAAGACGGTCGGGAACGTCATCGGGAACTATCACCCGCACGGTGACAGCTCCGTCTATGAAGCGATGGTACGTCTGTCGCAGGACTGGAAGCTCCGCTACCCGCTCATCGACATGCACGGAAACAACGGCTCGATGGACGGCGACTCGGCTGCCGCGATGCGGTATACCGAGGCCCGACTGTCGAAGATTGCGGGCGTCATGCTGACGTCGATCTCGAAGAACACGGTCGACTACACACCAAACTTCGACGATTCGACCGAAGAACCGCTCGTCTTGCCCTCGCTCCTTCCGAACTTGCTCATGAACGGGACGACGGGCATCTCGGCCGGTTACGCCACCGAGATCCCACCGCATAACTTGACGGAGGTGCTGAACCTTGCCATTGCCCGTTTGAAAGGTCAGGTTCAGACGGCGACGGAAGCGCTCGAGTATATGCAAGGACCGGACTTTCCGTCCGGCGGGATCGTCATGGGTCGCGACGGCATCTTGAAAGCGTTCGAGACCGGGAAAGGCAAGGTCATCATCCGCGCCAAATCGGTCATCGAGCCGCTCAAAGGCGGCCGTGAACAGATCACGATCACGGAGCTCCCATATGAAGTGAACAAGGCCAACCTCGTCAAGAAGATGGAGGAACTGCGTCTCGACAAGAAAGTCGAAGGCGTCGCCGAAGTCCGCGATGAGACCGACCGGACCGGTGTCCGTGTCGTCATCGAGTTGAAGAAAGAGGCCGATGCGGAAGGTGTGCTCCACTTCTTCTTAAAGCATACGGACCTTCAGCTCGCCTATAACTACAATATGGTCTCGATCGTCAACCGGACACCGAAACAGATGGGACTACTTCCGACCATCGACGCTTACTTGAAACATGTCGAAGAAGTCGTCACCCGTCGCACGACGTTCGAACTCGAGCAGGCGAAGAAACGCGCCGAGATCGTCGACGCGCTCGAACAGGCCATCTCGGTCTTAGATGAGACACTCGAACTCATCCGTTCGGCGAAAGACAAAGCCGAGGCGAAACAAAAGCTCATGAACCGCTTCTCGTTCTCGGACCGTCAAGCCGAAGCGGTCGTCATGCTCCAATTGTACCGCTTGACGAACACGGATATCGTCGAACTTCAAAAAGAGGCGAAAGCGCTCCAGAAAGAGATTACGCGTCTTGCGAACATCTTGAACGTCGACGCGACGAAACGGAAACTCATCTCGAAAGAACTGACGGCGCTCCGTGACGAGTTCGGTGATGCGCGACGTTCGGTCATCGAGTCCGAGGTGGAAGAGTTGAAACTGAAGACCGAGGTCATGATCGCCGTCGAAGAGACGATGGTCTTCGTCAGCCGTGACGGCTACGTCAAACGCTCGTCGATGCGGTCATACGGTGCTTCGAGCGACGAGATGCCGGACATGAAAGACAAGGACCGTCCTGTCCTCGTCACCCAGGCGATGACGACAGACCACTTGCTCGTCTGGACGAACAAAGGCAGCTACTTGCTCATCCCGGTCCATCAAATCCCAGAGTCGAAATGGAAGGATGCCGGACAGCACGTGGCTAACCTCGTGCCGATTGAAGGCGAGCAAGTCGTCTCGGCCGATGTCGTCTCGACGTTCGATACCGATGCACATTGCCTGTTCGTGACACGTGACGGCATGGTCAAACGGACGCCGCTCCGTGACTATGACGCCCAACGTAAGTCGAAAGCGCTCATGGCGCTCAAGTTAAAAGGCGACGATACGGTCGTCTTCGCAGGGATCAGCGACGGGCCGGGCCAATTGTTCCTCGTCTCGGAGCGAGGCTATGGGCTCTGGTTCAAGGAAGATGACGTACCGGTCGTCGGGCAACGTGCCGCCGGCGTCAAGGCGATGAACTTGAAGGATGGCGACACGGTCGCCGATGCGTTTGCCTTCTTCACGCCGCCTCTCTTCGTCCTCGTGACGCAGCGTGGCGCAGTCAAGAAGATGAAGCTCGAGGATCAGTTCGATTGCACGAACCGTAACTTGCGTGGGACGATGCTCATCCGTGAAGTCAAATCGAAACCGCATCAGATTCGTCGTGTGCTCCCGGTGCATGACGATGAGACGCTCCACATCATCGGGAAAGAGAAAGCGAAGACGGTCAAGACGAAGCAGTTGACGCTTCTAGACCGCTACGCCAACGGCTCGTTCGTGTTTGACGAGGAGACGTTCGGTGAGATTGAAGACGTGTACCTCGATTGAGGAGGGCCCTGTACAACAGACGTTGTGCAGGGTTTTTTCGTTCCGGTATAAATGTATTTAAGGAGACAGAAGCTTGAAAAGTAGCTGGATTCGCGACATCGATCTTGAAATGAAATGGTTGCTTGACGAGCGGTACGGACTAAATGATTCGTTTACAGAAAGCTTTTACGATGAGAAATGAACAAAAGACGCGCGAGGCGTCTTTTTGAATACGTCTTAGATGTCAGCCTCCATAAGATACCGTTCCAAATCGGCCTGTTGGCGCAAGTGATGGCGGGTATGCATCTCGATCAGGGCGTACCACTCTTGTGCGTTCAACCAGCCAAAACCGCCATGCTGGGCTTTAACGTAAGGATTTGCCGACCGGACGAACGGTTCGAGGCGCTCAAGACGGGAAAGCAATGCATCGATCCGGCGTTCGAGCAGTTCCCGTTTGTCCGTATTGTTCGGAGGTTGGTTCATTTCGTCAGGTAAACGGATTTTCATCGGAGGGAACCCACCGGCCTGAAACAACCGTTCACCGAACTCGGTCTTCCCGAGCGGTTGCTCTTCAGTGGAAGCGAGACACCGTTTAATCTCATCCGCATATTCCTCAGCCACAACGATGATATGGTCGTACATTTGTCCGATTGACCAGATATCGTCTGCTGCCTGATATCGCAACTGTCGCTCGGTATAACCGTCCAAATCGTCTTTGAATTGGGATAATATAAGCATCGTCATACGTTTCCTCCTTGATGAATCATATTGTATGAAGTATATCATGTGCACGATACGTACTTTCTGCTAGAAGCGGGTATTCTTGAAGAGGAACAACTCACCCCTGCGGCGAAATGAGTAGCAGGACAAACGATGGAGGGATGACTATGTCAGAATGGCTCGATTGGGCCAAACGGCTACAGGCATTGGCTCAGGCCGGCTTGACGTTCACGAAAGACGAGTTTGACCGCGAGCGGTACCTTGAACTGCAACAGATTGCGACCGAGATGTTTGAACGACAATCCAATCTCGCGTTGGACGAGATCACCGAGTTGACGCACATTGATGGCTATCCGACACCAAAGCTTGACGTACGGGGTGTCGTCTTCCAAGAAGACCGGTTGTTGCTCGTCAAAGAACGTTCAGAAGGACGTTGGACGCTTCCGGGTGGCTTTTGCGAGGTCGGGCTCTCGCCTACGGAGAATATCGTCAAAGAAATTGAGGAGGAAGCGGGATTTGATGTCGCACCGATCCGTCTCGTCGCCTTGTTTGATATGCATCATCACCCACATCCGCCCATGTCGCAGCATTACTATAAACTGTTTATCGAATGCGAGCTGATTGGCGGGGAGGCGCAGGTGAGCTATGAGACGAGCGACGTCGGCTTTTTCACACGGGACGCGTTGCCGCCGCTCTCGCTCGCTCGGAACACGCTCGAGCAACTCCATATGTGTTTTGACGCCCGGTGGCAAGAAGACTGGGTGACATTGTTTGATTGAGGGGAGGGGATTGTGTGGTCATTACACGCTTGGAACATGTTCATCAACTGACCTTTTACGCGCCGGTACTGCCGATTAACGTCCAATTGATTGAAAGAGAGCTCGGGCTCGTCTTGATTGATACGGCACTTGAACGGAACGCCGCGGACATTTTGGCCTATATCGAGGCGCTTGAACGGCCGCTTCTTGCCATTTTATTGACGCATGCCCACGGCGACCACGTCGGAGGTGTCGATCGCATCTTGAAAGTCCATCCTCATGCCGAGTTGTACATCTCGCGCCGCGATGCCCGATTGCTTGAAGGGGATCGGACTACCGACCCGGATGAGCGGGAGCTTAAAATTAAAGGCTCGCTCCCGACAATTCATTCGTTGCCGGACAAGCGGTTAGACCCAGGTGAGCGGTTGTTCGGGTTCCGCGTCTATCACGCTGCCGGTCACACACCAGGCTCCGTCGCTTATTTTGATGAAGCGAGTCGGATTCTGTTCGCAGGCGACGCGTTTCAATCGCATGGGGGAGTCGCTGTGGCAGGGGACGTCAGACCGCTTTTCCCGCTTCCTGGACTGGCGACATGGGATAAGTCGGCCGCTGTCGAGAACGCCGAGAAGTTGATCGATCTCGCGCCACGTCATACGTTCGTAGGCCATGGAAAATCGATTGAAGGGACTCATCGGCTCTATCGGGCGCTAAAACGCGCGAAGCGTAAACGGGCACGGCTGTTTTCACGGTAAAGGAGGAGGTGTGAGATGATGGAGCTACGTGAGATTCAGACGACGCAATATCGTTCGGCTGAGCAAATGCTCGAGATTCAACGAAACGCCTACGCGGTCGAGGCTGAGTTGATCGGTTTCGATGAGATTCCAGCTCGATATGAGACGGTTGAAGTGATTCAAAATTTACCCGGTGAGAGTTACGGATTGTATAACGACGAGCGGTTGATTGGATTTATCACGATTGAGACGGCCGAGACAACGGTCGAAGTCACAAAGCTGTGTATTGATCCGACGTATTTTCGGGCGAGACTGGCGACGACCTTGCTCGAACACGTCCTAAGCCTTCATGAAGACAAGCTAGTTTATGTCCATACCGGAAAACATAACGGTCCAGCAAAGCGTCTGTATACGAAGTTAGGTTTTGAAGCGAGCTCCGAATTCGAACCGGAACCCGGTGTCACATTGATTCGATTTACACGTGCATAACATCTCGTCTCATTTCTCTCATTCTGTCTCACTTCTTTAAGTATACTAAAGGATTGAGACAGAGTTTTATTTTTACTGATAATATATGTTATGTAAACTAATAAAAAAACAAAGAAAAATTGAAGCCAGTTTGACGTCTCTCCTCTCACAAATAACGACAAAGGATTCAGGTCTCCACATCGTGCTCGAGCCGTGTCCGCCGAGTTTAAACCCTCTGTTTTACTTAACTTACGAGCAATCTAAATATGTAAGATTGGCAAATCTATTAGACATTTATCGCATTGGATTCCTCAAGTTCTTTATGTTTATGCAATACTCATCTAGCCATTTCATGTCTCCACTGCAGCTTGCTCGACTATAAATGACGTTGACCGCTCTAACGTTGGGTTCTCCTAAGCTACCGTATTTCCTCAAGCTCAATCCGAAATTAGTAGCAAAGATTATTCATAATATAGAGTATAGATGATCCTAAGGACTCTGATTAATAAAACAACTAGCATGACTTTTATACACTCAAGTTAGCGTAAACATGATGATTATTTGCCAAAGTGAAATCGTCAGCGGAACGAGCCCTAAAATCGTCAGCCATTTTTTCTTCGTCATCATTCCGACTACGAAGCCCATCAGCCCGATTATGAATACTAGAGCAATTGTCATCAATGTCATTGTTGCCGTCCCTCCTTTCTGTTTGAGTTTATCCCTACCTTCATTCGTCTCCGCTCCTGTATATTCCTTTTCATAAAATATGGTTGTCCGATTCATATACATTTGTAAAGGATGTTCTTTACATCTTTTTTCAATCTGTTTCGTTCATGAATTGAGTCTGTATCATGAACTCTGATTCCTTCATTCAAGCGAATGATAACGCTTCATGAATCAATGTTTCATCATAATTCATTTAACTGTTTGATGAATATTTAAAGTTGCCTAACAAGAGAGGTCATGCTATTTTTAGACAGATGATACTTATTAAGGAGGAACATAGATGAAACGTTTAACAAAAGGCTTTGCGGCCACCCTTTTCCTTGCAGTTCCGCTCGCGGCGTGTGGTGATTCGAGCACCGAACAGGCCGAAATGTCACGTTGGGACGAAATTCAAGAGAGTGGCACGCTTACTGTCGGAACGGCCGGTACACTCTACCCTGCTTCGTTCCGTGCCGAAGAAAGCGACGAGTTGACAGGATTCGATGTCGAATTGATGAAAGAAATTGGCCAGCGGCTTGACCTCGAAGTTCAGTTCAAAGAGATGGCGTTTGATAACATGTTGACGAGCGTCCAAAACGGGCAAATTGACGTCGCAGCGAACGACATCTCAGTCACAGAAGACCGGAAAGAGAAGTTCGCCTTCTCGACACCGTATAAATACACGTACGGAACGGCCATCGTCCGAAAGAGTGACCTCTCAGGCATCGAGTCGCTCGAGGATTTGAAAGGCAAGAAAGCCGCTGGAGAAGCGACGACCGTCTTCATGGAAGTGGCGCGTCAATATGGGGCTGAAGAAGTCATCTACGACAACGCGACGAACGACCAGTATCTTCGTGACGTCTCAACCGGTCGCACTGACGTCATCTTGAACGACTACTACCTGCAGACGCTCGCCCTCGCCTTCTTCCCGGAGTTTGATATCGCGATTCACCCGGATATCGCCTATAACCCACAAGAAGTCGCCTTCCTCATGTCGAATGAGAACGACGAGTTGCAACAAAACATCGACCGTGTCCTCGCGGAGATGCTTGAAGACGGTACGGTGAAATCCTTATCGGAGCAGTTCTATAACGGCGCAGATGTCTCGGTCGAACCGGATGTCGATGCAACGATCGTCGAATTGGACTAATTATGTTGGAAGGAGTGAAATGGGAGGCGATCTTTGACGCCGATTTGGCTATCCGCTCGTTCCCGTATCTTCTCGGGGGGTTACCGAACACACTATGGATTTCATTCGTCAGCATGTTCTTCGGACTCGTGCTCGGTTTAATCCTGGCTCTTGGTAAGTTGTCGCCGTCACGGCTACTCCGCTTCCCGTCGACGTTTTATATCTCGTTCATGCGGGGCGTGCCGATTTTAATCATTCTGTTCATTCTCTATTCCGGGTTCCCGTTTATCGGAATTCAATTCGCGGCATTGACGGCCGCCATCATCGGGTTCAGTTTGAACTCGGCCGCCTATATCGCCGAGATTATCCGAGCCTCGATTCGGTCGGTGGATGATGGACAGGTCGAGGCCGCCCGCTCGCTCGGGATGAACAAGTGGATGACCCTGAAAGGCGTCTTGTTGCCACAGGCGACGCGGATTGCGCTCCCCCCGCTCTCGAACGTGTTCCTCGATTTGATAAAGGCGAGTTCGCTCGCCGCGATGATTACCGTCCCCGAAATCTTCAACAAGGCGAAGATTGTCGGCGGTCGAGAATTTGATTACATGACCGTCTACTTGGTCGTCGCCCTCATCTATTGGGGCATTTGTACGTTCATGTCGTTCTTCCAAGACTGGCTCGAGCGACATTTTGAACGCTATTTGGATACACCGAAACGATGACACTTCCGTCATCGTTTTTTCTTTTCATTCCATGCAAGGGTTTGAGTGTGCTATGATTTTTATAAATATTCAGAAAAAAGACGGGGGAACTACAATGATACAACCATGGACTACTTATTTGAACGATCAAGTGATCGGACAGTCGAAAGCGATCAAGCTGTCGACGATTGCACTCCTATCTGGGGGTCATGTCTTACTCGAAGACCGGCCGGGGACCGGGAAAACGACGCTCGCGAGAAGCCTTGCGTCTTCTGTATCGGCTGCATTCCAACGGGTACAGTGTACACCAGACACGCTTCCGAGTGATATTTTAGGGATGGAGCTGTTCAATCCGACGACAGGTTCGTTCGAACGTCGGACCGGGCCGATTTTCACGTCAATCTTGCTCGTCGATGAAATTAACCGGACGACACCACGGACACAGTCCGCACTCCTTGAAGCGATGCAGGAACGTCAAGTGACGCTTGGGGAAGTGTCGATGCACCTCCCTGATCCGTTTTTCGTCATCGCGACGCAAAACCCGTTTGACGGGCAAGGCACGTTCCCGCTTCCGCAAGCCCAGCTCGACCGCTTCTTGTTCAAGCTGTCACTCGCTCCATTATCACGGGAGTCTGAGCGTAGGCTACTCCGGAACGAGCACTTGAGCGCGGCACCATTTACGTTGAAGCATGATGAGCTCGCCGAGATGCAACAAGCGGTCCGTGATGTGACGTTCCATGAGGCGATGGAGGATTACCTTCTTGATTTCGTCGAGGCGCTCCGACATCACCGGGATATCGAAGTCGGGCCGAGCCCGCGGGCGACACTTGCGTATACGATGGCAGCCCGGGCCCACGCCTATATGGACGGTCGAGACTATGTCGCACCGGAAGACATTCGGGCGCTCGCCTTGCCGATTCTCGGTCACCGTGTCGTCTTGACGGTTGAGGCGTCTTTGAAGACAAAACCGTCGAAGTTGATTAAATCCGTCCTCGAGACCATCGCGGTCCCATCCGAGGTGTGACATGCAACTCGTCAGCCCTCGCTATCTCGAGTCCGGGTATATGTGGCTCTTGTTCGTCGTCGGGGTGTTCATCGCCCTATACGGCAACGTCTTCCTCGCGAGTGTGGTCATCGGGTTCAGTCTATATGCGCTCATCATGCCGGAGCTGTTGTTTCGGCTCGCGGATTACGTCCATGTCTCAGTGACGGATGAGTTGAAACTGTTCCCTGGCGACGAGGAGACGTATACAATCAATCTATTGTCGACGGCGCCTGTCCCGCTCGGGGTCGTCCGTTTGTCCGGTTACTTGCATCCGACCGTCGATTCGGAGGACCACGCATTCTGGCGCCAAGAGAACTATGTCGGTCGCGAAGCGGAAGTCGCCTACACCCTTCCGTTGAAAGCGATCAAGCGTGGTCCAATCCGGATTGAGGCGATCGGTATCGAAATCCGTGATCCGCTTCGGATGTTCTCGCTGTATAAAGAAGAACCGCTCGACCGAATCGGCTACGTCTTTCCGGACTTTATGCCCTATCCGATCCCGAAACGACCACCGACGTTGCCTGGGGAAGAGATGGTGCGGCATAGCGCGTATCGAGACCCAGAGACGTTCCAATCGGTGGCGCCTTATCATGGCCAGCCGATGCGTCAACTCTATTGGTCGGCCTACGCGAAGACGGGCGAACTGCTCGCTCGGACCGAGCAACCGGTCCAGGCGAACGAGTATGTCGTCGTCCTCGACTTGTTGACGAAAGACGGGCGTGCCCTCACCCACCAGATGGAGCGGTTAATCTCACAGGCGGCGGCCTTGTGCCGTGACTTTGAGAAAGAGAACGCGAGCTATGGCCTGATCGTCCCGACGCTTACGAAAGACGGAATCACCTATGACCTCGCGCCAGGGAGCGGTGAGACGCATTTCCGTAAAGTGATGACGACGCTCGCCTGTTTATCGGAACGCGACTTCCCGCTCGCACGATCATTGTTTGAACGGAAGGTTGCTAAATACGGGGGCAGCCAGTCTATCCTCCGGCTCGGAGGTGACGGACGATGAAACTATTATGGTGGGTCTTTGCCGCGTTTTATGTCGGTCACGTCTTTCCACTCGTCTATCTCCTCACGTTGCGATTACCCCGTAATTGGCAGCTCGGGGCGCAGACGGCGTTAAGTGTGGCGGCTTTATACTTCTCGTTCGAGATGAGTGTCACCTTACTACTGTTCACTTACGTCCATGCGTTCATCCGTACGCTTGATTGGACGGACCGGTACGCCATCGCGAGCGTCTTGTTCTTGATTGTCGACTGGTTGTTCCCGCCGGCGTCTCAACCACTCGCGATGATTGCCTTCCCGTTCCTGTTCTTGTTTTGGCAACGGAGCCTCTATTATCGTCGCGACTACAAACGGATGTTGACGATGCTCGCAGCCGGTCTCTCGATCGGGTTAACGATTGCCGTCGTACTCCGGACGATCAAAGAGCTCTTGTTCGGTGACCTCGCAGCATGGGTCAGACCATTTCTCATGTGGGTGGCCGGCTGGTTCGACGGGTTCACGCTCGACCCGTCAGATCGGGTGAACCGGTTCATGGTGCCGGATAACCCGAACTTGGATGAGGAGACGCTGGCGAACGAGACGTTCTTCGAGACGGCGTCGAATCAGACGGGGCTCTGGATCGCGGTATTCATCTTCTTGCTTGTTCTTGGTGTATTTCTATTTATCTATCTACAGAAACGAAAAGACGTGCAAGAAGAGACGGTCGTCCCGAAACGGGCGCATGTCCCCCATGATCGGACGCTGCGTTCTGTGCGGACGCCGAAACATGTCCGTCTACTCGATGCAGGTAGACGGCTCGAGAAAGCCCATCCACGCTTCCGGGAAGAGACGGTGTACGATTGGCTGACGCGTATCCGCTTCAACGATGCCGCGCTCTTCGCTTCTTGGCTCGAAGCGGCCGAGTACGGGGAAAAAGAAGCCCCGTCTCCAATCGTCGAGTCGTTCGAGCAACATGTCAAACAGCAGCTCAAATAAAAAGATCAGCACGGATCCGAAACGGTCCGGCTGATCTTTTTTTAGAGGATTGGGCTGAGTAGCCGCGAGACGCTCTCTTTGAACCGAATCCAGCGTGTCCTCGTCTCGTAGCGCTCGACGGTGAGGCACGTGGCGTTCGGAACGTCCCGTTCGAATGCATCGATGACGGACTGTGCGACCGTCTCGTCAAAAACGAGGGCTGAGATCTCAAAGTTCAAGTGGAAGCTACGCGCATCGATGTTCGTCGTCCCAATCGAGGCGACCTCGCCATCGATGACGAGCGTCTTCGCATGTAAGAATCCACCCTCATACGTATACACGTCCGCCCCGTACCGTACAAGTTCGGCTGCGTTGGCGTACGTCGCCCAATAGACAAACATATGGTCCGGCTTGTTTGGAATCATGAGATGAACTTTTGTACCGGACATGAGAGCGATGCGACAAGCGTCTAAGAAACTTGCGTCCGGGATGAAGTATGGTGTTTGAATGTAGATGGCTTCTTTCGCCTCGGTGATCATTTTAACGAGCATGTTCTTCAAGTGTTCGGTCGTTGAGTTCGGACCGGAAGTGACGACTTGGACGGGGGCTGTGAACGTCTCATGCATGACGGCCGGCCACATGAGTTCGTCTTTCTCGGTCGTTCGTTTCGTCGGCTCGGCTCGGTTCCAATCGAGGAGAAACCGTTCGGACAGTTCCCGCACCGCCTCACCACGCATGCGGAGATGGACGTCACGCCAATAACCGAACTGCCGGTTCGCTCCGAGATACTCGTTGCCGACGTTGAATCCTCCGATATAGCCGATCTCCCCGTCGATGATGCACAGTTTACGGTGATTCCGATTGTTGACTCGGAAATTAATCCCAAGGCGTGACGGGAAGAACGACTTTACCTCGCCCCCGTACTGTAACAGCGCCTTAAAGTGCTTCCGTCGTAGCCCTCTTGAGCCGACCGCATCATAGAGCAGTCTTACCCGGACGCCTTGTTTTGCTCGTTCGGTGAGGGCGGCGATCAGAGCTTGTCCGAGTGAATCATTTTGGATGATGTAATATTGGATGTTGATTTCCGTTAACGCGTTCTCGATATCATGAAAGAGCGCCTCAAATTTTTGCTCGCCGTCATGGAAGACTCGGATTTGATTATGTGAGGTGACAAGCGCATTCGTGGCGCACAAGTTGAGTCGTGCCAAGCGCCGATACTTGGAGAGAATCGGATGACTCGTGAACAGACCGTGGTGTCCGTCCAATTCGTCGAGTTGGGCTTGGACGTGTTGCGCATATTCGTGTCGCCGTTCTTCGGCGACTTGATAAAAGTTGTTCGACTTGATGAGACGACCAAAAAAAATATAAATGAAGAAACCGACGAGCGGCAAAAACAACAAAACGAGAAGCCATGCCCATGTCGAACCGATGTCCCGGCGTTCAAAGAAAATGATGGTGATGGCGAACATCATGTTCACAATTAGTATAAGTACGCCAAGCGTACTGAGAACGACCTCGGTTGTGATCACGTTTCGTCCCCTCCTTTTCCTTTTTCATACCCGTTTTTACCGTTCAGTCGCGAATGTTAACGAATTCGTCAACAAGAACACAAAAAAACACCGCGCTTGCGGTGTTTTTGGGGTCGTACGAATTAGTTTAAGATTGTGATTTTGACTGACTGACGACCGAATTGAAGAGCTTGCTCTTGTGTCGGCATCAAGAGGTCAATTTTGTTGCCTTTGATTGCGCCGCCAGTGTCTCCAGCGATGGCTTCGCCGTATCCTTCAACATAAACTTTCGAGCCGAGTGGGATGACTGAAGGGTCAACCGCGATGACTTTTTGGTTCGGGTTTGAACGAACGTCGATTCCTGTTGCTGTGATTCCTGAACATCCTGCACAGTATGGTGTATAAGCTGTCGCTTCAACAGTCATTGTCCGCCCTGAAGCCGGAGCTTGGGTTTGCGTTGTAGACGTCGACTGTTTTGTGACCGGTGTAGATGTTGAAGCTTTTGGCTTCGCTGCAGGAGCGTCGTTCGCTACTGATGCAGCAGCTGCGCCTTTCACTGCGAATTGCTGACCTGGGAAAATGAGATCTGATGAAAGACCGTTCCATGTCATCAATTGGTTAACTGTGACGCCGTTGTTAGTCGCGATTCGATACAACGTGTCGCCTGCTTTAACGGTATACGTTTTAGATGAGTTCGAAGCTTTTGCTTCTGCCTTTCCAAGTTTCAATACTTGGTTCGGGTAAATCATATTCGAGTTTAAGCCGTTCGCTTGTTTAATGTCGTTTACAGAGACGTTGTTGTTCACGGCGATACGGTACAATGTATCTCCAGACTGAACTGTGTGTGTTGATGCTGCCGAAGCTGGAGCAGCGACTCCTAAACTAAGGCCAGCGAGTGCCGTTAGTGTCAATAGTGGTTTTTTCATAAGAATATTCCTCCCTTTTCTAACGCCCCCTTACTGTAACACCTCTATATTTCACTGCCGTTACAGCATGATATGAGAGTGATATCAGTTCAGTTACAGAACTTTATTGGCGATAAGTCAAGAGTGAATTTCTTACAAAACGGATACAAACGGCTTCATTGAGCCATTTCACGATATACTAAACGAAGAAGAAAGGAGCGAATAGGCTTTGGAACTATTACTGCTATATTACATTGTGACTAATTTACTAGCTTTTATTACGTTTTTTCTTGATAAACGACGTGCAAAAGCGAATGCGTGGCGAATTTCGGAAAGGACGTTGTTGACGTTCGTCTGGATGGGTGGGGCGTTCGGTGCGTATATCGCGATGCGGCTATTCCGTCATAAGACGTTGAAGCCTGCATTTCGACTCGGCGTCCCGATAGCGATCCTGGTCCACGCTGGAATCTCGGCATACTTCATCTTTTGACGCCATTATATAGAAGAAACACGATCACACTGGTTGAGGATTCCTCACTCGAAATGTCAAAATTGACGCTTATAGAACAAGGGTTGGAGTATTGGACCGGTGTGAGATTGTACAAAATGTTCGATTGTTGAGGTGGAGAGATGTATCTTGAAGGAAATATGATTACTGTTGAAACATGCACAGAGCGGAGGATAGAGACGGGTTTCACAACGAGTTCTAACTTTCAGATTTGGCTCGTCACAAAAGGACGTCTTACGGTACGCATCAACGGCACGCATGTCCGGCTTGATCCGGGCATGGCATTGATGCTTGATTGCGGCCAACTCACAAAAGTCGAACGTACGGCAGCACCGTTTCAAATCACGATTGTCCATGTCGACCCGTACGACTTGTTCGCGCCGGCGCTTGTAGAACGGTATGTCGCCCCATATATCGAAACGATTGGATACTACGTGGCGCATCCAGCCGCACCGACGGACAAGGCGACACTCCACACGATCGAGAAAGCGGTCAGGCGTCTCAAGAGCGACTCGGCTTTCGCGTTGCTCGATGCGACGTTACAACTCGCTGTCATCTGGCGCTATTGGATTCAGCAGACACCTGCGACGAGACCACCCGGTCATGACCGAATGAAACGCATGATTTCCTATATACATAACCATGACACGATGAAGCTTACACTCGAGGAGATTGCCGCCGCGGGTGGACTCAGCCGGGCAGAATGTTGCCGTTACTTCTCAAAGTGGGGAGACACCTCACCGCTCGCTTACGTTCAAGACGTCCGGATGCAACGGGCCGCTCGGCTGTTATGTGAAACGTATCTTTCGGTCGCTGAAGTAGCGAACCAGCTTGGCTTTACGAGCGTGAGTCATTTTGTCCAGACGTTCAAGAGAGTTCACAACCGAACGCCGCTCGCGTTTCGCAAACAAAAGACATAACAAAAGCCGACACGCGCGTGTCGGCTTTTATCTTTATCGGGCGGTCCAGCCGCCGTCTGCTTTTACGACGTCCCCGTTGACGAAACTTGAATCATCTGAGGCGAGGAAGAGCGCGACCTTCGCAATTTGATCCGGCTCTCCGATTGGGGCCTCCCCTGCCCCTTGAATGGCCCGCATCCCAAGTTCGCTCGGTGCGGTGATGGTGGCACCGATATTCGTGTTGACCCCGCCCGGTGCGATGGCGTTCGCCCGAATCTTGTTGAACGTGCCGTAAGTCGCAGCAATATTCTTCGTCAGACCAATCAATGCGTGCTTCGAGGCGACGTAGGAGGCCCCGCCACGTGTCCCGAATAGGCCGCCGACCGAGGCGTTGTTAATGATGACTCCACCTGAATCTTGCTTGTCCATGACCTGAATCGCGGCCCGGGCTAGTTTCATCGGTCCGGTCAAATTGACGGCGATGACCCGGTCCCACACCTCGTCCGTCACTTCACCGACCGTCAAAAAGTTGTCCATGATGCCCGCGTTGTTGACCAAGATGTCGAGTGACCCAAACGTCGACGTCGCGGTCTCGACCATCTTGTCGATATCTTCCTGTTTCGTGACGTTCCCCGCAACGCCGACCGCTTCACCACCGGCGTCTTGAATTTCACGTGCGGCCACCTCGACCGCCTCCCCGTTCATGTCGACCGCGACGACGCGCGCCCCTTCTTTTGCGAACAGCTTAGCAATGGCGAGACCCATCCCTGAACCGGCACCGGTCACGATTGCTGTTTTTCCCGATAATTTCACCCGACATTCCTCCTTGTCATCATGAAAAGCGACACAGAAAAACGACAAGTGCGAACTGAACACGTGTCATTGTATTAATACCCCGATTATCACCTATTCATGAGAGGAGTCATCAATTTATTTTACATTTTCATCATACGGTCGCGTACAATAGACACATACAGATACTGGGAGTTGAAAGGTGGAATTCGGTTGCGTCATATTCATGCAGAAGTGGTCGGGAACGGCCCGCCCGTTTTATTTTTACCGGCCGGAGGATTTACCGGAGAAGAAGGACGCTCGCTCGCCGAGAAACTGCGCGGTGATTTCGAGGTCCATTTGCTCGATTTGCCCGGGTTCGGAAAAAGCGAAGGAGTAAGACAAATCGTCGATGCCGAACAGATGGCGGATTGGGTTAACGATTACGTCGTGAGACACCGACTCGGGTCAGTTCATGTGATCGGACACTCCCTAGGAGGTGCGGTCGCACTCGCTTTCGCCACGCAGTATCCGGAGCAAATAACACGGCTCGTCTTGCTCGATCAAGGACACAAGGCGTTCCCGCGTTTCCCGTTAAAAGAATATGGCATTTTTCGCCTTCTCGTCCCGCTCCTGGGCGGGCTCTCTCGTCTGCTAGGACCTCGAGTCGTGGAACGAATTGAAAGGAAGATCGTCTCAGACGAACCACTTCAGCCCATCTCAGACGAACGGTTCCAAACGTTTTGTACGAAGACCGGACTTCCTGAACGAGATGAAATTCGACGCGCATTAAATACGCCGGCCAAGTTCGGTAAAGGCGGATTGAACCTGTTGTTCGGTTTTTATCATCTTGATGTGCCAAAGCTTATGCGTTCTCTTCAGGTCCCGACGTTACTTCTTTATGGCGATTTTGTCGGACTCGATGACAAAGAAGCCCGATTGACGCAGTCAGCCATTCTAGATTTGCAGCGGCATGAGCTCCCAATTACATACATCCGAATGACAGGCGGCCACTTCGTGCATTGGAATCCGGCGTTCCCGATTGAACAAGTGCGACAGTTTATACTAACCGAGAAAGTGAGTGGTCTGAGATGAAGCGTCAGCAAAAGATTGTCCTTCTTATCGTATCAATCATGTTGCTGTCTGCTGGAGTCGTCTGGGGCGTTGAGAAGACGAAGCAACCCCAGTTGCCTGAGGGAGCGGAACCGATTCTCACCTACCCTCTTGATGACCGTGACATGAGTCTCCGCTTTTTCACGCAACGTTTTGTCGACGAATGGAGCGACGATTTGACCTCACAAGGCGTCGGCCTCGAAATTACCATCGACGACCGTATCGAGTCGATTTCTTCGATTTCTCTGTCCGAAGAAAATCTCATGTGGTCGACCGCCGGCCAAACGTGCGAAAATCGATCAGAATGTGTGCCCTACGATATTCTGTACGGGATCAACCAAGGCACGACGACACGTGTCATTGCCGAGTTGAACGGAGAGAGGTACGAACCTGAGCTATTGAAGACAAAGGCCGGGAAAGACGTCTGGCTCATTCTCGTCGACCAAATCGAGTCGATTGAGTCGATTACTGCTTATGATGCTAAAGGGAATGTATCCTATGAGTTCAATAATAAAACAGATTGAGGATTCGTCCTCAATCTGTTAACGTTCACAAGCGATGCCGTCTTGATCCCGGTCTTTCGTGATGTTCGCTTGATATAGCGCGGCATCGACGTGTGGCTTGTATTTTGTTTTTCCACCTACATTTTTGACGGTCTTGTTTTTCGCGACACCGCCTTTATACGTCTTATTCAACTCGGTGCAGTTTTTGAATTTTTTGGCCGCAGCATCGACGGATGATGTCGGTGTCACGCTCATCGTAAATAGGGCAATCCCAGCGATGGTGGCATAGAGTAGTTTCTTCATCGTGTCTTCCTCCTTCGAAACAAGCGATAGGTGACAGGATTCTCTTTCATTATAGGAGGCGTTATTAGCAATTCCCCTTTTTATAAAATTAATGAAAGAAGGCAATCCTTCATCGAGTTATTTATATTGATGCAAGATCGAGCACTTCCGTTACTGCTGCTCGCAACATTCCTGATTTTGAACGTCGTGTTCGTCATCGAGATTTGGAAGCGACGCGCCCACTTCTCCAAAACATTCCTCGTCTTCGCGAGTTCATTTGCTTGTTTACTTATGACATCATCGCTGATCCTCATCCTGTTCACGATGTTCATCGGCTACAATGACTGATGTCTTCCATCCGATGACATCCGTATCGAAATCATCGAGTCACTCTGTTATGTTCGACGTATGATGAATACAGAAAGGAGGGAATGCAAATGCTTGAATCATTGAACCGATTGATGGATCACATCGATCAACATTTGACGGAAGACATTACGAGTGAGGACGTCACCCGAATCGTCGGGGTATCCGATTATCACTTTCGTCGGATGTTTTCTTATATGGCTGGGATGACACTGAATGAATACGTGCGAAACCGGAGACTATCAGAAGCGAATAAAGATTTGATTCATGGAAAATCTGTCACCGATGTGGCCTACACGTACGGGTATCAATCCGTCGACGGTTTTTCAAGAGCGTTTCGAGATTGGTGCGGCTTTTTGCCTTCAGAAGTGATTAAGAACAAAATCCAAAAGTCATTCCCGAAATTCACATTTTTTATCGACATTAAAGGAGGAATCTCAATGGAATTCAAACTAGAACAAAAACCTGCATTCAACGTGGTCGGCGTTACTAAGCGCGTCCCGATTCAATTTGAAGGAGTGAACAACTCAATCGTCGAGTTGGCCCAGTCCATTACGGAACAACAACGAAGCGAGATGCACCAGTTGGCGGACCTTTATCCGCACCAAGTAATGAATGTATCGTATGATTTCGATGAAGGTTATTTGAACGAAAAAGGGTCGCTGACGCATATGATTGGTTTCGCAACAACACAAGAGAATCCGTACGAAGACCTTGAACAAGTCACGATTGCGTCGAACTTATGGGCCGTCTTCCCGAACACCGGGCCGTTCCCGGAGACGCTCCAGGAGACGATGGCCAAGACGTATGCCGAATGGTTGCCGACGTCTGGATATGAATTAGCAGATTTACCGAGCATCTCATTTACAAAGCATGACGGTCCATCAGACAACGTCTATAGCGAAGTGTGGGTGGCGGTCAAAGAGAAAAAACTGTAAACGTGATTTAGGTGCGAAAACCCCTTAGTAGAGCACATGCTCTACTAAGGGGTTCAATCTGCTTTATAGCGGGTCACCTGACCTATTCATTAATGGCTATGAATTTTTGAATGGTACTTCTACACTTACATCTTCTTTAGATAATCAATCAATATCAGTTTATGATTGACCTGATGCTGTCCCTGTCGTTTATAGCCAAGCTTTTAATAGAAATGATGATTCCTAGTATTCAAATGAGGCGTATCCAGCACCCATTCCTCAGCGAGCGGGAATTGTGCCTCAATCAAGTGAATCAATTCTGTCCCAAAACCTTTATTTTAATGCTGTTTCGATAAAAAACTCGATTCAAACGATACTTCCCGTCACCGTTATCGCGTACGTCTGCTCCACCAGCAATCTCTCCATCAATCCAGATGGTGTAATGGATAAATAGTTGAATTTTCTTGATTAAACGCTCAATCGGTTCGTTGACGGGGTTCGTCTTATAGTCTTCGCAGGTGACTAAGTCTTCTTGAAACGCTTCTTTCTGTATATCTAACAGAACAGCTGCTTCATGAATCGTCGACCGTTTAAGAAGTAACATTGTCTGGCTCCAATCGTATGTATTATCTCGTTTTAACCTCGTCTATTCATATAAAATACATAATTAGAAAGAAAAGCATCAGGAATCTATTCGGCTTTCTACATGAATGGTGTCTTGGATGATATAGTGTAAAAACTCAGCAAATGACTTGAGGCGTTCATTCGGATCATAGTCTTCCTCTGGGACGTTCGTGTTCCGGTACACGACGCTCGGCTCTCCGTTCACCTCGGTATCAAGATCAAGGCAGGCATAATAATCTTCTAGATCGTCATAATAAACAGCGATTAAATTTTCTGCCAGCCCATTTTCATAGTCGGTCGGATGATGAAGCTCTCGGTTGATTTCAATCAATTCTTCATCCTCCAAAGAAAAGAATAAATTCTCCCCGAATAGTCCTCCACCGAACTCTTTCAAGAATGTGAGGTAGCTCCCTTTGAATGTTACTCCTAGTTTGTTTTCGATAGCTTTAATTTGTTGATTGGTACAGCCTCTCCCTAACTCCGAAAGCTCAGGGTGCTCAAAAATCAATTGTTTCGCCATTTCATATGACTCTTTTGAGCTATTAGTCGTTAGAGTTTTCTGATTTTCTACGGAACCGTCCCCATCTTTTGTATTACTTGTTTCATCTAAATATTCTTTTGATATAGCGCCACTACACATTATATAAAACTCCTCTGTAAAGGAGTCGCTTATATATTCCGGTTCGGTTATTTCTGCAGGATAAGCCCGAACTTTGACATCTAAACCATCGAATGTATATTCACTTGTGTCTAGAGTAAAAATCAAGCCTTCATCATCATATACATGCTTTCGAATACAGAATAAAGGGGGAGGCAACGGAGGCAGAGACAATCTTGTTAACGCCTCTTTAAATCGATTCGTTCGAATTACGACATCATATTCACTGTTATCTGGGGAGATTCCCCATAGGGCATCCTCGTCCATGACCAGATAGCCATATGTCTCCAAAAATTTACGATACATCGGCGGAAACGTCACATTCAGTTGTTCCTCCGCCTCACGAATCGCTGCTTCCGAAGCTCCTGAACCGTATGTAAACATTTCTGGATACTTCTCAATCATCTTTACGACCCGATTGAACTTCAACTCAATTTTGTTCATCGTGTTTTCTCTCCTTCGTCTCGCACGCGTTTATAGATGTCGATGTCCCCACTTCTGAAGTCGACGCGTGCATTCCAGTTCCGGACGTCAGATTGGATGACGAACACGTCGTCCGACTCCCAGCGACTCGTTCCGAAATACAACGAGAACGCGTACGGGCTCGCAATTTCCTCAATCACCTTCTTTTGAAACAGTCTTATACCTCGTTCGTACCCTTCAATCCAAAACGACGCACCGGTCACCGAGACGATCAATTTGAAAAGCACAATCCGATTGCGTTTTTTGTTCGATTTCGGCGTCTTATTCAGCAAGGCGACCAACTTATAGTCGTTCATTTCAATCTGCTTCAGGCAATGTTCGATCATGTCAGAAATCGGTCGTTCCGAGCTAATCATCTGTCCATCTAACAATGGCACGAGCACGTCCCGAATGACTATCGCGAACTGGTGAAACTTCTCTTTCTCATCAAGCATCATCTCATACGTCTCATAATCGAACGTCTCATGCGTGAACTCGTGCGTCACGAGTTGATGATGTGTGTCATCATACGTATGCGTATTGTATGTATGATTTGTTTCAGCATGGATAAGGTTTATTCCTACAAAATTAGGGTCTTTGAAACGAATGTCCCCGCTCTCCATGAAGCGTGACAACGCACGTGATAACAATTCTTCAAAAACGTATGAAGAATGAATCGCTGTGATGTGTTTCTTTGCCCAGTTCCGGTCGCGCTGCGCGTTTACGCTCGAATATAAACGAATGGTAATGTGCCCCATCTTTTCCCCCTCATTTCTCTCACTTCTTCATTATACAAAAAACTCCCTTTGACAATCATCGAGATCATCAAAAGGAGTCTGAGATTACTTGACCGGTTCGTACGTGAGCGCTTCCCCGTTCGTCTCGATGACGTGCTTGTACCAATCGAACGAATCTTTCTTCATCCGCTCCATCGACCCTTTGCCTTCGTTGTCACGGTCGACGTAAATCATGCCGTACCGTTTTTTCATCTCGCCCGTCGTGAACGAGACGATGTCGATGATGCCCCATGGCGTGTAACCGATTAAATCGACACCATCATAGACGACCGCCTCTTTCAACTGCTCGATATGCGCCTTCAAGTAGTCGATACGGGCCGCATCATGAATCTTCCCGTCAACAATCTCATCGACGGCACCGAATCCGTTCTCGACGATGAAGAGCGGAATTTGATAGCGGTCATACAGTCGGTTGAGCACGTAACGGAGACCGACCGGATCGATCGCCCATCCCCAGTCGCTCGACTTGATATACGGGTTCTCGACGCCGTTCGGTAGACCGCCGTTGACGATATCGCCGCTGTTGTCGGCGACGACGTCACTTTTCACAGTCGTCGACATGTAGTAACTGAACCCGAGGTAGTCGACGGTCCCGTTTTTCAAAATCTCCTCGTCTCCTTCAAGGAACGGAATCATATAGCCTTCACGTTCAAATTCGTTCAAGGCGTAGCTCGGATAGACACCGCGCACTTGCACGTCCGGGAAGAAGTAACGCTGACGCATCATCTCTTCGGCGAGCATGACATCGTCCGGGTTCGACGAGTACGGATAGATTGGCACGTGGGATACCATCGCCCCGATCTCAAAGTCCGGGTTGATCGCCTTCCCTTTCGCGACGGCGAGGGCGCTCGCGATTAACTCGTGGTGGCCCGTCTGATACATGACTTCACGCGCGTTCTCCCCTTCTTCGACGATGACGCCTGAGTTCGTCCATAAGAAGAGCGGGTTGTTGACGTCCATCTTGTTGTTGATCTCATTGAACGTCATCCAGTATTTGACCTTGTCTTTGTAGCGGTCGAAACAGACCTCGGCGAAGCGGACGAAGTGGTCGACGACGGCACGGTTACGGAACCCACCGTACTCGCGTGCGAGGTGGAGCGGCATCTCGAAGTGCGACAACGTGATGATCGGCTCGATATCATGCTTCAACAGCTCGTCGAACAAGTCGTCATAGAACTTGAGACCGGCCTCATTCGGTTCTGCGTCGTCCCCGTTCGGGAAAATTCGGCTCCAGCCGATCGACGTACGGAGACACTTCAAGCCCATTTCGGCGAACAAGGCGACATCCTCTTTATAGCGGTGGTAGAAATCGATCGCCTCATGGTTCGGATAAAACTCGTTCGGCTCGACCTTGTCCGTGATGCGACGCGCGACGCCGTGAGCACCGGCCGTCAAGACGTCAACGACGCTCGGCCCTTTGCCGTCGGCGTCCCAGCCACCTTCAAATTGATGAGCAGCCAGTGCGCCGCCCCATAAAAAGTCTTTTGGTAATGTTTTCATTGTAGTTCCTCCTTAATTGTTCACAACCGTGAGCATCACTTGTGTTGAATCTGTCTTTTCGTTTGATTGAACGAGTACATCGGCGTATGTCGCACTGTTCGTCACGATGACCGGTGTAATCGTCGAGATGTTATGGGCTACAATCATGTCACGGTCAAACGTCGTCAACACATCGCCCGCTTTGAAGGAATCCCCATCCTTCACGTGTACGGTGAACGGTTTCCCATCGAGCGTGACCGTATCAAGACCGACGTGAATCAAGATTTCAATTCCTGAGTTCGAGCGGAGACCAATCGCATGTTTCGTCGGTGCGACCATGACGACCGTCCCATCAAACGGGGCTACGACGTTATTCCCGTCTGGTTCGACGGCGTAACCTTTCCCCATCGCCCCGGAGCCGAACACGTCGTCCGGGACGTCGGTCAACGCGAGGACATTCCCTGACACCGGTGAGACGATCGTCTCTTCCTGAACGAGCGTTGCACTTGCTTCTGCCGTCGCCGGTGTTTCTGTCGCTTCTGTCACTTGTTTAGCCGTATCTTCTCCAAAACCGAAGAGTTGAATCAAGACGACCGGGAGAATGATGGCGATTGCCGTCCCGATCAATAGTCCCCAGATGGATGAAGGGACGTCCGAGCTGATCCCGTTTACGAGCGTGAGCGGACCCGGTAGACCGGCATAGGCGAAGTAGTACGGGTTGAAGAAACTGGCGACGATGGCGCCAATCGCACCTGAGATACAGCCGAAGATGAACGGTTTTTTGAAACGGAGCGTGACCCCGTAAATGGCGGGCTCGGTAATTCCGAACAGACCGGTGATTCCAGCCGAGACACCAACTTTTTTCGTCTCTTGACTCTTCGCTTTCAAGATGACACCGAGCACGGCACCGACTTGGGCGATGACGGCGATCGTTTGATATGCCTGAAACGAGTCGCGGCCGTATAAATCGAAGTTCGCGAGCACCATCGGCGTGACGCCCCAATGGACACCGAAGATGACGACGACTTGCCATAAGCCACCGATAATGGCACCGGCGAGCATCGGCGCGTTTTCTGCTAAGAAGTTATACCCGTTCGCGATTCCGACCGCACCCATCGTCGTGATCGGTCCGATGACAAGAATCGTCAGCGGCACCATGAGTACTAAACTGAAGAACGGGACGAATAGTGGACGAATGACCTCGTTCATATGTCGGTTCAAGAACCGCTCGACGTAAGATAAGATCCAAACGAGGAAGAGCGGTGGCAAGACGGAAGACGTGTACGTCGTCCCCGACAAGGCGAGCCCGAGGAAACTGATTGTCTCCCCTGACGTGATGCGTGCTGCCATCTCTGCCCATGTCGGGCTGACCAATGCCGCGCTCGCCGCCACGGCGATGAACGTGTTCGTCTTGAAATGCTTTGACGCGGTAATGGCGATAAAGATCGGTAAGAACGTGAACGGCGCCCACGAGATGAAGCTGAACACTTCGTACGTTCCTGTCTCGGCGAACCCTTCAAAGAGAAGTGTCGTGATGATGAGCGTCCCTTGCAAAATCCCCGCGGCCGCTAAAATATAGATGAACGGAGCGAACACGGCAGACATCGTCGCGATGATACGGTTGAGGACGGTCCCTTTATTGCCTTCTTCCGTCTCATTCGTCTCCATCTTCACGAGTTTCGAGAACTCATCGAACACTTCCCCGACATGTTGCCCGATGACGACCTGGAATTGACCACCCGTCTCGACGACCGTGATGACCCCCGGCATCGCCATGACTTTCTCTTTCGCTTGCGGATTCGACCGTTTCAACACGAGGCGAAGCCGTGTCGCGCAACGCGCAGCATTGATGACGTTCTCTTCCCCACCGACCGCATCTAAAATGTCACGGGCGAGCTTTGAATAATCCCGAACTTTACTCAAGTGAAAACCCTCCTTTGATATAACGCTTACATTTTGTACACTCTTACTATAATTGTACCGGTACAATTAATCAAGACCGATATAAAATATTTGTGTGACCATTTTTCTGATGGCCATATGATATAATAGTGACACCATGACAATGTAGATGAGGGACAAGGATGCTAAAATACCAACAAATTGCAGCAGAGATTGAGCAGTACATTAATGATCAGGATTTAAAGCAAGGGGATAAGTTGCCCGTACTCGAGCAGTTGATGAGTCAATATGGCGTCAGTAAGAGCACCGTCACGAAGGCGCTCGAGTTGCTTGAACGTCGCGGTGTCATCTTTCAGTTGCGGGGAAGCGGGATCTTCGTCCGACGTCACAACCGCCCGGGCTACATGAGCCTGTTCTCGACGCAAGGGTTTAAAAACAACCTCGGCGACCGCGTCTTGACGTCGGATGTGCTCGATGTGTCGATCACGAAGCCGAGTGAAGACGTCGCTAGAAACTTAGGGATTGACGTAGCAGATGACGTGTATCGCGTCGAACGGATCCGCTACGTCGATGGGGAAGTGTTTTGTTACGAGGAGTCGTATTATGTGAAGGCGATCGTACCCTATTTGAATCGGGAGATTGTCGCCGACTCGATTTTCGACTACGTCCAAAGTGCGCTCGGCGTCACGATCGGTTTTTCCGATATGTATATGCAGGTCGGGCGACTGAACGAGACGGAGGCCGGTTATCTTGGCCTGAAGATGGACGACCCGACGCTCCGCATCGAGACGATTTTCCATCTGACGAACGGGAAGCCGTTCGACTACTCACGAATCACCTATCATTACGAGCACTCGCAGTTCGTCGTCCAGGCGAACGGGCCATACATGTGAAAACACCGCTCGACGCGATTTGCGTGGAGCGGTGTTTTGGTGTGGTTCAGACGAGCGGTTTGCGTTTCAAGTCGAGTAACGCACCATCCGTTTTATAAAGCAATTCGTTGAACCGTTCTACCCCGTGCGCTTCGATGAACGCTTCTTCAGATGGGAAGATGGGAATGAACCAGACCGGGACTACGGTTTGCTCGTCCCCTTCATACGCATGAAACGACTCATCAAAATAAAAAGGTTTCGCCACATAGATTGCTGAGAAGTTCAATCGTTTGAAAACGTTCGGGGGGAGTTCGAAATACTCACCGAGTTTGAAGGCGTGATGTGTCTCGAGCGCATGCGTCGTTAATTGCCATAACAACTCGAGCACGTCTTCATACGAACGTTTTTGCTTGAAACTCAACAAGAGCTCTTGGTGTGTCTGGGTACCGTCCTCGTTTTGTAGCGTATGCCAATGAAGGCCTAGCGTCGAGAGGGTAAACGTATCGGTCATAGGACTGTCATTGAACTGCAAGAACTGCACGGCCTGCTCTAACAAATCGTCCGTCTCGAATTGATTCGTGAATTCTCCACAGTGGGCTTCAAGGTGTTCTAAATAATCCAATGGTTCCTCCTACTTTCTTTTAAGTGGTAGTGCTACATATGCGACTTTATTGAGTCAAATAATTATACGCATCCGAATCGACTGCGCATATTTTCTGAATATAGTCTAAACAATCAGATTCGCTAGGAAACGTGTGAGGCGTTAGTATGATGTCACATGAGGCCATGGCGACATGATGCAGGAGTTGTTCGACAACTTCAAACACTTCAGCTATGAGCTCTAGACTCAAGCTAATGTTTGGGGTCACAAGATAACTGACATGAATCACGTTGTCCTTCGGTTCAAAAAAAGGCGTCTCATGTTCGGAAAGCCATGGGTAATCGCTAAGTTCACTTGGCCTTCTCTCATCTTTGATGACAAGGAACGTATCCGTCTCATTACGCCGTACTCGCCAAACTTCACAATCGATTGAGTTAAATTCTCTAAATAAGTTCAAGCCAATCCCCCTCGGGCATACTCTCGACATTTAAAAGTTGTTCTGTCACTCAAGAGTGCCGCATACGATTAGTAAGGTAAAATCTTACGGCATGATATGCTGTATCGTTTTCGAAACAACTTTTATTCATCAGACTGCCCAAATTCACAACCAAACGTCCATCCATTCAGCTTTAACATTTTTTCAAACTGTTCATTGAATCGATTGATATCAACATCCTTATTCTTTTTTCGGTGTCGAACTATACCGTTGATGAATAGTGAGGGGGACCTCGACGGAGTCGTTTCCCAAACAGGTTTCCATGCCGCGTCCTTTTCATATTCTCTCGATGGACGAGCGCCGACCAACTGTTCCTCGGAAACCCCAAAACGAATCACATTCCGTTGACCCGTTCGTAACGAAACAACGTTTGCGCCTCCCCAAACGTCGGGATCTACACCATCATCCTCCCAAAAACAGTTCGGACAAATCAAAAACGTTCCTGGCGGCTTCTCCTCCATCGTTTTGTACCCGCAACAGATACACGTATATGTTTCCATTTATACAGCTCCAATTCGTAAAAAATATGCAACAAGCAATATAAAAGCACCGCTTACTACTTCAAAACCGTTTAACCGAGCCGTTCACATGATCAAGAAAGTGATACACATCGTCCGCATCATGCGCCAGTACGAAGTTTCCAAAGATATGAGGATGGAATTCTCCTAGAAATATCTCGAGTGACTGTACAGGTGTAGTTGATGAAAAAGACTGCCAAAACCTTTTTGCTTTTGGAATCTCAAGTTGAGGTAATAACGTTTCTTCAATCAATTTCTCCCATGCTGCGTCATGTAGCGTCAACCGATACACCGTCTCGCTTGAAGCAATGGTACCACCGAAACAGAACGTCAATTCGATTGGATATGCACCACGTGTCACGTGGCGAAAGAACGTCTCATAATCCGCTGAGTCAATCGATCCGACGGATACAATATTCGTCCCTTGGAGTGTCAACCCCTCCCGGTAATAGCTCAAAAGCCAATCCGTTTCATTCGAGAACGTGACGACGTCTTGGCGCTGGTCGTCACCGGAAAGTGTCAACCATGGGGCAATCTCTTCATGATTGCGAACAATTACAGATAGGACAGACTCCTCTTCTATGCGTTCAAGCGAGAAACGGTGTCGCTTCGGCAACCGTACTGACGTCTTCCGTTCCACACGTAACGGGAACGTTGCGCCAGTGAGATGTCGGAAAATTAGATGATTTGCTTCTCCCTCTTTTAATGCCTGTCTCGGTAAAATCAGCATCACTGTCTGATTATAGATGATTCGACACGGCTTCAAGTCCGGCTCGTTCGTGTAGTCCGTAAAACAAGTCACGAGCGCGTCCGCCGCCTCAGGCAAACGTTGCTCAAACTCTGTCCATCCGTACAACTCCACGATGTCCGGCAACCCGTTCTCATCGGTGATGACGTCCCAAAACGCGTCCCAGTTCATGCCATAGTGAGCCGGGAATTGTAACTGTTCTTTTAATTGTTCATGCAGCTCGGTTTCCGTCGCGATGTTTGAGACGTCTAGCGTCACACGAGTGACTCGGTCATTCTGTTGACACACCTCGATCGGATGCATCCAGACATACACCGTCTCGACGACCCCAGATGGAGCGACATCGACATAGACGTCTCGGGTGAACGGATGCAAGACGAGGTAACGTAGCGGCGTTGCATCCGTGAAACACTTATCGATTTGTATATCACCTGAATGAAACGAGAAGATGTCAGCAGCTTGTCGACGAACCGTACGATACTTGTCATCAAGTTCTTGATTGTAGACGCGGTCGAATTCATTACGGTCGACTTTCCATAACGTCCCATCGTTCGAACTTGATAAGCGTATCGTTTTTTGTTCAAACGCATCTGAGTGCATCGCGTGTTGCCGTACAAAGAAAGCCGTGGCCGCATCGACTTCATGCAACCACGGACGTTTTAAAGTCATCTTTTTCCTCGCCTCCTGTATAAAAGGTAACCAATTGGGAGACCCGCCAACAATGCGAGGCCAAGCATACGATACGATGTTGGCTCTGTCGTCTGAGCATTCCCCGCCCCACCCACGAGACCATCCTCCGCGGAACCTTGATCGTTTGAATGTGTCTCGACCAAAAGTTTCTGATACATCTCGAGCGTGGTCGTGTCTCCGGCGATGACCCGTTTCGCGTCGGTCGTCAAGGCGGTCAACGTCTCTCCGTCATAGTCATACCAGGCGTTATCGCGCGCGGAATGGACCAACGTACCAGACACATCAGCTAAGGCAATGGCCAACTCGTCACCATACCCGAGCGTGGAGAAGGCAAATACGCCTGGCTCTTGCTCGTACGTCCCGATGACGTTTCTCGGCTCCCCATCTTGTAGGACGGCTGATACGTACTCCTTACTCGAGACGAACGTACACGCGTCATCTGGCGAATAACAGGATTGTGCGGTCATCATCACTTCGTGCAGCGGACCGAACGAGATGTTGCGACTTTCCGTCAAGTGATAGTTACTCGGGTCGTCTCCTTCGATATGGTCGAGGACGATCGACTCGAAATGTGTTTCAGCAAATTGCTCTGCTGACCGTTCTGTCGGCGCGGCAATGGCTGACGTCGTACCGAGCGTGAAGAGCCCGGTTAAAGCGAATGTTGTGATTAGGCGGAACATGTCATTACTCCTTTCAACCGACAGCGATCCGGTTCAGCAGTGACGCGTCAATCCGAATCACTTCCGCATGCGGATGCTTCTGTCGCTCGATGATTTGATTGAACCGTTTCGAAGCGATGAATCGATCGGATTCATGGACCCACGCCAAACGTACAAGGGCGAGGCGCAATTGCCTACGACCATCACTCATTCGCTGGTGGTCGATTTGATTATCGGCGTCTAGCCGATTGATGAACAGCTCGACTTTACAATCTTCCTTCACCAAATAGGATACCAGATAAGCGGCTTGTTGAATCAACTCTTCGTAATGCGCGTGGAGGCCATTCCCGAGCGGACCGCTCAAATCGAGTGCGAGTGTGAACGTATCGAGGTTTTGGCGTTGAAACACTCTCGCCTGCAGCTTCCCTGTCTTCGCTGTCGCGACCCAGTCAATCTGTTTGACCGGCTCTTGCTCGTACCGTTTTGTGCTTTGCATCATCAACGGGTCTTTGAGCGGCGAATGTTTGACGAGTCGGTCTCCCATCCGGACAAGGCGTGAGTCGAATCGGTTCTGTCTCGTGATGGGCGGAAGGATGATCCAGGAAGGCAGCGTAAAACCGGTGACGAAAATGGTGCCGAGCCAAAACGGGAGCTTGAACCGAAGAGTGCATCCATCGATTTGAACGGGACCGCGTTGCTTCGCGTGGATTGGAAGCAAATAGGTCGATTCATGACGAAGCTGTAAGGTGTGCACGGACTGATCATCATCAAACGTCAAGCCGTGCCCCGTGACCAGACGGATTGATGTCGGGATCCCGAGCGTTTCAAGTCGCTCGATGCCTGTCACGTCCATCTTGAGCGAGACGCGATCATTCACGAACAACAACTGCTCCTTTTGATGGAACGACAAGCCTGTCGCCTCAACGATTTGTTTCGTCAGCCATTTTCGTACGAGCATCAGCCCGAGAATCACGCCAGCCACGTAAGCGAACGGCCAGACGTATGGCAACCAAACGAAGAAGACGAGTATCCCTGTATAGGCTGGCCAAAGCTTTTCATCTAAAAGGGACGGTGTACTGACTTCGACCTGTCGCATCCTCACACCTTCTCGACCGGGACATCGACGCGCTCCAAGATGTCAGCGAGGACGGCCCGTTTCGTCGACTTCACGTCTCCTTCGAGCGTGAGCGTCAACCGGTGCGCGAGGACATGCGTCGCAACGGCTTGGACATCCTCTGGCGTCACGAAGCGGCGACCCTCGATGTAGGCATATGCCTGAGACGCCTTGACGAGGGCGAGTGTCGCGCGAGGGCTGGCCCCGACATCGACGAGCGGATGGTTCCGCGTCTCTTGGATGAGGGCGAGCAGATAGGTCACGACGTCCTCATGGATGCGGACCTCCTCGACTTCTTGCCGTGCAGCTAAAAACGTCTCGGACGACATGAGGGCGTGGACGGCGTGGCGTGTCTTTGAAATCGTCTGTAAAATCAGTTGACGCTCTTCCCTTACCTCAGGATAGCCGACTTGGAGCGACATCAAGAAGCGGTCGAGTTGTGCGTCCGGCAAGGCGAACGTCCCTGCCGACTCAATCGGGTTCTGTGTCGCGATGACGAAGAACGGTTCCGGCAGTTGATACGTGACCCCGCCAATCGACACTTGTCGCTCTTCCATCGCCTCGAGTAACGCCGACTGTGTCCGAGGGACGGCCCGATTGACCTCGTCAATCAAGAGGATGTTCGTGAAGATTGGGCCCGTCCGATTTTCGAACGTCTGCGTCTGCACGTTGAAGTAGTCAGCACCGATGATATCACTTGGAAGCAGGTCGGCCGTGAACTGGATCCGTGTGAATTCCGCCTCGAAGCTCTTCGCGATGCTTTTAGCGAGGAGCGTCTTTCCCGTGCCTGGGACGTCCTCTAGCAAGATGTGTCCGTTCGCGAGTAGCGCCGTGCAACAGAGGCGCGTGATGTCAGGTTTTCCAAGATAGATTTGGTCGAGTTGTTCGAGTACGCGTGTGATGGTCATGAAAGTGGCTCCTTTTCTAGGCGAAGTAAGTGGGCATCGAGCTGTTGTTTGAACGCTTCTTCCCGTTGTAGCGTGATCTCGACTTGGTCATAACGGGTCTCGAAATAGCTTAGAAGTGAGGCGTCGAGTTGGATACGATTCGCCCAAGTAGATAACGTCTCGAACGGTCGTCGTCGTTGTTGTGGTGGTAGCGCTTGTTCGAATTGAATCAGATGTTGCCGTAACGGGGAATCCGGTAACGGGTGAATCGAGCGTGGGGGCTGCTCGAACACTTCTTCTGGTTCTTGACTTGAGTGGTCCACTTCGTCTGTCGATATGGAACCACTCAGTTTTTTGTTGAGACGGCGCCTACGCCACATCCATACGCCAATTAACAGAAGGAGTGCACTGAGGATGTATGGGAACAGAGAAAGGCGATCGGCTTCGTCATTGGATGGGTCCCCATATGACGGAGACAAGTCATATGAATTTCCTCTCGGTGTACCACCTTCCTCATCCGATGGTCCAACAATGCTTCCACTTCCAAAAGACTTGGACGCAGAATCTTCGTCAGCACCACCTTCGCACCAACGATTGGTGTCAACCACTTCGATAATCCCAAACAACTTTCGCTTGTCGTGACAGTCCGTCACCCAGTTCGTGATAGGACTCCCAGAAATGTCTAACCCTTTAAAGTATGTATATGCGACTTGACCTGAGAATGAAATGAGTGCGACAACAAGTAACGAAATCAAAACCGTGGATAGAAACAGAGCTTTGGCCTTTCTCATATAACGATCCGTCTGTGAATTTGTTGATTCGACTGCATTCCATACCACGGCTCCCTTCATTCAACGATTCCATTTAATCCTTTTTATGGAAAATGGATTTGAAAGGATTATAGCATATAGTTTGATAGAATATTCAGTCTTTTTATAAAAAGAGTCGCCCGTCTATTGAACGAGCAACCATATTTCCCCGCTATGTATGTGATCCTCATCTTGAATCAGCTCATGGAACCGATGTACCTCGACGTCCGCCGGAAGGTTGAACCGCTGTAGGCACATCGAGTCGACAGGCAAGCGCGTCCACGTCTGCTCGGACGTATCGCGTTCCATGAACACCTTTAGTCGTGCGTCACTTTCGAATACGAGAAGTTCGGACTGCCAGAGCGTCGGCAGGTCAATCAAGACGACGACCCGGACTGTTTATCTTCTCGGAGATGCACAAACCGAGCTCCCCCTTCTAGCATCGCCTCGATGACGGCTTGCTGGATTCGGCTATCCTTCTCGATCGATAGTAAGAACGATTGATCAATCGGAATTTTGCTATGCCAATACCCATCATGGAACGTTGTCGGAAACGAGTGGGTCTGTTCTGCGATATACATACGCAACCGTTTCAACCTTCGTCTGACACCTCGTACTTTCGTTCTTCTCTTCAAGACATCGCCCCTAAAACTCGGTCGACTTGCTGCTGATGGTGGCGGTCATGTTCGATGAACTCGGTGACGATATAGGCAAGTGTGTACGGAACCCCTTGATGTGGGCAATGGGTCGCCCCATTTACTGTCGTGTGCATCATCATCGTCTCGTGACGAAGTGACGTCAGCCCTTCTATAAGTGAACTCCGACTCGTTTTGGCTAACTGGAGCGCCTTTTCTCCAGAGAGACGTTTCGCTTTTTGTGTCGCGCGCGCGTTAAACGAATCGAACTCCGGGAAGATCATCCCTTCCCCGTTCTTGACGGCCGGGATGATGACGTTCAACAGATGGTTGTCCCAATGGGCGATGTGTAAGACGATTACTTTGATTGACCATTTGTCGGTCGCGATCGGTTTCTCCCACGTCGATTCATCCAATTCCGTTAGCGTATTAAGCCATGTGGTATAGGATGCAAACTCGTCGATGACGTTTGAAGTGTTTGTCATGAAAATGTCCTCCTTGATTTATGAAGTAAAAAATCCGCTCATATTCAATCTCATCTATTCCGATTCAAATAACCCTTCCGTTTGATTATATTCCTCTAAACTTTGCCAATCGGGAAAAGTTTGACGGAATCGCTCGCTTACGTCCTCAACTTGGCTGAGCATTAAAACAAACGTTGAGTCCCAAAAAATCAATTCACACATAGCGTCTGGATGCTGAATACGGGGTGATTCAATCCACAAATCGCCATTCCCGTCTGCGAACGGATGGACGATTAGTTCGTTTAACGTGATGGACGTCTCTCGTTCAAACGCCGTGAACACTCCCCATATGACGTATAGGTTTGTGTGCTGGACAAGTTCGAGTAGACGTTCACCTTTTATCCAGTAGGCCGTTCCCTCCTCAAGTTCTTGAATCTCTTCGAAATACTTCAACGAGTCATTCGAGATTACGGCGTCGAGGTCCGTCACCAGCCAATTATAGTTGGTGACTTGTAAACAAAGAGCATCCATGACTTCTTGAATGGAAACGAATCGCTCGATAATCGTATTCATGTCAATATTACCTCATTTTCCAACAACCATCTGAACCATCTGCCGTGCCCGTCCGTCTCCGCAATCGTCTGCTCTCGTTTGATACCGTTCACGTATTCGTCCAGATGCAAGTCTTTGTCTTGAATATTGTTATAAAGATGAAAAACGTCTCTCGTCTAACCGATTTCTTCGACCACGTTCAATAAGTGTTTTTTCATGTCGATCGTCATTTGGTTGGCCACGTGCGTGTGGAAGATACATAAGGTGCTTCCTTCTGGAATGCTTCCGACAAGGCCGCTCAATCGACTGATCCCGTCACCTTCGATGAAGTCGATCGGCTGCTCGCCAATATTGCTCGACGCGCGCTCGAACATCTGTAAACGTTCCTCATGCTCTGGCCAAATCAACGACTTGAGCCATAACCGCTCTGCTTCATTATCTAAATCGACGATGTTCAAATCAAGTCCGATGCGCTTCACGACCGGAGCGGGTGCGGACAAGAGCGGCGGTGTAAGCTCCCCGACGAATTCTGAACGGATATGTAACCGTGACTGCACCTCTCCGAACACTTCCTCTGTCCCATATGAATACGCGTACTGGTCCCACAATAGTTGTAAGCCGGCACTTGTCCCGATCTCAATCAATGCCAATGGTTTTCTCGTTTTTTGATGAATGTAGCCAAAAGCGGGATATAAGTATGCACACCTTCGGACTTCGTTCGTCTGAACGCGTTTCGAACTTAATATAGACTCGATCTCATTTCGATACGTGAGACAAAACGATTTGAACGACTCAAACGATTCGGTTACGGGATTAGCGTCGCGCACTATACTCGGGTAGTAGTCTTTTAGCGGGTGGTCATACCCTTGCATCAGCAAATAATGGACCGCACTGAACAATAAGTTCGGTACCGGTTGGTCTTCCCTCGCCACGTTACCGATTTCAAGCAGTTCGTCGTCTTGCGAGATGTAAAGTGACAACGATTCATAGAGCGGGCTCGAGTCCCGGCATTCTTTCTCGGCAAACGTCACAAACTTTTGAGACAGTTTAGATGTCGCCAAATCAAATCCTCTCCTCACACGGGTTTCATGCTTACTACTTCCCGTGTAAGTCATGAGACTCCTTTTTATCCATACAAAAAACGGCACCGCATACACGGTACCGCCCGATCTTACAGCCAGACTGGTAAAGAAAAGAAAACGAGGAACAAGACGGTCAAGACACCGACGACCGGACTGAGCGACCGATAGCCCTTCTTGAACAAGACAATCATCGTATAAGCGATGAAGCCGAGCCCGATCCCATCGACGATGGAATACGTAAACGGAATCATGATGATGACGAGAATCGCCGGGAAGGCATGCTCCCAATTGTCGAGCGGAAGATGCTTCACGTTCTGGAACATCATCATGCCGATGATGATTAACACCGGCGCGATCGCCGTCACTGGGATGATCGCGAACAGCGGCAACAACAAGAGAGAGACGACATAAAGCCCTGACGTGACGAACGAGGCGATGCCGCCCCGGGCCCCGACCGAGATGCCGGCCGCGACCTCGACCGTCGAGACGGTCGGGCTCGAGCCGAACAGTGCACCGGCCATCGTCGACAGTCCTTGCGCGACGAGCCCTTTCGGTGCGTCCGCATCCTTATCAATCGCCCGTGTCTGGTTCTGAATCAAGCTGATATTCTCAATCAGCAAGACGAGCGTTAACACGCCGACGGCGACGAGGAAGAGTGGTGACATCGATTCGGTGAACGAGACACTTCCGAATACAGTGCCGAACGACTCGAAGAACGGTGTGAGCGCGAACTCACCGGTCCAGTCGAGCGTGCCCATGACGGCGCTCAAGCCGACGCCGAACGCGATCGTCCAAAGGAAACTGCTCGGTCCCATCTTCAAGAAAAGAAGGATGGCGATAAAGAGCGTCAAGAACGCGACCTGTACCGGCCGTTCCCCGAGGTCTCCGATGTGAAGCAGAGCCCCACCGCCGCCCGAGACGATCCCCGCCGCCTCGAGGCCAATTAAGATGAGGAACAGGCCGAGCCCGACCGTCAATCCGTCATGAATGATTGGCGGGAACGCGTTCGCGAGTTTCCTCGCCACCTTCGTCACCGTCAACAGGACGACGAGCGCCCCCGAGACGAACGAAACGGCGAGCGCGCCTTGCCAGCTCAGTCCCATCTGCAGGACGAGCGTGTACGTGAACAACGCATTGATGCCCATCCCCGGTAATAGGAGCAGTGGCAAGTTGAAAAGCCCTGCGATGAACGTTCCGATGATGCTTGTCATAATCGCTCCGACGAGCGCTCCCTCGAATGGGAGTCCGGCTTGTGTCAAGATTGCCGCGTGCACGGCCGGGATGTATGCTGTCGCCAGAAAATTCAGCACGCCCCCGTATGTTTCTGTTTTCCATTCTGTTTGTTTTGCCATAGGAATCAATCCTTTATTGGCACCCTCACCCACCCATGTGGTTATACACACGAGGTTGATTATATCCTGTCTGACTTCTGACATGCAAGCGAATGTTGACTCAAATCCATCTTTCGACCCAATCGTGAGACCTGCTCCGCCTAAAGCTTCATTTTATAAAATAAGAACAAACGTTCTTATTTTTAGCATCTTTTTTGAAGAGAATCTGCTATAATGAAGGAGCAGGTTAACGCAGCAATAGTGGGGTCAGCCGCCAAGTCCACAATGGAGGAAGGCGGTGGTGCGGATGGAACAGCTATGGACCTGGGTCGGCGATTACGTAATCCTCCCGATCCTCGCTCCGATTATCGTTCACTTGGTCATTCACCAAACATCCAATCGTGCAACGTCTGAACGCACAAAAAAATGACCCCCTCGGCGCAATGAGATGGGTCACTTTCTGATTCACTAACCATTGTGGCGGCTGGGACCACTCTTAAAGTGGTAGCCTGTAAGCCAGAGGCCGGTGTATCGAGCACCGGTCTCTTTCTACTTGCATCATACCACATTTGTTCCCGGTTTTCAGTAACAGAAACACGAAAATGATGAATTTGACGTGGCGACCGACCACCCGGATACTGAGTTCCCCCTCCCCCTTTCATCGTCTGCATGCAAAATGAAACACTACATCGATTTTAGATTTCATTTAGACCTTCTTTAAGATTTCTTTAGAACTGGTTACTACAATGAAGACAGTTCAAATTCTTAGGAGGTTTTTTATGTATAATCAAGATTATTCAGTGATGTTCACGATCGAATCAGGGGTCGTGCTCATCCCGCTCGCGATACTCGGACTAATTACGTTACTCGTCTGGTCGTTTCGGAAGTCACATGTGAAAGCTGCTCAACTTATTTTGCTTCTCACATTCGGGATATATCTATTAGGTGTCCTCCACTTCGTCTTCTTCCCGATTGATGTCAATTTAGGAAAATACGCGAACCAAGTCCCATGGTGGAGAACGATTAATTTCATTCCGATCTTGACCATCGACTTGTACTCGTTCGTCCTAAATGTCGTGATGCTTCTACCGTTCGGTTGTTATCTTCCATTCTTAAAACCGGCGATCACCAAAAAAGAAGTATTGAAATTAGGATTTCAATTCAGTCTCGTGCTGGAATTGACGCAACTTTTGGTGCGGACGACGTTAGGTAGTGGACGAAGCACGGATGTAAATGATTTGCTGGCGAATGCGCTCGGCGCCCTCCTCGGATTCTTACTCGTTCGATTCGTCGTCCAATACGCGCCGTTCCGACGCATGTATCAAACGTTCCAACTCTAAATCGCAAGGGAGTTTCAGGCATGACAAAAATCTTGTTAGTGGACGATGACGTCCAAATCGCTGAACTGATCGACGTGTATATAAAGAATGACGGATATGAGACGACGATGGCGACCGACGGAAAGATGGCGCTTGCCTTGTTTGACAAAGAGCCATTCGATTTAATTATTTTAGATTGGATGATGCCGCGGATGGACGGGCTCGAGTTTTGTAAACAAGTTCGCCAGACGAGTCATGTCCCGATTCTTATGCTCAGCGCCAGAGTGGGTGATTTCGATAAAATCCAGGGACTGACGACGGGCGTCGATGACTACATGATCAAACCGTTCAACCCGCTCGAACTGATGGCCCGTATTAAAGCGTTGTTGCGCCGTTCAAACTATAACCGCCCCGTCGAGTCGTTGTCCGTGCAAGCTGGACCGTTCTTCATTGATCGAGCCCGCCATACCGTCACGATGCAAGATCAGACGATTCGATTGACGGCGCGGGAGTTTGAGATTTTATACCTATTGGCGAAGCATAAAGGTCGCGTATATAGTTCTGAAGAGATTTTCGAGGCGGTATGGCAAGAGCACGGCGACGGATCGAACCAGACCGTGATGGTGCATATTAGCAACATCCGCGAGAAATTGCATGCCGTCGTGCCACATGAGGTCATTATTCAGACGGTATGGGGAGTGGGGTATAAAATTGAGACATAACGTTTGGCGCGTCATCACGTTCATTCCCGTTTGGAAGCGCCTGCTTTATATAGGGATTGCTTTAGGGGTCGCCACATTGAGTGGGGCGCTCTTATTGCCTGTCGTCTGGTATTATGAAGAATCGTCCCGCTTTGTGGCGAGCCTTCTCATCGTCCTCTCGTATTTCCGAGAAGGTGTATTCGTCGTCTTCTACAGTCTAATCGTGCTGTGTTGTCTCGTATTGATCTATCAGTATGAGCAAAAACGTTATTTGGAGTTCCATATCCATCGTATGACGTCACTCGTAACAGCCCTCCATGCAGACCGTGACGCGGTCGCACAGCCGGTCCCGCCTGAGTTAGACGAACTGATGACAACGGTCCGTGCCATCTCGGACAGCGCGGTACAGGCAGAGCATGACTTGATTCAAGCCGATCGCCTGAAGCATGAGCTCGTCACGAACGTCGCGCACGATTTACGTTCCCCACTCACATCCATCACAGGATATCTTGACTTGATTCATAGCGACCGCTACCGGGACGAGGTCGAGTTGCGGCATTACATCCAAGTGATCCATGAGAACGCGACCAATTTAAAGGGCTTGATTAACGACATCTTTGACTATACGTTCTTGCAAAACGATCGAATCGTCCTTCAAAAGAACGAGGTGCGTCTCGATGAATTGCTCAATCAGCTCATCACACAGTCGACGTTACGGCTCTCAGAAGTTGAGATGGAAGCAAGATTTAAATCGGTAGCTGATCAGCCTGTTGTCGAGGGTGACGCGTTGAAGCTCGTACGCGTGTTTGAAAATATATTCGAGAACGCGATGCGTTACGGTCGAGACGGAAAGTACATCGATACGTTCATCGATGATACGGAGGACACGGTTCTCATCAAAATGACGAACTATGGCGAGGAGGCCATCCCCTCACGTGACATCCCCTACGTGTTTGAACGTTTTTTTAGAGTGGAGAAGTCACGGTCGCACTACACTGGCGGATCGGGTCTCGGTCTTGCCATCGCGAAATCCATCGTAGCGTTGCATGACGGAGAGATTCGTGTGAGTAGTCAACCGGGCGAGACGTCGTTCACTATCATCCTCCCGAAAAAAGCTTATCCTCCCGTTCAGCAGAAAGCATGACACGTGTCATGCTTTTTTTCATTGGATGCACATATAGAAAGAGCGACGGAATCGCATATTGCGATGTCGTCGCTCTTCGGTCAATCGTTAGCCTGATGTCTTCATCTCTTTTTCGTTCGGGTAACGTGAGAACCAGTCAAGCATGGCATCTGCTTCTCGTTTCGGGATGTCTTCGATCGACTCGATTGACAACAACCCACCGCGCGTCGACAAGACGACGTTACATAGACCGAAACGACGCTGTAACCAGGACTGCGACACGTGAATCTGTTCGATGCGGGGTTTGTCCGTCACAAACGAGCGCACGTTGAACGCCCCCGTCCGTAGTTGGATGAACGTTTCGTTCCGCACATAGCGGGTCGTGTAATAGCTAAGCACACGCCCACCGACGATGAGTGCCCATAATAATAGGAGCCACCACGCGTATTCACGGAAGAAATAGATGACAATCCCGGTGACGATCACACCGAACCAGCTGATGCGCATCAGTTTGATCCCAAGCGAGCGTTTCGGCAAGCGATGGAGCGTATCGGCCCAAGCGAACTGGCTGAAGTGTTCGTTCAGCACCGCCATCGCCTTATCCCGTTTGACGAACGGGAGAATCGTCGACGACTCGTCTTTCAATTCGTCCATCGTCCCGGCCGCGACGAGTTCGACACCAATGATGTTGAACCAGCGCCGGATGAACGTCTCTTTGATGCGAATCGCTTGAATCTTCTCGTACGGGATCTCTTTGGCCGACCGGTTCAGTAAGCCTTTCTCGACCCGGATGCGGTCGCCCCTTCGTTCGAGGACGAAGTTCCCGTACTTCAGGAAGTTGATCACCGTCCCGATGACGACCGACAAGAGCAAGATGGAGAGAATGAGCACGCCGATGGCAATCACCGAGGCGCTGATGACCCAGTCCCCGATTTGGTCGAACGTGCCGTCGAGGTTGATGAAGTCGTCGATGTACGTGATGATCGTCGAGGCAACCGGGAAGATGGCGAACACGGACAGCGACGTGAGCGAGGCAAGCAAAATCTCGCGGGTCGATAGTGTATATAACCGAACGCCCGGCGGTTTCTCGATCGTTACGGTTTTCTCCGTGACTCCGTCTTCTGATTCGCTCGGCTCGGTCGAGGCGTCAAGCCGTCGACGTCTCGACTGGTCGAGCACATCCTCGAGCCGTTTCGCCTCACCCGGGAAGACGCCTGCGAGTTTGAACGACGCGTCATCACTGTTCGCATTCGTATCGAACGTCAATTCGACGACGCCGAGCAACCGGTAAAAGAACGGGCTGTTCGAATGGACGCTCTGAATCTTATAGAGCGGCAGCGACTTCTCTTGCTTCATCCAGTTCCCTTCGATGACGTACATCGTCTTCTCGTCCAAGGCGTACCGGAAGTTGCGCCAACCGAAAAACTTTTGCAGCAAATCGAACCCGATGAACAGGAGCACGGCGACGCGAAGGATGATTCCAAACGTCGTCTCCCAGTCGTTGTTTAAGACGAACAAGATGACGATCGGGATGGCGAACGACTTTAACATGTCGACGATGCGTAGGACGAGCACCCGTGTCGGAAGCCGATGCCACGTGAGCGACGCTTCGGTCATACGACATCCTCCTCTTCGATGCGGGCGTAGACGGCGATCTGTTCGCGGAGCGTCTTCGCGAACGATTCTTCGATGGCGTAAATCTCATGTGAGCCGGCAGCCGTACCGATTGTGATCGTCTGCAGACCGAATTTCCGAAGGAGCGGTCCTTGTTTGGCGTGCACGTATTGTACTTTCGTCATCGGGATTAAGACGTCATGTGTCGTGATGATGCCGTGATGAAGTCGAATCTCGAGCGGTTGGACGAGATACGTGAAGCGCTCCTGTTTCCACTTTTGGAAGACGATGATGTCGACTAGGCTGTAGATGACCGCAATCGCCAGTAACCCATAAGCGGTGACTTGGAGCCAACCTGGCCAGTCAAACCAGACGGCCGCGAATACGAGCGCACCCGTGATGATCAAACCGATCACATAGAAGATGGCACTCGATAAGCGGAACACGGTTCTCGCCTCGACCGGCAATGTACCGCTGATGGGTGATGCTGTTTCAATCTCTGACATTGGTGTTTCCCCCTATCCGTTCGGACGTTCGTCCGTCTCTCTCTTTAGTATACGCCGTTTTGTAGAAAGAAGTTTCAACTCGATGCTGGAAAAGCGGCCAATTGTTTGTTGATTAACTGGAAACGGTGCACATCCTCAGGCTCGACTTCGTCGACGATGGTCGTTAACGCTTCGTGAGCGGAACGTTTTAACGCATCCGTGATTCGCCCGGTCAGCTTGATTGAAGCGAACGCACTTGCGAGGATGACGATGTCACATGCGAAGCGATCCCCGTTTTGCATCCAGTCCTCGGGCGTCGAGATGTCTTCTTCAAGCCAGTCCGATAGAATCGCATACGCCCCTTCCAAAAAATCGAGGTCGCGGTCTTTTCGAAGCGCTTCTCCAAACATATCGAGGACATCGGCCCCTTCATCGCTCCCGAACGGCGCGAATTCGTCCGTGCAGTCCAAATAGAAGTCTTCTTGGAAATGTAGCATGAACGCCGGGTGGGCCGTCAGCGGATGCGGCCCAATCTCTGGGTCGTCGACGTAAAGATGGGTGTCCCAGTCGTACTCGACCTCGACGTACCCTTTTTTCAGTTTTTGACGGACGAGCTTGTCCGCTTCTTTCTTGCACGCTTCTTCCGTATCGAACGATTTCAGCTGGACTTTCCCGATTGTGCCGCGTTTTCCGTATTGGACGACGAACTCGTCCGTGCCGACACGGATGTTCCAGAATTTTGTGGTGTGTTGTAAGTAGGTCTGCATCTTGTTCTCCTTATGTAACGACATAGCTTAAGTATACAAAAAACCGCTCGAGAGCGGTTTAGTCTTCAAAGAACCACTTCTTGCGCGGTTCTACTTTCAAGTTGTCGCCATGTTTCTTCATCTCGGTGATAAGATAACGTTCAAGCTCGTTCATCGCCTTGACCCAGTCCGTCATTGTCGCGACGAGCGGGACGACGGTCAGGATCAAGTCTTCCTCTTCGTCTCGCATCTTCTCAATCATCAGCTTGGCGAAGTCGAAGTTCTCATGGATGAGGTCCTCTTCCCGATCGATGATGTGCTCGTTCTCGAGTTCATACGCTGAGAATAGGCGCTCATGTCGTCTGAGCAAATGGCGTACATGTCGCAACAGTTCTTCCTCGAGCTGAGGTGGCAAATGTTCGAGTGTCAAAAAATCGTCATGCAGTTTGTCGAGCACGTGGATGGCGGCACTGTTCGTGTCGATCATCTTCGACTTCAAGACGGCTCGGCGATAAATCGGCGTCTTCTTCTCGAGCCAGCGATTCGCTTTAATCTCTTCTTCGAAGAAGTCGTATGTCGTCTTCGAGCCGCGGTGTTTTTTCTTCGTCTCTTCGAGTGACTCGAACGAGGAACGTCCCCCGTCCGTCTCGGAGAATAGACGCGCGATGCGGACGGCCATTTGGAACACCGTCGTGATCTCGTCCTCGAGCTTCCGTTCATAGCGTGGCGGGAACAACAGTGCGTTGACGAGAAGCGCGACCGTGATCCCCATCATGATGAGTAAGTAACGTTCCCCGGCGAACATCCAAATCGGCATTTCCGATTGGCTCGCCCCTTCCATGATCAGAATCGTCGTCAAGATGACGGTCCGTGTCGTCGACTCGAGATTCAAGAACAGAAGGATCGAGATGGCGATGATGATGACGACGCCGATGGCGATCGGGGTCGGGTTCGGCGTCAACAGTAACGAGAAGACGGCAAGTAACGCCCCAATCAAGTTCCCTTTCATCTCTTCTAAAAATCGGAGTCCCGTCTGATAGACGGACGGAAGTAACGCGAGCGACGCGGCAAGCGCCGGTACAACGATTTGTTGAAACTGAAACGCCTCGGCGATCAATAACACCAAGGCGACCGAAATCCCGGTTTTGATGGTTCGAGCTCCAAATCTCATGCGGTGTCGACAGCGAGCTGTCTTCCTCCCTTATACACGTCTTGTTTTTTTGTATCCTTCTTGTCACGGGTTCAAACATACGAACAAATGGAGCCGTCAAGCGCTGTTTCGAGAGCGCTTCCGTGGTATGATGGCGGTGGATATTTTCTTTCATCTTGATGGGGAGGGGTTTACTTGTCAACCATTGCTTTATTTGGAGGGAGTGGCCGCACGGGGATGCGGTTGCTCGAACGTTTATTAAAGGACGGACACGACGTCCGACTCTTGTCACGCCGTGAGGTCGAACCGCGAGAACGACTCACAGTCATAATTGGTGACGCAACCGATGCAGATGCCATCACAAAGACGGTGCAATCAGCCGACGTCGTTATATCGGCCCTCGGTACGGATAAGCAGAATGTCTTGTCCCGCTTCACCCCACTCGTCATCTCTGCGATGCAAGTAAACGGAGTGACGCGCATCTTGACGGTCGGGACGGCCGGTATCTTGCAGGCACACGACATGGACGCGTACCGTTTCGAGACACGCGAATCGAAACGGACGATGACGACGGCTGCCGAGGACCATGCCCATGCGTATGAGTTGCTCCGCGACTCAGATTTCGACTATACGGTCGTCTGCCCGACGCAATTGATTGACGAGCCGTCAGATGGAGACATCGTCATCACACCAGACGAACTCGGGACGCTTCACTCTGGCCCGATTTCACGCGATGACGTCGCCGATCTCGTCGTCAAGGCGTGGGAAGAAAACAACTATATCAGGCACCGCGTCGGGATCACGACGGAGTCACGATGAGGGGATGAAAACTTTGAACGAACAACACCTGCGCCTCGCGCAATTGACCGACCTGTTTGAGACGCAAGACGAGACCGATTTGGCCCGTCCTGCCCGGACGGCACTCCGCAAAGTGACCCGTGACGAGATTTGGATCGCCGTCTGCGGTCACTTCTCTGCCGGAAAATCAACCCTGCTTAACAACTGGCTAGGGGACGGCGTCTTACCGACGAGCCCGATTCCGACGAGCGCCAACATCGTCACGCTTCGAAGCGGTGCGACCGGCGCCTCGGTCGCCGTCAACGACACAGACTGGATTCAGCTTGGGACCGATGAACTCGAACGTCTGAGTGACTTTTGTAAGATTGAAGAGATCAAAGAGGTCGAATACGCCCTGCCCCGCTTCCCGTTCGGCGACGACGTCGTCTTGATGGACACACCGGGCATCGATTCGACGGACGAACGCCACCGTCAGGCGACGGAGCGCTCGCTCTTCCTTGCAGACCATTTATTTTTCATGATGGACTACAACCACGTCCAATCGGAACAGAACATCGAACTCATGAAGCAGTTCAGCGCCGAGGGTCGTCCGTATTCAATCATCATCAACCAAATCGACAAGCATGAGGAGAGCGAGCTGTCGTTCTCGTCGTTCAAGCAGACGCTCGCGGCAGCGTTCGCACACCACGATATCGAGCCAGATGACGTGTTCTATATCTCGCTCCGTCAACTCGACCATGCGGAAAACGAAGTGACACGGCTACGTTCATATGTTGAACAAGTCATCGCCACAGCAAGGGAAAATCGTCTCACGAGTGCCGAACAGTTGACGGACACGCTCCTCGCGCGTTCGGAGCAGACGTATGCCCGTTCACTCGAGCAATTACCGGTCGTCGAGAAACACCCGACCGAAATTCAGGCCCGCCTGCAGCGACTCGAGAAAAAACACGTCTGGCTCAGCGCATTCCGCCGCGAGTTCTTCCGCCACCAGGCCCCGATCGTCGCCAGCGCCCCAACCATGAATTATGAGTTCCGTGAACTGTTGCGGGATTATTTGGAGAGCTGTGCCCCGACATTCAAGGTCGGCCTGTTCTTCTCGAAAGACAAGACGAAACAAGAACGGTCACGCCGTGAGGAAATCGCCGTCAAAGAGTTCAATCGACTGCTCGACACGAACTTGCGACCGCACTTGATCAAATACGCGGAAGACATCATCCGTGACTTGAAGTTGCCAGAAGCGATGCTTGCTCGACCAGACGCGTTGCCGGAAGCACCGGCCACGCTCATCACCGACCAAGTGAAAAGTGGTGCCTCGCTTAGCGGAGATACAGTCCTTCAGTTCAGTCGGGACATCGAATCCGCCCTCGCCGCCTGGGTGACGAAAGCGTCCGACCCGTGGGTGGCGTCGGTCGAATCGTACCTTGAGACAGACGGTGCGGATCGACTCGCCCGAATCATGACCGAACAAGACTCACTTTACGATATGTTGGACACGCTCGGTACGAGACGTCGCCTGTTGGAGCGTCAATCTGCACTTCATGCCTATACGGAACGCGCCTTGACGTCGGAACGCATCGAAGAGCTCGAAGTTCGTCACTATGTCGATGTCGAGTATTTACCAAAGCAACAAGTTGCCCAGCAACAGAAAGAAGTTGCACTGACGACAGTCTTGGATGATAATTTGACCGCATTTTTATCTGATTTTTCATATGAATATGCGGTATGTGAAATATTAAAAAGTCATCCGTTATTCACGTCCCGAGTGAAGTCGCTCCGACGCAAACTCGAGCGGGCCGAAGCCGAGACGTACACGCTCGCCATCTTCGGGGCGTTCTCTTCCGGTAAATCGTCGACGTTGAACGCTCTGCTTGGCGAGACGGTGTTGCCGACGTCACCGAACCCGCTCACCGCCTCGATCACGAAAATCGTCCCCCCGAACGGACGAACGCACAAGAGCGCCACGATCACGTTCAAGTCGCGTGACGAGCTCGAGACGGAACTCGACGGTTACGGGACGACACTCGATTCACTCGCGCTCGACCATCCGTTCGTGAACGCGGTGAAACACGCCCCACTCCACCATCTCGGGACGACGGAGAAGGTCGATTACGACACGTTCGCCTCGTTCGTCACGGAAGAGACGAAGAGTTGCATCGTCAAAGAGATTGAGCTATATGTCGACTCCCCTTGGGCCGAGCGCGGCATCATCTTCGTCGACACACCGGGCGCCGACTCGCAGTTCAACCGACATAGCGAGGTCCAGTTCGGCTATATGCGTGACGCCGATGCCGTCTTGTTCGTGACGTATTACAACCACGCGTTCACCGAGGCCGACCGTGAGCTCGTCATCCAGCTCGGACGGGTCCAAGGGACGGGCGACCACCAGATGTTCTTCCTCGTCAACGCCTCTGACTTAGCGACGGATGAGACGGAACGGGACGCCGTCTCCGACTATGTCGCCCAGCAATTGACGAAGCTTGGTGTGAGACACCCTTCCGTGTTGCCGATCTCGAGCCGAAACGCTATGAACGGGCAAGACGAAGGATTCGACCGCTTCGCTGAACGGCTTGGCCAGTTCGTCGACCACGACCTGCGCCAAGCGAACGCGCTTCGCATCAAGGAAGAGACGGCCGCACTCCTCGCCTCGTTCGAAGAGGTCGTCCGGGAAGCGGACGCCGACGCGAGCGTCAAAGCGAAACGTCGCGAACGACTTGAACGGTTACAGGATGGACAACTACTTCCAATCACGTCACTAGACGCACCGTTCGCCCGGGAAGCGAAGGAATTGCTCGCCCATCTCGAGACACGGTCACTCCTGCGTCTGTCGGACTTCGTCAAGGAGACGTTCCATCCGATCGAAGTGGACGGCTCGAAGGCGAGTTTAGAACGTGCGCTCATCCGGACCCTCGATAAGTACGCCTATGACGTCCATCAAGAGCTTCAAGTGTTCAAGTATCGGCTCGAGAAGTTCTTGAAAAAAGAGACGGCCCGGCTCATCACGCAAGAGACAGCGAAGTTGCGTCCGCTATTGCCGACGTTCGCGTTCGACGAGGACGTGACGATCGACTGGCTACGTGACACGGTCGAGACGGTATCGTTTGATCAACCCGCCTTCCGCCCGGTGTTGAAACAGTTCAAGAACACGAGCCAATTCTTCGAAGGGGACGGCCGGACGATGCTACGTGACGACTTGAGCGCGCGCCTGCGCCTCGCAGTCCGGGAACAGCTCGAAGCAATCGGTGCCCGAGAGATCGAACGCACGTCTCGTGAGCTCGCCGGACTCGAGGAAAGCCTAAGTGCCGCGTGGAACGATGAAGTGCGTGAACTCGTCTCCGGCGAGCTGAGCGTCCTCTCAGACGGACAGTCGTTCACGGACATGAGACAGCGCCTCGAAGCGCTCGGAAAGGAATGAACGCATGGGATCTTTACTCCTTGTCGGCTTGATTCCGGCCGTGATCATGACGATCGCGCTCGGTCTGTTCATCCGACACTTATATATCACGAACAAAGAATGAAACAAGCCTCGAGCGTGCGCTCGAGGCTTGTTTTTATGCGTCAGCCGGGTAACGAACGTCGATTTGCCCGCGCATATCGGTCATGACGTCGGCAAGCAGGAGCATGTCGTCATGCGTATGACGCGACGTCTCCCGTTCCCCCGCCTCGATTAAACGAATGAATTCCTGAATTTCGAACGCCATCGGGTTTATTTGCTCGCTGACGAGCTCCTCGGTCGTCCCGTCACGCCCTTCGAACGTCAAGCGGTCGAACGTGGCAATGTCGTCAATCAAGATACGCCCCGTCTCCCCAATGATTTCAGACGGCGAGTTCGACCCGTGAATCTTCGAATGGAGCACGACGATGTCCATCCCGTCATACGATAGGATGGCCGAGCCGCTGCCGTCGACACCTGACTCGAGTTTGACGGTGTTCGCCAAAATCGTGTTTGGTCGATCGAACAGCTTGAGCGCGGGTCCGAGACAATAGACGCCGAGGTCCATCAGTGAGCCGTTCGAGAAGTCCGGGTTGAACGTGTTCGGGTTGTCCCCACGTTTATACAGGTCATAGCGTGACGAGTACTGCGACTTGTTCAAGATGACGCGCCGGACCGGACCGATGCGATGAAGTTCTTGACGCAACACGTCGAAGTTCGGCATGAACAAGTTGCGGAGCGCCTCGAGCAAGACGACGTCATGCGCACGTGCCGTCTCGAGCATCGCTTCGACCTCGCGGACGTTCGAGGCGAATGGTTTCTCGCAGAGAACATGCTTGTTGTGACGCATGAACAGGATGCTCTGCTCGGCGTGTAGCGAGTTCGGGCTCGCGATATAGACCGCGTCGATGACGTCACTCGCTGCCATCGCTTCAAGCGATGTGAACGTATAAAGGATGTCATGTTGAGCGGCGTATGTATCTGCCCGCTCCGCCGTTCTTGAATAGATGGCCGTCACTTCTGCGTCCTTGATATGTTGAATCGTCTTTAAAAAAGTGTCGGTAATAAAGTTCGTGCCGATGATGCCGAATCGAATCATAGGTAGTCTCCTCGTTTCTTTGTTTAATTTATGTCTTCGGAAATGAATGAGCCATCCCACTTAACATTTACCCGAAATCAATGTAATAAAAAGGAATTTATCTTTCCTATACGGAACAAGTATAGAGCGAAATCAAATTGGGAGTAATCATTATGATGAATAAAAAAATGTCATTGCTTTTGTCACCTGTGTTTTTAACCTCCATTCTTATAGGTTGTCAATCACAGGAAGATACTCAAAAAGAAAATGATCCGAGTAAAGTCGCTAAACAAACTGAAGCGAGTCCATCTTCAGAAGATGGCGCGGAGAACATGAAGATTGAAGACTCGATCGCAACGATTAGCATTTCAAAAGACGGTGAGGTAATCCGTTTTAATGATGATGCGTCGATTGAAACGTTACGTGCAGTCATTGAAAGTGCCATGAAAGAAGATGGGATTGTGAACATGTCTAATCCTACACACTATGTAGATGTTGTTTATGCGAACGAAGACAAACAACGTTTTCATTTCTGGTACGGTGAAGCAGGTGAACGAAGTGCGATGATGAGCGCAGACGACACACATTCCATTTATACGGTTTCAGCAGCATTGACAGAAAAAATCATCATTTTAACTCAATAAGATTAACAATAGACCTCAACTCGAGGTCTATTCTTTTCATGCTAGTTTTCAAACGCTTTCTCGAAACAAATATATCGTTCATGCCCTTTAGGTTTTGAATCAAAATGAACACTACCACGTTCGACATAACCATGGCGTTGATAAAAGTTACATGCAGTTTCATTACCCGAAAAACTGTCGAGCCGGATGCTGTGATACCCTTGCTCCTTTGCCAAACGCTCCGAAGCGTGGAGAACGAGGTTCCCGATTCCCTTACCTTGTTGCGACGGATGGACCATGAGCGAGTGTATGATGAGCGGCTTATCACCTTGCCATTCAATCTCGTTCCATTCCGAAGATTGCCATTCATCGAGCACGACGATTCCGAGCAACTGCTCACCGTCTTTCATGACATAGACGGAGCCTTCTTTGATACAATCCTCGAAATAGGCGCGGTTCGGGTAAGTGTCGTCCCATTGGAAAATCTGTCTGTGGAGCAAATCGTCTTTACAGGCGAGATAAAGTTGTTCGATTGCATTCACATCTGATGGTGTAGCTAAAGAGATTGTGGTCATTCCAATACTCCATTCTTAAAAGTGACTATTTTTATTGATCATCCGTTCATATTTTTTATACTCGTCACGGGACATGCTTAGACCGAGCAGCTCAGCGATGGTGTCTTGTCGCCACGTGCTGGGATTGAAATATTGTGAACTCGTATTGAACCAGCGCCCCTTTTGATCGAATCCCCATGTATACTTCACTCGGTCAAGTCCTTGCTGGATGAGCATCTTTCCTTCTCCCGGATTAGAGTAAAAGCGGCGCTTCCCGAGCCATAAGTACGGTTCTGGTGCCCATGGACAGCGCTCGATGGCGAGTTGATAATAGTGCTGCTTCAGATGACTGAACTCTTTCGCCAACGCAATGCAAAGCAAACCACTCACGTCTTCCGGACCTTGTTCGATGAGCGAATCTGCCAAGGCGACGTCCTCATCCGTGATGACAAAGTCATTCCATCCCGTCCAATATAAGGCGAGCGCATAATAGAACGGGTCATCCGGATGATATGTATAGGCGGTGAGACCGAAGCTGTTCACCCGTGCAAAATCTTCGATTGTGTCAATCAACTCATACCCGACGAGCCAGTCCCATCGGTTTTTATCGGTCGGGTCCATCATCACGTGGTCAATCAACAGCTGTTCGATACCCCGGGTCTGTTGAAGGTAATACTCGAGCTGTTTGAACTGTTTTGCCTCAACGTATGCATCGATGCAATCCATCATCGCTTGTTGCTCTGCCGAAAGGAGCTCGTTTCCTGAATACAGCTCAAAAATATTCCCTGCCGTGTAATCATTCAAATTGAGCTCTCCTCTCACACGTCGCTTTTCACAATACGCGCTAGTTCTTCAATCCGTTCACGTGTGATCCCTTCTCGTTGCTCGACGGCGAGTGGATGGTCGGTCGGCTCGAGTTCGATGAAGGGACGCAATCCGACTTCACGAATATGGACGTTCGTCTTCAAGTTGATCGTGTCCGGATAATCGGGCAAGTCCGTCGAGAACCAACCGAACATCGGTTCAAGTTCGACACGAGCCGGATCTTCCCACGCGTCAAGCATCCGAAAGAAGTTATCCGCGCTGAGCGACACCCAGACGTTCCAAGTGAAGATGTTGTCCTCTCCTATAATCGGGAGTTCGAGACAACCATTCACAAAGAAATGTTCCTCGTCTAGCACGCAGACGTCGTCGGTCAAGACAACGCGCCGTTTTCTCTCTTTCCTAGAGAATCCTTCGATATAGGTCGGCATGAGCGAACCATATCCGAGCGGTACGTCAATCGATACTTGGCAGACCGAACAGGTACACTGGGCGTTATGCTTGCGTTTCTGTTTGAAACGATTCAACATTTTAAAAACCTCTCTTAAATAAAAAATATAAATACGGTATTTGAAATAAAATTAATCTTCTTCTTCGATGGCTTCTAGGACGGTTTCGGGGTCGTACTCCATCCCTTTCAGGTCGCTCGACCAATCCAATCCACATAATAACCCGTCATCCGCCATATGCGGCAACCAGACCGCGACGAAAAGATCTAGTGGCAACTCGATGAGGTGATAGTCTTCCCACTCCTCAGCCTTACAAGCAAGTGCCCGTTCAGGAGTTGAGAAGAACAGCAAAACGTCTGTCGCTTCAATGATGGAAGGCGCATACGCTCAGCCAACGTCTGTCTCGGCCGACAACCCGAACACCGTCCCGCTCTCAAGGACACGTTCACAGAACCGCTCGATTACGTCCGACTCCAATCGCGTCACCTCGACGAACAGATCAATCGAATCGGCCACTCGCTCGAGTTCATCCGTCTCATGCCACCAGATGTAGATCGTCTCGACGTCTGAAGTCAAAAAGCCGAGCTCGTCCCCGCTCCCGTTCTCCGCGACCGTGATAAAGTCTTTCGGCAAGTGACGTTCATCCCTGTTCGCGCGGATGATGTCGTCCCACGTTTTGTTGAAGTAACGTTCATCTTTGATCGGGTAAAAGAACCACTCCCCGACCTCAAACTTATTGTCGTGTAGCCACGCCTCCCGGAGCCCGCTCGGCAAACGGCTGCCGAGCGCTTGTTCGACCGTCTCGATGGTTTCGAACGTAAATCCGGGCAGATTGGTTTCAATACGCATTGCAATCCCTCACTTCGTTTTTCGATACCTTAAAGTATACTTTTTTTGGTGAAAAGAGGGAATGTGTTTTTCGTCGATTCGTGTGAAGACTTCAAACACGAAGCAAAGTGACGTCCGTTCCGTCGATCTGAATAAACCCGCCAGCACATCCACGCAAGATACCTGTCACACGTCCCATTCGAATCGCCTTCTCACGCCGATCGTACGCCCAACGATACATATCATTGCCAGTCACGAAATATGCGACGCCGTCGACCATTGTCATCGCCTCGCTGTCACGGAGTATCTGTGGCGCCCGATGAGCGACGACGCGTCCGGCGCGGTCAATTTGTGCCAACTCCCCGTCAAGCGAAGGGAAAATCCAGACGCCTGATGGAGTCGTGACGAGATGCTCACAATCGACGATAGTCGGCGCTTTCCGTGCGTCTCGGTTGTAGCGAAACAAGACGTCCCCGTCCTTTGAGAAACAGACGAGCGCCTCTGTCGCCATGCCTTCACCAAAAATCCCTTCATCGCCGTAACCGACCCAGATGCCTGACGCATCGACTACAACCGATGCGATACATTGACCGGCGTGAAAAGAAGTCTTGACGACCCCATCCGTTCGAACAATCCACGCATTCGGTTTCGTGTCCTCGCGAGAGAAGTCCATAAGAACGAACGTCGTCTCGTCGATTACACGGACGAACGGGGCGGTCAGGTCGAGATTGAGTGAGATCGTCTCCCCTCGCCACGTCACGACGGCGTTGCCGTCCGCGAGATGTAACGTGATGAATTCCTCACCCCATCGATCGGCATCAACCAGTTTACGATTCTGAAGTTGCTTCAATTGAATCCCTCCACTCTAAATACGCTTCGAGTTCTTGTCGATACGCCTCGACTTCCTTTTCCGTGACGAAACAATCGACTGTATAGCGCGTCTTAAAATAAGGGGTCAAGTCGACCGAATGACAGCCGATTCGTTTGAACCATTCCGTTACGGTCTCACTCGACTGCCACTTATCGGTCCGAGGCAACGCTTGATTGAATTGAATCAATAAATCTCGAATCATCACATGTGTCCATTCAAGCTTCGCCTCTGCATCAAATTGAAGGGGCGATGGAGTTGTTTGACGGCGTCTCTTGAAAAGAGTCGATTCCTCTTCTGATTGACTCATGACATGACGTAAAAATCTGAATTTCGTCATGAGCAGAACGGCTAGAATCATCAAACATCCCATCAACACGCTCCAAATCATGCTGTCCCCACGTTGAATGACCGTCGGAACTGCGTCAATCGAATACTCTAAGTTATCCGGAATGATGGTTGAAGGGTCTTTTTTCGATCCGATTCGTTCTTTTCCGTTCGAGAACTCATTCGAAAAAGAGTCATCAGATGCGGATGACAGCCATCTCATGCCTCGCACTGGAGGGCGATGCCACCATTCGATAAACAAATTCACGAGACGAACGCCCAATACGGTGCTCAACACCATTATGATAGAGATGGCTCCAAGTCGCATGAACCAACGCATGCCTTCCCTCCTCCTTGTTAGTTTCGGGGATAAACGCCGTACCGTACGTCATACACTTCACGCACCGGATCAAATGTCACGTCGTTGATAGTGAGGACTCCTTCTTCCCAAACAACTGTCACTTCTTCACACGGATAATCCCAAAAGATGCGCTCACGTTCTGTCGACCCCTCGTGTTCGATTTCTCCTAACATCGCAAAGCCTGTCGTCGCCCCACCGCTCGTTCGATAGAAGAAAATCGTCTGTGTCCCGTCAGGTGAGACTGATCCATAGACGAGCTCGCCCTTTGGCACACCCTCGATCGTGTCGCCTCCTGTTACGAAACGATATGCACCATACCCGAGTGCAGCCCAAACACACAAGCTGACTAAACCGAGGGTAATCAACCAACCTCCGTGTATATTCTTCAAGTTCACACACCTCCTCATCCGTCCAAGACGGATTGTTCTGAACGTTTCCGCTCTAGAGTTTGACCGGTCACGTTCCAAGTCCCGTCTTGTTTCGGGTAAACACGAAATCTGAACCGGTCCCCGCGCCAGCCAAGCACATCCAACGTATAGAGTGAATCCCAGTACAACTTGTACAGTTGACGAGAGATTCGATACCCTCTCGGAAAAGAACAATCGAACGTCGATGCCTCGACCTCCATGACAGCTTCCCGTTTCATCAATCGACGCTTACCACGAATATCATACAGATCGATTGATACGCTCGCTTTGTCCTCTTTTATCGTGACAATCAAGTCCGCTCGAATCGTCTCGTTCTTATTTTTCGCACGCATCAAGTTTACTTCGAACGTATAGTCGTGACGCTCGACGTGATCGCGCATCGTATGTAGCACGTCTGGCGTGAAGACGTTCGGCGCAAAGAAGCGTAATGCGTGCTCTAACTCGATCAGCGCCCGTTCCGGGGTGACTTCTTCATTAATCTGTATCACATACACCGGGACAACCCCGTGCTCATAGACGATGGCTTGAAGCGATTCGCTCGACAACGTGTCACAATAGACAACCGTCAACGACGCGTCCCGAGAAAGTGCAAGCTTCATGTTCCGTATCTTCTGATGAAGTAACCCAAGTAAGGCATCTAATTTAGATAGCTCGCGCGACAATCCGTCTTGACCTAACTGTTCGATTGAAATTTTCATTATCACACCTCCCATTCTTGCAGCTCGTCAATCCAACGCTCAAGCTCTTTTTTCTCGTGCATATATACACCCGGCTCCACTTGGAGGTCGATGCCGTTCAAAAATCTCAGCCCATCCATCACGCGCGGATCAAGGGGCATGTCTTCCATCCGCTCGAGTGCGTCCACCGCCAAGTCGGAGACGTTTTCGAACGTCAGCTTCCCTATCATGACCGCACATAGCCACTCCACGAGATCCTCGCGAGACGGGACGTTCCGGCGCCTCGGAAGTTCAACTGGCGTTAGCTTTCCATCATTCACCTGCACAAACAGTTCGATGAGCCGTTGGTTTGTCGGAACAATGTCGAGTAACGTCTCAATCGGTGTCCGAATCGACTTCGTTTCATCAGTCATCTCGTCCCACAGCACGAGCACCCCATCCCGACCGTACACGAGCCACTTCCCGGAAGCGTCATATCCGATTCGTTTCCCGAGTCGAGACGACGGAAGACGGGACGCCTCATCTGAAGTGAGTAGCGTCGCAGGCAGGCGTTCACCCGAATCGGTCGTCATGTTGGTGGGAAGCGCTTCGTTCGGGAGAAACGTGATCACGTCTTCCCATGTCATCGTTCTGACTGCAACCATTCTTCAAATGAAGCGGCGATCGTTTCAATTTGTTCCCCTGTCTCATGGTCGACGATGAGGACCTCGTTCGTCTGCAAATTGACACAGACGAGATCCCCGAGAAAGTCTTCATATCCGATGACGGGGAGATGGTTCGGCCAAGGTTCTTCCTCATCGAACACCTCTCCTTGAACCTCATCGAAACGGTCGCGTTCGTTCAAAAATGCGAAACGCGGAAGCCCTTCTGCATCCTTCAGTTGAATTTCTATTTCGGACGTCGGTATTAGCGCTAATAATTGTTCTTTCGTCATTTTTTTGCACCTCGTTTTTTCTCCATTTTACCTCAATATTTACTCCATAGGTTCGATTTTCCAATGAATATAATTGACAGTGGGTTTGAAAGGTGTAAAATTACACTTGTAAGTTATTGTCATAAACTCCTTTATTTTTAACTAGTCAATTGAGGTGGATGATGAAGAAGACGGATTTTATCCAAACGGTTTCAAAACACATAAAATCGATTCGAGTCGAGCAACAGCTTTCCCAAGAAGAGATGGCCGAAGTGCTTGGTATCTCGAAAAAGACGCTCATCCAAATCGAGAAAGAACGAACCGTCGCCAACTGGGGCATCGTCGTCACGATATGTGCCCTTTTTAATGAGAGTGAGATTTTATTAAATGAGATTGGGGACGACCCCGTCGAGTTCGTCAAGCTGATTGCTAAAGAAGTCGCTTATGAGCCGAAATCGAAGACGCTCGGAGGCCGTGTCTGGTGGAAGCGGATTGCTACAAACGGCGATTATGTGATGCAACAAAACGTCATCAGTGGTCATTACCGTATCCTCGATTCAAACGACGTACGTTGGTACAGCTCGTTCGATGCGGATGATGCCATACATGTGTTAGCAAAACTCGCAAAAGATTGTTAAGAGGAGGTTTATCATGAACATAAAAAAACGATGCATCGTGACGCTCTCCTGCGTCTATGCCATCGCCTTTATCTTAAATGTTATCCCGTCGGTCACATTTCCAGACGCTACGATTGGTCCGCTCCAGGCATCAGCGTCCATCTTACTCGTCCTCTGCATGATGGGGACATGCGTCTTGAACGACCGGGTCGCCAAGCTTTATGTGACGGCACTCCTGTTCGCCGGCGTGACCGTGTTCACGTTACATAGCTTCGAGACGTATGTGTACGACATCGTCATCCTTGACGCGTTGTTCGCGATTCAATATCCACTCTATTTGTTATTCGTGACCCCACTCTTCGGGCTCAATCTCTTTTTCAACGTCGAGGCAGATTTTATCGCCTTGTTCGCCTTTTTCATCGGACTGTGCATCCTCGCTATTCATGAGATTGCGATGATGGTGTCACGGAGGATGACATGAGCCGATCGTTACTTGTCGGGTTTAGCGGTCTCGTCACCGGTTTTAGCCTTCACCTCGGACGAAAGCATCATTGGACAGCCCGCCACCGGTTCGTCCTCGGAATCGGACTGATTGCCGCCTTTATGCTGTCATTCGGTCTCATTCTCTGGTGGTTCGTCGCAGTTAACATGAATCACATTTGAATGGGAGGAAAATAAGTGAACTACTATATCGGGTCCGGATTTTATAATATCGAGAACGTCAGACGGTTACGTGATTTGCTCACCGCACAAGGCTATACTCATACATACGACTGGACGCTCAACGCTCGGGCCGATTCAATCGATGCGCTACGCGACATCGGAGAGAAGGAACGTGACGCCATCAAAGGTTCTGACTTTGTCGTCATCTTACTTCCGGCCGGGAAAGGAAGCCACGTCGAGCTCGGCATTGCCATCGGTTCAGGCGTTCCAGTATTTCTTCACGACACGACGGACAGCATGACAAAGTTTGAGACGACGAGCACGTTTTACCACGTATCGCATGTCATCCAGCTCTCAGATAACCTTGAACACGTCCCTACTCAAATTGACGCTTATTTCTCAGCCAACACCAATTGAATATTGGTCTTTTACGCAGTAGTCTGCTAATTTCTCATCCATTCTCAAACAAAATTTTGAAATGATTTGCATTTCTTATGGCGCAGAAATCATTTTTGTGACATACTGTTCAAAATCTATTTGAACGGGGACGATGCATATGCAGTCATGGAAACAGCCTTTACTTTTACTCACCGGTGTCGGGATCTCGAACCTCGGCGCCTGGGTGTATTTCATCGCCCTCAACTTGATCGTCCTCGAGATGACACAGTCACCTTTCGCCGTCTCTGTCCTCTACATGCTCGTCCCGCTCGCGGCGCTCTGTGCGAACTTTTGGTCAGGCTCGGTCATCGACCGTACCGACACGCGCCGCTTGATGATCCTCCTCGATGCGCTTCGTGCCGTTGTCGTGTTCAGCCTCGCCTTTATCGACTCGCTCGCGCTCATTTATATGCTCGTCTTTTTCTTGAATATCGCGAGCTCTGTCTTTGAATCGGCGTCCCTCGTTTATATGACGAAGCTCGTCCCAAGTAATGATCGGCAACGGTTCAACGCGCTCAAAAACTTTGTACAATCGGCCGGCTTTATCTTAGGACCAGCCATCGCCGGGCTTTTGTTTATGATTGGTAGCCCGACGCTCGCCATTCAGTTGAACGCCTTGGCGCTACTCGTATCGGTCGGTATTCTCGCCCTTTTGCCGACACTTTACACGGCCCGTGACGAAGTTGAGGTGTTCAGTGTGCGCATGATCATCGAAGATTGGAAGACGGTCGTTCGGTTCGCGTCCACAAAGCGCTATGTGACGCTCGTCTATAGCCTTTTCTGTGTCATGACGATTTTCATGTCCGGACTCGACTCGCTCGAAGCGTCGTTCGCGACGCAGGTGCTTGACTTCTCTGAGAGCCGTTACGGCTTCCTCGTCAGTGTCGCCGGTGCCGGGATTATCGCCGGATCCATCATCAATGCGACATTCAGCACACGCATGACGTTGCCTTACTTGATTAGTTTCGGCGCTGTCATGACACCGGTCGGCTATCTCGTCTTCGCCTTCTCTGAATCGTTCGTGGTCGCGTCTGTCGGCTTCTTCTTACTCACGTTCGCCTTATCGTTCGCGAATACCGGCTTCCTTTCGTTCTATCAAAACAACGTGCCGAGCGAATTGATGGGTCGCTTCTCTGGGGTGATTAACGTCGCCGAATCCATCCTTGTCATTGGATTGACGTTTGGAATTGGTCTTCTCGCTGAATATGTAGGTATCCGCTCGACGTATGTGGCGTTCTCACTATTCTTCCTCGTAATCGGGATAATGACGGTCCGTATTGTCCAAGCACGGTCGAGACGTTCATTCTATGAGACAGTCGAGTATGAAGAACAAGTTTCATAAAGCTAAACGATTCTGCACTTGTATCGCATGGTCGATTTAGGCTTCAGTTGTTTAAAGATGCATTCACTACATCCACAATCATATCGGGGCGATCCAAATGAATGGCATGGGACGCCCCTTTTGCAATAAAAAAGCGACTGTTCGAAGATAGTTCTGCTTGTTCACGAACTAGTTGATGCCATTTTCCCTCAAAGCTTTTCAATTCACTTTCAGGCAGTCCTTCCATCCTACCTCGTTTTATTTCATACTCTGCATCTCGACTCAAAATGTATAACGGTACATCTTCAAAGGATCCTAAGTCTTTGATCAACTTCGCATCCTGATACCAGTTTTGGACTTCCTCAAGCATCGTTTTATATAATTGTGGACGCCTAGAAAAGTTTAAAAGTTTTGCTTGAATCGATTCGGGAAGTTTTTGTTGAGCTTCACTTAAGTTCGGTCCAATGAGATCCGTTAATTCTGAAGTTGAACACTTTGCATAATGACGACACTGTTGAATCCAATCTTCGTCCGATGCTAGTCGATCCATCACTGGAGTATCGAGCGCATCAAGCTTATGTAAATCATGAGACGTCGAGTCGATAAGAATCAATGCAGCTAGATCCCCCGGAAATAGTTTTGCGTAGTGTTGGGCGCAAAGTCCACCGTAGGAATGACCAATCAAGACAATCGGCTCGTCAATCTGTAGAACGTGAAGTAATTCTTTTAACTCCTTTGCTGTCGCCTCTGTATTACGCTTTCTTGTACTGATTTCACTTCTCCCGGTCCCAGGTCGATGGTATAACAAAATACGGTTTGAACTAACTAGTCTTTCGGTCACCTCAATCCATTCCTCAAACGAGCATCCAATACCAGTCATAATCACAATCGGTCTACCGTGTTCTCCTATAGTTTTCACTTCTAGCTTCGTATCAAATACACGCACCATTTGATTCATCTCATTACCCCGCCTTCTGTTCGCAAACAACTTTGCTTCATCTTAATATCTCTTGAACGACTTCCTCATTTAACACTCGCTTCATTTCAAAAAATCGCCCGTTCCTCAATATCACTTGCTTTATAATGTAGCTATAGCACCTTCTGTCGATTAACTAATCATCACATGGGGAATTGTCGGGGAGGACGTACATCAAGCATGGAGTAAGGAGGGATGGCAATGAACCGATGGAGTAACGAATCACTACAACTGATTGGCCTCATCGCTTCCCTGCTCATTGGAACGATTTTGTATACCATCTTACTTGTGGAAAGTGACATCGGCTTTCTTGGTCTATTAATACTTCCAGTCATCGTCGTGTCCTCTCTCGCTTTCGGGATGCGCGCCGGCTTGACGATATCGGTGACGCTGCTCATCTTTCTGTTCATCTATTTTCTATCGTTTGCTCCCGTCAATGACCAAGGTGAAGTTCAGTTCTTCAATTGGCGTGGAATCGGGTTCACTATACTTCTACTCGTGCTCTCTGTCGTTTCAGGTCTCGTTCACCAACTGGTGAAACGTGTGCAACAGTCGAGACTCGCGTTAGAAGAACGAGCGCGCCAATTGATTGCGGTGGATCCCGAAACGTGGCTCGACAACGCCGAGCGGTTTCGAATAGATGTAATCAGTGAACGCGACCGTCTCGTACGACATGGTGGTGCGTTTTCTGTCTCATTCATTACGATTCATGAGTTCTCACGTTTTGAAGAAAAGTACGGACGTACCGAGTATGAATGGTTTCTAAATTACTTTAGTGATGAACTCCACACAGCGACACGACGAACCGATCAAAAGTATCGAATCGCGCATGATACGTTTGCCATCCTCTTCCCGTATACATCGCCCGAAGCGGTGCAAGTGGTCCACGACCGTCTTCGTCCGCTACTCGAGCACTATGAGTTGCAGAGTGGTGAATACGAGACGTTAACCTATGACGACAGCTCCTATGAGGTGACGCTAGAGAACGCAGCGGTCATGGTCGATGCCATTCTTGAGATAGCATCATCGTCTAATTGAAATCACATTTAAACAATCAAGCCCTGGAACCTACCGTCGATGAACGGCATGGTTCCAGAGCTTTTTTGTGTGCTATTGAAAATCTAAAAGAAATATCTTGCCGGTAAAGGAATCGGATCTCATATAAGAGAAATCAACATCACAACCTTTTGATTAAGGAGGCATGATTCTCATTTCATCGACTGTCTATACCATCAAACCAATCGAGTCACCAGGCGAACTCGATGACTCGTTCCTTGTCATGAACCAACTGCGCACCGACCTGACGCTCGAGGCCTATCTCGAGCTCGTCGCCGCAATGCGACCACAGGGCTATGAACTTTATGCGTTATACGCAGACGATACAATCGTCTCGCTCGCGGGAATCGAAGTTCGCGTCAATCTCTATCTCGAGAAGCACGTCTTCATTTATGACCTCGTGACGTGCGCGAACCATCGTTCGAACGGATACGGAGAGATGTTGCTTCACTTCGTCCATGAATACGCACGCGACCGAGGTGCCAAGTACGTGGCCCTCGAATCGGGACTTGCTCGGACCGAGGCTCACCGTTTTTATACAGATAAGATGGACTATACCATCACGAGCTATTCGTTCCGTAAACAGCTTTAATTTCTATGTAACGAAAAAAGAAGAACCGAACGCACTTCCCGTCTTAATTATATCGCGATTCATGAGCCAAAAACAGACTGTCTTCTCCTAAATCCATCCACTATACTTTGAAGACAACCTGATTGAAGGAGAGATGAAGCATGACTGATGACATCAAACCGCTCGACCCCGGCCCGTTTTTTCACGGCACGAAAGCCGAACTGAAGCTTGGGGACTTGCTTGAACCGAAGCGACGCTCAAACTATCAAGAGAAACAGTCGAACTACATCTATTTCACGGCCACCCTCGACGCCGCCAAATGGGGAGCCGAACTGGCGAGCGGTGAGGCTCGTGAACGCATCTATCTCGTCGAACCGACGGGCGACTTCGAGAACGACCCGAATTTGACGGACAAGCGCTTCCCTGGCAATCCGACCCGGTCGTATCGGTCGAACGCCCCGCTCAAAGTCGTGGCCGAACTCGGCGCGTGGGAACGCCACCCTGACGATGTAATCGCGCATATGCTTGAATCACTTGAGAAACTGAGGCAAGCCGGGGAAGATGTGATTGACGACTGACACGAAGGAGAACGATTTTGAAGAAATTCCACAACAAACGTAAGTATATGTTGATTACCGGTCTCGTCATCGGACTGCTATATGCGACGACATTTATCCCGCAGCGGGTCATCACGACGTCACCGTCGAGCGTGGCTCGCATCCACGTGTTTGACGGTCAGAGCGGTTATGAACTCAACTTGAGTGACCGAGACGACATATACGCTGTCATGAATAACTTGAATGACATCACGTTTCAGAAAGGAAAAACCAGTTTCGGCTATATGGGATACTCGTATCGGGTCACCTTATACGATCAAGATGGGGATGAGCTCGATGAATTTATCATCAATAGCGAGGATACGCTCCGCTACCACGGCTTCTTTTATACGGCAAAGTCAGGAAAAATCGATTATGACGCATTCGATGATTGGATGGCGCAAGTAAAGGCCCAGCCCGTTGAAGAATGAAGTGATGTCTATCGACGCGATTGATTGGCTCTTCGTCTCGACAGCAAGGAGATTAGCACCAGACTTGCTATCGCTGAGATTGCAATCTTAAGCTGAAACTCATTCGTCAATCCTTCGATTACATATCCCCTGAGTTGTTGGTACGGACTCGCTTCCGGTATCCAGTCAATCACATAGCCGATTCCTAACATTGCCGGAATGCTTATCACGACATAAATAACAATAAACGCGAGTGTGAACGTCTTGGTGGTCACATACAGACGCAAGGTGATTGATGACGCCATCTCGGGGTTCGCGAGACAGACGTTCGAACGGATCGGCGCGTCATACCATATCACACTGACCGAATGGAATCATGACGGTGACCATATCCATGTGTTGTTCAAGGCTCACCCGAACACAGCGATGTCGAAGTTTCTGAACACCTACAAGATCGCCAGTAGCCGACTGATCAAACGAGACTTTCCACACGTCAAGAGACGACTGTGGAAAGAGGTGTTCTGGTCTCGAAGCTACTGCCTCGTGACGACCGGCGGTGCGACGATTGACGTCATCAGGCAATACATCGAAAAACAAGGAGAGGAGTGATCACTTTGCTGAAGGCGTACAAGTTTCGACTATACCCGACAAAGCCACAACGAGAACACTTCATGAAGACGTTCGGTTGCGTCCGTTTCGTCTACAACAAGATGCTCGAGGAACGGATCCGGTTATATGAAGAGTCGAGGCTGAACCCTGACGCGAAGCAGAAGCTCCCGACCCCGGCGAAGTACAAGCCCGAGTTCCCTTTCTTGAAAGAGGTCGACAGTCTATCCCTGGCGAACGCCCAGATGGACTTGAATAAGGCGTATGCCAACTTCTTCCGCGACACATCTGTAGGGTTCCCGAAGTTCAAATCGAAGCACGGCGACCGCGCCTCCTACACGACCAACAATCAGAACGGGAGCGTCCGGATCGAGGACGGGAAGGTGAGACTTCCTAAGATCGGCTTCGTGAAGTTCAACCAACATCGTCCTTTCGAGGGGATCATCAAGTCCGCGACGGTCTCGATGACGAAGACGGGCAAGTTCTTCGTCTCCATCCTTGTCAATCAAGGCGAGGAAAAATGGGTTCCTGCCAAGAACAAGATTGGGATCGATCTTGGTCTTGAGCACTTCGCCATCATGACAAATGACGAGATGGTTTCTGAGAAGATCGAGAATCCTCGTTTCCTTCGCAAGTCAGAAGAGAAGGTCAAGAAGGCGCAGCGCGCTCTGTCACGAAAGAAGATCGGAAGCAAGAACAGAGAGAAAGCCAAGCTGATCCTCGCCAAGAAACACGAGAAAATCGCAAATCAACGTAAAGACTTTTTACATAAACTGTCGAAACAAACCGTTGACGAGAACCAAGTCATCGTCGTGGAGACATTGAAATCGAAGAACATGATGAAGAACCACAGGATCGCCAAATCGATCGCCGATGTCAGTTGGTACGAGTTTGTTCGACAGCTAGAATACAAATGCAAGTTCTACGGACGGACTCTTATCAAAGCAGATCAATGGTTTGCATCGACGCAAATCTGCTCTTCTTGTAGATTGAAAGGCGAGAAGAAAACAGTGGATGTACGCGAATGGACGTGTACGTGTGGCGCTCATCATGATCGAGATATCAATGCGAGCATCAACCTATTGATGTTGGCTGACTAAAAAAACCTTCAGGGCAGGGACTTGCCCGACGAGCTTGGTAAACAACCGTGGCTAGTAAAAGTGCGGTCTTCCCAAGAAGCTCCCACTTCAATTTGCGAAGCAAATAAGTGGCGAGTAGTTCACGTTGACTCAAGACAATAAGAAGAGGCACTCCTATACTCAGGAATGCCTCGTTTAAACGTATTCAGTGGCTTCATTTTTTCACCACGTCATCCGCTCATATCTTTTTTACGATGGAGTTGAAGCGCATCATCCGTATAAACGAGCATAAACGGTTCGTCGAGTGTCGCCGCTGCCGCCTCGGCTTGCGAGATCGTTTCATCGGTGACGATTGCTTCTTGACGCCGTAACCGAAACGCCCGCTCGAGCCGGCTCGTCAACAAGTTGCTAAGGAAGACAAGTAAGGACAGTCCGATGGCCGGGACGAGGAACATGTGACTCGTCATCCAAGTCGTCGCCGTGAACTGCTTAAAATAATAACCGAACATTGAGGACCACTCAAATAGCGTCGGCATGACCCCTTCAAATAAGAAGACGGTCCCTCCGAAGAAGACGCCGAATAAAGAGAGATGAATCAACAACATCAACGTCTGGACGAACTGTTGCATGAAGACAATCACCAGCGTTGGCACGAGATGCGGCCACAAGTGTTGCCTCGTCCGATGCCAGACACTGCCACCTAACGTTTCGGCGACGACCATGAACTCTCGGTTCAACAGCTGCCTCACCTCTGTAACCAAATAGAGCGTGACAGCAGGTAACCCGAGCAGGATGAAGACCGTTAGCTGAAGCGATACGCGATCGATGAGCGGTGGCACCATCGTCGAGTCGGCGAACATCAACGACGAGAACAACATCATCATCGCCAGTAGCGAAATCGGTAAAATCAAAAAGCCGTCCAACACAATCTTGAAGTATCGGTTCAACCGCGCCCCGCGAAATGCGAGCGGGATTCCGACGAGCAAACCAATCGCCATCCGTCCGAGCGCAACAATCGCGCAAATGCCGACCGTCCACTTGAACCCTTCAATCATCATCTGGAACAAGTCGTTCCCGGCCCGGTCCGTCCCGAGCCATTGGTCTTTCGACGGTTCGAGCGGCGGGATGCCAATCAATCTTCCTTCCTCCGAGTAGCGGTTCAGGAACTGGTCGACCTGTCCGTCACGAAAGATCGTATTCCCGATACTGAGTAAAAGTAGACCCATTAAAATCGTGAAGACGATCAAGAAAATCGGGTCACGCATGAGTACGCGGCGCATCATACCCCTCCTTTCCAAGCGTCTGGGATGAGCCATTCCGCCAATACATCCACGAGAAAGATTGGGATGTAGATGACGAACAAGATGACGAGTAGTATCGGCATGGAAGGATTATAGACGATGAACCGGAAGATACCTTGCACGTTGAACAAATACTCGATAATCAACAGACTCGACAATACCGTAATCAAATTCGAACGGAAAAAAAGGTAGAACCGATACACCAAATTCGGGAGCAAGTGTTTCCAGAACAACGCGGCCGGTCGAACACCCTTCGCTCGTGCCAGTTCGAGAAACGGCGTCGTTTCTTCTTGCAATATGTGGTTCGTCAACCATTTGAGGAAGAAAAACAAGATGGTGAGCGATAACGTCACAATCGGTAAAAAACGTATGTATTCGGCAAACCCTCCCGCGACCTCGATGCGATCGAAGCCTGTCTTCTTATAGAGCGTAATGGCGAGGAACTGCGTGAAGATGAGCCAAAACAAATCTGGGACCATCTCTAAGGTCTGACTCGTTTGTTGCATTACAGTCCGAACCCGCCTTCCGCTCCGATAAAAGGAATATGCATACAAGAGCGCAAATCCTACCGCGACGACTAACGACGTCATGAAGATGATGACGGTCTCCTTCATGAGCGGTCCAATCGCTGGCAACAACGGTAACTCTCGTTGTGCCGTGACGTTGTAATAGGTGATTTCATCAAGTTTCGTCAACAGGCCGACTTGTTGTTGCAGACCACCCCAGTAGTTCGAGGGCACAAACTCGAGTTGTCCAACCAAAGACGGCAAGGCACTGATCCCAATCAAGACGAAACACGTGATCAGAAATTGGGATGATTTTCGGGCAATCCAATTCATTGTGTCGACTCCTTTTTAATAATCCTTAACTTACTAAAGTTAATATTATCCATATGTGGTTTTAATGAGTTTAGCATATTAGTTATGTAAATAAAAACAATATTCTAAAAATTATCACCATCAAATTGTGATAACCTATCACCAATCGACGAGGATACGTGTTCTGGACAAATAAAAAAGCACTCCCGAATATAGGAGTGCTTCAGTATGTTGAAAAGAGGACCTCTCCATCAAGAGAACGAATCTCATAGTCGACGAGCGTTTTTATTTCGCGTGTCAGCGTTACCGTACATACATACTCAATGCCCGGACCGTACGAAATATCCGGAATCGTCATCATCGCTACTCACCATACGAGCAGCAACGAGCCCGTCTCGACAATCGTTTCAAACTTCATACAAAACCACTCGTTCAAACGTTAGAACGAGTGGTTTTTATGTATAAGCCTTAAGCCGTCGTTTCTGCCACGCCACGAGCAGGATGCTGATGATGACGAGAAGGAACCACGATGACAACTTCCCAAGGTCGACGATGGCCCACCCGTTCAATTGATTCGGATACGCCCAGCCGTTATAGAAGGTGACGATATTCTCCGCGAACCAAATGAAACATGCGATTAAAAAGAAAGCGACGACTACGGGCATCGTGAATCGGCGGTCGTCGAGCCGATACGTGACGATGGCCCGGCCAAAGACGAGAAAGACGAGGCCGATCAACACCCAGCGCAAATCGAGCCAAATGTGGTGCCAAAAGAAGTTGAAGTAGATGGCGATTCCGAGGCCGAACCCGATGAGCGGTGGTGGCATCTTTAGAAATTCCAAATCGAGGCGGCGCCATGACTGGACGACGTAGCTGCCGACGCTCGCATACATGAAGCCGGCATAGAGCGGAACGCCGAACCATTTCGTCAACGCCTCGTCCGGATAGCTCCACGACCCCATCTGGACTTTAAACAGCTCGAGGCCGAGCCCGATGACGTGGAACCAACTGATCACTTTCAGTTCTTCCATCGTCTCGAACCCGGTCTTGACGAGCACGACTTGGACGAACACACACCAAAGAAGCAACACATCATAGCGCGGAATCGGGAAATCGATCCACTTCGTTAACGCGAGTGCACCGAAGATCGCGACCGCGAAGAGACAACTGAGTGCCTGTTCGTAGCCGAAGATGAATAAATACCGGAAACGTCGCACAGAATCACCTACAATTCAATGTATTCGTAGAGGAAGGACGACTCGCCGTCAAAGAAACGCGGGTCGAATAGTCCGAGTCGCTCGTCTTCGTCGACAACGACAACGAACGGTGACCATTGCTTCAGCGTGAGCGCCTCTTTATTCTCATCAAAGAGCGGTGTCAAATCGGCATCGTCCGCACTCATCAATTCATATTGAAGTACAGATGATTGATAGACGGAATCGCTGAAAATCGAGACCGTGTCATCGGTCTTCGTGACGACCGTGAACTGCGCCGGGATGAACGACGCCGACAACGCGACCTCGTCATGCTCGGTAGCGTACGACTGATACAAATAGGCGCCTTGTGCGCTTTGAATCAAGACGTGGACAAAGATGGCGGCCCAGGCATAGCGATATACCGTGTGCCTAACGTTCTGGCGGCGCGCCACGAGCCATGCGACAAGGAAGATACCCCAATAGACGAAATCGACGATTGGAATGACGCCGAACGTGAGCCGCGCGTCCGAGAACGGTTCGAAGTAACCTGTCCCCCAGGCGTTGAACACGTCGGCCGTGTTATGAATGAACACGGACAGCATCGCCCAGTAAAAATAACGCATGTCGGTTACTTTAAAGAGAACGCGGACGAGCCAGTAGATGAGTAGCGCGAATAGCGGGACGAGGAAAATCGAGTGTGTGATGCCGCGATGCCACATCTGATACATCCCTTCGGTGTCCCAAAGCTGGGAGATGACGTCCGCATCCGGAATTTGACTCCCGACGAGTGTCGTCACGAGCAACGCGCGTTTCTCGTTTTTCTGTAACTCGCGTTTGTCCGCCGCTCCGTACAAGGTGAGCCCGAACAACGTATGTGTGATCGTATCCAAAAATTCCCCTCCTTCCTCTCTGAAAAAACACCCTTCTCAAAACGAGAAGGATGTCCTCAATTTATTTATCTTGGTCCATTTTCATCGCTCGTCTCGCGACGATTGTAACGAAAATGACAGCGACAATCGGAATGATTAATGGCATCCAGTTCAACATCCGCCTGTCCCCTTTCTACAAGTGTCGCAAGCAGTATATCACAAACTTAAATCAAGCGTTTCAATGAATGCTCGCCTTTGAGTATCGGCTTGCCATCGACTCAATCGTCTCCCGCATATGGTCGCGGAGCGTTACGGGTTCGAGCACCTCGACTTGGCTTCCTAGGGATAACAGCCAGAAGACGAAGCCGTCGGAGACGGCCGCGTCGAATCGGATGTGGAAACGGTCGTTTGTTTCCGTAATCGATACGTCTTCCCCAAGCTTATCGAAGATGACCGGGAGCACCCGCTCTTCGACGGCCAAGACGACTTCTTCATCGAGCCCATTATACATGTTGAACGACTTTTGGAAATAGTCATCCGGCAAGTGATGCTTTTGACGCGGCGAGTCGTCCTCGACGATCTCCGAGTTGACGATACGGTCAACCCGGTAGTTGCGAATCTCCCCAATCGATTCGTCGATGCCGATTAAGTAATACTGCTCGTGGTTCCAATGCAAATCAATCGGATTGACGACGTAGCGTTCGCCGTCACGTCGGAGCGGGAACGTCCGCTTGGCGACGTCGAATCCGACGACGTCCGTATATTGGAACGAGATGGCTTTTTGTTCTTGAATCGCCCGTTGAATCCGGTCGATATGGTATGGAATATAGTTCACTTTCTTCTTCGGCGTCTTGATGATGGATTGGAGCGTCTCCGCTTCCGGGATGCTCGTCAAATTGCGGAGCTTGTCGACGATCTGCTCGGTCACGTCCTCCGAGATGAACTTCGCGGCGACGATCGCATCGACCATCATCCGCAGTTCATGGCTCTCGAAGAGGCGGGCCGAATGCCAATATTTTTTGGCAAGACCGTTCTTCTCGAGCTCATCCTGCACCTCGAACCCCGAATCGGTCAATGCTTGGATGTCGTCTTTCACGGATTTTTTTGCTAACTTAGAAGTATCACCAATTGTAGATAAGTAAGCAAGCAGGTCCTCTAACGTCTTCGGATGATTGTCGTCCGTATGGCGTTCGAAGAACCGTCTTACTTCAAGTAACCGCTCTCGGTTGTTCACGGTATGTTCCCCTTTCACTTCTGTATATATAATATGTATAAAGAGACATTATCATGTTATTTCCATGAAATAAAGTTATTTTCCATTACATTTCGTTTAAGGAGGCAATCGTCGCTGTGAAACACTACGCCCACGTCAATGGCACAAAAATCGAATACATCGACCGAGGTCACGGTCCGGTCGTCGTCTTGATCCATGGGACCCAATCGTCAAGTCTCGAACCGTACCATGTGGACCGGCTCGTCTTGTCCGGATTCCGGGTCATTGTCCCGTCCCGCCCCGGTTACGGTGAGACTCCGTACTCATTTTCCGCGACGCCTCAAGCGTTCGCTGAGAACTTGCGCCAGCTGATGCACGTCATGAAGATTGACGCTTATCACGTATATGGCATCTCTGCCGGTGGTCCGACAGCGATTGAGCTTTCGTCACGCAACAATCAGGCTCTCAGTCTGACGCTCGCCGCGGCGGTGACGAGCGAGGTCGATTTCCCATATCGACGCTACATTAGCCGAAACATCGCCCAGCCGCTCTTCATCGCCGCCCAGTTCACGATGAAACAGTTCGTCTTCCGGGCGATTCAAAAACAGCCGTTCGAGGCGACGGCTCGTATGATTGAGTCGACGAGCCTGCTCGCGTTAGATGCGATTCGCGATGAAGTGACCCCGTACGACATCTTTCTATTGAAACGCGTCGCCAGTCAGATGGCGTTCGGGCTCGGGGCCCAGTTCGACCTACGTCAACGAGTCCCCGACGAAGCGCTACTCGGCGTGACATGTCCGACATATATCGTCCATTCAAAGAATGATAAGGCCGTCCCTGTGCGCCATGCCCATCACGCGAAGCGACTTATCCCGCACGCACAGCTCACGATTTTGAACAGTCCGGGCCATCTCATTTGGATTGGTCGCCAGGCGCGAAAGAGCGAGCAGCAAATCGAGCGCTTTATCCGCTTAAACTCGTAAGGCACCAATCTAGGTGTCTTTTTTAGTCTGCTTCGAGTAATTCGATCAGTCGATTGGTCACGTCTGCCGGAATGAGGTGAGCCGTGTCTGTATCGTCCGCGTCGTAAAGGCTGCTCTCACCGTCCGATTCATTAAGCCAGAGGTAATAGCGGTCAGTCTCTTCATTTTCGAAGCGGACTTCGAGATCGTATTCCGGTCCGACCACGTTGGCGATCCCCGGAATTCTCTCTGCCTCACGAAGCATATCTTCGAATACTTGAATCGCTTTCGGTTCGTCAAACGTGATGAAGTCACCCGTTTGGAAACGATAAAACCCATCCGATTCCGAGACGGTCACCGCTTTAATTCCGTCCGTCCGAAAATCGTTCGAGCCACAACCCGTCAACATGAACACTACCAATACGGGCGCTACGATTCGTTTCATTGAAAGCTTCACCATCCATCCCCTGTTCACTCATGCTCCAGCAGTCGAATCAGCTCGTCCGTCACGTCTGCCGGAACGAGATACACCGTATGCGTATCGTTCACATCCATAATGCTCGTCGGCATGCCTAACTCGCCGAGCCAGACGTAATAGCGGTCCATCGTCTCGTCTTGATACTGGACTTCCACATCATATTCAGGCGTTGCCATATTCACGATGCCAGGTTGTTGTTCCGCATTGCGAATCATGTCCGCGAACACTTTGACGTCTGCGAGCTCGTTATACGTGATGACATCGTGTTCGTGGAACCGCCCGAAGTCGACCGACTCGGCAATTCTCACTTCTGTGACATCTTCTGCGATGAGCTCATTCGTGTCACATCCTCCGAGTAAGCCGACGGTCAAAGCGGCAATCCCCGTTATCCATTTCCCCTTACGTTTCATCTGACTTCACCTCCTTAAGTTGTCGACTTTCAATACGTAAAACTAGTTTCAAGGACCATGCTAGGTTAGGCGTCCACCTGTAGCGTCACAATTAAGCGGCCCGTGATGTCGGCCTCCACTTGATAGAGGCGGTGTGACTCGCTGACGTTCGAAAGGACACTCGGTGTCCCGTTACGCCCGAGCCAAAGTTGATAGCGTTCCACAGCATCGGCTTTATAGTGAATCTCGAGATCGAAATCCGGTTCACGCTGAACTGTCGTGTCCATCAACTCGTCCGCGTTGCGAAGCATATCCGCGAACACCTTGATGTCCTGCAGTCGATTGTATTCGACGAGGAACTGGTCGTTGAATCGGGTCCCTTCCACCGATTCAGCGACTTTCACATGATTCATCTCTTCAGCTTCAACTGCCTTGAATCTTTCTCTGCCATACCCATACGGTAGCGTAATTTTTCTCACTTCATTAATGAAATTCAACAGTCTACCCATCATATTCGACCTCCTATCTGTCTGATCATTTTACATACGCAAAACGTGTACAGAACGTTTCATTAATATCACTTTAAGCTTTTGACTTCTGCTTCTCCTTAGCCCGTTCTAAAAAGATTGGTAGCACGTTCAGTCCGATTGAGATGCTTGTCAGAACCCACCACGCTCGCCCCATGCCTGGAATGACGTCTGCCAACGCCGCCCAGTCTTCTGCTTCGACCCAAACCGCCAAATGGCTGTAGTCTGCGCATACCGTCAATGCAGTCAAAGACAATGCGACCGCCATCGGTAGCCTGTAGTCTTTCCCCACGCTGAACGTGTACAAGTTGAATAACGTCGCCCCAATTGCCAGTAAACCAAATATAATCCACATCAGAGCATCACTCTCCATTATTTATGCAATTGATTACCTATTTTTACAGTAGCATAAGCAAAACGTGAAATCGTTACATTTCGGAACAACAAAAAAGCCGAGCCGAAGCTCAGCTTAATTATTCGTACGTCCAACCAATCAAGCTCGCAGTCGCCCCTTCATAGCGCAACTGTTTGTCGAGCTCGTTCGGGAACACGCGGAGCGTGGCGACGGCCTCGCCGTCATTGACGAAACATTCGACGCTCGACGAATCGACGAAAAGCTGGAGGGACGTGACGTCCATCACGTTCGTACGCGTCGTGCCAAATTCGGTCGCGAACGGCTCACCGGCGTTCGTCCGGTCAATCGTCAACTCACGAGTCGACGCGTCGTACCGGATGACGAGCGACTCATCTCCGACTTGAAGCAGTTCGAGCGTGAAGTCCGATCCGTCCGTCGTCAGTTCGAGTTCATATCGATGCGGCGTGTCCGTCTTAACCGACGTGCCTGACGTCTCGATGAACGTCGCTTGACGAAGTTTCGACAACTCCCGAACCGGGCGTTGTTTCAATCGACCGTCCTCAATCGAGAGCTCGCGCGGCAGCGTCAAGGCGTGTGCCCAACCAAACCGGTCCGTCGGATACTCGATTTCCGGCAAGCCCATCCACCCGACGAGCAGACGACGTCCGTTATGTTCAGTCGTTTGCGGGGCGTAGAAGTCGAAGCCGAAATCGAGTTCTTCGAATATACCGTGCTCAAACGTCAACGTCTCGAGGTCTAACTTCCCGATGACGAATCCCGATTGATAGATGTTGTGATACCGATGGCCGTCCGGCTCGATGCCTTGTGGCGAGAAGACGAGCACGTGCTGTCCGTTCAGTTCGAACACGTCGGGACATTCCCACATGTAACCGAACGGGTCGAGGCCCGTCTTCACTTCTCCAAGAAACGTCCAGTCGTTCAAGTCGCTCGAACGATACAAGACGACACATCCGGTCCCGTTCTCACGCTGAGCACCGACAATCGCATAGTAGAAACTGTTCTCAACCCATACTTTCGGGTCACGATAATGCTCCGTGTAGCCAGCCGGGACGTCCGGGATGGCGACGTTACGTCGTTCGATTTTTCCATCGCGTAACACGCCGATCAGTTGCGAGGCGTGACGCGTCCAGTCATCCGTCCGGTGATTACCCGTATACATGACATGCAGTTCCCCGTCTGCGACGAAGCCGCTTCCGGAATAGGCACCATGTGAGTCTTCGGTCGACTCCGGGACTAACGCCACCCCGCGATCGGTCCACGTGACGAGGTCGGTCGATGTGACGTGATACCAATGTTTCAGACCGTGTACCGGTCCGAGTGGGAACCACTGATAGAACATGTGGTATTCCCCATTAAAAAACGTGAAACCGTTCGGGTCGTTTAGCAGGCCAGTCGGCGGTTGGATATGATAGCCGAACCGCCAAGGCGAGGCCGCCGTTTTCGTGCGGAGTGTCTCCATGTCGAGGGCACTCACGTCACGCAGCGAACGATAACGTTCCGCCTTCGTCCAAGTCATTCAAATCACTCCTTTATCTTATGCGGCTTGTTTGACCGCGTCTTTTTTTGCCTGGCGCTTCGCGAGGACGAACGTCAAGCTGAAGGCAACAGCGAACGAGATCGCCATGCCGATGATATACGATACGATTGATGCCGGTGCGATTGAGATGATCCCCGGAAGACCAGCCGCACCGAGTGCGACAGCGAGGACTTCACGACCGACGATGAACGCCGAGGCGATTCCTGAACCGATGATGGCGGCGATGAACGGGTAGCGGAGTTTCAAGTTGACCCCGAACATGGCTGGTTCGGTGATCCCTAGAAGTGCCGAGATACCTGACGCCGAAGCGACACCTTTCATTTTCTTCTCACGTGTCAAGAAGAAGACAGCGAGTGTAGCCGCGCCTTGGGCGACGTTTGACATCGCGGCGATCGGGAAGATGAACGACCCGCCCGTCCGTGCGATATCGGCGAGAAGTTGCGTCTCGATGGCGATGAAGCTGTGGTGCATCCCTGTGATGACGATCGGTGCGTACAAGAGACCCATGACGAGACCGCCGAAGAAGCCGAGTGAGTCGTACGTCCAAACGAGTCCATCGATAATCAAGTTCCCTGCTTCACGTGTGATCGGCCCGACGAACGCGAACGTGACGAACGCTGTGATCAAGAGTGAGAGAAGCGGCGTGAGCAAGATGTCGAGCGATGCCGGCATAAACTTGCGGATGTTGATTTCAAGCTTCGATAAAATATAAGCCGATACGAGTACCGGTAACACTTGACCTTGGTAACCGAGTTTCTCAATTTCAAATCCGAGGATGTTCCAGACCGGAATATCACCGACCGTCGCTTGCGCATAGGCGTTGACGAGATCCGGGTGGACCATGATCATCCCGAGGGCGGCACCGAGATACGGGTTGCCCCCAAACCGCTTGGCCGCGGAGAACCCGATCAAGACGGGCAGGAAGACGAAGGCGGCGTTGGCGAACGTATTGATCATCGCGGCAAGGTCGGCGATGCCAGGGTACTGGTCGATGAGCGAGCTACCGTCGAAGAACAAGTCCGGCGCTGTGAGCAAATTGTTAATCCCCATCAAGAGACCACCGGCGACGATCGCCGGGATAATCGGTACGAAAATATCAGATAACATTTTCACGAACTGTTGGAGCGGATTGCCTTTTTTCGCACTCGCCGATTTGACGTCACTCGTCGACATGTCGCCGAGTCCTGTCAATTGAGTGAACTCGGCATAGACTTTGTTGACCGTCCCTGCACCGATGATGATTTGGTACTGACCGCCCGTCGCGAACGTCCCTTTGACGACGTCTAACGCATCCAATTTTTTCTCATCGACTTTCGACTCGTCATTCAAGACGAGACGGAGCCGGGTGGCACAGTGGGCGGCCGCGGCGACGTTGTCTTTTCCGCCGAGCGCCTCTAAAATCGCTTCTGCTTCTTGTCTGTAGTTCATTCGGGTTTCCCTCCTAACAGTTGTTGAACACGTTGTGGTGATGGTATGGCTGGAATCGCGCCGTAAGCCGTACACGTGAGTGCACCGGTCACGTTCGCATATTCGATGTCCTGCTGTAATCGTGCATCGTCGACGCCAAGTGTTACGAGACGATACAAGTACGCCCCGACGAATGCGTCACCGGCACCCGTCGAGTCAACGCTTTCAATTTTCACCGACGGGATGATGGCCCGCGTCTCGCTTGTCGCAATCAACGTGCCGCGCGACCCGAGAGTGATGGCGACCCGGCTTGCGCCGAGTTTGATGAGTGCGTCGACCGCCTCGTCGAGCGTCGCAGCTCCGGTCAACAAGTGGGCTTCTTCTTCGCTCAATTTGACGAAGTCGGCCTCGGCGATAAAGTGTAGCGAGTCTTGTTTGAACGCCTCGAGGTCCGTCACGAGCGCGTCGCGATAGTTCGGGTCGAACGAGACGAACAGCCCATCGCGTTTCGCGAATTGCAGCAACTTGAAGTAGGCGTTCTTTAATTCACCATCAAGCAGTGCCGTCGCCGAACCGAAGTGGACGATATCCCCTGACTTGAACTTCGACAAGTCAATCGCGTCGAACGCATAATCGCCGTCACTGCCACGTCGGAACGTGAAGTCACGCTCTCCGTCCGCCTGAATCGAGACGAAGGCGAACGTCGTGTCGCCTGCTTCGACCAAGTTGTCCGTGCCGACGCCGTTTGCTTCGAGCGTCTCTTTTAAGAATTGTCCGAACGGATCCGCCCCGACTTGACCGAGGAAACTTGATGTCCCCCCGTGTTTACTGACGACGGCCGCCACGTTCGCAGGCGCACCGCCTGCTTTTTTGACGAAAGTAGTGCCGTTGACGAGGTCGCTCGACGCGTCCTCACACACCCAATCAATCAATAGTTCACCAATGCAATGTACGGTATTCATCCGTCCACCTCCATAATCTTTCAATCCACGCTCTTTATCGAACCGGTTCCAAAACCAATTAAAAAAATGTTGCGGAACCGGTTCCGCAACACAAATGTAATCGATTTATTTTAAAATGTCAACGCTTTCTCGCAGTTTAATCTCGAAATTTGTGAACGTTTTCATTGCGATGACATCGCCTGTTAACAACTGGAGAATCATGTCAGCCGCCTTCGCTCCTGTCCTGCGATATGGCAGGTGGACCGTCGTGAGGGACGGATGCAATACCTCGGTGAAATCATAGCCACCAAATCCGCTCACCGAGACGTCATTCGGTACGGTCTTGCCGCTGTTGGCGAGCCCTTTCAATACACCGAGGGCGATATTATCGGTCGCACAGACAACGAGTGACGCCGCTTGCTCATGACCGATTTGTGCCCCAATCGGAATCGAATCCTCAATCTTGAACGTCGTCGTATACGTCTTGACGCTCGCGCCCGATTCGCTAAAGGCACGTAAAAATCCGTCGCGTCTCGCTTGGCCGACGGCGATATCATACTCCTCGACACCTACGTAGATAACGTCCCGATGGCCCCAGTCCATGAACTGCTTACCTAGTGCGTATGCCGCCTCATAGTCAGGATAAACGAGACTATGCACTGTCGCATGTTCCTGACCGATTAACAGTACCGGAATTTGAATCGCCTCGATCGCATGTAAATGACGTGGGGTCACCGTCGTCCCGAGCCAGATAATGCCGGCGACTTTCTGTTTTGCCAAGTTGTACAATTGCTCGATCTCGCGCTCGGTCTGTTGAGCCGTGTTCACGACGAGCATTTGATAGCCGCGTTCGGTCAACCGCTCGTCGATCCCCATCATCGTGCGAGAGGCGGCGTACGAGTCAAGACGCGGCACGATGACGCCAATCATCTTCGTCTGTTTCGATTTCAAACTTTGCGCGAACTGGTTCGGTTCGTAGTTCGTCTCTTGAATGACCCGCTCAATCTTCTCCCGTGTCGCCTGTCCGACCGAGCCTCCGTTTAAATAACGCGAGACCGTACTCTTTGCGACGCCTGCTAGCTTGGCGATGTCGTTGATCGTTACTTGTCTCATCTCCAAAAACCCCCATACGAAAAAACTGACGCGTCAAACGCCGTCAGTTTAGTGGTTTACTACATATCGTTTCTTAAAGTTCAAATAATAGAGTCCGTTCCGTTTCTCAAAGCCGTTCTTCTCGAGCACGCTTCGCATCGCTTCTTGATGCGGGCTCGTCGGCGGAATCCCGGCACGGACGGTATGTCCGTCTTTCAAATCTGACTGTTCGAGCGCGAGACGTAACCCTTCCGTCGCATAGCCTTTGCCTTTGTATGGGTCGAACACCATCAAATCGAGCTGATACACACGTGCGAGCTTGAGCAAAAGTACTTTTCCGACAATCTTTCCATCAACGAGGATATCAAAATAAAAATCTTCCCCGTAGCTATGGTCAACGGCCGAATAGACATGTTCGGTGCCCATCTCTTCAAAGATGCCTTTCAGCTCCTCAGCTGAAATGCCGTATGAGCTCTGCCCATATTTCTGAAAATGTTCATATTCAATCTCATCAATTTGACGAATAGGTTGACGCACGATGTCCATCCCGTGCCCTCCTTAACAGTTATTCCGTATTCTTTCCACACTCATTATATACGAACTGCGACTTGATTCGCAAAAGATAACCGAAACGTCAAGCAGGTTCAATGTGAATATGAACCGAATCGACGGCATGCCGCTCATCGAGTTTTCGTTCAATCTCATCGCAAAGGTCATGCGCCTCGTCAACCGTCAACTCTCCATCAACCGCAATGGTGACGTCGAGCATAACATGGTTCCCGAGATGCCGACCCTTGATTTCACGCACTTCCTTCACCGATTCGAACTCGCCAATCGTCTCCTCGTAAGCGTTCACGAGGTCCGGGGGGAACCCGTCCGACAGTTGATGCGTCGCATCTAAGAAGATTTGAATGGCCGTGCGGATAATCATCCCGGCAATCAAGACGGCGAGCACCGTGTCCATCCATGGCAGTTTGAAGAATGCGAACAAAACACCGAGCGTCGCCCCGATTGAGATCATCGCGTCGGCGAGATTGTCTTTCGCGGCGGCCTTCAAGGCGAGCGAGCGCGTCTTCTTGGCCAAGCTCGAGTTGTACGCATACACACCGAACATGACAAGCGCACTGATAAAGGCAACGACCGCTGCGAGCGGGTTCGGCTCAATGTATTCCCCCTGAAGCAAGTTCGCGACACTGTTCAGTAGGACGAACACCCCGACGGCGACCATGATGAGCGAAGCGACGAGTGCGGCGAGCGTCTCCATCTTGGCATGGCCATATTTATGTTCGGCGTCATGTGGTAATGCCGCAATCCGAATCCCGATATAGACGGCGATTGAGGCGATAATATCCGTCGTGTTGTTGAAACCGTCCGCAAGGACGGCCTCTGAGTTATAAATGATTCCGAAGACGACTTTTAATATAGATAGAATTAAATACGTCGTAATCGATAAAATCGCGCCTTTAAGCGCTTTTGGTGGATGATTCGTTGTGCCCATCCGCCCACCTCCCTTTTAGCCTAGTTAGTATATCAGCTGGGGTTTGAGTGGGTATAGAGAAACATTGTTTCCCGTTCGCAAAATAAATGGAATATATTCCCGGTAGTTTCGTCTTACAAAAAATATGGTAAAGTAAACAAGAAGAGACCCTTGTGGTTACAACGCAAAAGAGGTGAAACGTATGTTTACAGAACGTGATGGGATTAAATTAAGACTGGAACAAATTGACAGATTGTTGTCGGATTTGAATCGTGAGGCGAAGCAATTGATGGCACGTCTACGTGAACTCGATGCGAGTGGTGAAAACCCGCAGGAAGTGTCACTCAAACCTGAAGACCGTGACACGCTCAAATCATCAATTGACGAGACGCTCGAGGCACTTCAAAGCCGCTCGAAACGTCCAATCAATCCGAACGATGAAAAGAAAAAAGAATTGGCGACGCACAAAGCACTCATTGACGAATTGTCTGATCTACTCAGCAAGAAAAAGTGAGACGCAATCTGCGTCTCTTTTTTATGAAGGAGCGTTTTTTTATGTATATTGTCACGACTTGTCTGCGACCAACCGATGCAGTACGCGAACAAGCGACTCGACACGCATCGCATTACGGTGTACGTTTTGTCGAGCGGAAAAAACAATCACTCGAGACGCTGATGAATCACTATGAGAAAAGCGTCCTTGTCTTCGATAAACGGCGCGTCGAATACACGTCGCTCGGGACGACCGAACCGTTCTTTTTTCATCCTTCCAGCTCGGTCTTTCGCATCAAACAATTGATGCGTGATGGACACGACCCGCTCGTCGACACGGCCATGCTCGAGCCCGGCGACCGTGTCCTCGACTGTACGCTCGGCCTCGGTTCGGACTCGATTGTCATGAGCCATGCCATCGGAGCAGATGGTCGCATCACCGGAATCGAGAGCGAGTTCATGACGGCGATGCTCGTCAAGGAAGGACTTAGCGTGTGGGTCGAGAAAGAAGAGGCCATCAATCAAGCGATGCGACGAATCGAAGTCGTCCACGCAGACGCCCTTACCTATTTGAAGACATGTATCGACGACTCGTTCGACATCGTCTACTTCGATCCGATGTTCGAGAAAACGATTTCAGAATCGGTTCATTTGAACCCGTTACGTTCACTCGCGAATACGGCTCCGCTCTCAGACGAGCTCATTCGGGAAGCGCGACGTGTTGCAAAAAAACGAATCGTCCTAAAAGCGCATTTTGAGAGTGAATGGTTCAACGAGTACGGTTTTACGAGGATTACACGAAAGACGTCAAAACTGCATTACGGATATATCGACATAGAGACGGACATCCTTTAGGGCTTATTGCCCAAACGGGACGAAAGTCTCTTTTTTTCGCTACCCTTTTTCTGAATATTGACATTAATCAGACACAAGTCTAATGTTTACCCTAAGCTCACACAATTTCCCATTATTTACACAGGAGGTTAGTACAGATGAAAAATCGTTCCATCCGCCGCACGACACTCGCGGCCGTCCTGACGTCAGCAATGACGGTCAGCGCCATCCCGGTTGCTGCAGGACCGACAAACGTCGCACCGGCCATACCGTCGGCTAGCGAACACGCTCCGATTGATCATCATATCATCGATGAGGAACGTCTCGCTAAAGCGCTCGAGAAGCGTGGCGTCATTAAGAAAGGCTTATCGGCTTCAGAACGCACGAAAGCGGTCGAGGCGTACATCGCCAAGAAACAAGGTGCAGCGCAAGACCCGCATAAGCATGACTTGAATGACAAAGCAGCCGCAGCCAAAGAGAAGATACATAACCAGTTCGAAAAAGAATCGAACCGTCTCCTCGACAAAGCGAAAAAAGGACAAGCAAACTATCGGAAAGGCAAGCCGAACGGTCAAGTAAAAGTTGATCCAGCGAAACAGACAGGCTATAACGGCGCCGTCCGTGAAGACAAAGTACTCGTCCTTCTTGTCGAATATAGCGACTTCAAACATAACAATATTGTTCAAGAGGAAGGTTATCTGTATAGCGATAACTTTAGTAAAGAACATTATGAGCAGTATATGTTCGGCGACGAGTCGTTCGAACTGTTCAACGGAGACAAAGTCCAGACATTCAAACAGTATTATGAGGAACAGTCTGGAGGTAGCTACACCGTCGATGGTACGGTCTCAGAATGGTTGACCGTCCCAGGTACGGCGAAAGACTATGGCGCCGATAGTCCATCTGGTGGTCATGACAACGCCGGACCAGGACCGCGTCAACTCGTCAAAGACGCATTGAATGCGGCTGTGAAGAGCGGTATGAATTTGGCAGAATTTGATGAATATGATTTATATGACCTTGACGGTGACGGGAACTTCAATGAACCGGACGGGTTGATCGACCACTTGATGATCATTCATGCGGGTACCGGTCAAGAAGCGGGTGGCGGTGTGCTCGGTGATGATGCAGTCTGGTCACACCGTTGGGTTGTCGGTAACAGCCCATATCGCATCGCTGGTACAGAGGCAGCTGTCCCGTATTGGGGCGGTCAAGTGGCCGCGTTCGACTACACGATTCAACCAGAGGACGGTGCAGTCGGCGTCTTCGCGCACGAATACGGTCACGACCTCGGGCTGCCAGATGAGTATGACACGCAATATACAGGTCAAGGCGAACCGGTCCAATCATGGTCAATCATGAGTGGCGGTAGCTGGGCTGGGAAGATTGCCGGAACTGAACCGACCAGCTTCTCTCCACAAAACAAAGAGTACTTCCAAAAGTTGATGGGCGGCAACTGGGCAAACATCAAGGAAGTCGAACTCGATGATATTAACGCGCAAGGTTTCGTCTCTCAAATCGACCAATCAGTGACGAAATCGAACAACCCTGGCATCGTGAAAATCAACTTGCCAGATAAAAAGGTTAAAGGCATCGAGCCGAAGTTCGGGAAGTATTACTACTACTCGACTAAAGGCGACAACTTGCATACGGAATTGGCAATCCCGAACGTGAAACTCGGAGCTGACGGGCAACTTGCCTTCGATACACGTTTTGAAATTGAATACGATTATGACTATCTTTATGTCAAAGCGCTTAGCGGCGGTAAAGAAGTCGTCCTCGACGTTTACGGTGACGACAACACAGGTAACGATGCAGAATCGACGAACGGTGAATGGGTTCGTAAGTCATACGACTTGTCACAATTCGCCGGACAAGACGTCTCGATTGTCTTCGAATACGTGACTGACGGTGGCCTTGCGCTTGAAGGCTTCGCACTCGACAACGTCTCGATCACGTCGGGCGGTGCAACATTGTTCTCTGACGACGCAGAAGGCGCGGAAGTGGTCAAGTTGAACGGTTTCGTTAAGTCGGACGGTTGGGATGAGAAGCCGCACTACTACTACTTGGAGTGGCGTAACCATGCCGGCGCTGATACGGGTCTCTTGAACGGCCGTGGTGTCAAATACAATACAGGTCTCGTCGTCTGGTATGGAGACGATTCGTTCTCAGACAACTGGGTCGGTCTCCACCCGGGTGAAGGCTTCCTCGGTGTCGTCGATTCGCACCCTGAAGCATTGATTGGGAAGTTGAACGGCAAAGACACGGTCGCAGGTAGCACACGTTATCAAATCGCAGACGCGGCGTTCAGCCTCGACAAGACGATCCCATGGTATATCGCATCCCCGACACGTGGAACATACGATTACAAAGCACAACCTGGCGTGAAACAATTTAATGACGCCAACACGTATATCAACTCGCTCATCCCGGACGCAGGTAAGAAATTGCCTAAGTACGGTCTCGTCGTCGACGTCGTCGGCGAAGCGAAAGACAACTCGGCTGGTGCCGTTTGGATTCGCAAACAATAATGACCCTGCCCCGCATCTAAACTGGATGCGGGGTCTTATTATTCTAAAAAAGCTTGAAATTGTCGAACGAACTGTGTAACATAATATGTGTAACGCCTCTGTAGGTTAGTGGCAGACCTCAGCAATGGTAATGCTGCAGCACGAGTTCGATTCTCGTCGGAGGCATTCATAATACCTCTCAACCAAGCGGTTTCAAGCACTTCCTGTATCTTGCAGGAGGTGCTTTCTTTTTCTCATTAAACAGGTTGTGCCCAGTCGTACGATTTTAGTTGGTGTCGTAAACATTTCTATTACTTGATCTGAAATGACATCGTGATTTCCTTATACGTTCCTTCTTTGTATTGCGAAGTTGCATATTGCATTGTCGCCAGGAGTGTAACCTTGATAGACGACAAAAACGCCCAGAAGGACGCTGATGTGCTTGCTTCGTACACTCCCAATTTTCTAAAACACTTCACGAGTCATTCCATCTTCTTCTCTATAGCTTGATCGCCTTCTTTCGGAGAGAAAAAGAATACGAGAGACAAGATAAAAAGCGCTACTGGAAATGTCACTAAAGAAAGATCAAATTTAACAGACTGACTCGCATATTCTCCATACAAATAAATTGCCATCCAGGAAGCACAACATAATAAAATCACGGCCGATAAAATTTTCATTTTTTTCTCTCCACCTTTCAAGTGATATTATAACGGATTGATCGAACGACTTTTCATTTCTTCCGAAAATATACAATATTGTTATTTCAATAACTCCGTTAAAATACAGAAGGGTGTAACTTGATTTTATAAAGAAAGTTATATGGGGTGTAGGGGCTACAATTTCCTAGCGGTCGCTTTTTACATTGCCTTGACAAGCGAAACGGTCGTATATAAGATTGAAAAGTTAAAAGTACTTATTGATTCGGAAGGAGCAACATCCAATGCTTAATGAATGGTTATGGATTCCTTCTGCCTTGCTCACGCTCGGCCTGCTCGTCCTCAGCTATAAGCTGTTCGGCCGTGTCGGGCTGTTCGCCTGGATCGCGATGGCCTCGGTCGTCGCCAACATTCAAGTGACGCAGCAGATTGTAATCGGTGGTTTCATCTTCACACTCGGGAATATCGTCTACGGTTCCCTTTATTTAGCGACAGACATCTTGAACGAGAAATACGGCCGTCATACGGCGCGTAAAGGCGTCTGGCTAGGTTTCTTCATCTTGATCGTCTCGACGGTGCTCATGCAGTTCGCCTTGCTTTATGAGCCGTTTGAAGAAGCGCTATTCATGCATGAGAGTTTCGAGGCGTTGTTCTCGATGCTCCCACTCATCACACTCGGTAGTCTCGCGGCGTACCTTGTCTCGCAACTGTTCGACGTCTTCATCTACTCGAAGATTCGTGCGAAGACCGGAGAGAAAAAGCTATGGCTCCGGACGACCGGTTCTACGGTCGTCTCACAGTTCATCGATACGCTCACATTCTGTACAATCGCCTTTTGGGGCATGGACTGGGACATCTGGTGGAACATCTTTGTCACGACATACGTCGCGAAGTTCGTCATCGCCTGGATTGCCACACCGTTCATGTACTATGCGAAACGGACGAAACCGCAAGAAGATCAAGCCGAGAACGCTGCATAACGAAAAACGCCACGAGACATCGTGGCGTTTTACTTTGTCCGAATCTTGAGTCGGACGGCATATGGTCTAGCATCTTCGACGGTAGACGTCTCTCGACAGACGGCGAGCGCAACGTAGGCGTCGATGGCAAGTGCTTCAATGGTCGTATCGGTCTTCGTGACCTCAAGTATGGTGTAAGGTGGCAAGCGTTCCATCTTGACCCACTCCCCGTGCTCTTTTACATAAACGACGGGTTCGTCGATCGAGTAACGTGTCAGTAGTTCCTTGACGTTCACACGATCCCCTCCTTCAACCCAATCCATATGCTTATTATAAAAATTTCTCGTTTTTCTGTAAACCGTGTCCTTCGGAATTTGTCGTCCCCTGCCCTTCAACTTTTTTCGATTCAACCGATAATAAAAGGAGAGAAATGAGGTGAACCGATGCGTTATCGACGCCAAGAAACTTTTCGTTATATCTTACCGACCCCTCGTTTTATTCCGTACCGCCTCGTATGGGAAGACAAAGAATTGCACGACGGAGAAGCGATACTGTTGAACATCAGCTCCCACGGTATGAAACTGCGTTGTGACTACCTCTTCCCGTTGTCTGAAGGATTGAAGGTTACCGTCACGCTCGACCTCGTCCCGCTATTGCAGCCAATCGATTTGACGGGCCACGTCCGGCACCGCAGTCAGCTGGGGAATCTTTATGACTACGGCATTATGCTAGAGACGAACTCGGAAGAGACGCAACAACTCGTAACGATGATTAAATCTTATGCACGCGAGAACCAGTGAGAGGGTGTCTGATGACACTTTCTCATTTTTCGTTCTTAAAAATCAGGGTATACTATGGAAAACAGTACTAGACGTGAGGTGTTGGCATGACGAGAAAGTTTTTATTGATTCCTTGGGGCATCGCGATCGCCATCGCCGTCCTCGGCCCAAACGAGCCGTTCTCGAGCCGGTTTTTGCTCGACTTTGTAACGTATAACACAGATGTATATGAAGGCTATTCTTTGTCCTTATTCAGCATCCTAGGTGTGTATCCGCTCGCTTTGTTCCCACTCCTCTGGTCGGAGGTCAATCAATTACGACCGAATCCGCTCTTGCCTGCAGCGACCGGTTTCGTCGTCGGCGGTTTTCTCATCGCCCCGTACTTAGCCTTTGCCCGGCAGTCGCCCTACCCGACACCGATCAAGCCGCTCCCGACACGATTACTCGGGGTCGTGTTGCTCGCCGTGACGATCGGCTTATTCATCGCAGCCGCGACGACGGGTGACGTCGGGACGTATTGGTCGTACGTGGAACAGAATCAGTTCGTCCGGACCATGACGGTCGATTTCTTCTTACTTGCCTGCATTCAAATCACGCTCATGAACCGCGATGCGAAACGATACAAGATGAGCCTTTGGCCGCTACCGTACATCCCGTTGTTCGGATTGTTGTTCTGGCTCATTATCCGACACAAACAGCCGTTCAACGAAGCGCCGACAAAGCGCCCTCGACACTCGTAAAACACGAACTCCTGGAACAGTTCCGGGTGTTCGTGTTTCTTCATGTGTTCGAATAAGGTATGATGGACGTTGAAACGAAATCATTTGAATCGAACGGAAGAGAAAGTAGGAATGAAACGATGCGTTATTTTAAAGTCATGACTCATACGAACGACAAACAAGAGGAAGTCATCCTCAGCGAATATCACAAAGTACCGGAGAAGAAAGTCGATCAATTCTTAAAAGACATGCTCGAACTCGATATGTATGAAGAGAACGTCAGCTTAAAAGAGTGTCAAGTCGCCAAAGACCGTTGGGAATGTCCGGTCGGTGACTTCGTCATCGTCGAATACTTTAATGAAAAAGAGTTTGACCGCATGAATGAATTTAAAGCCGTCAAGAAAAAATGAACGCAAAAAGGAGAGGACCTCATTGAAGGCCCTCTCCTTTTTAATTATTCGTTATCTTCTTCCGGGTCCGGGTCAGGATGTTGTGTCGGCGCCGGTTTTTTAGCGGGATCGGATTGTTCGTCTGGCTCTGGGTCTGGATGGACCCCTGGCTGTGATTCGTCACGTTTCATAAAGCAACCCTCCTTTTCGATAATTCATTCTTTCCACCGCGTTACACTTCTGAAACGTCAGTGAATGTTTTTATCTCCGATGACGCGACGCGAGATAGCTTTCTCAATTTCAACAATCACGAAGACAATGAAACCGAACACGACCGGGAAGAGCCAGTCACTTAACTCGAGTGCGGCTGTGCCGAACAGCGTATGCATGAACGGCACATACGTGATGAACAACTGGAGCGCAATCAAGAGTCCGGAGACAAGGAATGCGATCTTGTTGTCAAAGAAGTGACGGTTAAACGCTGGCGCGAGCTCGGTCCGACAGTTGTACAAGTGGAACAACTGGGCCATGACAATCGTGTTGAGCGTAATCGTCTGCAACTTCGCCGTCGAGAAATCGTAATCGGCGAGCAGATAGTTGATGGCGAGACTACCTCCCCCAATCAAGATCGAGATGAAGATAATTCGGAAGACATAATATTTACTCAAGAGCGGCACGTTCGCCGGACGCGGTGGCCGTTTCATCGTGCTTTCCTCGAGCGGCTCGAAAGCGATCGCGAGCGAGAGCGTGATGGCGACGACCATGTTGACCCATAAAATCTGGACCGGACTAAGCGGCGCGGAAGCTCCCAGCAAAATACTCATCGCGACGAGGAGCGCCTGTCCACCGTTCGTCGGCAATAGGAACAAAATCGTCTTCTTCAAGTTGTCATAGACGCGGCGTCCTTCACGGACGGCATTATAAATCGTTTTGAAGTTATCATCGACAAGGACCATCTGAGAGGCTTCTTTTGCGACCTCTGTCCCTTTAATCCCCATTGCGACCCCGATATCGGCCCGCTTCAAGGCTGGCGCGTCGTTGACCCCATCTCCCGTCATCGACGTGATGAGCCCGTTCTGTTGGAGGCCTTTGACGAGGCGTAGTTTATCGTTCGGACTCGTCCGTGCGAAGACATCGTTATGAACCGACGCTTCTTTAATCTCTTCGTCAGACATGTTCGTCAATTCTTTTCCTTCAAGCGCACCTTCGACTTCCATCCCAAGTTCACGGGCGATGGCGACGGCCGTATCTTTATGGTCACCGGTGATCATCTTGATGCGGATGCCGGCATCCCGACAAGCAGCGACCGCTTCGATTGCTTCTGGACGAGGCGGGTCGACGATGCCGTAAAGTCCGAGGAAGGTCACCCCATCTTCGACATCTTCATGGTCGACCGTGTCTTTCGAAGCATCGACACGTTTAAACCCGCCCCCGAGAACACGTTGACCGCGGTCGGCAATCTCTTTTCGTTTTTCGTCCCAATATGCCCGGTCGAAATCGTTCCCTTCGGCCATATCGAACAGACGATCCGGCGCGCCTTTGATAAAGATCATGCGCTCCTCTTTATAGTCGACGAGCGTAGCCATATATTTATATTCTGAATCAAACGGAATCTTCGAGATGACTTTTAACCGCTCAATCGGCTGTTCAGCCTTCTCGGCGAGCGTCAACAGACACGCCTCGGTCGGGTCCCCGTTGACAACCCATTTTCCTTCTTCTTGATACAGTTGAGCATCGTTACACGTCTTCCCGACCGTGAGTAAATCGACCATCGAAGCATCATCGTCGAGATCGAACGGTTGACCGTTGATTTCAAGGTCTCCATCTGGTGCATATCCGCTTCCCGATACTTCGATATCGTGTTTCGCCGTCACGACTTGTTTGACGGTCATCTCATTTTTCGTCAACGTACCCGTCTTATCTGTACAAATGACCGAGACAGCACCGAGCGTCTCGACCGATGGTAGACTTCGAACGATTGCTTTCTTCTCGGCCATGTTTCGGACACCGAGCGCGAGAATAATCGAGATGACAGCCGGTAATCCTTCTGGAATCGCGGCAACGGCAAGACCAATCGTCGTCAGCATCAGTTCAATCGGGTCATAATCGCGGAAGAAATAGCCGAATGCATAAATGGCGATTGAAATGACGAGAATGGCGATTGACACCGTTTGACCGAACTTCGTCGTCTGACGGATAAGCGGCGTTTTTACGGTCTCGACTTCAGCGATCGAAGCGTTGATTTGACCGAGCTCCGTCCCTTCCCCGATGGACGTGACGAGTGCTTTCGCACTGCCCGTCGCGACACTCGTTCCGGAATAAATCATGTTTTTCCGGTCACCGAGTACCGCGTCTTCCGGTACGACTTTAATTTTTTTCTCGACCGTTGTCGCTTCCCCGGTCAAGGCGGATTCTTCCACTTTAAATTTCTCGGCTTGGACGACGCGGGCGTCGGCCGGAACTTTATCTCCGGCAGCGAGCACCATGACGTCGCCGACGACGAGGTCGCTCGAGTCGACTTGAATTTGTTTTCCGTCACGGATGACGCTCGCTTTCGTCTCCAGTAGTTTCTTTATTCCTTCAAGCGCCTGTTCGGCTTTGTTTTCCTGAAGATATCCGACGACCGCGATGATCGTCACGACGAGTAAGATGACGATTGTATCGATATACTCACCGAGAAATCCGGTCACGACGGCTGCACCGAGAAGGACGTAGACGAGAACGTCATTGAACTGTCGTAAAAACTTGATGATTTCTGGCGTCTTCTCCTTCTCGGGCAATACGTTCTTCCCGTATTTTTCTTGTCGACTCGATACTTCCTCATTCGTGAGACCGTGGTCGACGTCTGTCTCGAGATGCTCCCTCACCTGGTCCGGTTCGAGGGCGTGCCACTTCTGATTCTCGATCTCCATCTCTGCTTCTCCTCCTCAATTCCATCTATCTAAATCTACTTCTACTTCCTGTTTCCCACTCCAACGCATCCTGACACATTTTCACAACTTTTTTCAGCACATTTTCATTACTGACCGACTATAATTTTCCAAACGACACATTGGAAACGTTATCATCGAACTTTCTTATGTCAGTTCGTTGAAATGGCTTTACAGGAGCGATGGGATGTTTAAATATAGAAGAAATACAAACAGAGAGAAAGAGGTACAACATCATGGTGATCATTCAAGGGATAGCATTGTTGCTATTGATTCTCGCACTTTTTACATTATTCAGTTACAAAGCCCCGTTCGGCATGAAAGCGATGGGGGCGCTTGCCGGGGCGGCCATCGCCACATTCTTAGTCGAGGCGTTCAACGCCTACGCCATCGGCGGACTCTTACCGCTTCCACTCTATGAGGAAGTCGGACAAGCCGCCGGCTCGCTCTCCGGACCGGCAGCTGCGGCGCTCGTCGCCATCGCGCTCGGGATCAATCCGGTCTATGCACTCATGCTTGGACTTTCCGTCTCTGGATTCGGCATCTTGCCAGGATTCTTCGCCGGATACATCCTCGGGCTGCTCGGGCGTCGCCTCGACAAACACTTGCCGGCCGGGGTCGATATGATTTTCTACGTCATCATCATGGCGCCGCTCGCCCGACTCGTCGCCATTGGGATTGATCCGATCGTCTCCAATACGCTTGCCCAAATTGGGGCGGTCATCGAACTTGCGGCGACACAGAATCCGATTGTTATGGGACTCGTCTTGGGCGGCATTGTGACGGTCGTCTCAACGTCACCGCTCAGCTCGATGGCCTTGACGGCTATGCTCGGCCTTACAGGCGTACCGATGGCCATTGCCGCGCTCGCCTTAACGGCCTCGATTTCAATGAACTTCTTGTTGTTCAAACGTTTGAACATTGGAACGAAAAAAGATCAGTTGTCGGTCGCTATCGAACCGCTCACGCAAGCCGACCTCATCTCGGCCAACCCGATTCCCATCTATAGCGTCAACTTTGTCGGCGGCGCTTTGGCCGGTCTCGTCGTCGCGATGACCGGGATGGTCAACAACGCACCAGGTTCGGCCGCAGGTGTTCCAGGACTCCTCGTCATGTACGGGTTCAACGATTGGCAAACCGTTACGGTAACGGCCGTCATCGTGTTCGGAATCGGGATTGTCGCCGGACTCGTCGGTAGCAAGCTCTTTAAAAACTTCCCGATCGTCTCAGAAAGCGAGAAGACAATCGAAGCTGAAGATGCGGCATAAAAAAATCGGACGTCCCACGCGGGATGTCCGATTTTTTAGTTAGAAATCGATTGTGCGTTGTTCATCTGAAGACAAACGGGCCAATTCGATGACTCGTGTCGTCAAGAGCGCGTCACTTAGCGGGACGAGCGGACGACGGTCGATGTAACTCGCCGCTAGTTCACGGTAAAAGTCGACATAGCATCCAGACTCGATGGGGATAGCGCTTGTCTCCTCTTGGCTGAGCGTTCCCGTCTCGAGGATGTCCGGCGTGAGCTTTCCATCCCGTAGCGCCGCTTCTTGTGGGTCAAGGCCATGTTTGATGAAACTTCCTTCTGTCCCGTGCAACTCGAAGCGTGGAGCCTCACCGGCGATAAACGGGTTCGAGCGTACATACACTCGTTTCTGTCCGTAATGCAGCGTGAGGAAAAAGCCGTCGTCCGATTGACCGCCGTCACGTTGAATCATAACGTCCGCTTGAACCTTGTCCGGGACACCGAACAAGACGAGCGCTTGGTCAATCAAATGACTGCCGAGGTCAAACAAAATCCCTGCACCTGGGCCCGCGTTCTCCCGCCAACGGTCACGGACGACAGGCCGGAACCGGTCAAAGCGTGACTCGAACACTTTCCAGTCCCCAAGTTCACCTTTTTCAAGTAGCGCCTTGACTGTCAAGAAATCCCCGTCCGACCGGCGATTATGGAACACGTTGACGATGCCGCGACTGTTCTCCTCGAGATCACGGAGCGCCTCTCCTTCCGCGACAGTCAAAAATGCCGGCTTCTCGACGAGGACATCTTTTCCTGCCTTCAAGCACGCTTCAATCATCTCGTTATGTAGATGCGTTGGCGTCGTAATGATAAATAGTGTCGCCTCACTCTCGAGAGCCGCCCCGAGTGTGGCGAACACTTCAGCGTCAGGCAGATGACGCGATACGTCGTCCGGGCGTGATGAGACGACACCGGTAACGCGATACTCCTTTAGCTCTTTTAAAAATGGCAGATGAAACGTCGTCGCCGAAAATCCGAATCCAACTAGTACCGTGTTAATCATCTATTCTCCTCCTATCGTTCAGCCTTAAGTATAGCAAAATGAGAGGTCGTTTGACCTCTCATGCACTGACGCTCGCCTCGAGCTTGTATTCAAACGTGTTGTACCCGTTATGTGTGCCGACATAAACGAAGCCGAACTGCGGGTAATACTCGTTCAAGAAGGCATTGTCTGCGACACAGTCGAGACGAATCGGGTGTTCCCCGTTCGCTTCCTCAAGGACATGCTCCATCAATTGTTGACCGACGCCTTGGCCCTTCAACTGCTCACTGACGACAATCCGGTGAATGTATTGACCGCGCTCGCCATCTTTCCATAAGGCATGGTCCCACTCGTCCGGTGGAAGTAAGGCGATCGAGGCCAATATGGCATCTGCTTGTTCATATACATATACGTCACCGCTAGCGATGTCGGTTTCTACCCGTTTCAACAAATCTTGCTCCAAATATTCAGTCCATTGGTCGCTTCCTTGTTCATTTAGCGCTACGGCTCGTTGTTCGATTAGGTTCGCGATGGCTAAAGCATCGCGTTTCGTCGCGAGTCGAATCATAACGTCCTCCTTAGTTATACAGTATTTGAAATACCAATATAACGGACGCGTCTGACCGATTTCAACCATCTTGCTTCATCCTTCTGCTCGGAACAACACGACCTCGCCCCTATTCAACTGATAGCTATAGGTGAACGTCGCGTTTAGACTGTGTGAGACCGAACAGTAGCGATCGACGGAAAGCTCGATGGCACGGCGGACCCGCTCCTCGGGCAGTTCGCCTTCGAGCACGTACAAGATGTGGATCGCCGTGAACCGTTTCGGGTGTTCCGTCGCCCGGACGCCGTCAATCTCTATTTCGAATTTCTCAATCGGCAGCCGCATTTTATGGAGGATTGAGACGATGTCGATCCCGGTGCAGGAAGCTGTCGCCTGTAAGAGCATCTCGGTCGGTCGTGGCCCGAGGTTCAATCCGCCGACGTCTTCCCCCGCATCAAGTGTCACCCGATGACCTGATGGTGTCATCGACTCGAACGCCATCCCTTGTTTCCAATCCAGTTTCATATGCATCCGTTTCTCCCCCTTTGTTTCGATAGCATACTATTCCCCCGAATGAGGTATGATAAAGCTAGATGTCTAAATTGTCGTTAGGAGTGTGGGTTATGGATTGGTCCGTTATTATTAGTTGGGGACTGTATATCGTCCTTGGATTAAACTTATTATTCGCGCTCGCCGTCATCTTTGCCGAGCGCCGCGACGTGGGCGCCACGTGGGCGTGGCTCCTCGTCCTCTTCTTCTTGCCGATCCTTGGTTTTATCGTCTATTTGTTCCTCGGGCGTCAGTTGAAGAAAGACAACTTCTTTAACTTGAGCGTCGAGGAGCGCTCGTTCCACTCGCTCCAAGTCGAGAGTCAAATCGAGCAGCTACGCCGGAAAGAGACGGCGCTCCAGCAACCGCTGTTCGAAAAATACGAGCAACTGCTCGAGATGAACTTACGCTCCTCGAAATCACTTGTCAGCGTCTATAATAAGTCCTCGATTCTACATGACGGGGAACAGAAATTTAAGGCGTTGATGGATGATATCCGCAATGCCGAGACAGAAATCAATATTCAGTACTACATCATCCAGCGGGACGCGCTCGGGAAAGCGCTCATCCACGAGTTGATCGAGCGGGCGAAGGCCGGGGTGAAAGTTCGCCTGTTATATGACGCCGTCGGCTCACGTAGCTTGCGGAACTCCGACTTCAAAGAACTGATTGCGCATAACGGAGAGGTCCGCGTCTTTTTCCCACCGACGCTCGGAATCATCAATTTTAAATTAAATAACCGAAACCATCGCAAAGTCGTCATCATCGATGGGAAAATCGGGTACGTTGGCGGTTTTAACGTCGGGACCGAATACCTCGGCCTCGTCGAAAAATTTGGCTATTGGCGCGACACGCATCTTCGTGTCGAGGGCGACGTCGTCTATCATCTTCAACACCGCTTCATCTTAGACTGGAACTATTCCGGCCACGACAAACACGACCCGGAGAACACGTTCTGTTTCGCTCGCCATGATATCTCGGACAAATCACCGATGCAAATCGTGACGAGCGGTCCGAACTCGGACACCGAACATTTGAAGAACATGATGATTAAAATGATCATGTCGGCGAAACATCGCGTCACCATCCAGACGCCGTATTTCATTCCGGACGCGAGTTTCATGGATGCCTGTAAGATGGCACTCCTTTCTGGCGTCGAGATGAATATCATGATTCCTGGGAAACCGGACCATCCGTTTGTCATGTGGGCATCGCTGTCGTTCCTCGGCGAGTTGCTCGATTATGGCGCGAACGTCTATATGTACGACCAAGGCTTCCTTCATGCGAAGACGCTCGTCGTCGATGATGAGATCGCGACGGTCGGGACGACGAACCTCGATGCCCGAAGCTTCCGTTTGAACTTCGAAGTGAACGCCATCATTTATGACAGCCAAGTCGCCCTCGAGCTCGCCTCGTTGTTCGAGTCGGACATCGCCGTCAGCCGACGGTACACGGTCGAGGATTATGCCGAGCGGCGATGGACCGTCCGCTTGCGAGAAGGCGTGTCACGCCTGCTCAGTCCAATCTTATAATGTCAGAATGGTCCGCTTCTCATCGGAGAGCGGACTTTTCAATCGTGAACAAAGAATAGGAGGAAGTACATTGTCAAATCAATCCATATGTGAGGCGTGTCGAATCCGAGCGGTCGATGTCATCGAGACGACCGATGACCCGGTTCAACCGTACCGTCTGTGCGCCTCGTGCCATGAACGACTGATGGCCTATGCTTTGCGCCCAATCGAATGGTACAACTTGGCGAGTATGCACGGTTCGTTCAAGCCGATGTTACATGACGATTTTTATGAGGAAGACGGAACAGCGTGTCAACCGGAACTAGACGTTTTGGTGACGAAGCAAGACGAGGCACCGACACTTAAAGAAGTCCGACACGACGTCGAGGCGCTTCTCTCATTTGCCGTCTCGAGATGGTATATCGAAGACGACGTGACAGACTCCTTAAAACGGCATGACCCGTCCCTGTTGTTTGATGCCGTCAAAACGAGATATGTTGCCACACAAAATATCGACGTAAAGGCTCGCCTGCTCGAAGTCGTCGCTGACGTCATAGCCACACCGGCAGCCGATTGGGTGCGCAGCCTCTGGCATGATGTTGACAACGAATTAGTTGACTCACTCGCCGCTGCGACGGCGAGCAGTCTACCGACCGAAGAAGGTTTGCAACGCGTTTATGACAAGTTGGACGAGATTGAACCGAAAGAACTTCCGAGTGCCGCATTCTTAAGTTTATATCGTTTCCGTTCGCCTGACGTGCTTGATTGGATCGAGTCAAACTGTGACGCGTTCGATTCCAACTGGGCGAGGCTCGTCGCCGTCAGCATGCCGACGTGGCATCAAATGAACGCTTGGTTAGAGCGCGGACGACCGCTCAGCTTAGTGGCGCTCGAGGCGATGGTCAACTGCTTAGAAGGTTACGATGGATTGTACGTCGAGAGTCAATCGCCCCATATTCTTCAGACGCGACACGACGAGGTTGAGCTGGTGTTGACTGCGTATGAACAATCCGATTCTGTTCATCGCGTGAGACGGCAAGTCGCGACCATCCTTCAACACAAGGACGAAATCTTCATGTGATTTGAATATGGCTGATAGAGAGGGATGCGATCAACGTATCCTCTTTAACGTATAAAATCGACAAAACTAGTCTTGCACTTCTCGATTCGGATTTGTCTAATCACTGACAGCTTTTTAAATTCAGCACATTTCTCTATCTTTTTAGCTATTTCCATTCCAAATCAGGGTATAAAGTATCAATACGAACGTCCTATTCTTTCAAATTTCTATGTAGAAAGGAGGAAGTATGCGTTCGCGCATGTGTCACTTATGGCAAATTTTAAAGAAAAAGATGAGGCAGACAAACTACTTCTGAATCCTTCCTCATGGGACGAACTTCCAATTGGTCTGTTTACGTTTGACCAATCCGGTCACATCATCAGCTATAACGAATCGTTTATCTCGTTGCTCGGATTATCGGTGACCGAGTATCCTTCATTCGAGCGTTGTACGTCCGCCCACTTGAACTTGAACGATGCCACCTTACGTGTCTTAAAGGGGGAGACAGTCCGTCTTGCCGGTTGGCATTACGGTCCGGATTTTCAAGCTCGCTTTTTACGGACAACGATGTCTCCGAGTTTTCAACATGAACGTGTGGCAGGTGGTGTCGGTGTGCTTGAAGATGCGACCGAACAACGCCGTCATGAAGAGCGAATCGAACAGCTCTCCTCTCTCGACCCGTTGACCGAGCTGTACAATCGGAAGAAAGTAAGTGACATGTTGATGACCGTGGCGGAACGACCGGACGACTCACCGGATGCGGCCGTCATCATGCTCGACATCGATTATTTTAAACTCGTCAATGATACGTTCGGTCATCCGACAGGCGATCTCGTCTTACGCTCGATTGCTCAACTACTTCGCCGAAACATTCGCAAGACCGATGTGATTGGCCGCTGGGGCGGTGAAGAGTTTCTAATTGTCGCCCCGCATTCAACGCTCTCCGACGGGGTACGGCTCGCCAATAAGTTACGACAACTGGTGAATGCCGAACCGTTCGGCCCTGTCCCTCACGTGACGTGCTCGTTCGGTGTTAGCTCATTCGGCGGCGGCAAATCGGTCGAGCAAGTGTTGCAAGACGCCGATGACGCGCTATATGCGGCAAAACATTACGGACGCAATCGCGTTTCAAGCAAACAATAAAAAGCGTCGCGGCCCTCTAAAATGAGAGACCGTGACGCTTTTTTATTAAATCGTGAAACGAGAGACGAGTTCTTGAAGTTCTTCCGCCATATCGGCGAGTGCTTTCGCCGATTGTGACACTTCTTCCATCGAGCCGAGCTGATCCTCGGTCGTCGCGGCCACTTGTTTCGAGGCACTCGAGTTCTCGTCAGCGATATGTGCGATTTGAGTCGCTGCTGCCGATACTTCCTCGACGTTCGCGGCGATTTCCTCGACTGTCGCCGTCACGTCCTCAATCCGTGGTGTCATCTCTTGCGTCCGGGCCATAATCTTATGGAACCGGGCCGCCGTATTCTCTGTCGTTTCAAGCCCTGCTTTCGTATGACTCGACACTTCCTTCATCAAGACGACCGACTGCTCGGTCTCTTGCTTGATTCGATCAATCAAGTGGGCAATCTGTTTCGTCGACTGTTGCGATTGTTCGGCTAGCTTTCGGACCTCGCTCGCGACGACAGCGAACCCTTTCCCGTTCTCGCCAGCCCGCGCCGCTTCAATTGCGGCGTTCAAAGCGAGAAGATTTGTCTGAGCGGCAATCCCGTTGATGACGTCAACGATGTCCCCGATCTCGTTTGAGCGGTGTGACAGCGATTCAATGACGCGAGAGAACGAGTTGACTGACGTATCAATGGCACGCATCTGAGCCACATTCTCGGTGACGGCAGATGTCCCGTCTTCTGCCTCAATCGCTGTCTCACGCGAGAGTTCGGAAACATCCGTCGAACTTTCTGCGATGCGCATGATGCCCGAAGTGATGGCTTGGAGCGAGACCGCATTGTCGTCAAGTTGACGCTTCGAATCGTCCGCCCCGGCTGCCATCTGTTGCACTGCCCCGGCAATCTGTTCGGAGGATGCCGTATTTTGAGCCGAGTTCGCCATGAGTTCTTGAGACGAGGCCGCCACTTGGCCGATGGATTCATCGAGCCGAGAAATGATCGTCCGAAGTGATTGTGTCATCGCATTGAAGCTTTCCGCGACCCGCCCGACTTCATCGTTTGAATCCACTGGAATGAGTTCCGTTAGATCGCCTTGTTGAATCCGCTCTGCTCCTTTTGATAAACGATTGAGCGGACGAATAATCGAACGAATGACAAAGTAAAGAAGAACAGATGCGACGAGGATCATCCCGGCGATGACCGCTAGCGTCGTCCACAGAATACCGACTGATTCTTGTTGGATTTCGGCTTCGAAAAGCGTGCCCGCGACTTTCCAGCCGGTCAAGTCGTTCGTGATGAAATCCATTTGTTTCGCGTCCCCTTCAAACGAATAAGCGAACGTGTCTTCAGCTGAACCATAGAGTGGTTCGACCCAGTCCCCTGATGCCTCTTCGCCTGTCGCAAGCGTCGGATGGGTGACGAATCGCTGCGTCCGGTCGAGGATGGTGATATAGCCGTTTTTCCCGATTTTAATACTTGCAGCGACGGCTGCGATGTCGTTGACATCGACATCGACCGCAACCACTCCTCGACCGTCTGTCGTTTCACGCGACAACGTGACCATCATCTTCTCAGAAGCCGCGTCGACGTACGGATCGGTGATGACGACTTGTCCCGCTGCCGCCTCAGCCGATTCATACCACGGCCGTACTCGCGGATCGTAGTCGTCTGGTAGCGATTGTTCAGGATAGATCGTCATCTCGCCTTCTGTCGAGGCATAGTAGATGTTCGTGACTTTAGGGTGAGTCGCCAAATACTCTAGAAATTTTTCTTCTAATGCGAGATTGTCACTACCCGACTCATAAAGCGTCGCATCGATTCGTTGGGCGAAAAAATCAATATCGCCTTTAATCGGACCGACCAAATTATTAATCTCAACATCCATCCGCTCCACTCCCGAGTGGGCAGACTGTAAGATTTGACCTTTAATTTTTTGTTTCGCCTGACCATAGGCGACTAGTCCAATCAATAATGACGGAATGAGTAAGACAAGTGCAGACATGATAATTAATTTCTGTTTGATGCTGATTGTGCGGGTTGACTTTCGATTCATAGAACAACTCCAATCTCGAGCGATTTGCTCGTCACGTTACTGACAATATCGGTCGAAATCAGCATTTCTTTATAACCCTTAGAAAAATTCTTTATGCTATTTAGAATGTTCATAATTGAAAACCTTTTCATTCCAATTACGAATAACTTTCATGTCTTAAAGTGGGGGTTTTAGTCAATTTTGTGTGGTCACCATGTAAAACACATGCGTCAAAACGAATCAAACCGATAAAACATCTGCGCGAAGAAGCAGATGTTTTATCGGTTCTGAGTGAATGAACTGGAAAAGCGTTTATTCGCTAGTTTTTCCTTTCAGAAAATCTGAAAGTTGATTTAACGTCGCTCCTAGTCCGCTCAAGTGATCTTCTTTCAAAATGCCACTTGGAACGTTCTCACATACAATGGTCACGTTTGTACCGTCGTCCATCTCCTCGAGATACCACGTTTGAACCATTTCACCTGAAAAGCTGGGATCCTCGGTCTCGAATATACCGGCCATGACAATCTTCTGATTCGTTTCGAGCTTGACGAATCGCCCTTTCGAGACGTCTGTATGTAACGACGTCTTCCCTGTGACGGTTTCGTCTTCATACGTCAAAACGATACGATACATACCACCGGCCAGTGGGTCAAACACGTCAATCTGCGCGCACATCCCTTTTGGCGCCAACCATTTCTCAAGTCGTCTTGGGTCGAGAAACGATTCATAAATCTCCTTAGAAGAAAACGGAATCCATTTTGATGACGTATCGATTCGACCTTTCATAAACAAGCTCCTCTCAAAAAAAGACGCAACAATAAGGTCGCGTCTGGTCAAGCTCCGATAATGGCGTCATAATTGGCTTTCGTCCACCCGTAGGCGACTTCGCGAAGCGCGATTTCCCCGAACGTGCGCTCTTTCTCATCAATCACTTCGCCTTGTTTTTGCTCGTAAAACGAGCGATATGGGTTCAACTCGAGCGCCCAAATGATGATTCCTGAGCTACACATCGTTTCGACCGCCTTTTCGAGCAAACGTGAGCCGAGACCGTTCCCTTGATGTTCTTCGAGCACGTAGATGGCGTACACTTCATTCGAATGATCCGGATACTTCCCTGTCCGCTCTGCCCCGTACAGAACGAAACCGACGATTTCTTCTTCGACGACAGCGACATATCCATCCAATTCCCGTTTTGAAAGGGCGTCGCGAACCTTTTCAGCCCATTCAATCGTGTTCGATGACAGTTTCAACAAAAAATCGGCCGGTACGATTCCGCGGTATGTCGTTCGCCACCCGTTCACTCGAACGCGCGCAATCCCGTACGCGTCTTTCGGTTCGGCTGCCCGTATCACCATCTCGACCCCCTCCTTACGCAAGTTTTATAAGTATTTTACCACAAATCGCCAACCTACAATCCACAAGTCAATGAAATCCAAAGACATTTTAACGACAAAAAACGACCGTGGAATCTCCACGGCCGTTCAACTTACGCGACGTCTTGTTTCGGTGTAGGTGTAGCTGTCGCAGTCGTAAGTGGTTTTTTCAAGAATGAGAGGAGGAGTGCTCCAATCAAGGCTCCAGCAAGAATTGCAATCGCGTAAAGCCCCATGCTCATGACGACGTTACCAGCTCCTTCAAGGAGTGGGAAGACGAAGATGCCGCCGTGTGGTGCAGGCAATTGGATGGCGAAGAATGCTGACAACCCACCGGCAATCGCCGAACCGAGAATAGCTGATGGCAAGACGCGAATCGGGTCAGCTGCTGCGAACGGGATGGCTGCTTCCGTGATGAATGAGGCACCCATAACGTATGCAGTCTTCCCTGCTTCACGTTCTTGCTTCGAGAACTTCTGACGAGCGAATACAGTCGATGCGAGCGCGACGAGAAGCGGTGGTACCATCCCACCGGCCATGACCGCTGCCATGACTTCTTGGTTACCCGCCGTGAGCGCGGCTGTACCGAAGACGTAGGCGGTCTTGTTAATTGGACCACCCATATCGACGGCCATCATGCCACCGACGATCACACCGAGTAAGACGGCGTTTGCCCCGCTCATTCCGTTGAGGACTTCCATGAGCCATGTCATGAACGCGGCAATCGGTTCGTTGACGACGAGCAACATGATCATCCCTGCGATGAACGAACCGAGTAACGGATACAACAGTACGGGCTTGATGCCTTCGAGTGACGCTGGCAACTTCGCGAGCGCCCGTTTTAAGAAGACGACGACATAACCAGCAAGGAAACCGGCGATGAGACCACCGAGGAAGCCTGCTCCACCTTCACTTGCAAGGAAACCAGCGACAAGACCTGGTGCGAGACCCGGACGGTCGGCAATCGACATCGCGATGAAACCAGCAAGAACCGGAACGAGGAAGCCGAATGCGGCGCCACCGATTGTCATGAGTTGTGCGGCGAATTCGTTGTATGACGGATCATCCGGGTTCGCTGAGTTGATGCCCCAGAAGAAGCTGAGTGCGATCAAGAGACCCCCAGCGACGACGAGTGGAAGCATTGCTGAGACCCCACTCATCAAGTGTTTGTAAACTCCTGTGCGCTGTTCTTTCTTCTCTCCGTCAGACTTGCCAGACGACTGGTAGACCGGTGCGTCTTGTTTCACAGCGCGGTTGATCAATTCCTCAGGCTTCCGGATTCCTTGAGCGACAGGAACTTCGATGACGTGTTTGCCAGCGAAACGGTCCATCTCGACCGCCTTATCCGCAGCAACGATAATCGCTGTCGCTTTGGCGATATCCGCTGACGTCAACTCATTTTTGACACCCGTCGATCCGTTCGTCTCGACTTTCATGTCAACACCCATGGCGTCTGCCTTTTGTTTCAAGCTATCGGCAGCCATATACGTGTGCGCAATCCCTGTCGGACAAGCTGTGACGGCGAGAATATATGGTGCGTCCTCTTTCACGGCTTTCGTTTCGACCGGTGCTGCTTCAGCCGCTTCTTTCTCTTCAATCGCCCGAATGACGTCATCGGCAGAAGTCGCGGCGTATAGACGTTCTTGGAAGTTCGGATCCATAAGGAAAACAGATAATTTCGATAACGTTTCCAAGTGCTCATTGTTCGCGTGTTCGCCTGCTGCGATCATGAAGAACAAGCGGCTGTCTTGCCCATCAAGTGCCTCATAATCGATTCCTTCCGAGCGACCGAACGCGATTGCCGGTTCTTTGACCGCTTTCGTCTTCGCGTGCGGAATCGCAATTCCTTCACCGAGACCCGTCGTACTTTGCGCTTCACGTGCGAGAATAGCGTCACGATACCCGTTCCGGTCCGAGAGTTTTCCGGCCCGATCAAGCACGTCGACGAGCTCCTCGATGACGTCTGCTTTCGTACGGCTGCCGAGATTCAATTGAATCGTGTCTTTTTTGAGCAGATCCGTGATGTTCATGTTGTTTCCTCCAATCGAGATAGTGGGGTGACGTTGACTTCGCCGACCAAGCGGTCCACGTCTTGTTTCGTACAGAGGCCAAACGTATAGGCAGACGCGCTGCCGGTCGTTACCGCATAGCGGAACGCCTCTGACGCGTCGTGGTCGAGAATGTTAGCGACGAATCCGGCGACAAGCGAATCACCAGCTCCAACCGAGTTGACGAGCTTCCCGTTCGGCGTATTAGCCGTATAGGCACCGTATGCATTGACGAGCATCGCACCGTCACCGGCGAACGAGACGATGACGTTCTTCGCTCCCCGTTCAACAAGTTTTTCCGCATAAGGGAGAGCCTGCTCGAACGTCTCAATGTCCGTATCGAACAGTTCACCGAGTTCATGGTGGTTCGGTTTGATCATAAGCGGTTCGAGTGACAACACCTCAAGCATCGCTTCTTTCGTCGTATCGACGACAAATTCGGCCCCGTTGGCACGCACCGTCTCGGCAAGTGTCCGATATAAAGTACTCGGTAAATTACCCGGGATACTGCCTGCGAGGACGACGATGTCACCAGCGCTCACGTGTTCGAATTGTTTCGTCAGTTGCTCGAGCTCGACGTCTTGAATGACAGGTCCGCTCGCATTGAGCTCCGTCTCTTCTTTGGCCCGAATCTTCACATTGATTCGCGTTTCACCCGTGACTTCAATAAAGTCGGTTTGGACGCCTTTGTCTTTTAATGCTTGTTTAATGAATTCACCGGTCGTTCCACCGACGAATCCGAGTGCGACCGTCTCGACATCATATTCTCGTAAGACGAACGCGACGTTGATTCCTTTGCCACCTGCTGTTTGTGTCGTCTCTTGAATCCGATTCACTTCTCCTAGCACAACTTCCGGTAACGTGACATAGTAGTCGATTGAAGGGTTGAGCGTTAACGTGTAAATCATTGGGCGTTCACCACCTTTGTTGTAGATTCGATTGAACGAACGTACGCGACATCTGACAGTGTGATCAGGGTCGCCGCTTCGAGTGAAGCGACTCGACTGAATGACCGTTTCCCGAATTTCGAGTCATCCGCCAAGATGTAAGCCGTACGTGCGAGTTCAATCGCCGTTTTTTTGACGAGGGCTTCTTCTGGGTCCGGTGTCGTATAACCAGCCTCGAGGTCGACACCGTTGATTCCTAAAAATGCGAGGTCGACTCGATAGTTCATCATGCTCTCGCGGGCGTTATAGCCGACGAGCGCTTGGGTCGAACGTTTCAGTTCTCCCCCGATGACGAACGTCTTAATATCGAGGTCGAACAAATCATTCGCAATCGGAAGACTGTTTGTGACAACGACGACTTGTTTTCCAGTTAAGAACGGGACCATGGCTTGCGTCGTCGTCCCGGCATCGAGATAGACAGACATGCCGTCCTCGATAAACGTCGCGGCCTTCCGTGCAATCGCGACTTTCTCATCGACGTGACGGTCACGTTTCTCTTCAAACGTCGGTTCTTCTTCCGGGCGGACGACAAGAGTGGCGCCGCCATGTACCCGTTCTAAATAACCTTCTGCTTCAAGATCGGTCAAATCCCGACGGATGGTTGACTCTGACGCTTCTGTCAATTCGACCAACTCTTTCAATTTGACGATTCGTTGCTCCGATAACCGTTGCAAAATCAGTTGATGTCGTTGTTTCGTTAACATCGTATTCCCTCCGTAGTTCTAATATAAAGCGTTTACATTCAAAAAACAATCAAAAACATTCATATTCGCTCAATATTTTTTCATTTGTCACAATTATAACATAAAAAACGGTCACTAGGTGACCGTTTTTGACTATTCATGGCTGTTTTTGAAACCATGTATGAAGTTGTTGGATGAGAACCGGATGTAACGGCGCTTCGATTGCGTCACGATATTCTTTATGCAGCGTCAGAAGTGAATGCGGACTCGTCCGCTCGACGAGCAGATGGTTCATGTCTTGAATGACGTAACTCTGAACTTCCCCTTTCGTACGAAGAGAATGAACGTGTTCTGGCGGGACTTGGACGTCGCGATCACCTGTCATGGCGAGCACGGGTACGTGAATATGTTCGAGTCGTTCGCGCACGTCGTACGATGCGTGCTCACGAATCCATTTCGCATTGACGATTTGGCCCCGATATTTAAATGAAGCGACATTCGTCCGAAGCGACCGTTCAAATAGTTCGTCTTGGCGCTTTCGTACTTTCCCGGGGACACCGGTCAAGCGGTAAAAGAAGCCCTTCACGCCTTTGACGGATGCGATTTCTTTAGCAAGCGCATCCGCTTGAAGCAAGAACATCTGTTTCGACGCATTGTTAAATCCGGCTAAGAGAATCAAGCCTGACGCTTTCGTTTCGAGTTGAACAGCTGGCGCGATGACTGCTCCTTCGCTATGACCGAGAATCACGACGTCGGTCACTTCCGATAAACGCTTGATTTGATGGACTACAGCAATCGCATCGTCAATCAAGTCGTGCAGCCCGACTTTGTTAAAGTCTCCGTCCGATTCGCCAATCCCTTGTTTGTCATATCGAAAGACGTTGACACCCATTTCAAACAACGCCTCTGCCAACTTCTTGTACGTGCCAAACTGGGACGGTCCCATGTTGCCATCACGGTCACTCGGTCCGCTTCCACTTAAGATGACGACCGTCTTCCGTGGGGTGTCGTGCAGTCGTAGTGTTCCGGCCAATTCACCGTAAGGTCTCGTTATATTCATGTTTCGTTCCATTGTATCGCCTCCTTTTTTATCATACCGAACATCGCGAGGCGTATCGAGCAAAACTCATGCGTGAGCACGTTAGTCTTCTCTACATTGTCGCGATGAATCGCCCGTAAAAAAGGATAATCCTTCCAGAAGCCGAAGTAACTGTGTATCCCCTATGTAAAATCACCGTATAAAGAGCTCAGTATATGTGGTGACCATATTTAAATGAAGAGAGGACTCAGAAAATGCTAAAAAAAATTGTAAGATCCAGTTGGAACGTTCTTTCAGGATTGTTCGTCTTATTTTTTTCGGTTATGTTAACGATTGGTCGATCCGCTTTTGCAGAGACGGATGTGCCAGACTATAGATGGTACTTTCTGTTATGGTTCCTGCTATGGACGATTGGGTTCCTCATGCAGTTCAAGCAACGAACGAAATGGATTGGTTTATTATTCACATTGATTCCGACGCTCTTTTATCTGGTTCTTGTATTAAGAGCGATAGAATTTTTCTAGTGTCCGGTTCGTCAATTTAGGTGACCTGAAATGAAGACTGGCTAACACAAAAGGACTTCCGAATATTCAGAAGTCCTTTCAATCTTGAAATCAGTTTAATTAATAGGATTGAGTTAGGTCAACGCTTGAAGTGCAGAGGAAATCAGAAGTAATGCATTGATCAGATCATCGATATGCCAAGCAATATAGCCGGTGCTGATTGCGATAATCGTGAGCATCGATAATTTGAACATTTGAATTTTATCCACCATTCCTATCATCCTCTTATCAATTAGATATTAAACTACAATCACTACAAACGAGCGTACCATGTTTCCATTATGATGTAGTTAATGTACAGATAAAGCTCTGTTCAGATGTTTATTCATCTTTTTATTTCATATAGAAAAGACTGCCGACCATGTATCGTCTGCAGTCTTTGATCCGTTCATTGTGTCTTCAACCACTCGACTAACCAATCCACATGCTCGAGCATCGCGTCATCCGATAGCCGATCAATCGTGTCATCTTCTGTAAAAACGTCTTGGCTCGCTGTGAGAGAATCGTTCATCGAGATGACATCGATGCCGGCTTGGCGATATTCGTCTAAAATCGACACCCCTAAACTTCTCACTTCGACACCGTCAAACGATGCGCTGTCCAAGAACAGATACGACTTCATGCCGTGTGTTTTGACGAAACGGTCCGTATCTCCTGTCCCGATCAAGTCGAGCAACATGACGGTTCTCAATGTCACGTCGCGCTCCTCTAACATGTCAAGGTAATCTGTACTCGCCTCATACCCTTCCCCGTACCCGTTCAAAAAGACGTAGCGAATCGTAGCTTTCGTCTTGACGTCATCCATCGCTTGAATGACGTGATACAAAATCGAGGCACCACCGAGGCCAGTCAACGCATGGTCCCCGTAGCCGCTGCTATCTAGGCGTGCCATCACGACAACTTCCTCATCGCTCGTCCCCGTCTGAACGAATTCCGTATAAGGCATTACCGACTCGTATGGCTCGATCGTCACGGTTTGGCCATCAGTTAACACTTCAGCCGTATCCATCCCAACGCCGGTTCCGCCAATACCGAGCCAGGCCGATGCATGGACGAATCCAAACTCGTCCGATGCTTCTTTATGCGGGGTAATGATGTAGCCAGCCGCTCCTGCTTCCTTCAATTTCGTCAAGTAACGATTCGCTTTCTCATCGTTAAGTACCTCGCCATAATGGTCAAGATGATACGCGTCATCCCGCGCCTCAAATGACGCATCGGTCATCGGTAAAACGACGATTTTGTCGGTCACGTCAACAATCGGTGCGTCCCATTCGATATGAAGGATGTCGCCTTGAATCGATTTTTCCACCATCATCGACGAGTACCCGTCGTAGATCACGTCTTCGACGATAATGTCCGTATAAAACGTTTGGAACGGCGCCTCATGCATGATACGGTCCATGTTCAAATCAAGATCGATCCCGAGTGATTCAAACAACTCCGCATTTTCCCAACTATCGACATGACGGTCGTACGATGCGAAATATTCGGCCGTACTATATGGAGTGTCGAGCGAGAGAGGGTTCACATATAAAAATGTGACATAAAGCGCATAAATGAAACTAAGTAAAGTGTTCATATTACATATCTCCAATACATATAAATCATTTCGACCAAGAAATTGTAAAGAATGGATAACTTGGCATTTATTATTATAAGTACATTTCTGAAAGAATTAAATTTAATTTTTTGGATTTTTAAATATATTTTCTTCATTTTGAAATTAATTCATTTTTTGATTGATTTGATAATGAATAATAAATGATTGATACATCGTAATGGTTACGTTATGATTTAATTCGTAATCATTACAATTTGAAAGAAGGATGTCACTTATATGAAATATGTACGCTCTCTAATCTGTATACTTTCACTCGTTGTGTTGGCGGCATGTAGCGAACCCGACCAAGACAATCGTCACTTACACTTTGTTTATAATTTCTCGACTCAATCACTAGACCCGCATCGTGACTCAAGTTACGTGCCGCTCCGCGCGGGTGTGACCGAAACGCTCTTCAAATTGAACGATGAGACATTATCTGTCGATCCATGGCTCGCACGCTCGTTCGAGCAAGTGAATGAAACGACATGGCGCATTTACATACGAGAAGACGTCACGTTCCATAATGGAAAACCGCTCGACGCACAAGCAGTCAAACGGTCACTCGATCGCTCTCTTGATGAGAATATAGGGCTCCAAAGCGCATTGCGTATCAAGTCGATTACTGCGGAAGCATCGAATCTGTTAATTGAGACGACCATCCCTTATCCAGAACTCGTCAATGAACTTGTCCATCCGAACACATCTATCATCGATGTCACCGCGGATGCGGCAATCGATCAGCAACCTATCGGGACCGGTCCTTTTCAAGTTGTGTCATTCCAACCCGGATCGAACATTCAACTTGAGCGGCATAACGCCTATTGGGATGGAACACCGAAACTCGATACCGTCATGTTCACATTTAATGAGGACCCAGGATCTCGTACAATGGCGCTTCAATCTGGTGAAGCAGACATCGTTTATCGTCCGGAAATCGAAATGATCGATACGTTGGAGCAGAACGGGCATATCGTCGATAAAGCAGAGACGTTCCGCGTCCATCAATTGACGATGAACCTTGAACGCGGACATATGCAGTCGCTCGCCATGCGTCGAATGATCGACTCGCTCATCAACCGGGAGCAAATCGTGGATGGCATTCTAAACGGCTATGCCACGACTGCAGCCGGTCCATTCTTACCGTCGTTCCCGTTCGCCCCGACATACGAAAATCATGAGGAACAAGACGTCTTATATTTACTTAAACAAGATGGTTATGAGAACGTTCACGGGGTGTTGACAAAAGATGGTGAACCGGTCCGGTTAAAACTACTGACGTACAGCTCCCGACCTGACTTACCGCTTATCGCACAGCTGATTCAATCCGACGCAAAACAAGCCGGGATTACGATTGATATTCAAATGATTGACACACCCGAAGAATACATGGCATCCGAACGAAATTGGGATCTTGCGACGTATAGCAATTTGACCGCGCCCCGTGGTGATGGCGGCTATTATTTGAACGCCACGTTCCATCCGGACGGCGCGTTGAATTTTAGCGGGGTAGAAGATTCGACGTTGACGCAGAAAATCGACCGCTTAAACGAGACGGTCGACCGTACCGAACGTGACCGTATGACTGAAGAGATTGCGCAATATGTCGATGAGCGTGTCATCAACTCCTTTTTAGTCCATCCGTCGACAAATGTCGCGTTGAAAGACAGTGTCCGTGGGTGGGTCACTGAAAAGAGCGAGTATTATATGATCACAAAAGATTTGGATGTGTTGTGAGATGAAGCGGTTTGTGTTGCGAAAGTCGCTTGAGTGGGGACTAGCTTTTCTAGTCTTCACTTTTTTCAGTTTTTTACTGCTTCGACTCGTTCCGGGAGACCCTGTCCTCTATCTACTGAAAGTTGATGAACTGCAAATCGACGTGGCTGAAATTGACCGCCTTCGTGAAGAGCTCGGGTTCACGGAGTCCGTCTGGATTCAATACGCGAACTGGCTCTCTGAAGTCGTTCGCCTGAATTTAGGCGACTCCCTCATTACCGGTCAACCTGTGACCCAACTGTTTAAGGATAACTATGTCGCCACATTCGAGCTTGCGGCAGGTGGTGTCCTTGTAGCGGTTGTGCTCGCCGTCCCGCTCGGTGCGATCAGTGCGTTCCGGCCGAATTCTGCCTTCGCCAAACTCGCTTCAGGGTTATCAATTCTCGGCTCATCGGTTCCAAGTTTTTTGATTGGCTTGACTCTCATGTATGTGTTCGCCGTATCCCTTCAATGGTTACCTGTGATGGGGAGAAACGGATTAACGAGTCTCATCTTGCCATCTTTGACGTTAGGCATCGCCGTAGGCGGCGTCTACATCCGCCTCATCCGTTCAACATTGCTTGAGGTGATGTCGACGGATTATGTCATGATGGCGAAAATACGTGGGATTCGTTCAAGAACGTTATTGACGCGTTATATCGTGCGAGCTGCCTTACCGCCTGTCGTCTCGATGTTCGGAGTGAGTGTGGCAAGTCTTATGGGAGGCGTAGTCGTACTCGAAGTGTTGTTTGCCTATCCGGGGGTGGGAAAACTCATGGTCGATTCGGTATTACGTCGTGACTTCCCGGTCTTACAGGGCTATCTCGTCTTCACTACTTGTTTAGTCGTCAGTATTAATCTGATGACCGGTGTGACGTTACGGGTACTTCAACCTCATCTTTATCGAAAGGATGTGTCAAGATGAATAAATGGCCGATTCGATTCAGCTTGGTCTTCATGTTTGTTGCTGTTTGCTGGATGGTAGTAATGGGAGACCCGTTCACTGCAAACGTGACGAATCGACTTGCCGCCCCGTCTCTAAACCATCTGCTCGGAACCGACCACCTCGGGCGAGATGTGTTATCGCGGCTTCTTCTTGCAGGAGGTATCACGGTCGGGTTAAGTCTCGCCATCGTGATTGTCACAGCGACAATCGGCGTTATACTTGGTCTGATGAGCGGTTTCGTCTATCGAAAATTGGAACCCATCGTGACAAAAGTGACAGATGCGACCATCATCTTTCCCGATACCGTGCTCGCCATCGTACTCGCCGGAGTCATGGGTCCGAGTATTCAAAGTCTCGTTCTCGCCATCAGCTTGATTAAATGGACGTCTTATACTCGACTCGTCCATACGCTCGTCATGCAGGAGAGCACCAAAGGACATATTCTCGCTGCCCGTGTGAACGGACTCTCAAGGCCGAAGATTGCACGTCGGCACATTCTTCCGGCAATCTGTCCGCATATTTTGGTCGTCATGAGTCTCGATCTCGGAAAAGTGATCTTGCTTATCTCCGCATTCTCTTTCATCGGATTAGGTGTTCAGTTGCCTTTACCGGAATGGGGCGGCATGATCAGTGAAGGACGAAACTACCTCTCGACCAATCCGGCACTCGTGTTCTGGCCGGCCGTCTGTATCGTATTGACCATAATCGGGTCGACGAGATTATCGACGAAACTAACACGTCATTTCCAAGTTTAACTATCAGGAGGCCACGACATGCTACGCATTGAGCACCTTTATGTCAAGCAAGGTGAGCGTTCACTTTTACAGGATGTCTCCCTTTTCATCGAACAAAACAAATGGGTCTGTCTTGTCGGTGCGAGCGGGAGCGGGAAATCGCTTCTCGTCAAATCGATTCTGCAGATGCTGCCGAACACCCTTCAACCGAGCGGTACGATTTCGTGGAACGGCGAAGACATTCAAAGAGCCAGTACCACCTGTTCGATCTATGGGTGTGAAATCGGCTATATTCCTCAACAATATACGACGTCGTTCGCTCCATTTTTAACGATGGATGCGCATATTCGCGATTTGTTCGTAAGTCATAAGCAATCATACGACGCAGACCGCATCCGCTCCATTATGGACAAAGTCCATTTATCGGAAGAACTGTTGCATCGCTATCCAGGGGAACTGAGTGGCGGACAATTACAGCGTTTTTCGCTCGTGCTTGCAAGTATCCTTCAACCGACACTTCTTATCGCGGATGAAATTACGAATGCGCTCGACGTGTTGACGGCTCGGCAAGTGACCGAGTGGTTGAAGACGATGGTTGGACGAACATCGAGCCTGTTATGGGTCACCCACGATTTAGCCGAGGCGATGATGTATGCCGACTATATTCTCGTCATGAAAGAAGGACGGATTGTTGACGCGGGAGACCGGGCGCAATTGCTTGACTCACTAAACCCGTACACAAAGTCCTTGCTCAAGGCGGCACCGATTTTAACACGAGAGGATCGACTCGAATATGTTCCTACACGTTAAAGACGTCTCAAAATACTATAATGGAAAGCCAATCTTGCGTGACGTCACATTCACCGTTCAGGCTGGCGAATCGGTCGGGCTGATTGGGACGAGCGGAAGTGGGAAAAGCACGTTGTCACGCTGTATCCTCGGACTTGAGTCGATTGACGATGGAGAGATTCGTTTCAGAGATTTGTCTTGGCATAGCGCTTCACACGAAGAACGAAGGTCGATGAGAAAAAACATCCAAGCGGTGTTTCAAGATAGCTCCGAATCGTTTAACCCGAGATGGACGCTAGCAGATTCGATTTTAGAGCCGCTCCGTCACTTTCAAATGATTGAACCGAGTGAGGAATCGACTAAGTTGGCTCATTTGCTCGATGTCGTTCAACTGCCACACGCATGCATGGCCTCCTATCCACGAGAGTTAAGCGGAGGACAAAAGCAGCGGGCCGCCATCGCCAGGTCGCTAAGCCTCAATCCTCAACTCGTTGTGTTTGACGAAGCGACCACAGCTCTCGACACGCTCACGCAACATCATATCGTCGAGATGCTACAGTCTTATCGTCACGATCAATCGAAGGCGTTCCTATTCATCTCTCATGATTTATCGGTCGTATCAAAATTGTGCGATCGTATCCTTGTCTTATCTGAAGGAACGATTGTTGACGCATTCCGTACCGATGAATTGTTTGGAGATGCGCGACATCCGTACACGACTGCATTGCGTGATGCGTTTGTCGAGAAGGGCCGATTGTTACATGGTCTCGACTAAATCATTTTGGCTCATCGCTTATCCGCTCGTACTCGCTGGTTTTTCGACGCCACTCCTCGGTGTGGTCGATACGATTGTCATTGCGAACACGGGCGATTTGACTGCGATTGGGGCAGTTGCAATCGGGGCGGTCGTATTCAATACCCTCTATTGGCTATTCGGGTTTTTAAAGATCAGCACGAGCGGGTTCACTGCGCAAGCACTCGGACAAAACGATCCAACCCTCGTTCAAATGAGTTTGTTTCGTCCGCTCGTCCTATCTTTTCTTATCGGAATCGGTTTCGTCTTCCTCCTCATACCGATTCGCGAGTCCGCCATCTTTATCCTTGTGACCGATGCCTCTATGGCCGACGCCGTCCGAACGTATATTACGACGCGCCTCTTTGCAGCTCCATTCGCCCTTGGCACATATGTCATACTCGGTTGGTTGATCGGTCACGGCCGAGTTCGGACCGCTTTAGTCATTCAAGTCGGGGGAAACTTGTTGAACATCATCTTAGACGTATGGTTCATACGTCTGTTTGATGATTCAGTTGCCGGCATTGCGCTCGCGACAAGTTTGTCAGAAGCGATGACGTTCGGGTTTGGGTGGCTGTTCATCTATAGTCGTACCTCGTTTTCTACACAAATCAGTCGAGAATTATTGAACGTCGGCGCTTATGTCACCTATTTGACGGTCAATCGTGATCTGTTCATTCGTACCGTTTTTTTGCTACTTATGACCCTTTCGTTCACCTCACTCGGTGCGAGACAAGGCGTCGAGGCGTTGAGTGCGAACGCCATCTTGTTTCAATTGCAATACTTAATCGCCTACTGGTTCGGTGGGATCGGACAAGCTTCAACAGTCTTAATCGGTCGCGCAATCGGGCAGAAATCGCAAGAAGCGTATCGCGTTACCGTTCACATCGGCGCTCGCTTTATTTTTTGGTCGATGATTGGAATCACCGTCTTCCTGTTAGCTGCACAAGATGGCGTCATCCGGATGTTCACTGACGATTTGGCGCTCCGGACGACGATTGAAACGTATTATATTTGGATTTTACTTTATCCGCTCGCAGGCGGTTTCGCCATGTTGTATGAAGGCATTTTTGCTGGCATGGGATTCGCGCGACCCGTTCGTAATTCACTCATTTATGCGTTTCTCGTTTTTACGTTCGTGGTCATCTTGCTTACCCCATTGATTGCGAACCACGGGATTTGGGTGGCTTTCCTTTGCTTCAGCCTCACTCGCTCAGTCTCATTGGTCATAAGTGAACGGAGAAAACGTCTTCACCTTTTTTCTCCGTCTCATTTTTCCTGAAGATGTTATGCTTATCTCCTATATGTCAGTTGAAAATTCGAAATAGTTTATCAGAAGGCGGTCGGTGCTCCTATGAACCTGATTCAGACGAATCCACAAAGAAAAAAAAGACGCTACATGTACGCCTTTATCCTCCTCACCTTACTCAATACAATGCAACATGCATATGACATCGATTCAGATGCGTCTTCTCCATACCGACTCGTCGGAGGTCTCATTTTTTATGCGACCCTGCTCTATTTTGGGTTAAAAGAAAAAATGTGGGCTGAGATTGCGATCAAGTTTGGCGTCTGGTTCAACGTCATCGCTTTATTCGTCATCCTCTTGTTCATGGGACTCTCCCTGCTTGCATGAAAAAAGGCGGCCACTCGTATGAGTGGCCGCCTTTCATTCATTATACGCCTTCGTACGCTGCGTACATGATTTCTTTCAATTCTTCGACGAGCGGCATTTTCGGGTTTGCCGTCGTACATTGGTCTTCGAACGCGTCGACTGCCATCTTGTCGACTTTCGCGTCGAGGTCCGCTTTCTTGATGCCTTGTGCTTTGAACGAGAGCTTGATGTTTAAGCGCTGACCGAGCTCGATGACGGCTTGGATGAGTGACTCGACACCTTCTTCCGTCGTACTTGCTGGAAGTCCGAGGTAGCGTGCGATTTCTGCGTAACGCTCGTCGGCGATGAACGACTCATATTTCGGGAACGCCGCGAGTTTCGATGGGCGTGTCGCGTTGTAGCGGATGACGTGCGGCATGAGAATCGCGTTCGTCCGTCCGTGTGGGACGTGGAACTCGCCACCGATTTTGTGTGCGATCGAGTGGTTAATACCGAGGAACGCGTTCGCGAACGCCATACCTGCCATTGTCGATGCGTTGTGGACTTTCTGACGGGCTTCGGCGTCACTACCGTTCTCATACGCTTTCGGGAGGTAGTCGAAGATCATCTTCATCGAACGGAGTGCAAGTCCATCCGTATAGTCGTTCGCCATGACCGAGACGTACGCTTCGATGGCGTGCGTTAACACGTCCATTCCTGTATCGGCCGTGATCGATGCTGGGACTGTCATGACGAACTCAGGGTCGACGATGGCGACGTCCGGTGTGATTGCGTAGTCGGCAATCGGATACTTCACGTTTTTCTTCTTATCTGTAATGACTGTGAACGGTGTGACTTCAGAACCTGTACCCGATGTTGTCGGAATGGCGACGAACATCGACTTGTTGCCGAGTGTCGGGAACTTGTACGTCCGCTTGCGAATATCCATGAATTTTTGGCGAAGGTTCGAGAACTTCTCTTCTGGGCGTTCGTAGAAGAGCCACATGCCCTTCGCGGCATCCATCGGTGAACCGCCACCGAGTGCGATAATCATGTCCGGTTGGAAGTGGCGCATCGCTTCGGCACCACGCATGACCGTTTCAACGGATGGATCTGGCTCGACTTGGTCGAAGATGCGGTACTCGACGCCAGCCGGCAAGTTTTTGATGACTTTATCGGCAAAACCGAGTTTGACCATCATTTCATCCGTGACGATCATCGCCCGTTTCTTCGATGTGAGCGATTGAAGATACTGGACCGAGTTTTTCTCGAAGTAAATCTTTTCAGGGACTTTAAACCATTGCATGTTCACGCGACGTCTCGCCACCTTTTTCACGTTGAGTAGATGTTTCGCCGTCACGTTCTCTGAGACGGAGTTTTTACCGTATGACCCACAACCGAGCGTGAGCGACGGTGTCATTTCGTTATAGAGGTCACCGATTCCACCGTGTGCCGTTGGCGAGTTGACGATGATGCGGCAAGCTTTCATCCGGAGACCGAACGCGAGGATCGCGTCGTCATCTGTCGAGTGGATCGCTGCCGTATGACCGAGACCGCCGATTTCAAGCATCTTCTCGGCGATGGCAAACCCTTCTTCACGCGATTGGACTTTATACGCACCGAGCACCGGGCTTAATTTTTCGTGTGAGAGAAGTTCAGTCGCACCGACCGTCTCGAGTTCGGCAATCAAGATTTTCGTGTCGGCTGGAACGCTTAGTCCAGCTTTCTCAGCGATCCAAGCTGCTGGCTTCCCGACGATTTCCGGGTTGACCGCACATGAGTCCGTTTTGATGACGAGTGTCTCGAGTTTTGCCTTCTCTTCTGGTGAGCAGAAGTAGCACCCGAGGGCCGTCATTTCTGCTTTCACTTCTTCGTATACTTCTTGGTCGACGATAATCGCTTGTTCAGACGCACAGATCATACCGTTATCAAACGTTTTCGATAAGATGACGTCCGAGATGGCACGTTTCACTTTCGCTGTCTTGTCGATGTAGGCCGGTACGTTACCTGGTCCGACACCGAGGGCCGGTTTACCTGTCGAATACGCCGATTTCACCATTGCCGCTCCGCCTGTAGCAAGGACCATGGCGACGCCCGGGTGGTTCATGAGCGCTTTCGTCGCGTCGAGTGACGGCTTTTCAACCCATTGAATCAAGTGTTCTGGCGCGCCCGCTGCGATGGCTGCGTCGCGAAGGATCCGGGCCGCTTCGCTTGAACAACGTTGCGCCGACGGATGGAATCCAAAGATGATCGGGTTACGCGTCTTGATAGCGATGATTGCTTTGAACATCGTCGTCGATGTCGGGTTTGTCACCGGTGTGACCCCAGCGACGACACCGACCGGCTCGGCGATGTAGGTGATGCCATTTTGTTCGTCGTCTTCAATGACGCCGACCGTTTTCTCGCCACGGAGCGAGTTATAAATATATTCTGTCGCGAAGATGTTTTTGATCATCTTGTCTTCAAATACACCACGACCTGTTTCTTCATATGCATGTTTTGCGAGCGCGACGTGCTGTTCGAGTCCGGCGAGCGCCATCGCTTGAACGATTGTGTCGATTTTCTCTTGATCGAACGTCATCAACGTGTCGAGCGCTTTATGGGCTTGCGTGACGAGCGTGTCGACCATCTGTTCTGCTGACGTTTCTACTGCTGCTTTCTCTTTAACTGCCATGTTAGGTTCCTCCTCATGAATGAGAGCTGATAAGTTAGACTAGATGGAGAGCACGAGACAATCAAGTAGTTCGAGAAGAGTTTGTGCTTTCCTTCACATTCATAGAATACACCCTTTTCTCGTTTTTGTGCGTGACAACAATGTGAACTATTTCACAAGATTTTTTATAAGAATGAGGATAGCCCTTGCATTTTATGTGCTAGATTCGTAAAATCGAATGCGTTTTCATGAAAGATATAACTGAACTTCATGTAAACGCTTTCATGAATTAAGGCGTCTAGATGACGAAGTCGGTGTGTAATTCCTCACATGTCGCGGATTGGTCGTCCAAGCCGTCCCCACTCGTGTATAATGGAATGTAGAACCTGATTAGGAAGTGAATAGACCTATGCCTAGACAAGATGCAGCCGATCAGTTCGTTAAACTGATCCCATTGATTCGTAGAAAATTGCTTCGCCGCTCCGATTTGCCCCAAATCCCGAACTTGAACTTCTCTCACTTCCATCTTCTTATGTTGATTGAAGATGAGGGTGCCGTGACGAACGGCCACATTAGCGAGACGTTGTCGATCGCTCCGCCGAACGTGACGCCGCTCATCACGAAACTTGTCGATGAAGGCTATATCACGCGCGTGCCAGACGAGCGCGACCGCCGCGTCATCTGGAATCAATTGACCGACAAGGGCGAACAGGTCCTCCGTGAACGACGGGATTCGTTCCGCCGCCTGTTCGAAGATCGTCTCGCCTTTTTAAACGATGACGAGACGGAACGATTGATTGATAGTTTGAAGACACTGACGGAAATCGTCGAGAAGATGGACAAGAGCGAGGGATGATTTTTGCTCGTCAACGTCCCAATCTTCTTATATAATCGACAGTGAATCTATCGAACTATGGAAAGAGAGATGACATGTAATGGGTCGTAAATGGAACAACATTAAAGAAAAGAAGGCGTCAAAAGACGCCAACACGAGCCGGATTTATGCGAAGTTCGGTCGGGAGATTTATATCGTCGCCCGCCAAGGTGAGCCAGACCCTGAACTGAACCAAGCGCTCAAGTTCGTCGTCGAGCGTGCGAAGACGTACAACGTCCCGAAAGCGATCATCGATCGTGCCATCGACAAGGCAAAAGGCGGCGACGAAGAGAACTTTGACGAGTTGCGCTATGAAGGATTCGGTCCGAACGGGTCGATGGTGATCGTCGACACGCTCACGAACAACGTCAACCGGACGGCGTCTGAAGTCCGTGCCGCGTTCGGGAAGAACGGCGGCAACATGGGCGTGAGCGGTTCGGTCGCCTACATGTTCGACGCCACGGCCGTCATCGGCGTCTCCGGTATGAGTTCGGATGAAGTGCTCGAACTGATGATGGAGCATGACCTTGACGTACGCGATATTCTTGAAGAAGATGACACGGTGATCGTCTATGCCGAGCCGGAGGCGTTCCATGCTGTACAAACCGCATTCAAATCGTCCGGCATCGAATCGTTCGAAATCGCCGAGTTGACAATGCTTCCTCAAAACGAGATCAGCCTCGATGATGCTTCAAAAGAACAGTTCGAGAAGCTAATCGATGTACTCGAAGACCTTGAAGATGTGCGTCAGGTATACCATAACGTCGAATGATGACGAGCAAGCGATAACTTTTCGGAGTTATCGCTTTTTTTCAACACTTGAATTGACAAGCCCTATTTCATATGTTAAATTTCAAAAGTCTTTATCATATTAAAGTGATAATAAGAGAAAGAGTTTTTGAGAAAGGTGTTGTCTGTTATGAACGCAGTCTTATTAGCTGTCATCGTCTTATTCGCACTCGCCATCAGTCGCGTGCACATTGTCTTATCCCTTATTCTAGCCGCCATCATCGGTGGTCTCGTCGGAGGACTCGGCTTCAACGACACGCTCACCGCATTTAGCGACGGGCTCGGAGGCGGTGCATCGATCGCGCTTAGCTACGCGCTCCTCGGAGCGTTCGCCGTCGGTCTATCAAAGACCGGCCTACCGGACGTCTTGGCCGAACGATTGATCGCGATGTCTGGTCGTGACGTCACTGGAAAGAACGTCTTATTCGTCAAGGCGCTTTTGCTGTCGCTCCTGCTTTTACTTGCGATCAGCTCACAAAACGTCTTGCCGATTCACATCGCATTCATTCCAATCGTCGTACCGCCGTTACTCGTCTTGTTCAACGAGTTGAAACTCGACCGTCGACTCGTGGCGACGATTCTCACATTCGGTCTCGTCACGCCGTATATGCTCTTGCCTGTCGGTTTCGGTGGCATCTACTTGAATGAAATCTTGTTACCGAACGTCGAGACGAACGGTATGACCGTCGGAGACGTCAACATCGTTGGCATCATGGCCATTCCAGCACTCGGGATGGTATTCGGTCTGATTGCGGCCTTTATCCACTATCGGAAGCCGCGCGACTATGAGACGATTTCACTCGGACCGAAAGATTATGAGTTACGTCAATTGAGCCCGGTGAAGATCGGATTGACACTCGCTGTCGTCCTCGTCGTCCTCGTCGTCCAGCTGCAGACCGACTCGATGATCGCCTCGGCCGTTACCGGTCTCGTGCTCTTGAGTGTGCTCCGCTTGATCCCATGGTCTGAAGCCGATGACATCTTCACGAGCGGGATGCGCATGATGGCGTTCATCGGTTTCGTTATGATCGCAGCGAGCGGCTTCGCGGCCGTCATTCGTGAGACGGGCGCCATCGAGCCGCTCGTGAACGGCGCATCTGGACTCATGGGCGATTCGCAGTTTCTCGCCGCACTCGTCATGTTGCTCGTCGGTCTCGTGATCACACTCGGAATCGGCTCGAGTTTCTCCACGATTCCAATCATCGCCGCTATCTTCGTTCCACTGTGCATCCAATACGGCTTCTCGGTCGAAGCGACAATCGCCATCATCGGGACAGCCGGTGCACTCGGTGACGCTGGTAGTCCTGCGAGCGACTCGACACTCGGCCCGACGAGCGGATTGAACGCCGACGGTCAGCACGATCACCTTCGTGAGACGGTATGGCCGACGTTCTTACACTACAACATCCCGCTCATCGTCTTCGGACTCATCGCGGCGATGGTGTTGTAATCACTTCCGATTGCGCCGTGCGTAAATCGTCCCGAGTAAGACGAGCACGAGCAAAAACCAAAATCCTGTATACATGAGGATCTCTGTAATCATCGTTTTCCTCCTGTGCAAAAAGATAAGGAGCGACGCTTAGCGTCGCTCCTTATTATGATGAAGTTTTTAACTCCGTTTGACAAGTTTCCAAGTAGGCGTCGACTTTTTCTGCCACTTCACGCCCTTCACGGATCGCCCACACAATCAAACTTTGACCACGTCGGGCGTCACCGGCGACGAATACGCCGTCTTCGTCCGTCACGTAATCACGTTTTGACTCGACCCCAAGTTTTCTCAATTCCGGCTCTGGTCGTTCGAAGCCGATGGCGACGAGGACGAGATCGGCCGGATACGTCTTTTCAGACCCTTCGACGACGAAGAACGTGGCGTGACCGTCGGGTTTGATGATTTTCTCCATGCGTTCCGTCTCGATCCCGACGACCCGGTCACCTTCGGTCACGATTTGATTCGAACGAATCAAATACGTACGCGGGTCCGTCTCGTATTGTCCGATTGCCTCGGCGTACGCATAATCAGTCGAAAGGGTATCCGGCTGGAGCGGCCATGGCCGTTCTGGCGCCCGGTAGAGCCCTTTCTCCGGGTGTTTCCCGAACTGCGTGACCGAGGCAGCCCCTTGACGAATGGCCGTCGCGACGCAGTCCGCTCCCGTGTCACCGCCTCCGATGACGATGACATGCTTCCCGTTCGCGTCATGGCGGGGGTCCAAGTCTTTTCCGTTCAACTGTTTCGTCGAAGCGGTCAAATAGTCCATCGCCATTTCGATTCCTGAAGCATCATCCCCGTCGATGCCGAGCGTTCGTTGCTTTTGGGCACCGGTTGCTAAGATGACGGCGTCATACTCGCCTCGGAGAGCCTCGACCGTCACGTCCTTCCCGACAGTCACGCCTGTCTTAAATCGAATCCCTTCCGCCTCAAGCAAGTCGACGCGGCGCCGGACGACACCTTTGTCGAGCTTCATGTTTGGGATGCCATAGTACAAGAGACCCCCAATTTGATCGGACTTCTCGAGTACAGTGACCGTGTGGCCGAGCTGATTCAACTGGTCGGCCGCAGCGAGACCGGCCGGACCGCTCCCGATGATAGCGACGTGATACCCGGTACGCACATGCACGTGACGAGGTTTGACCCATCCTTGTTCGAACGCCCGGTCGATAATCGTCCGTTCGATTGACTTGATTGCCACCGGGTCTTCACTGATGCCTAGCGTACACGACCCTTCACAAGGCGCTGGACAAACCCGACCCGTAAATTCCGGGAAGTTGTTCGTTTCCATCAAACGCTCGTAAGCACGGAAGAAATCCTGATTGCTCACGAGTCGGTTCCATTCCGGAATCAAGTTGTGAATCGGGCAACCGATCGTCTCTTGCCCAATCATATCGCCGACATGACAAAACGGTGTGCCGCAGTCCATACACCGCTCGGCTTGTTTGACGATGGGACCATCCTCCATCCGTGACGCATATTCTCCATAATCGTGAATCCGCTCCGTTACACCCCGTTCTGGGAGTGACTCACGCGGAATGCTTAAAAAGTTGTGTCTCATACTCCCCCTCCTTCTGTGACGACTCGAAACAGTTCAAGCGCCCGGTCGGCCTCGCTCAATTCAGGTCGCGTTGCTTCGAGCTGACGCATCACGTCAAGGACGTTCGCATAATCTCTCGGCACGACTTTGACGAAACGACTCAGCTCGTTTTCAAACGAATCAAGAATCAAGCGCGCCTTGACGCTGTCGGTGTGGAACTGATGCAACTCGAGCAGTGAATAGATTTCTTCCGCATCTTTATCCGTCAACGCGTCGACCGCCACGAGTTCAGGATTGACAAGTTTGTCGTAATCTTGATCGCCATATAAATAGGCGACCCCACCCGACATGCCGGCCCCGAAGTTCCGTCCGACCTGACCGAGGACGACGACCGTCCCACCAGTCATGTATTCACAACCGTGGTCGCCGACTCCTTCCGTGACCGCGACGGCACCAGAGTTTCGAACGGCGAAGCGTTCACCGGCATGACCGTTAAAGAACGCCATCCCACTCGTGGCCCCGTACAGGCAAACGTTTCCAGCGATGATTTGTTCACTCTCGTCAAACGGGGCATGCTTCTCGGCGATGAGGGCGAGTTTCCCACCGCTCAACCCTTTGCCGACGTAGTCGTTCGCATCACCGATGACCGAAATGGTAATACCTTTTGGTAAGAATGCACCGAGACTTTGGCCGGCCGATCCGCTCAAGCGAATCGAAATCGTGTCTTCGGCCAGTCCGACGTTTCCGTGCACCCGGGTCAACTCTGAACCGAGCATCGTTCCGACGGCTCGGTCCGTGTTTCGAATCCGACCGACGAAGAACGTCGGTTGTGCCGATTTGATGGAACGCGACACGGCTGGCATCAGTTTCCGGTGGTCATACGACTTGAACGCAGGATGTGGCAGCTCTTCTTTCTCAGGGAGCGGTGTCGGCATGGCGATCATCGGGTGTAAGTCGAGCGAGGACGCTTTCGGATGCGTTTGTTTCCAATCGCTTTCTTCGAGTAAATCCGTCCGCCCGATGATTTCGTCGAGCGTGCGCGCACCGAGTGACGCCAATATCTCGCGAACGTCCTCGGCGAGGAACGTCATCAAATTGACGACATGTTCCGGTTTCCCCATAAACTTCGCACGGAGCGCCGGGTCTTGCGTCGCGACACCGACCGGACACGTGTCCAAGTGACAAGCACGCATCATGATGCAACCGAGGACGACGAGCGGTGCCGTCGCGAACGCATACTCCTCTGCGCCAAAGATGGCAGCGAGGACGATATCGCGACCGGTCATGAGCTTTCCGTCCGTCTCAAGGGTGACGCGACCTCGTAGCCCGTTCAAGGCGAGGGTCTGGTGCGTCTCAAGGAGACCGAGCTCCCACGGGAGACCGGTATGTTTAATCGACGTCCGTGGCGAGGCACCCGTACCACCGTCGTAACCTGAAATGACGATCGTATCGGCGTTCGCCTTGGCGACACCGGCCGCAATTGTGCCGACCCCCGATTTTGAGACGAGCTTGACGCTAATCTTCGCGTTCGGGTTGACGTGCTTCAAGTCGAAGATGAGTTGCGCCAAATCTTCAATCGAGTAGATGTCATGGTGCGGAGGCGGTGAGATGAGGCCGACGCCAGGAACGGAGCCGCGGACCTCGGCCACCCATGGATACACTTTGTTGCCCGGAAGTTGACCGCCTTCGCCGGGCTTGGCACCTTGAGCCATCTTGATTTGAATCTCGTCAGCGTGATAGAGGTATTCGGCGGTCACGCCGAAGCGCCCGCTCGCCACTTGCTTGATGCGGCTGACTCGTTCCGATCCATCCTCGTCAGGGACGAACCGGTTTCGGTCCTCGCCACCTTCACCCGAGTTACTCTTCGCTCCGATTTGGTTCATCGCGATGGCGAGCGTTTCATGTGCCTCTTTCGACAAAGAACCGAACGACATCGCCCCGGTCTTGAACCGGCTGACAATCGAGGCGACCGATTCGACTTCCTCGAGCGGGACGGGTTGTCGCTCCGTGAAGCTGAACAACTGTCTCAAAAATTGCCCGGAAGACTCGTGAAGGCGAACGTATGCATCATAATAACGTCGTTCGTTTTCCCGGCAGGCTCGCTGCAACAAATGGATGGTTTTCGGGTTGAAGGCATGTTCTTCTCCGTCGGCGCGCCACTGGAAGTCAGCTCCTGCCTCGAGTGGGCGGTCGCGGTCATAGGCCAGCTCGTGTTGCGCCCGACCTTCAGCTTCGATTGCTTCAAACCCAATCCCTGATAGTTGTGACGTCGTCCCTCGGAAATGTGTCGCGACGAGATCTCGGTCTAACCCGACTGCTTCAAAGATTTGAGCACCGCGATAACTTTGGACGGTCGAGATTCCCATTTTCGACATGACTTTCACGATCCCGTCAACGGTCGCCGCTTGATAGCGTCGTACTGCCTCATCGAATGAAAAGCTCAGTTGGTTCAAATGAATCGCCTCTTCAATCGTTGCATAGGCGAGATACGGATACACCGCATCCGCACCGTAACCGATCAGTGCAGCCGCTTGATGGACTTCTCGCAGCTCACCGCTCTCGCTGACGAGACTACATGACGCCCGCAAGTTCGAGCGGATGAGGCGCTGGTGGACCGCACTAATGACGAGGAGCGCCGGCATCGGGATTCGTTCCGCGTTCGTTCCCCGGTCCGATAAGATGATGACTTCCGCCCCATCCCGAACTTCGGCCTCGACGCGCTCGAATAACGCTTCCAAAGACGCCTCTAACCCCGTCGTGTACGTCGCATCGACGCGACTCACTTGGAGTTCGTTCTCGATGCCGACGAGGCGGGACCAATCCAAAATCGGATGCTCGAGCCAAACGCGACGCGCATGGCCGCGACCCGTATGGACCGGATTCGACTGTGGTCCGAGCCACGTGAACGTCGCCGTCACGACTTTTTCCCGTAAGGCGTCAATCGGTGGGTTCGTCACTTGGGCGAAGTGTTGTTTGAAATAGTGGAACAAGGAGCGCGGCCGTTCCGATAACACGGCGACAGGCTGATCGTGGCCCATCGACCCGATCGGATCTTTCTTTTCGTTGATGAGTGGCACCATATATTGCTCGATGTCTTCTTTCGTATAACCGAAGGCACGTTGCTTTTGCTGTACGTCCTCGATAATCGGTTCGATGACAGACTCGTCCTCGATCGTCTTCATTTGTTTCAACCATTTTCCGTACGGTTCAGCCCGTGCAATCGTCTGTTTGATTTCCGAGTCTGGGATGAGTCGTTTCGATTCCAAGTCAATCAAGAGTAGTTGACCGGGGCGGAGCCGTTCTTTCTTGACCACGTTCTCGGCTTGAACTGGGATGACGCCGCTCTCGGACGACAAAATCAACTCGCCGTCTGCCGTCTCGATGTAACGCATTGGCCGCAACCCGTTTCGGTCGAGGATGGCGCCGATTTGACGGCCGTCTGTAAAGACGACACCGGTCGGGCCGTCCCATGGTTCCATAATTGAAGAGTGATATTGATAAAAATCTCGTTTATAGCGATCAATCGTCCCTTCGATAAACGGTTCAGGGATGAGCATCATCGCTGTATGTGCAATCGATCGACCTGTCCGTGTAAAGAATTCGAACGCGTTGTCGAGCATCGACGAATCGCTTCCCTCTTCTTGTAAAACCGGGAATAGTCGCTCGACGTTTTCGTACAGGTCAGTCTCCGTCACGCCTTCTCTTGCCCGCATCGCGTCGATGTTACCGCGTAGCGTGTTGATTTCACCGTTATGGACGATCATCCGATTCGGGTGAGCACGTTCCCAAGACGGGAACGTGTTCGTCGAGAAGCGTGAGTGGACGATGCCGAACGTGCTCGTATAAAAAGGCGACTGCAAATCAAGATAAAACCGCTCGATTTGTTCCGGTGTGAGCATCCCTTTATAGACGATCGTCTTCGTCGAAAAGCTCGGCATATATAGGTTCAACGATTCCGTTTTTTCGATACTTCGGCGAAGTTCATAGAGCGTCCGCTCATTCGCCTCATAATCTAGAAACGGACAAGCGACGAACCATTGGTAAATCATCGGCTGGGTCGTTCGCGCATGCTCCCCGATTGCGAGCGGGTCAACGGGCACTTCACGCCAGGTGATCGTCGCGACATCCAGGTCTTCGGCGAGACGTTCCATCTGTCGTTGCTTTTCAATGAGCGCTGACTCTCCCGGTTGGAAGAACACCATCCCAACTGCGTAAAGCCCCGGAGCCGGCAGATTCATCGTCTGCAAAAACAGCTCGTGTGGAATCTCCGTCATGATTCCCGCCCCGTCGCCGGCATCGATGACGCCTTGTCCTCCGCGGTGTTCAAGTCGACAAAGCATAGAAAGCGACCGACTCACAATCTCGTGTTTTTTCTCTCCGTTTAGGTTGACGTATAGGCCGATGCCGCAAGCGTCTTTCTCGAATCGTGAATCGTATAAACTCGTCCGTTTCATCGAATCAACCCCTCTCTCTCGTACTGTTTCGTAAGTTTCATTTTGTTCTAAATATTCTGAAAAATCAAGTGATGTGTATATATTTTTGCATAATACTAATCCTTTGTATAAGTTATGTAAGCGTAATCATCTGTGATATCAAGCTTTTTCCCAAAACAACTTATGATAAATAAAGAATAAATATCCATTATATTTATTAATTGATAGGGTCTTGAGACCATAAAAAAAGAGACGTCATTCGACGTCTCTTACGTTAGACTGTTTTTCGTGTATGATGCAAGAACCCACGTGGTCGCTTCCAAATAATCAACCCGACATAGCCGAGCGCGAGCAAGATGAGTGCGCTGACGAGGACGACGTAGAGCGTCGCATTGTCGACTCGCGCAAAGATGGCGATGTAGGCCCATACGAACACAAGTGGATAAATGAAGTCGCGGTGCCACCACATGAAAACGAGGGCGAGGACGACGCCGATCATGAGCATGAGTGACGTCCAGGCGAGTTCATCAAGACCAAGCACGGTCGTGATGCGTTCCGTCTTCATGACGACAAACACGTTGACGATTGTCGCGACCGAGACCCACCCGATATAGAGCGAGAACGGAAGGCGATCAAACCAGCTCGTCGATGTCCGGAAAGCAACACGGTACAGCCACGCCAGCGTCCCTAAGAACAAGACCATAACGACGAGCGAGGCGATAAACCATTCATTCGTAAATGCGAAGAGCCACAGCCCGTTCAAAATACAAGAGACGAGAAATCCTGCCTTCATCCGATTCGCCTGACGGTTCGCGACCGACCCTTTCTTCAACTGTAAGACGAGCCAGACGGCGAGTGCGAGATAGATGAGCCCCCAAATCGAGAACGCGTACCCGGCCGGTTTAAAGAAGATATCAATCCGGTCCGAGACGGCCGCATTGTCCCCGCTCGCGAAATAATTGATGACGATGGTCGCCAAAAAGGCTAACCAGTTGACCAACGGCCATTTTGATAAGTCCATATGCGCGATCTTCCACAGAAGATCTGCCACCCCCTTTTTCAATATAGTAAGGTATACCCATGTGACTCCGCTCATACACAATCGAACATAAAAAAGAAACCCAGCGAAGGGTCTCAATGTGTTTAAAAGTCAATGTGGTCTGGGTCAGGACCGAGGCGTTCGTGCGTCGCCACCGCATCCAGTTTTGCCAAATCATCTGCATCCAGTTCGAAATCAAAAACGTCAAAATTCTCTCGGATGCGATGCGGGGTAACGGACTTCGGTAGCGCAACGTTACCTGTGTCGAGATGCCAGCGCAACACGACTTGGGCCGGTGTTTTGCCATGCTTCTCAGCAATCTCGGCGAATGCCGGGATGTCGAGGAACTTCCCTTGCATGAGCGGGCTCCACGCCTCGATTTGAATCCCTTCGTCTTGACAGTATTCAACGAGGTCCGGTTGTGGCAGTTGAGGATGCAATTCGACCTGGTTGATGAGCGGCGTCATCAATCCTGCCTCTTTCAACGCCTCGAGATGATGTTCTTTAAAGTTCGAGACACCAATCGCTTTGATTTTCCCGGCTTCTTGTAATTCGACCAAGGCTTCCCATGCCTCGACGAACCCGTCGACCGGCCAGTGGAGCAAACATAAATCCAAATAATCCGTATCGAGACGTTGGAGCGATTCTTCAAATGCCTCTTTTGTCCGATGCATCCGAATATCTTCATTCCAAATTTTAGACGTCAAGAAAATCTCTTTGCGAGCGACGCCTGAAGCCTGAATCCCTTTGGCGACCCCTTCTTCATTCTTATATACAGCAGCCGTATCGATATGACGATATCCGACCTTGAGTGCCTCGGCGACCGCATCCGGTGCCTCTGTCTCATTATCGACTTTCCAGACACCGAATCCGATCATCGGGATTTGAATCCCATTCCGTAACGTTACTAATTGCATACATTCATTCCCCTTTCAACTGTTCGAGCTGATTGTATCATACCCGCGAACTTATTCCGAAAAACTAAATCGACAAATCTTTTCGAGTGAATCGCGCATAACAGGCGACTACCGATAAGGCGAGTAAGCCAATCAAGACGAGGAACGACACCGTCGGGACGTCCCCTTGGAGTTGCGCGTTCGCATCGAACAAAGAAAAGACCGACAGCCGTTCGAGCCAGGAGAACGTTTCGCTGAAGCCAGAGAAAATGTTTGCAATCAAAAACAAGGCGAACAACCCTCCGGTCACCATGTACGAGCGACTGCTATCATCAAAGAGGGAAGCGATGACGAACGCAATCGCACCGAGGACGAGTAACAATAGCCCCGCATTTAGTTGTAACGTCCACATAAGACCATAATCGATCCCAAGGTCAAACATTACATCGGCGAGGGTGAGACTGAGGCCGTTTAACACGACGAACAATACAGTCGCAAGGAGCAACACGATCAGACTCGCGGAGACGTATGCGCCTCGTGAGATAGGAGCCGCCATATATAACATGACCTCGCCTGAATCGACCGGTTTCGCCATAAGCCGCGAGGCAAACGTCAAGGCGAACAAGATAGCGAGCACATAGAAGATGAGGCCATAGTAGTTGCCGGCGAGTAAATTCACGACATTATCCATCGCAAGACTCGGATCGATTTTAAATACGTCGAGTAGTTCTGGCGGCAACGATTCAAGTTTTCCTTCGATGAGCCCCGTCTCTTTGATTGACGGAAAGATAGCAGCTAAAAAGAACAAGTAAAGGCTCGTTCCGAACGCATATCCGAAAATCCAGCTCCGATTCTGTTTGAATAACGAATGGACTAACGTCATGACGTTGCCTCCCCGTAATATTGCATGAACATATGCTCGAGCTCGTCCGCACCACTTGTGAGCGACTCCACCTCAAACCGCGTCAAGGTCGCAATTAACGCGTTCAATTCATCTGATGTTGAAACGGGAACGGTGACAATGCACCCGTCTCTCGTCCCGACTTTCTCTGCCAACGCTTGTGCCTCAGCCTCACTCGTCAGCTTAATTTGGTACACTTTCACGCTTCGCCGTTTCAATTCATCCATATCGGCCTCGATGATGATCCGACCGTCGCGGATGAGTGCTGCCCGGTCACACGTCTTCTCCATTTCTGGAAAGTGGTGTGAACTCATCAAAATCGCCTTCCCAGCTGCCTTCTCAGCAAGCACCCACTCAATCAGCCGTTCTTGCATCAGTGGGTCAAGCCCGCTCGTCGGCTCATCGAGTACGTAAACAGGAGCGTCTTTCATGAAACAAGTGACGATTCCGAGCTTTTGTTTCATCCCTTTCGACATTTTCCGGACTTTTAGTGATGTATCAAATGGGAAAATCGTTCGGAGACGATGTTCTCGTTCTTGACTCGTACGGTGTAACCGACTCGTCAATCGGATGATTTCCTCGCCCGTCATGTCTTGCGGATAGTTGATTTCGCCCGGTAGATAGCCGACCGACGCCTTGACACGTTCACTCTCGCGCCAACAGTCATGCCCCATGACCCTCGCTTGACCCACATCCGCATGCAGTAGCCCCATCAAATGGCGAATCGTCGTCGACTTGCCGGCCCCGTTCGGTCCGATGAAGCCAAAGACCGTGCCCGGTTCCACACGTAGCGTCACATCAAAGATGCCATGGACGGCATCAAACCGTTTCGTCAATCGATCGATTTGAATCATCTCGTCATCTCCTTTTTTGAAATATATCCATCATATGATTACAAAACTAGTGTAACACGTTATTTTTTGAAATGGAAATGGTATATTGATTACAAAACGAATGGACAGGAGGTAGACCATGGATGGTTTCATAAAACGGACGGAGGAGAAGCGAGAAGCCATTCTTTTAGCCGCCCATACGTTGATGCGGCAAAAGCAGTCTCGCTTCACTATAAGTGAACTCGCCCGTGCCGCATCGGTGTCTCCCGTCTCCATCTACAATTATTTCGGATCGAAAGAACAGGTGATCTTACTTGTGCTCACTCGCTTGACCGAGAGCGAGATGGGCTGGATTGAACGACAAATCGAACGCCACGTCCCTTTCGACGTATTACTAATCGATATATTGAAGCGTAAGATTGACACGGCTATCCTATTTGACGACACCGTGTTGGCGACCGTCACGTCGGACCCATCCTGGCATGAACTTGCCGCGCGTGGCTATGCCGCGTTTCGTCAGCTTATCGAATATGGGAAGACGAGTGGTGCCATTGAAGCGACCGTCTCGACCGATGCTTACCTTCGTTATGTACAACTGATGCAGCAGGCAATCTTGTCCGACCCGGCGCTCTCGACAGCACACATGACCGAGACGATGAACGAGTATTATCATTTTTTCCTACACGGTATTATGAAAAAGAACGATTAAAAAAGTCGTCTTGCCTACTTATGCGCATAAGAAAGGCAAGGCGACTTCATCTATTCGTTACGGCTTTTTAAGAACCATCATCTTGAAGTTCAGGTGCGATGTATGAATCAACATCTTTTTCGTCTCCACACATAATAATGAGTTCAGAACTTTCAGGCGTCAAAAACACTCCCATACTTTGACACACCAAACCTTCCTCCATAGGTTCAATATGCATGTGACGTCCGATTTCAAAACGATGGGCCATGCGAATCAACTCTGTGCCGAGTCCAATCATGGCATTTCGACTTAATGAAATCATCACTCTTGGATGTTTATGTGGACTTTCTTCCTCTTGATCTAGTACTTCCACTGTCCCGACGTTATCCGCCAGCTCATAGTAGTCATCATCTTCATCATTTTTTAAGTCGATTTCGTATCGCATTCCTTTCACTTCCTTCGATTAGCTATTTTCCTTCATAAAGATTGACTCAGAAATTGAGTAAAGCGACATGTCGAGCTCGCAGTCCCCTGTCAGGACAAGGTCAGCGAGCACTTTGCCGATGAACGGACCGACCGTCAGTCCCGAAGAGCCGAGTCCGTTCGCGACGACCAACTGTTCCGCTCCTGGGATGCGACCGAGCACCGGAATCGAATTCGGTGTGACGGGGCGCAACCCGACGCGTGTCTCGACGAGTTCTGCTTCAGCGAGTCCTGGGGCCGATTCGAGTCCTTTTGTGAGCACTTCGTGGACTCCGACTGCTGTCGGTCGGACATCAAAACCTTTCTCTTTCTCGTGCGTCGAGCCGATGACGACTTTACCGTCTTCGAATCCGAGCAAGTAACGTCGGCGTGGTGGCATCGCGACCGGCCATTCTGATGTGTCCGTATCCGACAGCCTCACATGGACGATTTGCGCTTTCTCCGGCTTGACGGTTGTCGTATATCCGATCGGTTCGAGCAATTCCTTCAGCCATGCCCCACAGGCGAGAATGATTTCATCCGCTTCGTAACGAACCCCCTCGCATAAGACATGATAGCCGTCGTCTTCGACGAGTTGCGCCGAACCGTGGACGACGTTTACGCCACGCTTGATGGCGACGCGTTCAAGCGCAGATCGGATTCGCTCCCCGTCCACACGCGCCCCACCTTCGACGAGAAGCGCTTCGTAGTCTTCAGATAGTGGGGGAAAGAGGGAACGTGCCTCTTCAACCGACAATCGTGTCATTTCACCGATTTCCGGTGCGTCTTCACGACGGACTTTCGTCCGTTCAAGCATTTCGTTCAGCTTTTTATCTTCATGCAAGGCGAGCGTCCCGACTCGTTTATAGCCGGTGTCCGTCTCACCTGCCTTTATCAACGCATCGACCACTTCCGCGTAGTAGCGTGCCCCGCCTTTTGCTAGGGCGTACCATGCTTTGTTCCGCCGTTGCGCAATCCACGGACAGACGATTCCCGCTGCCGCATCGGTCGCCCGACCGGCGTCTTGTCGATCGATGACCGTCACGTCCGCCTTCCCGGCCAAATGATACGCCGCCGAGATGCCGACGATCCCAGAACCGATAATGAGTATTTTCTTCATCATGAACCTTTCCTTTCTTCCTGAAAAAAATCACCGGCCGGATGGCCGATGATTTTAGTCCCGATTTGCGAGTCGATACAACAAGTCGAGCAATTCGATATAGAGCCAGATGAGCGTCACAATCAACCCAAACGCCGCGACCCACTCGAGCGTCTTCGGTGCCCGCGCTTCTACTTGACGCGCGATAAAATCGAAGTCAAGGACGAGGGCGAGCGAGGCGATGATGACAATCACGAACTGGACGCCAATCGCGAGTGGCGAAGAGCCGGTCATAAATGGAAGTCCTGTCCCGAAGAAGCTCATCCCGATTTGAACGAGATAGAGGAGCATGACTGTAAAGATGGCAGCCATGATGCCGGCACGGAACTTTTGTGTCACTTTGACGAGCCCCGTCGAATAGACGAACCACATCGCGAATGCGACGACGAACGTCGTCATGACGGCGCGACCGACGATTCCTGGCACCATTGCTTCGAAGAAGTACGAGACCGTCCCAACGAACACCCCTTGAATGATACCGTAGAGCGGTGCGACGACCGGCGCCGTGTTTGGTTTAAACGTGATGACGAGCGCCAGAACCAAACCGAGTACGGCCGATCCGATCATGAGTGGGAAGAGCAATCCTTCCCCGACTGACGGGACGACCGTCCAGGTGACGCCTGCCGAAGCGGTGACAAGCAGTAGTAGTGTGAATACTTTTGACCAAGTACCGGCTTTTGTCATCGGTGCGGTCGAGTAAGCAGTGGATTCCATTGATTTGCGAAGAATTGGATTAGATTTAAGCAACGTTCATAAGCTCCTTTGTTTGTTAGCGCTGTGCCATGACATCGACGAAAGCGCGCATGTAATCTGGAAGATCGGGTGGCCGACGACTTGAGACGATATGACCGTCCACGACGACTGGCTCATCATGCCAAATCGCACCGGCGTTCTCCATGTCGTCTTTAATACCTGGTGTGCTTGTCACATTGACGCCTTCTAAAATATTCGCTGAGATCAAGACCCATCCTGCGTGACAAATTTGACCGATTGGACGTTTTTCCTCATGCATGTAGCGGACGAACTCCTTCACCGAGTCAAACCGGCGCAATAAGTCTGGCGACCAGCCTCCTGGCACGAGAATCGCATCAAATGATGTGATATCGACGTCTTCGAACGCCACGTCCGATTTGGCCGGGACACCATATTTACCTGTATACACATGTGCCCCTTTCTCACCAGCGAGGATGACGTTTGCGCCTTCTTCACGTAAGCGATGGACCGGATACCACAACTCCAAGTCTTCGAAGTCGTCACTGAGAATCTGCAAGACGTTCTTACCTTGTAATTTCATCGAATCCCTCCCTTTCATTTCCTTCACAAGTATACCCTAAAAGCTACGCCGGGAAAACAAAACGATTGATTAGATTGACACCAAACCGGTCATTGGGATACGTTCAATTCGGCTGGCTGTACCACGCTCACGATGACATTTCCTGCCTTCCCGCCCGCATCGACGTAACGATGGGCCGCGACAATCTCCTCAATCGGATAGATCGAGTCGATGACCGCTTTTATGTGTCCTTCGTCGAACAGCTCGTTCAAGAAACTCAGGTCCTCTTTTCGTTCGCTCGAGACACCTTGACCGGCGACGGAACGAAACTTCCCACCCTCTTTGACATGCTTCCGGGCCATTCGCTTATCGATTTTTCCGGCCGCATCGAACACGGCATCATACGTGATCAACTCGTTGTCGTATCCTTCCGTTTTATAATCGACCAAAACGTCTGCGCCTAATTGTTTCACGAGTTCGAAGTTTCGCGTTTGACAAACTGCCGTCACGTGAGTCCCGAAGTGTTTGGCGATTTGGACGGCCATCGAACCGACTGCCCCGGAAGCCCCATAAATCAATACGGACTTCGTCTGTTCGATGTTCACTTTCCGTAAAAAGTGGAGGGCGGTCGTTCCACCGAACGGCAGGCTCGCCGCTTCCTCATAGCTTGCATGTCGTGGCATGTGTTCCACACATTTATGCACTTTGATACACGCATATTCCGCATAGCCGCCAAATCGCATCCTGGTCAACGCATAGACGCGGTCCCCTACGTTGAACGCGTCAACACGTGCTCCTGTCTCGACGACCTCTCCTGCCAAGACGACACCTAAAATCGGTTGACGCGGTGCTTTGAGTCCGACGACAAGCCGCATCGGAAGTTTGCCGGTTGCCGGGACGTCGAGCGCCCGGAGCCGACGGTCACCTGAATGAACGGCTGTCGCATGGACTCGAATCAATAGTTCATCGGCTTTCGGAACAGGCTCGTCCACTTCGTGAAGCTCTAGCACATCTGGGGGGCCGTACGCGGTACAGATGACTGCTTTCATCCTATCCCTCCTCATGAATCTGAGTCAGCGAAATCGTCTTTTCCTTTAGTCTTCTTTTTCCGATATTCGCTACATGAAACATTCGGAGAGAAACCGATATTTAGAACGATTTGCCCGTAAACATCCATCGTTTTCCCAATATATTGTGTTATAATGAGTGCGACTTTTTGAATATCTAGAATGAGAAAGGGGATTTCCCACATGAAGCAATACCATGATTTATGCGCCCATATCCTCGAACACGGGGTCGTCAAAGAGGACCGGACCGGTACCGGGACGACGAGCGTCTTCGGTTATCAAATGCGATTCAACCTTCAGGACGGGTTCCCCCTGATCACGACGAAAAAATTACATACCCGTTCCATCATCCACGAACTCCTTTGGTTCATCTCAGGGGAGACGAACGTCAAATATTTGCAAGACAACGGAGTCCGCATCTGGAACGAATGGGCAGATGAGGACGGCAACCTTGGTCCTGTCTACGGTGCCCAGTGGCGCTCCTTCCCGAAACCGGACGGCACGAGTGTCGACCAGCTCGCTCAGGTGATTGAACAGATTAAGACGAATCCAGACTCCCGCCGTCTCATCGTCTCGGCTTGGAACCCCGGTCAACTTGAAGACATGGCGCTACCGCCATGCCACCTGTTGTTCCAATTTTATGTTGCGGACGGCAAGCTATCGTGCCAGCTCTATCAGCGGAGCGCCGACACGTTCCTCGGTGTCCCGTTCAATATCGCGTCCTACGCCCTACTCACACATATGGTCGCGCATGTGACTGGCCTTGAAGTCGGGGACTTCGTCCATACGCTCGGCGACGCCCATATTTATCATAACCATCTCGAGCAAGTGAACTTGCAATTGACTCGTGAGCCACGACCGCTTCCACAACTAAAAATTGTCCGGGACGTCACTTCCATCGAGGACTTTCGGTTCGAGGACTTCGAAATCGTCGATTACGATCCGCACCCGCACATTAAAGGAGCCGTCAGCGTATGATCATACATGTCGTCGCCTATGGCTTAAATCGTGAAATCGGAAAAGATAACGACTTGCTCTGGAAGCTTCCGGATGACTTGAAGCAGTTCAAAGTGATCACGACGGGCGAGACGATCGTGATGGGCCGCAAGACTTACGAGTCAATCGGGCAGGCCCTCCCAAACCGGCGAAACATCGTCGTCACGTCCGACACATCGTTTAAGGCCGACAATATCGAAGTTTGGCATAATCTCGAGCGGCTAAAAGACGAAGCGAAAGAGCATAATTTTTTTGTCATCGGTGGCGCCACGTTGTATGAGCAGACGATGCCGTGGACCGATCGCTTTTTCGTCACGGTGGTCGATGAAACGTTTGAGGCCGATACGTTCTATCCGACGCTACCGGACGTCGTCGTCACATCGGAACAGTTTCATCCGAGCGATGACCGTCACGACTACAGTTTCACCTTTTATCAATACGACAGAAAAGACATCGATTGAATTCGATGTCTTTTTTAGTCTGGCAATTTTTCAAGCCATTGTTCAATTTTCTCAGTGATGGCAGCCTCACTATCAGCCTCAGATACGTCGTCATATAGACCAAGCTTGGCTGCCGTCCGTGAAGTCACAGCTAAGATGTGACTATACTTGCCGCGTTGTTCTTTCACGGCCGAAAATGTTCGTACGTCACTCGATTCGGGTTCATCGAGTACAAACATCTCGACGTGTTCGTTGCATACATAAGCTTCATACGGTCGGTAGATGACTTCATATCGACGATGCTGCTTCGGTAGCTGATCCGCCAAGCGGGCGTATTTTCTCGGACTCATCGTGACGTAGGCAAGCCGCTTCTCTTCCCGAACGGCTGTCGAATAACGAATGATGCGATTGCGTCCGTCCCGCTTCGCCTTATAGAGTGCCTCGTCGGCGTAAGCGCACCACTCGCCAAGTGTCAGACCGGTCTCACAGACACGCGTGTATCCAATCGAGACGGTGACATGATGTTCATAGGCGAACGTCATCTGCTCAATGCGTGTCCGTACACGCTCGAGCACGGTGTCGACGACTTGTCGGTCCGAGACGTTCAAGATGACGAGAAACTCCTCACCCCCGTAACGAATCAATTCATCACTTGAACGGATGGCGAGCCGAATCTCTTCAGCGACCCGATGGAGCACCTCGTCGCCATAGGCATGACCGAACGTATCGTTCAATTGTTTAAAATGATCGATATCTAGTAGTGCAATCGTAAAACTCTCGCCTGAACGCTCGAGCCGAGACATGAATCGACTGAACGTCGGCTTTAAATATTTTCGATTGAACGCCCCGGTCAACTCATCGACGAGTAGCGCTTTTGAGACGAGACGCGCTTTTTCGATATGATGCCCGAGTCGGACGAGACGCTCTTCCATCGGAATCCATGACTCCCAATAGTCATCGAAGCCATACGAATAGGCGGCGAGCCGATAATGCTCGTTCGTTCCGATGACGATGAGCGGGACGTATAATTTTTTCATCTTGCTAACGAACGACTGGATGTCACGCTCACGAAAGTTCGACCATAGCTCGACATCCATCATAATCGCTTTCGGGACATCCTCGTAGTCATACTCGACTGCCTCAGCTAACGTTTGTAAAAACACGGGCCGCGCTCCAAGTTTCTCGACACGCGGTTTATATCGGCTAAACGTCGAAAAACTGGTAGACAAGATGAGGACGAGGTCTTCCTCTTCTTGTTCGATTCCAAGAATCGTGTGTATGTATCGTTTCACCGGAGCGATTAGCGCTGTCGCCTCCGATTGTGTGAGGACAGCGGGCAAATCACGTGCATCCGCCTCAACCCGGCTGAAAATTTCAAGTAAATGCATGAACCGACGCGTCTTCACTTCGGTTTTCATCCAATCCAGTAAATAATCAATCTCTTGTTTTGGCAGTTGTCGCGCTTCTGTCAATTTGAACAAGATCTCGTGTATACGATCTGTAGGTTGATGCAACATTCCCGACCCCCCAGTTTCGTTCTCCCGAATTTCGCTTCTTCTTTCGATTATGAGACTTCATCCACGAAAATACAACTATTTCCTCATTTTATTCCTATTGTTTGACAAAAGGATAGTACTTACGTACTAAATATCGCAATAAAAAAGCGACCTTGCGGCCGCCTCTGTGTTATTTTTCAACCTTTAAGTTTGGAGACGTCATCTCTTCCGGACGAATCCATTTGTCAAATTGTTCCTCGTCAAGGAGACCCGTCTTTAACGCCGCTTCTTTGAGCGATACGCCTTCTTTGTGAGCAAGTTTCGCGATTTTCGCCGCATTTTCGTATCCGATGTGCGGGTTAAGCGCTGTGACGAGCATGAGTGAGCGCTCGACGTTATGGGCAATCACGTCAAAGTCCGGCTCGATGCCGACCGCGCAATGCGTGTCGAACGAATGGAGACTATCCGTCAATAAGCGACACGTCTGTAAGAAGTTGTACATAATGACGGGCTTAAAGACGTTTAACTCGAAGTTCCCTTGGCTTGCCCCGAATCCGATTGTCGCATCGTTTCCGAGCACTTGTGCAGCGACCATCGTGAGCGCTTCACTCTGTGTCGGGTTGACTTTTCCAGGCATGATCGAGCTACCCGGCTCGTTCTCAGGGATTGTGATTTCCCCGATGCCGGCACGTGGTCCTGAGGCGAGCCAACGAACGTCGTTTGCGATTTTCATTGCGTCCATAGCGAGTGCCTTCAACGCGCCGTGGGTGAAGACGAGTTGGTCATGGCTAGTAAGCGCATGGAACTTGTTCACCGCGGTAACGAACTGTTTGCCCGTCTCTTGTGAGATTTTCGCTGCGACGACTTCCCCGAAGCGTGGATGGGCGTTGATGCCTGTACCGACAGCCGTCCCGCCTAGGGCAAGTTCCGTCAACGGTTCGATCGTCCGCTCAATCATCTGTTTCGACAATTCGAGCATTCGGACCCAACCACTGATTTCTTGTCCGAGTGTGACCGGTGTCGCATCTTGAAGATGGGTCCGTCCAATCTTGACGATGTCCATGAACTCGTCAGCCTTACGGGCAAGCGTATCGTGCAGCGCCTCAATCGCTGGGAGGACGTGATCTTCGACCGCTAATATGGCCGCGATATGCATCGCCGTCGGATACGTGTCGTTTGAACTTTGCGATTTGTTGACATCATCGTTTGGGTGAATCTTAAGTGATTGACCGCGCGCCTTTAACAAGTCATTCGCCAAATGAGCAATGACTTCGTTGACGTTCATGTTTGACTGCGTCCCTGAACCGGTCTGCCAGACGACAAGCGGGAACTCGGCATCATGTTTCCCCGCGATGATGTCATCGGCGACTTCACTAATGACGTCAGCTTTAGCTTGTTCGAGTACGCCAAGTTCTGCGTTCGCAAGAGCCGCTCCCTTTTTCAAAATGGCGAAGGCGTAAACGACCTCAAGTGGCATCTTTTCCGTTCCAATCTTAAAGTTCTCTAGACTGCGTTGCGTCTGCGCGCCCCATTTTGCCGAAGCTGGAACATTGATTTCCCCCATCGTGTCCCGTTCAATCCGATAATCCATGAAAATTCCCCCTCTTTTTTTGACTACGCTTCCATTCTAGCGAAACTTATATGAAAAAGAAACGGGCGTCTCGGTAAATGGAAAAAAAGTCGGGCAACGTGGCCCGACTTCATGTTGGAATCACTCGGTCAACGCTTGTTTGGCGACCGAATCTGCTCGATTTTCACTGCGTGGCACCCATTTCAGGAAAGTGACCGGTAAATCATCATAGGCGATGAGCGCCTCGAGAAAGAGCGGCCGGGCCGATGTGTCTTTTAAGAACCGTTGTTCGAGGGCCCGCACAATCGTTTCGGCATCCGAATAAATCATGAACGACGTCTCTCCTTCAAGAAGATGAGCCAGCTCGAGCGCAAAGACGAGCGCGGCAAGCTCAGCGTGCACGCTCGTCAATCCTGACACGCGCTTTCGATGCGTCGACACTGTACCGTCGGAACGACGAATCCAAACCCCGAGCCCGTTCAAACCGGTTTGTTGGTTCGTTGCGGCGTCAAAATAGATGTGAACCAAAGCGATAAGCCTCCCAGCTCGTCTCGATTGGGGCATGGACGTCAATTAGTGACAGTTGTTTTGACAGTTTCGCCACGTCTTCTTGCCCATCGAGCTTCTTCGAGAACTTCCGGTGCGCCTCGAGCAATTGATCATGCTTCAACCGGTCAAACAGCACTTCGACCGTATCGTACGATTGAACGAGAATCGTCGCCGTCTTCGGTCCAATGCCACGGACGCCCGGAATATTGTCCGATGCGTCTCCTTGGAGCGCCTTTACATCGACAAACTGAAGCGGTTTGATGCCGTAAAGCGACTCAAACACTTCACCGTTCATGAGCACTTCTTCCCCTTTTTTCGGGACGATTTGAAAGACCGAGTCCGATAACAGTTGGTGCAGGTCGCGGTCCGACGAATAGAGGTACGACTCGCCTGGGAAGTGTGTCGCCACCGCGCCCATCAAGTCGTCGGCCTCATAACCAGCGAGCTCTGATTGGAAGATGCCGCGTTCCGTCAATGCCGCCCGCAATTTGACGTAGTCGTCGAATAACGGTTCCGGCAGCCCGGTCCGTGTTGCCTTATATTCAGGGAAAATGGCGAATCGATGTGTCGATTCACGCGGCCCGTCCCAAAAGAAAGCGATATGAGAGAAGTCATTCGTCCACCCATCGACTTTTCGGAGCAAGCCTTTCACGGTCACATCAGGGTCGAGTGCCCGACGACGCTCTGTCGCGAAATAGTAGCGCGACAACAAGTTGAACCCATCCACTAACATCAGTTTCACGTCTCATCCACCTCACATGCCTGTAATCCGCGAGCGAGTGCGTCACGGTCAAGTTCTTTTCCAATCCAAACAAACACCGAACGGGCGTCATCGCTCGGCTCGTTCGCGAACGTCGCACCCATCAACTGGTTCGTCGCCTGGACGACGAATTTAGACCGTTCCCCGTCAAGTCGGACGATCGCCTTTAAACGATACAGCTGGTCCTCATAATGCATGAGTACCTCTCGAACGTAGCGCGTTACACGTTCCCTTGAGAGCGGTACGTCTGTCGTCAACGTGACGGCACGAAGCGTGGCGACCGACCCGTGACCTTCTGTCAACGTCGACAGCTGTCTCTCGTCGACACGCGATAACTGAAACGTGTTTTCGAGCAAATCGTAGTCCCCTTCCGTCTGTACCGTCTCGACGACGCGAACGGTTGGGTTGATTGTTCGAATCCGCTCATGCGCCTCCCTGAGCGCGGTCTCGTCCACGAGATCCGTCTTATTCAAAAGAATCACGTCGGCATAAGCGATTTGATGAATTCCTTCTATAAACAGGTCACGATTCATTTGGCTCGCATCGACGACCGTTAATATCGCGGTCAACTTGAAATGAGTTCGTAAGTAGTCATCATAATAAATTGTCTGGATGATGGGGGCTGGATCGGCAACACCTGTCGTCTCGATGACGATCCGGTCGAACGTCTTGTCTTTAGCCGCAAGTTGATAAAACGTCTTACTTAAATCGTTTTGAATCGAGCAACAAATACAGCCGTTTGACAATTCAATTTGTTCTTGGTCCATCTGGACGATCAATTGCTCATCCAAATTGACGGAACCGAGCTCGTTGACGATGAGCAAGATGCGCTCGTTCGTCGCCGCGAGCAGCCGGTTCATATAAGTCGTCTTGCCGGCACCTAAAAAACCGGTCACAAGTTGCACGGGAATCATTACAAAAACCTCACTTTATAGATTATCATGGATGCGCGCCCACTTTTCATAGCGAGCGTCGAGCAAATCGATGAAATGGAGCAACCATCCTTCCGCCGTTACCGGAAGAACGCTCGATCCCCATTCCCGTTTTCCATGATGAGATAAAATCATATGCCAAATGCGATGATGGACGTCTAGCGGCAACGTGACGCCGGATTGACGTTGGCTCTTCTCGAACAAGAGCCCTCCATACGGCATATGACCGATCAGACTGCCCATCGGATTGATGGAGATCCCTGTCGTCTCGCTCGTGCCCGTGACGGCAAACAAATTCTCGAAGCGACGCGGCGAAGACAGGAGATGGCTATATTCGTACAATTTACCGATATCGTGGAACAAAATCCCGAGGGCAAGCTCATCCCACCGGAGCGGTTCTTTCAACTCGGCCATCGCCTCGCATGCCGCATAAAGCGACTCAAACGTCCCTTTGAACGCCTGCTCGACTTTCACACCGTTCATCGTATTCCATACATCTACTTTGTGCAACTGCTCGGCCTCTTTGATGACACGAAACGCCATCGCCAAATAGTCGTCTTGCTCGTAGATTCGATAGCCAAGCCGAAGCATGCACGTCGTGTGCTTCAATAAGCCACCTGCATAGTTATGGTGATGATACAAGGCGGCCGGTGCCAATACGAAATCATCCCATACGTCCTCAAGCAGGGCGTACGCGATCGTTTGGGCATCTGGTGAGAGCGTCGCGAGAATCGCGAACAGTTCCGTTGCGAATGCTTCTAGCTTCTCGTCGTTCGGCAATCCAGGCAAAAGCGAGACGGCCTCGTCACGAGAGATGGCTTGCACTTTGTCGATTGTGATCGACTTCGCCCCGTCCGGTTTCGGATAGACGTCGATTTTTCCTGATACGGCGACGACTCCTGACTCATAGATCGGCAAGAGCTGATCTTCATTCCCACGTAGCCAATGCTTCGCACGAATCAAGCCGCTCGCTGTCGTCAAATTTAACTGAAGCCACTTCGCGCCTGACTTACTCTCTTTCACCTCGACCGTACTGACAAGTGCTTTCGTGTCCACCGGGGTCCCGTCTGTCAAATCGGACAGGCGTACGTCCGAGGGCTCGATGACCGGGATTCGATACACCTTACGGTCAAACTCGTTCCCCGTCACCGGTTCGATTTGTTGATAATAGTTCATAACAGCCCCTCCTTCACATCTGTGCCCATTGTACCGTTTTTCATCCGGCTAGGCGAACATACTTTCGTTATAGGTCGAAAAATATAGTGGAATTCATTGAAAGCGCTTACGAGTATTGATACGATAGAGATAGTTCTAAAAAGGGGGAATCGAGATGATTTCATTAGTAGAAACGTATGAACGGCTCATCGCGACGGGGGAAGCGACACGTTATGCGAGCGAACATCCAACGATTGAACAAATTGTGGCGGCAGCTAACTGTCCGGTGCCTGAAGCCGAGCTCGAGCAAATCGTCTCTGGCCATGCCGGAAATCCATATACGCACGATTCGGTGTTCGAATCGATCATCACACACGAATTGAAAGGGGCGATGGCGACACTGCTCGTCCTTGGTTACCCGATACAGACACCGCTCGCAAAAGCGCTCGTCTTGTCCGCATTCGCCCGGACGAACCGGATGAACATCGATAAACTAAAAGAATTGAGCCATGCTGACCTGCTCGTTCGAATCCAGTCGGCTGAGCGGTCATGGAAGCGCACATTTGCCCACTTGTATCGGTCGAAGCCGTCACAACTATGCGACCAACTCGACTCGATCCTTGGCGGTTGCGCCATCCACCGCGTCCTCGAAGCCATCGGTGACGACAAAAACGTAAAAAGTGCATAAAGAAAGAGCGGTCCCCGGGCCGCTCTTTCTTTATAGCTTATCCTTCTGTCACTTCCACCGCATCCGGTTCGTAAAGTGTGACGTTACGTGCCGGTGAAAATGTAGAAATCGCATGCTTATAAATCAACTGTTGGCGTCCTTCCGACTCAACGATCACCGTGAAGTTGTCAAACGACTTGATGACTCCCCGAATTTGAAACCCGCTTACTAAAAACACGGTCGTCGGTACCATCTCTTTGCGCAACTGATTCAAAAAATGGTCTTGGATGTTATAGCTTGCCTTCATGTTGCATTCCCCCTAGTCTATGTCTCTTTCAAATAATCGGAATTTTCGAAAAAACCCCTCAACTTCATCATAAATATTTTTATACGATAGTTCAAATGATTTTCTTCCCATATCTACCCAAATTCCATCAAATTGATGTCGGAACCACGTCAATTGCCGCTTTGCGAATTGTCTTGTATGTTGTTTTAGCGTCTCTCGCATCCGTTCTTCCGTGACGCGGCCTTCGATGTATGGGACAACTTCCTTATAACCAATGGCACGCATCGCCTGGGTGTCCCCATAACCAGATTCGAGTAGCCGCTCCACTTCCTCGACAAGTCCTGAGGCGAGCATGACGTCCACCCGTTTGTTGATCCGCTCGTACAGCACGTCACGATCGGCGTGCAAGACGAATAGCTTATACGCGTAATGTTCAGACGGAGTGCTGTTCATCGCTTGAGCATCGCCTTGCATCGCGACTTCGAGCGCGCGAATGACACGACGGACGTTGTTCGGATGGATTTGTTCGGCGCGTCTCGGGTCGAGTTCCCGTAAGCGGTCGTGAAGCGTATCGGGGCCAAGACGGCTCGCCTCGTCTTCGAGCGACGCTCGCAGCGTCTCATTCACGGGCCGTTCGACAAACTCGTAATCATATAAAATCGATCGGATGTATAGCCCGGTACCACCGACTATAATCGGCAGTTTACCACGGGCATAGATGTCATCGATCGCGTGACGTGCCAGTTGTTGAAACTTGGCGACACTCATCGGTTCATCAGGGTCACAAAGATCGATCAAGTGGTGTGGAATGCCTTCCGCCTCCTCGACCGTCACTTTTGCCGACCCAATATCCATGCCGCGATACACTTGTACCGAGTCGCCAGATACGATTTCTCCGTTGAACGCTTTCGCCAATTCGATTCCAGTCTTCGTTTTACCGACCGCCGTTGGACCGACAATCACGATGACAGGTGTTTTTTCCATCTCGTTCACTCCTCAAACGAAAGACCGCTCCTAGAAGGAAACGGTCAGTCAAATTCTTCGTTTAATTGTATCATCAAATACGACGGCAAACAGCATCCAACCACATAATAGCAAACCGACTAACAAAATTAAGCCATCACTCATTCGTGTCCGCCTCCTTTGTTTCCCCATTCCCGATTTTCACATTTTAGACACAATTGAATACGCAAAAAAAAGGCCCCCATAGGAGCCCCTTACGATGTCACTTCGACGAGCCGATGTCGCCAAATCGTAAACCCGAAATACATAATCGCCGTCCCGCTTGCAGCCCACCAGATGATCGTGTAAAGCGGTGTCACTAGTCCGGACATTCCGACCATTGCCGGTACGATTAAAGTCAGCCAACTTAAAACGAGCGCGACGCGAGACGTTACCGCATCGACTGGTCGCCCGAGCCCCATACCGAGGAAGAACAGCGCCCAAAGGAACGCCCAAAACGTCCACATCGCGCCGTCCACAAAGTCGGCCCGCCCGAAGCCGATGCCTGCATAAAACAGTGCTGCGACCGCGACGAAGAGTGAGAACCAGCCGACACCGCGACCGTCCAAGTCAAACAAGAACGTAACGCCGACGTATAGATACGTAAACGCGAACAAGTAAATTCCGGCATATCCGAACACTTCAGCCGGTGACGCTTGAACGACGAGCCATGTCGCGATGAACGCTTGCAAGAAGCCCGTGAACAAGCTGAACACACCGGCACTCTTCACGTCGACTTTCCCAAATAAGACGAGGCTATTTAAAAACAACGCCACGCCACCAAATAACAAACTAATATTCCCCACGTGCATTACTCCTTTGTACAGATGTCAGACGTCTTTCGTTATCTCCACTGTACTGTGAATTCGCTTTCAATGCAAGATGGGAAATCCGTGTTCACGAGAACGCCTTGTTTTACTCGTTCTCGAGTGTCTGTATCGCCTCATCGATTTTGTCTTGTTCGGCTTCTGTGAACGTCGGAAAGGCTGGGTCGATTCGTTCTAACACGTCAATCATGACGGATGAGACGATATAACGCGCATACCATTCGTCATCGGCCGGAAGGACGTACCACGGAGCTTGTTCGGTCGCCGTCTTTGATAGCATGTCGGCAAAGATGGCCTGATAGTCGTCCCAATGTTGTCGCTCCTCGACATCACTAAACGAAAACTCCCAATTCTTTTTTGGATCTTTCAATCGCTCAAGCAAGCGGTCGCGTTGAACTTCTTTTGAGACGTTGAAGAAAAACTTGATGATTTCAAACCCGTTCTCATGCAAGTAGCGCTCAAAATCATTGATTTGACGATAACGCATCGACCAAACCGCCTCTTTATCCGTCTCTTCCGGAATCACTTCTTCCCCGAGCAAATCGTGTACTCGGGGGGCAATGACTTCCTCGTAATGGGAGCGATTGAGGATACCGACCTGCCCGCGTTCTGGCATCAAGTCGTGCATGCGCCACAAATAGTCATGTTTCTTTTCTTTTTCGGACGGCTTCTGGAAGGCGTTCGTCTTCAACCCTTGGGCGTTCAAGTTCGAAAAGATGTAGCTGATTGCTTCGTCTTTCCCTCCCGCATCGAGCGCCTGTAAGACGACAATGACCCCTGTCTTTGCCTCGGCATATAGTTTCCAATGCAATTCCTTCAAGCGTTCAATGCTTTCAGGGATGAGCGTCTGTTGTAATTCCTCGTCAGTTGGTCGGTCATCGATTGATGTGTCAAAATCGTTTAATTTCCGCTTTTGTTTCTCATCGATTTTGAATCGGTCGAAATCTGGCATGTTGATCCACCTCACTTTTTTCTCGTAGCAACTTCCTTTACCCAGAAACAGGTGACGTGTGATCATTTATTCGTTGATGAACGCGCAATCGTTTATCAATTTTTGGCTCGTTTCATCTGAAACGAGCCATCGATACGATCTAAAAAATCAAAACATGCACTGGCAATGATGTATTCACCCTGTTCTTCCTATTCCAAGCATTTCACAATTAAGGGTAATCACACAAAAAAGCTGTAGACAAATTGAGATTTGTCTACAGCTTCCTTCATTAGTTGATGCCGACCGCGTCGAAAGATTTTGCCGCCGCGATTGCTTCCGGGCTCGTCGCACCGTACAAGTCTTTCGCTGACTGCACGACCGCCTGACGGAGGCTCGAGAAGTTCGAGGACGGTGTCAAGTAAACCGTGAGCGCACGGTAGTAAATATCACCCATCTTCATGACGCCCACGCCTTGGACCGAGACGCCATAGTGCGTGCCACCGTTACCAAGCAAGTAGGCTGCCTTGTTGACGATTCCTGAGTTGATATGGACACCGCCGTTGTCTTGCGTCCCTGTGTAACGTTTCGAATAGTGATCTGGGTCCCCGTAAGCGGCAGGGTTCGCCATTGAGCGGAGTCCGTCACCGGCAACGCCTGGCGTATAGATGTCTTCCCCAATCAACCAGTCAAAGTTCGAGCCGACACTGTACTCGGCGACCGTCCCGAAAATATCTGAAATGGCTTCGTTGATGGCCCCAGACTCGTTTTGATAGATCAGTCCTGCCGTGTACTCCGTGACGGCGTGAGACAATTCGTGCGCGACGACATCAAGCGCCCCTGAAAGGTACGTGAACGTTTGCCCGTCCCCGTCCCCGTATACCATCTTGCTACCATCCCAGAACGCGTTGTTGTAACTACGGCTGTAATGGACCGTTGAGTTGAGCGCGGCGCCGTTGTTGTCGTAACTGTTCCGTCCGTATGTGTTCTTGAAGAAGTCATACGTCTTCGTCGCGTTGACGTGCGCGCTGACAGCGGCCCGGTCGTACGTCGTGTTCAAGACGTTATCGACGTCGGCCCAAAGAGAACCTGGAAGCGTAGTGCGGTTTTTCGCGTCGTACGTGTAAATGCCTTTGCCACGAGTCGAATCCTGAAGATAGTAATACGACCCACTCTTCGTCGTCTTAAACGTTTGACTCTGTCCGAGAACATCGATGCCTGTTCCCGTATATGTCGTGCCCGTCACGCCGTTTACCGGCTTTGCATGCGCCAATTGGTTGAACTTGTTGACGACTTCTCCACTCGCTGCGTCGATGAAGTACGTCCAACGTGACGGCTCGTCTGCCTCAAGGATCGTTCCCGTTACTTCATACACGTAGACGGCTGAGTCGCCTTGTGGATACACGACAAGTTCCGCTTTCGGTTCAAGCTCATAGGCGCCTTGATGACCGACGAGCTCTTTATAGCGGTTGACTGCTTTTTGTTCGTTCAATTTGATTGACTTATGTAACCCTTTGACTGCTTTCGTATCATCGACGACCGTCTTCAACTGCCCCGCTTCATCGACGACACCGACGACGATGCCACCGAATACCGGTACTCCGTCAACGGTCTGTTGCAACTTGACGACTTGACCGACCTTGTCTTGTTTTGATTCGAGCGTTTTGAATTGTCCTTTCGCCTTCGCATATTCTTTAACGATAGTTGTCGGAGTTTCGTTTGACGGTTTCGTCAACGTCCCTGACTTAAGTTCGCTCGCACCGACGAGTTGTGGTACGAGTAAAACGCCTGCGATGATGGATGTCGATAATACTTTTTTCATTTGTGTGTCCCTCCTTATGTGGTGATTCAAACTTTACATAGTTTCACACAATTATGATATCCAACTATTTAATTATTTTGATAATTTAAAATATTAAGTAAATATGACTATTTATAAATGTCCACAGCGCCTTTCTCACTGTATAAAAAAACGTCACCCGTAACGGGCGACGTCGAATCAATACACATCTTTTTGCGTGAAATGGTAAAACGCGTAAGCGAGTGCCGCCAATGACCAGAGCGTGATCACGACGAGCGAGAACGGTAACGTCATCCCATCGATCGGGGGTGCTTGCCCTTCGAGATAGGTATGAAGACCGAAGTTGACGTTGACGAGATACTTCGAACTGTCCCAGTTCGACCCGAGTGACGTCAAAAGCGGACCTGAAATGAGCACGGCCATCATGATGCCGATCCCGGTCGCCGTATTTTTGACGATGACCGATACCATGAGTGCAATCGTCCCGACCGCCGCGACAACGAACCAGGAGAGCCCGACAGACATGAGCAAATATTGCCACATCGGCAGCGTATGCACGAAATCGGTCGAGAACGTACCGGTCGGGGAGGCTTGGAACCCGGTTAAGATCGGCGCGGTCCACCCGTCCCAGCCGAGTACAATACCGGATATCGCATAACTGACGAGTGCCGTGATAAAGATGAGGAGCGACGTATAAAGAAGCGTCGTCATCCATTTCGCGAGAAGGATCTTAAAACGCCGGACCGGTCGAGATAAGAGCGTCTTGATCGTCCCATCATTATGCTCACCGCTGACGATATCTGCCATCAAGACGATAATGAAGAGCGGCAAGACGAGCGTCGTCCCTTGGGAGAAGAAGACGCGCATGAACGTTGGTGCCCCTGGATAACTCGGATTGATGTCGTTATCTAAGTAATATTGGTTCTGTTGCACCCGAAACTCAAGGATTTGCCGGAACTCGTCTTGCACATTCGCCGAGGCGAGCCTGTTTTGCGTATCGATAATCTCTTGCTGCAAATCGACGCGCCAGTCAATCGTCCCCTGCTCTTCCCGCTGCTTCTCGATTTGACGATAATTCGCATACGTGAACATCGACACGAGCACGACGAGAATCGTCGAGACGACAAGCAAGCGTCGTTTGCGATGAATTTTCAGGACTTCGTTCCGGATCAATCCGATGATTGAAGGATTAGACAATGTGGTCACCCCCGGTTAACGAGATAAACAACTCTTCGAGCGTTTGGACGCGTCGTTCTAACCCAGCGACCGCGACGTTCCGCTCGAGTAAATATCGGTTCAATTGGGCGGTGTCCTCCAAGTTCATCGAGACACGGATTGTTCGCTCGTCGATTACGTCCGCCTGGGTCACTGACTTAAAGCCGCGCACAATCGGAAGCGCCTCAAAGCTGTCCGGCACGTGAACGTCAACGGTCGAGGCGAGCTCGTTAATCAAGTCCCCGACCGTTCCGACCTTCACGATTTTCCCGCGAGACATGATGGCGACACGGTCAGCGAGCAGTTCAATTTCCGCTAAAATATGACTTGAGACGAGCACGCTTAAGCCCGTTTCTTCGACGAGTCGGCGGATGAAGAGACGCAAGTCTCGAATCCCCATTGGATCGAGTCCATTCGTCGGCTCGTCCAAAATCAGGACGCGCGGATTATTGAGGAGCGCCTGGGCAATCCCAAGACGCTGTCGCATCCCCAGTGAGTATGTCTTCACTTTATCATCGATCCGTGCCGTCAAATCAACGAGATCAATCACTTCCTGGATTCTCGCCTCGGTCACGTCCGGCAACATACGAGCGAACACTTCTAAGTTCTCACGGCCGCTTAAAAACTTGTACAATTCCGGATTTTCGACAATTGCTCCGATTTGGTTCATCGCTTGGACGAATTCTCGCTCAACGTTGTAGCCGCAAATCGAGACGGTCCCTTGCGTCGGTTTGATTAAACCAACTATCATTCGAATCGTCGTCGTCTTGCCTGCCCCGTTCGGACCTAAGAAGCCGAACACTTCGCCAGGAAACACGTCGAACGACATATTGTCGATAATCGTCTTTTTCCCAATCACTTTAGTCAGTTGATCAATCTTCAATGTTGGTTGCATCGTCTCACCTCTTTATCATTCTAGCGGAGACGACACCCGTCTGTCCTATTCGAACATTCACATAGGGCAGGTTGAACTTTTTTTGTTATGATGAGGACAACGAAAGCGAGGTCATCAGATGAAAAATCGAAAGTGGTATGCGTTTTTAATCGGCACGATCTTCCTGACGGGAACGGCGCTTTACGGGCTGTGGATCGGCTATCAAGATATCGTCCATCCGCCGGAACGGACGCTTTCTATTGACGAGGATGCCCGTCCTGCACCGGAAGGCGAAGTGTTCGTCGCCCTCGGCGACTCGCTCACACGCGGTGTCGGCTCGACATCGGGCGCCGGATACGTGCAACCGGTCAGCCGGGCATTACAAGAAGACGGAATCCGGTCACAGAACCTAGCCGTCTCGGGAGCTCGTACCGAGGACCTCCTCGCTCAACTCGAGCAGCCCGAAGTTCGACGGACAATCGAAAATGCCCGATACATCACGTTGACGATCGGAGGAAACGATCTGTTCAACCGTGGCGAGAACGTCGATAACTTCAACTCGGTCGACATCAACCAAGTCGTGACAGATGCGAAGACGAACTTAGATACGATTTTTACCGAAATCCGCAGCTTGAACGATTCCGCTCAAATTATTTACATTGCGCTCTATAACCCGTTCCAAGACAACGAGAACGGGGAGGCGTTCAATCAACTCATCCTCGATTGGAACGCCTCGGCCGCACAATTCGCCAATGCGCAACGAATCGACGTCATCGATCCGTTCGCCTACGTCTCTGACGTATCAAGGGATCTTGCGACCGATCAATTCCATCCGAGCGACCGGACGTATGAGAAGTTCGCCGATGATGTGCTCTTCCTACTCGACTAAAACAAGCCTGATCATAACGATCAGGCTTGTTTTTCATAGTCGACGTACCATGTTTCATCTTGTTGACGGATACCTGTCCCGAACCACCCATCTAATAAGAGACGTACTTGTCGCGCTGTATCAGCCATCTCGACGGACGTGACGAATCCGTCACCTTGCCAATCGGTGTGTAGCTCTTTCATAAAGATGTAACGCCATTTGCCCCCGTATTTCGGCTTCAATGCGCCGATGCGTAGTCCGAGGGCGAACTTATCTTTTAAACTCGGGATATTGAACGGAGCGACCGTCGCACAGACGAGGTCGAATCGGACGTCTTGACTGAACGCCTCCATCAAGAGGCGGCCGAGATGCTGTTGCAGGCGATATCCCCGAAACGACGGATGGACGTTCGTCACTTCCTGATAGATGATGCGCTCGAGTGACTGTTCCGGATATCCGATGTCCCTCCCGAGATGTTCTTCATCGATTGGTGGGATGAGGAGCGCACGAAATGCGATCAATTCCTCATCCCGGAATGCACCGATGATGGTTCGGTCTTCCAATAGTGTTTGAAATTCGTCAGTCGTGAGCGCTTGATAGTGAGTCGCCTCGGCCAACTCAGCTATGACCGCTCGTTGGACAGATTCGATGGCCGGCAAGTCTTGCTCCGTTAAATGGCGAACGTGTAACGTAAGACCGCTCCACACCCCTGTCCACATCAGCCCGTCACCTCGTATCGCGCTGTCGTCAACTGTTCGAGGATCGCTTCATCGACTTCGATCCCGAGACCCGGTTGGTCGTTTAATCGGATGAACGGTAAATCGTAATGCAAGTTCCCGACATCTTGTGCGAAGCGGAGCGGGCCGGTCAATTCGACGGAACGTACGATTTTACTTGAAAAGGCGACATGGAAGCCGGCACTCGAGGCGATGGATGATTCGACCATCGACCCGATTTGACATTCGATTCCAGACATTTCTGCAATGTGGGCAAGTTTTTTCGCCGGATAGATGCCACCGCACTTCATCAGTTTAATGTTCACTTTATGTGCCGCCTGCATGAGCGTCAACCGCCGCATCTCCGGCATGCCGCGCACGCCTTCATCGATCATGATCGGGACGACGCTTTTCGCTTTCACTTCGACCATCCCCTCGAAGTCATCGGCTCGAACCGGCTGTTCAATCCAGTCAAGTGCATATGGGACGAGCTGTTGCATTGCCTGTAACGTCTTCCCGGCATTTTCCCAGCCTTGGTTCACGTCGACGCGAATCGGGACATTCGGTCCGACCGCTTGACGAACAGCGGCGACACGCGCGACGTCAGAAGCGACGTCGACTCCGACTTTCATCTTGATGGAGGTGTAACCGGCGGCAAGCTGTTGTGTTGCCTCCTCGGCCATCGCGACAGGGTCTCCGATACTGAGGACATGCGTCACCGGGAAGGCGTCATGATAGCGCCCCCCAATCAGTTCGTATACCGGCAATCCAAACTTCTTGCCGACAAGGTCGTAACACGCGATATCGAGCGCTGCCTTGGCGGCCGGGACGTCCCGGATGGATCGGTCCATTACATCATGAATTCGTTCCATATGCATCGGATTCTCCCCGATTAACTGTGGCCCGAGCAACCGATGAATGATCGTGATCGTGCTCTCGAGCGACTCGCCCGTGACGTGCTCATCGGCCACCGCCTCCCCGTATCCGACGTGACCACAGGCACTCGTCATTTTGACAATGACGGACGGCATATCATCGTAGCGATGATAGCTAACGACGAACGGGACTTTCAATGGAAATCGGACAGCATATACTTCAATCTTTTCAATTCTCATAGTCAAGCTCCTTTACTTCTATCGTCTCGTTAGTTATATTGTCGTTAAATAGTCGCTAAATTGCAAGGAGGAATTTTCATGGCCATCCATCTCGCGCTCGTCGGATCTGACACGTTCGTCTCGACCGTTATGAACGCCGTCTCGTTTGATGACGTCCGGTTCAGTCCATTCCCTTATCAACATCCGAAAGAAGCGGCCAACATTGCGCAACAGCTCGGTTCGTTCGACGCTGTCTTCTTCTCCGGTTCGTTCCCGTACGCCTATGCCCTTCCCCATTTGAAAGGAATACTCGCGCATCACGTCGTTCAAGACGAGACCGTGCTGTTGACGACGCTACTATATGCGAGCCTTACGCAGCACGTCCCGCTCGATCGTTTGACGATGGATGTGAACGATCCAGAACGGTTGACGTCGATTTTAGCGACTTTACCAGGGGTGGTCCAACCCGACGTCATGAAAATTGATCCCGACGTCTCGTTCCCGGACGTCTTCACGTTTCATGCGTCGAAGCAACCCGAAGCTGCCACGCTTGCCGTGACGAGTATTGAGCGTGTACATGACGAACTGATTGAGGCCGGATTCAACAGCCTGCTCATGATCGAACCGACGCGTACCATCGTGCATCATATTGAAAAACTGATTGAACAAGTTCGGCATGCTCAGGCCGAGGCGGCGCAGTTCGCTGTCGTGCACTATAACTCGACGACACGTACGTTACAAAACCATTTGACTTCGTTCCCACACTACGGTCACATCGAAATCCATTCGGACAAGACCACCTTGCTGACAACGAAAGGTGTGATTGAACGGGCGTTAGAAGAAAACGCACTCGGTCCGGTCGATGAGGAGACAATCATCGGAATCGGCTATGGACCCGACTATCAGACGGCCAACGCGCACGCGGTAATCGCGCAATCTGCCTCGACACTTCACCCGATTCGAATCATCGATGCCACGAAACAGCTATCGTTCCCAGGACGAGATGAGACGATTTCGTACCGTGTGACGGGAGACCGTACGTTCGACTTGATGAAACAGCTCGGAATCAGTCCGGCAAACGTGAGCAAAATCATCGGATTCGCCAAACAGACACATGAGTTTACCGCCAAAGAGATGACGGATTTTCTTCACGTGTCACGCCGGACGACAGAGCGGCTAATCAAGAAACTGGTTGATGCCGACTACGTCGAGGTGATCGGGGAAGAGATGAGTTATGCGCAAGGAAGGCCACGGTCCGTCTATAAATTTAAGCTACCAACGTAAAGGACGCGTCAAACGACGCGTCCCTGTTTATTGCGCTTGTTGCTGATCGTCCGGTGGGACGGTCTGTAACACATGGAGCTTCGCAATCGTGAAGCCGGTGAACGCATACACGATTGAGATGACCGGAACGATGAAGTTCAAAACAGCGTAAGGCGCGTACTCGAACGCCCCGACGCCGAGCGTCCCGAGGATGAACACGCCACACGTGTTCCATGGGATAAAGACGGATGTGAGCGTCCCCCCGTCTTCGAGCGCCCGAGACAAGTTCTTCGATTGAAGCCCCATCTTCTCATACGCACCGGCGAACATGCGGGCCGGTACGACAATCGATATGTATTGCTCCGAACAGGTCGCATTCGTCGCGAACCCTGCTAAAATCGTTGACGCAATCATCGAACCCGCCGTCTTCGCAAGCTTCACGATTTGATTCATGATTGACTGAAGCATGCCCGAAGATTCCAATATGCCGCCGAACGTCATTGCGACAATCGTCATTGACACGGTATACATCATCGCATCTAATCCACCGCGACTGAACAAGTTATCGACAAGCTCGTTCCCCGTATCGATGACGTAGCCGCTCTGCAGCGCCCCGACGCTGTCAGCGAGCGTCCCACCTTGAATGACAAATTGAGCAAGAAAACCGAGCGTGATTCCGACGACGAGCGCCGGAATGGCCGGCACTTTTTTCGCAACGAGTACGATGACCGCGAGTGGAATCAATAAAAGCCATGGTGAAACGATGAAGCTGTCTTGCAGGATCGCGAGTGTCTGAGTAATGTCTGATGAATCGGTGCCCGACGCACTAAACCGTCTGCCAAGCCAAAAGTAGACACCAAGTGCGATCAACAATCCCGGAATTGTCGTATAGAGCATGTGCCGGATGTGCTCAAACAAGTTCGTGTGCGTCAAACCGGCAGCCAAGTTCGTCGTATCCGAGAGCGGTGACATTTTATCCCCAAAATAGGCACCAGAAATGACCGCCCCCGCGACCATTGCTGCCGGAATTCCCATGCTGAGTCCAATTCCCATGCCAGCGACACCGATCGTTCCCATCGTCGACCACGAGCTTCCGATTGATAATGCGACAACGGCACAAATCAAACAGATCGTGACGAGGAAATAGGCTGGCGAGATAATCGTCAAACCGTAATAAATCATCGTGGCGACGATGCCTCCCCCAATCCATGCCCCAATCGTTAAACCGACGAGAATGATGATGACGACCGCTGGCAAGGCGAGTCGAATCCCTTTGTACATCATCTCTTCAATCTCTTTCCATTTGAAGCCGTGTTTGTAGGCGACCATCGATGCCACTGCCGTGCCGATGATGAGCGGGATGTGCGGCCCTTGCTCGAGCAATACAATCGCTACGAGCATGACCCCGATCATGACGAGTAGCGGCAAGAGCGCCCATCCGAGTTTCATTTCTTGCTTGTTCCCCTGATTCATCTAATTTCCTCCCCGTTAGCGAATAATCAGAATTGTCGTTATATTGTCGCTAATAGGAATATGATAACGCTTACATTTAACGTTGGCAATATAAAAAAGACGAAAGCGGTTCGCTTCCGTCTCATTTTGTCGTGGCAGCCCGGCGTAACGTATCCGCCAATAAGAGCGCTCCTTCTTCTAAAACAGCGCGTTCAAATGTCATGTGCGGATGATGGAGACCCGGCGTCAAGTTGGCTCCGATGCCAATCATCGTAGCATCGAGTTCCGGTTGTTTCACTGTATAAAAATGAAAGTCGTCGCTCCCCGATGTCACAATCCGTTCAACGAGCGCCTCTTTTCCATACCGAGTCGTGATCGCATCCGTTGCATGACGGCTCGAGCGCTTTCCGACGACGGCCCCGGGTGTGAAGTCTTGCCACTCCCACTCGAGCGTCACCTCGTGAAGCGATTCAATCTGCTCTAACATCGCCTCGACGCGGTCACGTAAGGCGAGCAATTCATCGTTTGATTGGGCCCGCACGTCAATCGAGAACGAGGCGTTTCCAGGAATGATATTCACGTTATCACTACCGGCCTGTACCCCGGTCAACTTCACAGAATGCGGTTCAAACGGTGACAAATAAATATTTTTTAGTTGTTGATGAATCGTGAACATGACGTCAAGCGCATTTTGTCCTTGATGTGGACGCGCCCCGTGCGCATCATCGCCGATGACGTTGCCTCTTAAAAAGATGGCGGCACCATGTTGAATCGTCGCCGCGAACTGTCCGAGTGCGAGCTCCTCGATCGGACGCAGATGGATCCCGTATAGTTCTGTTACATTGACTAAGGCACCTTTCTCAATCATCGCAAGCGACCCGTTGCCTTGCTCTTCTGCCGGTTGGAAGATAAAGCGAATCCGTTTTTGTAACGGCTCGTCTTTCAAGATGTCGAGGGCGCCGAGTACCATGCTCATATTGGCGTCGTGACCACACGAATGATTCGCCTGAAACGTCCCATCGACTTGTTGCCAGAGCGCATCGATATCCGCCCGGACCGCGATGACGTCTTCGCCTTCCCCGATTTCTGCCAAAACACCTGTGACGTCATCGAACGTGTCGTGCGATACGCCGAGCGAGGTCAAGATCGTTGCAATCGTCTTCGTCGTCTCGACTTCTTTCCAACTCACTTCTGGATGTGCGTGAAAGTGGTCGAACCACGTCAATACGTTCGTAGCCATTGTTTTCCCCCTATGTATTAAATCTTCTTCAGTCCTTTAATAAGCACCCATTGCAGTGGCAAACGGATCCACGTCACCCAACGTGGAATCGACTTGCCGGCGATACGTGATGGTTTTAACGCCATATTGATGTTGGCCGGAAAGACGGCAATCAAAAAGGCTGTTCCCGTCCGTTTGACAAAGCGCGTGCCCCGATTCAGCAGCAACAACGTCCCGTACACAATCTCAATCACACCGCTCACCTGAACCATGAGCCGCTTGAACGGCCAAGCCTTCGGAATGATAGACATGAAGGCGCGCTCGTTGACGAAATGCATGACGCCCGCACCTAAAAACAAGATGCCATACAACATACGAATCAAATGAATCCCTCCTTTCCCTAAGCATATCAAAAAAGGCGGGCAAGATGCCCACCTTTACAGTGCTGAACCGTTCGCATTTTGAATCTCGACATCCACCGTCTCGGTTTGACCGTCACGAATGTACTCAATTGACACCGTACCGTCCGTATCGCGAACGAGTTCGCTTCGAAGGTCGATGAACGACGAGACGTCCTGTTCATTGATTTTGACGATGACGTCTCGGGCTTGAAGTCCGGCACGCGCCGCTGAACTGTTCGCCTGCACGTCGATGATAATCGTTCCGCTCGTCACCGACTCAGGTAGATTGATTTGTTCAGTCAAGTATCCCGGCGGAAATTCCGATACGTCGCGGAGTGAGACACCGAGCGACGGATGGTTCACTTCGCCCGTCTGCTCGATTTGGTTGATGAGCGGCAAGGCGATATCGATCGGAATCGAGAAGCCGACCCCTTCTACGGAGTTCGTCGCGATCTTCATCGAATTGATGCCAATCAATTGTCCCGCTTCGTTGATGAGCGCCCCCCCTGAATTACCAGGGTTGATGGCCGCGTCAGTCTGAATGACCTCGGCATTGAAATCCGCTTGTCCGTTCTCGTCGGTGTCGACCGGAACAAGTCGGGACGTCGACGAGACGACACCGCGCGTCACCGAGTTCTCGAACTGGCCGAGCGGGTTTCCGATAGCGATGACCGTCTGCCCTGGCTTCAACTCGCCTGACTTGCCAATATTGATGACGGACGGCACGTCGGCCGCATCGACTTTCAAGACGGCCAAGTCATACGTCGCATCACTGCCCATGAGTGTCGCATCCGCTGTTTTCCCATCATTGAACGTGACCGTCAAACGGTCTGCCCCGTTGACGACGTGATGGTTTGTGACGATATAGGCGGCGTCGCCTTCTTTTTTATAGATGACCCCAGAGCCGACACCAGCTTCGACCGACTGGTTCGAGAAGCCTTGTGTCGCAAAATTGTTCACCGTCACGACTGCGGGTTGCGCGGCAGCCACGGCATCCGTCACCGACGTGTCACCGACGTTTGAGGACGTTTGAAGCGGTGTCCCTTCCGAAGTGACGGCCGTATCGTTCACGTTCGATATAGGTTGGTCGAGAAACGGTAGCGCGACGGCACCCGTCACGAGCGCTCCGATGACACCACCAACAAAGCCTGGGAACAACCGTCCAAGGAACGATGGTCTGGCTGATTGCTCCGTTCGAGGGGGTTCAGGTGGTCGTGTAGACGACCCGATTTCCGTCTCGAGCCAATCATCACGGCGTTTATCTTCAGGTGTATGATCATTTCGTTCCATATTGATTCATCTCCTCAATGATGTTTGTGCTAATCTCTACCCTGATTATAATCGGAACAAATCCGTGCATCGAGAATTGACGGAGCGTTTACAAGATTCTTCACAATTTGCGTCAATGTTTTAGACGATGATATTTCGAAGCGAGCCAATTCCTGAAATGGACACTTCTACCGTGTCGCCCGTCTGTAAATAAACAGGTGGTTTCATCCCGTGACCAACCCCTGCAGGCGTCCCGGTCGCAATGATGTCACCGGCTTCGAGCGTCATTCCGTTCGACAACGTCCGAATCAATTCTTCAATCGGCCGAATCATGTCGGCGGTCGTACCGGCCTGTCGAAGCTCCCCGTTCACCGTCGTTTCAATCGTGAGCGGGAACGAGAGCTCGTCCGGTGTGACGACGTAAGGACCGAGCGGACAGAACGTATCGAACGATTTACCACGGAAAAATTGGACGTGTTGTTTTTGCACGTCCCGTGCGGTGATGTCGTTTAGGATGGTGTAGCCGAAGATGTGCTCCTCCACGTTCTCAATGTCTCGACCCGACTTCCCGATAATGACAGCAAGTTCCCCTTCATAGTCAAGTTGGTCCGTCAGTTCCGGGTGACGTTCGACAATCGCATCTGGTCCGACCACTGCTGTTGGCGCCTTCGTGAAAATGACGAGCTTCCCGGCACCAGCCGTGTCCATCTCTTTTACGTGTTCCTCGTAATTCTTCCCGATACAAATAACATTTTTCAGTGGACGATACGGTGCGAGCAGCTTGATCGAATCGAGCGGATAACGCGGCGCGACGTCTAAGTCGACGTCTGGTTCAAACTCGCGGGCAATCACTTCTAACAACGAGCTCGTATGTAATTGTTTGCTGACGTCATACACATTCTTCCCGTCGACGACACCGATTGAAGCTTCCCCATCCCGTTCATATGTACACCATTTCATGTAAATTCCCCCTTTTGTATCAGTATACAAAAAATCGGGACGAATCGCCCCGATCATACTTTGTTCAAAAAGATGATGCGCTGATTGCTCGAACCTCGAAACCGGAGCGATCTGTCCTTTAGGGACTCGATGAATTTCCCGTCGACGAGCACGTCGGCTTGATTGAGTACGTCCGTCACGTGTTCGTCATTCATCTGTTCAAGTAACTCAAGCGTATACCCGGTATAAACCCAAACGTTTTTTGCCAATCGCTTGCAGCCCCGAACGAGAGCCGCCAACTCTTTCGGTTGCATAAACGGTTCACCGCCTGAAACGGTAACGCCGTCCCACCCAGACACTTGGATCTGTTCTAGAAGTGTCTCAACTGACACCTCTTCCCCGCCGGCTGGATTCCATGACTCCGGGTTGTGACAGCCTCGGCAGTGATGCGGGCAGCCCGCTGTAAAGACGACGGTACGGATTCCCGGCCCATCGACGACCGAATCTTCAATGACGGATAGGACGCGCATCATGTTTCACCCTCGCTCGTTCTTCTTCCCGTTTTGCCGAGTTCCATCGATCCATTGTGCCGACCAAATATCCTGTGATACGGCGAATACGCTCAATTTGCTCGGACTCCCCGCAAGTCGGGCATGCTTCATCAATGATGCCTTCAAGTCCGCAATTCCCACAACGATCGACCGGGTGATTGATCGACCCATAGCCAATGTCATGTTTACGCATCAGTCTAACGATTGCCTCGACGGCTTCCGGATTATGGGCAAGGGAACCATCGACTTCGACATACGTGATATGGCCAGCGTCACAAAGGGCATGGTAAGGCGCCTCAATTCTAATTTTTTCACGAATCGAGACATCTTTGTAGACTGGCACGTGGAACGAGTTCGTGTAGAACGCGCGGTCGGTCACGCCTTCAATCATCCCGAACGCTTCCTGATCTTTCACGACGAACTTGCCGGACAACCCTTCCGCCGGGGTCGCAAGGAGCGAGAAGTTTAGATCATATCGGTCGGCCGCTTCTTTCACCCGCTCGGCTAGATGCGTCACGATCTCTAGGCCAAGTCGTTCAGCTTCTCGCGACTCGGCATGGGTCGACCCCAATAGAACCTGTAACGTCTCGGCCAGCCCGATAAAACCGACCGAGAGTGTACCTTGCTTCAATACGTCGCGGACCTCGTCATCCGGAGCGAGCGTCTCGCCGCCACGCCAAACATGTTGCGCGTAAAGAAAACGGAATTCATCGGCTCGGCGTTTGCACTGGTATTCGAACCGGTCGCGTAATTGCTCGATTGCGATGTCGAAATAGTCGTTGAGCATACGATAGAACGCTTTGATGTCAGAAGAAACGAGGGCCATCTTCACCAAGTTCAGTGTCGAAAATGACAAGTTTCCCCGTCCAATCGACGTCTCAGCGCCGTGCCGATTGCCCATCACGCGTGTCCGGCAACCCATATAGGCGACCTCGGACTCCGGCGTACCGTCATTGTATTGCGCGTTGAACGGGGCGTCGATGAAGGAAAAGTTCGGGAACAGCCGCTTCCCTGTCACTCGACAAGCGAGTTTGAACAAGTCGATGTTTGGGTCTCCCTCATGGAAGTTGACGCCTTCTTTCACTTTAAAAATTTGAATCGGGAAGATCGGTGTCTCGCCATTCCCGAGACCGCGTTCGGTCGCGCGTAACAGTTCCCGAATAAAAATTCGGCCCCATCGTGACGTATCCGTCCCATAGTTGATGGAAACGAACGGAACTTGCCCACCGCCACGGGAATGCATCGAGTTGGCGTTGTGGATGAACGCCTCGCACGCTTGATACGTCGCCGTAATCGTCTCCTCTTCCGCAATCGTACGCATCTCGGTGTCCGTCAACTCGACCGGGAGATGACGGAGTCGTTCGAGGTGACGTTCATACGTCTTCTCCACATAGGGAGCTAAATCAACGTCAAACATTGGGAACGCCTGTCCTCCGTGCTGCATGTTCTGGTTCGCCTGAAGGATAATCGAGGCGAGTGCCATCGCCGACCGGATGTCTTTCGGGGGCCGAATCGTCCCATGTCCGGTGTGAAAGCCGTTCATTAGCAAGTCTCCGAGCGGAATTTGGCAACACGTCGTTGAGCCCGTCACGTAATAGTCTGCATCGTGAATATACAAGAAATTGTCGATGATTGCTCGCCGCGAGCGTTCTGACAACAAGTATGTCGTCGCGAGCTCTTTTGACACTTCCGAGGACAAGCGAGCCAACTTCCCGAGTGGCGACTTGCCATCCACGTTCGCATTTTCCTGGACCAAATCCTGGTCAGGGAGGACACAGACATCTTCATACAATCGAATTAAATTCATCCCGCAACACCTCACTATATATTGAATCGATTAGCTAAAACGACAAACAAATCGTCTATATATAGATTATGTCATGGTTTTGTTTTTAGAGGCTCGACGACTTTGTGACATCTTTTCATGTATATTCATCAAAAAAACAGCTGAATCCTAGGCGTGGACTCGACTGTTATGATTCGTGATATAAGTCATACTTCTTTAGCAGGTTTGACGATCGTTAACTCGACTTCCTCTGACTCTTGAGCTTCGCGTAATCCTTTTGCGTTCAACCACGTATAGATGGCCCCCATGAACAAAGCGCCCCCAATGATGTTCCCGAACGTGGCCGGAATCAAATTGTGGATGGCTCCGGCAAAACTGATTGTCTCTGGATGTGGGACGACGAGGGTGAGTGCGAACAAAACGAAGTTCGCGATGACATGATCGAATCCGGAAGCAAAGAAGACCGCGACGAGAAAAATCATCGAAAAGACTTGTGCAAATTCATTCTTCATTTGTTTCGGCAAGAAAATCGCGAGGCACACCATCCAGTTACAGAAGATGGCACGGAAGAAAATCTCGACCGACGTATGGTGCATCTTGCTCTCGACGACGGCGAACAACCAGTTGTTCATCCCAAGTTCTTGAATGATTCCGGTCGGGGCAAGCAATATGGCGAACAAAATTCCGCCGACTGCATTCCCAACAAAGCACAATAACCAGACGAGCATCGTATCACTGAGCGTCGTATATCCGCGCAACGTCGACGTCGTGAAGTACATCGTATTCCCCGTGAACAGCTCAGCTCCCCCATAAATGATCATGACGAGTGCAATCCCGAACGAAAAGCCGCCAATGAGCGTCGTGAACGGCGAATCAAGCAGATACATGCCGTTGACGACTTTTAGTGTGAAGATGGCGGCGAACCCGATAAAGATCCCGGCGAGCATCGCCCGTAAAAAGTATTCCATTGGCCGATAATGAATCATGTGCGATGACGCCTGAGCTTTTTTCCGCAATGATTCGAGTGCATGGATTTCCATTGATGCCATGTCACAAACCCTTCTTTCTGTAAGAACCTATTTAAATAAGAACAATGTATGTGAAATCATTAACAATATAAGCCCGAATCCAATAAATTGCAATCGACCTCTTCCCCTGTTGACATACTTTTCACATCGTAATCGTTTACATTTGTCAGATTTGTGACGAAAAAAAAACGACCCTCTGCAAAGGGTCGTTTGATCATGCTTATTCTTTGTCTTCAGATTGCTCTTCAGATGCATCAGAGGCTTCGTCAGCTGATTCTTCTTCAGTCGCTTCCGTTTCACCTTCTGGCGTAGTGTCTGTGTCGGCTTCGAGTTCTTCAAGTGAGACCGGCTCATTGACCGATGCGATTTGAAGTTCGCCATCTGACACGACTTCGTAGTCTTTGTTTTCTGGAATGTCCGCTACCGTCACCGAATCACCAATGCCAAGATCTGAGACATCGAGTTCGATGCGTTCTGGAATGTTCGCTGGTGTAGCCGATACCGTGACTTTATAGAGTGTTTGTGCCAAGAAGCCACCTTCTTTAACACCTTTCGCGTCACCGACGAGCGTAACGTCCGCTTCGACTTCAGTCGCCTCGTCCATCTTCACAGCCATGAACTCGACGTGTTTGTACTCGTTCGTGAACGGGTCAACTTCTGTCCCGTGAACGAGCGTGTTTACTTTCTTACCGTCGATGTTGAGTTCGATCAAGGCGTTATCGCCATGCTCACGAAGGATTTTACGAAGTGCCATCTCTTCAAACGCAACAGGTGTACTTTCGACTTTATAGCCGTAAACAACACCGAGCACTTTCCCTTCCTTGCGCAAATTCGCACGGACCGAACGTGGTCGTAATTCTCGTTTCGTTACATTAAGCTTGTCTGCCATAATCTTTTCCCCCTACTGGTTAATGGATCATGTCTACATCTTGAGGGTGAGGCAGTGAAAGAGCCACCTCTCAACCTCGATGCGTTGAGTGACATGTGTATAATGTTCCCACCCGTTGCTGGAGATAAACGTTACAGTCCGTTAAAAAAAGATTACAGCCATGTCACATGACACGTTTGAACAGCTTCTCAAGTTCGTACGTGCTCCATTTGACGAGAATCGGACGACCATGCGGACACGTGTAAGGCGACGCCGTCTCTGACAAGTCCTGAATGAGTTGGCGCATCATCTCGAGGTTCAGCGGATGGTTCGCTTTAATCGAACGTTTGCACGCCATCAAGATGGACGCTTCTTCCCGGTATTTGGCAAGATCGATGGATCGCTCACGAATCGCCATCTCGACCAAATCGCGAACTGTCCCTTCAAGGTCGTGTTGCGGATACCACGTCGGAATCTCGCGGACGAGAAACGTGTTCCCCCCGAATGGCTCAAGTTGAATCCCGGCCTCGTCTAAAAGCGGCAGCACTTCTTCGATGGCGAGCGCCTCTTGTTGAGTGAATTCGAGTGTGAGCGGTAATAACAGGAGTTGATATTCTTTTTCTGGGTTCCCGAGTTGCTCATAAAACAGTTCATATTTGATTCGTTCTTGAGCGGCGTGTTGGTCGATGACGTACATGCCGTCCTCGCCGCCACAGACGATATAGCTCGCATGGAGTTGCCCGATGACATCGAGCTGTGGGAGCCGCTCCGACTTTTGTTTCACTGGGTCGGCCTCCGGCTCAAGTTCAGGTTCAAGCTTCGGCCGGACTTCCTTGTTTAAAGGCGTCGGCGCCCACTGACTCGGTGAGGTAATCGGTTCGCGTGGAATCGGATAGTTCCATGCCGGCTCTTCTTTCACTTCAGGCGAGCGCTCGACGGTAAAGTCGAGCCGTGCTTGCTCCGTCTGGACGCGTTCGACTTTCGGTTTCGGTTGAACCGACGGGATGAGGCGTTGCTCGCGAAGCGTCAGTTGGACCGTGTCTCGAATCAATTGGCATAACTCTTTTTCTTTCGAGAGTCGCACTTCACGCTTCGTCGGATGGACGTTGACATCAATCAACATCGGATCCATGTTCACTTCAAGCACAGCGATTGGGTATCGACCGATTGGGAGCAACGTGTGATACCCCTCAAGGACGCTCTGGGTGAGGGCAAAGTTTTTGATGCTGCGGCCGTTCAGGATGAGCGTCACGTATTGTTTATTCGAGCGGGTCACTTCCGGACGGACGAGATACGCGCTCAAGCTATAGTCGTGCGTCTTACTCGACGCCGTCACGATTTGAGTAGCGACTTGACGCCCATAAATGGCAAGCATTACTTGTTTAATATCACCGTTTCCGTTCGTGCGCAATAATTCCTTGTCTTCATGATAGGCCGTTAGGCGAACTTCTGGATGAGACAAGGCGATGCGGTTCAACGTATCGGTGATGCTCGCAAGCTCGGTCGCCGATGTCTTTAAATACTTCAACCGTGCCGGCGTATTGTAAAACAGCTGGCTGACCGTGATTTCTGTACCGACGTTCGTCGCAGCGGGCTTCGTCTCGGTCAAGGTCCCTCCAACGAGTGACATTTCAAAGCCGACCTCTTCGGCGCGGCGTGACTTGAGCGTGACGTGGCTGACCGAGGCAATGGACGCGAGCGCCTCGCCTCGGAATCCGAGCGTGCGGATGCGGAATAAGTCGTGCTCGTCACGAATCTTACTCGTCGCATGACGAAGAAAGGCGCGCGGGGCATCATCTTCATAAAACCCATGCCCGTTATCTCGGACTTTGATCAGCTGAATCCCTGCCTCGACGAGTTCGACCTCAATTTTCGTCGCACCGGCGTCAATCGCGTTCTCTACGAGTTCTTTGACGACCGAGGCAGGTCGTTCGACGACCTCACCTGCCGCAATCCGGTTCGCTAACTGTTCAGGAAGTTCTTGAATGATTCCCATCGTCTCACCCTTTCTTCGCAGCTTGTTGGAGCGCATACAGCGCCTGCATCGCCTCGATCGGGTTCATCGCGAGCAAGTCGAGGGCGAGCAGTTCGTCTTTTAACGAGTCTGTCGACTCGAACAAAGAGAGTTGGGCTACGTCCGTTTCATTTGACGGTCGCGCTTCAATGGATTCACGCGGCGCTACGTCGGCTTCGAGATGTTCTAAAATCGTTCGAGCCCGGTCGATCAGTTCAGCAGGCAATTCCGCTAACTCGGCGACGTGAATCCCATATGACTTATCCGCCTTCCCTGGGTGGACCTCGTGTAAGAAGACGACACGACCGTCGCGCTCGACTGCTCGGACGTGGACGTTCTCGAGCGTCGCTATCGTTTCATCTAAGACGGTCAATTCATGATAGTGGGTCGAGAAGAGTGTTTTGGCGCCGATCGTGGACGCGATATATTCCACGATCGCCTGGGCGAGTGCCATCCCGTCATACGTCGACGTCCCGCGCCCAATCTCATCGAGCAAGATGAGGCTATGTTCCGTTGCTTCCGTGACGGCTTGCCGCGTCTCGGTCATCTCGACCATGAACGTCGACTGCCCACTGACTAAATCATCGGCGGCTCCGATTCGTGTGAAGATGCGATCAAAGAGTGGAAGTTCGGCCGCTTCGGCTGGGACGAACGAGCCGAGTTGATGCATGATGGCAATGAGTGCGAATTGACGCATATACGTCGACTTACCGGACATGTTCGGTCCTGTGATGAGGAGCATGCGCCGCGTGTCGTCAAGCGTCAAGTCGTTCGCGACATACTCGCCGCGTCCGAGCACCGTCTCGATGACCGGATGACGGCCCCTGTCGATTTGGACATGTTTCGACGTCGTCGGACGAACGTAATCGCGTTTTTCGGCGACGATGGCGAGACTGAGCAAGACGTCGAGTTCACTAAGCGAACGAGCCAACCGCTGTAACGGCTTCGTTTCCCGTTTGACCTCGTCTCGAAGTGTTACGAACAAGTCATACTCGAGCGTGCAACTCTTCTCTTCGGCCCCGAGAATGAGCGCCTCTTTTTCTTTTAATTCCGGTGTGACGTAACGCTCGGCGTTCGTCAGCGTCTGCTTTCGTTCATATCGTCCTTCTTCAAGCAGCTTCGCGTTCGCTTTCGTCACTTCCAGATAATAGCCGAACACACGGTTATAACCGATTTTGAGCGACTTGATTCCGGTCGCGAGACGCTCTTGTTGTTCAAGATTGGCAATCCACGTTTTTCCGTTCGCCTTCGCTTCGAGCAGATCGTCGAGCTCGCTCGAATACCCTTCCCGAATCATACCGCCCTCTTTTGTCGAGATCGGCGGTGCGTCGACGAGCGCCCGGTGAAGCAATTCCGCTAATTCCTCAAACGAATCGAGTTCCGCATCGATTTGACGTAGCCTTGCTGCCGTAACTGATTGTAACAGCGTACGCACGTCCGGGATGCGTGATAGTGTATCGCGCAATTGGACGAGGTCGCGGGCGTTCGCCGTCCCGTAGCCGACTTTCGCGACGAGACGCTCGATATCATACACATGCTTCAATTGGTCTCGCAATTGGTCACGTAACATAAAATCGTCGAGCAGGTTCTCGACAGCATCGAGGCGGGCTTCAATCGCCCCTTCCTTATAGAGCGGTTGTTCGAGCCAGCGCTTTAACAAGCGCCCGCCCATCGCGGTCGTCGTCTCATCTAATAGGGCCAAGAGCGACCCTTTTCGTTCCCCTGAACGTGCCGAGCGGAACAACTCTAAGTTTCGAGCCGTGTTGGCGTCGAGCTGCATATGTTGCTCAATTTCGTAGGCAACGGCAGGTTGCAGGTGGTCGAGGGACCGTTTTTGTGTCCGCGTTAAATACGCGTACAGCAAAGAGAACGCATCTCGTTGCGCCTCGTCTTTTGCGCCCAGCGCCAAGTCACTTTCAATCCGATCGGTTTGAACCGAGAGTGGGATGCCGAGCGGGGCCAACATCTCTTTCAAGCGCTCGTCCGAGACGAGCACTTCGTTTGGGAGTAGCCCTTCCATCTCACGACGTACGGCTTCACGTGTCGGGAGAGTCGTGAGCCAGGATTCCCCTGTCGTCACATCGCCGCGCGCCACACCGTAGCCGAGCGGATGGTTCGTGACCGCGACGAGATAACGGTTCTCCTTGTCCCCGAGGGCGGCCATATACGTCCCAGGTGTAATGACTTGGATGACTTCTCGTTTGACGAGTCCTTTCGTCGCTTTTGGATCTTCCATCTGTTCGCAGATTGCGACGTTAAACCCTTTCTCAATCAATTGCTCAATGTAGATAGCGGCCGAGTGATGAGGAACCCCACACATTGGAATAGGATGTTCCGCGTTCTTCCCGTTCTTCGACGTGAGCGTCAATTCGAGCTCTTTCGCTACGATTTGTGCGTCTTCAAAGAACAGCTCATAAAAATCGCCAAGCCGATAGAACAAAAAGGCGTCTGGATGGTCCGCCTTGATTGAGAAGTATTGTTTCATCATCGGGGTTTGATGTATCGTTTCCATTCGTTTCACCTCTAGAAATTAGAACAGCTGACCAGAGGCCAGCTGTTTGTTAGTATCCGCAACCGCCGCGTGATTTCTCGGCCGCCATGCCACTACCTGTTTTACCAGCGAGCACGTCGCCGTCTGTCGATTCGATGATACGATCGGTCACTGAGTTCGCGAGCGTCACCGTCACGTATTGAAGCAAATCGTTCACCTCAACTTGCGTCTCTTGAAACGCTTGAACGACCGGGATCGCGTCGAGCTCGTCCATCGCCTTGTCAATCTTTTGTTCGACTTTCGCGAGGGCTTCTGTCTTTCCGTAATGCTGACAGTTGACTGCTTCTTTTTGCAAGAACTTGATGCGTTTAATGAGCGTTTGCACGCGTTCGCTTTCGTTCACTTTCGTCTCTGCTTCTTTGAAACGCGCCACTTCTGGCGTCTTCGCTAAAAGCTCAGCCAATTCTTTTGCTTTTTCAATCACTTGTTGGTCAGTCACGTTCGTAAACCCCTTTGCTGTCTATAATGTGATCGCACGAATCGTGCGCGAGTGTTCTCCATCATTCTACCATGAACGAATTCGGAAAGGTACATCATGGATTCGGATCACGCTTGGCTTTTTCGTACCATATCGACATGAGGAATCCCGTCCTCACCGTATTCATCACTCGTCCGTTCAAACCCAAAGCGCGCGTAAAACGATTCGACGTATGTCTGCGCTTGTAAGTAAAGGTCTTCATTCCCGTAATCTTCGACCGCAGCCTGCATCAATTGACGCGAATGCCCGTTGCCACGATACCTCGGGCTCGTCACGACCCGACCGATCGCCACAGGTGTAGCGTGAATCAAAACTCGTAAGGCGGCGACAACTTCGCCTTCCTCCTCCACCCAGTAATGGATAGCATCGAGGTCTTTCCCGTCGACTTCTTGATACGCACATCCCTGCTCGACGACGAACACTTCCGTCCGTAGAGCCAGTAGCGCATACAGTTCACGCGTCGTCAGTTCATCAAATCGTTTTTTCATCATTGTTCATCGACTCCTTATAACGTCACGCCGAGCGCCCGGGCCACATGTAGCCCGCTCGTCATTGCGCCGATCGTCCCTGCACCCGGAAACACCGTATCCCCGCAGACAAACAAATGCGGAAGGTCTGTCCGATAGCTTGCGGCATGAAACAACGCTTGGCCCGGCGTCTGCGCATAACCGCCGACGGCACCGTTCGGTCGTTTCGTATATTTCACCCAAGCACCAGGTCCTCCCGGGAGCACGATATTCGCTTGGCCCGTCCAATCCGGGAATCCTATGCGCACAGCCTCAATCAAACGCTCGGTCCATTCATGCTCCAGTTTCTCATAGACGACGCGCTGTTTCCAATCAATCCATTCCGAAAGGTCGACGTGGGTCGACACCGTCACCGTCCGCTCGGGCTTTTCGGTACGCAACATGTCGTCGCCTGCTGACATCGAAAGAAACGCATGGCCGCTCGGTAGATGTTTTGTATACACTTGTTGGAACAATGGACGGTCTAAACAAACGTGTTCTGGGAGCGTAACATATAGACTAAACGTCCCCCACTGTGAACGACGCAAATGACGCCGATATTGGCGTGTGAACGTTTCGGCATCGTGACCGTCCAGTAATTGACTTGTCGCCTCGAGCGGGATCGCTGATACGACTGTATCGACGATATCGAGGCGGCCGCGTCGATCCGTCAACATCCACCCGTCACTTACTCGTTTGACAGATGTGATGTGACGACCGAGTAACGCCTTTCCCCCATCGCGACGAAGAGCGCGTTCGAGCGCGTGGGCGAGTTGATACAGGCCGCCCTCGACGTAAAATGCGCCTTCGTGGTAAATCGACAAGGCGACCGAAGCGAGCAGATGGCTCGCGTCTTTTGCCCCTGTTTGCAGACTGTCGAGCAAGATTCCATCAATAAACTGTTCGAACACTGTACCGTTCAGATGATGACGAGCAAGCGTCTTTTGCAACGGACGATAGAGCTTCGGCGCGATCGCGACCATATTTGGTCGAAATCCTTCCACCGCGACGAGGACATCTTGTAAAGTGCGAAACGGCAAGGCCAGCAATCGTTCAAATAATGGCCGGAGCGTCTCAAAGTCACGCCACATCTCTTTCATGAACGCGCGGATTTGATTTGCTTCGATTGGGAACTTCGTTTCGAGTTCACGTAGAAATCGGTCGCGGTCCTGATCATAGACGACGGTCCGGTCGAACAAGTGAACCGCCATGACTTCTTGTAACGGTCGAACAGGGACCGTCTCCTCTAAATGGCGCAGCACCCGGTCATGAAGCCCTCCCTGCTCAAACCCCATGCCGAGTGTCGCCCCGGCTGGAAACAAATACTCGCCACGCTCAAACTTTCCGGCGCAGCCCCCCCATTCTCGTGACGCTTCATATACTATCACCTCATGACCGCTCCGTTGTGCGAGCGCGGCAGCAGTCAAACCGGCAATCCCGCCTCCAATGACTCCGATACGCATGTCCATCCCCTCCTATGTCCATCATACATGGCAGACGTTCAATCGTGATGATTCGACGTGTCGTTCGATGTTTTTCAGACAAGAGGCAGGGTTCTTTCGATCGATGGCGAAAAAAATCGATAAAGGACAGGTGAAGGCATATGCGAAGTCGGGTCATCATTTACTTATTGATTCCAATCTTGATCTTTATCGGCATACTGATCACACCCGCATCAGAAGAATCACAAAAAGTCGCCACGATGACCGCAGTCAACGTTCAGGAGATGATTCCGTATGAACGTGAGTACACATCACAAAAAGTGTTACTAGAAAAGACAAACGATGGGCGTGAAGCGATGATTGAAGAATGGCGACTCGAACGAGGGGCCCGTACGACGTATAGCTACGTTCTTAGACTGCAAGGGTTCGAGACGGTCATTCAAGTCGATGCGGGGGCAGCCAATACACGTTCGGACGGTTATTATGCCATGCAGGCGCACAGCCCCGTTTTCGAGGCGGACGAGCCGCTGTCGACCGGTTATCCCATCATCCTATTCGCAACGGAGCAACGGCTCGTATTGAATCAAATGGAAGTGCGGGTCTTATACGAAGAGGACGGTGTCATTGAGAAATGGCGGATCCTAGAATCAGAAGAATCATGATATTCACATGTGAGAGGTAATTTCTAATGCAAAGAATCATTCTCATCGGCTCGGGTGGCTCGGGCAAATCGACGCTCGCCCGCGAGTTAGGCGCCCGTCTTGGCATCGACGTCCACCATCTGGATGCCTTGTTCTGGAAACCGAATTGGACACCCGCCACACGGCAAGAACAACTGGGCATACAGTCAGCATGGATTGAACGCGAGTCGTGGATTAAAGTTATAATCTTTCGTTCACGGGCGGAGGTCCGCCTTTTCGTAGCGAATCAACTGGAGGCGAATACATGAATCCAATTCTTGCAGAAATCGGGACCGTCTTTATTCCCGTCCGAGACGTTGCGACGTCCCGGGATTGGTACTGTCAGCTGTTTGATTTAGCGGCAGATGGAGACATCCTGTTCGGTCACCTCTATGTTATTCCGTTAAACGGACCAAATCTCGTACTCGATAGTAAGATTTGGTCCGAAGCGAACATCATTCAGACGCCACTTTTCCATTTAAATACGCCGGATATCCACCAAGCATACGCGCATATGGTGCAACGACAAATTGACGTTTTAACGCCGATTGAACACGACCATTGGTTTCATTTCAAAGACCCGGATGGAAACGTCCTGATGATGTGCCAATGCTGACGGGAGATATGGAAAGGACAAGGATCAAATTCAGCGCATCAATCAGACGGACGGCTCCGTCACTCCATTGAGTGACTTGTTAATACGAGTCGTCGTGAACAAGACGTTTGGCTTCATACCAAGGAGCATATGGTTCTTCAGATTGAAGAAACCGTCCTCGGTCTCTTCTCCGGCTTCTCCGACGAGGAGGTGAACGTTTATTGGAACCGCGTTTTGTCCCCCGATGTCCATTTGTTGGTTCCTCGTATTCAAGTACAGTTACATGAAAGGAATGCATGATGCCTTTAAAAATTAAACCACTCGAAGCAGCGATTCACTTTATCTCCACACATTTCCCCCATTGTCGGGCCGCACTGCTCGCCGGGAGCGTCGTCCGTGGTGAAGCGACCGCGACGTCGGATTTAGACATCATCATCTTCGACGACACCCTCGTCTCGTCTTATCGGGAATCGTTCATTGAGTCCGGATGGGCTATCGAGCTGTTCGCCCATAACTTGACATCGTATCGCCCGTTCTTTGAACAAGATTGCCGACGTGCCATTCCATCGTTACCGAGGATGGTCACCGAAGGCATCGTCTTGAAGGATACGAACATTGTCGAAGACATCAAACGTGAAGCGAGAACTTTGCTCGACAACGGACCGGAAGCTTGGTCGGACGAGACGATTGAGATGAAGCGATATTTTCTGACCGATACGCTTGATGACTTGATTGGTTACAAAACTCGGGCAGAAGGCTTATTCATCGCGGGTACGCTCGCCACGTTAGTCTGCGAGTTCATCTTACGTACGAATCGACAATGGACGGGATCCTCCAAATGGTCATACCGTGCTCTCGAGCGCTACGATCCACTAGCAGCCCAAGAACTCGTCGCTGTCCTTGAAGAGTATTATCAAATGAATGAAACCGACGCGCTCATCCGTTACGTCGATAAGACGCTCTCTCCATTCGGCGGGCGGTTGTTCGCCGGATTCAGCCTCGGAAAATTAAACGAAACGTGAGGATACCCTATGTTTTTTCTTCAAATGTCCGGCTTTCCCGGGTCAGGCAAATCGACGCTGTCTCGCGAAATCGCCAGACGACTGGATGTGGTCATCGTCGATCACGATGTCACGAAGACGGCACTGCTCGAATCGACTTCGCAACATTCACTAGATGGTGTACTGGCCGGAAAACTTGCTTATGATATCGATTGGGCGCTCGTCGAGTTCCATTTGTCTTTAGGCCGAAACGTTATTTTGGATAGCCCATGTCTATATGACGTGATGATTGAGCGCGGTTTAACGATTGCGTCAAATAGCGGAGCCACGTATCGATACGTCGAGTGTGTCGTCGATGACATCGATGAAATCAATCGCCGGCTACGGGAGCGAGACCGGAAACTTAGTCAAATCAAAAGCGTGTCACCAGAAGATTTTCATCGGACTGTCGCAGGCAGTAAAAAACCAGTGCATATGCATACGCTTACAATCGACACGAACCGCCCGCTTGTGACGTATATTTCTGACGTCACCGCCTATCTTCAAGCGATTGATGGACCACCTGATGCATCTTGAGCCTTCAGACCGGATGCATTTTTTTTAATCTTTTTTGTATTTTTATACTTTACAATTAATAATTATACATATACACTTAGTCTCATATCTTGAAGGAGGAATTATTATATGAAGAAATGGTTTTTAACAGGAGCACTCGTTATGAGTGTCATCGTACTAGGAGCTTGTAGTCAAGAGACGACCGGAGAAGAGAAAAAGACACTCGTCATGGGGACGAGCGCCGATTACTTCCCATATGAATTCGTTGACACGGCCAACGGGGACGCCATCGTCGGATTTGATATCGAGATTGCTGAAACAATCTCGGAACGTCTCGGGTATGAATTGAAAATCGAGGACATGGACTTCGGGAGTCTACTCGGTGCACTTAACGCCGGTCGTGTCGACTTTGTCATGGCAGGCATGACGCCGACCGAAGAGCGGAAACAAAACGCCGCCTTCTCAGACATTTATCTTTCTGCGACAAACTTGATTATGTCAAAAGACGAATCGTTACAATCGATCGAAGCGCTCGCCGGCAAAAAGATTGGCGTCCAAACGGCTTCGATTCAAGAAAATATCGCCAAAGAACAAGCACCTGACGCAGAACTCGTCTCATTGAACAAGATTCCAGAAATCGTACAAGAACTGAACACAGGTCGAATCGATGCGATGGTCATCGAAGACACGGTCGCTCAAAAATACTTGGACCAGGATCAAGGATTTTACACGTTCGCATTGAAAGAAGATGGCGAGAAAGGTTCAGCGGCCGCCTTCAAGTTAGAGGATGACTTGCGTGACCAGTTTAATGACGAATTGAAGAAGATGATGGAGTCAGGTGAAATCGATGAATTGACGAAGAAATGGTTCTCAATGGAGCCAACGGAATGAGACCTGTCTCACTGCCAATCTATCCAATTACCTATCCAACCGGTTTTCGCTTGAATCAAAACGAAAGCCAATTCCCGGTCCCGGACCGCATCAAGCAGCAACTGTCAGCCATTTCGTTTGATGACTTGCACGAGTATCCGGTACAGCCAATCGATGAGCTGTTCACGCGTTACGCCGCCTACGCTGGGGTCGAACCGAATCAGCTCCTCGTCGGATGCGGCAGTGACGAAATGATTCATGTCGTCACGCAGGCGCTCTTGTCACCTGAAGACGTCGTCTTGTCTCCAAATCCGGATTTCGCCCTCTATCCGATTTTTACAACGATTGCGCACGGACGTCACCTTCAAACGAATGATTTGTCGTTCGACGGTCTCGTCGCATCGGTGACGGAACATGAACCAAAGCTACTAATGCTGTCAAACCCGAACAATCCGACCGGAAAACAATGGTCAGTCGCTGAGTTGAGCGACCTCGCTGGACGAGTGCCCTACCTTGTCGTCGATGAGGCCTATATCGATTTCACGCCGGACGCGAGTATGGTTTCACATCTCGATGCTTTTCCGAACGTGATCGTGCTCCGGACGTTATCAAAGGCGTTCGGTCTCGCCAACATCCGTCTCGGTTTCATGGTGACAAACAGCGACTCGGCGAGTTACTTCCGCCAGTTCGTGCCGCCATTTAACGTAAGTGGCTTTAGCGCTAAAATTGCGAATCTGTTTTTAGCGGATGCGTCATACGTGCAAGAGGCCATCACGTGGCATCACCGCCTGCGCGAGCAGTGGCTTGAATTGCTGTCAGAAGTGGGTGACGTCTATCCGTCTGAGGCGAACTTCCTCTATGTGACGGTTAACGAGCCTGAAGCGTTGTGGCAACATCTCGCTTCACATGGGATTCACGTCTCGCGTCAAGCGACTGGGATTCGATTCACACTCGGTAACGTGGATGCACTCGAGGCGACTCGCGAAGCATTGACGACATGGAACGTCACCGCCCATTCTTAAAACATGCCCGAAACCGTCGGAATCCAATCGACGCGTTCGGGTGTTTTTGTTTTAGGTCAATGTTTTGAGAGCATTACATTTCTCTAGTTGACTTTCATCACAAAGGTCGTCAAAATTCTTTTTGTTATGCTGCACTTCGTTGCATTCTGTGCAAATTTACACAATTTTTAAAGCGCAATATGTTCACATTTACAATTCAATAATATGGAGGAATTTTTTATGGTGTCACGAAATGAACCAGTCGAGACAAAATGGGGAAGAAATCGAATCGGCAATCGATGGTACTGGACCATTATGACTCGATTTTGGTTGTCCCACAGCTTCTCACTCGTCTGGCTACTCTTCTCAGTCTACATCTCACTACCTTGGCTCATGGATTTAGCCAAACTGACCAATCTCCCACTCGCACTCTTTATTATCGGAGGTATCGCCTACATACCTGGATATTTGATGGCGTTTCTTCTCGCAAGTCTCGTCCTCGATCGTCAACCTCCGTTCAAGGAAGAACATCCAAATGAAGCTGTAACAGTTATGATTGCAGCATATAATGAGGAGTCTTCTATCTACGAGACAATCCGTTACGTTGCAACGCAAGATTATACAGGTCCCCTTCACTTGCTTGTCATCGATAACAACTCAAATGACAACACGTCATCCGAAGTGTTACGAGCAAAAGAAGACTTTTCACTTCCGATCACATTACTGCATGAACAAAAACCTGGAAAGTTTCAAGCACTCAACTTTGGATTGACCCATGTCACAACACCATATGTCATCACACTTGATGCGGATACGTTGATTCACCCTTCTGCCGTTCGTTTTTTAGTAGCTCGCCTCGTGAGCAGTCCTAAAGATGTCTGTGCCGTAGCAGGAAGTATGCTCGTTCGGAACAGTCGCCGCTCGTTTTGGACACGGCTTCAAGAATGGGATTATTTCTTAGGAATCGCTTCTATAAAACGACTTCAAGGACTTTATCAAGGAACGCTCGTCGCACAAGGCGCGTTTAGTTTATATGAAACAGCGGCCGTTCAAGAAGTCGGTGGCTGGCCTGATGCAATCGGAGAAGACATCGTGTTGACGTGGCGGTTACTTGAAACAAAACGACGCGTATATTTCGAGCCGCTCGCGGTCGCGTTCACGGATGCGCCTGAGTCATTTCAACATTTTGCCCGTCAACGTTCTCGTTGGGCGCGTGGCATGGTTGAAGGGTTGCAGGAAGTGAAACCCTGGCGTCAACCTCAGCTCTATACGAAGTATTTAACAGGTGTCAACTTGATTATGCCGTATTTAGACATCGCCTATACGTTCTTCTGGATCCCAGGTCTAATTTTAGCTTTGTTCGGTCATTACTGGATTGTAGGTCCGATGACATTGCTCGTGTTACCGTTGACTGTTTTGAGTTACGGGTTACTTTACTTCTATCAACGTGATTATGTATTTAAGAACTTGAACTTGCGTGTACGTAAAAACTTATTTGGTTTTATCTTTTTCGTATTGAGCTATCAATTGTTTATGTCACCGATTTCTGTATGGGGCTATGCGCAAGAAACGTTCAAATTGAAGCGAGTTTGGGAATAAACAGTGCCCCGCAATTCTCATTGCGGGGCACTTTCTTATGGAATGAGTTTGAGCACACGTGCCGGGTTACCGCCGACGACCGCTTTAGCCGGAACGTCCTTCGTGACGACCGCGCCAGATGCAATCACGGCATCGTCCCCAATCGTCACTCCCGGATTGAGGATGGCGCCTCCACCAATCCAGACCCGATGCCCAACTGTCACTGGTTTCCCGAATTCGACGCCGGAAATGCGCTCGGTCGGGTCGAGTGGATGGGTCGCCGTATACACATGCACACCCGGTCCGAGCATACAATCATCACCGAAACGTATCGGACAAATATCTAACAAGACGCAATCGAAATTCGCAAAAAAGCGCTCACCGAGATGAATGTTGTAGCCATAGTCACATTTAAACGTCGGTTCGACATAATACGATTCCCCGGTGGATCCGAGCAATTCTTTCAATGCGGCTTTGCGCGTCTCCAATTCGTCAATCCCAGCCGAATTGAAGCGTTCTGTCAGGCGTCTCGCGTGTTTCCGGTCCGCTACGAGTTCTTTGTCGCCTGCAATGTATCGTTCGCCACGAATCATCTTCTCTTTTTCCGTCAATCTGATCTCCCCCATTTCCATTTTAGTATAGAGGATTTTATGGAAAAACGGGGAATAGAGTGATGACGACATAGAGGAGGAAGCGATATGAAACGGATTCTTGATTGCAAAGCCAGTGATTTTTTAACGTTCAACCGTCACGACTTAATTGCCTCGATTCAAAAAGCTGAAGGACGGACCGTCCTCGCAGAGGTCATCCCGACGGTCCAACCGCTCTATCCGGAAGTGACGAACGCGGAACTCGCTCGCGCATTCGGCGCCGACATGATTCTATTAAACATGCTCGACGTGTTCCACCCGTACATTAAAGGACTAGAAAGTCACGCCTTATTCGGGAACGTTCCCGGTGAGTCGATGTCCGACAATCCGATTCTCGAATTGAAACGGCTTGTCGGCCTACCAATCGGTGTCAATTTGGAGCCCGTTGACTTCTCTGAGAAGTCAACGGATATGTATGATGTGAAACAAGGACGGCTCGCGACACGAGAGGCGTTCCAGAAAGCTTCAGAACTCGGGATCGACTTTATCTGTCTGACCGGCAATCCGAACACCGGTGTGACGAACGAAGCGATTGAGCAAGCCATCATCAGTGCCCGGCAAGAGTTCGCTGGCGTTATCATCGCAGGTAAAATGCATCAAGCCGGGGTCGGTCGAGTGCTCGACCGCGAGGCGTACACGCGCTTCGCTGAAGCCGGCGCGGACATCATCCTTATTCCAGCCCCAGGTACCGTCCCTGGTGTTCGCGAGGACGAGTTTTTCGAAGTCACCCGCGACATTCAAGCGCTCCATAAGCTCGTCGTCGCCGCTATCGGGACTTCGCAAGAAGGAGCCGACGAGGCGACGATTCGGGAAATCGCCTTGTCCTCGAAACGTGGCGGGACGGACGTGTTTCATATCGGGGACGCCGGACTTTCTGGCATCGCCACACCGGAAAATATTCAAGCGTTATCGATTGCCATCCGCGGTCGACGTCATACGTACATCCGCATGGCCGCCTCGGTCAATCGCTGAAAAAAGGAACGCAGCCTCACGGCTTCGTTCCTTTTTGTTTTTCACCAGTCTTCAACGTCACGCCGTGGTTTCGCCGGCGTCGTCGTACCGTGCCGCTCCCTGAGGAGCGTCTCGACGTCTTCAAGCGAGACGCCTTTTGCCGCGAGCAAGACGAGCATGTGATAAATCACGTCGGCCGCTTCTTCGACGACGTTCTCATCCTGCAAGGCCGCAATCACGACTTCAAACGATTCTTCGCCGAATTTCTTCGCGATTTTATCGACGCCGGACTCGAACAAATACGTCGTATACGATCCGTCTTTCGGTGTCGTCTTCCGTTCTTGAATCAACTTCTCGAGTTCGTGAATCATCCTTCCACCTCCGTAAAAAAGCAACTGCGATTGCCCGTATGACACGTTGGCCCATTGGCACGGACGCGGATGAGAAGCGCGTCTTGATCGCAGTCGACATGAATGCTCTCGAGTTCGAGCGTATTCCCGCTCGATTCGCCTTTCATCCAAAGTCGGCCTTTCGAGCGCGACCAGAATGTGACCGTGTTCGTCTCAAGCGTCTGTTGAATCGCCTTATCGTTCATATAGCCGAGCATGAGCACGGCGTTATCTTCCGTCGATACGATGATGGCTGGAATCAGTCCGCTATCGTCGTAACGAACCGCATCGGCAAGTTGTGTTCGCTGCATACGTGCTTCACCTCTTCCACTGTCGTTTTTCGGTCATGAAGAATCGAAGCGAGTAGCGCCGCGTCGACACGTTCGAGCGCATCGACGACGTGATTCGCGTTACCTGCCCCACCCGACGCGATAATTGGAATATCGACCGCATCGCGCAGAAGTTCGAGAATCGCTAAATCATAGCCGCTCTGTTTCCCATCTTGGTTCATTGACGTGACGAGCAGCTCTCCCGCCCCGAGTTCGGTGACTCGTCTCGCCCAGTCAATCGCACGGAGTTCTGTCTTTTGTTTCCCACCATACGTGTACACGAAGTACTCGCCATCTTCGAAACGGACGTCAATGGCGACGACGATACATTGTGACCCGAAACGTTCGGCCGCCTGTTTAATCAAATCCGGTGATTCGACGGCGAGGGTATTGAGCGATACTTTGTCCGCCCCTGCTTTTAAAAGTGAAGAGATGTCTTCAAGCGAACGGATGCCGCCACCGACCGTGAGCGGAATAAACACTTTTCGGGCGACGGCGCTGACGACATCGAGCATCGTCTGACGGCGTTCGGTGCTCGCCGTGATATCTAAAAAGACGAGCTCGTCGGCACCAGACGCATCATAATATTTCGCGATTTCGACAGGATCTCCGATGTCGCGTAGCGCGACAAACTCGACGCCTTTGACGACACGGCCTTCTTTTACATCGAGGCATGGAATGATGCGTCGTTTAAGCATAGCGCGCCTCCCACTCAATCAATTGATCGAGGCTGACTTTCCCTGAAAGCAACGCCTTCCCGACGACGGCCTCGTCAATCTGGGCGTCGCTGAGTGCCTCGACGTCCGCCTCTGTCGTCACCCCGCCTGAAGCGATGAGTGTGACGGAGACGGCCTCACGAAGTGCGCGCATCCGTTCGAGGTTCGGCCCGTTCAACTTCCCGTCTGACCCGATATCGGTGTAGAGAATCGTCTTCACACCACGGGCGACCAAATCGTTCGCGGCATCGATATCGCGTAACGTCGTCGCCTCTTGCCAGCCGTTGACGGCAACAATCCCATCATAGGCGTCGAGCGCGACGGCGATGCGGTCGCCGTATTTGGCGAGCGCCGCATCCAAGAAATCGGGATCCGTAAACGCCTTCGTCCCGAGTAGGACCCGGTCGGCCCCAGTCTCCATGACGGCATCGAGTGCTTCGACTGAACGGATGCCCCCGCCCGTCTGGACGAAAAAGCCGCATGCTTTCGCAAAACGAACGACGTCGAGATGTCTCGGTTCCCCCGCTTTTGCCCCTTCGAGATCAATCAAGTGGAGCATCGGGACGCGCCCTTGCCACTCTTTCAACTTTACATACGGATCCCCGTACTGTTCTTCTGTATTAAAATCCCCTTCTGTCAGACGGACGATTTGACCATCGATTAAATCAATTGCCGGTAGTAATCTCACGTTCGACCGACTCCTTCCATTCTTTTAATAAACGTAATCCGAACGTCCCGCTCTTCTCCGGGTGGAACTGCATCCCCGTGACGAGACCGTCATGGACGATGGCAGGGACGCGCTCGCCCATATAATCGGCTGATGCAACGATATGCGCCTCATCCGTCACGACGTGATACGAATGGACGAAATACACGTCCTCATCGCGTAAAATCGAGTTCCATCCGACGTGTGGCAACCGCTTCGCCCGCATCCGTTCGACCCGTCCTTCGATGAGCCCGAGTCCTTCAGTCAACACGCCTTCCGTACTCGAGTTGAACAATAACTGCATCCCGAGGCAAATGCCGAGGAACGGTTTCTCCGTCGCCATCTGTTTCAGCAGTGGCACGAGCCCCGTCGCATGGAGCGATGCCATCGCTTGTGGGAAAGCACCGACACCAGGCAACAAGATGGCATCCGCCGCCTCAATCTCAATTGGATCGTTCGTGATGACGACGTGACAACCGATCGCCTTTAATGCCCGCTCGACGTTGAAGACGTTCCCCATCCCATAATCAATGACCGCGACGTTCATCCTTCAATCCGTCCTTTCGTTGAAGGCAGACGGTTCGATCCATCCTGTCCAATTGCCTCGGCGAGTGAGCGACCGAACGCCTTGAATAATCCTTCGACCATATGGTGCGAATTCGAACCGTAGAGCACCTCAAGATGGAGCGTCAAGCGGGCGTTCATCGCGACAGCGCGGAAGAACTCTTCGGCGAGCTCTGTATCAAAATCGCCAAGCTTTGGATTTTTGATGTCGGCGTTAAATACGAGGAACGGCCGGCCCGAGACGTCGACGACACTGCGTGCGAGCGTCTCGTCCATCGGCAGGTAGCTCGTCCCGTAACGACGAATCCCGACCTTGTCACCGAGCGCCTCCAAAATCATCTGGCCGAGGGCGATCCCAACGTCTTCGACCGTATGGTGGGCATCGACCCACGTATCTCCTTCGACTTGGACCGCTAAATCGATTTGGCTATGGAAGGCGAACAACGTCAGCATGTGATCGAAGAACCCAACACCCGTTTGGATGTCACTTTGTCCCGTCCCGTTCAAATCTAGCTTCAGTTCAATCTTTGTCTCTTTTGTCTCGCGTTTCGTCTCAGCTGTTCTCAAGTGAACTCACCTCTTCTATCGTTTGTTGAATCAATCGATACGCCTCATCCGTCCCCGCACTGACTCGGATGCCGTCGGAAAAGGCCCGGACGTGGACACCGTGTCGGAGGAATCGTTCGGCCCACATCTCACTGTCCGGTGTTTGGACGTATAAGAAGTTGGACCGGCTCGGAAGGATTGTCCCGACCGGTCGTAACAGCTCAGCCAATTTTTCACGTTGCGCGTTATGGAACACGACCGCGTCACGGATGTATGTCGAATCCTCTAACACGACGGCAGCGACGGCGGCACTTAAGCCGCTCACGTTGAACGGGGAACGGAAGCGATCGACGTTCGCGATTAACGTCTCGTCTGCGATCATGAATCCGATCCGTAAGTTCGCCAAGCCGAACGCTTTCGAGAGTGTCCGTAGGATGATGACGTTCGGGTACGCCTCGAGTTTTGACGTGAAGGCATCCGTCATCGTGAAGTCGATATACGCCTCATCGACGACGAGATACGGCACGCGCGAAGCGAGCGTCTCGAGCTCGTCATGCGTCCACATTTTTCCGGTCGGGTTATTCGGGTTCGAGACGAGGACAAGCTTCGGCTCGTTCGCCTCAATCGTCCGAATAAGCGAGTCGAACGACAACCCGTCTTGATCCGGTTGAATGAACTGTCCCCGGGCGATTTGTGTATATATCCCATACATTGAAAAGTCCGGGAGCGGTGCGACGACACGGTCTTCGACGTCGAGCAGTGCTTGGCAAAGGATGGCGAGCAACTCATCACTACCGCTCCCGACCATGAGTTGGTTCGCGTCCACACCCGCATATTTGGCATAATTCTGTTTCAAGCGCGTCAACTCTTCAACCGGATATCGGCTTAAGCCCGTCAAATCGATTGAACGAATCTTGTCTTGAATTCGCTCGGGAAGCTCGTATTGGCTCTCGTTTTGATTTAACGCATGTCCCTTGACCGCATGCGGGACGTAACGCGGAATCGTTTCGTATCGTTGTCTCATACGTCCTCCAATCGGGCCGCCATCGCTCGAGCATGCCCTTCTAACTGTTCTTGTTTGGCGATCCGGATAGCAGCACGCGTCACCGTCTCGTCGAGTTCCGTCATTTGTAGAAATGTCTGGCGCCGATAGAAGTCGTCGACTGAAAGGCCGCTCGAGAATCGGGCCGTCCCGCTCGTCGGCAAGACGTGGTTCGGTCCAGCGATATAGTCACCGAACGCTTCGGCCGCCTCGTGACCAAGGAAGAATGAACCGCCGTGACGAATTTGTTTCATATAATCGTCTGGGTTTTCGACGGCGAGTTGGACGTGTTCAGCCGCCATCTCGTTCGCCTGACGAATCGCCTCATCTTTCGACTTCACGACTACGCCACCGCGTTTAAGCGCCTCAATGGCGATGTCTCGTCGCGGCAGGTCGTCGAGTTGACGCGCGAGTTCTTCGTTGATGGCGCGAGCCATCCGATCCGACGTGACGAGCGCGAGCGCTGTCGCCTCGACGTCATGCTCGGCTTGGGCGAGAAGATCGGCGGCGACCCATTTCGGATTGGCCGTCTCGTCGGCGATGATGAGTACTTCGGAAGGTCCGGCCACCGAATCGATGCCAACGATATGGGAGACGAGCGCCTTCGCTGTGGCGACGTAAGCGTTCCCCGGTCCGACGATTTTATCGACCGGTCGAATCGTTTCCGTGCCGAACGCGAGCGCCGCGACCGCTTGGGCGCCACCGACGAGGTAGCATTCATCGGCCCCGGCAATTTTTGCGGCAATCAATAGAGAGACGTCAATCCCGTCTGATTTAGGTGGCGTCACCATGACGACACGTTTGACACCGGCTACTTTTGCCGGAATGACGTTCATGAGGACGCTAGACGGATAGACGGCCGTCCCTCCAGGAACGTACACACCGACCGAGTCGAGCGGCATGTAACGCCGGCCGAGTCGGAACATCTCGTCTTCGAAGACGTCGTCGTCTCGGCGTTGGCGTTCGTGAAACGCTCGAATCCTTCCTACGGCGAGCGTCAATGCGTCCGTCAACTCCTCGTAAGCTGCCGGTGGAGTGAAAGAAGCCAAATCGACAACTTCGATTCGGTTGACGCCATCAAACTTCACCGTGTATTCGAGGAGCGCTTCGTCTCCTCTCGTCTCGATGGCCTCAAGGATCGGTTTGACCGCTTCGGCCCACGTTTCCCGTCGTGTCCGATTTTCTGAGCTCATGCGCCCTCCTCCTTGCTGAGACGACGAATCCATGCCTTCAATTCGTCCGGATCGTTCGCGAGCGCCGTCTCACTCGTGATGAACTTGGCGTTAATATCAAAAATTGTCTCATATTCTTCGAGGTCGTTTGCCCGAAGCGTCGCGCCCGTCTCGACGATGTCGACGATGCAGTCGGCAAGGCCGGTTAAGGGTGCCAGTTCGACCGACCCGTTCAAGGCGATCACTTCGACGTTTTGCCGTTTCGATGCGAAATGCGAGATGGCGATATTCGGATATTTGCTCGCGACTTTCAACTTCTTCGTCCCGTTCTTTCTCTCTTTCGGGCCACACACCGCCATCCGACAGCGGCCGAATGGCAAGTCGACGACTTCAAGGACACCAGGTGTCTTCTCACGTAAAATATCGCCCCCGACGACACCGACGTCTGCCGCGCCGTGCATGACATATTTATAGACATCATCGCCTTTGACGAAGATGAACTCGTGCCCGTCGACTGCGACCGTCAACTCACGGCCTCGTTTCTCCGGCCAGACGGTCAGTCCGACTTGTTCGAAATAGTCTCGTGCCGCTTTTTCGATGCGACCTTTCGCGATTGCTACTTTCATATAACCACCTCACCTAACTGTTCTAAATCGAGTGATAATCCGAACGCTCGACGCGATTGGCCAAAGTGACCGTAAAGCGAATCATAGCGTCCGCCAGAAAAGACACGGCGACCGTCCATCGTTCCGGTGACGGTCAGTCCCGAATAGTAATCGAAGTCGCCTGTCTGTCCGAAATCGTAGGAAGCGTTCAAGCCGATGGCCCGTAAATGCTCGACAGCACGCTCGACACCTGCAATGTTATCCATCAGACTCGTGTCGGCTGCTTGCTTCAATTCTTCGACGGCCGAATCGCCAATTAAGAATGGCAACTTGGCGATAAGTGGATAGTCGTATGTCACGGCAAGCTCGCGGAGCGACTCGAGGTTGCGGAGCGCCAAATATTGTCTGAGCGTCCGTTCCGGTATACCGGCCGTCTCGGCGATCGTCGCGACGAGTGCCGCCGAACCGACTTGGATACGTAATCCTTGGCGAGGCATGATGTCTTTTGTCATCGACAAGAACGATTCAATCAATTCCGTGTCAGCTGCCTCACCGTCAATCCATTCGAGCCCGAGCTGTTGCCGTTCGTGTGGCTGGCCCGAGTGCTTCGGGGTCCGGCGATATACGGCACCGGCATAGGCGACGCGCATCGGCTCGTTCCCGTCTGCAAGTTTCCGTGCGATTTGAAGCGTATAGTCCGGTCGCATGACGAGCAACTCCCCATCGTTGCCGAACAACCGATAATACGCCGATTCATCGAACAAAGCGAGATCTTGGTAATGTGAATAGTATTCGACAAGCGGCGGCTCGATGACACGATATCCGTTCGTCGTCGCCTGTTCGAGAAAAGAGAGCATCCATCGTTTCGGACGTACGACGTCCGCGTCTTCTAATTCATGCCATCCTTCTGGGATGGAACCTTTCGTATTGAACCAAATCATCTGTATCACCCTTTATCTTATTATCACTTTACCAAACTAAAGTAGTGTGTTAAATTTATCAAACGAAGCCGGTGTTGTCAACCGGTGAAACGGAAAGGAGATGTCACTTGATGATTGACTTTACCCATGATGGCCACATCCATACTCCCTTTTGTCCGCACGGTTCGACGGACGCGTTCGAGGCGTACGTCGCGGCTGCCCGTGCCCGCGGTTTGAAGACGATCACGTTCACAGAGCACGCACCGTTTCCGGCCAGATTCATCGATCCGACGCCAGAGCAAGACTCGGCGATGTCGCTTGAGCTGCTCCCCGATTATCTGGCTCAAGTCGAACGGCTGAAAGATGCTTACGCCAACGTCCTTAACATTCGAGTCGGTCTCGAAATCGACTACCTCCCTGGTTTTGCAGAAGAGACGATCGCCTTGCTCGCACCGTTCGCAAACCGGCTGGACGAGACGATTCTGTCTCAACACTTCCTATTCGATGACGGGAAGTATTTACCGGTCGATTTCTCACTTGAGAAGTTTGACGTGCTCGTGAAACGGTTCGGCTCGTTCGAGGCGGTCGTGCACGCCTATTACGAATCACTCGAGACCGGGCTTAAATTTGAATGGGAACGATTGAACGTGCGGCGAATCGGACATTTGGATTTACCGATCAAGTACGAAAAACAATATGAATGGGAACGTGAACGTGTCAAAGACATGGAGACGCGTCTGTTAAAAACGATTCAAGCCCGCAGTTTCGGTCTTGACTTGAATACGGCTGGCCTTCGAAAAATAGACTGCGGTCGCGTGTACGCGGAAGCCGTCGCCTTAGAAGCAATTGCGCTCGGCATCCCGCTCGTCCTCGGTTCAGACGCCCACGTCGCAATCGATGTCGGTCGTGATTTTGAAGATATACAAAAAAAAGCCACGTTCCGTTGAACGTGGCTTCTTTAACAGCGATCTAGCTATCTAGATCCCCATGTTTGGTTGTCGATAACGATATGGCGTTCCATTTCTTCATCTATTGATAATAGTAACACACTGAATGCGTGTTGCAAGTAAAAAATGAAAAATAATCATTCCTATCGAAAAATGGGGAAATACACTCGTTCTACCTTTGTGCTCGACCTTTTCGATAACGAGAAGTAAACCCTGACTTAGCCTTTATTCATTAAACCAGAAATGAACGAATTTCAGACTGGCCAAACAAGAGATGAAAGCATAGAGGAGAAATATGCCCCAATATACGGATGATCTACGAATACGGGTTATAGCTCACCGTAAAAAAGGTTATGATTATGGATACAAGAGGCGCCCAATAAAATGCGGACAATACAAGATGGGCAACGTCCTCTGTCGGAATCAATAATATTAGCCAAAAGGACAATACGCACCATGTAATCAATGAAAAGAAGATCAACATCAACTCTTTCAAATGGCTCCCCACTTTCAGTTTTTCATTTTAAACGTTGCCTGTTGAAACTTCGTACTCATGCTACTCATTATATCAAGTCGATTTCATGTGAGTCACTTTTTCCATAGGGGGTTTCTGATTCCCGCCCTACCTTCCCTTCATACGGTTAGACATAAAAAACGAATCGAGTCGTCTCATGCGAATCGATTCGTTAATATTCTAAGATAAACCGTGTCTTTTATACACCCATCAAAGCATACAAGTCTTTTAACTCTTCCGTGGCCGCCTCGTCCATTTGTAATGCCACGAGTTCGACGAATTGTAAGGCCGGGTCTGTATCGCCTGACATGCGGACGATTTCGGCTGCCGCATCATCGAGTGCGAGCAAGATGCCCGATACACCGAGTGTCGGGTAGTAACGGAGTAGCGCGCGAACGTGTTTCATTTCTGAAATGTCGTTCCCGTTAATGTTGAGCGCTTTGACTGCCAATTCTTTATGTGTTCCAATCGCGAATTTATCTTCCCACACTTCTTCGAGTGTGATCACCGCTTCGACTTCATAGGCACCGTCTGTGAAACGAACTTGTTTTTCCATGTTCCTTATCCCCTCTCGTTAATCTACTTTCATTATAAAAGAGGAAGAAGCGAATAGTTTGTGAAATATTGAACATTATGTGTAAAGTTTGTCTCACTCGATGGACACAATTGAAGCGAAGACAAAAAAAGGCCCCTCCAAAGAGGGGCGAATAATGGAAGAGTAAAACACCATTGGCAGTACATTAATAATATAACACCGAATGTAAACGTTTACAATGTGTTTTTGAAACTTTTTTCAAGCGGCAGGTGGAGGACTTCGATGCCGCTCTCTCGCATCAAATCAAGCCCATCGCCGTGCTCATACCCAACGGCATAGACGACACGAGCGACACGCGCCGCAATCAGTGCGAGCGAACAGGCGTGGCAAGGCGAGTGTGTGACGTACGCCGTCGCCCCGAACGCATTCGTCGAATCGGCAGCGAGTTTCCCGATCGCATTGATTTCGGCATGAATCTCATGTTGTTTCGACCAGTTATGATGCTCATATGGGTCGTGGCATTTAACAAATGTCACACCGTCATGAACGAGTTGTACCGAGGGATTCATTAAATCGACGGCCTCGTCGCGCACATACTCCGCCCGTTTGTAAAAGCCGTCCTCTCGCTTCAAAAAGATCTCGTTACAGTTCGTATGTCCTGGTGGGGTCCCGTTCAAGCCAATCGAAATCGGCTTCTCCTCTTTCACGATGACACAAGCGACACTTTTAGAAGCGCATTTCGAATGTCTTTCCGCCATCATGTCTGCAAACTGTAACCACGTCTCGTCCCACAATCGTTGCTTCTCCATATGTATCCTCCTTAAGGAAAAGGAAAGTCCGATTGCTCAGACTTTCCCCGGTCAATATCCTGTGTCTTTCGGTAACTCTTTGTTTTTTGCGGCGATTTCGATGACTTTCTCTTTCAATTCATGCTCCATCCGATCGAGTTCACGTTCAGCGTCACGACGCTTCTGCTTCCCTTCTTGCTGAATCCGGAGCGTCTCGTCAAGTGTCGATAAGAGGTTCTCATGAGCCACTTTAAGCGACTCAACGGAGACGATCCCCTTCTCGTTCTCTTGAGCGATTTCAATCGAAGAATCTTTTAGCATCTTCGAGTTCTGCTCGAGCAGTTGGTTCGTCGTTTTCGTCACATCCTGTTGCATTCGGAGTGCCGTCTTCTGACGCGTCAAGCTGAGCGCGAGGACGACTTGGTTCTTCCAGAGCGGGATCGTGTTGACGACGGCCGACTCAATTTTCTCCGCTAAAATCTGGTTGTTTTGTTGAATGACGCGGATTTGCGGCGCCATCTGTAAACTGATCGTACGACTCAGTTTCAAGTCATGCAACTTTTTCTCAAAACGGTCAGATAATTGAATCATATCGTTCAACTGTTGCAACTTCACTTGATCTTTCGATACTTCGACTTCTTGACGGAGCGGCGCAATCTCATACTCACGGACGTGATCGAGCTTTGTCTCCCCGGCTGCGATATAGACGTTCAATTCCTCGAAGTAACGTTTGTTCTTATCATACATTTGATCGAGCATCGTGATATCTTTCATCAAACCGAATTTGGCCCGGTCCAAGTTATGGATGACTTCCTCCAGATAAACATTCATCTTCTCAAATTGCAGTTTATAGTTCTCAGCTTTCTTTTTAGCACGACCGATGAGTGGCAAGTTATCGACAAAGCTCTTTTTCTCAGGTTGAAGCATATCCGGGTCCATCTTGCGTACGTTTTGCATCAAGTCAGACAATAACTTTCCAGCATCGCCACCGTCTTTCATACGAACCTCTGTCAAAATTTGATCTGAAAATTGCGAGAGTTCACGTTGGACGTTCGAACCGAACAACATGACGGAATCCGTCTTCTTTATATCAATCGATTCAGCGAGGCGGGTAATCCGCTCACGGTGCTGATCCGGCACGTCCGGTTTCGCTTGGATGGCAGGTACCTCGTGTTTTGCCGTCATCGCAGACCAATCCATCGATGGGTCAGAAAATGATTCTGTCTCGGTCTTTGTTTTTGTCTCTGACGTGAGTTCTTCTTCTGGCCAAGACTGCCAGTTCGTTTCATTCGATGAAGTCATGCTTTTTTCTCCCTTCAGGTTGATCGGCCAATACGCGTTCCATCATAATCAACTCGCGTTCAAAATCAACGGCGTCATCTTCTAACAGACGGCCTCGTTGTTCTTGGAACTTGTCGACAATCAGACGCATATTCGTGATCAGTTGCTCTCGTGTCTCTTCTTGAATGACGACACGTTTTCCTTCTAGCTCTTTAAACTTTAAGACGACAGACACCAGTGAGTCCAAATAGAACGTGAACAAGTCACGCACATGTTTGGCGTCTTGTGGGTTTTCGAATAGCTCGGCAAACAACTCGTGCGCTTCTTTCGAGACCGCCTTCATTTCACGACGCACCTCAAGGTCTTTTATGTCTGGGAGCACGCGGTCGATTTGTTGCAACTTCTCGTAGCCTTGTTCGATGGTGCGCTGTAAGAACTGTAACTCTAAGTCGTCCGTCGCTTCGAATTGACGGACTGGTGCTGGCTCTTCGATCGGCTTTAAAATACGTGATCCGACGAATGTCTCTTCTTCGTCAAGTAGTAGTTTCTTTTTCGCTCGTTTGGCTATCGGCGCTGGATTTCGGTTCCGTCGCTTATTCGTCGACCATACTTCGTTCAAAACGAGCGCTCCGACAATGATGAATAGCCAAGAAAAATCGAATACACTGATGGCAAAATATAAAACTGCCCCGGTCAGGGCCCATTTCATCCATGTCTTCATTCGTTTCACCTCATCTCGTGATACTTCTATTGTACCTTACGTCACCATTCAAAAAAAGTTTCGTCATCTTTATAAGCTTACCATAATACACTTTTCACCTTCCTCGGTCGCAAGGACGAAAAAAAGCAAGGGAAATCCCCTTGCTTACATGTTAAACCACGTCGACACCATGACGATGGCGACCGTGACTGGAATGACATAACGAATCAAGAAACGCCATACCGGATAGAGTTTTTTGCCTGTGTCTGACGTTTGAATCTCTTCTTGTAAAATGCGTTGGTCGACGATATAACCAACGAAAATGGATGTGAGTAACGCACCTGTTGGCATTAAAATGTAGCTGACAACGTAATCCATCACATCGAAGAACGTCATTCCATCAAAGAATTGCAACTCGCTCATCACACCGAACGAGAGTGCAGACGGAATACCGACGGCGAAGACGCTCGCTGCAGCTAAAAGCGTCACGTTTCGTTTCGAAATAATCTCTTTCTTCTCATTCAGGCGGTCCGTCACCCCTGCGACGACGACTTCGAGCATCGCAATCGACGACGTGATTGAAGCAAACGTGAACAAGAGGAAGAACAAGACCATGAAGAATCCGCCGAGCGGCACTTGATTGAAGACGGCCGGCAAGACGACGAACAACAACGCTGGGCCTTCAGCCGGATCGAGTCCTGATGCGAACACCGCTGGGAAGATTGCAAGACCAGCAAGCAACGAGACCATAATATTCAACAGGACGATCATATTAGCCGAGCGATTAAGTGTGCCTTTCGTCTGGATGTAAGAGGCATACGTCAACATCGCCGCCACACCGAGCGAGAGCGAGAAGAACGCTTGACCGAGGGCAAACAATACCGAATCTCCTGTCAGGGCCGAGAAGTCCGGCTGCAAGAAGAAACGGACCCCTTCCATCGCCCCGTCAAGCGTCAACGAACGGATGACGAGCACGATGAAGCTGACGAAGAGAAGCGGCATCAAAATCTTGCTCATACGCTCGATTCCAGCTTCGACACCTTTTAAGACGATTAACAGCGTGATGAATAAGAATAAAAATTGTCCGAAGACCGCAATGCCTGGTGATGAGACGACGTCCCCGAAGACGGCACCAAACTCGTCAGGCGAACGACCGTTGAGCGTTCCACTTAAGCCGAGACCGACATAAATGAGTACCCAGCCGCCGATGACACTGTAGAATGAGAGCAGTAAGAAACATGCGATGACACCTAAGTACCCAATCAAGGACCAACGGCCGTGACCAAGTTTTTTGAAGGCGAGCAACGCCGTACGTTGTGTCGAGCGTCCGACGATGAATTCGCCGATTAATAGTGGTAGTCCGAGCAAGAGCGTAAATGCCAAAAACATGAGCAAAAAGGCGCCGCCTCCACTTGTGCCGGTTACGTATGGAAATTTCCAAATCGCTCCGAGACCGATTGCCGACCCTGCGGCCGCTAAGATGAATCCAATTTTTGAGGCGAACGAGTTTTGCGCCATTCCTATCCCTACTTCCTGTTTTCATTTCATTTTCATAATAATATTGAAATACTAACATGGTTCCCATATGAGAACAACAAAAAAAAAGAGAAAAGTCTGAATTCTTTTCTCTTTCCGTCTATGCTTCGCCTGCGACAAGAAACGTCAATTCTCTCGGGAGGACAGCGATCTGCAGTTCATTCGCCTCAAAATGTTCCCCATCCACATCGATGATTTGTGTATCCCGTAATCGCACGATCAAGTTATTCATTTGAAGGTGTACCCATTCATCCGATGCCTGTTCGAGACCGAACTGTTGCGCCAATAACTGCCGAATCATCGGAAAACCGATGGCAGAACTATGGACGACCTCGACGAAGCCGTCATTGAACGACTGCGTCTGCAGTTTTGTCGGAACGGTACCGAGATAGGCGCCATTGCCGATGTAGAGAAAACTGACCGGACCCTCATGAACGATCTTCCCATCCTGTTCGATTTGAAGGTCGAACGGGTCGGCTTCTCGAAACTGGCGAATCGTCGCTAAAAAATAACCGATGGACCCGAGCGATTCTTTTTGTAACGGATCGATTTGGCGTGATGCATCTGCAATTAAACCGACGCCGATAAAATTAAGTCCGTACCGGTCATTCACACGCATGACGTCGACAGGTTCGGCGTGACTCATCTTCAAGATACGCGCGGCTTCGACGGGTTCGACCGGTAAATCCAGGGCACGGGCAAAGTCATTGCACGTGCCTCCTGGAATCAATCCGATTTTCGGTCGATCTTCGTAATCGACCTGCATCAAGCCATTGACGACCTCATGGAGCGTCCCGTCGCCACCGATGACGAGCAAGTGGTCGTAACCACCGCTCGCTTTGGCGAAGCGATACGCATCCCCTTCCGAAGCTGTTTTTAAAATCTGAATCTCTGAATAGAGCGACTCCACCGTGGCAATGACTTCGCCGAGCATCGTCTCATGCGTACCGGATGTCGGGTTTGAGATGACGAGCGCATTCATAAGAGCCCCGCTTGTTCTAAGAAATCTTTGGCGACATCATAGGCGCGCTCGTTTCCATAGGCGACGCGTCGGTTAAGTTCAGACATCTCCTCATCCGAAATGAGCCCGGCAAGCTGATTAAGCGCATCCTCGATTTCTGGATGTTCTTCGAGCGTCTCCGCCTTCATAAGAGGTGCCCCTTGATACGGCGGGAAGAACTGTTGATCGTCTTCTAAAACGACGAGGTCGTTCTCCGCGATATCCGGGTCGGTCGCATACGCATCGACTAAATTGACGTCCCCTCGCGAAATCGCCCGGTAACGCAGTTTTTGTTCCATTGATGTGACCGATGGGAAGTCAAGGCCGTACGCTTGTTGTAAACCCGGATAGCCGTCTTCTCGATCCGTGAATTCGAGGGTGAAACCGGCACGGATGTCATTTTGGACGTTACGCAAATCTGAAATCGTATTGATGCTTTCCGACTCTGCATAGTCACGAGGAATCGCGATGGCATACGTATTGTTGAACTGCATCGGTTCGAGTAACACGTACCCGTCATCGGCGAGGGCGTCGCGTGCCTGCTCATACACTTCTTGTGCATCGTTCGAGTTCGGCGTCTCATCGACGAGGCTTGCCAATACCGTACCTGTAAATTCAGGATAAATATCGACATCACCACTCCGAAGCGCGCCCCATACGAACGTCGTCTCGCCAAAGTTTGGACGGACCGAGACGCTGAGGTCCGTCTCTTCTTCGATAAGCAACTTATACATATTCATGAGAATCTCTGGTTCAGGACCTAGTTTACCTGCTACGACGAGGTCGGTTTGTTGCGTGCGTCCGAACGCGAGCGGTGCCGCGATGATGAGGACGAGGACTGTTGAGACGGCAATTAGTTTCGTCCGATTGCGTGTCGCCGTCGCGCCTTCCATTTGTCGTAGCAAGAAATCAAATAAGAGTGCCAAGATGGCGGCCGGAATCGCACCAAGTAAAATCAAATAATTATCATTTCGGTTAATCCCAAGTAAAATGAGCGTTCCAAGACCACCTGCCCCGACCAATGCTGCGAGCGTGGCCGTCCCGACGATCAGGACCATCGCCGTTCGAATACCGGCCATAATGACAGGTAGCGCGAGTGGCAGTTCGACCTTCATTAAACTCTGGTTCGGTTTCATCCCGCAAGCACGTGCTGCCTCGAGGAGCGATTTATCGACTTCATTCAATCCTGTGAAGGTATTGCGAAGAATCGGTAGTAAAGCGTACAACACGAGCGCAATCGTGGCCGGTAACGCCCCGATGCCGACGAGTGGGATCATGAGACCAAGTAATGCCAAGGAAGGAATCGTCTGAATGACGGCTGTGACACCGATCGCCGTCTCGGCGACTTTTTTGCGTCGCGTCAACCAGATGCCGAGCGGCACGGCAATTAAGACCGCAATTAAAAGCGAGACGACTGATAGCTGTAAGTGCTCGACGAGCGCTTCAAGCAACTCTCCGCGTCGATTTTGAAACGTTTCAAGCATCGACCTCACCTCTTCTTCGTTGAGTAAATTCAAGCACGAACGGATCATCACTCGCACGCATCTCAGCAGGCGTACCGACGACGACCAGTTGTCCCTCTCGCATGAGCGCAATCCGGTCACCGAGTTTCATGGCTTCGTCAATGTCATGTGTGACAAATAAAATCGTCTTCCCAAGTTCGTCATTCAATCGTTTGACGTCATTTTGGAGTTGTCCTCGGCTAATCGGATCGAGCGCGGAAAACGGTTCGTCCATTAAAATGACTTCTGGGTCAGCCGCTAGCGCCCGGAGGACACCGACGCGTTGTTGTTGACCTCCGGACAGTTCCGTTGGCTTTTTCTCACGAAGGACAGGATCGAGTCCAGCAATGTTCATCAATTCCGTGACGCGATCTTTCGTTTTTTGTTTCGGCCACTTCAATAAATCTGGAACGACTGAGATGTTTTCTTCAACTGTTAAATGAGGGAATAAAGCAATCTGTTGAAGCACATAGCCAATGTTTCGTCGCAACTCAAAAATATCAAACTGATAAATCTCTTTTCCGTCGATTAAGATTTTACCATCCGTATGATCGATGAGACGATTCACCATCTTCATCGTCGTTGTTTTTCCACACCCTGACGGACCGATCAATACAAATATTTCTCCTTTTTCGACCGTTAAGTCTAAGTCTTTCACGGCCAATGTCCCATCGTCGTAACGCTTGGAAACATTTTGAAATTCTATCAACACAACCCCTCCTCAGCTCATTCCTGTTATGGAAAGTCAAATATTAGTTTGCCCGAATATTGTCTACTTTAAACAACAAAAGGTTCTCCCGTGAAGGAAGAACCTGTTTTTTTAAATTTAGTTGACGGTCACTTGGATATGACGGCGTCCCCACTGAATCGCTTCTTCTTTTGTATCGACGAGCAAGTCCACGATGTTACCTTTGATCCGTCCTCCGGTATCGAGTGCAATCGCATCACCAATCCCTTCAAGGTGCACGATGGTACCGAGCGGGATGACAGAAGGGTCAACTGCGATAATTCGCATACCGTTATAGAGAATCGAGTCCGTCACGTCATGTCCTGTCGCTGTCAAGACACGGCCGCTGTAAGTACCGTTGTCAGCGGCATCGTTCGTATAGGCCGTCGACTCGACTTGGATGACGTGACGACTTGCTTTTGTTGAAACGGGTTGCGCGACAGGCGTCGTCTGTTCCTCTGCCGCTTTTTTTGCTTCAGCTACTCGCGCAGCTTCCGCTTGCTTTGCCGCTTCTTCGAGTCGTTTTGTCTCGAGCTCCGCCTTCTCTTTGGCGACTCGTTTCGCTTCTTCCGCTTCGCGTTTTGCTCGTTCTGCCGCACGACGCTTCTCTTCTGCAAGCCGTGCCTCGCGCTCTTCTTTTTGCTTCGCTTCACGTTCAATCGCTTGTCGTTCAAGTTCTAGCGGATTTTGGACGATTTTTTGTTCCGTACCGATTCCGATTTGAGCAGCCTCTGTAGCCGAAGAAACGGCAAACACGCCAGTCATCGAAATGAACAAGACGAACATATATTTAATCAATGGTTTCATAGTAGTTAACACCTTTCGCGTTATGTAACGAACAGGTGTTAATTTACCATGAGTGAGCGCATGCGTGTGCGGATTGACAGGAAGTGAAATATTTCTGCAATGTATCGATGGAATTCGTTACAGATTGTAACATTTAATAGGAACGGCTCTATAAAGCCATTGCATTAAAAAATTACAGAACCGTTACAAAGAAAGGTGTAACGAATCTGTAATCTGTTTGCAAAACTTATTCGGTTTCAATCGGACGTAAATCATGGGCCCGAACCATGCCCCACGGTGCGATATCCACTTCGACTTCAAACGTTTTCGCACCCCGAATGACTTCGGCCTCTTCATCGGTTACCCGATAAGAACTTAAATCGTCGACATAAACTTGGCGATCAAAATAGTTCGCCCGAATGCCGCCAAAGAAAGGTCTCGAATTGACCCGGTCAACCGTCGCATATCCATCTTCTCCGTCTTTAAACGTCACATAAACGGTACCCGACTCCACGTCCTGCCGCCCTCGAAACGTATCGTACTCGAGGTAAATCGAGTCGCCAAAGAACGGGTCATACGGTTCATACGTGGTCGCCTTGAACGTATACGTCTGCCCGAACCAGGAGACCGCATAGACGAGCAACACGAAGCCGACGGCAATGAGCACTTGAATGATTGGCAACAGCCAAGGTGTCATGCGTTTCATGTCCGTACATCCCCTCTCGTCCGGCTACGCCACCACAAAGCGAGCGACAATCCGAATACGATGAGCGCCCCGATCAAGAAGAAGAGCGAGATGTCGAGACGATCCCATACATAGATGAAGTAAATGGTCATCTGGACGACTAAGAAATAAATGAAAGCGAGTACGATCGGTTTGCGTTGATGATCTTGCCAAACGAGATAACCGAGTGCGACGACTTCGAGGAATATGGCGAGTAAGATGCCTGAGTCGTCATACAACGAGAACGGGATGACAGCGAGTAGGCTCACCCACATCAGCTCCGCGCGTCGATGCAGTAAATACATCGCGACGAGTGCGGCTGATAAGACCGTCGCTTCGATGACGGACGGCGGTCGTTGAGACAACCAACCTTCTGTCGCATTGATAAGGTACCCGATCGAGAGGACAGCCGCTACGAATAAATACAAATAGTTCCATTGTGCTCGTTCGCGGTATATGACAAATAAGACATGCATGATGACGAGTGCCCAAAGTGGCCAGAACCGTCCTTCATAGTTCGCGTATTGCCCGATGATGACGATCAGGCCGTAAAAGCTGAACCAAGCAAAAATACGGTCGAGCTCATTGTCCACAAAATGAAACCAAGCCCACGTGATGATGAGCCCGAGTAAGATAAGTGTCAAACCGATGCCTTGAAAGCTGTTCGTGATTGCCAAAAAGCCTCCGAGTGCGGCAATGAACGTGAAAATCGGATGTTGATAAATTAACTTATGCAAGACGGCGACGCCGAACATGAGCCAAAACAGGAGTGGCACTTGGGAAGTAAGATTATATGTGGTAAAGATGACGATCATCGTAGCGACGAAGAAGACGATACCGAAGACACGAAACAGCGTCACGAAGCGCGGTGCACGCGTTTTTACTTGCTCGGCCGCTACATACATTCCGACCATGAACACGAGAAAAATCGCCACTTTCAGAAGGTCCGGGATGGCCTGCCAATTCGCAGCGACAAAACTGAACAGACTGAGGGCGAGCAAGATGGACCCGATGATCACGAGGATTGGCGGTTTGTGTTCCGATTTCTCACGTAGCGCCAATCGCTCATGCTCATATGCGACAAGTCGTTGCCCTGTCGCGTCATCTAACAACCCAGCCTCTTTCCATTCACGTACTTTGTTATCAATGGACATCGGAATCATCCCTTTCGATTCAAAAGGTCAGCTAGCGCGTTCGATCAATTCCAATTCTGATTTAAGTAAAACTTGTTTTTCAAATTCAAGTCCTAGTTGCTGAAATTCTTCCATGATGGAAACGTCTCCGATGACGGTATTCGTCAATACGGCAGTCACTTCTGCGACCCATCCTTCACGCGTTGATTTCACGATATCACCTACAACGAATTCTATAGACACAACCATTCACTTCCAATCTTAAATTTGTTTCTATCATTATAACGAAATTATATCCGTTTGAATACGTTTTCTTTTATGTGTTTAATGAATTGTGACAATATTTTTCCAGTAAGTCCCCAAATAATGTAGTCGCCGTGTTCATAAAAAGGCTCTTTCATTTTAATTACCCGTTTTTCATACGCTTTAGCATTCGCCATCCGGTCAAACGGAATATTTTGATCCGGATTCATCGTCCATTCCATTTCGCCATGGAACGGGTCGATATACAGCAACGTGTCGACTGGGACAGTGAAAAGATGATCGACTTCATCTGTCAATTTGACGTTCGGCACGATGGGAATGATGCCGACGAACGGATAGATTAATTGTCGGTGCGGCGTCGCTAGTGGCTGCAATCGGCCGATGACTTCGATGTCTGAAAGTGGGAGCGTCAACTCTTCACTCGTTTCTCGGATGGCTGCCTCGAGCGGTGTCTCACCTTGATCTAAACGTCCGCCCGGGAACGCGATTTCACCTGGTTGCCGACGCATCTTATGGGAACGGACTTCGAAGACGACGTGCCACTCGCCATCGATTTCGGTCAATGGAATCAAGACCGCTGCCGTCTGTTCATAATTTTCTTCCATTGAAAAGCTTTCACGCAACTGGTTTTCATTAATTGATGATTCCTTCATGCGGGTCACCTCACTCCTTATGTTTTCTACACTTCCACCCTTCTCTCCTCGTTTAAACGTGTCCAATGTCGGAAATATCATTATTAACGATAGGAGATGGTAGATGTGGATCAACAAGTAGACGTATTGATTGTCGGTGCGGGCCCGACCGGCCTCACTCTCGCCTTGACCCTTGCTCGCTATGGCATCTCGTTTGAGATTATCGACCGGAAGACGACTCCGTCAAATAATTCACGGGCAATCGGCATACAACCGCGCACGATTGAGGTGTTCTCGCGCCTAGACGTCGCCAAAGAAGTCCTTCGTCGCGCGCGAACGATTGAGAAAGGGAACTTATATTTTTCTGGACAGTGGACGGCCAAGCTCGAGTTCTCACGGCTCGTCACGCCTTACCCGTTCGTGACGCTACTTCGTCAAAATGAAACAGAGGCGATTCTCGAGCAGGCGCTCAATCGTCATGGCCATCACGTTCGACGTGGGGAATCACTCATCTCCCTCACACATTATCCGTCCCGCGTGCTCGCTCATCTCGAAGGGGACACGTCACGCACGATTGAAGCCAAATACGTCGTCGCGGCCGATGGTGCGAACAGCTCGATTCGACGGATGCTCGCCTTGCCGTTCAGTGGAAAATCGTTCAAAGAATCTTGGGTGCTCGCAGACATGAAAGCGAAATGGAACATCTCACGTGAAGAAGTGCATATTTTCTTTTCAAATCGCGGAGTACTTGAAGTGTTTCCGTTGACGGATGATACGATTCGGATTACAGGAAATCTAGCCAATGATGCGGCGTTCGATGAATCGAAATTGCGCGAATTGGTTGAACAACGTAGCCATATGCCCGTTGAGATCGAGGAGGTCGAATGGTTCTCATTATTCCGGGTGCATAATCGGATGGTGGACGCGTTCATTCATAACCGGGTTATTTTGATGGGAGATGCGGCGCATATCAACTCACCTGTCGGGGGACAAGGGATGAACACAGGAATCGCCGACTCGTTCAACCTCGGTTGGAAACTATGGCTTCATATAAAAGCGGGCGCTTCTTTCGGTGTCGTTTCGACGTATCGAGACGAACGGGAGCACGTCGCCCGAAATGTCCTTCAAACGACAAACGTCGCGACGGAGGTGCTACAGACGACGTTGCCGATGCTGTTACCGTTTCAGGCGCTCGGCGCGGATGTGTTTACCCGCGTCAACTTGATTAATCAAAAAATCACGGAACGGATTGCCCAACTCCACCTCTCCTATCCGTCCCATTCCCGCGTCCCGTTCCAACGTGTGGCGGAAGGCAAGATTTTTCCTGAGATTGAAATGATTCGGACGGACGATGGGATGCGTCAAAAAATCTCTGAAGTCGCGGACGGCCGGTTTCAAGTGCTTGTCCTCGACGACGAATCACGCGACGCGACAGAACTGTACGACTATTTAAATCAGCATCAAGCCTTTTTCCAAATCATCACGCTGTCGAAAACGAGCCGTCCCTTCTTTGACCAAGGTAACGAGCTCGCCAAGTCGTTCTTCATGCGACGTGGTGTCCTCGTCATACGTCCAGATGGTTACCTTCTCCATAAACAACGTCATTTACGGCTCGCTCCGCTCCAAGAGAAAATGGGCGACTGGCTTCCATTCGAATAACGTAAAAAAACGCTCGACTCTCATTTAGAGTCGAGCGATTCCTTGTTGTAATACAAGACGCCTGGCGCCGACAACGTCAAATCGTAAAACGCTTCAAACGCCTCGATGTCTTCGAGCTTTCGGAAATCGACTTTATTCGTCTCGCTGTTCGGGATGGCGACGATAATCCCTTCGGCGGTCGATTTGATCATGCCGGTCTGACCGTTATGAATTCGGATATAAAGCACTTGCTCTTTCTCGAGCAATTGAACCGCTTCGCGGCGTGATTGAATGGACGTTTTCACAAAATCCCCCTCTTCTTCTTTGAGTATAACGGGGAAAGTCGGTTGCTTTCAAGCGTCGTCCCCGATAAAATATTGTAAAGAAGGAGTGGACGCTTTGGATATGGTTTGGAATGATATGAGGACGTTATTGATTGTTATACTCGGTGCACTGTTTCTAATTCTCGTGACCGTTCGAACGATTCGGAATCTACGTTGGATTCGATTCGGAGAGGCATTCGGGAAGCAAGGCGAGGCACTGCTCGAGGATTACGCATACTTGTCCGAAAAAGGGATCGAGTGCCGAGTTGAACAAGGTTTACCGACGGGACGGTTGTTCCGACCACTCGCAAAAAACCTCGATGATCGAGTCGCCCTGTTTGTCCATCGAAAAGATGCAGCAGCGGCGCGAAAATTACTTCAATAACAACAACACCCTATAACAGCGGGCCCAGGACGTCCGACTGCTATAGGGTGTTGTCATTTATGTACCTGTCGCTCTGAACAGTAATACGCAATTTGTTTGATTGTCGGTTCTGTCAGAAGCTCAAGCTTTGTTCGAGAAATGACATCATCGATGATCTCAAATGAAGACGAACAGTTCGCGCGAAGTCGTTCGACCTTCAAGCGGCTCGTCTCTGGGAAGATTAAAAAGGATGTGACCGGAACGGGTTGCCCACACTGTCTCTTTAATCGTCCACGAATCTGTTTCGTGATTTCATCGAGCTCGTGAATCGGATGTGGGTGGATGGTCTTCCAACCGAGCGATGTTTCGTGACGGCATTCGCGATTCGACATGTGAACAGCTGACGTCGTCCGATTGATTTTAACTAAAAACACGCCTTTTGGCCCAGCGAGAACATAATCAAACAACGTCGCGTCGATTTTGACATGCTCGATCATCATCCAGTCAAAACGGCACGTCTGTCGTAAAACTTCAACGAGCTCCTCGGTATACGATTTAGCCGGTTCAATCACTTCCACTTTCGTGCGAAACAAACCCTTCGTCTGGCGTTTTTCTGGTTCTTTCGGTGCGGCCGTCAACACGTGTAACATCGCATCCACCTCCTCTCCTTATTCGCTCGGTCCGACTTGTTTGCCGAAGACAGCTTTCTCCAAGTTTGAAATACGTCGTAACATATCATAATTGGAGGCGACCGGTTGTGACTGTTTCACCGGTTCAGCCTGCTCGCTCGACCCGCGACGTAATGACTCATTTTCTTGACGCAGGCGCTCGATTTCTTTCGCCATCTTTTCGTAGTCGCGGATGACAACGTCAAGAAATTGATCGACTTCTTCTTGTGAATATCCACGGAGGGCTGTTTTGAATTCTTGTTTATAAATCGCTTCTGCTGTTAATTCCGTTTGCATCGTCTTCACTCCCATTGTTGTTCCCATTGTTTTTCTTCTTCAATGACACGTAAGTCCTCAGGTGTAATCATAAATAACGTCATATCGTGCTTTCGTTTCGCCCCATCGACAAGAAACCGGGGGCTTCCTCCCGTCTCTTCGTCAAACAAGGTGATGAGTCCTGCCGCTTTATCCAAAAAGAATGCGGTTTTTGCGCGAAGTTGGCTCGGATCCTCATATGGACGTTGCGTCAACGGCTCAAAGAAATCCGCTTCGAGTTGTAGCTGCATGAATAGTTCCTGCTCGTATGGCTTGTATCGCTCCTCCATTTCCAAAAATGGAGGGAATACAGCAATTTTGATTGGGTACGTTTCCCTTAACTCTAACAATACTTGTCCGGCCCATAATTCACAACCGTTTGTCCCGCTAAAGATGAACCATTCCCCACCTAGTTCTATCGCCTCTAAGATTTTACGACGATACGCTTCCTGAATGATTTCAATACCCGGATGATCGGCTTTGAAAATCCCGAGCTCATGCGGACGATAGCCGGTAATCGCAACGACTTTCATAAGCGCTTCCTTTCTAACCGGGCGAGCCGGTGTTGTAACTCACGTTGTGCCCGGAATGCCGTCTGCTTCAGAATCGTACATCTCGCTTCGAGAAGTTCGAGCGCGCGTTCCGTATATGCGTAAGCTTGGTCAATGTCTTTTTGCTTATGCTCCGCGTATTTGGCAAGTTCCGTCAACGCTTCGATCGAGTCGACTTGCTCAAATAAAGGGAGCGCTTCTTCCATTCTTCCGGCGCGCTTTAATAACAGCGCTTGACGCATTTTCGCCTGTTTCGATGGATTATCGAGTTGCGCATACGTCTTTAAGGCCGCTTCTTCATTGCCGAGGTCACTCAACCAGTGAGCGCGTTCCTCTCCGAACGTTAAGCTGTCCCCTTCGACGAGATACGTGAGTCGCGTATAGAGCGAGACGAGACTCAAGCAGTCGGCGTGATGGTGTTCGATGACCGGTCGTAAAATATCTGGTTCTCGTTCTTTCACGTATTGGAAATAATGCATTGGTGCCAAGAATCCCGGTAAGTCGTCAACCCGCTCGTGGCCAAAGTGCGCTTCGACCGCTTTTAACGACACGGATTCGAGCGTCGGTTTCAACAACCGTCTCGACGCGTGCAACAAATCAACGTGCCCGACTGCCGGGAGCCCCTTTACTTTCGACTTCACGAACGTGTGGCGGGTCTTGATTTGTGGCCAATCGAATGATTTCCCGTTATACGTAACGAAACGGACCTCGTCGCCGATATCGTTTAAGAAGTGATAATAAAACGCCGTCTCAAACGCCGGATGCGGCAATACGTATTGCACCATCTCGAGATGTCCTTCCTGAATGCGGGCAAACCCAATTAAAAAGATTGACGTCCCCGACCCTCGTAGTCCGGTCGTCTCCGTATCCATGAATAGGACGCGATCGATTGGAACGTCTACCGCGAAAAACGGATGGGTCGCCTGACGGACCGCATGTCTCGCTTCGGCATACGTAAAATCATGATAGATCGCTTCGAGCGGGTAAATTGCTTTCAAGCGGACACACCACTCTTTTTCAAACTTCAAGATTTCACCACCGAGCGCCGTCCATTTCGCTTGTTCGACCTCGTCTGGGGTCTTTGTCTGACGTGTGGGTTCTGTCGTTTTAATCAAACGTGCTAATTTTGCTTTCATATCGTTCCTTTCAAGGCATTCAACTGATTAACAACTTGCTGTTTGAAATCGCCATAACCAATCGTACCGACACAGCTCGGACAACCGCTCACGCAAGGGCAATCCTCGACAGTGCGCACCGCTGCCTGAAGGACAGCGTCGGCGTCACGATAGAGCGCCTCACTCAAGCCGATCCCACCTGGGTAACGGTCGTACAAGAAGACGGTCGGCTTCGACGTATGGGTCGCTTTCATTTGAAGCGTCGTGAACAAGTCGTGACTATCACACATGAGATACAGCGGAGCCAAACGGCGCAACAAATCGCTCACCGCCTCGAGCTGGTCTTCCATATCCGCTTCCGAGTAGGCGTAACGCTCATCGAGCGTGAACCATGTCGCTGTCGTGTGAAGTTCACGTTCCGGTAAGTGAATCGGACCAGAGCCGATATTCTCATGCGTCCCGAACTTGATTTTTTTAAACAATGTTGCCATCGCGATGACCGATACTTCACCGAACGTCTTGACCCCGTCTGACTTGTTCTCTTCTAACACTTTCAACTCAACAGCCAAGTTCGCATCCGTGTAGTAATCGACGTCGACTTGACGCACATACGCCTTCTTCTCTTCGAAATCGAGCTTCTCGACTTGATACTGCTCGGCCCCGTGCAAATAAATCGCCTCGTCATGTAACAACGTCATCGCGCTGAACGTGTCCATCTCACCGATGACGGCGTGTTTAGCCGTCTGGTCGACGATGACGACATTTTCTTGGTCGGACGTGCGGAGCGAGATTTCATGAGCTGGGAACGAGTCCGTCATCCAGTAGTACTTGTCGGCCCGCTCATGTAGTACTTGCGCATCCGTCAAAAAGTCGAGAATGTCTTCCGTCTCGACCGTCCCGAACCGTTCACCTTTATGGAACGGCAACTCGAAAGCTGCACACTTCAAATGGTCGACGAGAATGATTAAATTGTTTGGGTCGAGACGCGCCGCTTCCGGCGAACGATCTAAAATCAGATCAGGTTGCTCGACGACGAGCTGGTCGAGCGAGGAGGAGGAGGCGACGAAGATGACGAGCGCCTCCGAATGTCGACGTCCGGCTCGGCCGGCCTGTTGCCAAAGGGAAGCGACTGTCCCTGGATAACCGTTCAAGACACACGCTTCCAATTGGCCGATATCGACACCGAGTTCGAGCGCGTTCGTCGAAACGACCGCCCGGATCTCCCCGTCTCGGAGCCTTCGTTCGATTTCACGCCGTTCGGATGGCAAGTAGCCACCCCGATAGCCGACAATCGACTTCGGTCCGAGTTCACGCCGTGTCAGTTCTTGTAAATACGTCAATAATACTTCGACGCGAACACGCGAGCGCGCAAACACGATCGTTTGAATGTCGGCCTCGACGAGCTTTGACGCAATCCGTTTCGTCTCGAGCGTGGCGCTTCGACGGATGCCGAGCGCTTCGTTGACGACAGGCGGATTATAAAAGATTAAATGCTTTCTTCCTTGCGGTGCGCCGTTTTGGTCGACGAGGACGACTTCTTCCTCGGTCAGGCGTTCAGCTAGCTCGACCGGGTTCGCAATCGTCGCCGACGTCATGATCCACTTCGGATGGCTCCCGTAATAGGCACAGATTCGTTTCAATCGTCGGAAGACGTTCGCGACGTGACTGCCGAATACACCCCGATACGTGTGCAACTCATCGACGACAATATATTCGAGGTTTTCAAATAGCCGAATCCACTTCGTATGGTGTGGCAAAATACCTGAATGAAGCATATCCGGATTCGTGATGACGATATTTCCGGCATCTCGCACTTTGGTTCGCGCCGCCGGCGACGTGTCCCCATCATACGTGAAGCAGCGCAAGTCGCCTTCGAGCGCCTCGACCATCGACATGAGGTCGGTGTTTTGATCTTGGGCAAGTGCTTTAGTCGGATATAAATAAAGGGCGCGCACGGTCGGTTTCTCAATCATTTTTGAGAGGACGGGCAAATTATAACAGAGGGTCTTCCCGGAAGCGGTCGGGGTGACGACGACCGTCGAATGGCCGCGTGCCGTTTGTGTAATCGCTTCGGCTTGGTGCGTATACAATCGATCGATGCCACGCTCGTTCAAGACGCGGACGAGGTCAGCGGGCACGCTTGCCGGGATCTCGGCGTACTTAGCCGGACGGGCATCAACCGTGTGCCAGTGTGTGACATGGCTCGCGAAAGCCGGGTCGGTTTTTAGCGTGTCAATCATCTCTTCGACGGAACGCTTCTTGCGCATAAAGTCACCTTCTTCTATCAAGATTTCGAAGGTACAAGACGCTCCACGATTTCTTTTACTTGCCCGATCCGTTCATCGTGAACGAGACGGTGGACGGCCGGAAGCCGGAGCACTTCCATCGACTTGAAGGCGGCCGCCACATGTTCGTTCTCTTCTTCGAGCCGCCGAATCGCATCATCAAACATGAGATGGGTCGACCGGCCGAACAAGACGATGGTATGTAGCTTCGTACATTTCGAATGGACCGCCTGTAAATGTTTCGTGTAGCGTTGCACCGCTTTATAGTAATCATCCTGCGCTGAAAGCGTACGACGCCTCCCGCGCAAAAGTTCAGGGTAATAAGGTTCGTCACCGAGAAACATCGTCTCGATGCCGATTTTCTTCAAATGCGAATGGCCCGCTGCAAGTGCAACGTCTCGGTCGTCAAGAAGCCGTCCAAACGGAATGGACTCTTTCAGGACGAGGCGCCCCATCTTCAAACCGTTGACGCCTTGAAGGGGAAGACCTGCGTCATCGTCTTGCAGCCGATCGATTACAAATAACACTTTCATCTTACGTTTAAGAGAGAGCTGTACCATTTGTCACCATCCTATTCGCTTTCTTTTCATTATAACAAACGGAAAAGAAAAACAGGGCGATTGAAATCGCCCTGTACGTATTATTCGTTGTTGCCATTTTCACGGCCACCGTTCCCGTTGCCACGGTTTCCGTTCGACTCAGAGGAATTGGAATCGGATTGACGATCAAGGCTCGTCCCTGACTCATCCTCCGCCGGCGGTTCTTCCTCAGTCGCCGGTTCTTCTGTCGTCTCTCCAGAGTCGTTTTCATTCCCATTGTTATTGCCATTATTACCGGTATTGCCGTTATTGCCGTTGTTATTGTTATTGCCGTTGTTCTCGTTACCGTCGTTCGACTGCTCGTCTTCAGCCGGTTCATCAGTCGGTTGTTCTGTCTCGGGTTCCTCTTCTTCTTCAGCCGGTTCCTGGTTTCGCTCGACCGTATACTGGGTTTGAAGTGGGCTCGACTGTTGCTCGCCGACGAGCGGATTCGTCGCCGTCGCGACAATCGTGAACGTGGTCGTCCCGTTCGTCAGACCTGAAATGTCCACCCGCGTGTCCGACGTTGTGGCGACGACACGTTCACTGCCGTCTGGTCGCTTCTCCGTCACAGTGAAGGAAAGGTTTTGATACCCGTCCGCTTGCACCGCTTCCGTATTATACGACCAAGTCAACGTGCCGCGATCCGCCGGGATGTCGTAATTGATTGATGCGCCCGTCGGTGCCGGAAGCTTGTCCGGCTCGAGATCTTTCGGCTTCGTCCCTTTAACGTACAGCTCGTTTCCGAGTGAGAGCACCGAATCTGGTTGCTGGAACGCTGCCGGACGGCCGTTCGCATTCGTTACTTCTTGCATCATATACTCGAAGTAGTATTGGGCGTAGTTTGGTTTCATAACCGATTCAGTCGTATTGTTTGAACGTCCGGTCCAGACGGAAATCGAGTAATCGGTCGTATAACCGGTGAACCATTTATCCATATCCTTGTTCGTCGTACCGGTTTTCCCGGCGACGTCATACGGGAAGGCACCCGGCTGATACGTTCCATTTGCACCGCTGACGACGTCACGGAGCATGTCGGTCAACATATACGCTGTATAGTCTTCCATCGCCTGCTTCGCTTTCACCGGCGAGTTAATCGTAGAGCCGTCGTTGAACTCGATTTTTTGAATCAAATGTGGCTTCGTGTACATCCCGTTCGTCCCGAGCGCAGCGTAAGCGGCCGCCATTTGCGACGTGCTCGCCTCAGCCGTACCGAGTGCGTTCGAGGCGTCCATCTCGTCGCCTGACATCGACGGCTCGATGCCGACATTTTTCACGAACGACTCAATCGCACCTTGGCCGAACTCATCACGCACCTCATAGAATGCACGAACGGCCGGTGTGTTCGCTGAAATCGTCAAGAAATAACGCATCGTGTTGTTGCCACGGAATCCTTGGTAGTAGTTTCCTGGATTGTATTCGCCTTCTTCAAACGGAGCATCGCGGAGCACTTTCCCCGTCGACCATTGTCCGTTTTCGATTCCCGGACCGTAATCAAAGAACGGTTTCGCCGTTGATCCGATTTGACGTGTCTCACGCGAATAATCGCGATAATTCTTCTCGCCTTGTTCGGCTTGTTGGCTATCAATCAAGGCGATGATTTCACCCGTCTTCGTATTGAGGACGGTCGCCCCCATACGAAGGTCTTCCGGGAAAGCACCGTTCGGGATGTTTACATTATCTGATTTGATGTCGTTATTGAACTTCGTATGCAATTCTTTGTCGATTGACGTATACACTTTGAGACCTGCTCCGTAAATGTCTGCCTGTTCGAGGCCATAGTCTTCCTCGAGTTCGGCTTGGACACGGGCGTAAATTGCACGCGTATACGACTCGCCGTCCGTTTGTGGAGCCGGCGAGATGACGTCCGCGATTTCGACGTTCAGCGCTTGATTGTATTGTTCTTCCGAAATATGACCGTCACGCTTCATCGCAGCGAGCACTTGCTCTTGGCGATAACGCGTCAGTTCTTGGTCCCCACTGATTGGATCATATGCGCTCGGACGTTGCGGCAAACCTGCGAGGATTGCGGCTTCCTGGTAGTTCACTTCCGATACAGGCTTGTTGAAGTACGCTTTTGAAGCCGACTGCACGCCGTACCCGCCTGACCCGTAGTAGTTGATGTTCAAGTACATTTCGAGAATCTGTTCTTTCGAATACTCACGTTCGAGTTTAATCGCGAGCCACTGTTCTTGAATCTTCCGTTTCATACTCTTCTCACTCGTGAGCATTGATTGCTTGATCAGCTGTTGCGTGATCGTCGAGCCACCTTCTGACCCGAACCCCCCCGTCAAGTTAGCGAGGACGGCCCCGCCAATCCGGCGGATGTCAATCCCGTTATGTTCGTAGAAACGACGGTCTTCAATCGAGACGACCGCTTGTTGCATCACTTCAGAGATGTCGTTAATTGAAACGTACTCCCGCACTTGCCCACTCTCGAGTGGTTCCCCGTTCGATGAGATCAATTGAATCGGATACGTCTTCACCAACTTTTCTTCGTCAAGCGGTGGTGCGGTCGCGATTGCATAGGCTGAGTAAGCACCCGCCACGACAACGCCGATCAAGAATAATAGGGTTGCAATTAAAAGAATGCGGCGCCAAAGCGGCTTCTTCGTTTTCGGTTTTTTTGACTGTTTCGTCGTCTGTTTACGTTTATTGGTCGTCGTATCTTGCCGACGTGCCACTCGACTTCGTTCCATTCACGATTCACTCCTTCTATTTCAATCGAGCCATGCTTCCAGTGCCGCCAAATAATCGACGGCCGGCATCGCCCGGGTTGGAACTTCGATTGCGTGTTGTTCGATAAAACTGAGCGGAATCGATTTTCGACCCGTCTCACGCTGTGCCCACCAGTCTAACAGCTGGTCTGCTGACAGCACATATTGCGTATTATAGCGGCTAAAGCGGATGATGACAAAGCAAATTCCTCCATGTTTCATACAATCACGCATATGTGTGATTTGATGGTCATGGAAGTTACCGAGCGGAAACGAAGTTTTGTTGTTCGTCTCTTTCGCTTCGAAATCGATATATTTGCCGCGGTAGACCCCGTTATAGTCGGTCGTCGAGGCTTGTTTGAAATAGGCCTCCGTCACTTTCGCGGCACTCCGTTTCGGATAGTCGACTTTGACGATTTGAAGCGGTGTCGGTTTTTTATGAATGACTGCCTTGCCATGGATTCGATAATATTCGTTCGTCTCATTGAGTAACGTCTCTAAGTTCATGCCTCGATTCGCATACGTTGGACGCTCGGATCGAATCGGTGCCTGACTGTTCGTCGTTGCTTTCTTTCCGTTCGGATAGTGGAACATGTCGTCACCCCTACAACTCATTTTAGCAGGTTGGCCCACTCGTTCCTTCCGTCTAAGGTCTGATTGTCGAGTTCTGTCGCTCGACTGTCTCGTGGATTTTCCGCAATGCATATCGTACCAAACTCTTGTATGTTAAACTAGTATGTAGTGTATTGTGTAGTCAAATTGACACAAGCTTGTTATCATGCTACTAAATACTTTTCTACAATAAGTCTTCTACTAGTTAACCTTTTCATCAATCCGATAAACGCGATTGATGAAACTTTTAAAAAATAGAGGCGCTTGAGATGAAAGAGATAAAGCTGCGTTGGAGGGGTACGATGGATAACGGAAAGAAGTACGTGATGTTCGTCGACGAGACGGGGACACCAAAAGGGAATACGCAATTCAATTTGACAGGCGTCCTGATGGAATACAAGTATGCGATTGACGCCGACGAGGCCGGAATGCCGTGCGAGTTGAAACGTAAACTCCATGCGTTCAAACGGGACGTGTTTAAAACACAAAACATCCCGTTACATTTAAAAGAGATTTTGAAGGCCGAGCATCCATATGGGAAAGAGGATGGAATCACGATCGACATGCTCCGCGACTTCTGGAACAAGTTGCCGGACTTCTTGCGTGATATCGACTGTACAATCGTCAGCGTCGAAGTCGATAAACAGAAGTTACAAGACTTTTACTCGACACCGAAAGATCCTTATGTCGTCGCGTTCGCGCACTTGATGAAGTCGTTTTACGCGTTTTTAGAAGAGACCGAGGCGGTCAGTGCTCGCGTCGTACTCGAATCGCGTGACGATTATCAAAATTTGCTCATTCAAAAGGCATTCTTTGACATTTTTAACTCTGGAACGGTTCACCTGGATGTCGAAAAAAGTCGACAAAAAATCAAAGGGTTCATCTTCTCTGAGAAGCAAAATACGATTTATCAGTCCGGTCTCGAAATCGCAGATCTCGTCTGTCTGCCACTCTCGCGCGTTCGCCGCGGGGTGATCGAGGTCAAACCACGGTTCGTCCATTATGGGGATGAGAACCGCATCTTTAAAGCAATCAAGGACAAGATTTACATCCGTAAAGAAAGTCCGGACCAAGATTTCCGCAACTGGGGCTTCAAAAAAGTCCCGATTACGAAAAAACGCCGCGAATGGAGCGACCATCCGTGGAATCACTAAAAACTGCCTCGTAGCAAGCTACGAGGCAGTTTTTATGTCGCTTTTACCGACTTCATCCGCTTCTTGCCTTCCCGGCACATGTGCAGGAGTGGACACGTCTCACAAGCCGGGCGTTGCGCCTTACAGTGATACCGTCCAAAGAAAATGAATTGATGATGGAGCTGCGACCATTCTTCACGTGGGAATTTTTTCATGAGCGTGTCTTCGACTTGGCGGACGTTGTCTTTCCAACGACAGATGCCAAGCCGTTTCGAGACGCGTTCGACGTGCGTATCGACCGCAAACGCCGGCTCATGAAACGCGACCGATAAAACGACGTTCGCCGTCTTACGACCAACGCCAGGCAACGCCTCGAGCGATGCGCGGTCGTCCGGGACAATCCCGTCGTGTAGTGTCACGATTTGCATCGATAACGCCTTCACGTTCTTCGCTTTGTTCCGATACAATCCAATCCGTTTGATGAGCGACTCGATTTCTGAAACGTCGGCCGCTGCCATCGCTTCGACAGTCGGGAACGCCTCAAAAAGCCCTGGTGTCACTTTGTTGACGAGCGCGTCTGTCGCTTGAGCGGATAACGCGACGGCGACGACAAGCTCGAACGGATTCCGGTGCGTCAGTTCACAGTGTGCATCCGGAAACATGTGTCGCATCGTTTCTGATACTTCGTTTAGTTGGGCCCGGGTCAACATCATTTGTTCCTCCGTTGATACTCGACAACATCCTCAAGCGACTGGACGTTATGGTCTTGCCAGACGCGCAAGATTTTGTCCATATACTTGAAGTTACGTACGTTGCGAAGTTTCGCTTCTCGAAGCGCGGCCAAGACCAACTCTTCGCTAAACCCATCCTCCGTCAACCATCCGACAATCTGCTCGATTTCAAACGGGGTGATCGTCCCGAATTCACGCTCAAACGTATGAATCAAATTCTCATTCAATGCGTGCGGTGTCTTCGCGGTCACGGCCTCTTCCTCGAGCGCTTCAAACAATGGCAACAAACTGTATCGCTCCCCTTCCGCCGAGGCATCAATGGCAATCAATTCTTTTTGCAGCAAGCCGAGCAAAACGGCTCTCGCCTCATGTTCAGCGACGTTCATCCGCTCCCCGAGCTCGCTCGGAAGCGGCATCTCAATCCCTTCCCCGGTCATTTCGAGCAAGTGTACGATGAGACAAAACTCAACCGGACTAAGGTTCAATCGGCGTGCGTCCGTGAACAATTTACGTGGCACGACGACCGGGCTCTGTTCAAACAGTTTGATTAGACTATGTGCATTCATGGCGCACATCCTTTCTAAACACATCAATCGGGGAAGACGTCAAACGTCATCCCCGATTCGGCGATTATTATGGGTGAATGCGGTTCAATAGGCGTGGGAATGGGATGGCTTCACGGATATGTTCGATGCCGCTAATCCAAGCGACTGTCCGCTCGAGACCGAGCCCAAATCCTGAGTGCGGCACTGAACCGTACTTGCGGAGCTCGAGATACCAGTCGTAGGCGTCTGTCTCGTCGAGTCCTTCTTTAATGATTTCTTCTTTCAAGCGGTCGTAATCGTCTTCACGTTCCGAGCCACCGATAATCTCGCCATACCCTTCCGGCGCGATCAAATCGGCACAGAGGACGAGCTCCGGGTTCTCCGGGTCGACTTTCATGTAAAACGGCTTGATTTCTTTTGGCCAGTGGGTGATGAAGACCGGCTTGTCATGCGCATTTGCGATGGCCGTCTCATGCGGCGCACCGAAGTCGTCTCCGTACTCGATGTCGTCAAATCCTTCAGCCTTCAAGAAGGCAATCGCATCCTTATAACGGATTCGCGGGAACGGTGCTTGAACTTTCTCAAGTTTCGACAAGTCACGCCCGAGTAGTTCGAGCTCGACACGGCAGTTATCAAGCGCTGACTTGGCGAGGTAGGCCACGTAACGCTCTTGAAGCTCAAGACTCATGTCATGATCGAAAAATGCCATCTCCGGCTCAATCATCCAAAACTCAATCAAGTGACGACGTGTCTTCGATTTCTCGGCACGGAACGTCGGTCCGAATGAGAAGACTTTTCCGAGCGCCATCGACGCGGCTTCCATATAGAGCTGTCCTGTTTGAGACAAGTAAGCCGGTTGACCGAAGTAGTCCGTCTCGAACAATTCTGTCGTCCCTTCCGGAGCGCTTGACGTGATGATTGGCGGATCGATTTTGACGAATCCTTCTTGGTTGTAGAACTCGTAGGTCGCCCGGATTAATTCGTTACGCACTTTCATGATCGCATGTTGACGACGTGAGCGGAGCCAGAGGTGACGGTTGTCCATCAAAAACTCTGTTCCGTGCTCTTTCGGCGTGATTGGGTAGTCGACCGACTCGGCAATCACTTCCATGTCCGTCACTTCGAGCTCGAAGCCGAGCGGTGTGCGGCCACCATCTGACTTGACCTTCCCGGTTACCCAGACCGACGTTTCTTGCGTCACACCTTTCGCACGTGCGAACAAATCTTCGGCCACATCCGCTTTGACGACGACGGCTTGAGCGAACCCGCTCCCGTCACGCAATTGGAGGAACGCGATTTTCCCGCTCGAGCGTTTGTTGGCAATCCACGCCCCAACGCGGACCGTTTGTCCTTCGTAATCTTTAAATTGGTTGATTGAAATAGTTGTCATTGTCGTTTCCATCCTTTCGCTTACCGAGCGTTCTCTTTAATGAATGTCTCTACTCGATCAAGCGCTTCTAATACTCGCTTTAACTCCGTCGCATAAGAGAGTCGTACGTAGTCCTCTTGACCAAAGCCTGAGCCCGGGACGAGCGCGACGAACGCTTCGCCGAGGACTGCCTCACACCAAGCATCGACTGAGTCGTAGCCGCTCATCAATGCCGCTTCTTTGGCGTTGGCATATAAGTAAAATGCGCCTTGCGGTTTCAAGCAGGTGATTCCTGGGATTTGAATCAATCGGTTATAGACGATGTCGAGTCGTTCCTCGAACGAAACCCGCATCATCTCGACGTCATCTTGCGGTCCGTTATACGCTTCGACCGCCGCCGCTTGCGCGATGGACGTCGGGTTCGACGTCGAATGTGACGCGAGGTTCGTCATCGCTTCAATAATCGTGCGGTCACCGACAGCATAGCCGATCCGCCATCCTGTCATCGCGTGCGACTTCGACACCCCGTTGATGATGATCGTACGATCACGCATACCTGGAAGTGTGGCAATCGAGACGAAACGGTCATCGCCATAGACGAGTTTTTCGTAAATCTCATCGCTGACGACGAGTAAATCGTGACGTTTGACAACGTCCGCCAATTCCGCGAGTTCATGTTCGGTATAAATCATACCGGTCGGGTTGGACGGGCTGTTTAAAATGACGGCTTTCGTCCGATCCGTAATGGCCGCTTCGAGCGATGCCGGCGTCAATTTGAACGACGTCTCTTCCGTCGTCTCGACGTATACGGGTTCTCCGTCCGCGAGTTTCACTTGTTCTGGATAACTGACCCAATATGGGACCGGGATGATGACTTCGTCTCCTTCGTCAAGGATCGCTTGGAACAGCGCATATAAGGCATGCTTCGCCCCTGACGCGACCATGACCTCATTCCGTTCAAAGACGAGATTGCTATCACGCTTCGTCTTGTCGATAATCGCATCTTTAAGCTCAACCGTACCGCCTGAAGGTGTATATTTTGTATCTCCTTCGCGCGCTGCACGGCAAGCCGCGTCGATAATTCGGTCGGGCGTATTGAAATCTGGCTCTCCCGCTCCAAGACCGATGACATCTTGTCCTGATGCTTTTAGTGCCTTCGCTTTCGCCGTGATGGCAAGTGTTGTCGACGGCGTCAATTGTTTAACCCGTTTTGCTAATAGATGTTCCATCGTCATCCCCCTTTGATTATAACGACGCGTCCGTCAATTCGACCCGTCGGATGAATTCGCCTGTTTGAAGCGTGTAATATGAATACGTATAGGACGCGTTCGCTTTCGTCACGACCTCGACTAAAGCCCGCTCATCAAAACCGTATTTGCAACTGACGAGCGTCCCGCCTGTCTCCGCGACAGACGCGTTACAAATTTGATTCAAATCAACGTTCGTTAAGTCCCGAACAACAATAGGTAGGTCTTCGTCGACCGGAACGAATAAGAGGCGATCGTCGTTCTCGAAGACGACGTACGGCTCTGTACCGTTATAAAGTGTCGCTTGATTCACGACTTCACCAGGTTGTTCACTGTCAAGACGTTCCCTCGCCTCAACGATCATAGCTTCTTTCGCGCGTTCCGTGTGCCCAATTGTGAACCAATACATACCAGTAAAGACGATGACGACACCAATCAGTGCCGTCACGAGTGCGACCACTACTTTTGACTTGCGTGTCATTCCGTCCGATAGATGGTGAATACCATCTCTTCTTTCTTCGGATCATTTACTTTTTTCTCTAACGCCAAACCGAACATTAAGTCTTGGCTCTTGAGCGTACGATTTAGCAAGTCGACGATTTTATATACGTCTGCCGTCGGCTCGATTCGCACGGTCGCGAGCGTCTCGATATTTGAATTCATGGTCCATCCTCCTTCAAACACTATACCCATCATTATAAAACGATAATTTCTTCATGCCTAGCGTTATCTGTCATTTCCTAGACTGGTGTTTGCTTTGTCGTCCAAAAAAAGTTCAAGTTCGGCGAGCGCCGTCTCAATCGGACCCTCAATGCGGTCGACGGCAGGCAGACTGTTCAAGAACTGTTTACCGTAACGTGTCGTCTCGACACGTCGATCGAAGACAAAGATCGCACCGTAATCATCTTTTGAACGAATCAGGCGGCCGACGCCTTGTTTGAAGCGAATGACGGCTTGCGGTAGAGACAGTTCAAAAAATGAGGACTTTCCGGTCGCCTCAATCTTCTCGGCCCGGGCTTGCATGACCGGTTGGTCCGGCGGTGCGAACGGGAGTCGGACAATGATGAGACACGTGAGCGCTTCACCTGGAATATCAACGCCCTCCCAAAAGCTCGCTGTTCCAAATAAAATCGATTGGTCGATGCGCTTGAACTGTTTCGTCAAGCGACTTCTTGACCCGCCACTGACACCTTGGGCGAGGAGCGTGTATGCTTCGTCGAGTTGGTCTTTCACCGCCTCATGTGTCAGACGCAACAGCTCGTTAGAGGTGAATAAGACGAGCATGCGCCCTTTCGTGACGTTGGCGATTTTCGCGATGGCGTCCGCCGTCTGTTCGACGAACTGCGGGAGCGGGACCTCATTGATGAGCGGGAGGTCGGACGGGACGAACAGTTTCGCCTGTCGTTTGAAGTCAAACGGTGAAGGCAAGACGATTCGCCGTACGTCTTCGCCGTCTAATCCGAGTCGACGCTCGATAAAACCGAATCGACCCGAGACGGTCATCGTCGCCGACGTCAAAATCGTCGGACGTTTGTTGAACAGGCGCTCATGGAGCAGCGGTCCAATCTCGACCGGTTGCGTGTAAACCGAAGTCAGTTTTCGGTTCGCTAGGTTCAGCTCGACCCAACTGACTGAATCATCATCCCGGGCGAGCATCGTCTCGAACACGACGCTCTCAAGTTCGCGCACATCCCCGATGAATGCCTTAAAATCGGCGATGACGGCCCGTTGCTTGAACGTCATATGTTCTTTGTGTTCGTCGAGGAGACGGTGCATTTGCCGCAACGACATCCGTAGCGTCCGCAGTTTTGATTCAAGTCGTTTCGCGACCTCGCGAATCGGCTGGAACACGATTCCTTCCCGTTCGAAGCGTACCGTTTGGCGCTGCTCTTTCTTCTTGCCAAGTGAATGGAGCGCCGTCAATAAATCATCGAGTTCTGCCTCGACGCCCGCGAGTGCGACGTCCGTGTCGCGGCTGAACGCCTCCGTCTCTTCAGACACCGACGTCAAATCGGCGAGTTGCAACAGGCGGGAATGGAACTTCGCGTCCGCCCCGTATCCGAACCATTTGAAGACGCGGTCGAATTGAAGCGCATCGAACGTCACCCCAAAGTGGTGCGATGCGACTTCTTCTACTTGATGCGCCTCATCGAGGACGAGCGGCGTATCGGTCGGTAAAATTCCAGCCTGGTGTTGCAAGTCAGAAAATAAGAGCGCATGGTTTGTCACGATGATGTCCGCTTCTTTCGAACGCAAGACGGCACGCGTGAAGAAGTCACGGCTATACCATGGATCGAAGCGGCCAAATTCCGAGGCAGCGTCCGCTTGAATGAGGCGCTTAAAGGAGGCGGGCCCTTGCGTGGCCGCTCCAGGAAGAGACAACTCTTCCAAATCCCCTGTTTCCGTTTCCGTCAACCAAACAAGCACCATCGCCTTGCACATGCCCGTGAGAAGTCCATCCGTCTTCTCTTCAAGGATTGCCTCGAATTTCCGTAAATCGATGTAATTGCGGCGACCTTTCAACAGCGTGAACGCCACTTCTGGGAAAATCGCCTGTAAAATCGGCAAGTCCCGCGTGAGTAGTTGTTCTTGCAATTGAATCGTATGTGTACTGACGACGACGGGACGTTTCGTCTCGAGCGCGTGGTGCGCGCTCGGAATCAAATAGGCGAGCGTTTTACCTGTACCGGTTCCTGCCTCGACCAACAGCGTCGCCTCGTCGTCAAGTGCTTTATAAACGTGGCGCATCATCTCGAACTGGCTTTGTCGCGGCTCGAACTGATGGAACAACGCCGGAAGCGTCTCTTCAATCGTTCGATGTAAAAACGGCTCGAACGGTTCACGCTCGACGGCTTCGACGTGCGAATCGATCAGACGGCGAAGCGCGATTTTCCGATGAATGTCATAATTCGTCTCATCCTCCGGTCGGATGCCGACCTCGACAATCAGATCGTCTAATAGCGGTTCGACGTTGCTCGTCCACGATTCCGACAGGCGACGGAGTTGTTTGAGTGTCACGACCGGCAATGCACGGAGCCGCTCCACTTGGCGAATGAATAGCTCCGCCGTCGCCTCGGCGTCACTGAGTGCACGGTGCGCATCTGTGTGGACAAGATCGAACGTCTCGGCGAGCGCCTCGAGGGCGTGGCTCTCTAACGTCGGGTACAGGATGCGAGCCAGCTCGACCGTGTCGATGGCGCGTCCTTCAAAGCGCATATACCCGGCTTGTTCCATGCATTCATTCAAAAAATTCAAATCAAAGGTCACGTTGTGGGCGACAAAAATACGACCGTCCAAACGCTTCCATATTTCAGGGATCACTTCTTCAAATGTCGGGGCATCCGCCACATCATCATCGGTGATCGTCGTCAACTGCGTGATAAAGGGTGGGATTGGACGACTCGGTCGAATCAAGGTACTGTAGCGCTCAATCACTTCACTCCCTTGTACGACTACCGCCGCGAACTCAATCAGTTCGTCGCCCGATTTGACGGAATGACCGGTCGTCTCTAAATCCACTATCACATAAGTGTCCATAACATCCATCCCATCTTCGGCACGCGCGTGCTTGCTATCTGTCTCATCTTACCATAGAACGAAAGACGAAAAAACGGGGACGCCTCTACTAGACACCCCCGTTTGCCTCACAATACTGTATGTGCAATCTCTTCATAGAGTAGCTGGTCAACCTCGTTGCGCTCATTCAAGACGGCTACTTTTGGACGATGCGTTTTCGCTTCTTCCGCTGTCATTTGACCGTACGCCATGATGATGACGACGTCACCGACTTGGAAATGGCGGGCAGCGGCACCGTTCAAACAAATGACACCCGAGCCCCGTTCACCTTTGATGACGTACGTCTCGATGCGGGCGCCATTATGGTTGTTCGTGATGTGGACGTGTTCATTTTCCATGATGCCGACCGCATCCATCAAATCCTCATCGATAGTGATGGAGCCGACGTAATGCAAGTTCGCCTCCGTAACGGTCGCTTTGTGCAATTTCGCGTGCATAAATGTTCGAATCATTCGATTCATCCTCTCTTCCAAATCACGTTATCAATCAGGCGGGCCCGTTCGAACTGCACCGCCACAGCAATCAATAGTTCGGCCGATGCCGAGGTCGCCTCGGTCAACGTCGGATAGTCTTTCACTTCGACGTAGTCGATCGCGCTGTTCGGAATCGTGCGCAATCGGTCTTCAAGGCGTGCTTTCACTAGTTGAATCGTCTGCCCGTTTGCAAGCGCCTCGCGCGCGTCGGTCAAGGCGCGGTTGATTTCGCTCGCATCTGACTTCTCGGCGTCTGAGAGATAGACGTTACGAGACGATTTCGCTAGGCCGGACGGTTCACGAATAATTGGACAGCGTCGAATCTCGACCGGGACGAAATAGTCCCGGACGTAACCTTCAATCAAGGCGACTTGTTGCGCATCTTTCAATCCGAAATAAGCGCGCGTTGGACGGACGAGATTAAACAGTTTCGACACAACGGTCAAGACGCCATCGAAATGACCGGGACGACTCGCGCCGCATAACACATCCGCACCCGTCCGTACCGTCACACGTGCCATGTCGAGCGGATACATCGTCTCCGTGTTCGGGTAGAACAAGACGTCGACACCCGCCTCACGGGCAAGCGCTTCGTCCCGCTTAAAGTCACGCGGGTAACGGTCAAGGTCTTCGTTTGGTCCGAACTGGGTCGGGTTGACGAAGATGCTCATGACGACGAAATCGTTCTCGGCTTTGGCCGCCTCGACGAGACTAAGGTGCCCTTCATGTAAATAACCCATCGTTGGGACAAAACCGATTGTACCGACATCTGTCAACAATGTTTGTAACGCGTTCGGGGTCGTGACAATCTTCATGCTTTGCCCCCATAGAGCGAATCAAGGAGCGTCTCATCCATCGTGAACGTATGGCGCTCGAGCGGGAACGACCCGTCCTTCGTTGACTCGACGTAATGACGGATTGCCGTCGTCGCCACTTCGTTTACATCCGCATACGCTTCGACGAACTTCGGCAGCCGGTCGACTCCGTATTTCAAGATGTCGTGATATACGAGCACTTGCCCGTCCACATCGGCACCGGCACCGATTCCGATGACCGGGATTGTAAGTGCTTCCGCAATCTTCTTCGCGAGCTGGTGCGGCACACATTCCAACACGAGCATCTTCGCACCGACGCGCTCAGCCTCGAGACTATCGGCAATCAATTGCTCGGCATCTTCGAGTGACTTACCCTGTACTTTATAGCCTTCGAGCACGCCGACGGATTGCGGCGTCAAGCCGAGATGGGCAACACACGGCATGCCGACTTTCGTCAGCCGTTCGATCGTCTCGAGTACTTCGCCCGCTCCTTCGAGTTTGACAGCGTCGGCTTGGCCGTCTTGGAACAAGGATGCGGCCGCTTGGAGCGTCCGGTCAAAATCCCCGTGATAAGTCGCAAACGGCATATCGACAACGACGAACGTGTCACGTGCCCCGCGGCGTACCGCCTTGGCGTGATGAATCATGTCTGCCGTCGTTACCGGAATCGTCGAGTCATAGCCGAGCACGACCATCCCGAGTGAATCCCCGACCAAGATGATGTCGACACCAGCGGCCTCGGCGAGTTTTGCCGACGGATAGTCGTAGGCGGTCAACATGACCAATTTCTCTTCTTGTTTCATCTTTTTGAGTAGTGATGTCATCGTGTGCATAAGTTCTCCTCCTAAATGGGAGACAGGAAAGTAAAAGCGCCTTCTTATCGACAAGAAGGCGCACGAAAGCAAACTCAATGATTGAGTGTCCTTCTGTCCCTGTCAAAATGATCAAGGCAGACAATAAAATGTGAGTGACGGTCTGCAGTCCGGTACACTTCGCGAGCGATAGCGTCCGGCACATTCATTATAGACCACGCACCGCTTTCATTCAATCATTCCAAACTGCGATTTCCGCTGAGTAAATCGGTTCGACTCCGGCTTCCGTCTCAAGTAGTAGCGCGCCTTCTGGTGAGATGCCACGCATGACGCCAGTCTTCGTCTTTCCAGCCGTCTTTAAAGAGATGGTCTCGTTGAGATAGGCGGCGTTTTGGAGCCAATGTTCCTGGATTGGACGAAATCCCGTCTCAAGAAACAGCTCGTACTCGGACTCGAGATCTTCTAACAAACGAGCGAGCAATTCGCTCCGACGATGGATGACGCCTGTCTCTCGCTTCAGTGACGTTGCCCGATGAAGCAGTTCCTCTGGAATCGTGTCACCGTTGACGTTGAAGCCGAAGCCGAGGATGACGGCTTGAATCCGGTCGCCCTCCGTCTGCATTTCGGTCAGGATGCCTCCGATTTTTTTCCCGTTCAACAGCAGGTCGTTGGGCCACTTGATCGTCGCGTCGATGCCTTCCCGTTGGAGTGAACGCGCGAACGCGCTCGCTGCCATGAGGGTCAACTTCGACGCGTCACGAATCGGTAATTCCGGGCGCAAGATGATACTCGCTGCGATGTTGACTCGGCTCGGATTGTACCAGTTGCGACCGAGTTGCCCCCGGCCGGCCGTCTGTTCTTCACTGATGACAATCGTTCCTTCCATCGCTCCGCGTTGAGCAAGTTCATGTGCGATCCGTTGCGTCGTGTCGACTTGGTCGTAGGCATGAACGTGTTGCCCGAAGCGTCCCCGTCGAACGGACACGAACGCCGTCTCGTCAAAACGGTCATTTTGTTCAAGTAATTGATACCCTTTTCGTGGAATCGTCTCGATGGCGTAACCGTCTTGTTTTAACGTTTCGATATGCTTCCAAATAGTGGTACGTGAAATATTTAATTGCCGGGCCAATTCTTGCCCGCTCCAGACCGCCCCGTCTTGTAAGAGGCTTAAGACTCTACCTCGTGTCGAAGCCATGCACACGCCTCCTTCCGTAATTTCGTCGCTTCGTTCGGCAGCTCCCCATGAAGCACCGCCCGCTCCAAGTAGGCCAGTAAGTGTTTGATCGTCGCCCCGCTCGCTCCGATGTCGAGGGCGTCACGCCCATTAAAGCGAAGTTCGCTCCGGTGCTGAATCGGAAGTTGTCGTTTCAAATCGCTCGCTTGCTCGGTCCGTCCTACCATCTGTAAGTATGTGTCGAGCGTCGCGACAGGCGTGTCGTAGACGGCAAACGTGTCGAGACCGGTCCTAAGCAGATTGGCCAAACGAGCCGCCTCCCGTTTCGTCGCGTTCGAGCGTTTCCAGGCGATGAGCCAGTTCGCGTCACCGACATGGTGAAGGAAGAGCGCCCAGCCGCCGAGCGCGTTGACCGGTTTCCGGTCGTCGTCGATGACCTGTTGCAGTAAGCCGCGGTCGACGTCCGGCAAGTAATCGTGGATTCCAGTACTCAGGAGTGACTGGAGCGCACGTCTATAGGCCGGACCCGCCATCAGCTTCTCGAACTCGATGGCGATGCGCTCCATGGCGATGTGGCGAAGTTTATGACCGAGCGCCTCGGCGGCTCGAACGAGCTCCTCGTCAAGTGTGAAGTCGAGCTGGGCCATGAACCGGAACGCCCGCATGATGCGGAGCGCGTCCTCGTCGAACCGCTCGTACGGACTCCCGACGGTGCGGATGATTTTCGCCTCGAGGTCGAGCCGCCCGCCGAACAAGTCGACGACGTTGCCGTCGTGAAACGCCATCGCGTTCATCGTGAAATCGCGTCGAAGTAAATCTTCTTCGAGTGAGACACCAAGGGCGACGTGGTCAGGTCGGCGTGAGTCTGAATACGTGCCTTCTGAACGGAACGTCGTCACTTCAAACGGGTGATGGTCTAAGATGACCGTCACCGTACCGTGGTCAATCCCGGTCGGTACCGCCTTCGGGAACAAGGCGAGTACCTCGTCCGGAAAGAGCGACGTCGCGATGTCGATGTCGTCTGGCAAGTGCCCGAGCATATAGTCTCGGACGGCACCGCCGACGATATACGCCTCCCCGCCACGACGGTTAATCGTCTCGATAATTTGTTTTGCGTACTCCCACTCTGTCATGCGCGCACCACCCGTTCATAAAGGGACTCGTAAGCCGAGACGATGTCCGTTGATGCGAACTGCCGGGCCCGCTTCAACCCGTTCTCGCGTAGCTTCGTCTGTAACGTTTTGTCGAGTAAGATGTGCTCGAGCGCTTTTGTCGCCGCTTCGACGTCACCGCGAGCGACGACGAAGCCTTCTTCCCCGTCTGTGATCACTTCCGGCAAGCCGCCGGCATCCGAGACGACCGATGGAATCCCTGTCGCCATCGCTTCGAGCGCGACGAGTCCGAACGCTTCTTTGTCTGAGAGCAGGACGTGCACGTCACTGATTGACAACAGTTCCGCGACTTGTTCTTGTTTTCCGGCGAAGATGACGTCTTGCTCAAGCGCCAACTCACTCACTTGGCGCCGCATCGCACCCATGAGCGGTCCGTCCCCGACGAGGAGCAGTTTTTTGTTCGGCACGTTCATTCGTTCGAACGCTTCGAGGACGAGATCGATTCGTTTCACTTGGCGGAAATTCGAGACGTGGATGACGACGCGATCCGACTCCTTCAAGCCGTAGCGCTCCCGAAGCGACAAATCGTCGAGCGGACGGTACACCGATTCGTCGATGAAGTTGTGGATGACATCGATCGACAAATCGCTTCCGATTCGGTCGAGCGTCTCTTGTCGCAAGCTCGCCGATACGGCCGTGATGGCGTCCGATTGCCGGAGTCCATACAAGATGGCTGGCTTTAGCTCCTCATCTTCCCCGAGCACGGTAATATCGGTCCCGTGTAACGTCGAGACGATCGGGATGTTCGTGCCGGCCATCTCGCGACCGAGCGCGGCACAGACGGCATGTGGCACGGCGTAATGGGCATGGATGACGTCGAGGCCGAACGCCTGGATGACGCTTGCGATTTTCGATGCGAGCGTGATGTCGTACGGCGGATAACGGAACACCGAGTACTGATTGATTTCGACCTGATGGAACGTGATGTTCGGATGATACGCATTCAAGCGGAACGGAATGCTCGATGTAATAAAGTGAACGTCATGCCCACGGTCCGCAAGCTTCATGCCGAGCTCGGTCGCAAGAATGCCCGACCCGCCGACCGATGGATAACAGAGAACACCAATCCGGAGCTTCATGCGAGTCCACCCGCCTTCATGACGGCGTAAGGCTTGACGGTCATCAGGCCTTCGGCGTACGTCGTCCCGATCAAACTGCCGAAGTGACGCTCCCGAGCCCGCACGCGCTCGATGTACGCGTCCGTCAGCGGCGTGCTGACGCCGTCGACGGGCATGAACTGGCTCTCATACGCAGACAAGGCCCGCAGCTTCGTCTCCATCGTCTTACTGATGTCGATGCAGACGTCAGGCGTCTCGAGCGCATTAATCATATATTGATAGACGCTGTCCGGTCGATACGCCGGTACGTCCGGTAAGTATTTACGAATCCCGGCGTTAAAGAGCGCCTCCTCGACGAGCCGGGCACAGGCCCGATGATCAGGATGGCGGTCGACGCCGTACGGATAGAATATATGCGTCGGACGCTCGGTCCGAATCAAGCGGACGAGCGTCTCGATTTGTGTCTCGTCTCCCGTCAACCCACGGTCTGGGAAGCCGAGGTTTAGCCGGCGAACCCCGAGCACGTCGTCGGCACGTCCCGCCTCAACGGCACGTGTGTCGACGTCTCCGTTCGAAGACAACTCGGCACGGGTCAAGTCGACGTAGACGACCTCGATGCCCTCGTGTGTCCATTGGGCCGTCATCCCGGCGATGCCAATTTCGATATCGTCCGGATGGGCTCCAATTGCTACTATTTTCATAATCAATCACCTCTTCTGTGAAAAGTATATCGGACTGACTCAGGAATGTCATATGTAGAGGGTAGTCAATCGAGAGGTTTTTCGAGTACGCTACTAGATGGGAGGTGAACGAAATGACGGTCCAGTTACCGATTCGTTTTCGCAATATTATCTTTATCTTGATTGGTTCATTTATTTTTGCGTTCGGGGTATATCACTTTAACGTGCAAAACAACTTGGCCGAAGGTGGCTTTACGGGAATCACGTTGATTCTTCGTGGTTTGTTCGACTGGTCGCCTTCGATTACGAACTTGGCGCTCAACATTCCGCTCTTTTTCGTCAGTTATAAGCTTCTCGGGCGAACGACGTTCATCTATACGCTCATTGGGACGTTCAGTTTCTCGCTCTGGTACGCGCTCATCGCCAAATACTCGAACCTCGTCATCGATTTGACGGATGACATGGTGCTTGCGAGCCTGTTCGCCGGTCTCTTTATCGGGGTCGGTCTCGGCATCATCTTCAACAACGGCGGGACGACCGGGGGTGTCGACATTATCGCCCGGCTCGTCCAGCGGTATGTCGGATGGTCGATCGGGAAGACGTTCCTCGTCTTCGACTTCTTCGTCATCGTTCTCAGTTTGACGTATCTCGACATCCGTGAGGCGATGTATACGCTTCTTGCCGTGTATGTCGGGGCCCGCGTCATCGATTCAATGCAAGAAGGGACGTATGCCGGTAAGGCCGCGATGATTATTAGTGACCACCGGACGGCCATCGCCGACGGCATTCATGCGACGATGAATCGCGGGACGACGCGTCTCATCGCCAAAGGCGGTTACTCAAACAAAGAGCTCGAAGTGCTCTACGTCGTCGTCGGGCGAAATGAAGTCAACCGTTTAAAGACGATCGTCAAACAGATCGACCCACACGCTTTCGTCACGTTCCATCACGTGTATGAGGTCGGTGGGGAAGGATTCACGTTCGATGAGAATCGTGTTCCACTGAAATAAGTCACGACAAAACAACGCCCTGTTCGGATGAACGGGGCGTTGTTTGTCCATGTTTACTTATCGTTCTCTCGCTTCCATCATCGAACGAAAAAGTCCCGTCACGTGGACGGGACCGTTGTTTCTATTCGTTTCGTGGCATGAAGACGATGAGCGCCAAACGGATCAGTTCCGCTACCGCGACGAGCGTCGCCGCGACATATGTCCAAGCTGCGGCGTTGAGCACTTTACGCGCCCCTGACTCTTCGTTCGCCGTCACGATGCCGTGACTCGTCAATTCGGCCATCGCCCGTTTCGAGGCGTCAAACTCGACCGGGAGGGTCACCAGTTGGAACACGACCGCACCGAGCATCATGATGACACCGAGCTGAGCGAGTCCTAAGGCACCTAATAGGAAACCGCCGATGAGGAGTGGGAACGACAAGTTCGACGTGATGTTGACGACCGGCACGAGACGATGGCGGACATGCATCATCTTATAATCGGTCGCATCTTGAATGACGTGGCCAATCTCATGCGCCGCAATCGCTGCCGACGAGATCGTCGAGCCCTGATACACTTCACGTGACAAGCGGACGACTTTATTGACCGGGTCATAATGGTCACTCATCAACCCGTCTACCATTTCAATCCGAACATTGTGCACACCGTTTTGTTTCATGATGAAGTCTGCAACTTGTGCGCCGGTGACACCGCTTTGAAGGCGTTGCTGAAGAAATTTCTTATACGTGTTTTTCACTCGCATCTGCGCCCATAACGGAATGAGCATAATCAGTGCGAGATAGAAAATGTAACCACCTAATGACATGTTCGATCTCACCTCTGTGTGTATTTGATAAGTCAATTTTACATTCTTATGACCTTATTATCAAGCGAACTGCGCAGCACAAGCACGTATCCCACAAAAAAACATATTCCCGTCAGCCAGAAAGAGCCGTAGCCGATCCACATGATTTGTTCGGCGAGAGCCGGATACCGCGGCCATTGCCCGAGCACGTAATCGACCACGTCATTGTGGACGACCCAGACGAGCGTCAACACGAACGATTGAATCGTCCACGTCATGAACGGGGCATATAAAAGAGCCTGGACGGCCATCGCGCCGTGCGACACCATGAGCATGACGGCCATCAGGACGGTGAACGTGTCGGCGTCGCTCCCGAGCGTCCGCAAAAATAAGACGTTCATGATGACGGCCCAGACGCCATACTTGACGAGGGTGATGAAGGCGAGCGTCTCGAGGAGCGGCGATTTCTTCCCGAAGAACCATAAGCCAAGCACGATTGTAAAAAAGAGCGAGGCGGTCGGGCTATCCGGCACGAACGGCCAGTAGATGAGCGGTGTCTCGCGCAGTTGCGGCTCGTACCAGACGTAGCCGTAAAGGGTGCCCAGTAAGTTGATGACGAACAAGACGCCGAGCACTGCTTTATGTTTTAAGAAAGGATACCAAACGTTATGTAACATGTTTAAACCGTCCTTTTTTAATTATTGTATCCCGAGAGACGGGGAAAAGTAAAAAAAGTGCGGCCCATAAGGACCGCACTCCATCGATTACTCGTTATTTTCGCCGCCTTCACCGTATGAAGCGATGAATTCAGACATGGCTTGGAGGTCTTCATCCGAACCGTCCCATTGGCCGGCTGGCATCGTTCCAATCCCGTTGACAGCGATGTCTGCGATTTCTTCAGCTGTGTAGGCTGTCCCGACAAGTGCCGGTGCGGCAGCGCCGCCTTCAAGGTTTTGACCGTGACAGTTCACACATGACTGGGCCGAATAAATCTCATAGCCCGGTGCAGCCGTGTCAATCTCCGGGCCTTCACCCGGTACGACGAGGATCCCTTGCTCATGAACTTGGTCCCAGTGTGTCGTTTGTACCGACTCCCACGTTAAGTAGACAATCGAGAGGATACCGAGCAACATGAAGCTGATCGCGACCGGGCGTCTAGCCGGTCGACGTTCGAGCCCTTGGTCAAGCCATGGAGCAATTAAAAGTGCGGTAAATGCCACACCTGGCATGATCACCGTACCGAGTAAAATCCAATCGCCTGCTGCGAATTGGTACTTCAGCAATTGATACAAGAACAAGAAATACCAGTCCGGAAGCGGAATGTATGACGTGTTCGTTGGATCGGCGATGTTTTGAAGCGGTGGTGCCTCGACGATCGTCAAGGCGATGAATCCGATCAAGAAGACCGAACCAACCATCCACTCTTTGAGCAAGAAGTTTGGCCAGAACGCTTCCGTGCGTCCTGGGTATTCTGAATAGTCTTTCGCAATGTTTTGTTTCCGATTCGAGATTCCTACCCGAGAGTCGGTTACAAATTTCATCCCTTTACCGCGATGCATATCGTTTCTCCCCCTTTATATCTTCGAATCGGCTTATAGCGGTCCTGAAATCCCTTGTTTACGAATCATCAAGAAGTGAGCTCCGAGGAGTCCGAACAAGGCCGCCGGTAAGAAGAAGACGTGAATGGCGAAGAAGTTCGTGAGCGTCCGGGCGCCGACAATCTCACCACCGGCGAGAAGCGTTTTGGCGATGCCACCGATGACCGGGACACTCTCAGCAATTTGAAGTGTAACTTTCGTCGCGAACAATGCTTTCATGTCCCATGGCAACAAGTAGCCTGTAAGACCGAGCGCCAAGACGACGAAGAAGAGCAAGACGCCGACGACCCAGTTGAGTTCGCGCGGCTTTTTATAAGAACCAGTAAAGAATACGCGGAGCGTATGCAAGAATAGCATGACAATCGCCACCGATGCGCCCCAGTGGTGCATCCCACGGACGATTTGACCGTGTGCGATTTCATTTTGTAAGTAATAAACGGACGCGTGCGCGTTGATGATGTCAGGTACGTAATACATCGTCAAGAACATCCCTGACAAGATTTGAATCACGATTGTAAAGAACGTCAAACCGCCGAAGCAATAGACAAATGCTGAAAAGTGATGGGCAGGGTTGACGTGTTCTGGTACTTCATGGTCAGCGATGTCGCGCCATAATGGCGTGATGTCGACGCGTTCATCGACCCAATCATAAATTTTTTGTAACATCGACTATTCCCCCTCTCACAACTGTGTGACCGGACTGCCCAAGTATAGGAAGCCGTCTTTTTCTTCTTTTTCATAACGGGCAAGCGGTGCAGTCGGAGGCGTACCTGGAATGTTCGTTCCGTCCTTCGTATAGCGTCCGAAGTGACACGGGCAGAAAAATTCTGTCGGACGCGTCGGATCACCACCGTATCCTACTTGACAGCCTAAGTGTGTACAAATCGGAGACAGGGCGATAATCTCTCCGCTCTCGTCTTTGAAGACCCACGCTGAAAGCGTCTCTTCAAACTCATACCACGCATCTTGCGTTTGTTTTTTAAAGTCGACACGTTGCGGCTCAGTCGTGATGTCATCGAGACTCATCACTCGAACTTTGTCACCCGCATCCGATCTTTTAAGTACCGGATCGATTGCAAAGTTGACCATCGGACTGATCAATGTTGCCGCCATAAAGCCACCTACTCCAGTCAGTGTGTACGTTAAGAACTGACGGCGCGTGACTTTTGACCCTTTTTGAGCCATTTCGTTCCCCCCTCATTCGTGTGCATAACCCCATAATTCTTTATGCATTCTTCACAAAAATTTCTCACTCAACAAAATAGTATATCAATAAAACCTCTACGTCAACCGCTTCATGTCGCCATCCAACGGGTAGAAAGCTCTGTGATGACTTGCGTCGCAAAATTTTGAACCATCGTGTGCGACTGCTCGCCTGACATCCCTTTCAACGCTAACGGCGGGACGAAAATGATCGGTAAATCAAACGCTTTGAAGCGGACGTCTGAAGAGATGAACAATACGTGAGAGAAGCCCGACACCGTCGCTTTCTCAAGGACGGTTTCCGCGAGCGTAGCACCGGCTTCTACCTCGACGTAACTAAGCGTCGGACAGAGCATCGTTCGTCCGGACAGCTGTCGTTCTGTCTCGAGCGCCACCGCTTGGATGACCTCGTTCCCTTCAGCTTTACGGACCATCTCCTCGTCAAACGCGAGTTCGACGAGTGGGATGACGAGCGTATCGACGTATTGTCGTTCCGTGAGCGACTTCCGCGCATCAATACTATCGAACCTCATCTTACCCCTCCTCTCTAGACATGATTCATCATGTCTATTGTATCGCACCTCCGTTCATTGCTTGTTCAAAGTTATGAACGAAATGTGAAATTATTGTGTATTCCTACGTCATTAATATACCAAAAAACAAGCGCCACCCATAACGGAAGCGCTTGTTTTTTCTAAAATAATTTTGAGGCTCGAACTTGATGGAGTTTACTCGTCAAATTGCGGAACAACTTTTCATCGCGACGGTCGAGCGCCTCGTCAATTTCGACGAGCAATCGTTCTTCCTCGAACTGGGCGACCGAGGCGCGGATGACGGTCTGCGCCGACGTCGTCACTTCATCTTTCACTTCGGCAACGGGTTCGAACGGATTTGGTTCGACGATATCAATCCAATTCTCGTCAATCATCATGCCTTGAAAATTGAGTTCGACATAAATCGCCCCGTCATGAAGGCGAATGTCGTGATACGCCTTTTCCGGATTGACCGTGACAAGGTCCCCACGACGGTATCGAAACGGTTCCCCGTCAAAGCCGTACGCTGTCATCACGAGGCTTCGCGGGGCGACGGACGCGTTCGTCACAAAATGGACGTTGCCGAGTTTCTCCGGATGCCTAAGCCAGTAATCGATAATCCATTTGGCCTCTCGCTTACGCAGCGTATGATGAGCGAGGAATCGCTTTAAAAAGTTCTTTTTCCGCTCCACCATGTGACCCCATCTCCTTTTTTATCGATTAATCGCGGTCCGCCAACGAGTCGAGCCGTTCTTCAAGCATTTGTCGGTCGTCCACGTCTGCAGTAAGCGCAAGCGTTTGCTCTAGCGTACGCTTCGCCTTATCGCGCTGTCCTTCTTCTACTAACAGTGTAGCCCATTCGGTCGCAAAAGACACGTCCTCTTTATAAACGTCTTCAATCGATTCATATAAAACGACGGCGTCTTCGTACGCCTCAAGTTCATAGGCGGCTTTTGCCTTGTACCACGTCATGAGCGGTGATGTCGAGTGGTCTTCGAGGGCGTCGATCGTCTCGATGACGGCATCCATGTCCCCAGCTTCAAACAAGACGGACAAGAGCAATTCAGTCGCCTCAAGCGATTCGGGGTTCAAGGCGAGCGCTTCACGCAGCTCGTTTACCGCTTCGTCGGTCGCACCTTGACGCAAGAACAGTTTTGCCTTCACTGTCCGCAACTCGTCGTTATAATCGTCTCGTTCAATCCCGTGGCTAATCATCTCGAGCGCCTCATCGATTCGCCCGAGCGCCTCGAGCGCTTCCGTATAGGGAAGATAGAGCGACGTGAAGTCCGGGTCCATCGTCCGCAACTCCTCGAACTGTTTGACCGCGACCTCGTCACGCCCGATGCGGTGGGCCGTCATCGCATGCCCGAACACCGTGTTCAAGTTTCGGTCTGTCGACTTCTCGTATTCCACGAGCGCCTCCTCGAACGACCCAATCATCGTGAGCGCCTCGGCATAATCGGCTTGATAGTCAATCTCTTCCGGCAACGAAAGGTGTGGCAGTCGCGCGTAGAGCGGGACGGCTTGTTCAAATGAACCAATCGACGCGTACAATTCAGCGAGCCCGTAAATAAGGAGCGGCTCATCCGGATTCGCTTCGAGCGCCTCAAGTAGTTTTTTGACAGCGACTTCGTCAAGTCCTTGTGATTGATACAAATCAGCTAATAACACGAGGCTCCGGACGTGCGCCTCGCGATCGTTCGCGTCGACTTTCTCAAGCACCGCGATCGCTTCTTCTTCCCGGTCGCTATCGAGGTACGCCTCGGCGAGCGACAGTGCGACGTGCGGATTCCCTTCATAATCGACGTAAAGCGCGGACAAGACGTTCACCGCCCGATCGGCAAGTCCGAGCTCGAGATAAAGGTCAGCGATGGCCAACCGGTCTTCATCCGACCCCTCTTTCTCGAGCGATTCCAGATGGTGCAGGGCGTGTTCCGTCTCCCCGGCTTCAAGCATCTCGATAATATGGTTCAATTCTGATTCATCTAACATTGCTCTTCCTCCTACCGACAACAACTATTGACGTTATTCTATCTCACGACTGAGCCGTTGTAAATCTTGATGAAACTGTGGATAACTGACGTCCGAGACTTCCATCCCTCGAATGTGGACTGGTTCGTCCGTCAAAAGCGCCGCGATTTGTAGCATCATCGACAGGCGATGGTCGCCAAACGCATCTACTTCTCCACCTCGGACCACACTCGGATGGACGGTGAACCCGTCCGCTGTCTCGTCGATGTCGATGCCGAGCGTCTTCAATTCGGTCACGACCGTACGAATCCGGTCCGTCTCTTTCACGCGCAGTTCTCCTGCGTCTCGCACGGTCGATGGGCTTGTCGCTTGGGACGCGACGAGGGCGAAGAGCGGCAACTCGTCGATTTGATGTGGTATCGACGCCCCGGCCAAGTCAATGCCGTGGAGCGTACTCGACTTGACGGTGACATCGGCGACCGTCTCCTCACCGAGCGGGCGAGCCCGCTCGATTGAGATGGTTGCCCCCATCCGTTCGAGCGTCCGGAGAAAGCCGATGCGCGTCTCGTTCAAACAAACATCGACGGTCGTCACTTCACTATTCGGGACGATGGCCGCTCCGGCCCAAAAGAAAGCAGCCGACGAAGGATCAGCCGGAACGTGCACCGTCGCGCCTGTCAATTCGCCCGGGGTAAGTTGAATCACTCGCACCTCGTCTTCCGTCGTCACATGAATACGTCCGCCGAATAAGGGCAACATCCGCTCCGTATGGTCACGTGACAGCATCGGCTCCCGGACGACCGTCTCCGCATTCGCTCGAAGACCGGCCAATAGGATGGCCGATTTGACTTGTGCGCTCGCGACGGGGAGCGTATACGTCATCCCGTTCAGTTCGTTTCCTCGGATTATTAGCGGGGCGTAATCCCCTTCGATGACGGCTCCACGCGAACGCAACGGTTCCGTGACGCGTGCCATCGGTCGTTTCGATAACGACGCATCCCCCGTCAATTCAAATGCTCCCTCGTAGCCAGCGAGCAGTCCGGTGAGGAGACGCATCGTCGTCCCCGAGTTTCCACAGTCAATCGAGGCAGATGTCAATCGGTCCGTCCCGGTGATCACGAGTTGACCGGCTCGTTCTTCAACCGACGCCCCGAGGCGGCGCATCGCCTCCATCGTCGATCGGCAATCCGCACCGAGGAGCGGGTCATGAATCGTCGTCACACCGTGCGCCACGGCACCGAACATGACGGCGCGATGTGTGATTGATTTGTCACTCGGGACACGAATCCGTCCAGTCAATCCCATGTTACATCCATCCTTTCAGTTGAGTAAAGGCAGCCAGGAGTCGATCGTCTGACACCGGTTCGACCGTGACGGTATCCCCGAGCAGAACGAACCGGACTTCCCCACCGCGATTCTTTTTATCTCGTCCCATGAACGTCCGGTATTCCTCGAATGGTCGCCAAGCGACCGGTGGAATCCCATTCATCTTCATCCAGTCCGCTAACCGGCGGGCTCGGGTTACGTCCCCGCTCAGTAAAAAGGCATATACCATCCCATAGAGAACGGCTTCTCCGTGCGCAAGTCGATACTGTTCGCTCGTCTCGAGCGCATGCCCGAACGTATGGCCGAAATTGAGCCACGCGCGAACGCCATGCTCGCGTTCATCCGCCTCGACGATGCGACGCTTCACTTCAATCCCTCGTGCGAGCCAGTCTGTCCAATCGATGGGACGCGTTAAGGCGTCGAACAATGCGTCTTCAAACGAGGCATCAAGCACATGTTCCGAGAGATACGCATGCTTGATCAGTTCCCCGAGGCCGCTCCGGACGTCACGCTCTGGTAACGTCTCAAGGCGTGTCACATCGTAATGGACGCCCATCGGTTGATGAAACGCCCCGATTGCATTTTTTGCGAGCGGATGATTGACGGCGACTTTCCCACCGACAGCCGAGTCATGCGCAAGAATCGTCGTCGGGACTTGGATATAGCGGACGCCACGCATGTAGACGCTCGCTAAAAAGCCAGCCAAGTCTCCGACCATACCGCCCCCAAGTGCGAGAATGAGCGTATCGCGGTCACATCCGGCGTTCAACCCTTCGCTCACGAGACGTTCGATAACGGACAGCGACTTTGATTCATCGCCTGGAGCAACGACTGACCAGACGAGTGCACCAGGAGTCGCCAGCCGCTCGCGAAACGCACGACCATGGAGTCGATCGACCGTCTCGTCCGTCACGACCCAAATCGTTGAACCAGAAAAAGCTTGAACGCGGTCGAGCCATGCATCACCGCGTTCAATCGTTACATCATATGGGGTCGACGCATCAACGCGAATCGTCACCATGTCCGAATTTCCTCTCGATACGATGCGACTCGAGTTTGAATCCGTTCCACTGTGTCGTGTCCGAATGTCTCGCACAGTTCACGTGCAAGCTCGAACGCGACGACCGCTTCGACGACAAGCGAGGCGGCCGGGACGGCGCACGCGTCACTGCGCTCGATTTGGGCGAGAAACGGTTCTCTCGTCTCGATGTCGACCGACTGAAGCGGTTTGTATAACGTCGGGATCGGTTTCATGACGGCTGTACAGACGATTGGCATCCCCGTCGTCATCCCGCCTTCGAACCCTCCGAGGTGATTCGATAAACGCATATATCCGGTCTCGTCAAGCGCGATCGGGTCCATCACTTCAGATCCTGGTCGATACGCCATATCGAACCCATCACCAAATGCGACGCCCTTAATGGCGTTGACGCTCATGACCGCTTGCGCGATTCGCGCATCGAGCTTTCGGTCGTATTGGACGTATGAACCGAGCCCAGGCATGACACCGTGCACTTCGGTCGTGACGACTCCACCGAGGGAGTCGCCTGCGGCTTTCGCCTCGTCAATCAATCGCATCATCTTGTCTGCCGCCTCCGCGTCATACGTACGGACGGGCGATGCTTCAATCGCTTCGATGAGCGCTTCTCTCGATTCGACGGCCTGAACGGCTTCGACGCCACCAATCACTTTCACGTAGCTAAACAGACTTATCCCAACAGTCGCGAGCACCTGTTTGCTGATGGCACCGACCGCCACACGGGCTGCTGTCTCACGGGCACTTGAACGCTCGAGCACGTCACGAAGGTCGCGATGGTCGTACTTCAACCCGCCGACGAGATCGGCGTGACCCGGGCGTGGCCGGACGACTTGTCGTTTCACTTCGGCATCTTCTGCAAGCGGTTCCGCCTGCATGACGTTTCGCCAGTGCGTATGATCTTTGTTTTCAATCCAAAGTGAGATGGGGGCACCGGTCGTCCGTCCGTGACGAATCCCGGCCCGAACGTCCACACGATCTGATTCGATTTGCATCCGTCGACCACGTCCGTATCCAGACTGTCGCTTTTTCAGCTCTTCGTTCACCAAGTCGATGTCGATGGAGAGACCAGCCGGCACGCCTTCGAGTATAATCGTCAACCCAGGACCGTGTGACTCTCCTGCTGTCAAATAACGCATATCCGTCACCTCAACCTTCGAATTTTTCGTAAAAGAAACTTTGCTTCATCTGATAACCGTATCGTTTCGGTTGGAAAATCTGTTCGGTGCCACCGACGAATAACACGCCCCCCGGCCGCAACGAGCGATGGAATGACTTATACACTTTCTCTTTCGCTTCCTCTGTGAAATAGATTAAAACGTTGCGACAGACAATCAAGTCGAAGTTTCGTTCATAAACGTCTGCTAACAAGTTCTGCTTTTTAAACGTGACGAGTTTCTTTATATCTTCTGCAATGTAGTAGTCGTCGCCCCGTTGTGTGAAATACCGTTGTCGGAACTCGGCCGGCAAATCAACGAGAGCCCGTTCATGATATTTGCCCGCTTTTGCCTTCTCGATGACGATGTCGTCGAGGTCCGTCGCCGTAATGGAGAATTGGGCAGGTGCCAAATGTTTTGATAACAGCATCGCGAGCGAGTATGGCTCTTCTCCTGTCGAACAAGCGGCGCTCCATACACGTAACTTCCCTTGACTGGTTCGGATGAGCCCAGGCAAGATATCTTCCTCGAGTTGTTGCCACCGGATCGGATTCCGGTAGAATTCGCTCACATTGATGGTCATCCGGTCCAAGAACTCTTCATATAGGCCGCGGTCAGCATCCATCGCTTTAAAGTACTCAATGAACGTGGCATATCCTTTTTTCTCGCGAAGGGCAATCATCCTACGTTTCATCTGTGCTTCTTTATATAAGTTCAAATCAATTCCCGACTTTAAGTAAAATTTTTTTACGAAGATGGCATAATCATTCATCAGCAGTTCCAACCTCTATTCTTCCTCTTCTCCTAGATTCGCTTGTCGCGTAAGCGCTTCAACGGCAACAAAAAAAGGGACAGGCGGCCCCGTCCCTCGTTTTCGTCATGAAACGTGCGATGTTTCCGAGACGAACCAAAGCGCCAACTCACGGTCGGCGCTCTCGACGCTGTCCGATCCGTGAATAACGTTTTGTGACATCGTCGCGGCCAAGTCGCCACGAATCGTCCCCGGTTGAGCATCAAGCGGGTTCGTCTTTCCAATCATCATCCGTGAGACAGCGACGATGTTCTCGCCTTCCCATTCCATCGCGACGACCGGACCTGACGTCAAGAAAGCGACGAGTTCACCAAAGAACGGCTTCTCCTTATGTTCCGCATAATGCGCTTCTGCGATTTCTACAGACGGTGTGAGCATTTCGAGACGGTTCAACGTATATCCTTTGTTTTCAAAGCGCGAGATGATTTCCCCAATCAATCCGCGCGCCACGCCGTCAGGCTTCACCATTAAAAATGTCTTTTCCATTCCCCTAGTCCCCCTAAATCAATATGTGTACGATGTACTCTATAAGTGTACACGGTCGCTCTCGTTATTGAAAGGGGTTACAAGACGTAAATTACCATTTTCGTTTCCCGATATATTCCGCAATTTCGATGAGTGATCGTTTGTCCGACACGTCCGGGAGCGGTTCGAGCCGTAAGATGGCTCGGCGGACGTAGCGGTCGATTGTCTGTTGGCTCCGTTCGAGCGTGCCGTTGCGTTGCACCTCGCGGACGAGCGCGGCCGTCAAATCCGGACTCGACGTACCATCGACTTGCGACAAGCGTTCATAAAAACGAACGTCCTCAGCTGAATAGAAGAGCGGAAGCGTCTTATGGCCATGCTTTAAATCCTCACCGACCGGTTTTCCGAGTTGGAAACTCTTCGCGGTAAAATCGAGCAAGTCGTCCGTCATTTGGAACGCCATGCCGATGTCATAACCGAACAGTCGTAACTGTTTGACCACTTCAGGTGACGCCCCCGAGACGATCGCCCCGGCGGCACAACTCGTTTCGATGAGGAGCGCAGTCTTTCGCGCGATGCGGTCCAAGTACCGTTTCGGCGACTGCGCCCAGTCGTATTGATCTTGAATTTGATTGATTTCGCCGATGCAAATCAATTCCATCGTCTCGGCCATCAGTTGCATCACTTCCGGCGAATCGACTTCCGAGACGAGACGAATCGCCTCGCCAAACAACGTGTTCCCGGTATACATGGCGACGCGTTCATCGTACCGCTCCATGACGGTCGGTTTCCCGCGTCTCAAAGTAGCGTCGTCGATGACATCGTCATGGACAAGTGAGGCCATATGGATGAGTTCGAGACTCGCCGCCACTTTCGTCAATCGAATATCATTCTCTTGCCCGAACGCGGCGCTCAATAAAACGAAGGCTGGACGAATCCGTTTGCCACCCGCATCCAACAATTGTCTCGAGGCCGCATCGATGATGGGATGATCAGTATGAACACGTGTCGCTAAAAAACGATCGATTTGATCGATTTCACGATTCATATGACGATATAGTCGTTTTAAAGACATCAGTTACCACTTCTTTCCTAAGTGCATCGCACATGCACCGCCGGAAAACGGTTTGACCTCGATTTGTTCGAACCCTGCCGTTTCGAACATCCGCTTCAGCGTGAGCCGATCGGGGAACGAGTCGGTCGACTCTTGCAACCATTTGTATTGGTCGTATGACCCGGCAAACAGTTTCCCGAAGAGCGGCATGACCGTTCCGAAGTAAAACCGATACAGCTCGCTGAACAGCGGGGCTGTCGGTTGGCTTGTCTCGAGGCAGACGACCGTGCCGCCTGGTTTCAAGACGCGATGCATTTCTTTGAGCACCGTCATATAGTCTGGGACGTTCCGGAGACCGAAACCGATTGTCACAAAGTCAAACGAATCGTCGCCAAACGGCAACGCCATCGCATTCCCGTGGACGAGCTCGACGTTCGGATATGATTTTACTTTTTCATGACCGACCGCAAGCATGTTCTCCGAAAAGTCTAGTCCTTTGACGACTCCCGTGTTCCCTGACGCTTCGGCGAGTTGAATCGTCCAGTCCGCTGTCCCGCAACAGACATCGAGACATTTCGCTCCCGGAAACACTTGCATTCGACGCATCGTCGCTTTGCGCCACCATTTGTGGAGACGGAAGCTGATGATCGAGTTCATCGTATCGTAGCTCGGTGAGATGGATTGAAACACATCATATACTTTTTGCTCTTTTTCTTTCGGTTGCAACACGAAACATCCTTTCCGTTCTAAGCGACAGCATGCGCCAAAAGCGCCGATAGCTGCTCTCGTTGCGCTTTCTGCAATGTCGCCGCTCTTAGTTCAATGATTTGTTTTCCATATGACGTCAAATACGTTTGGCCGATTAATTCAGCGAACGTCTTGACCAAACCAAAGTTCGCTTCCATCCATGTCGTCACAGAAATCTCGTCGTCTAATGCGAGTGTGCATTTCGCCCCGTTGACGAGTTGAACGGCACGGCCGAATCGATTACTAAACTCGGTCGGGAATCGTGCCAATATTTTATAAAATTGAGCCGATGCGAAATCTCCAGCGAGCACGTTGAGTTGTCGCGCCAAAGACCCGTTCGGACAATCCTTCACTTGATCGTGTAACTCGAGCGCCTGATGGGCAAAATAGGCGGCCAGTACGAGCTGTTGTTGTTCGGTTGATTCTTCGTCAATCAATTCGACCATCCAACGAAGCAAAGGCATGTCGACTGCGGGCACAATCTCGTGTCTCGTCAAATACGGATGGGTCATTCGTTCTTCGATTTGACGAGCAAGGTCGGTGACAACGCTTTCGTTTGTCCACTGTTCCATGCTATCCCCCCTCGTCCTCTTCGTTGTCATTCTGACATAGTATAGCACATTTTCGTCACGTTCACGCCATGTGAACTCGTAAACGGACACAAAAAAAGCCGCCTTTCGGCGACTTATGTACTGCCTATTATTTGACCGCGTCTTTGAGCGCTTTACCTGCTTTGAAGGCAGGGACTTTGCTCGCAGGGATTTCGATATCTTCTTTCGTACGTGGGTTGCGACCTTTACGGGCAGCACGCTCACGAACTTCAAAAGTACCAAAACCGATCAATTGAATTTTCTCACCGTTTTGGAGTGCTTCAGTGATTGATTCAAATGTAGCTTCTACCACTGTCGTCGCTTCTTTTTTCGAAACGTTGGCTTTTTCAGCAACTGCTTGGATCAATTCAGTCTTGTTCATCACGATTCACCTCCTCTCACAGAGAGTTTACGGGATTAATCATATCGTACAAACGTTGATATGACAACATTTTTTAAACGATTTGCCCATATTCACGACGCTGTGACAATCAGTTGTTTAAAAATTCGACTTCGCCTTGTTCATTAATCGTATAGCCTTGCGAATAAGCCGGGGCGAAAGGTGAATCATTGTAGAGCAAATACCGAATATCTTCGCCGACTTCTGGCGTCACATCCGTGTTTTCAAGCTTGGTCGCGATATCCTCCCGGTAATCGACGAATAGCTGTCCACTGCCGTCCACGTACACAGGGAGCTCGTTATCTGTGTACGGACTCGGGATGGTCGGTGCTTCAGCGACGAAAATCAGGTCATAGTTGAGGGTAAACTGATTCTTGCCGATTGACCCGTCGAACGGGAACTTCCCTTCTTTTGCTCGGAAGGCGTTAATGTTCGTCTGCAACTGTTGCAACCGCTCGGTCACCCGCAAATCAATCAATTTGACGGCCGGTTCCGTTTCCACGTCGACGAGGACATATAAGAACAGTCCGCCCCCTTCAAAACTATTCGCCGGCGGGTCGGCCATGTAGCCCGGGACGAGACGGCCGAATTCGATCGGGTAGCGTTCCATAAGTGGCGTCTCGGCTGACTTCGTTTTAATCGGCAGTACCCCGGTCGTCTCTTTGAACGATTCGACGGCCGTTTGGACCGAACGAATCTGTTCCTCGTACGGGACGTTATCGACCCGACTCGACTGTGGGAACATACAACCGCTCAGGACGGTCATCGCCACCAAACTAATCATTAGTACCATTCGTTTCAACGGCTTACCCTCCTGTCGGTCCTGAAGCGACCACGTAAATCATAATGAGCGTTCCAAATAAAAAAATGACAAATGCGACGACACGCACGAGCGCCCCGAACCAACCTGATAGCTTTGTGTGGCTCACAGCAACCATGAGCGCCGCGATGGCGAACGCCCCGATGCCTGCAAATGAAATCCACATCTTGATGAGTGACGGTGTCACGTAGATCCCCTCGACTTTCTCTATAATTCTCTCTCCGTACATTAGTGTAGCAAAAAAAAGCAAGGAACTGAACGAAAACGTCAGTCCCTTGCCACTTCGTCACCCTCGAAATGGAACACTTCCTCCATCTCGTGTTTTTGCGGGCGTCGCATCAATTTCTTCACTTCATCGTGCGGGCTCTTATTCTCGAATAAGACATTGTAGAGCGCCTCCGTAATCGGCATCTCGACACCGGCCTCACGGGCGAGTGTGTGGGCCGCCTCACAGGCGCGTACGCCTTCAACGACCATGCCCATCTGTCCGAGTACGTCTTCGAGTTTCTCGCCGCGACCGATGGCGTTACCCGCGCGCCAGTTCCGACTGTGCTGCGAGGTCGCCGTGACAATCAAGTCACCGATGCCGGTCAAGCCGGAGAACGAGGCCGGGTTTGCCCCGAGTTTCACACCGAGACGGGCAATCTCGACAATCCCGCGCGTCATAAGCGCTGCTTTCGCGTTATCCCCGTATCCAAGTCCATCCGTCATCCCGGCAGCCAAAGCGATGATGTTTTTGAGCGCACCACCATACTCGGCGCCGATGACGTCGGAATTCAAATAAACACGGAACTGATCGTTCGTAAGCAATTCTTGAATCTCGTCGGCGACATCTAAATCCTCACATGCGATGGTAATCGTCGTCAATTTACGGACGGCGACTTCTTCCGCGTGAGTTGGACCTGTTAAAACACCGACCGCCCGCCGTTTCGACGGGTCAATCTCTTCCGCGATAATCTCAGACAGACGCTTATGCGTCTTCGGTTCGATCCCTTTTGCGGCATGGACGAGGACAGCCGGTTCCGTGAGGAGCATATTCAACTCCCGGGAAACCGGACGAATCGCCGAACTCGGGACGACGAGGAAAATAATCGAGCGTCCTGCGATCGCTTCTTTCAAATCGGTCGTCGCACGAATCGACTCCGGGAGTGGAGCGTCTTTTAAATAAGTCGAGTTTGTATGTGACGTATTGATCTCGAGGACGTGATCATCTTCCCGACCATAGAGCAAGACGTCGTGACCATTATCAGCGAGGACGAGCGACAACGCCGTTCCCCAACTCCCTGCGCCGATGACAGCTACTTTCGCCATAGGAGGCACCCCCATTACTAGTTTTTCTGACGAGCCACGATGTGGACCGGCGTACCGGTGAAATCAAATGCGCGGCGAATCTGGTTATCTAGATAACGTTTATATGAGAAGTGGAGCAACTCTGGATCGTTGACGAAAAGAACGAACGTCGGCGGCTCGATGGCCACTTGCGTCGCATAGTTGATCTTGAGTCGTTGTCCTTTGTCCGTCGGTGTCGGGTTCATCGCAACGGCATCGACGATGACGTCGTTCAAGACGCTCGTCGAGATACGGCGACGATGCGACTCGGCCACTTGGTTGATGACCGGAAGGAGCGTCTGCAATCGTTTCGATGTGAGCGCCGACAAGAAGACGATCGGGGCATAATCGAGGAACAAGAACTCTTTGCGAATCTTCTCTTCCATCTTCTTCATCGTCTTATCGTCTTTTTCGACGGCATCCCATTTGTTGACGACGATGACAATCGCTTTCCCTGCCTCATGGGCGAGTCCGGCGACGCGTTTGTCTTGCTCGATGATGCCTTCTTCGCCATCGAGGACGACGAGCACGACGTTCGAACGTTCAATCGCCTTTTGGGCGCGCATGACACTGTAGCGTTCCGTCGACTCATACACTTTTCCACGCTTGCGCATCCCGGCTGTATCGATGATGACGTACTCTTGATTGTCACGCGTGAACGGCGTATCAATCGCGTCGCGCGTCGTACCGGCCACGTCTGAGACGATGACACGCTCTTCTCCGAGAATCGCGTTCGTCAAACTCGACTTGCCGACGTTCGGACGACCGATGAGCGAGAAGCGAATGACGTCTTCGTTGTACTCGTACTCATCTTTATCCGGCGCGAGTTCGAACACTTGATCAAGAAGATCACCGAGTCCGAGACCATGTGTTCCCGAAATCGGGAACGGGTCGCCAAATCCGAGCGAGTAAAACTCATACATGAGGTCGCGCATCTCAAAGTTATCGACTTTGTTGACGGCGAGCACAATCGGTTTATTTGAGCGGAAAAGTAAGTTTGCGACTTCTTCGTCCGCTGCCGTGATGCCTTCACGTCCGTTTACCATGAAGATGATGACGTCTGCCTCATCGATGGCGAGCTCGGCTTGATGGCGCATTTGAACGAGAATCGGTTCGTCACCGACCTCGATTCCGCCTGTATCGATTAGATGAAACTTGCGGTTCAACCACTCACCCGTCCCGTAAATACGGTCGCGTGTTACGCCCGGTTTATCATCGACGATCGATACGCGATCTCCGATAATCCGGTTGAAAATCGTGGATTTCCCAATATTCGGGCGGCCGACGATGGCCACTGCTGGAATTCCCATAAAAACACCTCTCTAACTTTCATTCAATAAATAATCGTTTCTAAATGCAACTGTACCATCATATCACAGCCCTATTTCGGTGACCATACAAAAAAGAAGCGGGAGCATGACTCCCGCTTGAACGACCGTCTTATTTAGAATCGTCCGAAGACTCTTCGCCCGTTAATTCTGAGACGGAGAATCCTCCTTGTTCACTGTATTCGTCAAGTAGCGCCTGATCTTCATCACGCGAAGATTCAGCTGACTCTAAGGCGCGCATCGACAACGAGATTTTTTTCTCATCGAGATGAACGTCGAGTACTTTCACTTTGACTTCTTGCCCTTCTGACAATACTTCAGACGGCGTCGCGATGTGACGGTTCGCGATTTGCGAGATGTGAAGCAATCCTTCGACTTGCGGCGCAACTTCAACGAACGCACCGAACGTGACAAGACGTTTCACTTTTCCTTCGATGACGTCACCCGGTTGGATCTGGCCTTCAATCGATTCCCATGGGCCGGGTTGCGTCTCCTTGATCGACAATTTGACTTTTTCATTGTCAAGGTCAAGGCCGAGTACTTTCACTTTCACTTTGTCGCCTTCGGTCACGACATCACTCGGTTTCTCAACGCGACTATGCGCCATTTCTGAGATATGGACGAGACCATCGACGCCACCGATGTCGACGAACGCACCGAAATCGGTGAGACGTTGGACCGTCCCTTCGATGATTTGACCGACTTCAAGCGATTCGAGCGTCTCCGCTTTTTTCGCGCTCATCTCTGCTTCAGCGACTGCTTTATGCGAGAGAATGACACGATTCTTCTCACGGTCAATCTCGACGACTTTAACCGTGATTGGTTTATGCAAGTATGAAGAGAAGTCCTCGACGAAATGACTTTCGACGAGTGAGGCCGGGATGAAGCCGCGGATGCCGATGTCGACGACGAGGCCGCCTTTGACTTTATCCTTGACCATGACTTCGAATACTTCACCTGATTCGTATTTTTCGACGATTTGATCCCAAGCTGCCTCGGCATCCACGTCTTTCTTCGATACGACAACCTCTTCGTCCGTGACTTTCTTCACTTTTACACGGATTTCGTCGTTGACATGGAGTGATTCGTTTAAATCGTCTAAATGCATGCTTGATACTTCGCTGATTGGTAAAATCGCCTCGGTCTTGTAACCGATATCGATTAGCGCTTGCTTATCCTCGATTTTGACGACTGTACCGGTCACGATTTGACCTCGATTAATTTCAAAATCAGGCATATCTTTCATTTCTTCGACCATTCCAACACTACCCCCTCACGATGAGTACAAAAAGGAGCGCCCAAAGGCGCTTAACACCTAGTATAAACTTCTTATAATTCCGAAGATTTGTCAAGGTGTTATCAAATTAGTACCTTTCCTCGCGCCAGATTAAACCTGAATTTACCGAACGTTCCGTGAATGATGAATGTACAGTTCGTTAATGTGGGCCATGATCAAATCTGCTGCTTCTTGAGCGCTCGCCTTTTTCGCTTTCAGCGCGTTCATGTCAAGCGGTTCTCCAATCACGACTTTCAGCTTCTTCCGAAACTTGTATTGACCAATGATGGCGATCGGAAGGACGGCCGCTTCAGAGCGAAGGGCAAAGAAGCCAACTCCAGCTTGGGCCGTCCCGAGCGTCCCGTCTTTTGAACGCGTGCCTTCCGGGAAAATCGAGATGAGTTCATTCTCCTTCAATTTTTGTAAGACGACGCGAAGCGCTTGACGGTCCCCTTCCCCACGTGAAACCGGGATTTGACCGGCTTTATTGAGGATATGTTTCAACACCGGGACGTTGAACAGTTCTTTTTTCGCGAAGAAACGGAGCGGGCGCTGTTTCGGAATCGCGATGGCAAGTAGCACCGGGTCCCAGTTCGATTGGTGGTTCGAACAGACGAGCACCGAGCCGTCTGCCGGGACGTTCTCTCGCCCGATATATTCAACACGGAACATGAGTTTTTGAATGAAGACGACGACGGCACGGGCGACCCGATACATGCCGAACGGTCCGTTATTTAGCGGTTTCATCGATTGATCACCTGCTTCATCAATTGTTCGATCGCTTCGACGACCCCTTCAATCGATAACGTCGTCGTATCCAAGAAATGAGCATCCTCTGCTTGGCGGAGCGGCGCGACAGCTCGCTCGGAATCCCGTTTGTCTCGAAGCGCGATTTCTTGCTTCAACTGCTCAAAATCACTCGGAATACCTTTCCCCACATTCTCTTCGTGACGTCGGCGAGCACGCTCTTCGACGGTAGCGGTCATGAACACTTTCAAATCGGCATCCGGTAAGACGTGGGTCCCGATATCGCGACCGTCCATGACGATGCCGCCATCTCTCGCGAGGTCTCGCTGTAAGTCCATCAATGCATCGCGCACCTCCGGTTGACGGGCGACGAAACTGACGTTGTTCGTCACTTCACTCGAGCGAATCAACTCCGTCACCTCGGTCGTGCCGTCAAAGACGCGCTGCCCCGATTCACTCGGTACGAGCCGTAAGTCCATATCAGCAATCATGGCAGCAAGCGCCGGTCCGTCCTCTAATCCGACGTGTTCCTTTAAGGCGCGATACGTGACGGCCCGATAAATGGCACCTGTATCAATGTAGACATATCCAAGTTTTTTAGCCAACGTTTTGGCGATCGTGCTCTTCCCGGCTCCGGCCGGTCCATCTAATGCGATTTGTAACGGTTTCATCATAAAAATTGGGTATCGGCATAGCCCGATACCCGCCTCCTCTCGGTCATTTGTTCCGAGAACATCATAACAGTTTTTTATCGTGAAGAAAATACAGAGCCGGTCCGTTTTCTCGCCTCGAGCTGGGCACGGAAACAGTAACGTAAAATCGTCTCTTGATCCCGCGGCGACAAGTCCTCAAAACTGAGCGATAATTCCTGTTTGACCTCTTGAGGATGGATTCGGACGAGCCGACTTTTCACGCGGAACGTCTGCGGCGTCCCCCGTTCATCTTCGATTCGGAAGACGACGACGAGCGAGTCATCCACGTCAATCGGCGCCCGATTGGCGACGATGCGCATCCCGCCAGCCGACACGTCAAGGGATGTCGTCTCGAACGTCGGGAACGCCTGACCGTCGACCGCAAGGACCGTGACGTTTATCATCTCCGGAACACGTAAGTATTCTCGGCGCTGCACCCGCTTGATCTTTTTCTCATCCGGAAGCTTAAACGCGTAGCGAAGCGTCAACTGCGCATCGCTCAACCGTTTATAGATGACCGTGTCAAACGCATATAACTGTTCTTCGCCTTTAAAGAAGTAAACGCGTAACGCCTCGTCTTCATGAAGGAAGAACGTTTTCAACGTCGCCGTCTCGCTCGGGGACTCAATCCAGACGATGCCGTCTTGAATAGCGGCGACTTTCGTCTTCCCTTCGTTTCTCCCTTCAACTTCCACTCGTAACTCCTGGCCTACTTTTAACATGAATCCATTCCCCTTTTACCTATTTAAATTGACGACGATTCGACAAATTGGCGGCACGAACGAGCAGTAGCGCGACCATCCATAACACGACGATATAGAGCACGGCCGGCACTTTGTTCGTCGGCTCGATGAGTAGAATATAATCGAACACGCCATGCATGAGCGTGGCGACGGCGATCGCGAGAAACAGCCATAGCCGTTCTTTCGTCGAATGTTTCGCCCGTCCGAGACAAAATCCCATCGCCACGGCGAACAGCGCATGCCCGCTCACCGGTAGGACGGCACGCCAAATGGCAATCTCGAGTGAGTCGTACACCCATAAATATAGAAAATTCTCTAATGTGGCGAAGCCGAGTGAACAAGCGACCGCATAGAGAATCCCGTCGTAATAATCATCAAAGACTTTATGTATGTATATTGTATAATAAATCATGAACCATTTAAAAAACTCTTCTAACAGTGCGGAAGCGATGAACGCTTTCCAGAACGGGCTCGTCAACACGCCTTCTTCTTCGAACGCATATTGGATGAACATAATCGGGAAAACGAGGACGGCTCCGGCGACGAACGAACGAATCACATAGCCGAGCGGTTCCGCTTCCAATTCATGTCGAAGATAGAAATAGGAAAGAAGGGCGAACCCAGGCGCTACCGCAGACAAGGCGATTGCAATCATGACGCATCTCTCCTCTCTACCGTTAAGCATACACTGAAACGGATAAAAGAAAAAGTGGAAAACGCCTAGAAATTGGAAGAATCGAACAAAAAAAGTTGGAGGTCCTTTATGAATCATCTATTACTTATCCACACTGGCGGCACGATCGCCATGTCACAGTCCGGAACCGGACACGTCTCACCGAGTGACATCAATCCAATTGACGCGACATTGCCGAAAGCGACAGATATCGCGCGCATCACGACGAAACACTTCTCGAATATCCCGTCCCCACACATGACGCCGGCGAAAATGCTCGAGCTCGCTCAGTATATCGCACAGGAATTGACCCAAGACACGTATGACGGGGTAGTCATCACCCACGGTACGGACACGTTAGAAGAGACGGCCTACTTTTTACAAATCACGCTTGGCGCCCCCGTCCCAATCGTGTTGACCGGGGCAATGCGCTCGTCGAACGAAATCGGCTCGGACGGTGAGTTCAATTTGATCACGGCGCTACGCGTCGCGCGAAGTGAGGCGGCACGTGGCAAAGGCGTGCTCGTCGTCTTCAACGGCGAGATCCATTCGGCGTTCAACGTCACGAAAACACATACTTCCTCGGTCGACACGTTCAAATCGGTCCATTTCGGAAACGTCGGGATGGTGACGAAAGATCACGTCTTGATTTACAGTCAGCCGATGACGCGACAAGCGAAGATGATTCCTTCGATTACGAAACGGGTCGCCGTCTTAAAAGTCGTCGCCGGCATGGAGCCCGATTTAATCGTAGCGGTCCTCGAGCTCGGCTATGACGGACTCGTGCTCGAAGTGCTCGGTCAAGGGAACGTCCCACCGACCATCATCCCTGCCCTTGCGCATCTCGTCACGCACATACCGGTCGTCATCGTCAGTCGTTGTTTCAATGGCATCGTTCAAGACGTGTACGGCTATGAAGGCGGCGGCAAACAATTGAAAGACATGGGCGTCATCTTCTCGAACGGGTTGAACTCCCAAAAAGCGAGACTCCGGCTTCTCGTCGAACTCGAGTCCGGCTCGTCCCAACCTGTCATGGAGCACAGCTTCAGCTTCCAGCAGTGAACTTGCCAACATCGTCTTGCTTCCATACAATGAGGGATGAGGTGATTTCATTGAAGAAACAGGCGATCATCGTCGGCGCTGGCCCTTGTGGTTTGTCGGCGGCCATCGAACTTGAACGCATCGGCATTTCCTGTACCGTCATCGAACGAGGGAATATCGTGGATGCCATCTATCATTATCCAACCCATCAGACGTTTTTCTCGTCTGCGAACCTACTCGAGATCGGGGATATCCCGTTCATTTGTAAAGACTTGAAACCGAGACGCCAAGACGCGCTCGTCTATTATCGGGAAGTAGTGAGCCGGACGAATCTCAACGTGAAACCGTTCGAGACGGTAACGGCAATCGACAAGGAAGATGGACGTTTTACCGTCACGTCACATCACGAACGCCAAGGCATAACAGTTCGGACCGCCGACTATGTCGTCCTCGCGACAGGCTATTACGGTCGCCCTCGACACCTTAACGTGCCCGGGGAAGAGCTTTCGCACGTATCACATTACTTCAAAGAAGCCCATCCGTTTTACCGACAACACGTGACCGTGATCGGCGGGAAGAACTCAGCTGTCGACGCCGCGATCGAGCTCGAGAAAGCTGGTGCGTTCGTGACGGTGCTCTACCGCGGTGACGGCTATAGCCCTTCGGTCAAACCGTGGGTGCTTCCCGCGTTCGATTCGCTCGTGCGACACGAAAAAGTGCGCTATGAACTTGAGACTGAAATCGTCCGCATCGAGACGGACCGTGTCGTTTATCAGCAACACGGAATCGAGAAAAGCGTCAAAGCCGACCACGTCCTGGCGATGACCGGTTATTTACCTGACCATGGCCTGTTCTCCGAATCCGGCGTCACGATTGACGAAGAGACGGGGGTTCCGTCGTTCGACGAGGGCACGTACGAGACAAACGTCGAAGGACTCTTCATCGCCGGCGTTGTGGCCGCAGGAAACGACGCCAACAAAATCTTTATCGAGAACGGACGGTTCCACGGAAAAGCCATCGCCGAGACGCTTCGGGAACGAAACGGCGTAACCATTTAAACAAGAAAGAGGGAAGACCTGACGAACAGGCCTTCCCTCTTTTCGTATCCATTCGTTCAGACCCAGCCACGGAAGCGCGAGGCTTCCGCCATCTTACGAACACCGACCATATAGGCGGCGAGACGCATGTCGACTTTCCGGGCCGAAGCCGTGTTGTATACCGTGTTAAACGAATGGACGAGCACTTTTTCAAGCTTCTCTTCGACTTCTTCTTCCGTCCAATAATACCCTTGATTGTTTTGTACCCACTCGAAGTAAGACACAGTCACACCACCGCTCGAAGCGAGCACGTCCGGCACGAGCAAGATGCCACGCTCGGTCAAGATGCGTGTCGCTTCATTCGTCGTCGGTCCGTTGGCGGCCTCGACGACGATTGAGGCTTTAATGTTATCTGCGTTCGTCTCCGTGATTTGGTTCTCAATCGCGGCCGGCACGAGAATGTCACAATCGAGTTCAAGCATCTCCTGGTTCGAGATCGTGTTCTTAAAGAGCGTCGAAATCGTCCCGAACGAGTCTCGACGGTCGAGGAGGTATGGGATGTCGAGCCCGTTGTCATCATGGATGGCACCGTAAGCGTCACTGACCGCGATCACTTTCGCGCCGGCGTCATACATGAACTTCGACAAGAAGCTTCCCGCGTTCCCGAACCCTTGGACGACGACACGTGCCCCTTTTAGCTCGATGCCACGACGGAGCGCAGCTTCCCGAATCATGATGGCGACGCCTTTCGCTGTCGCCGTCTCACGGCCATGCGAGCCACCGAGGACGAGTGGTTTACCCGTGATGAACCCTGGTGAGTTGAATTCATCGATTCGACTATATTCATCCATCATCCACGCCATGATTTGCGAGTTCGTGAAGACGTCCGGCGCTGGGATGTCTTTCGTCGGTCCGACGAATTGACTGATGGCGCGCACATAACCACGGCTCAAACGTTCAATTTCTCGGAAACTCATTTCACGCGGGTCACAGACGATGCCACCTTTACCGCCACCGTAAGGAAGGTCGACGATTCCGGCTTTCAAGCTCATCCATACCGACAGCGCCTTCACTTCGACTTCCGTCACACTCGGATGGAACCGGATACCGCCTTTTGTCGGTCCGACCGCATCGTTGTGCTGAGCGCGATAGCCCGTGAAGATTTTTGTCGAGCCGTCATCCATGCGGACCGGGATGCGGACAGTCAACATTCGGAGCGGTTCTTTCAACAGCTCGTACATCTCTTCCGGGTAGCCGAGCTTGTCGAGCGCCTCGTGAATGACCTCTTGTGTCGATTCTAGGATGTTCTTTCGTTTTTGATGACCTTTTTCTTGATCCGTAATCATGAAGGTTTCCTCCCCTAAATTGTCGATTCTCCCCCAAGAACCAACCTCGTATTCGATTAAAAGTATATCCGATACACAACCAATTTGAAAGGGTTTTACAAAAATAATGAAAGCGTTTTCTAAAAGAAAAAAGAAGGGTGGCCCCTTCTTATTTTTCTAATGCCAATGCGATAAATCGTTCGAGCAACTCCCCGTACGAGATTCCGACGGCGCGCGCGCTGTCTGGGAACAAGCTGAGCGGCGTCATGCCAGGGAGTGTGTTCGTCTCAAGAATGTAGGCGAGCCCGTCTTCTGACACTAAGAAATCAGATCGAGAGTACCCGGCGCAACCGAGCGCCTGATGCGCAAGGACGGCCGCACGCTGCACTTCGCCCGTTAACGCATCGGGAAGTTCAGCCGGACAGACGTGCACCGAACCGCCTTCTGTATATTTCGACTCATAGTCGTAAAACTCATTTTTCGGGATAATCTCGATGACCGGTAACGCTTCTTCGTGACCAAAGTTGCCGATGACCGGGACTGTCAGCTCTCTCCCTTTAATGTATTGTTCGACCAATACGGCCGTGTCGCATTCAAACGCTTTGGCGATGCCGTCTCGGAGCATCGTTTCGTCCATCGCGATCGTCAATCCGTTCGAAGACCCTTCTTGCGCCGGCTTGACGACACAAGGGAACTCTCCGCCCCACTCGGCTACTTTCGCATCGACCTGGTCCGGGCTCTCGACAAGGACGTCGCGCGCGACACGAATGCCTGCTGCCGCAAAGATGATTTTCGCCCGTGCTTTATCCATCGCGAGTGCCGATGCCAATACACCTGACCCTGTATAAGGCAAATTCGCCATCTCAAGAAGCGACTGGACCCGCCCGTCTTCTCCATACTTGCCATGGAGCGCGCTCAATACGACATCCGCCTCGAGCGATAATAACTCGTTCGCTCGTTCAGGATGAAAATCAATGGCCACGACTTCGTGCCCTCGTTCTTTCAGCGCCTCAATCATGCCTTTTCCGCTCGTGAGCGAGACTTCACGCTCTCCTGATACTCCTCCATATAACACAGCGACTTTCATCTTATCTCTCCTTCGACATTCAACTGAAAAATTCAAGTTTTATCATACCACGGGTGGCGAAAAAACAATAGAAACAGAACGGTGAAAAAGCCGTACTTACGCGAACGTATCGTACAGCTCTTTCACCGCTTGAACGGATTGAATTGTCTTTCCATACTCGAGCATCATGTACGGGCTCACGGTTGTCGTCTTGCCATACTCGGATAAGATGGCGGCGAGCCGTTCTTCGACCTGCGGGTTCAACACTTCTGCAAAGTGGAGATAGTAATGTCCCTCGTAATAATACAGCGCTCCGCCATGGTCGGTCTCATGAACGTGCGGGAATAGGCTGACCGATGCGTTAATCACGTCTTCGATGTCTTCGAACTGATAAATCAGATGATGAATCACGTCAATCGTCAAGCGAATCTCGACTTGTTCTTGATCCGCTTCCGGTTCGAGCGCGCCAACTTTTTGCACGTCGATGACAATCCCGTCGCGGGGAAACATCGTCACGTTTAGATCGACGGCGCCTTGCGGGCTGAACCCGTATTCGGCTTCCGCCGTCTCGAGCAGTTCACGCCAGAGCTCTTGGCCGCTCTCCCCGACAATCGTGTCAATCGCAATGCCACGAAGCGATAACTCATTCGCCGTCAAGTAGACCCGTAAATGTTCTTTTGTTTGTTTTTCAAATCTCAAACGAAAACCTCCAAACACTAGTCGTTGCTACATATTAATAAGCTACTCTCGTTTGGCCGAACTGTCAAATAGTTGAAAGCCACTCCGTCCACGTCTCAGGTGAATTCCCTAGAAACGCACGCCCAAACCGCTCCGCGTTCTCGCTAACGGCATAGCCTCCGGCACCGATGACGAGGTCCGGATGCTCCGCACGGACGTACGCCATCGCCTCCTCGAGCCCGTCTAGATGCTCGGTCAACGTGCAAGCGAAGATGAGGCATTTCGCGTCGATGTCATGTAGCGCCGTACTCAAATCTTCTTTAGGAATCCCCGAGCCGAGGAAGATGACGTCATAGCCATACTGGCGTAAGTAAAGCGTTACAAACAAGAGACCAATCTCGTGCATCTCGTCAGGCGCACAGACGCAGACGATTCGCGGCAAAAATGGGTTCATCGGCATCTGTAACGACAACGTGGACAGTCGCGCCCGGAGAAATGCCGTCGCAAAATGTTCATGGGCGATGGTGATTGTGCCGTTCTCCCAACGCGTCCCGATATCCATCAGTAACGGCCCGATGATATCTGTCGTCACTTTCTCGAAGCTAAACGTGTTGAACGCCCGGTTAATCAAATCATGGGCTTGTCGCTCATCAAACGTTAACAACGCCTCCATCAAGCCGTCTTTTAACTCTTCGTCGTAGAGGCGGTCCGGTTTTGGTTCAGGCGCTTTATGCAGTTGTTGAATCGCTTGCGAGACGGTCAACCCTTCCCGTTGCTTCTCGACGACCCATTTGATTTTTTCCACATCTTGTTCTGAATATAAACGGTGCCCCGATTCGGTCCGACTCGGGACGATGAATTGGTACCGTCGTTCCCACGCTCGAATCGTAGTCGGGTTCACTCCGGTGAGTGATGCGACCGTCTTAATGGAGTATTTTGGCATCACAGCCCCACCTCTTCTCCTGATCTTCTCTTTTAGTATAGACCGCCTAGCGGCAATTCGCCTGTTTTATTGTGCAATTTCATAAGAAATTGGCGTTCTGCTTCCAAACTTACTTGAAAAGGAATTGAATGGGAGACAAGTCCATAAAAAAATACGGCCATTCCGCCGTATTGTCAAAAGAAGATTGCATGACGTCCTATATATAAAAATGCCAAAATAATAGCAAACATGGAAAGTGTCAGCATCATGGCAAGAGGCCGTTTCAGCCAATTGTCATTAAGTTTTTCTTTACGCTCGTGTTCTTGCCGTTCCGATCGAGACGGCAACGTATCCACCACTTTTTCACGGAGTGAATCCGCCTGGTTCCGATGTCGCAACGCACAACCTCCTTTCCCTTTTTTATCATTTTACTATGATATCAATCAAAGGAAAAGATGCGGCTTAATCGATGTTTCCAATCTGTCACATTTTTAGACACAACTTGCTCATTCTCGGGAAAGGTGATGGGGCCACAGACGTCGCAACACGGTTCCTGATCGACCGGTTGTTCGGAGAAGTAACGTAGCAAGTAATCCCGGCGACACGTCTTGATGAGCGCATAATCAATCATTTGACCGAGCTGACGATAGCGGTCGCGCTTTCTCTCTTTTACCCAATCGATCGCCCCGGTAAGCGTCCGCTCCGAAAGCATCTGTTTCAAGAGCCCGAATACCGGATCTTCCTCGTTCAGACGAAGGAGACGCGGCAATTGGGACAAGCTCGTCCCGTTCTCTCGCTCGAAATAGGCGACGCGGATGTCTTTTTCTTTCGGATACTGCTGGTCAATTAGAAACTGTTGAATCCGCTCATCCCCTTCCGCGTATAACAGCACCGCGAACGCCGGATTGCCGTCACGCCCGGCTCGGCCGATTTCTTGCATGTAGGCCTCGAGCGTCGCGGGCAACTGGAAATGAATCACGCTTCGGACGTTGTCTTTATTGACCCCCATCCCGAACGCGCTCGTGCACACCATGACGGAGACCTCGTCCCGTAAAAACTGTGACTGCACGAGCCGACGATCTTCGGTCGACATGCCCCCGTGATAAAACAACGCATCCTCGAGCGAGAAGGCGAGGGATTCCGCCTCGCGACGCGTCGCTGTATAAACGACAGCCGGTTTCGGGATTTCACGGACGAGTTCGACTAACCGCGGGAGCTTTTGTTCGGTCGTGAGCCGCTCGACGATGAGTCGAATCTCTGGACGGTTCGCTGAATGGACGAATTGGGCCGGGTTGAACAACGCCAGTTTCTCGATGATGTCCTTCTTCACAGCTTCCGGAGCCGTCGCCGTGACAGCCATACACTGCGGACTCCCGAGTTGTTTACGAAGCTCGCCGAGTCGTGCGTATTCCGGTCTGAACTCATGGCCCCATTGCGAGATACAATGCGCTTCATCGACGACGAGCATTTGAATCGGGGTACGCGCGAGCGCCCGCGTCACGTGTGGCACGGCGAGTTGTTCCGGAGACAAATATAAAAAGCGGTATCGTTTCAAATGATTCAAAATGTCTTGTTTCTCTTCAAGCGTCTCCATCGACGTCAAACGCGCCACGCCACGTTCTCCGCGCTCACGGATATGAAGCATTTGATCCTCAATCAAGGACAAGAGCGGGGAGACGATAATCGTCAAACCGGCGTTCTTAATGTAAGACGGCAATTGGAACGTCAACGACTTGCCAGCTCCTGTCGGCATGATCGCGAGCACGTCTTGCCCGTCAGCGACCGCCTCGATGACGTCCCGCTGCCCTTCTCGGAACGAGTCATAACCGAATACCCGTTTCAATGTTTTCTCATACAAACGTCTCACCTCGTTTCAATCTCGCGAACACAAGTCGGATTTGATAATAGCTGATCGTCTCGATTTGGTCGAATACCGGTTTGAGCGCCCAGCTATCCGCTTCCCGCAATTGTTCAACGAGGGCGATTTGCTCGGTCGGCACGAACTGGTCGAGCGGGAACGACTCGAGATACATCGCCATCTCGACGACGTGATCTTCAATCGTCGACGTGCGTAACCGCCGAATCGACTGGACTTGATGGAATGTCCGTCCAGCGGCGAACAGGTCGTAGGATTCTCGGGCTGATAGCGTCATTCGTTCCGTCGTCAGGCCGGACGAGAACCCTCTCAGTTTTGCGTCTTCCGGCAACTGATTCAACAGCGCGCTCCAACCGGCCAAAAAATAGAGCCGTGCAGTCCGGGCATCGACGTCGAGTAACGAAGCGATTTGTTCATACGTGTACCCCGTCTCGAACGCACCGGTGAATCGATAGACGACGGCTGTTGCATACGGGTCGCCGATCGAGTCAAGCGCCGTCTCGAGCTCCTCGTGAAACGATTGAATGAGCGGTCGCCAGTCCCGCTCTGTCCGAACGACTTGCTTCACCCAGCGCTCGGCATGCCGATCGGCTTGGACTGGATAAAACGTACGTGTATGTTCGAGCGACATGAACGTCTGAATGAATAGACTGAGACGCTTCCACGTCATCGTCGCGTAATCACGCTGCTCCCCTCCGAGCCGATCGAACAAGTCACGGACCGCCTCGGGAGATGCTAACATGGCGCCGGCTTCCGTCAAGGTAAAGCTCGATCGGTTAAGCCAACCCCGTTTCTCGAGCGAGGCGAGAAGTTTCTCATAGTCATACTTCGTATACGGGAACAGCCCGAAAATCGGTTCGAGATCGTAAAAAAACGCATCTTGCAGCGTCGTCGCCGATCGTTTACCGTTCAACACATGAAATAAGCTTCGTTCACTGCGCTCCCCTTTTAACCGATCAATCGCTAAGAGCAACACCCCGTCAGCCAAGTGCACCATCGTCCCACCTCCTTCTCAATCATTATCCTTCCAAAGCGATGTTCGTTTCCTCATTGAAATAATCGGGTATGTAGACTACAATTACTCATAGTCAGTAACAAGTCGATTTCCATGGAGAGAGACGAAACGTATGGAGGGTTAAGAATGGCAAAATTTACAATTGTTGATAAAGATACATGCATTGCGTGTGGAGCTTGCGGAGCCGCCGCCCCGGATATCTTTGACTATGATGACGAAGGCCTCGCCTTCAACTTAATGGATGACAACACAGGAACGATCGAAGTTCCAGACGAGTTGTATGAGGACTTGATGGACGCGTTCGAAGGTTGTCCAACCGATTCAATCAAAGTCGCCGACGAGTCATTTGACGGAGACGCACTCAAATACGAATAAGCGGAGAGAGACATGTGTGTCTAAGACATACATGTCTCTCTTTTTTAGCGTGCCGCTTTACGGAAACCGGCTGCCTTCGCTTCTCGTTCCGTGCAAAATAGTACTTCCGGCACCGTCCGTTCGTAACTGGCACCGCCCGGGACATGATAAATTTTCTCTCCGTCCCGATTGATGTTGCCTTTAATGTCACACTCGTCCGTCTCGCGAGTCGATTTAGCCGGATCAGTCGCCTCGTGGTCGAAGCCGTTCCCGGTCACATAATTCTCAAGACTCCAAATGCCGAGCAACTGTTGCCGCGCGACCCGCTCGACGTCTCGGAACGCATCGACGTGTTGCGTGTTCGGCGCATAGACATAAGCGACACGGGCAAGGCCGCGGCGCAACAGCTCTTCGTTCAACATCGTCCCGTCATACCAGACGTAGGCGAGCGTGCGCTGATACCGGTCGTAGCGACCGACATCATATTCGAGCGTGATCGTATCGCCCTCTGGAAGCCAGCGTGAAACGAACGCTTTCGCCGCCTCCCCGAACGGTTGGACCGGAAGCGTCGGATGGCTCGTCTCCGGTGTGTCGACGAGCAAGAGGCGAATCGATTCCGTCGCCCCGTTCTCGAATTCGACTTTAAGCGTATCGCCGTCGACGACACGGTCAAGCGTGACCGTCTCGGTTTTCCCGATCGGGCGCTTCACTTGCTGCGTCACGCTAGCACTCGGATAGTCGGCTTCGAGCTCGGTCAGCGACTCCGGCGGGTCGATTTGCGGACCGAACCAATCATCGGCCGTACACCCGGAAAGGATGAAAGTCAGCACGAGAACGAGCGTCCAGTACCACCATGTTTTCAATTGTCTCACCTCTTTATGAGTATAACAAAAAAGGTTGTTTGACGCTTCCGTCAAACAACCTTTCCTAAAGAGGACAGATGTCCTTTTTTTCGTTATCGTTTCCCTTTAATATACGGGATACCGACAGACTTTGGTGCATCGGCACGACCGACGACACCGGCAAGGGCGAGAATCGTGAGCGCATACGGCGCGATTAAGAGCAACACTTGCGGCACGTTATTGATGACCGGCAAGTTGCTACCGATAATCGAGAGCGCTTGCGCGAATCCGAAGAAGAGACCGGCGCCGAGCGCACCGAGCGGATTCCATTTCCCGAAAATCATCGCCGCGATGGCGAGGAACCCTTGTCCGACAATCGTCGTCGCACTAAAGTTCGTCGTGACCGTTACGGCATAGACCGCACCAGCCAAGCCACCGAACGCACCTGAGAGCATGACGCCCATGAAGCGCATCTTTGTGACGTTGATTCCCATCGTATCCGCCGCCATCGGGTGTTCCCCGACCGAGCGAAGACGAAGGCCAAAAGGCGTCTTGAAGATGACAAACCAGACGACGAACGCGAGCGCGATGGCGATGAACGACGTATATTGAACGTTGACGAAGAACATGCGGAGAACCGGAATGTCCGATAAGAACGGCACGTTCTCTTTTGCGATCCGGTATTGGATAAAGTCGGTCTGCCCTTTATTGTAAAGGACACGGACGACGAAGATCGCAAGTCCGATTGCAAGCATGTTGATCGCGACACCAAGGACGGTCTGGTCTGCCCGCCAAAGGATAGCCGGGACTGCCAAGAAGAGGGAGAACAGTGCCCCGATGACCATCGCCACTAAAAGCGAGATCCATGGGCTCATTCCACCTAGACCCATACTTGTCAGCGTCAACGTCGTGATGATCCCGGTCGCTGCCCCGATGACCATGATTCCTTCAAGTGCGATGTTGACGACACCCGACCGTTCACTGAAGATGCCACCGAGAGCGGCGATGATGAGTGGAGTCGCATAGGCAAGTGCAACCGGTACGACGATATAGAGGACTTCTAAGAAGCTCATTTTTTCTCCACTCCTTTCTTACGATTTCCTTTAAGTTTCTCAATGACATAGTTCAGTGCATAACCAGACGCCACGAAGATAACGATAGCGGCGATAATGACTTTGACGAGCTCAGACGGAATGTTCGCCCCGAGCTGCATCGCGAGTCCACCGATGTTGAGTCCAGCGAACAAGAGTGCCGCCAAGACGACACCGATGGCCGTGTTTGCACCGAGGAGCGCGACCGCGATCCCGTCGAATCCGACGCCCGTGAACGACGCGCTGAGCGTCATGCCATTGAACGTCCCGAGCCCTTCCATCGCACCGGCGAGACCGGCGAACATGCCTGAGATGACGAACGACAAGACGATGTTGCGATTGACGCTCATCCCTGCATATTGTGAGGCGTTTTTGTTGAAACCAACGGCGCGAAGCTCATAGCCGAGCGTCGTGCGTTGCAAAATATAGTAATAGACGATGGCGGCAAGCACAGCGATGAGAATTCCCCAGTGCAAGCGCGAGAACGTTGTCAATTCTTGAAGAAGCGGTGACGAGAGCGACGCCGTCTCCCGAATCGACTCAGTCCGTTCATTCGTCACGCCGATGACGCTACGTAAAATTGAGTTCGTCGTATAGAGCGCAATGTAGTTCATCATAATCGATGTGATAACCTCATGGACGTGGAACTTCGCCTTGAGGAAACCAGGAACGAACGCCCATGCAGCAGCAGCGAGCATCGCGGCGAGCAAGGCGAGCGGCAAGTGGAGGAACATCGGCAATTCGAAGTTGATTCCGACGTACACGGCGGCCACCCAGCCGATCAACACTTGGCCTTCGACCCCGATGTTGAAGAGTCCGGTCCGGAACGCGAACGCCACGGCAAGACCAGAGAAGATGAGCGGTGCCGCAGCACGGAGCGTCTCCCCAATCGCGTACGGGCTGCCGAGCATCCCGTTAAAGAGCGACGTAAATCCGCGAACTGGGTCATAGCCACCGATGAGCATGACGATCGCTCCGACGACGAGTCCCATCAAGATTGATAGTAGTGGGATGAGCAGTCGATTGAGTCCTAGCTTGTTCATACTGTTTCTTCCCCTCTCTTACCGCCGGCCATCAAGAAGCCGAGCTCTTGCTCTGTCGTTTCTTTCGGATCGCGAATCCCGACAATCTTCCCTTCATACAAGACGGCGATCCGGTCCGACACGTGTAAGATTTCTTCAAGCTCAAACGAGATGAGGAGGACGGCGCGTCCTTTCTCCCGCTCTTTGACGAGCTGCTCGTGAATGAACTCGATCGCTCCGACGTCAAGACCACGTGTCGGCTGTGCCGCAATCAACAAGTCTGGCGACCGGTCGACTTCACGGGCGATAATCGCTTTTTGCTGGTTCCCTCCAGAGAGGGCACGAGCCGGCACATCGACTGACGGAGTTCGGACGTCAAACTTCTCAATTAACGCTTTAGCCTTCTCCGCGACGGCTTTATAGTTCATCAAACCGCGTTTCGAGAAGGGTTCTTTGTAGTACGTTTGCAAGACCATGTTGTCTCGAATCGAATAGTCGAGCACGAGACCATGCTTATGTCGGTCTTGTGGGATATGGCCCACGCCCGCTTCCGTCACTTTACGTGGGGTGAACCCGGTCACGTCATTCCCGTTCAAGAAAATCTTGCCGCCCTCAGGCTTTTTCAATCCTGAGATGGCTTCAATCAATTCCGTCTGACCATTGCCATCGATTCCAGCAATTCCAAGAATCTCACCTGAGCGAATCTGTAAATCCAAGCCTTCGACGACTTCAATGCCTCGACTGTCTTTGACGACGAGCTTTTGAATGTCGAGGACGACTTGCTGTGGATCTGCCTTGGAATATTCCGCATCAAAGTTTACTTCACGCCCGACCATCATCTCCGCAAGGCGATCCTCGTTGACAGTCTCGTCGATATCGACCGTCCCGATGTAACGTCCACGTCGGATGACCGTACAGCGATCCGCCACTTGCATGATCTCTTTTAGCTTGTGGGTAATCAAAATGATTGATTTTCCTTCTTCGATGAGACGCTTCATGATTTGAATAAGTTCTTGAATCTCTTGAGGCGTCAACACGGCCGTCGGCTCATCAAAAATTAAAATTTCGGCGCCACGATAGAGCGTCTTTAAAATTTCCACACGCTGTTGCATCCCGACTGAGATGTCTTCGATTTTTGCATCCGGGTCGATTCGAAGCCCGTACTGCTCCGAGATGTCCATTACTTTTTTACGCGCCGTCGCTCGGTCGACCGTCAATCCGCTCTTCGGTTCAGAACCGAGGATGATGTTTTCTGTGACCGTAAACTTCTCGACGAGCATGAAGTGTTGGTGCACCATGCCGATGCCGAGATCGTTGGCGATATTCGGGTTCTCAATGTTCACCTTTTCTCCGCGTACGCGAATCTCTCCGCCTTCAGGCTGATAGAGACCGAATAAGACGTTCATGAGCGTCGATTTCCCGGCGCCATTCTCTCCGAGCAACGCATGAATCTCGCCTTTACGAAGTTGAAGGGTGATATTGTCGTTGGCTACGAACGTACCGAACTCTTTGCGAATATTGAGCATTTCAATAACATATTCCAAGAAAGTCCACTCCTAACTTTAAGGAAAGGGGAACCACATGGGTCCCCCCTTACTCAATGATTTATTCTACTGTTTTCATGAACTCTTCGAACTCAGCGTCTGTCGCAGGTGCAGTAAGTTCGCCGTCAATTAACTGTTGGCGATACTCGTCTACTTGCGAGAGGATGTCAGCCGGAACGTGCTCATCAGATGTTTCAGCAATTCCAACACCGTCATCTTTCAAACCGAACTCGATGATTTCTCCACCTGGGAAGTTCCCTTCCATCGTCTGTTTCGACACTTCATACGTCGCCGTATCTACACGTTTAACCATTGAAGTAAGCGTAACGTCTTCTGGGAGGCCTTCTTCGTATTGGTCACGGTCAACCCCGATTACCCATACTTCTTCGCCGTTCTTCTTACGGTTCTTCGCTTCTGTGAATACCCCTACACCCGTACCACCAGCTGCATGATAGATGATGTCAGAACCTGCGCCATACATACCTGATGCGATCGCTGTTCCTTTTTCAGCCGAGTTGAAGTCTTCCGCGTATTTCACGTCGATTGTCGCGTCTGGGTTGACGGCCATGACGCCCGCTTTAAATCCGTTTTCGAACTTCTTGATCAAGTCAGACTCGACACCACCGATGAAACCGACTTTGTCCGTTTCAGTCATGAGACCCGCGATGACACCGACAAGGAATGATCCTTCTTGCTCTTTGAACGTGATTGACGCGACGTTCGGTGCATCAACGACCATGTCGACGATTGCGAAGTTGTTGTCTGAGAATTGACCAGCGACCGTTTGGATGTCTTCAGCCATCAAGAAGCCGATTCCGTAGATCAAGTTGAAGTTGTCACGTGCCAATTGTTGCAAGTTTGGCTGATAGTCTGCTTGTTTAGAAGATTGAAGGTATTTGAATCCTTCGTTTTCCGTCAAGTTGTTGTCTTCACCGAACTTCGTGAGACCTTCCCAAGCTGATTGGTTGAACGACTTGTCATCTACGCCGCCCGTATCCGTTACCATCGCTACTTTGAAGTCGCCAGCTTCGCTGCCGCCGCCTTCTCCGTTTGAAGCGCCTTCATTGTCGTCCCCGCCGCCACATGCTGCGAGTACTGTCGAGAGCGTAAGACCTGCTGCTAAAGCTGAGAGAATCGTTTTTTTCTTGTTCATCATCGTCGTGTTTCCCCTTTCGGTTCATAACAATTTAGGTTGTCATGTTGTCAGTAGTCATTACACCGGTATAAGAAAGCGCTTTCACGCCATTCCCCAAAAATAACCTCTCCGAATGTCAAATACGTGTTTTAGACGCGTTTGCGGACGACGTGGAAGTCAAAGCGGTCCGCTCGGAAAAAGTTTGCCGAATCGAGCAACGGTAGGTCGCTTTCATCGTAATGCAATTGCTTTAAAGCGAGTAACGGTTGGTCCGTTTGAAGTTGTGTCGAGATTTCTGTGCTCACACTCGGTTCGATGTGCGTAATCGCGTACGCGACCCGACGTCCTACCTCTTGTTCCAGCGCGTCAAATAACGACTTCCCTTCTGTCAATGCTTCAGGATTAGAAACGAGATGTGCGGGGATTTTGTCCACGCAGTATACGACCGGTGTCTCGTCTGCATAGCGAATCCGGACAATCCGATAAATCGGAGAATTCGGTTCGACTTTTAAACGCTCGGCTTCTCTCTCTGTCGCTAACACCTTTTCGGCCACCAATACTTTCGTTCCCGGTGTCATTTTGGCACGCGTGATCATGTCCGTTACGCTGAACAGCTCTTCAATCCCCGATGTGAACGGAGGTTTAGAACTAATGAACGTCCCGACGCCATGTTTACGCACGACAAATTTCTCGTCTTCGAGAATCCGAAGCGCTTCTCGGAGCGTCGCACGACTAACCCCTAGCTGCTTCGATAACTCGAACTCTGAAGGAAGTTTTTCCCCCTCACGATAGACACCCTCATCGATATCCTGCTTGATTTTCTCAATCACGCGGAGATAGAGCAAGCGATGATCGAGCTTGATCGACATGGGCCTCACCACCTTTACCTATTGTTACCAGTGCTCAGACATCTGACGTATGAATGCCCTTGCCAATATTAAGTATAGGGATTCCAGAAAAAGAACGCAATACTTTTTGTTCGGAATCAAGGAAATATTTTGACGTGAAGGAATTCAGTGCGTCCTGTAGTCTATTTTACCTGTTCCTTCAGCCTTTGCAAAGTTTTTGTAAAATGAAAACGATATTAAAAAATGAAAGCGGTTCAACTGTTTTAGTAGTATGTCGTATTAGGTATTTTAGGCTATATATGCTACGTCATTCCCGATGATTGCTTCCATTGTCTGAATTTAGCATACATTTGATTCATTCCAAAATATAAACAAAAAGCGAACAATAATATCTATAAAGATACCATTGTTCGCTTTTTTAAAATTATCCTTCCGACTCATTGACGAGCACTTTCCTTGGTTTCGAACCTTCAGATGGACCGACATATCCCGCTTGCTCAAGCGAATCGATCAATCGTGCGGCACGGTTGTATCCAATTCGGAACCGGCGCTGAATCATCGAAGTGGAGGCCGTTTCCTGGGTCATGATGAACTGGACGACTTCTCCGAACAACGAATCGTCCGAATCAATTGTCGTCACTTCTTCTTCTTTTGGCATCATCGCCTCGACATATTGTGCCCGTTGCTGGGCGATGACATGGTTGACGACCGTCTCGACTTCTTGATCCGACACGAAGGCGCCTTGAACTCGAATCGGCTTGTTCATCCCGTTAGCGAGCATGAGCATGTCCCCTCGACCAAGTAACTTCTCGGCCCCACCCCCATCTAGAATCGTTCGGGAATCCGTCTGGGACGAGACAGCGAACGCGATGCGTGACGGAATATTCGCCTTAATGACGCCTGTAATGACGTCTACGGAAGGACGCTGTGTTGCGAGTACCATATGAATCCCTGCAGCCCGCGCCATCTGTGCGAGGCGCATGATGGCGTCCTCGACATCGTTCGACGCGACCATCATGAGGTCGGCGAGTTCATCGACAATCACGACGATGAACGGAAGACGTTTCGCATCCTCATCTTCCGACTTGTCGACGAGTTCGTTATATCCCTCGATGTTTCGTACACCGTAACGACTAAACAGCTCGTAACGTCGTTCCATCTCGGCAACGACTTGTTTGAGCGCTTGGGCCGCCTTTTTCGGGTCGGTGACGACCGGCGTCAGCAAATGCGGGACGCCGTTATAGACGTTTAACTCGACCATCTTCGGATCGATCATCATCAATCGGACCTCGTCCGGGCGGGTGCGCATTAAAATCGAAACAATCATCCCATTAATGCAAACCGACTTTCCAGAACCCGTCGACCCGGCCACGAGCAAGTGCGGCATTTTATTCAACGCGACAGTCACCGTCTCACCACTGATGCTACGCCCGAGCGCGACAAGTAACGATGACGAATCCCGTTTGACCGGCTCCGCCTCGAGCACTTCTCGCAAGCATACGGGAGCGACTTCTTGGTTCGGCACCTCAATCCCAATCGCCGCTTTGCCTGGAATCGGCGCCTCGATACGGATGTCTTTCGCCGCGAGCGCGAGCGCCAAGTCGTCACTGAGCGATGTGATCCGGCTCACTTTCACACCGATATCCGGTTGGAGCTCATATTTTGTCACGGTCGGTCCGAGATGAATTTTCAACACTTTCACACCGACACCGAACGATTTGAGCGTTTGGACGAGTTTTGTCGCATTCGCTTTCAAACGGGCGTTCTCACCCGACAAATCCGTGACGACCGGTTCGGACAAAATGGTGAACGTCGGGAGCTCATACGTGTCCGAGACGTCTTGCGCTGCCGTCATCATCATATCTTCGGTCGCCATGTCCGCAACTTGATCCGTGCTTTCTGCCGCTTTCGTGCCTTGGTTTTGTTCTTGCTTCTCGGCGACGACTTGTTCACTGAATCCGACGATTGGGATGTCGTGAATCGTCACCGCATCGGTTTCCGGTTCAGGTTCTGACGGTTCGGTCAATGGCTTTGATTCTCGCTGAACGGAAGCCGTCGCTTTTTTCCGAGCCGGAGCCGTCTTTCGTTCCGGGCGCTCCCGTTCTTGCCACTCTTGCTTGATCGCTTGACCGGACTCGAGCAGTCTTTGGCCGGCACTGCGCCAAATCGTCGGGGACAGTAAAGAAATCCCGACGACAAGACAAATGATTCCGAGAAAGATGATACCGAAATCGGATAGTAAGTAATGATTCATGTTATAGAGCGCACCATTGATCGCTCCGCGCTCAGCCCCCCAGACGAGGTCGCCAAACAATAGAAAAGCGAGGAACAGTAAGAAAATCCCCGTCCGCTGGCTCGGCCGCCAATCGCTCAAAAAGATGAGCAACGTGAAGCCGATCGCGAGATAGGTCAATGCTCCCCAGCCTCCAAATAACGTGACAGCGAGCATGGAAGTCCGTGTGCCGACCCAGCCGAATTCAAATAATGAAAAGATGAACGCCGTCACGGCAAGAACGAATGCGCTCCACCCATATGTACGCCACGGAATCGGTTGTTTCTTTCGAGCTTTCGGAGCCGGTCGTTTCCGTTTTGGCGGTGTTTTCCTTGACTTTGGAGCCACCTTTTTTTGTGTCACTTTCGATTCCTCCTATAAAAAGAAGGCAAAAGTCAGATGACTTTTGCCTCAATTCATTATATCTCCATGATGATCGGCAAGATCATCGGACGACGTTTCGTCTGCTCGAACAAGAAGACGCTGAGCCGCTCACGAATATTTGATTTCAATTCGGTCCAATCGCTTCCAGCTTGGAGACTCTTCTCGATTTGCTTTGTGACGATTCGGTTCGCCTCAGAAATCATCTCTTCGGATTCACGCATATAGACGAATCCGCGCGAGATGAGCTCGGGGCCTGAAATCAATTTCTTTTGTTTCCGGTTCAACGTGACGACGCAGAGCACGACGCCGTCTTGCGACAAGAGGCGACGGTCCCGAAGCACGATGTTCCCGACGTCACCGACACCGATTCCGTCAATCAAGACGTTACCGGCCGGAACTTTACGGCTCATCCGGGCCTTACGACCCGTGAACTCGACCACATCGCCTTTTTCGACGATGAAGATGTTATTTGATTTGACGCCGACTTGTTCTGCAAGTTTCGAGTGCGCCATTTGCATCCGGTATTCTCCGTGAATCGGGAGGAAGTACTTCGGCTTGACGAGGTTGAGCATGAGCTTCAACTCTTCAGCCGAACCGTGTCCCGATACGTGAACTTTCCGCTGGTTATAGATGACGTTCGCACCTGAACGGAACAAGAGGTCGATCGTTTTCGAAACCGACTTCTCGTTACCCGGGATCGGCGTCGCGGCGATGACGACCGTATCATTCAAGCGAATATTCACTTGTTTATGAGCGTTGCGTGCCATTCGCGTCAACGCTGCCATCGGCTCTCCTTGCGAACCCGTCGTCAAGATGACGACTTTATTGTCAGGGAGTCGGTTCACTTGTGACAGTTCGACGAGCGTTTTCGGCTTGAAACGAAGATAATTGAGTTTTTGTGCCACTTCGACGATATTGACCATACTGCGGCCGACAACGGCGACTTTGCGGTCGTTCGCTTCCGCCGCGGCGAACACTTGTTGCAAACGGTGGACGTTCGAGGCGAACGAGGCGACGATGACGCGTCCTTCCGCTTGATAGATGACGTCGTTCAATTCGGCACCTACGAGTGACTCCGACCCGGTTTGTCCCGGACGTTCCGCGTTCGTCGAGTCCGATAGCAAGGCGAGGACACCTCGTTGACCAATCGCGGCCAACTTGTTGAAATCAGACTGCTTCCCGTCGACGGGTGTGTAATCGAATTTGAAATCGCCCGTATGAACGATTGCGCCTTGAGACGTTTGGATGCAGACCCCTACACAGTCGGGAATCGAGTGGTTGACGCGGAAGAACGTGATGAAATGATCAGCGATAGTCAATTTCGTTTTGGCGTCAATCAATCGAAGGTCGACTTCTTTAAGTAAGCCTGCCTCTTTCAATTTGAGCTCGATTAAACCGAGCGTCAATTTCGTTCCGTAGACGGGAACGTGTTTCAAATCGCGGAGCACGTAGCTGAGTCCACCGATATGGTCTTCGTGGCCGTGCGTGATGAAGATGGCACGGACGCGATCTTTATTCTCTTTTAAATACGTAATGTCAGGGATGACGATGTCAATCCCGAGCATCTCATCGCCTGGGAACATGAGACCGGCATCGATGACGAAGATGTCGTCGTCTAGTTCCACGACGTACATGTTCTTCCCGATTTCGCCTACGCCTCCAAGCGCAAAGACGCTAATGTTCTCTGTCTTCTTCTTTGACACTAACAAAAACCTCCTAGATGATTCATATTCTGGTTCGTCCACTTATCGCTATTGAATATTGTATCGGAAAACGGCTTCATTGCCAACATTTCCGTTCAATCGACTAGAGGTTTTAAAACATCAGCGAGCGGCATCGTCGCTTGATCTCCCGGGCGCTTGCCTGCGGCGAGCTGTCGAATCGACAACCCGAAGTCCATCTGCAAGTGCGGATAGTCAGGGAAGTTACGCCAATCTCCGCCCCATTCGAACCCGAGTGCCTTGCCAAGTTCACCGAGTTCTTGCCAGTCCGGCACACCGGAACGATTATGGTCAGATGACAAATCGTAGTCAGCCCGGTTGTCATGGATGATGACGAAGTCGACGGCGAGTCCATAGTTATGGTAACTTTGTCCAGCTTTGGCGTTCGTGACGATTTGGCCCGGCTCCGATCGCCCTTGGGCATAGAGTGCGTTTTGTTCTTCCTCTGAGCGATAGCCGGACGTTAAGCGTACCTCGAGCCCGAGGCACGAGTATGCGAGACGGACGAACGATTCGCTTCGCTCCCGGACGTGCGGGTGCAAGTTCGTGAAGGCGCGCTCACTTCGCTCGACGATCGGTTGCTCGGCTTGAGGTGCTCGATTGCACATCCCTGCCTCGAACGACGGTTCATCCACCCATGGCATCGGACCAGGGCGCGAGAACGAGTAAGCCAAGAAAATCCCGACGATGAACGCGACCATCGCGAACGTCACTACACCGGTCCACCTCATCGTCTGAACCGTTTACGGAGTCCTTTGACGAGCGGAAGTCCTTTTTCAAGGACGAGATAGAGCGGACGATTCAAGACGAGGTCGAACTCCCCGACCTTCTCAATCATGTCACTGCCCCATCCCGATTTAAAGGCGTAGAGTCCCGCATATTCATCGTCCGGGTCCGTATTACCAGAGACACCGCCGAAGTCGTAGCGCTCGGCGCCACTCTCTTTTGCGGCTTGCATCATCGTCCATTGCATGAGATGGTTCGGCATGAACTCACGGAACTCGTTTGACGACGCCCCGTACAAGTAGTAGGAGCGGCGGCCAGCGAGCGTCAACAGACCACCTGACAAGACGAGGCCGTCCGGATAACGCTTGTCGAGTTCGACGAGCTCCGGCAACGCCGTCTCAATCTTGTCGATTTGTTCCCGCGTCTGTTTCTCACGGTTCATTAAACTCGTTCGTTTTTTCTCGACGGTCTCTTTCTCGAGTGCCCGTTCGATTTTTACAAGCTCTCGCGTCGCTTTATCGAGCGTCTGTTGTTGCTGTTCGAGGGCTAGGCTCGGTTCAAGTTTCGTCAAGAAGAGACGGGCGTCATTCGGTTGAAGGCAGTCATATAAATTTTCAAAGTAGTCGAGTCCGCGTGTAGAGAAACCGTCCCGTTCCCCCGTCACTTTCATCAACTCAGCGAACGTCTTCAGGCCGTCACGACCGACCTCCGTACAGACGATGCCTTTCTTTTCGGCGAGCCGAACGTTATAGCGGAACTTATGGTGAAACTTCCCGAAAATCTCTTTTTCCGATGGACGCAAATCCGTCTCCATCGTAAAGCGTGGCTGCGCATAATCGAAACCGCCGCCATACCCTTTATGCGTGAAGCCGAGCTCGGTCATCTCTGTCAGTAAACCCGGCACTTCATCGCGGTCGATGTTCGGATCAATCTTGATTGTGATGGCACGTTTTGCTTTAGCGACACGCTTCGCCTCTTCGGTCAATGCGCGAAGCGATGCGGTGTCGTCATAATCGACGACGAAACCGCGCGGTGCGTAGCACAGGGTGAACGGGAGCTTTGGCACTTGTTTGAACAACAAGAGGGCGACCCCTGTAGTCGTTCCGTCCGTGCCGACGGCGATGCGTTCCCCCGACCAGCCATTTTTACGCTTGACGCTTGCCCAACTTGAAAGCTGGAGCAAATCGCCGCGCTCATGTGTTTTAACGAAATCGTCATGCTGTTTCTCTGTCAAACTGATAGGCTGTACTGCCATAAATCGTTATTCCTCCGTCTTCAAGATTGTCGCTCGAACAATTTTCTCTTCATCGAGCGGTATTTTTTCATTGCCGATGATTTGATATTTTTCATGTCCCTTTCCGGCCAAGACGACGATATTGGTCGGTTTCGCAAGACGTGCCGCATAACGGACCGCCTCTTCGCGGTCGCCAATCTCGACGAAGTTGTCGTGCGTCATCCCTGAGGCAATGCCGCTCGTGATTGAATCATACGCTTCAAACCGAGGATCGTCTGTCGTGATGACGACAGTACCTGCATATTTTGAAGCCATTTGACCCATCGTCGGGCGCTTCGTCACGTCGCGATTGCCGCCCGTTCCGATTAAGAAAATAATATCTTCTTTTGGGACACCGACGAGTGATTTCAAACATTGCTCGATGCCGTCTGGTGTATGGGCATAGTCGGCATAGACGTTATAGCCGGGAACGTCGAGCCGTTGCATGCGTCCTTTGGCCGGATGGATCGCTTCGAGCGCCTCAATAATTTTTGCGAGCGAATAGCCCGCTGCGAGCAAGCACCCGGTCGCAAGGAGAATATTGTATACGTTGAACCGTCCAATGAATTGAACCGTCACCGGCAAGCTCTCTCCTTGATAGTGAAGGTGGAAACTCGTGTCCGATAACGTCTGGACGATATTCGTCGCCACGACGTCCGCCGGGGCATCGATTCCGTATGTCATGACGCGCGCACCCGTCATCGTTTCATAGAGCTTACTATATGGATCGTCCGCATTTAAGACCGCGACTTTGCCGCGCGACGCCATTTGGCCGAGCTGGGCGAAGAGCAATCCTTTCGCACGGGCGTAATTATCAAACGTGCCGTGGAAATCGAGATGGTCGTGGGTCAAATTCGTGAACCCGACGATATCAAAATCGGTTCCGATGACACGACCGAGTTCTAGGCCGTGTGACGACACTTCCATCATGACGTCCGTCACGCCTTCGGTCTTCATCTGCGCCAATAATTGTTGAAGTTCCGAACTTTGCGGCGTCGTGTTCTTGCTCGGTACGACTTGGTCGTTAATGCGGACTTCAACCGTTCCAATCAAGCCGGTACTATGCCCAAGCTCTACGAGGACGTCACGTAAGATTGTCGTCGTCGTCGTCTTCCCGTTCGTCCCTGTGATGCCGAACATACGCATCTGTTCCGACGGGTAGTTATAAAAAGCGGAAGCCAACAGTCCGACGGCTCTTGAGCTGTCACGGACAATCAAGTTTGGCACTGGCACGTCGAGCGGGCGTTCGCTGACGATGGCGACGGCACCGCGTTCAATCGCGGTTTTCGCATAATCGTGTCCATCGACCGTATACCCTTTAATCGCTACGAAAAGAGTCCCGGGGACGACTTCGCGCGAGTCGGTCGTCACGTGGGTTACGTTGATGTCAGAGTCTGATAGTTGGTTAATCAATTGAATGTGTTTAGCTAAATCGGTTAAGTTCAAGTCTTTCCCTTCTTTCACCTGTATCCTGTCCAAAGTAAAGAATACCTCTTAATTAGTGTAGAGAACTTACAATTCGGTTTCAAGTCAGTCTTCGGACGGAAGGACATAAGATTTGGCAGGAGCATGGCTGAGCACTTCACGAATGAGGGCGTTCACGTCGCGTGCCTCAATCCGATCCACTTTATCGAGGACGACGTCAATCGGTTCTACTTCATTTAGTAAGACAAGGTTGCGGCCGTTTCGGTTCATCCGAGCGCTCGTGCTCTCGTTCCCGAGCACGAGCGATCCTTTCAGCTGCCGCTTCCCTTTTTCGACTTCTTCTTCACTCAATCCAGTCGCCTTTAATGCTGCGAGTTCACGTACCATAATCGATTCGACTTGATCGAGTGTGTCTTTTGACGTCCCGATGTAAATCGTGAACGTTCCGTGATCATCGAACGTCGTGTAATATGAATAAATCGAATAAGCGAGCCCTTGTTCTTCGCGAATCGACTGAAACAGTCTTGAAGACATCGTCGCCCCAATCGCGTTATTTAACAGCGCGAGGTGCGGCAATCGGTCATCGGTCGCGGCGATTGCTTCGAAGTTCCAACAAAGATGGGCTTGTTCCGTTTCTTTCTCTTTTTTCACGACTTCGGCGTAAAGCGTCGGCACGGTCGATTCTTTCGGAGATTCCCCTGATGGGAGTTCGGCAAACCTCGCTTTGACGGCCTCGATGAGTTCATCCGGCACGTGCCCGGCAATTGAGACGACAACGCGGTTGCCCGTATACCGTGTTTCCATGTAACGAAGCAACTGGTCCCGTGAAAGACCGAGCACGCTCGATTCCGTCCCGAGAATCGGTTCTGCTAGCACATCATCTTGATACACGGCCGTTGCGAGCAGTTCGTGGACGAGGTCTTCTGGTGTGTCTTCATACATTTTGATTTCTTCAAGTACGACGCGTTTTTCTTTCTCAAGTTCAACTTCATCGAAGACGGAGTCAAACACCATGTCCGCGAGCGCGTCGAACGCCATGACGGCGTGCTCATCGAGCGTCTTCACGTAATAACACGTATGGTCTTTCGACGTGAACGCATTGACGCTACCACCGAGTTCATCGAAAAATGAGGCGATTTCTTTCGCCGACCTTGTCGTCGTCCCTTTGAATAACATATGTTCAATCAAATGGCTGATTCCAATTTCGGACTTGTCTTCTGTGCGCGTCCCGGCTTTGATGAACACACCGGTCGACGTGCTCCGGACGTCTGCCATCGGTTCGATGACGATGCGGACGCCATTATCTAATGTGATCCATTCCATTTTATCACTCCTATGAAAAAGGCCATCGCGATAGACGATGGCCAGCATAAATTAGTTTGTCGATCTTGGTGGGCGACGATCTCCGTCACGACGCGGCGGACGGCTGTCACGCGGTGGGCGGCTCTCACGTTGCGCTTTCCGTTTCGCTTCGTAAGCTTCGCGCTCCTCAGGTGACAATCCTTCAAGGATAAGCACTTTGTGTGAAGCGTTGACGCGACCTTTGTCATCAATCTCGGTCACACGGACTTTGATTGTATCGCCAAGTTTCACGACGTCCTCGACGTTCGCGACACGCTCTAAGCTGAACTCTGAGACGTGAACGAGGGCGTCTTTGCCTTTGAACAATTCGACGAACGCGCCAAACTTCTCAATCCGGCGGACGGTCGCGTCGAACTCTTCGCCGACGACAACTTCACGCACGATGTCGCCGATGAGCGCCATCGCCATATCGATGCCTTCTTGGTCGGTCGAGGCGATGAATACTGTCCCGTCCTGTTCGATGTCGATTTTGACACCTGTCTGGTCGATGATGCTGTTGATCATCTTCCCGCCCGGTCCAATCACGTCGCGAATCTTGTCCGGGTTGATCGTCATCGTGACAATCTTCGGTGCATACTTCGACAACTGTGGACGTGGGGCATCGATCGTTTCGAGCATATGGCTCAAGATATGGAGACGGCCGACACGCGCTTGTTCGAGTGCTTCGACCAAGATGTCGCGTGTAATCCCTGCAATCTTGATATCCATCTGAAGTGCTGTAATACCGTCTTTCGTTCCAGCGACTTTAAAGTCCATGTCCCCGAGATGGTCTTCGAGCCCTTGAATATCCGTGAGAACGGTATAGTGTTCGCCTTCCATGATGAGACCCATCGCAATCCCTGCGACTGGCGCTTTAATTGGAACACCAGCGTCCATAAGAGCGAGCGTCGAGCCACAGATTGAAGCCTGTGAACTAGAACCGTTCGACTCAAGTACTTCCGATACGAGACGAATCGTATACGGGAAATCGGCTTCTTTCGGGATGACCGGGAGCATCGCACGCTCACCAAGAGCGCCGTGCCCGATTTCACGACGGCCTGGTGCTCGGACTGGACGCGCTTCACCGACCGAGAATGGCGGGAAGTTGTAATGGTGCATAAAACGTTTGTTCTCTTCGAGGCCGATTCCGTCGATGATTTGCGCATCGCCGATGACACCGAGTGTCGCGACCGACATGACTTGTGTCTGACCACGTGTGAACAAACCGACGCCATGGGCGCGCGGCAACAAGCCGACTTCAGAAGCGAGCGGGCGAATGACGTCAGGACGACGACCGTCAGGACGAACCTTCTCGACTGTAATCAAGCGGCGAACTTCATCTTTAACGAACTTGTTCAAAATACCCGATACTTCTTTCAACTTGGCTGGCTCGTCGGCGAGACGTTCTTCGTAGAGGGCGACGTACTTGGCGATGACATCGTTGATCGCTTCGTCACGTGCATGCTTCTCTTCGACTTGAACGGCCTCGACGATTTCAGGACGAGCGGCTTCAAGCTCTGTTGACAACGTATCGTCAAACTTCGACACCGTGTATTCAAATTTCGGTTTCCCGACCGCTGCGACGATCTCGTTTTGGAACGCGACGAGCTTTTTAATCTCATCGTGACCGAACAAGATCGACTCGAGCATGACGTCTTCTGAAACTTCGTTTGCTCCCGCTTCAACCATGTTGATGGCATCAGCCGTACCAGCGACTTGAAGTTCGAGTTCTGTCTTCTCGAGTTGCGCGGTCGTCGGGTTGACGATGAATTCGCCATCGATTCGGCCAACCGTTGCACCGGCAATCGGTCCGTCAAACGGGACGTCCGAGATGGAGAGTGCGATTGATGTGCCGAGCATACCAGCCATCTCTGCCGAGCAGTCCGGATCGTTTGACATGACGTAAATCATGACTTGGATATCGTGACGGAATCCATCTGGGAAGAGTGGACGAATCGGGCGGTCAATGAGACGTGAAGTCAAAATCGCATTCTCACCAGGACGGCCTTCCCGACGAAGGAAACCTCCTGGGATTTTACCGACTGAATAGAGTTTCTCTTCATAGTTAACCGTTAACGGGAAGAAATCTAAATCTTTTGGTGCTTTCGATGCCGTTACTGTAGCGAGCACGACGGTGTCGCCGTAACGCACGAGCGCCGAGCCGTTCGCTTGCTTCGCAAGTTGGCCCACTTCTACAGAGAGCGGACGTCCGCCCCATTCCGTAGAAAATACTTGTTTCGTACCTAACATGAACATTCTCCTCTCAAACCTTATCTAGTTTATTATGTAGCTCATTCCTACGAATGTCTAATGATTTCCTTTTAAAAAAGAAGAAACGGACTAGGAACAAATGTCCCAGCCCGTCACGTGGTCCAGTCGGATTAGCGACGGAGACCAAGGCGTTGAATCAATTCACGGTAACGTGTAACGTCCTTGTTACGAAGGTACGTAAGCAAGTTACGGCGACGTCCAACCATTTTCAAAAGACCGCGACGTGAGTGGTGGTCTTTCTTGTGTGTACGAAGATGATCGTTTAATGTGTTGATTTGTTCAGTTAAGACTGCAACTTGAACTTCCGGTGAACCAGTGTCACCTTGTTTTGTCGCGTATTCCGCGATGATTTCATTCTTACGTTCTTTTGAGAGTGCCATTTGCCTCTCCACCTCCAATTAAATAAAATTGCCGCGTTGCCGAGCCGGCGTTGGTGAATCGACCAGCCAAGCGAAACGGTGTACTTTGCGTACCAAACAAGAATACAGGAGTCCGTATTCAAAGTCAAGATAGGATTGACCGGGCCGTCATCTCGTCCTGTTTCAACTGCGCGACGAGTGAATCAAGGCCATCAAACGCCCGCTCGTTTCGAATGAATCGAACCCATTCGATTTCAATCAATTGGCCATACAAATCCTCAGAGAAATCAAACAAGTGACTCTCGATTGAGACGTCGCCCGTGTCATAGAATGTCGGGCGCCGCCCCACGTTCGTCATCGCATCGAACGTTCGGCCGTCACGCAACCGGACTCGCGTCGCATAGACGCCGAGCCGTGGCATGACGTATGATGCGTCCATGACGACGTTCGCCGTCGGGTATCCAATCGTGCGTCCACGCGCGTCCCCATGAATGACTTCGCCACAGATCACATACGATGTCCCGAGGAGCGCGGCTGCCGCCTCGACTTCTCCTGCTCCGAGCAGTTTTCGAATCCGTGTCGATGAGACTTTCTCTCCGTCCTCGGTCTGTTCAGCGACGACGGATGTCGTGAAGCGACCCCGCGCATGGAACGGTAACGTTTCCATCGTCCCTTCTCCGAATTTACCGTACGAATAATCAAACCCGGCCGTCACATGAACAGCGCCGGCTCCAATCAAGTAGTCGTCGACAAACTGTTGCGGCGACAGGCTCGCAAGTTCTTTCGTGAACGTCATGACGAGGCAGCGTTCGACTCCGAGCGCCTCAATCCGTTCCAACTTGCGCGAGAGCGGCGTGATGTAACGGACTGCATCCGGTTTATTCGACAACACTTGTTTCGGATGTGGATCGAACGTGACGACCGTGACCGGCACGTTCAGCTGCTCCGCCTGATCTTGCGCATGGCGAATCACGGCCTGATGGCCCGTGTGGACGCCATCGAAGAATCCGAGTACCATGACCGAAGGGACAACGTCCGGCTTCTCGGGATATGTGAGATGTATCGTTTCCATACTTTCGTTTCCCCCTTAGTCGATTGTCAACATGACCTCGACTGTTGCGTCTGTCGTTCCGTCAAGCCGTCGATAGAGGGCGAGCGGAATTCCTTCTTCATTATAGACAGTAAACAGTTCGAATTCGAGCGAGACGTCGTTTAGCTTGCCACCGTTACGAATATAGCGCTCTCGGTTGGCAGGAATCGTCATCGAGGGCCAGCGCTTGATGACTTCTTCGAGCGGGATGACGGACTGCATCCGTTCCTCGACCGTCTCAATCGCCATGAGCGTCTCGAGACGGACCGCGGCCGTTTCGTCGAACGAACCAGACTTCGTTCGACGAAGGTCGCTCATATGGGCCGGAAAACCTAGGCGTTCCCCGATTTGGACGGCGAGGGTCCGAATGAACGTCCCTTTCCCGCAATCGACTTCGATTCGAAAACGACATACGTCGTCACCGAACGTGAGGTCGCTCGTCCGGACGAGTTGATGAATGTCGACCATACGACGCGGACGTTCGACCGTTTGACCTTTCCGGGCATATTCATACAGTTTCTTCCCATTCACTTTGACCGCCGAGTAGTACGGTGGGACTTGTTCGATCGTTCCCGTTAACGTCTCGAGGATCAGGTCGACGTCCGCCGCTGTGAACGCTGCTGACTCGACGACACGTGCCTCGACGACTTCGCTATGGGCATCTTCCGTCATCGTCGCTGTCCCAATCGTCACTTCGGCCACGTAACGCTTCCCTTCGTCCGTCAAAAAACGTGATAATTTCGTCGCCCGACCGAGACAAATCGGCAACACCCCGGTTACTTCCGGGTCGAGCGTACCGGTATGGCCCACTTTCTTCGTTTGAAATAGCTTGCGCAATTTGAAGACACAGTCATGGCTCGTCATGCCCGCATCTTTATCAAGGATGAGTACTCCTGTCGGTTCCATGTTTTTCCCTCCACATGAAAAAGGGAGACGTGAGTCCCCCTTTCCCTTATTCGCCTTTGTTCAAATCGCGAATCAACGAATCGATATGGCTACCATATGCGACTGATGAATCGTATTCAAACGACAATTCTGGTGTTTTCCGAAGACGGATGCGGCTTCCGATTTCACGGCGGATGAATCCGCTCGCCTTATCGAGTCCTGCTTGCGTCTCTGCCTTCACTTCAGCGTCGTCTCCGAGCACTGTGTAATAAGCTGTCGCTTGTTGCAAGTCTCCGGTCACTTCGACGCTTGTGATTGTCGCGTTCTTCGTACGCGGATCGCTCACTTCACGAAGGAGAATGTCTGTTATTTCTTTACGCATCTGTTCAGCGACGCGTTGGGCACGAATGTTCATACGTGTTCCCTCCTTGCTTTATTTACGTTCGACTTCTTTCATGACGAACGCTTCGATGACGTCTTCGACTTTGATGTCATCAAACTTCTCGACTTTAATCCCACACTCATAACCTGTCGCAACTTCTTTGACATCGTCTTTGAAGCGGCGGAGCGTGTCGAGTTTGCCTTCATAGACGACAATCCCGTTACGGATGACGCGAACGCCGGCATCACGTGAGATTTTACCTTCTGTGACGTAACATCCAGCGATGGTTCCGACTTTCGAAACTTTGAAGACGTCACGGACTTCAACTTGTCCTGTGATTTCTTCGACGAATTCTGGATCGAGCATCCCTTTCATCGCGCTCTCAATTTCTTCAATCGCGTTGTAGATGATGCGGTGGAGACGCATTTCCACGTTCTCTTGTTCCGCCATAGAACGAGCATTCCCGTCAGGACGGACGTTGAAACCGATGATGATGGCGTTCGCAGCCGAGGCGAGGATGACGTCACCCTCTGTGATCGCACCGACACCTTGGTGAACGATGTTGACTTTGACACCTTCGACGTCGATTTTACGAAGCGAGCCCGCAAGAGCTTCCGCTGAACCTTGAACGTCTGCTTTAATGATGACGTTCAAGTCTTTCACTTCGCCTTCTTGAATCCGGCTGAACAAGTCGTCAAGGCTGACTTTTGCCGACTCACGACGCTGTGACTCGAGGTAACGTTGGTAACGTTTTTCTCCGATGGCACGTGCCTTCTTCTCATCTTCGAACACGATGAACTGGTCTCCGGCTTGCGGAACGTCGTTCAATCCTGTGATTTCGATCGGTGTTGATGGGCCGACTTCTTTCACGCGACGACCGATATCGTTGACCATCGCCCGGACACGACCGAACGTGCTTCCGACGACGATTGAGTCTCCAATCCGAAGCGTACCGTGTTGAACGAGAAGTGTCGCGACTGGGCCACGGCCTTTGTCGAGTTTCGCTTCGATGACCGTACCACGGGCTGGCATGTCAGGTGTCGATTTGTATTCTTCGACTTCTGAGACGAGAAGGATCATCTCGAGCAACTCGTCGATGCCTTCCCCTTGAAGGGCTGAGATTGGAACGAAAATCGTTTCGCCGCCCCACTCTTCAGGAATCAAACCGAATTCAGTCAATTCTTGTTTGACACGGTCCGGATTTGCGCCTTCTTTATCCATCTTGTTGACTGCGACGATGATTGGAACGTTCGCCGCTTTCGCGTGCGAAATCGCTTCTTCCGTCTGCGGCATGACACCGTCATCCGCTGCGACGACGATAATCGCGATGTCCGTCACTTCCGCTCCACGGGCACGCATCGTCGTGAAGGCGGCGTGACCTGGTGTGTCGAGGAACGTGATTTTCTTGTCGTTGACTTGAACTTGGTACGCACCGATGTGCTGCGTGATTCCACCTGCTTCGCCGGCAACGACTTTCGTGTTGCGAATCGAGTCGAGAAGCGTCGTTTTCCCGTGGTCGACGTGACCCATGATGGTTACGACTGCCGGGCGCTCTTCAAGGTCGTATTCAGAGAAGTCGACTTCGACCGTCTCGAAGTCGATTTCGTCGACAACGACTTCTTTCTCCACTTCGAAACCGAATTCTGAGGCGAGCAATTCAATCGTCTCGTCATCGAGCGTTTGGTTAATGGTCGCCATGACACCAAGACCCATCAACTTCATGATGATCTCGTTTGGCTTTTTGTTCATTTTCGAGGCCAAGTCCGATACACTCAACACGTCCTCATACTTGATGACGTTGCCCATCTCGGCTTCTTGTGCAAGACGCGCGGCTTTCCGTTGGCTCGTTTTCGAGTTTGGATCCGCTTCTTGTGGGATGGCTGCTTTGGCTGGCTTCCCTTTTCCTTTTCCGCGTTTCTTGTTGCGGTTGTCGTTACGGTTGTTCCCACCAAAACGGTTGCTTCCACCGCGGTTTGACTGGTTGCCTTGTGGAGAAGCTTGACGCGTTTTAGGCGCTTCTTTCTTCTCTTGCTTCGGTTGTTCTTTCGGCTGTTCTGTCGGCTGTTCTGTCGCCGCTTTCGGTGCAGCTTTCTGTTCAGCCGCGCGATATTTCTCAGGGTTAAAAATTCGATCCAATTGGTTCACCGATTCCTCATCTAAAACAGCCATATGATTCTTCACCGGCTTGTTCAATTTTTCGAGCTGGGTAATGACTTGTTTACTTGTTACGTTCTGTTCTTTCGCAAATTCATAGACGCGTTTTCCCAAAGCATCCACCTCCGTTAATAGTTACGAGAGAAGTTGCTTAAGCTTGTTCGCAAATCCGGATTCGGTCACGGACACGACGACACGCATGTCTTTCCCCATGGCAGCGCCGATCGTATATCGGTCGCTCACTTCCACGAAAGGAACACCATACGATGTACATTTGTCGGTAACTCGTTTTCTCGTTGACGCTCCTGCGTCTCCGGCAAGGATGACGAGCTTGGCGCGGCCAGCCCGAATATCCTTTAATACAAACTCTTCTCCCATCGTTACTTTCCTCGCTCGTGCAGCAAGGCCTAACAATGATTCCCACTGGCTCATGAGACGTCTCCCTCAACAGCTTGTTTGAGCTGCTCGTAAAGGGTCTCATCGGTCTTCACTTTCAAATGATGGTCGAGCGTCCGCTTTTTCTCAGCTAAGCGGATGACGTCCATCTGTTTCGACAAGTATGCGCCACGTCCGTTCATCTTCCCGGTCAGGTCGATGACGACGTCGCCTTCAGGCGTACGGACGACACGAATCAAGTCTTTCTTTGGTAACATCTCTTGCGTAACCACACATTTGCGCAAAGGAAGTTTCTTTTGCTTCATGATCATTCCTCTTCTTTTACCGTCGTCGATTCAAGCGCTGTGTCTACCTCGTCAGCCTGTTCCATTTCATTGTGAACAATTTCTGGCTCCGATTCAACTTTTTCAGCGTACGTATCGAACAAGTCGAGCGCTTCCGCATCCGTCTCACTCTTAATGTCAATCTTCCAACCTGTCAATTTCGCAGCAAGGCGCGCGTTCTGACCGCGTTTCCCGATAGCGAGCGACAATTGATAGTCTGGGACGACGACCGTCGTCGACTTGGCCGGTTCATTTACGTAAACCGCCACGACTTGGGCCGGGCTCAGTGCGTTTTTCACGAACTCTTTCGGGTCTTCCGACCAGCGAACGATATCGATTTTCTCACCGTTCAACTCATCGACAATCGTTTGGACACGCTGCCCTTTCGGACCGACACACGCGCCGACCGGATCGACGATGTCGGAATGGACGGCGATTTTTGAACGGTCACCCGCTTCACGTGATACCGACATGACGTCGACCGTCCCGTTCGCGATTTCTGGCACTTCGAGCTCGAACAAACGACGGAGGAGCCCCGGATGTGTCCGCGACACTTGAATGGCAGCGCCAGACCCTTTTGTCGTCGAGTCGACTTTCGTCACGTACACTTTGATGCGGTCGTGAATCTGATACGATTCGTTCGGCATCTGTTCGTTCGGCGTGAGCACCGCCTCGATGTTGTTCTCAAGGCCGATATACAAGTTGCGCGGGTCGAATCGTTCAACAATCCCTGTCATGATTTCGTCTTCTTTGTCCGCGAAATGGTTGTAAATCCGCTCACGTTCCGCTTCACGCATCTTTTGCGTGACGACTTGTTTTGCTGTCATCGCTGCGACACGACCAAAGTCGCTCGGCGTCACTTCCTCTTTGTGGAAATCGCCAAGCTCATAGTTCGGGTCGATTTCATGTGCTTCTTCGAGCGAGAGCTGTTGCTCCGGCTGTGTGAGGCGCTCGACGACTTCGAGCAATGCGAACACGCGAATATCGCCTGTCACTTGGTCAAACTCGACTTTAACGTGCTCGTTCGGGTTCGCGACATTTCGGCGATACGCCGAGATGAGCGCTTGCTCGAGTGCATCGATGATGATGTCTTTCTCGATCCCCTTTTCTTTTGCAATCTGTTCGATTGTTGTGAGTAATTGTGGCCCCATCTTTACCTCTCCTTAACTAAACGTGACCGCTAGGCGGGCTTGTGCAATTTTGTCAACTGGTAGCGAGATCGCTTTTTTTCGTGTCTTGATTTTTGTCTCGACGACAGCGGTCTCACCGTCATACGCCGTTAAAATACCTTCGAACTCTTTGGCGCCTTCGATTGGGGCGAACGTCTTAATGTAGACGTTTTTACCAATCGCCCGTTCAAAGTCGACCGGTTTCTTGAGCGGGCGCTCCGCACCGGGACTCGAGACGTCAAGATAATAGGCTTGTTCGATCGGGTCGGTTTCGTTTAGTTTTTCCGAGAGCTGTTCGTTGATATTGACGCAATCATCTAAATCGACGCCCCCCGGCTTGTCGATATAGACACGCAAGAACCAGTCTGGACCTTCTTTCACGAATTCAACATCGACTAATTCCATGTTCGCTTGCTCGACGATCGGCAAAGCGATGGCTTCGACGACCTCTGTTATTTTGGACACTCTCATCCCTCCTTCTTGGCTTTTACATACAAGAAAGGAGTAGGGTTCCCTACTCCTTTCCGTCGTAGTATCCAACTTTGTTCGATACTAATATATCATATTTTCCCGATTTTCTGCAACTTACACCCCAAAATCGAAGAATGACAGCTGGTTCTCATCCGGGAGCCCTTCTAGACATTTCATCGTGTCGAGCGTCTCGATAATCGTTTTCGATAACTTGGCCCGTTTCCGAAGATCTTCTTTTGACAAGAACTGTCCTTCGGCCCGTGCCTCGACGATGGCTTTGGCCGCGTTCGTCCCTAAGCCGTCGACCGCATTGAACGGCGGAATGAGCGTATTGCCTTCAATCAAGAACTCAGTCGCACTCGAACGATACAAATCAATGTTTTGGAACTTCATGCCCCGCTCGAGCATCTCGAGTGCGAGTTCGAGCACGGTATGGAGCCCTTTGTCTTTCGCCGTCGCATCGAATCCTTTTTCACGGATGTCGGACATCGCTTTACGGACGGCTTGCGAGCCTTTGATCATCGCTGACAAGTCAAAGTCTCCGGCCCGGACTGTAAAGTACGTCGCGTAATACAAAATCGGATGATGGACTTTGAAATACGCGATGCGGACGGCCATCAAGACGTAAGCCGTCGCGTGTGCTTTCGGGAACATGTACTTGATTTTTTTACACGAGGCGATATACCACTCCGGTACACCGTTCGCTCGCATCTCGGACTCCATCTCCTCAGTCAAACCTTTCCCTTTTCGGACCGACTCCATGATCTTAAAGGCGAACGACGGTTCAAGTCCGGCGTAAATCAAATAGACCATAATGTCATCTCGACAACCGATGACGTCTTTCAGTTCACACGTGCCGTTATAAATCAATTCGTTCGCGTTCCCGATCCATACGTCCGTCCCGTGGGATAATCCCGAGATTTGAACGAGCTCGGAGAACGTCGACGGTTTTGTCTCTTCGAGCATTTGTCGAACGAACTTTGTACCGAATTCCGGAATTCCAAGCGTTCCCGTCTTAGACTCGATTTGTTCCGGGGTGACCCCGAGCACTTCCGGTGACGAGAAAATCTTCATGACCGTCGGATCGTCGGTCGGGATCGTCAATGGGTCGATGCCCGATAAATCTTGGAGCATCCGAATCGCGGTCGGGTCATCGTGACCGAGAATGTCGAGTTTGAGCAAGTTGTCATGAATCGAGTGGAAGTCAAAGTGTGTCGTCTTCCATTCGGACGTCTTGTCGTCTGCCGGATATTGAATCGGAGAAATCTCCGCGATGTCCATATAGTCCGGGACGACGATGATTCCACCCGGGTGTTGCCCGGTCGTCCGTTTGACACCGGTCACACCAGAGACGAGACGGTCGACTTCGGCGTTCCGGTAAATCTTATCGTTTTCGGTCGCATATCCTTTCACGTACCCATACGCCGTCTTGTCGGCAATCGTACCGATTGTCCCGGCACGATACACGTACTCTTCACCGAACAATACTTTCGTATAGGCGTGGGCGTGCGGCTGATATTCCCCTGAGAAGTTCAAATCGATATCCGGAACTTTGTCTCCTTTGAAACCGAGGAACGTCTCGAACGGAATATCGTGGCCGTCTTTCTTATACCATGCCCCACATTCCGGACATTCTTTATCGGGCAAGTCATATCCTGAACCGACCGACCCGTCATCGAAGAAGTGCGAATGCTTACACTTCGGACAGACGTAATGCGGCGGAAGCGGATTGACCTCGGTGATTTCCGTCATCGTCGCCACGAGACTCGAACCGACCGATCCCCGTGACCCGACGAGATACCCATCGTCGAGCGACTTTTTCACGAGTTTATGCGAAATCAAATAGATGACGGCAAACCCGTGCCCGATAATCGACTTCAGTTCTTTCTCGAGCCGGGCCTCGACGATTTCCGGAAGCTCCTCACCATAAATCGAACGAGCCATGTCGTAACTCATGTTGCGCACTTCATCGTCCGCCCCTTCAATTTTCGGCGTGAACAGTTCATCCGGGATGATTTGAATCGACTCGATTTGGTCGGCGATTGCGTTTGGATTCGTGATGACGATTTCACGGGCCAGTTCGTCGCCGAGGAACTTGAAGTCTTCCATCATTTCCTTCGTCGTCCGGAAATGAGCGTGCGGGAGCTCTTTACGCGTGTTAATGAAGTTCGCCCCGCCTTGCGTCCGAATCAAGATTTCACGGTACGAGCGGTCGGTCCGGTCGAGATAGTGAACGTTTCCGGTCGCACAAACAGGAAGATCTGCTTGCTTTGCGACACGAATGATCCGTTTGATGATGTCTCGGAGCTCGAGTTCGTTCGCGACGATCTCTTTATCGATTAAATGTAAATAAAGCGCCGGTGGATGAATCTCGATGAAGTCATAAAACGCCATCATCTTCTCGAGCTCTTCGTCCGACTTGTTCAGCGCCGCGTCAAAAATCTCACCGTTGTCGCAGGCCGATCCAATCAAAAGGCCCTCCCGACGTTTGATGAGTTCAGAGCGTGGCATCCGAGCCATCCGGAATAAATAGTCGATATGTGAGAGCGAAATCAATTCATACAAGTGACGTAATCCAGGTTTCTTATTCTTCGCATAAATCGTCGCATGGAACGGCCGAATCTTCGAGACGTCACTCCCGACTTTCGCGTTGAGCGAGCGGTGCGTCTGCATCTCGAACATCTGCTTGGCAAGATCGAGCAGCTTCATCAATAGATAAGCCGTCGCCTCGGCATCGTAAATCGCCCGGTGGTGCTGGGTCAATTCGATGTCGAACCGTTTAGCGAGCGTATTGAGTCGATGGTTTTTAAGCGTCGGCAAAATCGTCCGCGCGAGCTCGAGCGTATCGATGACCGGATAGTCGTCCGGTTCATGTCCTCCGCTTCGAAGCGTCGCCTCGAGAAAGCCCATATCGAATGCTGCGTTATGCGCGACGAGGATACTGTCGCCGCACCAGTCGACAAACTGTTTCGTGATCACTTCCGGGTCCGGCTGTCCGTGGACCATGTCGTCGGTGATGCCCGTCAACTCGATTGTCGTCGCCGAGAGCGGATGTTTCGGGTCAGCGAACGCCTCGAAGCGATCGATAATTTCCCCGTCTTTAATCTTCACTCCGGCAAGCTCGATGATTTTATTGTAAACCGCCGACAGACCGGTCGTCTCGACGTCAAAGACGACGTATGTCGCATCGTCGAGCGCGATATCAATCGGATGGTAGGCGACCGGCACCCCGTCATTGACGACGTTCGCCTCGACGCCGAACAACACTTTAATATCGTTTTTCTTGCCAGCGTAATACGCCTCAGGGAACGACTGAACACCGGCGTGGTCTGTGATGGCGATGGCCCGATGCCCCCATTTCGCGGCTCGGGCGACGAGCGCCGACACGTTCGTGACGGCATCCATCTGGCTCATCTGCGTATGGGCGTGGAGCTCGACGCGCTTTTCGCCGTCCCATTCGTCACGGACCGGTTCGACTTTCACTTCTTGGAGCTGCGAGGCCATCATGCACAGTTCGCGCATGAAACTATCGTCTTCGACGCGTCCCGCCGCTTGAATCCACATGCCTTTTTTGACGGCACTGAGCATGCGGTCGTCATCATCGTCACGGGCGAACACTTTGACGATGAGCGAATCGGTATAGTCCGTCATCTTGAACGTGAACAGTTTCTTCCCGCTCTGCAATTCTTTTCGTTCGGCCGAGAAAACGAGACCGCGGATGGCGACACGCCGTTCTTCTTCGATGATTGTTTTTATTTGGACGATTTCATCTTTAATCAATGCACCCATACGCACTTCAGTGACCGGCTCTTCGTTCGACTCGGTCGTCTTGGCAAATTGGGCGGCGAGCGCCATTTTCGCTTGTTCAATGTCTTCTTGAACGACTTGTTCACGAAGCGCTTGATTCGCTTCCGTATCTTCCGAGAACTGTGCTTGGCAAGGCTTCTTCGTGAAGCCATACGCACTGTATAGCGCCTGCACTTCTTGGCACAATTCTTTATCGACATAACTCGCTTCTGGCGCTGAGCGCACTGGAATGAACAGTTTATTTTGCTCAAAGCGTGGTTGGACCGAAGCGAAATACGTGCGCATCGCCCCAGACACTTGACTCAGTTCACTGACGATGCGTGGCCAATAGTCGATATAGTCCGCATCCTTACCGCCCTGTTCCGTTGTGAAGCGGGCGTACACTTCATCTGCGAACGTCGCGTAACGACTTTCAAGTCGACTCATGAACAGTTGATGTACCTCATACGGCAAGACGTGGTGTAACCGAAAATGGAACGTCCACGTCCGCCGCTGTTTGTTGACGACAAGACGCGTCAACTCGGCACCGTCAAATTGATCCGTCTCGGTCGTAATGCCGAGGTCGTTCAAGAGCAATAACATTTTTTGATTGGCTTCCACGGGTCAGTAATCCCCCCTCTTCGTTCAACATGGACAAATGAAGGTGACGGCGAGAACCGTCACCTTCATGTCATCACTGGAGTGCATCTAACTGTGCTGTCAAAACGGCTTGTAAGTCGTCGACCGTTGTTTCGATGACTTCGCCTGTTGCGCGAAGTTTCACTTCGACGACACCGTCACCGGCTTTTTTCCCGACGTTAATTCGAACCGGGAGACCAATCAAGTCCGCATCGGCGAACTTGACGCCGGCCCGTTCTTTCCGGTCATCGTATAACACGTCATACGTAGCTGACAATTCTTTATATAGACGGTCGGCGAGTGCGAGTTGTGCCTCGTCTTTCGCATTGATCGCGATCAAATGGACGTCAAACGGAGCGATGCTCTTCGGCCAGACGATCCCGCGGTCGTCATGATGCTGCTCGACGACGGCTGAAAGCGTCCGTGACACCCCGATTCCATAACAACCCATGATGAGCGGCTCGGCACGTCCCTCTTCGTTCAAGAACGTCGCACCCATCGCTTCCGAGTAGCGCGTTCCGAGCTTGAACACTTGACCGACCTCAATCCCGCGAGCGAAACGGACAGGACCTGACTCGTCAGGTGCTAAATCCCCTTCCACGACGAAGCGGAGATCATGGAACGTCAAGTCGCCCAAATCGCGTGCCGCATTGACGTGCAAGAAGTGTGTATTCGCTTCATTGGCGCCACATACCGCATCGACCAAATATTTGACGGCATAGTCCGCGACGACTTTGACCGGTGAATCGATCGGTCCGAGCGTGCCAGGTTCACAACCGAATAACTCGATAATCTTTGCTTCTTCTTCCATTTGAATATCAAGTCCGCCGAGCGCGTTCTTCACTTTCACGTCGTTCGCTTCGTGGTCGCCGCGAACGATCGCCATGACCGTCTCGCCATCCACGTTGAAGAGAACCGATTTGATTGTCGTCTTGACGTCGACGTCAAGGAAACGTGCCACGTCTTCAATCGTCTTATGTTCTTTCGTATCGACTTTTTCAAGTTCCGCCACCGTTCCGGCTTGCATGTCATACCGGTCGAGCGTCTCAGCCATCTCGATGTTGGCCGCATAATTCGAACTGTCCGTATAGACGATCGTGTCTTCTCCGATTGCGGCGAGCGCTTGGAATTCGTGCGTGTCTTTCCCGCCGATTGCACCGGAATCGGCGACGACTGGGCGGTACTTTAGGCCGACTCGGTCGAAGATACGCGAGTAGGCGTTATACATGTTGTCATACTCCTCGTCTAATCCGGCCTGATCGGCATGGAAGGAGTAGGCATCTTTCATCAAGAATTCACGACCACGGAGCAATCCGAAGCGCGGACGACGTTCGTCGCGATATTTTGCTTGAATCTGGTACAAGTTGACAGGCAACTTTTTATATGAGTTTAACTCGTCGCGAACGATTGACGTGATGAGTTCTTCATGTGTCGCACCGAGGGCGAAACGACGGTCGTGACGGTCCGTCAAGCGCATGAGTTCTGGACCATAAATGCCCCAGCGCCCCGTCTCTTCCCAAAGCTCAGCCGGTTGGATGGCCGGCATAAGCAACTCTTGGGCCCCTGCCCGGTTCATCTCTTCTCGGATGACCGTTTGGATGTTTTGTAGCACTTTATGGCCGAGTGGCAAATACGAATAGATGCCGGCCGCATTTTGACGAATGAACCCACCCCGGACGAGCAGTTGATGGCTGACCGCCTCTGCGTCAGCTGGCACTTCTCGGAGTGTAGGCATAAGCAATCTCGATTGTTTCATAGGTATCAACGTTTCCCTTCTCTAACACGTTCTATTTGAAAAATGATTGGATATCGTTCCATGTGACGATGAGCATTAACAACATCAACAAGGCGAAGCCGATAAAATGCACAAAGCCTTCTTTTTTCGGATCAATCGGTCGGCCACGCACCGCCTCGAACAAGAGGAAGATGAGTCGACCCCCATCGAGTGCCGGGAGTGGCAACAAGTTGAAGATGGCCAAGTTCACAGAAAGAAGAGCTGTCCAGTTAAGAAGCATGATGAGGCCGCTCGCAGCGACTTCATCCGTCATCCGGACGATTCCGACCGGTCCGGCAAGTTGATCGACACCGACTTGACCGGTCACAAGATCACCAACGGCAGAAAAGATGAGCGTTGACATCGTCCACGTCGTCTCAGCACCCGTCGTGAATGCTTTCGTCGGCGAACGCTCAAGGGCGTTCGTTACGCCGAGAATCCCGACTGTCTCCCCGTTTTGTTCGAGCGGTTGCGGCGTGAGAGTGACCGTTTGTTCTGCGCCGTCTCGGACGTACGTGACTTCAGTCGGCATGTCGGCACGACCTGCGAGCGCCTCACGTAAGTCGGCCCAGTTATCAAGTTCCGTTCCTTCGATTGACACGATTTCATCGCCCGCCATAAGACCAGCTTCCGCAGCGGCCGAATCTGGCTGCACTGTTCCGATTTGACCGTCGTCCGTCGGTGTTCCTTGGACGAGCCCGACGATGACGAGCAAGATGAAAGCGAGGACGAAATTCATCGCCGGACCAGCTGCGATAGCGAGCACGCGTTTCCATACGGACTGCGCGCCGAACGTCCGGTCGTACGGTGCGATTTGAATCTCCATGCCTTGGTCGACGAGTAGCGTCTCACGCTCGAGTTCGTACACACGAACTTCCTCATCGACGAGCAATTGGACTTTCAGCTCTCGAATCGAGTCAAACTTATCGACCGTGCCGGCGACGTGGACGTCCGTTGCCTGGTCGGGTTGAAAGTACACACGGTCGACCGTACCGGCCGGTGTCAGACGAAGTCCGACATGTTGTCCGGCTTTGACTTCGATCGGCTCAAAATCTTCCCCTGCCATCTTGACATAGCCGCCGATCGGCAAGAGCCGAATCGTATAGAGCGTCTCGTTTTTTCTGAATGACAGAATTTTCGGCCCGAAGCCGATTGCAAACTCATGACAGAGAATCCCTGCCCGTTTCGCCATGACAAGGTGGCCCCATTCATGTACGGAAATGAGTACCCCAAACATCAAAACGATGGCGATAAAAGTCGTCATTGTCTATTCCCCACCTTCACTTTCCTTGCTGAATCTGTAATCGAACCGCACGGTCCACTTCTAAAATATCCGCGAGCGTCGGCTCCGCAATGATTGTATGGGCGTTCATCGCCTCTTCAACGAGACGTTCGATGTCTAAGAAGCCGATGTCGCCGTTCAAGAACTTTTCTACGGCCGCTTCATTGGCTGCATTGAGCACCGTCGGCATGGACCCACCTGCACGACCTGCCTCGTAGGCGAGTCGAAGGGCCGGATACCGTTCAAAATCGGCTTCGGCGAAATGAAGCGTCCCGATTTCTCTCAAGTTTAACCGCTTGTTCCCTTCGATTTCAAGCCGTTTCGGCGTGGCGAGGGCATATAGGATCGGGCCGCGCATATCCGGATTTCCGAGCTGAGCCATGACGGCCGCGTCTTTATACTCGACCATCGAATGGATAATCGATTCGCGGTGAAGTACGACTTCAATATCATTATAATCGATATCGAACAACCAGTGCGCTTCGATGACTTCAAGACCCTTATTGAACATCGTCGCCGAATCAATCGTGATTTTTGCCCCCATCGACCAGTTCGGATGATTGAGTGCCTCCGCGACGGTCACCTCGGCGAGCTCATCGCGAGTACGGTCTCGGAAACTCCCCCCCGATGCAGTCAAGATAATTTTCGCGACGTCTTCCCGTCGCTCCCCGTTCAAACATTGGTAAATCGCTGAGTGTTCGCTGTCGACCGGCAATAAGTTGACACCGTACTCTTTGACGGCCGCCATGACGAGATGTCCGGCCGTGACGAGCGTTTCTTTGTTCGCGAGTGCGATGTCTTTTCCGGCTGCAATGGCAGCGAGCGTGGGTTCGAGTCCGACGGCACCAACGACTGCCGTGACGACCACGTCAGCCCGTTCCGCCGTCGCACATGCAATCAATCCTTCTAGTCCGATGAAAAAGAGTGGCTCGTATGTAAGTCGGGGCTTCAACTGTTCGAGTACTTCAATCGATTTGGCCGAAACGTATTTCGGACGGAGACGATTGATCCATTCCTCTGCTACTTCGACGTTCGTTCCAAACGCATACGCCTCAAGTTCAAACAAGTCGGGGTGCTGTTCGATGACGTCACAAGTTTGTACGCCGATCGAGCCAGTCGCCCCGAGTAAGCTGATTCGCTTCATCTTGACACTCCTTTATAACAAATTGAAAATCCAAATGACAGTAAAGACGGCAATCATGCTGTCGAAACGATCTAGAATCCCGCCATGTCCCGGTAACAGATGGCCCGAGTCTTTGACCTCGTATTGGCGCTTATAAGCCGACTGGACCAAATCGCCGAGTTGCCCGACGACGGCAACAACGACCGCGAGGATAATCACTTCCAAAAAAGGAAGGATTGGATCGATGAGAATGAACACGATTCCAGTCGCGATGGCCGCAACGATTCCACCGATCGCCCCTTCAATCGTCTTATTCGGACTGATTGATGGCCAAAGTTTCGTCTTCCCAATGGCTTTCCCAGTGAAATATGCACCGGAATCGGTCGCCCAAATGATGAATAAGACGAGTAACACTTTGCTCAGTCCATCATCCGACAGCCGAACGAGCGCGAAACTCGTAAACCCAATGACGAGATAGACGGCCGAGACGAAGTAAAAGCTGGCATCTTCATACGTGAACCGGTTCTTCGTCACGACTGTCCAAAAGAGAAGTAACGTCAAACCGAGAATCATCCACTGGTTGACGGACATCGGCAGTTCGCTCATATCCATCCGACGCTCGAGCAACATCATCACAAAAGGGAACGCAACAAGAAGCGCGGTGACAAGAAACGGGAATGCCGTCAGCTTATGACGTCGCATCAACGTGAATTCACTCAAGCCGATTAAAGCGAGGATGCCCATCAAGATGACGAACGGACTCCCACCTAGAGCGATGAGCGTGACGAAAATCGCACCGGCCCATAGTCCTGTAATAATTCGAGTTTTCATATTAGACACCACCGAATCGACGCGTTCGGGCGTTGTAAGCCGCAATCGCCTCTACAAAGTGGTCGCGCTTAAACTCCGGCCATAACACGTCCGTGAAATGAAGTTCGGCGTACGCCCCTTGCCAGAGCAAAAAGTTTGAGAGCCGTTGCTCTCCACTCGTGCGAATAATCAAATCGACGTCTTGCATGTTCGTCATGAGCCGCTCTCCAATCATCGCGTCATCAATCTCTTCCGGAAGGATTCGACCGGCAGCCACGTCCATGGCAAGCAGACGCATCGCTTGAACGAGTTCATCGCGTCCACCATAATTGAGGGCGAACACGAGATCGAGCCCTGTATTTGTCGCGGTCCGCGTCCGTGCCTCTTCCACTGCCTCTCGTGTGCCCCGTGGTAACTTCGAGACATCACCGGCAACGAGCACGCGCACGTTTTGTTCATCGAGTTCCTTTAAGTCCGTCTCAAGAAACTGTTTTGGCAACTTCATCAGAAAATTGACTTCTTCTTCTGGACGTGTCCAGTTTTCGGTCGAGAACGCATATAGCGTCAATGACTTGATGCCAAGTTCTTGCGCCGTGCGGACGGACTCACGCACCGATTTCATCCCTTCCCGGTGACCCATGATGCGCGGGAGCCCACGTTTCTTCGCCCAACGGCCATTGCCGTCCATGATGATGGCGACGTGTTCGGGAATGCTCAGTTCCGCTTCGGTCTTCGTTTTAGGATTCACCCATTTAAACATACTCTATCCTCCTGATTGTATGAAAGAGGGACCCTCTCAATAAAAGGGTCCCCACACAGCTTTTTGGTATACCACTTCCGTGATTACACTTCCATGATTTCTTTTTCTTTCGTCGCTGCAGACTCATCAATCTTTTTGATGTACGAATCCGTTAACGTTTGGACGTCGTCCGCATAGCCGCGGAGATCATCTTCCGTCATCTCGCCGTCTTTCTCGAGCTTCTTCAAGTTCTCGTTCGCGTCACGACGGACGTTACGGACAGCGACTTTCGCTTCTTCCGCATACTTCTTCGTGATTTTAACGAGTTCTTTGCGTCGCTCTTCCGTCAACGCCGGGATGGCGAGACGAATGACCGTCCCGTCAGATGATGGCGAAAGACCGAGGTCCGCTTTTTGAATCGCTTTTTCGACTTCCGAAACCATCGACTTGTCCCACGGTTGAATCAAAAGAAGGCGGGCTTCTGGTGTGTTAATGTTGGCCACTTGGTTAAGCGGTGTCGGCACGCCGTAGTAATCGACTTGGACCGGGTCCAAAATTGAGGCGCTGGCACGGCCTGTGCGAAGCGTCCCAAAGTCGCGTTTGAGTGCGGCATGGGCTTTCTCCATTTTTTCTTCAGCAGTTTTCAACACTTCATTTACACTCATGAATTGATTCCTCCTACTACCGTCCCGATATGTTCCCCGAGTACGACACGTTTAATGTTTCCTTCTTCAAGCAATGAGAATACAATAAGTGGAATGTGATTGTCCATACAGAGTGATGTGGCCGTCGAGTCCATAACTTGGAGTCCGTCTTTGAGCACGTCTAAGTACGTAAGCGTCTCGTACTTCACCGCTTCTGGGTCAAGTTTCGGGTCGGCTGAATAGACGCCGTCCACGTTGTTTTTCCCCATCAAGATGACGTCTGCTTCGATTTCAGCTGCGCGAAGGGCTGCAGTCGTATCAGTCGAGAAGTATGGGTTCCCCGTACCAGCCGCAAAGATGACGACACGGCCTTTCTCAAGATGACGCATCGCGCGACGACGGATGTACGGTTCTGCGACTTGACGCATTTCAATGGATGTTTGGACGCGCGTTTGGACATCGTGTGATTCAAGGCTGTCTTGAAGGGCGAGCGAGTTGAGGACAGTGGCGAGCATGCCCATATAATCGGCATTGGCCCGGTCCATCCCGAGTTCACTGCCGGTCTTCCCGCGCCAAATGTTTCCGGCACCGACGACGACGGCCACTTCGACGCCCATGGCGACGAGTTCTTTAATTTGTCCAGAAATCGAGTTGACAATCGTTGGATCGATGCCATACCCTTGATCACCTGCGAGCGCTTCTCCACTCAATTTTAACACAATTCTCTTATATTTCGGTTCCATACTTTGCCTCCTCTTGCTTGAAAAAAGGGAACACGCTCCCTTAACGAACTAACTCAAGGTTATACAGACGTGTTCCCAATTTTGAATGCATCACGGGTGATGCAGATTATTTTTTAAGTTGGTTCATTACTTCTTCAGCAAAGTTTTCTTCGCGTTTTTCCATGCCTTCGCCGACTTCGAAACGTACGAACGAGTTAACACGGCCGCCTTTAGACTCTACATATTTCCCAACTTTGAAGTCAGCGTCTTTGACGAATGTTTGGTCAACGAGGCAGATTTCCTCGTAGTACTTGTTCATGCGTCCTGCAATCATCTTCTCGACGATGTTCGCTGGCTTACCTTCGTTGAGGGCTTGCTCAGTCAAGACTTTCTTCTCACGATCTGCTTCTTCAGCTGAAACTTCATCGCGTGTCGCGTAAAGTGGACGTGCTGCAGCTACGTGCATCGCAACGTCTTTGGCAACTGTCTCATCTGTCGTGCCGTCGATGATGACGACCGAACCGATGCGACCACCCATGTGGAGGTACGTGCCGAATACTGCATCGTCTGCTTTTTCAAGCACAGCGATGCGGCGGAGTGAAATTTTCTCTCCGATTGTCGAAGCTTCTTCTTGAATGTGCGTCTCAAGCGTTTTACCAGCGACGAATTCAGATGCGAGCGCTTCTTCAACTGTCGTTGCACCAGAAGTGAGAACAGCCGTCGCAACGTCAGATACGAGCGTTTGGAACTTCTCGTTCTTCGCAACGAAGTCTGTTTCAGAGTTTACTTCGACGAGCGTAGCTTTGTTGCCTTCAACCGCTACTGCTGTCAAACCTTCTGCTGCGATGCGGTCACCTTTAGCTGCCGCTTTCGCGATTCCTTTTTCACGAAGGAAGTCGATTGCTGCTTGCATGTCACCGTTTGTCTCAGTGAGTGCTTTTTTGCAATCGAGCATACCTGCGCCTGTTTTTTCACGAAGTTCTTTTACCATTGCTGCTGTAACTGCCATCGGAAATTCCTCCTTAGTAACCCTACAAATTTTAAGAAGAAGGCACGGTGCCTTCGTATACATGTCCTAAAAAAAGGTGATAAAAGGCTTTCCCTTTATCACCTGTTGTCTAACTGATTACTCAGCTTCTGTAGCTTCTGCTTCAGGTGCTACAGCTTCTTCAGCAACTTCTTCTTCACCTTGCTTCGCTTCGATGATCGCGTCTGCCATCTTAGAAGTGAGCAATTTAACCGCACGAATTGCATCGTCGTTCGCTGGGATAACGTAGTCGATTTCGTCTGGGTCACAGTTTGTGTCGACAATCGCAACGATTGGGATGTTCAATTTGTGAGCTTCTGCAATCGCGATACGCTCTTTGCGTGGGTCAACGATGAAGAGAGCATCTGGAACGCCTGGCATGTCTTTGATTCCGCCGAGGAACTTCTCAAGACGTGTCATTTCTTTTTTCAAGATGATGACTTCTTTCTTAGGAAGTACTTCGAACGTGCCGTCTTCTTCCATTTTCTCAAGTTGTTTCAAGCGGTTGATACGCTTTTTGATTGTTGAGAAGTTTGTGAGTGTTCCACCCAACCAACGCTCATTGATGAAGAACATACCTGAACGGAGTGCTTCCTCTTTGATCGTGTCTTGAGCTTGTTTTTTCGTACCAACGAAGAGGACGTTTCCGCCTTCTGCCGCGAGTTCACGAACGAAGTTGTAAGCTTCGTCTACTTTTTTGACCGTTTTTTGAAGGTCGATGATGTAGATTCCGTTACGCTCCGTGAAGATGTATTTCGCCATTTTTGGGTTCCAACGACGTGTTTGGTGACCGAAGTGTACACCAGCTTCAAGCAATTGCTTCATTGAGATTACTGCCATGATAAATTTCCTCCTTGTGGTTTAAAAAAGTCCTCCGCCTCGTTCATCAATGTATTCCGACCTTTCGGCACCGAGGAATACCATCCCGAGACGTGTGTGATGTGTTTAACACCGAGAATTACTATAGCATATGTCACCGAATCCGGCAACTCTCACTTCCCACGAAATTTTGCATATAACGCCATCTCGCCTTCCCCTTTTCCGAGGAGGCGAGCCGCGTCACGTACGGAGTGACGAAGGAGCGTCTCTTCGACGAGTTGATGGTCTGACTGTTCCGCAACGACTTTCTGGATCGGAGCGGCCTCCGGTTCGTGGGACATGGATTCCGATTCGTGGAAAGTTCGTTCAGACACGTCGTCTTGTTTGACGACGTCATTCATTGATTCCATGAACGACAACAACAACATCTCCGTCTCATGTTTTTCCGCTTCGAGTTGCTCGATTCGACTTTTCAACGTCTTCAGTTGTTTGAAAGCGAGTAAGAGTGCATAGGTGAATCCGATGCCTGCAAGCAATAAAATAATCGTCATCTTCATCCTCCTTATGACGTCTTTTCTTCCAAATACGAGCGTCCGAGCGCAGACTTGAGTGTCTTTAACGCTTTCGAGTGAATTTGCGAGATGCGTGACGTCGATAACTCGAGTACTTCCCCAATCTCTGTTAACGTCAACTCATCGAAATAGAACAAAGAGACGACGAGTCGTTCTTTTTCCGACAATTGTTCAATCTCGGACGTCAATACATCGAGCAGCTCGCGTTGCAATAACGTATCTTCTGGCTTTTCAGAGTCCGGATCGAAATACGTGACGGAGATGACTTTCCCTTCTTCTTGAAGCGTTACCGCCTCGTCAATCGATAACATATTCGCGAAATAGCCTTCCGCCATCGCTTTTTCAATATCTGAAATCGGAACACCACAAGCGGTCGCGAGCTCTTCTTTCGTCGGTGCCCGGTGAAGCTTCTGTTCGAGTTGTTCGGCTACTTGGTCAATCTTTTTGACGCGTTCACGGACAGACCGAGGAAGCCAATCGATTTTACGAAGTCCATCGATAATCGCCCCACGAATCCGAAACGCTGCGTACGTGTCAAACTTATTGTTGTGATCTGGATCATATTTCATGAGGGCATCGTACAATCCCATGTAACCCAAACTTTTCAATTCGTCGCGTTCGACGCTTTTCGGGAGCGTCACGATCATTCGTTGTACGTGATAATGGATTAAAAATTCATAATGAGATAACAGTTCGTTTGCCGTCTCCATATCACGGTCACTGTTCCAACGATCCCACAACTGAGTAAGCTGAGTCGTCATGTCGATCCCCCCTTAAAGTTCTTTCGTGCCAACACTGACCGTCCGAATCGACAACACGGACGTGGTCACATCAAATTCAATCGTTCGACCGTTATGGCCGCCACAATCTTCTGCGATAAGCGGAATGCGATGGGCCTTCAGTGCTTTTCGAATCGCTTCAGCATTTCGTTCACCAATGCGCATCGCCTCGTTCTCATATTTAAACTGAAACATCTGTGCGCCGCCGGCCATCTTCGCCTGTAAACGACCTGCTCCGGCCCGTTTCAACGAATCAACGAGTGCATCGATCGCCGTGTCGGCATATTTTCCTACTTCGAGCGTCTGATGTTTCCGAGCGATATTGGAATCTGGTAACATGACGTGCGCCATCGCCGCCACTTTTATGTGCGTGTCGTATAAAATCACGCCGACACATGAGCCGAGTCCGGCCGTACGGAGTCGATTTGGTGCTGTCGTCTGTTTCCATTCGGCGATGCCGATTTTGAGTACTTCAGCCATGGCCCAGCAACCGCCGCTCGATTTGCTTGAGCGAGCCGTGTGTCGGTAGGAACAACACATGGCCTGCACTCACTTTGTCATCAATCAAAAATGTCGTATCGATATAGAGCGCCGCATCCTCTTCTGGCTGGACCGACGTGACGACGAACTCAACGATGGAGCCGGCCATGTCGATTGCCGTCGCAGGTACTTGAATCAAGATCGGTGTCGTTAACCAGTCACTCAGCGCACGCGCGTAAGCCCCGCTCATAATATTGCCAATCTCTTCCCAAGCCGATTGGCCAAGTTCACTCGCTTCAGCGAACGTGAACGGCATCCCAATTAACGAGGTGACCATCGCTTCGGCGTCATCGACCGGGAATAGGATGAGAATCATACCGCGAATCTCACCACCGAGTTCGAGCAAGACCGAGGCGACATGGCGCTCCGGACCGCCGACTCGATCAGGTAAATACGAGATCGGCTCCATTTCGGCTGAAGAGACCGTGATGTTGACGGGCTTTGCCAACAGCGTCGATAACGCCGTCGCCGCATGACCTGATCCGATGTTTCCGAGTTCTTTCAATAAATCTTGTTCAAATTCACTCAGCATGTTGATCCTCGAATAAGGCATTGGCATCAAGGAGTGAGAACAATTTGTCTTCCCCTTTGGCAATCGCCGTCAAATGCGCCGCGAGCATGTCTTGGCTCGACTCAGGAATCGGTTCAATCCGAACCTCGTCGCTCTCGACGACTTCATTCGCCCGGTCGACGATGAATCCAGCATCGCCTTGATTCAATGAGGCAATCAAGATACGCGTCTCGTCCGTCGCCTCAAGTTCCTCATACCCGAGGCGGAGGCGAAGGTCGATGACCGGTGTGACGACCCCACGTAAGTTAATGACTCCTTTGACGTGAGCCGGCGCGTTCGGGACGCGCGTCACGGGTTGCATACGCTCGATTGAACGGACCGATTGAACGTCGATGCCGTACGTGTTGTCGGCAAGTGAAAAGACTACCCATTTTTGTTCCATCCTGCTTCCTCCTTAGAAGAGATCGTTGCTGTCGACAATTAAGGCGACACGCCCGTCTCCAAGAATTGTGGCGCCTGAGATGGCTGGAATCCCCTCTAAGTAAGAGCCGAGCGGTTTCATGACAATCTCTTGCTGGCCAATCAAATCGTTCACGACGACACCGACGAGTTTGTTCCCTTTTCGTACGACGACGACCGGGAATTGCGACTTCGTCTCAACATCGATGCCGAACATTTCTTTCAAATAAACGAGCGGGACGAGTTGACCTCGGAAGTCAAAGACACGTTCACGATGCGCCGTTAAAATATCGGCTTCATCAAGTAACGTCGTCTCGAGAATCGAGGACAACGGAATCGCATACGTCTCTTCTCCTGCCATGACAAGCATCGCCGAGATGATCGATAACGTGAGTGGAAGGCTGACTTGGAATTTCGTTCCTTGTCCGACTGACGTCTCAAGTGAGACGACCCCACCGAGTGACTCGATTTTGTTTTTGACGACGTCTAAGCCGACACCGCGGCCTGACAAATCGGTGACGACGTCCGCCGTCGAGAACCCTGGCGCGAAGATGAGCATCGCGAGTTCGTTGTCCGTCATATTGGCTGCTTCTTCTACCGTCAATACGCCACGTTCGAACGCTTTTGCCCGAACTTTATCGACATTGATTCCAGCCCCGTCGTCTTCAATCTCGATGAAGACTCGGTTGCCGCCGTGATATGCCCGTAGCGACAAGCGCCCTTGTTCCGGCTTGCCGGACTGGACCCGGACCTCGGGACGTTCGATTCCATGGTCGATAGCGTTACGAATCAAGTGGACGAGCGGGTCGCCGATTTCATCGATGACCGTCCGATCGAGTTCCGTCTCTGCCCCAGAAATATCAAGCTGAACTTTTTTATGGATATCTTTCGCGACAGAACGTACCATCCGTGGGAAACGATTGAACACTTGCTCGATCGGCATCATCCGTAACGTTAAGACGAGTGATTGCAACTCGTTCGTCCCGCGTTTAATCTTTTCAACCGTCTCGTTCAGTTCGGGTTGGCCCACTTCATCGGCAAGGCGCTCAAGGCGACCTCGGTCGATGATGAACTCTTCAAACAAGTTCATGAGGCGATCAATCCGCTCCAAGTTGACGCGAATCGTCTTCGCTTGTGCGACCGGCTGTTCCTTCACTTCTTCCACTTCGTTTTGTGTTGGCACAGCGTTTACGACCGGCGCAATCGGTGCCTCGACACTTGCGGCGACTTCTGGCTCGCCGACAGCTTCAGCTGTAAAGAGATGGACTTCGACTCGGTCGACTTCTGACACTTGTGACACGGCATGTTCGATGACTTCGGCCGTTTCTTGCGACAAGAATAAAACGTCAAATGACAAGTCAAACTGTTCTTGTTCAATCGCTTCCGTATCCGGCACCGTCCGCACGACTTCCCCAAGTTCTTGGAGGCGATCGAACACCATGTAGGCACGCGCCGCTTTCAAGACGACAGCATCCGACAACTTGACGTGAAGCCGGTATGCTTCAAACCCGGTCTGTTTCGCCTGTTCAATCACGGAGTCGGTATACAAGTCGACCGTGAACGGCGAATCTGCTGCTTCAACCGCTTCCGGCTCATCATGACCGATGAAGCTTTGGAACGCCTTCACCGTTGCGCTCACATCGACATTGGCTCCTCTTCCACCACTCTCGATGTCAGCAATCATCTCTTCGATTTGTTCCATCGCCGTGAACATCGTATCGAGCAAGAGCTGGTTACTCGCTTTCTTCCCACCCCGAACGAGGTCGAGGGCGCTCTCCATCTCATGCGTCAAGTTTGCGACACTCTCATAGCCCATCGTCGCCGCCATCCCTTTCAGCGTGTGCGCCGAACGGAAAATCTCTTGAACCGCATCCATGCCACCTGACTGTTCGAGCTTCAACAACTGTGTGTTCACTGACTGGATATGCTCTTGTGCTTCATCTAAAAACAACCCTAAATATTCGTTCACGTCCATCTCTATTGCCTCCCTGTCGTTAAACTCGGTTCCATTGGCGGCGCAAATTGCCCATCAGACGATCCATGAAGTGACGCTGTCGTGGCGGCGTCCCGGTGAGCGTCGTCAAAATCCGCTCGAGCCTCCAACTGATGTCACTCTTTCGATCGAATGTGTAAAACGGGACTTGCGCGATGACCGCTTTCCTGACGGACGGGTCATCCGGTAAATAGCCGAGGAATCGAATTGTTTTCTTTAAAAACTGTCGACATGCGACTTCCATCCGTTCAAAACATTGAAGCGCCTCTTCACCGGATTGGGCTCGATTGACGATAACCCCGAGCGGTAAGTCAGGGTATTGTTGGTGAACGAGCTTCGTATACGCATACCCGTCCATGAGCGATGTCGGCTCCGGTGTCAAAATCAAAAACATCTCGTCACACCCTGCGATAAATTGGAGTGACGTGTCCGTCGCCCCGGCTCCCATGTCAAATAAGACGTAGTCATAATCGGTCAACACTTCAAGTTCTCGCATTAAAAATTGCATGTCGCTATCTGAGAATTGGACTAACGCATCGAGCCCGCTTCCCCCATGTAATATATCGACACCGTGGACATGTTTCTGAACAGCAGTGAGCAGTGGAATCCGTGTCTTCACACAATCGACCATCGTTTGGGAACGTGCGGCATCGAGTAAGATGTGTACGTTCGCCATCCCGAGGTCGAGGTCGACAATTAACACTCGTTTCCCGAGTTCGACGAGCCCGATGGCGGTATTGACACAGACGTTCGTCTTACCGACTCCGCCTTTCCCGCTCGCGAATGCGATTGTCGTCGGATGACGGTCCGTTTTCGCCCTCAGACGCCTTGCTTGGTCCATCGTGTCCACCCTTCTTTCTCTAAAAGCATCTCCGTCAATCGTTCAGGGCTTCCTTGAACAAGGTCGTCCGGTACTTCTTGGCCATCGGTCAACCAGGCGACCGGGAGACCGCTGTCGCGCACAAGTTTGAACATCGCATGGATGTCACTCGTCTCATCCGCCTTCGTGAAGATGAGCGACCGGAGCGGCAGTTGGGCAAATTGGCCATAAATCGTTTCCATGTCCTTTAGCTTCGAAGTCAAGCTGAGGACGAGCGACAAGTTCGTCTCCGAAAAATCATGATGGTGATGGAACTGTTCAATATATGCCTCGTCCCGGAAGTTGCGGCCGGCCGTGTCGATTAAGACGATGTCTTTTCGGGCGAACAGTTGCTTCGCCCGTTTAAAGTCATCAAAGTCATAGGCGACCTCTACCGGAATGTTGAGGATTTCGGCGTACGTCTTCAATTGCTCGATTGCAGCAATCCGATACGTATCGGTCGTGATCAGTCCGACCGTCATCCCTTCCTCGAGCTTGTAGTGGGCAGCGAGTTTCGCAAGGGTCGTCGTTTTTCCGACACCCGTCGGTCCGACGAGCATGACGTAACGCGATGTTTCTGGAACAGATTGAAAGACCCCTTGAATCTCATCACGGACGAAGCGTTCGACCGCCTCGACCGACCGCGTCGTATAGAACAGTTCGTTGATTCGTTCTTCCCAAGCCAACCCGGCGAAGGAATCCGTTGAAAGCAACGCTTCGATTCGTTCTAGTCCGGCCGGCAATCGACGGGGCGTCGCTGGTGTGACGCTGATTGACTGTTGTGGCGGTTTCGGAACCGATTGAGCCGATTTTGTCTTCTCGACGCGCTGTCTCGGCTTCAATTGCACCGGTTCTTTTTCAAGCGCGGCGATGACCTCGACTTGTTTCGAGGCAAACAATCCGAACCATCCGGTCTTGACTTGACGGGAGTTCAAGATGACAGCATCTTCGCCAAGCTCTTGCTTCACTTTCGCCATCGCCTCACCCATCGTCTTGCCTGTATACTTTTTGATTTGCATCTTAAATCACCCCAATGCTTTTCACTTCGACAGAACTGAGTAACTCGTTATAGGCGAGTACCGGGACGTCTGGATAATACCGTTCGAGCAACTGTCTGACGAACAAGCGAATCGTCGGTGAGCAGAGAATGACAGCCGACGCGCCGTAACGTTCAAACATCGATAACTGCTCAGCTGTTCGTTCGATGATTTCACGCGCTTGATCTGGGTCGAGCGCCAAATAGTTGCCAAACTCCGTCTTTTGCACGGCGTCTTGAATCAATTGTTCGGTCTGACCGCCGAGCGTGACGACATAAAGCGGACCGTCCGGCGGACTTACTTGGTCTGTCAATTGACGGGCCAGCCCTTGGCGGCAATACTCGCCAAGAATATCCGCGTCTTTCGTCACTTTTCCGTAGTCGGCCATCGTCTCAAATAAGAGCGGCAAGTTGCGGATGGATACGTGTTCTTTCAACAGGTGACGTAATACTTTTTGAACATCGCCAATCGATAGAACCGATGGCGTGACGTCTTCGACGAGAACAGGATGCGTCTCTTTCAAATGTTCGACGAGCTGCTTCGTCTCTTCGCGGCCGAGTAAATCGGCGGCATGTTTTTTGAGCGTTTCCGTCAAATGCGTGGCCACGACCGACGGCGGGTCAACGACTGTATAACCGCTCATCTCGGCACGAGCACGCGTCTCTTCATCGATCCAGAGTGCCGGCAAGCCAAACGCCGGTTCCGTCGTCTCGATTCCGTATACTTCCGGGTCTTCGATGCCCGGGCTCATCGCCAAATAATGATCGAGCAATAACTCGCCTTCGGCGACGACATTGCCTTTCACTTTGATGCGGTACGCGTTCGGTGACAGTTGTAAATGGTCACGAATCCGCACGGTCGGCAAGATGAAGCCGAGTTCGAGTGCGAGCTGACGTCGAATCATGACGACGCGGTCGAGCAGGTCGCCACCTTGTGATTCGTCGGCGAGTGGAATCAGCCCGTAACCGAACTCGAACTCGATCGCATCGATTTGCAAGAGCGAGACGACCGTCTCGGTCTGAGCCATCGGTTCTTCTTCGGGCAACGGTTCTTCGACGACTCGTTTCATATTGCGTCGCATCGCATACGCCCCGTAAAAGGCGACCCCAGCGATAATCAATGTGACCGGAAGTAGACTCGGCGAGATAATCCCGAGCATGATGACAATTGATCCTGCGATATAAAGGAGCGTCGGATTTTGACCGAGTTGGTCGACGACGTCTTCCCCGAGGTTTCCGTCTGAGACGGCGCGAGTGACGATAATTCCGGTCGCTGTCGAGATGAGAAGCGCCGGAATCTGTCCGACGAGTCCATCCCCGATTGTCATGAGTGAGAACGTTTGGAACGCTTGTCCGACCGGAAGGCCCATTTGAACCGTCCCGATAATAATCCCGAATATTAAGTTGATGACGACGATGATAATTCCAGCGATGGCGTCCCCTTTTACGAATTTCGAGGCACCATCCATCGAACCGTAAAAATCAGCCTCGCTTTGAATCTTCTTGCGACGAACTTGTGCTTGCTTGTCGTCAATCAAGCCGGAGTTTAAGTCGGCATCAATCGCCATCTGCTTCCCAGGCATCGCATCGAGCGTAAAGCGGGCCGAGACTTCCGACACGCGTTCCGCCCCTTTTGTGATGACGACGAATTGAATGATGACGAGGATGAGAAAGACGACGAATCCGACGAGTACATTCCCGCCGACGACGAAGTTCCCGAACGTGGCGATGACTTCTCCACCATATCCGGTCGATAAAATCGAACGCGTCGTCGATACGTTCAAACCGAGTCGAAACAGCGTCACAATCAACAAGAGCGAAGGAAAGACCGAGAAATCAAGCGCTTCCCGAGCGTTCATGGCTACGAGCAAGATGAGTAAGGCAATCAATATATTTACAATAATCAAGAAATCTAACATAAATCCCGGTAATGGGATGACGAGCATGACGACGATCATGAGAACGCCGATCAATACCGCAAAATCTTTAGCTCTTACAGCCAACGCATACTCCTCCTCAAGACGGTTGTTTCAGTTGATACACGAACGCGAGCACTTCGGCGATCGCTTGATAAAATGACTCGTCCACGGCCTCCCCGATGTCCATCTGGGCATAGAGGGCTCGTGCGAGCGGTTTGTTTTCGACGATTGGGATGTCATGTTCTTTTGCCACATCGCGAATATGGAACGCGACGCGGTCGACCCCTTTGGCGACGACGAGTGGTGCGAAATCTTTCGTATCGTCATAACGGATGACGACGGCAAAATGGGTCGGGTTCGTGATGACGACGTCTGCATTCGGAATCTCCTGCATCATACGGCGCATCGCCATCTCCCGCTGTTGTTGTTTAATTTTTGATTTGATTAGCGGGTCGCCTTCACTATTTTTATATTCATCTTTAATGTCTTGCTTCGACATACGAATCGATTTCTCAAAATCAAACCGTTGATAGAAAAAGTCAAAGAGTGCAAGTGCAAGCAACGCGACGCTCACCCAAAGTCCGAGTTCGATTGTAATACTCGTTAACGCGACGACAGATTCACGAACGTGCTCGACGGCCATACGTGACAATTTCTCTTGGTTTTGCCAAAGGACGGTGACGGCGGTCGTCAGGATAATCAATAATTTGAATAAGGACTTTAAAAATTCGACGACGGCCTTCATGCTGACAATCCGTTTAACCCCTTTGATGGGATCGATACGCTCAAGCTTCGGTTGAATCGCTTCTGTCGAGAAAAGCGGACCGATTTGGAAATAGTTGACCAAGACGCCGAAGACGACAGCAACAATGAAAAATGGAGCTAAGATGAGTCCGACCCGGAGCAACAAGTCAAGGAGCATCCCTGACATGCCGTCTGACAAATCGGTCAGTAGATACGTCGGGCCAAGTAAATCCTTTGTCAACGTGAATAACTGTTTTCCAATGTATGGACCGAGGAACGACAACATAAGGAACATGGCGAACAAGGCGAACGCCCCGGTCAGGTCGGCTGATTTCGCGACTTGACCTTTCTTCCGTGAGTCTTGTCGTTTTCGTGGGGTCGCCTTTTCTGTTTTTTCACCTGCAAAAAACTGAAGATCGACCGATAAAGAGTATAGAGGCTTCATGCAATGTCTCCTAAAAGCGTCATAAAATCACGCAACACATCTTGTAACAACGGGATGAATTGGCTGATGCCATTCAGTGTCAAGCCCATCATGACGACCATGACCGAGAAACCGGCGATGAGTTTGAATGAAAAACCGATGGCAAAGATGTTAAACTGCGGCGCCGACTTCGCAAGGAATCCAAGCGCTAAGTCGACTAGGAGTAACGATGCCATCATCGGTAAAGCAAGTTGCAGCGCGACGAGCATCGTCATCGTCACGACCTTGACGGCCATCATGAGTGACGCCTCGGTAAAGTTGATCATCGGTTGACCGGGTGGATAAATTTGAAAGCTATAATAAATCCCATCGATGAGCAGTAAATGCATATTCGTCGACAACATAATGAATAACGTAAAAATGTAGTAAAATCGGCCGATAAGCGGTGACTGACCACCAAACATCGGGTCGTAGGCCGAAGCCATCGCCAAACCGAGTTGTAAGTCGATGACACCCCCAGCGATTTGCGGTGCGAAGAATAAGATGTTGATTAAGATGCCAAGTAAAAGCCCGATCAATACTTCATACAACACTTGGACGATGAACGCCTCGCTCATCACAATCGGCTCTGTTACGGTGAACATCGCGTAATAGGCGAGTAGTGCGCTGAATGCGACGCGATGCATGACCGGCAACTGCCGAGACGAGAAGAGTGGCACACTGACGAAGAAGCCGGAAAGCCGTGCAAACGTCAAACCGTAAAGACTGATGAAGTCGACGGCGTTCATTTCGAGGCGACCTCGACCATCAGTTCAAAAATCATTCGCGTGAATCCTTCAATCTGTTGCAACATCCATGGACCGAAAACGACGAGTCCGATAAAGACCGAGATGATCTTTGGGACGAATGAGAGCGTCTGCTCTTGAATTTGAGTCGTCGCCTGTAAAATCGAAATGACGAGACCGACGACGAGGGAGATGAGTAAGAGCGGCATCGCAATCTTTAACAATGTCCACACACTCTCTGTCGCCAAATAAATGACCATTTCCTGCGTCATAATCGTTCCTCCTACATACTTCTAAGCAATGACTCCACGATCAAATGCCACCCATCGACAAGTACAAACAAAAGCAATTTGAACGGCAAGGCAATCATGACCGGTGGAAGCATCATCATCCCCATCGACATAAGTACACTCGCCACGACCATATCGATAATCAAGAACGGCAAGAAAATCATAAATCCGATTTGAAACGCCGTTTTCAATTCACTAATCGCATAGGCTGGTACCATCGCAAGGAGTGGAACATCTTCAATCGACTCAGGCTGTTCATAGTTACCGTATCGAATGAAGAGCTGTAAATCCTCTTGGCGCGTATATTTAGCCATGAATCGTTTCATCGTATTACTCGCCTCTTCGAACGCCTCATCTTGACTGATTTGATCTTCCATATACGGCGTGAGAGCTTTTTCGTTCAAGTCAGACAAAACCGGTGACATGACGAACAACGTAATAAAGAGCGCCAAACCGATAATGAGCTGGTTTGGTGGCGTCTGTTGCGTCCCGAGCGCAGGTCGGATGAACGACAAGACGACGACGACACGCGTGAAGCAGGTCATCAGAATGAGAAATGACGGCGCGAGCGTCAACAGTGTCAAGACGACTAATAGTTTGATGGACGTCGAGGTACTGTCCGGCGTCTCTAAATTGATTAATTGTTCAATCGTCGTCATTGCTTCTTCCTCGCTTGCTCAATTTGAGCCAATTGTTGTTTAAACGTATCTAAAAATGCGGAACTGTTCGATCCGGCCACGGGCAAACTTTCAGTCACTTCTTCATCAAGTGCGTCTGCCTCGACCCGGTCAATCAATTGAATCGATTCGCCGACACCAAGGACATACACTTGGTCGCCGAGTTTGACGAGTTGCACCGAACGATCTTTCCCGAGCGGTACACCGCCTAAATGTTTCATGTGTTGGGCCGTCTTCACCCCTTGCGTCCGAGCGCTCAACCAGCGCATTAAGACGAGAAAGCCACCGATGACAACGACCAGGCTGAGAATGACTTTAATTAGTGTCCCAATCGTTGAAACGGTAGTCGATTCCGATTTCGGAGTCTCTATCTGCTCTTGCTGTTGCTCGAACTGCTTCTCGACGGTGGCGGCCTCAACCGTGGCCGGCAAAGAAAGACCGACCACGAGAAGAATAATCAACCACCACTTGTTCATTGTGCGACCGTTTTAGAGACTGCTTCGATGACGCGTTCTGCGTTGAACGGCTTCACGATAAAGTCTTTCGCTCCAGCTTGAATCGCATCGATGACCATCGCTTGTTGCCCCATCGCCGAACACATGATGACTTTCGCGTTCGAGTCGAATCCGCGAATCTCTTTCAATGCTGCGAGTCCGTCCATTTCTGGCATCGTTATATCGAGTGTAACGAGATCCGGTGTGAGTTCACGATACTTTGCTACCGCGTCAACCCCGTTCTCCGCCTCTCCGACTACTTCAAACCCGTTCTTCGTTAAAATATCTTTAATCATCATGCGCATGAACGCCGCATCGTCTACCACTAAAATCTTTGCACTCATCTGTCTTCCTCCTTAAACGATTCCAATCCGCTCATGCGGTTGAATGATTTCTGTCACACGTACCCCGAAGTTCTCTTCAATGACGACAACCTCGCCACGGGCAATGCGTTGTTGGTTCACATAAATATCGACCGGTTCCCCTGCCAATTTATCAAGCTCGATGATCGAGCCTTGCGACAACTCGAGCACTTCTCGTACCGACCGTTTCGTCCGGCCAAGTTCGACCGTCACGTTGAGTGGCACATCGTACAAGAGACCGAGATTGGCCGGTAACGCATCATTGGATGTCGGCGCATGAAGTGGCATGAATTCCGCTTGACTGACGGCGACTTCTGGCGCTGATTTCGTTGTCGGGCGCGGTGCCGCTGTTTGTTGAGGTGATGCAGTCTGTTGAGGCCGCGATTCGGCTACCTGTTTGACCGGTTCCGCCTTCGGTGCTGGTGCTGGCGAAGTCGCCGCCATCAATTCGTTCACAAGCTGTTTGCCAAACTGAATCGGCGCGATTTGAACGATTTTCGAATCGATTAACGTACCGACTTTCAAGTTGAACTCGATTAACACCATCGTCTCCCATAGCTCGAGACGATCGATGATCGTCTGTGTCTTCGTCGAGTCAAATACTTCAACGAGCGGGGGCGAGATGTCAATCTTTTTCGAGAAGACGGTCGAAAGTGACGTCGCCGCCGCTCCCATCATCTGGTTCATCGCTTCTTGGACGGCTGATAATCGAATCTCATCGAGCCCTTCTGGGTCGACGCCGACGCCGGTACCACCGAGCATCAAATCTGAGATGATTGCCGCATCTTCACGTGTCAACACGAGGACGTTTTCCCCTTCTAACCCTTCGGTATAACCGACACGTAAAGCGACGTGTGGCGTCGGATAACGCTCACGTAATGCATCGACGGTCACTTCGCTAACGATCGGTGTCGTAATCTCGACTTTTTGTTGGAGAAGCGTCGACAGTGCGGTCGCCGAGTTTCCAAACGAGATATTACCGATTTCACCGAGCGCGTCGCTTTCCATCGAGTCTAGGTGTTCTTCTTGCTTTGTTTCAGTTGATGAGGAACTATCGCTTGTCCCTCGGAGTAACGCGTCGATTTCATCTTGTGACAACATCTCACTCATTGCTCTTCCTCCTTCACCCGGTGTAACACTTGAACCGCCATCCGCTTCCCGCTCACACCGGCTTGCCCTTTAAACACTTTATTTTCCCCTACCATGACCGATAGCGGCTCTTTTACTAATTGGTCGAGCGTCAAACAGTCGCCAATCTCTAAATGCAACAAGTCACCAAACGTGATCGTCGTCTCGCCAAGCAGTGATACGACCTCGACGGACGAATTCATCAGCTGGGCTTTGAGCGGCTCTTTACTGCTACCCGATGCATTGCGGCGGTTCGCCTCTTGCATCCAGTAATGACTCGACAGCTTGGAAAGAATCGGTTCGATCGTCACGAACGGCAAGCAGACGTTAATCGTTCCACTCACTTCCCCAATCGTCACGCCGATGGAGATCAAAACAACCGTCTCATTCGGTGAAACGAGTTGAAGGAACTGAGGGTTTACTTCAACGGCAGCCATTTGAGACTTCACTTCGGCAATCGATTCCCACGCGTCCCCGTAAGAAGAAAACGCTCGTTTATACAATTGCGTCAATATGCGCATCTCGATTTCCGTAAAACTGTCGACTTTCTCGATTTCAACCCCGGGTCCCCCGAGCAAGCGATCAAGCATCGCATACGAGATGTTCGGATTGACCTCGATGATGAAGCGACCGTTTAGCGGGGGGGCCTCAATCAAGTTGATCATCGTCATGCTTGGAATCGAGTGGATGAATTCGTCGTAAGGCAACTGTTCGACCGAATTCACGGTGAACTGGACGTACGTCCGAAGCTGGGCCGAGAAAAACGTCGTCAACATACGCGCAAAGTGTTCGTGAATTCTTGTCAGGCTTCGAATTTGGTCTTTTGAAAAGCGGACGGCCCGTTTAAAGTCGTATTGTCGGACTTTCCGTTCTTCTTCTTGTGCCAAAAACGAATCTGCTTCGACGTCGCCGCTACTTAACGCGGATAATAAGGCATCAATCTCTTGTTGAGATAGTACTTCTCCCATGATGCCACCTCACTGTATGATTTTCTTCGTCATATAGACGCGTTGAACTTCTCCTTCTTCGAGGAGACCGTTCAATTGTTCGCGCAACGACTGTTCAAACTTTTGCATATCTTCTTTCGTCGTCAGTTGCGCTTTTGTCATTCCCGCCAAATCTCCGAGAATGACGTTATGAACTTGGAACTTTCGAAGCTCTAAGCTCTCTTTCGTTTCGACCGCATCCGTGACAATCGTGAACTGGACGTTGATGAATCGCTCGTCTTGAATGTTCGTCGTCATGTCATCGGTCGTGAAGCTACGCTCAGCGAGCTCCTCGGCTGTCACCGGCTTCGTCTTCGCCGTCACGTTGTCGCCGAACAAGTATTTATAAGTCATAAACCCGGCTCCACCCATGACGAGCAAGACGACGAGCATGATCAGTACCATTTTCATGGCGCCGCCTTTTGGTTTCTCTTCACTCATCTTCTTCACCTCTAGTCCCTGTCGTTCCAATCAATCCGACCGTGCGATAAAAGGCAGCTGCGCGGTCGACGACTTCTTGCTTCGATTCTTTGACGATATACGTCTTGCCGTTAAATAGATGGATGATCGTGTCCGGCTCCGCCTTGATCGTCTCGATGAACAAGGCGTTCAACACGAACGCTTCACCCCGAAGTGCTGTAACGTGAATCATTAGCGTTTCAAGTTGACGAGTTCTTGTAAAATCTCGTCCGATGTTGTGATGATGCGGGTGTTGGCTTGGAATCCGCGCTGGGCAACGATCATTTCCGTGAACTCTTCTGACAAGTCGACGTTTGACATTTCAAGTGCGCCAGAGACGAGCTCCCCGCGACCTTGTTGCCCTGGAATCCCCGGGTTTGGAGCACCTGAGTTTTGCGACTGGATAAAGTTGTTCGCCCCGACTTTCGAAAGACCGGCGTTGTTTGCGAACGTCACGATTTGAATTTGACCGACTTGAGTCGAAACACCCGCGTCGTTGACGTAACTTACTTGACCGTCTTTCCCAATCGATAACGACTTCGCACCGGCTGGAATCGTAATCTTTTGTCCAGTCGTGCTGAGTAAGTACGACCCGTCCCCGTTGACGATATCGCCAGCGTTATCCGTATAGAAGTTTCCGGCCCGCGTGTATTGGGTTTGCCCGTTGACGTTTAACGCGAAGAACCCTTCTCCTGAAATACCGACATCGAGTGCGCGACCCGTGTTTTGCATCGCGCCTTGGTTATAGACGTTATCGACGGTCGCCATCGTGCCACCGAGACCGACTTCTTTCGGGTTTGTCCCCCCGCTGACTGCGTTCGCGCCTGTCGCGCTTCCGACTTGCTGGCTGACGAGATCTTTAAACGTGACGCGGCCTTTTTTATAGCCAAACGTGTTGACGTTGGCGATGTTGTTCCCGATGACGTCAAGTTTGGATTGGAAGTTCTTAAGTCCACTGATTCCTGAGTACATTGCTCTTAACATGATAATTCCTCCTATGCTTGTTTAATGGACGTGATGTCATATACGCTGACGGACGTTCCGTCTTCGAGGTCGGCCATGTATCCTGTCTCATCCGTTCTTGAGATAGAGAGGACACGGGCTGACCCACGAATCGTCTCTGTTGCCGTTTCCGTCTTATAGTTAATCGTCTTCCCAATCATGTTACTGAATTCAGAGATGGATGACATATGCCGATCGACGAGCATCGAATCGAGTTGTTTCGAAATCGTCTGCATTTGTTCGAGTGACGAGAACTGCGCCATCTGTGCGATAAATTCACGGTCTTCCATCGGTGACATCGGATCTTGGTTCGCGAGTTGCGCGAGAAGCAGTTTTAAGAACATGTTCTTGTCATATTGATTCGTCGCTTTCGGCGCGGATGAATCAGGCAACGAATAATCACTCGTCTTCGGTTGGATGGTCGTCATCGTCTGATTCTCCTTTCGATTGCGGCTGCCCTTCCTGTTCAGGGTCAGGGTGCTCACTGTTTGAAGTCGGCGTTTTGGCGTCAAGCGCCTGTTGCGTCAAGTTCACCTCAATGCGCACGTTCGGCGTGAGCGGTTGCAACGTCTGATGCAACTGCTGAAGTTGCGATTGTAGCAATTGTTTCGCATCTTGATTACTCGCAAACAACTTGACGACGAGTTCCCCGTTTTGGCGTTCTAATTTGACGACGAGTTCTCCGAGCTGCTCCGGATAAAGACGGACCGTGAACACTTTTGAACCGTCCGCCCCACTTTGGAACGGTGCGCGTTGAAGTGCTGCTTCGATTCGTGCCTTTAGATTTTCAGGCAACGAACTTTTCGAGGCGTACATGACGGTGTCGACATCGATTTGTGGTTTCGTCCACGTCCCGCCTTTTGGCAACAGTTCAAGCGATTCTTTCACGACTGTCGTCAACGTGGTTTCAAGTTGTTTTGGCTGGGGTATAGTGTTTTGAGTCTGGCCAAACGTCCCATTAAATTGCGTTACAATTTGTTTGACGATGCGCACGTTCGCCTCGAACGTACTTTTCGTAGGCACCGATTGCGCTTCCCGTTTCACCTCACGTTCGACCATGGTCGGAATCACGATTGGTGTATTTGCTACCGGCTTCGTTCCGTCTACGACTTGTGAGACATCTTTCACAGGAATCGCGTTAGGCACTTCCTCAGGAAGGGCCACTTCCGCCAACAATCCTGTGTATGCGTCCATGAATTGACGGTAAGCATCTTGTGGTAATCCTTTCAGCCATTCAAGGCTGTCCGTTTGCTGCAACCATCGTTCGAGTTCTGTAGAGAGATCCTCGGTCGGCAACGGTTGCGGCGACTCTACGTCAGCGGAAAACGGTTGTTGCGGTGTATCGGCGAACGACCCGAGCATGGACGAAAGTAATTGTAAAAATTGACCTGTCGGGGAAGCGCTCGCTTCTCCGTTTTTTTGCGTTGTGCCTTGCACGGCTTGTCCAAGTAAAGCGATATTCATGGATTCGACCTCCTCTATTGCAACAACTGAGTGACGACAGCGGCACGCTGTGCATCCATCCGGCCAAGGATGTCCGCCTGTTGTTTCGGTGAAAGTTCTTTTAATAGCTTGGCCACTTGAGGGCTTTCGAGCTCGTTCATGATGGCCGCAGCTTGTTTGGCCGACATTTCCTCATACACGCGGGACACGTCCGACGTCGTCGCTTCGACTTCAGCGGCTGTACTTAGCTCGGCGACGAGGCGATCTCGTTCTTTAATCAGACGGGACACTTCTTCTTGTCTCGCCTTTACTTCATTCGTCAATTCAACATTCTCGTTCCGAAGTTTCTCGATTTCAGCATTAGCTACTTTCAATCGGTTCGTCGCATCCGAATCAATTCCTGTCACGTTCACGCTCTTCTCGGTCGCCGGTTCCTCTTTCACCTCGAGGAACGGAACTGATAAGAGCGGACGATCCATCGCATAATTCATCACGACGATACCTCCGACGAGTAAGAAAATTGCCGGCACGAGGACAAGGGCGACCAACAACTGGATTCCACGTTTACTCTTCTCTTTTTCCATCCGCTTACTTCCCTTTCCCGTGATGAATGACTGCCAATTCGTCGATAAACGACTGCTCCGTCGCCTTAGTGGCGGCAACTTCTTGTTGACTCGCTTTCTCATGAAGCGTCACGTACTTCTTCTCTTCGACGACTTTACCAAGTAGGCGCTCCTGCGCTAAGTGATAGCGATTCCGAGATTGAGTCACGACGAGTTGTTGCGTCTCGATTTGACGCTTCAACAAGTCGCGCGTTTTTTCCCGATACTGTGACATGAGTAAGTCGACGGTCCCGGATTGTTCATCCTGGCTCTTCATGAGCGACTCGTACGTGATGAGGAGACGGTATAACGCTTCCATGTCTGCCTCAAATCGTGCCTTGAAGGATCTCATCTCGGTCGCCGTCTCTTCCTTTTCATGTTCAGCGATCGGCATGATTCGCTCTAGTAATAATCTGTTCATGATTCACCTCTTGCGATTCCGGCCAAGCGATCGAGTGTTTGCTCGAACGACGCCTCTTCTTCAATCGATTGCTTCAAAAATGTGAGCAGTCCAGGATAATGGTCGATGGCCGTGTCAATCGCTGGATTCGTCCCTTTTTTATATGCGCCGATATTGATTAAGTCTTCTGCATCTAAATACGTGGCGAGCCAGCTTCGAAACGTGATTGCATCCTCGCGATGTAACGGTGAGGCAATTTGGTTCATGACTCGACTGATCGACTTCAACACGTGAATGGCTGGAAACTGGCCACGGTTCGCAAGAGCACGATCCATGACGAAGTGACCGTCTAGTATCCCGCGAACAGCATCGGCAATCGGTTCGTTCATATCGTCTCCGTCGACGAGTACGGTGTAAAATGCTGTGATGGAGCCGGTGACAGCCGTCCCGCTTCGCTCAAGTAACTGCGGCAACATGGCAAAGACGGACGGGGTATAACCTTTTGATGTCGGCGGTTCACCAGTGGCGAGCCCGATTTCACGTTGCGCCATTGCGAAACGCGTTACCGAATCCATCATCAAGACGACTTCTTTTCCTTGGTCGCGGAAGTACTCTGCGATTGCGGTTGCCGTGTAGGCCCCCTTCAAACGAACGAGTGGCGGTTGGTCGCTCGTCGCCACGATTACGACCGAGCGCGCCATCCCTTCTGGCCCAAGTTCTTTTTCAATAAACTCTTTCACTTCACGCCCCCGCTCGCCAATCAACGCGATGACGTTAATGTGGGCGGATGAACGCTTGGCAATCATTCCGAGCAGTGTCGACTTCCCGACACCCGAACCGGCAAACAAGCCGACCCGTTGTCCTTTCCCGACGGTCAAAAGTCCATCGATAACGCGGACCCCGGTCGATAAAGAGTCAAGGATGCGAGGTCGTTCGAGCGGGTTCGGAGGCTTCCGCAAGACGTCGTATTGTTTAGTCGGGCGCTTCCCTTCACCAGAGAGCGGACGGCCTAGCCCGTCGAGCACTTGACCGATCAACTCGAATCCGACAGGCACTTGGAGCATCCGGCCGGTCCCTTTGACGATGCAGCCTGGTGCAATTTGTGTCGTTTCGCCGTAAGGCATGAGCAGTACGCGGGCATCATTGAATCCGACGACTTCCGCTTCCACGAATTGACCGTTCGGCAACTCGATGAGGCATCGTTCGCCGATAAATGCGCTCGGTCCGCTCGCTTCGATCATCAACCCGACGACACGACAGACGCGTCCGACTTTTCGCACGTACTCGTCTTCCGGCGACCGGGCCACGGTTTCCGTGACGAGATCAATAAGCCCCATCGGTTAATACCTCCTCGATTGTGGACCGAATCCGTTCCAAACTGTACGACACGTCGCGTTCACTTCCGTGCTCGGGCGTCTCGATTCGGACGCTAACCTCATCTAACGACGCATCCGCCCGATATTTCATCAGCGGCGTCATCTCCGTTTGCCACATCGACTTGAACCGTTGAATCGAAGCGAGGCGTGTCGGATGGACATAAATGGTCAAACTCTCGGCGTCCGGTTCGCGAATGACTTGGGTTCGAATCAAATCGGCAAACAATTGTTCATCTTTTCGAATCAGATCAGTCGTCAATTTGGCCGCGACCTCAACGGCAAGCTCGACGAGTTGGTGTTCGGCGGAGCGCCATTTCTCGTCATATAACTGTTCGAGTTCGACGAGCACCGTGTTTAACCGGGTCGTCAACTCATCGAACGCCGCCTTCCCTTCACGATGCCCTTCGTTAAAGCCCGCAGCATGGCCTTCATTGTATGCTGCTTCAAGCGTCTCGGCTTTCAACTGTTCTAACGCTTGTTGCGAAGCGAGAAATCGTTCGTTGGCCGCTTCTTCCTCTTGTCGAAGTTTCTGATAGCGGGCGGCAATCACGGACTCGTGATCGACTTCGCTTGATTGTTCCGCCACCTCGAACAGCGATTTCGAGTCAATCCGTTGCGGCTCGAACGCTGTCGCACGTCCTCGTTTGATTACATTAGACAACGATGTCATCTCCTCCGCCGCGACTGATTACAATCTCTCCGACGTCTTCTAGGCGACGGATAATCCCAACAATCCGACTTTGTGCCTCTTCGACGTCACGCAATCGAACTGGTCCCATGAATTCCATGTCTTCTTTGAACGTATCGACCATTCGTTGCGACATGTTTTTGAAGATGATTTGTTTGACTTCTTCGGACGACACTTTGAGTGCGAGCAGAAGATCGTCGTTTGACACTTCCCGGATGATGCGTTGAATCGCCCGCGAGTCGAGCGTGACGATATCTTCGAATACGAACATCCGTTTTTTGATTTCTTCGGCAAGTTCCGGGTCTTCAATTTCAAGCGCATCGAGAATCGTGCGTTCGGTCGTCCGGTCGACACCGTTGAGCACTTCGACGACCGCTTCGATTCCACCCGATTGCGCATAATCTTGCATGTCGGTCTGTGACAAGTTCTTCTCGAGAATCTGTTCGACTTCATGGATGACGTCCGGGTTGAGCCGGTCCATCGTCGCAATCCGTTTGGCGACTTCCGATTGAATCTCTGGCGGCAGTTCCGACAAGATTTGACCAGATTTGACAGGCTCAAGATGCGCCAAAATTAACGCGATCGTTTGCGGGTGCTCGTTTTGAATAAAATTGAGCAACTGCTTCGGATCAGCTTTTCGTGCAAACTCGAACGGTCGGACTTGGAGCGTCGAAGTGAGGCGATGGATGAGGGCCATCGCTTTCTCTTCCCCGACCGCTTTCTCGAGCACCGTCTTCGCGAACCCGATGCCACCTTGCGTGATGTAGTTCTGAGCCATCGCGAGTTCATGGAACTCACCCATGATTGTCTCTTTTTGTTCAGTCGATATTTTCTTTAACCCCGAGATTTGAAGCGTCAGTTGCTCCATCTCTTCTTCGGACAAATGCTTGTAGACGTTCGCCGCCACTTCAGGTCCAAGCGAGATCATGAGCATCGCCGCTTTTTCTCGGTTCGATTGTTTTGCATAGTTCACGGTACTCACTCCTCAGACATCCAAGTACGAAGAAGTTTGGCGAACTCTTCTGGGTTGCTCTCTGCCAATTTCTCCAACTGTTTCTTCTTAACGGCGCCTTCGCCTCGTTCTTCAAGATCGAGGTCTGGGACTTCGTCTTCATATGGGACTTCCCACTCGTTCGTCTCCGCGAGCGGTTCTTGCTTACGCTTGCGTAGAGCGAAGAAGACGAGGGCGAGTAGAACGACCGCACCAGCTGCGGCAGCATACATCCACCATGGCGTCCCTTGTTCGGTCGTCGCGACGGCTTCCGCTTCTGCGAACGGACGTGATACGACGACAACTTTTTGTTCCAACTCCGCTTCTGTGAGGGCTTCACCCGTTTTCGCGAGCGATGTCCGGATAATCGAATACATCATCGTCTCAAGGTCACCTTCAAGTTGTGGGTCAATCGTCGTCGCGCCGTTCGGCGGCTCGACGATGAGTTGGACGCCGAGGTCACGAATCGTATACGGCGCGTTTTGAATTTGTTTTGTAATGCGGTTTACTTCGTAGTTGATGATTTCATGATTTTTCTCGCTCTCTTCATTACCCGTACCTGTCGCGGCAGGGAAGTTGACCGTATCGTTCTCGGCCGTCCCGGCAGCTGTCTGCGCGCCGGTCCCGCCTGTATACGCCTCGGCGATTCGTTCCGCCGATGTGACGATGCCTTCCATACTGTCTTCATTGACCGGGGTGACAAGGTTTTGCTCTTCTGCCGTCTGAGTCGTGTCGATATCGGCCGTGACCGATACGAGTACGCTTCGCTCTCCGAGAAGCACCGAGAGCATCTGTTGAATCTGCTGACGCACGTCTTTCTCGACTTGACGCTTCAATGCGAGTGGGTCGGTCGAGCCGCCACCGGCCATCGTCGACTGGTCCAAATCGTAATACGTGAAGTATTGGTCCATGATGGAGATGTTTTCTGGTTTCAGGTTAGGCACACTCTTACTAATCAAATGATAGAGTCCTTTCACCGTCGCCGGTTCAAGTGACGTGCCAGCACCGAGGTTCAAGACGATCGATGCCGTCGGCTCCCCTTGATCCTCTGCTAGGAACACCGATTTTTCTGGCAACGAGATGATGACTTTCGCTTGGTTGATTCCTTCGATTTGAGTAATCAATCGCTCGAGCTCGGTCTGCATCGCGCTCCGTTCGATGACGGCCATCTCCCGATCGGTCGTCCCGAAGCCGGCATTGTCGCTGAAAAAGCTATAATCGATGGCACCGGATTTTGGGATACCGGCTGCAGCCAAACTGACTTTCAACTGGTCGACCCGTTCACTCGGCACGTACACACTCACTCCGTTCGAGGTCGCTTTAATTTCTGATTTCACTCCGTCAGCCGTCAGCTTCTCTGTCACTTCGCCGGCCTCTTGTGCCGACAAGTTCGTATACAAAGGCGCCATGTTCGGTCTCGCGAGCAACAGGGTCAATACCACCGCGACGAGTAATACGCCGGCGATGACGATGCCCCAAAAGATTTTACGGTTCGTCGGCAACGCCTTGAGCGAACCCGTCAGTGAGCTGAATCGTTCTTTTAACTTCTCATTCATCGCAACTCGTCATCCTCTACATTAAACTTGCATTCGCATCATTTCTTGATAGGCTTCGACAGCCTTGTTACGCACCTCTATCGCGAGTTGCATCGCAATCGACGACTCTTCACTTTGAATCATGACTTGATGAAGGTCGGCTTTGCCGACGGCGAGGTCGGCCCGAGCCGCACTCGTCGCCTGTTGCACGTCGTTTAACGAGCGCATCGCCTCATTCAAGTACGATCCAAATTGAGATGGCGTATCTTTCACCGGGTTCACCCCGGTCGCTTGCGTTCCAAGCATTGAAATCGGATTGATTTGCATCGGTCTTCACTCCTTATCCTTTACCAATTTCCATCGCTTTGACGAGCATCGCTTTCGTCGCGTTCATCGCTGCCACGTTGGCCTCGTACGAGCGTGTCGCACCCATCAGGTCAACCATCTCTTTTAACAAGTCCACGTTCGGCAACTGCACGTATCCGCGCTCGTCCGCGTCGGGATGCGTCGGATCATAAGACAATTTGTAAGGCGCCTCATCTTCGACGATTCGTGCCACTTGAACACCGCCCGATACGGCGTTCGACAACTGTTTTCGAAACGGTGCCTCTTGAAGCACCGTCATCTTTCGTGTGTATGGTTGCCACTCGCCATCGACGAGTTTACCGCGGGTCGTCTGAGCGTTCGCGATGTTCGCCGAGACCGTGTCCATGCGTAACCGTTGTGACGTCAACGCCGTCGCTGAGATATGGAAACTATCGAACATACCCATCTTTAACGTCCTCCTCGGATTACCGTCTTCAAGCCGCCGAGTCGACGGTTGAGTTGTTCCATCATCGCCTCATATTGCAGCTGGTTCCGTGCCAGTTCGCTCATTTCAAAGTCGAGGTCGACGCTGTTCCCATCGCTTCGCATCGCACCACCCGGCCGATCGACGATTTGACTCGTCGCCCGTTCGCTCGGGCGTCCACCCGCGAGCTTCAATCGCATCTCGTTCGATAGCGTCTGCTCGAAAACGGCTTGTTTCGCTTTGAAGTTTGGTGTGTCGATATTCGACAAATTATGACTGATTACTTTTTGGTTCAAGACCGAATGATTAATCGCTTGCTTCATCAATTGATAGTCTGTGCCAATCCAATTCATGCGTCTCACTCACTTTCACTAAAAGAATGCATGTATATACCTTATTTGGAAATTCTACTATTACATTGAAACAAATCTGTAACAGTTCTGAAAGATATTTTTGTTAAAACAGGTAAATGCTCTAACTTCTTTTTGTCGAATTTACGACATATCCTGAAAATAATTACTTTTGCACTAAAAAACCCGTTCTTCCATCAGAAAGAACGGGTTTGTAGACCTAAGAATACTTATCCTATAAGCATTGGTAAGCCTTTTAAAGATTTTAAGCTATATTTCAATTCGATTTCAGTTTTTGTAACTCAAACAAGAAATTATCATTCAATATCTTAATATAGGTTCCTTTCATGCCAAGCGAACGTGATTCGATGACGCCGGCACTCTCGAGTTTACGAAGTGCGTTGACGATGACCGATCTTGTAATTCCCACTCTATCGGCAATTTTGGAAGCAACTAACAACCCTTCGTTCCCACCGAGCTCCTCAAAAATATGCTCAATCGCTTCAAGTTCTGAATACGACAGGGAGTTGATCGCCATTTGGACGACAGCTTTTTTACGAGCAGACGCCTCGGCTTCCGCCGCCTTTTCGCGAAGAATCTCCATGCCGACGACCGTCGCGCTGTATTCTGCAAGGACGAGGTCGTCTTGAGTGAACTCGTTGTTCAATCGCCCGAGTACGAGCGTGCCGAGACGTTCGCCGCCGCCGATGATTGGCACAATCGTCGTCTTCGACTCGAGGAACAATTCACGATTTTCTACAGGGAACGCCGTATACTCGCTATCGATCTCAATATTCTCGGTCGTCTCTTTTACGTTGAACAAGTTCGACGCATACGGTTCTGGGAATTGACGGTCGACCAAAAAGGCTTTCATTCGTTCGTTCTCAATCTGTTGTTTGATCGCAAAACCGAGCAGGCGACCGCGACGGCTGACGATAAAGGTGTTCGCCTCAAGCACTTCACGCATCTTATCCGCCATTTCTTTAAAGTCGACGTGTGCGCTCGCCTCTTGTTGAAGCATCGTGTTCAATTGGCGTGTTTTATCTAGTAAGTTCATAGTTCTGATTTTCCTCCCTGTATGTGCATACAGAATCTTATAGTATATATTGGCTTAAGTCTCGATCTTCCGCAATCGAACCGACTTTTTCCTTAACGTAAGCAGGTGTGATTTGTACGTTCGTCTGTGGCATATCGGCTGCCTCGAACGACAAGTCCTCAAGCACTCGCTCCATGATTGTATAGAGGCGACGGGCACCGATATCATCCGTCTCCCGGTTGACGTGCGTCGCGATTCTCGCAATCTCTTCAATCGCCTCATGCGTAAACTCGACCCCGATCTCTTCGGACTCGAGGAGCGCCGTGTACTGTTTGATGAGCGCTTGCGACGGTTCCGTCAAAATCTTTACGAAATCCTCTTCGGTCAAGCTGCTCAACTCGACTCGAATCGGGAAGCGCCCTTGCAGTTCCGGAATCAAATCAGACGGTTTCGCCATATGGAAGGCTCCCGCCGCGATGAAGAGGACGTGATCCGTTTTGACGGGTCCGTATTTCGTCACGACTGTCGATCCTTCCACAATCGGTAAAATATCGCGCTGGACGCCTTCACGTGAGACGCCGGCGTGGTCTTGCGACTTCGTAGCAATCTTGTCGATTTCATCGACGAAGATGATGCCCATCTGTTCGCTGCGTTGAACCGCCTCATCATGAACTTCATTCATATCGAGCAAATTCTCCGCTTCTTCGGCGATGAGAAGTGGTCGCGCCTCGCGGACCGTGATTTTGCGTTTCTTCCGTTTCTTCGGCACGATTTGTCCGAGCATGTCTTGAAGGTTCGAGAGTCCTTCCATTCCTTGACCTTGGAACAAGTCGACCGTCTGCTTTTCTTCCAAATCGACTTCAATCAACCGTTCCTCTAACTCGCCGAGCTCGAGCAAACGACGAAGTTGGGCTCGGTCGCTCGCTTGCGTCGAGTCGGTCGTCGGTTCTGCTTGTTGCGTCTGGCCACCAAATAGTGCCTCAAACGGGTTCGATGCTGTCGGGGCGGCTTTCGCTTTCCCTTGAAGCGCATCGAGAATCCGCTCCGTCGCGACGGCTTCGGCCTGATCTTTGACGCCTTCCTTCTTATCTTCTTTGACGAGACGAACCGACGCCTCGACAAGGTCGCGGACCATCGATTCGACGTCACGGCCGACATATCCGACTTCCGTGAATTTAGTTGCCTCGACCTTGACGAACGGGGCTCCGACGAGTTTCGCTAGACGACGGGCAATCTCGGTTTTCCCGACACCGGTTGGTCCAATCATCAAGATGTTTTTCGGTGTGACTTCGTCTCTCAGGTCTGCACTCAATTTTTGCCGGCGATAGCGGTTACGAAGTGCGATCGCGACTGCCCGTTTCGCATCTTTTTGGCCGATGACGAAGCGGTCTAGTTCCGACACGATTTGGCGTGGTGTCAATTCACGTTTCATTTCGAATCGCCTCCAATTGTTTCGACAATGACTTGGTCGTTCGTATAGACACATAGCTCTCCGGCAATCTCGAGAGCGGCTCGCGCGATCTCTTCTGCCGATTTTTCTGGAGAGTGACGGACGAGGGCCCGGCCTGCTGCGAGGGCGTAATTGCCACCTGAGCCAATGGCGAGGATGCCGTCATCCGGTTCAATCACTTCACCGTTACCTGAGACGAGGAGCAAGTGATCCGCGTCCATGACGATGAGGAGCGCCTCGAGCTGACGGAGCATTTTATCGCCGCGCCATTCTTTCGCAAGTTCGACGGCCGCCCGTGGCAAGTTCCCGTTATACATCTCAAGTTTCGACTCAAATTTTTCGAACAGTGTGAACGCATCCGCGACGCTACCGGCAAATCCGGCGACGACTTTGCCACCATAGAGCCGACGCACTTTTTTCGCTTTGTTCTTCATGATGACCGCATTTCCGAGCGTGACTTGTCCGTCCCCGCTCATTGCGCCTTTGCCTTCGTGTCGGACTGCAAAAATCGTTGTTGCATGGAACATAGTATGACCCCCTACTTTCTCGGATGTGTTGCTTGATAGACTGCCCGTAGCCGTTCGGTCGACACGTGCGTATAACGCCCCGTCGTCGACAGCGATTCGTGACCGAGTAATTCTTGAACGGCACGAAGATCAGCCCCGCGCTCAAGTAAATCGGTCGCAAAGCTGTGGCGGAGCGAGTGCGGCGTCAACGGTTTTTGAAGACCACCGCGTTTTCGCAGCCGCTTCATGACATACCGGACTTGGTCTGTTGTCACTCGATTCCCTTTTTGACTGAGAAATAAAGCCGTTTCCTCGGTGCCAGTATGCGCTCCTCTCACGAGTAGATAGCGGTCGAGCGCTTCCATCGCATATCGCCCGATCGGGATGTATCGTTCCTTCTTCCCTTTCCCGACGACATGGACAAAGCCGAGCACCTTATCGTACGACGCGACATCCATCCCGCACAGTTCCGCCACTCGCATCCCGGTGCCGTACAACATCTCGACGATGGCGACGTCGCGCGCTTGGAGGAACGGGTCCTCTTCGGCTGCCGCTGCCATCAGCAACTGTTCCACCTCGCTCGGTACCGCAAACGCTGGTAACGACTTGCGCCGCTTCGGTGACGTCAATCCATGGAACAGCGGTTCGCCCCCGTTTTCACGGGCGATGAACTTCCCGAACTGTTTCAGGCATGACACTTTTTGTGAGACGGTCGTCGTTTTGGCGTCTGCCTCGTAAAGGGCATATAAATAACGCCGCGCCGACTCCACATCATACGGATCAAGATGTGTCGTTTGGCAATAAACGGCGTACTGGTCGAGTGTCTGCCCATAAGAGCGTTTCGTGTGAGGCGACAGTCGTCGTTCGACTTGGCAATAGCGTAAAAATGATTGTAGATCCTCGCCGAATCCCATTCGCTCGCCCCCTTGTTTTTGGCATAAAAACGCCTGTTCCCGTCAAATCGAAATTAGCATAGCATACAGAATGTAAGGTGACAATAGATAGCCCTTCAATAATCTGAAAATTTTCAAAGTGTTGTACAAATTACACAATTGAAATTTAAATTCAGAAAAAAGGAAGCCAAATAATGGCTCCCTTCCCTTAAATCTCTTTATACTGTTGAATCGTCTCAAGGGCACGATTGGCGTACTTCTCGTAACGTTCTTGTTTCTTCATTTTCTTAGGCGCGTCTTCAAGCGACGGCACAAGTCCAAAGTTGGCGTTCATCGGTTGGAAGTGCTTTCCGTCCGTCGTCGTGATGTAGTGCGCCATCGAACCGAGCATCGTCTCACGTGGGAGCACGACCAATTCTTCCCCTTGAATCAGTTTGGCCGCATTGATCCCGGCGAGGAGTCCTGAAGCGGCTGACTCGACGTAACCTTCGACGCCCGTCATTTGTCCGGCGAAGAAGAGTGTGTCACGCGTACGTGCCTGATATGTCGGCTTGAGCAAGTTCGGCGAGTTGATGAACGTGTTACGGTGCATCACACCGTAACGGACGATCTCAGCGTTCTCAAGTCCCGGGATGAGTTGGATGATTCGTTTCTGCTCGCCCCATTTCAAATGGGTCTGGAACCCGACCAAGTTGAAAAGCGTCCCGGCCGAGTTGTCTTGACGAAGTTGTACGACCGCATGCGGACGCTTATTCGTCTTCGGATCTTCAAGGCCGACCGGTTTCATCGGTCCGAACAGAAGCGTCTTTTTCCCGCGCTGGGCGAGCACCTCGAACGGCATGCAGCCTTCGAAATAAATCTCTTTCTCAAATTCTTTGAGCGGGACGACTTCGGCTTTGACGAGTTCGTCATAGAAGACATCGAACTCTTCTTCTGTCATCGGACAGTTCAAGTACGCCGCCTCGCCTTTGTCGTAACGCGATTTCAAGTAAACTTTGTCTCGATCGATTGTCTCGCCGTCAAGAATCGGAGCCGCCGCGTCGTAGAAGTACAAGTAGTCTTCGCCTGTGAACGCTTTGAGCGAAGCCGACAAGTCAGGTGACGTGAGCGGCCCCGTCGCCACGATGACGATGCCGTCTGGAATCGCTTGAATCTCTTCGTTGTGAACGGTCACGTTCGGATGGTTCTTTAGCGTGTCAGTGACGAAGCCGGCAAAGTCATGCCGATCGACGGCAAGGGCGCCACCGGCAGGGACGCTCGCCGTATCCGCCGCTTTCAAGATGAGTGAGTCGAGCGTGCGCATTTCTTCTTTTAATACGCCGACTGCGTTTTGCAGACCGTTCGCCCGAAGCGAGTTCGAGCAGACGAGCTCTGCGAATTGATCGGTATGGTGGGCCGGTGTCTGACGGACCGGTCTCATTTCATATAAATCGACTTGAATCCCGCGCTTCGCGAGTTGCCAAGCCGCCTCGGAACCGGCAAGCCCGGCCCCGATGACAGTTACACGTTGTGACAATCTTAATCCTCCTCTTGCTGATGTACCTCGGTATGGGTACAGTTCGTACATTGATATTTGACGCCGTCTTTAATTTTCTTCTCGACCATCATGTGATCACATTCCGGACAAGGTTTTGCGACCGGTTTGTCCCAAGAAACGAACTCACAATCCGGATAGTTCGAGCATCCGTAGAACAGACGCCCTTTCTTGCTGCGTCGTTCGACGACTTGACCGTCTTTACAGCTCGGACACGGGACGCCAATCTCGACTTGAACCGGCTTCGTGTTCGTACAGTTTGGGAAACCAGAACAAGCCATGAATTTGCCGTAGCGCCCCATCTTGATGACCATCGGCGAACCGCAAATCTCACAATCGATTCCGGCCGGCTCATCTTTCACTTCAATCTTCTCAATTTCTGACTCGGCCCGTTTCAACCGTTTCTCGAAACTGCGATAAATCGGAGCGACGACATCGGTCCATGCCACTTCCTCGTTCTCGATGGAGTCGAGCAGTGTTTCCATGTCGGCCGTGAACTGGACGGTAATGAAGTCGTTGAAGTATTCGTCAATCATTTCGATGACGAGCTCACCGAGTTCGGTCGGGACGAACTTCTTCTCTTCTAACACGACATAGCCACGTTTTTGAATCGTGTCGAGCGTCGGCGCATACGTCGATGGACGACCGATCCCGAGCTCTTCCATCGCACGAACGAGTCGGGCTTCCGTATAGCGCGGCGGCGGTTGCGTGAAGTGTTGTTTCGGCTCGATCGTTTCGAAGGCGACCGTGTCGTCCACTTCAAGCGGTGGCAATAACCCTTCCTTCTCAGGGTTCACTTCTTCGATATCATCGTCTTTTGACTCGATATACACTTTCATGAAACCAGGGAACTTGACAGTCGATCCGTTCGCACGGAACGTCATCCCGTTCGACTCGACATCGATTTTCACCGTGTCAAGAACAGCCGGTGCCATTTGGCTCGCGATGAGCCGTTCCCAAATGAGTTTATACAACCGGAGTTGGTCTCGTGATAAGTACGGCTTCATCATGGCCGGGTCACGCAACGCCGACGTCGGACGAATCGCTTCGTGCGCGTCCTGAGCGTTCGTCGCTTTCTTCTCTTTTTGCTTTTGAAGCGCGATGTACTCTTCCCCGAACGTCGACTCAATATACTCTTTCGCTTCGGCTTTCGCCAAATCCGAGATTCGCGTCGAATCGGTACGCATGTATGTGATTAAACCGACCGTTCCTTCTTTTTTGCCGAGGTCGATTCCTTCATACAACTGCTGGGCAAGCATCATCGTCTTCTTCGCCCGGAAGTTCAGCTTGCGGGCGGCATCTTGCTGAAGCGAACTCGTTGTGAACGGGAGGGACGGATTTCGTTTCCGCTCTTTCTTCGTGACATCGACGACGTTGAACGTATCCCCGATCGTGTCGAGTACTTCGTTGGCGTCAGCCTCCGTCTTCAACTCAACCTTTTTGCCGTCTTTTCCGAAGAACGACGTCTCGAACGTCTCCCCGTCATGATTGAGATTCAGCTTAATCGTCCAGTACTCTTCCGGATCGAAGGCGTTGATTTCCCGCTCGCGGTCGATAATCATTTTGACAGCGACCGACTGAACACGTCCAGCCGACAATCCCTTTTTCACTTTCTTCCATAATAATGGGCTCATCCCGTATCCAACGAGACGGTCCAAAATGCGTCGTGCCTGTTGGGCATCGACGAGATCATGATTGATTTTACGTGGATGTTTGAACGATTCTTTAATCGCATCTTTCGTGATCTCGTTGAAGACGACACGACATTCCGTCGTCTCATCGACACCGAGGGCACGGGCTAAATGCCAAGCGATGGCTTCCCCTTCGCGATCCGGGTCAGCCGCGAGAAAGATTTTCGTCGCTTTTTTGGCGGCCGTCTTCAATTCTTTTAAAACGGGGCCTTTACCACGAATCGTAATATACTTCGGTTCGAAGTCATGTTCGACGTCGACACCGAGCTGACTCTTCGGTAAGTCGATGACGTGACCCATCGAAGCTTTAACTGTGTAATTTGATCCTAAATACCGTTTAATCGTTTTTGCTTTCGCAGGTGATTCGACGATCACCAAATATTTTGCCATACATCTGCTCCCCTTTTAGAGGTCATTTAAATCCCTACCATAATATTCATGTTCTCGATCATTTGTCAACGTGCAATCATGAGATCGTTTAGAAATTGATCGGGATTCGTCAATGGAATCGCACCTTCTTCAATCAATCGGTTCGGTCCGGCGGCCAGTGCATCGAGCGGGCTTCCCGGGACGGCAAACACCGTCTTTCCTTGCTCGAGCGCATGGCTGACTGTATTCATCGTCCCACTTTGTTCCCTACCTTGAATCACGACGAGACGATCCCCGAGGCCGCTAACGAGACGGTTCCGTTCCAAAAATTGAAATTTTTTAACGGACGTGTCCGGCACGTATTCGCTCAACAATAAACCATTTCGTTCAATCCGGTCAAATAACGGACGGTGAACGGCCGGATAGAGATGGGAAAAGCCTGCCCCGAGCACGGCAACGGTCGGGCGGTTACGGGCGAGGGACGCTTCATGCACGAGCCCGTCGATTCCTTTCGCACCCCCTGAAATCGAGACAGTTTCTTCTATTAAAGGGTGCAAATATTCGACGAGCGGACGACTGATGCGATTCAATTCACGACTTCCGACCAATGCGGTCGTTCTTTCATGTAGTACCTCTAAATCCCCTCGGTAAAACAAACAGTACGGTGGGTTCGGGATCGTGAGGAGTTGCGTCGGGAACGACGGGTCTTCCCACGTAATAAAGTTCTCGTACGTCTCGGTACTCCTCGTCACTCGTTCCATCTTTCTTAACACGGAAGCGGACGCCACATACGCATCGAGCGTACCTGATAAATAATGATGAACGAACTCGACAGGCAACCGTTCGGCTGCGAAACGCGCTATTGTTTGATTCATCACAATCTCCTTTATAAGAAAGAGGGATGAATCCTCATCCCTCAAGCCCGAGTTCACTTATGTCGTCGGTTGACCCGTCACACAAGCATCGTATATCCCTTTGTCTTTCAATACGCGAATAAGCGTTTCGCCGATGACAGCTGGCGTCTCAGCCACTTCAATGCCGTTGGCGTTGAGTGTCTTGATTTTCTCTGCTGCCGTTCCTTTACCACCAGAAATGATCGCGCCGGCGTGACCCATCCGCTTGCCCTCTGGTGCCGTTTGTCCACCGATGAAGCCGATAACTGGCTTCGTCATGTTTGCTTTCACCCACTCGGCCGCTTCTTCTTCCGCAGTCCCACCGATTTCTCCAATCATGATGACCGCTTTCGTATCTTCGTCTTCATTGAACGCTTTAAGCGTATCGATGAAGTTTGTTCCGTTGACCGGGTCGCCCCCGATGCCGACTGCCGTCGATTGCCCGATACCAGCCGTCGTCAACTGATGGACTGCCTCATACGTGAGCGTCCCTGAACGCGACACGATGCCGACGTGTCCTTTTGTATGGATATAGCCTGGCATGATCCCAAGCTTTGCTTCCCCTGGTGTGATAATCCCTGGGCAGTTCGGTCCGATTAAACGAGCCGGCTTGTCCTCAAGGTATCGTTTCACTTGAATCATATCGATGACCGGAATGCCTTCTGTGATACAAATGATGAGTTCGATTCCGCTATCGGCCGCTTCCATGATTGAGTCAGCAGCGAACGCTGGTGGCACGTAAATGATTGACGCGTTCGCACCAGTCGCCTCGACTGCCTCTGATACCGTGTTGAAGACCGGCACGCCATCAAGAACGGTCGTGCCACCTTTACCAGGCGTCACGCCTCCAACTAACTTCGTGTTATAAGCCAACATCTGCTCGCCGTGGAACAGACCTTGTTTCCCTGTGATCCCTTGAATGATCACTTTTGTATCTTGATTCGCCCAAATACTCATGTCGTTTCCCCCTTATCGAACGAGTGCTGCGATTTTTTCTGCACCGTCAGCCATCGAGCTCGCCGAAGTGATCGCAAGTCCAGATTCATCGAGAATGCGACGTCCCGCATCCACGTTTGTTCCCTCTAAACGCACGACGAGTGGTAAATCGAGTCCGATTTCTTTCGTCGCCGCGACGATTCCTTCAGCGATGATGTCACACTTCATGATGCCGCCAAAAATGTTGACGAAGATTCCTTTGACTTGATCATCTGACAAAATCAACTTGAACGCTTCTGTTACTTTTTCTTTCGTCGCACCGCCACCTACATCGAGGAAGTTGGCGGGCTCGGCGCCGTAATGCTTGATGATATCCATCGTCGCCATGGCGAGTCCGGCACCGTTGACGAGGCATCCGATGTTCCCGTCGAGCGCGATGTAGCTTAGGTCGTGTTTCGACGCTTCGACTTCGCGTGGGTCTTCTTCCGTCGTGTCGCGCAAGTCGACGATATCGGTATGACGGTAGAGTGCGTTACTGTCGAAATTGAGTTTTGCATCGAGCGCGATGACGTTTCCGTCTTTCGTCGTCACGAGCGGGTTGATTTCCGCAATCGTGCAATCTGTCTCGACGTAGACTTTATACAATTTCATGACCATGTCACTGAACTTGTTGACGAGTTTAGTCGGTACTTCCATTTTGAAAGCGAGACGACGAGCCTGGAACGGACGGAGTCCGACGACCGGGTCGACGATTTCTTTGTGAATCTTTTCTGGCGTATGTTCTGCGACTTCTTCGATGTCCATGCCGCCTTCAGATGAACCCATGATGACAATTCGGCCGATCGAACGGTCAAGCACAAGTCCTAAGTAAAATTCTTGATCGATTGCCGATCCTTCTTCGATGTAAAGACGTTGGACGACTTTCCCTTCCGGTCCAGTCTGATGCGTGACGAGCGTCTTGCCGAGAATCTCAGACGCGTACTGTTTCACTTCTTCATCCGTCTTCGCAAGTTTGACACCGCCGGCTTTCCCGCGGCCACCTGCATGGATTTGTGCTTTGACAACTTTCAATTCACCGTCTAGCTTAGCGGCGGCTGAAACTGCCTCCTCAACTGTAAACGCCGGATAACCGGTCGGCACAGCGACGCCAAATGCGCGAAGCAGCTCTTTTGCCTGATACTCATGGATATTCATTTGATTTCCCCCTTAGTCCCCTTTAATATCGGCACGTCTATTGTAACGAAAAACTGAAAGCGCTGTCTATCGTTCTTGCTTTAACTTTTCATCTTTTTTTCACAAATAGCGCTAGACATCTATGATTTTATCTTGTTCCATTTGATAAAGAAACACAAAGAGCTCCGCAATGACTTGATATAAGTCGTCTGGAATGTGCTCCTCGATCTGTAAAGCGTCGAGGAGAGATAAAAGGGCGGGGTCTTCATGAATCGGGATCCCGTTCGCCTGCGCGAGGGCGAGCATGCGCTCGGCGACAAGGCCGCCTCCTTTGGCGACGACACGAGGTGACTCCATCGTTTGCTCATACGACAAGGCGATGGCTTGTTTACGTTCAGTCATATTCGACGGTCCACCTTTCCGAGCGGGGCAAACGGTTCTGGCAACGCCTCTACTTTTTGTTCGAACGCGAACCGTGACAGTTCATATCCCGCGTTATGTAGCGCCTCTGACAGCGTTGACTCATAGGCACGGACGTACGGGGCTAAATCGTGATGCTCGTTATACACTTTAATCGTGATTTGCCGCTTATGGACAAGCAAATCAATTCCCGTCTCGCCGAACCGCGGCGTCTCGAGGAGAAGGACGATTCGAGCGTGGTCCGCATCAAGCATGTCGCGCTTTGGTCCTTCGAAGCGGAATTTGACGTTCTCGAACGGCCCCAAATGCGGTATGTGAAATCCGTGGGCCGCGAATGGTGTCGTTTGTAACGCGTTGAACGTCTCTTGGGCACGAACGAACGGTTCAAACTTCGTGTCCTTCGATTTAAACAGTTCACCAATCAGTTGCTTCACGTCACTGCCGGCGCCACTATCGAGCAGTTTTTGCCCTTGTGTTTTTATGGATTGCGGTGTGTCGAGCGGTTGTCGGATGAACTTTGCAAGTTCGGCGGTGAGCAGCGCGAGCGGCGAACGGGGCACTTGCGCTTCGACCGTCTGCGGCACCACTTTTAAGACGAGCTTTGGTTCAAGTTCGGTGACGACCATTTTATACGTGACGTTCTCTTTCACATCGGCGTTCACGCCGACTCGGAACAGGCCTTGTGGCAGCTGCATGACGGCCTCCCCGCCCGGCAATAGCTGCAAGACGCGGCCGACGACCGTGTTGCCGATGAGCAATTGACGCGACGTCTGCTCTGTCACTTTGAACGGCATGACCCCTTGGTGATCGATGCGCATCGTTTCCCCTCCTACATCTGTTTGATTGGTGCGAACGACTTTCTGTGAATCGGGGTGATCCCGTGTTCGGCGAGACCGGTCAAATGGTCTTTCGTCCCATACCCCGCATTGCGTTCGAAGCCGTATCCTGGATAGATGACGGCATAGTCCTCCATCATCTTGTCCCGTACGACTTTCGCGACGACGCTCGCGGCCGCAATCGAGACGCTCCGCGCATCGCCCTTGATCAGTGACGTTTGCGGCAGTTCGAGATTCAGGCGCATCGCATCGATCAGGAGCGCATCGACGCCATCGAGCCGCTCGACCGCTTCCTGCATCGCCAGTTTCGTCGCTTCATAAATATTCACTTCGTCGATGACGTCGGCGGAGACGATGCCGACCCCGACCGTCGCCTCGGCCATAATTTGGTCGAAGGCGCGCTCACGCGCTCGTTTCGACATCTTCTTCGAGTCGTTCAACCCAGGATGATAAAACGAATCAGGTAACACGACCGCGGCCGCGACGACAGGACCTGCGAGCGGACCGCGGCCCACCTCGTCTACCCCCGCGACTCGGCTATGTCCTAAGGCGATCAACTCTCGTTCAAACGCCATCCGACTCGTGTAGTCGTCACGCTCCGCCTGTTCGTTTTGGAACTGTCTGTCTTTTTGTGCAATCAGCTTCAAGACCCCTTTACGCGTGTCAGCATCGAACGATGCACGCACCGCCTCCCACTCCACATATCGGACGGTCTCGAGCCGTCGTTTAATCTCTTCAATCGTCACCGTATCCCTCCTATCCAAAAAAGCCCTGTTTGCACAGGGCTTCACGCCATCTCATGGTCGGCCGGCGTCTCAAGTGAGATTCGACCAATCTTTTCGTGGCGCAACTCGTTCAACAACAGTTCGCTCGCTTTCTCGAAGTCGACGTGTCCGCCGCTCAAGAGACCGCGCTTCCTGCCGATCAATTCGAGTAGTTCGACGCCGTCTTCCGGAAGCTCGTCGAGTTTGAAGCGTTCCTTCAACTGATCCGGATATCGTTCCCGTAGTGCGCGCACCGTGTAGAGGGCGATATCGTCGAGGTTCAAAATCTCATCTTTGATAGCGCCCGTCGCGGCCAACCGATAGCCGACGAGTTGGTCCTCGAACTTCGGCCAGAGAATCCCTGGCGTGTCGAGCAGTTCCATCTCGCCGCCTTTCATCTTGATCCATTGTTGACGCTTCGTCACACCCGGACGGTCGCCGGTGATGGCAATATTGCGTCCGGCGAGGCGGTTGATAAGCGTCGATTTCCCGACGTTTGGAATCCCGATGATGAGTCCGCGAATCGGGCCAGGGTTGCGGCCTTTTTCACGCATCCGGTCATGCTTCTCTTTCATGAGCTTCTCCGAGCCCGCGATAATCTGTTTCAAGCCTTTGCTATGTTTCGCATCGACCGCGACGACTTCGACGTCTTCACGTTTAAATGCGCGAAGCCATGCGTCCGTGACGACCGGGTCGGCCATATCTGCTTTGTTGAGCACGATGAGACGCGGTTTACCGGCAGTGATCTCATCGACCATCGGGTTGCGGCTCGACTGCGGGACACGCGCATCGACGAGTTCGATGACGACGTCAATCAGTTTAATCTTTTCTGTTACTTGCCTTCTTGCTTTGGCCATGTGGCCAGGAAACCATTGAATTGCCAAACAAACACCACCTTATTCTTCTACCGTCCCGAAGTCATCGAGTGGCCAGAACACGAAGTTCGTCTTGCCTACGACATCTTCTTTCGAGACGAAGCCGATTTCACGGCTATCTTTCGAGTTTTGTCGATTATCGCCCATAACGAAGTAAAACTCGTCCGGAACGACCGATTCGCCCGTCACTTGCTCGAGTGTAAAGTTCTCGGTGAGCGGGAAGCCGTTCATTTGGGCACGGAAGTCATCCAAATACGGCTCTTCCATCGCCTCTCCGTTTAAATAGAGCGTATCGTCACGATATTCGAGCGTGTCGCCAGGGACGGCGATGACGCGTTTAATATAATCTTTCGATTCGGTCGCGTGGAAGACGATGATGTCTCCGCGATCGAGCTCTCCGATATAGTTCGAGATTTTACTGACGATCATGCGGTCGGCGTTTTGGAGCGTCGGCATCATCGATTCTCCTTCGACGATGACAGGTACAAAGATGAACGTCCGGATTACGAACGCGATGACGAGCGCTACAACGATCGCCTTAATCCAACTGAACACTTCTTTCAACTTGCCTCACTCCTCTATCCGTTTGAACTTATTGTACTAGAAAAAAAGAAGCTTGTCGCAAGCGACAAGCTTAATCCCCATCTTAACGACGGATTTCTTTAATACGTGCTGCTTTACCGCGAAGGTTGCGGAGGTAGTAAAGTTTCGCACGGCGGACTTTACCGTAACGAACGACTTCGATTTGCGCGACACGTGGTGAGTGAAGCGGGAATGCACGCTCAACACCTACGCCGTAAGAAATCTTACGGACTGTGAATGTTTCGCTGATGCCGCCACCTTTACGCTTGATGACTACGCCTTCGAACATCTGGATACGCTCGCGCGTTCCCTCTACGACTTTAACGTGGACACGTACTGTGTCACCAGGACGGAAAGCAGGTACGTCCGATTTGAATTGTTCTTCTGTGATTTCACGGAACAGTTTTTGTGTGTTCATGAATCTATCTCCTTTTTCTTCAATGTTCATATCTTCATTTGCCCAGGCATCCAATAGCGGAACATCGGTAATCGGTGGGTTTAACCCACATGCTCAAACATAGCATAAATCATTCAATCGCGCAACGACTCGAGGAAGATTTTATCACTTTCGCTCAGTTCGGCCGCTTCGAGCAAATCTGGTCGCCGCGAATACGTCTTCAACAATGACTGTTCACGTCGCCACGCCTCGATTTTCGCATGGTTCCCTGATAACAGGACGTCCGGTACCTTCAAGCCTCGAAAGTCAGCAGGACGGGTATAATGCGGGTATTCGAGGAGGCCCGTCGAGAACGAGTCATCCTCATGGCTCGCCTGCGCGCCTAACACGTCCGGCAACAGTCGGACGGTCGCGTCGATCATGACCATGGCAGCGAGCTCGCCGCCGGTCAAAACGAAATCCCCAATCGATACTTCATCGGTCGCGAGCTCGTCATGGATGCGTTGGTCAAATCCTTCGTAATGCCCGCATAGAAAGACGAGATGGTCTTCCTCCGCCCATTCCTCGGCAATTCGTTGGGTGAACGGTCGGCCGGTCGGCGTCGTGACAATCACACGCGGACGCGAGGCATTAAGCGAGGCGAACGCATCAAAGATCGGTTGCGGCGTCAACAGCATGCCGGCACCGCCCCCGTACGGATAGTCATCAACTTTATGGTGTTTGTTCGTCGAGAAGTCTCGAAAGTTCGTAAAGCCGATGTCGACTTGCCCGAGCCCCTTCGCTCGCCCGACAATCGAATGGTCGAGCGGGGCGAACATTTCGGGGAAGAGCGTCAACACATCAATCTTCATCTTCAATCATTCCCGGAATCGGGGTGATGACGACTCGTTTCGCCTCGACGTCAATTTCACTGACGACCGACTCGATGTACGGAATCAACGCATCAGACTTTCCAGGTCGTTTGATGACCCAGACGTCGTTCGCGCCCGTCTCGAAAATGTCATCGACGACACCGATGACTTCACCGTCGACGACGACGTCGCAACCGATAATCTCATGGTAATAAAACTCGTGCTCTGGGAGCTCGTGCACATGTTCGGCGTGGACGTATAGCTTCATCCCTTTATACTTCTCAACGTGGTTGATGTTCTCGAACCCTTTGAACGTGACGAGATGGAACTGCTTATGTGGACGATACGTCGTGATGGTCATCTCTTGCTTCTTCCCATCGACGTCGAGGAAGAGCGTGTTCCCTTTTTTGAACCGTTCTTCCGGGAAGTCTGTCGCAGCCAAAATCTTCACTTCGCCTTTTAACCCATGGGTGTTGGCGATTTTTCCAACGTACAACCAATCCATTCTATCCCTCCTCATAAAAATAGGCCGACCTCATATAAGGTCGGCCACAGGCTTACTTCGCGTTTTTCGCGTTGTGGAATTTCTCCATGATCCCTGCTTTAGAGAACAAGTTACGAACTGTGTCAGATGGCTTCGCGCCGTCTGCCAACCATTTGAGTGCGAGTTCTTCGTCGATGCGAACGTCTGCCTCTGGTTTTGCAACCGGGTTGTAGTATCCTACTTGCTCGATGAAACGACCGTCACGTGGTGAACGTGAATCAGCGACAACGATCCGGTAGAAAGGTGATTTTTTTGCGCCCATGCGCTTAAGACGAATTTTAACTGCCATGGTAATATACCTCCATCATGTGTTTAAGAATTGACAACTTTAATAGTATACTGCTTTTTTGTCCGACTGACAAAAGGTTTCTTTAGAAGAACGGAAGACCGAGGCCTTTTTTCTTCCCTTTCATTTGTCCCGACATTTGCTTCATCAGCTTCTTCATGTCGTCGAACTGTTTGATGAGACGGTTCACTTCCTGGATGGAGCGACCGCTTCCTTTTGCGATTCGTTTACGACGACTCGCATTGAGCACTTCAGGATGAGCGCGCTCATGCTTTGTCATCGAGCGGATAATCGCTTCGACGTGATCGAGTTGTTTCTCGTCGATTTGGACGTTCTTCAACCCTTTCATCTTACCTGCACCAGGTAACATCGAAAGTAACTCATCAATCGGGCCCATGTTTTTCACTTGACCCAATTGCTCGATAAAATCATCGAACGTGAATGATGCATCGCGCATTTTGCTCTCGAGCTCTTTGGCGGCATCTTGGTCCATCTGCGACTCGGCTTTTTCAATGAGCGTGAGCACGTCACCCATCCCAAGAATCCGTGACGCCATGCGTTCCGGATGGAATGGTTCGAGGGCATCCAACTTTTCACCGAGACCGACGAACTTAATCGGCGCTCCCGTGACTGCCTTAATTGAAAGGGCTGCCCCACCACGCGTATCACCGTCGAGCTTCGTGAGCACGACGCCGGTAATTCCGAGCAAATCATTGAAGCTGTCGGCCACATTGACCGCATCTTGTCCCGTCATCGCATCGACGACGAGGAAGATTTCATTTGGTTTGGCAATCGTTTTCACGTTTTCGAGCTCACCCATGAGCGTCTCGTCAATGTGAAGGCGACCGGCCGTATCTATCAACACGAAGTCGTGATGATTCGTTTTTGCGTACTCAAGCGCTTGCGTCACAATCTCTTCCGGTTTCACTTGATCTCCGAGGGAGAAGACCGGTAAATCGAGTTGCTTGCCGAGCGTCTCAAGTTGCTTGATGGCCGCAGGACGATATATATCGGCCGCGACGAGAAGCGGACTCCGGTTATGCTTTTTGCGAATCAAGTTCGCGAGCTTTCCGGTCGTTGTCGTTTTCCCCGCACCTTGTAATCCGACCATCATGACGACCGTCGGCGGTTTTTGGCTAAAGGTGATTGGGACGACGTCGCTACCCATCAAAGTCGTTAATTCATCGTGAACGATTTTGACGACTTGCTGTCCTGGCGTCAACGATTTCATGACGTCTTGGCCGATGGCCCGTTCTTTCACGTCGTTGACGAACTGTTTGACGACTTTGAAGTTGACATCGGCTTCAAGGAGCGCGAGGCGAACTTCACGCATCATCTCTTTGACGTCTGCCTCCGAGATTTTCCCTTTGCCGCGCATCTTCGCAAGAGACGCCTGCAATCGTTCTGATAATCCTTCAAATGCCATGCTCCAGCCCCCTACTCTAAATTCTCAAGCGCTGAAATCGTCGCTGTCACGTCAGGACTCGTCCCGACTTGACGTTTGAGCGTCTGAAGCAACTGCTGGCGCTGTTCGTATTTCTCGAACAGACCGAGCTTTTCTTCGTACTGCTCGAGCATCGTTTCCGTGCGCTTTATGTTATCGTAGACCGCTTGACGGCTGACTTCGAACTCTTCGGCAATTTCTCCGAGCGAAAAGTCATCTAGGTAATAAAGAGACATATAGTTGCGCTGTTTCGGTGTGAGAAGCGCCTGATAAAAATCGAATAAGTAGTTCATCCGATTCGTTTTTTCTAGCGACATCCGTTCCACCTCCACATGTTAAGTGAAATCCCTTTACAACTAACAATAGTACAGCCGTCCTAACTTCTTGTCAAGTTTTTTTCTTAACAGTGAAAGTTAGGCGAGGTCATCGTTTGTCTGGTCTTTTTCCTCAAACACGTCACCGAATAGACCGAGGACGAACTGCTCTGGGTCAAACGGTTGCAAATCATCGATTTTCTCACCGAGACCGACGTATTTGACCGGGATATCGAGCTCGTTTCGAATCGCGAGCACGATGCCGCCTTTTGCCGTCCCGTCGAGTTTTGTCAGCACGATTCCGCTCACGTTCGTCGCCTCTTGGAACGATTTCGCTTGCATCATCGCATTTTGGCCCGTCGTCGCGTCAAGGGCGAGCAACACTTCATGTGGACCGTTCGGTACTTCCCGTTCGATGACACGCTTCACTTTTTCAAGTTCTTTCATCAAGTTGACCTTGTTTTGAAGACGGCCGGCCGTGTCACAGATGAGGACGTCGACGCCACGTGACTTCGCCGCTTGAACGGCATCAAATACGACCGCAGCCGGATCTGATCCTTCCGCTTGACGGATGACCGGCACCCCGGCGCGCTCGCCCCATACTTGGAGCTGATCGATGGCCCCGGCCCGGAACGTATCCCCTGCCGCGAGCATGACCGAGCGGCCTTCAGACTTCAATTGATGGGCGAGTTTTCCGATTGTCGTCGTCTTGCCGACACCGTTCACTCCGACGAATAAGATGACCGTGAGCCCGTCCTGCATGTTGAGCTCACGTTCTGACTCATCCTCTTGAAGACGCTTCGCGACGACCTCGACGAGCGCGTCGCGGACGGCGGCTGGATCTTTTAAGTTGCGGCGCCGTACTTCTTCTTTCAAGTCTTCGACGAGATCCATCGTCGTCGTCACCCCGACGTCCGCTTGGATGAGCAAGTCTTCGAGTTCATCGAAGAAGTCCTCATCGACCTCGCGAAAACGATAGACGAGGTCGTTGACGGCACTTGCGAACCCGTCACGCGTCTTCGTCAACCCGTCTGTAAACTTTTGCGAAACCTCCTGGGTCGAGGTCGTCAATTTATCTTTTAGCTTCTTAAAAAAACTCAAGTCAATTCCTCCATCTCTTGTTCTGTCTCGACGACGCGCTTCGCCTCGGCCAGTTCGACCGAGAGCACCTCGGAGACCCCGTTTTGTTGCATCGTCACGCCATAGAGCGTGTCGGCCGCCTCCATCGTCCCTTTACGGTGCGTGATGATGACGAATTGTGTATCGATCGAGAGCGTACGGACGTATTCACCGAAGCGATGGACGTTCGCCTCGTCGAGTGCCGCCTCGACTTCGTCAAGGACACAAAACGGCACCGGTCGCGTCTTCAAGATGGCAAATAACAACGCAATCGCAGTCAGCGCGCGTTCGCCGCCCGAGAGCAGGCTGAGCGTCTGCAATTTCTTGCCCGGCGGCTTGGCGACAATGTCGATCCCGGTATTGAGCAAGTCATGCGCATCGACTAATTTCAAGTCCGCTTCGCCACCCCCGAACAGTTCGATGAACGTCTGTTTGAAATGCGTGCGAACCGACGTATACGTCTCGCTGAAAAGTCGTGTCACTTCTTGGTCCATCTCCGAAATGATGGCGTAAAGGTCTTCTTTCGCACTGACGAGGTCGTCTCGCTGTTCCGACAAGAACGTGAAACGTTCATTGACAACTTCAAACTCTTCAATCGCATTGATATTGACCGGTCCAATCTCCTCAATTTGACGAACGAGCAGCTTGAATTCCTCTCGTGCCTCGTCGAGATCGATTTCAAGGGCCGGGAGGAGTTCGAAGACGAGTCCGCGTTCTTCGAGGGCATCGAGTTTCCACTGTCGTTTCAACTCGAGCTCGTGTCGTGTCGCCTCGATTTTCCGGACGTCACTCTCGGAGCGACGAAGTACTTCCGCTGCTTGCTGCTCACGTTGACGGAGAATCCGATGGGATTCTTCGAGTGCTTTAAGGGAAGCCGTCTCGTCCTCGATTTGACGTTTGAGCGCTTCCATCTCAACGCGCGCTGCCTCATGGGTGACCCGGAGTTCAGCAGACGAGACAATTTTTCCGGTCGCAAGACGTTCGAGTTCGGCCACGATTTGTCCGATTCGCTCGGTCAGTTTCATCCGCTCTTGCTCGAAACGTTCCACTTCCGCCTCGACCCGTTCAAATTCGAGTGCATGACGTTGCCGGTCGAGTTCAGATTGACGAAGCCGCTCCCGCAGTTCTCCCGTCGTCTCGACGCTCTTGGCTTGTTCGACTCGAAGCGCCTCGAGTTGTGTTCGAAGTGTCGCTTCTTTCGCCGACGTGGCCGTGATGTCTTCGGTCAGACGTGCGAGTTCTGACGTCGACGTGTCAATCGTCCGAGCGTATCGATTCATCTCATGGTCGAACAGTTCGAGTTGGGCTTTCGCGTCTTGACTGATGCGTTCGAGTTCACGATAAGCCGTCTCGCGTTCGCGAAGAGCGGCCTCTTGCTCACGCTTCTCTAACCGCAACGTGGCTAAGTCCACCTCGAGCCGTTTTATCTCGTCCGTATACTCCGTGACGCGCAATTGTTGCTCGTGGAGCATGGCTAGACCTTGTGTCAGCCCTTGCTTCAAGTCATCGAGCTCGCGTGACTGGGTGAACAACGCCACGCCTTGCTTCCGGCTACCGCCTGTCATCGAACCGCCGACGTTGACGATGTCTCCGTCGAGGGTGACGATGCGGTAACGATAACCCGTCGCCTGGGCGATTCGGTTCGCCACTTCAAGCGTCTCCGCGACGACGACGGCGCCAAGGAGTGACCGCTTCAGTCGATCAAATTGATCGTCTGTCGTGACGAGGTCAGCGGCGACGCCGACGAACCCGTCCATCGATTCGAGCCGATGGACGACTTCACTCGGTACATACCGCTCTTTCACCGTCGTCATCGGGACGAATGTCGCCCGACCGGCGTTCGCCCGGCGTAACTTGTCAATCTCACGCCGACCGACCGCCTCGTCAGCGACGACGATATGTTGTTGCGTCTGTCCGAGCGCCGTCTCGATTGCTGCCTCGTAAGACGGGAGGACTTGAATCAATTCAGCCACGGCACCGAGGACGCCCGGTCCACGGTCTTTCAACACAAATTTGACGGCATGGAAGTAGCCTTCATACGATTGTTTCATGCGCTCGAGCATATCGATGCGGTCTTCGGTTTTTTGACGACGACGGTCGAGGTCGTGATACGACTGCTCGGCACGCGTCAATTTCTCACGCAATGTGCGCTCCTGAGACGTCATCTCGTCTTCGCGTTCGAGCAATTGTTGCCATGCCGCTCGTCCTGCTTCAAGCCGCTTGCGCTCTGCCTCGAGCGCGGTCGCCTGCTCACTTCGAACGTCAAGTCGGTCTTTATTCTCACGCAACAGACGTTCGGTCGCTTCACGCGCTTGTTCGATATCCCGCTCCTCACGCTTTTGCTGATTCGTCAGAGTGGCCCGGGTCGTTGCAAGTTCGAACGCCTCACTTTGGAGTTGTTCAATCTCCGCTTCAAAGTCACGAGATGCCGCCACGAGCTTTTCGTCAAGCTCGGAACGTGACACGTCGGCCGCCTCGAGCGTTGACCGTTTCGTCGCCATATCGGCTTGTGCGACCGAAAGACGTGCCTCGAGCTGATCGAGTTCGGTTGCCAACTCTTCACGTTGACGTTCGAGTCGTTCTTTCGTCTCGGCTCCATGCTCTTCACGTGCTTGTGCCAAGTTGATTTCTCCGACCAATCGCTCGAGTTCGGTCGCCTGTGACCGCTCGGCTTGATGAGTCGATTCGAGCATATCCCGTTTATCCGCCAGCTTTACTTCGAGTTCGGCTCGTTCGGCTTGTAGCGCAACGAGCGATTCGTTCAGGCGTGTCGCTTCCTTCGTCGCCGCGTCAAGGTCTGTCTTGCACGTCGTTAACGTTTGAGCAAGTTCGGTAATTTCGGCTCCGAGGATGCCCGTCTCGAGTTCGTCGTGTCGCGCTTTCGCGACTTGATATTCCCGGGCGAGCGCCGCTTGCTCTCGGAGTGGCTCGACGCGATCGGCAAGCTCGTACAAAATGTCGTCGACCCGAGACAAATTGAGTTCTGTATCTTGAAGCTTGCGCTCGGCTTGCTTCTTCCGTTGACGATATTTCAGTACCCCAGCCGCCTCTTCGATGACGGCACGGCGATCTTCCGGCTTTCCAGAGATGACTTGCTCGACCCGGCCTTGGCCGATAATGGCGAACGCATCACGGGAAAGCCCTGTATCCATGAATAAATCGAGGACGTCTTTTAAACGACACGGCTTTTTATTCATGTAGTAATCGCTATCTCCGCTTCTTGATACGCGTCGCGTCACGCTCACTTCTTCATACGGAAGCCGCAGGTGGGCGTCCGAGTTATCAAGGATGAGCGTCACTTCAGCGACGTTCCGATGATTCTCTCCTTCACTACCGGCGAAGATGACATCTTCCATCTTCGCACCACGCAACGATTTGGCAGACTGCTCCCCGAGCACCCAGCGTACCGCGTCCGATATGTTTGATTTCCCGCTCCCGTTCGGTCCAACGACCGCCGTGACGCCAGGACGGAAATCTAGTTCTATCCGCTTGGCAAATGATTTAAAGCCAGCGAGTTCGATTCGTTTTAAGTGCATCGTGACCATCCTATCCTCAGTAAGCATTCATTCGTTTATTTTACCACAGTTGACGGTTCGTCAAAATGCTAGAATCATGCTATTCTTAAAAGAACTGTAGAAAGGGGTACGACACATGACGAACGAACAAATGATCGAGGCGATTCTCGATAAAATGAACATCATCAACCGCGGCGCCATCAAAGCCGAAGAATATAATCGGGCCGACAGCTCGGCAGTGAAAGAGATTTATGATTACGTGATGAACCGCTCATCGCTCTCCATCTCTGAAGTCGACGGCATCGTCGAGGAACTCGGACAATTGAATTAAAAAAAGTGAGCCGCGCGGCTCACTTTTTTTATAGGTCGGCGTAGCGCCGGTTGAATTCGATTAACGCCTCTTTCGCGGCAATCTGTTCTGCTTCCTTCTTCGATCGACCGACCCCTTCTCCGACAATATCGTCAGACAAACGGGCGTGCGCGACGAACTCCCGGCTATGGGCCGGACCGCGTTCTTCGATGATCGTATACGAGACCGGACCGAGTCCTTCTCGCTGGACACTTTCTTGCAATTGACTCTTATAATCCGTCTGTTCTTCAAACACACCGGCCAAGACTTTCGGAAAAACCGCTTCGGCGAGGAACTGTTCGACTGGCTCAATTCCTTGGTCGAGATAGAGTGCGCCGATGTAAGACTCGAATACATCAGCGAGCAACGCCGGACGTTTGCGCCCGCCCGTCAACTCTTCTCCCTTCCCAAGCAAGATGAACTCAGAGAAAGCGTAAGCTTCGGCAAAGTTAACGAGCGAAGGCTCACACACGATGGCCGCACGTAACTTCGTTAATTCCCCCTCGGAGCGCTCCGGATACGTCTCATACAAAAATCGTGAAACGGTCAGTTCGAGGACTGCATCGCCTAAAAACTCCAATCGTTCATTGTCTTTCTTCAATCCACGTTGTTCATTGACGTATGAAGAATGGGTGAACGCCTGCACCAAAAGCTCTTTATTCTCGAAATGGATCGAGAGCCGTCGCTCAAGCTTGTTGAACTGCTCGAGGATCCGCGCCCGTTCGATTTCGTTTCGTCGGCGCCGCTGTGCCGACCCTTGACGGTCAAACCGTCGTTTGTCTTTTGTCATAGTTCCCTCCAAATAGAAGCATGCCCACCGCTCGGAACGAGCGGTGGGAAGCTGGATTACACTTTTGTTTCGATATAAGCGACAACATCGCCGACAGTCGCGAGTTTCTCTGCATCTTCGTCTTCGATTGTGATGTCGAACTTGTCTTCAAGGTCCATGACCATTTCCATCACTTCGAGCGAGTCCGCGCCGAGGTCGTCTTTGAACGATTTGTCGGCCGTTACTTCTGCCACGTCTACTCCGAGTTTCTCGGCTACTGCTGCTTGTACGTCTACTAAGATTTGTTCTTTTGTCATGATAAAATCCCTCCAGATTAAAGTATATAAAATGTGTTGTGATTGGTAAAGTTCTGTTTTACGCCATTGTCATGCCGCCGTCAACGGCAATCGTTTGACCGGTGACATAAGCGGCTTTGTCTGAGGCGAGGAACGAAACGAGGTTCGCCACTTCTTCGACTTGACCGAAACGGTTGAACGGGATTTGCCCGAGCGTCGCGTCACGCTGTGCTTCTGTGAGCGCATCCGTCATATCGGTCTCGATGAATCCAGGACAAACGGCATTGACTGTCACGTGACGGCCAGCGAGTTCGCGGGCGACCGATTTCGTCAACCCGATGAGTCCCGCTTTTGCCGCCGCATAGTTCGCCTGTCCGGCGTTCCCAGTAATGCCGACGACCGAAGCGATGTTGATGATGCGGCCAGCTGATGACTTGAGGAGCGGGCGTGTCACGGCTTGTGACGTCAAGAACGCCCCTTTCAAGTTCGTCGAGAGCACATCATCAAAATCGGCCTCTTTCATGCGCATGAGCAATCCGTCACGCGTAATGCCGGCGTTATTCACGAGACAGTCGAGGCGACCGAACGTATCGACTGTCGTCTTCACGAGCGCTTTCACGTCTTCGGCGTTTGAGACGTCGGCTTGGACCGCAATCGCCTCGCCACCATTTGCTTCGATTGCGGCCACGACCGCATTCGCTTTATCTACACTACCCGAGTAATTCACGACGACCCGAAAGCCGTCCTCCCCTAAACGCTTCGCGATGGCGGCACCGATTCCTCGGGACGCGCCGGTCACGATGGCTACATGGTCACGCACGCACTTCTCCTCCTAACGATGCCACTTCCTCTAACGTCGTCACTTGCTTGAGCGTCACGCTCTTGTCGATTCGCTTAATCAACCCAGAAAGGGGCGAACTCGGACCGAATTCGATGAACGTATCGACGCCTGCGTCGATCGCTTTCCGGACACAGTCCTCAAAGCGAACCGAGGCGTACAGTTGCTCGGCAAGTAACGCTTTTAGCTTTTCCGGGTCCGTGTGGACATCGGCATCAACGTTCGAGACGATTCCGATGGACGCCGTCTTAAACGGTGACGAAGCCAAGACGTCTTTGAAACGCGTCGCCGCCGGCATCATATAGGCGCTATGGAACGCGCCCGAAACGTCGAGCGGCAAGACGCGCTTCGCGCCCGCTGCCTTCAGTTCCGTCTCTGCTTGTTTGATGGCGTCGACATGTCCCGAGATGACGAATTGACCCGGACAGTTATAGTTGGCGATTTGTACAAGGTTACCGCTAGCACTGATTTTTTCGGTGACGTGGAACGCTTCAGCGACATCGGTCATCCCGATGACGGCTGCCATCGTTCCGTCTTTCACCTCGGACATGAGTTTCCCGCGTTCACGTACGAGAACGCTCGCCTCTTCCAAATCGACGACGCCCGCGATAACGAGTGCCGCATATTCTCCGACGCTGTGACCAATCACGACATCCGGTGTTGCGCCGGTCTCCTTGTACGCGAGTGCGAGCGATGCCGCATGCGCCACGATTGCCGGTTGGGCCACCTCAGTCTGTTGAAGTTCTTCTTTCGACCCGGCTGCCATTACATTGAGTAAGTCAAACCCGAGACGACGCCCGATCGTTTGTAGCGTTTCAGGACGATCTAGGAACGTTTGGCCCATGCCGACGGCTTGTGACCCTTGTCCCGGAAAAATCCATGCTGTTTTCCCCATGTACTCACCTTCTTTACGTTAGTCTGCAGACTTCGCAGTGGCTTGTTTGATTTTGGCGACGACCTCGTGTTCCACCATGATTTTTGCTTGTTTAAGCGCACTCATGATGGCGAGGGCGTCACTCGATCCGTGGGCTTTGATGACAGGCGCGTTGATGCCAAACAATCCGGCTCCGCCATGCTCACGGTAATCTAGCGTTTGTTTCAATTTTTTCAACTTCGGTTTTAAGACGAGAGCGGCAAGCTTCGAGACGATGTCGCTCGTGAACTGCTCTTTCATCATCTTCATGAGCATCGACGAAGAACCTTCGACACCTTTCAATAAAATGTTTCCGGCGAACCCTTCAGTCACGATGACGTCTACGTCCCCTGACATCGCATCTCGTGCTTCGACGTTCCCGACGAAGTGGACCGGTGCTTGTTCAAGGAGGGGGAACGCTTCTTTCGTCAGCGCATTTCCTTTCCCTGCCTCGGTCCCGATGTTGAGGAGCGCGACACGTGGGCGACTGACGCCTCGAACATGTTCCGCAAAGAGCGAGCCCATGATAGCGTAGTCAACCAAATGTTCAGCTTTCGCGTCCGGGTTCGCCCCGACATCTAAAATGACGACGCCGCTTCCCGTGTATGTAGGGAACGTTGGCGATAGCGCCGGGCGTTCGATTCCAGGAATCCGTCCGATGACGAATAACGAGACCGCCATGAGCGCCCCAGTATTACCTGCTGACACGAGCGCATCGGCCTTCCCGTCTTTCACGAGTTGTGCCGCTACGACGAGCGAGCTATCTTTTTTACGGCGAACCGCCCGGACCGGCTCGTCTTCTCCGGTGATGACTTCACTTGCAGGCACGATTGTGACCCGTGGATCTGTCAACCCATAGGAAGCGAGTTTTACCGCGTCCCCGACTAAAAAGAGTTCCATTTGTTCGTTCGGGAAGCGGTCAACGAATTGCTTGACGCCTTCCACGATCGCTTTTGGGGCATGATCCCCACCCATTGCATCGATTGCTAACTTCATGCTTGTTCCTCCTCACCGCGACGATAAATCGTAAAGTCTCCGCTAAAGACACACTCATCGCCGACATAACTATCCACTGTGACGTCCGTCCGTCCGTCTCGACGCAGTTTGATCACACGAGCCTTGGCAACGACTCGCTCACTGAGATGTACTTGGCGACTAAATCGGATTTCCGCTTTAGTGGTCAACGCCAATTCATCATTAATGAGCGCCACCGCTAACGAGTTGGCCTGGGCGAACAAAACGTGCCCCCGGGCGATTTCATTGCGGTTAAAGACGTGTTCTCGCTCTATGTCGAGGACCGAGATGGCCGATTCGTCAAGTTTCAAGTCAATCATATCACCGATGACCTCGCTCATCGCGAGCGACTTCACTTCATCGAGGTGTTCTGAAGCAACGTGCTTGATTCGTTCCCGCACTTCAGGAATCTTTAGTTCCATCCGGTCAAGTCGAATCGTTTGAATGCTGACAGCGAACTGTTTAGATAGTTCGTCGTCCTTGATGAACGGGTTTTGTTCAATCGTTTCTTGCAGCAAGCGCTGCCGCTCTTTCTTAGGTACCCGCATTCAGTTCCCTCCTAAACTCTATGCTAAAGAACTTAATACCTGGTACTAATAGCAGTATATATTCTTTAGGTTTTATTTTCAAGTGTTATTCTAACCTTTCGCCGACGAGCAAATCGAGACGCTTCAAATAGTCACGAAGCGGGGCATATGCCGGTTCGTGCCAAAACGTCTCACTGTTCAAGAGACGTACGGCGTCTTGCATCGCGACCTCCATTACTTTCAGGTCGAGGACGGGATCGGCGACACGGAAGCTCGGCAGGCCACTTTGGGCCGTCCCGAAGAAGTCGCCGGCACCCCGGAGTTCAAGATCTTTCTCGGCCAAGACGAACCCGTCGTTCGTCTCGGTCATCGTCTTCAAGCGCAACTTTCCGACGTCTGATTTCGGGTCTCCGATTAAAATACAGTACGATTGGTCAGCACCCCGACCGACCCGTCCCCTCAATTGATGCAACTGTGCTAAACCGAACCGTTCGGCGTCATGAATCAGAATGAGCGAGGCGTTCGGGACGTTCACGCCGACCTCGACGACCGTCGTCGAGACGAGAATGTGTAACTCCCCGGCCGCAAACGCCTTCATGACCTCGTCTTTCTCGCTACTCGCCAACTTCCCGTGCATGAGTCCAATCGCTTGGTTCGGAAAGCGCTGTTGCAACAGTTCATAGAGCGCGGTGGCACTCTCGACCTCAAGCGTATCCGACTCTTCGATTAACGGCGCGATGACATACGCCTGTCTCCCGAGGGCGAGCTCCCGTTCGACCATCGTATGGACGCGCTCGATTTGGTCGGGTTTGGCCCAATACGTCTCAATCGGTTTTCGACCGGCCGGCATCTCGTCAATCGTCGACACGTCCATCTCCCCGAACGCGCTAATCGCGAGCGTTCGGGGAATCGGTGTTGCCGTCATGTAGAGCACGTCGGCGAGTTCGGCCTTGTCACGGAGCATCTTGCGTTGCTCGACACCGAACCGGTGCTGCTCATCGGTAATCGCCAAGTGCAATCGATTGAACTCGACCGGTCCTTGAATCAACGCGTGCGTCCCGACGATGATATCGATGTCCCCCGATTTGATGGCGGCGAGCAGTTCCGTCCGGGCTTTACCTTTGACCGAACTCGTGAGCAGTGCCACCCGTATCCCGTACGGATCGAATAACGACTGAAGGGAGAGGACGTGTTGCTCGGCTAAAATCTCGGTCGGGACCATGAGCGCGCCTTGGAAGCCGGCCCGTACGGTCGCATACAAGGCAATCGCGGCAACGACGGTCTTTCCGCTCCCGACATCCCCTTGTAACAGGCGGTTCATCCGTTCAGGTCGTTCTAAGTCCCCGACGATTTCACGGATGACACGCGTCTGTGCGCCTGTAAGCGGGAACGCCAACTGTTTGACGAAAGCGTTCAGCTCTTGCTTATCGAGTGTAAGGGCTCGTCCTTTCCCGGACCGTTCCATCTTACGAAACGCCTGCAACTTCAATTGATAGAGTAGACACTCCTCATACACGTAACTGCGTCGTGCCTGTTTGTACGTGTCCACCGATTCAGGGAAATGCATCCCTTTTAGCATCGATTCCCGATCTTTCAGGCGATAGCGTTCACGGATTGACGCCGGCAACCGATCCTCGAACGTCGTCACTTCATTGAACGCGAGCTTGACGATACGGCTGAAGTTCTTCTGGGTCAATCCGGCCCGAAGCGAGTAAATCGGTTGGAGCCCATCCGACAATTCACCGAACTCGAGGTCGGTCGCACTAATCGTCATTCGATTCATGTCCCATTTCCCTTTGACCGTCACGGTCGAGCCGAGCGTGAGTTTATCTTTATAAAACGCCCGGTTGAACATCGTCACATGGACGACGTACCGCTCTTCGAGCAAAAGTCGGAATTGCAGCCGGTTCTTCCCTTTGCTGTAATAACGGACGAGCGGTTCGGCTTGCACCGTACCGCTCCATTTGACAAGGTCGCCATGAACGGCCGTCGTCACCGTCCCACTATTATAGTTCTCATAACGAAACGGGACGTGCTCTAGCACGTCCTCGATTCGTTCGAGACCCATCGCCTCTAACTTTTTGGCCATTTCCGGCCCGATGCCTTTTAATGTCGTGAGTGGCTCACTTCTCGACATTTTCTTTCGCTCCGAAGATGTTTTTCTCGAGTCGACGGGCCGTCGGTGTATTCGCCAACCCACCACGTGCCGTCTCTTTGAGCGCCGTCGGCATCATTTGACCAATCTCATGCATCGCCGAGATGACTTCGTCACACGGGATGCGTGACGTGATGCCCGCGAGCGCCATATCCGCCGCCACGACTGCGTTGGCACCACCCATGGCATTTCGTTTCACGCACGGCACTTCGACTAGCCCTGCGACCGGGTCGCAGACGAGCCCGAGCATGTTCTTCAAGGCGATGGCGAACGCTGTCGCCGACTGCTCCGGCGTCCCGCCGGCCGCTTCGACGATGGCTGCAGCCGCCATTCCTGTCGCGGAACCGACCTCGGCTTGACAACCACCGGCCGCACCAGAGATTGAGGCGTTGTTCGCCACGACGAACCCGAATGCGCCTGACGTGAACAAGTAACGGACCATCGCTTCACGGTCCATCTCGAGTCGATCTTTTACGGCGAACAGCGTACCCGGCACGACGCCGGCACTCCCTGCCGTCGGTGTCGCACAGATTCGTCCCATCGCAGCGTTCACTTCGTTCGTTCCAATCGCTTTGGCGACCGCATCTAAAATCAAATCACCGGCGAGCGACTTGCCTGAGCGGACATAGTCTTGCATAAGCACGGCGTCGTTTCCTGTGAGACCCGTGACAGACGTCACGCCTTGTAGCGCCCGTTCGACCGCTTCTTCCATAACTTCTAGATTTCGCTCCATCATGCCGAATACGTCCTCGCGCGATGCCCGACGCACATGCATTTCTTGCTCAATCATGACTTCCGAAATCGGGACGCCTCGTTCCGTCGCCGTCCGGACCAACTCTTCTACTGATTTAAACATCGTCGATCCTCCTCATTCCCCAAAGATGGCTATCCGCTCGATTTGTGGTAACCGTTCAATCTCCGCTAACACGTCTTTTGATAAGTGTTCATCAATTTCGATGGCCATGAGCGCTTGCTTGCCTTTCTCATGACGGCTCACTTCCATATGACCGATGTTCAGTTCGTACTTGGCGAGGACGCCTGTCACCGCCGCAATCGCCCCGAAGCGATCATGGTGTAATACGACGAGCGCCGGGCCACCACCAGATAGTTTCAGTGGGAATCCGTTCAACTCGGTGATTTCAATCGTGCCGCCACCAATCGAGATCCCGACGATCTCGAACGTGCCGTCCTCATCTTCAAGATGGACGCGGGCCGTGTTCGGATGGTCCGTCAACGCATCGCTCGTCTCGAATCGGACTTCGATGCCACGCTCGCTTGCGATGTCGAGCGCTTGCGGGATGCGCAAATCGAACGTATCAAATCCCATGATGCCGCCGACGATGGCGACATCGGTCCCGTGTCCGCGATACGTGTCGGCAAAACTACCGTAGAACGTAATCCGGGCGACACGAGGTTGGCGACCGAACAGTTTTCCAGCCATCAGCCCAATCCGTGCAGCACCGGCCGTATGTGAACTAGACGGTCCGACCATGACTGGACCGATGATATCAAACACACTGCGATATTTCATCGCATTTCCCCCTTTCAAAAAACCCTACCTTCATTATACAGAAGGTAGGGCTGAGATACAGCTTATTCCACACTAAAAATATAGGAGTAGAGCGGTTGCTTCCCGTCGTGAACTTCGATCTCAATCTCATCGTTCTTCGATTCGATGTAAGCCGACAGTTCCGCGACATCTTCAGCCGACGAACCTTCTCCTGTTAAAATCGTGATAATCTCATCATTTGCATCGATAAGTGCGTCGACGAGTCGTTTTGCCGCTTCAAGGCTAGAAGTCGACGAGGCGACAATCTTCTTCTCGGCGATCGCCATATGATCGTCTTTACGAATCTCGACACCGTCAATGCTCGTGTCACGGACAGCATACGTCACTTGACCCGACTTGACCGCACTTGCAGCCGACTTCATGCCCGACTCGTTCGTCTCGACATCCGCCTCTGGATTAAAGGCAATCGCCGCTGCGAGTCCTTGTGGGACCGTCTTCGTCGGAATGACAGAAACGCCACATGGGGCAACCGATGCCGCTTGCTCTGCTGCCATAATGATGTTTGAGTTGTTCGGGAAGATGAAGACGTGATCGGCGTTGGCCGCTTCGACCGCTTTGACGATATCTTCCGTCGATGGGTTCATCGTCTGTCCACCTTCGATGACGTGTGCTGCTCCGAGTGAGCGGAACAAGTCGCTGACACCTTCACCCATGGCAACCGTGACAATCGCATACGGCGCTTTCGGTTTCGGGGCTGTCGCTACTGCAGTCGGTTGAACACCGTGTTGGTTGGCACCATGCTCTTCTTCAAGAATCGTCGAGTGCTGTTGACGCATGTTCTCGATTTTTACCGCGACGAGTTCGCCGAAACGTTGTCCTTTTGTGATGACGTCTCCTGGCGTTTCAACGTGGACGTGAACTTTGAGCAACTCTTCGTCGGCGACGACGAGAAGTGAATCGCCAAGTTCAGATAGTTCATTTCGGAACGCATCTTCATTGAACGGTGCATCTTTTAATTTCTCATCTTGGAAACGAACCATGATTTCCGTGCAGTAACCAAATTCGATGTCTTCAGTCGACATGAACCCTTGGGCCGCATGGGCGTGATGTTCGGCTTCGATGAGCGCATCCATTACCGGTGCGTGTGGTTTTTCAAGTTCTTTACCTTCGAGTGTGGCGAGGAACCCTTCGTAAATGACGAGCAACCCTTGTCCACCCGAGTCGACGACGCCGACTTCTTTTAGGACCGGTAACAAATCCGGTGTCCGATCGAGTGACGCTTTCGCCTCTGCAACGATTCGCTCCATCAATTCGTTGAAGTCACTCGTCGATTCAGCCGCGACGAGTGCTTCGTCTGCCGCTTCACGGGCAACCGTCAAAATTGTTCCTTCGACAGGCTTCATGACCGCTTTGTATGCCGTATCGACACCGCGTTTGAGCGCCTCTGCGAAATCTAATGTCGACAGCTCTGACTTGCCTTCAATTGACTTGCCGAATCCGCGGAACAATTGACTCAAGATGACGCCTGAGTTGCCTCGAGCCCCCATCAACAATCCACGTGCAAACTTTGCTGACACGTCGGACGCATTTTCCGAGTTCAAAGCTGCGACTTCTTTTGACCCTGACGTCATCGTCAAGTTCATGTTCGTTCCTGTATCCCCGTCTGGGACCGGGAAAACGTTAAGCGAATCCACGTAATCCGCATTCTGACTTAAGTTGGCTGCTCCGTTTGCGATCATGTTCGCGAGCACCAATCCATCTAAACGTTGTAAACCCACACCAAATCCTCCTCCGTTTCCGTCAGTCATTCGTCAGCCGAACGCCTTGGACGAATATGTTCACTGACGAAACGTTTAATCCTAACGTTTCACCGAGCGTGTACTTCACACGACTTTGCACGTTGTACGCCACTTCCGACACTTTTGTGCCGTAGCTGACGATGATGTGCATGTCGATATGGACGTCATCTCCATCTTGCCGTACGACGACGCCACGCGCATAGTTCTCGCGTTTTAAAAGTTCAGCAATCCCGTCTTTCAATTGAGCCTGAGACGCCATGCCGACGACTCCGAAGCATTCCATCGCCGCGCCACCTGCGAGTGTTGCCACGACGTCGTTCGTAATGTCAATATTGCCATATGTTGTCTTCATATCAATTGCCATATGGAGTAGCCTCCTTCATTCGGAATAATTCCTACACTACATTCTACAATATCCACCTAGTTATTTAAAGGACCTGCTCCTAAACTCGGTCAATTGTCGCTGTAACCCTCATTCATTATTAAAATCCTTACCAGTAATGTCAAGTTTTTTTCTTGTCATACTATTATTTTCTAGTTGCATCGGGAAAAAACCCGTGCTAATATAAACGAGTGTCTATTAGGACGAACCCACATAAAAAAGGAGGGGAAACGCATGGCACGTAAATGCTACGTAACAGGTAAAGCACCTAAGTCAGGTAACAACCGTTCGCACGCACTCAACAAGACGAAACGTACTTGGGGTGTAAACGTACAAAAAGTTCGTATTCTCGTTGACGGTAAACCGAAACGCGTTTGGGTTTCAGCTCGCGCTCTTAAATCAGGTCTCGTTGAACGCGTATAATCTTATACACGAACGAAACAAATCCCAGCGGCATGCGCCGATGGGATTTTTTTTGTGCTTATTTTTTGACGTACAAGACGAGCACCATGCCGTCATGCACGACGAGCTCAGCCGTTTCCGCGTCCCACTCGTTTGAAATCGTCAACGCCTCGTGGCTGACGACGTCGTGACGGTCGAGCGGATATTTCACCCCGTGTATAGACACGTTCGCCTGTTTCCATGGAATCAGTGACAAGTAATGATCGTCTTGTCGCGTCAATCGATGGAGACCAGTTCGTGCGAGATAGACGAGTTGGCCGTCCGCAAAGAGTCGCATCTCTGGGTAGGCCTCGAGGAGTCCGATGTTCCCGAGTGTCATATCGAGCCGTCCTCCGAGCGCACCGTAGACGAGCATCTCGTCCGCCCCATGCCGACGTGCCGCCTCGAGCGCAATCTCGAGGTCGGTCACGTCTTTTTCAGACGGATAACGTAACGCCTCATCCGGTACGACTCCCGTGAACGAATCGAAGTCCCCGACGACAAGGTCTGCATTGATGCCTTGGGCGAGAAGCGTCGCGTACCCCCCGTCGACGGCGATGACGTAATCGACGTCTTTTGGCAGAGGGGGAATCGGTGTCGGACTGGCCGCCACGATCAAGACACGCATTAGCGGACGTCCCGTGTGGCAAGCGTCGCGAAACGCGGTGCCGTCGTGAACAAGAGCACGAGCACGAGCGTCGAAATCAAGAAGGACGGGAGCATGTACGTCATGTTATAGCCGAGCGAGTAGACGACGACCGGCCCTTCTGCATATTGCGCGAAGAAGACGATCCCGGATAGGACGTGCGCCGCATAACGAAGTAGTGAGCCAAGTAACGCCCCAAGCACCAAATAGAGGACGAGCGTCTTTTTCGATCCGTCTTTAGCTGCCCGCTTCACTTGTCCGGCGAAGACGCCCGCCATTCCGACGAGACCATACGCGAACGTATAGTCGACTAAAAACTGGACCGGCGTGAAAATATATGCGCCGAACAACAGCTGAAGCGTCCCAACGAGCGCACCGGTCGCGAGACCGCCTTTTAATCCATGACGATACGCCATGACGAAGATCGGCAACATGACGAGCGTAATGGATCCGCCTTGCGGCATGCGATACGGCATGAGCAAGTCAAAGATCAGGGCGAGCGCCGAGAAGAGTGAAATCTCAATAAGCGCCTGCAGTGTTAATTTTTGTTTCATTTTCCATTTCCCCCTTTATCGTAAAGAACGACAAAAAGCAGCATGACGTAAACGCCATGCTGCTTAGATTCGCAACGTGCATTTTCGCCACATCCCTACGTCCGTGTGAACGGAACAGGTTCAAAGGGTTAGCGCATGCCTCTCAGCCACAGATGTGACACCCCTTGCGACAATATTTGTTGTTCTATCCTCGATTATACACGAGATGCGTTGCGAATGCCATCGATTGCTGCTTTATAGTCCGGTTCGTTGTAAATCGCAGAGCCGGCAACAAGAACGTCTGCCCCTGCGTCGATGCACAGTTTCGCCGTCGTCGCATTCACCCCACCATCGATTTCAATCTCAAAATCGAGGCCGCGTTCTTGACGCATGTTTCGAAGCGCCGCGATTTTCGGGACGACCGACTCGATGAACGCCTGCCCCCCAAAGCCCGGGTTCACGGTCATAAGAAGCACCATGTCGACATCTTGCACGACATGCTCAATCGTACTGATTGGCGTATGCGGGTTCAAGACGACCCCACTCTTTGCCCCGGCCGCCTTGATTTGTTGCAACACGCGATGTACATGATTCGTCGCCTCGACGTGGATGGTGACGATGTCCGCTCCGGCCTTGATAAAGTCCTCGACGAATCGTTCCGGCTGATCGATCATCAAGTGGACGTCCAATACCATGTCTGTCTTTTGACGTAAGCTCGAAAGGACAGGCAAGCCAATCGAGATGTTCGGGACGAACTGTCCGTCCATGACATCAAAGTGGATATAATCGGCCCCTGCTGTCTCGACCGCTTTCACTTCTGCCTCTAGGTTGGCGAAGTCCGCCGCTAAAATCGATGGTGCAATTTTAATCATCAGTTCAGTACCTCCGTTGTCTATCGTTCATCTCTTCCATAAACGTAACATAGTTGTCGTAACGAGTGGAAGCGATTTCGCCTGATTCGACGGCCGCCTTGATGGCACAGCCCGGCTCGTTTACGTGGGCACAGCCTCGAAACTTACAATCGTCGTGTCGCTCGACGAATTCTGGGAAACACCAACGCAACTCTTCTGTTTCAAGTTCTTGCGGGAACTCGAGGCTCGAGAAGCCAGGCGTGTCGGCGACGAGACCGCCGCCGAGTTGAATCAACGTGACGTGACGGGTCGTATGCTTTCCGCGGCCGAGTGATTTCGAGATTTTCCCGGTCGCAAGCTCAAGATCTGGCGCGACGGCATTTAATAGTGAGCTCTTCCCGACACCCGTCTGGCCAGCGAACACGCTCGTCTTCGCCTCAAACAAGTCTCGTATCGCCTCGACCCCTGACCCTTGCTCTGTCGACGTCTCGATGACGTCATAGCCAATCGACCGATACAGAGCCGCCGCCTGTTCAATCGCTTCCACCTCATTCGGTTCAAGCAGGTCCATCTTCGTCAAGACGATGATCGGATGAACTTGTTTTGATTCAATTAAGACGAGAAAACGATCGAGCAAGTGATACGAGAAAGCCGGTTCCTTCACCGAGAACAGCAAGAACGCTTGATCGATATTGGCGATTGGTGGTCGGACGAGATGGTTCGACCGCTCGTCGACGGCTAAAATATAGCCGGTTCCGTCCCCTTGATCTTGAATCTCAACGTCGTCCCCGACGACCGGTGAGATGTTGCGGTTACGGAAGTTTCCGCGAGCACGACAGCGAATCTCTTGCTTTGTTTCCGTCATGACATCGTAAAAACCGCCTTGTAGGCGAATGATCGTTCCTTTCATCCTGTTTCCTCCTAGAAAAAGAGGTGACGCGCACGCCACCTCTTTGTTATTGTGCATCCTTCGCTTGGGCGTACGTGACCGAATCGGTCCGAACGACTTCCCCATCGACTTCAATCGTTGCCGTCCCAACTTCATCAGGCGCGATGACGAGCGTGTATGAGTACGTCGTCGTCTCCGTTATCTTATCACGGAGCACTTCGATCTCGCCACGGGCATCGACCGTCCGAATGACGACCTCGACCGGCTCGGCCGTCTCGCCTTCTGCCGGCGGATCAATCTCGACGCTGACTTCTCGTTCGACGGACGCATCCGTCGGTTCGACGCCGAGTGAGACGATGACCGTCAATTCCGTCCCTGGATCAACAGCCGTACCCGCTGTCGGGAGTTGGCGAATGATTTGGTTTGACGGAACGCTCGTCGAATACTCGTCACGTTTGACGATTTTCAAGTTGTTTTGTTCCGCGTACGTCGTTGCTTCTTCGAACGTGTAACCGGCCAAGTTGGCCAACTCGATTTTATTGCTGCCTGTCGACACGACAAGCGTCACCGTCACTTCCGACGGGACGACTTCTTCTCCCGGGGAGAGCGATTGCGAGATGACATCTCCGCTATCGACCGTCTCCGAAGCTTCTTTTTGAATGTCGATGTCGGTAAAGTCCAAGTCCTTCAATGTTCGCTCCGCCGCATTTTGCGAGAGTCCTTCGACGTCAGGCATGCGGACCGTTTCTTTCCCGGCGGAAACGACGAGCGTGATTGTCGTGCCGCGCTTCGGTTTTCGTCCAGCCGGCGGGTTTTGGGAGATGACGTTACCGGCTTCAATGTTGTCGCTAGCCCGTTCCGTCACATCGACGACGAAGCCCGAAGCCTCGAGTTCAGTCGTCGCCTCGTCTTCTGTCATCCCGACGACATCCGGGACAACGGCACGAGACATCTCATCTGCGACGACATACGCTCCGATGCCGCCCCCAATGAGAAGCAACACGAGCAGTAACCAGAGCCACCATTTCCGCTTTTTCGGCTTCTTCGGCGTGTCCGGTTTCGGTTCGACCGGGGCGACCGGTTTCACCGTTTGCTCACTCGGTGGCATCGTCTCTTCCGGGACGACCGGTGCCATGACGAGCGTCTGGTCAAACGCATCTTGTTCTGCGTTCACTCGTTTCGGCTCGTTCGCGCGAGCCGGATCGAGTGCGGTCATGCAGTCTTTCTTAAATGACGCGACCGACGTGTGACGTGCGCCTGGCGATTTGGCGAGCGCCTGCATGATACAGTTCTCAAGCGCTTGCGGAATCTTCGGGTTCAAGTCCATCGGTCGAATCGGGTCGTCTTGCAAATGTTGAAGTGCGACGGCGACCGGTGTCTCCCCGATGAACGGGACGCGTCCGGTCACGAGTTCATACAAGACGGCACCGAGCGAATAAATATCCGACTTCTCGTCCGCGAACTTACCACGCGCTTGCTCCGGTGAGAAGTAATGAACCGAGCCGAGCACGGACATCGTATGCGTGAGCGTCGCGTTCGACATGGCGACGGCGATGCCGAAGTCCGTCACTTTGACGTTCCCGTTTTGGTCGATCATCATATTTTGCGGTTTAATATCGCGATGAATGATTCGATTCGCATGCGCGTGGTCAATCGCATCACAAATCTGTCCCATGATGCGTAACGCCTCTTCGACAGATATGTATTCTTCTTGCAAGTATTGTTTGAGCGTCATCCCATCGACATGTTCCATGACGATATAATAGATGTCTTCCTCATCCCCGACGTCATAGATGGCGACGATGTTCGGATGGTTGAGGCTAGTTGCCGCATGGGCTTCGCGTTCGAACCGTCGGATAAACTGTTCGTTGTGCGAGAATTCAGATCGTAACACTTTGATGGCGACAGTACGGTTCAAAATCTCGTCGTGAGCCCGATAGACATTTGCCATGCCTCCGCTGCCGATTTGCTGTTCGATCCGATAACGATCGTTAATTCGTTCTCCGCTTCGCATCGGATTCATCCTCTCTTTCTATCTGTAAATTGGACGATGGCGACCGTAATGTTATCGCTGCCGCCCAAGCGGTTGGCTTGATCGATCAATTGATCGGCTTTGACGTCAGCCGAAATCGGACGTTCGAGCACGAGCAAGATGTCTTCATCCGTCAAGTGGTTCGTCAATCCGTCCGTACAGATCAAAATCGTATCAAATTCAGGTTCGGCAAACACTTGGAAATCAGGTTCGACGTGCTCGTTTGAACCGATTGCGCGTGTGATGATATTCCGTTTCGGATGGACCCGCATCTCTTCCTCGGTCAATTCCCCGAGCTGTTTCAAGACGTTGACGTAAGAATGGTCCTCGGTCAACTGATGCAACGCACCGTCCCGTAACGCGTACACCCGGCTGTCCCCGACGTGAACGATGACAATTGTCTCGTCGTGCCAGCAGACACCCGCAATCGTCGTCCCCATCATGACGAGGTTTGATTGTTTCGAGAAGGCCAGTACTTGCTCATTGGCCAGTTCCACGTTGTCGCGGAACCATTGCTCCATTTCCATCGGCGAGGTCGGAAGCGTCGGGAAAGCACGACGGAACTGTTCGATGACAAGTTCGCTCGCGACTTCCCCGGCTTCATGCCCGCCCATCCCGTCGGCAACGAGGGCGATTCCGGCATGCTCGTCCCCTAAAATCAGAACGGCATCCTCGTTTTGCGTCCTCACTTGCCCACGGTCGGTACGATACGCTAATTCCATCTTTCCCATTACCTCGTTTCTTGTTCGCGCTCCTTCGCTCGAAGCTGCCCACAAGCGGCATCGATGTCCGAACCTTGTTCGCGACGAATCGTCACGTTCACTTTTCGATCTTTGAGCACTTTTTCAAACGCAAAAATTTGTTTACGCGGTGTGCGGACATAGTCGCGCTCGAGTACGTGGTTGACTGGAATCAAGTTGACGTGACATTTGACGCCTTTCAACAAGTCAGCAAGTTGATGTGCGTGTTCTTCCGTATCGTTGACCCCGCCAAATAAGCCGTATTCGAACGTGATGCGACGACCGCTCTTCTCCGTGTAGTAGTGGACCGCTTCCATCAACTTATCCAAGTTGTAGGCACGGTTGATCGGCATAAGGCGTGTCCGGATTTCCGTCGTCGGCGCGTGAAGCGAGATGGCGAAGTTGATGCGCATCCCTTCATCGGCGAATTTGTAGATTTTCGGTACGATTCCACTCGTCGACACCGTGATGTGGCGTGAACCGATGTTCAACCCGTCATCGTGGTTGACCGTGCGCAAGAAGCGCATCAATTCATCGTAGTTATCGAACGGTTCGCCGATTCCCATGACAACGATCGAGTCGACCCGCTCACCGCTCGCGTCGAGCGCACGTTGGACGTCGAGTACTTGGGCCGTGATTTCACCGGCTTCTAGGTTACGTTTCAAACCGCCGAGCGTCGAAGCACAGAACGTACAACCGATGCGGCATCCGACTTGCGTCGTGACACAGACCGAGTTCCCATACTCGTGGCGCATGAGCACCGTCTCGATGGAATAACCGTCTTGAAGCTCGAACAAGAATTTGATGGTCCCGTCTTGTGACTCTTGACGGACGAGTTCTTTGAGCGTCGTCAATTGGAACGCCGCGTCTAATTTCTCGCGGAGCGGTTTCGAGACGTTCGTCATGTCGTCGAACGATGTCACCCGCTTGACGTACATCCAGTCGTATAACTGTTTCGCGCGGAACGACTTTTCTCCTGCCTCGATGAGCCACTGTTCGAGCTCGGAGTACGTGAGGGAATAAAGTGACGGCTTGGCACCGACCAATGGATTTTTTTCAACTGCTTTTGGATTCATGTTTATACCTCTTTCTTGAATGCGGCGATATAGAAACCGTCCGTCCCGAACGACGTCGGGAGTAATTTAAGTTCAGCACGATCCGATGGCACCATCGAACGTACAGCGTGCGGGAGTCGCTCACGGAGCGTGTCATCCCACGTCAATCCGTTCGACAAGATATAGTCGGCCTGCTGCTCGTTCTCAGACGGGTCGATTGTACATGTCGAGTACACTAGCGTACCACCTCGTTTTAAGAGAGGCAAGACAGCGTCGATAATTTCCCGCTGGACTTTCGGCAACCCAGCGAGCCCAGCTTTGTCTTTCGTCCATTTGATGTCCGGTTTCCGGCGAATGACGCCTAACCCTGAACACGGGACGTCAAGCAAGATACGGTCAAAACTCTCTCGTTCGAACTTGTCTCCGGCGCTACGCGCATCGAGGGCAAGTGCGGTCACTCCATCGATATGAAGACGTTTCGCTTGGCGTTCAATCAATTTTGCTTTGTGCGGATGAAGATCGAGCGCCGTGAGCGACCCACCGTCCATCCGTTCGGCCGTATGCATCGCTTTGCCACCCGGGGCGGCACAAGCGTCGAGTACGTCATCGTTCGCGTCGACACCGATCGCATCGGCGACGAGCATCGAGCTCTCATCTTGTACCGACAACAAACCTTCCTCGATGAACGAAGTCGCGTGGACGTTCCCAGATTCAATGACGAGCCCGTCAACTGATAGTTCAGAGCGAGACGTCAACACGCCTTCGTCGGCTAAACGGTTCATCATCGCCTCGACGGTCGTCTGTTTCCGGTTGACCCGAACGGTGACCGGTGCCGGTTCATTGTTCAATTTACACATCGTTTCGGTCGCTTCGACGCCGTACATGTCGATCCAATCGGCGACGAGCCATTCGGGATGGCTATGTTCGATGGCGATCCGTTCCACGTCCGGCAGTGTCGACAAATCAGGGAACCCGTCGCGAAGCACGTTTCGAAGCACACCGTTCACAAATTTCCCGGTCCCGGAATGGCCACGTTTTTTCGCGATCTCGACCGCCTCATGTAAGACGGCACGATCTGGCACTTTATCAAGATAAAACAGTTGATATACACTCATGCGTAACAGCGGCAAGACAAAACGGTCGAGTTTTCTTGGGTTCTGAATCCGTTTCTCTAAAATATAGTCGAGCGTCCGTTTGCGTCCGAGCGTCCCGTAAACGAGTTCTGTATAGAGGCCGACGTCTTTCGGGGCCAACTTCTTTTGTTTCAATAATTCGTTGACGGCAATCGTCGAATAGGCCCCGCCTTGTTCAATTTTAATCAGCGTATCTAGCGCTGCTTGTCTAACGTTCATGTCATCCTCCTAATTGGTCGCCCACTTGCAACTTCTGTCCGGCTCCACGCATGAACGTGGCACCATCCATTTGTTTTTTCCCTGCTGGTTGTAACAACGTCACTTTAAGGGCGACATCGTTCCCAGTCGCAACGACAAATCCGTCCGCCTCGAGGCGAACAATCGTCCCGGCTTCCCCGCTACCCGTCGTCTTCTCGCTCGCGAACACTTTGACGCGTTCTCCGGCAATCGTCGTGTAAGCGCTCGGGAACGGATTCATCCCACGGATATGGTTGTAAATCGTTTCGCCCGGTTGTGTCCAGTCGAGCGCTTCCCGCTCGCGACTGATGTTTGGCGCGAACGTGACGTCCCGCTCATCTTGCGGTACCGCTTCAATCCATCCTTCTAAAAACGCCGGCAGCGTCTGAATCAACAAGTCCGATCCGGCAACCGAAAGCTTTTCGAACAATGTGCCGACCGTATCTGTCTCTTCGATTGGCACGATCGTGTTGGCAATCATGTCTCCCGCATCGAGTTGATCGACCATGTACATGATCGTGACACCCGTCTCGCTCTCTCCATCGAGAATTGCTTGGTGAATTGGCGCCCCACCGCGATACTTCGGTAAGAGGGAGGCATGGACGTTAATGGCGCCATGTGTCGGCGCTTCTAATAGCTCCGTCGGAACGATTTGTCCGTAGGCGGCCGTCACAATCAAGTCCGGTTTGAGCGCGAGAATGTCTGCGTAATCCGTACGGACTTTCTCTGGCTGCAGGACCGGGATGTCGTGGCGAAGCGCACATTCTTTCACCGGCGTCGGTTTCAATTCACGTTTACGCCCGACCGGTTTATCCGGTTGGGAGACGACACCTACGACATTGTATCCTTCTTCGAGCAGGCGCTCAAGTACAGACACAGCGAATGTCGGCGTTCCCATGAAGACGATTCGCTTGTCCGTCCCTTTGTTTGGAACGGCGAGCTTGTCCGTGAACAAGACACCGTCCAAATGATCGATTTCGTGTTGAATCGCTCGGGCGAAAAAGCCGCTTGCATGAATCTGTTGCACGCGTCCTTTCAAATCTTGTGTCTTGACGACAATCGTCTCGTGGCGTTCGACGAAACCGAACTCACCCGGGATGCTCAAACACCCTTCAAGTCCGACTTCTTTCCCTGACGTCTCGATGATTTCTGGGTTAATCAAGACGAGCGGACCCGTCTCGTCATCCGTATGGACGACGGCGAGACGCTGGTTCAAGTTCACTTGTGGTGCTGCGACACCGACTCCGTCGTACTCATACATCGTGTCGAATAGACGGTCGACCGTCTGACGTAACTTCTTATCGAACTTCGTCACCGGTTCACAGACGACCCGTAAAATCTCATTTGGTACTTCTACTACTTTATACATCAAGTTCCACCTCACATGAATACGTATGGATTTACATCGATACTCAATTGATACTCTTTTTTGCTGATCGCTTTCGCCCGGGCCTGTTGGAGCATGGCGAGTGCAGGATAAAGCGAGTCTGGTTGCTTCGTTTTGATAAACAATTGATAACGATACAAGTTTTTTAGCTTCGATAACGGTGCAGGCATTGGCCCGTTCAACCGCGACTGATCGATTTGCATATTCAAAAAATCGTCAGCGAACTGTTCGGCCTCGGTCTGCGCCACGAGCGGGTTCTCGGCCGCGATCGTGACGAGCGTGACGTACCAATACGGCGGATGCGTCCCGACTTGCCGGAGTCGCATTTCCTGCTCATAAAACGCTTCATAATCATGCTGGCTCGCCGTCTCGATGACGTAATGCTCTGGATTATACGTTTGGACGTACGCCTCTCCAGGAAGCTTGCCTCGACCGGCGCGTCCGGCCACTTGCGTCACGAGTTGGAACGTGCGCTCGGTCGCCCGAAAGTCTGGCATGCCGAGCGTCGCATCTGCGGCGAGCACGCCGACGAGCGTGACGTTCGGGAAGTCGAGCCCTTTGGCAATCATTTGTGTACCGAGCAAGATGTCGGCCTCTCCGTCCTCGAACCGTTTTAACAGTTGTTCATGCGACCCTTTTCGAGACGTCGTATCTTGGTCCATACGGATGATTCGCGCGTCCGGGATGCGGTTGAGCAGTTCCGTCTCAATCTTTTGTGTCCCCGTCCCGAACTGTTTAATTTTTTTACTGTCGCACGATGGACATGTGGATGGCATCCCCTGCTCATAGCCACAATAGTGACATTTCAAGCGATCTCCGTGTTGGTGATACGTCAAGTTGACGGCACAGTGTGGACACGTGAGTCCTTCCCCGCAATCCCGACACATCACGAACGTTGTGAACCCTCGTCGGTTCAGCAAGATGACACACTGTTCTTTCTTCGCGATTCGGTCATTGATCGCGACAAATAAATCTTCGGAGAACATCGTCGTATTGCCTCGGGCGAGCTCACGGCGCATATCGATAATATGCACCGGCGGCATCTCACCGCCGTAACGTTCATTTAAATGAAGATAACGGTAGACGCCACGCTGTGCACGGGCATACGACTCGAGTGACGGTGTCGCACTGCCGAGCACGACGGGGCAACCGTGATAACGGGCCCGCCAAATCGCGACGTCTCGCGCATGGTAGCGCGGGTTCTCTTCTTGTTTATACGTCGTTTCGTGCTCTTCATCCAAAATGATGAGTCCGATGTTCTCGAGCGGGGCAAAAACAGCCGATCGAGCCCCGACGACGACATCGACTTCACGACGCTTGATTTTCCGCCATTCGTCGTATTTCTCTCCTTGGGAGAGCGCGCTATGGAGCACGGCGACGCGGTCCCCGAAGCGGCGTTTGAATCGTTTCACCATCATCGGGGTCAAACTGATCTCCGGGACGAGTAAAATCGCCTGTTTCCCTTGATCGACGACCCGTCCGATTGCTTCAAGGTACACTTCGGTCTTCCCGCTTCCCGTCACACCATGTAACAAGAGCGTCTCTCCGGCCTCTGCCTCGCGAATCGCTTTCACGGCGGTCGTTTGGCTTTCGTTCAATTCGACCGTTTCGCTCACTTGTTCGATTAAGGCGTACGGGTCACGATTTAATTCCACCTCGGTCACCCGGACGGCGCCGAGCGCCTCGAGTTTTTGTAGTTGTGCCCGTGACAGGCCGATTTGCCGGAGCGACGACCAATACATGCGTGGCACGTCCATAAGTAAGCGCATCGCTTCTTGTTGTTTTTTCGCGCGGGCGGGGACAACATTCGCATCCAATAATTCGATGACGAGGTCTGTCTTCACGGTCCGTTTTTCTTTTAATACAGGCGATAATGAGAGGTCGCCTTTTTTGGCAAGGTCGAGAATGACGGATTGCACGTCTTTCGGATATTCTGACAAGTGCGTACCGGCTCGAACACCTTCCGGGAGTGCCCCACCTTTAATCTCTTTGTCATAGCTCACCTTTAATGCGGCCGGGAGCATGGCGAGGAGGGCCGAGGAGCGGAAACAGAGCGTCGTCTCTTTTACATGCGTCGACAAGGCGAGCAACTCATCGGTCAACGACGATTCCTCATCGAGGAGCGCCTCAAGCGGTTTCAATCCGTCACGTGTCCCTTCGGACAGTCCGGTGACGATCCCAAGAAGCCGGCGTGCTCCAAACGGGACCGAGACGCGCATGCCCGGTTCAATCAACGCTTCGAACTGGACCGGGACCTCATAATCGAACGGACGGTCGATTGTGATGACCGGGGCATCGACATGGACGTGGGCGATCATTGGATTGCTTCCTTAAACTGAAGCAACAGCTCATGCGCCAACATTTGTTTCGATTGCCGTGGTAAGGCGCGTTTGGACCCGTCCGCACGGAACAGCGTAACCTCGTTCTCGTCTGCCCCGAATCCGATGCCCGGCGTCGCCACATGGTTCGCCACGAGGTAATCGACGCGCTTTTTCTCGAGTTTGGCCTGGGCGTGTGCCTCGAGCTGCTCCGTCTCGGCGGCGAAGCCGACGAGGACTTGATGCGTCTTCTTCATCCCGAGCGTCTTTAATATATCCGTCGTCTCTTCAAGTTCGATTGTCAACGGTCCATGAACTTTCTTATGTTTCTCAGCATGGACAGTCGTCGGTCGATAGTCGGCGACGGCGGCTGATTTGATGACGAGGTGCTGGTCGTCGAAATGTGCGAGCACCGTCTCAAGCATATCGGCACTCGACTCGACAGAAAGCGCGGTCACCCCATCAGGTACCGGGATTTGAAGCGGACCGTGCACGAGCGTGACGTCCGCACCCATATCCCGAGCCGCTTCGGCGAGGGCGACCCCCATCTTCCCAGATGAGTCGTTTGAAAGGAAACGGACCGGGTCGATGCGTTCGACCGTCGGACCGGCCGTGACGAGCACACGTTTGCCGAGAAGGTGTTTCGGGACGAACTGGCTCGCGATGATTCGGACGAGGTCTTCGGGTTCTGGTAAACGGCCACCCCCGATCCAGCCACAGGCAAGATTGCCAACGCCCGGTTCAATGATTTGATACCCGTATGACTTGAGCGTCTCGATGTTTCGGCGCGTCGCCGGATGGTCGAGCATATTGACGTTCATCGCCGGTGAGATGATGACCGGGCACGTCGCCGCTAAAATCGAAGTCGTGATAAAGTCATCAGCGAGACCGTTCGCGAGTTTTGCGATCATGTTCGCCGTCGCCGGGGCGACGACGATCAAGTCGCTCGTATCCGGAACGTCGATATGCGCGATTTTTGTCGGGTCATGCTCTTCGAACACATCGGTATAAACTGGATTCCGGCTAAGCGCTTGAAACGTCGCTTGACCGACGAACTGCTCGGCGGACGCCGTCATGGCCACGCGCACATTCGCGCCCGCTTGTACGAGTTTCGACGTGAGTGCACACGCCTTGTAAGCAGCGATGCCACCGCTCACACAAAGCAAGATGTTCCGATCGTTCACCATTCTCCATTCTCCCCTTTATAGACAATGAGACCCAAGTCGCTACCGACTTGGGTCACACTTCATCCGTTGTTCTTTTCGTTCGCGATGATTGTCGTGTCACCCGAATACAGTTCTTCTAGCGCTTGTCCGACCGGCTTATACGATTTTGGCGCGGCAACTTTTGGAGCTTTTCCGTCCTGAATTTGACGGGCCCGTTTAGCAGCGACCGTTACGATCGTATACTTCGACGGGATTGTACGTTGTAAGGCATCAATCGAAGGGTATAACATTAAATGACCTCCATCATGGCTTTTTTATAGAGAGACGCGACACGTTCACGTTTGCAATGTTCGGCCGTTACGATTGCTTTGATGCGTTCAATCGCTTTCTCGACTTCGTCATTGGTCACAACGTAATCATAGGCATCCATCAATTCGATTTCTTCACGAGCGACGAGCAAACGTTGTTTGATGACTTCTTCCGATTCCGTACCTCGACCGACGAGGCGGTTCCGAAGCTCTTGCAGGCTCGGCGGGGCCAAGAATAAAAAGACGGCTTCCGGGAAGCGCTCTTTCACTTGGAACGCACCTTGGACCTCAATCTCTAAAATGACGTCCTTGCCACCCTCGAGCGTCTCGCGTACCCACTCGACCGGCGTCCCGTAATAGTTTCCGACGAATTCGGCATGCTCAAGCAATTGCTTATGCTCAATCATGTCTTCAAACTGTTCTCTCGTCTTAAAGAAGTAATGCACTCCTTCAATCTCACCTTCACGCGGTTTCCGTGTCGTCGCCGATACAGAATATTGAAGGTTGTTATCCTCTTCCTCACGGAGTACGCGGCAAACGGTTCCTTTGCCGACACCGCTCGGACCGGACAAGACGATTAATAAACCTCGTTCTTTAAAATTCAATGCATTGCCCTCCATCTTCTAACATCACATTTCATAATAATAGCAGTCTATCGTTTGTTACGGCAAGAAGAAGTTCGGATTTCCTACTTCATCGTACCATATTTTCCGGTAATCTGATAACGTAGAGACAGAAAAAGAACAAAGGTGATGAGACTAGTGGCTTATGATGGATTAATGACATATCGTGTCGTGACGGAACTGCAGGCGCTCGTCGGTGGACGAATCAACCGCGTCCACCAGCCGTACGCGCTCGACTTGATGATGCAAGTGAGGTCGAATCGGCAAAACGTACAACTGCTCGTGTCGGCGAACGCGATGTACGCCCGACTTCAATTAACAGATACCCCAATTAAAAACCCGCAAGAGCCTCCAATGTTTTGCATGATCTTACGGAAACATATTGAAGGCGGATTCATCACGGCGGTCGAACAAGTCGGCCGTGACCGTGTGATCGTCATTTCGGTCCGCTCACGTAACGAACTCGGTGATGAAGAGAACAAACGGGTGTACATCGAACTGATGGGGCGTCACTCGAACGTCGTCTTAACGAACGAGGACGGAAAGATTTTAGACGCCATCAAACATTTACCGCCGTCGCAAAACACGTATCGGACGATCATGCCGGGTAGCGACTACTTGTTGCCGCCCGCTCAAGACAAATGCGATCCGCTCACTGCCCGCGAAGACGGATTAAAACGCATCGATTGGAACGCCGGCAAACTCGATAAACAACTCGTGGCCCATTTCTCCGGGCTCAGCCCGCAAATCGCGCAAGAAATCGTTCACCGCGCGAGCATGCCGAATCGGACGAGCATCGACGCCGCCTTCGCGAGCGTCATCGATGACTTGAACGGACCGTATGTCTTCCAACAGCTCGCCTCAGGAAAAGAACGGTTTGCTCCCGTCCGCTTGACGTTCGGCGACGTCACGGCAGAAGAGACGTACGACTCGAGCAAAGACGTCCTCGACCGCTACTTCTATGAGAAAGCGAACCGCGACCGCGTCAAACAGCAAGCGCACGACGTCGAACGGTTGCTTAAGTCCGAGCTCGAGAAAAATCAGCTGAAGCGAAAGCGTCTGCTCGATGATTTGACAGCGACAGAGCGGTCCGACGAACTTCAAAAGTACGGCGAACTGTTGACGACTTATTTGTTCCAACTCGAGAAAGGAATGACCGTCGCGCACGTCGTCGATTATTACGACGAGGAAGGCGCCACAATCGAGATTCCGCTCGACCCGCTCAAAACGCCAAACGAGAACGCGCAACGGTACTATAAGAAATACAATAAATTGAAGGTCGCAAAAGTCGAGGTGCAGAAGCAAATCGAGCTGAACGAGGCCGAAATCGCTTATTTGGAGACGTTGATTGCGCAACTTGATGTCGCCGCTCCGTCTGACATCATCGAGATTCGAGAAGAACTTGCGGAAGGCGGCTATATTCGTCAAAAGGCGCAAAAGAAAAAACAGACGAAAAAAATTACGCTTGAAGGCTATGTCTCCTCGACCGGCACGGAGTTTTATGTCGGGAAGAACAATACGCAAAACGATCATTTGACGTTCAAATTCGCACGACGTGACGAAATTTGGCTTCACGTAAAGGACATCCCAGGCTCACACGTCATCATCCGCTCAACCGATCCGGATGAGACGACGCTCCTTGAAGCGGCGACGGTCGCGGCCTACTTCTCTAAGGCTCGCGCCTCGAGCGGTGTGCCGGTCGACTATACGAAAGCACGCTACGTGAAAAAACCGAGCGGCGCGAAGCCCGGCTTCGTCATCTACACGGATCAACAGACAGTGTATGTCACACCGGATGAGCGCCTCGTCAAGTCACTCCAGCAATGAGTGTAGGCCACGTCGCATGACGTGACCTACTTGTTTTTTGTTCGGTTGTTCTTCCGTCCGTCCCACGCCCACGCTGTCCGCAGGCAACCCCGGAGCCGCATCGCCCCAGGAACGGAGGGTGCCGGCAAAGTTAAAAAATATGTTAGGTTAAAACAAAGGCTCCGTCATCGCGACGGAGCCTTTGTTTGTTTCGGGTCATGCTTAAACAGTTCAAGCTGTTCATGGTAATCAAGCAAGTGCCCGTGTAAGATTTCCGAGACGGATAAGTCTTCATGGGGCAACGTGAACAGCGAGTACGGCTTATCACACGTATAAAGGATGTCATGATGATGGGCGAGCAAATATAAAAACTCGGCTTCAAACGTCTTCCGCTCTTCCTCGTCCATCAATAAGAGCGACTCACGATGTTCCGCTAAGCTTTCAAGCAAGAGCACGAGCTTGTCTTCAAGGTGAATTAACAGCCGATATTGTTTAATCGTCAAATGCTTCAATTTCACGTTCGTGACTTTCATGTCCTCTTGTAGCATCATATGCAGTTCTTGATGACCGAGGATGCGGGCCCTCGTCTCGAGCAGTTCGGCTGGCGAACCGACGAGTTCACGCCAATGATGGAACATATAGGACGATGTCTTCCGAATTTCGCTGAGGAGTCGCTCCTCATAACGCGGTGGCATGAACGCATAGTTCACGCCGAGCGAAACGAAGACACCGACCGCAGTCAACAACGAACGTGTCCACGCGTAGTGGAAGAAGTCTGTCGTCGGATTCTCGAGCATAAGGACAATCGCGAACGCGGCATACGTCGACATATGCGTCTTATCGAACGTCGTGTTCAGCGTCAAGGCGACGATGACGGCGAGCCCGATTGAAATCGGATTGACCCCGAACGCATAGACGATGAGGAGGCCGCACATCAGTCCGACAATCGTCCCGAATATACGACTGAAAACGATTTTTGATGAACGTTTGACGGTCGGTTGCATCGCAACGACTGCAGCGATTGCACCCATACCGGAATAAATACCGAATACATACCATGACAACGCGATAGTGATGGCGACGGCAATACCCGTCTTCAACGTCCGGAGACCGACTTTCGGGATATATCGCTTATCCATCATTTCAATTCAACCTTCCCTGTCTCCGCGATTAAATGGATGGTCGGACGATTTGAGTTGGACAGCTGATACACCCCATCACCCAGCTCGTTGTAGCGATCACTCGCGGTCACACTGCCACCCGTATCGACGTTCACTTGTCCAGTCGCATGGCGCGGCTCGAATGTAAGCGCACCAGCCTCCGTCTGAACCGTCAACGCCTGATTGACGACAATGTCACTTACGGACGCCTCCCGGTAAGATCGGATATCAGCTTGGACGACCCGGACCGTCTCGAGCGTCACATCACTCCGCGTCTCGACACGCAACCGGTCCGATTCGACTTTCGTCAGATTAACCGCATTCGCATCCAAAACGATGGATTTCGCAATCAACCCTTGTCCCGTCACTTGTTCGGCCGTCACATCGATGGATGTCATCGAACTTGGCAAGGCGACGCGGATTTTATAACGTGACGGCGAATCGCTCGGTCGGCTCCCGAACTGGCTGAAGCGCCCGAACCGCTCGACGATTGAAATCGTATCCCCGACCGCCTTCACTTTTACCGTCCGTTCCTTCGAGTTCGTCTGTAACACCTCGACCTGGACTTTTTCATTCGTGCTACGGACAAACTCGACATTGCCATGCGCCGTCTCAAGCCGCAGCTTCTTCATTTGGTAGCGGTCCTCGTATTTGTCTCCAAGGGCCAACACGTCGCTAAATACGAATAAGTTCACGAAAAAGAGGACGGGGAGGACGAGGAGGACGAGACCGAACGTGATTTTACGATGTTTCGGGACGTCTTGAAACCGGGCTTTCCATGACTTCCCTTTCATTCTAGAGTACGCCATATCTATCTCCTTCTTCATCTGCTTTCCCTATTCTAACACGTTCAGTATGTCATGATGCACAAAGAAAAAGAATCCGCCCGGAGGTGGATTCTTAGAAGAATGGATTATGATGTGACGCGTTCACTCCAACTTGTCGGGTCCGTTCGCCAATCATGTAAAGAAGCGGCCTCATCTTCACGGATGAGTTGTTGATTGACGGCGACATCAAGCAAATCTGATAAGGTCGTTAGCGCGTACGCAGTCAACCCCGAGTCCAACAGATTGGTGGTGAGTCGGTTTAAACTGTAGGAGAAGATCGCTTGAATCTTCACGACTTTCCCACCCGCTTTCTCGACCGCTTGAGCGGCCTTGATGCTCGATTCTCCAGTCGATAATAGATCTTCAATCACGACGACACGAGCACCTCGTTCGAACCGACCCTCGATTAAATTCCCTTTGCCATGCCCTTTGGCACTTGAACGGACGTAAACGAGAGGTAACCCGAGACGGTCGGCGACAAGCGTCGCATGCGGAATGCCCGCTGTCGCCGTTCCCGCGATGACATCGACGTCGAGTGGACGAATCGCCTCGACGAGCGCGTCGACGATCAAGTTCCGGACCTCCGGATAACTTAGCGTCAACCGGTTATCGCAATAAATCGGACTTTTTAGCCCGCTTGACCATGTGTACGGGTTCTCAGGTGAAAGTGTCACCGCCTCGATGGTTAACAATGCTTCAGCGATTTGTTTCATACGTTCGACTCCATTCTTGTAAGTAATGTGTATATGCAGCGTTTGGATCAACAGCACGCGTGACCGGTCGACCGACCACGATGGCAGACACGCCAGCGTCGCGGGCTGCCTGAGGCGTGGCGACACGTACTTGATCGTCCGCTGTCTCGTTTAGCCGGATTCCTGGTGTCACAGTCATAAAGCCAGCTCCGAGCGTTTCGTGAATCGCCTGCGCTTCGTGCACCGATGCGACGACCCCGTCGAGCCCCGCCCGTTGTGCCATCGATGCCTGCCTGAGGACGGCCTGTTCGAGCCCATCGCGAATGTGTAGCTCATCGGCGAGCATCCGTTCATCGGTCGACGTGAGCTGAGTGACCCCAATCAATCGCGTCGTGTCATTCACGTCACGCAATCCCTCTAAGGCGTAACGCATCATCGTCTCGCCCCCAAGTGTATGAACGTTCGTCAATTCGACACCGAGACGGCCGATTTGGCGCAGCGTCCGGCGTGCCGTCTCGGGAATATCATGGACTTTGACGTCTAAAAACACCGGATACCCTTCGCCGACGAGCCGTTCGACAAATTGGCCACCTTCGCGATAGAACAGCTCCATGCCGACTTTTACGGCCGGTCGTGCCTCGATGCGCCGTAATAAACGAAACGCATCATCCGCCGTTTCGACATCAAGTGCGAGATACAATCTGTTCATACGCTTTCCCCCTCACGTCTAAAATATGATCGATTCCGAGTTCGTCAAGTCTGTGCGGTAACGCTTCGATAATTTCTTGACAGACGTACGGATTCTCAAAGTTTGCCGTCCCGACGGCGACAGCCGATGCGCCCGCATAGATGAACTCGAGCACGTCATCGACCGTCCGCACGCCGCCCATGCCGATAATGGGGATATCGACGACCTGGGCAACTTCGTATACCATCCGAATCGCGACCGGTTTGATGGCAGGCCCTGATAGACCCCCGATGCGGTTGGCAAGAATCGGTGTCCCCGTCGTGACGTCGATGCGCATGCCGACGAGCGTATTGATCATCGTGATGCCATCGGCTCCGGCCGCCTCAACCGCCTTCGCCATGTTCGTGATGGACGTGACGTTCGGTGACAACTTGACGTATACCGGTTTGGATGATGCCGCTTTGACGAGACGGGTCAGTTCGGCCGCCATGACCGGATCGGTCCCGAACTGCATCCCGCCACACTTCACGTTCGGGCACGAGATGTTCAGTTCGAGCGCTTTCACAGTCGGGTCCGCACTCATCGTCTCGGCGACGTACACGTACTCTTCCGGCGTTGAACCGGCGACGTTCGCGATAATCTCAGTATCGAACGTCGAGAGAAACGGAAGCTTGTCCGAAACAATCGCTTTAGCACCGGGATTTTGAAGCCCGATTGCGTTCAACATTCCTTCCGCCGTCTCAGCGACGCGCGGCGTCGCGTTACCGAACCGTGACTCGCCTGTCGCTGCCTTGATCATAATGCCGCCAAGCATCGATAAATCATATAATTTCGCGAACTCTTCCCCGAAACCGAAACAACCGGATGCCGGCATGATCGGATTCTTTAATTGAAGCCCAGGTAAACTGACATGTAACCTCATAGCGTCACCTCTTCTGCACGGAACACTGGCCCGTCACTACACACTTTGACATAACCTCCAGGCGCCTCGCACACACAAGCGAAACACGCGCCGATGCCGCAGCCCATCCGGTTTTCAATCGAGACGTAGCGCTCTTCGATATGTGACGCCGCAACCGCCTTAAGCATCGGTTCCGGTCCACAGCTGAACAAGACATCGGCCTCGATTCGCGCGAGCGGACCGGTCACAAATCCAGCTTCCCCGTAGGAACCATCGACCGTCGTAATGATCGTCTCCCCGAGCGCACAAAACGCCTCTTCATAAAACACACTTTCTTTTGTATCAAACCCGAGAATCGCAACCGTCTCAATTCCCCGATCGGCGAGCCGCCGTCTCGTATAGTAGAGCGGCGGCACACCAATACCACCACCGACGAGGACAACACGCTTTCCCGTCTGTTCGAGCGGAAAGCCGTTGCCGAGCGGACCGAGGACGTCTAACACGTCCCCTGGCCGGCGTTCAGCAAGGTCTTGCGTGCCCTTCCCGATGATTTTGTATAAGAAGGTCACGACGTCCCCCTCGACGTTCGCGACCGACAACGGGCGCCGGAGTAACTCGGACGTCTTCACATGGAAGAACGTTCCGGGTGCGATCACGCTGTTCTCGACCGACACTTTCATCTCCATCGCCCCTTTTGCGATCGGATGATTCGACAATACCGTTACGAACTGTCTCATACAGTCACTCCGAATTCCGTGAATGCCGGCAAGCTCGTCGTCTGGAACGAGAGACTCTCGATGACTTGAAGGAGCGCCTTCACCGTATCGAGCGACGTCAGGCAGAGCACCCCTTGCTCGGCCGCGGCCCGACGGATGATGAATCCGTCTTTCGTCGTGAGGGCATCTCGTGTCGTCGTGTTCAAGACGATGTCGACGCCACGTTCGATGACGCTGAGCATCGTCTCACCTTCTTCATTAATTTTTCCGACCCGTTTTACTGGAAGGGCCGCTTGCTCGAGTGTGTGCGCCGTGCCACTCGTCGCCATCAATCGGAATCCGAGTCGATGGAACCGTCGCGCGATATCGAGCGCTTCGGCTTTGTCTTGATCAGCGACCGTCAACAGGACGTTCCCTTTCAAAGCGATCGTCATGCCGGCGGCGACGAGTCCTTTATACAGTGCCTTCTCGAGTGTCCGGTCGGTCGCCATGACTTCACCAGTCGACTTCATTTCCGGTCCGAGTGTCGGATCGACTTCTTTCAATTTTGCAAAACTGAATACCGGTACTTTGACCGAGATGGCATCCGCTTCCGGATGCATGCCCGTCCCGAGTCCAAGGTCTTTTAAGCTCGTCCCGAGAATCGTCTGCGTGGCGATGCGCGCGACCGGGAGTCCTGTCACTTTCGAGATGAACGGAACGGTCCGACTTGCTCGTGGGTTGACCTCGATGACATATAAGTCGTCGGCATAGACGAACTGGATGTTGAGTAACCCTTTAATGCGGAACGCCTTGGCAAGTTTAATCGTATAGTCGACGACTTGTTGTTTCAACTCGTCACTGAGTCGTTGTGGTGGATAAACGGCGATTGAGTCTCCTGAGTGAACGCCAGCGCGCTCGATATGTTCCATGATGCCAGGGATATAGACATCCGTCCCGTCACAAATGGCGTCGACTTCAATCTCGATCCCTGTCAAATAGCGGTCGATGAGCACCGGCCGCTCTTTTGAGGCGACGACGGCATGGCGCATATAGCGTTCAAGTTCCGACTGCTCATACACGATTTCCATCGCCCGTCCGCCGAGTACGTAGGATGGTCGGACGAGAACCGGATAGCCAAGTAGATCGGCACAGGCGACAGCTTCTTCGACCGTGACCGCCGTCTTCCCTGGCGGTTGGGCGAGTCCTTCTTTCGTCAACGTTGCCTCGAACGCTTTCCGGTCTTCGGCGCGGTCGAGATCTTCGAGTGACGTCCCTAAAATTTGAACCCCGTTCGCTTCGAGCGAGTCCGCCAAGTTGATCGCCGTCTGGCCCCCGAATTGGACGATGACGCCTAGCGGCTGTTCGTTACGGATGACTTCGAGTACATCTTCGGTCGTGAGCGGTTCAAAATAGAGTCGGTCCGAAATCGAGAAATCCGTCGATACCGTTTCCGGATTGTTGTTGATGATAATCGCTTCATAACCCGCGTCACGGATCGTCTGAATCGAGTGAACGGTCGCGTAGTCGAACTCGACGCCTTGACCGATGCGAATCGGACCAGATCCGAGGACGAGGATAGAAGGTTTTTCGGTCTTCACCGCTTCGTTCTCGACTTCATACGTCCCGTAAAAGTATGGGGTCTCTGACGCGAACTCGGCCGCACACGTGTCGACCATTTTATATACCGGTCGAATCCCCCACTCGTCTCGGAGCGCCGTCACCGTTTCCACATTCTCATTTAAGATGCGGGCGATCATCTTGTCGCTGAAACCGAGTCGTTTCGTCTCAACGAGGTGTTCTTGTGTGAGCGGCTCACGGCTGAGCGTCGCTTCATGCTCCCAAATCCGCATGAGCTTCGATAGGAAGAAACGATCGATTTTCGTCAGTTCATGCAACTGTTCCGTCGAATACCCACGACGGAGCGCCTCATAGAGCATCCATAAACGCTCGTCGGTCGGTGTCGTCAGCTCGCGTTCAAGTTCATGTTGACTCAATTGTGCGAGTCGCGGCACGGCCAAGTCTTCTGTCCCGAGTTCGAGTGAGCGGACGGCCTTGAGCAGCGCCTCTTCAACGTTACGCCCGATTGCCATCACTTCTCCCGTCGCTTTCATTTGTGTGCCGAGACGGCGGTCTGCCGATTCAAACTTATCGAAAGCGAAGCGTGGGATCTTGGCAACAACGTAGTCGAGCGCGGGTTCGAACGAGGCGTAACTCGTCTCCGTCACCGGGTTTTTCAACTCCGACAACTTATAGCCGACGGCAACTTTCGCCGCGAGTTTGGCAATCGGATAGCCTGTTGCTTTTGAAGCGAGCGCTGAACTGCGGGACACACGCGGATTGACCTCGATGACATAATACGTGAAGCTGTCCGGGTCGAGTGCGAATTGGATGTTACATCCCCCTTCGATGCCGAGGGCGCGGATGATGTCGAGCGAGACGCTACGAAGCATTTGATAATCGCGGTCGGACAATGTCTGCGTCGGAGCGAAGACGATCGAGTCGCCCGTATGGACCCCGACCGGATCAAAGTTCTCCATCGCGCAGACGATGATGGCCTGGTCGCTCGAATCACGCATGACTTCGTACTCGACTTCTTTCATCCCGGCAATTGATTTCTCGAGCAACACTTGTGTCACCGGGCTCGCCTTGAGTCCGGATTCGACGATTTGTTCGAACGAAGCTCGGTCATGGGCGATCCCACCACCGGTTCCTCCGAGCGTGTAGGCCGGACGGATGATAATCGGATATCCGATTTGTTCCGCGAAGCCCCAGGCTGCATCGAGCGACTGGACGATCTCGCTCTCCGGTACCCCATGGCCGAGCTTGTACATCAAGTCACGGAACTGTTCCCGGTCCTCGGCTTGTTCGATGGCCGACAGTTTCGTCCCGAGCAACTCGACACCACAGTCCGCTAATACGCCGCGACGGTCAAGTTCCATTGCCAAGTTTAATCCAGTCTGTCCGCCGAGTGTCGCGAGAAGCGCGTCGGGACGTTCTTGACGAATGATGCGTTCGACAAACTCCGGTTCGAGCGGTTCGATATAGACGCGGTCCGCCGTTGTCGGGTCGGTCATGATCGTAGCGGGGTTCGAGTTGACGAGGATGACTTCGTAGCCTTCTTCTTTCAAGGCAAGACATGCCTGTGTACCAGCATAGTCAAATTCTGCCGCCTGTCCGATGACGATTGGGCCTGATCCGATGACAAGGATTTTCTGAATATCTGGTCGTTTTGGCATGTCACATTCCTACTTTCTGTTTGTTTTCTTGAACGAGTTGCATGAAACGGTCGAATAAGTCGTTGGCGTCATAAGGGCCAGGTGCTGCTTCCGGATGATACTGGACGGAGAAGGTCGGATAGTGCAGATGCTTGACGCCCTCGACGGTCCCGTCATTGACGGCCCGATGCGTGACGACGAGCCCGGTCGTGGCGAGTGACGTCTCATCGACGGCATAGCCGTGGTTTTGTGACGTGATTGTCACCGCTCCGGTCTCGAGTTCGAGCACTGGATGGTTTGCGCCGCGATGGCCGAACGGGAGCTTAAACGTGTCCGCCCCACCGGCGAGGCTAATCAATTGATGACCGAGACAGATGCCAAACATCGGTAACACCGGCATGAGTTTCTCGATGAGCGGGAGCGCCGTCGGGACATCTTTCGGGTCCCCCGGTCCGTTCGATAGCATGACGCCATCCGGTTCATAGCGCAAGACTTCTTCCGCCGTCACATCGTGCGGCAATACGACGACTTCACAGTCTCGTTTGACGAGTTCGCGCATAATCCCGAGCTTCGCCCCGAAATCGATGAGCGCGATTCGGGGGCCGCTCCCGGTCGTCACATACGCCCGCTTCGTCGAGACACGCTCGACCTGGTTGGTCGGAAGATTGTCCTCGAAGCGGTATTGGACCGTTTCCCATGTCGACTCCCCATCGACCATGACACCACGCATGACACCGCGGGCACGCAAATGGCGTGTGAGCATACGCGTGTCGACCCCCGCAAGCCCTGGAATCTCGAACCGTTTGAGCGTATCCGATAACGTCGCCGTCGAGCGGAAGTTTGATGGCGCATCGCATACTTCCTTGACGATGAGACCTTTTGCCATCGGCACGGTCGTCTCGAAATCTTCACGGTTGACGCCATAGTTCCCAATCAATGGATTCGTCAACACGATGAGTTGATCACAATATGATGGATCGGACAACATCTCTTGATAACCGGTCATCCCGGTCTGGAAGACGACTTCCCCGGTCGTCTCGACGTCAGCGCCGAACGCTGTCCCTACAAATGAAGTCCCGTCTTCAAGCCATAATGTTCGTTTCATCGAATCTCCCCTTATATACGATTTCTCCGGCCACAATCGTCAAGACCGGCCAGCCGACTAAATGTTTCCCTTCAAACGGTGTGTTCTTCCCTTTCGACTTGAACGTCGTCGGATCGACGACCCGTTCCATCTCGGTGTCAATGAGGACGAGGTCCGCCGCACGTCCGACTTCAATCGCACCATACGGCAATCCGAACACGTCGCTCGGACGTTTCGTCATCCACTCGATGAGCGCGACTTCTTCTAGCTGTCCGCTCTTGACGAACGTCGTGTACAATAGCGGGAACGCCGTCTCGAATCCGGTGATGCCGAACGGGGCCCGTTCCATTCCTTCTGCTTTTTCTGCTGCCGTATGCGGGGCGTGATCGGTCGCGATCATGTCAATCGTACCGTCCATCAATCCTTCGATGAGTGCCGCACGGTCGTCCGAACTTCGAAGCGGTGGGTTCATCTTGAAGTTCGGATCAAGACCCGGAATGTCATCTTCACAGAGGACGAGGTGGTGTGGTGTCACTTCGGCCGTGACATGAATCCCGGCTCGCTTGGCGTCCCGGATGACGCGGACCGACTGCCTCGATGAGACGTGACAGACGTGATAGTGACAACCCGTCTCCTCAGCGATTAAAACATCACGGGCGATATGGATACTTTCGGCGAGGCTCGGAATCCCTTGAATACCATGTTCCTCGCTGAAGCGACCTTCGTGAACCGAACCTGCTTTCAGTGTGTTGTCTTCACAATGGGCGACGACTGCTTTACCGAGTCGTTTCGCTTCACGCATCGCCTGACGCATCATCGCGGCAGACTGTACCCCGACCCCGTCATCCGTGAAGGCGAATGCGTCGTTCAGTGACGCCATATCGACTTGTTCCGTTCCGAGTTGCCGCTTTGTGATGGCGGCGTATGGGAGGACACGGACGAGCGCATCTTCTTCGATTTTACGAAGCAGTCGATCCATCGTCTCGCGGTCGTCCGGGACAGGACGTGTATTCGGCATCGCACAGATCGTAGTAAATCCCCCAGCTGCCGCGGCTTCGGTCCCGGTCTTAATCGTCTCTTTTTTCTCACCACCCGGTTCGCGCAAGTGAACGTGCACGTCGACGAGTCCTGGGATGAGTAGCTTTCCGCTTGCGTCAATCACTTCATGGCCATCGGTCGTTCCACTATAGTCGATGGCGCGAATTTTGCCAGCTTCAATCAGTAAATCTGTCGTTCGTTTTTTATTCCCGTCATACCACGTTGCGTGTTTAAGTATCATGATTGTCCCCCTAATGCTCGATGTAAGATGGCCATCCGGGCGTAAACGCCGTTCGTCATTTGTGGAAAGATGCGCGACTTCTCATGCTCAATCAAACTGCCGGCAATCTCGACATCCCGATTGACCGGTGCCGGATGCATGATAATGGCACCTGGTTTCATACGCTCCACCCGTTCGACCGTCAAGCCGAATCGGGCGTGATACTCTTCTTTTGAGAAGATGTCACCCATGATGTGACGCTCGTGTTGGACCCGAAGCAACATGATAACGTCACTTTCATGTAACACGTCATCGATGTCGCGGCGCTCAAGCCCCATCGAGTCATCCCACCACGACTCCGGGCTACAGCCGACGACGTTCGCGCCAAGCCGTCGCAAGACCGAGGCGTTCGATCGGGCGACACGGCTATGGACGAGGTCGCCACAGATGGCGACGTTCAAACCTTGGAACGTCTTGAACTCTTCGTAAATCGTGACGAGGTCAAGGAGCGACTGTGACGGATGTTCCCCACTACCGTCTCCGCCGTTTAAGACCGGGATGTTCAATGTCTCGATGAGCTCGTGATAATAGCCCGCTTCCGGATGGCGGATGACGAGCGCGTCAACACCGATCGCCTCGAGTGTTTTACACGTGTCGTAGAGTGTCTCGCCTTTCGTCACGGACGACGTCGCCACGTCGAACGGAATCTCTTGAATGTGCAAGTGGCGTTCGGCCATTTGAAACGAATTTTTCGTCCGGGTCGAGTTCTCAAAGAACAAGTTCGCGACCGTCTTCCCGTCAAATAGCGGTGGCATATCGCCTTGTTTATAACGTAACGACTCTTCAATCATGCCCATAATCTCATCGAGTGCGAGCGTGTCGAGACTGACAAAATGTTTCGGTTGTTGTTGAATCAAGTTCATGTTCGTCTCCTCCTTTTGTTTAGAAGGCAAAGAGAAAAGGCGCCTCTTCACCTACGTGAAGGGACGCCTTTATTCGGATGCACACACCCAAATAAACGAGCCTTCACTTTGCCGACCTCACGGGATCGAATTAAAAGTTACTTGCTTGTCGTGTTTCTTCAGTTGTTTCGTTCGCTGTCTCCGTCGGCTCTTCTTTCGGCAAGAAGGCGTTCAACAAGATCCCGACGATTGTCGCGAGTGCCATCCCTTGAATCGGGAAGCTACCGAGTTGGACCATCGCACCGCCAAGACCAACGACGAGGATGACTGAGGCGATGATGAGGTTCCGTTTTTCGGCAAGGTCGACTTTGCTTTCGACCATCGTCCGAAGTCCGTTTGACGCGATGACGCCGAACAAGAGAATCGAGATCCCGCCTTTTACCGGGTTCGGAATTGTCGAGATGAACGCTTCGACGTGACCGAGGAACCCAAAGCTGATTGCCATGAGAGCCGCACCTGCGATGACATAGACGCTATAGACGCGTGTGATGGCCATGACGCCGTTGTTTTCCCCGTAGGTCGTACACGGTGGCCCGCCAAGCGCGGAGGCGATGGCCTTTCCGACACCGTCGCCAAGGAGCGTCCGGTGGAGACCCGGGTCTTTCATCGTCTCACGCCCGATAATCTTTGAGGTGACCATCTGGTCCCCGATATGTTCGGTCATCGTGACGAGGGCGACCGGGACGATGGCGAGGAGTGCCCCGATTTGCCACATTGGCATGTAGTCGACGAACACCATCGTGAAGTCTGGAAGTTGGAACAAGCTTGCCTGACCGATTGCGGAGTAGTCGATAATTCCGAACATCGCGGCGATGGCGTATCCTCCTACAATCCCGAACAAAATCGGTACAGCGCCCCAGACCCCTTTTAACTTCGTCATCGCGAGCATCGTAATGCCTAGCGTGAGAAGTGCGATCGTGATGAACGTGCCGTTATATGCGCCATTGTCATTCATCGACATGTCGATGGCGACCGGCGCGAGCGACAAACCGATGACCATGATGACCGGGCCGACGACGACCGGCGGCAATAGCCGTAACAGCCAGCGCACGCCTGTCTTATAGATGATGAGCGAGACGACACCGTACACCGAGCCGGCGATGATGCCACCGAACAAGGCGGCTTCGACGCCCCACTGTTGGCTGACCGCGATAATCGGTGCGATGTAGGCGAAACTCGATCCGAGATACGTTGGGACTTTGAAACGGGTGATGGCTAAGAATGAGAGCGTGGCCACACCGGAAGCGACGAGTGCGACCGATGTGTTGAGTCCTGTCAGAATCGGGACTAGAATCGTCGCTCCGAACATGGCGAAGACGTGTTGCAAGCTGAAGAGCAGCCATTGCGGCAAGTGAGCGGGACGCTCGTGGATATTGAGGATGGGTTGTTTCATGTGGTTCTCCTTCCTGGCCTCTCTGGACCACCTTAAAGGTTGTTTGGATTATTGCTGATTAATGAATACTTCGTCTGTCGCATCGACTTCACTGAGTCGGACGACGACTTGTTCCGATTTGGACGTCGGTACGTTTTTTCCGATAAAGTCCGGGCGAATCGGCAACTCACGATGTCCACGGTCAATCAACACAGCGAGTTGGATGTAATCCGGGCGACCGTGATCGACAAGCGCGTCCATTGCGGCACGCACCGTTCGACCTGTGTAGAGTACGTCGTCGATGAGGACGACCGTCTTACCGTTAATGTCATGCGGGAGTTCCGTCGCTTTCACTTCCGGGTCGAGCGATTTCTTCGACAAGTCATCCCGGTAGAGCGTGATGTCTAAGTTCCCGAGGGCAATCGGTTTACCTTCGATTTCTTCGATCCGGCGGGCGAGCCGGTCAGCGAGCGTCTCGCCTCGGGTTTTTATCCCGACGAGCACGACGTTTTCCGTCCCTTTGTTTCGCTCGATAATCTCATGGGCGATTCGGGTAAGTGCGCGGCGGATGGCCGCTTCATCTAAAATGGTGGAACGTTTCAACTAGTTCCCCCCTCTCACAAATTGTATAAAAAAGAAGACTTCCTCATCCGGCTGGAAAAGGAAGTCTTCATATATGAGGGCAGACCTCTGCCTCAAATAATCGACGTGTCGTGGCCGCGGCCACAATCCTTTCACAGCCTCTCTGGACTGGGTTTAAAGGTGTTATGCTTCCTAGACTATAAATCGGAATCGGTTGAAAGTCAACGCGTTTTCTCGATTTTGTCCAATTTGGCGAGTTCCGCCTCGAAATCGGCCGGGAGCTTCGCCTCGAATTCCAACCATTCGTTCGTGCGCGGATGGAAGAAACCGAGCGTCGCCGCGTGGAGGGCCTGACCGTTCAATTGAATCGTCCGGCGCGGACCGTATTTCGGGTCTCCGGCGAGCGGATGACCGATATAACGCATATGAACACGGATTTGGTGCGTCCGTCCTGTCTCGAGTTTACACTCGACGAGCGTGAAGTCTTTATATCGCTCGAGCAGACGGAAGTGTGTGATGGCTTCTTTCGCGTTCTTGTCTGTCACCGTCATGCGCTGGCGGTCGTTTGTGTCGCGTCCGATCGGTGCTTCAATCGTCCCGAGCTCATGCACGACTTCGCCGTGAACGAGCGCAATATATTCACGCTTGATTTGACGATCCTTCAACTGGGTCGCGAGCGATTCGTGGGCCACATCGTTTTTCGCGACCATCAAGAGACCTGTTGTGTCTTTATCGATGCGGTGAACGATGCCGGGACGTTTCACGCCATTGATTCCTGACAAATCATCACAATGGTAGAGGAGCGCATTGACGAGCGTCCCTGATGTATGACCAGCCGCCGGATGGACGACCATGCCACGTGCTTTGTTGATGACGATGACATCCTCGTCCTCATAAACGACATCGAGTGGGATATGCTCAGGTAACACTTCAAGTTCGACGGCATCTGGAACCGTGACGACAATTGTGTCGCCTTCTTGCAATTTATAGTTCGGTTTGACGGTTTGCCCGTTGACGAGCAGGGCTCCTGCCTTGATCCAATCTTGGATTTGCGAACGTGACCACTCACTTTGTTCGCTCATCCATTTGTCGATACGTGCCTTTTCTTCGGCGACAAATGTGTAAGTTTCCATTACGATTGTCCCCTCTCTTTGTTTAATTTTTCTTCGAATAATACACCGATGATCATAAAGATGACACCGAACGTGAGCGCCATATCGGCGACGTTAAAAATCGGGAAGTTATACCCGAACGGATACGTGTCGACGAAGTCAACGACCTCGCCACGGAACATTCGGTCAATGAAATTCCCAATCGCCCCGGCGAGCAAAAGTCCAACGCTATAGCCGAGCAAGTTGAATCCCTTCACTTCTTTATGCAGGAAGTAAATCAAGCCGACAACAACGATTGCAGTGACGATAAAGAAGAACACCATCTGTCCTTCGAGCATGCCCCAAGCCGCTCCTTTGTTGCGGTATGACGTCAAATACAACCAGCCCGGGATGAGCTCAATCGACTGTCCGATCGTCATCGTCTGTACAACGATCCACTTCGTCACTTGGTCGAGCATGATGAGAAATAGTGCCAATCCATAGTAGCGCTTCATCCAATTCTCCTTTCACGTCATAAGAAACCGGAGTGGACGTTCGCCACTCCGGTCCGGCTTATGCGATGACTTCAGTACAACGCGGGCAAAGCTCTGGGTGCTCAGCATGTTGACCGAGCTCCGTCGAGTATGTCCAGCAACGGGCACAGGCGGCACCGTCGGCTTTCGAGACAGTGATTTCTGCTGTTGCATAATCGACATCCGCATGATCGACAAAGTCGAGTTGCGACACTTGAAGCAATTGACGAACATTATCGATCGTCTCAAGCAAGCGTTTTGTCTCGCCTTTTGGCGCGACAAGCAACTTCGCCTCGAGCGGTTTCCCGATCAACTTTTCACCACGAGCAATCTCAATCGCTTTCAACACGTCGTTACGGAACGCGAGGAATTTCGACCACTTCGCAAGTAGCGCCGTCTCTTCTTCCGAGAGCGCGACGACTTCGTCGAGGTCCGACAAGAACACGCTATCAGTTGCTTTCGCCGGAATCTCTTGCCACACCTCATCCGCTGTGTGCGGGAGGATTGGAGCGATTAACTTCGTGAGCGCGATGACCGTATCGTACATGACCGTTTGCACGGCACGACGACGTGCGTCATCTTCACGCTCGATGTAGAGGATGTCTTTCGTGAAGTCGAGATAGAACGAAGACAACTCGTTGACACAGAAGTTGTGAATCAAGTGGTAAACGGCCATAAAGTCAAACGTGTCGTACGCCTTGATGACTTTCGCCTGCAACTGCTTGAGCTTCGTCGCCATGAATTGATCCGCTTCAGGCATGTTTTCGAAAGCGACGCGCATCGACGGGTCGAACCCGTTCAAGTTTCCGAGCAAGAAACGGAGCGTGTTGCGGATTTTCCGGTACACTTCCGACACTTGCTTGAAGTTGTCGTGTGAGGCGCGTACGTCAGATTGGTAATCGACTGACGATACCCAAAGACGAACGATTTCTGCACCGTATTGTTTCACGAGGTCGTTTGGCGCAATCGTATTACCGAGCGATTTCGACATTTTACGTCCGTCACCGTCTAAGACGAAACCGTGGCTTAACACCGTACGGTATGGCGCTTTCCCTGTCGTTGCAACTGCTGTCGAGAGCGACGAGTTGAACCAGCCACGATATTGGTCTGACCCTTCCAAATAGAGGTCGGCTGGACGGCGAAGGTTAGCCCGTTCTTCGAGCACACCTGCGTGTGACGAGCCCGAGTCGAACCAAACGTCCATGATGTCGAGTTCTTTACGGAACTCACCGTTCGGGCTGTTTGGATGCGTGAACTCTGCTGGGAGCAAGTCTTTCGCTTCGCGCTCGTACCAGACGTTCGAGCCATGTTCGCGGAACAAGTTCGCGACGTGGTCAATCGTCTCGTTCGTGATGATTTCCGTGCCGTCTTCCGCATAGAAGATCGGGATTGGCACACCCCATGCCCGTTGACGGCTGATGACCCAGTCCCCACGGTCACGAACCATGTTGTAAAGACGTGTCATGCCCCATTCCGGCACCCAGTTCACTTCTTCGATTTCACGAAGCAAGTCACTCCGGAAGTCTTTGATTGATGCGAACCATTGCGGTGTCGCACGGAAGATGACCGGTTTTTTCGTACGCCAGTCGTGCGGGTACGAGTGTTTGATGAACTTTAAGTTAAGGAGGTAGCCGTTCTCTTCAAGCTTCATCCCGATTTGTTTGTTGGCATCTTCATAGAAGAGGCCTTCAAATCCAGGTGCCTCGTCCGTCATGTAGCCACGATCATCGACCGGGCAGAGGACGTCGAGCCCGTACGCTTGTCCGACACGATAGTCGTCTTCCCCGTGACCTGGTGCCGTATGGACGAGACCTGTCGCGTCAGCCGTGACGTGGTCACCAATCATGACGAGAGACGTCCGGTCGTAAAGCGGATGTTGCGCCGTCATATGTTCGAACGCCTGGCCGTTCCACGACCCGTCCACCGTGAAGTCGGTCCAACCGAGCGCTGTCGTCACATCTTCTACGAGACTTTCGGCGACGATATAGCCTTTGCCTTCATGGTTGATACGCGTGTACGTCAACTCATTGCTGACCGCGATCCCGAGGTTCGCCGGAATCGTCCATGGCGTCGTTGTCCAGATGACGAAGTGGTCGGTCGTCTCCAAGATGCCTTTTCCATCGACGACTTGGAACGCTACGTAAATAGCCGGCGACTTCTTGTCATAGTACTCGATTTCCGCTTCGGCGAGGGCAGATTCCGAAGACGGTGACCAGTAGACCGGTTTCTTCCCTTTATAGATGTAGCCTTTTTCAGCCATCGTCCCGAATAGACGGATTTGAGCGGCCTCGTATTCTGGGAGGAGCGTGATATATGGGTGCTCAAAGTCTGCGAGTAAACCGAGACGCTTGAACTGTTCGCGCTGCGAGTTCACTTGCTCCATCGCATACGCCGCACATTTCTCACGGAACTCGGCGACCGTCATCTCTTTACGATTGACGCCTGATTTTTGAAGCGCGTTCTCGATTGGGAGACCGTGCGTGTCCCAACCAGGGATCATCGGCGACTGATAGCCGTTCAGTGACTTGAAGCGAACGATGATGTCTTTCAACACCTTGTTAAGCGCGTGTCCCATATGGATGTCGCCGTTCGCGTACGGTGGGCCATCATGCAAGATGTACTGCGGTTTGCCCGCGTTCTTTTCGAGTACACGGTTGTAAAGGTCCATCTGTTCCCATGATTCTTGCATTTGTGGTTCACGTTTTGGCAGGTTTCCGCGCATCGCGAAATCTGTTTCAGGCATCAATAGGGTGTCTTTATAGTTCATTGAAACTCCTCCTCATTTTTTGACAACAAAAAAACCCGCCCCTAAATAGGGACGAGTTTGTCGACTCGCGGTACCACCCTACTAGTCTCGACATAGGTCGAGACCGCTCTCGGTGACCGATAACGGGGTCAGGCGGTCGCGCTTACTCGTTTCAGCACGACACTCGTAGGGGATACCGAATAAAGTCTTTCTCTTAGGCTCGCACCTTCCCTAAGTCGCTTCGTAGGTATGACTTTATCGACGTGTCCTAGTCGACGTATTGTGTATTATCCGTGATGTTTGTTTGGTATGACTTCGTCGTCATTATACGTAAGTTCGGTCGTATCGTCAAGAACCGTTTGGACCGGTGGTTCGCCGACAATCGTATCCCATTCCGTACTATTTAACAGTTCCATTTGGGCATCGACGAGCACGCGGAAACGTGTCCGGTACAGTTCGACTTTCTTCAACATTTGAACGACTTCACGCTCAGCGAGTTGCTCTTTTCGTGCCGCTTCCTCTTCACGCGCGAGTGCTTCACGTTCCGCCTGCTTCAAGATGAGGCTCGCCTCTTTCGCAGCGTTCGTCTTCACTTCTTCCGCCGCCTCTTGCGCGACGATAATCGATTTGTTCAATGTGTCTTCCATCGAGGAGAAGTAGTCAATGCGAGCTTGCATATCGTTGACGAGTTCTTCATACCTTCTATTCTCACGAATCAACAGTTCGAACTCTTTGATGATTTGATCTAAAAATTCATTGACCTCATCGATGTCGTACCCGCGAAAACGAGTCGAGAACTCTTTATTATGAATATCAATCGGTGTCAACGCCATTCGACTTTCCTCCTAAATTTAACGTATGATGCCATACTGGATTTTTATTTTCTCACGTTTCGTCGAGCCGAGAATTGCTGTCAACTTCACTCGACCGTAACCGCGAATCGAGATTAAATCATCGGGCTCTAAGATGAAGCTCGCATCCTCGATTTGTTTATGGTTCACTTTACAGTCGCCGTGTTTGACGAGCGCCTGCGCTTTTTGCCGCGATAAATTGAGCACTTCGCTCACGACGGCATCAAATCGAAGCGACGAGACGATGCCAAACTCTTCCGTCCACTTCGTCTCCGGAACGACGAGTACGGCTTCAGGTGCCACGTCCGAAATGCGAATTCGGGCTTTGCCGACTCGGTCGACGTTCATCTCGATGAAACTAGCCGCCTCTGTGGTCGTGGCAAACTGGGCGATCCCGTCTTCTAACACGACGTCTCCAAACTTCTGACGTTTCAGCCCGGCGTTCAAGAGCGTGCCGGTCACTTGACGATGGGTCAAGTCGACAAACTTTGTCGGATAGTCGATTTGACGAATCGCAATCTCAAAATCGTTCGGCTCGAGTTCATAATAGTCCGGCGCCAAAATGAGCCGACGTCGTTCTGCTCCTTCAAAACCACCGTCATCGTAAATCGCTAGACGCTTCCCGACGATTTGCTTCACAATTTGGTGTTCACGCGGGTCTAAAAAGTCCGTCAATTTGAACAAGTAGTTGTCCTCGACTTGTTGCACCCAGTCGAGCACTTGCTCGATAAACGCCCGTTCGCTCGGACGATAATGGTCAAAGACGCTCATTTACAGACCGAAAATCGCTCGCACCCCAACCTGTGCCATTCGAAGTACGAATAAGGCGACGATCGGCGAGATATCGAGCATGCCACCGATTGGCGGGATGATCCGACGGAACGGATTGAGGAACGGCTCACACAAATACGACAGGATTTGTCCGAACTTTGACTCACGCGCGTTCGGAAACCATGACAATAGAATGTAGGCAATCAACACCCAGCTATAATATCCAAGAAGCGTAACGATTGTATTTCCTAAAGCTTCTACTACGTTATTCATTCACTTACCATCCTTTACTATTGAGTTCGTCCTCCGAAATCAAGTTCGAGATCGACCCCGTCAACTCGATATTGTTCGGAGTGCATAGAATCGTGTTATGTCCAATCGACGTCATCGTCCCTTCGAGCGCATAGACGACACCCGATAAGAAGTTGACGACTTGACGAGACTGCTCTTTTGACATGCGTTGAAGGTTGACGATGACGGCGCGATTCTCTTTCAACTGGTCGCTAATGTCTTGCGCTTCAGCGAAGACGCGTGGCTCGGCGAGAACGACTTTCGAACGCTCTTTCTTTTTCGAGTTGAACGCGACAAGGTTATTTGATGTTTTCGGACGTTCGTCCGTCTTGACGAGTTGCTCGGTCATCGGCTGTTGCTTCGTTTCCGCGACAACATACTCTTCTCCTTCATACGCATTCCGTTCTTCTTCTTCGAGTCCGAAGAAATCTTTCATCTTGTTTTTGATTGACATAACGGATTCCTCCTTAAAATATATTATTGCACAAGTATGGTTCCAATACGAACAAACGATGCGCCTTCTTCGACAGCAATCGGATAGTCATTGGACATGCCCATCGACAGTTCTGTACACGGGGCATGTGCGTACCGTTTCGCCAACACGTCGTCGCGCAGCGTGCGCAACTGATTAAACGTGTCACGAAGTACTGACTCATCTTCCGTCAGTGGGGCCATCGTCATGAGACCGATCACCCGGATGTGCGGATATTGTTTACAGTTCTCGATGAAGGCGTGGACCTCCTCTTTTTCAATCCCATGTTTTGATTCCTCGCCCGAGACGTTCACTTGAACGAAACAGTCGATGACTCGGTCAGCCCGCTTGTCGATTTCCTCTGCGAGGGATAAACGGTCGAGTGAGTGGATGGCCGCGACGCGGTCGATGATTTGTCTCACTTTGCGCGTTTGTAGACTTCCGATAAAGTGGATTTTTGCATCGTCCGGCAACACTTCCGCTTTTGCCAAAAGTCCTTCCGGTCGATTTTCACCGAAATGTCGTACCCCTTCATCATAAAGGGCAGTCGCGACGTCCGGTCCGACCGATTTTGTGACGGCGATGAGTGTCACGTCCTGTCCGGCTCGATGGTGTTCGATGGTTTGTCTGACATGTTGCACGTTATTCGCTATACTCACGATTTCTTCTCCTTGACGAGGACGGCCGCAAACCGGCGCTTTGCGTCTCCGTTCCGATACGAGAAAAACGTTCGGTCCGAAACGGTCGACAAGTTGGATTGCGTGACGTCCAAATTTCGTTCGACGGCGAGCGTCTCATTCACTTGTTGCAACGATAAGTGCGCATGCCCGTCGCGTTCATTTGTGACGGCGGCCACATATGCCGCATCGGATACGTTTCTTACGGCATCGAGCACACGTTGATCGACTTCGTACGCCTCGGCCGTAATCGCCGGACCGACGACCATGTCCATCGCGTCAGCAGGCACCCCGAGTGTCGCGAACGCGTCCGTCATCGAGGCGACGATGTTGCCGACCGTTCCTTTCCACCCCGCATGCGCCACACCGATGACACCATAATCTTTCGCACAAAAGAACAGTGGCACGCAATCGGCGAAGACGAGGGCGAGCGATAAATCGTTCGTCGTGGTCACGAGTCCGTCTGTCGCTCGAATCGCTGTCTCGTAGTCGTAAGCCCCATCACCACGGTCGTTCGCATCGACGAATGCGACACGATTGCCATGAACTTGGTCAGCCCAAACCGAGTCTTTCAAATCAAGACCGGCGTCTTTAAAGAAACGTTCTCGGTTTTCTACGACGAGGGCACGGTCGTCCCCGACGTGCAGTCCGACGTTCCCATCATTATGCCAGTCGGTGCGCGTCGTCACATAAGCCGAGAAGCGCTCCGTTTCTGTTTCCCATGAATGAATCAATCGCATGTCGTTCTCCTTTTTTACAAAAAGGGAGTGCCGAGAACCGGCACCCCCTATTTTTTAGTTACGGCGTTGTCTTACGAACGCTGGGATGTTGATCGTCTCGTCTGGGACGTCACCACCATAGACCGGTCTATGGAAGTTCCCTTCTTCTTGTTGAGCAGAATCTGCTTTTGGTTGCGACTCTTTCTTCACTTCAGCCTCAGGTTGTTTCTTCGGCTGTTGAAGGAATGGGTTCGATCCTTGTGCCTCTTCTGCGAATTCAGTTGCGATGACCGTCACGATAATCTCATCGTTCAAGTTTTCGTTGATGACCGAACCGAAAATCAAGTTCACTTCTTCATCGGCAGCACTTTGAACGATTTGAGCAGCTTCTGTCACTTCGTAAAGGCTAAGGCTGAGACCGCCCGTGATGTTCATCAACACGCCTTTCGCGCCTTCAATGGAAGACTCGAGAAGTGGTGAAGAAATGGCTTTCTTCGCAGCTTCGACAGCACGGTTTTCACCTGTGGCGACACCGACACCCATGAGGGCCGAGCCTTTTTCGGTCATGATTGTTTTCACGTCCGCGAAGTCAAGGTTGATGAGACCAGGGATGGCAATCAAGTCCGTAATCCCTTGTACACCTTGACGCAAGACGTTATCCGCTTCACGGAACGCCTCAATCATCGGCGTGTTGCGCTCGACGATTTCAAGGAGCTTGTCGTTCGGGATGACGATGAGCGTGTCAACTTTTTCTTTGAACGCTTGAATCCCATGCTGAGCATGTTGCATCCGTTTGCGTCCTTCGAACATGAACGGTTTCGTGACGACACCGACTGTCAAAGCGCCGATTTCTTTTGAAATCTCGGCGATGACAGGGGCAGCCCCTGTACCCGTTCCGCCACCCATGCCAGCTGTGACGAAGACCATATCTGCGCCATCAAGCGCTTCAATCAACTGTTCACGGCTCTCTTCCGCTGCTTTTTTCCCGATGTCCGGGTTGGCACCGGCACCGAGACCGCGTGTCAATTTCGCACCGAGTTGAAGCTTCACGTCCGCTTTCGACATGTTCAGCGCTTGTGCATCCGTGTTGACCGCGATGAACTCGACCCCTTGTACGCCGTGTTCGATCATGCGGTTGACGGCGTTTGAACCGCCGCCGCCGACTCCAATTACTTTAATTTTTGCTACGGCGTCAATCGCCTCATCAAAGTACATCATTCAGGTATCCCCCTACGTAATTTCCGATTGTGAATCGCATTAGCTTACACGCCAAATAATTTTTCCATTAAACGCCCGAATCCGTTTTTAGATTCGCGCTCAGTCGAATCGTATTCTTCACCAGTATCCGATTGTCGATCCGCTGTCGTTGCCGAAGGGACGACTTCGCGTACATCCGGCTTCTCCAAGTTTTGCTTCGAGACGTGGTGATCGCTCATGAGCACGTACTTGAGGACGCCAACAGCCGACGCGTATTTCGGATGTCTGACACCGATCGATGACGGTTGATAAAGTCGCGTCTTTTGACCCATGACGCGGGTCGCCAGTTCCTGAATACCAGGTAAAGCAGCTGCGCCACCACAGAGCAAATAACCTCCGCTCAGTGCTGGAACGCCTACCTTTTGCACTCTATTCAACACCAACGTAAACATTTCCTCTATTCTCGCCTCTAAAACATAACTAATTTCAGCTTGCGGCTCGTACGCCACTTCCCCGTTAATGTTTGTGAACGAGAATCCTTCTGTCGCATCTGCCATTTCTTCGAGAGCAAGGCCATATTCTTCTTTCGCGACTTTCGCATCTTGGTATTTACAATTGAGCTTGTATACCAAGTCGCGTGTCATATGGTCGCCACCGACCGGAAGGATATACGAGTAAACGAGATCCCCGCGATAGAAGACGGATACGGTCGTTTTCTCGTGTCCGACATCAATCAAGCCGATACCAAGATCAATCTCATCCACCGAAGCGGCACTCATCCCGAGCGCCAAGTTACCGAGCACGAATCCGTCGAGCTTCAGTCCCGCTCGTTCAATTGAACGACGGATGCTATGTAAGATCGTTTTCGAACCCGTTACCATCTTCCCGTGCATCTCTAACCGGTAGCCGAGCATTCCACGTGGGTCCACGACGCCGGTCTGTTGATCGACAGTGAACGAAGAAGGGATGACATCGATGACGCTCATCTCGTCAGGGAGACGCATCACTTGAGCCGAATTGATGACTTCAATCACGTCGGCATCTGTAATTTCCTGGTCTTCCCGTTTGACCGATGCGATGCCGTGACATGGGGCAATTTGGATATGTTCCCCTTCAATGGCAACGTATACCGAACGAACTTGATCACCGAGTGCCGCTTCGGCATGTTCGACGGCTTGTTTGATGGCTTGAACCGTCTTATCGATGTCGACGACGGCGCCACGTTTTACTCCTGCAGACGGAGCACAACCTTCTGCCAAAATATTAAGCGTTCCCCCGAGTAGTTCACCCACGACAAGCTTAATTTCTGACGTTCCAATATCTAATGCGGCTACATAACCGTTCGCTTCCAACAGGGAAACACCTCCGCGCTAAAATTTCAGTTTCAGTCTTCCATTACAATATTACAGATATCCAAAAATATTGTTAGGTCCGGCAAGATATCTCACGTCTAAGTTTACAACAAATAAGATAGTGAGAAAAGGTAGAATCCTACAAATTAAGCGGTTTTGGGGTGTCAATTCGATTACAAACGACAAAAAAACAGCCCTGACCTGTCGCAGGGCTGTAAAAATTCAGACTATTCTTCCGATTTTTCATACGGGACGAAATAATAGCCTCCGTCCATGACGACCGTCCCTCGCTGTCCTTTCGGGATATTTTCAAAAATCTCCCCGTACTTGGACACCGTTTGACTTAGCTTGAACGTCGGCGTGAGCAACGTGTTGCCGTCGTTCATGTAAATCTCATAACGCGTCGGTTCACCGTCTTGTTGCTGAAACACAATCTCAGACATTCTAGCTCGTAACGCGTCATCGACTTGCTCGAGCTCGCCGGCCACTTTCTCAAGGTCGGCTTCCTTGTCAAACTGTCGTAAGAGCGGCCCGTCTTTCAGTTTTGCCGGGTCGTCGATTTGTCCGGTCGGATGAAGCGAGCCGTCCGCTAAGACGACGACTTCCCGGTCATCCGTCCTCGAGTAGGCAATCATCTTCTCTTCTTCGAGTTTGATGGTGACGATATTGTACCAGCTTCGATCCACTTCCACATCTTTCACACCGGGGAGCTCACGAATGGCCGCCTCAAGTCGGCTAGGAGACACTTCGACGATTTTTGACGTCGTGTCTAAATCGATTTGTTCTAACACGTAAGACTCGGTCAACCAAGCTAAGCCCGACACGTTCACCGCCTTCACATCCGACACCGACGTCTGCATATAGACGACGAGCGCAATCAGTACGGCGAACAGCAGCAAAATAGCAGACAATCGACGGTTCGCCTTCTTCCGTCGCTGATCTTTCATATATGGAATCCGGTCTTCTAAACTACGGACGGTGTTCTGACGTGTCTCCATGCTTCCTCTCCTTTAGCGGCTGACTTCTTCTACAAGTGCGGCGAGGGATTCGGCGGCCTGTGGGAATCCTAACCGTTTCGATGCTTCCGCCATCTGTTTTTCGTTTTCCAAGACGTAATGAATCTTCTCGACGAGCGTTTGACCGGTCAAGTCCGCTTCACGAATTAAAGCGGCGGCCCCGCTCTCGACGAGTGCGGAAGCATTTTTCGTTTGATGGTCGGCCGTCACGTACGGGCTCGGAATTAGGATGCTCGGTAAGCCGAGCGCCGTCAATTCAGAGATGGTCGATGCCCCTGCGCGCGAGACAACGAGCGTCGCACAAGCGAGAAGGGCGGGCATGTCGTACACGTAAGGCAAGATGTGAACATTTTCTGCCGGCTTCGCTTCAGCGACGACCGCCTCATAGTGCACGTTTCCCGTCACGTAAAGAACGTTGACCGGCTGTTGACTCAGCTCAGGAATCGCTTCGAGCACGGCACGGTTAATCGCCTCGGCACCTCGGCTCCCACCATAGATGACGATAATCGGACGCTCATCGATTCCGTACGTCGCTCGGATTTGAGCCGGGTCGGCGACTGTCTGCAACACTTCGCTCCCGCGCGGGTTGCCGATGACCCGAACGTTCGCCCCTGGAAACTGCGACTCAGAACCTGCGAACGACAGCGCGACACAGTCGGCTTTTTTCGACAAGAATTTATTCGTCAGTCCCGGGATGCTGTTTTGTTCATGCAGAATCGTCGGGATACCCAATTGCTGAGCCGTGAACACGACCGGCCCGGACACAAACCCGCCTGTCCCGATGACGACGTCCGGATGGAACGCCTTCATCTCTTTTCTTAGCTGACGGACCGATTTCAAGAACCAATATCCCGTCTTCACGTTCTCAAGCGATAACGATCGCTTCAATCCCGCGATTCGAATCGATTTGAAAGGAATGCCGGCTCGCGGAACGAGATCAGCCTCGAGTCCGTTTTCTGTGCCGATATAGAGTACTTTTAAATCGTTGTGGCGCGCCTTTAGTGTATCGAGCAACGCGAGAGCCGGGTAAATATGGCCCCCTGTTCCACCGCCTGAAATGATGACTCTCATCGTTTCGCCTCCTCAATGGAACGGACGAGGTCGACAAAATGGGTACCGCGTTCCTCGAACGTCTTATATTGATCCCAGCTTGCGCATGCCGGCGACAATAAGATGACATCTTCCTCTGCCGACTGTTCGAACGCGAGCGGGACGGCTTCTTCTAATGTTTCGACAGCAAAGGCTGGGAGTCCTTGGGATTCGCCGAGCGTCTTGAAACGTTCGGCCGTCTCCCCATATGCGATCACCGCTTTGACGCGCGACATCGCCGGGACGAGCGAAGACAAGTCAGCGCCTCGCTCAAGTCCGCCACAGAGCCAGACGATTGGCGAATCGAAACCGGCAAGCGCCGCTTCGGTCGCCACGTTGTTCGTTGCTTTCGAATCGTTATACACCCGGCGTCCAAGCACATGACCTACGTTCTCCGTCCGATGGGCGACGCCGCCGAACGTACGCAACACGTGCTCGATATGATCACGCGGGATGTTAAACGGTTCGATTAAAAGAAGTGCCGCTAACACGTTTTCCACGTTATGGGCCCCACCGAGCGCGAGATCGGCTACTGGAAGGACTTTGTCACCGTGCACGGTAATCCAACCATCTTGCACATAAGCATCGCCGGCGTCGTAACCGAACGTTGATGCTTGCAACGTGTCCGGCACACGCTTCATCACTTCAAGGTCGGCCCCTTTGACGACAACGCGGTCTGAAGGGGTCATGTTACGGAATAAGTTCGCTTTCGCATCGGCATACGAATCAAAGTCACCGTGGTAATCGAGATGCGCCTCAGATAGGTTTAAGAGCGCGGCTGCCTTCGGGTGGAACGTCTCAACGCCCATCAACTGAAAGCTAGATAGTTCGATGACGATAATATCATCCGGCATCGCACGTCCTGCCACCTCGATTGCAGGGAAACCGATGTTTCCTGCCACGTGTACGGGACGATCGCCACCTTGTAACAGTTCATGGACGAGCGTCGTCGTCGTCGTCTTGCCGTTCGAACCCGTGATGCCGACGAACGAGGCGTCTGTCGCCATATAGGCGAGTTCGACTTCCGTATAAATCGGGATGTCTCGTTCCATCGCCGCTTGAAGAAGCGGAATGTGGTACGGGATACCAGGGTTTTTGACGATGACGTCCGTATCATCCAATAAGTCGAGTGGATGGTCGCCAAATACCGATTTGATTCCCAATTGCTCGATTTTCGTCCGTTCTTCGCTCGACGGCTCCGTTCCTGCGTTCATTGTCACGACCGCGTCGACACCTGACAAATAGGTGGCAGCCGCGATGCCGCTACGGGCTGCGCCGAGAACGAGGACGCGCTTACCTTTCCACTGTGCTTTCATTTGTTCCACCATCCATTACATAAGAAGTAACGACAACACTGCCGTGATCAAGCTGATTCCACCGAATGTCAACACGATGCGCCATTCCGACCATCCGACCATCTCAAAATGGTGATGAATCGGGCTCATTTTAAAGATGCGCTTTCCGGTCGTCTTGAACGAGATGACTTGCAAGATAACGCTGAGCGTCTCGATGACGAAGATAATGCCGACGAAGACGAGCAACAACTCGAGCTTCAACATGAGGGCGAGGCCGGCGACCGCGCCGCCAAGTGCGAGCGATCCCGTGTCACCCATGAAGATTTTCGCTGGATATTTGTTAAAGACAAGAAAGCCGAGAAGAGCCCCGACCGCGCTGAACGCGAACCAAGCAATCCCCGCTTCATCTTGTCCGAGCGCATAAATCCCGAAAAAGGCGAACGTCGGGATGGCCGAGAACGAGACGAGGCCGTCGAGGCCGTCCGTCAAGTTGACCGCATTCGAGAAACCAACGAGCCAGAAAATGACGATGGCGACATACAACCAACCCGTATCAAACGCGATCGAAGTGAACGGGATTTGAATCGTCGTATCTAATGCGCCTCCGAGTGACAAGAACCAGACGAATAAGACCGAGACGACGATTTGACCAATTAATTTCTGAAGCGACGTCAAACCGAGATTCCGTTTGTTGACGACTTTAATATAGTCGTCGAGGAAGCCGATTACACCGAACGCGAGCGTGACGAATAAAAGCGTCCCGAAGCCTGCGACCGCATCTCCGAAAATGAGCGAGACGATGAATCCGATGATGAGCGCGAGCAAGATGACAATCCCGCCCATCGTCGGCGTCCCCGATTTCTTTTGATGCCAATCCGGACCTTCGTCACGGATTTCTTGGCCGAACTTCAATTGCCGTAGCGCAGGAATCGCACGTGGCATAACGACCAACACGGTCAATAATGAACTGATCAAGACGATTAAACTAATTAACATGTTCGTACCTCACTACTCTCTATTATTGAACTAGACGCTCGAGCGCCAGTCCTCGCGATGCCTTTAACAATATCACAGTCTGTGGTCGTTGATAACTGCTAAGGAGCGGTTTCGCTTCTTCGACCGTCCCGACGTGTGTCACGTTTATGTTTACGGCTGAAATCCCGTCTGCAATCCATTTCGCCTTGTCCCCAATCAAGAGGACGTCCGTCACTGGGGCTGTGATCACATGACCGACCTGAACATGTTGCGCTTGTTCATCAGCACCGAGCTCATACATATCACCGAGTACGAGGACGCGGCGCGAGAAGCCAACGAGTGACTTCACCGTTTCAATCGCCGCAATCATCGAAGTCGGGCTCGCATTATAAGCATCATTGATCAAGTGCGCATCGCCAAACATTTGTTTTTCCATACGCATCGTCGTCAACTTGACCCGATCGAGGCCGCGCTGAATCATCGCATGGTCGAGCCCAAACTGACGCCCGCACGCAATCGCATATGCCGCGTTTCGGATTTGATGGGCGCCGAGCACTTTCAATTCGAACAATTCACCGTCATAACGGAAGATAGACGCATCGAACGTCGTCTCAACGACCTCAATTTTCCCGTCAGCATCGTCCGCGTAACCGACACGGAACCCTTGACCAGAAAGAAGCGGCTCATCCGCATCGACAATCAAGACACCTTCGTCTTTCAAACCGGCCTTAATCTCAAGTTTCGCTTTCGCGATGCCTTCACGACCTCCGACCTGTTCCCCGTGCGACTCACCGATATTCGTAACGAAAGCGACATCCGGTTTTGCGATGTTCGACAACAGTTCGATTTGCCCAAATCCGTTCATACCCATCTCGAGTACGGCTACCTCGGTATCACGTGGCATCCGGAGAACGGTGAGCGGTAAGCCGACGTCTGAATTGAAGTTGCCTGCCGTCTTGTGCGTCTTGAACTTCTCTTCGAGCACGACGGCGACCATGTCTTTCGTTGAGGTCTTCCCGTTCGAGCCGGTGATGGCGACGACGAGCGGGTTGATTTCTGCTAAGTAGCGCGCCGCCGCTTCTTGGAGCGCTTTTAGTGGAGACGGGACCGGGATGACGACGATTCCTTCCGGTCGTTCGCGTCCTTCTTCCCAAAACGTGACGATGGCGCCTTGCTCGATTGCTTTGTCGATAAAATCGTGTCCGTCGACGCGTGCCCCGATAATCGGGACGAATAAACCTGCGCCGTTCTCGTCACGCGAGTCGGTCGCGACTTTCCGAACTTCTCGTGTGTCTTCAATCGTCATACCGAACCAACTAGCCAATGTTTGAATCGTTACTTGTTCCATCCGTATTTCCTCCTGTGACAAAGGAAAAGAGAGCCGAGGCCCTCTTGATCCTGTTCCATTAATTCGACGGGGATTGAAGCTTCACTTTCAGCGTCGCTCCCGTTTTGACAGGCTTGTCTTTCCCGATAGATTGGGAAGTGACGAAGCCGGTCCCCTCGATTTCTAAATTCAGTTGATACAACGTCGCCAATCGCTTCACATCTCGAAGCGACCACCCAGACAAGTTCGGCATCGCGAACGTATCACCGGTCTTGAGCAATAACCGCTCTCCTGTGACGTACGATTGGCCTTCGACTGGGCTTTGCGCCGCCACACTGCCGCCACTGCCGAGAAGTACCGGGGCGAACGCAGCTTCTCGCGCGTTGTTGACCGACTCTTCACGACTGAGGTCAATGTATGATGCCGTCGTCTTCGACGTGGCTTCAATCGCCTTCTCTTGCTTCTCCGGCTCGACGCTCCGATAGCGGAGCGCCACGTCCATGACGTCTTTGAACAACGGGGCCATGATTCGTGGGCCCGTCGTCGAGGAGTCACTGTTCGGCCGGTCGACGGCAATATACATAACGAGTTCCGGATTTTCCTCCGGGGCCATGCCGACGAACGAATGAATATACTGCCCGCTCAAATACTTCCCGTTCTCTGCAATCTGAGCCGTCCCTGTCTTTCCGATCACGCGATAGTTCTCAAGTGCATACAGTTGGCCGGTCCCGAGGTCGCTATTGACGACCCCATCGAGCGCTTCTCGCGTCTTTTCGGCAGCCTCAGCTGTAATCGGTTGACCGACGATTTTCGGATTCGTCGTCCGAATCGTCTCACCCGTCTCACGATTGACGACTTTTTTGATGACGTGAGGCTGTTTCATCGTCCCATCCGTCGCAATCGCTGACGTCGCCTGCAAGATTTGCATCGGTGTCACTGCCGTCGATTGTCCCCATGCGGTGATGAGCACGTTAAGCGGGCTATCGAAGTCATATTGACTATTGACCTCACCCGGTAGATCGACACCTGTCCGTTGATCGAACTTAAAGGCGTTGAAATAATCTTCATAGCGACCAAGTCCGAGCCGTTCATTCGCGAGAATCGAGAACGCGACGTTCGACGAGTGCCAGACGCCTTCTACCATAGGGATGGTACCCCATCCGGTAATGTTATAATCATTGAACGTCGTCCGCCCATACGTGTAAGAACCGGACTTGTATAGTTCGTTCGGATCGAACACGCCTTCATTGATCGCGGCAGCGAGCGTGAAAATCTTCATCGTCGACCCCGGCTCGAAACGTGACGAGACGGAGAAGTTGCTATACGACGTGATTTCACGTGTGTTCGGATCAAACGATGGCCGGTCGGACAACGCGACAATCTCCCCCGTCTTCGGGTCCATGATGATGGCTGTCGCATTTTTCGGTGCATACTCTTTATACAACTCATCCATCTTCGTATCGAGCAGTTGCTGAATCCGGTGGTCGATCGTCAACTGAACGTCGGCCCCGTCTTCTGGCTCGATTCGAAGCTGTTCATCGCTCGTGATGAGCGGACGGCCCGCTAAGTCCTTCTCGAATCGGTTTAACCCATACGACTCGCTCAAGATGTCGTTTAATGACTTCTCGATTCCGAGCTCACCGACGAGCTCGATACGCCCGTTCTGATCCATTTTTTGCGCATAGCCGATGACGCTTGATGCGAAGACCTTGTTCGGGTAATAGCGCTTCGGTTCTTCGACGAACGTGATGCCCGGAATCTCGAACGCTTCTAGCTCTTCTTTTTGCTCGACCGTCAAATCGCGTCCGGGAACACCGAACTCGATTTGCCCGCGGTCGACGTTTTGTTCAAGGCGCTTCAACACATCGGCCTCCGTCATCGGAATGACGGTCGCGAGTTCGCGTGCGGCTTCCGGGAACTCTTCCGGCATGAGCGTCTTTCCTTCGACGCGTTCGCCGCCGAGCTTCAAGACCGCTACGACGCGATACGACGGGATGTTGATCGCGATCGGCTGACCGAACCGGTCAAAGATTTCCCCACGTTCCGCTTTCAACGTGCTGACCGCTTTCCACCGTTCTTCCTCGGCGAACGCGAGCATGTTCTCACCTTTGTATGTTTGAAAGACAGACAAGTAGAAGAACCAACCGACAAAAAATAAAAAGAGCGGTGTGAAGCAAACAATCGCCACCCACGCCACTCTTTTTTTACTCTGTTGTAGAGAGTTCATCTGTCAATCACCTTGACGTTCTTTTCGTTGAACTGCATTCCGAGCTTTTCAGCTATCGCATAGATTCTCTCTGGCGAGCTTAATTGGGCGATCTCATATTTCAATTCTTCGTTTTCTTTAGCGAGCGCGTTCGTCTCTTGCGTGATTAACGCCGTATCGCGCATGATGTTGTACGCTTCGTTATGTTTCGACACCGTGATGCCACCGAACAAGACGACAGAACCAATCATGGTCGGATACAAAATAGCTTCGAACAAAGTTAACGTACGTCGTTTTGGAGCAGGTATCGGTCGTTCTTGCGGAATCGGATTTCGATTCGGTGAAATGTGAGGCTGCAGAGCCTCGCGGGCAGCTTCTGGCATCAGGTATCCCTCCTACGTACAGTCTATTTTTGTTTTTCAGCGACGCGCAGTTTCGCAGAGCGGGCGCGCCGATTGTCTTCGAGTTCCTCACCGCCGGCCGTAATCGGCTTTCGCGTGATGAGTTTAAGCTCAGGTTCAAACTCTTTCGGAATGACCGGCAACCCTGGTGGAAGCGGTGGATGCTGGCTCTTCTCTTTAAAGACTTGCTTGCAGATCCGATCTTCAAGCGAGTGGAACGTGATGACACAGATGCGACCGTTGATGGCGAGCATGTCAATCGCGTCTTGCACGGCGCGGTCGAACACGTTCAATTCATCGTTGACCGCGATTCGAATCGCTTGGAACGTCCGCTTGGCAGGATGACCGCCTTTACGTCGTGCCGGAGCTGGAATCGCGTCTTTAATCAAGTCGACGAGTTCGAACGTCGTCTCAATCGGTTTTTCAGCACGTGCCTGTTCAATCTTTCGGGCAATCTGTTTTGAGAACTTCTCTTCCCCATATGTAAAGAAGATGCGGGCAAGGTCCCCAAACGCCCATTCATTTACGACGTGATAAGCCGAAAATGGCTTCGAGCGATCCATTCGCATGTCGAGCGGCGCGTCAAAGTTATAACTAAAGCCACGTTCCGCCTCGTCCAGTTGGGGCGAGGAGACGCCGAGGTCGAATAAGACGCCGTCAACTTGTGTCACACCGCGACTGTGAAGCTCGTCTTTCAAATGGACAAAGTTGCTCTTTATAAAAGTAACCCGGTCTTCGTATGGAGCCAAACGCTCTTTCGCATGTGCGAGTGCGACGTCATCCTGGTCGAACGCGTATAGATGACCTGTCGTCAAGCGCTTCACGATCTCTTCGCTATGACCCGCGCCACCTAACGTACAGTCGACGTAAATGCCGTCTGCTTTAATGTTCAAACCTTCGATGGACTCCATTTTTAAAACCGTTTCATGCTCAAACATACAAAAACCCTCTCAACCTACAAATTTCAACTGTTTTATTACACTTACTTTATCATAAAAATGTCAAGCACCGCATTCGTTTTTAGCGAAAAGAGGAAACAAAAAGGTAACAAACGAAAAAAGATTCCCTGTTTTCAAGGGAATCTAATTTTAAACTTCCTTTTTTTCACAATTTAACTAAACATCGCTCGGTTTCAGCCGTTTCATATGCATGGAACAGACGCTTGAACACGTCAAGACCATGGCGGTTCAAAATCGGGATCATCGACCAAATCCGTTCTTGCGGTGCGTTCATCGGGATGAGCCGCGTCGACAGATGGATGCGACGATGATTCAATCGATACTGTTCACGTTTCGCCTCGGCCCGCATCTCGTCAGCAAGCCGCTCGAGCAACTGTTGCGCGCTCGTTTCAAAACGGTGACCGTGACGTCCTGCCTCTTTGCCAAGCGCTGCCGATAAAGCGCGGTAACTGTACAGCTGTTCATCGAAAGCCGCGTCGTCAAACGCATGGTCTGGGAGCGGGGTTGCCAAGTAGTCGACGAGGTCGATAGCCTCTTGGCGTAACTTCTTCTCGTCGTTCGACGACAAGAGGACCGCGCCAAGACGTGGAAGGAGAAGCGGCATCTTCCATTCGAAGACGTGGAACAACGGGCGCAACTGGAGCCAGTAGGCAATTTCGCCCGGCCCCGCGATGTAGGCGAGCGTCGGGAACAGATAGTCTTGCATGAGCGGACGCGAGACGACGTTATTCGAGAAACGTTCCGGGTGCGCGTCAAGCTCTGACAGCAAGTCCGTTTCCGTAAAGCGATGGCCGCGCTTCGTCGTGAAGACGTCCTGTTCTTTTGTCAGAAGCTCACGCGTCCCGTCATGATAGAACACATGGGCCGCGTCTCGGTTTAATTCCACTTCTGGCATCCCATTTTCGTATGCGTGCGCGAATGCGTGTTTGAGCGCATCGTGCCCAGTGATGAGTCGTTCAAACACCTCACGCCCAAGCATCCGCACTTCTTTTTGATGCGGATCGAAGAGCAGGAACTCCTGGCCGACGAAGCGCCGCATCACCTTCCCGAAAAATTGTGCGAACGAGTGCGACTTTTGCAAGACGTCCACGAGTTCTCGATAGAGTATCGGTGTATGGACCGTCTCCGTCTCGGCGAGGAGCATGTGCTGTAGCATTTGAACAAGTTCGATTTTTAACCGGTCAAACTCGAGCTCCCCGACCGATGCTTTCCCCGCAAGCGGGACACCCGACAGCGCCTCTTTTCGGAACTGACGCGACAGCGGTTGCGGAATGAAGACGTGATTAATTTCTGCATAGTCATGGTCCTCTGTCGCCATCCAGAAAATCGGCAAGACCGGTTTATTCAAGACGGCTTCCGCTTGTTTTGCCCGTTTGAGTACGGTCAACAGTTTATAGACCGCAAACAGTGGGCCGCCAAACACGCCGACTTGCTGCCCGGTCACCATCGTATACGCATCGCCGTTCGCGAACGCAGTTAATTTCCGCTCCATCGCTTCTGATAGCGGGCCGTATTCGGCTTGTTGGGTCCGTAAGATGGATGCGAGCGCTTCGCGATGTGGATACGTCCGTCCATCGAGTTCTTCCGCTCGCGCTTTCAATTCACCCATTCCTTTATAATCAAGCCAGTCTGCATATCCGTCCTCGATTTGAATCATCGGAGAAGACGAGGCATACATGGCATCAAGCGACTCTATCCTCACGTATAACGACTTCCTTTCAATCAATCAATACATCATGTGCTTGGCGATGCCGACAATGAATAGGACGGCATGCGTCGGAACGAGCAATAAAAAAAGCAAGCGCCAACCGTGGACAAACATCTTCGTGAACACGACTTCCTCATGCCGCACCCGTTGCCAAATCGCATTCACGGGGAAGATGGCGACACAAATGGCGAGCAATAACCAAAATAAATCATTCCCAACAATCGCCTCTAACAGCACGGCGCACGCATAGAACCAGAACATGACGCCAACGTCACACACCAACTTGAACGTATTGACCGATTTCGGCATAATTTTTCTAAGTACCATATACACCATAAACCAAATGATGAGTGGAAATGAAACGATATACACTAACAAGATGCGCTCGCCCCTATAATCAATTTTTGCATAAGCGGGATTACGGTCAATTCGACCCCTCTCGCCTCGGCCCGTTTCAAGAGTGGCGTTAAAATCGCGTGGACCTCAGTCGCCCGACCTGCCTCCACGTCTCGTAACATCGAGGAGCGATTGTTCGCCGTCTTCTCGATGATCGTCTCGATATATGTATACGGTACAGTCTCGTCAAACAACGTCGTCAACTCGGCATAGATTTGCTGCGCGACCTCGCGACACGGGGACTGACTGACAGCACCGTTAGGAACGCGACAAAGCGCGGTGATTGGATTGATGACGGCGTTCGCGAACAACTTTTCGATGACGACGTACCGGATATCGGACTCCCAGACGATTTGTAACGGCGATGTGCGAAAAACGTGTGGCTCCATGTCGGTTAGGCTTCCAATCCGGACGCGCCCGAGTCCACTATGCCGGATCGTCGTCCCGTCACGCGTTACACCATGTTCGATGACGCCGATATGAAACCCGCGCTGTTCTGCATAGTCGAGGTGGGCAATCCCATTCGAACAGATAAACACCGGCACGTCACCTGTCAGCCGTTCGGTCGCCGCTTCGACGTGGTGCGCTTTCGTCGTCACAAAAAAGACGTCCGCTTCCGTCTCCTCAAGAAACTGAATCGGCTTATACGCGACACGCGCCGTGCCGCTCGTCACCCCAACGCGTTCAATCGTGACGTCGCCACGTTCACCGCTTCGTCCGTATAACGTCACGGTATACTCTTCTGCGAGAAACGAGGCCATTAACATGCCGACGGCCCCGTTTCCGATGATGCCTATTCGTTTGATTGGTCGCATTGACACGCCTCCTTCTCGTCATACACAAAAAAAGTTTACCACAATCCGAATCGATGACCATAAAAAAAGAAGCGACCTCATCAGAGACCGCTTCTACAAGCATTATTTGCTTGTTACTTCTTTACCGTTGTAATGTCCGCAAGATTTGCAAACACGGTGTGAAAGTTTCATTTCGCCACAGTTCGGGCACTCGTTCATACCAGGTACGTTGAGTTTGAAGTGAGTACGACGAAGACGTTTGCGAGTTTTCGACGTTCTACGGAATGGTACTGCCATCGTTGTCCACCTCCTTGAAAAGTTAGCCTTTCTCGTCCTCTTTTTTCGAGAACAAGTCGGCAAGTCCCGCGAGGCGCGGGTCAATTTTTGGTTGGTCGTCCAGCTGATCCTCTACGAGGGCCCAGCCTTCCCCTTCAACCTGAGTTTTGTCTGTTTCGTTCCCAAAAACTTGCATCGGGACGTCTAACATGATGAGCTCACGTACGATTGGTCGCAGATCAATCGTATTCCCGTCTGGCAAATTGACGTCATCGAATTGCTCCGTGTAACGCCCGTTCTCCAAAAAGAAAGGCTCGAGTGATTCAATATCGAATTCATACATGACATCGTCTAACGTACGCGCATCTGGCAACGTCAGGTCACCTTGAATCTTCAAATTGAATGTAACTTGATTAGATGTGAACGACGCATCCCCGTGCACATGCACTGGGCGAATCGAACGGATATCCGGATGGAGCTGAGTCAGCTCCGGAAGTTCGACCGTCTCATCAACGGTAAAACTATCACCTTGGTTTCGAAGCTTAAGTAGCTGTGCAATAGACCATTTCATCCGAATCACCTCAATTGCAACAATATGAATTATAGATAGGCCAACTTGTTTTGTCAATGTTTTTTCTTTACACTAAAATCAGTTGACGACGGCGCTTTGTCAAAGCGTACTTATCCATCTTACACCAATCCAATCGACATTGCAAAGGAGTAATTTTATGCAAAAGACGGCCATCATCGCCGAGTATAATCCGTTTCATAACGGTCATCTGTACCAAGCCCAAACCGCTCGCCTCGAGACCGAGGCCGATGCCGTCATCGCCGTCATGAGCGGACAGTTTACCCAACGCGGTGAACCTGCTGCATTCGACAAATGGTCACGGGCGCGTGCGGCGGTCGAGACCGGGGCGATCGACCTCGTCGTCGAGCTCCCGACTCGTTATGGCGTTCAACGTGCCGACCGTTTCGCGAGCGCTGCCGTCCATCTCGCCGAGCAAATGAAGTGTCAAACTCTATCGTTCGGGAGTGAGAGCGGCGACGCGTCAGCGATTCGGCAAGCCGCCTTAGCCGACGTCGAGTCGACACCTGCCTATCGAGACGCTCTCCAATCCGCACTGAAAGATGGGGCCTCGCCAGCGAAGGCATCGAGTACGGCGTTCACTTCGCTATATCCCGACTTTGACTTGACGCTCCCGAATAACATCTTGGCCTACCATTACGCGAAAGCGGCCACCTCAATCCACCTCCATACCGTCCGTCGTCTCGGCGCCGGTTATCACGACACCGGCGTCTCGGATGTCATGTCGGCCACAGGGGTGCGCGCCCATTACCTCGAAGCCGGTAGCGTCCGGGCGGTTCCTGAGGCCACGCGGAGGCTGTTTGCACAACAGTCGATGGCCCATTGGTCGCTCTATTGGCCGATGCTTCAATACAAGCTACGCACGATGCCAAAAGACGTGCTCGAACACCTCGTCGGCATCGATGCCTCGCTTTCACCGCGTCTCATCGAAGCCGGTATGGAACCGACGTTTGAACAGGCCCTCTCTAAGATGCTGACGCGTCGGTACACCCGGACGGCCATTCAACGGGCGCTCGTCTCTGTGCTCGTTCACTTCGAACGGACAGAGTTGCCGACACGCTTTGATGACGTCCCTTATGTTCGCCCGCTCGCCTTCAACACGGTTGGTCGTAGCGTGTTGCACGAAATAAAAAAGACGGTACCGCTTCTCAGCAAGTACCATCCTGACCTCGCCTTTGAGGCGCGCGTAACGGAAGCGTATCGCCTCCCGCTCGGTCTGTCAGCCCCTGAGCATAGGCAGACGCCTCAATTCATCGACTCTAAATAACGAATCGCCTCTTCGACCGTCTTGACCGGTACGACTTCAATGTCGGATTCGAGCCGGTCGAGAGACGACCTCGCTTCTTCATAATTTGGCCCATCCGGTACGAAGAACACCGTCGCACCGGCACGGTCGGCAGCGACAATCTTCTGCCACGCCCCACCAATTGGCCCGACGTTGCCTTCCTCATCGACCGTACCGGTTCCGGCAATCTTCTCACCGTTTGCCAAATCGCCTTGCGTCAATTGATCATAGATTTCGAGTGTGAACATGAGACCGGCCGACGGTCCACCGACGTTTGTCAGTTCGAATGCGACGGCTGGATCTGTGACCACGTCTTGGACAGGTAACGGCTCATAGATACCGATGCCGACCCGGTCACCTGACCGATCAAGCGGTTGGACGAGCGTAGTCACGACCCGTTCTCGGCCGTCTCGCTCAATCGTAAGCTTGACCTCGTCACCTGCCTCAAACGTCGCCACTTGATCGAGAAAATCGAGCCGTGACATGAAGGCACGACCATCAATCGCCGTGATGACGTCACCCGGCTTTAAGACGTTCGAGGCGAGCGATCCGGTAATCGGGGCCGAGACGTACATGCCGTTGAAGTCGACATCCACGTCCGCATCAGCGAGCGCGTAAGCGTATTGAATGGCTGCTTGTTGTGACGACGCCATGAGAAGCTGCTGTCGCCGCTCGTAGTCCGCTTCGCCTTCCCCGTCATATAAATACCGGCTCGACGGACTCGCTTCTGTGAACGGGGTGAACCAGCTCCCGACGAGCCAGAGCGGGGTCGCTCGCCGCTGCGAGATGGTGACCATCATGAGTTCCCCCGGCTCCTTCTCTCCATCTTCGACCGTCATGAACCGTTCGATTGACGTCGCCTCGCCCGGATACGTGATGTAATACGGTAACGGGACGAACAAGAAGATGAGCACGGCAACGAGCAAGCCGAATCCGATTTTTAACGACCTCATGGTTGTCGGCTCGCTTCAAACTTTCTGCGTAGCGCCTCTTCGACTTGAACCGGAACGAGCTCATTGACGGAAGCCCCGTATTTCGCAACTTCTTTGACAATCGACGAACTGAGGAACGAGTATTGGCTGTTCGTCATCATGAAGAGCGTCTCAACGTCTTCGTTTAACTTCTTATTGATTGATGCGATTTGAAGCTCATATTCGAAGTCGGAGACGGCGCGCAGGCCGCGGACGATGGTGGCCGCTTCCCGCTCGGCGGCATATTCGACGAGCAAGCCACCGAATGCGTCAGCCGTCACGTTCGGCAAATGCGTCGTGACGTCACGGATGAGCGTGAGCCGCTCTTCGACGTCGAATAACGGTGCTTTGCTCGAGTTTTCGAGGACGGCGACAATCACTTCGTCAAAGATGGCGGCGGCGCGCTCGATAATATCTAAATGACCGTTCGTAATCGGGTCAAAGCTTCCTGGACAGATGGCGATGCGTTTGGACATGTTCTCACTCCTCCGTCAAAGCGTACTCATAAAAACTGATCGTGATGACGTCTGAGTAGCGCTGTACTTTAATTTTCTCGAGTCGTCCGACACGTTCAGGCAACTCGGTCTCACTTCCATGTTCACAGACGACGACCCCGTTGTCGGTCAGCAGATGATTCGCCTCGATTAACTGTAAAAACGTTTCATGCTCTTCGGCGTGATACGGAGGGTCCATGAAGATTAGTTTGAACGCTCTGCCGCTCGTGATCAGTTGATCGAGCACTTGACGCGCATCTTGACGGAGAATCGTCGCATTTGCCTCATAGCGTGTGATGCGTAGGTTTTCTTCAATCGTCTGAATCGCCTTCGTCTGCTTGTCGACGAATACAGCGTGGTCACAACCGCGCGAGAGCGCTTCGATTCCAAGCCCACCACTTCCGGCGTACAAATCGAGCGCCTCTCCTCCAGCAAAGTACGGACCGATGATATTAAAGAGTGATTCTTTCACTTTATCTGTCGTCGGACGTGTCGCCGACCCTGGGACAGCCTTCAACCGTGTCCCTTTACGTTCTCCTGAAATAACGCGCATTGTTCTCTCCCCCACCAGAAAAGATGAAGGTGTCGCCACCTTCATCTTGTTTCGTTTTACTTCTGTTTCGGTTCATACGTCTCGGCGATGAACGGTCGTTCGCTACGGATGACATTCTCGACGAACGGTAGTGCCTGCATTTGTTCAATGACCGTTTCGTGCCCTTCTAAATCTGTATACAAAAAGGCGTACTTCTCCCGCTTCGACACATAATACAAGTTCGCATATCGTCTGAGCACTTTCACTTGTTTTAGCGACTGGACGTAGACGACAAGGCCGATTCGTCCGTTCCGCTCAAACGAGTTAGACAGCACATCCACAGCTTCCGCCTCCTCCGCCACAACTTCCTCCGCCGGAGCAGCCGCCTTCATCAAAGAACGGGTTGCCCGTCGGGACTTTGATTTTCGGGGATACAGAGTGAGCCAACAAGCCGCTCACTTCCCCAAGCAATTTGTCCAGATTCCGCTCCGCTTTTTTAAACGCAGCCACTTCCGGTTGGACATCGAGTCGACGCTTAACAAGATGCATCTCTTTTTTGATGCGATCATGATCCGGGTGATGTTTACCGAATCGTTGCACGTACTCGTAATCTTCTTTCATGCGTAAAAATTCACGCTCGACGTCACGCGCCTCGACTGACGCCATGCGTGCCCGCTTTGTCGTGATATATGTTTGGAACGATTCGCTCGACTCAATCAGTTCGGCCAACGTTTCGGCCCGATCGAGAAGATCAATCGTCTGTTCAGTGATAATCATGGCTTTCACCCTTTCTGACATGATTTTACCACAATTGATTCCCTCTGTGAGCAATCGGCTTTATAATTGAACGTGACTCATGCGTTCTCAATAGAAAGGAAGTGAATCACCGTGCCTGCACGGTGTCCGATGAAAAAAGTCTCTTTCAATATGATTCGCTCGGCTGGCATAAAAACCGACTACGCGAAACCTGAATACTATTTTGACCAACTCGATAAAGTGCGAGCCGCCGATCTCGTCTTATTTCCGGAATATTGGATGGTAAATTCCATTATATACGGCTTGAATAAATCCATCTATCCCTCACCGGCGACCTATCATCTCGGCCACGATAAAATCGAGATGACACGAGCGTTTAAAGCGACGTTCCCGGACCGCATTCCGAAAACGCTCATTTACGGAAAAAACGCCTATACGATCGAGCGGGTGCTCGAGGAATTCACTTATCCGTTCGTCGCCAAAACAGCGAAGTCGTCGATGGGTCAAGGCGTCTGGCTCATCAAACACGAACAAGACTGGCTCGAGTACGTGGAGAAACACGACACGTTTTACGTACAAGAGTATATCCCGAACGACCGCGATCTTCGCATCATCATCATTGGCGAAGAAGTCGCCGGCGCTTACTGGCGGGTGAGTGAGGCGTTTCTAAATAACGTCGCCCAAGGTGCCACCTTCTCGTACGAGGAGATCCCACAAGACGTCGTCGAGGAAGTACTTGAAATCGCGAAGACGCTTCACATCAATCATGCGGCGTTCGACGTAATCGTCACACAAGAAGGGTTTTACATCCTTGAGTTCAACGTCTTCTTCGGTTCAGAAGGCCTCATGCCACTCGGTGTCCGCTTGCCTGAGAAGATTGAGTCCTACCTCGAGACGCTTCGCTGACCGTTCATCTTTTTTTCACAATTTGAACACACGTTATTCCAACAACGTTTTTGAATATGATATGATGACATATGAGGTTTATTGAAAAAAGGGGGATTATGATGAAATTTGAGCAGTTCCACATCGAGGGAAAAGAAATCCGCTTCGGTTTGCTCGAGACGATCATGGATCATCATCATTTCATCCGTGAAGGCGCTTGGGACTACGAGCGTGCGACGTATGATATGAAATACGAGAAGCAATCGACGGGCGAGACGTTTTACCTTCGCTTACCGGTCTACGCAATTGAGGGCCAAATCGAGGACCGTCACGCTGTCGTGAAAATGTTGACACCGATTCTCGGGAAACACTATTATCCACATGGCGTCGAGTATGACGAAGAGTTCCCAGAAGAAATCGTCCGCGACTGTGAGCGTCGCTTAACTGCTCTCGCTGAGACATTAGAAGTCAAACCCCTTTAATCGTAAAGGGGTTTTTCATTTGAAACCCTATGACTGTTCACCCATTCTTTGTTAACAAAAAAAGGACCCCTATAGAGTCCGGATCTCATCATGTTCAACCTCCAAGTCAAGCAGGTAAGTCCTCCACTCGAATAATCTTGCAGCCTTTCCCCTCGTAATATTGAATCATCTCAGCAATCTTCTTTTGATCATAACTTGTTATACAATCGGACAGGACTTGAACATCATAGTTTGCTTTTCGCATGTTGTAACACGTCGACTTCACGCAGGCGATGGCATCCGCACCGGTGATGTAGAACGTCTCGACTTCATACTGCTCGATGAAGGCCGAGAACGCTTCGCTCGTTAACGCGTTTCCTTTATATTTCGTGAAGACGTGGTCAGACGCCACCTTCAAGTCCGGGACGAGTTCTGCCCCGCGCGTACCCGTTTTAAACGTCCTTGTTCCTGCTGAGAGATTTTCATGACGGATGTAGACGACCGGCACGTCATGCTCGACGGCCCAATCAATCGAGTGATTGACGTTTTCAATCACGGTTTTGTAGTTTTTCGTAATATCATTTTGAAGATCAATGACGACTAACGCTTCTTTTCCCATCCTCTTTCCTCCTCATATCGAACAAATGGCTCGGTAGTCTTTTCTTTTCCTAATCATAACAGAGTTCACTTATGGAAAATATAGGAACAAATAAAAACGGACTGCGCTGCTACACTCGAACTGTAGATGAAACGAATCGTGCCATGCGATTTGGTTCGCCTTCTTTTCGGTTTAATAGTCCCGAGGCGCAATGCCCGACATAAAAGTGGAAGAAACGCAAAGACGAGTGGCCGCACAAGGGCGGCCTCTCGCGGCGCTCATCCGACGGCGTCGTAGACTCCTATGGGAATAGCGAGCGAAGGGAGACGTAGTAGCGTTTAACGATACGGCTCCCTGTTCGCCCTAAGAGCGGAGACGCCAAGAGGATGAGTGAAAACATTCTGTTCGTCAACAAACGGAGGACCGCAACGCGGCCCTCCGTTGTCGTTACGTCGCGATGACGTTCAACGTCACATCGACTTGCCCGAGCAACAAATCGAATTGATCTCGGATGTAACGGTACAACCGTTCCGCCTCAACGAGCGAGAGCGGTGCGATCACTTGATAATCGTAATGATTCTTTGATAAAGAAACGACTTTCACTTCCGGCAAGCCGAACTCGATTGCACTACACGCAATCAAATCCTCAATCGCCCGCTCCGCAATCGTGACATCTCCGTATGAATAATCATTTCCAATCACAGCCATCGTATCGTTCATCGTCTTCACTCCTTTTCAGCAACGAGCACGTTCACGTCCTCCATGATAGATTCGATATCGACCGGTTGATCTCCTGTCGTCGCCATCTGCGCGACTGCCCGTACATCATGATGCCGATCGACGATGTACATCGTCGTCGCATGCGTGACGAGCCCACTGTTCGCTTTTGAATAATAGAACTGAAGCTGACGCGTGATGCGGTCGATATCCGCTTTTTCTCCCGTCAACACTTTCCAACCCGTCGGTTCGGCTTGAAAAGCAGCACCGTAATTTTCAAGCACCGGTACCGTATCGGTTTCCGGATCGACGGTAATGGCAACGAGTTCGACGTCGGTGCCATATAGTCCTTCGGTCTTCAACTCTCGTTCGAGTTTCATGAAGTCTCGCAACGTGAGCGGACAGATATCAGGGCAGTTCGTGTAAAAGAACGTGACGACTTTGACTTTTCCGTTATCGGAATTGTACGTCTCTCCATCTAATGCGTTCGTGAGTGTGAACGGTGTCGGCTCTTGAATGACCGGCAAGTCGTCCTGTTTAAAGAATATGAAATACGAGGCGACGCCGATCGCGATCAGGACGGCAACCGTCAAACCGACCGTCGTGTAACTGTTCCGTTTCATCCTCATCCCCCTCTCTTGGGTCACCCTCCGATAATGGCGCGGAAGACGTTTGTCGTCTCACCAGGTTCAAACGCGACATAGAGGAGAACATACACGGTGACACCCGTGATGGCAGTGAAAAACCAGACGACCGATGCTTTCGGACCGATTTTGCGATGCTTCTCAATCTTATTTTTATAACCGAGGTAAAGCGTGATCAAGCCGAGCACGCCGCCCGTCGTGGCGAGTAAAATATGGAAAATCATAAACGCCAAATAATATGGTTTCACGCTGTCTGGCCCACCGAACGCGGTGTTCCCGACGAAAATGGTACGGGATACATATAGAATAAAGAATGTCGTAGCGGCGACAGCTGCAGCCGTCATGACTTTCTTATGTTTCTCGATATCACGGCGGTCCCGTGCGATGATGACCCAGCCGATGGCGACTAAAATCGCACTGAGCACAATGAATGAAACACTAATCAATGCAAGATAATTCATCGTTGTTTCCCCTTTGACTTAACTCATTTTTTCTCTTGTTGCTCTTGCGGTGAGAACGACATGCCTTCCTCAAGCGCGAGCGATTTCGTCCGACGCACCCAGCCGAAGAACGTCCAGCCGAAGAAGAAGCCGTACACGAGTTCTTGACCAAGCTTCATCAATACCCCGCCGAAGCGTTGATCTTCAAGCGCGCTATTCGTCGCACCCATGAGCGCATTCAAATCGAGACCCGATACATCTCCGTTCGGCATACAGTAGCCGAGCACCGTCGCGAACGTCTCGACGTCCGTGTATGCATCATAAAGGATGTTATGGCTAAAGATAATCAACGCACAAGCCGGCGTTAACAGGACGCCGTTCGCAATGATATAAACCATTCGTTTCAAGTCAGACATGCCTTCCTCGTCTTCCGAGATGAATGGCGCGATGACCGGATACCACATCGTCAAGCTGAAGACGACGAGCGCGCCGTGGAAGATGCGGTGGACACCATAGTTCGTCAACACGTAATCAAAGATGAATGGCATATGATACAACGTGAACAACGCATTGAACAAGATGAGCGCGATGAGTGGCTTCGTCATGAACCGTAACGTCGGCCCGATTACTTTATAGCTAAATAATTTTTCAAATACCCAATACGGCAACCCATAAACGACGAGTGCCGGTGCGAGCACGTAGACGAGTACCATCTGGAACATGTGTACCGAGAAGATAATGTGTGCAAATACGTCCACCGGGCTTCCAAATCCGATGTAATACAAAACGATGGCAAACAACATGCTGAACTTTTGCAGCAACGTCGTCGACTCATATCCCCGCTTCGCCATTTTCTCTGTAACGACAGCGTAGAGGACGTACAGCCCTACCATGAGCAATCCGAAGAATGGACTCCAAAGCGTCATCCAATCGAACTGCCTGAGTAGCTCTGATGTATTCCAGAGCATCCCTTCACCCCTTTTCTCTCTCTCCCAAAAACCAATGAAACCGTTCACTTCAAGATTACTATTCCTTTATTTTTGAAGTAAAGCAAAAAGGACCGAATCATCTGTGTTTCCACAGATGTTCAATCCTTTGTCACATTTACCAAATGAGCAGACGAAGTGCCGCTACCGTGATGATGGCGACAAAGATGCCAAGCCACATCATCCCGACGATCCATGTGTTGCCACGGTTGTTCATATGCATGAAGATGTATAGCTGCAAGAACACTTGAATGATGGCGAGAATGATTAAGAAACCACCCGCTGCCCACACTGGCATGAGTTCAGCATATACCGCGCCGAACGCTACGAATGTGAGCAAAATCATCATTGCGAAACTGATCAACTGAAGTTGATATTCACGTCTCGACTCTGCTTTGACTTCAAGCTCCAACTGCTTGTGCGATTCGTTCATTGTACGTTTTTCCATATTAGCTCACCATCCCTAGGAGATAGACGATCGAGAAGATGAAAACCCAGACGACATCGATGAAGTGCCAGTAAAGGCTCGACACATAAAACTTTGGAGCGTTATGCACATCGATCGGACGATTCCAGTTACGAATGAGAAGCGTCGTAATCCAAAGGAGACCGAACGTCACGTGCGCGCCGTGGAATCCGACGAGCGTGTAGAACGCTGAACCGAATGCACTTGACGTGAACGTGTGACCGATATGGTAGTAGTGGATGAACTCATAAATCTCAGCTGCAAGGAATCCTGCCCCGAGGACGAGCGTCACGATCAACCAGAACTTCATACGAGCTGGGTTGTTCGCTTTCATGTTCATCATCGCGAGTACACTCGTAAGTGAACTCGTGAGGAGGAGCATCGTCATCAAGAAGACGAGCCCCATCTCAAAAATATTGTACGACCGAAGTTCCTCTGGCGCACCAGAGTTCAAAAGACCGACATACGTTCCGAATAGCGAGGCGAAGAGAACCGTCTCTCCACCAAGGAAGAACCAGAAGGCCACATATTTATTTTTCCCTTCCAGTGTGGCTTTCTCTGGATTGACCGGAATCCCGGTTACTGGGTGTTTTTCAACTGCATGTGCCATTTATTGTTCTCCTTTCTCACGAATCGCTTTCAAATCCGCTTCGACTTGTGATTTTGGAATGTAGTATCCGTGATCGTCGATCCATGAACGGAGGAACATCGATACGAATGTCATGAGTAAACCAAATGCGATGAGCGACCAGCCGATGACCATGTTGTCTTTTTGGAAGATTGCGCCAAGGCCAGCGATGAATAATCCGAGCGACATGAAGAACGGAATCAACGAGTTGTTCGGCATATGGATGTCTGAGACCGGTTCAGCGACAGATACCCGTTTATTGCCCGCCATCTTCTCGAGCCAGAACGTATCGAGTCCTTTAACGAGCGGCGTTTGCGCGAAGTTATACTCAGGAGTCGGCACTGGAAGTGTCCACTCAAGCGTACGTCCGTCGCCCCAATGGTCTGGTTTGACAACGTGTTTCGACATGAATGCTTTCACGACTGCGACGAGCAAGATGATCGTCGATACACCCATGAAGAAGGCACCGATTGTCGAAAGTAAGTTCATCGTCTCAAACCCTTGGTTCGGAAGATACGTGAAGACGCGGCGTGGCATCCCGAACAATCCGAGGAAGTGTTGCGGGAAGAACGTCAAGTGGAAGCCAATAAAGAACAACCAGAACTGCCAATAGCCGAGCTTCTCAGAGAGTGCCTTCCCGAACATGAGCGGGAACCAGTAGTAAAGTCCAGCAAAGAGTCCGTATACAACCCCACCTACGATAACGTAGTGGAAGTGAGCGACAACGAAGTAGCTATCATGGTATTGATAATCCGCCGGTGCGACTGAAAGCATGACCCCTGTCATCCCTCCGACGAGGAACGATGGAATGAACGCTACCGAGTACAGCATTGCGACGTTGAATTTGATTTGACCGCCCCATAACGTGAACAGCCAGTTGAAAATCTTCACTCCGGTCGGGACAGCGATCGCCATCGTCGCTACCGCGAAGATTGAGTTGGCTACCGGTCCGAGACCGACTGTGAACATGTGGTGAACCCAAACCATGAATCCTAAGAACCCGATAAGCATCGTCGCGAATACCATCGTCGTGTAACCGAAGAGACGTTTACGCGCGAACGTCGGGATGATTTCCGAGAAGATACCGAAAGCCGGTAAAATCAAGATATATACTTCCGGGTGACCGAAGATCCAGAAGAGGTGTTCCCAAATGATGACGTTTCCGCCCATTGCTGGATCGAAGTACACGGCTCCAAAGAGTCGTTCAAACATCAACATGAACAATCCGACCGTAAGTGGTGGGAACGCGAAGACGATCAAAGCCGAAGCGACGAACGTCGTCCACGTGAAGAGCGGCATCCGCATGAGTTTCATGCCTGGTGCGCGCATGTTCAAAATCGTGACGAGAAAGTTAATCCCGGCCATAAGTGAACCGAAACCTGAGATTTGAAGACCGAGCGCATAGAAGTCAACGCCGGTCGCTTCCGGTTGCGTCGAGAGCGGCGCATACGCCGTCCAACCTGCGTTCGGTGCAGCGCCGAAGAACCAGCTCAAGTTGAGCATGACGCCACCGAAGAAGAACAACCAGAAACCAAGTGAGTTAATGAACGGGAACGCAACGTCGCGTGCCCCGATTTGAAGCGGTACGACCGCGTTCATGAAGCCGAAAAGCATCGGCATCGCCGCTAGGAAGATCATCGTCGTCCCGTGCATCGTAATCAACTGGTTAAATGTTTCCCCGCTGACGAAGTCGTTCATCGGACGAACGAGTTGCCACCGAATAAGTAACGCTTCAATTCCACCGAGAAGGAGGAAGAAAATCCCTGAGAACAAATACAAAATACCGATCTTTTTGTGGTCAACCGTCGTAATCCAGTCCATAAGGCCATTGTATTTACGCGATTGCTGCAGTGCAGTGGTCTGTGCCACGTGAAATCCCCCTTTTCCCGTTAGTCAATCTTCTGATCGTACAAGAAGTCAACGAGTGCGTCTAACTCTTCATCACTGATTTGGCCTTCCGAGAAGCCAGGCATGAGCGCGCCTTGTTTCTTTTCTTGTGGGTCACGAATCCATTCCTTCAACTCTTCCTCGTTATTTTCGAGGTATCCAGCCAACCATTCGCGATCCCCAAAGTTTGTTAAGCTCGGTGCGACTTTCCCGCCACCGTGACAGCTCAAGCAGCTCTCCACGTATACGGCTTCGCCGACTGTGAGATTTTGGTTATCCGCAGTGAGTGTTTCTGCATTCTCGTCTTGCTTCGCTTTCATGTCTTCGAGCCACTGATCGTAATCCTCTTGGTCGAGGGCGATGACTTTAAAGTCCATGAGTGCGTGTGACGGACCGCAAAGCTCGGCACACTTCCCGTAAAACGTACCTGGTTCGTTTGCATGGAGCCACATTTCGTTGTCGAGTCCAGGGTTCGTATCCGTTTTACCAGACAATGCCGGAACCCAGAACGAGTGAATGACATCTTTTGACGTCAAGTTGATGCCGACACGCTTGCCTGTCGGGATGACGAGTTCTTGACCAGTGACGACGCCCGCGTTCGGGTACTCGAATTCCCACCAGTAAAGGTTCGCCGTGACGTTGATTTCTTCTTCTTTTTTCGCTTCTTTCGCTTTCGCGAGTTCGACGGTCGTCGTGATCGTCGGGACAGCGAGAATGATAAGCAAGATGATTGGAACGACTGTCCAAATCAATTCGAGTGTACTGCTTCCTTCTACCTGTTTCGGAATCGAATCATCTTTCCGACGGAATTTCATAAGGACGTACACGTAAATAACCGTAACGATGACGAGTACGAAGAGCATGATTGCCAAACTGATGAGAATGATTCGAAGCTGAATCTCAGCCCCTTCTCCCATCGGCCGCAATGCAGACAATCCCTCAACGCCACACCCTGATAACAGGAGTGCAAACATCATCATCGGGACGATGCCAAACAGAAGCTTCTTAAATGATTTCACAACAATCCCCACTTTCTCCCAAAATGATGTGCAAAAGTATCTATATAGTGAGTGCGATTAAAACTTACCGTCACGATGAAGGCAATGCCGTCAACATGAGGGCGACAATCCACACGACTAAATAAATTAATGAATAAAAGAACATTTTATTGGCCCACTTGATTTCGTCATCGGCTTTAAACCCTTTCAAACCGAGATACAACCAGTACCCCCCGAGTACGGCCGCGATAATCACGTAGACTGTACCGTAGTGCATGAAGAGAAGCGATGCCGGAATGAGCGTTGCGATCCACCAAATGATTTGGCGTTTCGTAATGGCGAATCCGTTCACGACAGGTAGCATCGGGATGCCAGCTGCGCGATATTCCTCGACGCGACGCATCGCGAGCGCGAGGAAGTGCGGCGGTTGCCACAAGAACATGACGAGGAACATAAGCCACGCATCGATATGAAGCGCCGGGTCGATTGCTGCCCATCCGATAAGCGGTGGGACCGCTCCCGAAATGCTACCAACGACCGTGTTCAACGTGTGCGTCCGTTTCAGCCACATCGTATAGATGACGACATAAAAAAATGCCCCGATTAAACCGAATACTGCTGCCACATACGACACAATCAAAAGCATGAATGTCCCGACCGCAAGTTGCGTCAATCCGAGGAGTAAAATGCGTTCTCCTGAAATTTTTCCGGTGACACTCGGTCGATTGTCTGTACGTCCCATCAAGTAATCGATATCTCGGTCCACGAAGTTGTTTAGGTAACAACTCCCGGAGATGACGAGTGCGCTGCCTAACATGGTTAATAAGAGCTGTGGCCATACTTCAAATAAATAAAGCACAGGCGTGTCGCTCTGATATGTTGCTGCTACAAAGAAACCGGCAAACACTAACAATAAGTTAGCGCGGACGATTCCCATTTTTGCGAGAGCAACATAGTCACGGAATGAGGCGGATTCTGTATATTCTACTTCTGCCATCATTCCTGGGTTGACTTTTGTCATACTGACCCCCCCACATAATCACGAAATCCTCGTATTCTTTTCACAAAAAAAACACAATATAAGCAAAGTACACCTAACTCATAACAAAGATACCATATTTTTAAAAAGAATACGTCGTTTATGCTTGTAAAATAGCGAGTTTTTTGTGACGAACGTGTGATAATTGTCACACCAAAAACGCATTACTAATACTAGAATAGCGATTTTGATAGCGATTGCAAGCTTTTCCGTTTCGTTTTTTGGATCGAAACCCGTATAATAAGTATGGCGAAAAAAATAACAACTTACAAGGCGCAATTGTCGTGATTTTTCTCAAAAGCAGGTGGTAACGAATGCATAAAAAACTCGCACTCTTCTCTGGGTTTGTCACCCTCGGGATGATGCTCGTCCTCATCATGGGTGGAACCGTGACGAAGACAGACTCGGGTGACGGCTGCGGCACAGACTGGCCGCTCTGTCACGGAAAACTGATTCCGACGAACCCGAGCATCGAGACGATGATTGAATACAGTCACCGGGTCGTCTCCGGGATTGAAGGGCTTCTCATCATCGCCTTGACGATTTGGACGTTCGCGGTCGTGAAAAACCGCTTCGACGTCAAAGTATTCGCGTTCCTCGCGTTCATCTTCATGTTGATTCAGTCGATCATCGGAGCCGGTGCCGTCATCTGGCAACAGTCGGATGCAATTCTCGCCCTCCATTTCGGCATCTCGCTCGTCTCGTTCGCATCCTTACTCATCTTGACGATTCTTTTATTTGAGGGTGAGCGGGTTCATAAGACCGTGTCCGAAAAATTAAAGATCCATCTGTACGGCTTGACGATTTACACGATGGTCGTCGTCTACACCGGCGCTTACGTCCGTCACCTCGGCGCCACGTACTCATGCGTCGGCTGGCCGATTTGCGCACAAGAAGTGTGGACGTTCGAATCCTGGGTCCAAATGGGCCACCGTGCCATGGCCGCGTTGCTCGTTTTCTATACGCTATACGTCCTGTACTTGGCACGCCGGGAGACGAACCGTCTCGTTGAACGTGGCATGTGGGCCTCGCTCTTCTTCATCATGCTGCAAGTCGGCACTGGCGCTTGGATCGTCCTCGGGGGGCACGCGACATACGTTCCACTCCTTCACGCTTTCTTGATCACGTGCTATTTCGGGATTATCTCGTACTTGGCGTATCATGCGTACCGAGCCCAAGCACGTAACGACGCCTCGAAACAACAGATCAGTTAATACGAAAACGAACCAAGCCGCTTTCGCGACCTGGTTCGTATCTCGCCTTCCGACACGTCGGAAGGCCTGTTTTATTGGGCGTCTTTAAAACGTTCGAGCGCTCGAGCTCGTGCTTCTTTATGGTCGACAATCGGGTCGACGTATCCGTCCCGGTCGTCTGCCTCCGGGAAATGAATCGTCTTCGCGTCGAGATGGTCCAACTCGGGCACAAATTTTCGGATGAACGTGCCGTCTTTGTCGAACTTCTCTGACTGTGTCGTCGGATTAAAGATGCGGAAGTATGGAACCGCATCCGTTCCGACCGACGCGGCCCATTGCCAGCCCCCGATATTTGAGGCGGCCTCATAATCAATCAACTTCCGTTCGAAATACCGCTCCCCTTTGCGCCAATCGATGAGCAGATGTTTCGATAAGAACGAGGCGACAATCATCCGTAATCGATTGTGCATCCATCCCGTCTCGTTCATTTGGCGCATGGCGGCATCGACAATCGGATAACCTGTTTCACCGCGGCACCATCTGTCGAAATGTTCATCATTGTTTTCCCAATCGAGATGCTTATATTTGTCGTTGAACGGCCGATCTTTCAAGCCCGGAAATTGCACCATGATCATATAGTAAAACTCCCGCCATAACAACTCGTCATAGTACGTGTCTCGTCCTTTCGATTTCGGGGCGGCCAACACGGCTTCCGCAACGGTTCGAATCGACAACACACCCGTCCTAAGATAAGGGGATAATCGGCTCGTCCCGGCGATGGCCGGAAGGTCACGGTCCTCGTCATACAGTTTGATTCGGTCGTTCACGAAATCGGTCAATCGGCGTTTTGCAGCCTTCTCCCCGAGCGCCTTCCACTCCCGAACACATCGGTCAAACTGCTTCTTTAGTTCGGACGGAACTTCATTCTTCGTCGTGACACGTCGCTTCAACTCATCGACGCGGACATCGAACGGTTTCGGAGGCTGTTCTTCATACGCCGCCTTTTTGAACGGGGTATACACTTTATACGGCTCCCCGTCTTTTTTCGTGAAGGCGTTCGGTGCGAATAAATGCCGATCGAGCAGGCGAACGACGAGTACGCCGTCCCCGAGCAACTTGATGACGTTGTCGTCTCGCTGTTTGAACGGCTCGACATATTCTGCATTAAAATAAAGTGCCCCCATTTCTCCGAGCTGGTCAACAAACTCTTCTTCCGTCTCAGCCACGATTACGTGAAGGCCGAGGCCGTGTTCGTCGAGGTCATCCATGAAATGGCGCATCGTTGAGAAGTAATAATCGTGTCGCGTGTCGAACGGGTCGCAATATTTCGGGTTCAGCCAAAACACAAACGCTACCTCGTCCCCTTCTTCCGCGTCTTTCAAAGCGCGATGCAGCATATGGTTGTCATGCAATCGAAAATCGGACCGGAACCAACAAACTCGTCTCATCTTTCCCTCTCCCATCTAAAAAAGAAGCATAGCTATGCTATGCTTCTTCCCATTATACGAACTCGATTAACAAGTCGTCACTTTGTATTGTGTCGCCTTCCTTGATGTGGATGGCTTTAATCTCTCCGTCCTGAGCAGCTTGGACGGTCGTTTCCATCTTCATCGCTTCCGTGACGAGCAGCTGCTCGCCCCGGTGGACGCGACTTCCTGGCTCGACGAGCACTTTCAACACCGAGCCTGGCATCGAGGCCCCGACTTGTTTCGGGTTCGAGCGGTCGACTTTCGGCCGGCTCGTCGTCGCCGTCTTCACGTTTACGTCTTTAATCTCGATCTCACGCGGCACGCCGTTCATCTCATACGAGACAAGACGAATTCCATCCTCATTCGGCGCGCTCACTTGAACCAGCTTGATGATGAGTGTTTTCCCTGTCTCAATCTCGACTTGAATCGTCTCCCCGACGTTCAATCCGTAGAAGAACGTCAACGTGTCGAGAACTGAGACGTCACCGTACGTGTTCGTATGTTTGACATAGTCATCATAAACTTTCGGATAGAGCGCATGGGCGAGTAGTTCGAAATCGGTTACCGGACGTTCGAACTTCTCGAACAACTCCGTGCGCGCCTTCTCAAAATCATACGGTTCAATCAACTTCCCAGGACGCACCTCAAGCGGTTGCTCCCCTTTTAAGATGGCTGCTTGAACATCCGTCGGGAAGCCACCTGGTGGCGTGCCGAGCTCCCCGCGCATCATCTCGACGACTGAATCCGGGAAATCAAGCTGATGGCCACGCGTCAAGACGTCTTCTTCACTCAAGTCGTGTTGCACCATGAAGAGCGCCATGTCCCCGACGACTTTCGAAGACGGTGTCACTTTCACGATATCCCCGAACAACATGTTCACCCGGGCGTACATCGCCTTCACTTCACCCCAACGGTCTCCGAGACCGACGGCTTTCGCTTGCTGTTGCAAGTTCGAATACTGACCGCCTGGCATTTCATGCTCATACACCGATGGATGCGGTGCACGCATATCGCTCTCGAACGGCTCATAGTTATGACGGACGTCTTGCCAGTAGTCGCTGATGATCTCGTAATGTTTCACATCAACTTTCGGCTGGCGTTCGTGATGGTCGAGCGCATAAATCAAACTTCCACCCGAAGGTTGTGACGTCATGCCCGATAACGAACTTGCGGCGACGTCGACGATATCCACGCCTGCGTCCGTCGCTCGCGCATACGTGAAGATTCCGTTCCCAGAAGCGTCATGCGTGTGCAAGTGAATCGGTAAATCGACGGCGTCTTTCAATGCCGAGACGAGCGCGTAAGCCGACTCCGGCTTCAACAAGCCAGCCATGTCTTTAATCGCTAAAATATGGGCGCCGCTCGCCTCAAGTTGCTTCGCGAGCTCGACGTAATACGGCAAGTGATATTTCGGACGGTTGCCGTCATATAATTCACCTGTATAACAGATTGCCGCCTCGGCGACTTTCCCTGTCGGAAGCGTAGCATCGATTGCCAATTGAATCGATTCGACGTTGTTCAAACTATCAAAGATTCGGAAGACGTCGACACCGGCATACGCCGCCTCGTGGACGAACTTCTCGATGACGTTATCGGCATAGTTTTTGTATCCGACGGCGTTCGCACCGCGGAGGAGCATTTGGATCAAGACGTTTGGCATCCGTTCGCGTAGACGCATGAGTCGGACCCAAGGGTCTTCTGACAAGAAGCGATACGCCACGTCAAACGTCGCACCACCCCATGCCTCGACCGAGAACAACTCTGGCATGAGCTTGCTTGTCGGTTCGGCGATATTTAAGATGTCTTGCGTGCGCATCCGCGTCGCGAGAAGCGACTGATGGGCGTCGCGCATCGTCGTATCGGTCAATAACAGTTCCGGCTGACGTTTGACCCAATCGGCCAGACCGGTCGGCCCTAGCTCCGTCAAGATTTGTTTCGAGCCCGGTTTCGCTTCGGCCGGGAGGTCGTGTGGAATCCGGACCGAGCGGCTAATCGGCTTGTCTTTCAACCCGACGCCCGGGAACCCGTTCACGGTGACGTCGCCGATGTAGTTGAGTAACTTCGTCCCGCGGTCTTTCCGTTTCGGGAAGACGAACAGCTCCGGCGTCTCGTCGATAAACGACGTGTTATAGTCGCCGCTAATGAAGTTTTGATGCTTCATCACGTTAATCAAGAACGGAATGTTCGTCTTGATTCCGCGAATCCGGAACTCGTTCAAGTTACGGACCATCTTCGAGGCGGCCTGCTTGAACGTCATCCCGTGCGTCGAAAGTTTAACGAGGAGCGAATCATAGTATGGCGAAATTTCAGCACCGACATAGGCGTTCCCACCGTCAAGACGAACCCCGAAGCCGCCCGGCGAACGGTACGCCATAATCTTTCCAGTGTCCGGCATGAAGTTATTGCCCGGGTCTTCAGAGGTGACGCGCGATTGAATCGCGAAACCGAGCAGTTTGATGTCTTCTTGTTTCGGCATATGGATGACGTCACCGTGGAGCGACTCGCCTTGTGCAATCATGAGCTGCGTTTGCACGATGTCGAACCCTGTGACCATCTCGGTGATCGTATGTTCGACTTGGATGCGCGGGTTGACCTCGATGAAGTAAAACGACTCGTCTTCCGTGACGAGGAACTCGACCGTACCGGCGTTCACGTACCCGACGTGGCGCATCAGTTTGACGGCCGCGTCACAAATCGCTTGGCGCGACTCGTCCGAGAGCGTCACACACGGTGCGACTTCAACGACTTTTTGGTGACGACGCTGGACCGAGCAGTCACGCTCGAACAAGTGGATGATGTTGCCATGGTCATCACCGAGGATTTGCACCTCGATATGTTTTGGTCGTTCGACTAATTTTTCTATGTACACTTCGTCCGAACCGAACGCTTGCTTCGCTTCTGACTTGGCACGTTCAATCAAATCTTTCATCTCGGCTTCTGAACGGATGACGCGCATGCCGCGTCCGCCGCCGCCCATCGCGGCTTTGACCATGAGCGGGAATCCGTGCTCGTTTGAGAACGCCAATGCGTCTTCATACGATGTGAGCGGACCGTCTGAACCCGGGATGACCGGTAGGCCGGCCGCAATCGCGTTTTGACGGGCCCGAACCTTGTCCCCGAACGCATGCAAGTGGGATTCGTTCGGCCCGACAAAGATGATGCCTTCTTCGCGGCAACGACGTGCTAGTTCGATGTTCTCTGACAAGAAACCGTAGCCCGGGTGAATCGCGTCAGCTCCCGATTGCTTCGCGATTCGAATGACGTCCTCGATATCGAGATACGCATCGATTGGCTTTTTATCCAAGCCGACTAAATACGCTTCGTCGGCTTTGAAGCGGTGTAACGATCCGCTATCTTCTTGTGAATAGATGGCGACGGTGCGCATGCCGAGCTCTGTGGCGGCACGAAATACACGAATGGCAATCTCACCACGGTTGGCTACTAGTAATTTGCTAATTGGTTTCAAATGAATTCCCCCCATAAAAGTAGTCCTTTCAGTCTTACCTTACTACATGCAATGACGAGCTTTGAACGTTTTCTGCTGACTTTTCTCGAATTTCAGCCCGTCTTGTCGCTTCCCGATGTCGATTCCGCATCGAGATGCTACTCAGTACACCGAGAATACCCATCGTCATGATGAGCGACGTCCCCCCGTAACTGACGAGCGGAAGCGTGACGCCGGTACCCGGGAACCAACCCGACATCGCCCCGATGTTGATGGCCGTTTGGACCATCAACTGCGCCGCGATCCCGAAGGAGACGAACATGGCGAAGTGGTTGTCCGTATGATTGGCGATGTTGATGGCGCGGAACGCGATGAAAAACAGTAACGTCAAGACGGTCACGACGCCGATGAAGCCGAGCTCTTCCGCGATGATGGACATGATATAGTCCGTCTCCGGCTCCGGCAAGTATCCATACTTTTGATAACTGTTCCCGAGTCCGACGCCCGTCAGTCCGCCATGGACGATGGAGATAATCGACATGAGCAACTGGTGCCCGTAACCTTCCGGGTCCATAAACGGATTGAACACGACGTCGACACGACTCACCTGATTATCGGTGAAGACGAACGTATACATCGCATAGACGAAGCCGACCCCTGCCAAAATTGCCGGGATGATGATGCGAAGTGGTGACCCGACCGCGAGCCACATCATGAACATGATGGCGCCAAGGACGAACAGTCCCCCGTGGTCCGGTTGCCCGTTGATGGCGATGGCATACGGGAGGAAATAATAAATGATTGGAATCAGGAAGAACGCCCCGATTTGAGCGCGCCATCCTTTCTTGACGATGGCGGCCCGTCCGATTCGGCCCGGTAGCCCTTTTAGCTCATGGTTCCAGAGCCGGTGATAGTAGTTCGCGAGCAATAAGATCAGCGCGAACTTCGCGATCTCAACCGGTTGCATCGTGAAACCACCGACGACGAGCCATGCCCGGGCACCGTTCAACGGTGGCATCGCCCATGTGACGAACAACAGGATGACCGTCAACGCATAAAGACCATACAAGATGTGTGTCTTCCGAAAGTTCTCATAACGGAAGAGCGTCGCCACTAAATAAACGAATACGCCGATTCCGGCATAGATGAGCTGCCGATAAAATAGGCCACTATTCGCATAATCCCCTCGGTTCCACACACTCGCACTGTAAATCATGACCGAGCTGATGCCGACGAGCATGAGCACGGCGATAAACAACGTAAAATCAAAATACTGAAATCTCGTTTTCATCTGTTCACTTCCTTATGTACAGCAATCCGATTGACCATTATAAAAAAATACTCAAACAGCGCCGCTTGCACAGTTTGAGTATAAGGTTCATAGTTCTGAAGCTTCCGCGAGCGCGGATAACTTTTGTTCCAATGAATCGAGCAGTCCTTTACCTTCAATGTCTGAAATGAGTCCAAGACGGACCGCAAAATCAATTTGGCGTGATAGACCGAACATATGTGTATCAAGCACCTCTTCATAAAGCGGGCACTTCGGCATTTTTAGGTTTTCTAACTGTACTTCAATCAAACAACGGATTTTCTCCGCATCGGCTTCAAGTAATTGAAGCGCTTGCTCCCGTTGGACTGCAGCCAAATTTGTCGCCACTACGACCCCTCCTCCGTACAATGACAGACTGTTTGTCATAACTCAACTGTACATTATAATTCATCATAATTCAATGTACAGTCGCGATTCAAGGCGAGTTTCTGTCTTGTTCACAAATTGATGCCAAACCTTGTATAATGAACAGTGTACCGTGAATAAAGGGGGACTACCAATGATTTTTCCGTTAGACGGGGCTGTACGTCACGCGTTGACGATCGACCCGACCGTATGGATTTTTGACGAGCGCAAGCGAAATGTCGAGGCACTTGATTCCGAACTCGAAAGCGATCAGGACGCTTATTATGCCAAAATGGGGAAGGCATGGGATGAGGGGCTGACACAAGGCGCTCGAATCGACCATAACAAACCGATGTCACGTGCCGATAAAGATGCGGCACTCCGCGATTCGTTCGCCATGCCGTTCGCACCGTTTTTACAAAACGCCGAACCGCTCGCGACCGCGACTCACGTTAGCTTTTACGGGGAAACGACGTTGACGCTCTCGCTCGCTGAAGCGAGCAGTGTCTATCTTCAATTCTCAAAGGACGGCAAAGTGCTCACAGACGGGCCTGTATATGTGCTCTATGACAATCAGTGCATTCGCTCGGTCGACCATATCGTCGTCCGCAGCAACGGATGAGGAGGCTTTTGCCTTCTCTTTTTTTAGACTTTTTACTTCATAAAGTGTAAGATATATCCTATGTAGATTCATTCGAAAGGAAGTGACGCTCACGGTGCCACTATGGAAAAAGAATTTAATCATCGTTTGGCTCGGAAGTTTCTTGACGGCCGCCTCGATGAGTCTCGTGTTGCCGTTCCTTCCGCTCTTTATTGAAGAGCTGGGTGTGCACGACCCGGACGATGTCGTCATATGGTCGGCCATCGCGTTCGGTGCCACGTTCCTCGTCGCCGCCTTCGTCTCCCCGCTATGGGGAAGGCTCGCGGACCAAAAAGGGCGTAAATTGATGCTTATCCGAGCGAGTCTTGGGATGGCGACGGTCATGACGCTCATCAGTTTCGTCCAAGACATTTATCAACTCGTCGGGCTTCGGCTCTTAATGGGTGCCGTCTCCGGATTTATCTCGGCCGGCATCACGCTTGTCGCTTCACAAACACCAAAAGAGAAAAGTGGCTGGGCGCTCGGTACGTTGTCGACCGGTGGCATCACCGGTGGTCTCCTCGGTCCGTTAATTGGCGGACTGCTCGCTGACTGGGTTGGGCTTCGATCCGTTTTTCTCTTTACAGGAAGTGCGCTCTTCTTGACGTTTCTCATCACACTCGTATTCGTCAAAGAAGACTTCGTACCCGTGGCGCGTGAAAAACTCGATTCGACGAAATCGATTATTCGCTCGCTTCGCCATCCGCAACTGATACTCAGCTTGTTTGTCACGACATTCTTAATCACGTTCTCGACGCAGTCGATCGGCCCGTTATTGACGCTTTACGTCCGGGAGTTAAATCCGTATACGACGTCGCTTGCGTTTCTCGCTGGAATCGTCGCTTCGGCCCCAGGGGTCGCCGCCTTGATTTCGGCCCCACGGCTCGGCCAATGGTCGGACCGGTTCGGCGCGGAGCGCATCTTGTTTTGGGCGCTCATCGTCTATAGCGCGCTCCTCATCCCGCAGGCGTTCGTCACGTCGACGACACAGCTCGTCTTATTGCGCTTTGGACTTGGTTTTGCGACCGCGGCGCTCCTGCCGTCCGTCCAGTCCCTGTTGCGGCAACATACGCCAAGTTCCGCCACAGGTCGAATCTTCTCGTACAATCAATCCGCTCAGTTCATGGGGAACTTACTCGGTCCGTTGTTCGGGTCTCAAATCGTCGTCCATTTCGGATTTTCGGCTTTGTTTGTCATCACCGGCCTCATCATGTTGACGAACGCATTTTTAGAGAAAGCCAACGTGCGTACGCTCGTTGCGAAACCAAAATAAACGCCGAGCGCGCGCTCGGCGTTTTTGTTATAGCAGGTCAGCGGCCAACCGGGCGAGCGATGAACGCTCCCCTTTCACGAGTTGGACGTGACCGAACACGTTTTGTCCTTTGAATCGTTCGACCGCATACGTCAACCCGTTCGAATACTCATCCAAGTACGGATGGTCAATTTGATACGGGTCACCAACGAGGACGATTTTCGAGTTTTCCCCGACACGAGTCAAAATCGTCTTAATCTCATGCTTCGTCAAGTTCTGCGCCTCATCGATGATGATGAATTGGTCCGGCATGCTGCGTCCGCGAATATACGTGAGCGCCTCGAGTTGAATCGATTTGATGCCGGCTAAAATGTTACCGAGCTCGTCTTTTGAATTGGCGTTGAATAAAAATTCCAAGTTATCATAAATCGGTTGCATCCACGGACGGAGTTTCTCTTCCATCTCGCCCGGTAGATAGCCGATGTCATTCCCCATCGGGACGACCGGCCGCGCGACGACGAGTTTATTGAAGCGATGTTCGTCTTCGACGAGCGAGAGGCCTGCGGCGAGCGCAAGCAACGTTTTCCCGGTACCCGCTTTACCGAGTAGCGTGACGAACGGGATGTCATCACGGAGCAGTAAATCGAGCGCCATCCGTTGTTGGACGTTCCGAGGATGGATCCCCCAAATATGGTCGGCATCGAGCGACAACGGTCGGATGATCGGCTGCAGCGCATCGACGACGGCGAGTGCACTCGCCTTTGAGACGTTACTCTTCAACACAACGAACGCGTTCGGGTACAGCTGATTTTTTGAAATGGCTGACACAGGTAACTGGCGCACTTGATAAAATTCGTCGATCAGCGCTTGGTCCACCTCAATCTCCCGATATCCGGCATATAAGTTCGTCGTATCGACGATATGGTCCGTTAAATAGTCCTCGGCTTCGATGCCGATGGCGTCTGCCTTGACGCGGACGAGTATATCTTTTGACACGACCACGACTTTTCGATTCGGGTCATGTTCATGTTGTTTCATAAGTCCTAACGCGACGGTCAAGATGCGGTTGTCGTTCGTCATCACATCGAACGGAAAATCGACGGAATGCTCGTGACCGATTTCGACGAATAACCGGCCCCCATTTTCAAGCGGCACCCCATCATGAAGTTTAGCGGTCGTTCGAAGTTGATCGAGAACGCGTGCCGTCTCTCTGGCGTTGCGACCGACCTCATCCATGTTTCGTTTTTTGCCGTCTAATTCTTCTAAGACGATCGCCGGGATGACGACATCGTGCTCATCAAATTGAAATAAAGAGAGTGGATCGTGTAAGAGTACGTTCGTATCGAGCACATAGGTTTTTTTCATAGACTTTGCCGCCCCTCGCAAATTGTTGGTGATCAAGAGTTCAAGCTTTCCTTGACTTCACGGTCCAACTTTTCTGCTGCTTCTGGATCGTACGTTTTGACGATTTCTGGTTGTCCAAACATCGCGCCATAAAACGAGATGTTCCGGACTTCCTCGACACGCCCTTCAAAAAAACGAAGGTGAAGCACCGGCACAACACCGGGTTCAAATTCCACGACTGGAGATAGCGTCGCATTGTATGCCGAGCCGTCTTCGATAAAAACAAGACTCGCTGTTCTCTCTTGCTGTAAAAGCGTGATTAAATGTGAATTTTTCGTCAGGGCGAACCGAATCGTTTGTCGCGTCGGGGCTTGCACCCAACTGATGGCATGTGTCGTCGGCCATCGTTTCGCTTCATCGAACGCGACTAAAATCGATAACGGCATATCGTTTAAGGCATCTTGTTGCGCGTCAGATAACTCAAACATCGCTTTACTTGCCATACACTCCCCTCCTCCACGGGTATATGAATTGCTTTCGCCCTTACCTCATTCATTCCCTGCTTTTCTATTGTGAAATCATGCTATAATCAAGAAAGAGGAAGGTGAGACCATGCGCGTAAAGTGCTCTCTTTGTGATAAAGTCGAAACGATTGATTCGTGGTCGTTCGAAGCGAAACGGCTTCGCAACAAACCCGCTAAAACGTATATGTGCCAAACGTGCCAAGAACGCATCTCTGAACGAACGGCAGAGCGGAATGCGACCGGTCACTTCAACTTATATCCATCGTTCCGCCAAAAGCGGAGATGGTAATCAAAAATGACGCCCCGCATAACGCGAGACGTCATTTTTTTAGTGGGATTCGATCCCTTGGCGGCGGTTCCACCAGAGGCGTCCTCGATAAATGGCCAAGACGATCGCCATGACGAGAAGGACTTCTGGAATCGGCCACGTGAAGAAGACGAGTGCCATCGTTCCCGCACCGAGTGACAATAGAATGTAGACGATGAGTGATTTCCACCACGTCAACTGTTTAGCAAAGCCTAATTTGAACACGAGAATCGTAAGTAAGATGACCGTGATAATCAACGCGTTGAATCCGACCGAGAAGTCGTTCGCGTCACTGCCGACCCCAAGAAGCGAGGCAATCCACGGTACATCGATTTGTGTGATGTCAATCGTTTGAGAAGCTTTCAAGCTGAGAATCCCCCTTTATTTCATACACATCCATTCTACACTATCCAAAAGAAAAGGGAACGCCGAGGCGCTCCCTTTTTCGCACTTATTCTTTACCAAGTTTACGACGCTTGTCAGCTTTCTCGCGTTCGTTCTTGTTCAAGACTTTCTTACGGAGACGAATTGACTCCGGCGTGATTTCGCAGTACTCGTCGTCATTCAAGAATGTGAGCGACTCTTCGAGTGAGAAGACGCGTGGACGTTTCAAGACTTGTGTCGAGTCTTTTGATGATGCACGCATGTTCGTCAACTGCTTTCCTTTCACGGCGTTGATCGCGAGATCGACGTCACGGTTACACTCACCGATGATCATCCCCTCGTATACATCTGTACCCGGCTCGATGAAGATCGTTCCACGGTCTTCAAGCGCACCAATCGAGTAAGCCGTCGACTTACCAGGTTCGATACAAACCATAACACCGCTACGGCGGCCGCCGATATCAGCAGAGATGAACGGACGGTATTCTTCGAACGTGTGGTTCAAGATTCCGTATCCGCGTGTCGCTGACAAGAACTCGTTACGGTAACCAATGAGCCCACGTGAAGGAACGATGAATTCCATACGCGTCTGACCGTTGTCGTTCGTGTTCATGTTCGCCAGTTCACCTTTACGGAGACCGATCGACTCCATGACTGAACCTGTGTACTCTTCCGGCACGTCGATGATGACGCGCTCGAACGGCTCGATTTTCGTACCATCTTCGTCTTCACGAATGATAACTTGTGGCTTCGAAACTTGAAGCTCATACCCTTCACGACGCATGTTCTCAATCAAGATTCCGAGGTGAAGTTCACCACGGCCTGAAACGATCCATTGGTCAGGTGAGTCTGTGTTTTCGACACGGAGCGAAACGTCCGTCTCGAGTTGTTTCATCAAACGCTCTTCGATTTTACGTGCTGTCACGAAATCGCCTTCGCGTCCTGCGAAAGGTGAGTTGTTTGTCATGAAACGCATTTGAAGCGTCGGCTCATCGATGCGGAGGAGCGGAAGTGGTTCTTCTTTTCCGACTGGCGTGACCGTCTCCCCGACGTTGATGTCTTCCATCCCCGCGATGGCAATCAAGTCACCGGCTTTCGCTTCGTCGATTTCAACGCGCTTGAGTCCAAAGTAACCAAACAATTTCGTAACACGAAGTTGCTTGATTGAACCGTCTGTTTTGCAAAGTGACACGGACTCGCCAACTTTGATTTTCCCACGGAAGACGCGACCGACACCGATCCGGCCAAGGTAGTTATCGTAGTCGAGCATCGTGACTTGGAACTGGAGCGGCTCATCTGAGTTATCGATTGGCGCTGGCGTGTTCTCAAGGATTGTGTCGAGCACGTACGTGATTGTATCTTCTTGCTTCTCTGGATCAGGATCGAACGAACTTGAACCGCTGACTGCAGACGTATAGACGACAGGGAATTCAAGTTGATCTTCATCTGCTCCAAGGTCAATCAACAAGTCAACAACTTCGTCGACGACGTCGAGTGGGCGGACCATCGGCTTGTCGATTTTGTTGACGACAACGATTGGACGGAGACCTTGGTCGAGTGCTTTCTTCAATACGAAACGTGTCTGTGGCATACAACCTTCACGCGCGTCGACGACGAGGATAACGCCGTCAACCATACGCATGATTCGCTCAACTTCTCCACCGAAATCGGCGTGACCTGGCGTATCTACGATGTTGATGCGTGTGTCTTTATAATCGATTGCCGTGTTTTTCGCGAGAATCGTGATTCCGCGCTCACGTTCGATATCGTTCGAGTCCATGGCGCGCTCAGCGACCATTTCATTTGTCCGGAATGTCCCAGACTGTTTTAACAATTCATCGACTAGCGTTGTTTTACCATGGTCAACGTGGGCGATGATGGCTACGTTCCGAAGGTTTGTTCTTACGTTCATGTAGTTAGTCCTCTCTTATTTAAAAAAGTTTCATCTTTTATTCAACTTTAAGAGTATAGCACACGTTCTACCACCTTTGTCGAGTGTTATCGACTGTTACCGTTTCCATTTGGCTTCTTTTTTGCATACAATAGAGGAGATTAGAGAAAAGGGGGAATCTCCATGCAAAAGCTGTTCGTGCTCATCGCCATCGCCGTCGTAGCCGGTTTTGTCGGGATTGGGGTCGGCGTTGCCGAAGGAAGCGCCGCCATTATCATCGGTAGCCTTGCCTTAAGTGCGGTCGCCACATTCTTTGGAATCAACTTACGCCGTCGCGTCCTCTCGAACCGTCGACCATGATGAAAGCCCGGGCCACTTTTATGCCCGGGCTTTTCTGCTTTATAAGTCACGCGTCAAACAGATTCGGTCGAGGAGCGGAAGACCATCTTCCTCGATTGCTGCGTACCCATGGTTCGGGAAGTAGTCGCGTTCGACCGACTCGAAACGAAACCCGGCTTGTTGATAAAAGCGAAGCTGGACGATACTCGAGTTACCCGTACAGACGAGCATTCGCTTTGCACCGTTCTCTTTCGCCCGACGAATCGCGTCTTGTAAGAGACGCTGTCCGATCGTCTGGTTTTGTCGTTCCGGTTTGACGGCGATGTTGACAAGTTCGATTAACTCCTCACTACGCCGAACGAGCATATAAGCCCCGACGAGCTCACCCCCGAGTATCGCGACGAACGTCTCCCCCGTTTTGAACTGCTCTTGAATCATCGCTTCCTGCGGGTTTGCCAAAAGAAGGAGCGCCTGAACGTCTGCATAGGACGGTTCGGACTTAATCTCTAAGTCAGGTCGCACTTCCGGCGTCGCGCCTTTGGCGATGACGTAATGCTTGACGACATCGTTGACGAACGTCTCGCTTCCGGCGAGGACCGACGTTTTGCCGTCATACTGAATAGGCTCTCCATATAAGGAAGCGACGCGACCGCCTACTTCTTCGACGAGCAACTTCCCTGCTGCATAGTCCCAAGGCATATTACGCATCGTAATGTAGCCATCCACACGACCGGCCGCGAGCCATGCGAGTTCAAGCGACGCGGCCCCGTGCGCACGTGTCCCGACGGAGTCTTTGACGATTGGCGCCAACACTTCCGGTGCGATTTGTCGGTTCGGCGTCACCCATGTCGCGTTCATGCTGAGGAACGCGTCACGCACGTAATGTTCTGTGATGGACGGAAGAATCCTTCCGTTCAGCGTTGCGCCGTGGCCCCGCCGCGCGACGAACAGTTCGTCTGCCATGACGTCGTAGACGAACCCATACTCGACGACCTCGTCGACCATGATGGCGACCGAGATGGCAAACATTCGTTTTTGATGGATAAAGTTTAGCGTGCCGTCGATCGGGTCGACGAACCAAACCGTCCCTTTCAAGTCGGCCGGTCCCGTTGAGATCCCTTCTTCGCCGACGATGTGATGGTCTGGATAGGCATCTTGGATTCGGTCGACAATCAGCTGTTCCACTGCCCGGTCGATTTCCGTCACCAAGTCCCCTTTCCCGGTCTTTCGCTCAATCTCATACTGTTCATCAATCTGTTGCCGAATATATTCTCCTGCTTGTTTAATTAAGTCAATTGCGAACCATTCTAACATCGTAATCACCTCTAGTTGCATTGTACCAAACAAAAACCAGTATTCGCATGGAATACTGGTTGAATGGATGGTTGTGGGTCAGGCTTCGAGACGCAAAAGTTCTTGGCGGTATTTCTCTAACCGATGCTTGCTAGCCTGGACAGTGGCATCATCTTGTGACGCCATTGCATCGAAGAGCGTTGCCAATTCATAATCAATCTCTAAGCGCAGCACCGGAATCCGTTTTTCTGCGTCTTTTCTTTTGAATGCCTCGATCACTTGTTTCATGAGATGCCACACTCCTTTAGTTGGGCTACAAGTTACGGTTTAGTGAGTTGAATTGAGTATATCAGATGAAATTCAAAAAGGAAAGAGAATTGTCTGACTATTTTGAATTTTTTATCTTAGTGAGTATATTCCCACTTCAACCGGTCCTAAACCTGAATGAACTGTTAGTGATATGTACCCTATTTCTGCAGGAATTAACAAAAAAAGCATGAGAAAACGGTCGCGTCTTCTCATGCTCTGGCTACTCACACTTTTAAAATCTTTGTATTTGATTTTAAGGCCGCTTGGACCGTACGATAGGTAGAGTATCCAGTCTGTTCGTCGTGCACGGCGCTCAATTGTTTTTCCTCGGACTTCGAGGTCACGATTTGCTTGAACGTGCGATATGCATCTAGAAACGCTTCACGTTCGACGCCGCCTTCGTTCGCGAGCGCGACTTGATTATAGAACTCGACGACGTCGATTAATTCTTCTGTCGTCCAGTCCGGGTTGATTGGATAGTTGATTTGCATATTGTTCACCTCGACACTCATTGTATCAACAAAAAAAACTATTGCAAGTTGAGTAGGAAATCTCTATAGTTTTTTTGTTGCATCATTTTCTATTGCTAGTTCCTATAAAATAAAACCAATTGGGGAAAGACATATAACTTACATTATTGACCGACCTCACCTACACACTGATTCCAAGGAGGGCTCACTATTGAAATTGAAAGCTGCCACACAGCTCGAGACACCGCTTTTTGATACGTTACTCAAACACGTCGACACGAATCCAATCGCATTCCACATTCCTGGCCATAAAGGCGGAAAAGGGATGGATCCGGAGTTTCGTGACTTCATCGGCGAGAACGCACTCAAAATCGACTTAATCAACATCGCGCCACTCGATGACTTGCACCATCCGAAGGCAGCCATCGCTGAAGCGGAACGTCTCGCAGCTGACGCGTTCCGTGCCGACGAGACGTTCTTCTCGGTTCAAGGGACGTCAAGTGCCATCATGGCGATGATCATGGGCGTCGTCGGGCCGAACGAGAAAATCATCGTTCCCCGTAACGTCCATAAATCGGTCATGTCAGCGCTCGTTTTGACAGGAGCCCACCCGGTATTCATTCACCCGGAATTTGATGAGACGTATGGCATCGCGCACGGGATCACGGCGAGCGCCGTCGAACGTGCCCTCGAGTTGCACCCGGACACGAAAGCCGTCCTCGTCATCAATCCGACGTACTTTGGCGTTGCCGGTGACCTTGAGCGCATCGTCGCTGTCGCACACGCTCAAGACGTGCCTGTCCTCGTCGATGAGGCGCACGGTGTCCACTTGCCGTTCCATGACGAGTTGCCGCTGTCGGCTATGCAAGCCGGGGCGGACGTCGCCGCGACGAGCGTGCACAAACTAGGCGGCTCGATGACGGGGAGTTCGATTTTGAACGTCCGCCGCGGTCTTGTATCGCCAGAACGCATCCACGCGATGCTCTCGATGATCACGACGACCTCGACGTCTTACTTGTTGCTCACCTCGCTCGACGCGGCCCGTCGTCAACTCGCGACAAAAGGGGAAGCAATGAACGATCGCGCCCTCTCCCTCGCGCGGACGGCGCGTGCGGCCATCAACAACATGCCGCACCTATCCGTATATGGCCACGCCGAACTTCATTCGGAGTCAACGTATGCCCTTGACGAGACGAAAGTGCTCGTCTCTGTTCGTGAACTTGGCATTACAGGCTTTGAAATCGAGAAGTATTTGCGGGAGAACCACCAAATCGAAGTCGAGATGTCTGATTTATTGAACGTCCTCTTCATCGTGACGAGCGCGGACGACGAATCAACGATCCAAGCTTTGATTGACGCGATGCGCGACGTCGTTTCCGTTTATAACACGTCCGGGAACGATTCGTTATCCATCATGCTCCCGGAGATTCCGCCGCTCGCACTCAGCCCGCGTGATGCGTTCTACGAAGAGACGGAGACGATCCCACTCGAGAACGCGGTAGGTCGCATCTCGGCCGAATTCATCATGGTGTATCCGCCGGGAATTCCGATTATCATTCCAGGCGAACTCATCACAGCGTCGACGCTTGAATATATCATGGCGAATATCGAGGCAGGTCTGCCAGTCCAAGGACTTGAAGATGAGTCGCTTCAAATGATTAAAGTGATTCAACAGACGAAAGCCATCCGTTAACACGAAAGCGCACCGGTCGATTGACCGGTGCGCTTTGTTGTCATCAAAAGAAAAGGTGGCTTATGATGATCGAATTGCTTCCCCTATTTCTCATTATAAGAAAACGCTTACATTTTTTCAAGAGAAGATTCTTCGGTTTCCCGATCTTTTTCTTCCAAACAGATTCGTAAAAATTCGGCGACGTGCTCGGTATCGGTCAACGCGATCCCAAGCATCGGATACAGTTGTCTCGGTTCCTCTAACGCATGCATATCGAGAAGAGCGGACTGGCCGGTCTGCATGCAGACAACGAGTACCTTTCCCATGAATTGATGCGTATAGACAAAACCGAAATCATAGCGGGCCCGTTCCGTCTCGATCCCTGTGAAACGGACACGACTCGTTTCAGAAACCGTATAGAGAAGTTCTTCATCGAACGCCATCACGTAGTCCCTCCTTTCTAGCCTCTTTATGTTTTTTTCCTTTATACTTGATGTACGAAACCTAAAAGGAGGTCGCACGATGCAAATCAAAAAGGCGACGTCACGTGACGTCCAACATTTGGTCCAGTTGATGCATCGGCTTTGGCCGGACGCGCCAATGACCGAGCTGTCCGCCGAAGTCCGACTCGGCCTTCGCTCTGACAAGATGCATTACTTCCTCGCGGTTGCCGATGAACCGATTGGCTTTTGCCAACTGAGCTTTCGGTATGACTACGTTCCCGGGGCCACAGGCGAGCCGACAGCGTTCATCGAAGGGATCTATGTCGTCGATTCCGAACGAGGAAACGCAGTGGCAACGAACCTTGTCGAGACGGCAACGAGGTTCGCACGCTCGAACGGGTGCACCGAGCTCGCGTCAGACACTGAGCTCGAGAACACGGGTAGCCAACAATTTCATGAGCGGATTGGTTTTAAAGAAGTCGAGCGCACAGTCCATTACATTAAAAAAATCTCTCGCTACGAATAGCGAGAGATTTTTTGTCGTTACTTGACGACGTGGATTGGCATACCGATTGCGATTTCTGCCGCTTCCATTGCCATCTCACCGAGTGAAGGGTGAGCGTGGATTGTAAGGGCGATATCTTCAGCCGTCATTCCAGCTTCGATTGCGAGTCCGAGCTCGGCGATCATATCAGATGCGCCTGTACCCGCGATTTGAGCACCGATCAAAAGACCGTCCTCTTTACGCGTGATGAGCTTCATGAAGCCATCTGGCTCGTCGAGTGCGAGGGCACGACCGTTCGCAGCGAATGGGAATTTCGAAACGGTGATTTCGAGTCCTTCTTCTTTTGCGAGCGGCTCTGTGTAACCGACTGTCGCAAGCTCAGGGTCTGTGAAGACGACCGCTGGGATTGCTGAGTAGTCGAGGTACGCAGGCTTGCCTGCAGCTGCTTCTGCCGCGATTTTTGCTTCGTACGAAGCTTTGTGCGCGAGCGGTGGTCCAGGAACGATGTCACCGATTGCGTAGATGTTTTCGTTCGACGTCTTGCACTGGTCATCGATTTCGATGATGCCACGGTCGCTAACTTTTACTTCCGCGTTCTCAAGACCGATGTCGCCCGTGTTTGGACGGCGGCCGACTGTGACGAGGACATAGTCCGCTTCAACAGACTGCTCTTCGCCGTTGACTTCAAACTTAACCGTTACGCCGTCTTCTGTTTCTTCGACGCCTTTCGCAAGCGCGTTCGTGTGAATCGTGACGTTGCCTTTTTGTTTGAGCTTCTTCTTGACGATTTGCGTCATTTGCGGCTCGAAACCAGACAAGATGTCGCTTGCGCCTTCAACGACGACAACTTCAGTATCGAAGTTTGCATACGCTGTACCAAGCTCCATCCCGATGTAACCGCCGCCGATGACGACGAGTTTCTTCGGTACTTCAGGAAGCGCCAATGCGCCCGTTGAAGAAAGGACACGCTTCGACCATTTGAACGATGGAATCTCGATTGGTGTCGAACCAGTCGCGATGATCGCTTTTTTGAACTTGTAAGGAGTTGAGCTATCTTCTGTGATGACACGGACAGTGTCTTCAGATGCGAAGAATGCTTCACCTTGAACGATTTCAATCTTGTTTCCTTTCAAAAGGCCTTTCACGCCGCCAGTCAATTTGTTGACGACCGACTGTTTCCAGTCTTGGACTTTTGTGAAGTCGACTGACACGTTGTCAGACGTGATCCCCATTGATGAGTGACCTTTTGCGTGTTGGAAGTTGTGACCCGCCGTGATTAACGCTTTTGATGGGATACATCCGACGTTCAAGCAAACACCGCCGAAGTTCCCTTTCTCAACGATTGTCACTTTAAGGCCGAGTTGTGCGCCACGGATGGCTGCAACGTATCCACCAGGACCGGCGCCGATAACGATTAAATCAGTTTCTTGTGCGAATTCTCCTACTACCATGTTCTTATCCCTCCATCATTAGAAGTGCTGGATCTTGAAGCAAACGTTTCACCATGTTGAGTGCGTTTTGAGCAGTCGCACCATCGATGAGGCGGTGGTCAAAGCTGAACGAAAGCGCGAGCACTGGGGCTGCAACGATTTCGCCGTCTTTCACGACAGCTTTCTCAGCGATGCGGCCGATACCGAGAATCGCAACTTCTGGGTGGTTGATGACAGGTGTGAACCATTGTCCACCAGCAGAACCGATGTTCGTGATTGTGATCGATCCGCCTTTCATGTCGTCCCCAGCGAGTTTACCTTCACGTGCTTTACCGGCAAGCTCATTGATGTTTGTAGCGAGTGCATAGATTGATTTACGGTCTGCTTCTTTGACGACAGGAACGACGAGGCCGTTATCTGTGTCTGCAGCGATACCGATGTTGTAGTAGTTTTTGTACACGATTTCTTCGTTCACATCGTCGATTGACGCGTTGATTGCAGGGTAAGCTTTCGCTGCTGCAGTCAATGCTTTCACGACGAACGGCAAGTACGTGAGTTTCACGCCTTGGTCAGCGGCAACTTGTTTGAACTCTTTACGGAGTGCGACAAGTTTCGTGACGTCGACTTCGTCCATGAGTGTAACGTGTGGCGCTGTGTGTTTCGAGTTAACCATTGCTTTCGAGATTGCTTTACGGATTCCACGGATTTTCTCGCGCGTTTCGAGTTCAGGTGTAGCTGACTCGTAAGGCTTGATTTCCGTTTTCGCTGCTGCTGCTGGCGCTACAGATTCTGTTTTCTCTGTTGTAGCTTCAGCTGCTGGCGCTTCACCGTTTGCAAATGCATCGATGTCTTCTTTCAAGACACGTCCGTTGTCACCAGAACCTTTGACTTCACGGATATCGACGCCTTTTTCCCGAGCGTATTTACGGATTGATGGCATCGCGATGACGCGTTCTGACTTGTGAAGTTGAACGTCGCGTGGCTTGTCTGCTTCAACCGCTTTCTCGATTGTGCCTTCTGGCTCTTCTTCAGCTTTTGGCTGTTCAGGAGTTGCTTCCTCTTCGCCTGCTGGCGCGTCACCTTCGATATCGAACGTGATGAGGACGTCACCGACGACGGCAACTGTTCCTTCAGAGACTTTCACTTCTTTAACTGTTCCATCGACTGGAGCTGGAATTTCAACGACAGCTTTGTCGTTTTGTACTTCAAGGAGGATGTCATCCTCTTTTACTGTATCCCCATCTTTTACGAACCACTTGACGATTTCACCTTCGTGAATTCCTTCACCGATGTCTGGTAATTTAAATTCAAATACTGCCACTGGTTTTTCCTCCCATCAAATAATCATGTAAACACGACGAGGGAGACAATTCTCCCTCATCGCCAAATGAACACGATCAGAAGTTGATAACTTCCTTAACTTTTGCAACGACATCTTTATGGTCAGGCAACCATGCGTCTTCACCTTGTGCGAAGGCGAAAACTGTGTCAGGTGCAGTCACACGAAGCACTGGTGCTTCGAGGTGAAGAATTGCGCGTTCTTGAATTTCAGTTACAACGTTTGCCGCGATTCCTGCTTGACGCTGTGCTTCTTGAACGACGATCGCACGGCCAGTCTTTTTAACAGACTCGACGATTGTATCGATATCAAGCGGGCTCACTGTCATGAGGTCGATGACTTCAACGTTGATGTTTTCTTTTTCGAGTTCTTCCGCTGCTTTAAGTGACGTGTGGACCATCGCACCGTATGTGATGATTGAAACGTCAGTTCCTTCACGCTTCACGTCTGCTTTTCCAAGCTCGATCGTGTATTCGCCTTCAGGTACTTCGCCACGGAATGAACGGTAAAGTTTCATGTGCTCGAGGAAGACGACTGGGTCGTTGTCGCGGATTGACGCGATCAAAAGTCCTTTTGCATCGTATGGCGTCGACGGGATGACGACTTTAAGACCAGGTGTCTGAGCCATCAAGCCTTCGAGGCTATCCGCATGAAGTTCAGGTGTTTTTACGCCGCCACCGAATGGTGAACGGATTGTGATTGGCTGGCTGTAAGCGCCGCCTGAACGGTAACGCATACGTGCCATTTGAGCTGCGATTGAGTCAAATACTTCGAATACGAATCCGAAGAATTGAACTTCCATGATTGGACGGAAACCAGTAAGACCGAGACCGATGGCAAGACCACCGATACCAGACTCAGCAAGCGGCGTGTCGAAGACGCGGTCTTCGCCGAGCTCGTCTTGGAGACCTTCTGTTGCACGGAATACCCCACCGTTTTTACCAACGTCTTCTCCGAAAAGAAGTACTTTCTCGTCGCGCTTCATTTCAACGCGCATCGCATCAGTAATCGCTTGGATCATTGTCATTTGAGCCATAACTTACTTCGACTCCTTTGCAGTATATTCTTCGAGCTGCTCTTTCAAGTTAGCAGGAAGTTCTTCGAACATGTTGTTGATGAAGTCCGAAACTTTTTGTTTTGGTTCTTTATCAGCAAGGCTAATCGCTTCTTTAACATCCGCTTTTGCTTGCTCGATCACTTCGTTCTCCATGTCTTCGTTCCAAAGCTTTTTGCCTTCGAGGAAGAGACGGAAGCGTACGAGTGGATCTTTTTCTTGATACTCCGTGTCGAGTTCTTTTGTACGGTAACGCGTTGGGTCATCCCCAGCAAGCGTATGTGGTCCGTAACGGTATGTGAGTGCTTCGATGAGCGTCGGTGTTCCTTCAAGTGCGTCTTTACGCGCTTGTTGTGTCGCGGCGAGGACAGCGAGAACGTCCATTCCGTCGACTTGGATTCCGTTGATGCCCGCTGCGACAGCTTTTTGCGCGATCGTTTTAGCTGCAGTTTGTTTCTCAACAGGTGTCGAGATTGCAAAGCGGTTGTTTTGAACGACGAAGATGGCTGGTGATTTGAATGCACCTGCAAAGTTCAATCCTTCATAGAAGTCACCTTGTGATGAACCACCGTCACCTGTATAAGTAATGGCGACGTTTGTGTTGCCGTTGCGTTTGAGGCCCATTGCCACGCCCGCTGCTTGGATGATTTGTGCACCGATGATGATTTGTGGCATCAAGACGTTGACGTCTTCAGGGATGCGGTTACCTGCCACGTGTCCACGTGAGAATAAGAACGCTTGATAAAGCGGAAGTCCGTGGAATACGAGTTGCGGGATATCACGGTAGCCTGGAAGAATCCAGTCTTGTTTGTCGAGCGCGTATTGCGTCCCGATCATTGTCGCTTCTTGACCAGCCACTGGCGCATAGAAACCTAAGCGACCTTGACGGTTAAGTGAGATTGCACGTTGGTCCCAGATTCGAGTATAGACCATGCGGCGCATAAGCTCCTGAAGTTGCTCGTCCGTTACGTCGGGCATCGCGTCTTGGTTGACGACTTCGCCCTTCTCATCGAGAATACGGAACGTTTGGAAGTTTTCTTCCACGTTTTGAAGTACCTGAACGTTGTTCATTCGTTTCACCTCATCCTTTCAACTATGAGACAATTGTCTTTTTTGTGATCAAACACTACCTCAAATCTTAAGTGTATCTGTCCAAAAAAGCAATCTGTATTAACGTGATACAGGAAAGTAATTCTACTCCTGCCGTTTCTTAGACAGTATAAAACGGGTTGTTATATTAACGCAAAAAATATGCTCACCCTATAAAAACGCTTACATGAACACATCTTTTCAGTGATTTCGTCTCTGTATCATTTTCATTTCACCTTCTGTACCATCTCATCGATTTCAACATTAAATATGATATAATGAGGCATAACGCATTTGGAAAGGAAGTTGTACATGTTAACGATGAAAGACGTGATTCGTGAAGGCGACGACCGGCTTCGCCTTCGCTCAACAGAAGTTTCAATCCCACCTACAGCTGAAGATTTGACATTGCTTGACGAGATGGAGACGTTCCTCGTCAATAGCCAAGACCCAGAAATCAGTGAAAAATATGAACTTCGCGGCGGTGTCGGCATCGCCGCACCACAACTTGGGGTCAACCGGCGTTTTTTCACCGTCCTCTTGCATGAAGAAGAAGAGACGTTTCAATTGTCCATCTTCAACCCTAAGATCACGAGCCACTCGGTCGAGCAGACGTTTTTAAACGGCGGTGAAGGATGTCTATCCGTCGACCGTGTCGTGAAAGGTAACGTGCCGCGTTATCGCCGCATCACCCTTGAAGGGTTCGACCGCGACGGGAATCCAATTAAACTTCGTCTTCGCGGCATGCGAGCCATCGTCTGCCAACACGAACTCGATCATTTAGACGGTGTCATGTTCTATGACCGCATCAATCCGACCAATCCGCTAGAGACTTATGGTGAGCCGATCTGAGGTGACGAACGTGAGAAAAAAGGCACTGTTGTTAGTATTCCCATTTTTATTTCTTTTAATCGGGGGATGTGTCCGGATCGAGTATGACGCTACTGTCCATTACGATCAATCGGTCACGCTCGAGACGACGTACGCATTTCGCGATCACCCCGTCATGAGACTGCTCAATTTGCGCCTAGATTGGGATACGTGGAAACAACAGGCCCGTGACAACGGCTATGCGACACGTGACTACTCGAGTGAAGATGATTATGAAGGCATGGTGCTCAAGAAGACGTTTGATAACGTCGACGAGTTACAGAACATCAAAGAAGAATGGAAGACCGGACCAGCCGGCATCCTTGTCCCGCCGGATATGGAGTTCGATGTGCAAAAGGAAGACGGCATCTGGTTCGACTCCTATGTACTCAATACGAACCTCGATTTACGGCTCGACCGAATCGAACTGCCGGGACTCAACTTGAGCGGCTCCCCGAAACAGCTTGCCGAACGCTATGTCCGTCAAGCCGATATCCGTTTCAACTTGACCGTGCCGACTGGTGTGTTCATCGAGGACGGGACCGGCCTTGACCTTCGCTCGATGAAACACGTCGAATGGCAAGTGTACGGGGGCCGGCAAAACAATTTGACGCTCGTCGCGCACGTCCCGAACGTGAAGGCGTGGATTATCACGATCGTCGCTTTCGTCGTCGTCAGCCTCGCAAGTTTCTTCATTTGGCGAAAATACCGGAAGAACGCCGGCGACCCGAACAAGACGTCCATCCGTTCGCGCCTACTCGGTGTGCTCATCGTCGTCTTGGCGCTCTCGATCATTATCGTGACCATTCGGGAAGAGTTGACGACGGAACGGAAGGCCGAGGCCGTGCGTCAAGCGGCCCAGACCGACGAGTTCATCCCCACGTTCGCCGTGCATGGCCTCCTCGGGACGGACCGGACGTTCTTGCGCTTCTCTCAGTTCATGGAGCAACGCGGACTCGCTAAAGACGGCGCCCTCTGCACCGTCTCGACAGAAAGCGAGGTCGACTGCGTCATCAACGACTATAGCTCGAACCGCCCCATCGTCCGAATCGAATACGAGGACGCTGAGGCGTCGCTGAACAATCAGACGAAATGGTTGAACGCGGCAATCGAGACGTATAAGGCAGAACGAAACAAGTCGTTCGACCGAATGTATTTGATTGGCCACAGCATGGGCGGCGTCGCCGCTGCGAACTATATTTTGAATCAAGACGACTACCTCATCGATAAGTTCGTCTCTTTCGACAGTCCGTTCGCCGGTACTCGTCTCGCCAACTTCGGTTTGTCGGCGAGTAATTTCGGAGTAAACACCGGAAGTGCCGCCATCCGCGACTTGTCCCCGACGTCAGACGGGCTACAGGCGTTCCAGGCAAAACTTGAGACGTGGCCACGTTCCGTTCAAGTGTTGTCGTTCGCCGGGCGCGGCGGGGAGTTCAATTTGATTGAGCCCTCGAGCTCATTGCTCCTCGAAGACTATACGAATAACATTACGACGGAGACTGTCCCGTACGATCACTTCTCGCTCCATCGGAAGACGGACGTGCTTCGTGACACAGGACGATTCCTGTACGAGTATACGAACGAGTTCAACCCAGTCGAAACGAACTGACGAAAACCCGCCTTCGTGAAGAGGGCGGGTTTCTTTGTTAGTACGTCATCGTCCACGTCAGTTTTTGGAACCAATAAATCAAATATTTGCCGATCGGCAAATCGGTCTGAATCTCTTCGTACGCAAGAGTGTACGTCCCTTCTTCGTTGTTCCATAACCTTTTGAAATACCCGTCGACCTCGTTCATAAACTCTGTCTCGGTCGTCGCCACGACTTCGACATCGGCCTCTAGATTGTAGTCGTTCATATTGCGTGCCGTATAGTTCCCGGAGCCGATGACGACGACTTGACGCTCGCCTTCTACATACAAAAGTTTCGGATGGTACTGTTCGTCGCCGACTTCATACCAACGAATCTCGATTTGGTCCGGGTTGACCGTGTTCAGTTCGGCCGTCACCGGTAAGTTCGGTAAGCCCGACTTGTCCCGCCCAAACGCGTTCGTATTCGGATCGAGGATGAGTTTGACGAAGACACCCCGCTCTGCCGCCCGGTGAATGGCATGGATGATGTCTCGATCAGCCAAATAGAACATGCCGATCCAAATCGTCTCCCCCGCTTTCGCTTGATCCATCCCGTCGATGACCGCATCTTCAATCTTCGACTCGGTCACGTATCGGATTTCCATCGGGCCGTCCGAGTCTTCTTCCCGCAGGTTCGCTAGCTTCTCTTCATCCGGGAATCTCGCCTCGTCGCCTTTCGAGAATCGGGCAATGGCCTCTTCCCCTTCTAAAATATCAGCGAGGATCGGACCGTCAAGGCGGACCCCGACGTTCGAATGATACCCGCTCGCGTCATGCGGATTCGCCGACAAGACAAACCCTTCGTTCTCGGTCACCATGACTTTCCGATGGTTCGCTTTCACGTTCAACAGTCGTAAATAGGACCGTATGGTGATGTCCGGTGCCGACTTTGCCATCGGGTTCGGGAGCCAGCCGTTCTGGCTATCCCCAAACCATTGGAAAGCCATCCGATACACAGTGGAATACAGGATATTTGGATCGCGAAGGGCATCTAAATTTGTATAGACGATTTCAGCGCCCGCCTCCTCCAATAAGTCGAGATGATCGGCAGGATGCCCGTTATACGTCGTGTTGATTTCATCGGTGATGACGACGACGTTCAAATCCGGATACGCCTCCATCTGCTCGAGGAGCGCCGCCGTCAAACGAGCCGTGATCGTCGGATATTGTCGATCTTCATTTGAATAAGGATTAAATAAGAAAAAGTCCATGACGACATACTCGCGCGCCTCACGAATCGATCGTTCGACGTCTTGAAAAATCTCCATTTCGTTCACTTCCGTGTCCTCGCCTTGGTACGTCAAGTCAATAAGGAAATCGATTTGGTCGTCTGAAATCGCGACCGGTTCTGACGCCCGTGATACGCCTTCTGGTAACGGCTTGACTTGGTGATAAATCATCGTAATAAGGAAGAGGACGAGTAGCACGGCAACGCCCCACTTCACCCATCCACGTCTCCTCTTTTTCTCTGCCATCTGCACCCGCTCCTTATTGTTCGGTTCAAAAAACGGGCCGTAGTCGCCTACAGCCCGTTCGATCATACTTCCATAATAATCGGAAGAACCATTGGGTGTCTTCTCGTTTTTTGTGCCAAATATGGTGTAAGCGTATCGGAAACGAGTTGTTTCAACTCTGACCATTTCATCTGCTTGTTCGAGAGGCCTTGTTCGACCGTCTTCTTCAATAGACGTTCGCCGTCACGAATTAAGCTACCAGATTCACGCATATAGACGAAACCGCGTGAGATGATGTCCGGCCCAGAGACGAGTTTACGCGTCTTGCCATCGATGCTGATGACGACGACGACGAGTCCGTCCTCTGAGAGGATGCGACGATCGCGCAAGACGATGTTCCCGATATCCCCGATTCCGTTCCCATCGATATAAACGGCGTTCGCGGAAATCTTGCCGGTTACGGCTGCCGAATCGGCGTCGACCGCGAGCACTTCCCCGTTATCCATGACGAAACTATTCTCTTTCGAAATCCCGACCGATTCAGCGAGTTCGGCATGTTTTTTCAACATTCGATACTCGCCGTGAATCGGCATAAAGAATTTCGGGTTGAGCAATCGAATCATGAGCAGTTGTTCTTGTTGCGAACCGTGACCTGACGTGTGGATGTTCGTCAACTTGCCATACACGACGTCCGCGCCGGCTTTATAGAGCTGGTCAATCGTCTTCCCGACCGAGATGGCGTTCCCCGGAATCGGTGAAGAAGAGAAGATGACCGTGTCACCCGGGATAATCGACACTTGGCGGTGTGTCCCGTTCGCGATTCGACTGAGTGCTGCCATCGGCTCCCCTTGTGAACCGGTACAAAGAATCGCGATTTCATTCGGGTTGTAGTTACGCATTTGGTTCGTTTCGATGATCATGCCTTTCGGTACGTTAATGAAGCCGAGCTCTTGCCCGATCGTCATGACCTTCTCCATCGAGCGACCGAAGATGAGCAAGTGACGGCCCGTCTCGGCACACGCATCGATGACTTGTTGTAGACGATAAATGTTCGAAGCGAACGTCGCAAAAATGATCCGTCCTTCCGCTTTTCGGAACGTCTCGCTGATCGTGCCACCGACGACGCGTTCACTCATCGTGAATCCTTCGACTTCGGCGTTCGTCGAGTCGGACAAGAGACAGAGCACCCCTTCTTTCCCGATTTCAGCCATCTTGGCAAGGTCAGCCGGCTCGCCGACCGGTGTGAAGTCAAACTTGAAGTCGCCCGTGTGGACGATGTTCCCCTGTGGTGTCTTGACGACGACACCGAGTGAGTTCGGAATCGAGTGAGTCGTCCGGAAGAACGAAATACTCGTTTTTCTAAACTTGACGATTGCGTCCTCGTCAATCTCATGCAGTTCTGCTTCACGGAGCAAACCATGCTCTTCAAGCTTCACTTTGATGAGTCCGAGAGCAAGTTTCGTCGCATAAATTGGCAATTTCACTTGCTTCAAAAGGAACGGGATGCCCCCGATATGGTCTTCATGACCGTGGGTGATGAATACCCCTTTGACTTTCTCTTTATTTTTAATCAGATAAGTATAATCCGGAATAACGTAGTCGATTCCAAGCAAATCGTCCTCCGGGAACATGATACCGGCATCGATGACGATAATCTCATCTTGGAATTGAACGACGTACGTGTTCTTCCCGATTTCACCGAGTCCGCCTAGTGCGAACACGGCCGTTTGGTGGTTCTTTACAAACTTCATTTAATCGCTCCTTACTAAAAATAGTTGATTTCATCTATGTGAAACATAAGTGATTCTCGCAGTATGGTTACGTTCCGTAAGATTCTTTCTTCATTATAGCTCATATTGTGTCAATATTTCACTATTGACGTCAGATTGCGGGGTGTTTCACGATTTCATGTTATGCTTTTAAGTATAGAAAGACCATTATCAGACAGAGAAAGCATGGTGAATGAATTTGGAAGATCAAAAAGTTGTATTTTTCGATATTGACGGGACCCTTCTCCACGACGGGACGTACATCCCGCCTTCGACCATCCAAGCGATTAAACAGTTGCACGCAAACGGAGTTGAGACGTTTATCGCGACAGGACGCGGTCCGGCGATGTTATCAAACATCCCGGAACAAGTCGGAATCAATAGCTTCGTCTGCTACAACGGACAAATCGTCGTGCATGTGGGAGAAGTCGTCTATCGTAACACGTTGCCGACAGAAGCGTTGACGCGCCTGACGCGTCACGCAGAGACGAACGATCATACACTCGTCTACCTCGGTCAGCATCGAGGCGGGGCGACACGACGAGATGACGCCCTCGTCGAGCAATCACTCGGCGAGCTCGACATGCCGATTCCGACGTTCGAGCCGGATTTCCATCTCGCACAAGACGTCTATCAGACGCTCCTATACTGCACTCCGGAAGAAGAGCACCATTACTTGAGCGCCTATAACGAGTTCGACTTCATCCGCTGGCATCCGCACGCGATGGACGTGATCAATCGCGGGGCGAGCAAGGCCGATGGCATTCGCCACTTTATCGAGGCGAACGGCTATCGTTTGGAGAACACGTATGCGTTCGGCGATGCGTTGAACGATTTGGCGATGCTCCAATACGTCGGAACGGGCATTGCGATGGGCAACGGCCGTGTCGAGGCGAAGGAAGCCGCCGACTATGTGACGAAATCCATCCTCGACGACGGGATCGAATATGGCTTAAAGAAAATGAATTTGATTTAACAAAAACGAGAGGCGGGCGCCTCTCGTTTTTATCTCGACCGAAGCGTACGTTCGAGTCGGTCGAGGTCGGTATCTTTTCCGATGATGATGAGAATGTCCTCCGGCAAAATCATCTCGTCCGCTTGCGGCGAAATGAGGATGTCATCCACACGGCGAATCGCCACGATATTGACGCCGTATTTAGCACGAAGGTCCAAGTCGATGAGCGATTTATTCGATAGCTTATCGCCCGCCTTGATTTCCACAATGGAATGTTCATTCGAGAGTTCTAAATAATCCAAAATGCTTTGACTCATCAAACCGTTCGCAATCCGGACGCCCATGTCTCGCTCTGGGTGGACGATGTTATCGGCCCCGATGCGACGTAATACTTTCTCATGGTAATCGTTCGTCGCTTTGACCGTGATGATTTGAACACCGAGCTCTTTTAAGATGAGCGTCGTCAAAATCGAGGCTTGGATGTTTTCTCCAATCGCGACGATCACGTGCTCGAAGTTCCGAATGCCGAGGCTTTTCAACACGTTCTCATCTGTCGTATCGGCGATGACCGCGTGTGTCGCGAGGCCCATAAATTCGTTGACGCGTTCTTCATCCACGTCGATGGCGAGGACGTCGTATCCGTTCGCTGACAATTCCCGTACAATCGAACCACCGAAACGTCCCAATCCAATGACTGCAAATTCCCCTGTCATAATTTCTACATCCCTTTCCGACTACGCATTCTGTTCTCAATTCTTCGTTCAGTGTAACCGATTCCCTTGAAAAAAACTATAGAAAAAAGACCGGGAAGACCCGGTCTTACGCTTTACCGCTCGAACGCTTGCCGCGCACGTAATCATTGTCGAACAAGAACAGTCGAAGTAACAAATAAAGTGCTGGAACGAGAAGCAAGAGCCCTAGAATGAAGACGACGACGAGTGCGACCGCCATCGACTCGTTGACGACGCTTCCGTTGATGTCGATATACGGATACAAGATATACGGCAAGTGCGTATAGCCGTAGCCGAACCAAGCCATGAAAAATTGACCCATGACCATCAGGAACGCGATGCCGTAGTTCCGTTTCAAATAGACGAGCGCGACCGCTGCGACGAAGAAGATGAAACTAGCCGCGAACCACCACCAGTTGCCGGCCAAAATCCGCTCATAGTGCCATGCCGCTTGAGACTTCAAGCCAAAGAAGACGAGGCCAGACGCGATGATGGTCGGAACGCTCCAAAAGAGCGCCCACTTCCGAACGAGTCCCATCGCCGTCTTGTCCCCGGCTTTATCCGCATAGAACAAGAGGAACATCGCACTAATATAGAGCACTGAGACGATGGCGAGTGTGACGACGGTCCATGAGTAGAAGTTCGTGAACAACTTCATGCCGTCAAAGAATACACTTGACTCAGTCTCGTTAATGAAGCCACCTTGACTGACTGTCAAGACTGTCGACATCGAGGCGGGAATGAGAAGACCCGTCGCTCCGTATAAGAACATATAGAGCGTGCTCTCTTTTGAACCATAGTTCGCAAACGCATAGAAGCTCCCGCGAATCGCAAGAAGGATTAACACGACCGAGGCCGGGATCAAGAGCGCTGTCCCGTAATAATAAGCCGTATCCGGGAAAAATCCGACAATCCCGACGAAGAAGAAGACGAAGAAGACGTTCGTCACTTCCCACGTCGGCGATAAATACCGTGCAATCAGACGGTTGACCATATGGTCTCGCTTCGTGTACTTACTATAGAAAGCGAAGAAACCAGCACCGAAATCAATCGATGCGACGATGAGATAGCCGTATAAGAACGTCCATAAGACGGCAATCCCTAATTCTTGAATCTGCATGCCATACCCTCCGATCACACTTCATCGGCAAACATCGCTTCACCGCGATGTTCCGATTGTTTTAGTTCTTTCCCGACTGGGTTGTCCTTGAACAGACGTGTCAAGACGAGCACTGTGACCACGCCGAGAACCGCATAGAGGATCGCGAAAGCGACAAGCATCCAACCAACGTTTGCCGACGTCGTCGCCGCCTCACTCGTGCGCATGAGTTCATAGAGCGCCCAAGGCTGACGGCCAAACTCGGCGAAGAACCAGCCAAACTCGATGGCCATCATCGAGAGCGGGCCACCGGCCGCGATGGCAATGAGCATCGGCTTACTAAATTGGTTCAACCGTTTGATATAGCGTCCGAGCACGAATAAGAACGAGATAAGCGCGAGGAGCATCCCAATCCCGACCATCGCATCGAACAGATAGTGGACAAAGAGCGGCGGTTGGTCTTCTTTCGCAAACTCGTTCAATCCCGTCACTTCATAGTTCGGGACACCACCTGCTAAAATCGAGAGCGCGTACGGAATCTTGACGGCCCCACGTACTTCATAACCACCTTGTCCGTCATCTTCAAGCCAGCCACCTAAAATGAGCTCGGCTTCGGACGAGGTTTCAAAGTGCCATTCTGCAGCCGCCAACTTGTCCGGCTGATACTTCGCCAAATATTTACCTGAAAAGTCACCGACGAGCGCTGTCGCGATGGCAAAAATCAACGCGACCGTCATCGTCAAACGAAGCCCACGCTTGTGGTAAGCGATCGTCGCTTGATCGAGCTTGTTACGATGGCTACGGAGAAGTTGCACCGCAGCGATTGCCGCTAAGATGAACGCTGACGTCAAAATGGCCGACGTGAGCACGTGCGACATCTTCGTCGGCATAGCTGGACTGAACATCGCCTCAAGCGGACTCACGTTCGCGAGTCGTCCGTCGACGATATCAAATCCGACCGGTTGGTTCATGAAACTGTTCACCGTCGTAATGAAGAAACCAGAGAACAATGCCCCGACGGCGACCGGAATCCCGACGAGCATGTGATGCCATGGATTTTTAAATCGGTCCCATGTATACAAATAAATCCCGAGGAAAATGGCTTCGAAGAAGAACGCGAACGTCTCCATGAAGAGCGGGAGCGCAATCGTCTGACCGGCGACACGCATCAAGTTCGGCCAGAGCAGGGATAATTGCAGCCCGATGGCCGTCCCTGTGACAACACCGACCGCAACGGTCACAACATATCCACGTGACCATCGACGGGCCATGAGTGTGTATTTTGGATCTTTCTTTCGAATCCCTAAAAATTCTGCCAATAAAATTAAAAGTGGAACCCCGACGCCGAGTGTGGCAAAAATCACGTGGAAGCCCAGCGTGAGTGCCGTTAACGCCCGACTCATCAGGACAGGATCTTGAAACATCTATTGATACCCTCCTATCTCTCTCTATCGCTTCAAACCGTTGCCTGAAACGCCAAATCAATGATGATTTCCATTGGATAACCTTATCATAAAGATTTTATATGGCGCTGTAATGTCTCAATGCTCAAGTTCGCAAAATGTTCACATTTGAGCAATCTTAACAGAATCGTCGCTTTACAATCATAAGCAATTCCCGAATTCCACACATTGAAAGCACGTTTTCACACATTTCGAACAAAAAAAACGAACCAATTCGATGTAGCGAATTGATTCGTCTATAGATTTTAGAACAAGGGTTGTCCCTCGTCGTTACATAATAGTAACCGTCCGGAAGAAGTGATCGAACAAGTCAACGGCGACATCGATGGCGCGTTCATCCGGATTGAGTGTCGCTTGATGCAACCCTGACCCCATGTCGTTGACGCCGAGCCATACCATGAATCCTGGAACTTGCTTGAGCATATACCCAAAATCTTCCCCCGTCATGGCTGGGACACACGTCTTATAGGAATAGCCGATCTCCTCGACCGCTTCTTCGAATTGGAACAAGTAGCGCTCATCGTTGACGACCTCGTGATAACGGTTGCCGAACTCAAGATCGATCTGAACGTTGTACGTCATCTCGACGCCGGCGATGATTTGACGGATTCGTCGTTCGAGGACGACCATCTCTTTATCCGACAGTGCCCGAATCGTCCCATCGAGTTTCGCCGTGTCGGCAATGATGTTCTCTTTCGTACCGGCTACAACTTTGCCGATACTGACGACGGCACTGCCCATCGGATCGATGTTTCGTGAGACGACCGTCTGCAACTGCATGATGAGGGCCGCCTGAACAATCACTGCATCAATACCAGCATGCGGGAACGCTCCGTGGCCGCCTTTCCCATGAATCGTCAAATGAAGCTCACGCGCGCTCGCAAATAAGACACCTGGACGCGACGCGACCATCCCGACCGGATATTCCGGTGCCACGTGAAGTCCAAACATCGCGTCGGGCCGGAAATGATAAAACATCTCAGACATCGCCATCGGCTCCGCTCCGCCCGGTCCTTCTTCAGCCGGTTGGAAGAAGATGACGAGATGATGGTCGAGCGGTTCCTCAACCGCCCGTCTAATGAGTCCTAGGGCGATTGCCATGTGAACGTCATGCCCACACGCGTGCATCATGCCTTCATGAATCGACGCGAACTCAAGACCTGTCTCTTCCGTAATCGGTAAACCGTCCATATCCGCTCGATAGCCGATCGTCTTTTCACCTACGAGACCGTCGATCCGAACGAACAACCCGGTGCGCCAATGTGAGATGTGCACCCGCGGAGATTCGAGCGAGCGAATCAACTGCTCGAGCGTCGCTTGCGTCTTGAACTCCTCATACCCACGTTCTGGAATCAAATGTAACTGCCTTCTTGCTTCAATCGCCCAACTCATTCCACACTCTCCTTCGTTACTTCTTCAACGACTTCCCAAAACGCCCGCACTTGCGCCAATTCGAGCATCGACTCGGTCGACAGCATCCACGTGTCCCGCACGAGCGGCGTCCCGTTTGACGACGTGAGCGGGATTTTATGGATCGACTCGACATCCCGAATCGTCGACTCAGGAAGGATGGCAAAGCCAATCCCGTGGAGCGCCATCTGTTTACACGTCTCGATCTGGTCGACGACGAGCGTCGTCATCGGTGGACTCGAGAAGCGCTCTTGCCACCATTCTAAAATCTCTTGATAATACGTCGAGTCGCTCTTGAACTGGATAAACGAACGCTCATTGTTCTTTAACTGTTTCAAATCCGTCATCTTCAAATCAACAAGATGGAGCGAATCAGAGAATAAGCGCATCTTTTCGCCACGCCAATCCGGATTACCTCGGATGATTCCGATATGGAAATTCTCTTCTAACATGTAGCGCATCATCTCACTCGACCAACCGGTCACCAATTTGACGCGAACGGACGGATACCGTTCAACGAAACGTTTTAAGACGCGTGGTAACCAATATTGGCCCATGATCGAGGCGACGGCAATCTTTAACGTACCATACACCTCTCCTGGCTTTGCCGTCAACTCTCCTCGAAGTTCTTGCTCTTCACTGTACATCTTCTTGGCAAAGTCGATAATCTTCTCGCCATCCGGGGTGAGGGCGAGACCACGTGTCGAACGAACAAAGATTTTTTTGCCCCACTGATGCTCAATCGTGACGAGCCGTTGACTAAGCGCCGGCTGGGACACGAAAAGTCGCTCCGCGGCTTTACGCATATTCAATTCCTCCGCGAGGACGATTAACACTTCCACTTCTGAAACTTGCATAACGTCACCTATTTCTCTATCGTTTCGAAACCTGTATACTGGATACGGTATTGCTTCACTGTATCATATCATGTTTAATCACTTTTTTGAGTCGTCAGGAGGAACAATGATGCAACGTCACCATTTTGCCTTTATCGTCGCCACGGTCGCGACGCTCGGTAGCCTTTATTTTTCAGAAATCATGCTTTACTTGCCATGCAAATTATGTTGGTTCCAACGCATATTTATGTATCCGCTCGCGATTTATTATCTCACGGTCATGTTCACGAACCGTTCCGTCAATCGCTTGTTCGTCGGCCTCATGGCGGGGACTGGATGGGCCATCGCCCTCTATCACGTCATCCTTGAGCGTATCCCGAACGGAGATGCGTTTTGTAGCAACGACTGTTTGATCCGCTGGGTCAACTATTTCGGATTCGTCACGATTCCACTGATGAGCCTCATCGCCTTCACATTCATCTTGCTCATTCAGTTCGTCCCATCTCGCAAACGGTAAAAGGAGAATCGGTCCCATGGACTGACTCTCCTTTTGTTTATTGCCACCACTCGTCGTAAAGTGAGGCCGGCATATGGTGTTTATGAAGCGAACGTTTGTAAATCGTCTCGATACGCGACTGAACGGTCGGATCGACTTCTTTTCCTTCGAGGTAATCGTCAAGCTGGTCGTATGTCATGCCAAGAGCCACTTCATCAGGGAGACCCGGCTTGTCGTCTTCAAGGTCGGCCGTCGGCACTTTATAGATCAAACTTTCGTCTGCGCCTAATTCATGCAGCAACGCCTTCCCTTGACGCTTGTTCAATCCGGTGAGCGGCGTCAAATCACAAGCGCCATCCCCATGTTTCGTGTAAAAGCCTGTCACATACTCGGCCGCATGGTCGGTCCCAACGACAAGCGCCCCATACGTTGCCGCGATATCGTATTGAACTTTCATCCGCTCGCGCGCTTTCGTGTTCCCTTTATGGAAGTCACCGAGTTCAAATCCGGTCGCCTGTTTGAACGCATCCGTCGAAGCGTCGACAGCCGGTTTAATATTGACCGTGAACACGGTATCCGGACGAATGAAATCAATTGCTCGTTGCGCATCATCTTCATCATGTTGTTCGCCGTACGGGAGTCGGACGGCATAGAACGTGTACGCGCCACCGTCTTCTTCTCGCAACTCTTCCATTGCAAGTTGGCAAAGTTTTCCGGCAAGCGACGAATCTTGCCCGCCTGAAATACCGAGTACGAGTCCTTTCGCCCCAGCTCGCTTCACGTAAGCTTTCAAAAAGTCGATTCGGCGGCGCACTTCATGTGCCGGGTCGATGTTCGGTAACACGTGTGTCACTTCGATAATCTGTTGTTGCATCACTGAATTCCTCCCTCATCATCGGTTCTTGTGTCCCATTGTCTGACAATCATACGTTGTCGTCAACTTCTTTCATTCCCTTAACAAAAAGACGGAAACCTCGGTTCCCGTCTCGTGAATCGTTATTGGATGCGGAACGCCGTCACGTCTCCGCCAATCGGAAGCAATTCAAGGAAGAGCGATTGTCCTTCGGTCGGCTCTTCGTCTAAAAGTGCGCCAAAGACGAAATCTCCGGTCGAGGCTTGCGCCGCCCCTTCCGCGTACACCATGTGACCGTCTGAAACGCTCCACTCGAACTCTTCGACATCCGTAAACCCAGACACCTCGATTAACGTGCCGTTACGTTTGATCGTCACGTCGCGGAAATCGCCATCCGTTTGCGGACCTTCCGTCGGCTCAGTGCTTGGTTGTTCCGCCGTCTCATCGGTCGTTTCTTCACTCGGTGCCTCAGCAGGCTCCTCAGCGGCCTCAACCGTGAACGTCGCTTGATCGGTCACCGCCATTTCCGGTGCACCTTCCACTTGGCCGAGCCCAACGAAATCAGCTGTATAGTCCCCTGCCGCTAAATCGAGCGGGAACGTCTCGTCAAATACTTTCGTTTCACCCGGTTCCCACGTTTCTTCGACGATAGATTCGGTGAACATGTATTCGCTACCGTAATCGAACACCGTCGTCTCTCCGTTCATAACTGTCAACTGGAAACGCTGCGACGAGTTGAACGTCACCTTCACCGGCTCGTCGTTCGGATTTGTCATCGACACGCTGACAGCCAACTGTTTTGCATCCGCATCATACTCAGCACTTGTTTCGAGCGTCAACAAGGCGGGTGGTGTCGACGTATTCCCGTCCACATCACTCGCGTTCTCTTCTTCTTTCCCACACGCTACCACGACGATGAGCAATGCCGCGACCGCGACGAGCAACCAAGTTTTCTTCACGTATCCCACTCTCCTCTGAAAAATAAAAAAACGTCTATAGCACTAGTGTATACGTTCGTGCCGACGTTTGTAATCTATTTCCTAATATTATTTACCTTTTTTATGAAACTTGGAGTGTTTTGGCGTATTGTTGTAAACCAGTCATGAACAACGAGTCCGCGACGTCGATGTCTGAACGAACCTGTGCAGAGATCGAGAACGTCTCACTATGGATTGACTCAAAGATGACGGTGATGATGCCATCGACCACTTCCTTATAGGCTACGAGTTCGGGTGTTTCTGCAAAAAGCATCATGAGTATGGCTCCTTTTTCGATATGAGATATACTTAGTTTAGCAACGTTTTCAAAAAAATAACGTCTTATCGTTCGACAGGTCGAATGACCTAGTCGCAGACGTGTCGAATTCATGGAATGAATTGCTAGCTGTTTGCATATCGAGACTTCTTTCCTATATAAAAAGAGAGGGAGAACGCAATTCGTCCCCCTCTCTTTGCCTATTATTGTAAAAAACGACGAAACTCCGTTGTCGAATAAATTATTTCGTTCGATTCGAAATCTGTTGCCATACCGTTCCAAGGGCCGTCTCACCGCTCGTGATGCGTTCTTTCGCGAGCCGCGCTTGAAGTGAGACTTCAAACTCGGCATCGTCTTCAGCAATCTTTAATGCTGGGACGGCTTGTTCATCGCCACAGTCAAACAAGAAGCGGGCCGCCCGCCAACGAACGAGCTTACTTTTGTCTTTTAACGCTTCAATCATTGAAGGTTGGGATTGCGGGAGCGCCCAGTCCGACACGGTGTCCCCTGCTGTACGGCGTACGATCGGCGAAGAGTCGACGAGTGCTTGTTCGATATACGTCACGTACTCTTCCCGGTTTGTCTCGAACATCCCGATCATGACGACGGCTTGCCGTCGGATAGCCATCACCTTATCCTCTAACGCCCGTCGGAAATAGACCATATTTTCCGGTACGATTTCGAGTTCATCGAGAAACGCCAACCGCTCTTTCCAACTGTCAGATTGCAATTGATTCGCATTCGCCTCGTAGTCGGCCTCACGCCCGAACGCACGGGCGACGATTCGCGTGACACGATCTTCCGGATATGCCGCTTCGAGCTCCTCTAAGACGACTTCCGCCACATCATTTAAATCGCCATAACGCGGTGCCTGCTCGACCCAGCGCCGATCTTGGATGACGTTTTTCACTTGTGCTTGCACATCGATCGCGGCGTCAACAAACCGTTTCGATAAGCCGACTCGCTTCTCCTCATCCCCTTTGACGAGCTTGATTTGCATCGGCACATCTAAAATGAACTGAATCGAGACATGGACCGGCTCATAGTCTGCCGTCATCTGAGCGGCGGACACTTCCGGCACGTCTTCACCGAACGCACGCCGAATCTCGTTCATGACGTCGTGCCAGTCATGTTTCGGATGACGCTCGACTGCCAAAAAGTCTGAGACGGCATAGACGGACTTCACGCCGCGCAGGGCGACGATGTCTGAAATGACATCGGGGACGTCCGTGCTCGCCTTGTCATACGTGACGCCTCTTCCTGTAAAAGCCGGCTCGATGATAATCTTCAAGTTGTTCGGGCTCGGCGTCGGTTCGATTGCTACTAGTTTCATTGTCATCACCTCATCTTCAATCGTGACGAAAACGACAAAAAAACGCAAGCGAGTCGCTTGCGTCCGTGAACGTTAAAATAGGGCGATGAACTGTTGAAGCGAATACGTCTCGCCTTCGGCAGTGAACGTATTGTCTTCGGCGATCGGCTCGAGGAAAAACGTCTTCCCTCCGTCGACTTTCACATAACCAAAGATGTGACCCGTCTGATAGAACAGTTCCACAATCGTCACTCGCCCGAACGTCATCCCGTCATTGATGACTGCCCGGTCCTCTAACTCGCCGCCGTTGTACAGTTCAATATACGTATCCATTTTGTTGTCGCTCCCTTTGTGTTTGTTTTCACAATTCCTTTTTATCAAACAACTTCAGGGAGTTCAAGTTAAGATTTTGCGTGACGCTTCCAAAAATCAATCCAATTGTGATACTCGGATAATACTTTTTGAATTTGAGCAATCGATTTTTCATCATGTAACCCATCTGCATCAATCTTTTCTTTACAATGCGTGATAAAAATTTCATTTCCCGGTAAAACGTTTGCCTTATTTGTGGCAAATACTTGACGAAGATGAATTTGGCATCGGGCTGTCCCGAGGATGCCAGGCGACGCCCCGGCGATCATGACCGGTTTACCGCCGAGCGGAGAACCTGGTTCAAGCGACAACCAGTCGATCGCATTCTTCAGCACACCTGGGATACTATGATTATACTCAGGTGTGACGACGAGAAAGCCGTCCGCTTCCCGTACCGCTCGCTTGAACGCCGCGACGGCTTCTGGTTCGTCCGGGTCAATCAAGTCGTCGTTATATAACGGTAATTCGATTGAATGGATGGTGATGTCGAATCGATCGCGCGCGAGCTCGATAATCGAGTGTAAAAGTGCCGTATTATACGACGCTTTTCGTAGGCTGCCCGACACCGCGACAAGTTTAAACGGTTCCATGGAACTCCTCCTTAAGCCATATGTTGATCAATCGTGCCTCTTCTTCCGGTGCTTCCATCATCCCCATATGACTGACGGGAAGCTTTCGTCGTGTATGATGCTCGGCACCGAGGAAAGCCCGCGTCTCATTCATGTTCGGGTCTTTCTCTCCATATAAGAAAAGTCCCGGTAACCCGGTATGGCGCACCGTATCGGTCTCATCGACCCGGTCTCGAATCGCACGTTGCGCCGAGACGATCCCTTCTTTCGACATCGTGTAGCCGATTTGTTTCGCCCGTTCGACGAGAGATGCTTTTGAATCTTGAGCAAACACGCCCGGAATCATCGTGTCGATGAACGGGTGCACCCCTTCTTCGATGACCCGTTCAATCGCTTGATTGCGTTTTTCTTTTGCCTCGGCCGTGTCAGAGGCAGCGGTCGAATGAATCAAGCCGAACCCTGATAACTCATCCGGGTAGCGGCGCACCAAATTGGTCGTGATATACCCGCCAAATGAGTGGCCGAGCACAAGCGGTCGTTTGATGTCACGCAATCGAATTTGTTCAATCACCCAATCCGCGAACGCGTCCATCGTCTCAGGTCCGGCCTCTTGTCCATTATGGCCCGGTAACGTCAACGCATAAGTCTCTGCCTCGATCAGCGGCTCGAGCGCATCGAAGTAATCAGGCGAACCACATAGGCCATGCAACAATACAACAGTCATCCTCGTTCCTCCCTCATCATCCATTCGTCTCGTAACAGTCGGTACATCGTCAAATCCATGAAGCGTCCGTGACTATACGCATAGTCTTGGAGTAATCCTTCCTCAGTAAAACCAAGCTTTTGGACCAATCGATTCGACCCTTCGTTCTCCGGTGCGACGAGTGCGGAGATCCGATGGAACTTAAACTCGTTGAACCCGTGCGTGATGACGGCCGTGGCCGCCTCGTGCGCGACGCCTTGACGCCAATAGTGCTTCGCGACTTCAAATCCAATCTCAGCCCGGAAATATTGCGGTGTCCAATTATGGAAACCGATTGTTCCAATAAGTTCGTCAGTCATGCGGTCACAAATGGCCCACCGTATGGCTTTCCCTTGTTGAAATTGGTCTTTGAAATAGGCGATGACGTTCTTTGCCTCATAGACCGCAAGGAGCGGATCAGATCCGTAATACCGCATGACGTCATCCGTCGACAAGATGGTGTAGAGCGCCCGGGCGTCACGTGGCTCAAGCTCTCTCAACGTGAAGCGATTCGTAGCGAGCTCCGGAAAACTTTTCTTTAACCCCCACATACTGAACCCGCCTTTCTGTATCCTTTTCTCAATTATAGCTTGTTTTCCTTCAAAATCGTCAGTTCAACCCTCTCGAACATGGCGTACGTGAAATGGATTTGCTAAAATTAAAGAAAGCGACTTCGAACTGAGGGGATAAACATGTCAAAACAGTTGTTTTACATTAAACAAGACCGAGAATTACAACGTTTTACGTTACATGGGGTCACATTGAGCGATGTCACCGAGGCGCTCTCGCTCGCCCGCCCAATGATTATCTGCCGGACGGACGTCAAAGGCATGCGCCAATCAACGCGTACGCACTTCCGTTACATCGAGGCGCACGAACTCGCGACGTTCTCAACGAAATACTTGAACAATCAAACGACGTTTACCGCCATCGACTTTCCGGACTATCACGTCCTTGAATCGTTGTCGGATCACGAAATTGCCGAAATTCTGTTTTTAAGTCATATGGAACGCGGATTGAAAGGTCCGTTTCTCCATTCGATTCAAAATGAAATCGCCTTCTTCAATGAAGCAAACGATCGACACAGTAGCCTATACATAAGAGATTGGGCCTCGATCAATCGTTTCTTACAAAGCGTGTTGCAGAGCAAGCTCGACCGTGACATTCGAAACATCAGTTTTGTCCCGATTCCGCTCCCTGTTATCGAAGAGTTACTGACGTTAGCCCCACAAGGGTTGATTATCGACTTCGACCATACGAAACGGAGCTTGTTTAATCGCTACATTACCATCTCGTTTTACGTGGCAGGTCGTTACGAGGACATGTCGGTGTTAGAGGAAGACTTCGATGCGAAAAAAGAATCGATCGCGTTGAAAGGCCAATTGACGTATCGACGCCGCACGTGGGAAATCGAGCGGTTTTAAGGTCATTCATGTACTAAAGCGAAAAGAACCTGACTCCATTTGGTTCTTTTTTGTTATGTTGCGCATTTATTTTTCTTAATAAAGCGCTCTAGGACAGGCTCAAAATACTATTTTTAAATTTCGATAACAAATTGTCTAAATTTTTCGTTAAATTGACTCTTTTCTTTTTGGGATAGGGCGTTATACTAGGAATAACCTTCTCGAGGAATCGAAGGCAATATAGAGAAAGCGAGGTGAAATCTATTCATCACGCAGATGGATAGATGCACGATATGGAACAACTGAAAGTACAGGGAATTTCTTCGTTCACCAAGTTTGCGACGAATGGAAAAATGCTGAAATTAAAAGATGCCATTGCCGGCGAGCAACGGATTTCGCTTCAGGAAGCGACCGACATTCAAGTCTCGATGCTCGACGAGGACCATTCGCGCTTCACTATATTTGGTCAGTCAAACCCGCTCGTGGAACTGACCCTTCCTCATCATTCGTGTGACGTGCTTCACGCTTGGCTGTTACACAAACTAAAACGACAAAAAATCAAATTGGCCTCGAACGCCTAACGAAAAGCCGTCCCACTTGAAAGGGACGGCTTTTCTCATACGAATTAGGTGAAGAGCGAGACGAACCAGCTGATTAGGATCCCGACGAGCGCGAAGTCGGAGTCGCCGAACGTCGTACTTTCGAACCCGAGATTTCCGAGGAGCGGCAACAAAAGTGCTGGCAAAAAGGAAATCAATAACCCGTTTGCAAATGCGCCGAGCAAAGCACCACGTCTTCCACCGGTCGCGTTCCCGAACACGCCGGCTGTTGCCCCAGTGAAGAAGTGTGGCACAAGACCCGGGACGATGACCGCTAGCCCGAATAGAGGCAAGAAGAACATCGCAATCAATCCGGCCGTAAAACTCGCCAAGAAACCGATGATGACGGCGTTAGGTGCGAACGGGAAGACCGTCGGACAGTCAAGCGCCGGTTTGGCGTTTGGCACCATCTTGTCGGCAATCCCTTTGAACGCAGGCACGATTTCCGCGATCAACATGCGGACACCTGCGAGTACGATATAAACACCCGCCGCAAACGTAATCGCTTGGATTACCGAGAAGACGATGTAGTTCGATCCGTCCGAAAGTTCACTTTCAATGAATGTCGGACCAGCGAACAAGGCAACGACGATGAATAAGAGTGTCATCGTCAATGAGACAGCGACCGAAGTATCACGAAGAAAGCCGAGCTGTTTTGGGACTTTAATCTGTTCCGTTGAATGTTCTTTGTTCCCAGCGTACTTCCCGATTGTCCCAGAAACGAAATACCCGAGCGACCCGAAGTGTCCGACCGCGAAGTCGTCCGACCCCGTGATTTGACGGACGAATGGTTGTAGAAGTGCTGGGAAGAGCACCATACATAAACCAAGCAATACTGAACCGACTGCAACGAGCATGACACCTTCAAGTCCTGAAACCGAGAGAATTGCAGCAAGCAAACTCGCCATGAAGAGCGTGTGATGACCCGTTAAGAAAATATACTTGAACGGAGTGAAACGAGCCAAGATGATGTTCATAATCATCCCGAAAACCATGATCATCGCCGTCTCGACACCAAACGCGTCTTGCGCGACAGCGACGATGGCCTCGTTGTTCGGGATAACCCCGCGAATGCTGAATGCTTCATCGAACATCCGGCCAAAGATGTCAAGCGCGGCGATGATGACACCGGCACCGGCACCAATGATGACGAATCCCATGATTGTCTTCAACGTTCCTGAAACGACGGAAGCGACATCTTTCTTTTGAAGCATGAGACCGATTAGCGCAAACAGCCCGACTAAAATCGCTGGTGTTCCCAATATATCTCGCATTATCAAATCAAGCATACGTTGTTCCCCCTTACCGTCCCGAAATGATTACTTACAGCTTATCGCTCAAGTGGGCTTTGATTTGTTCGATATCCATCACGTTCTCGAGCGCGACGATTGTCCGTGTCCCGTCATCTAACGTCGTAATGATGTCTTTTGCGCCGAGATAAATGTCAGCTGGCTCTGTGCGCGCCGTCGCGATGTCCGTATGTGAGACCTCTGCCTCTTTCCCCATCTGTTCAAGCGCTTTCTTAACGTTCAATTCCATGATGAAACTTGACCCTAATCCGTTTCCACATACTACTAAAATCTTTTTCATGATTTATTCCTCCTCAGAATAGGTTGTAACGACTCGTAAAATGTCTTCAATTGTTTTAGAAGCCAACACGTGATTCAAATCCGCTTCGTTCCCGAGTAGCTCAGTCAGCTGAGCTAACGCCTTCAAATGCGTCGTTTGGTCGATTGCCGCGAGGACGAAGAACAGCCGCACAGGCTTGTCGGTCGGAAAAACGACCGGTTCTGTGAGTTTCAAGACGCTCATCCCGAGCGAGCGGACCCCATCCTCGGGGCGAGCGTGTGGAATGGCCACGTCCGGCATCAACACGACATATGGGCCATGCTGTTCCACGTTGGCAATCATCGTCTCAATATAACGCGTCTCAATCGAGGCGTTCTCTTCAAGTGGCCGGGCCGCAAGGCGAATCGCCTCTTTCCAATCACTCACACGTTCCATCAACTGTACATTGTCTTGCGTAATCAATTCATTTAACACTGGTTGTTCCCCCTCTGATCTCATCGGGTTTTGATTCGGATTAAGCAACGCACGCAGCTCTCGTCTCAATTGCCGTTCATTTGTAACCGTCGCGTACTTCTCGATGACGTGCATCACCTCATCGAGTTGAAGCGGAACTTCTGGTACGCTGTGCAAAAAGCGCTTCCCGATTTCTCGCTTTAATGCGACTTGCTCGAGGCGTGTCGGCAACGTCGGGACGAGCATAACGTGTGCAATTCGTTGCACGTCCCGTGGGAGTGGCACCGTCGTGAAGACAAGATCGACAAGTGGTGCGAACCGCTCCACGTCGCGCTGTGAAATCGGCGGCAAGAAGACGAACTCCGGAAACTGGTTTTTCAGAATATGATCGAGCATATGCGAGACGCTCACCCCACTTGGACAGACAACGATGGCCTTCATCTTTTCATCTAAGTGCTGACCTTGACGATGGAGGTGTGCCGCGAAATGAAGTGTATAGTACATTACTTCGTGTTTTGGAATCACCTTGTCGATTCGCTTTCGAAAGGGCTCGAGCGACTTGTCAACGAGTACGTTCAAGACTTGATGTTCTTTCATCACATAGCGCTCGAGTTCCCGAGGCGCCTCGAGCCCAGTGTATACACGCTGGAGCGTTGCCTTTGAATGAAGGACGAGCTTCTCACATAACGCCTCGCGTTCGATGATGAACGTACAACTCAACGTCTCGAATCGTTCGATGACTTCCATCATGACGAGTGACAGATTTTGCTGGACGTTCGCATCCATCTCTTCTTCCATTTTTGGCCCGCTCTTGACGAGCATGTCGAGCGTGACCCATAGATGAGAAAGTTGATTAAAATGTTCTCGTAGTGATTCATCCGTGTTCTCGAACAGAATCACATCTTCCTCATCGTGCGCTTCCGTACGGGCAAGTCGGCTGCCTAGCAACAAAAAGTAAGTCAGCTTCTCGCGATGACTTTCGACGAAACGGAATTGATGCAGCCGTTCATACGACTCAATCTGTTCGATTAGACGGTCGTGCTCGGTTTGCCAAGTGTCGATAATCGCACTGATCAATCGCTCTTTCGTCGACAGTTCGACCAAACGTTCGACTGCTCGATACAAGTAAAGGGCGATCGTCTGCGGATGTCCGTTGACATGATAACCGGTGCGGCGGGTGTAGGCAAAGTCGAGACCGAACTGAGCGGCATTCGCCTTGACGGCGTTCAAACTCTCTTGCACCGTGAACTTTGAAACATCGAGTAGTTGTTGATAATGGACGCTCGACAAAAACTCGTCTGTCGTCAACGTGTAAAAGATGATTAACAACTCGCGCTCATCTTCAGAAAAGAGTAGCTCGGCCCGTTCAACCCCCTCGTAAATGCGCGGATCGTTGAGAAGTCGAATCGATGTCCCTTCCATCTCTAACTGAGGCAAGTTGCAATCGCTCAGCCACTGCTGAATACGTTCCAATTCATATTCAATTGTTCGTTTTGAGTACGGCAACATCAAAGTGAGTAATTGTAACGTCACATTGTTTTCATGCATGAGAACTTGGATAATCCGTTTGCTTTTTTCATTTAATAACATAGTAGAGGCCTCCTACACGTTTAGTATACGAGAGAAATTACTTCTTTATGTAAGCGTTTACGACATAGTTTTCGGGCCGACGAGCCAAAAATTCTGTCTGACCGCTATGGACAGAAAAAAGCGAGGGCTCTCCCCTCGCTCCCATCATCATTCTGTCGTTTGTGCTTGTTCGTTTCGTCGATAAATCGTCACGCCGCCATGTTTCGCTTCCCCAACGACTTGGAACAACCATCCTTTTTCCACTAATAAAGAACGGACTGTTAAAAAGTCGTCTTTCGGGACCGTCACCTCCTCGACGTCACCGTCAAGCAGACGTTGAATGTGCGCTTCCCACTCATTCATCTCATCCTCCCCTTTCCATCTGTTTATTGGCCCAGGTAAATAAGCGCTGCCCGGTCATGACGGCGTCCCCGGGGACATACACGTCGTCCGGCACTCGAGAGACGTCGGCCAAGTCGAAGCCGCTCGCCAAGACGATGTCTTCGTCGAGCATCTCTTCTATGTACTGAAGCGCAAACGAAAGAACGTCTTCGTCCGTCGTCTTCCCGCTCATCGCGAGTGCCTCTTCATAAACCGTGTCTTTCTGATTCGCCTTCAATACCACACGCCCCCCTTGAAGTAAGGCATAAGGCGGCAATGCGTCGACATGGAATACCTCATACGCCTTATACGCAGCCTCGTCGCATGACAGTAGCGGAATGAACGCTTTGGCCGCTGTCCATTTCTTCAACTGGAACAACGTCCGCATCGGTGTGAACGAACGTGCCCCGGACTGATCTTTCTCCACTAAAATCGTTGGCACGGCTGCCTGATCGGCTGTCAGTTGGTCCATGAACAACCACTGCTCGACTTCGGTCACCAGTATCATGTTTCTTTCCTCCTTATCCACCACTCGGAGATAACGATGACGACAAGTGCGACGAGCCATCCTCCGAGGACATCACTAAAGTAGTGCACATTTAAAATGACTCGACTGAACGAGACGATGACAACAAATAACATCATCAAGGAGACAAGGATGAGCGAACGTTGTGAGCGATACAAACTAAACGCGATTAAGCCGTATAGGGCAAGCGACCCCGAGGCGTGCCCACTCGGAAAACTATAGGTCGTCGCGTCTAGGGCGGCGTCAATGAGCGGTCGCTCAATCCCATAGACAAGCTTTAAAAGTTGCGTCAACACGAGCGTACCGATGACGACAATCGGTAATCGGAACGCTTCGGCACGCTGCCCACGCCACAACCAGAACAACATCCCAACGAACGAGAGGCCGATTAACACGCGCACGCTCCCGAGCTCTGTGATATAGGCGAACGTCGACCCGGCGAGCGGGGCCACGAGCTCGTAGACGAACGAATCCATCGGTGCGGCGGCCCCTAAAACGACAATCACCGAGACGAGGGCATAGGCCAACGTCCCGGCGATGAGGAGCAATCTTGCTTGACGATCCATCAATACAATCCTTTTCGTTCGCGCATTTCTTCTTCACCAAAATCGGTCATGTCACGCAAACGGTGCGCAAGGCGACCTGAAGCGTTCGCGGCGATAGCACCGACGAGGTCGTCCATGAACGTGTGGACTTGCCCGTCATCCATCTTCGTATCCAATTGCTTGATGATCCCGATCTTCGCTTTATCTAAGTAACCGAACGTCGTGACGGCAATCGAACCGTACGTGTTCACAGCCCCGATGGCAATCGTCTCGTCGACTCCGAACAACCCTTCGTCCGATGCGACGATGGACAAAAGTGGTTCCGACAATTGACCGCGCTCGGCCAAGATGTCGAGTTCAGACCCGACGAGGATGGCGTGCTGCAGTTCACGTTTCTCGAGCACGGCCTCGACCGAATCCATGCAATCCTTTAACGTTAAGTGCGGCGAATAAGGCGCCTGCATTTGATAGACGATTTCCCCGATCGATTCGATCGATACGCCTCGTTCAATTAAACGGGCCCGTGCGGCCTCGCGGACATCTCGTGAGTGCGGTACATTTTTCATAATTAGGCGGGCGCTCGTCCCGCTCCACATCCTTTCCTCTCGAGGACATCATGTATCCTCATCGTACTTCCATTCCATTATACTGAAAAATCGAAAAAAAGACTAAGCCCGCTTTGACTTCCCTCCGTAAATCGTTCATCATAAATGAGAAGACCACTATTAAAGGGGGAACTGGAATGAAGATTGGGGTAGTCTTATTTCCATCAAAACAAGTACAAGACTTCGCCAACTCGTATCGAAAGCGTTACGATACGAAATACGCGTTAATCTCGCCACATGTGACGATTAAAGAGCGTACCGAAGTGGCCGAGTCCGACTTGCCAAAAGTGCTCGAATACTTGCAACAAATCGCCGACGAAACGAAACCGATTCAATTGAAAATTGACGGGGTCCGCTCGTTCGCACCGACGAATAACGTCCTTTACTTAAAAGTGTTACCGACGCGCGAACTGTCGACGTTGCAACAAAAATTACATGAGGGCATCTTCAGTCAGCCTCCAAAATATGAATTCCTTCCGCACATCACGATCGGTCAAGACTTAGCCGATGCCGAATTGTTCGACGTGCTCGAACGCATGCGGATGGAACAAGTGCATTTTGAAGAGACGATCACACGGATGGCCGTCATGTATGAGCTTGAAAACGAAACGTGGAACGTCTATGAGACGTTCCGGTTCCGCGGTTAATATTAGACGCTCCGGTCAATCAGACGACCGGGGCTTTTTTGTTGTTCGGCTTCTAACCATTCTTCTTGCCGCGGCCGAATCCGTTGGACCCGCTTGATGCGAGTCACCGGTTCGATGTTTGCCCGTTCAGTTGGTTGGACTTGGCGATTACCATATTGGACGACTGTGAAATCAATCTGATAAGGACCCATGACTTCCCCTCCCTCACAAGTCCTTACCCGAAACCGTTTCACAATAATACAAAAAAGGACGCATAATCGCGCCCTTTCCCAAACTTATAAAATATGGTAGCCGCTGTCGACGTGAATGACTTCTCCTGTGACGCCACTTCCCATGCTAGACAAGAGGAACAACGCAGTCGATGCTACTTCTTCTGCCGAGACGTTACGACGAAGTGGTGCTTTTTGCTCGAGTTCAGACAAGATGCTGTTAAAGTCGCCTACGCCTTTTGCCGAGAGTGTACGAATCGGACCAGCTGAAATCGCATTGACGCGAACACCTTGTGGACCGTATTCGTTCGCCAAGTATGTGACGCTCGAGTCGAGGGCTGCTTTTGCGACACCCATCAAGTTGTAGTTCGGTACGACGCGTTCGCCACCGAGGTACGTGAGCGTGATGACCGATGCGTCTGCTGCGAAATAAGGTTTCGCTGCTTTGACGACCGCCGTCAAGCTGTAGGCCGAAATGTCGAGCGCTTGCGCGAACTGACCACGCGTCATTTCAGAAAATTCGCCACGAAGTGCCTCTTTGTCGGCGAAAGCGATCGAGTGTGCGATTCCTTGAATCTCGCCCGCTTGTTCGTGGATCGTTCGGAACGTCGTGTCAATCGCTTCATCATTCGTCACATCACACTCAAGAAGAAGCGCGTCTCCTTTAAGTTCTGATGCGAGCGACTCGAGTCCTGACTTGAACCGTTCCGCCGCATATGTGAGCACGAGCTTCGCTCCAGCTTCGTCTAGCGTTTTGGCAATCGCCCAGGCGATTGAACGTTTGTTGGCGATCCCCATGACGACGTAGGTCTTGTTCGTTAACGTTGGATAGATTGACATTGTAAACTCCCCTTTTTAGTACCTGGTGATAATATCTGTTATTAGATTACAGAACGGTGTCTGTTTTGTCAACCGACTCAGAACGTATTGCGCTTTTTTTTAGTTAATGTAAGATAAAATACGTATAGAAAGGGTGACAGGACTCCTTATGAACCGTATTCAATCTTATTTAAAAAGTTTAGACACGACGCTGTTGACCATCGTCTTCTTATTGATGGTGATTAGCCTCGGAGCCATCTACACGGCTCAACCGATGTTGCCAACACGACTTCAACATATCAACTTTGCGTTAGAGCAAGGTATTCGCTACGTGATCGGATTTGTCGCCATGTTCGCCATCATGACCATTGAATATGAACAACTTCGCAAAATCCACTGGTATCTCTATTCCTTTGGTCTCTTACTTCTTGCCGGACTCATTCCGTTACGTGACACGACGCTCGTTCCAAACATCAACGGCGCATACGGTTGGTATAACGTTCCCGGATTTAGTTTTCAGCCGGCTGAGTTTATGAAGCTGTTTCTTCTCATCTCGATGGCGACACTCGTTTATGACCACAACAAACGCTATGGTTCGTCACAACAAGACACGTGGTTGCTCATAAAGCTCGTTCTCGTTGCCTTACCGCCACTTGGACTTATCGTGACGCAACCAGACTTAGGGACGGGTCTTGTTTTGATTACGATGCTCGGTGCGATCATCATCGTCTCCGGAATCGGTTGGAAATGGCTACTCGGCCTATTTAGTGCAGCGGCCGCAACCATCGGTGGTTTTATGTATCTATTCTTCTTCCATTTCGAAGTGTTGCAAAAAATCTTCCCTGGACACGCGCTCAACCGTTTCCAGGCATGGATTTATCCGTACGAGTATTCGGACGATTTGGCGTTCCAGCTCATCAAATCTCTTCAAGCGATCGGTTCTGGACAAATGTTTGGCGCCGGATACGGTCAAGGACTCGTGTTCTTGCCGGAATCACAGACCGACTTTATCTTCGCCGTCATCGCTGAGCATTACGGTTTTATCGGGGCCGCTATCGTGATTATCGTCTTCTTCTTGTTCTTGTATCGCATGATCCATATCGCCCTTGAGGCGAGTAGCCCATTTGGCAGTTACATCGTCACCGCCGTCATCGCCATGTTCACCTTCCAAATCTTCCAAAACATCGGAATGACAATCGGGGTGTTACCGATCACCGGACTCACGTTGCCGTTCATTAGTTACGGTGGAACCGGAATCATCATGAACATGGTCGCAATCGGTCTTGTCATGAACGTTGCTTCGAAATCCAAAACGTATATGTTTGATGATGATTGACAAACAGCCCCGGACGCTCGATGCGCCGGGGCTGTTTTTACGTAAGGAACTGGTGGAAGTCCTCCGGTATCGGAGCCGTAATCGAGAGCTGTTCGTCCGTCAGCGGATGACGGAACGTGGCATCGAGACTGTGCAGCGCGTGCCGTGGGAGTCGCGTGTCGCCCCCATACATCGTGTCCCCGATGAGTGGGTGACCGAGATGACGCAAGTGGACACGGATTTGATGCGTGCGTCCCGTCTCGAGCTGAATCGTCAAGGCGGACACATCCCCATACGAGGCGGCCTGCCGGACGTGCGTCACCGCCCGCTGTCCGTCTGGTGTGATGATTCGTTCCATAATGGAATGTTCCGCCCTTCCGATTGGCGCGTCAATCGTCTGCGGTTCCACATGGCCTTCGACGAGCGCCATATAAGTCCGAGTCAGTCCCCCTTGTTTCTGCAACTCGCTAAAACGATGGTGGACGTAAGCATACTTCGCAAACAAGACGACCCCACTCGTGTCCCGGTCTAGCCGATTGATGACGTGAATCGCCGAATCGAGCTGAATCGCCTGATAATAACCGAGGACGGCGTTCGCGAGCGTATCGGTCGGATGAAGCCGTGATGGAATCGTCGCAATTCCAGCCGGCTTATCGACGGCGAGCACCCACTCATCCTCATACAAGACGGTCAGCGGACGGTTTGAGCGAACCATCGTCTCGGCCGGGAGCTCGGCTGGGAAATGAATCGTCACTTCGTCGCCGACCGAAACGTCGTGGCGGACGGTTTTGGGCTCGCCGTTCACGAGGATGCGTCCCGCTTGCTTCACGTGTGCCAGCATCTTCCGTGAGATGCCGCAGTCTGTCATTAAAAAATCGCGAAGCAGGGTGTTGTGCCCCACGACGCGACGTAACGTCAATCCATACATCGGTTACTTCCCTTCCTCGATAAACGATTCACGCACCCGTCTCCAAAATGGGAACGGACGAAAACGTGCGAACGTCACTTTTTCTTTTGCGACCGCACAGCGGAGTGAGCGGACGTTTGACCATGACCCCGCCTCTTGATGGTCAAATGCAAGCTCGAATTCCGTTTTCGTATGCGGTTCGATTTTTACTTGATGATGTTTTGGCAATAAGAGCGGCGATCCGATCGTCCGATAGACGAGGTTGTTAATCGACGCCATCTCAGCCACTTGAATCGCTTCAATCGACGGATGGACAATCGCCCCCCCGAGCGCCTTATTGTAGGCCGTCGACCCGGACGGGGTCGAGATACAGAGTCCATCCCCGCGGAACGTCTCAAAGTAATCGTCGCGAATCGACAAGTCACAGACGAGCGTACGCTTGTAGTTTTTAATGGTACATTCGTTCATGGCCAAATGTCGCTCTGTCGTACCGTCCTCATAATCGATGAGCACCTCGACGAGTGGATACGATACCGGCTCGAACGCCTCACTCGTGATCATATCCGTCAATTCGTCAAGCTCGTCCGGTTGCCAGTCCGCATAAAATCCGAGGTGCCCCGTATGAATCCCGACTAGCAATACGTCGTTGAGTCGGTCGCTATATTCATGAAACGCTTGAAGCATCGTCCCGTCGCCCCCGACCGATACGACGATGCGCGGCGCGATGGACTCGGTATGGTCAGCTTTCGTCAACTTGTCCGTCAACTCCCGTGCGATCTCTGCGGACCGCGCATCTCCCCTTGACACAATCGCAAACTGCATTCTCCCTGCCCCCTAGTCTTGGTCCGTCTGGACGTTCAATTCTTTGTCGCGGAACACTTGCTGCGCGTCTTGAATCTCGACGCGGAGCTGACTCATCTCGGCATCGAGCAAGAAGGCCGCCTCGGCCGCCCGGCGCAAACGTTCTTGGACTTCTTTTGGCATGTCGCCATCGTATTTATAGTTGAGCGAGTGCTCAATCGTCGCCCAGAAGTTCATGGCGAGCGTTCGCACTTGCACTTCGACGAGTGTCGGAAATTCACCGTGAATCGTCTGCACCGGGTACTCGATGATGATATGGTAAGAGCGGTAGCCGGAGTCTTTTTGATGGGTGATGTAGTTTCGTTCCTCGACGATTTTAAAATCGGTCCGATGATGGAGCAGTTCGAGGACATGGACGATGTCATCGACGAACTGACACATGATTCGAAGCCCTGCGATATCCTGCATCTCTGTCGCCAAGTTTTCATAGGCGATCTGCTTTCGCTTCGCCTTCTCGAGAATGCTTCCCATCGGCTTGACCCGTCCCGTCACGAACTCAATCGGAGAATGGTCATTTTGTGAATTGTACTGCTTCCGAATCGCTTTGAATTTCACTTTCAATTCTTCGACTGCGATTTGGTAAGGCACTAAAAATTGATCCCAATCCATCGGTTGCATAGGCTGTCACCACTTTCGTTCATTTCGGAAATTCGTGCTTTTTTCCGTATGTATCCGATAGTATGGTATCATAAACCAACAATTGTTCATAGAATGGAGCGACAACTTATGACCCAAGAAGTGGAAATTGAATTTAAATCGATGTTGACGAAAGACGAATACGAAACGCTTCTCAGCGAATACCAACTCGCCGATCACATCAAGTGGCAAGCGAACGATTACTTCGACACGGCATCGTTCGAGCTCAAAAAACATGGTGCCGCGTTACGCATTCGTGAAACGAAAAAAGGACAAGTGTTGACGTTGAAACAACCTCATGAGGTCGGCTTGCTTGAAACGCATGCAGTCATTACTGAAGAGGAAGCCGAGAACTTGTTCAAATATGGGATCGTCCGTGATGAGCAAATGCTTGCCGCTCTCGCCTCTTTCAACTTGACCGGGCCACTCGAACACCTCGGTCGTCTCGAGACGCGTCGGGCTGAAAAAATGACGCCAGACGGCCTTCTCGTTCTGGATGAAAGTCATTATTTGGAGAAACAGGATTATGAAATCGAATTTGAAGTGACTGACGAAATCGCCGGTCGCCGTGCCTTCGAACAACTGTTAGCTGGACACGACATCCCACTTCGTCCCGCTAAAAATAAAATCGTCCGATTCATGGAAGAAAAAATGAGCCGGAGTGAAGGTTGAGCAGATACGTTGCCAACCTTTTTTTTTCGTTGCTACAATGAGCATACGAACTAAATGATTTTTGTTTACGAGAGGAGGCGACACAATGGAACTAGAACAATGTAATGAGTCATCCTGTTCACTGGAAGAAACTCCTATTCAAGTCACATATAAACCATTAGAGTTATTCTATTTTGTGGACATATCGGACCCAGACGGTCTTCACGTGATGACCCTCATTAAAAAGCTCGAGCTCGAATACGGTCATGTAATCCGTTTTCGAATGGTCTCGACTGTTCCGAGTTGTGTTGGCGGATGTCAAGAAGAGGTTCGCCTTCTCACGATGATTAAGGCTATGGAATTGCAAGGGAAGCGTCATGCAATGCGGTTTTTACGTCATCTGCATATCAACGACATCTTTTTGAATAACGAAACGCACGAGACAGAACTTTGGGAAATCGCGCGGTCGTTCAGCTGTTATGGACTCGACCTCGACGAATTGGCGGCTGATATTCAGTCCAACCAACTGCTCAGCGCTCTCGCCGTCGATCATCAAATTTTGAAAGATTGGGAGATCGAGTCATTACCAGCCTTGACGTTCGTTACACGCGACGAGGCGCTCAAAATTGAAGGCGTCTATCCGTATGATGTCTATCAAGCGGTCATGGCCGAGTTACTCGGCTACGTGCCGAATCGAGAGACGGATTGGACGATCGAGAAAGTGCTCAGCCATTATGATGCGTCAACCATCACCGAGCTCGCGTTCATTCTCGAACTAGACAAGCCGATCATCGAACGAGAACTGAAAAAACTTTCGCTCCAGCAACGTTGCCGTCCCGTACCAGGATGCAGTGGCGAAGCATGGGCGACAAAAAAATAAGGATAAGAAAAAGCCCACGGCCGGGGAGCCGTGGGCTTTTGACGTCTCAAGCGGGGACAAGAGACGCCGGGCTCGACCCCCGGGGAAGGGATCGAGATGGGAGAAAGTTTACGGTCAATAAAGGGGTTTGTGATTGATTTCACACTTATAATATACCGAGCCCTCCGACCGTTGACAAGTCGTTTGTGCATACCGTCACATAATGTTCACGCGTCGTGACGATTATGCGAACAGGAGCGACTCCATCTCATCGAGGACGGCTTCGAATTGATCAAGTGCAGCGAGAACCGGCGCTTTCGTCGTCATGTCGACGCCTGCCGCTTTCAACACTTCAATCGGATAATCACTCGATCCCGCTTTTAAGAAGCGGTCGATATAACGACGGACTGCCGGCTCCCCTTCTTCCATGATTTGTTGCGACAACGCGGCCGACGCCGAGATCCCTGTCGCATACTGATAGACGTAATAGTTGTAATAGAAGTGTGGGATACGGGCCCATTCGTAAGCAATCTCTTCATCGATGACGATGTCTTCTCCGAAGTAACGCTTGTTCAACTCCAAGTATGTTTCATTCAAATATTCAGGCGTGAGCGAGATACCGTCTTGGGCCGCCCGGTGAATCATATGTTCGAACTCGGCGAACATCGTCTGCCGGAACAAAGTCCCGCGGAACGTCTCGAGCTGGTTGTTAAGAAGGTAGAGCCGCTCTGCCCGATCCGTCCGTGTTTTCAACAAATGATCGTTCAAGAGTGCCTCGTTCGTCGTCGATGCCACTTCCGCGACGAAAATCGAATAATCGCCGTACGGATAGGGTTGAGAAGTGCGTGTATAGTGGCTGTGGACCGAATGGCCGAACTCATGGGCGAGTGTGAACAAGTTGTTGACGTTGTCTTGCCAGTTCATCAAGATGAACGGTTGCGTATCGTATGCGCCCGACGAATAGGCACCGCTACGTTTCCCGCGCGTCTCACGCACGTCGACCCAACGCGAATCAAGCCCATCTTTCACGATTTGAACGTATTCGTCGCCTAGTGGCGCGAGCCCATCGACCATCACTTGCTTCGCTTCTTCGTATGAGATGTTCATCTCGACATCTTGGACGAGCGGTGTATACAAGTCATACATATGCAGCTCATCGACGCCGAGCGCACGTTTCCGGAGTGCCACGTAGCGATGGAGCAAATCGAGCCGTTCGTTCACGGCTTCGACGAGACCATCATACACCGTCTCAGGGATTGCGTTGTGATGAAGGGCTGCCTGACGGGCACTTTCAAACTTACGTACCGTCGCATAGAAGTTATCTTTTTTCACGCTCCCTGAGAGCGTTGAGGCGAACGTGTTCAAATATTGTTTGTACGTCCCGTACATCGTTTTGAACGCCGTCTCCCGGACGTCTCGGTTGCTCGACTCGAGGAACGTGATATAGCGGCCGTGCGTGAGTTCAACCTCTTCCCCTTTTTCGTTCTTCACTTTCGGGAACTTGAGATCGGCGTTGTTTAACATCCCGAACGTCGAACTCGATTGACCGAGCACGTCCCCAGCTTGGGCGAGAAGCGCTTCTTCCGCCTCTGTCAATACGTGCGGCCGCTCTTTTGATAATTCGTCGAAAGCGTGACGATAAACCGTGAGCCCCTCATGTTGCGTCATGAACGATTCGATTCGGCTCTCCTCGATTGCGAGAAGCTCAGGTGTCATGAAAGCAAGTTGCGCCGACACTTGGGAGGCGAGTGACCCTGCGCGATCATTCAACGCTTGGTAATGACTGTTCGCCGTGTCTTCGTCGTAGCGCATGTGAGCGTATGTATATAGTTTATGAAGTTGGCGCGACAGTTCGTCACGTAAGCTAAGCGCAGCGAATAACGTATCCGCATCCTCTCCAAGCTTGCCTCTGTATGCCATCAAGTTCGGCACGTTTCCTTTAAGCGCCTCGAAATCAGCTTCCCATGCTTGATCATCGGCATAGATGGATTCGAGACTCCATGTTTCCTCAATCGGAACTTGTTGTCGTGTAAGTACGTCTGACATATGTCCACTTCCTTTTCTCAGTTTATATACGATTTCGCCATGAATCGCTGAAACCCTTGAAACATTCGACGATCATACCGAAGGGACACCTCAAGCGTCTTCGGGACCGACCAGAGCTGCGCTTCAATTGGAACGTCAAAGACGTTCAAGAGTTGTTTCCATTGTACTTCAAAAGCTTGGACAAAGTCGCTCGTCGCGGTCACTCCGAACTGGCGACACGTCTTCACGACACTCCACGCGATTGAATCCGCTGGATGCATGCGGCGATTTAAATACAACACGACTTGGAAGTCGAACGGATGAATGTGCAATCCCCAAAGCACTGGCATTGGCAAATAACACATCGTCGGCAACAGTGACGGCAACACCCCGAGCGGATATAAGCGATTCAATACGAGACGCCGGTAGTCTTTCGTCGGGTAAGGCGGAGTCATACGGCGACGACGCACGAGTTGACACCATGCATGGGCGTCGAAGCGATAAAACGCCTCGAACGGCGAGACCGTCAAGTCGTCCACTTTCACCCATCGGCCTTGCCCGTACCGGAGCGAAATTGGAAAGCCGACAAAACGATACAGTGAACCGTTCATAGGAATGAATAAGGCGTGACACCTCGCCAACTCGGCACGCATCCACGGAGTGAACCGTGGTCTAGGATCTGGACGCATCCCACTCGGTAACCAGACGACCGTGAGACCTAACGCTTCATAATGGGCGGTCCGTTCGTGATACGTCTCCACATCGAGCGGCGAGGCTTGAATCTCGATGACATGTACCGACTCCCCATTTGACGCGATCAGGTCCGCCCTTCGTCCATCGAACATGACTTCTTGATCGACGTGAAACCCGCGTGTTTGAAGCCATTGCCTGACATCCCATTTATCCCGTTGATGCCCCGTCGACTCACCGCGTCCACACGCATGGCGATGCGCGAAGTGGAGTCTGCGTTTCATCCCTTCCTTCAAAAGGACCAGCTCATGACAAGCCGGGCATGAAAAAGGGGCAAACGCCTCGAGTTGCACCCGGTTTAGAGAACGGGTATCGACAACGTCCCCTGTCCGACCGATTGCAAATCGCATAACGTTTCCCCCTCATAATAGTGGTGAGAACATTCGAGCTAACGACTCGACTAACTTGATGAGAAATGGACGTTTCGAGAACTCGGTCAAGTCCAACTCATGTGAGCCTTCAAAGTCTTTGTATAGATCTTGCTTCAGCTGATGCACGGAGTTTGTATTGTAAAGAAGTGCGTTCACTTCGAAATTTAAGTGAAAACTGCGGAAGTCCATATTTGCCGTCCCAATCGTCGCAAGTCCGTCATCGACGACAATCACTTTCGAATGCATGAACCCATCTTCATACAAATAGATTTTTACGCCCGCACTAAGGAGCTCTTCAAAATAAGAGCGGCTCGCATAAAAGACGATTTTATGGTCAGGATAACTCGGCAAAACGATGCGGACATCGATTCCAGAGAGCGACGCCGTCTTCAGCGCACTCATGATGTCTTCGTCCGGAATGAGATATGGCGACGAGATATAGACTGATTTCTTCGCCGCGTTGATTAAGGCAAAATAAATCGACTTCATCGTCTCGTACGGTTCATCTGGTCCGCTCGCCACAATTTGAACGCCGCCGCTTGCGCTACGGACCGTCTCGAGCGGTTCAAGATAAAACGGCGTGAATAGCCGTTCCCCCGTCATGTAGTACCAGTCCTGGAGAAAGATGAGCTGAAGTTCCGAGACCCCTTCTCCTCTGACATAAAGGTGCGTATCTCGCCAAAAGCCGAACTTCATATGTTCACCTAAATATTCATCTCCGACATTCAAGCCACCGGTGAACGCTTCTGTGCCATCGATGACGACAATTTTACGATGATTTCGGTAGTTTGTCTTGCTCGAGACGAGGGGCAAAACGACCGGGAAGAACGCTTGAACGTGCACGCCTGCCTGTCGCATTTCTTCAAAGAAGGTCCCGCTCGTATGAATCGAGCCGACCGCATCGTACAAGAACCGTACTTCAACACCGGCCCGCGCCTTATCCATTAAAATGCGTTGAATTTCCCGAGAAATGCGATCTTCCCGGAAAATGTAATACTCTAAATGGATATGCCGCGTCGCACCACGCAGTGCCGGCAACAATTTTGAAAACTTCTCTTGTCCGTTCGTTAAGATTTGCGTGTACGTATTAGACGAGACCGGTAATTGGTTGAGCGATGACGTCAAATGCATGAGCTTTTCATAGTCGTCATGCGTAAACATGAGCGACGGAGAGAGCGTCATGGCCTTTTGGCGGTACGCGAGGTACGTCTCTTCATCGAGCATCGCCTTCTCTTTAAACATGCGTTTGCGGCGATAGTTCTGACCGAACACAAAATATGCGAACAAACCGACGACCGGAAAACCAATCATCACGATTGCCCAAATGAGCGTCCGTTGTGGATTTCGGTTCTCGAGCAAAATGACGAGCAAGATGCTGAACGTCGTCAAGAAGACGAGGATTGAGAAAAGGCCGATCACTTGTGAGCTCCAGTAATACGATAATACCGCAATGAGTCCTGCGAGCAAAATAAGGGATAAAAGTACTTGTATGCGTCGCAACATATTATAACCTGACCCCGTTTCTGTCATGTATTATCATTAATTATACAACGTAACGCCAGTATTTAGAGGGGAGCGAATCAATTATGGGTACATTTCTCATTACAGGGGCAACGAGCGGTATCGGGCGGGCTGTCGCGCTACGGTTAGCAGAAGAAGGGCATGACGTGTATGGCGTCGGGCGAGACGAGGAGCGCGGTGCGGAGATTGAATCCGTTTCAGCGCGCATCACGTTTTTGAAGTGTGACCTTTCGAAAGACGACGAGCTCGAGGCGATGATGGATTCCCTAAAAGCGAGAGACGTCTCGTTAGACGGGCTATTTAATAATGCTGCCACGTTCGGACGGCCCGGTACACCGGAGCGCCTGCCCTCGTCAGCGTTCGACGAGGTGTTCGAGCTAAACGTCGTCGCAACGAATCGTTTGATTCAACGGGCTGTCCCTTTGCTAACGAACGGGGCAAGCGTCGTCAATAACGCCGCAATCGTTGGACACGTCAAGTTCCCACCGATGCTGGGTCCCTACGCCGCATCGAAGGCGGCATTGATTGCCTTGACGAAAACGTTCGCCCACCGCATGAAAGGAAAAGTCCGTTTCAACGCCGTTTGCTTCGGACCTGTCGATACACCGCTCAGCCACAAGCTATACGGGGGTGAGGCGAAGTTTCACGATGCAATGACCCATCATTTCCGAGGGAATGCTGCCAAACCCGAGGAAGTCGCCCCGGTCATTACGTTCTTCCTATCGGACTTGTCAAGTTACGTGAACGGGCAAGCGATCACGATTGACGGCGGCTATAGCTTATCGTAAAAAAAGCGACCGAGATGGGTCGCTTTTATATTGGCTTTATTTTTTTCGCCTGCAACAATTTATTTTCTAAATAAGCTCGTTCCCGTTCATGCAAATCGTCCCATGCGATGACGTCCTCGAAATAGCGAAGGATGTTCTCATAAGCTTCAAACGATGAAGGGTGTGCCTCAAGCCGTGCGATCCGAATCGCCTCTAACACCGCTCCGATGACGAAAATATCGTGACTTGCATACGTTTTGATTGGAGCGAACGCCTCAAATAACGTCACCTCCAGGCTTTTCCGTTTGACGTGCCAATCCGATGTTCCGTTTGAAAACACGAAGTCCCCTTCCGGGATTTGACTAAGTTCACGTAAAATGTCCCCGATATAGTGGATGGCATGGATAGCGGTATTCGGATCGTTGATTCCCGGGGAAATCCCTTTTAATGCGATTTCACTTAACTTCTCAATCGCAAAGGCCGGATCTTGAATCGACGATCGTACTTCCCCGATTTGAAACAGTTCGACCTCCTCGTCCACCTTCTCACTCCAATAGCCGAGCAGGTCTCCTTTCGCGACAAAGTCCCCGACGGATACGACCGACTCGAAATGACAAGATGTCGCCTCTTGCTTCTCATGCGCGAACAGTTGAACATACCCGGTACGCACAGCATGAACCGCATGACCTTCAAACGGGTGAACCGGGCGTTTTGGTACGATGTTGACTTCACTGTCTTCAAGCGCGTCTTGTTGCCCCTTAATAACGGAGAGTGCTTCACGATGCAATGCCGATAAGAGACGTTCTGCTTGGATGGAGACACTAATCGTTTGAATGAACTTGACGAACGCCCAAATCGAGCCGATGACAAGAAGGACGCTAACGCCTGAGGCGAGCACCGCATCGTCATCAGCTGTGCGAATCAAAAATAAGTTCGAGATCCCGTATACGGTCGTCATGATGAACAAGCCGAGCGTGTGTTTCGCTGCAGCGTTCGTCAAGAAGTTATTCACCGTCCGTGGTGAGAATTGTGAAGAATACGTCGTAAGGACGACGAGAATCGTTGAAAAACTGAACGTCATCATCGTCATCAAGCTCGTGAACGACGAAGATAGGACCGTCGCCGCCGAATCTTTCTCTAAGTACAGGACTTCCGGTAAAATTTCACGGAAGAAGCCACCGAAGTATTGCGTTAAAAGCGTCAACAAGACACCGCCAAAGCCATATAAGAATGGAATAAACCAAGCGCTGTCTGCTAACGCCAATTGAATTCGTTTGACCATCTCGTCACCTCTTCATATGTATATTAAAAAATCACCTGTCCGTATGAACAGGCGATTTTAAATTAAAAATAGTGACGAATTTTACCAAAGACGTCGCCATCAAGGATGAGTTTGCCATACTCTTCTAGCATCGCGAGCGTTTGCGTGCTAAACGACAAATACTCAGCAAGTAAGCTCAAGGCGTTCTCTTCTTCTTCCGGCTCCATCTCATCCGGGAAGTCAATCCACAAATAGTAACGGTTGTCGTAATGGAATAGTTTTAACGGAAGGTTATGAAGCGTGTCGCCCGCTCGCTTACTGAGGGCAATTATCGATTCAAAATCATCCGTTTCCATCGCAAGTGGAGCCCACGTCTCCGTCTCTGCGTCAAGCTCGTCGAGTTCACTCAATTGATCAAGGACGGATTGTTGATCTCGGGCATCGTCGATAGCTGAGCGAAGGAGCGAACCGAGTTCCGAATCGTCTTCGGAATCAATTACATTCTTCGCAATCGTAACGGTCACCTCGAGACCTTTTTCAAACGCTTGTACTTGTATCCATAGGGGACCATCAAACGAGATATCTTCTCGTTCATGTGCCTCGTCCATCATTTGCCAGAATAACTGTTCACCGCGTTCACGATTGTACCAAATTTCATCCCGGGCGAAACCGCGTTTCTCGATGTCAACATAGGTAATGAAAAATTTGACGGTATTCTCATTGATGCGCTCAATTTTCACGGTTGTCCACTCCCTTCTCACCTCACTCCTAATTCGAACCTCAAGGAGGAGAGGGGAAAATGTCTTGTAATAATAGTACCCTTTTTTTAAGGTGTCAATCTTATGATGATGGGGTTGTTATCTTTATTTTATAGGAAAAACGGGATAATAAAAAGCACACTGCTTAGACAGCATGCTTCCTCACTCGTTGACGAGACGTTGGGCCTCTTGAAGTTGGAATGTCCGGACCTTGCGCGGCAAGAAGCGACGAATTTCATCTTCGTTATACCCGACTTGCAAACGTTTTTCGTCAATTAAAATCGGACGGCGCAAGAGGCCAGGATACTCTTGAATCAAATCATAAAGTTGCTGGAGTGACAACGCGTCGACCGATACGTCAATTTTAGAGAAAACTTTTGAACGAGTCGAAATGATTTCATCGGTCCCGTCTTCTGTCATACGTAAAATTTGTTTAATCTCGTTAAGTGAGAGCGGCTCTGAAAATATATTCCGTTCTGTGAAGGGAATATCGTGCTCTTCGAGCCAAGCTCGCGCTTTACGGCACGATGTGCAGCTCGGAGACGTATAAAGTGTGACCATGTTCGTTCCTCCCTGATCAAATGTTCGTTCATCTTTTTCAAGTGACTCTATCTGTATACCCAAAAATGCGTTCACTTAATTATAATAATTCTTATTTATTAAAACATCAATGATATTCTTTCTCATTGAGGTAAGAAAAGAGGACGCATCTATGAAAAAGATGCGACCTTGATCGACGTTCTAGGAAGCCGGAACCCGAGAAGCCGGTTGCGACACCGTTTCTTTACCAGGCTTCACTTGCAAGTCTTTCAACTTCTTTTTCAATACTTCTTTCAACAGCTTTTTCTTCTGTTGAATGACTTTATCACGCTCTTTCATGGCCTCTCACCCCCCATGGCGACAAGGAACAACCGACCATTACCGAATCTAAAAATCTTGAAATCGCACTAAATCTACATCTAAATTATAGCATATCTGTTTGAAGAATGATGCACATTCTCAAATTAATTTTACATTTCATCCGTTACAAGTTTGCTTTTCCTTTTCAATTCCCGTATAGTTAATAGAAATAACCTTTGAAATCACCAAGGAGGAGAGCGATGATGAGAATCACGTTAGAAACGATTATGCAGCACCCCGTCACCCAAAAATACTTGACGCGATCAGGCTTAAAACACGCCGTCGACGTCTGTGAGCGCGCTCTCGAATTGGCGACGAGACGAGGACTAGATACGGATCTGGCGACGAAAGCCGCCTTACTACATGATATCGGTCACTACGAATGGTATACAGAAGGCAAGTGGAATTACGACTTGTATCGTCAAAACGACATCCACGCCATTAAAGGAGCTGAACGGGCTCATAAACTCTTGATTCGACTCGGGGAAGACCCTGCCCGAGCCAAAGAGATTTCTGTCATGATTTTACTTCACACAGATTCGTATTTGCCGCCGAGCCGCATTCAACGGACCCCACTTCAACAACTCGTCCACGATGCCGATACGTTCGTCGAACAGCCTGGTGGATTGCATCACTATGAAACGATGGAAATCGAGGATGCCCTCAGCCGCGTCCGAGCCATCGATTCAGTCGTCGATCGGCTATCGAACTTACCACGTATCTCAAACGCCTGACACCCCGGAACGTTCTGGTGGTGTTTTTTGTTGCGCAAAAACACCCTGAATCAAACGATTCAGGGTGACGAGTTTACACGAGTTGTGCTTTATACGCTTCGTATTCTGCATCCGTTAATGAGACAAAATGGCCAGGCTCGACTTCGCGGAGCGGTGGGATGCTTGAATCCTCATCCGAACGTCCAACAGCACCGAGTGACTTCGACTCGTAGATGATGCGTTTACGCGTCCGCTCATGCTCTGGGTCCGGAAGTGGAATCGCAGAGAGGAGTGACTTCGTATACGCGTGAATCGGGTTTTCGTACAAGCGATCTGCAGGCGCGAGCTCGACGATATGTCCTTGATACATAACGCCGATGCGGTCTGAGATGTACTTGACCATCGATAAATCGTGGGCGATGAACAAGTATGTGAGATCACGATCACGCTGCAACTCTTTCATCAAGTTGACGACCTGTGCTTGAATCGACACGTCAAGGGCCGAGATTGGCTCATCGGCAATGATGAAGTCTGGTTCGACGGCAAGTGCACGGGCAATCCCGATCCGCTGACGTTGTCCACCCGAGAATTCGTGCGGGTAACGGCTCGCGTGTTCTTTCGTGAGACCGACCGTCTCAAGGAGATCGTAGACGCGGTTCATCCGGTCTTCTTTCGTCTTCGCGAGGCCGTGGATGTCAATTCCTTCGGCGATAATGTCAGCGACTGTCATCCGCGGGTTGAGCGAGGCGTAAGGATCTTGGAAGATCATCTGCATCGCTCGGTTGAATTTCAACTTTTCCGCCTTTGATTTTTTGTCGTGGACGTTCTCACCTTTGAAGATGACATCTCCGTCTGTCGCATCGTAAAGTCCGATAATCGTACGTCCAGTCGTCGACTTGCCACAACCAGACTCACCTACGAGACCGAGTACCTCACCTTTATAAATATCAAACGAGATGCCGTCGACCGCTTTGACGACGCGGCCTCGTCCGATTTTAAAGTGCTGTTTTAAGTCCCGTACTTCTAATAATTTTTCACGTTCCATTATTCAGCACCACCTTTCCCAATCGATTTCGCGAACGCGCTATCCGGACGATATTTGAGCGCGAGATCGATGATTGCCGGCGGCGGTGTGACTTGCGGCGCTTGCGGATGCAACAACCACGTTGCAGCGTAGTGCGTGTCGCTAATTTGGAACATCGGTGGCTCTTTCTCAAAATCAATCTTCATCGCATACGGGTTACGCGGCGCGAACGCATCGCCTTTCGGCGGGTTCAGTAAGTTTGGCGGTGTACCCGGGATAGCCGGGAGCGCCTGGTTCGGGTCATCCGTCGGACGTGGCATCGAACCGAGAAGTCCCCATGCATATGGGTGGCGTGGCTCATAGAAGATCTCATCGACCGTTCCTTTTTCCACGATTTTCCCCGCGTACATAACGGCAACACGGTCAGCCATGTTCGCGACGACACCGAGGTCGTGCGTGATGAAGATAATCGCTGTACCGGTCTTTTGTTGAATGTCTTTTAACAACTCCAAAATTTGTGCTTGAATCGTAACGTCAAGTGCAGTCGTCGGCTCATCGGCAATCAATACTTTCGGGTTACATGCGAGCGCAATCGCGATAACGATCCGCTGACGCATCCCACCAGACAGTTGGTGTGGGTATTGCTTCAGGCGAGCCTCAGGGTTCGGGATGCCGACGAGTGTGAGCAATTCGAGCGCACGCTTCTTCGCATCTTCTCCTCTAAGTCCTTGGTGTTGCTTCAATCCTTCGGCGATTTGTTTATAAATCGTCATCGTCGGGTTGAGCGACGTCATCGGATCTTGAAAAATCATCGCGATGTCGCGGCCACGAATTTTGAGCATTTCTTTTTCTGAAAGCTTAGCCAAGTCTTTCCCATCAAACAAGATTTCTCCGTTTGTAATCTCACCTGGCGGGTTCGGGATGAGACGCATAATCGCTTTAGATGTGACGGATTTACCAGAACCCGACTCTCCAACGATTGCGAGCGTCTCGCCTTTTTTCAAATCAAACGATACATTGCGAACGGCTTGAACCGTTCCAGCATACGTATGGAACGAGACCGCTAAGTCTCGGACAGATAAAATCGTTTCCATGCACGAGTCCCCCTCTTTCTAAATTATTTACGCATTTTCGGGTCGAACGCATCACGCAAGCCGTCGGCGAGCAAGTTGAAGCTGACCATGAGCAAGACGATAATCGTCGACGGGACGACGAGGAGGTACGGGAACGTACGCAACTCTTTGTATCCGTCGTTAATCAACGTACCGAGTGATGCTTGTGGTGGTTGAAGTCCGATCCCGATAAAGCTGAGGAACGCCTCGAAGAAGATGGCGGCAGGAATCGTGAACATGAGCGTGATGATAATCGCACCGAGCGTGTTCGGAATCAAGTGTTTGAAAATCAAACGGTTACTTGACGCCCCGAGTGTACGCGCAGCTAAAACAAACTCTTGGTTTTTCAGTTTTAAAATCTGACCGCGAACGAGTCGACTCATCCCAATCCATCCGGTAATCGTCATCGCCAAGATGATGGTGAACACCCCAGGGTCAAAGATCAAGATGAACAAGATAATCAAGATCAAGTTTGGTACACCTGTCAAAATCTCGACAATCCGTTGGAGGATGTTATCGACACGACCACCGAAGTAAGCCGAGACCCCACCATAAGCGACACCGATAATCGTATCGATGATGGCGGCAACAAGACCGATGAAGAGCGAGATACGCGTCCCTTCCCAAACACGTGACCATAGATCACGACCGAGATAGTCCGTTCCGAACCAGAAGTTCTCTTCGACGTTCTTTTGATCGTAGAAATCGATGTCACGGCCACCTAACGTCGCCATCCCGTCAAATCCTGCCCATTCAAGTCCTGTGACTTTTGGTGGAAGTTTTGCTTGTGCGATATTTTGCGAGTAGGCATCACGGCCCGACAACATCGGTCCGAATAAAGCGAGCAATACTAAAATCAAAATAATAGAAAGCGAGAGGATGGCGGCTTTGTTTTTCTTTAGGCGCATCCATGCATCTTGCCAGAAGTTTAAGCTTTTTCCTGCAATTCGTTCCGCGAGCTGTTCATTCATCTCAACCGGTTGGAACGTGTCTTGGTCAAACTGCTCGTAATTCTTTTTGTTTTCAATCATTAGTTATTCCCCCCAAGACGAATACGTGGGTCAACAACTCCGTAGAGCAAGTCGACAAGCAAAATAATCAAAATGAAGATCGCCGAGAAGAAGAGGGTCGTCCCCATGATGACCGAATAGTCATTCAACGTAATCGACGTAACAAACAACTCACCGAGCCCTGGAACTGAGAAGATCCGCTCAATGACAAACGTACCTGTTAATAACGCGGCCGTCATCGGTCCGAGGATGGTGATGGCTGGAATAATCGCGTTACGCACCATGTGCTTCCAAACGATTGCATTCCCAGTCAACCCTTTCGCTTTCGCTAACGTGACGTAGTCTTGTCCGGTGACTTCAAGCATCTCTGTACGGACAAAACGGGCAATCGAAGCCGTTACACCGAGCGACAACGAGATTGTTGGTAAAATCGTATGGGCTGGCGAGTCCCAGAAGGCGACAGGCAAAACACCCCATTTAACGCCCACATAGTACTGAAGGAGGGCTGCAAAGACGAACGATGGGACAGAAATCCCAATTACAGAAACGAACATCGCACCATAGTCCGCAATCGTGTTATGACGAATCGCTGCTAAAATACCGAGCAAGAGCCCACCGAGTGTCCCAAGAATCAACGCCTGGAGACCGAGTTGTGCCGATGGTCCGATTCGTTCCATGATCAAGTCCGTCACTGGCCGGTTGGCCGTACGGAACGACACACCCAGGTCACCTTGTACAAGGTTCCCCATGTACGTCGCATAACGAACTGGAAGCGGATCATTGAGGCCGTAGCGCTCGTTTAAGATTTGGATTTGCGTCTCCGTCAGCTTTTCCTGGTTTTGATACGGCGAACCTGGTAACAGGTCCATCAGGAAAAACGTGAACGTCGCAATCAAGAAGAACGTGATGAGGCCGTAAGTCAGCCGCTGCAAAAGATAACGTCCCATAAATAAAAACCCCCTGTTTTTCTAAATATATGTCTATGCTTGCACCAACAGCATCACTATGACATATTTCCCTATTCTTGAATTCACAAAATGAAAGGAATTTTCTGAAAGAATAGGCCAAACGTCATCTCAAGGCTCTTAGTACAGCGTATGAAAATCCAAAATATCAAACTTTGTGAAGTATTCTGAATTTTCACTGTTACTACATTATACTTTACCAACAAAACATTTGAATAGTATTTTCTTTTAATTCCAATTTTTTTTTAGAAAACGGGGGACATGCGTATGCATGCCCCCACGTTCTTTAGTTGATGTCGACATATTTGTACTGGTAATCCGCACCGAATAGTTGACGGTTGAAGTTTTCAACATTTGGACGAATCAAGTATGCGACGCCGGCTTGGTAAATCGGCATAATCGCTTGGTCTTGTTCAATCAAGAGTTGTTCTGCTTCTTTGAACTTGTCGTAACGCGCATCGATTGACGTTTCAGCTGACGCTTCGTCGATGAGACGATCGTAGTCGGCTGAGCTGTAGTTGATGTCGTTTTGACCGTTGTTCGACGTGAAGATGCCAAGGTTTGTGAGTGGGTCTTGGTAATCAGGACCCCAAAGGGCGAATGACATTTGGTAGTCTCCGTTCGCTTCACGCTCCAACTTATTGTTGAACGGTTGTTGCGCGATCGTGACCGTCACGCCTGGCAAGTTCGATTCGATTTGACCTTTCATGTACTCCGAGACTTGTTTTGATACTTCAGAGTCGAATGAAAGAAGTTCGATCGTCATGTCTTCGCCGCCAGTCGCTTCTTCCCAAAGCGTTGCCGCTTCGTCCGTGTTCGTTTCGAAATATTGGAGCCCTTCCGTGTAATCCGTACCGTCTTCATACTTGATGAAGTCTTTCGGGATGAACGACGTTGTGGCAACCGAACCGTTGTTCAAGAGCTGATCGATAATCCCAGTCGGATCGACGGCACGCGCGATCGCTTTACGTGCGTTCACATCAGCGAATACTTCGTCCTCGTGGTTGAACTTGAAGTAGCCGACTGCTGAACGGAGTCCCGTGTTAAAGTCTTCACTGTCTTGGAAAGCTGCGACTTGTTCTGATGTGAGACCAGCAAAGTCCACTTCCCCTGCTTCGTACAAGTTCACGACCGTTGATGTCTCTTTGACGACTCGTACGTCGACTTTGTCGAGTGCGACGTTTGCGTTATCCCAATACGTATCATTTTTCGTTAGGACATAGCCTTGTTCACGATTCCAATCCGTCCAAGTGAACGGTCCGTTGTAAAGAAGGTTGTCGACGTTTGTCGCGAAGTTTTCACCTTGTTCAGTCGCGAACGCTTCGTTGATTGGTGTGAACGTACCGAACGACGTGAGTGAAATGAACGATGGGTCTGGACGCTCAAGTGTGACTTCAAGCGTCTTCTCGTCGATTGCTTTCACACCAAGCTCTTCTTTTGGAAGGTCGCCCGTGTTGATTGCCTCTGCATTTTTAATCGTGTTCATAATGTAGGCGTACTGTGATCCTGTTTCCGGGCCGACAGCACGTTGCCACGCGTAGACGAAATCATTCGCCGTGACTGGCTCACCGTTTGACCACTCCGCATCACGGAGCGTAAACGTGTAAACGGTCTCGTCTTCATTCAATTCCGGTTCGCCTGCTGCCATCGCTGGTACGGCTTGTCCGTCTTTGTCTAAACGGTAAAGGCCCTCCATCGTGTTGGCGATCAAGTTGAACGCGACCGCGTCTGTCGCTAAAGCTGGGTCGGCCGTCGTAATGTCAGACGTATCTGTCAAGCGGAGCACTTTTTCTCCGTTCGAAGATGAACCGCCTTCAGAGTCTCCGCCAGTCGAGCAGGCAGCGAGTACTGAACCGAGTGCCAAGATGAGTGTCATCATGAGCAAAATCGATTTTTTCTTCATCGTAATTGTCCCCTTTCTGAATCTATGTAGCGTATCGTCGGATGCAACATCTTACTTTTTCTTTAATTTTCTGAATATTTTACAAAGTATCCGACGAAAGAACGTTAGGGCTATTGTAAAAAACTTTTAATCGAACTGTCAACTAATTGATGAACTATAAGTTGTTCTGCAATTTCGCTCTCGCCAGAACGTCGCTTGAACAGGTATTATAGAGCCATGGAGAGTGAAGCCTTGTTCGATGCTTCTCTTTGAAAGGAGTTTGACACATTGAAAAAGTTTAGAGCGATATTAATCGTTTTAGGGATTGTCACAATTGGCTATACGCTATGGTCATACGCTTCGTATTATCGACCTGAATCATTTTTGTTTCATGTCAGCGGTGGGTTATTCGTCGGGGGCATGATCGTCTTCGCCATCGGGATGTTTTCGGAGATGGGCGCATCCGGTTTATTCGATGGATTTATGTATGGGTTCAAGCGAAATCGCCGGGCCAAACTAAAAGAGATTGACCCGGACTACGAGGAAGACGAGGAAGTCACGCAGGAAGAACGGACCGAGCGGAAACAACATGCACGTCGCTGGATTTTCGTCGGTGTTATCACGGTCGTCCTGTCTTATATCCTCTCTTTCGTTTGACCTTCCCGTTTTTTCAGCCTTATGCTAAACTGGAATCAGCATCTAGGAAAACATCGTGAAGAAGATAAGTAGGTCGAATCCCCTTCCCCCAGAGAGTCTGCGTCGCTGCGAGCAGATGGTAGGTGTTCGAATGAATGGACTTCGGAATGGCTCGCCTGAAATTTAAAGTACGGCGAGACGGCTCACGCCCGTTAACGCGTTCAAGTGGCATGGATTCATGCAAATTTGGGTGGCACCGCGGTTATTCGTCCCGATTATTCGGGCGGGAGACCGCGGTTTTTTATATTCTTTGGAGGTGCAATTATGGCAAAAATTTTTTCTGGCATTAAACCGACCGGCGTCGTCACGCTCGGTAACTACTTAGGCGCGATGAAACAGTTCGTCGATCTTCAAGACGAACATGACGCATTTTATTGCGTCGTCGATCTTCATTCCATTACGGTGCCGCTCGACCGTCTTGAATTGATGGACAATACACGTAAACTCGCCGCCCTTTATCTCGCATGCGGACTCGACCCAGAGAAAGCGACAATTTTCGTTCAATCGGAAGTAAAAGCGCACGCTCAGCTCGGTTGGATGTTGACGTGTATTTCTGGAATGGGCGAACTCGGGCGGATGACGCAATACAAAGACAAATCGCAAGGTGGCGATAACGTCGGGACCGGCCTATTCATCTATCCGACGCTCATGGCAGCGGACATCCTGCTGTATGGCACCGAACTCGTCCCGGTTGGCGATGATCAAAAGCAACACGTCGAGCTGACACGTGACTTGGCCGAACGGTTCAATAAACGTTATTACGAGACGTTCACGATTCCGGAGCCGCTCATTCAAAAAGAAGGCGCCCGCATCATGAGCTTGACGAATCCCGTGAAGAAGATGTCGAAGTCTGACGCGAACACAAAAGGCTATATTTCGATGCTCGATGAACCGAACGTCATCCGTAAAAAAATCAAGAGTGCCGTGACCGACTCAAGTGGAGTCATCTCCTTTGACCGTGAGAACAAACCGGGCATCTCGAACTTGCTTGAAATTTATTCCCTCTCGACGAACACCCCGCTCGACGAACTCGTCGAGCGCTATAAAGACTCAAATTATGGAACGTTCAAACAAGATGTTGCTGAAGCCGTCGTCTCGTTACTCGAACCGATTCAAGCCCGCTATCATGAACTTGTCGATTCAGCCGAACTCGACGCGATCCTAGATGCTGGACGCGAGAAAGCCGAAGCCGTCGCGAACAAGAATCTCGCAAAAATCGAGAAAGCGATGGGACTTAGTCGCAAACGCGCCAAAGTGAATAAGTAATACAAACCGTCACCAACATCGTGGTGACGGTTTTTTATCGCATAAAAAAAGAGAGACAGGCGTCCCTGTCTCTCTTGCAATCGTTAGATTATTCTTTGCCTTCGATGTAAGCCCACTTGTACGAGTAGTCAGCGCCGAACGCGTGTTCAACGATGTCTTTGACGTATGGCTTCGTAAGACGAGCCGATCCACGTTGGTAAACTGGTGAGATTGCGCTCTCTTCAAGAACGATTTTCTCTGCTGCCGCGAGGTCAGCCCAACGCTGCTCAGAATCTGTGCTTGATTTCGCAGACTCGATGAGTGCATCGAATTCTTCATTCGACCACTTACCACGGTTGTATGGTCCGTCAGTGACGAAGAGATCAACGAATGTCATTGGATCCTGGTAGTCAGGTCCCCAACCAGCGAATGACATTTCGAAATCGCCAGCACTTTCAAGCTCAAGTTTGTTGTTGAACGGTTGTTGCTTGATTGTGACAGAGATTCCTTCGAGGTTCTTCTCAAGCTCACCTTTGATGAACTCACCGATTTGCTTCGCAGTCTCTGAGTCATAGTTCAAGAACTCAAGTTCAACTGTGTCAGTACCAAGTTCCTCAAGTCCAGCTTCCCAAAGTTGTTGGGCTTCTTCCACGTTGTAGCCACCGATGTCTCCATTGATGTCACGGAAGTCGTTGCCGTCAGGACCTGTTACGAAATCTTTCGGTACGAGGTAGTTCGCAGGAATCGATCCGTTCGCAAGGAGCGTCTCAGAGATCGCTTCTTTATCGTATGCGCGGTCAATCGCGTTACGGATGTTTTGGTTGTCAAGCGCTTCAACTGCAGAGTTGAATTGGAGATAGAAGAGTGTCGGTTCGACGACTGTTGAGAAGTCTTCGTTCTCTTGGAACTGGGCAACGAGCTCAGAAGTCAAGCCAGTGCGGTCAACGTCACCGTTCTCGTACAAGTTAACGCCCGTTTGGACTTCTTTTACGACACGAACGTTGATTTCGTCGAGTTTGACTGTTTCTGAATCCCAATAGTCTTCGTTCTTGACCATTTTCCAGCCTTGCTCACGCTCCCAGCTTTCAAGCTTGAACGGACCGTTGTAGAGTGTCGTTTCTGCAGACGTACCCATGTTCTCGCCTTGCTCTTGGTCGAACGACTCAAGTTTAGGCATAAATACGCCGAAGCTTGTGAGGCCGAGGAAGTAGTCAGCTGGAGCTGTCAATTTAACTTCGAGTGTTTGCTCATCGACAGCTGTGACACCGACAGCGTCACGCTCGCCTTCACCTGTGTTATACGCTTCAGCGCCTTCGATGATTGACATTACGTAAGCATATTGTGACCCGTTATCTGGGTTAAGTACTTCTTTCCAAGCGTATTCGAAGTCGTTTGCCGTTACAGGTTCGCCGTTTGACCACGTCGCGCCTTCACGGAGTTTGAACGTGTACGTCAAACCGTCTTCCGACACTTCATGAGACTCGGCCATACCAGGTGTTGGCTCGTCATTCTCATCCATGCGGTAAAGACCTTCTTGCACGTTGTTCAATACGTTGAACGATACTGCATCCGTAGCAAGTGTCGGGTTAAGTGAAGGAATGTCCGATCCGTCGAGCAAGTTGAGGACTTGCGCTTCATCCGGCGTACCTTCTGAACCAGATCCGTTACCTTCGTTGTTAGGTGTTTCTTCCCCACCCGAGCAAGCTGCTAGGAACGCACTCGAGATGAGCGTTACCGACGTTGCTAAAGCAAAACCTTTTTTCTTATTCATTGCGATGACCCCCTGATTTTATCGGTTTAACAGAATGAACGATGGTAGAAAATTCAGTCATTTTAATGCTTTACAAAATTTGCTACCAAAATCCCGTTGAAGCAATAATACAATATTCTGATAATTTTGCAAAGTGTTTATTTTGATTTTTCTAAAAAATTTTTACCATAGTCGAAAAGCCCACCAAGATTGGCGGGCTTTCGGCTCATTTTTTATAGATTTTCGAAAAATGCAGGACGTATGAAGGACCGATGACTGGAAATCCGATTTCCTCATATTGGTCATCGACGGCATACGTTCTTCCAGCTTGATAGATTGGGATAACGACCGCTTCTTCAAGTAGGTGCTGTTCGGCCTGGCGATACGTTTCATCCCGTGCTTGTTTTGACTCGGTCGCTTGCGCTACCGCCATCAATCGATCGAACGTTTCGTCCGCATAACCGCTCGAGTTTAAATAGTTGCTCGTCTCGAATTGGGTCAAATAAGCTTGGAGCGCTGGATAATCAGGTTGCCACCCGGAGAGCGACAACGCATAATTTCCTGCGACTTCTTTCCTAACTTTTTCCCCGAGTGGAAGCTCTGTGATTGTGACGGTTAATCCGTCGAGCTGTTCGAATTGCTGCTTAATCGTTTGGGCAATTTGTCTCGCCTCGTCGTCGACGAAACTGAGTAACTCGATGTCAAACGTTTCTTTCTCGAGTTTTTGCTTCACCGCCGAAAACGACTCGTTCGCGTCTCCAGTCGGAACATATCCCGATGGTTCAGAATCAAGGACGAGCAGACGCTCTGTCGTCTGTTCGGCTCGGGCAAGTTTCGGTGAAATCGCGTCCCGATCAAGCGACAGAGCCAGGCTTCGTCTAAATTCCACATCGTTGAACGGATATTGTTCGACGTTCGGCTTTAAATAGAAAACGCCGCTCCGCGGAACGTCGACGAGTTGGCCGTCTAACGAGTCAAGCTCCGACTCCGTCGTTCCGTACGGGACGAGGTGCATACCGCTCGACTCCACTCCGAGTGCGGGTTCCGTTTGGATGACGACGCGTTCAAGCGTGACATTCTCCGCCATATGATACTGCTCGTTTTTGACGAGCGTCACTTGTGCCGCATCGATCGATTCAATTTGGAAAGGACCATTGCCGTCTAAAGACGTCCATTCGTCAATCACTGTCTGGGGCAAAAAGGCTGGCATGGCGAGCATTTCCTCGAACCCTTCCATCGGCCGCTCGAGCGTCACTTCAAATGTCGAAGCATCGAGCGCCTTCACCCCGAGTGCCTCCGGTTCGGCCGTCCCGAGACTGACTTTTTTCCCGTTCACGACATCTTCTAAGAAGAAGCTGAACGGAGAGTTCGTGTCGTCATCGGCAAGCGTCCGAAAATGATTGACGAACGTCTCGGCCGTGATAGCTTCCCCGTTTAACGTCTGACTCGTTTTCAGTTTAAACGTATACACCGAACCGTCGTCTGAACGTGTCATCTCTTCCACGAGTCCCGGTTCGACTGTTCCATCTTTCCCGAAGCGATACAATCCTTCATATAAATGCGATAAAATCGTCTGCGAACTCGGGTCGATCGCGAGCAACACGTTCGGTTGCTCTGGAAGCGTCTCGCCATAAATCGTCACGATTTGTTCTTCAGGCGGTGCTAGTTCTCGTGCCGCGTCTTGCCGTCCGTTCCATACAATGAAAAAAAGGATAAGGACTGAAGCTAACAAGGCGGCACCGATGAAAAGTCGTTTCATCACGCATTCTCCTCTCTGTTAGTCCAACCCTTATACCCTAACCGTTTCTGTAACAATTTTCTAGTATTAGTCTGTCACTTTTGCGAACGCGAGCGTCGCGTTATGGCCCCCGAAGCCAAGTGAGTTGCTGAGTGCATACTGGATGTCAAGTTCCCGATTTCCTTCTCGAACGTAGTCGAGGTCACAATCTGGTGCTGGTGAGGCACAGTTGATTGTTGGGTGAATCTTGCCTTCGTGAATCGATAGCGCCGTGATGACGGCTTCGACACCGCCGGCCCCACCAAGCAAATGTCCAATCATCGATTTCGACGAGTTGACCGCGAGCTTGTCGGCGTGTTCCCCGAACACATTCCGAATCGCTTTCGTTTCGAGCATGTCGTTGAGTGGTGTGCTCGTGCCGTGGGCGTTGATGTATTGAACGTCTTCAGGGCGAATGCCCGCATCACGCAATGCCTCACTCATCGCTTTCGAACCGCCCTCGGCTTCCGGTGACGGAGCCGTGATATGGTAAGCGTCCGAGCTCATGCCGTAACCGACAACTTCCGCATAAATCTTCGCACCACGTGCTTTCGCGTGCTCATATTCCTCGAGAACGAGTACGCCAGCACCTTCACCCATGATGAAGCCATCACGGTTTTCATCGAACGGACGGCACGCCGTCTGTGGATCCGGATTCGTCGAGAGGGCTTTGTTCGCACAGAATCCTGCGAACGAGAGCGGTGTGATCGGCGCTTCGGCACCACCGGCAAACATCGCGAGGGCATCCCCACGCTGGATGACGCGGAACGCTTCTCCGATTGAGTTCGTTCCAGAGGCACATGCCGTGACCGAACAGTTGCTCGGTCCTTTTGCTCCGAGATAGATCGAGACTTGGCCGCTCGCCATATTTGGAATCATCATCGGGATGAAGAACGGGCTGATCCGACGTGGTCCGCGCTCGTGCAGGACGGCCGCTTGCTTGTCGATCGTCTCGACTCCACCGATCCCGCTTCCAATCCACGTTCCAACTTGGTTCGGAATCGACGCCACGTCGAGTCCGCTATCCTTATGGGCAGCGTCAGCGGCTAATAGCGAGTATTGAATGAACGAGTCCATTTTGCGAATCTCTTTTGGTTCCACCAAATGACTGATGTCACACGATTTGACTTCGGCCCCGACTTTCGCCGGATATTGGTCGATATCGATTTTTGTCAACGTGTCAACGGCGTTATCCCCATTTAATAACCGTTCCCACATCTCGTTAACGTCGTTGCCTAGCGGTGATACAACACCTAACCCTGTAATGACTACTCGTTTCATGTCCTAATCTCCTCCGTGATGTTTGCTTTATTCCAAGTTAAACAGCTCGCTCCCCAAGTGAGCCCGGCACCGAAGCCGGCGATGACGACCGTCTGACCGGCCGTGATTTTTCCGCTCTTCACCGCGTCGGCGAGTGCGAGTGGAATCGATGCGGCTGATGTGTTCGCATGGTCTTGAATCGTGACGACGACTTTCTCTTCGGCTAGTCCTAATCGTTCAATCGCCGCGTCGATGATGCGACGGTTGGCTTGGTGTGGGACAAGCACGTCTAAATCTTCAATCGTTTTACCTGCTTGTTCGAGCGCCTCGACGACAATGTCTGGCATCTTACGAACGGCGAACTTGAACACCTCACGTCCGTTCATGACAATCTTGCCTTCGTCGTTCTCATATAAGTACTTGCCGCCCGTTCCGTCGCTACCGAGCAAAATTGAATCCACTGAGGCGACTTCGTCTTCACCTAACACGACGGCCCCTGCCCCGTCTCCAAACAGCACAGCCGTTGAACGATCGTCCCAATCGATGAGGTTCCCCATCTTCTCGGCTCCGATGACGAGAGTCTTTTTAAAGCCTTTTGATGCCATCAAGCTCTTCGCCGTATCGAGTGCAAAGATGAATCCGCTACAAGCGGCGCTCACGTCGAATGCGACGGCGCCCTTAGCGCCAAGGTTTGCTTGGACGAGACAGGCGGTCGCCGGGAAGGACGGTGCAGTCGCGGTCGCGCAGACGATGGCGTCGATGTCTTCAATGGATACGCCCGCGCTCTTAAGCGCTCGTTCCGCTGCGTCGGTTGCCATGTCGGCGACCGTCAAGTCTGAATCCGCCAAATGTCTCGCTTCAATCCCAGTCCGGGTCCGAATCCATTCGTCGCTCGTATCCATTCGTTTCTCCAAATCGACGTTCGTGACACGGTTCGTCGGAAGGAACGAACCGATGCCGATGATTCCAATGTTCATAATGATGACCCCTATTCTTAGTATCTGGTACTAATATAAGGGAATAAAAAAGGGATGTCAACGCATCCCTCTCAATTATTCGCTTTGACCGAGTCGTTTCGTCACGGCCATGACCATTTTCGCAGAGTTAATCGAAGCCGTTTCTAAAAATTCATCAAACGACAAGTTCGCTTCCTCGTCAGCACTATCCGAGATCGAACGCGTGACGACGAACGGGACACCGAATTGATAACACGTCTGGGCGATCGGGGCAGCTTCCATCTCGACGGCGGCAACACCGTCAAAATGTCCGAGAATCTCAGCGACACGTTTCGAATCGTTGATGAACGAATCCCCTGTCACGATGAGTCCGGTATGTACGTTCACGTCCGGTAAGTTTTCAATGACTTCTTTACAGACGTCCATGAGTCGTGCATCCGCCGGATACGCTGCTGGCATGCCCGGGACTTGTCCGTACTCGTAACCAAACGCCGTCACGTCGACATCGTGATGACGCACTTCGGTTGAGACGACGACATCCCCGACTTTCATTCCCTTTTTAAATCCACCAGCTGAACCGGTGTTAATGACCACGTCCGGCTTAAACTTATCAATCAACAACGTCGTACCAATCGCGGCATTCACTTTCCCGATGCCTGACTTTAAGATGACGACCTCGACATTACCAAGGTACCCTTCATAAAAGTGGTAGTTCGCAATCTCTATATCCGTACGCTCTGTCAACTCGTTACGAAGCAAGTTCACTTCTTCTTCCATCGCACCAATAATTCCGATTTTCATACTGATTCCTCCTCAGAAAGAGAGCGACGTCCGGATGGATGTCGCTCGTTTGGATTACTTGATTTCTTTGATTTCGACGACCATGTCGCCACCTGGTGTTTGTACGTTCACGACGTCGCCGACCGTACGGCCAAGGAGCGCTTTCGCGATTGGTGATTCGTTCGAGATTTTCCCAGTGAACGGGTCTGCCTCGGCTCCACCGACGATTGTGTATGTCTCATCTTCGTTGTCTTCTTGGATGAAGAACGTTACCGTTTTCCCGATAGCAACCATCGAGTTGTCTGCCGCATCGTCTTGAATGATGACCGCGTTACGGAGCATCTCTTCAAGTTGCGCGATTCGACCTTCGACCATCGCTTGTTCTTCTTTTGCAGCGTCGTACTCAGCGTTCTCCGACAAATCGCCGAAGTCACGTGCGATTTTAATATTTTCAACGACTTCTTTACGGCGTACCGTCTTCAGTTCGTTCAATTCATTCTCGATTTTCGCTTTTCCGTCTAACGTCATGTAATGTTGTTTTTCAGCCATTTCTGTCACTCCTTCATTGTCTCCTAGTATATTACAGCTAGGCATAAATTGAAAACGATTTATTTATTAAGCGCGATTACGCTCGGTGAGTACCCAGCGAATCTTCGTCACGAGCAAATCGATGGCGACAAAGTTCTCGCCGCCTTCTGGGACGATGATATCCGCATAACGCTTCGTCGGCTCACAAAACTGTAGGTGCATCGGACGAACGACATTGGTGTACTGGGCGACGACCGAGTCAATCGAGCGGCCCCGCTCATTCAAGTCGCGTTGCATCCGGCGTAAGATACGGACATCGGCATCGGTATCGACGAACACTTTAATATCCATCAAATCACGAAGACGTTCATCCTCAAGCGCCAAGATCCCTTCGACGATCACGACGTCGACCGGTTCGATTAAAATTGTCTGATCCGACCGTGTGTGGGCCGCATAGTCATAAACCGGCTTCTCGATGGCCTGATGTTCTTGTAACTGTTGAATGTGTTCAATCAATAAATCGTTGTCGAAAGCGAACGGATGATCATAGTTCGTCTTATACCGCTCCTCCATCGTCATCTCCGATTGATCCTTATAGTACGCGTCTTGCTCGATCATGACGACCGATTGTCCTTTGAACGCATCCACGAGCGCGCGGGCAACGGTCGTTTTTCCTGATCCGGTCCCCCCGGCCACGCCGATAATGACGGGTTTATGTTGCATCAAAGTTGAATCCTCCTCATCGTAATTTACGACTGATTGCTAGGCCATCACCAAGGGGCAAAATTGCAGTATGATAATCGGTCCGTGCCATCAATTGCTCAGTAAATTCTTTCACAAGGCGGACGAGCCTGCGACGGCGCCGGTCAAGCACCGACACGTCTTCGAGCAGAACATCCCCTCGCAAAAATAAATTATCGCTGTAAATCGTACCACCAATCGGTACTAAAGCGCCATACCCATCGAAAAACTTTTGATACTGTCCTTTTGCCGCGTCGATGAACACGGCGTCGAACGAGCCTTCGACCGAACCAATCAACTCGACGGCATCTCCATGGATCACCGTGATTCGGTCTTTCACATTAGAACGCTCGATGAACGACAACGCCTCCTCATGGCGACGCGCGTTCCGTTCGATTGTGACGATTTCAGCCTCGGGCAACAATTCCGCCATCCGAATGGCAGAATAGCCGATGGCCGTCCCGACTTCAAGAATTCGGGCTGGTCGTTGCATCGCAAGGAGCGACAACAACACTTCAGACCCGGTCAAGTCCATGATCGGCACATGGTGGATGCGGGCGAATTCCTCCATCTCCGCTAAGAGCGGCGACCGAGGCGTGACCAACTGTTCCACATAGCCTTCATAGGATGCATGTTCCACTTTCTGACACCTCTACCTCTCTATTCATTCAAACGACCGGAAGCGAATGCTTCCGGTCGTTGCCATCAATTGTTGTTTGCTGCTTCAAACGCTTCCCATTCTGGACGGTATTGGTTGACGTTTTGTTGATGTTCCTCGTACGTCACTTCGAACAATACTTCGCCGTTCGGGAATCCTTCACGAGGCGGCCGTGCATAGAAGTAGAAGTTTTCCGTGTCGTTCGGATTCAGCGTCGCGGCGAACGCGTCACGGCTCACCGATGCGATTGGACCGATCGGGATGCCGGCGTATTTGTACGTGTTGTACAGCGAATCGTTTTGAAGGTCGTTAAACGATGTGAAGATTGACGTTTCGCCTGTCCCATACCAAACGGTCGGATCCGACTGAAGTCGCATCCCGTCCGCTAGACGGTTTTCAAACACACCGGCAATCTCTTGACGGTCCTCCGTCGAAACGGCTTCTTTCTCGACGACCGACGCGAGGGCGAGCGTCTCATGGAACGTCCGTCCCGCTGCTTCAAGCGCCGCTTTGTTCTCGTTATAGAGCTGTTCGGTCGGTTTCAACATCTCATCGATGATTTGCGTGAGCGTGACCCCTTTATTGAACTCATACGTCGCTGGGAACAAATAGCCTTCTAAAGGATGATAGATGCCGTCCGCTAATACTTCGTCAGTCAACATTTCGTGTTCCGCGACAAGTGATGCGATATACTCTTTATCGCTCAGCTGAGCTGAAATCTCTTCTTCCGGAATCTCGGCGACGCTCGCCAGCCGTTTGATGACTTGGTCGATTGTGAACCCTTCTGGAATGGTCAATTTGATATCTGGAACGACAATCACTTTGCCGGTCTTCAGCGTTGCGATCATCTCGTCAAGCGACTGTGACGGGGATAACGTATACGTCCCCGCTTGGAACGATGATTCATTTTTAAACCGTGTGTAAAGACGGAAAATCGTGCTATTCCTCACAAGTCCGTTCTCTTCGAGTAGTTCGCCAATGTACCCTGAGCCTGCACCGAGTGGCACCTCGACTTCGACCATCTCAGTCGATGACGGGTCCACGGGCTCAAGTGACCGTTTTACGAATGCGTACGAGACAGCAGCACCGGTGGCGATGACAAGAAGAAAGACAGCAAGGATAATCACCGTGATGCGACGAACGATCCGGCTTCGTGCACGCTTCTCATCTGACATCGATGGATAGTTCATGCATATTCTCCCCTGTTCTTCTTTTATGAAGATGGGCGACGAGGGTTCCCCCTAGCCGCCCGTCCACGTATTAGTCTAAACCGACTTCGTCATTAACGATGTCGAATGCTTCCATCACTTCTTCGAAGTCATCATCGTCTTCGACGAGCTTCAAGATGAACTCACCATCTTCAAGTTCTTCGATTTCAAACGCGTATACTTCGATTGTATCTTCATCTTCTGTCTCCGGGTTACCGACCGGCTCGAGAACGACAAACGTCTTCTTCGAACGATCGCTCGTCATCCGGAAAATTTCTGCAAACAAATGCTCGTCTCCATTTTCATCTGGAATACGGTACATTTCTTCTTCACGACGGATTTCTGCCATGAGTAATTCCTCCTTATTTCCCTGAACGATCCAGGTAATTTTGTAAAATCATGACCGCTGCCATCTTATCGATGACCGCTTTTCTCTTTTTGCGGCTGACGTCTGCCGAAATGAGCATCCGTTCCGCTTGCATCGTCGTCAGGCGCTCATCGACGAGAATCGTCGGTAAGCCCGTCGCCTCGGTAAGGGCAGCGGCAAACGCCTCTGACGCCTCGCCTCGTGGCCCGATCGTCCCATTCATGTTCTTCGGGAGACCGACAACGACTTCTTTCACATCGTACTGCTCGATGATGGGCCGGAGCACCCGGACGGCTTCGTCAAAGTCCGGTTCAGTCCAATAGACCGTCTCCACACCTTGCGCCGTCCAGCCCATGAGGTCGCTCACGGCAACCCCAATCGTCTTCGATCCGACATCGAGCCCCATGACTCGCTTCATATTAATCCTCTCTAATCCTCTCTACGATCGTTCAAATACGATTTGACCAGCTCTTCGAGCAGTTCATCTCGTTCGATTTTGCGAATTAAGTTTCGCGCATCGTTATGACGTGGGATGTAGGCAGGGTCACCTGACAACAAATATCCGACGATTTGATTGATCGGTTGGTAGCCTTTTTCCTCGAGGGCTTTATACACGGTGATCAGTGTTTCCCGCGTGTTGGCTCGATTATCATCTTCTGGAAAATTGAATTGCATCGTGCGATCCATTTGGCTCACAAGAATCCACCTCTTTCCGTTTGCACTTCACATTCTATTATGCCAGTGATTCGACGTAATGTGAAGCAAACTTCAATGCTTCATCGAGTTTTGTCGCATCCCGGCCTCCGGCTTGTGCCATATCCGGGCGACCGCCGCCGCCGCCGCCGCAACGTGTCGCGACTTCTTTAATCAGTTTCCCTGCGTGGAAGCCACGTTCGTTCAAGTCTTTCGTCACACCGGCGACGAGGTTGACTTTATCCCCATTCGCTGAGCCGAGGATGATGACAGCTGAACCGAGTTTCCCTTTCAACTCATCGACCATGCCGCGGAGTGCGTCCATATCTTGCCCGTCGACGCGTTTGGCAATCAACTGGACCCCTTGGATCGTTTCAAGTGCATCTGTGAGTGACGCGGCTTCGATGTTCGCAAGTTTTGCTTTCAGCGACTCGTTCGCCCGTTCCACGTCTTTCAACTCGGCTTGGAGCGCCTGGACACGTGACGGCACTTCAAGCGGTTTTGTCTTAAGCAGTTTTGCTGCCGACTCGAGCGTCTCGATTTGCTGGTTCATCACTTCGTATGCACCCGCTCCTGTAACGGCCTCAATCCGTCGCGTACCAGCGCCGATGCCTGACTCCGACAAGATTTTGAACAGTCCGATTTCTGCCGTATTGCCGACATGACAGCCACCGCAAAGCTCTACTGAATCTCCGGCCGCAACGACGCGGACGACATCACCGTACTTCTCCCCGAAGAGCGCCATCGCGCCTTTCGCTTTCGCGTCAGCGATGTTCATCTCTTCGATGTCAACACCAATCGATGCCCAAATGCGTTCGTTCACTTGACGTTCAATCGTCTGAAGCTCTTCTGCCGTCACTTGACCGAAGTGCGAGAAGTCAAAGCGGAGTCGGTCCGCCGTCACGAGTGATCCGGCTTGATTGACGTGCTCACCGAGCGTATCTTTCAATGCACGATGCAACAAGTGTGTCGCTGTGTGGTTTTTAATAATCGCTTGGCGTGCGTCTTTGTCTACCGTTGCCGTCACCGCGACTTCCGCCTTAGCGATGCCTGATGTGACTGTGACCGTATGCAAGTTTTGACCGTTCGGTGCTTTTGAGACGTCTTTGACGTGAAGGACGAAGTCCGACCCGACAATTTGACCTTTATCCCCGATTTGACCGCCGCTCTCTGCGTAGAATGGCGTCTGGTCGAGAATGACTTGTGCTTCTTCTCCGGCCGCGACGACATCGACGAGTTCTCCGTCATGAATCAAGCTGACGATCTTCGCCTCTGTGCCGAGATTCGTGTACCCGATAAACGAAGAATCGAGCGTGATATCGGCGAGTACACCCGATTGGATTTGCATCGACTCGACATCGGCACGCGCCATACGGGCACGCTCACGCTGTGCGTTCATCGCCTGTTTAAAACCGTCCTCATCAACGGAGAGGTTATGGTCTTCCGCGTATTCAATCGTCAACTCGAGCGGGAAGCCGTACGTGTCGTAAAGACGGAACGCGTCTTCACCGCTAATGACGTTCGAACCTGCCGCTTTTTGCGCTTTCGCGACTTCATTCAAGATGGCAAGACCGTCATGAAGCGTCTCGTGGAACCGTTCTTCTTCGTTTTTGACGACTTTCTTGATGAAGTCTTTCTTCTCACGGACCTCAGGGTAGAAGTCGACCATGATGTCCCCAACGACGTCGACGAGCTCGTACATGAACGGACGCTCGATTCCGAGCATCTTCGCGTAACGAACGGCACGACGGAGGAGACGACGGAGCACGTAGCCACGGCCTTCGTTCGATGGAAGCGCACCATCCCCGATCGCGAACGACACAGTCCGGATATGGTCGGCTATGACTTTGAACGCCACATCTTTACTGCTGTCAGCACGATATGTCTCGCCGCTGATTTTCTCTGTCTCGCGAATAATCGGCATAAACAGGTCTGTGTCGAAGTTCGTCGGCACGTCTTGCATGACGCAAGCCATTCGCTCAAGACCCATCCCCGTATCAATGTTTTTCCGTGGGAGCTCGGTATAGTTGCCATGCCCGTCATGGTTAAACTGACTGAAGACGATGTTCCAAATTTCAAGGTAGCGCTCGTTCTCGCCGCCTGGGTAGAGTTCCGGGTCGGTCGGGTCGTCACCGAACGAAGGGCCGCGGTCGAAGAAGATCTCCGTGTTCGGGCCAGACGGGCCTTCCCCGATTTCCCAGAAGTTGTCTTCGAGCGGGATGATGCGGTCTGCCGGTACACCTAAGCTTAACCAAATTTGTTTAGACTCGGCATCGTCCGGGTGAATCGTCACAGACAGACGGTCCGGGTCGAGCCCGTACCACTCGTCGCTCGTGAGGAGCTCCCAACCCCATTTGATGGCGTCTTCACGGAAGTACTCCCCGACCGAGAAGTTTCCGAGCATCTCAAAGAACGTATGGTGACGTGCCGTCTTCCCGACGTTCTCGATGTCGTTCGTGCGAATCGACTTCTGTGCGTTGACGATACGCGGATTGGCTGGAATGACGCGACCATCGAAGTATTTTTTAAGCGTCGCGACGCCCGAGTTGATCCAAAGCAGCGTCGGATCCTCGACCGGTACGAGCGAAGCGCTCGGTTCGACCGAATGTCCTTTTGATTTGAAGAAATCTAAATACATTTGGCGAATCTGTGCGCCAGTTAATGGTTTGAGCGGTTTCATTAACAATTCCTCCTTATTCTGAACGAAACGAAAAAAAGCGATGTCCATCCCTATGGAAAGGGACGAAAGCATCGCTTCGTGGTACCACCCTCGTTCGCACGGCAAAGCCGTGCCTCGAACATCCGATAACGTGGATGAGGCGCCCAGGATGAGTGGGGACTCCAGACTAGCTTCGGTCGGCCGACCCCCATCTTCTCGCAGCCTAGGAAGATGTCTCTGATGAGGCGGTGACGACGTACTCGGTTCTTTCATCGTCTTTAATCGTTTCAGTTTTTCTATTCGTCATTATCACACGTGTTTAGGCGTTCGTCAAGACTTGCCGCCGAGCCGCTCGACAAGCTTTGTTCGACGCACCGGCTCTTCTTCCCGTGTCGCCGCCTCGAGTGCGCGAACGTCGCCGAACAAGAGCAAACTCTTCTTCGCGCGCGTGACGGCCGTGTAAATCAAGTTACGCGACGAACGGAACCCGCCGTTGAAGAACACGGGCATGAGGACGATCGGGAACTCGGATCCTTGCGATTTATGAATCGTGATGGCGTAGGCGTGGGTGAACTGGTCCCATTCGCTCCGATTGTACTCGACTTCGATTTGGTCGAAGCGGATGTAAATCTTATCGACCTTGTCGACGTTCTCTTTCGCATAAAAGATGTTTGTGATTTCCCCGATATCACCGTTATAAACGTTCTCCTCGGCGTTATTGACGAGCTGAAGCACTTTATCCCCGTTCCGATACGTCCGGTTCCCGTGCTTCACTTCCCTCGCCGCTGACTTCGGATTGAACACGTTTTGAAGCGCTTCGTTCAGTCCATCGATGCCGCAGACGCCACGATACGTCGGTGCGAGAATCTGGATATCAAACGGCGAATAGCCTTTTCGGAGTGCAGCCCCTGCCATCTGACAAATCGCTTGGAGCGCCGTCTCTTGGTTCGCCGTATAGAAGCGACGATCCGGGAGCGCCGCGAGCAAATCGTCTGGCATCTGTTTCGCATTAAGCGCATGCGCTAAGCGGAGGATGCTTGATTCGGACGCTTGGCGATGGACGACGTCGAGTCGGACGACCGGAATGCCGTCGGTCGACATCAAGTCAGCGAGCACTTGACCTGGTCCGACCGAAGGCAATTGATCTCGGTCTCCGACGAAGAGGATTTTCATCCCGTTCGGCACGGCACGGAGTAGGCTCCGGAACAAGAAAATATCAATCATCGACGCCTCGTCGACGATGAGCACTTTCCCGACGAGCGGGTTCGTGTCATCCACTTGGAACGAACTACCGTCAAATTTCAACAGCCGGTGAATCGTCGATGCCGGTAGCCCGGTCGACTCGCTGAGCCGTTTTGCGGCCCGACCGGTCGGGGCGGCAAGGACGAACGGGAACGGCTGGTTCGGTACCGGTTCAAGTTTCCAGTCGAAGACGTCGCTCAGCGCGTGAATAATCCCGCGCACGACCGTCGTCTTCCCCGTTCCCGGTCCGCCGGTGAGTACCATAAGCGGCGATTTCAACGCGAGCTCGATTGCCTCGCGCTGTTGTTTCGCGTACTCGATGGAGAACATCTCCTCGACGCGCCCAACGGCATCGAAAATTGTCGCCATATCGACGTCTTCCGTCGTCGAGGTCGACATAATGCGGGCAAGTTCTTCGGCCGCCTTTCGTTCAGCCCGATACACGCGCGGATGATAAACGACCCCATCCTCAACGATAATGCGTTCGTCTTGGGCGAGCGTCTCGAGCGCGGATACGAGGGCATCGCCCGGGTCGCCCCCGATGATGCGCGGCATCTCACGGTGGAGCTGTTCAGACGTGACGAACAAGTGCCCGTTCCCTTGCTCGAGCTCGAGCACGTATAATACGGCCGCGGCAATCCGCTCGGGATGGATGCCTTGAATGCCAAAATGTGCCGCGATGGCGTCAGCCGTCTTAAAGCCGATTCCTGAGACATCGTACATGAGCGCGTAAGGGTTCTTCTCGATTGTCTCCATCGCCCGTCCTTCATATTCTTTATGAATTTTTGAGGCGAGTCGCGGTGTCACGTCGAACGGTGCCAAAAACAACAACAACTGATCGACGCCATATAGAACGTTTAATCGTTCGGTGATGACACGGGCTTGTTTCTCTTTCAGTCCGTCGACGTTCGAGAGGACGCTCGGATGTTTGACGATTTGGTCGATGCAGTCGTCACCGAGCGTATCGGCAATCTTTTGCGCCGTCTTTTGCCCGATGCCCGGAAACGATCCGTTCGTCAAAAAGCGGACGGCCGCTCGTTTCGTCATCGGGACGACACGGCGAATCCAATCCGCCTTCATCTGTTTACCGAAACGGGGATGATCGACGAGACGGCCGTGGGCTTTATACGTCTCGCCTTTCTCAATCCCGACACCGACCCCGGCGATGACCATTTCGGTCTCGTCGGTCTCAAAGTTTTTTTCTTTTATACGTACAAGCGCGATCGTGTGCGCTTCTTCTTCCGATTGAAACAGGACGCGGATGACTTTTCCTGTCAACTCGTAAGGTGCTGCCATCATTTGAGCCACCCCCAGCTAGTTTTCCATCCCCCATTATAGCCCGATTCGGAAGAGGAGAACAAATCGCCTAATTAAACAAGTTTAGGATTTGTTCAAGCTGATTGAGATTGACCCGTTCGAGGAGACGAATCAATTGGTCGATGTCGACCCGATTCAACAGCCGCTCAAGCTGATCGATGTCGACCGTATTGAATAACCGTTCGAGTTGGGCCACATCGACTCGTTCGAGCAACCGTTCAAACCGTTCCAGCTCACCTGTATTGACGTAACCTTGTAAACGTTCGAGTAGTTCAGTCCGCTCGACCCGGAACAGCTTTTCAAGCGAAGGGCGTTGAATGAGCAGGACAAGCCCACTTGCTGCGATGTGAACTCCCCAGTTCAATAGAACGTGACCGAGCCGCAACGTTTGATCGATGAACGGGATGAGTGGAATAAACGAAATTTGCAATACGAGTAGCCCGAGTTGGAGATATGCGTTCGGGACAATCCACGCGATGATGGCGAGCGCGAGCGGGACCGTCCAGCCGATGCCGACGACACCGAGTGATTGTCGAAACGAACGATTCGTCGAGAGCACCCAATGCATAAGAAGTCCGATGACAAAAAACGTCGCAAACAAAATGAGAAGTGTCGCCGTCGCCCGTTCCGATTCGATGATGACGCGATAGAACACGTTATTCGTCCATTCTCCGGCCGCCAATCGGTTGTCAATCGCGGTGAACATGCGTCCAAGCATGAACCATTCGACGACAAAAAATAAGATAACGCTTAGTAGACTAATGATTCGCATGATGTCTCTCCTTCCTTTCGTTCTTTGTCCATTTCCCGAACGTGCAGGTGACTACGCACGTTTTTCCTTGAATCAAACAGGGAACTGTTCGAGTGAACCTACGAAGGAGGAATGACGCATGACAAAACGGATTCCAATTACCGGGCTATGTGAACTCGTATTAGAAGTGACAGATATGGCGGAGGCGGTCGACTTTTGGCACGGCAAGCTCGGTCTTCCGGTCGTCGAGCAGTGGGTCGGCGACGACGCGGAGCCGAGCGAGGCGCAAGAACACGCGGACGAGCCTTGGGCGACGTGGTTATACGTCGGCGGTAACACGCGTCTCGGGCTATGGTTAAAGCGCGACTTCACGGAAGAAGAAGACGCGAACCGACGACAAGACGTAACCGAATGGGAGACGTTGTATGACGAAGGAGGCGCTCACGTCCATTGCGCTTTTTATGTCCCGATGGATTCCTTTGAACAGGCGCTCGACGTATTAAACGATTCCGGTATTCCGACGAAGCTACGGACGTGGGACGAAGATGAGACCGTAAACGGGAAAGAACGTTCCGCCTACTTTAAAGATCCAAGTAAAAACGTCATCGAGCTGTATACGAAAAATATGGACGAGGCGTATGAGAAGTTCGGCGGGGAGCCGGTGAAAATCACGACGAAACAGCTATAAAATAAATAGAGGTCGAATGGAGCACATGATAAGATGAGAGAAAATGAAAAAGGTTGTGCTTCATGAAACATGTCGCTCTATCGCTTGTAATTGGCCTAGGTTTATGGACTTACTCACTTTATTTTGTAGTCTATTCATTTCCTCTACTCGATCGACCCGCTTCGTTCTTCTTTCTTACAATCATGTCTGTCATCGTTTCGCTACTTGTTTTGATTGATAGCGTGAGAAAAGCAAGTACAGGTACAACGATCAGGTGGAATGCGCTCGCCATCGTCGGGGCGGTACTCCTCTCCGCGATAAACGGTCTCGTTTTGTTCTTGGGAGGGTTGTTCGCATGACACTCATCCTACCTGAATGCATCACCGGATTCTCATACGGTGACTGCCCGGCTCCTGGATCCGAAGTAAGGTTATTTCAAACGATTTGTTTCGATTACGCTCGTCAGAAAGGTGGAACGTGTACCATCATTCTCGGAGACTCGATCACCCCGAACTATCACCAAGCGACGATCACTATCCGTGGACGCAGCATCTATGTGCTACTCAGTAGATCTTATCCCATCATCGGTATCTCAAAGTATGAACCGTTTTCGTACGAGTACATTGATGTACCCGAGTTGACTAACCTGTTTCCTACACCGTACCAAGTTCCGACAGCGGCGGAGTTGAACGAACGATTTGACGTGACGCTGCAGCCGTTTCTGAACGACGCAGAGCGTGGAGAGATTGACTATTGGGAGCCGGAGACGATTGGTAACGTCATCTTCCACTATTGGGACTAACAAAAAAGCCTTTGCGAAAAAATCGCAAAGGCTTTTTTAGCATTTAGTTCCCGAGCAACTCGTCCATTTTCGCTTTCGCGTCATACGCGAGCGCGTGGTCCGGTTGCAATTCGAGCACGCGTTCGAGCTCGGCGTACGTCTTGTCTTGTTCCCCGAGAAACGCATAAGCGATCGCCAAATTGTAACGTGCGTCTGTATGGCTTGCGTCGAGGTCGAGCGTATGCTCGAGCGCCTCGACGGCCATGTCGAGCTGTTCGTTCTGTGCGAGCGCGAGCCCGTACTGGAACGAAATCTCGACGTCTTCTGGCGACTGCGTTTGTGCTTCTTTCAGTCGTGGCAATGCACGAACAAAGTCGCCCATCGCCTTGTACGTCAAACCGAGCATGAAGTGCAAGTCCGCATCGTTCATCCCGGCAAGGAGTGCTTGGCGAAGTGACGCTTCGGCCAAATCGAGCTGTTCGAGCTCATAGGCGAGCGCGCCTTTCGCGTAGTGGGCCGCACCGAACGCGTGATCGAGTTCGAGCGCTTTGTCGTAAAAGACGACCGCCCGCTCGTGGTCCCCGATCGCCTGGAGAAGCGTCCCCATGTTGACGTAACCGGTCGGGTCCGACGGGTCGGTCTCAATCGCGGCGTTAAATTGCTTCGCCGCTTGTTCGAACTCACCTTGTTGCATCGCTTGAATCCCTAATTCATTTGCGTTCACAGTCATCACCTCATCCGATATAGTCGAGTCGTTTTCCGAATCGATACGCTTCGTCAATCGTTGCACCGCCGAGACACGTATCGCCGTCATAGAAGACGACAGCTTGTCCTGGCGTAATAGCACGTTGTGGCTCGTCGAACTTGACGAGCACTTCGCCGTTCTCGAGTTGAGCAACCGTCACAGGTACGTCTTGTTGACGATAACGGAACTTCGCCGTCGCCCGGAACTCAATTTCTGGCACGGCACCTGTCCACGAAAGTTTCGAGGCGAGGAGTGCGTCTGAATAAAGTGCGTCATGATGGAAGCCTTGGCCGACATACAGAATATTCTCTTCAACATTCTTGCCGACGACGAACCATGGGTCCCCGTCGCCACCGATGCCAAGACCGTGACGTTGACCGAGCGTATAGTACATCAGCCCGTCGTGGCGCCCTTTGACGACACCGTCGAGCGTCTGCATTTCGCCTGGTTGTGAAGGCAAGTACTCCGAGAGAAACTCTTTAAAGTTCCGTTCGCCGATGAAGCAGATGCCCGTCGAATCTTTCTTCTTCGCCGTTGCGAGCCCCGCCTCTTCGGCGATGACGCGCACGTCCTTCTTATCCATATGTCCGATTGGGAACATCGTCCGTGCAAGTTGGTCTTGCGACAATTGGTTCAAGAAGTAGGTCTGATCCTTGTTGTCGTCTTTTCCACGGAGAAGTCGGTGTTCCCCATCGATGAAGTCGACACGCGCATAATGTCCCGTCGCGACGAAATCGGCACCGAGACGGAGCGCGTGGTCAAGGAACGCCTTGAACTTGATTTCTTTGTTACACATGACGTCCGGGTTCGGTGTCCGACCCAACCGATACTCGGCCAAGAAATATTCAAACACCCGGTCCCAATACTCTTTCTCGAAATTGACCGCATAATACGGAATTCCAATTTGGTTCGCCACGGCGATGACATCTTCATAGTCTTCGGTCGCGGTACATACACCGTTCTCGTCCGTGTCGTCCCAGTTTTTCATAAAGATCCCGATGACGTTGTACCCTTGTTCTTTTAACAGATGGGCTGTCACCGATGAATCGACGCCGCCTGACATCCCGACGACGACCGTCGTCTCCTCAGGGGCTTTCGTTCGTAAATTCATTTCCTCACTCCGTTCGTGAATGTCGAGACGACCTCAGCAAGCCGTTCCGCGAGTTGCTCCACGTCGTACCTCGTATTGCCTTGTCCGAAACTGATCCGGACCGATTGTTTCGTCCGCTCCGACGCGCCGAACATGGCCGTCAAGACGTGCGAAGGTTCAATCGATCCGGCCGTGCAAGCACTGCCGCTCGAGATGGCGACACCGCGCATGTCCATCATGATCAGGAACGGTTCGAGGTCAATACCCGGAAGGTACAAGTTAACGATATGCGGCAGACGGTTCGACCCGTTCACCTCATACTCGACCTCAAGGGCGTCAAGGCGTTGAAGCAACGCCTCGGCCAATCCATGATACTGCTCAATTCGTTCAGAACGCTCGACCATGATGAGTTCTGCCGCTGTTTTAAACCCGACGGCACCCGGAACGTTTTCCGTGCCGGCTCGACGTTTCCGTTCTTGTTGGCCTCCAAAAGAACGCGTCGCTAATTTTACACCTGTTTTTATAAAAAGAAAACCGATACCTTTCGGCCCATTGATTTTGTGAGCCGAGGCCGACAATAAATCGATTCCGAGCGCTTTGACATCAATCGTTTCCGTCCCGAGTGCTTGGACAGCATCCGTGTGGAAGAGCGCTTGGTGATCAATCAGAACTTCACCGATGTCGGCAATCGGTTGGATCGTCCCGACCTCGTTGTTCCCATACATGATAGAGACGAGAATGGTGTCTTCCCGTAGCGCCGCGCGAACCGCCTCGACTGAGACCGCACCCGTCGAATCGACATCGAGATACGTCACTTCAAACCCTTCCCGTTCAAGCTGTTCCATGGCGTGGAGGACGGCGTGATGCTCGACTTTCGTCGTGATGAGGTGCTTTCCTTTATGCGCATTCGCCTCGGCCGCACCGAATAACGCATAGTTATCCGATTCGGTTCCGCCTGACGTGAACACGATTTCGTTCGGTGTCGCCCCGACAAATCGGGCGAGCGTGCGACGAGAGTCGTCGAGCGCGGCTCGAGCCGTCCGACCGATTCCGTGAATACTCGACGGGTTACCGTATTGTGCTAAAAAGTATGGCGTCATCGCCTCGAGCACTTCGGGACGCATCGGGGTCGTGGCGGCGTGGTCAAAATAGTTCATTGTTTTCACCTCGTCCTTAAATGTAAAACATGTAGCCGTTCGTGTCTTCTTCGGCCAAGTCGGCGAGCGTCGTCTCATCGAGGACGGTCTCGATCGCCACTTTGATTTTATCCCACAGTTTTCGTTTGACCGCATCATCTGCTTCTGAATCTTCAACGATGGTGAGCGGTCCTTCGAGCAGACGGATAATCTCGCCAGCCGTGATCTCTTTTGCCGGCTTGACGAGCTGATACCCACCGTAAGCGCCACGTACGCTCTTGACGAGCCCGCCGTTCCGGAGCGGTCCAATCAGTTGCTCCAAGTAATGCTCCGGCAAGTCATGACGCGCCGCGATTTTCTTTAAACTGAGCGGTTTATTGTCGGTCTCACGGGCTAAAGCGATCATAATCGTCAGCCCGTAGCGACCTTTTGTAGATATTTTCATCTTCATGTCTCCTTCTGTTATACTGTACGAACAAACGTTTGTCGAAAGGATTGTATGCGTATGAGTGATTTATTTCAGCAATCAAATAGTGGTCCACTCGCCAACCGAATGCGTCCCGAGACGTTAGACGAAGTGATCGGACAACGCCACATCATCGGCGAGGGAAAATTGTTGCGCCGTGCGATCGAGGCTGACCGACTCGGCACGATTATCCTCTATGGACCACCTGGTACGGGCAAGACGACGCTCGCCCGTGTCATCTCGAACTATACGAAAGCGACGTTCGTTCAATTGAACGCCGTCACGGCAAAACTCGATGAACTGAGAAGTGTCATCCGTGAAGCCGAATCGCGCTTTGACTTTGAGAATGAACGAACGATCCTCTTTCTTGACGAGATTCATCGATTCAACAAGTTGCAACAAGACGCCCTGCTCCCAGCACTTGAGGCCGGAAAGCTCGTCTTGATCGGAGCGACGACCGAAAACCCGAGTTTTGAAGTAAACGCGGCGTTACTTTCCCGCGCGACGGTATTTCGGCTCGAGCCGCCCGGACCAGACGAGCTACGCGTCGTCCTTGAACGTGCGCTCGTCGACAAGCGAGGATTTGGCAACTACACAGTCAAGATGGATGATGCGGCTGTTGACCATTATATCAAAATGGCAGACGGTGACTACCGTGTCCTTTTGAACGGCCTCGAGCTCGCCGTATTGACGACGCCTGAAGTCGACGGGGTCATTCACATCACGCTCGATGTTGCCGAAGAGTCGGTACAACAAAAAGCGATTAAATATGATAAGACCGGCGACCGTCACTATGATGTCATCTCGGCGTTCATCAAATCGATTCGCGGTTCCGACCCAGACGCCGCCCTTTATTGGCTCGCCGTTATGATTGAGGCCGGTGAGTCACCGCGCTTCATTTTACGTCGCCTCTACGTCCATGCGGCCGAAGACATCGGCATGAGCGACCCGAACGCGTTGTTGATTGTCGACGCAGCCGCCCGGGCGAGCGAGTATGTCGGCTTTCCGGAAGCACGAATCCCAATCGCCGAAGCCGTCCTGTATCTTGCGACGGCACCGAAGTCGAACGCGGTGATTACCGCAATCGACAAGGCGCTCCATCACGTTCGGACGATTGAGGGCGGCCCGGTTCCCGTTCACTTACGGGACGCGCACAGCCCCGGGGCCCGTGAGCTGGGGAATGGCGTCGGCTATAAATATCCGCATGACGAGAAGGATGGCTTTGTCCCACAAAATTACTGGCCAGAAAACTTGGCCCGGAAACGTCCGAAATATTATACGCCGACTTCCCGAGGTTTTGAACAACAAGTGCAAAAGCGGCTCGACTATTGGGAAAAACGACGCTGACTCATCTGAGCCGGCGTCGTTTTTTTATTTCTGGATGCGGTTGATCTCGACACCCGCTGTCTCGAGCATTTCATTGATAACATAACCTGCTGCGACGAGCCCGGCGACCGATGGAACGAATGCGTTCGAGCTCGGTGGCATCTTCGCCTTACGAATCGACGCGTCCTTCTTCCCGACTACTTCGTTCACGTCCTCGCGCGTGACAATCGGCGACTCGTCTGAAAAGACGACCGGCACGCCTTTATGAATTCGTTCTTTCCGCAGGCGCGTCCGAACCATCTTCGCGATCGGGTCGTACGTCGTATCTTTAATGTCCACGACCTTGATTCGCGTCGGGTCCATCTTGTTGGCCATGCCCATACTTGAGATGACCGGGATGCCGCGGCGCTTACATTCGACGATTAAGTGAATCTTATAGATGATCGTGTCGGATGCATCGATGACAAAATCGAGGTCTTGCGCGAAGAACTCTTCAAACGTCTCTTCTGTATAGAACATCTTGAGTTTGACGAGTTCAAGCTCGGGGTTGATGTCAAGGAGTCGTGTCCCCATTGCTTCGACTTTTGGTTGCCCGACAGTCGAGAGGAGCGCGTGGATTTGACGGTTCACGTTCGTGATGTCGATGTCGTCCTTGTCGACGAGCACGATGCGACCGACGCCGCTACGGGCGAGCGCTTCGGCTGCAAATGAGCCGACACCACCGACACCGAGGATGGCGACCGTCTTTCCTTTTAACGTATCCAACCCTTCTTGACCAATCGCTAATTCATTTCTTGAAAACTGGTGTAACATACTCTTCCTCCAAATTAATTCTATTTTCTCACACTATTTTACTCGGAATTACAAACAAAAAAAAGACGTCTAGCGACGTTTTAATAAAAAATCGATGGGGCCCGGAGTGCCGTGACGATGCCCTGCTTTTGAACCTGCTTAAGCAGGTGGGTGACCTAGCGTCCCCTTCACAAGTCCTCCTGCACGTGATGAGGCAGTTGATCTGGATGGCAGTTCGGTCTCCCGTATTCAAAGTGTTGGCTCAAAATAACGAAGGCGGCTCTCGTACACCTCAGGTATCCCATCTGTTGATTTAACTATAGCTTGTCTGTAAAAAGAAGTCAATCAGAAACCATGACTTCTCGTGACAGTTTCGTCATAACCATGTGCTACGAAACGCACCAGTCGGGTCATACGTGTCTTGTTGCCGAGTGATGTTGAAGCGGCGGTCGCGCGAGTCGTTACCGACGCCGGCCTGATACGCCCAGTTCCCATAATTACTCGCGACGTCATGGTCAATCAACTTCGACTCAAAATATGCTGCCCCGTAGCGCCAGTCTTGCCCGAGTTCTTTCGCAAAGTAGCTCGCGACGATTTGGCGGCCGCGGTTTGACATCCATCCGGTTGCGTTCAGCTCACGCATGAAACTATCGACGAATTCGACACCCGTCTCTCCTCGTTGCCAGCGGGTGATCACATCTTCCTCGACGCGCCAAGACGGTTCCTTCGAGCGGATGCCTTGGGCCCGGAACAATCGTTTCCCTTGTTCGAGGGCGACCCATTGAAAGAACTCACGCCAAAGCAACTCAAAATAAAGCCAATACGTCGACTCATTCGCCCCATGTGATGCTTCATGTTGCTCAAGCTCATGCAGGACACGACGTGGCGACAGCGACCCGTTCGCAAGGTAAGCGGATAGTTTCGACGAATCGTCGACGCCAAACCCGTTGCGCGTCTCTTTGTACGTCCGAACCGGTCCGTTCACATAATGGGCCAATCGTTTCCGCCCGGCTTGTTCCCCGCCTCGAAACGGGAACGCCGAACGTTCGTCGATTTCCATCGGCTTCACGTCGACTGGAAACGCGACGGATGATGTTGCATGTTGAAACGCGCGTTCAATCAAACGAGCCGGCTCAGATTCCATCTCGACTTTCTTTCGAAACTCGGTGAATAAAAAAGGCATCCGTTCAAAGGGAATTTCGTCCCGCGGATAAAGTGTGAATCCATCGAACGCTTGCCACTCGCCTTGCCAAGCCGTTGTCACTTCTCGTTCAATTTGACGTTCGTTGTAACCGATTGAGAATTGGAATAGTAGTCGATCGTTTGGATCAAAGACGTCTAGCGGATACCCGACATGGACGTAAAGCGGAATACTTAACACCTTCAAGGAACCGGACAAGTCATCGAGTGTCTCTTTTAAAAATTGAAGGCGGTGTCGTCCGAGTGGGACAACCCCATACGCGTTCTCCATCAACTCGTCCGGCCGGATAAAATAATGACCTTCAATCGGGTCGTCGTATCGGAGCGCCTCCTCGAGCGGTAAGTGATCATCGACACGAAGGTCGTTTCCATACCAAATGATTGTCTTCATCGTTACACCTCCACTTCCATTATGACGCCTTTGAACGAGGACGACACAAGCGAACCTGCAAAGGATATGTTTTCATTTCTACAACTCGTGGAATATATGTTTTAGAAGAGAAAGGGGTGCAACAACATGGCTAGAAGAGGGAAACTTGGAACGCTCATTAAAGTCGCGACGGCGGTCGCACCGTTCGTCTACGATTATTATAAAAAGAACAAAGCAAAAAAATCACCAACACCTAAAAAATAATGTGGAACGCTTCAGACCTTGTCTGAGGCGTTTTTTTCTCGTCCTTCCTCCATCTATGATATGATGATGGAACATTTTAGGGAATCGAGGCGACACACATGCAAGCGGTTTGGGTACAATCTTTACGCATCACGTTGAAGTGGATGCTGTTCATGGGCGGCTTGTTTCTTCTTGCCCTCGGATCGTCGATGATGATCACGGCCGAACTCGGGGTCTCGACATGGGACGTCCTCCATCTCGGCCTGGCCCGACACACTCCGATTTCGGTTGGGACGATCATTCTGCTCGTCGGTCTGTTGCTCGTATTCGTCAAGTACTTGCTTGACCGGGTCCGGCCGCAGTTCGGTACACTCGTCAACGCCATCTTCGTCGGGGTATTTATGAACCTCATCCTCGACCACCATTGGTTGCCTCGACTTGACGGCATCGCCTTGAACGTCGGGTGGCTCGTTCTCGGCATCTTCGTCATCGGGATGGGGGCCGGACTTTACGTCGCCATCGGGTACGGGGCTGGCCCGCGTGACGGCCTGACGCTTGCCTTAGCGGACCGCTTCCAAACATCGGTCCGTATGATGCGGACGTGGATGGAACTGTCGGCCTGTCTGATCGGTTGGGTGCTCGGGGGACCAGTCTTCTTCGGGACGGTGCTCTCGATTTTCTTAATCGGTCCATTCTTTCAGTTTTGGCTCGAACAGTTCCGCCGGCTCGTCTCCTTCATCGATCGGGCAAAAGTGGATCCGGCATAATAAAGAGAGGAAATCGGCTGTCGTCCGATTTCCTCTCTTTTGGTTCGAGAATCATTACGATCTTTGCAAACTTGCTTAAAAGCGTTATAACTGTTGGCGTCTCAAAAGTCCGGCGAAGACGCCACCTTGTTCACTCAGTTCGTCATGCGTCCCGTCCTCGACGATGCCGTCTGCCGTGACGACGAGGATGCGGTCCGCGTTCTTTACCGTCGCTAATCGGTGCGCGATGATGAGCGTCGTGCGATCAGCCGCGAGTTCATTGAGCGAGTCTTGAATAATCGCTTCTGTCTCGGTATCGAGCGCCGACGTCGCTTCATCTAGAATCAAAATCGGTGGATTTTTGAGGAACATCCGGGCGATGGCAATCCGTTGTTTCTGTCCGCCAGAAAGTTTTAAGCCTCGTTCGCCGATTTGTGTATCAAGCCCATACTGTAACTCGTCAACGAGCGAGTTCAAGTGTGCCTTTTCGACCGCATGCATGATTTCTTCGTCTGTCGCGTCGAGTTTCCCGTACGCGATATTCTCACGAAGTGTTCCGGCGAACAAGAATACGTCTTGTTGCACGATGCCGATTTGACGACGGAGGCTCTCTTTCGTCATGTCGCGAATATCCATGCCGTCAATCGTGATTGCACCACCCGTGACGTCATAAAAACGTGGGATGAGCGAACAAATCGTCGTCTTCCCGGCACCGCTCGTACCAACAAGGGCGACCGTCGTCCCAGCCTGAATGTCGAGGTCGATATTCGTCAACACTTGACGATAGTCCGAGTAGCCGAACGACACCTGTTGGAACGTGATATCGCCTTTTAGCGTCTTCACGTCGACCGCGTTCGGACGGTTTTCGATGTCTGGCGCCTCATCCAACAGTTGGGTGAAGCGTTTGAAACCGGCCATCCCCTTCGGATACATCTCGAGGAGCGCCGTAATCTTCTCAATCGGTTTGATGAGGAGATTCATGTAGAGAATGAAGCCGACGAGTTGGCCGTAAGACAGTTGGCCTTGATACGTCAAGTACGCCCCGTACACAAGAACGAGCAACGTCATGAGACGTGTCGTGATATAAATGCCCGCGAGCGACTTACTCATGACACGGTACGCCTCGATTTTCGAGCCGCGATAGAAGTTATTGTCTTTTTGGAACCGGTTAATTTCGAACGTCTCGTTCGTGAACGATTGGACAACACGTGCCCCTGACACGCTATCTTCGACCCGTGCGTTTACTTCTCCGATGTTCGTATACATCTTCTGCCACGCCTTGTTCATGTTCTTGTTGGCGTACGTGATCATCACAATCAAGAACGGGACTGCGACGACCGTCACAAGCGCGAGCTGCGGGTCAATCGAGAACATAATCCCGAACGCGCCGAGGAGCGTCATGATGGCGATGAAGAAGTCTTCCGGTCCATGGTGCGCTACTTCCCCGATATCGAACAAGTCGTTCGTCACGCGGCTCATCAAATGGCCGGTCTTGTGGTTATCGAAGAATCGGAACGACTGTTTATGGATATGGGTGAACAGCTCTTCCCGCATATCCGTTTCGATGTTGATACCGAGCTTATGTCCCCAATAGTTCACGACGTATTGCATCATCATGGCGAGTATGTAGAGGATGAGTAAGCCGATGCTAACGATGATAATCCAGTTCCATTCGCCTCCGGGCAGTAGATCGTCAATGAACCACTGGACGGCGAGCGGAAAGCCGAGTTCGAGCAAACCGACGAGGATGGCGAACGAAAAGTCTAGAATGAATAATTTCTTATGTGGACGGTAATAACTAAAAAAACGTGAAATCATGTCGTTTCCCCCTTCTAAACAAATAGTTTACGCCTTTTTGCAGGAAGTGGAAAATGTGAAGCACGTCTTTTTCAATCTTTTTTCGGTCGCGGTATAATACAAGTAAGGAGTGATTCAGATGAACGTACAGATTACTGATCGCGCGAAAGCGCGGATTAACGCCTTAAAAGGTGAACGTGACGGTCAGATGCACTTGTTTTATGAGACGGAAGGTTGCGGCTGCGGCAATAGTGGCATCTTCGAGATTCGCTACGTGACGGAGACGACACCGGAAGACGTCGAGATCGACTCGAACGTCGGTCCTATCCTGATTAAAAATTGGACAAAGATTTTCTTAGACGAAGACATGATCATCGACTATCGCGACGATAAACGGTCGCTCGTCTTGAAAAGCAACGGCCAAGTGTTCAACTCGAACTTGCTCGTGACCGACGGGACCGGTTGTCAGTTGAACGTCCCGAGCCGATGAAAGAGGCGTTACGACATCATCCGGCCCTCTGGCTGTGGTTTCTCCTCAGCTTCGGACTCGGCTTGTTCGGCATTTATCTCGCCTTCACAGATTCCGTCTATTCGATGACGGCCGTGATCGCATCGCTGTTCGCTTTTGGATTTGCGCTTCAGCGGACGGCGAAAAAGATGGAAACATAATTAAAAATGCGTCACTTCTAACCTTTTGACCAGAAGTGACGCATTTTTAATTGATATCAATCGTATTGAATGTGATCAAGCCACTATCTTTCAACACACCATAGGCTACACGTCCGTCGACGTAAATTGGTTTCGACGTCGTTCCGCCCGTATTCGGCAACGTCGCTACGCTTTCTTGGCTCAGGTCTGCAATCAACAACCGATTCATCCCTTCACGGAAAAGGATTCGATTGTCGTCTAGGAAACGAAACGCATCAAACGATATTTTTGTCTGTGATCCTCTATATTCAAACGTCTGGGAAGAGGATTTCGAGACAAACTTCGCTCGTCCTTCTTTGCCGAACGCGACATAATCGGTCCCCATCCCAAAATCAATCAAGGCGCCCATCTCTTCGTCAAACGAACCATCGGCCGAGACGAGCCTCGACGTTTTGTCCCCTTGATCGAAAAAGCTCTGATGGATCAGCGCACCATCCACACTACCACGGTAGTCGAATGGGTATTCTCCGTCTCGTTTCTCCCCTTCTTGTAACGTATACGTTCGTAGTGTTTCAACCGTTCCATTCGTCGGTGAGTACTGCACTAGATTTGACGTCGTCACCGTCTCGGTCGCCTTATGGTCAACCCACATGAAGCCGTTTTCTGTAAGGACCACATATGGTGGAGACGTCTGAAACGCACTGATCCCTTTAGACAGTTCAGTCGGTTTCGTTTCACCCAACTTCATCCGATAAATCTTCCAAGAGGATGCGTTGTCTTCGACCTTTTCATACTCACTCCACACTAACTCGTCATTTATACCGACAAGATTGCCAATCGTTTTGGACGTTTTGTAAATCGATTGGTTCGACGCTTGTTCCGTGTCATAGACGAACACTTCATGCGTCGCCTCACTCGTCAAATGCGTATAGATAATCCGCGTATCGACGAGATGCTCCGGTGCAATCATCGGGGCTTGATCGGCGAAAAATAGCGATAAATCGTATGTCGATACTTCTCCTAATGCCTCGATTTCCCCAGCGTGCGATAACCTCACTTCGCTATCACGCTTCGATTCGGATGGCGCCACTGTCTCATCGACGACTTTTTCATTTTTCGGTGTTGCTTTCGATTCTGCGAAGCAACCGGACAATGCAATCGATACGGCCATCGTGAGTCCGACCCATATCCTGTTTTTGTTTCGTTTCATAATTATCCCCTACCCTACATACAATTTATTCCATAAACATAACATCATTTCCCTTCTTTAGATATATGAAAAAAGACCCGCCAATGACGGGTCTTTGTGACTAACACTTATTTCTTCTCTTTCACTGCCGTACGAATTGACAACTCTTCGAGTTGTGCGTCCGCAACCGGGCTTGGTGCTTGTGTGAGCAAGTCGCTCGCCGAAGCCGTTTTCGGGAAGGCAATCGTATCACGAAGGTTCGAACGTCCCGCAAGAATCATGACGAGACGATCAAGACCGAGCGCAATCCCTGCGTGTGGCGGTGTGCCGTACTCGAACGCTTCGAGCAAGAAGCCAAACTGCTCGACTGCTTCTTCTTCCGTGAAACCGAGCAATTTGAACATCCGCTCTTGAATGTCACGCTCATAAATCCGTTGCGATCCACCGCCGAGCTCATATCCGTTCAAGACGAGGTCGTACGCGAGAGCGCGAACGCTCGCAGGGTCCGTCTCAAGCAAGTGGAGGTCCTCACGGTTTGGCATCGTGAACGGGTGGTGGTTGGCGTAGAAACGGCCGTCTTCTTCTTCGAACGTGACGAGTGGGAAGTCCGTCACCCAAAGGAAGTTGAACTTCGACTCGTCGATCAGACCGAGTTCATGTCCGAGCTTGACGCGAAGCGCGCCGAGGCTGTCCGCGACGACAGTCGGTTTAGCCGCCACGAAGAGGAGAAGGTCGCCCGCTTCCGCGTTCGTTGTTTCAATCAACTTCTGCGCGTACGTCTCATCGAAGAACTTAGCGATTGGTCCGTTCAAGCCTTCCGGTGTCACTTTGAGCCATGCGAGGCCTTTCGCACCGTAAACGGCCGTGAACTCTTGAAGCTTATCGATGTCCTTACGTGAGAACTTGTCGGCTTCCCCTTTAACGTTGATTGCTTTGACGTGGCCGTTTGACTCAAGTGCCATATCAAACACTTTGAAACCGGCTCCCGTGACCGCTTCCGCGACATCGATGAGTTCAAGTCCAAAGCGTGTATCCGGTTTGTCTGAACCAAAACGGCGCATCGCTTCCGCATAAGTCATCCGTTCAAACTTCGCTGGCGTGTCCGTTCGACCAAGCGTCGCTTCCATCACTTGTGCCATCATCGATTCCATCATCGCCATCAAGTCTTCGACGTCCATGAAACTCGTCTCGATGTCGACTTGTGTGAATTCCGGTTGACGGTCAGCCCGAAGGTCTTCGTCACGGAAGCAACGTGCGATTTGGAAGTACCGATCGAACCCGGCTACCATCAAGAGTTGTTTGAAGAGTTGTGGAGATTGTGGGAGCGCATAGAACTCACCGCCGTGGACACGACTCGGGACGAGATAGTCACGCGCGCCTTCCGGTGTCGACTTCGTCAAGATCGGTGTCTCGACTTCAAGGAACTCTTCTTCCGTCAAGAAGTTACGAATCGTGTTCGACGCTTTTGAACGGAGACGGAACGTCTCTTGGAGCGCCGGACGACGGAGATCAAGATAACGATACTTGAGGCGAAGGTCTTCCGATACGTTCTCAGCCTCGTCCCCGATTGGAATCGGTGTCATCTTCGCTGCGTTCAAGATGTTGATTTCTGAAGCGATGACTTCGATGTTCCCCGTCGGCATGTTCGGGTTTTTGTTCTCACGCTCAAGGACTGTTCCTTTAATGTCTAACACGTACTCGCTTCGAATCGACTCGGCGAGTTTATGGACCGCCTCGTTTTCTGGGCGGACGACGACTTGGACAATGCCTGTGCGGTCACGGAGGTCGATGAAGATGAGCCCTCCGAGGTCACGACGTTTTTGAACCCATCCTTTCAATTGTACGTCTTGGCCAATCAGTGACTCGGTCACGCGGCCGTTCATATGTGTGCGTCCAATCATTGTGCTGCTCCTTCCGATAGTTCACGAATTTTGTCTGCGACGGCCGAGAGCGGCACGTCGACTTGTTCCCCTGTCGCCATCACTTTGAGCGACGCCGAGCCGCGCTCGACTTCATCGTCACCGAGGATGACGGTAAATTTCGCCTGCAAGCGGTCGGCTTGCTTGAATTGGCCTTTGAACTTGCGGCCGAGGTAATCACGGTCCGCCTTGAATCCTTCAATCCGAAGGAGTTGCAACAGACGGGTCGCTGTCACTTCGACGTCTTTCCCGCCTTGGGCGACGACGAAGACGTCGAGTCCTGTCTCGAGTGTCGGGAGCACCCCTTCGTTCTCGAGGGCAAGGATGAGACGCTCAAGGCCGATTCCAAAGCCGATTCCCGGCATGTCCGGTCCACCGATATCTTGAACGAGGCCGTTATATCGCCCACCGCCACAAAGCGTCGTGATGGCGCCAAACCCTTCCGCTTCCGACATGATTTCGAACGCCGTGTGCGTATAGTAGTCAAGACCGCGAACAAGTGTTGGATCGACCTCATATGCGACGCCGAGTGCGTCGAGTTGCTCGAGTACCGTATCGAAGTACGCCTTCGACTCGGCATTCAAGAAGTCGAGGATAGATGGCGCTGTCTTCATAGACGGGTGATCGCGGTCAACTTTACAATCAAGCACGCGAAGCGGGTTCTGGTGAAGGCGTGTCTGACAGTCTTGGCATAGTTCATGGGCGACCGGCTCGAAGTGACGGATGAGTGCTTCGCGGTGCGCGTTCCGGCTTTCAGCGTCCCCGAGCGAGTTGACGACGACTTTGATTTTCTTTAAGCCAAACGATTTATAAATCGTATAGGCAAGGCTGATGACTTCAGCGTCGACGGCCGGGTCACTGCTACCGATTGCCTCGACTCCGTATTGGTGCAACTGACGGAAGCGGCCTTTTTGCGGACGCTCATAACGGAACATCGGTCCCATATAATACAGTTTCGTTGGCTGATCCGGGCTACCGAACAGCTTGTTCGTGACGAAAGCACGGACGACCGAGGCCGTTCCTTCGGGACGGAGCGTGTACTCGTCCTTGCCTTTTTTCACGAGCGTGAACATTTCTTTTTGAACGATATCCGTCGTCTCCCCGACGCTTCGAGTAAAGAGATTGGTCGTCTCGAAGATTGGGGTGCGAATTTCTTTATAGTTGTAACGGGCGCTGATGTCGCGTAATTTCTCTTCGACATATTGCCACGTCTCGACCGTGCCTGGGAGCAGGTCTTGTGTACCGCGTGGTGCTTTCATTAACATTTCCCTCCTTAGCATACAAAAAGGCCCTCGTCCGCAAAGGGACGAGAGCCTGTCTAGGTTTCCCGTGGTACCACCCTCGTTGCAGAGCCAATGCTTGAAACTCTGCCACTCGAAATCGGTTAACGCCCGATGAAACGGCTTCCCCTACTATCAGTTCAAGGAAGCACCTCCAAAGTGTCGTTCGGGTCATCATCCAGACGATGCTTTCAGCCGCGGCATCGATCTCTTTACTGGTGGGGTGACCGTACTCTTCTTTATCAAAGGTGTTAGGTTATATGCTTCATCATGCCGAATCACGCCTCGTTCTGTCAAGCGTTTTTTTCGAGCATAAGTGTGACCGGCCCGTCATTGACGAGCGCGACATCCATCATCGCGCCGAACGTGCCCGTCTCGACGACGAGCCCGTGTGTCCGCAGACGATCGTTAAACTTCTCATAGAGCGTTTCCGCGATATCTGGCTTCGCCGCTTGCGTGAAAGCAGGACGACGGCCTTTTAGCGTATCACCGTACAGCGTAAATTGGGACACCGACAACACTTTACCGGCGACGTCTTGAATTGATAAGTTCATCTTCTCATCCGCATCTTCGAAGACGCGGAGTCCGACGACTTTGTCGGCGAGCCAGTTCACTTCTGTTTCGGTATCCTCGTGGGTTACCCCGACGAGGAGAAGATAGCCGACATCAATCTTGCCGACGATTGTCTCGTCCACGGTGACCGATGCTTCTTTCACTCGTTGTAACAATACACGCACTGAAATCTTCCTCTCGTCACGTCATCATGACTCGGCTGACCGAGTACACGTCCGAAATCTGCTTGATTCGGTCGACGACTTTTTGCAAATGGTTCACATTCGGAATCGAGATCGTCATCGAGATACGGGCCTGTTTATTCGTGTCCCCGCGTCCGCTTACGGCTACGATATTCGTGTTCGTCGCCGAGACGGCTTGAAGCACGTCGTTCAAGAGGCCAGAACGGTCGTATCCCGTAATTTCGATATCGACGTTGTAGTTCTTCTCTTTCGCTTGTCCCGCTTCCCACTCGACGGTGAGAAGACGTTCCGGGTGTTGTTCGTTGACGATGTTCAAGCAGTCTTTCCGGTGAATCGAGACGCCGCGTCCACGCGTGATGTACCCGACAATCTCGTCGCCCGGCACCGGGTTACAGCACCGGCTCATTCGGATGAGCATGTTGTCGATCCCTTTGACGGTCACACCTGCCTCGGCCGTCTTCTTCTTCGGCGTCTGGCTCACTTTTAATTCATTGATCGCATCAGACAGTTCAAGTTTCGGCTCTTTCCGTTGTTTCTCCGTCAACTTGTGAGCGACTTGGGCCGCGGTAATACCGTGATAGCCGACAGCCGCATACATCTCTTCCTCGTTCCCGAAGTTGAACTTCTCGACGACGACGGCGAGCGCCTGGTCGTCGATGACTTCTTTCGGTTCGAACCCGAGTTTTTTAATCTCGACCTCGACGAGTTCCTTCCCTTTTTCGACGTTCTCTTCGCGCTGTTGGCGTTTGAACCATTGTCGAATTTTGTTCTTTGCTTGACTTGAGACAGCGAGTTTGAGCCAGTCTTTGCTCGGCCCGTAACTGTGTTTTGATGTGATGATCTCGATGATGTCACCCGTCTCAAGTTTATGGTCAAGCGGCACCATCCGTCCGTTCACTTTCGCCCCGGTCATCCGGTGACCGATCTCCGTGTGAATCCGATACGCGTAGTCGATTGGGACGGAGCCTTTCGGCAACTCAAAGACATCGCCTTTTGGAGTAAAGACGTAGAGCATGTCGCTAAAGAAGTCGACTTTGAGCGATTCCATGAACTCTTCGGCGTCCGTCGTATCTTTTTGTAGCTCGAGAATCTCGCGAAGATGGGCAATCTTTTCATCAAATCCGTTCGTCGCGACATTCTTTCCTTCTTTGTATGCCCAGTGCGCGGCAATCCCGAACTCGGCGATGAAGTGCATGTCTTTTGTCCGAATCTGCACTTCGAGCGGTTCACCTTTCGGTCCGATTACCGTCGTGTGAAGCGATTGATACATGTTTGGCTTCGGCATGGCGATGTAGTCTTTGAAGCGACCTGGCATCGGTTTGTATTGCGTATGGATGATCCCGAGGACAGCGTAGCAGTCGCGAATCGAATCGACGATAATCCGCACGGCCATCAAGTCGTAAATCTCGTTGAATTCTTTCTTATGCTTCACCATCTTGTTGTAGATGGAATAGATGTGTTTAGGCCGACCGTTCACGTCCGCCTCGATGCTCACTTCTTCGAGGACGGCGTTCACTTCCGTGATGACCGACGTGACGAGCGCTTCCCGCTCAGTCCGTTTCTGCTTCATCATCGAGACGATCTTGTAGTACTGCTGCGGGTTGATATATCGTAACGAAATATCTTCGAGCTCCCACTTGATCGTCGAGATCCCCATTCGGTGTGCGAGCGGGGCAAAGATTTCAAGCGTCTCTTCGGCTTTTTGGACTTGTTTCTCTTTCGGCATATGCTGAAGCGTCCGCATGTTGTGTAGCCGGTCGGCGAGCTTGATCAAAATGACGCGCACGTCTTCTGCCATCGCGATAATCATTTTACGATGGTTTTCGGCGAGCTCTTCTTTCTTCGACTTATACTTGATCTTCCCAAGCTTTGTGACACCGTCGACGAGCATCGCCACGTCCGCACCAAACTCATCCGCCAGCTCCTTAAGCGTCACGTCCGTGTCTTCAACGACATCGTGCAAAAGTGCCCCGATAATCGTCGTCGCGTCGAGTCCGATATCGACGAGAATCCCGGCCACTTGGACCGGGTGGAGGATGTAAGGTTCGCCGGAACGTCTGAACTGACCGGTATGATGCAGTTTTGCGTATTCGTAAGCGCGCTTCACTTCGGCAATGTCGTCTTCAACCATATACTCCCCGAGCGCGTCGAGAAGGTCCTCAATACTTACGATTTGTTTTTTGGTCATAACATTCGACACCCTTTTTTCTTTACCGCCCCAATCGTCTCGGATTCGACGCAGCATCATAGTAGTGAACGTACATGTACATTCTAATTTTACTTACTATTATCAAAAAAATCTGACGACCTGTCAAAGGTTGCGGGTTATTTTACCCGAAAACTATTCAAAAAAGGGAAGCCGTCGCTTCCCCTTCAATCATTCTTCGTAACGGATGAGCGAGAAGATATCGTAACCTTCGAGACGCTCACGTCCGCCGAGGCCGTCAAGCTCAATCAAGAACCCGATTCCTGCGACGACACCGCCGAGTTGTTCAATCATTTTAATCGTCGCTTCAATCGTGCCACCTGTCGCGAGCAAGTCATCCAAAATGACGACTTGTTGACCCGGTTTGATTGAATCTTTGTGCATCGTCAAGATGTCTGTGCCGTACTCGAGACCGTATGCGACGCGCACCGTCTCACGTGGTAACTTGCCTTCTTTACGAACCGGCACGAAGCCGATTTCGAGAGCGTATGCAGCTGGGCAACCGACGACGAAGCCGCGCGCTTCAGGACCGGCGATAAGTTCTGCGCCGCGCTCTTGTGCATAGGCGACGAGCTCGTCGACCGCTTTCTTGTACGCAACACCGTCTTGCATCAATGACGTGATGTCTTTAAAGCTGATCCCTTCTTTCGGGTAATCTGCTACTTCTTTAATATGTTGTTTGAAATCCATTTTATGAGTAAGCCTCCTGCATCTTGTTCGATCGCAACGTTTGTAACCGCTCTTTCAGTTCCGCCAACGACGCGTAGATGTAACGCTCCTCGAGTTGTTGTTTCCCGACTCGACGTTTATAGCATGGCGCTTCCGTTAAATCACGCTTTGGCGCTTCCGGATTTACTCCAGGCAGTCCGTCTTCCATTGTAACAAGAAATTCGAGTTCAGAGAATACTTGATGCATAAATTGAATCGTATTTTTTGACCATTTTCGCTCGATTGAGAGGCGAATCAAGTTTTCACGTAAGTTTTTCCGTTCGCACGTCGCCATGTGGACGTAATATGTTCGGAAATCCTCCCGTGTCGGTAACTTCTCAAATAGCGAGTCGCTTTGACCGAACGCACAGTAGATCCGTTCGACTCCTTCATGAAGCCGGTCGGCGAGTTCGGATTCGTCGTCCGGCAAGTCGAGAAGGACGACGAACCGGTTAAGCGGCTCGTCACGCTCGTGGAGCGGAAACGGCTTGGACGTCCCTTGGAAAGATAGGAACGACGTCGCATCTTTCGGCAACTCATCTAGTTCTTGGAGCGACTTTTTCTTACCGCGATAGTCGAATACTTGGAAGTCGTCGACGCGCATGTCTTGAATCATCAGTTGTGGCTTGCGCATCCCGTTCCATTCATTCACTTGAAGGCTGCCCATGAGCGAGACGTGGGCCATCTTCGAAATTTCCGAAACGACGTGGCCGAAGCCGAACCCGATGCCGTCGAGTTCACGCTTATCGCCGGCGAGTTGCACTTTCAAATGCGAATTGTCACGTCCGATTTGGCGGATATCACGGAGTTTCGCGTCCGCGACGACGACGCGGGGCGATGGGTTGCCCATCCCGAACGGGGCGAGTTTGTTGATTTCGGCGATCAAATCGAGCGTCACATCGTTCACGTCGAGTTTCAAGTCGACGTTGACTCGTGCGACGAACGTCTCGTCCGGAATCGATTCGGCCTGTTCGTTCAAGCGTTTCCGAAGCTCGGCGACGTTTTCAGACAAGAGCGTCATCCCGGCTGCGGCCGGATGTCCACCAAAGTGCGGGAGGATGTCTTCGTTTTTCGACAGCTCCTTGAACAAATCGAAGCCATCAATCGAACGGCCAGACCCCTTCGCTTTCCCTGTCTCCGGGTCGTGACAGAGCAAAATGACCGGACGGTAATACGCCTCAACGAGACGCGACGCGACGATTCCAACGACACCAGGGTTCCAACGTTCGCTCGCGACGACGAGGACGCGGTCGTTCGTCATCGAGGCCTCGACGAGCTCGGTCGCCTCTTTGGCAATCGTCTTGACGATGTCTTGCCGCTCTTTGTTCTGTTTATCGAGTTGCTTCGCGAGAACGAGCGCTTCCTCTTCTGTCTCGGCGAGGAGCATTTGAAGCGCAGGCATCGCCGAATCGAGACGTCCGGCCGCATTAATGCGTGGGCCGAAGGCGAAGCCGACCGATTCCTCATTGAGTGGAGCATCCGTCAACGCACACACTTCGCGTAGCGCGAGGATTCCAGGCCGCGTCGACTCGTCGAGCGCCTTCAATCCAAGCTTCGCTAAAAGACGGTTCTCACCGTCGAGCGGGACGAGGTCAGCGATTGTCCCGAGGACAGCCAAATCGAGCAACTCTTCCGGCATCCGGCCGAGCACTGCATGTGCGACTTTCAAGGCGACACCGGCACCGGCCAACTTATCGTATGGATAGGTGGCGTCGATGTGCGGATGGATGATGGCGAACGCGTCCGGAAGCGTCTCTTTTGGCTCGTGGTGGTCGGTAAGAATCAAGTCGACCCCGAGTTCCTTCAAGAGCGCCGCTTCTTCAATTCCTGAGATGCCGCAGTCGACCGTGATGATGAGCGTGAACCCTTCGTTCGCGGCCCAACTGAACGCCTCTTTGTTCGGCCCATATCCTTCGGTAAACCGGTTTGGGATATAACACTCGGCCATGACGCCAATTTCGGTCAAGGCGTGCCACATGACGGCCGAAGCGCTGACGCCATCGACATCATAGTCCCCGTAAATCAGCACCATTTCGCCGTCGTCCGCGGCCCGTTTGACGCGCTCGACGACTTTCGTCATCTGTTCAAATAAGTATGGATCGTGAAACGTGAGCTCGTCTTCGACGTGAAGAAACGTGCGCGCCGCCTCGACATGATCGTGCCCACGCTCGACGAGCAACGTCGCGAGTTGAGCGGATATATTTAATTCGGTTTGGATTCGTTCGACAGCGGTCGCATCCGTCTCCGGATACACCCACCTTTTTTTTGCATGATACATGTCCTTCACTCCAATCAACTGTTGATTATATCAGAAGGAACGATCGATGTGCCGTCTTGACATTTGAAAAGGTCCCCCGACTGAAGTCGGGAGACCGTTGGATTACGCCTCTGGTGCGGGCTCTGCTTTCTTTTTGTTGAGCGTCATTTTTTTCAATAAGAGCCAGAGGTATGAGGCGATGAAAATCGACGAGTACATACCCATGAACAGACCGACGAGAAGCGCGACCGAGAAGCCGCGAATCGATTCGGCGCCGAACACGTACAACGCGAACGCTGTCAGGATGACAGTGATGACCGTGTTGACCGAACGGACGATTGTCTCTTGAATCGATTGGTTGATGATGGAACGATACACGTCCATCGATTTGATTTTTCGTTCTTTCTCATACGCTTGAATGTTCTCACGGACACGGTCGAACGTGACAATCGTATCGTTGACCGAGTAACCGATAATCGTCAAAATCGCGGCGACAAAGTACAAGTTGACCTCGATGCCGAAGATGGAGAACGCGACAATCATAAAGAACGCATCATGTAGCATCGCAATCACCGTTGCGAGTGCGTACGAGAACTCGAATCGGAACGTGATATACAGAATGATCCCGAGCGACGCGAGCGCGACCGCATAGAGGGCATTTCGCGCGATGTCTCGGCCGACTTCGGCAGACACGGTACTAATGTTTGGGTCGCTGCCAAACGTCTCCGTGAAGACGTCTTTGACAGAAGCGACGTCTTGTTGTCCGAGCTGGCCGACGAACGTCACGTTTGCGAGCGTGCCGCCTTCCGCATATTGGACCGACGAAATTGTTTCGTCGACGCCTGCCTCGCGGAACGCTGCTTCGAGTTCTTCTTGTGACACTTGTGTCTCGGATTGAACTTCGACCCGTGTCCCAGACGCAAAGTCAATCCCGAGGTTGAGGCCGCGGAACAACAAGATACCGAGACCGATGATGACGATGGCGCACGAGACGAGGAACATCGTACGCATATGTTTCACATAGTTCCATTCAGTGAGCTTAAAGTTCACGGATTTCACTCTCCTTCACACCAAACCATCCTTTGCGTTTGTCGAACAGACGACTGGAAACGAGGAGGTGCATCAAATAACGTGAGATGAAGACGTTCGAGATGAACGTCATCGCGATTGAGATCATGAGCATAATCGCAAAGCCTTTGACCGAACTCGTCCCAAAGTAGAACAAGACCGCTGCCGAGATGAGCGTCGTCAAGTTGGCATCGATGATCGTGCTGAGCGAGCGGCGGTTACCGGCACGGAACGCCGACAAGACCGATTTTCCAGAACGGAGTTCATCTTTAATCCGTTCTGCCGTGATGATGTTCGCATCGACTGCCATCCCGACACCGAGGACGAGAGCCGCGATTCCTGGCAGAGTCAAGACGGCGTTGATTCCGTTAAAGAACAACATAATCAAGTTAATGTAGAGCACGAGCGTGATAATTGAGACGAGGCCCGGCAAACGATAGAAGAACAACATGAACAAGAAGACCGCGGCAATCCCGATTAATGATGCGAAGACCGTCTTGTCGAGCGCGTCTTGACCGAACTGGGCCGATACCGACGTCGAGTAAATCTCTTCAAGTTTGACCGGAAGCGCACCCGCGTTCAAAATGTCAGCAAGGCGTTGGCCGCTCTCGGCGTCAATGCCGCCACCTGAGATGATGGCTTTATCCGAAAGAATCGGAGATGTGACGGATGCGTCCGACACGATCTTCGAGTTCTCTTTTTGAATCTCTTCTTCGTACGTGTCGCCTTCTTCATAGTCCAACCAGATGACGAGACGGTTTTCCGGCGGTTGACGCTGCGCGATTTGCGACGTCACTTCACCGAACTTGTCGGCCGACTGGAGCGTCAACTCGACGACCGGCTGGCCTTGCTGGTTATAGCTGAGGGCGGCGCCGCGCGGCGCGAGATCTTTCCCGTCGAGAAGGACGTTGTCATCGATGTCACGGAACGTGAGTTGCGCTGTTGATGACAATACTTCTCGCGCATCGTTTTGGTTCGATACGCCCGCAAGCTGGACGCGGATTCGGTTACTGTCCTCGATGCGGATGTCTGGTTCCGATACCCCGAGAACGTTAACCCGGTTGTTGATGGCGCGAACGGTTGCATTCATCGCCGACTGGTCGATGACGTCCCCGTCTTCGAGCGGCTGTACTTCATACAGCACTTCGAATCCGCCTTTTAAGTCGAGACCGAGGTTCGTGTTCTTCACGACCCACGGCGTCGTAAAGACGGCAAGTAGGATCGTTGCAATCATGATGACCGCAAAGATCGCGATATTCCCTTTTTTGTACATACGACAATTTCCTTTCTACACCACAGGTTCTTTTGAAAATCTTCTCTCGTTAACATTACAAATATTCTAAACATTTATCAATCGTTTTCCTAAAATTGTAACACCAAAGCGACCATTTCCCATGTTTCAATTTGCGCAAGCGACTAAATGTTGCGCGAGGGCAAAACTTATTGTATGCTGAATTTATCGAAAACTAAAATTGATAATGTAAAGGAGTCCTTGAACATGGACAGTACGATTATTTACGCCTTTTTACTCACCTTATTCGCTGGACTCGCGACCGGCATCGGGAGTATGATCGCGTTCTTCGCCAAACGGACGAATACGGCCTTTTTATCCGTATCCCTCGGTTTCTCCGGCGGGGTCATGATTTACGTCTCGTTCGTCGAGATTTTCCCGAAAGCGCTCGAAGAACTGATTGGTGCCCACGGGGAACAAGCTGGTACGATTTATACAGTGCTCGCCTTCTTCGGCGGCATGCTCCTCATTGGGCTGATTGACAAGTTCATTCCGTCTCCAGAAAACCCACATGAGGTCAAGTTCGTCGAAACGATGCAACACGACCCGTCCACACAGGAATTGGCTACGACAGCAACGGCACAGGCGCCTTTAAACGAAGCGTCAAAAAAACGTCTCCATAAGATGGGACTGTTCATGGCGCTTGCGATCACAATCCACAACTTCCCGGAAGGGCTCGCGACGTTCGTCTCGGCATTGAATGATCCTGCCGTCGGTCTCGCGATTGCCATCGCAATCGCCCTTCACAATATTCCAGAAGGGATTGCGGTGTCGGTCCCAATCTATTATGCGACCGGTTCCCGGAAAAAAGCGCTCAAGTATTCCTTCTTGTCAGGGCTTGCCGAACCGGCTGGTGCGATCGTCGGCTTCCTTATCCTCATGCCGTTTTTGAGCGATACGGTATTCGGACTGTTGTTTGCCGCCGTCGGAGGCATCATGGTCTTCATCTCGCTCGACGAGTTGTTACCGGCCGCCCGAGAGTACGGTCGTGCCCATCATGCGGTCTATGGCATGGTCGCAGGGATGATGGTCATGGCGACGAGTCTCGTTTTATTAATGTGATATGTCTTTAAACTATTTATAAGGAGACGAAAGCTTGCTAATGTGCATGCTTTCGTCTCTTTCGTTGTTTTTGATGTGGCCTTCAAGACTTCTTTTCCAAATTTTAGTGTGATAAGGTAAGGGTGTTTAGGAGGGCATTCCATGAGGCAAACAACGAAAGAATGGATCTATATTTTATTACTTGCAACCGTGACTGGGCTGTACTTTTTCGTCGATTCAATGAACGATACGATAAAATCGATCATTACCATCATAGTATTTTTTATCGTCCTCATCCTTAAATGGTTTGTTCTATCAGTAAAGGATGAAAAAGCCCATGACCACTAAGACTACGTCATCATCAATCATGAGCTGGAGTGATTGGATTTTACTCCTCGTCGTCGCGATAATAGGAGCTGGAATGTACATGCTGTTGAATGAAGCGGTGAACAATACTGTTCTCGTTTTATCCATAGCTGTGACCGGCTTCATCATCGGCAAGCTATCTAACATATTTTTTCATACGCAACATCGAGACTAGACCTTTTATTAGAGTGAGTATGACGAAAAGTCATGGTTCAGCGCAACTGAACCATGACTTTTTTATAGATTGCGAATGTTTTCTTCATCTGACGTTTTAAACAGATGTACGAGGTCTTTTAATTCAACTGACATATGGCTCATCGTTTCGGCGATGCTGTTAATCTCTTGAATCGCTGCGAGTTGCTGCTCGACGTTCGCACCTGCTTCTTCAACGCTTTGTTGGGTCGACACGGCGTTCGTCGACATATCCTCGACGGAGACCGCGACTTCCGTCGTGTTCGCGCTCACTTCTTCGGTGGCAGCCGCAATCTCGCTCATTTGGCGAGACGTATCTTGGATGACGGAGACGATCTCTTTAAACGCTCCGGCAACTTCGCCCATCTGTGCGACCCCGTTCGAGACGTGATTACTCGTCACCTCAAACGCTGATTCGACTTGGAGTGTATCGCGCTGGATATCGCCGACGACAGCTTGAATCTGTTTAGCTGACTGTTTCGACTCCTCGGCAAGTTTCCGAACCTCGGCCGCGACGACGGCGAATCCTTTCCCATGTTCCCCGGCTCGAGCGGCTTCGATTGCGGCGTTCAACGCGAGCAAATTTGTCTGCTCGGTGATGGCCGTGATCGAACGCGTGATTTTCTCAATTTCGAGCGACTGGTTCGAGAGACGTTTCACCATCTGTTCGGTCAAGTCGTTCGCCCGTTGAATCTCTTGCATTCTCGCCTCAGCGAGTTGAATCGTCTCGAGCCCCCCGCTCGCCGCTTCGAGCGTATGGATGGTTTGCTCGTTAACGCCTTGGGAGGCCGCAGCGATTTGATTCAGACCGAGGACGGCTTGGTTGACGCCTGACGTCCCTTCCTCGGCTCGTTTCGCCGATACTTGCGCGGCGAGGTTCATCTCTTCAAACAAACCGGCGACGCCTTGCGTCGTCGTGGCGACGTGATCGGTGCTCGCGTATAGATTTTCCGAATAGGCGGTCACTTTCTCAGACGCTGCCCCGACTTGACGAATCAAGCCGACGAGATTTCGTTTCATATCATTGAACGCTGACACGAGGTCACCGAGTTCGTCGTTCGACTCGACCTCGATGTCCCCTCCTGTCAAATCACCTTCTGCGACGACACGCGCCTCTTTCACAAGACGATTGATCGGTCGAAGGAATAGCTTTTGTAAGGCGATGAGAGAAAAGACGCCAACTCCGACACCGATAACACTAATGATGATCATCCAAACAATCGATTGCCCAGCTCCGGCTTGCACCGCATCCGTCTCCCCTGCGAGAAGTTCAGTTTGGTGAGCGACAAGGTCGGTCACGGTCATCCGGACGCGATCGGTCGTCGGCGTCACGCTCGTATTGAGCACCGTCTTAAACCCAATTTCGTCTTGTTGTTGCCGCAGGTCGATTGCGCGAGCCATCTCGGTGTCGAGGTGTTGATTGAATTTTTCTAAGTCGGCAATCTTACCGAGTACTGTCTCGTCGGCCGTGGCCGCTTTCAACGAACTCATCAATTCGTCCCGCTTGGCTTGCGTCGCTTCCAAGCTGATGAGCGTCTTCGGGTTCGAGACGAGTAAATAGTAATTTAAATAACGTTCCGCATCCGTCACCGTGAGCGCCAAGTCTTCGGCCATCAACATCTGGTTGACCCCTTCATTTAAGACGCGGTCATAGTCAGACGTTGCCCGTTGCAACTGATACGAGCCCAAGCCTCCAACGAGGAGGAGCGCGACAATCGTCGGGATGAGGGCGATCGCCATCTTCCGACGCATCGAAGCCCGTCCTTTCTGCTTCTTCGGCCGCACGTGTCGTTTCCAGTTCGTCAACGGTTGAATCCATCGTTTCACGTCCATGTTCATTCTCCTTCGTTTCCAAATTCTTCTCAACTTGACATTAATGCAAACGTTTTCACGAATCAATTTGATTTTTGGAAATGAGGTCGATGATTCGACGTATTGACGAAGTTTGACAAAAATCAGTCACTTCAGGTATTGTTTTAATCGTAACAATTACTATTTAAGAGGTGCATTATGATTCCTTCTCATACAAGACTTTTAATCATCGGTGGCGGCATCCATGGAACGACCCTCGCTGTCGCTTATCTCGAGCAAGGCGGGCAACTCGAAGACTTGTTAATTGTGGACGCGAACGCGGAGTTGCTCGCCAACTGGAAACGACAGACGTCGACAATCGAAATGACCCATCTACGGTCAACGCGAGTCCATCACGTCTCCTCGAACCCACACGCCTTGAAGCAGTTCGCAAGCCGGCATGACTACGGGTCGCATCATTTTAAAGACCGGTTCGGGCGTCCTTCGCTCGCCATGTTCAACGACCACTGCGAGCAGACGATAAAAGAATTGAAGCTCGCTACACGCTTTATCGGAAACGAGGCCGTTCAATCGATCGAACGAAAAGATACGTTTGTCGTTCAGACAACGAATCGACGGATTACGGCGGAAACGGTCATCGTCTCGACCGGACAATCAAATACGATGCACATCCCAGATTGGGCAAACCTCTCGACGTGCCGCCATGTCTTCTCAACCCCCCATGTTGCTGAACAGGCGAACGTGACGGTCGTCGGCGGAGGCATCACGGCGCTCCACTATACGCTTGCCCGTATCAACAAAGGGCATCATGTCACGCTCGTCACGAAACGTCCGCTCGAAGTAAGCCAATTCGACGCCGACCGAAGTTTCATGGGGCCTAAAGGGCTCCGAGCCTTTCACCGCTTAGGGGACGATTGGCGCGAAAAACGAGCGTTTGTGAAACGAGAACGGAAACCAGGTTCGTCACCGAACGACCTCGTTTTAAAGGTCAAACGACTCATCTTGACAGGACAAGTCCGTCACCTCATTGGGGAGACGGTCCGTGACGGTGATGTACTTTACGTCGATGGGCAAATCGTGCCTTCTGAAGAGGTCGTCTGTTGTACGGGCATCCGTCCGCTCGAGCCGATCCATTCGTTTCTACGCCCACTCTTAGAACAACTGTCACTACCGCTCACCCCGTGCGGTACGCCAGTACTTGACGACACCCTTGCCTGGACAGACGGTCTTTATATGACCGGTCCATACGCCGACCTCGTGCTCGGCCCGTTTGCCCGCGCTATTTACGGCGGTCAAGAGGCAGCGCGACGAATCGTGCCCCGGCTATTCGAGGCAAAACAAAAAGTCTGACCGGATTCGGTCAGACTTTTTTGCTTACTCCGCGAACGAAGCGTTTGCTTTTTTGACGACTTCAGCGATTGCGCTCCGGTTGAAACGGAGAAGCGACTGGTCGCACTTCAAGACGACTTGCGTGTCTTCGATTTGATGGACGACACCGTGAAGGCCGCCGATTGTCACGACGTGATCCCCACGCTCAAGCGCGTTTTGCATCGTTTGAACTGCTTTCTGTCGTTTCGTCTGTGGACGGATCAACAAGAAGTAGAACACGACGAAAATAAGGATCATCGGTAATAGTGCTACGAGAGTTTCCATGCGTAAAATTCACCCTTTCCTTCAATATCAGGTTCATTATACCGTGAAACTGAAACGTTGTCACACAATGACTGTGGAAGAATTAGAAATTCTTGGCGTTCGGTTTATTGTAGCCGTATTCTTCGAAGAACTCTTCTTTGAAATCAAGGAGACGGTCTTCGCGAATCGCTTGGCGCACTTGTTCCATCAACTTCACGAGGAAGTGAAGGTTGTGCGTCGTGCAAAGGTGAAGCCCGAACATCTCGTCCGCACGAATCAAGTGATGAACGTATGCGCGCGAATAGTTCTTACACGTATGGCAATCACACTTCTCATCGATAGGACCGAAGTCGGTCTTATGTTTCGCATGTTTGATCGTCACGCGCCCTTTTGACGTCATGAGCGTCCCGTTTCGGGCGATACGTGTCGGCAAGACGCAGTCGAACATATCGATTCCACGAATCGAGCCTTCAATCAAAGCGTCCGGTGAGCCGACGCCCATCAAGTAACGTGGCTTGTTCTCCGGCATGAACGGCGTCGTGAACTCGAGCGCGCGATACATGACGTCTTTCGGTTCGCCGACCGACAACCCGCCGACCGCATAACCTGGGAAGTCGAGTGAGACGAGGTCAGCCGCACTTTGACGACGAAGGTCCTCGTATTCGCCACCTTGAATGATGCCGAATAGCGCCTGATCCTCAGGCCGTTCATGCGCCGCGAGGCAACGCTCCGCCCAACGGCTCGTCCGCTCGACCGACTTCTTCATATACTCATGAGTCGCCGGGAACGGCGGACACTCGTCGAACGCCATCATGATGTCCGAGCCGAGCGCATTCTGAATTTCCATCGCCTTCTCCGGTGACAGGAACAATTTATCCCCGTTTAAATGGTTGCGGAAATGGACACCTTCCTCTTGGATATTTCGAAGGTCGGCAAGTGAGAACACTTGGAAGCCACCCGAATCCGTCAAGATGGCGCCGTCCCAATTCATAAATTTATGAAGGCCACCCGCTTGTTTGACGACCTCATGTCCCGGACGAATCCAGAGGTGGTACGTGTTTGAGAGGATGATGTTCGCACCCATCGCTTTCACTTGTTCCGGGGCCATCGTCTTCACGCTCGCTTGCGTTCCGACCGGCATAAAGACAGGTGTCTCGAACGACCCGTGCGGCGTATGGACGATTCCGTGCCGCGCTCCTGTCTGCTTACATGTGTGAATGTGTTCGTATGTGACTGCGTGTTTGGTCATTTGATTTCTTCCTTCCTCGTAATGAGCATCGCATCTCCAAAACTGAAGAAGCGGTAACGTTCTTGTACCGCAGTGCGGTAGGCGTTCAAGATGATGTCGCGTGACGCGAACGCCGAGACGAGCATGACGAGCGTCGACTTCGGCAAATGGAAGTTCGTAATGAGTCCATCAATCGCCAATAAGTCTACCCCTGGGTAAATAAAGATGTCCGTCCAGCCCGATGACTCGACGAAGTCCCCATGGTCGCGCACGATCGTCTCGAGCGTCCGTGTCGATGTCGTCCCGACGGCGAAGACGCGGCCGCCGTTTGCCCGGACGTCGCGAAGTGCCTTAGCCGAGGCCTCTGACAACTCGAAATATTCGCTATGCATCGTATGCTCTTCAATCGAATCCGCCGTCACTGGACGAAACGTACCGAGCCCGACGTGGAGCGTGAGCGGAATGAGCTGGACGCCTTTCGCTTTTGCTGCATCGAGTAACTCTTCCGTAAAGTGGAGACCGGCCGTCGGTGCAGCCGCGCTTCCTCGTTCACGAGCATACACCGTCTGATAACGGTCTTGGTCATCGAGCTGCTCTCGGATGTATGGCGGTAGCGGCATCGTACCGAGCTCATCTAAAATTTCATAAAAGATGCCGTCATAATCAAATTTGAAGCGACGTCCACCTTCCGGCAGTTCCTCGACACATTCGGCACGGAGAAGTCCATTCCCGAACTCGACGATGGCGCCGACGCGTACTTTCTTTGCCGGCTTGACGAGCGCTTCCCAGACGTCATCTTCGGTCTGCTTCAAAAGAAGCAGCTCGACCTTTCCACCCGTCTCTTGCTTCGCCCCGAACAGTCGAGCCGGGAGCACGCGCGAATCGTTGACGACGAGGGCGTCTCCCGCCTGTAAGTACTCGAGCACGTCACGGAAATGACGATGTTCGATGGCGCCGGTTTCGCGGTCGAGGACGAGCAAGCGTGAGCTCGTCCGGTCGAGAAGCGGCACTTGGGCAATTAGTTCTTCTGGTAATTCAAAATCATAATCGTTCACGTTCAATTGGATGTCTTGCATATCGTTACTCCTCTTCATAACCAAAATGCGTCTTTGCGTACTGAGTGATCATTCGTCCACGCGGAGTGCGCTGAAGGAATCCTTGTTGCAACAAATACGGTTCATAGACGTCCTCAATCGTCTGGGCGTCTTCCCCAATCGTCGCAGCGAGCGTCTCGAGCCCGACCGGTCCGCCACCGAACCGTTCGACCATGGCCCGTAATAAGCGATGATCGACCTCATCAAGTCCGAGGGCGTCGACGTGCAAGCGGTCGAGCGCATCAGAGGCGAGCACCGGGTCAATTTCTTTCGTCCCTGCCACTTGGGCAAAATCGCGGACACGTCGAAGCAGACGATTGGCGATTCGCGGTGTTCCACGCGAACGTTTCGCGATGGCACCGCTCGCTTCCGGAGAAATCGATAGGCGGAACAGTTGGGCCGTCCGGCTGACAATGGCCGCGAGCTCATGCGTTTCGTAATACTCAAGTTTGAGTGTCACGCCGAACCGGTCGCGGAGCGGTGCCGAGAGCATGCCCGCCCGTGTCGTCGCGCCGACGAGTGTGAACGGTGGTAAATCGATGCGGACGCTCCGTGCCATCTCGCCTTGCCCATAGACGATGTCTAGACAGTAGTCTTCCATCGCCGGATAAAGAATCTCTTCAATCGTCCGACTCAACCGATGAATCTCGTCGATGAACAAGACGTCGCCCGGTTCGAGCGTCGACAAAATCGCGGCCAAGTCCCCCGGCCGTTCGATGGCAGGTCCGGCCGTCGTCTTGATGCCGACGCCCATTTCGTTGGCGATAATTTGGGCGAGCGTCGTCTTCCCGAGCCCTGGAGGACCGTAGAGGAGGACGTGGTCGAGCGTTTCACGGCGTAATTTTGCCGCTTGGATGAAGATGGATAAGTTCCCTTTCGCCTTCTCTTGTCCGATGTATTGCTCGAACTTTTGCGGGCGCAGGCTCCACTCTTCAGAATCTTCATATTGTTGATGGGATTGTGACAACAACCGATCGTCCATAGCTTCCTCCTTATTTCAATAACAACTGCAAGGCGCGCTTTATGTAAGCGTCTGTCGTCAAGATTTCTGTGCTCAGTTCCTTACGGACACGGGCAATCTCACGCTCCGAGTAACCGAGTGCGACGAGTGCTTCGCACGCCTCGTCGAGTTCGGATGCACCTTGGGCGAACAGTCCCGTCTGCGGCACGTAGTCTGGGGCGAGTTCCGAGAGCTTCCCTTTCAAATCGAGTGCCATCTGTTTGGCTGTCTTTTTACCGACGCCCGGGAATTTCGTCAAATACTTCTCATTCTCGGTCTCGATCGCATCGATGAGTGCATCGATGTCACCTGAAGCGACGATAGCGAGCGCTCCTTTCGGCCCGATGCCGTTGACACCGAGCAATTTATTGAACAGCTCGCGCTCCCGGCGTGACCGGAAACCATACAGCGTCTGTTGGTCTTCTCGCACGTAATGGTGCGTAAATACGATTACATGTTCGTCTTGTTCACGATAAAAAAACGGGTTAGGCACATGTACTTTGTAGCCGACGCCCGAAACATCCAACGTTATATATTCCGCACACACGTAGGCGACGGAGCCTTTTACGAATTCAATCACGGTCATATCTCCTCTTCATAGGAAAACTGCATTCATTGTACCATAACCGCCGCCACGAAAAAAGGACAGGCGATTGCCTGTCCTTAGTGCGCGAGCATCCGCTCGAGGGCGAGCGTCGCCCATTTCGTCGTCTCCGAATCAACCCGGATCACGTTCACCGGGTCCGCCTCGAGCGATTCGAGAGCCCAAAGAAGATGGGGCAGGTCGATGCGGTTCATCGTCAGACACGGGCACATGTACGGGTTAAGCGACACGATATCGAGCTCAGGATGCGTCGCGGCAAGTCGATTGACCAAGTTCATCTCGGTCCCGACGGCCCATTTCATACCCGGTGTGCTCGCTTCGATTTGGTCGATGATATAGGACGTCGACCCGGCCTCGTCCGCTGCCTCGACGACATCGAACGTACACTCGGGATGGACGATAATCCGTCGTTCCGGATCATGTTTCCGTAATGCTTCGATTTGGGCGACGTTGAATTTCTCATGGACCGAGCAGTGCCCTTTCCACAAGATGACACGGACGTCCTCGATGTCACCTGAATAGTCGAGCCGCTCCCGGAGCGGGTCCCAGACGGCCATCGCCTCGAGCGGCACCCCTAAATCGTACGCCGTGTTGCGACCGAGGTGCTGATCGGGGAGGAAGAGAATCCGTTCTCCGGCATCGAGCGCCCAGCGGACGATGTCATGCGCGTTTGACGACGTGACGGTCGCACCGCCATGTTTCCCGACGAACGCCTTGATGGCCGCCGTCGAGTTGACGTATGTAATCGGGATGATACTGTCTCCGAACGAATCGGTCAGTTCTTCCCACGCAATCTCCGTCTGGTCGATATCGGCCATATCGGCCATCGAGCAACCGGCACGCATGTCCGGCAAGACGACGAGCTGATTGTCGCGCGTTAACATGTCCGCCGTCTCGGCCATAAAGTGGACACCACAGAAGACGATGAACTCCGCCTCACTCATCTGTTCGGCGAGTCGAGCGAGCTGAAGTGAATCACCCGTCGCATCGGCGAACTGGACGACCTCGTCTTTTTGATAATGGTGGGCAGGTAAGAACAGGCGACGGCCGAGCCTCGCTTTTATCGATTCGATGCGTGCCTCCATTTCTTCAGTCGACAGGTTCGTATATTCGATTGGCATCGTGCCTAGTAGTTGCATGTTTGACTCCTCCTAATAAGTTTAAGCTACAATCGAGCGCCGTCACGGAATGGGTCAACTGTCCGACGGAGACGACGTCGACACCCGTATCACGATAGGCGGCAATCGTCTCGAGCGTGATCCCGCCTGACGCCTCGGTCTTGATTCCGTCCGGTACGAGGGCGGTCCACGCTTTCAACTCGTCCGGCGTTCGATTGTCGAGCATGATGACGTCGGGTCTGGCCGATATGGCCTCATGAAGGGCTTCCAGTGACTCGACTTCGACTTCAACAGCCGTCGTATGTCCGTTTTGGGCACGGGCCAGTTCGACGGCACGGGTGATACTTCCGAGCGCTGCGATATGGTTGTCTTTAATCATGACGGCATCGTCGAGACGGAGTCGATGGTTTTTTCCCCCGCCGGCCCGGACGGCGTGCTTTTCGAGCATCCGCAGTCCTGGTGTCGTCTTACGTGTATCGGCAACGGCAATCGTCGGGTCGGCAAGGGCCTCCACACAGCGTCGGGTCATCGTCGCAATCCCGCTCATATGTTGCACGAGGTTCAAAAGTACCCGCTCGGTCTCAAGAATCGTCCGAGTCTTTCCTCTCAACACGAATAAGACGTCGCCGTGCTTCACCTTCGTCCCGTCATCCAAACATGATTCGACGACGAGCCGTTGCATCGAGGAAAGCTCGAGTACGACGCTTTGACCACAAAAGATGCCATCCGCTTTCGCCGTCACGGCAGCCGTCGACATACTGCGCGAGTCGATGAGTGCACTCGAGGCGTCCCCGAATCCGATATCTTCACGCAAAAACTCCGTGAGCTGTTCGCGCAGTAACATCCTGTTCATCCAATCCCTCCAATTCTAAAAAAGCGAGCGCAAGCAGACGCGCCGCCTCGAGTTGTAATGTTTGTTCCGCCAATTGTCTTGTCACGTGTTTCGTTCGTGTCAATTGGTGGGTATTTTCTAAGAAACTTCTGATTTCGTCAATCGCTGGCGAAATCGTCAACCACTTTCCAATTTGTCGGCGAAACGACTGAAACACCTCATCCGTCACGTCATACGCTGTCCCGCCATCCGCATCGCTTATTCCATGCTTCAACTCGAGCGCTGAAGCGACCCGTTTTCCGAACACCCAACATTCAAGAAGTGAATTTGAAGCGAGTCGGTTCTTGCCATGTACACCCGTGTCGGCGACTTCTCCGACCGCGTACAACCCGTCTACCGACGTCCTTCCGTCTTCATCGACGGCGATCCCACCCATTTGAAAATGTAAACCGGGTCGGACCGGAATCAACGCCAAATCAATCTGTCGTGCCTGACACGTCGCAGTAAGTTTCGGGAACCGTTCCGTCATGCGAGCGACCTGAGACGTCTCGAGATAGACGTGACCCCGGTGCGCTGTCAAAACGGCCGCCACGTCATCCCGCGGGGCGAGACTACCGAGCGGATGGTGCGCCATCACGTGTCGGCCGGCTTCGTCAACAAGCGTCGCCCCGGCACCGCGCAGCGCCTCGGTCACGAGCTCGGGCGTCCCGCTCGCGAGTAGTGTTGGATGAAATTGCAGGTCCGTGATGTTTTTAAGCGCCGCCCCGACACGTTGAGCCAAGACGAGACCATCACCCGTCACCGTCCGACAGTTCGACGTCCAGTCGAGGAGACCGCCGATGCCACCTGTCGCAAGGACGACCGCCCCTGCTTCAATCTGGAGGCGCGCTTCTCGTGTGAAGCCGGTCGCCCCAACGACTCGGCCGTCGTGTTCAAGCAGTCGGTCAATCAACACGTGTTCCATGACGTGAACATGACCCGGCAGGCGATCCCGAAGCGTCGCCATTATGTGACGCCCCGTCTCGTCGCCACCGACATGGAAGATGCGAGACGTGCTGTGTGCCCCTTCCCTTCCGAGCGCATACTGTTCGTCCTCCCGGTCGAACACGACACCAAATTGCTCCATCTCTTGAATCGCCTCACGTCCTGCTTCAGCGAGAAGACGAACCCGCTCTAGCTGGGCAGTCCATTTCGACGCCGCGAGCGTGTCGCGGATATGGGTTTCACTCGTCGGTTCAAGATACGCACTCGCCATCCCGCCTTGCGCGAGGTCCGAGTTCGCTTCCGTCACACAGCCTTTTGTCACGAGTAAGACGCGGTATGTGTCAGGTACATGAAGTGCGACCGTTACGGCCGCGAGACCTGATCCAATAATGAGCACGTCGGTTCGTTCTAACTGTAAAGACATCTGTATATCACCTGTTTTTCATATGTAATGTTGACTTGTAAACTAGTTTCGCATAATTTTGTGAAGAAGACAACATGAGAAAAGAGGGACATCTGATGAACCGATACTTCGATTACGCCGCCACCCATCCGATGACGAAAGCCGCGCTCGATCATTACACGGCGATGGCGCGAGGCGTCTACGGCAATCCGTCCTCCCTCCATGCCGCCGGGTACATGGCGGAAGATTATTTGACCGAGGCAAGGCGACTCATCAAGCAAGCACTCGGACTCGACATGCTCCGCGGGAAGCTCCTTTTCACCGGGAGCGGCTCGGAGAGTAATTACATCGCGCTGACGAGCCTTCGAAAGCGCATGAAAGGAAAGGAAGTCATCACGTCGTGGCAAGAACACGATTCGGTGTCGCTCCTCCTCGATGAATGGGTTGCCGAGGGTGTCACCGTCCATCGGTTGAAATTGAAAGACGGTCGGTTCGATCACGAGACGTTTACAAATCTCCTTGAGCGGGACATCGGACTCGTGACGTTCCAGCACGTCAACTCGGACACGGGCTGGGTATTGCCGCTCCACCAAATCCTCTGTCAATTGAAATACAAGAAAGTGCTCCTTCACGTCGACGGTGTCCAGGCGCTTGGGAAGATCCCAGTGTCCGTCGACGGAATCGACGCCTATTCATTTAGCGCCCATAAAGTCGGGGGGCCAAAAGGTGTCGGCGGGCTTTACATGGAACGGTTACTCCCCCCGCCTTATTATCCGGGCCATCACCAATACGGGATTCGGCCCGGGACGATTGACGTGCCTGGCATCTGCGCCTTCGTTAAAGCATTCACGGAACGACATGAGACGCGGACACGTCATGAAAGAAATTACGTGACGTTTCGTGCTATCTTGAAAGAGAAGACATCGTCTTACGTGGAATGGCTCGAGTTCGAGCATCAAAGCCCGGCCATCTTTTCGTTCGTCTCGAATCGCCGGAACGGCCAATGGTGGATGACCGAACTCGACGCCCTCGGCTTCCAAGTCTCAGCCGGGTCTGCTTGCAGAGCCGGACAGAATGGACCGAATCGCATGCTCGAATCGCTTGGATATGAGACAAGCGCCTGTCACGGGCTCGTCCGCATTTCATTCGGGGAAGGTACGACCATAGAGGCAACGTCAGCGCTCGCTGACGCCATCGTCACTTTAGCAAGGAGAGTTGAATCGTATGAACAAACGCTTAGCCGGTGAAGAACGCCGGCGCACGCTGCTCGAACTGATTGAATCGAGCACGGAACCCATCACAGGGGCCGAGCTCGCCCGCCATGTCGCGGTCAGTCGTCAAGTCGTCGTGCAGGACTTATCACTTTTAAAAGCGAAAGGCCATCAAATCGTCGCAACCGCACGCGGTTACGTCTATCTTCCGGGGGAAGCGGCACCTTCCGCCTACACACGGAAAATCGTCTGTCGACATACACCTGAAGAAATGGAGACCGAGATGAACGCCATCGTCGATGAAGGGGTCACGATTCGTGACGTCATTATCGACCATCCCGTTTACGGCTCGATCACCGGACAACTCATGGTGAAGAGTCGCCGGGACGTCCGGGCATTTCTAGAACGGGTCGCCACCAATCAGGCCGCCCCGCTCTCTCATCTGACGGACGGACTCCACATTCACACGCTCGAAGCCGACAACAAAGAGGCAATCCACGCCGCCGTCCAAGAGCTCGACCGGCTCGGCATTCTCGTGTCGGCCATTGATTAAAAGATGTCACGTTTTTGTGACATCTTTTCTTTTGCTTTTTCGTCCCGTCCGTTATACTAATGGATGGGTATGATTTCCTATTAATTTATTGAGAAAGGAGTGACGCAGCATGTGGCACTTCCTCGAGCAACTGTTAGTCGGATGTGGTGTCTTCAGCATCCCGCTCGGCATCTTCATCCAACTGATTCCAAACGAGCTCGTGCTCGCTTACGGCGGTTATCTTGTTGGGTCCCTTGACGCGTCGTTCCTGCTCATCTTCTTGCTCGCCTGGGTCGCCTTTGTGACGAGTCAGGTCGGTTTATATTGGCTAGGTCGATATGGTGGACGACCGGTCGCATTAAAACTGTATCGCTCGTTCCGTATTAAACCGGAAAAACAACTGCTGGCCGAGGCGTGGTTCGAGAAATATGGGGCGTGGATCGTGTGCCTCAGTCTCATCTGGCGACAACTGTTCGCCATCAGTGCCGGCGTCATGCGCTTGTCGTTCCGAAAGTTCTTCGTCGTGACAACGCTTGTTTTCGCGGTCTGGTCGTTCGTCTTCGTCAAAGTCGGGATGATGCTCGGCAGCAATTGGCGTCAAATCGGCGCGTTCATGCATGGGTTCGGCCCTTACGTCCTACTCGCAATCGCGTTGTTCTTCGGCGTCCGTTACATCCTGTCACATCCGAGCATCCTAAAAAAGTCAGCTTGAGCAATCGCTCGAGCTGACTTTTTGAATAGAGGTAAATTGGTGCATCACGGCGAATAGGTCAACGTGAAGTCATAAAGCGAATAGACGGCTACCGTCAAAGGAGGAATTTCTATGTTCCATCGTCGAAAAACGTACACGATTCGCCCAGAACGTCTCGAAGAATTCACGTCATTTTTCCATACATACCTGTATCCGATTCAGGTATCGCACGGCGCACGGCTCGTCGGACGTTGGGTGACCGAAGACCAGACCGAGGTCATGGCACTTTGGGAATACAGCGACCGGGAGCACTACGAACAAGTCGAACGAGACTACCGCGCTAGCTCGCTCCGCCGGGAGGCGATGAAGAAGCGGGCCCGACTCGGGAAGGACCTTTACATCAAGTCGAGCGAGGAGTTCATGATGCCGACGGGACATTACACACCCCCGCGCACCATCGTCTCGGTGACCGCGTACGTCACGAACGACGCGGGCGAGGTGCTCCTCGTCCAAAATATGCACCGAAACGACACGTTCGAGATGCCGGGCGGTCAAGTCGAAGAGCACGAGTCGCTCGTCGACGCCGTCCATCGTGAGGTGAAAGAAGAGACCGGTGCCGATATTCAAGTCGAAGGCATCACCGGCATTTATCAGAACGTATCCTCGCGTGTCTTATGTGTCACGTTCCGTGCCCGCTATGTATCCGGCGAGCTCGCCCCGCAACCAGGTGAAACGCAGGAAGTCGGCTTCTACAAGATCGACGCGTCGAACATCTCGGATTACATTAAGCGTGAGCACTTCCAAATGCGCGTCCTCGATGCCATGGACCCGACGTATTTACCACACGCCATTTATAAAGTCCGTCCATACGAGTTGCTCGAACGGGTCGAGCGTCATCATACCGTATAACACAAAAAGGGACCTCAGCTTGAGGTCCCTTCGTTTATGCTTCTTCTGCCGGTTCAGATTGAGTCGTTTCAACCAATAGCTTGCGCACGCGGCGTTTTTCGACGTGGAGAACGGTGAACGTCATGTCCTCATACGTGACACGCGCCCCTTTCTCTGGGATGTCGCCGAGCATTTCGACGATCCATCCTCCCATCGTATTCGAGTCTATTTCCGGTTCTTTGATGCCCATCTCTTCGGCGAACTCATCGACGTCCATGTCGGCCATACACTCGTACACGCCTTCACGAAGGCGTCGCAAGTAGACGACCGATTCATCGTGCTCGTCCCAAATGTCTCCGACGAGTTCCTCGAGCATGTCCTCGAGCGTGATAAGGCCGGCCGTCCCCCCGAACTCGTCGAGCACAATCGCCATGTGCGACTGCTTTTGCTGTAAGATCGGGAGCAGCTCAATCAACTTCGTCTGCGGCGAGACGTACGTGAGCGGGCGGATGAGCGCCCGGACGTCCGTCACTTCCTCGCGTACCATCGAACGGAGGAAATCGCGCTCCGACAATACACCGATGACGTTATCGATTGAATCTTTATAGACCGGCAGACGCGAATGGCCGCCACTGAAAATGGTTTGTTTGATTTCTTCAAGCGAATCATCGATATCGACGGCGAGGATGTCGATGCGCGGCGTTAACACGTCATCGACCGTGATGTCATTGAACGCGAAGGCGCTGTGCACGAGCTCGGCCTCGGTCTCGCCGAGTACCCCTTCCTCTTCCCCCATATCGACGAGCACTTTCAGCTCTTCTTCCGTCACGGACGGCTCTTTGTCCTTCATCCCGATGACGCGAAGCGTCAAACGCTTCAGTCCCGTAAAGAGGATCGTGATTGGCTTCAACACTTTCACCAAGAAGACGAGAATCCCGCTGATGAGAAGCGAGTATTTCTCGGCGAATTCCTTAGCGAGCGATTTCGGGAGAATCTCACCGAAAATCAAGATGAGGACCGTCGTCGCGAACGTCGAGATGAGGAGACCCGTCCCGCCGCTGAAGATCGATGTCGCGATCGCCGTGGCGACCGTCGCCGACCCGATATTGACGATGTTGTTCCCGACGAGAATCGTCGAGAGCGTATCGTCAAAGCGGTCGATCAGATGGAGGACGCGCTTCGCGGCACTGTCCCCATCTTCCGCCATACGAATCATCCGGACGCGGTTCACGCTCGAGAGCGCGGTTTCCGCTGACGAGAAGAATGCTGACAACAGAATCAAGACTGCATAAAGAATTAAACTAGACGAGGGCACAGGGTCCACGTGTACTTCACACTCCGTTCCTAATTGAAAAGATTATTCGACGAACTCGAACTCGAAGTCGAGGATGGCCACGACGCTGCCGTCTTCGGCACCGAGTTTGCGGAGATCGTCGTCGATGCCCATCTGACGCATCTGACGGGCAAATCGTTTAATTGACTCATCATGGTCGAAGTTCGTCATCTTGAAGAGTTTCTCGATGCGTGGCCCCGTGATTACGAAGCGATCGTACTCATCGATGTTGATTTGATACCCTTTCTCTTCTTTCTCATAACGATAGACGACGCGCGGTGTCGCGGTCTTCTCTTCGAGCTCTTCGAGTGGGAACTCAGGTGTCGAGTCCACAAGGTTAGCTACTTCGATAAGCAGATTGCGAAGTCCTTCTTTCGCAAGCGCTGAAATCGGGAATACCTTGACGTCTTCGCCGACTTTTTGTTGGAACTCAGCGAGATGCTCTTCAGCATCCGGCATGTCCATCTTGTTGGCGACGACGATTTGCGGACGCTCGAGAAGACGTAAGTTGTACGACTCGAGCTCACGGTTGATCGTCGTGTAGTCTTCGAACGGGTCACGTCCTTCCATGCCGCTCATATCAATCATGTGGACGATCACTTTCGTCCGTTCGATATGGCGAAGGAACTGGTGACCGAGGCCGACGCCTTGGCTCGCCCCTTCAATGAGTCCTGGAAGATCGGCCATGACGAAGTCACGGTCATCTGCCGTCTTGACGACACCGAGGTTCGGTGTGATCGTCGTGAAGTGGTACGCGCCGATTTTCGGGCGTGCCGACGAGACGACCGACAAGAGTGTCGATTTCCCGACTGATGGGAAGCCGACAAGACCGACGTCCGCGAGGAGTTTCAACTCGAGGCGAAGTTCGCGCTCTTGTCCCGGCTCCCCGTTCTCCGCGATCTCTGGTGCTGGGTTGGCCGGTGTCGCAAAGCGACAGTTCCCGCGTCCACCCCGACCGCCTTTAGCAATTGTGGCCCGTTGGCCGTGCTCCGTCAAATCGGCGATGACCGTATCGGTCGCCGCGTCAAAGACGATTGTGCCAGGTGGGACTTTGACGACGAGCGGCTTCGCGCGACGTCCGTGCATCCCTTTTGACATCCCTTTTTCACCGTTTGAGGCGATGAATTTTTTCGAGAAACGGAAGTCAACGAGCGTACGCAAGCCTTCTTCTACTTCAAAAATGACGTCGCCACCGTGGCCACCGTCACCGCCGGCAGGGCCTCCGTCCGGGACATACTTCTCGCGGCGGAATGCGACCATCCCTTTCCCGCCGTCTCCAGCTTTTACAAAAATATTAACCTGATCGACAAACATTTAATTCCCCTCCTTTAAACGAAACGTAGAACATTCTACGGTCTGTTCGTACACTTCCTCTGGCGTGAACACGCCTTCCGGCACGTTGCCGAAGACGCGCACCGTCAGTCCGTCCGTGAACGTCACATGAATCGGTCCATCCGTTCCTGACAGAAGACGGACGAGCTTGTCCGCCACGCACGCGTCGTCTAACGACACGCGGTCGGTCGATACCGTATAGGTCAACCGCCCTTCCCAGTTCGCTTGAATGACGACGATACTCGTCGTCGGTATGTTCAACCGAACGAGCGCACTCTCTTCGTCGGCGTGCTGACGATATCGCTCGTACAGCTCCTCGAGTTTATCAGGTTCGAGCGCCGCATACAAAGAGATCATCTGAAGCCGATTCATCCATTCGTGACGGACGGTCGATACGAGTTTCAGTGCTGCCTGTGAGTCCATTTGATCCTCTCCTAGAAAAAAAGACTCTAACCAAATAAGTGGCTAGAGTCTTCTGCGTGGTTCTACTTACGCAACTGGGTAAACGCTCACTTGTTTCTTGTCGCGACCAAGACGCTCGAAGCGTACTACGCCGTCAACTTTAGCAAACAATGTGTCGTCGCCACCACGGCCGACGTTTTCACCTGGGTGAATCTTCGTACCGCGTTGACGGTAGAGGATTGATCCAGCTGAAACAGTCTGTCCGTCAGCGCGTTTAGCGCCGAGGCGTTTCGAAATCGAGTCACGACCGTTTTTAGTCGATCCTACTCCCTTTTTCGATGCGAAGAACTGAAGGTTCAATTGTAACATGAGGTCCACCTCCTATTGTTCAATTTGGATATAATCACCGTAACTTTGGGCGATTGTGCCAAGTTGCACGAGCATCCCTTCTAGTAACAGCTGGGTGCGAGTCATATCCTCCGGTGATAAATCAGGATACATCTCGACATAAAAGTAACCACCCTCTGTTTTGTCTGCCATTTCTAAGAGAAGCGACTGACCAGTCAGTACCTCGATTGCGTTGTACGCCCCAAAGATGATGGCGGAAACGCCGGCACAGACCAAATCAGAACCGGGTTCAGCAAAGTTGGCGTGACCTGTCACTTCGACGGAACGAATCAACTTCGTCTCGTCTCGTCTGACCGTTACTTGAATCATAAAAATTACGCTTCGATTTTCTCGATGCGAACTTTCGTGTAAGGTTGACGGTGACCTTGCTTACGACGGTAGTTTTTCTTAGCTTTCATTTTGAAGACAGTGATCTTCTTCGCGCGACCGTGTTTAACGACAGTTGCGACGACTTTAGCGCCCTCTACGAGTGGAGCTCCGACTTTAACATCGTCACCACCAACGAAAAGAACTTCACCGAATTCTACAGTACCCTCGACATCCGCATCGAGTTTTTCGATGTAGATCTCTTGACCTGCTTCAACTTTGATTTGCTTACCACCAGTTTTGATGATTGCGTACATATACGTGCACCTCCTTGTTTAACTCAGACTCGCCATCCAGGGCAGGGCAAAACCATTTCAACCCGTTCTGTGCGGTTGTAGCCATTTGGGTGCTTCCAAACGAACTAACGTTATAGATGATACCACTCTCGTTCAAACGTTGTCAACGACGTTGTACGAAATTTTGACATTCCTCGTCTGTCCCGAAAAAGGCGATGTCTCCTTCCCCGTCTATGAAGTACACGTGAAGTCCGAACGCGTCCCAGCTCCCATCCTGCCATTTGTCCGGAAGTGACAACACGACGGCTTCGTGCGCCGTCAAATCAATGAGGTCACGCTCAAGCTTCGAGAAGACGGCGAGCTTTGATGGACGTCCGTTCCGCACCATCCGGTCTTGCATCGAGCGGCCGGTCCGTTCGCGAGACAACTCGAATAGGCCCATCTTCGTGAAGCCGTACACTTCGACGCGACGCGGGTCGCGGACGCCGACTTCCTTCATCTTTTTCAGAAGCCTTGCTTGGCCGTCTTTTGAACCGCGCAAAAAGTCGACGACAATCATCCCGCCGATGTTCCGTAACCGGAGCTGTTCCATGATCGTATAGAGCGCGGCTTCATTGATCGTATCAGCCGCTCGCCCCTTGTCTTTGACGGCGACGTTCTTGCCGCTGTTGACGTCAATGACAGTCATCGTCTCGACTTGTTCGATTAAGATGTACGCCCCGCCCTCAAGCCAGACGACACGACTCGTCAATTTCTCAATCGCCTCGTCAAGCCGACGTGCCTCATTCATCCGGCCTCTCCCGACATGACGTTCGACTGGAATCTCAAGCAACTCAAGTCGACGCTTCGCCTCGGGGTCATTCGTCGTGACCGATTCGACCGTGTGTTTCCGCGCGAACTGCTCACAAAGCAACTCGTCTTGTCCGAAACGTGCGGCCGCCACATCACGTGCCCGCGCGCGCAACCGCTCGAGTTCTTCTCGTAACGCCTCAGGGTTCACCTGTCCCGACTCGGTCCGGAACAAGACGCCCTCCGCCTCACTCAGCTCGAAGACATTCGACAAACGGTCTTGTGTGACAAGGTCGAGCTTCCGACTATAAAGGGTACGTCGTCCATATGGGAAGTAGACGAGATAACGGCCGCCGAAGCGGATGTTTTCCGTCACTTTATGATGTTTCCCGTTGATGCCTTCTTTCGTCACTTGAACGAGCCGTTTCTCACCGACGACCGCAGCTTGACCAATCGTCGGGACGTTCGGGTACGACGCGAGTGCCTTCAACGTCTCCGCGATAGGAAGGAAGAACGTCGTCTCGCCGCTCGTCAAAAAGGCAGCACCGAGCGACGGATGAATCCGTTCGACCGCCGCCTCGACAATCGTGCCGACGGCGAGTTGGTCGAGGAATCGCTCTTCGACTTCAAGCAACCGTTCCCCGTCGACGAGCATCGCCCGCTCGATGGATGGGGTCCGTTCATAGATGAGTTTCATAGTTCGCTCTCCTTTCGACACAAAAAGGCAACTTTCGTTGCCTTTACGCTTTTTTCATTCCAAATTTCATCATGAGCCGTGTCCAGAAGCCGACCGGTTTTTTCTCAGTCTGAATCGACATGAGCGGGACCGATTCGCCGAGGATGCGCCGCGTGATGTTGCGGTACGCTTGTCCGGCGTTATTGTCCGGGTTCATCGTCACCGGTACCCCGCGGTTCGCTGCGGCGATGACTTCTTCGTCATCAACGACGACGCCGAGGAGGTCGATCGACAAAATACGCATGATGTCATCGATGTCGAGCATGTCGCCCGATTCGACGAGATGATTCTTGACGCGGTTGACGATCAGTTTCGGCGCGGCGACGTGCTCGGCTTGCTCGAGCATCCCGATGATGCGGTCCGCGTCTTGGACGGCCGCTTTCTCCGGTGTCGTCACGACGACCGCCTCGTCCGCTCCGGCGATGGCGTTCATGAAGCCTTGCTCGATACCGGCCGGGCAATCGATTAAGACGAAGTCATATTCTGTCTTCAACTGATCGATAATCTCTTTCACTTGTTCCGGTTGGACCGACGTCTTGTCTTTCGACTGGGCGGCCGGGAGCAAGTACATCTCTTCGAACCGCTTGTCACGGACGAGCGCTTGATGCAACTTACATTGTCCATTGATGACGTCGACGAGGTTATAAATGCTCCGGTTGTCGAGTCCAAGCACGATATCCAAGTTTCGAAGACCGATGTCCGTGTCGACGAGACAGACCGAGTGTCCAGACAATGCGAGACCCGTCCCGAGGTTCGCGGTCGTCGTCGTTTTCCCGACGCCACCTTTCCCCGACGTCACGACGATAGCCCGGCCTTTCTTCACTTCTTTCGCTGTATGTACAGGCTCTACTACTTGCTCCATCAAACTCACCCTCTCTGTAATTCCATTGCATATGCGTCTTTCAATCCCGTCATGACTTGGCGGAGACGCGTCATTTCAATGCCTTGATTTGTCTGATACGCGCAACCCATCTCAATCTCCGGGAGCGGTTCGTCGTCGTCTGACGCGAGGACATGCTCACCGATTGCCAAAAACTTCGGATGCAGGAGACTTGCCGTGATGACTGCGTCACTCCATCCTTCGACACCGGCCCGTACATTTCCTCGTATCGTCCCTAAACAATAGATGCTTCCGGTCGCCCGGACCTCGGATCCCGGGTTGACGTCCCCGATGATGAGCACCGAGCCGTCGAACGTGAGCACTTGTCCGCTACGAATCGTCCCGCTATGGTAATGGAACGTCTTCTTGCCGTATGTTGCTTTCGCCTCTTCGGTCAACATGACCTCGCTCGAAAGCTCCTCGATATAAAAAACGCCATGACGAGCAACGACTTCACGAATTTGACGTGACAGCTCCTCGTCCAAATAACGAGTTCCCGCGTGCAACTTGAGTGCAATCTTCCCAGAGGGCGGCTCCATTTCTTCTAACGTGGCCTCAAGCTCTAGGAGCACGTCATCGATGCCACTCCTTGGATTGAAATGGATGGCAATCCCGTTGCGATGTCCTTTAATCGTAATGTGTCGTTTACGCTCCATCATGGCTACCCTCTCTTCGCTACAGGTCGCGTCGCCACGTATCGCGTCATCGGGTAATACAGTACCGCGATGGCGATCGCATTGACGACGAGCGTCCCTGGAATCTGTTCAACTAAAAGTGTCTGCATGGTCATGGTCGTCGCACCGATTGCTGCCATCACACTGTAAATCGTGAAGGAGAAGACAAGAATCATGAATGTGAACGTGATGACGACCGAGAAGAAGTTCTCACCTATATATTTTAACACGAAGCTGACTAAGAGAGGAATGAGTGAAAAAGTAAATAAGTAAATTCCGAGCAAGTCGGTGTAGACGATGTCGTACAGTAATCCGAAGACGAGCCCGAAACCGAACGCCGACTCAAAGCGGCCATACAAACTGATATACATGAGTCCGATCAACGTCAAGGCGAGGAACGGGGTCATGTAGTGCCACGAAAAGATGGCAGCCCATGTCCCTTCAATAAGAAAGAGGAGGAACAGGGCGATGAACACTCTCATGTTACTCACCGGCTGCTCCTCCTTCCTCAGGTGCCGTCAAGAACGGTTCGACGAGCGTCCGATCGATGACGAACATTTGCGAAAACTCGTTGAAGTCCGCCTCTGGCTTGATGCGGGCCACTTGCGAGACGCCATATTCATCGGTCTCAATCGACTCGACCGTCCCGATGACGAGTCCGGCCGGATAACGTCCGCCTAGACCTGACGTCGAGACGATTTCGCCTTCTTTCAATTCGACGCTATTCGAAATCTTCGTGAAGAAGAGCTCGTTCGTCTCACTGTCGAAGCCGTCAATCGTCCCGTACGTCGCCTTTCCGTCCGCATCGTTGACGACAGCCGAGACGTTGTTCGTCCGGTTGTTGTCGCTGAGCAGTTGGACTTGCGACGTATACGCGCTCGTCTGGATGACGCGTCCGACCATACCGCCGGCTGCCGTGACGGCCATCCCTTTCTGGACGCCGCGCTCTTCTCCGACGTTAATCGTGACGTAACGTTGCCAGTCGTTCGGCGTCCGCCCAATCACTTCGGCCGGGATGAGGTCGAAGTCACGAAGCGACGTCTCGCTCGCGTCAATCATTTGACGGAGCTCCTCATTCTCCCGGCGAAGGTCATCGGCTTCGACCGACACCTCGGCGTACTTCGTCAAATGTTGTTTCAATTGACGATTCTCTTCATAGATGTCGCGGACGTCCGTAATCGAGGACACCGTGCTGTCCATCCAGCCGATCGGCACGGTGAACACCCGTTGGAACGTCCCGACCACATCACGCGTGACGTCTTGGTACCATGCAGATTCCGATCGTCCTCGAATCGAAACCCCTAAAATCACGACGAATAAAATGATACCGATTAGCGTGATGATGAGCTTTTTATTGCGTACGAATCGGCTCATCACTGATCACCTCTCATCGACGTGACGAGATGCCTGATTTTGAACGGAGGACGTCCATCATTTCAAGAGATTTTCCAGTCCCGACAGCGACACAGTCGAGTGGCTCATCCGCGACGAGCGTCGGAATGTGCGTCTCGTCCGAGATGACGTCATCCAAGTTTTTAAGGAGTGCGCCGCCGCCTGTGAGGACGATCCCCCGGTCCATGACGTCTGCTGCGAGTTCTGGTGGTGTCTGCTCGAGCGTCTGCTTGACGCCTGCAAGAATCGCTTCGACCGTATCCGAGAGTGCCTCGCATACTTCAGCCGCTGTCACTTCGATTTGTTTCGGAAGACCCGTCACGAGGTCGCGACCACGGATTTCCATCTTCTCGCCTTCGTTCGACGCATCGATTCGAGCTGAGCCGACTTCCATCTTGAGCGTCTCGGCCGTACGTTCCCCGATCATGAGGTTGTATTTGTTTTTGATGTAACGAATAATGGCGTCATCCATTTCGTCACCGCCGACACGAATCGATTGGCTCGTCACGATGCCGCCGAGTGAAATCACTGCGACTTCGGTCGTACCGCCACCGATATCGACGACCATCGAGCCCGTCGGTTCCCATACCGGGAGACCGGCACCGATTGCTGCCGCGAACGGCTCTTCAATCGTGTACGCTTCACGCGCGCCCGCTTGTTTGGCCGCGTCTTCAACGGCACGTTTTTCGACCGACGTAATACCGCTCGGTACGCAAATCATGACGTTCGTCTTCGATGAGAACAAGCCGCTCTTCGACTTCTGTGCTTGCTCCATGAAGTATTTGATCATCGTTGCAGTCGTTTCAAAGTCCGCGATGACCCCGTCTTTCATCGGACGACGTGCCGTCACGTTGCCCGGCGTACGTCCAATCATATCTTTCGCCTGGTTACCCACGGCCTCAATTCTGCCTGTATCGGTACGGAACGCCACAACAGACGGTTCACGAACGACGATGCCTTGACCTTTTACATAAACGAGCGTGTTAGCCGTCCCAAGGTCGATTCCGATTTCTCGGTTAAAACTACGAAACATACGTGTTGCCCCTCTCTTATTTACACTATTTTTTATTATAACGGAAAAATCATGTTTGAAAACGTTCATTCGATTACAGGTTATTTACAATCCCTGTAGTCGAGTCCAGTCTCACCGTCTATTAGTGTGCCTTCTTTTACTGAAAAACGCAAATCAAAAAAGCAAGCGCATGAAAGCGCCTGCTTCGATTTTGACTCATTTCTCAAACATTTTTTAGTGTGAGAAGCACCGCCGTTTGAAGCGTGTGACGATCCGTATCATGCAACTTGACAAGGAAGCTCTTTAAAAACGTTTTCACGTTATGCACAACTTGCCAATACTGCTCGGACTCGAGCTCTTGTTTGTAGACACTTAGTCTAGCGGGCAGGTTTTCTAGCAACACGATCAGTTCTTGCTCGTCCATCCCGCGGTCAAGTAGTCCGAAAATCGGGTTTAAGATCCGTTCATCTTCATCGTGCACATAGATGGTCGGAATCATTACCTTGCTCCATAACGCTTCAAGCACATCACTAAACTCTGTCTCGTCGAGTTCCGGATGTAAGACGAGCTCGTCGAACGTATCGGCCACGTGTGCAATCGAATGGGCCCAGCCTTTGCCGGTCACGTATCCCCTCGTATCGATTTCACATTCGAGATACGCCAACAGCTTCGCCTTTAATCGTTCAAGGTCCGTTTCCGACAAGAAACGCTGTTGCCGGTCTTGATACAAAATTAAGGCGAGCAACAGCGTCGAAAACGACCGGGTGAAGACGGTATCCGATGCCGTCTCCCCGATGCCGTGGAACAAGTGATACTTGAGCGTCGTCTGAAACAGGCTCGTCAATTGTTCGGTTGTCATTCGTTCGTCTTCGATGATGAACCGGTAAAACAGCGTATAGATCAATTGATCTCGAAGTTCGGCATCCGTTGAACCGATATGATAGAGCATCGACTCGATAACCCGCGTCTCATCTACTTGATGCAAGCGGATGGTTCCACTCTTGATATCCGTTAAAATCCGCTTCAAATCTTCTTGTTGATAAATCCTGTCTTCACTCATGTCGCATCACGATCCTTTTCATCCACCTTCTGAATACCGTTTTCGACACCGCGTGGACCGACTCCTCTACATACAAAAAGCAGACGTGAATTACGTCTGCTTCATACTTAGCCTACTTTACGTTCGCGACGAGAGTGACAAGAGTAGCATCGCCCCGTAACAGATGACCGAGACCACAAGCACCGGTTGAAAGAAGCGGGACGGTTTTTGACGCGTCGCGCCGGCCAAGAAGCCCGATACCGTCACAACAAATACATACACTCCGACGTACATGAAAAGAAGTTGTCCAATCATCTGCCATACTTGTGAATCGATCGTCGCGTTCCCCCATGCGAGAAACAGCCCCAAGTAGGCAATGAAAGCGACGATGCCAATTCCAATGGTGAGGAGCGGTGACAAGCGGTCGAACCATTCATTTTGTGGAAGCTGTTGGAATAGTGCGATGCTCACGAAGACGAACAGCATAAAGACGACGAACGTCAAGGCGAGCGGTTGGAGCGGGACAAAACTTGCTATAAGCGCCATCCCAATAATTAAGAGCCAAATGATTTTTTTCATGTGAACACCTCGTCTGCCAGTATAACAAACCTAGTTCACATTTGGAAATATTCTTCCAAAGATTAACCATTCATGTACCCCCGCTGTTTCATGCTGACGTAATGGTCTTCCCCGATGATGACGTGGTCGAGACAGGCGATGCCGATGATATTTCCCGCTTCAACCAACCGTTCCGACACCTCGATGTCTTCTCGGCTCGGCGTCGCATCCCCGCTCGGATGGTTATGGACGGCGATGAAACACGCCGCTGACAGTTTGAGCGCCTCGCGGAACACATCGCGTGGATGAACAATCGATGAGTTGAGCCCACCGACGAAGAGCGTCTTCCGGGCGATGAGCTGGTTTTTCGTATTCAAATATAAACAGACGAAATGCTCTTGATTGAGGAGCCGCAGCTCATCCCGTAGCAACTCGTATGCATCCTGCGGCGAACGGATCGTCGGCATTTCAGACTTCGGTTCTTCGACGTAACGGATGCCGATCGTGAACGCCGCGAGCAACTGCTCGGCCTTCTTCTTCGTCATCCCTTCGATTTTGCATAAGTCGTTCACGGACGCCTGCGATAACGCTCGGAGCGTCGGATAGACATCAGATAGGCGCCTGGCGGTGGCATACGGGTCCCCGCCCCGCCCTCCGATTTGAAGCAGACTGGCGATGGCGGTTTCAGCACTTCGGTCGAGCACCATGGTCATTCCTTCACCTACTTTCCCATCAATCACAGAAAGCGTGGCGTCACCCCATGCCCTTCAAGCGTACGGACGAGCGGCATGAGCGGCAGGCCGACGACGTTATAGTAGTCGCCCTCTAACCGCTCGACGAACAATCCGCCTGACCCTTGGATGCCGTAAGCACCGGCCTTGTCGTATGGCTCCGCGGAATCGAGATAGCCGTCGAGCCACGCCTCCGGAATATCGATGAACGTGACGCGCGTCGTCGTGACGAACAAGTCTTGGCGTTCGGGGCCGATGATACTCACCCCGGTCAAGACGTCATGCGTCGCACCAGAAAGACGACGGAGCATCTGGCTCGCCTCTTCCCGGTCAGCCGGCTTCTCTAGAATTTTGCCGTCTAAGACGACGACCGTGTCCGACCCGATGACGACCGCGTCACGGTTTGCGCGTGCGACGTCCATCGCTTTTTCTCGGGCGAGTCGAGCGACATAATCAGACGCCGCTTCAACGCCGTTGACACCTTCGACAACAGTCGACGGGATGACCTCATGGTGGATCCCTGCCTTCGTTAACAACTCGGTGCGCCGCGGCGACATCGAGGCGAGAATGACACGCTTCTGTGTTGCTTTCATTGTATCGACTCCTTCGTTTATAAGATAACGGGCTTTCTTCCCGTATCACATTCCACTGTTGATTGTAGGGAAACCGACAGCTGAATACAATCTCGGCCGACAGAAAAACGCCCCTCGATTTCGAAGGGCGTCTTGTCACGGCGTCGTGTAGTCATACACCGGGATGTCTTTCCGAGGGAACGTCTGCGTCGGCACGTACCGATCCTCAATCAATTGCGTCAAGTCCGGACGATAGAAGGCGTCGAGTTCGACCGTGAAGTCGAGCGGCGCAATCGTCTCGGTCGTGTTCGGTCCCGTCTCGGCCGGTCCAGTGAACTGAACGGTCCGTAAAATATGGATTCGGTTCATCGACTCAACAGACTCGAGGAAAAGGACGAGCGCCTCATACGTCTCGGCTTGAAGCGACACGGTCGCCCGTACCGACGAGGCGTTCACCGGCGTGATGTCGACCGGTGTGGCCGGTTCGGCCGTCGCACTCACGTCATCTGGTTCCGGCGTTTCAATCGTTTCCGGCACTTCGGACTCGGCGAGGATTCCGTCTGCGAAGGCGATGCTCGTCACGTTGACGCTCGCGAGCTGGCTCGCTTGCGACAACGTCTCCACGACCGTGTCTAATGCAGGCTCGGTCGGGACACGCGTCTGCAGACGCTGCGAGTCGGCGACATTGACGGCACGACCTTCTTGGCGCATCAGTTCGAGCTTCGTCTGTTCGAGTGATAGTTCGCGCTCGAGCACTTCGACCTCGCCTTGCTTTGTGAAATACGCATAACCAAAATACGCTGGAACGGCAATGGCGGCAAATAGGCAGAGAGTGAAGATTAAATAAACCGTTGAACGTTTCATTGGCTCACCACCTCCTCATCAGTCGTCCCTTCGGTATCCGTCTCTGGCACTTCGGCATCAACGAACGTGAACGTGAACTCACCGATATAGCGCGGTAGCGGCTCCTCGGTCAGACGCGTCGTGTCGTCCGTTTCCGTGTCTTCGGTGTCCGCTTTCGTCTCGGTCGTGACACCGAGCAGTTTGACCTCCTCAAAGCGCGGGTCCGTGAGCAGCGCCCGTTGGAAGGCGTTCAACTCCGGCAGCGTCTCAAACTGCGCCCGCACGCTCATGAGCGACCCGTCTGCGTAGTTATACGTCAACACGTAGCCGGTCGGCGGCAACTGTTCCGTCAACGCCCGGAGCGCAGGGACAGCCTGTTTCTCTTCGTTCGTGAGCGACGTCACCGTCTGGTCGAGCGAGAGTACTTGTTGTCCTTTCGAGTTCACTTGTTCCGTCTGGTAGATGCGGACGAGCTGGAGTTGTTCGTTCAGTTGGGCCTCTTGTCGTTCTAGCCCTTGCACCTCGTAATATAAGAAGCCGGCAAGCCCGCCCCCGATAAGGAGAGACGCGAGGCTCGCGATGATCGGCCAGCGGAGCGTCACGTCAGTTGAGTTGATAAAGTTCGCATCGCGGTCTCGGTCGAGCGTCGCCATCCCGAGGAGCGGCAACATCTGGTGCGACAGCGGAGTCGCATGTGAGAGCGGGAGCGGGTCGTCAATCCGTTTGACGGGTACCATCGCCTCAGCCTCGATCGTTTGGACGAGCGTATCAAGTTCAGGGATCGTCCCTGTCACAATCAACTCGTCAATCGAACGGCCGTCCGTCCGGAGCGAGTAACGATAGAAGTCGAGGAAACGGGCGAGCTCATTCAACCATTCGTCCGTATGCGTCAGGAACGCCTCATGCGATCCACTATATGTATACGTAACGTGCCCGTCTATTGTCTCGCTGCGGTACGGGATGTCCGTCTCAATCGACCGGATGAAGCGGACCTGTCCTTCCTCTAAGACGAGCAATTGGTGCGCGAACGGGGTCACGTGCCAAAGCAGTGTCGACTTGAGCGGGTCGAGCGTCTCTAGACGCGCTACTCCGTTCGCGACAGCGACCGGGCGAGGCACGATTTTCTTCAAGACGAAGCCGCGTTTTTTCATGTAAGCGCGAATCGTTTTCGTTAAATCGACCGAGACGGCGTGAAGCATGACCTCGGTTTTCGTCTGCGTCTCGCCGAGCACCTCATAATCGAAAGCGACATCGTCGAACGGCAAGATAATCGAACTGCCGATTTCCATGAACAGATAGCCGCGGATCTCGTCTTTCGGAATGGTCGATGGAATCTCGACTTTTCGGGACAGCACTTCCGTCTCCGCCATATCGACGGCACAGACCATGCCTTTTCGTACTTTTAACATGCGGCACAGCTCGTCAAAGGCAAGACCGAACGCGTTCTCGTCTTGAATCCGACCTTCCGCATACGCGCCTTTTGCCAACTGGACGGAAGCGCTCCGTTTGAAGATGCCTTGTTTGATGACGGCCCCGTGGATGCTGAGCGCATCAAACGAGAAGTACGCGACCGTCCCTTTCTCTATAGCCCGGCTCATGCTGGTTTCCCCCTACACTAAATCAAAATACCAATCAAAAAATGAATCGCTGAACCAAAACGTCAGCATCGTCCCGAGTGCAATCGACGGGACGAACGGAATCGGTTGCTTGCGTCCGATTCGCTTTAATGCGATTAACGTCAACCCGACAACGGCGCCAATCAAACTGGCAAGAAACAACGCGACGAGGACGTCACGTGGTCCGAGCACGAGTCCGATTACTGTAAACAGTTTGACATCGCCCGCCCCAAGTCCCCCTTTTGAGACGAAAAAAACGGTCGCTAAAATCGAAAAGCCGAGCAGTGCCCCGGCAATCGAGCTCCACCATACCGCTCCGGATACATAAGTGAGGACGAGCAGGACCGGCGCCGTATAAAGCAAGATGACGTTCGGCACGAGCATCGTCGACAAATCGGACATCGCCAAAGCGAGGAGCGTCGACAAGAAGATGAACGCGAGCAGTGTCGTGCCCGAGAAGCCATAGAGCGAGAAGCTATAGCCGTAGCCGATAGCCCCGAGCAATTCGAACAGCGGATACGTCGGCGCGATCCGACCGCCACAGCCGCGACATTTGCCACGGAGGAACAAATAGCCGAACACGGGAATGAGCTCCCCTGCCGACAAGACGTGGCCACAAGACGGACAGTGCGAGCGTGGCGTCACGATCGATTGCTTCTGTGGCACGCGGAGCCCGACGACGTTCGTGAACGAAGTGATGACCGCTCCGAGCACGATGCTGTAATTAAGTCCAATGAGGTCAACCAATCTGGTCACTCCTTTTGTAAGTATATGCCAAAAACAGAAAACCGGCTAGGCTGAGCGAGTGCCCAGCGCCAGCCGGAATTTTAAATTAAGTTTATTACTTGTTAGTTCTTTCTAGCTCTGTTTTATTTAGACTTGATTCAGGTGACGCTTTAAAGTTGTATTTTGCCTCTTCACTTGTCAATGTCACTGCATAAGAATATTTCCCATTAGCCTCAGTAATTGCTACTGAAGCTGCTGAATATGTTTCAGGGGCAGTTTTATTGAACGGATCTTTAAGACCAGAGATATAGTTAGCACCTTCACCTGTTGTAAAGTCTAACGTTGTTGCACCTGGGTTAGAAGCAGTATGCAACTTCGCCGCACTCACCATTTGCTTTGCATCGGCAACCATTGCATCCTTTTTCGAGTTCTCAATAATCCCACCAATCGCGACGACGGCGATGGCAGCGATAATACCTAAAATGACGACGACGACGAGTAACTCGACGAGTGTAAGGCCGCGCTCATCTTTCAATTGTTTCGCATCTTGCCAAATCATTTTCATTTTTTCTAACATGATTGATTCTCCCCTTTTGTGTGCTGTGCTGTGTTTTATGCTACATACATTACGTTAGTCCTAGAATGAATAGAACAATTTTACTATACATTCTAAAAATAGTATTGAATAGACGATAATCTTAAAATAAATCAATAATTCTACTGATTTTGGATATCACCATAAATTTGGAACATCGGAACGACGACGGCGATGACGATGACGCCGACAATGCTCGCGAGAACGACGATGAGTAACGGCTCGATGATCGATTTCAACCGGTCCGTCGTCGTCTCGACCTCGGTCTCATAAAACTCGGCGACTTCGTTTAACATCGAGTCCAAATCCCCGCTTTCCTCGCCGACCGCAATCATTTGTGTCATAAGTGGCGGGAAGTTGTTGTTGCGCATGAGCGGCTCGTGAAGGGGTATCCCTTGCGCCATGCTGTTCCTTGCTTCTCCGAGTCCTTTTCGGATGACGCGGTTCGAGACGATTCTTTCTGTGATCTCAATCGCTGACAAAATCGGGACGGCGGCTTGAAGTAAGACGGCGAGACTACGCGTCAATAACGCAATCTGCGACTTCAACACGATGGGACCAAAAATCGGTGTCCTCAACAACAGACCATCGATGATGAACCGTTCCTTGTCCCGTTTCAGCATCCATGTGAATACGAGGATGCCGAGTATCGCGATTCCGAAGATGAGCCACCAATAAGCAGCGACGAAGTCAGAGACCGCGACGACGAGCCGTGTGATGAGTGGGAGCTCCCCGCCGAGCTGAGCGAAGATGCTGGCGAACGTCGGGACGACACTCACCATCAGGAAGGCGACGACGCCGATTGCGACAATGGAAACGACGAGCGGATACGTGAGCGCCGAGATGACTTTTCGCTTCACGTCATACTGTTTTTGGAGTTGGAGTCCGATTTGGTCGAGCGCCTCCTCCAAGTTCCCGCTCGCCTCGCCCGCGAGCGCCATCGAACTGAAGAAGTTCGAGAATATCCGCGGATGTTTCTTAATCGCCTCCGAATAGGCGATCCCTTCCCGTAAATCGTCCTCGACTTGACTGAGCGTCTTCTTCAGTGCTTTCGATTCGGTCTGGACACGCAAGATCGACGTCGCCCGTACAATCGGCACACCGGCCCGGATGAGCGTCGCGAACTGGCGCACGTACATAATCAAATGTTCAATCTTCACCCGATCCGGAAGCAAATTGATTTCCGTATTTAAGCCCGTCGACTCGAGCTCAGACAGTTCCGTCACGAGAATCGACTCTTCCCGGAGCTTTTCTTTCGCTTCACGGAGCGAGACAGCCGTGATGCGGCCTTTTTTACGGCGCCCGTTTAAGAGCTTGCCTTCGTATTGGAATATCGCCATACGGTTACCTCATTTCTTCATTCGGCGTGGCGTTCGGATTGATGATGCCTTGCCGGACGAGTTGCTCGATGGACGCATCCATCGACTGCATCCCGCTCTGCCGATTCGTCTGGATGACGGTCGGGAGCTGGAACTCTTTTTCATTGCGAATCAAGTTTGCGACCGCTGCATTGCCGATTAAAATCTCCATCGCGGCGACGCGTCCTTTCGGGACATCGACACGTGGGAACAAACGTTGACTGATGACGCCGAGCAAGACGTTGGCGAGCTGTGTCCGAATCTGGTCTTGTTGCTCGGCCGGGAATGCGTCGATAATCCGGCTGACGGTCGACATCGCGCTCGATGTGTGAAGCGTCGCCATGACGAGGTGTCCCGTCTCGGCGGCCGTCATCGCCGTCGAAATCGTCTCGAGGTCTCGCATTTCCCCTAGTAAGATGACGTCTGGGTCTTGCCGGAGCGCGGCGCGAAGCCCGCTCACGAACTTCGTGACGTCCGAACCGATTTCACGTTGGTCGACGATGCTTTGATTATGCGAATGCAAATATTCAATCGGGTCTTCGAGTGTGATGATTCGTTTTCGTTGTGTCCGGTTAATCTCATGGATCATCGAGGCGAGCGTCGTCGATTTCCCCGAGCCGGTCGGACCGGTCACGAGAATAAGTCCGTGCGGCTTCTCAATCAGTCGTTTTAAGACGGCCGGTAAATCGAGCTCGTTCATTGTCGGGATTTCCCCGGAAATGGAGCGAAACGCGATGGCGACCGTCCCCCGCTGGTAATAAGCGTTGACGCGGAAGCGCGAGACGCGCGGCACGCCAAACGAGAAGTCGAGGTCACGCTCTAAATCGAGCCGAGCGCGCATATCATCGGTCATAATCTCACGCAAGTAACTCTCAATGTGGGCCGGTAACACTTTCTCCTCTCCCATTGTGACGAGACTCCCGTCGATGCGAAAGATCGGCGGTGAGCCCGCGGTCAGATGGATGTCTGAGGCGCGTTGTTCGACCGCCTTCGTCAAAATCATTTCTATCGATTGATGGATCATCTCATCACTCCGTTATGACTGTTCTTAAAATCTCTTCGGTCGTCGTCAATCCTGACGCGACTTTTTCTAATCCATCAGCGAGTAAGAACCTCGCCCCGTGCGCTTTTGCGTAATCGACCATCTCCGCCTCTGTCGCCTGGTTCATAATGAGACGGCGCAACCCTTCATCGATTGGCACGACTTCATGAATGGCCAGGCGCCCCCGATAACCGGTGAAGTTACAGGACGCACAACCGTTCCCACGGACGACATGATGGATCACGACCCCTTCGTTCTCAAACAATTCTTGTTCGCGCTTTGAGACGGGCTGCGCATGACCGCAGTCCCGACAGACGCGTCGGACAAGACGCTGGGCGACGAGGCCGGACGTCGACGCGGCGACGAGGAACGGTTCGACCCCCATGTCAACGAGTCGGGTGATGGAACTGATCGCCGAATTCGTATGAAGCGTCGACAGCACCAAGTGGCCCGTGAGCGAGGCGCGGATGGCGATCTCCGCCGTCTCCGTGTCCCGAATTTCCCCGACCATGACGATGTTCGGGTCTTGACGGAGAATCGAGCGTAGCCCGGAAGCGAACGTGAGCCCGACTTTCGCGTTAACTTGCACTTGGTTGATTCCGTCGAGCTGATACTCGACCGGGTCTTCGACCGTGATGATGTTTTTCGTTTCGTCGTTTAATTCTTTCAGCGACGCATAAAGTGTCGACGATTTCCCTGAACCGGTCGGCCCCGTAATCAAGATGATTCCGTTCGGTCGCTTGAGCATGTCGCGGTAGACGCGCTCGTTATGCTCGCCGAAGCCAAGTTTGGTCAAGTCGGTTAAGCCTTCCGATGAGTCGAGCACCCGGATGACGATCTTTTCGCCGTACATCGTCGGGAGCGTTGAGACGCGGAAGTCATAGGGCCGGTCACGGAGCGTGTATTTGATGCGTCCGTCTTGCGGCAATCGGCTCTCGGTAATATCCAAGTTACTCATGACTTTGATTCGAGTCAGCATGACGCTTTGAATTTTTTTCGGATAGACGGCCTCGGTACGAAGGTCACCGTCGACCCGGAAGCGGACGTGGAGTTGCTTCTCGTGCGGGTCGAAGTGAATATCTGAGGCGCGTTGGTCGATGGCGCTCAAGAACAACTGGTTGACGAGCCGGATGACCGGCGCGTCGTCACGAGACGACGTTTCTTGCCGTTCTACTTCTGGCGCTTCTTCTTTTAAAATTTCGATGAGCGAAGCGTCCATTTCGTAATAGCGGCTAATCGTCTTACGAATCTGTTCTCGCGTTGCAATACCGACCTCGATGTTCATTCCCGTCTGGAGCCGGACATCATCAATCGCAATCAAATCAAGGGGATCCGCCGTCGCGATGAACAGCGTGTTCCCCTGTAACTCAATCGGCATGATGTCGTGCTTTTGGGCGATCGCCTTTGGCACGAGCTTTGTCACGGTCATATTGATGTCTTGCGCGTATATCGTGATGATCGGCACGTTCAACTGCTCATGCAACACTTGAATGAGTTGTGTCTCCGTCAAATAGTTGAGCCGCATGAGCGTATCCCCGAGCTTCTCACCTCGTCGTTTTTGAGCGAGTGCCTCATCGAGCTGGGCCGTCGTGATAATCCCCGCTTCAATCAGCATCTCACCTAAACGTTTCTTCGTTCGTCTCACCTTACTTCACCATCCTCTGTGGTACCTCCTGTTGCGCGACGGCTCGTTGTTCGATAAAGACGCTTAACGCGGCACCACCCAATACGCATAAAACGAGGAGGAGCAACGCCCACCACGTCCGGTCGAGCCCTTCCATGTACATCGTGTACACGCCGACCGAAAGGATCGCGACAAGAAGTGAGATGACGAGTTTCGTCTCTCGCTTTCGCACGGTCGGAACTGACAAGGCGAATAACGTCAACGTGGCGAGCACCCAGAAGGCGAGTAAAATCAAGTATCCAATCATCCGACTGCCTCCTCGCTTGGTTCTGGAACGGTTTCAAATACCGGTGGTTCTTCAAATTCATACGATCCGTCATTCTCTACATCGTCATCGAACGGGTCATCTTCCAGTAGTTCGTCAGGAAAAGTTGGAATGACTGGTTCGACCGGTTCTGGAGGCGGAAGAGGTACCGAACTCTTCGTCACGATTTCTGGGATTGGTTCATAAAAGTCGAAGCCAAGCATCTCAAGTGTTTCCCCTGATTCGGTGATGCGGACACGATACAGCTTCCCGGATTCACCCGCTTGTCCCGATTGTGTCACGGAGGAGCTACCGGCTGGAAGTGACGGGCTGAAGCGAACGACATTTTGATACGGCACGCTCACGACTTCTTCGACGCGTGACTCGTACGCCGCCTCGAACGCTTTTCCGAGCAATTGCACGGTCATCGTGTTCCCTTCGTTCAAGACGATGATGGCGTATGCCGTCTGTTCTGTGTTTTGAACGGCAAAATTCGAACGGTCATCAACGAGTACGTCATAACCGAGTTCGACACCGCTCGGAAGTGTCTCGTGCGGAACACGTTCTAAAATGTTGAACGGTGTCGCCGCGAACAGTTGGTAGAGCGATGGACCGAGCGTTGTCATGGCATCGAAATCGTCCCCGAACGCCTTCAAGCTAAAGATGTCCCCCGCGTTCATTTCAAAGCCGTTCATTCGTTCAAGCACCGAACGCATCGCCGGAGTCGGACTGACCGTCATCGAAGCGACGACCTCGTTCTCTTCTGAGATCGTCTCAAGGACGACATTCGAGTCGAGCTGAGAAGCCGACGCCGTGATCGGTCCTGTCACCATCGTCATCGTCACCGGCTGGTTGTCAAGGTAAGGCGTGACTTGTTCTTCATCGAGGGCGACCGCTAGCGGGTAATCTCCCGGTTCCGTGATCGTCTCAAGCGTCCCGTCCACGTTAAACGTCACGACGTCTTTTCCGACCTCGAGCGTCGTCCCGTCGACGAGTGTCACGCTGAACGGGGCGTTTTGAAAGTCTTTGACGGCGTTGTTGAGCCGGATGCCCGCTTCTTGTTTGGTCATCCCCGACACATCGATGCCGGCGACGCGCGTATCTTTATATGTGGCACTCGTCTTCGCGGCGACGTCTAAATAATTAATAAGCCCGATCGCCGGAAGCGACACGAGCAAGACGAGACCTGCCAGGATGAGCACGTGCATCCCATATCGTTTCATATTCAAAATTCCCCCTAAGTTCTAAATCCATAAGACTTTCGATGGACTATCCGAAATCACTGTAACTTTAGTATAATATGTCTTGTACAGAAAATAACATTTAAATCAGTAAATTAGACTGTTTTTCCCTACAGTTTTACTATTTTTGAAAAGGAGGTCAACGTGTTGGGTCGTTCTGAACAAGGTTTTACGCTCGTCGAAGTACTCGTCTCGATTGTTATTCTCTCCATCGTCTCGTTTTCCTTGTTAAATATCTTTAGTCAAAGCTTGAAAACGACGAATGATAGTTTAAACCGTACGATTGCCAATCAGGTCGCTCAGAATACGTTACATACGTTAGACCGAAGAGCCTCGTCACGCGAAGAGGTAATCTCGCTTACGACCCTGACACCGGGTGGCCCTTGTCCGTTTTGTTCGGAGATTAACGGACAATCGTTCAATGTAGACGTGACGGAGATTGGCTCGATGCAATCCGGCCATACGATCGAGCTTGAAGTAACGGTGACGACAGACACGATGTCCTCTCCTGTCCGGTTGAAAGGAGTGATCTCGAATGCGACGTTACGTGAGCCGTTCCCTGAAACAGCTGTCCCAGAAAGCGAAAACATTCAGTAACGATTCAAAGGGGTTCACCTTGGTCGAATTGCTCGTGACCGTCGTTGTCGCCTCGATTTTGAGTGGCGTCATTATCACAGCTTTCATCTCAGGTACACTCGGGTTTCGTTTAACGAATGAAACGAGTGAACTCCGAAGCGAAGCGGACTACTTAGTCTCATCCATCCTCTCGGAAGTGAACCGAAATCAATTCGATGCGGTCACGCAAATCGACGGTACGTTTCAATTTCATCGTTTATCCGATCCAAAAATCTCTGAATCCGGCATGATTTATCGCGAGGCCGGCTATGAAGCAATTCCGCTCAACTTGTCAGACGCTTCGTACGAACCAAGTAATCCAAACGTCGTACTTGAAGCGATCTCGATTCAACTCGTCGACCCGATATATGATCCAAGGCGCCCGAGCTATATGACGAGCGGCTTAATCGAGATTGACATCGCCTTATCGTTAGCCGAGAATCCTGAGTCGGTCAAAACGTTTAAAAGTTCGATTCTATTTTAACGAAAGGAGGGTCCCCTCATGCGAAAACAAGAAGAGGGTTACGTCCTCGTTCTCGTCCTGGTGACGATGGCCGCACTCGCTGTTTTATCTCTCGCAGCGATGCAAGTCAACCTCGTCACGAACAAGTTGACCGTCATCCGGACAGAAGACACGCAATTGAACGAAGACGCGAGAAGCGCCCTTCAGTTAATTGCAGCCGATGTTCGAAATCGTTTCCCCCTTCACGACTCTAACGATGTTCCCGAACATATGACGTCCGAGACTGCTTTTAACGCGGCTGTCCACGAACTCCTCGCGACGGATGCGCCATTTGTAAAATTGACGAATTCGAGTGACAGCACAATCACGTATTCGATTCAATTGAAAGAAAACGAGGACACGAACCGGTTCGCGACGGCCCCGTTCACGAAGATTCTGCAAGTGGACGTCCATGCGAGTCGCCAAGTAAACCCGGAACAGCCTCGACTCGCCGTTCACTATACACAAGACCTCTATTTGACGGCGTTACCGTCTTTCCTTTATTACGTTCTCGGGTCCGATCAGCAGTTAGCCGTCAACGGCATGCCGACTGTGAAAGGGAACATCTATTCAGGTGGCCCGTTCACGTTGATGCGTCCAGCTAACTATCAACTGAACGGCGAGGCGAAACAGCTCCAAAACTTGTCCACGAGCCGCTTTTATTTAGATGGCCGAATTGACGTACCGGACCTTGCCTCCTGCAATGTGTGTCGTCAACCGAACTATTTCACAGCCGGCAACACCGTCGCAAACGAGTTCCCGGACGCCGGACCTGTCACGAGCCAATTCTCACCGTTCCAGTTCGACTATTCCATCATCGAGTTCGTGAACCGGCGTCTGTCTCAAAAATTGCCTTACACGAATACGGTCGAAACGACGCTATTCAGACAGTCGACACTCCCTCGTACGAACCTCGTGTTCGAGACAGAACGTGTCATCAGTGACGACGGCTCGACCATTATCGAGCGGCCGAGTCCGTATTTGGCAAAACGGCTCTACGACCGTTTGACCGATCCCACCATCGTGACGTTACCGCCCTCTTTGACGGGTAGCGCGATGGTGATCACGGAATCGATTGCGAAAAACGAGAATCCGCTCCTCTTTGACGGCGACCTCACGATTGATTCACTCAACCACATTTCGATTGATCGGCCGCTTATCGTAAACGGCGACTTGACGATTCAAGGAAACGTCTCATTTGAATCAACCGTCTACGTGCTCGGTGACAGCGTCATTGATCGTGCGAACATTCGACCCCTCGATGAATCGGGCCTCAACTCGCTCGTCCTTCTCTCAAAAGGGAAAATCTTGTTGAATCGGATTAACGAGTTTGAAACGGGCTCGACGTCACTGCAAGCCTTTTTATATAGTGACTCTTTAGAGAAGACGCAAGTGTATGCGGTCGGATCGGAACTTCAAATCAAAGGTGGACTGTATAGTCGCGGTCCGCTCGACGTGAACGTGTTCCGTGGCCGTTACCCAGAAGCAGAAGGGCTTTCGGCGACCCAGTACTTTGAGCGAAACATCCCCGAACAAGCGCCCGAGCATTCTCGACTCCAACTGACGTATAACGACGCGGTGTTCAACCAATTGAATACGTTACCTGTCACCAATCAGCTTCAATTCTTCGTCAGCCAACCGGTCCAACTTAAGTAAACGACAAAAGACTCGCACTCAACCAATTGAGTGCGAGTCTTTTTCAACGTTGCTTCATCCAGTTCAAGACGGCATCTGAACGGAACTCACGGGCCAACTGCTCGTGTGCCGACGTCCATAACGCCCCGTTCGCGATCAATCGTTCGATGAGCGCCACATGATTATGGCGAACCGCTTGATATAAAATCGATTCTTTCGCTTGCACCGGTATAGCTGCGCCTGCATCAAGTAAGGAGGTGACGGCGTTCATGTCGAGCGCCTCGGCTGCGAACACGAGTAGCCGATCATCGTGCACTTCTTCATGCACGACGTTCCATTTCGCGGCATCGGCGTTCTCGCCGTATACGCGTGCCATCAACGGCTCGCCGTTCACTTCTGCGAACGGGTCTGCCTCATGATTCAAGTAGGTCCGAATCACCTCGCTCGTCCCAAGCTGTAACGCTTCTAGGAACAGCTCGGGCGTCGGTTTGACTTTCTCGGACTGAATCGCGAGTTCGACCGCTTCCCATTCACCACGTTGTTGGAGCTGATGAACGTCTTCCGCGGTCAAATCGCGTTTCGAAGCAATGGCTTCTTGCAGTTCCTCCCCTTCAAGGGACGTGAGGTCGACTGTCGACGTGTTCCATACGTATAGACCGAGTAAGACAACGACCCCTAACGCAACGAGTATCCATTTTCGTTTCAATTGACTTCCAACCTTCCTGGATTAATAGCGATCATCTTTACTCTCGCCAGACGTCTCGATGACGCGGACGTAGAACGTGTCGGTGACCGGGACGAACGTTCGGCCACTCGGTAGCGTCGTATACACTTGGACTTTCGCGATGCCTGGCTTGACTGGAACGAGCTGTTTCCCAGATCCGTTCACTTTTACAAACGCCTCACCTGACAATACGTTCAATCGATAGTCACGCCATGTCGACGTGGTCGGCCAGAATTGGAGGGATGGGTTTCGCGGTGCGGTCCCTTCTCCGATATTGATCGTCACGTCTTGGGCCAACACTTGATTCGGATACTCATTCACTCGAATCACCGTCGGATTGGACACGACGTTCTTCAGTGCCGTTTCGACGAAGGCGGTCTGTAATGAAATCGCAGACACATTTCCATTCGTCCCATGTCCATGATTCGCGCGAAGCGTGTAGCCAGATGCCGTTCGCGTCACTGTCAACGCAGCAGGTACCGTCCCGATCAACGTCGTCTCTTTTCCGACTTCTGGGTTTGAGATAATTCGAATCTCGGCCGTATCGTTTACACGCTTCTCAGCGTCAAGACTGTCCCACACCCATAAGTCGAGCTGTTCCGGCGTCTGTGTCAACGACGGGGCTAAGACGTTCACCGTGAACGTCGTGGATGGCATGCGAACGTTCACGTTACTGAACACATCCCCCGCGTCGACCGTCGCGCGAATGACCGTGTTGCCCGGTTTGAGTCCGCTAATTTCGAGCGTCGCACCTTTTTGAACGAACGAGACGCTGTCACCTGATACGGTTTCGTAGCGCACGGTCTCATATTGTGCCGTAGTCGGCATGATGCTCGGGGTCACCGTCACGTTTTGGCCGACGTATAACGATTGCGTATTAATTTGAATTTGTTCGGGCGGGCTGATGACTTTGACAGTTGATTCAGCCGTGATCGCCTGACGTCCTTCTCCTGGGTCAATCGTTAAACGTAGTTTGGCTTGACCGGTCTTGATTCCTTTTATGACGGCGTTATTTCCTGAGCCGCTCAATTGAACGAATCCGTCGTTGCCCACGACCTCCCACTTCAACGTTCTCCAGGTCGGATTCGAGAACACGTTCCCTTTCGCATCCGTGATGACCGGGCTGACGACTTGTTCCGCTCCGATTTGTAGCGTCACGTCAGGAATCGTCGCTTTATAAGCGAACGGGGAGCCGATGTTGATGAAGAGATCAGGGAACGTCGAGGTGATGGTCGTCTCTTTGTCCCAGTCGTTATGTTTATCCAAAATATGATCTTGCTTCTTCGAATACTCGATGTCCGTCTTGAGGACGTTGTCGGCTTGTTTCAACTGAAGGATAGAGGCAGAAGGTTGAACGGCTCGAACGACGACGTCAAACGCGAGACGACGGTCCCCGCTTTCCTCTGGTATAAAGACATTGATCGAACCGTTCCGTAAATAATAGAGCTCTAACGGGAACGAGACATCGATTTTCTGCGTGTTCGTGACGGGCCACTCTTTCCCTGCCGCGTCGCGAATGGCCACGACTTCAAGTTCTTTCGGCAACTGTTCCGTGAATGTCGCCGTGTTGATACGGATGAACTTATCCCCTAACTGGTTCGGTAGGCGGTCGAACTGTTCAGGGTACTCGATTTGATACTTGATCGTACCTGTCTCATAAAGCGAGATGGTCGAAGGGTTAATCGAGCGCGTGACTTTAATAAGATCGTTGACCGACTCCGGTCGTTTGACGTTGATCGTCAACGTATCGGTCACTTTCGCATTCCGTTTGTCCGTCGTCTCAATCGAAACAGATAATGGTTTGCCTTCGATGACGTCAGCGGCCGGAATGACGAACTCTCTCACTTCGTAGTTACGTAAGTTTTCAAACGTCGCCGATTTGCCGTTGTACGTGAACGTCGAAGTAAGGGACTGGTCTTGGAAATCATAATCGCTCGGACGCCACATGACGCGGACATCCCGTCCGGCCGTCACTTCGAGAGTCTTCGTTTTGATGTCTTCTTTCGAATACGCGTTCACTTGATCGCTGATGGATTCGATGACGTTATAAGGCTTATGATTCGCCCCGATGAAGGCTCGATACATCGTATTAATAAAGATTTTTTTCTCGTCGGCCTGCGTGAAGCTATTCGTATGTCCGGCACCCGAGTAAGTGAAGTTGTTTTTCGTGTATGTGTAATAATGGTTGTTCGCGTCTCCATACACCCGGTTTCCACCTGTGGAATAGAGGTTATACCAAGGCGTCACTTCAGGGTCATTTAAATCGAGTGTGAAATATTGATTGTGGGTATTTGAAATACTTTTTGGCGCGTCATCCAACTTGAACGGATAGTTCGTGAAAATCCCATCTTGCACTTTGATGGCACGTGACGTCTGTTCCGGCGCACCGAACCCCATATTCGTATACGTACGTTGGCCCGAGACGTTCAAGGCAGGATCTTGGTGTACAAACTGTCGCTCCCATTCTGACGTTGGCGCATCCGCACTGTTCGTCCGGAAAATTGTGTCATGCGTCAACATGACCCCTTGTCCCGTCTCACTGAAACGCTTCACTTTTCTCGTCGCACTCTCACTCATGCTTCCCGACACGTTATACGAGTCTTGGAAGCCGAAGATCAACATATCGTAGTCGTTCGCCGCGAGCGCCGCGTCGTACACACCTTTCCCGAAACTGTCGGTGTTCCCGTTCGTCAGTTTGAACGAATAGTTGCCGGCCGGGTCGACAAGCATGTCCGACAAGTCCCGTGAGATTTGTCCGTTCGTGCTCGTCCCTGCCGTCAGTTGTAGAATATTCGCTTGTACTTGTTGGTCCAAGTAGACGAAACTTCCTTTTTTATAGTCGGCTCGTCCTGTAATCGTGTCTTTCACGACGAGCATCCAGTTCTTCGGGCCACTGAACGTCGGGCGAGATAACGTGAAGTCGATTGTGCCGGAGAGCTTGGCCGCTTGCTCGACGACTTTCTCTTGCGGGTGGAAGCGATCGTTATGGTCGAAATCGATGTAGAGTTCGACGATGGTTGAGGCGTTCGGTTGCGCCGCCATATTGTACGTAAAGTTGATCGGGGACCGAACGTCGTTTCGCACCGTGATCGTATTGTTCACAAGCGGTTGTTGGTTGTATGTGACGTTCGTCGTCTTCAAGCGTGGACGGATACTCGACACTTTATTGAGCTGTTGCACCATCTCTTGATCGACGTTTTTGTTCGTCTCTCTCGGGAAGACTTTGACATTCGAATAGGTCGCAAACGAAGCGAGCCGCTTCAACTGTGCGCCACCAGTTGCGGCATCTTCGTGTAGGTAAAGCGGTAAGCCGACGCGTACGATGGAATGGAACAGCTCATCAACTTTGAGGGCGGTCAAATCGTTGAATAGAAGGGTCGTATCGTGATTCGTGCTACGCCCAATTGTTCCCGTCTGATATTTTGTCGACAACGGGCTACTTCCGATCATGACAGCGTCATAGGCCCCGGTCATCGGGAAACGGGAGGCGTTGAACTCTTTAATCGTCATAAACTGTACGTTCAGTTTTGACGCATCTACATTTAACGAGCTTCGATATGAATCGATTGCCGCTTTATATTGATCGACGGTCAGAATTTTGGAGGAACTGTATGCATCTCGCAAAACAAGAATGTTCAATAAAGGCTGGTCCGTATTCGCGTGGCTCATTTGAGGCACGGTTGAGCCGAGCATGATGACAATGATAAGTACGTGCAGAAACTTACGCAACGTGAGTTCCTCCCCAAATTTGATGTTTACTCTTCATTATCACACCACTTTACCAGAACTTACATAGCTTTCTTTAATCATTGGTAAATGTTTCTTGGAAATACGTTCTGACTTCACTGATGAAGTAAAGCGATCCCGTCACGACGAGCGTTTTCGACTGCGGCTTTTGTACCCAATCCTTGAGCCACGACTTCCACTCGACATAGTCGGCCCCGTCCGCCAGTAAACTTTCTTTCGTCCGCGTCCGAGGAAAATCAAACGTCGTCTCGACAACGCGTCCGACTTCGTTTAACGAGTCCACCATGGCGAGACGGTCTTTATCGGCGAGAATAGCGGCAAGGATCGTCACATCATCCTCGAGCCGTACTTGCTCGACGAGCGCCTCGACCCCTTCCGCGTTATGGGCCCCGTCAAGGAGGATACGCGGCTCTTTTGACACGAGTTCGTATCGACCTGGATGTTGAGCAATGATGAGTCCCAATCGAATCGCCTCTTCTTCCCATCCGAGATGGCGCGCGACGGCGACGGCACATGCACCGTTATACGCTTGATGGCGCCCCGTCAATCCAAGCGTCACCGGAGGCAACCCGTCGTATGTCACGATCGTCTCTCGTCCGTCTTCAATTGATTGGACGAGCGGTGTGACGTCTCGGACCGGAGACGCGTACGCCTCCCCTTTGTCTTCTAACAATCCGATCAACCGCTCGTCCGTCAAACTATGGAACATCGGCACATCGCGCTTCATGATGCCAAACTTCTCAAGCGCGATCTCTTCGAGCGTGTCACCGAGAATGCCTTGATGGTCGTGCCCGATGGACGTGACGACCGTCGCGAGCGGCCGTTTCAACACGTTCGTCGAGTCGAGCCGACCCCCGAGACCGACTTCCCAAATGACGAGGTCAGGCTGTTGTTCATGAAAATAGAGCCACGCCATGACTGTAAGCAGTTCAAATTCCGTCAACGTCTCTGGTGACGCGCTCGCACAGGCTTGAACGCGATTCGCGATGTCGATGAGGTCCTCTTCCCGGATTGGTTCTCCGTTCAACATAATCCGCTCCTCGAACTGGATGATGTATGGTGAGATGAACGTCCCGACGTTCAGACCTTGTTTAATTGCCATCGACCGCAAGAAAGCGACGGTCGACCCTTTCCCGTTCGTCCCGGCAACGTGGACCGAGGGCAACTCCTCAATCCCGAGTCGTGAAAGCATCCACTCCATTCGTTCGAGCCCCGGCTTGATGCCAAAGCGAAGCTGTCCGTTCAACCATTTCAGTACGTCTTGTCTCGTCTTCATCTCAATTCACTCCTATATGTACACTTCTTTTTCATCTTACCAAAATTCGCAGACACCGAACGAATGAATCAGCTGTGCTATACTCGAGGCGAAGAAGGAGGGATTGCGATGACAACCAACTGGAACTTCGAGGCAACGTATCTCGAACTCCGTGACATGTTTTATCACCGTGGACCGGTCCACCCGGTTGAAGCACCTGAGCTCGTCTTGTTTAATGACGACCTCGCGAAATCGCTTGGCCTCAACGTCAAGGCGGTGAAGCAAGACGTCGCCCTATTAGCCGGAAACAGTCAGACCGACACGTCCTTTTCTGAGGCGTATGCGGGGCATCAGTTCGGTCACTTCACGATGCTCGGGGACGGCCGTGCGCTTATGCTCGGGGAACACGTCGCCCCGAACGGGAAACGATTTGATGTCCAATTGAAAGGTTCGGGTCCAACCGAGTATTCCCGGGGCGGCGACGGACGGGCCGCCCTCGGTCCGATGGTGCGCGAGTTCATCATCAGCGAGGCGATGCACGCACTCGGTATCCCGACGAATCGTGCCTTAAGCGTCGTCAAGACCGGTGAACCTGTCATGCGGCAACGGCCGGAGCACGGGGCCGTGTTGACACGTGTCGCCTCGAGCCATTTGCGGGTCGGCACGTTCCAATACGCGGCCGCGGCTGGTTCGATTGACGACGTCATCGCACTTGCAGATTTTGCGATCAAGCGTCACGACCCGGACCTTGTCGGACAACCCGACCGCTACGAACAGTTCCTCCGGCGCGTCATGACACGTCAGGCGAAACTGATTGCCGACTGGCAACTCGTCGGCTTCATCCACGGCGTCATGAACACGGACAACACGTTCATCAGCGGGGAAGGCCTCGACTATGGGCCGTGCGCCTTCATGGACACGTATCACCCGCACACCGTCTTCAGCTCCATCGATCGGGACGGCCGTTACGCCTACGCGAATCAGCCGTACATCGGGTCATGGAATTTGGCACGTCTTGCTGAGACGCTGTTACCGCTCCTCGCCGAGACGCAAGAAGGGGTGATTGATATCGCCAACAAGCTGTTGGACGGGTATACCAAGACGTATAAAGAAGCGTACTTCACGGGACTCGCGCATAAGGTCGGGCTATACGTCCGAAAAGACGGAGACGATGCGCTCACGGACGAGTTGCTTCACCTGATGGTCGAGACCGAGGCGGACTTCACGAACACGTTCCGTGCCTTGACGCTTGGTGATATCGATGCGCTCGCTTTCTCCAAACAAGACGACGGCAAGGCATGGCTCGCCGCTTGGCAAAAACGCCTCAGTGAGCAAGGTCTCCCGGAAGCAGATGTAACTCGGCTCATGCGCCAGTACAACCCGGCCGTCATCCCGCGCAATCATCATGTCGAGTCAGCGATTCAAGCAGCCGAACGAGGTGACTTTGAACCGACGCATGCACTGCTCGACGTTCTTAGAAACCCGTATGATTATGAAGCGGACTATAGCCGCTACGTCTCACCCGGACCTCCCCGAATGGTTCCGTATCAAACGTATTGTGGCACATAAACCATCCCGCTTGTGCGAGATGGTTTTTTTTAGGAACCTTCTATAATCCATCGACGTATAGATGAGTATCAATCATTCAGGAGGGTCCTTATGCGTCTGCTTGCGTCACTCATCTCACTTGGGTTTGCCTGCCTTATCTCGCTCGAATTGTGGCAAGGTCCCTTTCATAGCGGCTGGGTATGGTCCATGCCTGCGTTTTTCTTAATCGTTTCGTTTTTCCAGTTCATCAAACACGTGAACGAGCTTGAATGGGAGGAAACAAAATGAAGATGACTATCTTGCTCATGACCATCATCGTCGTGTCCACATCTTATCTCGTCTACAGTTTTTATTTGTCGTTTACGGGTCAGTCGATTCAGCCGCAAGTAACTGGTCTCGCAATCGGTGCCCTGCTCACGTCGTCTTATTTCGTGACAACCGGTCGCCTTCCGTTTTGGACAGAGCTAGAGGAAGAGGACGTATGAAAGTTCTTTATTCCATCTTGTTAGGATTCGGCAGCATCCTTTATGTCGTCTATGCTATTCATCTATTCCGCATTGGGCATCCTCAACCGTTACTCCTCCATGCTATGATTGTTATTGTTTTATTTGGCATCATCTACGTTGGACGCAAACGAAACCCCGAACATCGATGACGATGCTCGGGGTTTCTCGCTGCTCATTTAAATCCCAAAATGAACCAAGTCCTTGCCTTCACGTTCGACTTGAATGATGAGACGAGCTAAATCGCTCACCTCTTCTGAACGAGGAAACGCACGTGATTGCGTGACAATCTCATAAAACATCGACAACGATTCGTTTGGGATGAGCGTAATTCCGTAATAATCCAACCCGAGCTCAGTACGATGATACGAATGGAAATAGGTACGCATAATCGAACACGCCTCCATAAGCTCTTGGATAAAATCATCATCACCCTCAGTGTAGCCATTATATTCTGGATTACGTATAGGTGTTTTCAAATTTCGATCCCATAAATCAAATTCGTGCACTGGCAAACGAGAACCCGTCCTTTCACCTGATTTAATTTATTCTTTGATTGGAAAGTTCGACGACGACGCCTCTGGCAACGAGTCCGAGAGGTCGAGCAATGTCTCTTCCGATACGTCCCCTGCCACGACAATCAGTCTCCCTTGGTCGAAATAATACAAGCCGTTCCCTGCCGGTTGATTTAAGCGATACCGCTCATTCGAAACGTCTCGCCGTTCAATCAATTCTCCGTCGGCCACACTGGTCGCGTCGGTCATTAAAATCGTGATGATTTGTGTTTCATCATACATCCATCGTCCACATCTCCACCGGTCGCTCGAGCTGATTCATCTCGAAGTTGACGACAAAGAGCTCCGCTTCAGGCAAGTCCAACCCGTGATGGACTTTTTCGGTCGCCTCGGGAATCGTAAAGTTTTGAATCCCGTGTAACCCCCACTCCTCGCCCCGTGAATAGTTGAATACGCCGAACGAATCGTCGCGGTTTGGTAACTTGATGGCAATGAGTCCGAGATTATCGATGACCGTTTCATAGATCACACCGTCTTTCGAAGGTCGTTCAGACGTGCCATCCGTATATTGCAACGTATATTGGGCCGTGACCGCATCGACAAGTCGAACGGTCCCTTTCGGCACATCTTCAATCACGGAGCCGAACACGTCTTTCTCCTCCGATGTTGATTTGGTTTCTTCGTTGATTGTTACTTCGGATTCGGTTCGTTCAATCGGCGCAGTCGTTTCCACCAAACACCCGCTCAAACTGAACACAGCAAGGCTCGCGATGACCAATAATCGCTTCATATCTCATCCACCTTTATTGTATGTAACACCTAATTCTACCAAAAAAACCTTCTTCGGAGAACAAGTCTCCGAAGAAGGTGAATGTCTTACTTACGCAACTCTTCCAAACGGGCGCGGACCGCGTCACGCTTGTCGAGGTAGTCTTTCTCTTTCGCTTTCTCTTCGTCGATGACGTGAGCCGGGGCCTTGCCGGTGAAGCCTGGGTTACCGAGCTTCTTCTGAACGCGCTCGACTTCCTTCTCATACTTCGCCACTTCTTTTTCAAGACGGGCGATTTCTTCTTCGAAGTTGATGAGGTCAGCGAGCGGGATGAACAGTTCTGCGCCCGTCATGATGGCCGACATCGACTTGTCTGGAGCCGTCAAGCCACGCGCGATTTCAAGCTCGGTCGCGTTCGTAAACTTGCCGATTGTCGCCTCGTTCGTGCTCAAGTAGCCTTGTGTCGCCTCATCCGACGTCGAGATGAAGAGTTGAATCGGTTTCGACATCGGCGCGTTCACTTCCGAGCGGATGTTACGGACCGAACGGATGACGTTCATGACCGCCTCGAACGCAGGGACTGACTCCGCAAAGTGGAGGTCGTCACGGCGCGTCGGGTAGCTCGCACGGACGATCGAGTCGCCTTCATGCGGCAAGTGTTGCCAGATTTCCTCTGTGAGGAACGGCATGAACGGGTGCATGAGACGCATGATTGAGTCGAGCGTATGCGCGAGCACCGAGCGTGTCGTCGCTTTCGCCGCCTCGTCCTCACCGTAAAGTGTGAGTTTCGCCATCTCAATGTACCAGTTACAGAACTCTTCCCAGATGAAGTTGTAGAGGTAGCGACCGGCTTCGCCGAACTCGTACTTGTCGACGAGACGCGTCACTTGGTCGACCGTGTCGTTCAAGCGTGTGAGAATCCACTTGTCGGCAAGCGTCTTCTCGCCTGAGAGGTCGATGTCCTCGAACTTCATGCCGTCCATGTTCATGAGAGCGAAACGGCTCGCGTTCCAAATCTTGTTCGCGAAGTTCCAAGTCGACTCGATCTTCTCCCAATAGAAACGGAGGTCGTTACCTGGCGTTGACCCGGTGAGGAGGAACCAGCGGAGCGAGTCGGCACCGTATTGATCGATGACTTCCATCGGGTCGACACCGTTCCCGAGCGATTTCGACATCTTGCGGCCTTCCGAGTCGCGGATGAGACCGTGGATGAGCACGTCGTTGAACGGTTGCTTTCCTGTGAACTCGAGCGATTGGAAAATCATGCGCGATACCCAGAAGAAGATGATGTCATACCCGGTGACGAGCGCACTCGTCGGGAAGTAACGGTTAAAGTCTTTCGCGTCCGTGTCCGGCCAGCCCATCGTCGAGAACGGCCAAAGTGCTGACGAGAACCACGTGTCGAGCACGTCTTCGTCTTGCGTCCAGTTCTCGCTGTCCGCTGGTGCGTCTTTCCCTACATATACCTCGCCTGTCTCGTTATGGTACCAGGCCGGGATGCGATGGCCCCACCAGAGCTGACGGCTGATACACCAGTCGCGGATGTTCTCCATCCACCGGAGGTACGTGCCTTCGAACCGCTCCGGAACGAAGTTGACTTTCGTGTCGTCATGTCCTTGCGCTTCGAGCGCCGCTTTCGCGAGCGGCTCCATGTCGACGAACCATTGTTTCGAAAGATATGGCTCGATGACCGCGCCCGAACGTTCCGAGTGGCCGACCGAGTGCGTGTGCGGCTCAATCTTGACGAGTGTGCCGTCCGCTTCTAAGTCTTTTACAAGTTGCTTGCGGCATTCGAAACGGTCGAGCCCTTCGTACTTGCCTGCGTTCTCGTTCATCTTGCCGCCTTCGTCCATGACGAGGACGCGCGGGAGTTCGTGACGGTTCCCAATCTCGAAGTCGTTCGGGTCGTGTGCCGGTGTGATCTTCACGCAGCCTGTACCGAACTCCATGTCGACGTAGTCGTCCGCGACGATTGGAATCTCACGGTTCATGACCGGGAGCATGATCGTCTTACCGACGAGGTGCGCGTAACGCTCATCTTTCGGGTTGACGGCAACGGCCGTGTCGCCGAGCATCGTCTCCGGACGCGTCGTCGCAATCTCGATGTGGCCCGAACCGTCCGCGAGCGGATACTTCATGTGGTAGAACGCGCCTTCCACTTCTTGATAGATGACCTCGATATCCGAGACGGCAGTCTTTTGCGCCGGGTCCCAGTTGACGATATATTCGCCACGGTAAATCAAGCCTTTCTCGTACAAGCGGACGAATACTTCCTGGACCGCTTTCGAGAGCCCTTCGTCGAGCGTGAAACGCTCACGCGAGTAGTCGAGGCCGAGGCCAAGTTTTGACCACTGGGCACGGATCGTGTCCGCGTACTCGTCTTTCCACTCCCACGTCTTCTCGAGGAACTTCTCGCGTCCGAGGTCGTAACGCATGATACCGTCCTCACGGAGCTTTTGTTCGACTTTCGCTTGTGTCGCGATGCCGGCGTGGTCCATCCCTGGGAGCCAGAGGACGTCATAGCCTTGCATGCGCTTCAGGCGCGTCAATAAGTCTTGGAGCGTCGTGTCCCACGCGTGTCCGAGGTGAAGTTTTCCCGTCACGTTCGGTGGCGGGATGACGATCGTGTACGGCTGTTTCGAGTCGTCCTCGTCTGCTTTAAATACATCGTTCTCTAACCAGTAGTCGTACCATTTTGCTTCCGTCGCACTCGGGTCGTACTTCGTCGGCATGGTGATTTCGTTTGTCTCGTTGGCCATGTGTGATGCCCCCTCTATAAAATGTAAACACAAAAACGGCTTCTCTCGTCCTATACGCTAAGGACGAAAGAAGCCGAATCTTCCGCGGTACCACCTTAGTTCGCCAAACACGTTGGCGCCCTCAAAATCGAATAACGGTCGATGGACCGGACCTCTCTACTCGCGTTCAAAAGGTCAGCTCCGAGGCGACTTCCGCACCATCCTTCGCGGCCTTGCACCTAACGGCCGCGTCTCTGGGAAAGGATGTTTGTTGCGTACTATTCCTCATCATAGCTTTTGTTCGTATCTGTTAAACAATTGTAGCGACAGAAGCGGGTTCCGTCAAGATTAGAGTGAAAACTCTTCTTGTAGCTCTTTGAACGTCGCTTCGACCGCTGCGATCGTCTGCTCGATGTCCTCGTCCGTATGCACGGTCGAGAGGAACAAGCCTTCGAACTGTGACGGTGGCAAGAACACGCCGCGCGCCGCCATCTTCTGATAATACGAGCGGAACATCTCGAGGTTGGCCGATTTCGCCTTCTCGAAGTTCGTCACTTTCTCGTTCGTGAAGAAGAAACCGAACATCGACCCGGCACGGTTCGTGTCGTGCGGGATATTGTACTTCTCGCCCGCTTTCGTGAAGCCTTCGGCGAGACGATCGGCTTTGCGCTCGAACTCCGCGTAATGTTCCGGCTTCAATTGCGACAGCGTCGTGTAGCCGGCGATCATCGCGAGCGGATTCCCAGAGAGCGTCCCCGCTTGATAAATCGGTCCTTGTGGCGCGATTTGTTCCATGATCTCACGTTTTCCACCGTACGCACCGACCGGAAGGCCTCCGCCGATGACTTTCCCGAGACACGTTAAGTCCGGCGTCACGCCGAAGTAACCTTGGGCACAGTTGTAGCCGACACGGAAGCCGGTCATGACCTCGTCAAAGATGAGGAGCGCGCCGTTTTGTTCCGTAATCTCCCGAAGTCCTTCGAGGAAACCAGGCTGCGGTGGTACGAAGCCCATGTTGCCGGCAGCTGGCTCAACGATGACACCTGCGAGGTCGTCGCCGTACTTCTCAAACGCGACGCGGACCGCTTCTAAGTCGTTGTATGGGACTGTGAGCGTATGGCTTGCGAGTTCTTTCGGAACGCCTGGTGAGTCCGGGAGGCCGAGCGTCGCGACGCCTGACCCCGCCTTGATGAGAAGCGAGTCCCCGTGACCGTGGTAGCAACCTTCGAACTTCAAAATTTTCGTTTTGCCCGTGTACCCGCGGGCGAGGCGAAGCGCCGCCATCGTCGCTTCTGTACCTGAGTTGACCATACGGACCATCTCGATGGACGGGACACGGTCAATGACGAGTTCCGCCATCTTCGTCTCGAGCTCTGTCGGCGTCCCGAACGTCCAGCCTTTCTCGGCTTGCTCTTGAATCGCCTTCGTCACGACCGGGTCGCGGTGACCGAGGATGAGTGGTCCCCACGAGAGAACGTAGTCGATATACTCGTTGCCGTCGATGTCATAGACGCGTGACCCTTCACCGCGTTCAGCGAAGATTGGCGTCATGCCGACTGACTTATAGGCACGGACCGGGCTGTTCACCCCGCCCGGCATGAGGGGACGTGCTTGTTCAAATGCTGCTTCTGAGCGTGTTTGTTTGTAGGTCATGCGTAGTCTCCTTCCAAATAGCGACAGACGTCTTTTGCGAAATACGTGATGATTAAGTCCGCACCGGCCCGTTTGAAGCCGACCATCGTCTCCATGACGATGCGTTGTTCGTCGACCCAGTCGTTCATCGACGCTGCTTTGACCATCGCGTATTCCCCGCTCACGTTGTATGCCACAATCGGCATATCGAGTGAGTCACGCATATCACGGATGATGTCCATGAACGCGAGCGCCGGTTTGACGATCATGAAGTCCGCACCTTGCTCAACGTCCGATTGCGATTCCCGGAACGCCTCGCGACGGTTCGCCGGGTCCATTTGATAGCCTTTCCGGTCGCCTTCACCTGGTGCCGATTGCGCCGCGTCACGGAACGGTCCGTAATACGCCGATGCGTATTTGACACCGTAGCTCATGATTGGGATATGGCTGAACCCGTTTTGGTCAAGCCCTTCACGAATGGCAGCGACGAAGCCGTCCATCATCGAGCTCGGTGCGATGACGTCGGCGCCGGCCTGTGCTTGCGTAATGGCCGTCTGGACGTGGAGCGGGAGTGATGCGTCGTTATCGACGTCCCCGTTCTTTACGATGCCGCAATGGCCCGTTGACGTATATTCACATAAGCACGTGTCCGCAATGACGGTGAGCTGTGGCGCCCACGCCTTCACTTGACGGATCGCTTCTTGGACGATGCCGTGGTCATGATACGCCTCTGTACCTTCCGGGTCTTTATGCTCCGGGACACCGAACAAAATGACTGACTGAATACCGAGGTCGACGATCTCCTTAATCTCGTCCTCGAGACGGTCGAGCGAGAAGTTGAAGACGCCAGGCATCGAGCTGACCTCACGCTTAATATCTGTCCCTTCGATAATGAAGAGCGGGTAAATCAAATCTTCTTTCCGAACATGGTTTTCACGTACGAGTGCACGCATCGACTTCGATGAACGAAGGCGACGGTGACGGTCGAACTGGTTCATGAAAAATCCTCCCCTACACACTGTATTAATGCATCCATAGTATAACACTCAGGCACGCGGACCGGTAATGACGACACTTCCCGGACGGCGCGCTCGGTCACTTCGCCGATGGCGTACCACGTCCCATGGAAACGGTCGAGGTATGGCGTAATTGCCCGCACGGCGGACGGACTGAGCACGAGGAGCGCCTCGACGTGTGCGAGCGCTTCGGCTTCCGTCTTCGTCAATTCGCGACCGACCGTCTCATAGACGACCCAGTCGACGACGTGATCGAGTCGCTTCATATGGTCCGTGTTCGCCAAGTCGCCCCGGGCGAACAACACCGTCTCGTCTGGTTGGACGATGTGGGCTAACTTATGAAATAGCGCCTCTCCTGTAAACGTCTCAGGCATAAGCGAGACGGTGAAGCCTACTGCTTCGAGTGCTTGTTTCGTCTTCTCCCCGACGGCTGCGACCCGGATGTCACGCGGGACGTCCGATAATGCCGCGACGGCCGTCTGGCTCGTCACGACGAGCCAATCGAATCGTTCGAGCGGCATCGCGTGATCCGTCAATCTCGTTTCGATGAGCGGGACGTGATGAACGGAAAGACCGCTCGCTTCGAGCGTGGCTCGTTGCGAAGCGGTCAATCGTTTTGTCCCAGTGTACCAAACGTCACGCATCGACTGAGGCGAGAATCTCACGTCCGCCACGTCCGAGGAGTTCGTTTGCTACGTCTTGCCCAAGTGCGATTTCATCGGTCGCTGTCTTCGTCACGCGAAGCACTTCTTTCCCGTCGACCGAGGCGATCAGTCCCGTGAGCGTCACTTCGTCTCCGTCAACCGTTGCGTATCCGCCGACCGGCACGTGACAGCTCCCTTCGATCGCCTTCAAGAACGTGCGCTCGGCCGTTGCCGCTTTCGCTGTCACGTCGTCATGGAGAAGTTGTAAAATGTCGGTCACTTCCGCATCATCTTTTCGACTCTCGATGGCGAGTACGCCTTGACCGACGGCCGGGACCATCATGTCCGCATCGAGCGCTTCAAAGTCGACACGGTCCGTCCAACCCATGCGCTCAAGCCCAGCTTTAGCGAGCAAGATTGCGTTGAAAGATTCCGTCTCAAGTTTTTTCAGACGTGTGTCGATGTTGCCACGAATCCATTGAATCTCGAAGTCCGGACGCGCCGCGAGCATTTGCGCCCCACGACGGAGCGAGCTCGTCCCGATAATCGCACCTTCCGGGAGCGTCTCGAGCGTATAGCCGTTCTCGCAGATGAGGACGTCGCGCGCATCGACACGTTTCGGCATACAGCTGATATAAAGTTCTTCCGGTAATTCGGCCGGGACGTCTTTCATGCTGTGAACGGCGAAATCGATGTCGCCATCAAGCATCTGCTGTTGAATCTCTTTGACGAACAATCCTTTGCCGCCGACTTTCGATAACTGGACGTCGACGATTTGATCGCCTTTCGTCACGATTTCTTTAATCTCGAACTCGTTTGGTGCGCCAGCTTTCTTCAATTGTTCGATGACCCATTTCGTCTGAGTCATCGCAAGTTGGGAACGGCGTGAGCCGACAATGATTTTACGCATGATTGGTCTCCTTCATAGAAAAAGGCGACGAGATTCGTCGCCTGTTTGATTTTGTATTAGCGCATCAAGGCGCGGAGTGGTGCTTTCGCCGTGAGGGCTTCGGTCTCTTCGTTCACGTCATCTGACTCTTCTGGCAACTCGACATCGAGGCCGAACGTCTCGACGAACTGGCTAATCCGCGTATTTGCATCCGGTTGTGCCGCAGCGTCTTTAATATAGTCAATCGGTTCACGGAGCATCTGATTGATGATCGACTTCATATGTTTGCCGATGACTTTTTTATCGCGATCCGATAAGTGGTCGAGCTTACGCTCGAGGCTCTCCATCGTCTCTTCTTGAATCGTGAGTGCACGGCCGCGCAACTCGTTCATAATCGGGACGACGCCGAGCGTGACGAGCCACGCTTGAAACTCCTGAATGGCCGCATCGATCTTCACTTCAATCTTCTCGGCTTCGACGAGGCGGGCTGCCAAGTTTTTATTGACGATGCCGGTTAAGTCGTCGACATCGAACAAATGGACGCCAGGAAGCTCACGTACCGCTGGATCGATATCTCGCGGTACCGCAATGTCGATCAACAAGAGCGGACGCTCGCGGCGGAGCAGTTGGGCTGCGGCCACGTCATCATATTCGATGACGGCTTGTTTTGCGCCCGTCGAACTGATTAAAATATCCGCATCGAGCAGACCGCAGGCAATTTCTCGAATCGAGTGGGCCCGACCTTTGAACTTGTCGGCGACCGCTTTCGCCTTGCTTTCCGTCCGGTTGAAGACAGCGATTTGTTTTGCGCCGGCCTCGAACAAGTTGAGTGTTGTCAACTCGCCCGTCTCACCGGCACCAACGACGACGACTTGCTTGTCGTCAAGTGACGCATACATCTCTTGGGCGAGTGCGACCGCTGCCGAGCTGACCGATACCGACATTTCCCCAATTTGTGTCTCGGTATGCGCCCGTTTGGCGAGCGTGACAGCTTCTTTGAACAGTTTGTTGAACACGGTCCCGGTCGTTCCATTTTCTTGAGCACGGAAGAAGCTTGACTTCACTTGCCCTAAAATCTGTGTTTCCCCAATAATCATGGAATCGAGTCCTGACGTGACACGGAACAAATGACGAATCGCTTCTTCCCCTTCACGAATCGACAAATATGGCGTGAACTGCTCCATCTCAAGGTCAAACCAGTTCGCCAAAAAACGTTTTGTATAATAACGTCCCGTATGAAGCTGGTCAGTGACAACGTATAACTCGGTCCGGTTACACGTAGACAAAATAACCGACTCGAAAATGCTCTTCTCTTCGCGAAGCGCAATCATCGCGTCCACGATTTCTTGCTCCCCAAACGAGAACTGCTCCCGAATCGCGACAGGGGCTGTCTTGTTATTTAGTCCAACGACGACAATATGCATGTATCTCTTCCCCTCATCCAAAATCCAACGACGGTTGTCTTTTCTATTTCAATCTCTACCGTACATTATAACAGTTCTTATCTGGGAACTATAATCTTCTGTTTGATTTTCCTGAAATAAAATAAGAACTTTTTGTGACGAAAAAAAGTAGAAACGGACAAGGTAGCCATTTCTACTTGAAAACTCATTTCAACGTGGAAGGATCGGTAATAATCGTACTTTCCGCCTTCTCTTCTTTTTCTGCTTCAAGATAATGTTTATGCTCGCGCAACTTATAAATGCGGACGATGTTTTGAACGACGACTTTCGCCACCGCATACGTCGGCACGGCAATGAGCATCCCGATGATACCGGCAAGGTTCCCGGCGACGAGCAACACGATGATGATCGTGAGCGGGTGCACTTTGAGCGACTTCCCTTGGATGAGCGGTGAGATGACGTTCGATTCGATCTGTTGCACGACGATGATGACGATAATGACCCAGATAGCCATGATCGGCTCCTGAATGAAGGCGACGACGACGGCCGGCGCGGCACCGAGGAACGGACCGACATATGGAATGATATTTGTGACCATCATGAACAGCGCGAGTAGAATCGCGTAATCGACACCGACAATCCATAGTCCGATAAGGGACGTGATCCCGACGAAGAAGGCGACAAGGAGTTGCGCGTGCACGTAGTTTTTAACCGTGTTGTGCATGTCGTTCAAGATTTTGCGTGTCTCGGTCTCGTAGCTCTTTGGCAACCATTTGACGATCGAGTCTGGAAGACGTTTCCCGTCAAGGAGCATGTAGATCAGCATAAACGGAATGACGACGATCGTGATGACGGCCGATGTGATGAAGCCGACGAGACGCCCGACGGACGAGGCGACGTTTCCGAAGATGTCGCCGAGATACGACGTGATGTTGTTCGTGAACTCGGTGAACATGTCATCGTTCTCGTTGACGAAGCGTGACAAAAACTCGTTTTCCATGAGCGAGTCACGAACGGCGAAAATCTGTAGCTGTAACTCTTTCGCGATGCTCGGCAACGCATTCACAAGTGACGTCACTTGATCGACGAGAAGCGGTCCAACGACGCTGAAGACAATCGTGACAATCAACAGGAGTGACGTTAACGTAATCGCGACCGAAATGCCCCGTTTCCCAGAGCGCTTCTCTAAATAGTCGACGATGCCGACGAGAAAATAAAAGAAAAGTCCTGCGATAATAAGCGGCACCGTGACGAGCGCTAAAATCACTTTTACCGGTTGAAACACGAATGAGATTTGTGTTCCGACCCAGATGACTAAGAAAATCGTCAGCGTCCAAAATAATGCGCGGTACCATTTGTTCCCAAACATAATATGCATCTTTCCACCTCGTTCAATATTCTCTTGTCCTAACTAGATATGTAGACAATTATACGATAAATACCCGCTCCGGTAACCCCGAAAACAAAAAAGACGAGGGAATTGCCCTCGTCTGCGATGATTAGTCTTCGTCACGCGTCAGCAACTCGTATATTGCTTTCCACGCTTCGTCTTTTCCTTCGGCGGTTTCCGCTGAGAACGCGACGAACCGGTCCGACGGGTCGAACTGAAGTTTCCGTTTGACGGCCGCCTCGTGTTTTTGACGTTGGCTCTTCTTAATCTTATCGAGCTTCGTCGCGACGACGATGACCGGGATGTCATAATGCTTCAAGAAGTCATACATCGTCACATCGTCGCCCGTCGGCTCGTGACGGATATCGACTAAAAGGACGACACCACGGAGCGCTTGTTGCGACGTCAAATACTGCTCCATCATGACGCCCCACTTCTCGCGCTCGGTCTTCGACACTTTCGCGTAGCCGTAGCCCGGGACGTCGACGAACATGATCTCGTCATTGATGTTGAAGAAGTTCAGTGTCTGCGTCTTCCCTGGCTTCGAAGACGTGCGGGCGAGTGCCTTGCGCTGACAAATCTTGTTGATGAACGACGACTTCCCGACGTTCGAACGGCCAGCGAGCGCCACTTCTGGCAACTCATGGACCGGGTAGTGGTCCGGCGCGACGGCGCTCGTAATAAATTCTGCTTTAGTGATTTTCATTAGTTTCCTCCAAATGCTACGTCTAGTACTTGATCGAGCGTCGTCACAGGCACGAACGTCAGTTTTTCACGGACCGTGTCTTGAATGTCGTCGATGTCGCGCTCGTTATCGTTTGGAATCACGATCGTCGTGAGTCCGGCCCGATGTGCGGCGAGCGCCTTTTCTTTCAATCCGCCGATTGGCAACACGCGGCCGCGGAGCGTAATTTCCCCGGTCATGCCGATATCACGGCGCACCTTTTTGCCGGTGAGTGCCGAGATGAGGGCGGTCGCAATCGTGATCCCAGCCGATGGCCCGTCTTTCGGGACGGCGCCTTCCGGAACGTGGATATGCACGTCTTGACGCTCATAGAATGTCGGGTCGATATCGAACCGCTCCGCGTTGGCACGGACATAACTATACGCCGTCTGCGCCGACTCTTGCATGACGTCACCGAGTTTCCCGGTCAATTGGAGCTTACCTTTTCCTGGCGCGAGCGCCACTTCAATCGTGAGCGTGTCGCCCCCGAACGCCGTGTACGCAAGTCCTGTGACCGCTCCAATCGAGTCTTCCGTCTCCCCTTTGCCGTAGCGATATTTCGGTTTCCCGAGATAGTCGCCGAGACTCTTCAGCGAGACGGTGACACGTTTCTTCTCGCCGATGGCGATTTGTTTCGCCGCCTTCCGGCAGAGCGAACCGATGACGCGTTCTAAGTTCCGGACGCCGGCCTCGCGCGTATAGCGACGGACGACCTCGTAAAGCGCATCCTCTTTAATCGTCAGTTGGCTCTTTTTCAACCCATGCTCTTTGTATTGTTTCGGAATCAAGTGACGCTTCGCAATCTCGACTTTCTCGAGTTCGGTGTAGCCGCCGATTTGAATGAGTTCCATCCGGTCTAAAAGCGGCGCCGGGATTTGCGACACATCGTTCGCCGTTGCAATGAACAGCACGTTCGATAAGTCGAACGGCTCTTCAATGTAATGGTCAGAGAACGAGACGTTCTGTTCCGGGTCGAGCACTTCAAGCATCGCTGACGCCGGATCGCCCCGGAAGTCAGACGCCATCTTGTCGATCTCGTCGAGCAAGAATACCGGGTTTTTACTCTCGGCTTGCTTCAGACCACGGATGATTCGGCCCGGCATCGCTCCGATATACGTCCGGCGGTGACCACGAATCTCGGCCTCATCCCGGACGCCCCCGAGCGAGACGCGAACAAAATGCCGTTCGAGCGCCGAAGCGATCGAGCGGGCGAGCGACGTCTTCCCGACCCCAGGAGGTCCAGACAGACAGAGAATCGGTCCGCGGAGCGAGTTCGTCAATTGACGGACGGCCAAATACTCAAGGATACGGTCTTTCACCGACTCGAGCCCGTAATGGTCGTCATCAAGGACGTCGGCCGCATGTTTGACGTCGAGCTTATCTTCCGTCTCGATGCCCCACGGAAGCGAAGCGACCCAGTCGAGATAGTTACGGATGACGGCATATTCTGGCGACGTCGCCGGTACGACGTTTAATCGCTCGGCTTCCCGCATGACGTTCTTCCGCGTCGTCTCAGGCAAATCGAGTGCCTCGAGCTTCTCACGGAGACGGTTCGGCTCCGAGTCTTGTGACTGATCGCCGAGCTCTTGTTGAATCGTCTTCATCTGTTCGCGCAAATAGTACTCTTTTTGTGCCTGTTCAATCGTCTTCTTCGTCCGTTCGCGCAGCTGTTGCTCGAGCTCGATAATCTCGACTTCGTGCGTCATGATCTCAAGTAGCTCAAGCCCACGTTTCACGGCATCCGGTTCTTCAAGCATCGCTTGACGGAGGTCGACGTCGATGTCGAGTTTCGAGGCGATATAATCGGTGAGCGACTCGAGCCGTTCATACATCTCATAACGACGTCGCTCGTCCGGCGACAACCCTTTGATTGATCCGACGAGTTTGCCGAACTGTTCTTTTAACAAGCGGACAAGGGCCGTTCGTTCGACTTCTTCCCCTTCGACGAGTTCGAGCGGCTCGACGTCAGCGAACCAGCCTTCCTTCGTCTCGTCAATAGCATTGATTTTGACACGCTCTTTCCCGACAAGACGGACCCGTACCGTCTCGTTCGACAGCTCGCTCATCTTGGCGATATGGACGCGCGTCCCAATCGCATATAAATCTTCTTGCTCAGGTGATTCTTTGCCTGTCTCTTTTTGAGTCACGACAATCAAATCTGTCTCGTGTTCCTTTGCGGCAAGGAGTGCCCGTAAGGAGAGCGGACGACCGACATCGATCGTCACTCCGATCAGCGGATAGACCACGACTCCACGCAAAGGAAGGATTGGTAATTGTTCCATTACAACGCCTCCTGTGCAAAAAGGCCCAAAACTCGGATGTGCCGAGTGTTTGAGCCTTTTACGTTAAAAGTTATGCTGTCTCTTTGTTGTCGCCTGTCTGTTCGACAGTGCCATCACGAAGGACGTATTTCGGACCGGCAAGACCCGTAATCGTTTCATCCGTGATGATGACTTTCTCGATATCGTCGCGCGATGGGACAGTGAACATCACATCGAGCATCATTTCTTCGATAATCGAGCGGAGACCGCGTGCGCCAGTCTTACGTTTGATGGCAAGTTTGGCAATTTCAATCAACGCCTCATCCGTGAACGAGAGTTCTACGTCGTCAAGTTCGAGCATTTTCTCGTACTGACGAACGAGGGCGTTTTTCGGCTTCGTTAAAATCTCGACGAGCGCTTCTTCGTCAAGCGTCGTGAGTGTCGCCATGACCGGGAGACGACCAATGAATTCAGGAATCAACCCGAACTTCTGAAGATCTTCCGGAAGTGCCCGAGCGAGCAAGTCTTCTTGCGTCAACTCGCGGTTCTCTTGGTCGTTTCCGAAACCGATGACTTTTTTCCCGATGCGGCGTTTAACGACCGCTTCGATGCCGGCGAACGCGCCGCCGACGATGAACAAGATGTTCGTCGTATCGATTTGGATGAACTCTTGATGCGGATGCTTACGACCACCTTGCGGCGGGACGCTTGCGACCGTACCTTCCAAGATTTTAAGAAGTGCCTGCTGAACGCCTTCACCCGATACGTCACGTGTGATCGATGGGTTTTCCGACTTACGGGCGATCTTATCGATTTCATCGATGTAGATAATCCCTTTTTCAGCTTTCTCGACATCGTAGTCAGCCGATTGAATCAGCTTGAGCAAGATGTTCTCGACGTCTTCTCCGACGTAACCCGCTTCCGTCAAGCTCGTCGCGTCTGCGATTGCAAACGGGACGTTCAGGACACGTGCCATCGTCTGAGCGAGAAGCGTTTTCCCGCTACCCGTTGGTCCAATCATGACGATGTTCGACTTCGAGAGTTCGACATCATCTGAACGACCGCCGGCGTTGATGCGTTTATAGTGGTTATAGACAGCTACCGAAAGTGCACGTTTGGCACGGTCTTGTCCAATGACGTAATCGTCTAGGATGTTACGAATCTCTTGTGGTTTTGGAATGTCTTTGAATTCGACTTCTTCCTCCACACCGAGCTCTTCCTCAACGATTTCGTTGCAAAGTTCGATACATTCGTCACAAATGTATACGCCAGGACCGGCGACTAATTTACGGACTTGTTCTTGCGATTTTCCGCAAAACGAGCACTTGAGTTGCCCCTTTTCCTCGTTAAATTTGAACATTCGGTACACCCCTTCTGAGTGGAAATGGATGTAAGTGCGATAAATCGCCTATTTGTATTTCCAGGTGCAGTTGCACCGTGAAAAGACATTTACATCTCTGCGTTGCAATAATTGTAGCATGAACAAATCACTTCATCAAAGATTAACACATGCAAAGTGTCGTGACGAAAAAAAGGACGACTGCGCGGCAGCCGTCCTGTCAAACCGATTACTTCGCTTTCCCGTTTTCAACGAGGATGTCGATCGCTTTACGGAACTTGAGGTCACCTTTAAGTGTCTCGATTCCGCCTTGTGGCGCGAGCATCGTGCGGAGTTGGTCTGGTGCGATGTTGTAGAGTTTCGACATTTCTTCGAGCTCTTTTTCAGCATCTTCGTCAGACACTTCGATTGCTTCTTTTTCAGCGATGGCTTTCAAGACGAGACGAGCTTTGACGCGCTCTTCTGCTTGCTCTTTCATCTCTTCGCGCATTGCGTCTTCAGAAGTTCCTGTGAGTTCGAAGTACATGTTGAGGTCGATTCCTTGTGAAGATACACGTGTACCGAACTCTTGAACCATGCGGTCAACTTCTTGCTCAACGAGAACTGCAGGGACGTCGATTGTCGCGTTAGCTGTCGCTTGTTCAACGAGCTGGTCGCGCATCGTGCCGTCTGCTTCTTGCTTCTTGCCTGCTTCTAAACGCTCACGGATTTTCGCTTTGAGCTCGTCGAGTGAAGAAACTGACTCGTCGATGTCTTTTGCGAACTCGTCGTCGAGCTCAGGTACTTGTTTCGCTTTTACTTCGTGAAGCTTGACTTTGAATGTCGCTGGTTTACCCGCCAAGTTTTCAGCGTGGTACTCTTCAGGGAATGTTACTTCAACGTCTTTTTCTTCACCAGCAGTCAAGCCGACCATTTGCTCTTCGAATCCAGGGATGAATTGACCTGATCCGATTTCAAGCGTGTAGTTCTCAGCTGTGCCGCCTTCGAACTGCTCGCCGTCAGCGAAACCTGCGAAATCAAAGACAGCTGTATCGCCGTTTTCGATTGCGCCTTCTTTAACAGCAAGCTCAGCGCCTTGCTGTTGAAGCGCGTCAAGTTCTGCTGCAACTTCTTCGTCAGTGACTGTTGTTTCAACAGCTTCGTACTCGAGACCTTTGTACTCGCCAAGCTCAGCTTCAGGCTCAACAACGAACGTTACTTTGAACGTTACAGGCTTGCCTTTTTCGAGCGTACCGTCTACATCGATGTTTTCGAGTGCGATTGGTTCGAAACCAGCTTCTTCGACTGCAGATTGAACCGTGTCACGGTAGAGGATGTCGAGTGCGTCTTGGTAGAGCGCCTCTTCCCCATACATTTTGTTGAACATTGGGCGTGGCAATTTCCCTTTACGGAAGCCAGGCACGTTCAATGATTTGACGACGTCTTTGAATGCTGCGTCGACTGCTTTATCAAAAGCTTCTGCAGGTGCTTCGTACGTGAGTACGCCTTGGCTACCTGATGTTTTTTCCCATTTTGCTGTCATGCTAAGTCCCTCCAACAATTCGTTTATACGTACAAGAATGTACAACAATCCGTATTATAGCATAAATCCGACACGTGCACACAACGATTTAGTCGAGTAACGACCGTGTGAACGAGGCGTCCGCCTCAAGTATTTCCCCGGCAAGACCGTTCACATCACTCGCGTTCAACATCGCTCGTTTCGCTTCAAGGATGGCCGGTTCTAGCTCATCGGCAAGATGGGGCACGAACGGATAGTGGACGTAACAATAGTTCGTCGACAGTTGCGTCGCAATCTCGTCCCCATAAAACCGTTTTTGCAAATCGCTATACGTAAAGCCCCACTCGCGGGCGAACGTGCTCGCCTCGGTGCGGTCATACACGTACCGTTCCCCAAGGTCGGTCCATTCAATCGTCTCAAGTTCTGCAATCGCTTTCTCAAGCACCATCACTTTGATCACCTTCGGCCGGTCTTCAAGGAGATACGCCTTCAGCACATTATCGAGCACGTCATCGATATTGAAATGAACGTGTGCGAGCATCTCGATTTGTTCGGCCGTACTCCCTTGATGAAGTGTTCGCTTCAACTTCGCGATTGCCGCCGGGAACTCTGTCAGCTTCAACACTTGAAGCACTTGATACGCCTGTGTGTTCACGTGGTCCCCGTCTTGGACGCTCAAATACTTTTCAATCCAATGGGCCGCCTCGAACGGTTGGTCACGCATGATGTAGTATTGGGCGATTTGAAGCCCGCACGTCTCGGGTCGGTCCGACGCCTCCATCTGCGTCGCAACGAGTTCCTCGAGTCGCTCGAGCGTCTCCGGCTCATCCGGACGTTCCATTAGACATTGAAAGATTTCCATGAACAAGTAGACGTCACCGCTTAACTGTTCATACCATTCCCATAGAATCGGTTCGATGCGTTGCCGCTCCCCGGCCATGTCGGCTTCTTTCACCATCTTTTGCAGTCGTGTCCAGTTCCCCGGAAACGGATACTGCTGGTTTTGATCCATCTCCCCACACCCTTTCTTCCACTCTTCTCCATCTTCCTTAGGATCGAGTGGAATGTCAAATCATTCCCATGAAAAACGAAAAAAGAGACAGCCCCCGTGGAGGCTATCTCTATTTTAAATGGAAGTGTCCCAAGAGGGATTCGAACCCCCGACCGACGCCTTAGAAGGGCGTTGCTCTATCCAGCTGAGCTATTGGGACATTGACAAGAAAACTATAATAGAAAAATGGTTTGCTGTCAATTCCTTCTTTTCATTCCGTTAGAGCTTTCCGCTCACGTCAAGGTCGGATACAGCCGAGCCGTCCTCAGACCGATAGAACCGGACCGCGGCCTCTCCGTTCTCAAGGTCAAGGAGCGCATACGTCTTATCACTGCGACCACGCGGCATCCGAATGGAACCCGGGTTGATGTACAACACCCCGTCTTGAATCAACGCACCGGCGACATGAGAGTGACCGAACAAGACGACGTTCGCCCCGACCTCTTCGGCCCGGTAACGCAACCGGTTCAAGTCATACTTCACATCGTGATGATGACCATGTACGATGAGAATCGTCCCAGCCGGCGTCGTCTCGACGCGTTCGAGTGGGAGGTCACCACCGAAATCACAATTCCCACGCACGGTCCGATACGGGAGCAGATGCTCGTCAACAAGTGCGAGCTGCGAGTCTCCGCAATGAAACGCATCGTCAATCTCTTCTTCGTGCCGGTGGAAGATGTTCAATAGTTCTTCTGTCAATCCGTGGCTGTCACTGACTATGAGAAAACGCATACGGCTCACCCTTCCATGAATGAAATGATTTCTGCCTCCAACTTTCGTAACGCTTGACCGCGGTGACTAACCGCCGCTTTTTCGTCCCGCTCGAGTTCTGCCGCCGTCTTATGGAGCGACGGGACGATGAAGAGCGGATCGTAACCGAAACCGTTCTCGCCGTGTGGCGCATACCCAATCGTTCCTTCGAGCGTCCCACGTACCGTCAACGTCTCCCCAGACGGTTTTGCAAGACAGAGCGCACAGACGAATCGGGCTGAGCGATCGGTCGCCCCGTTCAACTTCTCCAACAACAAGGCGTTGTTCGCCTCGTCTGATTTTTCTGGCCCAGCGAAACGGGCCGAGTAAATGCCTGGCGCCCCGTCGAGCGCATCGACTTCAAGTCCTGAATCGTCCGCGAGGACCGCGTGTCCGAAGTAGTGGGCCGCTTCCGTCGCCTTCAGCTCGGCGTTCGCCTCAAACGTCGTGCCGGTCTCGTCCGTCTCTGGTGCGTCCGGATAGTCCAAAAGTGACTCGACTTCAAAACCGAGCGGCGTCAACATCGCCTCCAACTCTTTTACTTTTCCTGCGTTATGTGTCGCAATAATCAACTTCATGTCGTTTCCTCCATCTGTTCGCCGACGTACCACCATGAGGCGCCGAGGGCAGCTTCTGCCGTTTTAAACAGTTGCGCAATCCCGCCTTGGGCGAGAAGAAGCAACTCATTCATCTCTTGTAGCGTGAACGTCGCCTCTTCCCCGGTACCTTGCACTTCGACGAAACGGCCGCTCGCCGTCATGACGACGTTCATATCGACCTCAGCCGCCGCATCCTCTTCATAGTCCAAGTCGAGGACGAGCGAATCGGTCCGACCAACCGAGATGGCGGCGACGCCTTCTTTGATCGGCGTGTCTGTCAATTTGCCTTGGCGGATGAGCGCATCGACTGCGAGGACGAGCGCACAAAATCCGCCCGTGATCGACGCGGTCCGCGTCCCGCCATCCGCCTGAATGACGTCACAGTCAATCCAAATCGTCCGTTCTCCAAGCCGTTCCAAGTCGACGACAGAACGGAGGCTGCGGCCGATGAGTCGCTGAATTTCCATCGTCCGGCCAGACTGTTTGCCGCGCACGACTTCGCGGACGGTCCGGTCGCCGGTCGCCCGTGGAAGCATCGAGTACTCCGCATTGATCCAGCCCTGCTTCTTACCGCGTAAGAAGTTCGGGACCCGTTCCTCGACCGTCGCCGTACAGATGACTTTCGTATCCCCGATTGAAATGAGAACCGAGCCTTCAGCGTGTTTATTCACGTGCGGGACGATTTCCACGTCACGCAGTTCGTCATATTTACGTTCGTTACGCATTGAGGGACACCTCTACTTTCTCCGCCGTGACGGATAGACCGAGCCACTCGGTCGCGAGCCGATTGAACATGTCGACGTCCCCCGTCGCATAGAACTGATGCGTCGGGACCGTATCGAGGTCGTTCTCGAGTTCTTGGAAATCGAGGATGGCCGCCACTTCAAGCGCGGTCTCATCACCGGACGAGATGAGGTGTACGTCCGGTCCGACGACGTCCTGGATGACGGGTGCGAGGAGCGGATAGTGCGTGCAACCGAGAATGAGTGTGTCCATCTCCGACGGCTGGAGCGGGCGAAGCGTCTCTTCAACGATTGTCCGGACGCGTTCCCCATCAAGTTCGCCCGCTTCAACGAGCGGGACAAACGGCGGACAGGCGAGTGAATAGACGTCAACCTCGCCTGCCACGTGACGGAGGGCCGTCTCGTACGAGTTGCTTTCAATCGTCATCTTCGTGCCGATCACACCGATATGTTTATTTCGTGTGCCTTTGACGGCAGCCCGGGCTCCCGGATCGATGACCCCGATGACCGGGATATGGAGTCGTTTGCGCGCCTCCTTCAAGACGACAGCCGTCGCCGTGTTGCAGGCGATGACGATCATTTTCACATTCTTACTGAGTAAGAACTCAATCAGTTCCCATGTATAGGCTTCAATCTCGTCGTGCGGACGCGGGCCGTATGGGCACCGTTCCGTATCGCCGATGTAGATGATTTCTTCTTTCGGTAGTTGGCGCATCAATTCTTTGACTACGGTCAAGCCGCCAACACCTGAATCGAGTACTCCAATCGCTCGTTTCATATGATCACTTCCATTCCCATCTATCTTACCAAAAAAGCCGATTCTGAAAAAGAAACGGTCTCGTGACAAACAAAAAAGACGAGGTAGCCGATTGGCCGCCTCGTCCGTCGCTCAAATTACTGAGCAAGACCTTCGCTTGTGAGCATGTCAGAAAGCGTGTTAACCGCTTCTTCTGCATCGTCACCAGCTGCAGTGATTTTGATTGTCGAATCTTTCGCGATTCCGAGTGAAAGTACACCCATGATTGACTTGAGGTTTACCGTTTTACCGTTGTACTCAAGGTTGATATCTGATTGGAACTTAGAAGCTGTGTTAACCAACTGTGTAGCTGGACGAGCGTGAATTCCTGAATCTGCAACGACTGTGAACGTTTTTTCCATGACGTGATAGTCTCCCTTCAAATTTCAATTCTACAGGCGGACCTGCAAAATAATTGTTTGTGAACTCATTATCAAATGATAGCGGATTCGCAAAAATTCTGCAAGCGGTTTTTATATTCTGGAGTCCATTCGGTCGGACGACCGGATTTCGACAAGTGCACAAGGCTCGTACGCCCTGCGAACATGAGCTGCTCTCCATCATATGCCCCGTAATGAATATCACATGAAGTGTTTCCGACCGTCAAGACATTGGCATATACCTTGATTGATTGGCGCGGCATCACTTGGCGGACGTAGTCGCACTGGGCGTCCGCGACGACGACGAACCCATCTTTCAAAGAAAATTCAGTCGCTTCAAGTAGCTCAATGCGCGCATCTTCAAAATAGATGAACGGAATCGTGTTGTTCATGTGACCGTACGGGTCGCACTCCGAGAATCGGACTTTGACGTCTAGCGCGACCCCTGCTCTGACACGTGTTTCCCAATCGGCTTCGCGGAAGTATTTCGTCATCCGCTCTTACGCCTCGACTGCAGAGCCAGTACGGCCTTTGTCGCTACCGAAGAACGACTTGAACGAATGAAGCGTCGTTTGCCGGTTCATTGCGGCGATTGACGTCGTGAGCGGGATGCCTTTCGGACAAACCTCGACACAGTTTTGTGCGTTTCCGCACTGCATGATCCCGCCATCTTCCATGAGCGCCTCGAGACGTTCTTCCGCGTGGAAGGCGCCTGTCGGATGCGAGTTGAAGAGACGGACTTGTGAAATTGCAGCCGGGCCGATGAAGTTCGTCTTATCGTTGACGTTCGGACAAGCCTCGAGGCAGACACCGCACGTCATACATTTTGACAACTCATACGCCCATTGACGTTTGTTCTCCGGCATACGCGGTCCTGGACCGAGGTCGTACGTACCATCGATCGGGACCCACGCCTTCACTTTTTTCAACGCGTCAAACATGCGCTGACGGTCGACTTGAAGGTCACGGACGACCGGGAACGTCTTCATCGGTGACAAGCGGATCGGTTGCTCGAGCTTATCGACGAGTGCCGTACACGACTGGCGTGGCTTCCCGTTGATAATCATCGAACAAGCGCCACATACTTCCTCGAGACAGTTCATATCCCAGTTGATTGGCGTCGTCTTTTGGCCTTCCGCGTTCACCGGGTTTCGGCGAATCTCCATGAGCGCCGAGATAACGTTCATGTTCGGACGGTAAGGTACTGTGAATTCTTCCGTATATGTCGGTTGATCCGGTCCATCTTGGCGTTCGATGATGAAGCGGATGTCTTTTTGATCTGATTGCATTGGCGTCGTCATTTTGTCTTCGCCCCTTTCTTCGAGTAATCCCGTTTACGTGGCGGGATTAACGAAACGTCGATTTCTTCATACGAGATATCGACTTCCCCATTGTCGTAGCGTGCCATCGTCGTCTTCATGAACTGCTCGTCATTACGTTCCGGGAAGTCCGGTTTGTAATGGGCTCCACGGCTCTCGTCCCGCTTCAATGCGCCGAGCGTGATGACGCGCGCGAGGTCGAGCATGTGGTCGAGCTGTCGGATGAACGAGGCCCCTTGGTTACTCCAGCGTGCCGTATCGGTCGCAGAGATGTTATTGAAACGCGCGCGCAGTTCTTGAATCTTTTGATCCGTCGCAATCAGCTTGTCGTTATAACGAACGACCGTGACGTTGTCTGTCATAAGCTCACCGAGTTCACGGTGAATCTGATACGCGTTCTCCGTACCGTCCATCGCGAGGATGTTGTTGAAGCGTTCAATCTCTTCACGCTCGTTAAAGTTGAAGAGGGCTTCCGGTACGCTTTCAGTCGCTTGATCGAGACCGCGCATGTAATTAACTGCAGCCGGTCCGGCTTCCATCCCACCGTATACAGCCGAGAGCAGTGAGTTCGCGCCGAGGCGGTTCGCCCCGTGCATCGAGTAATCGCACTCACCCGCAGCAAACAGCCCAGGGATGTTCGTCATCTGATCGTAGTCGACCCATAGTCCGCCCATCGAATAGTGGACAGCCGGGAAAATCTTCATCGGCACTTTTCGTGGGTCGTCCCCGACGAACTTCTCATAAATCTCAAGGATTCCGCCGAGTTTAATATCAAGCTCTTTTGAGTCTTTGTGCGATAAGTCGAGATACACCATGTTCTCGCCGTTGACGCCGAGCTTTTGGTTGACACAGACGTCGAAGATTTCACGCGTCGCGATGTCACGCGGCACAAGGTTTCCGTAAGCCGGATATTTCTCTTCGAGGAAGTACCAAGGCTTCCCGTCTTTGTATGTCCAGACGCGTCCGCCTTCCCCGCGCGCCGACTCACTCATGAGACGAAGCTTATCGTCCCCCGGAATCGCCGTCGGGTGGATCTGAATGAACTCCCCGTTCGCGTAGACGGCACCTTGCCGATAGACCGCCCCAGCCGCTTGACCGGTGTTGATGACCGAGTTCGTCGATTTTCCGAAGATGACCCCTGGGCCACCAGTCGCAAGGATGACCGCGTCCGATGGGAACGCTTTAATCTCCATCGAACGAAGGTCCTGACAGACCGCTCCGCGACAGACACCTGCCTCATCGATGATGGCACGGAGAAACTCCCAGCCTTCATACTTCTCGACGAGTCCTTGCGCCTCGTAACGACGAACCTGCTCGTCGAGTGCATAGAGGAGCTGTTGGCCTGTCGTTGCGCCGGCATACGCCGTACGGTGGTGGAGCGTGCCGCCGAAGCGACGGAAGTCGAGAAGCCCTTCCGGCGTTCGGTTGAACATAACGCCCATCCGGTCGAACATGTGGATGATTTTCGGTGCCGCCTCTGCCATTTTTTGGACAGGCGGTTGGTTGGCGAGGAAGTCACCTCCGTAAACCGTATCATCAAAGTGTTGCCAAGGAGAATCCCCTTCCCCTTTCGTGTTGACGGCTCCGTTGATCCCGCCTTGTGCACAAACTGAATGTGAACGCTTGACCGGTACAAGCGAGAATAGTTTAACCGGAACACCCATCTCAGCCGACTTGATTGTCGCCATGAGTCCAGCTAGACCGCCACCGATGACGATCAAACTTTGATTTGCCATGTAAAATTCCCCCTATTACAAGATGCCGGCGAACGTCAAGATTGAGCGAAGACCGACAAAAGATAGTGCCACGAACACGGCACCTGACACGTAGCTCATGAAACGCTGTGAGCGTGGTGACTGTGTGATTCCCCACGTGATCGCAAACGACCAGAGTCCGTTCGCGAAGTGGAACGTAGCCGAGAGAATCCCGACTATGTAGAAAATGAGCATGAGCGGGTTGTCGACGATCCCTTGCATCATCTCCGCGTTGACCTCGACGCCGCGCATCTTCGCCAAGCGCGTTTCCCAAACGTGCCACGCGATGAAGATGACAAGGAAGACGCCTGTGAAGCGTTGCAAAATATACATCCAGTTGCGAGCGTATGAGTATCGGTTCGAGTTAATCGATCCAAGAAACGCGTAATAAACCCCGTACACGCCGTGGAAAATCATCGGTAAGGCGATGATCATCACTTCAAGGAAGTACAAGTACGGAAGCCCCTCCATGAATTCTGCAGCTCTGTTGTAAGACTCCTCCCCACCGACGATATAGTAGTTGACCGATAAGTGGACGATCAAAAACAAGCCGATTGGAATGACCCCAAGTAGCGAATGGACTTTACGATTAAAATAGTCACGATTCGAAGCCATTCTAGTTCCCCCTTTGTCCGAGCGCTTGGCTCGTTTTGTAAATAAAAGCGTTTTCAAATCTAAATATAGCTTTCTGACTCCTATTCTACTCTTGTGAAAATTGTATGACAAGACAACGGGACCGATTTATGGCACATTCTTTTCGAAAAATCTCGGTGACCAAATCCCAATTCGTCGTTATAATGGTATAGAGAGATTGGAGTGATGGAATAAGATGGAAACTATGAGCCAACCCACTTTCGCGATTGAATTGTTACGCGATTATGTGTTGACAGACTTGCTTGGCGAAGACTATGGCCAAGTCATCTATTGGGCAGGTAAACGAGTCGCCCGCAAGTTCCCGGCCATGCCGGATGAAGAGCTCGCCGCATTTTTCGAGGAAGCCGGATGGGGACAATTGACGCTTGTGAAAGAAAAAGGAAGTAAGTTCTCGTTCGAACTCGTCCCACCTCCTTCGACCCAGCAAAAAGCGTCCGGTTACTATCAGCTCGAAGCGGGCTTTTTAGCCGAACAAATCGCCGGGCGTCTCCAATGTGTCGCGGAAGGATTCGCCGAGCCGGCACGCCAAACTGTCCACATCACCGTCCAATTAGACCGAAAAGATTCGTACGAATGACGAAGAGCCGATGCGATTTTGCCGCATCGGCTCTTTCATTGGTTAATATGGGAAGAGACGCTGATGAACGTAAATATTGAACTCGATGAGTTCGGACCTTGAGAACACCATATCTTCACCTTCGTATGCTGCTGCCGCTTTTTGAACGACGTGTAAGAGGTCGGACCGAATCGATTGTCGCCTCGCCCAATCAAACGCGTCTCGCTTCGCAAGCAGACAACCATCTTTCCTGTATGCCATTACCCGCACGAGATTCAACACGCTGTAGACTGGTTGGTTCTCAAGCGAGCCTAGGCAACCCAACGCATCTTGTTCAATCGCGTCAAGGTAGTTCGCCTCTTCAAACCCGACCAACAACTCACGCATCGGATTCCCGAACAAGACGCATCCACGCTCCATGATGACTTTGAGGTGGGCGGCCACATCTGGATCCGTCATGTCTCTTTGCTCCTCAAGCAATTCTTCGATTGTTTCTTCCTCCAATCGAGTGCGCCACTGCTCACTATAATGAACCTCAAACGGACTCGGATGGACCCATTCTCGTAACGCGCGTTCCGTCAGGACGGTCAACTCGAGCGGATATGGTTGCGTCGATTTAGTCAGACACAGTCGCATCAAATCGAGCCGCTCCGCACCCGTTAAGTCTCGATTGCATACAAACAATAAATCGACGTCACTATGTCTCGGATGAAAGCCCCCCATCGTCACGGACCCGTGCACATACCCATGTTGTATCGCGTCGGTCACGTCCGCAAGCTCACACACGAATTGTTCGATAAACGACGATGTCTCTTCCGGAAAATCTGCGAACGCATCTCGGTTCATTCGTCGGTCTCCTCATGTACGTATTGAATCACGGTTTCCGCCAACTTCTCCGGCAAGCCTGCCTCTTTCAACTGTTCGAGTGACGCCAGACGAATCTGTTTCATCGACCCGAAATGCCGAATCAGTTGTTGGCGCCGTTTCGGCCCAACGCCTGGGATATCGTCGAGAATCGATTTCGTCATCTTCTTCGTCCGCAGACTGCGGTGGAACGTGATGGCGAAGCGGTGGACCTCGTCTTGCATCCGTTGCAACAGATAGAACGCGCTCGATCGCGAGTTCAGCTCGACGATGCCACCGCCTTCACCGAACAATAGCTGGCTCGTCCGGTGCCGATCATCCTTTTTGAGCGACCCGACCGGTAAATCGAGCCCGAACTCGTTTTGGAGCACATCCAAAGCGGCGTTCAATTGCCCGATGCCCCCGTCAATCAAGAGCAAGTCCGGCAAACGTTTCTCCTCAGTCAACAACCGGCGGAACCGACGACGCACGACTTCGCGCATCGTCTCGTAGTCATCTGGCCCTTGCACGGTACGAATCTTGTACTTCCGGTACTCTTTCTTAAGCGGTTTCCCGTCCTCGAAGACGACGAGCGCCGAGACGGCGTCGCTTCCTTGGATGTTGGCGTTGTCGATGATGTCGACGCGCGATAGGTGCGGGATGCCGATCGCCTCCCCGAGCTCGCGCATCGCGAGGAGTGTGCGTTCCTCGTCACGCGCGAGCAGTTCAAACTTCTCGTTCAAGGCGATTTCCGCGTTTTTCGTTGCCAAGGCGAGCAGTTGTCGTTTTGCCCCTCGTTTCGGTTGCATCACTTTCGTTCCAATCGCCTCGTTTAATAAATCGATGCGAACGATCTCCGGGACGAGCACTTCTTTTGGCACGACGTTCTGTTCGTAGAATTGAACGATGAAACTTTCAAGTTCCTCGGACGGTTCCCCGTGAAGTGGGAAGAGCGAGACGTCGCGCTCAATCATCTTACCGCCTCGCATATAGAACACTTGGACACACATCCAGCCACGGTCGAGCGTGTAACCGAACACGTCGCGTGCGGTCGGGTCGGCCGTGATCATGTTTTGTTTGTTCATAATCGATTCGACGGCCCGGATTTGGTCCCGGAGCTCGGCGGCCCGTTCGAACTGCATCTCTTCGGCCGCCTTACCCATATCGACCTCGAGCTTGGCGAGCGTCTCGGCCGTCTCCCCGTTCAAGAACCGACGGATCTCTTGGACGATCGCTTTTTGGTCGTCCGTATCAACGGCGAGCTCACACGGTCCGAGGCATTGCCCGATATGGTAATACAGGCAGAGCTTGCGTGGCATCGGCTGACACTTCCGTAACGGATACAGCTTGTCGAGGAGCCGCTTCGTCTCGTTCGCGGCGTAGGCGTTCGGATACGGTCCGAAGTAATACCCACCGTCCTTCTTCAGCTTCCGTGTCGTCAACAGACGCGGATACGGCTCGTTCGTGATTTTGATGTACGGATACGTCTTGTCGTCTTTCAACCGGATGTTGTATTTCGGGTCGTGCTTTTTGATAAGTGTCATCTCGAGGAGGAGCGCTTCGAGCTCGCTCGCCGTGACGATGTATTCAAAGTCACGAATCTCAGCCACGAGACGCATCGTCTTGATGTCGTGCGCCCCCGTGAAGTAAGAACGGACCCGGTTCTTCAAGTTCTTCGCTTTCCCGACATAGATGACCTCGCCGTACTCGTTCTTATGCAAGTAACAGCCAGGCTCGTCTGGGAGGAGCGCCAATTTATGTTTAATGTGGTCAGATTGACTCAAGTTCGGTCACCTCAGTTTAGCTTCCTCGAGGACGGGAAAAATATGGTGAAGTCTTCGAGGGAGGGAATATTATGAAACGTTATGACGTCATCATTCTTGGTAGCGGCTCGGCCGCGAGCCAAGCGGCAAACCTATTACGTGACGCCGGTAAACAGATTGCCATCGTCGAGAATTGGACGTTTGGCGGGACGTGCCCGCAACGTGGCTGTGACCCAAAAAAGATGCTCGCGGAAGGTTCAGAGCTCATGGCACGGGTCGACCAGATGAAAGCGCTCGGCGTCAACGGCGACATCACGCTCGATTGGGTGACGTTCAAGCGTCGCGTCGATGAATATCGTTTCGCGGTTCCGACGACGAAGACGCACAACTGGAAAGAGCATGGCATCGATTTGTTCGAAGGCGAGCCGCATTTCATCGACGAAGATTCGATCGTCATCGACGGACATGAAATCTCGGCCCATCACTTCATTATCGCAACCGGCCTCATCCCTCGCCCACTCGAAATTCCAGGTGGAGAACTAGCCCTGACGAGCAACGACATCTTCGACCTCGAAACGTTGCCACCACACCTCAGTATCGTCGGGGCTGGCTATATCGCCTTCGAGTTCGCCCATATCCTTCGCCGGTTCGGCTGTGAGGTCACGCTTCTCATCCGGTCGCAAGCCTTAAAAGCGTTCGACCGGAACGTCGTCAAGCGGCTCGTCGAGGAGACCGAGCGTATCGGGATTGATGTCCGAACCGGGGTCGAACCGGTCGAACTTAATGGAGACGTGTTGACGTTATCTGATGACTCTACCCTTCACGGACTCGTCCTTAACGCCTCGGGCCGCATCCCGAGCATCGAGCGGCTCAACCTCGAGGCGGCCGGCGTCAAAGCCGACCAATCCGGGATTTGGGTCAACGCATATTTACAGACGTCGAACCCGAACATCTATGCCGCAGGGGATGTCAGTGCGAGCGATAACCCGGCACTCACCCCGTTCGCCGGACAAGAAGGACGGATTGCCGCCCTCAACCTGATTCGTGGCAACACCCGCCCATTACCGGAGCGGCCGGCACCGACGGTCGTCTTCACGTCCCCACCGATCGCAAAAGTCGGCTTGACGATTGAAGAGGCGGAGGCGAATGGCATCGCCTTTGAATATAAGGACAATGACTTGTCTCACTTTTTGACGTATGAACGGATTCATGACGAGACCGCGTTCTCACGCGTGCTTCTCAGTCATGACGGTCACGTGCTTGGTGCCCACTTGATTGGGCAACATGCACCGGAACTGATCAACTTGTTCTCTCTCATTATACAGAACAACATCAGCCATCAACACGTGAAACACTTACAGTTCGCCTATCCGACATCGGCCTCCGATTTGAGTTACTTGATTTGAGACCATATAAAAAAGACTCGCCGCAGCGAGTCTTTTTGTTATTCCAATCCTTTGTCTTTGTCTTCTTTCAAGGCGTCTTGAAGCGAATCCTTCCAGAGCGGCACGCCTTTCGTGTGCGCCGCGCGAGCGATCAAATGACCACCAACTGGAGCCGTCAACAGGACGAAGAACAAGCCGAGCAAGAGACGCGCATCGAACACGCGCTCATCGACCCAGACGTGGAGCACGGCCGCGAAGAGGACGAACATGACCCCGAGCGTCGCCGACTTCGACGCCGCGTGTGTACGCGAGTAGATGTCAGGCAGACGGAGAAGGCCGATCGCCGCGACGACCGTGAAGAACACCCCGATGACCGTGAAGACGCCGGTCAAAATATCAAAGATCATTGTCGCGGTCATGATGGATGATTGCTCCTCTCTCTAGGTATTTCGAGAACGCCACCGTCCCGATGAAAGCGAGGATACTCAGCAAGAGGATAACCTCGAAGAACATCGTCGTGTCGAGCAGAATCGACAATAACGCGACGACCGAGATGAGCGCGATCCCAATCGAGTCGAGGGCAATGACGCGATCCGGCGTCGTCGGCCCTTTCACGACCCGATACAGCATGAACAACATCGCGATGACAAGGATAGCGAGTGAGATGTAGATTAAAATGTCTAACCAGTGCATCATTCCGTCGCCTCCTTAATGCTAGATTCAAAGTTTTCATAGATATCTCGTTTGAGCGCCTCTTTATCCGGCATGTGGAGCGCATGGATATAGAGAATCTTATTGTCTTGCGACACTTGGACGACGAGCGTCCCTGGCGTCAAGGAGATGAGCATCGACAACAGGCTGATTTTCCAGCCTGATTTGAGCGACGTTTCGTATCGGAAAATCCCCGGTTGAATCGCGAGCTTCGGACTGAGGACGAGACGTAATACTTCGAAGTTCGCCATGACGAGCTCCCGCGAAAAGATGAGGAGCAGCTTGAACAGCTTGATCACGCGTGTAAAGTAAAAGTTCGTACCCGACTCGCGGAAAAAGCGGCGCATCATGAAGATGACGAGTAACCCGATAATATATCCAATCAGGAACCCATACGTCGTGAACGATCCCGTGAGGAACATCCAGATGAACGCCAAGAAAAAGTTAATCAATATTTGATAGGCCATCTTGTAGTCACTCCTTTAACACGGCATCGATGTAGAGTTCTGGTTGGGTGAGCGGTTCGATTGCCTGGGTAATATACGGGTGCATCAACTCGGCACCGAATCCGTAAGCGACCGCCACGGCGAGCAACAAGCATACCGGGACGAGCAAGCGACCCGCATAAGGAACGAGCGGTCCGTCATACGTACCGCGCTCTTCTCCCCAAAATCCATTCAAGAAAATCTTGATGACCGAGAAGAGGACGAATAGGCTCGACACGAGTACGAGAATTGGTCCAAATAAGTCGCCTTCCCCGGCCCCACCTTGAATGATCAACAGCTTTCCAAAGAAGCCGCTGAGCGGTGGAATCCCGGCGAGTGAAAGCGCCGCGATAAAGAACGTCCAACCAAACAACGGGAAGCGGGTAATGAGTCCGCCCATCCCCCGGAGCTGTCCGGACCTCGTGATGCCAATCATCATTCCGACGAGCATGAACAAGACGGCTTTAATCATCATGTCGTGAATCAAATAGTAGAGCGCCCCTTCAAGCGACGTCTGCGTGTTGATAGCGATTCCGTACAAAATGACGCCGACGGCGATCATGATGTTATAGATAATGATGAGTTTAACATCGTTATAGGCAATTGCCCCAACCATCCCGGTCACGATCGTGAGCACAGCAAGGACGATGAGGAACGTCTGCAAGAACGTGCCGTTCACATCAAACAAAAGCGTATACGTCCGAAGAATCGAGTAGACCCCGACTTTTGTTAAAAGGGCCCCGAACAACGCGAGAATCGGTGTCGGTGCGACAACGTACGACCCCGGCAACCAATAATGGAGCGGGACGAGCGCGCCTTTCAAACCGAAGACGATGATAAACAGCACCCCGATGACCGAGATGACGTTCGGGTTGTCGACGAGCGGAATCTTTTGCGCGAGGTCGGCCAAACTGAGCGTGCCGACCGCGCCATATAGATAAGCGACCGCCATGACGAACAGCGCTGAAGCGATGACGTTAACGAGCAAGTATTTAATCGACTCGCGCAACTGGACGCCTCTCCCACCGAGCACGATTAAGACGTACGACGAAATCAAGAACACTTCAAAGAAGACGAACAAGTTGAATATATCGCCTGTCGTGAAAGCGCCGTTGACCCCGACGAGTAAAAATAGCATCGCCACGTATAAGTAGTTCTCCTCATACGCCGCCGAAAAGTAATGGACGGCGAACCAGACGATGAAGAACGTAAGGAGCGTCGACGTCGTGACGAGCAGCGCAGACAACATGTCCGAGACGAGCGTGATCGAGAATGGCGCCGGCCAGTTCCCGAGGTTAAGAGTCAAGATACCCTCATTCGAGACAGTATGCACCAAAAACAAAGACACGAGCAACGTGATAAAAATCGATCCAAGAGCCAGTCCGCGCTGCAGACGCACGTTCTTTGGCAGGAACATCATGATGATCGCCGCGAGCGCCGGGATGACAATCGGAAACACAGGTAAGTTAATCATTCGATTCCGTTCCTTTCATTTCCTCCATATTATCCGTGTTCAGCTCTTGATAAGCGCGGTACGCGAGCACCAAGAAGAACGCGGTCACCCCGAAACTGATGACGATCGCTGTCAAGACGAGCGCCTGTGGTAACGGGTCGGTATAGTCGGTCACACCGTCGACAAGGACAGGTGCGGCACCTGTTTTCAATCCTGACATCGTCAAGACGAGCAAGTGGGCGGCGTGACTGAACAGTGCCGTGCCGATGATGATGCGTAACAAACTCTTTGAGAGAATCATATAGACTGCACACATCGTCAAGGCACCGATGATGATGCTAATGAAGATTTCCATTATTCACTCTCTCCAATCGTTTGAATGATCGTCATCGTCACACCGATGACGACGAAGTAGACACCGAGGTCAAACGCAATCGCCGTATGAAGCGTCTCTTCGCCAAGGAGCGGCAAATAGAATTTGTCATAGGCGTGCGTAAAGAACGGCAAGTCGAAGAAGACAGAATGCATCGCCGTCAATACGGCGATGAGCGCCCCGAGCGCCGTCAACCGGCGATAGTCGAACGGGAGCACCGTCGCGAGCGTCTTCGAATCGAAGGCGAGTAACAACAGCACGAGTGCCGCTGCCGTCATCAATCCCCCGATGAATCCACCGCCTGGCGAGTAGTGACCCGAGAAGAACAAGTGAATCGAAAAGACGATGATGATGAAGAAGATGATCACCGCGGCCGTCTGTAAAATGACGTCATTGACGCGCTTATCACTTTTTGGCTTCATGTCCATGTTCATCTTCTCCTTTCGTACGTTGTGCTGTCGTTCTGAACTTGATCATCGTGTAAATTCCGAGACCAGCGACCGCAAGGACGATAATCTCGAACAAGGTATCGAAACCACGGAAGTCGACGAGGACGACGTTGACCATGTTCTTCCCGGCAGCCAATTCATAGACGTTTTCTTTATAGTATTCCGAGATTGAGCTGATCGATTTGTTCGACAACGTCATGAAGCTGAGCAACATGACCGTGACGCCGACCAGGACCGACACAATCGCATTTCCGACTTTGAAGCGCATGCGCACTTCTTTCTTGCTAATATCCGGCATGTGATAGAACACGAGCAGGAAGAGTGCGACCGACACCGTCTCGATGACGAGTTGTGTGAGCGCGAGGTCTGGTGCTTCGAAGAAGACGAAGAATAGTGCGACGCCATATCCGACGACACCGAGCAAAATGATGGCCGGTAGACGTGAACGCATGAATAGAATCGCGAACGCGCTCAAGATGACGACCGCACCGAGGACGTATTCGTACGGTGCGATTTCTGCCATCTCGCCGAACGAGAAGTTGAACAAATCGAACCACCACATCGAAATCAGGAGCATGCCTGACATGAAGACGAAGATGTAAATCAAATACGAGCGGATGAAGCCCGTCATGTAGTTGTCTTTAAAGCGATACGCCGCCTTGTTCGACCAGACGAGCGTGCCGTCATACATCCCATTCAGCGTTAAGCGATACGGGATACGGTTATAAATCCCCATCCATTTGTTGATCGTGAAGAACAAGAGCGTCCCGACTGCGACAATCCCAATCGTCATGAGCAACTCAGGCGTAATCCCATGCCAGAAGTACAGATCGACTTCGACCGCTTGGCCACCTTCGACGAGCGACGGGTAAATCGCCTCGACGGCAGGACGGATGAGCGTGTTCGATAACACGTTTGGGATGAAGCCGAGCACGACGACAAGCACAGCGAGAATCGCTGGTGGGATGAGCATCCCGATCGGCGCCTCGTGCGGTTGCTTCGGTAACTTCTCAAAATGTGGTTTCCCCATGAACGTCCGTGTAAAGATGAGTAAACTGTAGACGAACGTAAATACGCTCGCAATGAACGCGACGACCGGAATGACCAACCCGATCGTATCGAGCGCGAAGAAGTCGGCGGAGAACACTTTCGTCGTCGCTTTCAAGAACATCTCTTTACTAAGGAAGCCATTGAACGGCGGAAGTCCAGCCATCGACAAAGAACCGATGACAGCGATCGTAAACGTAATCGGCATGACGGTCATTAACCCACCGAGCTTTCGAATGTCACGCGTCCCCGTCTCATGGTCGACGATGCCGACCATCATGAAGAGCGACCCTTTGAACGTCGCGTGGTTAATCAAGTGGAAGATCGCGGCAATCGTTGCGACCATAAAAATATTGTCATCAACGCCGTCATAATGTAACGCCGAAGCGCCGAGGCCGAGGAGCGACATGATGAGGCCGAGCTGACTGACCGTCGAATAGGCGAGAATCCCTTTCAAATCGGTCTGTTTGACCGCATTGAAAGACCCCCAGAAGAGTGTGAACGTTCCGAACGAAACAATAATCCAAAGCCAAAGCGAAGACTCCTGGAACACCGGGCTCATCCGGGCGACCAAGTAAAGTCCCGCCTTTACCATCGTCGCCGAGTGGAGATACGCACTGACTGGAGTCGGTGCCTCCATCGCATCTGGTAACCAAATGTGGAACGGGAACTGCGCCGACTTCGTGAACGCCCCGAGTAAGATGAGAATCATCGCCGGGATGAAGAACGGACTATCGACAATGACCGCTTGGTTCGCGACCATCTCCCGAATGCTGAACGAGCCGACCATCGACTCAAGAAGGACGATTCCCCCAAGCATCGACAGACCCCCGAACACGGTGATGAGCATCGATTTTTGTGCGCCGTAGCGTGAACGCTCTTTCTCGTACCAATACCCGATCAAGAGGAACGACGAAATCGACGTCAACTCCCAGAACATGTACATGACGATCATGTTATCGGATAAGACGACCCCGAGCATCGCGCCCATGAAGAGGAGCAAGTACACATAAAAGTGACCGAGTGATTCTTTGTCTTTATTCAAGTAATAAATCGAATACAAGACAACGAGCGCACCAATCCCCGTGATGAGGAGCGCGAACAAGAGACCGAGGCCATCGACGTACGCCGTGAAGTTGATGCCGAGCGACGGCATCCAGCGCACTGTCTCCGTCACGACACCCCCGTCACTCGTGATGCCGATGTATCGGAAGAAGTACACAAAAAGAAGCGTAGGGACGATTAAAACGAACCAACCCGTATGTATGCGCTTCAGTGCCCGAAACAGAAACGGGACAAACGGTGCCGCAAGGAGCGGCAATAGAATAGCGAGATGTAACACCGACAAGAAAATTCCTCCTTCGAACAGAGTCGTACAAGTGATGGAGCGTGCCCATTTTAAAAGTAGGGTCATCTGACTACATCACGTCTCTACATGAGTATAGCGCAAATTTTCCGTTCTTAGCCATGATTAAAACTTCCCTGTTTCTTCACAAATTCAAACTATTCTCAAACTTTTAAATATGAAGGAACACGTCGGAAAATGTAAAAAAAATCTCATAGTTTCTTGCTCGGGCGACATATAAAAACAACCGACCGGAGACCCGATCGGCTGTTTTGGACATTATTGTGCTGTCGCGATAAACTCTTTTAATGCTTCTTTTGGTTGGAAGCCCATTGTTTTCGAAACTGGCTCGCCATCTTTGAACATCATGAGCGTCGGGATACTTTGGATTTGGAAAGCGCCCGCGACTTCTGGGTTCTCATCAACGTCGAGTTTGACGATTTGGACTTGGTCGCCCATCTCTTGATCAAGCTCCTCAAGAACCGGTGCGATCATGCGACACGGTCCACACCATGCTGCCCAAAAATCGACGAGGACGACGCCCTCTTTCACTTCTTGTTCAAATGTTTGAGTCGTTGCGTGTTTAATAGCCATTTGGTAATACCTCCCCAGTAAGATGTGAGAATCCACTTAGGAACTCTCATGCATTTCATGTTCAGAGTATACCACGCAGGGTAAGTTTCCCCAAACGTTCTGCATTTTAGCTACTGACGAGGTGTTTGCGGAACTCTTCTGTCAAGAGCGGGACCACATCGAACAAGTCACCGACGATGCCGTAGTCGGCAACGGTGAAGATGTTCGCTTCGGGGTCTTTATTGATGGCAACGATGACCTTGGCGTTACTCATGCCGGCCAAGTGCTGGATTGCCCCGGAAATACCGCACGCGATATACAAGTCCGGTGTGACGACCTTCCCGGTCTGGCCAATTTGAAGGGCGTAATCGCAATAGTCGGCGTCACATGCTCCACGTGAAGCACCGACTGCGCCACCGAGGAGTTCTGCAAGCTCTTCGAGCGGCTTGAAGCCGTCTTCGCTCTTCACGCCACGACCGCCTGCGACGATGACTTTCGCCTCGGCGAGATCGACTTTTCCGGTCGCTTTGCGGACGACTTCTTTGACGATCATCGAGAGGTCCTTCAGTTCAACGCTTGGCGTCTCGATTGAGGCGCTCGCCCCATTCGTGCGTGGTAAGGCGTTGATGTTATTTGGACGAATCGTGAAAAACATGACCGAGTCTTTGAACTTCACTTTTTCGAACGCTTTCCCCGAATAAATCGGACGGACGAACTCGGCGTCTTTTTCTGACCCTTCGATCGAGACGACGTCGCTGATGAGACCAGCATCTAAACGAGCCGCGAGTTTTGGTGCGATGTCTTTCCCGAGCGCCGTATGACCGAGAACGATGAGGTCTGGTGACTCTTGGTCGATGAGCTGACGGAGCACTTGCCCATAACCGTCCGGCGTGTAATGCTTGAGGCGTGCGTCTTCGACGACAAGGACACGCCCCGCTCCGTGTTCTGCAAGTTCGTTCGCGAGCGCTTTGACGTCTTCCCCGATGACGACAGCCGTCACATCATCCGTCAATTGTTTCGCCGCGGCGATTGCTTCAAATGATACGTTCCGTAACACGCCTTCACGTGCCTCTGCGAGTACTAAAGCTTTCATAGATGTGTCCCCCTTAAATGACTTTTGCTTCCGTACGAAGTAATTGGACGAGCTCGCTCACTTGTGACGCCGTATCCCCTTCAAGGATGCGCCCCGCTTTTTTCTCTTCCGGCAAGAACCGTTCGATTGTTTCAATTTTCGCTTCAATCTCATCTTCATCGAGGTCGATGTCGGAGAGGTCAAGTTCTTCGAGCGGTTTCTTCTTCGCCTTCATAATCCCAGGAAGGCTCGGATAGCGAGGTTCATTCAACCCCTGTTGCGCCGTCACGAGGAGCGGGAGTGACACTTCGATGACTTCCGTGTCTCCCTCGACGTCACGTGTGACCGTCGCCGTCGTACCCTCAATTTGAAGATCCGTAATCGTCGTCACATAGTTGATGTCGAGAAGTTCAGCGACACGTGGAGCGACTTGCCCACTTCCACCATCGATGGCGACGTTCCCGGCAAAGATGAGGTCCGGCGCTTGTTCTTTCAAATACGTCGCGAGCACTTTTGAAATCGTGACGTGGTCAATCTCCTCGACGTCGTCCTCGATCGAGATGCGGACCGCCTTGTCGGCGCCCATCGCGAGTGCCGTTCGAAGCTCTTTATCCGCGTCGTCCGGCCCGACCGTCACGACTGTGATTTCTCCCCCGAGATCGTCGCGCTTGCGAATTGCTTCTTCGACCGCATATTCGTCATATGGGTTAATAATGAACTCAGCACCATCTTCTTGAATTTCCCCGTTTTCAAGCTGAATCGCTTCCTCCGTATCGAATGTCCGTTTCAGCAATACAAAAATATTCATCGTAGTTCCCCCTTTAAGTTGTTCGCACCATCATTCATGAATCAGCATTCATTTTTTGGGCCAATGAGAGGGCTTACGGTTAAGCAAGCCCTTTTTTCAACATATGGTGTACTTTCGGAAGCGTCGACATCAAGTCGTACTTGAAGCCGCTCGCCATCCAACTCGTGACCACTTCATCGATCGTGCCAAAGATCATCTGGCGAGCAAGACGATAGTCAAGCTGTGGGTCGAACTCACCCGTCTCGATTCCGTGTGCAACGACCGCATCGATCAAGTTCAAATACGGTTTCAATACTTCACTAATCTTTTGGCGGAGTGCCAAATTTGACTGACGGAGCTCGATTTGCGTGACGACGGCGAGGTCGTAATCGGCCGACAGTTGCTTCAGATGTGACTCAATCAAGCGGTAAAGCTTGTCAGCGGCTGTCGCTTCCTGTTCGATTTGTTGCTTCGAATAGTCGATGAACAGCCCCATCTTCGTCTCGAACAACTCGATTAAAAGATGTTCTTTGTTTTTGAAGTACAAATAAATCGTCCCATCGGCGACACCGGCTTCTTTGGCGATGGCCGTCACTTTTGCACCGTGATACCCGTGATCCGCAATCACTTTCACAGCTGCATCGATAATGCGGTCACTCTTTGATCCATTCTTTGTCATAAACCCCAAGCTCCTTACCGCTACTGAAAAATGAATGATGGTTCATTCATTTATTATTCTATCATGTGTGAAGGCGGTGTCAACTGCTTTGTTTCACTTGTTTCGCCTTCTCTTCGTCGACGAGGACGCGTCGCAAAATCTTCCCGACGAACGTCTTCGGCAACTCTTCCCGGAACTCGTACAGTTTCGGGACTTTATACGCGGCGAGCTTCTCGCGGCAATGTTTGTCGAGCTCCTCTTCCGTCACATCGACGCCATCGCGCTTGACGATGAACGCCTTCACCGTTTCCCCGCGATACGGGTCCGGTACGCCGATACAGACCGCTTCTTTCACGGCCGGATGTTCATAGAGCACTTCTTCGATTTCACGCGGATAGACGTTAAAGCCACCGGCGATAATCATATCCTTCTTCCGGTCGACGATATAGAAGAATCCGTCCTCGCCCATGTAGCCGAGGTCCCCCGTCGCGAGCCATCCGTCTTTTAAGACGGCCGCCGTCTCTTCGGGCTTCTGCCAGTATCCTTTCATCACTTGCGGACCGTGCAGGAGCACTTCCCCGATTTCTCCGACGTCTGCCGGCGTCTCTCCGTCTGCCTTTACAATTTTAGCAGAAGTATCCGACAGCGGCACGCCAATCGAGCCGACAATCCGTTTATCCCATAAGAAGTTCGCATGCGTCACCGGTGACGTCTCGGAAAGGCCATACCCTTCGACAATCCGTCCGCCCGTGATCTGTTCGAACTGTTCTTGTACTTCGATCGGAAGCGGGGCCGACCCTGAGATACATGCCTCGATGGAAGACAAGTCGTACTTCGACAGTTTCGGGTCGTTCAGGATCCCGACATACATCGTCGGCGCGCCCGGGAAGAAATGCGGCTTTTTCTTGTTGATCGTCTTCAAGACGTCGGTCACGTCGAAACGCGGCACGAGGACGAGTTCATAGCCGTTCGCTACACCGAAGTTCAGACAGCACGTCATGCCATACACGTGGAAGAACGGGACGACGCTCAGGACACGCTTCTCATCGCCACGGTTATATTTATAGAAAAAGTTCGAGATTTGATCGACGTTCGCCGTCAAGTTGAAGTGGGTCAGCATGACGCCTTTTGGTAGCCCGGTCGTGCCGCCTGTGTATTGGAGGACAGCGACGTCTTCTTTCGGGTCGACCTCGATCGGTTTTACCGGACCGAAATTTTTAAAATCTTTGAATGCGACCGACCCCGTCGTGTCGATGACGATGTTGTTTTCACGTTTTACTTTAATCGGATAGAGCTTGTTTTTTGGGAAAGGGAGGTAATCGGCGATGCTCGTTGTAATAATCGTTTGGATATCCGTCTTCTCTTTGACACGAAGTGATTTCGGATAGAGGAGGTCAAGCGTAATGACAATCTTTGCACCCGAGTCGGTAATCAAGTTCTCGAGCTCATGCTCGGTGTAGAGCGGGTTCGTCTGGACGACCGTGCCTCCGGCGTACAAGACGGCGTAAAACGAGATCACGTATTGCGAACAGTTCGGAAGCATCAAGCTGACGCGGTCCCCTTTTTGTAACCCCTTTGATTGCAACATCGTGGCCAGGCGGTGGGCTGCGTCATCGATTTGGGCGTAGGTCAACTCTTTTCCAATGAACGAGACGGCCTTTCGATCCGGGAAATCTTTCGCAGCTCGGCTGAGCGCTTCATAGAGCGGCTTCACCTCATAGTCAATCATCTCGGGCATGTCGGCTGGGTAATCTTGTAACCAAGGTTTGTTCATCGCTTTTCCTCCTTAGAATGAATAGTGATTCAGTTACCTCCATTATAAGACTAAGAAAACGCTTTCATCTACCCTTTACCCGATAATTTTCAGAAAATATCGAAAAAACGTGATTGGATGATGAAATCCAATCACGTTAAATGCGTTTAAAATAATCTTCTGTCTGCGTTTCATTGCCAATCTTTTCATCGAGTCGATGCACCAAGTCTTTCTCCCATTTGATCGTTGAAAAGTCGATGTCGAGCCATGCTTCCATCTCTGGTCGTGAGAACGCGTACGTCCGATTTGGGAAGGCGAAGCGGACAATTTCGGCGTTTTTAACGAGCGTAAAGTACGTCGCGGCGTTCCGGATGGCGAGCCGCTCTTGCTCGAGACGTTCGAGCTCTGGATCGTCATAGCGCACCGTCAGACCGTATGGACGTTTCTTCGTCTGCAGTTCAATCGACTTGTAACAATCATGCATCGGCAAGTTTTGAGCAATCCCCACAACGGCGCTATTGTCGCCGACTTTGGCGCCTTTATACTGGAACGGATTCGTGCGATTTGTTGACGAATCCGCACAACCCGTCAAGACGAGTAGCAGGGCGAGCAATAGACTGAACCGTTTCATGGGAATGCCTCCTTAGGATTTGAGTTGCAAGTTGAAGCGATAAAGCAGGCGTCTCGCGAGTAAGTGTGCGAGGAAACCGCCAATGATGAAGCCGATCACGTAAAGTATGACACTACTTGGGTATGAGAAGGCCGAGAAAATGATCCCTCCAAGCATAGCGAAGCAAATGATCATCACGACATGGACAAGCCAGAGCCAGCCCGTAAACATGAAGAAACGGCCGTTGTTCTCTTGCGGGGCCCGGTTGAACATGAGAAGACCGAGCGCAAACGTCAACCCGATGAAAAGGAGCGAACTGAGTGGAGCGATTGTCGTGAAGTCACGCCACACAGAATTGTCGGTAAATAAGTTGTATGTGTCGACGTTCGCGATGTTCACAAGCGGTGACAAAATTCGCATCGGAAGGCTTTCCATTGCGGCCGAGTACCATTCGTACGAGACATATCCTGTAATCACTTGAATTGACCCGTTTACTAAAGTCAAAATTCCAATCGGGAACAAAAAGGCAACGATTGACCAGACAACTTGGGAGATCGCCTCGCCTCCGAACGAGCCCATCCAAAGTGACAATGTAAACACAGAGATGCCAATTAAGATGACTAAACCAATGACCGCAATCACTTTCAACGTCTCTCCCTCAATCAGGAACGCGTAGCGTGACAAATGAATCATGATGAGCATAGCTGCCCCACCGATGAGAGAAGAAAGGATGATGCCACTGACGCCGATCAACCATTTAGATATGTACAGCTGGTTGCGGCTGAATGGGAGCGACATCGAAAAATCGGACATTTGGCTGTTGCGCTCACTGCCAATCAAGACAGAGGCCATCAAGAATCCGAACACAACGTAGAGAAAGACGACCGTCTCAATCGGTAAGAGTGTTCCTAACTCCCCGATCGCATAACCGACGCCTGGAATTGTCGTGAAGAAATCTTCCGTCTCGAGTGAAGCGACGTCACGAGGAATCACCCCGTCATCATACTGGGAAGGATTCTGTTGAATATTTCGAATCTGTTCATCATAAAACTGCATCTCATTGAACACTGGAATCGTATAGGCGAGAATCCCGAGCCCGATGAGTAAGATCCATAAGAGCGATACTTGTTTCCAATCTTTCTTTAATAAAACTTTAGACAACATTCGCCTCACCTCCTAATTGGACACGGAACACGTCTTCTAGCGACATCGGAATCTCTTCGACGAGCATCGGCTTGTAGCTGTCGACAAACGCCTCAAGTTCATCCGAGCGCTCACGTGCCATGAATAGAACGACGCGGCCGGTCACGCTCAAAATTTCGATATCTTTTCGTTCAAGCAGTTCGACCGGCACCTCGTCTTGGAAAACGACTTGCCACTTCACGCTCAAGGCACGTGCCTCTTCAAGCGTCATGACGGCCTTGACTCGACCCTTCTCAATCATGACGACCCGGTCCGCGATTCGCTCGAGCTCGTGCAACTGATGGCTTGAGACGATGATTGAACAATCACGCTGCTCGATTTGCGTGATCATGAGCTTCAACACGTCACTTTTCGCGACGACGTCGAGTCCGTCTGTCGGCTCATCGAGTAAATAGTATTTTGCCTGTACGGCGAACGCGAGCGACAGTGTCACCATCGCCTTCTGACCTTTTGAGAGCTGACGAATTTTCTTATTTTCAATGTTGTAACGCGTGAGCGTTTCTCTAAACGTCGAGCGGTTGAACGACGGATAAATCGATTCGTATAAAGCTGCCGCTTCATTCACCGTATAGTGCTTCAGTGCATCGGCCGAGTCGGGCACGAAGATGACGTCCCGCTTCAATTCAGGTGCATGGAAAATACTCGATTTTCCATATAAGACGTCTCCAGTGTCCGGTCGGATAATCCCGACCATCGTCCGGAGGAGTGTCGTTTTGCCGGCCCCGTTCCGTCCGACGAGCGCGACAATTTCACCACGATGGACCGTAAAGTCGACCCCGTCGAGCACAGTCTGTCGATCAATTTTCTTCGTTAGTTGCTGGACTGTCAGCATGGCTCTCCCCTACTTTCTTATATTCCGTCTCGAACAACGTGACCGCCTCGTCAAACGAGACGTTCGCGTAGTGGCAATCGATGGCGAGTTTTTGAATGGCTACAACGACCGGTCCGCGCGAAGCGTCTTGATCGACCCAATCTTTTGACACGAACGTGCCACGACCGCGATGCATCTCGAGCAACCCGAGACGCTCGAGCTCCTGATACGCCTTACTGACTGTATTCGGATTGATGACGAGATCGGTCGCAAGTTCGCGTACCGACATGACCTTGTCCCCGGGCCGTAAAATACCCCGAATGACGAGCGCTTTCGTCTGATTTACGATTTGTTCATATAAAGGTTCCGAACTTTTCATATCCATATTGTAAAGCAATGGCTCACACCCTCTCCTTTTATCCTTTATAAGTGTATTATACGTACTAGTACACGTAAGTGCAATAGTTATTTGAGGGCATCTTTAGTTTACAGTGAATTGGAAATAATTTGTATACGCCTTTAGACCGAGACGCAGTCGGACTTTTCGGGTACATTGAAGGAGAGGTGAACGTAGATATGAAAAAAAGATTGTTAATTGGTGCAGCTGGCCTTGTTTTAGTCGGTTCGATGTATGGACGTGGTGAAGCGACGGAACGGTATGAGACGTATGTTTACGACACGTATGGAGAGAACGTCGAGGTGGACGTGTCACGTGATTGGAAGATGGCGAACTTTAAAGCGACGTTCGAACTCAAACGCCCTCCGCTCCAAGGCACGTATCACGCCCGGACGTACGGTGACGGGACAATCCATGACGACGTGATGTCGACCTACTGGGTACAAGAAGCAGAGTCGACGGTGCATGCCCGACTCGTCGACGCAAATGCCTTGACGGAAGCGGAGACAGTGCGCGCGACCGTGTTCGATGGTGCCGGACGTGGACAAATGATTGAAACGATGCCGGCGACATCGATTTTCGAACTGAATCCCGAGCGATATTTAGGTGTCGCGATCATGTTGTACGAGGCGTGGGACAATACGGACGAGCAAAAGCGACGCGTCCTCGATATCATCCGTCTGCTCGAGGACGATGTGAGGTCGATCCACTTTTCGTTCGACGCGACGCCGGATGAAGATGATGACTTCACGGAGCGCTATTTGAACGTGACGCAAAACGGACGCGATGGGGAGCCTTCGTTTGCCTCGCTTCAAACGATTGACGACTTGAATGATTACGACCGGCTATATGGATTCGACGAGGCAACGTTCATCACGGAATATCGGTTCGACGGAACAACGATTGATCGGGAAACGGCCGACTGAGCCGATTATATCGGGTCAGAGTCGCCTCACTTTACAAGGGGCGACTCGCCTGCTATCATTTGACAAGTCAACGATTGATTCGTCAAATGAGAAAGGTGGGACGCCATGGAATTACGTGATGTGAGCCGATTGCTCTATCAAATCAAACTCGCCGATCAGCGTGTCGCGACTGCATTCGAGACAGAGACGGGCTTTAGCCTGACCCGTTACGAGATGCTTATGGTCGTCGGCGAGAAAGGCGTCTGCTCACAAAGTGAGATTAAAGACGCAATGAAGATCGACAACGCCGCCGTGACGCGGCACCTGAAAATCCTTGAAGACAAAGGCTACGTCTTGCGGGAACGCAATACTGCGAACCATCGTGAAGTATTCGTTCGCTTGACCGATGACGCGGCGCACGCCTTACAGACGTGTGAGCGAAATCATGACACTTCAAGTCACGTGATGAGCGTGTTGTCGGATGACGAGATGGCACAGCTGTCCGTATTATTAAAAAAATTAAACCAAGTCTAATAGAGAGAAAGAGGAGATTCCCAATGGCAACTACATTCCAAAACGATACATTTGAAGACGTCGTACTCGGTCGTAAATCGATTCGTGTGTACGATGAGAACGTTAAAATCTCACAATTAGAAATGCTCGAGATGATTCAAGAAGCGACGACCGCCCCATCTTCGGTCAACATGCAACCATGGCGCTTCGTCGTCGTCGAAAGCCCAGAAGCAAAAGAGACGCTCAAACCGCTCATCCGCTTCAACGTCCGCCAAAACGATACGTCGGCTGCGATGGTGCTTATCTTCGGTGACATGGAATGTTACGAATATGGTGAACAGATTTACGACCAAGCCGTCGCAGAAGGAAAAATGCCACAAGACGTGCGCGACCAACAACTCGCCGCGATTCTTCCGTACTACAAAAACTTATCGAAACAAGAGATGAACGATATCGTCAAAATCGACTCGAGCCTTGCTGCGATGCAGTTCATGCTTGTCGCTCGTGCCCACGGTTACGATACGAACCCAATCGGCGGTTTTGAAAAAGACAAGCTCGCAGAAGCGTTCGGTTTAGACAAAGACCGTTACGTACCCGTCATGATTCTCTCGGTCGGTAAAGCTGCAGAAGAAGGCTACCAATCAGTCCGCCTTGACGCGGAGACAATCACAAACTTCAAATAATCGGAGGGTTTACGATGATTTTAGTCAATGCCATCTTTGACGTAAAAGAAATGGAGTTCGACAACTTCTTAACGGATATTAACAAATTAATCGACTCGTCAAAACAAGAAGCCGGTTGCTTAAGCTATGAGCTTTTCCAATCGACGACGTCCGAGAATCGGTTCGTCATGATTGAAAATTGGGCCGATCAAGCAGCGATCGAGCAACACAACCAGAACCCGGACCTCATCGCCTTTGCCCAAAACGTCGGTAACTACGTGACGGCGAAACCGGTGCTCCATGTGACGGAAGTCGCGACAGGAAACTGACATGTCTTGGCTCACGTTAAGTCTCGGTACACTCGTCGCGCTCGAATTCTTCTACATCCTCTATTTAGAGACGTTCGCCACCCGTTCCAAAACGACGGCACGCGTCTTTAACATGACGGAACAAGAGCTCGCGCGTGACTCGGTGACGGTACTGTTCAAAAACCAAGGCGTCTATAATGGCTTGATCGGTGTCGGCTTGTTGTACGGATTGTTCGTGAGCCAGTCGGTCGAAATCGTCACGATGATTCTCCTTTATATCGTGCTCGTCGCTTTGTACGGGAGTGTAACAAGCAACAAAAAAATCATTCTCACCCAAGGCGGATTGGCAATTTTGACGCTGTTGTCGATGTTGTGGTGAAATCAAAAAGTTCTCCCTCCAAGGAATTGGAAGGAGAACTTTTTTAATGGTGCGGTTCCGTTACGGCTTCAACCGGTGCAGCCCCTTCATACAAGGCCGCCCATTCGACTTCCGTCAATTCACCGACGATAAACTGCTTCGCCGGAAAAATCGTCGACCCGTCCGCCTGTGCGTGAACACGGGCGAGATACAGTCCGTCTTCTTTAAGCGACGTCGTCAATTCGTACGTCCGTTCCCCGACTTGAATCGCTTCTTGCATTCCATACGACAACGTCCCGTCCTTCTTTTGCAGTTCGAGATGGACGAAGTCCGGTGCGTCTTCATTGAGCGTAATCTCGAACGTGACCGGTTCCCCGGGCGTGATGTCGTCCGGAACCGTCACGGTTGCCTCGAGCGGGGTTTCTTGTTTATAGCGTGCAGTCGCTTCCGGATCGACCGAGCAACCTGCCAACGCTATCGTTACGATGAGACTTGTGAGGATTCTAGCCGTTTTCCATTTCATTCGTATCACCCCGCATTCAAATAGCGCTGTAATCTCGACGAGCGTCGGACGACGAGCCAATCGAGTAATGCGACGAAGAGAAGAGATAACCCGACAAGAGGGAAGACGATCCCGAAGCCGACAAGCAAGACGAGAAAGACGTTCCGCCGTGCGTTCGATGGCGCGGACGGTGCCCCGCTCTTCGCGTTCGGTTTCCGTGAATACCATAAGTACGCCCCGCTCACGACGACAAGCACGACACCGAGGCAGATTATCAAGCTCATCACCTGATTGAAGAGGCCGAACTGCGTCCCTTTATGAAGCGTGATCCCGAGCGCGACGGCCTTCCCGACGATGCCGTAATGGTCGTAGCGATAATCGGCGAGCACCGCGCCAGAATATTGGTCGAGGTGAATCGTCGCTTCGTCTTGAGCCCTGTCCGGATAAGCCGACAACGTGTAGACGCCGTCTGCCATGCTCGGAATGCTAATCGTGTAGCTCGGGTCCATCCCGACCGTGTCCGCGATGTGCTCGACTTGGTCGAGCGAAAGCGGAACGTAACCGGCGACGACGGAGTTCGGGACCGGGAGCGTCTCCGCTGCCCATGGGACGTCGGCGACATCCTCGGACTTCACGTTTGAAGTCGGTGCCTCCCCACCCCAAATCGACGGTGGATACCCGACACCAGCGTTCGTCGCGATGGATTGGAAGTTCGCGCCCCAAAAGCCGGACCAAGGGAGACCCGTTAAGACGAGGAACAAGAGGCCCGCCGTCACCCAAAATCCTGGGACGACATGCAGGTCACGCCGCAACATCCGTTTCCCTTTTCGGAGACGTGGATAAATCGTCCCCGATGCCTGTAAACCGTTACGTGGCCAAAATAGATAGAGTCCCGTCGCCATCAAGACGATCGTCCAACAGGCGACGAGCTCGACGATGCGGTCACCGAGCGTCCCCATCATTAGTTCGCCGTGGATGACCTCGACTTGGCTCATGAACCGGTCCGCGTTCAGTTGCGACCCGATCACTTCCCCGCTATACGGGTCGACAAATACTGTCGTCGCCCCTTCTTCCGTCATCACACGGAATTCGCTTGAACGGTCCGCCGTCTCACCCGGTCGATACCGTGTGATTGGAGTATCCGGATATTCGGCTTGGACCCGATTCAGTAGCTCCGTCGCGCTTAACCGTTCCCCGCTCGGCTCGACTTGATAGTAGTCGGCGTAGAGAATTTGCTCGATTTGTGGTTTGAATAAATAAACGGCTCCCGTTACTGCAAGCACCAATAAGAACGGTGCGATGATGAGTCCAGCGTACAGGTGCCAGCGCCAAACGGCACGGTACCAGTCACGCCCTGATGAAGATGATTTCACGAATGATTCCCCCGGTTATGTAATGTGTCCAATATGTGAACAACATAATTGTACGCACTCACACTTTTTGTGACCGCTTACTTTGTGGCTGTTATTTGTCAATATGAAGAAATAAATATGAAATTCGATTCATCAGAATCACACAACTGTATGTAAAAGGGTATATGAGGGGGGTTGTAAAATAGCGAAAGCGAGGTGATGTACATGAACTATACATGTCCATGGGGCGGCTACCAGACAATAACCGAAGAACCCCCTGGTACGTACGACATTTGTCGCATCTGCTATTGGGAAGACGACGGGGGCCAGTTTAGAGACCCGGACTACGAAGGCGGCGCCAACCGAGTGTAACTCCGACAAGCACAACAGAACTATATCCGTTACGGTGTCAGCGAACTTCTGTTTGCAGATTGCGTCCGGACTCCGAACGAGTTCGACGTCAAAGACCCAAAGTGGCAACGACTTCCTGAATCATAAGCATATAGAAACCGCCTCTTCACAGAGATAGAGGCGGTTTAAAGTCATTTTATAAAATAGGCGAGAATGAGATACGCGGCCATAGCCCAAACGAGAAGAATGAATACCCCAGCGAACCAGTTCGGACGTTTCACTTTCTGTTGCGTCGCTACACGCATGCGGCATTCTTCTAAAATGTCTGACGGGACGAGTCTCATGATGAACAAGATGCCGAGCGGAAGTAGAATCAAATCGTCCAAATAGCCGAGTACTGGAATGAAATCTGGAATAAGATCAATCGGACTGAATGCGTAGGCGACGAGTAGCATCGACAACAACGTGACGAGCGCCGGTGTCCGTGGATGTTTGTACACCTCAACTAACACAAATACATCTTCTTTTATCTTATAGGCCTTCGTCTTCACTGTCTGTATGAACCCGTGCACGGTCTTCTCCTCCATTCAGCCATATCGTATCACGTACAGTGCGTAATCGGTCATAACAAAAACCCTCTCGTCCAAACGGACAAGAGGGAGACAAGTTACCCGAGAATCGCGAACGATACACCGAGTACACCGATGAGTGCCATCGCGTAAACCGGTACGCGCGGCATCTCGCCGTTATTGTCGAGCGCCTTCCCAAACATGAAGAACACGAGCGGGTGGACGAGGAACGGCATCGAGAAGATGAGCGGGATGAGAAGCGAGGCTTCCGTCCCGAACATGCCGCCTTGAATCGCTGCGAAGAGACCGAAGTGCGAGATCGCAGACGACTGGGCCATCGCCGAGTAATCGAATGCGATCGTGCTGAAGCTGAGGAGCACGAGTCCACCGAAAACGGCCATAATCTGCCAGCCGAACGAGAACTGCATGAGCGCCTTCACTTCTTTCAAGTCTTCACCGTTCGCACCGCGCAAGTTTTTGAGCGCGAGGAACGTGAGCGTGAGACCGACCAAGACGATGATTACTGTCGGCCAAATCCAGAGCGCTCCGTTGTCGGCACTGATCGCCAAAATCGAGAAGACGAAGATGTGACCGAAAAACGGGATGTTGATCATGATTGGGGCACGTTTTGCTGCGACTTTCCCGAAGTCACCAGCTGTACATGCGCCTGTGAGACCACTGTGCGACAGCGATCCCGCCATACCTGGTGCGAGGTTACGGATGTGTCCGGTGCGGGCGAACCACATGAGGAGCGCAATCCCACCGAACATCCAGAACAACTGGCCGAAGAATCCATAGAAGAGGACCGAGTTCATGCCTTCGATGGCGAACGCGTCACTGATGCGTGACCCCCCGACCATGAAGTTTGCTGCCAAGACGACCGGAATCCCGGCGAAAAGGAGCGCGCGTACGGTCGGACCATACGTCCAGTTTTGGAAGATGGCACCGAGTGCTGACGAGACGATCATCGCGAAGAAGATCTGCGGGAGCGCGATGACAGGTTGGACGAGCATGGCAATCGCGTACGAGATGAACAAGATGGCGAGAAGAATCACCGTCTCGATCAACCCTTTACGCATGTACACTTGCTTGTCGTCGATTTGCGCCTTGTGATCGATTAAGAGGAACGACGCCGCTAGACCGATCAACGCGAGGATTGGGTAGTAGAGCATGATGCCTTCTGCCGTACCCGGTTGAATCATCATGCGGAAGAACCCTTCTAATCCGACGAGCAAGAAGAACGAACGGAGGATGAAGATGAACTGCGTCCGACCCGTTCCGAGGAACATTTCTTCTTTTGACGGCACGACGATGTCTTTCACGTCGAGCGCTTGCTTGCTTAAGATTTTACGAAGTTCTTGCCCACCGACGAAGAACGAGACGACGAGCGCGATGATCGTCGTACGTGACATAAAGTCGACGAGCGGGAACTCCGGAAGACCCGGTGTCGCGATGCCCATCTCGACCATGACGAAGCCGAGACCGAGACCGAAGATGACGATGACGAGGATTGGCGAGAACCGTGAGCCGGCTACGACCATCCGTGATAAAATGACCATTGGGATGACGAAGGCCATTAACAACCAAAACTGGTTGAGTAATTGAACTTGAGATAACTGCTGTACAATTTCCATGGATAAACCCCTTATACATTTTTTTCACACTGTCTCGAAGTGTAACGCATTGTCGATTTTGTGACAAGGGGGTGTGACGTATTGTAAATATTGAAAGCGGAACCAACTGAAATGGTCCCGCTTTCGGTTACTTTTTCAGTTGGCGCAGGCCCCAAATGCCCTTATTTCCTGTGGAATAAAACAAGTCTTCGTTGCCGCCGAAACTCGCGGAATCGCTCGAGTGGGCACGAATCTGTTTATTGACGTGCGCTTTCCAATCTTTATACCGATCGAGTTCGAGTTGATAGTATGACTTCTCGATGTAGTCATAGATTTCTTTCAATGATGCCTTCCCGCCGTGATGCTGGAGGGCGAATTGGATTTTGCGAAGTAGTGCGTGTTTCAAGTTAAAGACCCCTTTCCCAATCATTCTGAAGCTTTCCGACTAAAGTAATGATGCAGTCGCACTTCAACGATTTGACTGACCCATTCGTAAATCAAAGGATGAGCATATGCTTCAATAGGCTCGATATGTAACGACTCCTCTGACACGAAGAACGGTCCTTTCGCTATCTTATCAAATGGCATCCGTAACAGTAACTTTTCAATCCGTTTCTGCTCGAACGGGGATTGTAAGTCTTTCGTCTGTCCGTCAATCTGCTGCCGATACGGGAAGGCATTGATAAACTCATAGAATGGTCGAGCCGCCTCGCTCGCGGAAAGTGGTTGAAGCCATCTATCGACTCCACGACTTAAGATGATTGATAACACAATCATCTTATAGCTTTTCGTCATGTCGGTGTATTCAACTTCGAGCAACAACGATTTCGACTCTTCAAACAGATGACTCTCTTCATCATCTAGCTCACCCATCCGGTCGAGAAACCCGTAAAAGCCACCATCTTTCTTCCATTCAGAACGATAGGCATCGATTGAGTATTCGCCTCGTTGAATCAACTCTAGGTAACTTGGGCGTCTTCCGAGTTCTTCTTTTACCGTGTAGTAGTTCCGCTCCAACTGCTGCCGACGCGTCGAAGAACGGGTCACCATTCGCTTCAACAAATCGATGGCGTGCAAATCGAATTCAATAGTGCATCTACTTGGTAAATCTATTTTTGTAGGAAGAGCTTTTACAATCGGTTGTCGTTTTGTCGTCAGGAGTGCCAACTTCTTGTCGATATTCTTGTAGTTTCCAATCAAATCAATAATGGTGCAATGCGTCTTCCCGCTCAGTAAGCGGAGTCCACGACCGATCTGTTGCGTGAAGACCGTCAACGATTCGGTCGGACGACAGAATAGGAGTGTATCGATTTCCGGAATATCGACACCTTCGTTGAACAAGTTCACCGCGAAGATAATATCGAGGTGTCCTTGCTTCAATTGATGCATTACATCGGCACGATCATATTCGGTCTGGCTATGTAACGCGAGAGCCTGTACACCTTGCATCCGAAAATAGTCGGCCAAGTATTCAGCTTGTGTGACCGACGAACAGAAACCGAGCGCTCGTGTCTGGTGATGTATCTTCCACGCCTCATAGATTTTTTGAGCGACACTCTCTTTCAATTGCTCCGCCAACAGTTCGTCCTGATCATAGCGACGACCGTTAATCAATCGAATCTGCGAATAGTCGATCTCATCATAAATTCCAACGTAATGGAATGGCGTCAAATACGACTCTTCAATTGCTTCAGTAAAGTGCATCTGATATGCGACATTGTCGTCGCATAAAGCATAGACGTCTCCCCCATCCAACCGGTCCGGCGTCGCCGTCAATCCGAGCAAGAATTTTGGCTCAAAGTAGTCGAGGACACGTCGATAGGACGGTGCCGCCGAGTGATGGAATTCGTCGACAACAATCAAATCGAACTGACCTGATTCGAACTGTTCCATTCGGTGTTTCGAGGCCAACGTTTGAATCGATGCGAACAAGACGTCTGCCGATTCCTCGTTTCTCGAGTCACCACCAAGGAGTAGCCCTGTCTTCCATTCATTCGAGACCCTTTTGAAAGAGTTCTCTGCTTGAAGCAAAATCTCTTTTTGATGGGCGATGAAGAGTACTCGTTTGAACTGGCGGGCGAAGAAGGCGCTCAAGTACGTCTTCCCGAGTCCGGTAGCGAGCACGAGCATTGCCTTACGTCTACCTTCTTCCATCGTCTCCCGTAACGCCGTCAACGCAGCATCTTGCACGGTGTTCGGCGTGATTGTGTCGTCCTCGATATAAACAGGTGGCGCTTCTGCAATCAGCTCAGCTTCCTTCATCCGGTCTTGACGGGCATTGTACTCTTCACGATAAGGCTGTAACGAAACGGCATTCATGATTTGGGAATAATCACTGTAAAACAAATCATGAAACGCATCGACCGATTGCTCGAACACGTTCTCCGAGATACTTGCTGGAATCTCGACGTTCCATTCGACGCCTCGATTTAGTGCACTGCGCGACAAATTAGACGAGCCGACAAAGAATGTACCCCCATCTTCTGTGCGGAACAAGTAGGCTTTCGGATGGAATGACTGACCTTTTGAACGATAGAGTCGTAGCTCTACGCCTTGAATGTTCATTAACATTTCCAGCGCATCCGGGTTCGTCAAATAGAGATAATCTCCAATCAGAATCCGTACCTGGGCACCGCGTTTAACTGCGTCCTCAAGAGAAACGGCAATTTCTTGCACGCCCGATACTTGCGCAAACGCGACGACCATATAAATTTCAGTCGCCGCGTCAATTTGACGTTGTAATGGAACTCGTAAATGACTGGTGTGCAGACGTAACTCACTCATGATCAAGGACCTCTTCCAAGAAGAGACCTTTTTCAAAACCGCCCCGCTTCTCACGCTTCTCCTCACGGATACGATTTAATTCTTCAAAGCTTGCACCATGCATTTTCGCGAGCGTATAGACGAGTTCCAAAATGTCAGCAAGTTCTTCGAGCGATTCTTCATAGATGTTCGTCTCTTCGTACTCTTTGATTTCTTCATAGAGTTTCAAGCGGGCCTGTTCGAAATGCTCGGCTTGGTTAAGATGTTTGACGACAGGGATTTGCCCTGTTTCGTGAATGATTTCAGGAATACGGTCGCGGATTAATTTATTATACTTAGCCATTGAGTTTCCTCCTTGTATACTGTGATTTCAGATTTAATAATTATTAGAATGTTAAATTTAAACTTTCTTTTCTCATTCCACAATCTCAAACGCCTTCACATATGCCACATAATCGAGGAACAAAATTAGCTCCTCATCAAATTGCACAAATCCGTCCGACGCGTGTCGGAATGCTTGATAAATCCCTTCGAGCGCCGCATAGCGGCTCTCCGACTCGACCGTATACGTCAAAATCTCTTCATTGATCAAATGAAACTCAATCTCGTATGATTTCATCGGCTTTCCTCCTTCTACACCACTATTCAAGTCCCTCTAACAACCTTTTCCCTACTCTGCTCGATTATCCTTCACCCCAACAAATAATCCTCTAGCTTTCCCAAGGAAAACTTTTCCTTTATTCTGAATAAACAGTCAGAATATTTTGTGTTCTTACATATTTAATACTACTTATCACAACTACAGAAAGGATGATTTTTATGGCCTATGACTTTGAATGCAAACATCTGACGAAACGCTTTGATAACGGTGATATCGCGACGCTCGCGCTCGACGATGTGAACCTCCACTTCGCCCACGGCGACTTCATCTCGATTATCGGTCCATCCGGTTCAGGGAAATCGACCTTACTCAGTTTAATCGGCACACTCGATCGTCCGACCGATGGCACACTCTTATTTAACGGCGAACCGATCTCGACCTTGTCCGCAAAACAGCTCGCCGACTTCCGCTTCGACAACATCGGTTTCATCTTCCAACAGTTCCACTTGATTCCGACGTTGACGGCACTCGAGAACGTCATGGCACCGCTGTTCGGACGCAAAGTCGATTATGACGGAGAAGAACGGGCACTCGAACTGTTGAAAGAAGTCGGCTTGAGCGACAAGGCGAACTCACTGCCGTCGCAACTGTCCGGCGGTCAGCAACAACGGGTCGCCGTCGCCCGCGCCCTCATCCACCGTCCGAAGTGGCTACTCGCGGATGAGCCGACCGGGAACCTCGACACCCATACGGGTGATATCATCTTCGACTTGTTGACGCGTCTGAACCGGGACAACGGCTGCGGCGTCTTGTTCGTCACGCACGACCCGGAGCTCGCCGACCGGGCGAACCGAAAAATCGAGATGCGCGACGGGCAGGTCGTCGCCATGAGCGACGTCCATCATGCTTAAGTTCATCTGGAACTCATGGTGGCGGAATAAGGAACGGTTCATCCTGCTCATGGTCGGGATGCTCATCGTCAGTACCGGGCTCAGTTATCTTCTCGGCGTGACGCAGGCGAACAACGGGACGGTCGTCAACGAGCTCCAAAAACGTTGGGACTCGTCGTATCACATCGTCGTCCGGCCGGAAGGCAGCCGCAGCGTGACCGAGGATTTGAACCTGCTCGAACCGAACTATATGAGCGGGCTCGAAGGCGGGATCACGCGCGAACAATACGAGACGATTCAACAGATTGCCGACGTCGATGTCGCCGCACCGATCGCGATGATTGGGTCGACATATTCGAGCTCGTTCACGCAAACGCATACGTTTGATAAAGCTGGTCTTTATCGCCTCAAGATGAACACACTGATCGATACGGGCATTGAAAAAATCAATGATTTTCAAGATTTGAAAGCCTACTTCTGGGTCGGCTGGATGCCGAACGGTAATTCGACCCACATCGGAATCGGTCCGACCGCCCTGTATGAAGAGTTTCCCCTCTCTTACGGGAGCGATGTCATGTTGGCTGGAATTGACCCGGTCGCCGAAGCGAAACTCGTCGGGTTAGACGATGCCGTCCAAGCGACAGCATTCAGTCGTTACTTCAACGAAGAGGATGTCCCAGAGCCTTACGATGAAGACATCACGACCATTCCGATTTTGATGAGTTCAAAAGACTACGTCGACGCCTCGATCAACTACACCATCGAAGAAGTCGATGTCGATACGAGCGATCAAGAGGCGTTTATCAAAACGTATCTCAATCAAGGAAAAGATGAATACCTCGATAGCTTGAAAGGGACGGAAGTCGCCTCATACGACTTTACAGCGCAACAAATGCACGACAATATCACGAAACACATTTTAGAAGGGACACCACAGCCGCAAGACCCTCGTCTCACCGTGGAATATACGTGGATCGCTGAGAAGGCGTCACCGCTCGTCTATGAAGGCGTGACGAGCCCGTTCCCGAAACGGTGGCCGTACTCGTATCAAATCAAACCGTTCGTCGCTGAAGGCCAAGTAAGTTATGGCCAAGAAAGCATGTATCGCAAGTCAAATAAATACGCGGAAGACCTCAACGATGTGCCGAAAGTGAAATATGACTATATTGGCTTGTTCGATCCATCGAAACTGAAGCTCTCGAAAGATCCGTTGACGGAACTGCCGATGGAGACGTATTTCCCGGCCAGTGCCGAATGGGTCATGAACTCGAAAGACGAACCGGTCAACCCACCGACGACCGTCAAGCCAACGAACAACCCGTACAGCTTCTTGACGAAACCACCGTCGATGTTGACGACACTCGACGCAGCGTTCGCCATCGCCGGTGACAAAGCCATCTCGGCGATTCGCGTCAACGTGAAAGGCGTCGACGTCTTAAACGAAGAAAGTGAAGCGAAGCTCCAAGCGGTCGCTAAAGAGATTGAAGACAAGACCGGTCTCATCACGGACGTCACACTCGGCTCGTCTCCACAATATGCCGTCACCTATTTGCCAGGACTCAAAGGCGAGAGCGCCCTCGGATGGATTCAACAACCGTGGATTAAACTTGGATCGTCAATCACGATTTTCCAAGAAGCAAAACTCGGCTTCTCCGGCGTCGTCGCGAGCGTCATCCTCGTCGCGATGCTGTATGTGTTCAGCTCGAATATCATCATGCTGTACGCGCGAAAGAAAGAGTTTGCCATTCTGTTATCGCTCGGTTGGCGGCCGAACCAACTGTCGAAGCTCTTGTTCCTAGAGGCGACGATTCTCGGTTCGATGGTCGCACTCATCTCATGGATGATTCTTGGGACGTTCCTATGGACGGCAGCCGGCTCGACGTCGATTGCCCGCATCCTATTAATCGGTTTGGCCGGTCTGTTGATTTATTGGCTCGGGACACTCATCCCGATTCGACTCGTCCGACGCATCAAACCGTATGAGACGATGCAATCAGGGGAAGTGTCGAAAGGACGTCGCCTGCTCCGTTCCCGCTCGAGCGTCGGCATGAGCTTGAACCAGCTCGTGACGTATTGGCCGCGGACGACGTTATCCATTCTCGCCATCGCCTTACCGACGAGTCTGTTCGGTTTCTTCCTATTCGTCACATTCCGCCTCCAAGGGGTCTTGTATACGACATGGATTGGCGAGTTCGTCGCCCTTGAAGTCGGGACGATGCATTACGTCGCCATGGGGGTCGCCTTGCTTATCGCCATGCTGACGACGACCGAGATCATGTGGCAAAACGTCTCCGAACGAAAACCACAACTCGCCGTCTTAAAAGCGCTCGGTTGGCAGAACACGTCCATCCGTCGTCTCGTTTTGACGGAAGGTGCGTTGACTGGATTCTTCGCCGGACTACTCGGTGTCACAGTGACCATCATCATCGTCACCGTCATGTATCAACAGTTCCCGACGTCCGAATTGCCGTTTCTGTTCGCGACCCTCCTCATCCCAGTCGTGACCGGTGTCCTCGGGGCACTCCTCCCGGCGGAACGGGCCGTCCGCATCACACCGGCCGAAGCCATCGGCGGACACGTCGTCAACCAGAAGAAAGTCGAGAAACGGTTCCGTCTCGTCCTCGGGACGACCGCGACCGCGCTCGTCGTCGGGATCATCAGTTTGTTCGTCTTCACGTCACCTGAAGTGAGACCGGTGACGGAGGAAGCGACGACGACACCAGCTCCGACCGCACAGACGACCGGTGCGAAACAGGCCGATCTAAAAGAGGATAAACCGAAAGAAGCCAAAGCCACCACACCACAACAAGATGACCTTCAAAAAATCATGAACCTCGGTACGTTCCAAACGTATATCGGGGACCCGAACATGAAGAAACGTGAATTCCAAGTCGGCGAACCAACCTTCACCTCACCAGATGGGACCGAACCGGAAGATGGAAAACGATTTGTCAGCCTACCCATCTCTCTTTTTAATGAGGATGATCAATATGGTGGCACGATGGACTATCGACCGAACGGTTTCCGCATGTACACGCCAGACGGCACAGAGTACAGTCCGGTCGACATGGTCAACCATAACAAGAAAGCATTTCGCGGTGGATTCATTTACACACCAGGCGAGAAATCTGAAATCGATTTAGTCTTCCTCGTTCCAGAGAAAGAGAAAACGCTCGTTTTGTATGCTTCAAGCGGCGCCATGCCGAAAGTGTATACCGTTAAAATTGATGTGCCGTAAACAGAAAGGAGCGCCATCCCAGGCTGGGATGACGCTCCTTTGTATGCATTCACTTAATTCGGCTAATATCGAAACTCTGACACTTTTGCATTTACTCTTGAATAGAGCGACTCCATCGAGAATCGACTTGGACGGCTCGTGTCTCCACCGTATAAGGCCTCGATGGTTTGATTGATATACGCGTTTTCCGCTTCTAAATATTCGACAACGAGGTCTTTAAACTCATCGGCCGAGGAATTCTCATGCCGCAAGCCTTCCAGTTCGGCTACATACGTCTCGTTGTCTACTTGCACGCCCTGCAATTCTCTAACCGCTCCAGAAATTGCGACAACATCTGTCGGGATACTCGATAGCGTGAGCATCTTGATTTGATGATCGCGTGCTGTCGAAATGATTGAAGCGGCATCGAAATGAACGACCGGTCGATTGTCTATCGTTTCGACCGTGTCCGTTCCACCGCAAGCGGTCAACGTTAACATAGGTCCAATGAACAGACTAACGAGTAATAGATATTTTGTAATGATTCATCCTCCTTACCACTTTGTTAAATGACTCCCCTATAAAACGGTGTCAGTTACCAAATTTATAATTCCGTTTTCCTGAAGATTTCGCTCGGTAAAGAGCGTCGTCTGCTTGTTTCAAAAGCGTATCGAGTCTCGTCTGTTCGTCTCGCGTATAGGTGACGATGCCGATACTCGTCGAGACGTGATAGACCGTTTCCCATGCGCTCAACTCCTCGATGATTTGGTTCGCGAGGTGGCTCCATTCCACTTGCGTTGCGGATTGAGAAAAGTGTAGCACGAACTCATCGCCACCGAGGCGGACAGCAAATGCCTCTTCTTGTTGATTCACAATCCGTTGCAGTCGCGATGCCACTTCCTTCAAGACGAGGTCTCCCACATCATGACCGTATGTGTCGTTCACCTTTTTGAAGCCATCGAGGTCGAGGAAAAAGATTGCGCCACTTTGATTACACTGTCCATCGAAGTACTTCGTCAAATAACGTCGATTGTATAGTTCCGTCAACATGTCTCGCCACACGTAATGCTCGAGTTCCAAATAATACGAGAACAATTTGACGATCCGCTGGAGTAAGTTGATACTCTTACGGTCTAACAGGCTCGCTTCATCATTGACGGCACACAACGTCCCAAACTTTTCACCGTTCGTGAGGGAAATCGGAATCCCTAAATAGGATTGAATATTGACTCCATCGAGGAGCCCTTTCACTTCATCGATCGGACAATCTTGTTGTACGTCTTCATAAATCAATGGCTGATTCGTTTCAAAATCAATTCGTTTGCAGACCGAATTGTTTAAATCGACAACCATCCCTTCTTTTATAAGAATGCTGGATTTTTCATTTGAAAGTTTTAAAACGAATTGCTGGGTGTCGCTAAATGCAGACAGATAAAACAATTGTTCAGGTAATATTTCTTTTGCGAGATCGAGTACATCATTGGCTAACTCGTCAAAGCTTTCATACATCTTTAATTCTTCTACTTGTGTCATCATACAGCGCCTCCAGACAGTTCCGTTCTCTTTCTAACCATGTTTTTAATCCATTATCTTTTTTATTCATTTACTAATTTTAACATAGGAAACGATTCATATTCATATAGGAGGCAATATAGGACGTAAATCGTTCCCATCTTTTTAAATCATGTCGTCGTCCACGACCTCTACAACTACGCCTACATCTCCGACTTTCCCTAAATCTTCTACACTCGGATCTTCATATGCTAAAACGTGGAACTCTTGCTCAAATGTGCGGATTACGTAATGCCCTAGCGTCCCTCGCTCCGAGTTGATGCGTTCGGTCGCCATATGTTCTGCTGCGAATTGCGTGAAGCGAGAGGAATTCAACTTCACGACCGGATAAGCATTGTGAAGTCCCGCTTCATCTAACCCATGCTCTTCCAATGCCCCGAGAAAAACGGCGTACTGTTCGAAACGAATGCGAATCCGGTCACGTTCAGCATCCCATGTTAGTAGCCTCGTCGCGTCATCCGCCCCGAAACACGTCCATTCGAGCGGATAGTACATCTCGTCTTTCATCTGAAACGACTCGACGTCGAGCTGATAACCCTGGGTCGTCATCAAAAAATTCAAATCGATGCCCAAACTAGCTCCCCCTTTCAAAAAAAGCGACGTCCGCAGACGTCGCTTTCCCTCAATAAAAGATAAACCATAGCGCTGCGGCCACTAAAAACAGACCGGCGCCGATGAAAAGAATCTTCGCTAATCGTTCATATACCATGTCTTCACCTCACTAATGCCGCACCGACGATGAGCGAGACACCGATTGAGAGGAGGAACGCCAAAAGTCCGACGGCGATATTCCCTTTCCCGATCTCCTCGTTCACCTTCAACGACGGCGTCAAAAATTCAAACAACCAATACGTGACGAGGAGCAAAAAGAAGCCAAAGCCCCCGCCGACCAAAATGTCGATCAACCGATCATGATGACTCTCGACGACACGGAAGATGTTGGCAAGACCGACGACCTTCCCGCCTGTCGCGAGTGCAACGGCCACGTTCCCCTTTTGAATCTCGCGCCAATTGCTGTACGGTGTCGTCACTTCAAAAATCGCGAGCCCCACGACAATCATGAGCCCGGCGATTGTATACAGACCGAACGACTCGAGCATCACGTTAAACGATACGTTCCCCATTACCATACCCTCACTTCAACTCGACGACCGTGACCCCGAGTCCACCTTCGCCCATACCGCCCGGGCGTTGACTCTTCACGTGGCGATGCCCTTTCAAGAACTCTTGCGTCGCTTGTCGCATCGCGCCCGTACCGAGGCCGTGGATGATGCGGACGTTGTCATAGCCGGACACGAGCGCCTCGTCGATATATTTGTCTAGGCGTGAAAGTCCTTCTTCGACGCGGACCCCACGCAAGTCGAGCTCCGACTTCGTCGTGCTCTGGCGCTTCAGCGAGCTGCCTTTCGCTTTGAGCGGTTGCTCTTTTGACGGCCCAATTTTCTGAAGGTCGTCCGCTTTGACGTTCACTTTCATGATCCCGACCTGGACGTTGTACTCGTTGTCGTTGATCTGGTTCACGATATACCCTTTTTGATTGAACGTCGTCACTTTCACTTCTTCGCCTTTACTGAACGTACGTTTTTGTTGTGCTTTTTGTTTCACTTTTTGGATCTTTTTATCTTGGAGCGTCGGTTTCGCCGATTCGAGTTCTTTCTTCGCGGCGATAATCTCATGCTCTTTGACGATGCCTTGCTCACGCAGCTTCTTCAAGCGGTCGATCACTTCGTTCGCTTGACGCTTCGCCTGCTCGACCGCTTTGTCGGCTTTCGCCTCGGCCTCGCTAAACATCGTATCGCGTTCTTTCTCGAACTCCTTCATCTTCGCCTCGAACGCCGCCTGCTCTTCTGCAAGGTCGTGGCGCTTGACGAGCAACTCTTGTTCGAGCTGCTCGGCGCGTTGTTTCGCCGACTCGAGCTCGTTGATCATCGATTCGACTGACTCGGCGTCAGTGCCGACGTGACTCCGTGCCTTGTCGATGACATCCTCTGACAACCCGAGGCGACGGCTAATCTCGAACGCGTTCGAGCGTCCCGGCACACCGATCAACAGACGGTACGTCGGGCTGAGTGACTCGATATCAAACTCCATCGAGGCGTTCATGACGCCCTCCCGGTTATAGGCGTACGCCTTCAGTTCCGAGTAATGTGTCGTCGCAGCTACGCGAGCCCCGCGCCGCTTCACTTCGTCGAGGATGGCGATGGCGAGTGCGGCCCCTTCTTGTGGGTCGGTCCCGGCACCGAGCTCATCAAACAAGACGAGCGACATGAAGTCGATCTTGTCGAGCATACTGACGATATTCGTCATATGCGAGCTGAACGTCGAGAGACTCTGTTCGATTGACTGCTCGTCCCCGATATCGGCATAGATGGCGTCAAAGACAGATAGCTCCGTCCCGAACTCGGCCGGCACGTAAAGACCGGACTGTACCATGAGCTGAAGCAGACCGATTGTCTTGAGTGTGACCGTCTTCCCGCCGGTGTTTGGACCGGTGATGACGAGCGAGGTGAACGCTTCGCCGAGTTCGACTGTAATCGGCACGACCTCGTCGCGAGGGATGAACGGATGACGCGCTTGTTTCAGCTTAATTTCCCGGGCGTCGTTCAACTTCGGCTCGGTCGCCTTCAACTCATGGCCATACGCAACTTTCGCGAACACAAAGTCGAGCGTGGCGAGCACGTCAAGGTTCGTCACGACCGAATCCGAGACACCCCCGACGAGGTTCGACAGCTCGCTCAAGATACGGTCAATCTCGGCGCGCTCTTTCAAGCGCACTTCCTGAATCTCGTTGTTGATCGAGACAATCGCCTGCGGCTCAATGAAGAGCGTCTGACCAGAAGCCGATTGGTCGTGGACGATTCCGCCGAACGCTTGGCGGTACTCTTGTTTCACCGGGACGACGTAACGGTCGTTCCGAATCGTGACGATGGCGTCCGACAACATCTTGGCGTTATTGCGGAGGATGTTGTCGATGCGGGAACGGACACTACCTTCATAGCTACGAAGCTGGGTCCGGAGTCCGCGCAGTTGTGAGCTCGCCGAGTCTTGGACCGTTCCTTGATCATCGATGGCGTGGCGAATCGACTGCTCGACTTCGATCAGTTTCGTCAAGCGCTCCGCATACTCGTCGAGGCGCGGGATACGGAGGTCCTCATTGTCCTCGTGGAGCTTCTCGAAGAAGTTCTTCACTTGCCGGCCGCTGTACATGACGGCGGCGACGGCGAGCAGTTCGCTCGTCGAGAGCACCGAGCCGATGGCGGCCCGTTTCACTTCGGCACGGACGTCGGTCAGGCCACCGAGCGGAAGTCGGTCCCGGAGACGGACGACCTCGGTCGCCTCTTTCGTGACATTCAAATTGGCGAGCACCCGGTCGTAGGAATAATCGGGTTGCATCGAAAGCGCCCGGTCTTTCCCAAGTGAGCTCGCAGCGTGAGCGGCGAGTTGTTGTCGCAATTTTTCATATTCTAAAACGCGTAACGCGTGATCCATCTAGCATGTTCCTTTCTGTCGCTTCGCGTCGAAGAACGCCTTGGCATCCTTAAACGAGAGGCAGTTGATGATGTCGGACGGTTCGAGATAGGCTTTACGTGCATGTAAGACGCCGAGCGCCATATCTTCCATCATGTCCGGGTGGTGTGTGTCGGTGTTAATCATCAGCTTGACGCCGGCCGCCTTCGCTTTCTTGAGCGTTGAGGCCGTCAAGTCGAGTCGGTTCGGGTTGGCGTTCAATTCGAGCGCCGTGCCCGTCTCTTTCGCGAGGACGATCAAGCGCTCCTCGTCAATCGGATACCCGTCACGACGTCCGATGAGTCGACCCGTCGGATGGGCGATGACGTTGACGTACGGCGAACGACAGGCGTTCTCGAGCCGGGCCATAATCTCGTCGACCGATTGGTCCATCTTCGAGTGAATCGAGGCGACGACGTAGTCGAGCGTCGCCAAAAATTCTGGCTCGTAGTCGAGCGTACCGTCAGGACGGATATCCATCTCGACGCCGCGTAGGACGTACATCTCATGCTTCTTCGCGGCCTCGAGAATCTCTTCCCCTTGCGCCTCGAGCCGTTCCTCGGTCAACCCGTTGACGAACGTCATATACTTACCGTGGTCGGTGATGGCGATCCATTCATAGCCGCGGGCCTTCATCGCCGCGACGAGCTCGTCGACCGTGAGCTTCCCGTCCGACCAGACCGTATGCATGTGGGCGTCGGCTTTGATGTCGTCGAGGGTCACGAGTTTCGAGAGGTCATGCTCAAATTCAGGATGTCCTTCTCGTAACTCAGGCGGGATGAACGGCAGACCGTAGCGCTCGAACAGCTCCGCTTCCGTCTCCGGTTGCCAGAGGCCGTCTTTCGTCTCGACACCGTACTCGGAAATCGACTCGCCTTTTGCTTTGGCGAGCTGGCGCATGCGGACGTTATGGTCTTTTGAGCCGGTGAAGTGATGCAGCGTCGCGGCAAAGGCGCCCGGTTCGACCATGCGGAAGTCGACCGACACCATCTCCTCGCGTTCGAGGACGAGCGACACTTTCGTCTCGCCGGCCGCGATCACCTCGTTGATGAACGGGAGGGCGAGCAACTTGTCACGGAGGGCGACCGGTTCCTCGGTCGCGATGATGAAGTCTAAGTCTTTACACGTCTCTTCTGCCCGGCGGAAGCTGCCGCCGACCGAATGGCGAAGCACAAGTACTTCAGCTTCAAGCACGGTCTCGATTTCTTCGACGACCGGACGCATCATCGCATATGAAAGGCGCTCCGGGCGCGACTCGAGGTTCTTCGCTGCGGCGAGTAACTTCTCAACGCTCTTCGCACCGAAGCGCGGGAGCTCGGAAGCCGAACCGTCTTCTAAGACGCGGATGAGCGACTCCAAGTCGACGACCCCAATTTCGCGAAGTTGTGCGAGCTTCTTGCCCCCGAGCCCTTGAATTTTAAGCAGTTTCATCAGACCGAACGGAATCTCTGCTTGGAGCGACTCGAGCACCTCACTCCGGCCCGTATCCCGCCATTCTTCGAGGACGGCCGCCGTCCCTTTGCCAATCCCTGAGATCGTCGTCAAATCCTCGATGTCGTCGAGTTCAAGCTCTGAGTTTTCGAGCGCCGTCGCGGCTTTCCGGAAGGCGTTGATTTTGAACGGGTTCTCCCCCTTGATTTCCATATATTGCGCAATCTTTTCGAGTAGCATCATCGCTTCTACTTTATTCATGACTTTTCCCCCTTCTCTATACAGAAAAGGCCGAGACACAAGCACTTGCTTGCATTCCGGCCTGTCGTGTCACAGCATCTTGTTCGAGAACCATTCCGAAAGATACGGTGTATCTTGAATGATGAATGTCGCAAGCGACGAATTGTCGACGGCGTTTTGTACACCGGCCATCGGGACGAACGCGATCACCCAAAGGATGAAGAACGTGATGACGTACGACTCGAGGAATCCGAGTACGGCACCGATGATTCCTTTCAATTGACGTAAAATCGGCAAGTCCGTCAAGAAGTCGAGCATCGATAAGATGAGATGCAAGACGAGCTTCGTGATGACGAACAAGACGACGAACCAAAAGACGTTATAGAACGTCATCTCAATGCCTGAGAGCGAGTTCAAGTCGAGCACGCCACCCGGGAGCGTTCCGTCAAGTTGCGACGGATACGGAATCCAGAGCTTGAACGCTTCGGCTAAATCTCGGTAGTAGGCATTGGCAACAAAGAAACTGATGATGAGCGCGACCCAGTGGCCGAGCTGTAGAATCGCGCCGCGGCGAAAACCGTTGACGATTCCGATAAACAAGAAAAACAGTATAAGTAGAGTAACCATAAAGTGATTTATTCTCCCGTGTTTCGTTTAGATTTGACGTGATCGCTCGCGATTTGGATGGCGGCGAGAACGGCCGCCTGACGAGCGTCTAAATGAGGGGACTGTTCACGAATCTCACGGATTTTACTATCGACGAGAAAACCGACTTCCCTCACATGATCAGCTGGCTCCTCGCTCACGATCGTATAGTCTTGACCCGCGATGTGGATCGTTGTTCGTTGTACCTGCACGCGTCACCCCTCCTTTACGTCTATTCAAAATTAATCATAACATCGATTGTATATTAGGAAAAGAAGAAGCCTCCCCTTTTGTACGACAACAATTTATGTTACCCTATTCGAAAGTTGTTAAACGTCAATCTTCTCTCATTTATGAAAGATAGGGTGGCAACCTCACTGGAAATGTGCGAAAATAGCAACAATTCACACATTAAGAAAGGATGATTTTTTTGAAATTACGCATTGGTCTTCTTGGTCGCATCATCATCGCGATCGCATTTGGTATTTTAATCGGGAGCCTCGTGCCAGAAAGTCAGAGCTGGATTGTACGGACATTTGTCACGTTCAACACAATCTTCGGGCAGTTCTTAGGCTTCGCCATCCCACTCATCATTCTCGCCTTTATCATTCCGGGCATCGGGGAGCTCGGTAAAGGGGCAGGAAAACTCGTCGGCTTGACAGCCGTCATCGCGTACTTGTCGACAATCGTCGCCGGTACACTCGCTTACTTCGCGACAAGCAACCTGTTCCCACAGATTTTGTCACGGAACACAGGATCCGCTGAAAACCCAGAAGAAGCATTGCTTAGCGGCTTCTTGAACTTCGAGATTCCACCTGTATTTGGCGTCATGACTGCACTCGTTCTCGCTTTCGTCATCGGCATCGGGATTGCCGCAATCGAAAGCAAGCGCTCGCTCGACCTTGCCATGGATTTCCGCGATATCATTGAGCTCGTCATCAGCAAAGTTATCATTCCACTCTTACCGTTCCACATCGCCGGAATTTTCATGAACATGACGTATGCCGGACAAGTCGCTGAGATCCTCTCGGTGTTCTCGCTCGTCTTCGTCACAATCATTGTCCTTCATTTGACAATGCTTATGATTCAGTACTCGATCGCAGGGGGCCTCAACAAAGAGAACCCGCTCAAGTTGCTTAAGACGATGATGCCGGCTTACTTCACAGCCATCGGGACGCAATCATCGGCTGCAACGATTCCGGTCACGCTTCGCCAAGCGAAAGCAAACAACGTCGATGAAGGCGTTGCGAACTTCGTCGTTCCACTCTGTGCAACGATCCACTTGTCAGGGTCGACAATCACGCTCACATCGGTCGGTGTCGCCCTCATGTACTTGAACGGCATGCCAATGTCGTACGCAATCGTGCTTCCGTTCATCCTCGCCCTCGGCGTGACGATGATCGCAGCACCTGGTGTCCCTGGCGGAGCCGTCATGGCCTCACTCGGACTGTTCGGTTCGATTCTTGGCTTCGATGCGACGATGCAGAGCTTAGTCATCGCGCTCTACTTGGCGCAAGATAGCTTCGGGACTGCGACGAACGTCACAGGTGACGGTGCCATCGCAAAAATCGTCCATTACTTCAAACGTCATACGAAACTTCTTGACGATCCAAAAGCACGCGAAGAAATCGCATAACGTGCTCAACGGGCAAGCCTCACGGTTTGCCCGTTTTTCTTACATAAAAAGGAGGAAGCTATATGGAATTTACGATTTGGGACAATCCCGACGCGTTCGCGGAACGCGTCTTGCCGGAGTTGATGAAGCGAGAAGCCGAACACAGTCTGATGATTGGCATCCTTGAAAATATAAAGCGCGGGGTATACCCTACCTATCATCAAATGACGGTCGAGGACGACGGGCGTCTGCTCGCCATCATGCAAGTCACGCCGCCACATCCACTCAACTATGTCATCGTGGACACCTCTCGTGCGCAAGACGTCCATACGATCGCGGTTTCAGCATTACTAGACCGGGACATTCCGTTCACTGAAATCGTGTCGGAACGCGTACACGCCGAGGCGTTCGCTGCTCGTTGGCGTGAACAGACGGGTCAAGACGCCTCGCCTTTTATGGCACAAGGCCTGTATCGACTCGACCACGTGAACGACATCTTGATTGCAGAAGGCGTGATGCGTTATGCGACGACAGACGATCAAGCACTACTCGAGGACTGGTATCGGGGCTTCGAACAAGATTCGGGACTCGCCCCTTCTGAGACAGAGAAAGTCATTCGCACCGTCACCATGATGATCGAGAACGATGACGTCGTCCTCTGGGAAGTCAACAGTACGCCCGTCTCATGCGCCAAACGCTCACGTCCGACGGAGAACGGCATCACCGTCTCGTTCGTCTATACGGTGCCTGAGAAGCGCGGAAAGGGATATGCCCGTTCACTCGTCGCCGAGCTCAGCCGGGAGCTCTTGAAGACAAAACAGTTCTGTACGCTCTACACCGATTTGACCAATCCGACGTCGAATAAGATCTACCAAGAGGTCGGCTATGAACCAATCATGGAATCGGCTTGGATCCGGCTCGCTAGATGAATCGCTCCGCCTCCCCTATACTACTAGGTGGAGGCGATTTTTTATGAGTCATTGGTGGCAGCAAATCCCGAAACGGGTACGTCTCATCTTAGTAAGCGTGCTCGTCGGTTCGGTCGTTACGTATATGCTCATCGTCGGGGGCAGGAGCGTCCTTGACGACCCGAATTGGGACACACTTTGGCTGAGTGTCATCGGAGCCGCGCTCTTGACGTTCATCAGTTACCGGGCAACAAAAAAGTGATCGACGCGTTCGTCGATCACTTTTTGTATAGGATTTAGAAGAATGAGGCTGGGTTGACTGTGTTCCCCGCGCTCGAAGACGAGTACGAGTAACCGCCACGGTGAATCTCGAAGTGAAGGTGTGACCCTGTCGAGTTCCCTGTGCTGCCCATCGCTCCGATGTTTTGACCTTGTGTAACGCGTTGTCCGGCCGATACCGATACCGAGCTCAAGTGCGCGTATACTGTCGTCCACACTTGTCCGTTCAAGACGTGCGTGACGATGACGTGGTTTCCGTAAGCGCCACCCCATCCTGCAGTCGTGACCGTCCCTGTCTGTGCCGCGTGGATTGGCGTACCGACTGGTCCAGCGATATCAATTCCGTTGTGGAACGTATAGCCGTTCGCACCGCTTGCCGCGCCCCATCCTTGTGAAAGACGGCCGCTTGCAGGGCGTTGGAACATGCCGCCGCTCGCCGGTGCTGATGCTGCCGGTGTCGCTGCCGCCGCGCTCGATGACGATGACGCGTTTGATGCTTGTTGTTTCTTCGCTGCAGCCGCCGCTGCCGCTTCAGCTTCGGCTTTACGTTTCGCTTCTTCAGCTGCACGACGTTGTGCTTCGATTTCAGCCTTGATTGACGCTTCTTGTGCTTGGAGCGTTGACTCCATCTCTTTCAAGCTCATCAATTTCGACTCGAATTTGATTTTTTCTGCGTTCAACTTCTTGATTTTCGCTGCGCGCTCTTTCATTTTCTTATCGAGTGCCGCTTTGCGCTCTTCAAGTTGTTCTTTTTGTTTCACGAGCGTATCGCGCTCCGCTTTAAGATCCGCTTGCGCTGCCGCGAGCTTCTCTTTCGTCGCTTGATACTCTTCGAAGATTTGCTTGTCGTTCTCTTGGATCGTGCCGGCCGTGATCATGCGTGTGATCAAGTCGCCGAAGTCTTTCGAACCGAAGATGAACTCCGCCCAGTTAATCGACGTGCCGCCGTTCTTTTGCATCGTCGCCATCCGCTCTTTCATGAGCTCTTCTTGGGCTTTCATTTTTGCTTCGTACTTCTTAATTTGTGCTTCAAGCTCTTTAATCTTTTCTTGTGTCGCACGAATCTCAGCCTTCTTTTGCGCGACGTCGTTGATGACGTCTTGAAGCTCAGCGTCTAACTTGTTGATCTCTTGCTGCTCTTTGCTGATTGCTTGCTCACGCGATTGAATCGATGCGTTCGCTTTTGACTGTTCAGAACTATTTTGTTGTTGTTGCTGCTGGACTTTCTTTTGCTTGTCTGTGAGTGACGCCGCAAAACCAGGAGTCGTGCCGCTGATGAGAAGAGTCCCTAGAGTGACGGTTGCCGCAAGTTTCTTCAAGTTAACCAATGTGCTTCCCTCCGCTGAGTCGTGTGTATTTCTATCTATAATAGATTCGTTATTTTGTCGAATTTTGACGAGATTTCGTTCTCGCTCTGAGACTCATTATAGCAATCTAAACCTGAAATTATTTTACACTTATATTTCATTCGCGTTACATTGACCTGATTTAGGTTTTATCGCTTAAAAAACGTGGGTATATAGGCAGATTTGCTCATTTTTCTGTCACAAGTTCTCCGTATAAAAAAAGAAAAGCGCTTCTAGATGCGCTTTTCACATAACAACCTTATACATTTTTGTTTTACCTTGTCATCATGTAGCCTGATCGCGACTTACGCTTTCGCCGTTTCACTAAATAGAGGCCACCGAGGAGCACGACCCCACATAGCGCACCGAAGCTGTCTAAGACGACGTCTTGGATGAGCGGCGTCCGCTCCGGCGTCAAGCTCTGATGGAACTCGTCATATACGCCGACCGTGGTCGCAAGCGCCCAAGCGAACAAGAGCGTAAGCCCAGCATGAATACGAGTACGCGAGACGGCTTTGACGAAAAGCGCGCCGAGGACGAAGAAGACCGTGAAGTGCGCGGCTTTTCGAATCAAAAATTCAATCAAGCCGACCGTTCCTTTCGCCTCGAGTGAGACCGGGTCACCCGCGTAATCGAAATCCACGTTTCCGAGCATCGGCTCGGCCCATCCCCATTCGAACCGTTCGAGCGGTGAAACGATGCTCTGCTCCGAATAAGGTGTCGCGCTCGAGAAGAATAAGCCGACGAGAATGAGAGTGATCCAAATAAATTCATTTTTCAATATGTACATAACATCGATCCTTTCTGTCTGCGAGCTTCATTATACGAGTTTCCTCCCATTACATTGTAACAAGGGCATCATCGTTTCGTGACAATTTGATTGCGGACAACCGATTTAAAGTCGTACATGGGAAACGCGCTTGCTATACTAGAGGCAAAGGGGGAAACATGATGATCTATCAATACGAAGCGACAGACATGAGCGGTAAGCTCCAACCATTATCGAAATATGAGGGAGACGTACTCTTGATCGTCAACACGGCAAGCAAGTGCGGCTTCACGCCGCAACTCGACGGCCTCGAGACGTTGTACGCGCAATATAAAGACCAAGGACTCCAAGTGCTCGGTTTCCCGTGCAATCAGTTCGGCCATCAAGACCCAGGGACGAACGAAGAGATTAACGAGTTTTGTCAGTTGAACTATGGTGTGTCGTTCCCGATGTTCGCCAAAGTCGACGTCAACGGGAAAGACGCGCATCCACTCTTCCAATACTTAGCGAAGGAAGCACCGGGACTACTCGGCTCGAAGGCGATCAAATGGAACTTTACGAAGTTCCTCGTCGACCGCCAAGGAAACGTCATCGAACGGTTCTCCCCGCAGACGACGCCGGCCGAAATCGAATCCGCCATTAAAAAGTTAATTTAAGTGAAACTTGTCCCATCCTCCGTTCGTACGATACATAAAGGAGGATGGGATTCATGTTTCATACATATACACGGCAGCGGAACGTCGTGCGCACGACTGCGTTTCTTACTGTCTTGTTTCTCGGCCTCGAACTCACCTTTCAAGGGGCGGACCAGACGGTGGGCTATGCCGAGACGAATCCGAGCTGGTTGCCTGAGGCGTGGACGGCAAACCCGATGCTCACCTTGTATCTCGGTGTGCTATTGATTTTATTCATCGACCTTGTCGTGTCGAGTATCGTTTATCGAAAGCATAGTTCGCCTACCTACGTCCGTCGTTTCATCGCGTTGCAGTTCTTTGGCGCGCTCGTCGCCACGTCCGCCTACTTGACGGCCGTCTATGTTGAGCCACGTTGGCCGTTCACGTTTCTCGTCTCATTCGGGATTATGATGTCGTTCGGCTTGACGGACAAGTTTTTAAAACCGCTTCAACCAGAAAAACAGGAAGGTGTGCCGAATGAACGGTGACCTTCCTGTTTTTAGCGTGGCGTGATGAAATTAATTGTATAGAACGGGCTATTGTCGTCGTTATGCACAAGTCCGACCGACGCATGGGTGAACTCAGGCTTCAAGATATTCTCGCGGTGACCGAGCGAGTTCATGAGCCCCCAGTGGGCGTGAAAGACGCTCATCTGGCCCATCGCCAAGTTCTCTCCGGCGACCGAATATGTGAGCCCGTACTCGTTCATCCGCTCGAACGGGTCCCGTCCTTCTGGGTCCGTATGGCTGAAGAAATTGTTCTCCGCCATATTCTCGCTATGTGCCCGAACGACGGGAAGGAGCGGCTCAAAGTCGGCGAGCGCTGACAGGTTAAACTTTTGGCGGTCCCAATTCATGAGCAACCGCATGAGCGTCTCGTTCCCGACCGTACTTTCGGCTGAGATGTCGCCGTAATACCCGTCACTCGCCTCTTCGACGCGACGGTCGACGGAAAGCACGGCTTTCAGCTTGTCGTCGTCGTGTTGATCGAAGAAGAACGTGACGTAATTGCCGTTAATCGCATACACCGAAAACGACGGGTCGTCGGGAATCAAATAGCGGCGCATCCCTTTATCGTACGAACGGACGGCATCGAAACCGATTTGCTCGACGTCTTGCCGCGTCGTCTCATCCACAATCAGACCTTCATACGTGCTCCCCGTCTCGAATTGATAGAACCCTTTCTTCGCGCCGTCCGCATCGATCAATTCGAGCGTCCGATCGCCGTTTCGTTCGAGCAAGTACCAATCATTCCCGGCATATTGGCTAGCAAAGCGCGGGGCATCGGTGACTTCAGTTGTCTCCTCATCGGTCCCTTCCACTTCCTCCGCCACGTCCGATTTTACTTGAACACTCGTCGGCGCCGAAACGTTCGGCACTTCATATTTCCAAGCGGCATAGCCACCAATCGCCATCAAAATGATGATTAATTTGCGAATCATGTCGACTCCTTTCGCAAAACGCTTACCCTTGTTGCTCACCGAACGCCTTCAAACGCGCTTTGATGTCGATGAGCATCTCCATATAGGCGACATATGTCGCTTCATCTATTTTCAGCATACCACTCACTTGACGCGGAACGTCCTCCGCCTGCTCACGCAGTGCGCGACCTGAATCGGTGAGCGTCAGTACAATGCGGCGCTCGTCATCTTGTGCCCGTACTTTTTCAACATAGCCGATTTGCATCAAGCGTTTGACGAGTGGCGACAGCGTACCCGAGTCGAGCGTCAGCCGTTCTCCGACTTGTTTCAAATCGATTCCTTCCTCTTCCCACAAGACGAGCATAACCAGGTACTGGCTATAGGTCAGGTTTAACGGAGCCAAAATCGGGCGATATAAACGTGTCAGCTCTTTTGAGGCAGTATAGAGCTGAAAACAGATTTGATGTTCTAATGTTAGCGAACTTTTCATGGTTTGTCCTCCGGCTGTAGTCTTAGGACAAGCATATCACTTGCACATTCATTTGACTGCCTTATAATTAAGTTGTGCACAATATAATTGTTGAAAATGAAACGGAGGAAATGAATCATGAAACCAGTATTCACAGCTTCTGCAACAGCAATCGGTGGCCGCGAAGGACGCGTCACATCAACGGACGGTATCATCGACTTAAACGTCTCGATGCCTGGCTCAAAACATGCGGACGAAGCGACGAACCCTGAACAGTTGTTCGCAGCCGGCTATGCGGCTTGCTTCGGTAGCGCATTGAACCTCGTCATCAGTAAAGAGCGCGTCAAGACGGAAGGTTCAAGCGTCACGGGTCACGTCACGCTCAACCAGGATGACGAAGGCGGCTTCTTCATTTCCGTTGAACTCGAAGTCGAAATCAAAGGTGTCGACCAAGAGACAGCCGAGCGCCTCGTCGAAGCGGCACACCAAGTGTGTCCGTATTCGAAAGCGACACGCGGCAACGTCGACGTCAAATTGACAGCAAAAGCAGCATAATCACGCTCCCGCTCCTCATCGAGCGGGATTTTTTTGTAACGAAACGATGATCACTCGTTTTCTCAACATTCTTTGCTTCCTTACGACAGTCCGAGTAGAATGAAAGAACCGACGACACGAGGAGGGACGACATGTTCAAAGGAAGACGTAAATACATCACGTTCGGCGCCATCGTCACATTTTTATTTGTCGCCCTTTATAACGGACTCGTCGTCCGCACGTACAACGTGTCGACCGATAAACTTGAGGTGGGTCAATCCCTCCGCATCGTCCTTTTGTCCGACTTGCATGGCTACTCGTACGGAGAAAAACAAAGCGTTTTAATTGAGAAAGTGAAAGCGCAACAACCTGACCTCATCGCCTTGCCAGGTGACATGCTCGACCGGTACCGTTCACCGAACGCCGCCTTCGACTTAATCAAAGGGCTCGAAGGTGTTGCCCCGATGTACTTTGTGACCGGCAACCACGAGATTGATGACTCAGACGATTATGTCCGGCACGACGTGAAAGACGTGTTCCGCTCGCACGGGGTAATCGTCCTCGAGAACGAGGCCGAAGCACGGACAATCAACGGAATCGACCTCGTCATCGGCGGACTCGAAGACCCGCTCCGTACATATGCGGAAAACTGGCACGGGATATGGGAAGAGGACGCCCTCGTTGCGCTCGAGGATACGGAAACGGACGAGGCGTTCAGCATCTTGTTGTCGCACCGGGCCGAGCGGGTCGAGACATATGCCGCCCTTCCGTTCGACCTCGTCTTATCGGGTCACGCCCACGGCGGACAAGTGCGGATCCCTTACCTCATGAACGGGCTGTACGCGCCCGACCAAGGGTTTTTCCCGAAGTATGCCGGTGGGCTATATGAACACGAGACGTTCGATCACGTCATCGGGCGTGGATTCAACTACAGCGTCAGCGTACCGCGCATCTTCAATCCCCCGGAAATCGTTGTCATCGATGTGACCGGGACAGGGGCTCCACTGTGAGTCCCTTTTCCTATTTCCTCCATATTTCAGGTTCGAACGCGATCGAAGCGGGTACAGTACACGTGTTGTGACTTACCTGTTTTCGAAAAAAAGGAGGAATGAACGCATGCGCGCAGTAACGTATCAAGGGGCAAAGAACATCGAAGTGAAAGACGTGAAGGACCCAGAGATTGAGAGCCGGGAAGAGATTATCGTCAAAATCACCTCGACGGCGATTTGCGGCTCGGACTTGCATATTTACTTAGGCAACATGCCGACCCGCCACGGCTACGTCATCGGGCACGAACCGATGGGGATTGTCGAAGAAGTCGGACCGGACGTGACGAAAGTGAAAAAAGGCGACCGGGTTGTCTTGCCGTTCAACGTCTCGTGCGGCCACTGTTATTATTGTGAGCACGAGATGGAGAGCCAATGCGACAACTCGAACCATGCACCGCATACCGATGCGGGCGGTTACTTCGGCTTCACCGAACAGTTCGGGAATCATCCCGGTGGTCAGGCCGAGTATTTGAAAGTGCCGTACGGTAACTTCATGCCGCTCGTCATTCCAGAATCATGTGAGCTCGAGGATGAGGCGCTCCTCTTCCTATCAGACGTCATCCCGACTGCCTGGTGGAGCCTCGAGAGCGCCGGCATGAAAGCCGGCGACACCGTCGTCGTCCTCGGTTCCGGACCGGTCGGACTCATGACGCAAAAACTCGCCTGGGTCCGCGGAGCGAAACGCGTCATCGCCGTCGACCCCGAGCTTTATCGTTTAAACCGGGCGAAATTATCGAACAACGTCGAGACGGTGCTCATGAAAGACCCGATCGATACAGGTAAATACATTTACGAGATCACGAACGGCGGCGCCGACGTCGTCATCGACTGCGTCGGCTTCGATGGCAAAATGTCGCCAATCGAGAAAGTCGAACAGAAACTGATGGTCCAGGGCGGGACGCTCAGCGCCATCAAAGTCGCGAAAGAAGCGGTCCGGAAATTCGGGACAGTCCAACTGACGGGAATTTACGCAATGAACTATAATCAATTCCCGCTCGGCGACTTTTTCACACGGAACGTCAGCATCAAGACGGGTCAAGCGCCGGTCATCCACTATATGCCGGAGCTGTTCCAGATGATTGTCGACAACAAGTTCGACCCGACCGACATCATCACGCACCGGATGCCGCTCGACCAGGCGGCCGATGCGTATAAGATTTTCAACGATCATCTCGACGACTGCGTCAAAGTCGTCTTGAAGCCATAACGAAAGCGGTCCCCAATTTTACTGGGGACCGCTTTTTTTACCAGATGGTTCGTTCCTGACAGCAGGCGGGTGCCCGCTCGATTTGTACGGTTGAACGTTTGAACGTGCCGAATTGTTTTATCCGTTCCGTGACGTCCCGAAGGACCGCTTGATCGTTCGTCGTCTCGCCTATCAAGACGTGGCACGTCACCACGTATTCGTTCGATGTGATCGACCAAACATGCAAATCGTGCACTTCGTTTACTCCGGTAACGGCCAACAAATCACGCTGCATTGCCACGACATCGACTTCATGCGGCGCCCCTTCCATCAAGATGTGGACAGCATCCCGCGTAACCCGATAGCCGCTAATCAAGATGAGCACGGCGACAAACAGGCTCGCGATGGCATCAGCGAGCGTCCATCCGAACAACAAAATAAGAAGCGCGGCCGTGATGGCCCCGACCGAACCGAGTAAGTCTCCGAATACGTGTAACAGCGCACTCCGTACGTTCAAGTTGTCCTGCTCCCCGCGCATTAAAATCCATGCCGCGAGTATGTTCACAATCAACCCGACGACCGCAATAATCAGCATGCCCTCACTCATAATCTCCGGTGGTGCGAAAAGACGTTTATACGCCTCGATGATGATATAAATCGAGATGACGAGTAACGTCAACCCGTTCACGAACGCCGCTAAAATCTCGAAACGCCGATAGCCGAACGTTCGGTCCGGTGTCGCCTGCCTCGACCCGAAGCGGACAGCGAGAAAACTAAGTCCGAGTGCCGCGGCATCACTAAGCATATGCCCAGCGTCCGACAGCAAGGCGAGACTATTCGTCCACAGACCGCCGACGACCTCAACGATCATGAACGTCGCAATCAACAGAAACGCCCAAAATAGCGCCCGTTGGTTCGTCGTATGATGGTGATGATGGTCGTGTCCGTGATGATCATGCCCAGCCATAATACCCCTCCTCTTCTCTCATTATATTCCACGTCCCTCAAACAATCAAACGTTCATTTGAATGTAAAGCGAAAAAGAAAGCCGAAAAGTTTCCTTTTCAGCTGTCTCGCTTATTTCTGTTCAATCCGGACGCGCATGATGCCGCTATACGGGAACAGTTTCAACTGCATCGTCTCCCCTTCGTACCAACTTCCGGAAGCTTGGTCGCTCGACGCCGTCAACTCGGGCGATGCGACCGGTTGCTTGTCCCAATCGATCGCCTTCACTTTGCCGTCACGCATCATAAGGAAGAAGCCGTCGTAGAAGTGATATTCGTTCACTTGGTCACGCTGCACGGCTTTCGGGGCACCGAGCTCCGCTCGGACCGACTCACGGTCCTTCCCGAGGAGCTCGAGCGTGGACGTGGACGCGGAAGGCATGACGCTTTGCCACGCGGAAGTGATTTCCTCATCGGTCGCCGACGATGTCTCCGTCGTCACCCGTTCCTCGGTCACCCAGCCCGTCAACCGCTCGTTCAGTTGCAACTTGACGAACCCGCTCACCGTCTCGAGCCGCTCATAGCGGTCGCCGAGATCGGCCTCATAGACGACGGTTACCCGATCGTCCGCATACACTTTCGTATAAGGCGAGCCGATATAGACGACGTCTTTCGTCTCCTCGGCCACCGGCTCGTCTTCAGACTCTGAACCGACCATCTCGGTGGCGATGTCATCGGTTTCCGGCAACGCCGTTTTCGTATCTTTCGAATCCATCAGTGCCGCCAAGGCGATGACACCGACGAGCGAGGCGATCAATACGAGTGTCATCAGCGTGCGCATCAACCGTTTTCGTTTCCGGGACGCGGCCCGCGACGTCCGAACTTCTTCCTTCATCATGCTCTCCACTCCTACTCGTTTCGTTTCCTCTGTTTGGATTCGTCAAACGGTAAAAGGTTTCCTGCCTCGTCGACATATATTTGTTCGTCACGTTGAAGCGCCTCAATCGTGCGAAGCGTCGCCTCGACATCCGGCGCCTTACGCACATCTCGGTCCTTCACCGTCACCGGATCCCCGAGTTCGATGATCCGATCGGTCAATCGATGGAACGTCCGGTCATGCGAAATGAGGATGAGGCCGCCCGGATACAGCTCGAGTGCAGCCTTGATTTGTTCGCGTGTTGCCACGTCTAAATAGTTCGTCGGTTCATCCAGGGCGAGCAGGTGTGCATCCGAGAAATAAAGGATGAGGAAAGCGATGCGGCATTTCTCGCCCATGCTCGCGTCGCGCATCGGTTTATACACTTCATCACGTCGAAACAAGAAGTGGGCAAGCAGCGTCCGGACAGCTGTCTCGGACAAGTCGCTTTCTGCTAAGAGTGCCTCGAGAAGCGTCCCTTCCTGTGGGAGACGTTCGAGCGCCTGTGAGAAGTAGCCGATCTTCAGGCGCGGATGTCGCCTGACGACTCCTGATGTCGGCTCGAGATCTCCGAGGATGAGCTTCAACAGTGTCGTTTTCCCCGAGCCGTTCGGCCCGACAATCGAGATGCGATCGTTTCGCTCGATTGCGAACGAGACGTCCGTGAACAACGGTTCGTCATAGCCGAACGAGACCGCCTCACACGTCAGCCACGTCTTCGCTTCGAGCGGTTCGGCGTGGAATTGGACGTGCACGTGGGCCGTTTCTTTCGGTCGGTTCGGACGAGACGCCTCGAGCTGTTCGAGCTTTCGAACGCGTGCCTTCATCTTGACGGCCAAGTTTGCCGCGCCTTTTTGGGCACCGGGGTTGCGGACACTCGCCGTCGCTTTCGCTTTCAAGTGCCAGCCCTTATATTGGGCAATCATGTCGAGCAACTCCGACTTCCTTGCCACATAGCGGGCATGGGCTCGCTCGTCCCGTCGCGCTTCGTCGCGTTTTTGTGTCGTGTACGTCGTGTAATTTCCCGGGTAACGCGTGACGCGCCCCTCCTCAAGCTCGAGGATGACGTCGGCCACGTCCTCGATGAACTGTCGGTCGTGTGAGATGGTGAGTACTGTCCCTTGAAATTGGCGCACCCAGTCGGTCAACCATTCGATCGACGTGACGTCGAGATGGTTCGTCGGTTCATCGAGTAAGACGATGTCGACTTGTTGCAATGTCAGTCGTGCCAGTTGGGCTCGCGTCCGTTCACCACCGCTCAACTCGGACAATCGTCTCTCTTCATGAGTAAGGCCGAGTTGCTTGAGCGCGTGTTTCGCTTCCCCCTCGAGACGATATGCCCCAGTCTCTAACGCCTTATCATACGCTCGCATGACACGCTCCGCCTCACCTGACATGACGTCCTCATATAAAGAGAAACGCACATGGTCGCCGAGCATAACGTACGAGAGCAGCGTCTCGTCCGATTCTTCGAGCGTCTGTTCGACGACCCCAAGCGTTCCGTGCCGCTCAATTGAACCGGCTTCTGGCGTGAGCGCCCCGACAATCAAGTTAAATAACGTCGTCTTCCCCGACCCGTTCTGTCCGAACAAGACGGCGTGCTCCCCAGTCGCGACGTCAAAAGAAACATTTTGAAATAAAGGTTGCCGGTCGTAATCGAACCGGACTTGTTTGATGGATAACATATGTCTCACCTCGCAAATTGTTCTGATACGCGATGAAACAAAAAACACCATCCGCGACAAGCGGTGGTGTGAAGATCTCCGGTCAAGCGGAAAGAAGGGTTACCCCCGTCGCCTGAAATTGGACACACTTCACCCGTGACTGTTCGTGCGAACAGTGCTGACTTGTTTCATCAGTTGAGTGTGTGTGACTTTTTCATGGCACGGTGTACCTTCCTTTCCTAAGTTATGTCCACCGTACCAAATTGGAAGCGGATTCGCAACCTCCCCCACAATCTCCCATCGTTTCTACGGCTTTGGGCTGATGCAGGTTCGGCGTCTGAGCGGTATGATGAAGCCATCTTAGAATGAATGAGGAGACTGACATGAGACTACGAACCCTACTCGTCCCGAGCGCCGTCCTCGCGAGCGTCGGCACGTTCCTTTATACACGTTTGAAACGAAGATTGCCTCGACCGGCTTATAAAGTCCCATCGGTCAAGCCGGACCTCGCCTCATTTGATGAGACGACGGTCAGCGCCACGTGGGTTGGCCATTCGACCGTCCTCATCCATTGGTATGGTTTGAAGATTTTGACCGATCCGGTGTTCTCGAAGCGAATCGGCGTCCACCTCGGTCCCATCACGTTCGGGATGAAGCGGCATACCGCGCCCGCCCTCTCCATTGAAGAAGTCGGCCCTGTCGACGTGATTTTACTTAGTCACGCCCATATGGATCATTTCGACCATAAAAGTTTGAAGCGGCTCATCACGCCGGACACGGTCGTCATCTCGGCCCCGGGGACGAGCAAATTGCTCCGCAAGTATAAGAGTCTGCAGACGATCGAGATGCACCCGCACGACAAGTTGACGCTCGCAAGCGGGCTACACGTGCACGCCATTCCCGTCGCCCATTGGGGCAACCGCTTCCCGTGGGACAAACAAATGGGCTATAACGGCTACGTCTTAAAGTATAAAGGGGTGCGTATGCTGTTCGCAGGGGACACCGCGTACACGGAATCGTTCAATGGCCTCGCGAACAAGGAACCGATCGACCTCGCCTTCTTCCCGATTGGTGCCTATCAACCAGACTCGTTCCAAGAAGCACATTGCACGCCGGAACAAGCGTGGATGATGTTCAAACAGAGCGGGGCGAAACGCTTTTTCCCGATGCATTGGGATACGTTTGTCTTATCCTACGAGCCGGTCGAAGAACCCTACATCCGTCTCGTCGCCGCAGCGAAACTTGAGCGTGACCAAATCGTGATTAAAGCGCACGGCGAAAGCATTACCCTGTAGCTTTCACTTTCACTTTCGAGCGAATTTCGGTAACGTTAGACGTGATAGGGAGGGAATCAATATGGAATGGACAATGCTCAATAATGATGTCAATATGCCGATGCTCGGGCTCGGCGTATACAAAGTCGAAGACGGCTCCGTAACATCGGATACGGTGAAGGCGGCACTCGACGCCGGTTATCGTTTAATCGACACGGCCGCCATCTATCAGAACGAAGAAAGCGTCGGACGCGCGATTCGGGAATCGAACGTCCCGCGTGAAGACATTTTCGTGACGACAAAACTATGGAACGAGTTTCACGGCTTCGACGAGGCGCTCCAAGCGTTCGAGGACAGCCTCGACCGGCTCGGCCTCGAGTACGTGGACTTGTTCTTGATTCATTGGCCGATGCCGCGGTTCGGTAAATTCGTCGAGACGTATAAAGCGCTCGAGCAACTGTATGAGGAAGGCAAAGTTCGGGCCATCGGCGTCTCGAACTTCGAGGTCAGCCACCTCGAGCAAATCATCCAGTCGTGCTCGATCGTCCCGGCCGTGAACCAAGTTGAGATTCACCCCTACTTGTCCCAAAAAGAGTTGATTGCATTCTGTCAACGCTACGACATTCAAATTCAAGCGTGGAGCCCGCTCATGAAAGGCCGCGAAGCGCTCACCGACTCGGTCATCACGGACATCGCGGCGAAGCACGGCAAGTCCCCAGCCCAAGTCATCTTGCGCTGGCACTTACAAAACGGCGTCGCCGTCATCCCGAAATCGGTCACCCCGAGCCGGATTCAAGAGAACATCCAAGTGTTTGACTTCACGTTGACGAAAGAAGAGATGGGTGCGATCGACGGGCTGAACCGGAACGAACGGACCGGGTCCGACCCGAATGAGATGCATAAAATCCACTACTGAGGAGCGAGTAAACATGTTCAAAAAATTAGCCTCGGACTTGACCGGCTTCAGCGATATCGGTGAAGTCATCGACCCGAAAGACTTCGACAAAGCGGACTCGGACGATTATGTCCTCCACGAAGACAACGAGAAGATTTACTTTTTGATCAAATCGAAATCAGACGAGTACTGCTTCACGAACTTGGCGATGATTCACCTTGACGGGACGAGCGCGATGAGCTCAAAGCGGATCTTATACCGCTATCCATACGCTCACTTCCCGCTGAACAGTGTCATGTTCGAGACGGCGGGCACCGTCGATTTAGACGTCGAGATTAAATTCACGATTGGCGACAAACCATACTCCATCGACGTGAACAAAAAACAGATCGAGCACGTAAAAGACTTGTACAAGTCACTTCTCGCCATCGCCGAGACACAACGCGAAGGTCGGAAGATGATGGAGTTCGCCAACGCGTCGCTCACCCATTCGGTGTCGATCTTGAGCGGGCTCCGTCAAGGTGACATGCACGTCGCGTCGACGTTCAAAGAGTTGAATGAACAGAGCTTCGATTGGCTGCAAGGCCACTACCAGGAGTGGAACCGGAAAGACTTTGGTGACGTGTTCGAGAAATATATCAATAACTAATAGGCGGTGACGTATGGACTTCATGTGGCTGTTGATTCTATTCGGTTTGTTCATGCTCGGAATGGTGATTGTTTTCATTAGTAGCGTGCTGAACGCCATGTTCAGACAGCTTCATCCGCTCGTCCATGTCGTCATCGTCAGCTTACTCGTCTATTTGGGTTCAAGTTTGTTCATGGACCAAAACGTGTTTTGGCCGATGACACTCGTCGCCATCATCAGTTACACGGCGCCACTACTCGTCATAAAGCTTTACAACAAAGGCGTGCGCGTCGAGCGCAAGCGCCAAACGTAAAAACGTCCGCTAGACACCTGACCTCGGTGCTAGCGGACGTTTTCATTTGTCTTCGTCAATCAACTGCTCGGCGAGCCGCTGGTACAAGTGGCTCATGTGGACGGCCGATGCGATGGCGAGCGAACGCTGGATGTCACTGTCATTTGAGAGGACGTTCTCAATCATCGTCTCGGCTTGCATCTCAAACGCCTGCATGTTCTTTACTTTCTGAACTTGATACGCGTCATAGAAGTCCTCAAGCGAGAAACCTTCGTCCGATTCATTTAACGGACGGAGCGTCTGTTTGATGTCATTAATTGAAAGTAAGCCCTTCATCTCATAAATCAGGCTGAGGAGCATCAAGTGCTCATTCGTATACTTCTTATTTTTGACGGGATGAAACAACTTGCCTTTGGCATAGTTGTTGATCATCGTCTTCGTCAAAATCGTCTCGGTCTCATCACGCTTCATCTTCTCATAATGTTGCTCGAACAGCTGGATGACTTGGTCCATGTATAAGTCAATCGTCGGGAGCACCTGCTTCGGAAGCGTCCCTTCCGTTTGAATGATATCGGCCGGTTTCATCTACATCACCTCTCCTTCAGTATACGAATAAACCCGGTTTGTCGAAACAAAAACCTTGTTGTTTTCCTGTATTCAGCTTATCATGTAGTTATGGATACTACATGATGTGATAAGGAGTGTTTTATATGAATTCGATTTTTCGGGAACCGATTAACGCACTGACCCATTTGGCCGGGGCCGTGCTCGCATTTGTCGCGTTGATTGCGATGACGGTGAAAGCATCGATGCTTGGGGAGCCGCTCGCCATCATGGCGGCGATTTTATTCGGCATCAGTCTCGTCTTCCTCTACTTGTCTTCAGGCTTATACCACAGCATCATCGCCTCGCCGAATGTGATCGCCTTCTTCCGAAGAATCGATCATGCGATGATTTATGCGTTGATCGCCGGGACGTATGCCCCGCTCACGCTCCTTGCGCTCGAAGGCCCGACGCGTTGGGTGCTGTTCGGCACCGTCCACGCCCTCGCCTTGTTCGGAATCATCTTCAAACTCGTCTGGTTCCACGCGCCGCGTTTCCTCTCGACGGCACTTTATATTGGAATGGGCTGGCTATCGGTGTTCTTCATCGGCCCTCTCCATAGCGTCATCGGTAACGCCGGCATCTTCTGGCTCGTCCTCGGTGGCGTCATGTATACGATCGGGGGACTTATTTACGGCTTCAAACCGAAATTCGTCAACTGGCGCGGTTGGGGCTTCCACGAGGTATTCCACTTGTTCATCTTGTTCGGTAGCTTCGCCCACTTCGTCTGCGTGTTCTGGTATGTGTTTTAAGTCCTCCTCGTGAGGGCTTTTTTATTGAGCAGTTTCGTTTACTTCGATTTCAAGACATCTTACACTGACGGTAGGAGGGATGATGATGAAAATTGAAGTTTGGTCAGACTACGTCTGCCCGTTCTGTTATATTGGTAAGCGCCGTTTAGAAGAAGCACTTGAACAGTTCCCGCATGCGGACAATGTCGAGGTAGAGTTCAAGAGCTTCGAACTCGACCCGAACGCCCCGACGACGGATTCACGTTCGATTTATGAAGTGCTCGCCAAGAAGTACAACATGCCGCTCGAGCAGGCGAAGACGACGACGATGCAAGTTGCCGCGCAGGCGCGTACGGTCGGTCTCGACTATGATTTCGACAACATGGTTGTTACGGGCACGCTCGACTCGCACCGGTTGACACACTATGCGAAGACGGTCGGGAAAGAGAAAGAACTATCGGAAGCACTTCTTAAGGCGTACTTCGTCGAGGCGAAGCATATCGGCGACCACGACATCCTCGTTGAAATCGCGACGAGTGTCGGACTCGAGGCGGATGCCGTGAAAGACGTGCTCGCGTCAGACGTGTACACGGACGACGTCCGTGCCGAAGAGAAGCGCGCCAGCGATCTTGGCATCACTGGCGTCCCATTCTTCGTCTTCGACGGTAAATACGGTGTCTCGGGCGCTCAACCGACCGAGGCGTTCACACAAGTGCTTGAGAAGACGTGGGCCGAATCGGCACCGACGCTTCAAGTGATTTCGGGCGGTGCGACATGCACGGACGACAACTGTGATATTTAATTTGTAAGAAGCCGAATTCCCGGCTTCTTTTTTATAGCTTTCTGAATCGTTCTGAAGGATAATTATTATCAGCTAATAAGAATCGAGGACTTAACCATATGTGGAAAAATCGCAACGTCTGGATTATCTTGACCGGAGAATTCGTCGCCGGACTCGGGCTTTGGCTCGGTATCATCGGCAATTTGGAGTTCATGCAGGAGAAAGTTCCGTCTGACTTCGTCAAGGCGCTCATCCTCGCTGGCGGATTGCTCGCCGGTGTCGCCATCGGGCCGCTCGCGGGACGACTTACCGACCAAGGCTCAAAAAAGAAAATCATGCTCATCTCAAGCGTCGTCCGGGCGCTGAGCGTCCTGTTCATGTTCGTCGCCATCGAGACGGGCAGCGTCCTATGGATGGTCGTTTTCCTCGTCTTCCTACAAGGCTCGGCCGCGTTCTACTTCCCCGCGCTCCAGGCGGCCATCCCGCTCATCGTCAAAGAACGCGAGTTGCTCGCCTTGAACGGTATCCATATGAACGTGTCGACGTTGTCTCGTGTCATTGGGACGGCCATCGCCGGGATTTTGCTCACACTCATCTCGCTTCGGGACGTGTATGCACTCTCGCTCGTCGCCTATTTACTTCTAGCCGTGGCGACGTGGTTCTTGAAGATTGACGAGACGGCCGTCCCGTCCGCGAAGAAAGTCGACAAATCGACCGGCGGCTTTAAGGACGTCTTTCCGATCATCAAGTCGATTCCCGTCATCTTCATGACACTCGTCATGACGCTCATCCCACTCCTCTTTATCGGTGGGTTCAACTTGCTCGTCATCAACATCAGCGAGCTACAAGATTCGACGGCGATCAAAGGCTGGATTTACACGGCGGAAGGAATCGCCTTCATGGCTGGCGCTTTCCTCATCAAGCGAATCGGGGAGAAGTTCTCCGTCTTCTCGATTCTGTTCACGTTCTCGTTCTTGATCGGCGTCGCCCAGCTCATGCTCTATTTTGCCGACATCCCGGCCGTCTCCATTGCCGCCTTCGTCTTGTTCGGCTTCTCGGTCGGCTGTTTCTTCCCGACCGCGGTGACAATTTTCCAGACACGAATGCCGAAAGACTATCACGGCCGCTTCTTCTCATTCCGGAACATGCTCGACCGAATCGTCTTCCAAGTCGTCCTCCTCGTCACGGGCTTCTTCCTCGATTTGATCGGCTTACAACTCATGGTCGTCTTGTTCGGAATCAGCTCCATCCTAATGACGGGAGCGTTCCTCGTTTATACACGGAAACATGAACTGCATATCGAGAAAGAAGAGGCCGAACGCCTCTCTTCGTAAAAACAAGCGGTGACCGAATCGGTCATCGCTTGTTCGTGTCTTCGATTTCCCGCCACCACGTTTTCGTGTCGTTCCGTCCGTCGAGCGTGATGCGCTCACCGATCACCGGCGTCAAGACGTCGTCTTTCGGTAAGAGCGTGACCATCTGCTCGGCTGGGTCGAACCAATCATGGAACGATAAGGTGAACGCACCCCAGTGAATCGGGAGCACTTTATCGGCTCGCACGTCATGAAACGCCTGCGCCGTCTCATGCGGTTGCATGTGCACGTCCGGCCAGCGTTCATCGTATTGGCCACACTCGAGCGCCGCGAAGTCGAACGGGCCATATGCGTCACCAATCTCTTTAAAATGCGGACCGTAGCCACCGTCCCCGCTGAAGAAGAGGCGATCCGTCTCGCCGATGACGACCCATGACGCCCAAAGCGTCGCGTTGCGGTCGGTGAGCGAACGGCCGGAAAAGTGACGGGCCGGCGTGCAGACGAACGTCCATGACCCGAACGTATACGAATCGCCCCAGTCGCGTTCAACGATCCGTTTGGCCCCGATGCCCCATCGTTTTAAGTGACTGCCGACACCGAGCGGGACGATGAACGTCGCGACGCGGTCTTGAATCGCTTGAATCGATGCATAGTCCAAATGGTCGTAATGGTCGTGCGTAAGTAAGACGACATCGATGTCTGGCAAGTCGTCGAGTTCGAACGGTAAGTCTTCACTGAACCGTTCATTCTTCGCGAACGGGAGTGGTGACGGGCTGCGGCCGAACATCGGGTCGACGAGCATCGTCTTCCCGTCCATTTGAACGAGCAGCGCCGAATGGCCGAGCCAGTAGACGCGCGTGAAGCTCGAACCGAGTTTCTCTGAGAAATCGATTGGAACAATTGGAAGCGGTGCGCTCGGCTTGCGTCGTGAGTTCACATTCACATAATCACGCGACATCGAAATCATATCATCTGTCGAGAAACGCATCGGCGTATCGAGCAAATTACGGAACTTGCCGTTCACCAGATGCGGTGACTCGAGTGCCTTCGGTTTACGACCAAGCGGTTTATACTGTGTGAGCACGGTACCGGTCACGGCGGCCATGCCAATCAATGAAAACAATAGCGTCTTTTTCACGTTCATCCTCTTCCCCATATGATGATGTTTGTCTCATTATACGACGAAGTAGCGGAATGCGCATGATTCTTCATTCACGAAACGTGCCGAACCTCCGCTTATGCCATTTTTTGTTTAGATAGATTCTCTTCTCGCGCTTCAAGTCTGAACCAACCAGTCAATCGTTCGTCTTTAAAAAAGTCCCGATGCTTACGCATCAGGACTTCTGCAAAATCTTAATATCGTTCATGATGTCTTCATACGGCACGTCTTGGAAACCTGGATATGCTTTTACAATCTTCCCGTCCTGGTCGACGAGATAGAACCACGTCGCATGATCGACTTGCGTCCCTTCTTCCGGTTTCCGGACGAGCGCTTTGAAGTTCCCTTGCGCGAACGTCTCAATCTCTTCTTGCGAGTAGCCCGTCAAGAACTGCCAATCGGCGTTCGCTAAATCATAATCCGCCATGAACGCCTTGATTTTCTCTGGCGTGTCGACGGTCGGGTCGACGCTGAACGAGACGAATTGGACGTCCTCGACCCCCTCCTCGACGAGTGCGTCATTCAACTTCGACATGTTGAACGTCATCGGCGGACAGACCGTCTCACAGCTCGTAAACACGAAGTCGGCCATCCATACCTTGCCTTTCAAGTCATCGAGACTGACTTGCTCTCCCTCTTGGTTCATATATTCGAACGATTCGATGTCCCAGTTGAGCGGGTCTTCGATTTCGTTACTACAGGCGGCGAGCACGACGAACAGGCTCATAAATGCCACGATGATTCCTTTTTTCAATCTAGCCAACTCCTTAACGTTTTTTGACGAAAAGCAACAGCAACGTGATCATCGTGAACGCCGTCAACGCGAGAAACGGAATCGTCACGAAGCCGAACCAATTGATGTACTGCACGTTACACGGCACCCCTTGGACACACGGCTTAATCGCAGCAAAACCCGGTACTTTTTGGACCAGATAATGATAAAACGAGACCGTACCGCCGATGATCGCCAGTGGCAACACGTATTTCTTAACGGCGCGATCATCTGTGAAGACGGCAATGCCGAGCAGGAACGTCAGTGGATACATGAAGATGCGCTGAATCCAACAAAGTTCGCACGGGACGAACCCGCGAATTTCACTGAAATACAGGCTTCCGAGTGTCGCCATTAGCGAGACAAGCCAAGCGGCATAGAGTCCGTATCGATTAACGAACGATTTTGTCATAAGTCATTCTCAATCAATCGCTTGATTGCCTCATAGTCGAACGGATTCTCGAGCACGACCCCGTTAATCATAATCGTCGGCGTGAGGCGCACCTCATTCTCTTTGACGAGTCCGTCATCAAAGCTCACTTGTTCGAGGACCGTCGAATTTTCACTCAAATCCGTTTTAAGCCGCGCGACGTCGACGGACGTCGTCGCTTCGGCAATTTCAATCAAACGCTCGACCGTCACCCACGCCTCATCGTGATGCTGGCTCGCGGGTTGGGCGTCGTATACCGCCTTGTGGAAGTCCCAGAACGCGTCCGGGTCTTGGACGTATACGGATTCCGAAGCGAGTGCCGCCAAAATGGATTCTTGTCCGTGGAAGAGGACGTTTATGTAGCTGAAGCTCGCCTTGCCCGTGTCGATATAGTCCTCTTTTAATTTCGGATAGACCGTCTCCCCCCACTGTTTACACGACGGGCACTTATAGTCCCCGAACTCGACGACTGATACGGGTGCGTTCGTTTCCCCGATGGTCGGTTGTCCGGCTGTCTCCACGTGCTCCCCTCGTACGGCCGTCTCGGCTTGGTCGGCTGGTCGATTCAACAACACGACGACGATTGCAATTAAAGCAACGGCGACGAGTGTCAAGAGGACCAATACTTTATTTTGTTTCACTGTCTTCACCTCTATGTCTTTATATCGTCTCCATTATATCGAAAGCGCTATCCTAATCCACAAAAATCGACTCACACTTTTTTTTGAGATCACAAGAAAAGGATGCACCGCAATGGATGCACCCTGTTTACTCGCTGTGATTGACTTACGCTTCAAAAAGCAATTGCTCTGGATCTTCAATCATGTCTTTAATGTGTTTAAGGAACGTCACGGCCTCACGACCGTCGACGATGCGGTGGTCATACGAGAGCGCCACGTACATCATTGGGCGGTTCTCCATCGTGTCCGCATCGATTGCGATCGGACGGAGTTGAATCGAGTGCATCCCAAGGATCGCGACTTGCGGTCCGTTTAAAATCGGTGTCGACAAGAGCGAACCGAACACGCCGCCGTTCGTGATCGTGAACGTGCCACCCGTGAGGTCGCTAAGCCCGAGTTTGTTGTTGCGGGCCTTGTCGGCGAGGTGAAGGATGTCCTTCTCAATCTCACCAAAGTTTTTGCGGTCTGCTTCGCGCACGACCGGCACAACGAGTCCGTCTGGTGCCGACACGGCGATGCCGATATCGTAGTACTTCTTCAAGACGATCTCGTTGCCTTGAATCTCTGCGTTCAAGTAAGGCATCCGTTTAAGGGCCGCAACAGCCGCTTTCGTGAAGAATGACATAAAGCCGAGTTTGACGTCATTGTCTTTGACGAACTTCTCTTGACGACGTTTGCGGAGCGCCATAACGGCTGACATGTCGATTTCGTTGAACGTCGTGAGCATCGCAGCCGTCTGTTGCACTTCGACGAGGCGGTTCGCGATCGTCTGACGACGGCGCGTCATCTTGATGCGTTCTTCTTCCTTCCCGCTCGCTGCCGGTTGCGGTGTTGCAGCCGGTGCTTTCGGTGCCTCTTGTTTCGGTGCTGGTGCCGTGTTATGGCTCGTCACATCGTGGACGTTGATACGACCCATCGGATCGTTCGTTTGAATCGCCGCAAGGTCAATTCCTTTCTCACGGGCAAGCTTACGCGCTGCCGGTGTGGCGATTGGTCCTTTACCCGGGCTCGCGACGTGCTCTTCGCGACGCTCAACTTTTTTCGCTTCCTCGAGCGTTTCGACTTTCGGCTCAGCCGGAGCTGGTGCCGTTTCGGCCGGTGCTTCCGTCTTTGTCTTCGTCGCGACAGCCGTGCCGCCGCCTGATCCCGAACCGAGACGGGCGATGACTTGTCCGACTTGGACCGTGTCACCTTCGCCGGCGAGTTGCTCTTCTAGCACACCCGATTCATCGGCTGGTACCTCGATGTTGACTTTGTCTGTCTCGAGTTCGACGATGGCTTCCCCTTTTTCGACTTGGTCACCTGGCTGTTTGAGCCATGAAGCAACCGTTCCTTCCGTAATGGACTCTGCTAACTCCGGTACTTTGATTTCGATCACAATGAGTTCCCCCTTAACTTATTTACGATCTTTTTGGTATGTGCTCGTGCCGGCAGCAGCCGAGACGGCGTCACGCGAAATGGCTTCGCGGATGATGCGCGCTTGTTCTTGCTTATGGGCCGTTGGGTTCCCCTCGGCCGGGCTCGAACGACGGCGACGGCCGATATAGCGGACGTTCAACCGGTTCGTTGTGACCGCTTCGAGCCGTGGCTCGATATACGTCCAAGCGCCCATGTTCTTCGGCTCTTCTTGGACCCAAACGATCTCTTTCGCATTCGGGTAGCGACTGACGACTTCACGAATTTCACGGACCGGGAACGGATAAATCTCTTCGACCCGGATGATGTGAAGGAAGTCGAGCGACTCTTCCGACTTCATCGTCGCTTCTTGCAAATCGATCGCCATCTTCCCTGAACAGAAAACGAGTCGTTCAACTTTATCCGTTTGTTCACCCAAACCTGGCTGCTCGACGATCGGACGGAAAGTTCCGTCTGTCAATTCTTCGACCGATGAGGCTGCAAGCGGATGACGAAGCAGGCTCTTCGGTGTCATGATGATCATCGGACGGACTTGTTCCGTGCCAAGCATCAATGCTTGGCGACGTAAAATGTGGAAATACTGTGCGGCGGTCGAAAGGTTCGCGACCGTCCAGTTCTTCTCTCCGGCAAGCGTCAAGTAACGCTCCATCCGGGCACTCGAGTGCTCAGGACCTTGTCCTTCATATCCGTGCGGCAACAGCATGACGAGCCCTGACTTTTGTCCCCATTTGGCTCGTCCGGCCGAGATAAATTGGTCGAACATGACTTGCGCCGAGTTGGCGAAGTCGCCATATTGCGCTTCCCACAAGACGAGCGTGTCTTGAGCGAAGACGTTGTACCCGTATTCAAAACCGAGTACCGAGCCTTCCGAGAGCGGGCTGTTGAATACCGAGAATGAAGCGTTCGCTGTCGACAGATGATGGAGTGGCGAGAACTTCTTGCCCGTCTCCGCATCGTTCAACATAATGTTCCGCTGGGCGAACGTCCCGCGCTCTGAATCTTGACCGCTCAAGCGAACCGGTGTGCCATCCGAGATGATGGACGCATAGGCGAGCGTCTCGGCATGACCCCAGTCGACTTTCCCATTCTCCCCGAACGCCTCGCGGCGACGGTCGAGTACTTTTTGGAGTTTATGGAACACGCCAAATCCTTCCGGCCATTCGAGCAACTCCTCGTTGATTTGTTTCAAGACGTCTCGTTCCACGCCGGTCTCGACGGACGGGAACCCTTTAAAGACGGCTTCCGGCATGACGATGTCAGAATCCTCTTCCTCTGATGGGACGAGGTCACGGGCCGATTTGAGACGGTCTTCAATCGACTGTTCAATCGTCGCTTTGTCTTCTTTTGTCATCACACCTTCCGCGATGAGCGTATCGGCGTAAACGTGGCGAACCGATTGATGGCCTTTAATCGCTTTATAGAGGACCGGGTTCGTGTTCATCGGCTCGTCCATCTCGTTATGACCGTAGCGGCGGTACCCGACCAAGTCAACGAGGATATCTTTATGGAACTTGGCACGATATTCACTACATAGCTTCGCGACGGCCATACACGCTTCCGGATCGTCCGCATTCACGTGGAAGACTGGAATCTCATAACCTTTGGCGATATCGCTCGCATAGCGCGTCGAGCGTGAATCGCTCGGATCGGTCGTGAAGCCGATCGTGTTGTTGGCGATGACGTGGACCGTACCGGCCGTCCGATATCCGTTCAAGTTCGTCATGTTGAGCGTTTCGGCGACAATCCCTTGGCCTGGGAAAGCCGCGTCTCCGTGAATCAAAATCGAAGCCGCTTTATCATCTTGTTGAACGGCCATCCCTTTTTTCGAGCGGTCGTCTTGTGCGGCGCGTGTGTAGCCCTCGACGACTGAACCGACGAACTCCAAGTGGCTCGGGTTGTTCGCAAGGTTCAAACGGACTTCTTTCTTGTCTTCAAGCACTTTCCGGTCGAGCCCAAGGTGATACTTGACGTCGCCTGACCAACCGAAGTTGATGCCGATTGAGCCTTCCGACGGGATGAGCTCTTTGTTCGGCGCATGTTGGAATTCGGCGAAAATCATCTCGTACGGTTTCCCGAGCACATGGGCGAGCACGTTCAAGCGTCCCCGGTGCGCCATCCCGATATTGATATGTTCCGACCCGCTCGAGATGAGTCCCCCGACCATCGCATCAAGAAGCGGAATCATCGAGTCAAGTCCTTCAATGGAGAAGCGTTTTTGACCGACGTACGTCTTATGAAGGAACGATTCGAACAATTCGGTCTCCGCGAGTCGCTGGAACAATTCGATTTTTTCGTTTTTTGAAAGTTTCGCTTTGAGTGCGCCCTGTTCAATCCGACGACGAATCCAGCGCTTCTCTTCCATGTCGTCTAAGTGACGAAGTTCGATCGCGACCGTGTCCGTGTACACGTCAAGCAAGTGACGGACGAGTTCGAGCGCACTCGCGCCTTGCTTCGGTACATCTTCCGTCAATAGGTGCGCAGGGATTTGTTTTAAATCCGCTTCTTTCAGCCCATAGTGGTCAAACGCAAATAAGCCGTGTTCGCGCGGGTGGTCTTTGAGCGGGTAAATGTCAGCCGCTTTATGGCCGAGTGCCCGAATATCATTGACCAGCCGTGTCGCTGCCACGACTTTCTCCAAATCAAACGATGCGACCGGTGCGTCCGGTACCGCCGTTTCGGGTGCCCCATGCTCGTCGAAGTAGTGACGCGTCTCGGCATCGACCGATTCTGGGTCTTCCAAATATTGCTCGTATAATTCAACGATATAGCCTAAGTTTGGACCATAAAATGATTGTAACGCTTCGTGACCGTTCGACGACTCTCCCATTGAATAAATCCCCCTATCCGTTCCTAAACGCCCTTGTGTGTGAACGCTTTCATTTTAACATTAAGCGCGAAGCAGTTCATCCTTCTGATTCGCACTAGATAAAGAGCCAAATCTTGCCTCTTACTCTCCCCTCCATACTACACCTTTCCACCTCGAAAGACCCTTTCAAATTCACAATTCGTCCATACCAATTCAATAAGTTTTCCTTATCAACAAATTGTGAACCGATGCGTTTGTTTCATTTATTTCAAAAAAAGGTGAAACCTCGTTTCAGCTTATGCCGTAATATAGGTGTAAGCCAGTTGGTAAATACTCTCAATGAAAGTTAGGTGACATCATGTTAACCGTGCAAAACGTACACAAAAAGATGGGAAAGACGAACGTGTTGACGAACGTCAGCTTCGAAGTCGTGCCAGGGGAAATCTTCGGGTTCCTCGGTCCGAACGGGGCCGGTAAAACGACGACGATTCGCATCATTACCGGCCTCATGCCTGCGACCCACGGAACGGTGACAGTCGATGGGTTCGACGTCGCGACCGAGCGTCAACAAGCGCTGAGCCGGATTGGCGCCATCGTTGAAAACCCTGCCTTCTATCCGTATCTGACCGGACGAGAAAATTTGATTCATGCGATGAATCTGATTCCAGGCATAAAGAAAGTAGATTTGAACGCCCTTGGCGCGCTCGTCGGACTCGAAACGAAGCTCGATCTAAAAGTAAAACAATACTCGCTCGGCATGAAGCAACGACTCGGGATTGCCCGTGCCCTCCTCCATAATCCGAAGGTCCTCATCTTAGATGAGCCGACGAACGGACTCGATCCAGCTGGGATCGCCGATTTGCGTCAATACTTACGGCATCTCGCCGACCACCGCGGCATCGCCATTTTAATCTCGAGCCACCTTTTAAGCGAAATGGAAATGATTACAGACCGTTTCGCCATCATCGACCAAGGTCAAATCAAGTCGGTCCAAGGGGGCGACGGGGAACTGCAGACGGAAAGCGTCATTTTATGCAAAGTGGACCGGGCTCACATGAACGATGCGCTCGATGTCGCGGCACTCGCCTTCGACGACGTCAAAATCGTTCAACAGTCGGCAGAGACGTTCATCGTCCCGCGACCAGAGAGCGACATTCCGCATCTATTAAAACAGCTTGTCGACCGTGGCTTGTCCGTCTATCAAATCGGGATGAAGCACGAGACGCTCGAGGAACAATTCTTAAAAGTAACGAAAAAAGAAGGAGGCACGAACAATGCGTTCATTACTAGCCAATGAATTTATGAAGTGGCGGCGAACGATTAAGCCACTCATCGCCCTTGGTATGTACACGGCGATTATCCTATTGACGTATTTCTTCGTTCGGGCAGACGGGGACGCCGCAACCTTCGTCAACTTCGCCGCGATGGCCGCGATGACGTTCCTTGGCATCTTTACGATCGTCTTTACGGCCGAGATGATCGGGAATGAGCTAAAGTACGACACGTTGAAACATTTGTTGATGAGTCCGTATTCACGTGATCGGATTCTCCTATCAAAACTTTTGGCGGCTCTCCTCATCATGCTCGCCCAGTTCGTCTTCATCCTAGCCGTGACGTACGGTCTCGCCCTCACGCTCGATGGGAACTTGACGTTCGAACAGTTCCGCAACTTGTTGCTCAGCGTGTCGAGCGGCGTGTTCGTCATCTTCTTGACGCTCATGTTCTCGGTCGTCTTCAAATCGACTGGTGTCGTTATCGGCTTCACCGTGCTCGCGAACTTCCTGTCGACGATGATTGGCGGCCTTCTCATCACATGGAAACCAGCCATCGCCAAATGGATTGTCTTCTTGCATACGGACTTATCTGTCTATTACCAAAGTCCCGGCTTCATGGAGACGATGGACGTGACGATTTGGTTCTCTGCCCTTTACGTCTTGATTCACATCGTCGCCTTCTACATCATCACGGCGTTCATGTTCCGGAGTAAAACGTTCGCCGAATAACGGTTAAGCGGTCGGATGAAGTGGTACTTCCTACTAGAGAGTGATTTCTAAGGAGGAGGGACCTGTATGTCGAAAACCGCTTTACTCATCATTGATATGTTCAATGACTTTGACTTCGAGGGAGGCGACGATTTACTCCGGAACACGGAACCGATCGTCGAACCGATTTTACAGTTAAAACGTCACTTTAAAGACAATGACTTACCGGTCATCTACTGTAACGACAACTTCGGACAGTGGAAAGATAGTACGGAGGACATCGTCCGTCACGTCGAATCATCGAACGGTCGTGAGATTGCAAAGCGCATCGCGCCGAAAGATAAAGAATATTTCATCATCAAACCACGACATTCCGCCTTTTACGGGACGCAGCTCGATATTTTACTCCGTCAACTCGACGTCAAAAATTTGGTGATGACCGGGGTCGCATCGGATATTTGCATCTTGTTCTCAGCGAACGATGGCTACATGCGAGAGTATGAGCTCCACGTACCGCGCGATTGTGTCGCCGCCGAGACCGACAAGCGGAACGAGAGTGCATTGACCGTCATTCATGAGACGCTTGGCATTCCAATCGATGCAGCCGACGTATATATTAAACAGACGAATTCGTGACAAAAGCCTCTGATTGTTGGACACACAATCCCAACATTTCAGAGGCTTTTTTGGTTTATTTTCAGCTATGCTAACTATATGAAGAACTGAAGAAGGATGTGACAAGATGTATCTCACGATTGGATTATCGCTCCTCGTCTGCCTGATCGCTCTCGTCTTTACAATTATGGTCGGGCTCGGGAAAGACAAGTCAGCGTATAGTCAGAAAAAGAGTTGGTCGATGGTTTCCTGGATTTATATCATCTTATTGCCGCTCTCGTTTTTCGGGCTCGGTCTACTCTACTATTTCATCACCCGATGACCTATTCATCGGGCTTTTTGTTTTCGTCACTTTATCGCGACCGCAATCCCAAACGGATAATGCCGGCTCGGGCGTTTTGGTTCCACGAGGACACCTCGTTGATAGTAGTAGTCGATAGATGTGAACGGTTCGAACAGCGCCTCGAATTCTGTCTCCGTGAACTGATGGGCGTGAAACGGTTCATTTGTTGGCTGACCGACGCCTTGGCCGAACGGGGTCGACAAGACGAGCGTCCCGCCCGGTTTTAACAAGCCCCATACGTTTTCCATAAAACATTCAAAATCCGTGATGTGCTCGATCGTCTCAAAACTGACGATGCAGTCGAATTGGCCGAGCCGCTCCGGTAGCGTCCGGTCGAGCACGTCCCCGACGACATAGGTGACGTTCGGATGATGATACCGCCCTCTCGCGTAGGCAATCGAAGTCTCGGACACGTCGACCCCGACGACTTCCGTCACGGTCCCTTTCAACGTTTTCGCAATCAATTGGCCGCCGTAGCCGCTCCCGGTCGCGAAGTCGAGTACCCGTCCGTTCAAATATAATAATGAAAATTGATAGCGGGCAATGTGTTCGAGCAACATCCCGTTCATCGGATTCATCTGATCCGGGATGACCCGTTCTCCCGTATACTCCATTCGCTTCACTCTCTCCTGTTATGACTCCTGCCATCTTACCACGTTCGTTCCTGATTGAAGACAACAAAAAAAGAGAGAAGGGACTCTCTCTTTTTATCATTCATTCGGTTCTTTGAAACGAAGTAAATCGGAGTAGATAATCGAATCGTTCATCTCGAGCACGCGATTCGCCTCTTCTTCGAGTAGGTCACACGCTTCCGGGTCGGCTGCGAGTTCACCCGTCTCCGCTTCATAACACATCGACTGGGTAAAGACGTGATCGTTTGTAATCATCGTCCCGTCTCGGAAAATGGCGCGGTCATTTCGTTCCGGTGCGAACAAGTCGTTCCCGAAACCGATTTGGTCTGACGTATCAATCCCGAGCAGATGTTGAATCGTCGGGTTCATGTCGATCTGACTTCCGATTCCGTCATGGACGACCCCTTCTTCTTGTCCCGGTAAGTGAATCGCGAACGGCACTTGCTGTAACTTCGCGACGTCATAAGGGGTGATTTCATCTTTCCCAAGAAGGTCGGCCATCGCAGCGTTATGGTTCGTCGAGATCCCGTTATGATCGCCATAGACGATAAAGATCGTATCTTCCCACATCCCGTTCGCTTTCAACTCGTCGATGAACAAGCCGAGCGCATAGTCCTGATAGGCGAGTGCCTGCGGGAAGTTGTTGAGCGTCGTCGAGTTCGTTTCGAATTTCGGTACAAGCTCATGCTCTTCGCTTGGCATCGTGAACGGGAAATGGTTCGTGAGCGTGATGAACTTCGCGAAGTACGGCTCCGGAAGTTCCTCAAGCATCGGCACCGATTGTAAGAAGAACTCATCGTCGAGCAGTCCCCACTCCGTCATATCGGCCGGGTCGCCTAAGTCGTAATAGTCTTGATCGTAGAACGAGTCGACGCCGATGTTGGCATACATTTGGTCACGGTTCCAGAACGATTTGTTGTTCGCATGGAACACGGCCGAGTGATAGTCCGCCTGCTTGATCCGTTCCGTCAACGCATCGTACTCATTGTCTGCATTCGTGAAGTAGACGCCACCGCGCGGCAATCCGAAGAGCGAATTGTCGAGGGCGAACTCCGAGTCCGACGTCTTCCCTTGACCGGTCGTATGATAGAAGTTCGGCCAGAAGTGCGACTCTTCAATGAGTTTGTTCAAGTTTGGCGTGATGTACTCGCCGTTTGGTGCTTTCATGTGGTTCGTGAAGTTCTGGGCCGACTCGAACGAGACGGCAATCACATTCTTCCCTCGATACTTCCCGAACAGCTCCGGGTCCGGCGCGGCATAGTTTTGGCGGGTGTACTGTTCGACTTCCGCCAACTCCGAACCGTCCGCCATCGCTTTTTGCGCCGACGTCTTCGTTTGGAGCATCGCGTCATACACGTGGAAGTTAAACGTCCCGAGGTTTTTGACGAGAAGCTCACGGTCGAACGAACGTGTCAAGAGCTCGGGACGTTCCGTCTCAGCGAGTGCCAAGTTGAATCCGAACATGGCCGCGGCCGCCACGAACGTCGCGATGACGCGTTTCCGTGACGACTTCCCCGTCTCATTCAGCTTCCAAAGCAAGAACGGCAAGACGAGCAAGTCACCGACGATGAGCAAGTCTTTCCACTGGAGCAGTGACAGGAACGACGACGACAACGTCTCCATGTTCGACGATTGGAACAAGACCGGTACGGTCAAGAAATCCGTGAACTCCCGGTAATACGTCGTATCGGCGAACAAGATGAGCGACGAGACCGCGTAGAGGATGTAGAGGGCCCACTTGCGCTTGTTTCCGCTGAAGAAGAAGCTGAACGCGAACAAGAACAGCGTCGAGCTGAGCGGATTGATGAGCAAGATGAACGACTGCATCCCGTTATCAATCGGGATGTTGAAAAAGAATTGATACGCGATGGTCGACTTCGTCCACAACAATAACGTGAACAGCCAGAACAAACGATGTGTCCGGAACGAGTTCGCTGCCGCCTGACGGAACCGTTCCATTTTTCCTTTCGGTTGATTCAAAGGATTCATGACATGTAACACTCCTTACTTAACAATAAAATTTAAATCAAATCGTGCAAGCACGATGAACGGACATAATGTATGAATCGTATTTTAACGTTCTTGTGAACGTAAATCAACCGAAGGGACTGTGTGAAATCGTTGTACATTAACGACATATTTGTGAAAAATACGATCGACTAAAATTAATCGTTTAGCGTCTTCATCCGATGAGATCGAGCCAAATCTTAACCGTGCTCGCTAATATAAGGAGCCCTAAGATGAGTTGAAGCGACTTCGTTTTCATGTTCTTTCCGACGTTCGCTCCAATCGGCGCAGCCATTAAACTGGCGACGATCATGATGATAGCCGGTTCCCACACGATTTGATCCGTAATGATTTTTCCAGTCGTCGACCCGATCGACGAGATGAACGTAATCGCTAGCGAGCTCGCAATCGCCATCTTCGTTGGGATGCGCAAGACGACGAGCATAATCGGCATCAATATGAAGGCACCGGCGGCCCCGACGATGCCTGAAGCGATTCCGACGATAAACGCCGACCCGGCCGCGATAACTTTGTTGAATGTCACTTCGTCGAGTGGTAAATCTTCGACATTCTTCTTCGGCATGAACATCATCACGGTCGCGATTGTCGCGAGTACGGCATAGACGACGTTAATCAGGTTTTCTGATAAGAGCGTCGAACCATATCCGCCGATAAAGCTCCCAATCAGGACAGATACACCCATGAAGAGAATCAATTGTCTATTTAAATAGCCGCCCTTTCGATACGCATAAATGCCTCCGATCGTAGCGAAGAATACGTGTATTGCGCTAATTCCAGACACTTCATGCGCACTGAACGCCGCAAATCCGAGGATCGGCGGAATGTATAACAACATGGGATATTTGATAATCGAACCTCCGATGCCGACCATCCCTGAGATGAATGACCCGATGAATCCGATGAAAAAGATTGTGATGATAAACCCTAGCTCCATAAAAACTCCTCCAATTCCTTATGGACGCGGTACGTCCTATCTTTGTTCCCAGGCGATCATGCCACCCGTCACGTCATACACTTCCGTATAGCCGTGGTCACTCAATATTTGAGCAGCTACCGCACTTCGGTTGCCACTATGACAGATGAGGTATATCGGTTCATCTTTTTCATAAGGCAAACCGACCGCATCCAATGAAGAAAGTGGTGCGTTCACCGCTCCCTCAATATGCCCCCCACTGTATTCATCTGTTTCGCGTACATCAATTAACGTCCTTCCTTCTTTTTTTAATTGTATTTTTAACGTGTCAACATCAATTTTAGTCACTTCCGTCTTATTCGACGTGAATAAAACGAGCAAGAGCGTACCAATCACTAAAATCGATAAAAGAATGATAAGTTTCCGCATAATTCTACCCTCCAATCTTTCTACTTGCGCTCATTATACCTTAGGGGGTATATTTAAGCCAACGAAAGATTTTTGCCATTACATTTGATTCAAAAAAGGAGATTCAACACATGAAGACGATTACGACCACTGAACTTGAAGCGTTGCTCAAGGCCGATGAGACGATCAACTTGATTGACGTTCGCGAGACCGATGAATATGCCGGGGGCCATATCCAACAGGCGAAAAATGTCCCACTGTCTGAATTTGGGGAATACGTCGAAACGCTCGACCGTTCAAAACCGATTCACGTCATTTGCGCAGCAGGCGGACGCAGCATGAACGCTTCCACTTATCTCGATTCGCTCGGCTTTGACGTCGTCAACGTCGACGGCGGCATGATGAGCTGGACGGGCAAAAGGATCTAACGCTCTTTTCGATTCATTTCAAAAACCACATTCATTCACAGTCAACACTTCTTAGGGGGTATTTCACATGTTATTACGTTATTTCTATGATGAAAAATTAGCACAGGCTTCATATATGGTCGGTTGTCAAATGACCGGCGAAGCAGTCGTCATCGACCCTGCTCGTAACATCACACCTTATTTGGAGGAAGCCGAAAAAGAAAGCATGAAAATCGTCGCTACGGCCGAGACACACATCCACGCCGACTTCGTCTCAGGCTCACTCGAGCTCGCCAAGCGCAACGGCTCGAAAGCATACTTGTCAGACGAGGGAGACGCTTCGTGGAAGTACGCGTTCGCGAAAGAGATCGACGCCCAGCTCGTCAAAGAAGGTGACACGTTCAACGTTGGTAACGTCATGCTCGAAGTCATGCACACACCCGGGCACACACCCGAACATATCTCGTTCTTGCTCTACGACCGGAACCAGACGCAACCGATGGGGATCTTCACAGGCGACTTCGTCTTCGTCGGCGATATCGGTCGCCCTGACCTGCTCGAAGAGGCAGCCGGTGTGAAAGGCACGACCGCCATCGGCGCCGAGCAAATGTTTGATTCGCTCAAGAAATTCAAAGCTCTCCCTGACTTCATCCAAGTCTGGCCGGGCCACGGTGCCGGCAGCGCTTGCGGAAAAGCGCTCGGCGCCATCCCAACGTCGACGGTTGGTTACGAGAAAGCGACGAACTGGGCGCTTCAAATGACAGACAAAGACGCGTTCATCAAAGAGTTGACGACGGACCAACCAGAGCCGCCGAACTACTTCGCGATGATGAAGAAAGTGAACAAAGACGGGATTCAAGTGACGAATACGCTCTCACGTCCAGAATTCGCCGACACGGACCGTCTCGACGAGCTTGTGAATGAGACGCAAGTCATCGACACTCGGAGAGGCGAAGACTTTGCCAAAGGTCACGTCCCGGGCACCATCAATATCCCGTACAACACAAAGTTCGTCTCATGGGCCGGCTGGCTCGTCAATTTCGATCAAGACATCACGCTCATCACGAGTGCGGACGACGTCGAGCAAGTTCAAACTGACTTGCAATCAATCGGCATGGACAAGCTCCGCTACATCGTTCCCGTCGAAGAGCTCGGTCAAGAGCTGTTGACGGAGACGTACACGGACGTGACAGCCGAGCAAGCCATCGAATCTGCAGAAAAAGGTGACGTCTTCGTCCTCGACGTCCGGAATGCGACAGAATGGAATGCGAGCCATTACGAGAAAGCCGAGCGCATCTTGCTTGGTAAACTCGCACGCGACCACAAGGGACTTCCAACCGATCAGACGATTGCCGTCCACTGTGCATCCGGCGTCCGTTCACGGATGGCTGCGAGTGTCCTTCAATCGCTCGGCTACAAGGATATTCAAAACATCCTCGGTGGCTACGGTGCGATGAAGACGGTCCTCAATGCAGCACAAATTCGCTAATGCTATACTACAAACAAACAAAGAAAGCGCCCATTCGTCTGGGCGCTTTTTCACTAGGAGGGATGATGTGTTTGCCATCGGTCCATTAAATATCCGGCTCGACCTGCTCGTCTTCATGGCCAGCCTACTCTTGTTATACATCGGCTTCAGAAAAATCGGATTGTCGGAAAAAGAACGTGACGCCGTCCTCGGCACGTGGTTCGCCGGCTTCCTCGCTTGGAAAGGCAGCGCCGTCTTGATCGGCCTCGTCTCGACCGGTAGCCCGACACTCGCCTTATACGCCACTGGCGGGAACTGGTCAATCGCCATCGCCGCACTCGTCACCGGACTGTTCGTCTTTCGGCTCGACAAGCAGCTTTACGGCTATTGGACGTTGTCCGGTCTTGTCTTATGGTTCGGAATGACGCTCGCCGTTCCGCGTTACGCCGCGCTCCCCCTTTTTGCTTCACTCCAACCGCTCCATCTATACACGGCCGGGCTCATCGTCGTGTTGATGCTGTTGACGTGGCGTTGGATGCGGACGCCGTCGCGCGGTTCGCTCATCTGGACGTTCGCCGGCGCGATGCTCATCTGGGTGTTGCGTGAGGGCGCGACCGGGACGTGGCATATGGGGGCGCTCGGATTGTTCATCGGTCTAGTCGTGCTTGCGACGACCCTTGCCCGCCCCACGCGAAAAGCCGTCCAACTCACACTCGGCATCGTCGTCGCGCTCGCCATCATCAATGCGAGTCTGCCCGACCAGACACCGACGCTCGAGGCGACCGAGACGATCGGATTGAACATCGGTCAAGTGCCCCCGGACTTCGAATTGAAACGAACAGACGGCAGTACGTTCCGATTGGAAGACTTGCGCGGACAACGCGTCGTCCTCAACTTTTGGGCGTCGTGGTGTCCTCCATGTCGCGCTGAGATGCCCGACATGGCCGGATTCGCCCGCTCGAACGATGAGGTGACGATCGTCGCTGTGAATACGACGACGAGTGAACGAGATGTCGAAGACGCCACATCGTTCGTCGCCCCGTATGAAGAAGCGTTCGAAGTCGTCTATGATCAAGACGGTGCCGTTTCGAACGGCTACCGCATTCAAGCGATGCCGACGACGTACGTGCTCGATGAGTCCGGTGTCATCACCGCAAAACAGTTCGGTGCCATCGACAGAGCGTGGCTCGATGCTCGGACAAAATAAATACCGCCAAAAAATTGGCGGTATTTTCAGTGCTTCAAATAGCCTTGTGCTTTTAAGAAATCCTTGACGTCAAGTCGCGTTGGCTTCGACAGCATCCGTCCCATCTGAGCAGTCCATGTGTCGTCCCGGCGATTCGACCCGCGCGCCGCATAGTAACCGTGAATCGTCTCGTCATAATGTGACAGTTGCCGTTTCAGTTCGGCCGGGTCAAGTTCATATGTATTCTCGTGGTAGACGTGTTCAAATGGCAAGCGCGGCTTCTGGTCCTCGACGTGGGCGGGGACACCGACCGCGAGCCCGAACAGTGGCAGCACTCGCTCCGGTAGGCCGAGCAACTCTTTCACAGCGAACATATCGTTCCGAATCCCGCCGATGTAACAGATGCCGAGCCCCATTGATTCCGCGGCGACAACCGCATTCTGTGAGGCGAGCGCCGCATCGATGACGGCGACGAGAAGCTTCTCATCTGTCTCGAGCGTCCCGGCCACTTCAGCATCACGCATGTCTCCAATCACCTCATGGCGATACAAGTCGGCACAAAAGACGAAGAAGTGCCCGTTGTTCATCACATAGTTTTGGTTACCCGCAATCTCGGCAAGCCGTGCCTTCTTTTCCGAATCGGTCACACCAATGATGGAATAGGCCTGGATGAAGCTCGACGTCGAGGCACGTTGAGCACTCTCGACAATGAGTCGAATTTGTTCGTCGGTCAAACGCTCGTCCGTGAAGGAGCGGACAGAACGGTGGTTCAATAACGTTTCGATGATTTGGTTCATGAAGATTCCCCCTTTTGTCTTATCTTGGCATAGAGGAAAGGCTTCCGACAATTTTAGAGACTTCATTCTATTTTCGAGATGATCCACGGTAACCATAAAACGGGCTCCGTCCCCACCTCTTCTTGATTACTATATGCACAATAGCGTTCCGCCTCTTTAAGCGTTGGAATGAAGCCGTGCTCATTCAATTGGAACGAGAACCGTTCGGCGAAGTCACGCTCTAGCCCATTGCATAAATACGAATGAAACGTACCGTCCTCATATCCGAGCACTTCATAACCGAGAGATCGTCCAAGCGGCTCGTCGTGTTCACGTTGCAAAATGAACCGCTCGACGCCGTACTGCTCGGGATGGTCCCCAACTTGTCCTTCCGCTAAAAAGTTAGCGACATAAGGTTCAGGTAGTTTCAGCTCGATAATGTCGAGTTCGATGTGGGCGAAGAAGCGATCCCGAAACATCTTGGCGAGTTCAATCGTCTGAAACGTTTGAGGATATCCGAGTTCTCCCCTCTCGTGAAACACCTCCACCCATTCCATGAGCAGGAGGAAGTCTTCCTCGCTGAGTCGCAATCGTTCTCGATACGCCTCCTTCCTACGTTTCGACGTCCCCCAAAGCACATCAAGCGTAGGGTGTTGCTCACAAATACATGCGCTCGCCGACTGCACGAACTCCGGAATCCGTTGCTCGTCCATGAAGTCCGCTCGTTTGGTCCGTTCGATCAGCAAGTATCCTCCACTCCTCATCTTCATCTCTTCACCTCCACTATTTAATATACGCAAAAAAAAGCAGAGCGCAAACGCGCCCTGCTCCTCCTACTTATTCTGTCACTTGGCTCAAGAACGGTGTGATGTCGACGTTCAACTCTTTCGAGAGACGCTCGCCGAGGTCACGGTCGGCCCGATAGAAGTTACAAATCAAGAGAAGAACCGTCTTCTCGTGACGAACTTCTTTGATGTGGGCGACGAGGTTACGGACGAGGCCATCTTTCTCTTCTTGCGAGTAACGACGGTACACTTCGCCTGCTTGTCCGAAGTCGTTCGTCTTCTCGATCTTTTGACGACCGGCTACGCCATTGAGCGGTTGCTCTTGTTCAATATAAGCAGCATCCGGTCTCGGTGTGTCTTCATAACGGTTCGGTTCGTAGTTTACGGTGCTCGTCTGTTGCTTGAACGGCATCGCCCCATCACGCTGGTTGTTCGACACTTGGGCGAACGGGCAGTTGATTGGGAGTTGAAGATAGTTCGCACCAATGCGGTAACGTTGTGTATCTGAATACGAGAAGAGACGCCCTTGAAGCATCTTATCTTCAGACGGTTGAATCCCTGGGACGAGGACGCCTGGGTTGAATCCGACCGATTCCGTCTCAGCAAAGTAGTTGTCGACGTTTTTGTTCAATGTCATCGTTCCGACGAGTTGATACGGGATGACGTCTTCGAACCAGTCTTTTGTCGCATCGAGCGGATCGAAGTCGAAGTTGTCCATATCGGCCGGATCGAGAATTTGAACGTAGAGGTCCCATTCAGGGAAGTCACCTTCTTCGATGGCGTTGAACAAGTCACGTGTCGCATGGTTGAAGTCTTCCGCTTGCACTTTCGCCGCTTCTTCCATCGACAAGTTTTTAATCCCTTGTTTCGGGACCCAACGGAGTTTTATGTACACCGTGTTCCCAAATTCATTGACCCATTTGAACGAGTGGACAGACGAACCGCGCATATGGCGATAAGACGCCGGGATTCCCTCATCACTGAACAAATGTATGAGCATGCTCGTCGACTCCGGTGTGAGCGACATGAAGTCGAAGAAACGGTCCGGGTCTTGAAGGTTTGTCCGTGGGTCCGGCTTGAGTGAGTGAATCACGTCCGGGAATTTGATGGCGTCACGAATGAAGAAGACCGGCAAGTTGTTTCCGACGAAGTCGTAGTTTCCTTCTTCCGTGTAGAACTTGACGGAAAACCCACGTGGGTCACGGAGCGTCTCAGGCGATCCGAGTCCGTGGATAACGGTTGAGAAACGAGCGAACACTGGCGTCTCTTGTCCTTCTTCTTGCAAGAATTTGGCTTTTGTATAACGTTTCATGCTATTTTTAACTTTGAAGACACCATGAGCTCCAGCTCCACGGGCGTGAACGACACGCTCTGGCACGCGCTCACGGTCAAAGTGGGCGAGTTTTTCGATAAGTTGATAGTCTTCGAGAAGCGTCGGGCCACGACGACCCGCAGTGATGGAATTGGCGTTATCCCCGATTGGGACGCCTTGGTTAGTAGTTAAACGGCGATGTTGATCCATATTATTGCCTCCTCTTTATAATCATTCTTACAAAATCAATAATATAAAAAGATAATAATTATTACAAATAAAACAGCTCGATTCTAATCGAACTGTTTTGAAAGCGTTATCAAGAATTCGTTTTCGACTGATCTTTTCGATGCAGTTCGGTCACGAAAAAGGCCGCTAACATCCCACCGAACGAGCCAGCGATGATATCGATCATCGTATCGTCGTTGCCGTTCCCTTGCATCGTCGTGTTCAAGACGAGATCGGACGTGAATTCGTACATCTCCCAAAGCGCCGCCCCTGCCATCGCAAAGACGACGATATAGACGAAGAGAAATCGTTTCGGCATCTCTAACCGGATGTCGTCATCGAGTCGGCTAAAGAAGTCATACCCGAGAAACGCGATGAATATGCCGCTCAATACGTGCAGGAATGTGTCCCACCACCCGTTCGCGTATAGGCCGACAATGGAACCTAAATACTGCGAGGCGAACAGGAACAAGATATAGGCGACTTTCAACTTGGCATCGAACGTGATCTTGAACGTTTTCTCGAGGATAAATGGAATTAGCCCGGACACAATCCCTGCAGCAGCGACACTCGCATCGAACCACGCTTCTTCAATGACCGACGCGACAAGAATAATCCCCATGAACAATACAAATCCGAACTCCAACATCCGTCCACGTGCCCATTGCATACGAAACGCCTTCTTTCTATTCGAAGTCTCAGTTTCTGTTTCCCGTTTTTTACATAGCCAGAACAAATTTGATTCGAAATTCACGCTTTTGTCGGATTGCGCATTTTAAAACGGACGCCATACTAAAGAAAAAGGAGTGTGACGAATATGCCCATCAATCCATATTTAAACTTCAACGGAAACTGTCGAGAAGCCGTCTTGTTTTACGCCGATGTATTCGACTATCCGAATCCCGAGATCATGCCGTTCGGTGCCCAGCCCGGTCCAGACGGGAACCCGGTGCCACCTGAGCTGGCCGAGCTCGTCCTTCATGCTCGCCTCGTCGTGCACGGGACGTCGCTCATGTTCTCTGATTCGATGCCGGACGGTCCTGTCACGTTTGGCCAGAACATCACGCTTGCCGTCTTGACTCGTGATCTCGAGGCTATTCGTCGCGAGTTCGACGCACTCGCAGTCGGCGGACGCGTGTTGATGCCGCTCCAAGAGACGTTTTGGAGCAAGGCGTACGGCACCGTCGAAGACCGATTCGGCGTCCAGTGGCAGTTCAGTTATGAACCCGAAGCATAAAAAAAAAGTCCCATCGCATTCGCGATGGGGCTGTATTTATTTCTTGGCCACGAAAAAGATTCGTTCAGCATCAGCTCCTGGCGCCTTGTCCGTGAAGTCGGCCGTGACCGACTTCACATGAAAGCCCGCACCGATGAGCCATTGCATGTATTGCCCCGGCTCATACGTCCGCTGCTCGTGCGTCTCTTCGACCCGCTCATACGTCCCATCCTCGAGCGCGACGAAAAACGTCAAGTCGTGGACGACCGAGAGCGGGGCTTCGCCCGGGTCGGCGAACCAGATGTACGAACAGTCCTCACCGTTCGATGCATACGTCTTCTGGTTGAAGAGCGTCTGCATCTTGTTCGGCGAGTGTACGTCGAAGATGAACGTGCCGCCCGGTTTAAGTTGCTCATAGACGGCTTCGAACGTATCGATGACGTCGGCCTCATCCGCTAAATAGCAGAGCGAGTCACACAGAATCGTCACGGCATCGACCGGTTGCGGCAACTCGAATTCCCGCATGTCCTGTTGCCATAGCGGCAAGTTGACACCTGCCTCGAGCGCTTTTTCTTGCGCGACTTCAAGCATCGACTCCGACAAGTCGAGCCCGATCGTATCGTAGTGTGCGGCAAGTTGAATCGTCGCAGAACCCGTCCCGCATCCGACGTCGGCGAGCGATGCCCCGTCCGGCACATGACGTCGCACAAACGCGACCCACTCTCCGTAAGGCGCATCTTTCATCAACTCATCGTATACGTAGGCGAACCCTTCGTACGCCATTAACCGACTTCCACTTCGACGTGCGGCGCGTCAGCCCAAAGTTTTTCGAGGTTATAGTAATCACGGTCGTCACGATGGAAGATGTGGACGACGACGTTCTCGAGGTCAGCGAGCACCCAACGTGCCGTGTCCATTCCCTCGAACTTGTGGAGCGGAAGATCGTTCTCGCCCGCAACATCTTTAATTTCACGTGCAATCGCTTCGACTTGCTTCTCTGAGTTTCCGTGGCAAATCACGAAGTAATCTGCAATCGGCGAGATGCCTTCCATGTCGAGGACGACGATTTCTTCGGCGCGCTTATCATCCGCAGCCTTTACAATCAATTCAAGTTGTTCTTTTACAGTCATATTGACCCTCCTAAGGTGTTTTCACAAAATCGTTATATGTCGCAATCGTCAGTGGGAAAATCCGTACCGACTTGTTCAATAAGTGTTGAATCGACTGACGTAACGTCGCGACGACAGCCAACTCGAGTGACTGCTCGGCGACGTCCCGCAATGCTTCAACACCAGGGTAACGCCGGTTCGGTTCAATCGCATCGGCCACAAAGATGACTTGGTCGAGGCGCGACATACCCGGGGAACCGGTCGTATGGTTCTTAATGGCGGAGACGACGGATGCATCGAGGTCATAGGAACGGTCTAACAAAACTGCCCCGACCGGCGCATGCAAGAGTTCGTCATCAAATTCGAGTAAGGCGAGGTCAAGCTGTTCGTCGAGGACGACTTGACGCATCTCGTCACGGTCCATATATTTCGCATAATCGTGCAACATTGCGGCCAGACGGGCCTGTTCGACGTTCACGCCATAAATTTTCGCCAAGTGTTCCGCCGTCTCGACGACACCGAGCGTATGGATGAATCGTTTCTCTGGCAACGTCTGTTCAATCAACGTTCTCGCTTGTTCATACGTCATACAATCCATGCTCCTTGATATAAGTTTCCACTTCTGATGGCACGAGATACGCAATCGAACGATTGCGTTTTGCCCGCTCGCGAATATCCGTCGATGAGATTTCGAGTTGTGGCATATCGATCGTCCGGACATCGGCCCGTTTCGGAATGCGATAACGACTCTCGGGACGAGCGACGGCACCGAACGTGACGAGCGTAATGAGCGTCTCGTAGTCGTACCACTTCTCGAGCGCATCGAGCGAGTCCGCCCCAATTAAGAAATAGAACGTATCCTCCGGAAAGCGGTCGCGCAGTCGGCGCATCGTCTCGACCGTGTAAGACGGCTCGGTCCGTTCGAACTCAATCAAATTGAGTTTAAACGCCGCGTTTGATGCGATCGCGCGCCGGGTCATCTCGATCCGGTCCTCTGCTTGGCTGAACCCGGACTTATGGGGCGGAATCGCCGCCGGCAAAAACCAGACTTCGTCGAGTTCAAGCTGTTCACGCGCCTGCTCGGCAATCAACAAATGACCGAGGTGCGGCGGGTCGAACGTTCCTCCCATCAGTCCGATGCGGCTCATGGGAGTTTGATTTGGCGGTTTTCTTTCTCTGTCGCCTGTTTGTACAAGACGATGACTTTGCCGATGACTTGAACGACTTCTGCCTTCGTCCCTTCCGCAAGCTCTCCTGCCACGTCTTTCGGCGTGTCGGCACAGTTTTGAAGCACTTGAACCTTCAACAACTCACGCTTCTCGAGCGCGTCACTAATATCTTTACACATCGCTTCACTGACACCATTTTTTCCGACTTGATAAATCGGTGAGAGGTGGTGTGCCTCTGCACGTAAATATCGTTTTTGTTTACCTGATAACATTATTTCTATTCCTCCAATAAGCTCTCAATTAACTTCATTCCAACAAATTGATCCGGTTTCACACCTGTCCAATACTCAAACGCCAAAGCACCTTGTCCGACGAACATGGCTGTTCCGTTGACGATGATCGCCCCTTTTTTAGCGGCTTCTTTTAAAAACGGTGTGACGAGTGGACGATATATGATATCACAAACGACCGTGTTTTGTCGTAACCCATTTAATGAATGCGGCGAATGGACGCCGTCCATCCCGACCGAAGTCGTCTGGATAATAACGTCATACCGTGCGATGTCGACGTCAGGAAGGGCTTCTGCTTCGATACCGAAACGTTCTGCGAGACGCGTGGCTCGTTCCATCGTCCGGTTCGTGACCGTGATATCTCGTGTCGGTAACGCACTGATAATACCGCGCGCCGCACCGCCTGCCCCGATGACGAGCACGCGACCTGACCAGTCTGTCATCGGAGACAGGGCGACGATTAGACCGGCACCGTCTGTATTCGTTCCAATCAACTTGCCGTCCCGTTTATATACCGTATTGACCGCGCCAGCTTCCGTAGCCGCTAAATCGAGTTCATCTAGGTATCGGATGACGGTTTCTTTATACGGAATCGTGACGTTGAAGCCGTCCCATTCGCCGTCGCGCATCGACTGAAACAATTCGCTCAAATCTTCTTCGGCGACGTCGAGCGCCTCATAACGCCCGAAAAGCCCAGACGCTCTCAGCCACTGCTCGTGCAGGACGGGAGAGAGCGAATGAGCAATCGGGTGACCGATGACGGCCAGTCTCATACGAGTGCCTCACGCAACGTGACGGCGACTCCTTTTGGTGCCCAGGCAGCGATGCGGCCACCTTTGCCGTGAATCGCAACCCAACCGAGACCACTGAAGACGATATCCGTCTTCACACCGTCACGGAGACTGAACTCGTGACGGACGAGCGGCGGTAACTTCTCGAGTGTCTTCTCGTTCGGTGGGTTGAGCATTTGACCGATGTGGTTCTCGTACAACTCGTCTGCTTTATCGAGTTTCGTACGATGCGTCTTCAACTCGTTCGACATGTAGACGACGAATGAACGCTTGTTACCTTCCATATAATCGAGACGAGCGAGACCGCCAAAGAAGAGCGTCTGTTGCGGGTTCAATTGGAACACGTGTGGCTTAATCTCTTTTTTCGGCGTGATTGTCTTCAAGTCTTTCGCATCGACGTAATGCGCCATCTGATGGCGGTTGATGATCCCTGGTGTATCGTAAAGGTTCGCATCGTCATCGAGCGGGACGTCAATCAAGTCGAGCGTCGTTCCCGGGAAATGGCTGACCGTGATAATCGCCTCGTCTTCTGCGCCGAAACGCTTGATGACTTGGTTGATGAGCGTCGACTTCCCGACATTCGTACAACCGACGATATAGACGTCTTTCCCTTTCCGATAGTACTCGATTTTTTCAGCGAGCTCGTCGATACCGTGGCCTTTTTTCGCACTAATCAAATGGACATCGATCGGGTTCAATCCGAGCTCTTTCGCTTCGGCCTTCATCCAGTTCGCCATCCGGTTCGGGTTGACCGATTTCGGTAACAAGTCGACCTTGTTTCCGACGAGAAGCACGGGATTCGATCCGACCGAGCGCTGAAGTCCTGGGAGCCAGCTCCCGTTAAAGTCGAAGATGTCGACGATTTTAATGACGAGCGCTTCTTTCGCGCTAATCCCGTTCAAGATGCGCAAGAAGTCGTCATCTGTCAATTCGACGTCTTGAATTTGATTGTAGTGCTTCAATTTGAAGCAACGTTGGCAAATGACGATCTCGCGATCGAGCGCCGACTTTGGTGCGTATCCGACACCAGAAGGGTCTTCTGTTTGAATGAGAACGCCGCAACCGGCGCAAAAACGTTTTGTTTCTTCCATAGCATGATTTGCTGTCATTTGAGTTTCCCCTTCTTCATTCACCGTAGCGCCTCGCCGCTACTCCTGAAGCGTTAATTCCGACGCCTTACGCGCCGTACAAGGACAGCCTCCTTCTTCCTGTGCGTTCGAGGTCCTTATTCATCTTTTTTATGTGAATCTTCGGAATTCGGGTGCATCGCTTCTCCGATTTTTTCGGCGACGGCTATTTTAGCACGTTTCGCATCGACCGCGAGCTCCTCGACTTTTTTCGTGATTAAAACGTACTTTCCACGACGCTTCATGTGAGCGAACACAACTTTCTCAAGAAGACGATTGAACTTCGTAACGAAACCGTCTGTCTTGACGACAGGTTCAACATGAATGACATGAATTCCGGCCATATTGGCGCCGAGCACATCCGTAAACAACTGGTCTCCTAAGAAAATCGCTTCTTTCGTCGAATAGCCATATTTTGCGAGTGCACGCTTGAAACCAGATGGTAACGGCTTTCTCGCACGCGACACGTAATGAAGGCCGAGTGGTTCCGTAAACGTCCGGACGCGGTTTTCGTTGTTGTTCGACACGACGATTACGTCAAGTCCATGTGATTTTACTTGTTCGAGCCATAGCAAAAGAAGCTCTGGTGCGTGCGGGACGTCCCAAGCCACGAGTGTATTATCAAGGTCCGTCAAAATGACACGGACACCACGGTCTTTCAATTCTTCAAGGTCGATGTCAAAGACAGACGCGACGAACTGTTTCGGATAAAGTCGATTAAACACGTTTGAATTCCTCCAATTATCTAAAGCGATTCAACTACTCATACAAGTATTGATATCCCTTCTATGGTAAACGAAAACCGACCAAACGACTAGTGTATCGTTTGGTCGGAATGAAAAAGTTTGTGATTTTCATAGAATCGAGCCGATGGCTTCACCGAGACGGACCGGACCGATTTTTGATGAATCAATGTGGACCCGTCCTTTTTCGAAGCACAGGACGACCGTCGAACCGAACGAGAAGTAGCCGACTTCGTCTCCTTTGTCCACGTGTGACCCGTCATGCGTCCACTCGATTGTGTTGACGTTCAACGCGCCGACCATGACATGTTCATAGACACCGGCAGGGCTATCGAACCGCGTGATGCGGCGATAGTTGCGGGAGAGCGGTCGAACGGTTTCCGTCAATCCGATTTCATTGACGGGTGCCGAACGATCTCCAAGCTCATAGTGACTGAGGACACGCCCAGCGAGCGGGGCGTGGACGCGGTGATAATCCCGTGGGCTCAAATAAAGCACACAGACCGTACCGCCCGCATAGCGGCGCGCCTCTTGTTGTGAACCGAGCATCTCGGCGAGCGTATAGGACTGACCCTTCACTTCAAAGCGGCTATCGTCTGTGATATCGGTGACGATGGACAGCTTCCCGTCACACGGAGAGACGATTGATTGTGTATCTGCGTCAATCAATCGAGCCCCCTCTTTTAAATGTCGCGTGAAGAACGCATGCAGACTCGGATACGATTCGATCGGGTCTCTTGCTTCATCAATGTCAATCTTATACGTTTTCGCGAACGAGGCGATGAGTGAACGGCTATAGTTCGATTCAGCGAACCACCGGAGCCGTTTGGCGATGAACGGGGAAGCGTTCAATTCAAACAACGTCTGGTAGAAACGGCTTTTAATCACTGTTCACCCTCCTCGTTCTTGAAGAATGTCTCATATTGTTGCTCAGAGACGGCCCCTTCGATTCGGCCCGTCTCTTGGCCGTCTTCAAATCGGATGACCGTCGGCGTACCGTTGATGCCATACGTCGTCCAGACGTTATGGTCAGCTAAATTAATTGAAACAGCATCGTACTCTTCCACGAGTGGCTCGACGTATGGTTTCACTTGCTCACAGTACTCACAGCCTGTCTGCCAGAAATAGACGACCACTTCATCTTCTTCCGAAATCTTCGTCTCCAACTCTTCGGCATTGACGGCGTTGACGCCCTCTTCTTCATTTGCATTGTTCAAAAAGAACAATAGCCCGATGCCAATCACGATAATGGCAGCAATAATGGCGAACGTGATGAAGTTCGCGCGTTTTGCATCGTTTTTCATAGTAAGCCCTCCTAAAATGATATAAAAAGAACTGACTCGACTGTGAGCCAGTTTGATTGTGAACGTCTTACTTCTCTTGGGCGACGTCGCTAATCCCCATATCTTGGTTTACGACATCCAAGAGTACGATAAAGATTGTGATGACCACGCCAAATCCTGTCGCGAGCATCGCATTGAACGTCACGCCGTCGACAGCAGAAATGATAAAGATCGCTGTGTTCGAAAGCACAATCGCCCATAACAATGTGACTAAATAACGCATCGAAAGTCCCCTCCATCTCACAGATGATGCATGAATTGCTCATACGAGATTAGTATAGCATTGTTCCTTATAAATGTGCGACCTCGATTGTATATTCTTTCCGTCGTAACCAGAAATGTGATACCGTCAGAGAAACAGTACACCGTAGAAAAGAGGATGACTTATGTCACGTTATTTAATCGCAGTGGATTTAGACGGCACGTTGTTACGAGATGACAAAACGATTAGCGACCGAAACATCCGCGCGCTCCAAGCGGCGCGAGATGCCGGCCACGAGGTCATGATTGCGACAGGGCGACCACATCGCCACTCCATCATGTACTATGAACAACTCGGTTTGACGACACCGCTCATTAACTTTAACGGTGCGCTCGTCCACCATCCGAAAGACACATCTTACGCCGTTACACACCGACCGATTCCCCTCAAAACGGCACATGACATCATCGAGGAAGTGTCAGAGACGAAAGCGCATAACATCGTCGTCGAAGTGACGGACCACGTCTACTTCCAAAAAGATCCGCAGGAATTTTATAGCCCCTACGCCGAGCGCGCTCTCAGCGTCACGTCGGGGAATTTGCTTAAACACTTACAAGAAGAACCGACATCGCTCCTCATTCATGCGACGAAAGAACACGTCGAGCATGTGCGTGCCCGTTTGAACAACGTGCATGCCGAGGCTGTATTGAACCGTCAATGGCGCATGCCGGAGCATATGATTGAAGTCATGAGCCAAAACACGTCGAAGGCGCTCGGGCTGCGTGAAGTATCGAAACATCTCGGAATCAACCGCCAGCAGATCATCGCGTTCGGTGACGAAGAGAACGACCTCGAGATGCTCGACTACGTCGGCACCGGCGTCGCGATGGGAAATGCCATCAATCAACTGAAAGCTGTCGCGAACGAAGTGACCGCGTCTAATATGGAAGACGGCATCGCCATCTACCTCGAAGAAAAACTCGGCATTAAAGCATAATCAAAACACACCGACTGGATTCAGTCGGTGTGTTTTGATTATTGACTACCACGATGTTTCGCGCGCTTCCTTCTGGCGCCTCCGCTTTCCTAGGGGCGAGCAGGGAGCCGCATCGCTTAACGCTGCTGGGTCTCCCCTTGCTCGCTGATCCCTTAGGAGTCTCCGGCGCCATCGGATGAGCGAAGCAATAGCAGGTTCTCGTCTTTTTCTGAGGTCTGGACGGCCAAACGTTTACATCATCCAACGTAACAATTTGATCTCTATCTACACAATAACCCCCGCTGAACGCTCAGCGGGGGAATCATTAGCGTCGGAACGCACCTTCGACATCTTCAGTCGGAACCATGTTGATGAAGACGGCCGGGTCCGCATCTTTACAGATTCGTGTAATCTCACGCACTTCGTGACGCTGGGCGACCATCATGAGCGTCGCTTTCTCGACTTTCGAGTACGTGCCAATTGCGGGCATAAGCGTGATGCCACGGAAGACGTGCTGGTGTAACTCTTTCGTCACTTCATCCGGATGACTCGTGACGATGAAGAGTGTTTGCCGTTGTGTGTTCGTATAAATTTCATCGATGACTTTCGATGTGACATACAAGAAGACAATTGTATAGAGCGCAGTCGGCCATCCGAACAAAGCGCCCGCCCAAAGTGCAATCATCATGTTCATGAGGAACAAATACACTCCGACCGAGTTGTTTGTGAATTTCGCCAAGATGAGCGCGACAATGTCGAACCCACCGGTCGAGGCACCGAAGCGAATCGTGATCCCCGAACCGATTGCAAGGAGTACCCCGCCAAAAACAGCGTTCAAGAGCGGGTCCTCAGAGAGGAGCGGCGACTGCGGAAGCACACGGATGAACACCGTGACCGCGGCGACACTGATGAGCGTATGGATCATCATGTTTCGTCCGAGCATAAAGTAACTGACGACGAGGAGCGGTGCGTTTAAAATGAAGAACCAGAGTCCTTCCCCTAGTTCGAACGGCGTATCTGCAAATAACTGCGTAAAGATTTGGGCAAGCCCCGTGAAGCCGGTCGAGTAGACCCCGGCTGGAATTAAAAATAAGGTCATAGATAACGCGACGAACAAGCCTCCAATGATCGAGACGACGCCGATGCGTGTATGTTCTTTTACAACTTCCGTCAAGTGTTGGTCTCTCCCCCCTGAAATTTCTAAGAATCAAGATAACATAGATTTCTAGCCCTGCCTATCACTAAAATGGACCAACCTGTCGAGACCCTATGTAAAAAAACAAGCCGACCGAAGCCGACTTGTTGTGCTGATGCGTTTGATTACGCTTTCACAGTTTCGATTGTCACTGTATCATTTGCCGGAACGTTGACCACATTTCCATATACCGTGATGGAAACGTCCGTTCCACCCGTTTGTTTGATCGTCACATGGTCACGTGTCGACGTAATCGTCAAGTGATGGCCACGCCAGAGCATGTTAAACGAGTAGCCGTTCCAATCTTTCGGAATCATCGGGCTGAACGTAAGCTCATTTTCGAGTGCGCGCATGCCAGCGAACCCATGAACGATTGACATCCACGATCCAACCATCGATGTGATGTGAAGACCATCTTCCGTGTCGTTATTGTAGTTGTCGAGGTCAAGACGCGCTGAACGTTGATACAACTCGACTGCCTTATCCTCGTAACCGACTTCCGCTGCGATAATTGAGTAGACGCAAGGCGACAAGCTCGACTCGTGAACCGTACGCGGCTCATAGAAGTCAAAGTTCGCCCGCTTTTGTTCGAGCGTGAAACGGTCACCGAACGTGTAGAGACCTTGAAGCACGTCCGCCTGCTTGATGAAATTCGAGCGAAGGATGCGGTCCCATGACCAGTTCTGGTTGAGCGGCAAGTGTTTCGGATCAAGGTCTTTCACCAAAATCTGTTCTTTATCCATAAACCCGTCTTGCTGCATAAACACGTCTGGCACGAGCTCGTCTTTCGGGTAATACATCTTCGTCTGGATATCGGTCCATTTCGCCAACTCTTCGTCCGAGAGACCGAGCGACGCGATGAGTTCGTCCAAACGCTTCGGCTCCGCTTCTTTCAAGTAGTTGTACACTTCTTGCGTGTATTCGAGCGTCCAGGCGGCAATCAAGTTCGTGTACCAGTTGTTGTTGACGTTGTTATCGTATTCGTTCGGACCTGTAACGCCTAGGATCATGTAGACATCTTTGTGCGGGACAAAGTTGACACGGCTCGCCCAGTAACGCGAGATTTCGACCAACACTTCCAGTCCATATTGTCCCAAGTACGATTTGTCGCCTGTGAAGTTCGTATAGTTGAAGATGGCGTGTGCAATCGCACCGTTACGATGAATCTCTTCATGCGTGATTTCCCACTCGTTGTGGCACTCTTCCCCGTTCATCGTTACCATCGGATAGAGGGCACCTTCCATGCCGACATTCTTGACCGCGTTCTCTTTCGCTTGCGGCAATTGGTTGTGGCGATATTTGAGCAAGTTCCACGATACTTCTGGCTTTGTTGTCGCCAAGTAGAAATGTAGACAGTACGCTTCCGTGTCCCAATACGTCGCACCGCCATATTTCTCTCCGGTGAAGCCTTTCGGTCCGATATTGAGACGCGAGTCTTCACCCGTATACGTCTGATACATATTGAAGATGTTGAAACGAATGCCTTGTTGCGCTTCCGCGTCGCCGTCGATGCGGACGTCCGCATCTTCCCAACGTGCGAGCCAAGCGCCCGTCTGCTCAGCTAGGAGCGTCTCGAAGCCTTTCTCGAACGCCGCTTCGACGCGCTGCATCCCTGTCGACTGTAACGCTTCGATGTCATAGTCACGGTTCGTCACGACCGAGACGTACTTGTAGGCCGTCGCTGTCTCGCCAGCTGCTGCCGTCACTGTGAACTTGTTGGCGACGAAAAGGTCTGTTGCTTCGAGCACTTCACAACGGGCACCTTCGACGTCCGCGATCATCGATGCCGTCACGTGCCAATCGAGCTTTTTCGTCTTTGTCGTCACAAAGCCAAAGCGCTCTTCGACACCGTGTTCGACCGGTAACCAAAACTTCTCATCATAGTTCGAGTCTTCATTGACGACATCGCCGTCTAAGTAAGGAGTGAACTCGACTTTCGCCTCGTAATTGACGGGCGTGACGTTGTAACGGATTGCTAAAATCTCTTTGTCGACGATAGAGAAGAAACGGACGACTTCAACTTGCGTCTCTTCTGTGCCGTTCATTAACGTAAACGTCCGTGTGAGCACGCCACGTTGCATGTCGAGCTCGCGCGTGAAGTCTTTGACCTCCCAGTTCGCCAGATCGACCGGTGTCCCGTTGATCACGACACGAAGGCCGACGACGTTTGTCGCGTTCAGTACTTTCGCGAAATATTCCGGGTACCCGTTCTTCCACCAACCGACGCGTGTCTTATCTGGATAATAGACACCCGCCACATAGAAACCTTGGTGTGTATCGTTCGAGTAATCCTCTTCAAAGTTTCCGCGCATGCCCATATGGCCATTCCCGAGTGAAGTAATTGACTCGGCAAGACGATTCTCTTTCGGATGAAGCCCTTCTTCGGTTACTTTCCATTCATCGACTGCAAACAATCGTTTCATCTGTCTGCCACTCCTTTTTCTCTAACAAGGCTACTCCTCAATAGACAACGACATCATGCAAGCGTTTGTCTATGAAAGCGCTGTATTTCAATCTCACCTCCCATTTTACACGACTCAACAGATAATGCAATCGTTTGCATAAAACTTTTTCTTTCTTTTTTTCGTCACATTTTCATATACAAAAATAGCCTCGGGTTCCCCCAAGGCCATTTCTTTATTCTGTCCGATCGCGACCGAACGCCGCGTTGTCTTCGTGTCCTTCGAATACCGGGTTCTCCCCGTCATTAAAGCCTGTATCCGGTTCATCGAGAATGAGCGCATACCCACCATTTAAAATGTCTCGATAAGCATTGTTTACATCATCGTCCGCGAGTCCGAGATCGAGAAGCGCACGTTTGACTTCTTGTTCCCCTTCGGCCACGCCGGCGAATTTTTGCAACCACGACGCCGACGCTTCTTCGACTTTCGCGTCCGTCTTCCGCTCGACGAGCGAGACGTTGTCTTCGTCTTTCACGACGACGAACAAATCTTTCTCGTCATATCCATCGTGATTCAATTGATCGATTTTGGCAACGAGTGACGCCTCATCCTGATACGTACCGACAAATCTTCTTCTACTCATATGTCCCCATCCTTTCGATGTTTAAGTGAAGCGTCGACTTCGATGTCGGCATCGCCAACTTGTCGAACGTCAACTTCTTCTTTGCGCAACGTCTCCGTCACCGTCTCGACGTCTTCATGGACGCGCTTATGGACGATGATTTCTTCGACGACGACCGGTCGCTTGACGATGAACGCCCGCTCTTCAATCACTTGAATCCGGAGATGGTCCCCTTCATCAATCGTGCGAATGCCCGGCTGATCGAAATCATACGTTTCGAGCTCTTCAAGCGAGCCGTCTTTACGCTCTACGTGTAACTGTTCCCGTCGGACCGGGATTTCAATCTCTTGTTTCGACTCGGTTACATGTTTGTCGATGACGACTTCACCCGTTTGGATAGCCCGTTTGTCGACTTCGAGCTGCTCTTCATGCAACAGAAGCGTCTCTTCTTCACGACTAGTCGTATCAGTTTGCTTCTTAGCTCGAGTTGAATTTATCCGTTCCCCTTGCTTCGCATCAACGTATAAGAATAGCTTGCCGTGCTCAATCGCTTGGGCATACGTATCTTGCCGCTCCGGTGTCAGACGCATGCTACTCAGCCATCGTTCGATCGGACGCTCGCTTGAGGTGACGAGCGAGGCGACTGCATCTGGATCATCCGCTACGAAGACGTATAAGTTGGACTGGCGACGCACCGCTTCTCCCGTTTCTTTTCGTTTGACGACAACGTACATGTCACTTTCTTCGTACCCTTCCCGTTTTAAATCGACCACACGGGTCAAAAGCGCTTCCGTATGATCGAACAGTTCGGTAATGATTGCGTGTTTCATGACGCACTCCCTTTCTCCTCGAAAAAAGGATGGTCCCTCAGAGAGAGCCATCCTTCTTCAGGCAATTTTTCCGTTAAATTCGGTCGCGGTCGTCACGACGGGTGTGGTCATGGTCATCGTGACGTGTATGATCTCCGTCACGATGCAAACGATCGCCGTCACGTTTACGAAGGTCCTCTTCGCCTTCGATGTGGGCTTCTTCCTTGCGCACCGTCTCACGTACAGTTTCCGTATCTTTAACTTTGTCTTTTCCGACTACGATTTCTTCAGACACGACATCTTTTTTCGTGACGTCAACGCGCTCTTCCGTCACCGGTACGCGAATCTCGTCATGATTTGTCCCTGAATCAAACGAGTGGTCTGTCGCTGCACGATCCCCATCGACCGGACGTCGCTCGACATAGACTTCGTCACGCTCGACTTCCACGTCGACGCGCTCTTCGTGTTCGACCACGTCTTTTTCAACGCGGACTTCTCCCGTTTGAACGCGCTCTTTGTTCACTTGAAGACGTTCTTCATGGAGCTGGAGCTTCTGCTCGTCCGTCAAGTCCGTCCGGTTACGAATGTCTTCGTCCACATCATGCAACTGATGGCGATGTGACGAATCGTGATGTGATGAATCACGGTGCGTCGAATCATGATTTGTCGGTCCCGTCGCATCAAGTCCAGTACCTGCTGCGCCGACGCCCGTTCCAAGATCGCGAGCCGTCATATTGCCAGCTTCGTTTCCTTCAGAACCATAGCCCGCTGACGTTCGTCCTTCAAACGTGTCGTTTCGTCCATTGTCGAGTAGTCCGTCATCCGTATCGAGTAATAGGACGAATCCCCCGTTCTCGATGTCTTGATGGTGACGCGCCGTCTCTTCTTCTGAGAAACCGAGTTTGTCGAACGTATGACGCACCTCGTCCGCTCCGTCTGAAACGCCGAAGAAGCGGTCTAGCCATGAGGCTTTCGTTTCTTTTACTTCTGCATCTGTCTCGCCACGAACCATCGAAAGGTTCGATTTATCTTTTACAACAACATACAGGTCTTCTTCACGGTGACCTTGAGCGCGAAGCTCATCAATTTTTGATACGAGCTCTGACTCTTGATAGTAAGTCCCTACATAACGTTTGTTATCCATGATTGAATCTCCCTTTCACATTCTATATTTTTTGGTTATGGGCCTGGCGAAACGGATGAGTTTGCCAATCTGCCGGTAATGAAAGTGTTCCCTTGCACTTTCTTTTCAAGCTCTTCTTTCACGTTTGTAACCTTTTTGTAATATTAAGACTTTTGTCCGATTGCATCACTTTCAATTATATGCACAAAAAAAACCTCTCGTCCGAAGACGAAAGGTTTCCGTTTACTCGACCGGTTGTCCGGCTTTCTTTTGTCCACATGATTGACGGACGACGAGATAATGAGGCACGATGACACGTTTCCCATAAGGTGGTGCGCTATCGCCAATCTGTTCAATCAAACAGTTCGTCGCTTCAAATCCAAGACCGAAAATGTTAATTTCGACCGACGTAAGAGGCGGATTCGAGTGTTCGGCGATGTAGACGTTGTTAAAACTGACGACCGCGACGTCTTCCGGAATCCGAAGACCCATTTCACTGAGCGTGCTGATGACACCGAGCGCCATCATGTCGTCGCTGACGACAACGGCCGTCGGTGGTTCTTCAAGGCGAAGCAATTCCCGAACGGCTTTCGCCCCGCCTTTCGTCATAAATTCGGCCCGGGCGATATAATCTTCGCGTACCGGGATACCTGCTTCCATGAGCGCCGTCGCGTAGCCGTTACGGCGATCTTGCGTGACGGCGAGCTTATCGGATCCACCGATAAAGGCGATACAGCGATGGCCTAGGTTGTATAAATGCTTCGTCACTTCCCGAGCCGACAAATAGTTGTCCGTGTCGACATATGTGATCGATGAGGCATCCCCGAACGGCTTCCCGACCACAACAAATGGGAATTTCGTTTGACGTAAATACTGAACGACTTTGTCATCTTCACGTGAATACAAGACGATGACACCGTCCACACGTCGCCCTTGTACCATTTCGATGACACCTGACAATACTTCTTCTTCTGTCACACCCGTTGTCATGTAAAGCGAGTACCCGTTTTGATGCGCTTTCGTACTGATTCCCCGGAGCACTTCCGGGAAGAATGGATTTTGTAACGTCTTCGTTGCCGCACTCGGCATGACGAGACCAATCGACTGCGTCGAGCGGTTCGCGAGGCTTCGTGCATGAATGTTCGGATGGTACCCGAGTTCCTCCATCGAACTGCGCACGCGCTCTTTCGTTTTTTGACTGATTCGTGGACTGTTCGCAATGACACGTGACACCGTCGACGGTGCGACGTTGGCGTGCTTCGCGACATCTTTAATCGTGATTTGCATGGTGCTCCCCCTTGCTTCCGTTAGTTCTTAAGTTCCCTATTGTCAGTTGGCGCTTCTACGGCGCTTCCACATCACAAGTCCCGTCAAAAAGATTGGGATGGCGATGACGAGCAAGCCGACGGTCCACATATTCACTTCAGACTCTTCGACAATGTAGGCGTTTGCACTTTCGCCTGACAGTTTAATCGTAAACGTACCACGTTTCTCTGTGACAAGTTGTGAGAACAGGAGACCACGAAGACGGGTGTCTTCACCGACTTCGCTTACCTCGAATTGAATCTCTCTGTCCTCTTCGTTCATGTTGATGGCATATAGGGCGACGTCATCGCCATCACGGCGTTCAAATACGGCCATCCCGCCTTCAGACGCGATCAACCGCTGTTCGCCGGTCGCAAACACCGGGTATTCGGCCCGCATCCGGTTCATCGTCGTAACATAATCGTGAAGGTCTTCATTTCCCGGGAATTCGGTCATCTCCCGGTTAGCCGGGTCAGCCCCACCCGTTTGGGCGTTCTCCGTGCCTTGGAAGACGATCGGCATGCCCGGTGATGCATAGAGTGCGAATAACCCGAGGCGGAGTCGACGTTCCGCCGACTCGGCACCACCAAGTTCCGCGACGTGCATGAACCGTTCGACGTCATGATTGTCGAGGAACGTCGCCATTTGGTTCGGGTCATTGAAGAACGTCTGAGCGTAGCTCGCAGCCACGTCAATTTCGTCGACGTTTGCCGTCTTTTGCGCCATCGTCTTCGCGACTCGGTCATAGAACGTGAAATTGGTAATGCTGTTGAACCCGAGGTCATCGTACTCTGCGACATATTGCGGATTCGGGTCAAATACTTCGGCCAACAAATAAAAATCGGGGTCGACCGCACGGACCGCTTCGACGAAATCTTCCCAAAACGGCTTATCGACGTGACGGACCGTATCGAGTCGATATCCGTCAATGCCCGTCTCTTCAATCCAATACGTCGCCGCTTCGAGCAAGTAGTCTTTCACTTCCGGATCTTCCGTTTTAAAGTCCGGTAAGTCAAAGAGCCAGTGGGTCTCGACTTGTTCTTGGTCTTGCCAGAGCACGATCGGCAACTCGTCGTGGAACCATTCCGGTCTTTCTTCAACCCATGGATGGTTCGGCCCGACGTGGTTGACGACGAAATCGAGGATGACTTTCATATCCCGCGCGTGCGCCTCGTCGACGAGTCGCTGTAAATCTTCTTTCGTTCCGAACTGCGGATCGATCTCATAAAAATCTTGAATCCAATACCCGTGGTAGCCGTCCGGCATATTTTGAAACACCGGCGTCAACCAGATGGATGTGAATCCGAGCGACTGGATGTAATCGAGCTTTTCGATCACTCCTTCAAGATCGCCCCCGTGAAACGCTTTCGGGTCATCCCGGTCCACTTGCAGATTGTTGTCGGGATTCCCGTCAACGAACCGGTCGACCATAATAAAGTACATGCGTTCTTGTTCCCATGTTGCTGCTTCTTTCGCTCCGACGACTGTAGGAAACAAAAGAAGCGACAGGAGAACGAGCACGACGCCTCGCCTCATATCGCTTCCCCCTTAAGTGAGTATTACCCTTTCGTACCACCCGCAGTGAGACCCGAGACGAAGTAACGTTGGAACATGAAGAACAAGAGCACGATCGGAAGGGCCGAAAGGACGGCGCCTGCCGCGAACAACGTGAAGTTGTTGTCGAACTGTCGAGAAATCATGTTATAAAGTCCAACCGCAAGCGTCTGTTTCTCCGGTGAACGAAGGACGAGCGATGCCAAGATAAAGTCGTTGAACGGGCCCATGAAGTTAAAGAGGGCGATCGTTGCGACAATCGGCTTCGCGAGCGGCAAAATAATTTGCCAGAAGATACGGAGGTGACCGGCACCATCCATCCGAGCGGCTTCATCGAGCTCTTTCGGAATCGTATCGAAGTAACCTTTGGCGAGATACGTGTTCATCGGAATCGCCCCGCCGGCGTACAGCAAGATGAGCGCTGTGTGCGTGTCGAGAAGACCGAGCATGTTGAGGAGCACGTAAATCGCGATGATAGCGACGAACTGTGGCACCATTTGCAAGACGAGGAACAAGATGAGCGAGTTCTTCCGTCCGACGAAACGGTAACGCGAGAATACATAACCCGTGATCGTGACGAGAATGACCGCGAGCGCCATCGTGATGAAGGCAATCTTCAATGTATTCACATACCATAAACTATAATCCGAAATCGTTAAGTCAAACAAGTTTTTATAGTGAATAAACGTCGGGTTGTCCGGAATAATTTTTGACGTGATCGTACGACCCGGGTTAAATGACGTCCCCACTACCCAAAGCATCGGATAAAGGATGATGATCGACGCAAGCGTCAAGATAACATACGAGAGCGCCAGATTGATTCGTCTTTGTTTTTTCATATCAAATCATATCCTCGTCTTTGAAAGATTTTGTCCGACGGAACTGGATGACGGCAAGTGTCATGATGAAGAATGACAAGATGAGCGTGATCGCAGCCGCAAGTCCGTATTGCGGGTTGGCCCCGAGAGACAATTTGTAAATCCATGAGATCAAGATGTCGGTACCGCCGGCCGTCTGTCCTGGCACCGCAGGTCCTCCACCGTTGAAGAGGTAAATCAAGTTAAAGTTGTTAAAGTTGAACGTGAACTGCGTGATCAAGATCGGCGCTGTCGCGAACAAGAGCATTGGTAACGTGATCAAGCGGAACTTGTCAAAGATTGTTGCGCCGTCAATCGTCGCGGCTTCATACAAGTCACCCGGGATCGACTGCAAGACACCGGTCATGAGCGTCATGATGAACGGGAAACCGAGCCACCACTGAATCAAGATGAGCGCGCTCCGTGTCGCCGTCGGGTCGGTCATCCAACTGATTGGATCGAGCCCGAACGCTGGGAGGATCGTCGTGTTGAATACGCCGAACGATTCGTTGAACATCGAACGGAAAATCAAGATGGTGATGAACGCTGGGACTGCCCATGATAAAATCAAGATTGAACGGAACAAGCGACGGAAACGGAGTCCCTCTTGGTTCAAGAGGACCGCAAGGAAAATTCCGATGGCGATGACGCCTGTCGTCGACGCGACCGTCCAGACGAGTGTCCAACCGAGAACGCTGACGAACGTATCGCGCCAAATGTCGATTTGGAAGATGCTCGTGAAGTTACTGAATCCGATCCACTCGACGAGTTTCGCCGGTGGCGCGTTGTTGTAACGATAGTTCGTGAACGCGATTAAGAATGTGAAGATAAGCGGTAAGACGACAGTGAAGACGAGCAAGATGAGTGACGGGATTAACATGAGATATGGGAATCCATGGTCACGCAAGTTGCGAAGCTGCACTTGGAACGATGGCACGTTTAGGTGCTGATCACGAATGCGACCGACTCGGTATGCGTCACGAATGTTCCAGATATAAAACGCAATTCCGAAGAACAATAAGATTAAGGCGACAATACCTTCTACCATCAAGAAGATGGAATGGTCGTTACGAGGTCCTGCCACTTCGCCAAGCGTGATCAATCCCCAAAGGCCACCACGGTCGCCAGGTCCTGCGCCCGCTCCTTTGAAAAAGAGATCGTAGTTTACTGCGAAATAAGACATGATGACGATAAAGAATGCGACTGCTTTCGCGCGCTGATTGTTATAAAATTGACCGGCTCCCGGAATGATCGAGAGTAGTGCAGCGTTGCGGGCATGATTCGTCGGTTTGTCCGGACGTTGCTCCGGCGTGTTCGGTTTCGGAATTGAAGCCATCCTCAATTTCTCCTTTCAATTTGAGCAAATCAATCGAGCAAGCGTTTGCTCAATTCTAGAAAATGAGGGGGAACGCCAGTCGGCGCACCCCATCATTTCAGTTCCTTATTGGTTGTTCGCTTGGATTTGTTGCTCGATGACTTTCACAGCATCGTCAGCTGATTTTTGTGCATCTTGCTTGCCAGTTGCGACGAGCTGGAGTGCTTGTGCCATTGGCTCCCAAACTTGACCCATTTCAGGAATGTTAGGCATTGGGATTGCGTTCGTTGCTTGATCGAATACCGCTTTCGCTACTTCGTTCGACGTGATTGTCTCGTTCGACTCAAGAGCAGCTACTGGTGGGATCTCGTTGTACGCTTCAAACATCTTCAATGCGTTCTCTTCGTTTGTGAGTTCTGCAAGGAACATTTCAGCCCACTCTTGGTTCTCAGTGTAAGCTGAAAGTGCGTATGTTTTCACGCCCATGAACGTCTTGATTGGCTCACCGTTCGGGAGTGTCGGCATTGCTGATGCACCGAGGTTGACGCCCGCGTCTTGGTAACCAGCTACAGCCCACGGTCCGTTCATGACTGTGTGTGCTTTCTTCTCAGTGAAGAGTTGGTCCATCGCTTGGCCGCCAGACTCACCGATCAATCCTTTAGGGAAGAGACCTTCTTGGTACCATTTGCCGATGTAGTCGAATCCTTCGACTGCGCCTTCGTTGTTCAAACCGATGTCAGATGGGTCGAGCGCGCCGCCATCTTCTTTAAATACGTATCCGCCGAAGCCAGCGATGACGCCGTGTGCGAAGTAGAAGTTATCCCAAAGTCCGAGGAATCCGTACTCGCCATCACCTTTTACGTCATTTGACAATTCGTACAATTCATCCATTGTCGCTGGTGCTTCAGACACTAAGTCCTTGTTGAACATGAGGACTGGTGTTTCAACTGATTTCGGGTAGCCGTAAGCTTGACCGTCGAACATGACAGCTGATTTCGAAGCGTCTGTGAACGCGTCGAGTGCGCCTTCGTCAGCGAGCGGTGCCAAGTGACCTTGGTCTGCGATCGTGCCGATTTGGTCGTGTGGGACGAGAACGATGTCTGGACCTTTACCAGCCGGGCCATCGAGGGCGAGCTTGTCTTTTTGGTCCGTCATCTGTACTTCGACAACTTCAACCTTTACGCCATGCTCTTCTTCAAATGCTTTGGCAACTTCTTTAGTCGTTTCCGACTTTTCAATATCTTCCCAAATTACGATTTTTTCTGGCTTGTTCTCGCTAGAAGAACCGCCATTTTCGTTAGAAGAACCGTTGTCCGTACCGCCACCACATGCAGCAAGTGCACCGAATGCGAGTACTGCCGTTGAAAGTCCTGCTACCATTTTTTTCATCTTCATGATGAAAAACCTCCCCAAGGAATAGTATGGTCAGATTTGCGCAAGCGTTCTGTCCGATTGATTAAAAAAATGATACTCCGCTACGAAATCAATCGTTCAGTGAAAACGTTTGCATCCTCACCTCAATTTTTATTATACAGTTGTGTAAGCGTTTTACAAGTCTTTTTTTTAGCTTTTTTTCTTGCCGTTAACCCATTTATCTCTTTTTGAATTTTTTGTTGTCGTTTCTTCAATAATTATCCCAATGTATGATTGACAAAATGTAAACGCTTTATTAACCTTTGCTTGAGCAAACGTTTTCGCAACTGTTGTTTCATTTCGAATTCGACAGTGTAAAATGGATATAACGCCAATAGAGAAAGGAACGATTTCATTTGATCAAAGAAGCTATTTACCATCGCGCCATGTCCCCTTTCGTGTACAAGTATGACCGAGAGACGATTCACATTCGCTTTCATACGAAGAGAAATGATATCCAATCCGTTGACTTAATTTGGAACGATCCGTACGACTGGCATTCAGAAGATCCGGCCATGTGGAATTTTGATCCGAGCAAACCGAGTTTTTGGCGTACATTCGAGACACCTATGGAAAAAATTGGTCATGATAATCAATACGATTACTGGTTCATCGCCATTAAACCCCCTTTCCGTCGCCTTCGTTACGGTTTCCGACTTCATGACGGAAACGAGACGGCTGTCTTCACGGAAAAGGGCTGGTTCGAGGATAAACCGCTCGATGATACAGGTTATTACTTCTGTATCCCGTTCATCAATCCAATCGACATCTTCCACGCCCCGTCTTGGGTGAAGGATACGGTTTGGTATCAAATCTTCCCGGACCGGTTCGCAAACGGTGACGCGTCCATCGACCCGGAAGGTACACTCCCATGGAACAGCGCTGAACCGAGTCTGACAAACTTCTTCGGTGGCGACTTCCAAGGGGTCATCGATCACATCGATTACCTCGTCGACCTCGGCATCACGGGCATCTACTTCTGTCCAATCTTTAAAGCGACGACGAACCATAAATATGACACGCTCGATTATATGGAGATTGACCCGCAGTTCGGGACGAAAGAGAAGTTTAAAGAAATGGTCGACTTGCTTCATGCCAACGGAATTAAAGTCATGCTCGATGCGGTGTTCAACCACGTCGGTTACCACCATCCGTGGTTCCAAGATGTCGTCGAGAACGGGGCACACTCGGAGTATCGGGACTGGTTCTACCTTCGCGACTTCCCGATCGAGACAGAACCGAAGCCAAACTTCGATACGTTCGCGTTCGAGAAGAACATGCCGAAAATCAATACCGAGCACCCTGCGCTCAAAGCTTACTTATTAGAAGTCGCTCGTTACTGGATTGAAGAATTCGGCATCGACGGCTGGCGTCTCGACGTGGCCAACGAAGTCGACCATGCGTTTTGGCGCGACTTCCGAAAAGCCGTCAAAGAAGCGAACCCGGAAGCGTACATCCTCGGTGAGATTTGGCACGATGCCCAACCGTGGTTAAAAGGCGACCAGTTAGATGCGGTCATGAACTACCCGTTCACGAACGCGAGCTTGAACTATTTCGCCCTCGACCGGACGACGGCCTCGCAGTTCCGTGACGAGTTGACGCGTGTGGAGATGATGAACACGATGAACGTAAGCGAAGTGACGTTCAACTTGATCGACTCACACGACACGCCGCGTGCCCTCACCCGTGCGAAAGGCCACAAAGGAAAGTTCAAGCTCCTCATGACGTCGATGCTTACGTACACGGGTAGCCCATGTATTTATTATGGAGACGAGATTGGACTCGAAGGCGGGCAAGACCCAGGTTGCCGTGGTTGTATGCCTTGGGATGAAACACAGGAGGACCGGGAGTTGTTCCGTTTCACGAAGAAGCTGATTCAACTTCGTAAAGATCATCCTGTCCTCGCTAACGCTGGCTCGTACCGTTTCAACCTCGTCGATGACGAAGAGAATGCGCTCATCATCGAGCGTTGTACGAAAGACGAGACGTACTTGATATACTTCAATAACTCAGATACGAAATCTGTCCTCAACCCGCTCTGGCATACCGGAAGTGCGCATGACCTGCTCAACGACCGTGATGTAGACTCACTTGAGATTGAATTGGCCCCATATGGTACAGCGATTTTGAAAATGAAATAAATTCGATTTGACACCCGTTTTGACGGGTGTTTTTTTTGTTGAAAATAATTTACGATATCTCTTTCTTTTTCATTTTAAAAGGAGTAACATGACCCATGTGATTTTTAAAAACGTAAATATTTCATAGAGAGAATTGTAGAAACAAGGGAGAATACACATGTCGAACAAAAACACCGAGCAGCTCAGCCTGTTCAAAATTTCATGGCCCATCTTTATCGAGCTCGCGCTTCATATGGGGACCGGGATTATCGCAACGCTTATGCTTGCCCATTATTCTGACGCAGCCGCTTCTGCGGTCGGAGTCGCCAACCAAATCTTGAACGTCTTTTTAATCGTCTTTAGCGTCACGTCGGTCGGTGCCACGATTTTGATTGGGCAAGCCATCGGTGCCAACCGGATGAAGAAGAGCCGGGACTTCGCCCGCTCTGCCGTCAGCTTGAATATGTGGCTCGGTGCTTTCATGGTCGTTTTCGTGTTCTTATTCGGTGAAACGTTCCTTCGTCTGTTCGGATTGTCAGATGAACTGTTCGCACACGGGATTTTATTCTTACGCATCGTCGGGCTCTCGCTCTTTACTGAGGCCCTCATCATGGCATTGAGTGCCGTGCTCCGCAGTCACGGGCTGACGAAGCACGCCATGCTCGCGACACTTTTAATTGATATCATTACGGCAATCGGCGCCATGCTCGCCGTTACAGGCTGGTTCGGCCTTCCGGTAACCGGTGTCGCCGGTGTGGCATGGGCCATTGTCATCGCCCGCTTTGCTGCGATGGTGCTCTTGTTCTGGATCGTCAAACGTCGTCTTATGCTCCGCTTCCCGATGAAAGAGTTGATTCGCCCGCAAGGTGACGACATTAAGGCACTCCTCCAAATCGGGATTCCGTCGGCTGGGGAGAACTTGTCCTATCAGTTTTCACAAATCATCATCACTGGGTTCATCGCGACGATGGGAGAAGCGTCACTTGCGGCACGCGTATATGTCATGAACTTATCGATGCTCGCCTTCCTCTTTACCGTCGCAATCGCCCAAGGGACACAGCTCCTCATCGCGCGCGACGTAGGTGGGAAACGGTTTAAAGAAGCGTATACACGTGCTGTGCGGACACTGAAGATCGCCATGTTCTCGTCGCTCGTCGCCTCGCTCGGTCTTGCGGTCTTCGGCAAGTCGCTACTCGGTCTATTCACGTCGAACCCGGACATCATCGCGGTCGGGATTCCAATCCTTTGGGCAACGCTCATTCTTGAGCCAGGTCGGGCGATGAATATCGTCTTGATGGGCTCGTTGAAATCAGTCGGAGACGTCCGTTTCCCGGTCATGATCGGTATCGCCTCGATGTGGGGCGTCGCCGTTGTGTTCAGTTACTTGTTCGGGCTCCAGATGGGGCTTGGCATTCTTGGGATTTGGCTTGCCTTCACACTCGATGAGTGGTTCCGCGGCTTCTTCGCCTTCCGGCGTTGGAAGTACGGGACGTGGCAACAAAAAGGCTTCCAGTTCGAAGCGAAACCAACAGCATAACAAAAAGAGGGTAGACGAATCGGCGTCTACCCCCTTTTTGTATGTCTCATCCACTTGGCCGCACTTTTTATTTTTTCGTCAAAAAGGCGTGCATCGCCTGACGGTGGATCTCGGTCTGTCCACATTTCCGTTGCCACTGAATCTCTTCTTCGAGCCCTGCCTCAAACGTTTCGGCCCGGAACAGCGCCTTCATTCCTTCGACTGCAACAGGAGACTGCTTCGCGAGCGTCTCCGCATATTCCGTCAACGCTCTCGTATAGACATCATCTTCGACGAGCTCGGTGACGAGCCCGAACCGTTCCGCCTGTTCGGCATCGATTGTCCGCCCGCTCCACATCCAACTGAGGGCGAGATCGGGACGCATGAGACGCTTCAAGTGATACGGTCCACCCGCGTCGGCGACGAGACCGATTTTAATGAACGCCGAACTAAACTTTGTCGAACGGGCCACGATACGTACGTCGGCCGCGAGTGCGAGGCTGAGGCCGGCACCGGCGACGACCCCATGGATGCCGGCGATCAGCGGTTTTTTGCATGACTCGAGCGCCCGTACGAGCGGATGATACACGTCCTCCAAGTACGTTCCGTAATCGGCATCCCCTTCAATCGTCAAGTCTTGTCCAGATGAGAAGGCTCGTCCTTCTCCGACGAGAACGATGACGCGAACGTCGTTATCCGCCACGAGGTCCCCGATGGCCTCGGCCGCTTCCTTCAAAAGCGTCTCGTTTAACGCGTTCAACTTCTCGGGCCGGTTCCATTTGAGCCATCCTACTCCGTTATGGCGTGTGATTTGAATCGTTTCCATTGTGATGAATCCCCCTTTTAGAAATGAATCACTATTCAGTTCGCCATTTCGAGAGCAGTTTCCTTCCCGTCACGAAAACTTCGCGTGTACGATTGCCCGACACTGCCACTATTTGCTATTCTTAGAGAAGTCATTCAACGAAAGGGTGGGCTTGATGCAACTGACGAACGCCGCTCGACAATTGAAGCAACGAAACATTCCGTTCACGTTCCATACATACGTGGTAGACCCGTCGGACGTATCGGCGAGCCATGTCGCTGCGTCGATGGGAAAACCGGTCGATCAACTGTATAAAACGATTTGTCTCGAGAGCGAGCAGAAGCGTCACGCCTTCTTCCTCATCTCCGGCGACCGCGATATCGATTTAAAGGCGGCCGCAAAAGCATGGGGCGTCAAAAAAGCCACACCAGTCCCGATGAAAGAGCTTGAAGCGCTTACGGGATACATTCGGGGAGGCGTCTCACCGATTGGGGCGAAAAAGGCGTTCCCCGTCTTTTTGCACGAGAGCGCCAAAGAAAAAACAACGATTGTCATCTCCGCAGGGAAACGCGGCGCCCAACTCGAACTCACGCCAGACGATTTGCTCCGTTTCACGAACGGTCGCTGGTTCACTCAATAGAAATTGGAGGCATTACTATGTGGAAAGAAAGAATCCGGTCATGGGTTCCTAACTCGTTTACGTTCGGCAACTTATTTTGCGGGGTGATCGCTATCGTCTATGCGGCGAGTGGAGATTTTTCCAACGCCACGTTACTGATTATCATCGCCATGATGCTCGACAGTCTCGATGGACGACTCGCTCGAATGCTCGGGGTTGCGGGTGACTTCGGGAAAGAGCTCGACTCGCTTGCTGACGTCGTCACGTTCGGGGTCGCACCGGCCCTGCTTGCGTATTACACGTTCTTCATCGACTATGGCAACTACGGTCTGTTTTTCGCCGCCTTGTTCCCGCTCTTCGGTGCCTATCGTCTCGCCCGATTCAATTTATCGGCGACGAACGTGACCGCGAGTTATTTCTCAGGTGTGCCGATCACGGCTGCGGGCGGTTTGCTAGCGGTCGTCACGACGTTTGGTGATCGCATCAGCGAACTACTCACCCCTATCTTTTTTACCGGACTCGCGCTCCTCATGGTCAGTCGCGTCCGCATCCCGAGCTTTAAAGAAGTGCCGCTCCCACGTCACTCGTTCATCATCACAGTCAGTCTCGTCTACTTGACGTATATGATTTTCGCCCGTTGGAAAGAATGGCCGTCGTTTTGGTTCATCGCCGTGCCGTTCTACATCCTCTTTATCGCCTTCTCCTTCGTCAAAAAACGAAAGAGTATGGCCAACTGACGAGCTCCTCACCATGAGGGGCTTTTTTTTTAATTGCACGCATTCATTAGACGCTTGCGGAAAAGCTCTTTAGAATAGGAGATGAGGTGATGGAATGAAAGTATATCCGTGGATTTGGAAATGGTTTGTTGTCTGGTACGTCATTGGGGTTATCTTGGTCGGCTTCGACTTGTTGCCGAATTGGCTCGAATGGGCGAATCCGGTCTTTTTATGGCTCGCCGGTGCGATTGGGGCGTTCGTGATTGCCGACGGGGTTCGTCACGCCCGTTGGATCGTCCCGTTTATCTTTTTCGGGTCAATCGCTGTCGAGACGCTCGGTGTAAAAACGGGATTCCCGTTCAGTGAATATCTCTATGCCGAAGCATTCGGTCCAACCGTGTTCGGCGTCCCGGTCACGATTGGCGCAGCTTGGCTAGCCGTCATCGGCGCAAGTTTTGCCGTGGCGCGCTTCTTTCCCTTTAAACGACGGACGCTCTGGCTTGTGCCGTTTCTCGCCGTCTGGCTTGACATGGCGATCGACCCGGTCGCCGCGAACGTGAAAGGCTACTGGGAATGGGCGAACGGTGGATTGTATTACGATATCCCGACACAAAACTTTGTCGGTTGGTTCGGTCTATCGCTCATCTTCTCGTGGGTGCTCGACCGTTACGAGGTCGAAGCTGAGCCGCTCTTATTGAAGCACGGCCGTTATTTATTCGTCATGCTACACGCTTTGTTCGGTGTCACGGCAGTCAACGCCGGTTTATATGGAATCGGGATGCTCAGCATCTTGACCGCAAGTGTTATTTTCTTCGAACGGAGGGTCAGACATGATCGAATCGAACAAAAAGAAATGGTTCAATGACGTCTTCTCATTTTTTGTGAAAGAACGTCAAATTCGTCCGTTCTTTCATACGATCCACGTACGAGCTGATGATGTCCCGACCCCCGGTTTGTTCCTTGCGACCCACAGCTCGTTTTGGGACGGACTCATCCTACTTATGCTGAATCAATATTCGTTACGTCATGACGTCCACGTCTTGATGGATGAGGAAGGCTTGCGCCGCTTCCCCTTCTTTCGCCACTTAGGCGCATTTTCCATTCAAAAAGGCAACTTGTCCGATGTTCGGGCGTCGCTCTCTTACGCTTCCGATTTGCTCGAATCTGGCAAGTCCGTCTGGGTGTTCCCACAAGGACGGGAGTATCCGCAAGAATATCGTCCAATCGAAATCGGGACCGGTGCGACGATGTTGCTCACAAAACCGGTAGTCCGGCTCTGTGCCATCTATTACGCGTTCGAGTCACATGCCGCACCGGTCGTATACGTCCGGTTTCGCAATCATACCGTCGTCTCAAAAACGAGGCGGCTTCAAAAACAGGAGTTGGCCGAAGCGCTCGAACGGCTATACGATGACACGCGTACTGACGTCATCGAACAATCCGAACGTTATGTCGCCCTTTTCCCGCCGAAACGCAGTCTTGCGGATTGGACCGAACATCTTTTGAAACTTGGGAGGGGCGACCGATGATCCTCTTCTCGCTGACGTTATTCATGCTCGTCTTCACGCTCATCAATCTTGTGTTTTTAAGACCGCTCACCAAGCCCGTCGACGCTCCCCCGACGGCCGTCTGTATCCCGCTCCGTAATGAGGAGCGGAACGTTCCGAAACTGATTGCTAGTCTAAAGGCGGCCGTGCCACCCGGGAGTCACGTCTATTTATATGAAGACCGGTCCGAGGACGGTACATACGCTGCGCTCGTTCAGACGATTGCGGACGATTCTCGCTTCACCATCTTTCGTGGGGTGCCGCTCCCCGAAGGCTGGGCGGGTAAAGTCCATGCGTGCCATCAGTTGGCGAGCCGAACGATCGAGCCGTACATTTTGTTCCTCGATGCCGACGTGACCATCGATTCGATGTTCATCGGTCGACTGCATGGGACACGATTACGTGAAGGGGCCGTTTTCTTGTCTGGTTTCCCTCGTTTCCCGACGCCGACATGGCTCGGAAAGCTGCTCATCCCGATGCAACACGTCTTAATCGCCCAACATTTGCCCCTGTTCTGGCGAAAAGTTCGTCATCCTGCTTTCGCGGCGGCGAACGGAATGAATGTTCTCGTCGAACGGACAAGTTACGATGAGGTCGGAGGCCACGCTTCGATTCACAATTCTTTGATCGATGATATCGATTTGTGCCGGGAATTCAAACGACGGAAAAAAATAACGTCCCTTGTGCAAGTGTCGCCATATATCACATGTGACATGTATGCCACGAATGAAGAAGTATGGAACGGGTTTTCAAAAAACGTATTCAAGGGAATGAATGAATCAGTGGGCATCGCCCTTTACTTCTTTCTCTATTACGGCGTCCAAGCGTCGGCATTCGTCGCCCTACTCGTCCGACCTGACTGGTATTCGTTCGGAGCGGTCCTTTGCGTCCTACTCGCACGGCTCGCCATCGATTTGAAATCAGGGGGAAGACAGTTTTGGTTGCATCCGTTCAGTCTCATCGCCTACCTGGCGTTATTGGCGACTGCGGTCATTCGAAAGTGGAGACGACAACCGATCACGTGGAAAGGCCGCATGTATCCTTAGAAAACGTTAGGAGGCACATTGCCATGAAACAAATTGCCATCATCGGGGCCGGTCTCGGTGGCCTGAGCGCCGCTGTCACCCTTGCTTCACGCGGTTACGACGTGACCGTCATCGAAAAAAATGATCACGTCGGCGGAAAGCTCATGCCCGTCATCACCGACGGCCATCGGTTTGATTTTGGTCCAAACACGATCACCATGCCGGACGTGTTCCGATCCGTTATCCGCAATAGCGGAGCGAACCCGGAAGATTACTTTGAACTCGTCAAACTCGATTTGCATACGGTCAACCACTTTACCGACGGCTCGACGTTCACGTTCCGTTCCGGGCGCGAGCAGATGGAAGAGGAGGTTCGACGCTTGACGGGTAGCAAGGCCGATCAAAATCAGCTCGCCGACTATTTGGATGAGGCGGAAAAATTATTTGAAATCGCGAACAAACGGTTCTTTACCCGAATGGAGACGAAAATGGACACCGGGCTATGGGCCGATATGATGAAAGTCCACCCGCTTACGAGTCTGCATTCGCTTCATAAGAAGTACTTCAAAGACCCACGTATCATTCAAGCGCTCGACCGCTACGCGACGTATATCGGGAGTAGCCCGTACGTCACACCGGGCACGTTCGCGCTCATCTCCCACCTGGAGTTGAACGATGGGGTGTATTATGCAAAAGGTGGAAACTGGACAATCGCAAAAGGCTTCGCCAAACGGGCAAGTGAACTGGGCGTCAAGTTCAAACTCGGCCAAGAAGTGACGAAGATTGAAGTGATGAACGGCAAAGCCCATGCCGTCATCATCGACGACGAAGAAGTATTGTCGTGTGATGCCGTCTTATTGAATGGGGAATTGCTCACGCAATATCCACGTCTCGTCGATGCGGTCAACCGTCCCTCGTTCCCAGTCCCGACACGCGATACGGTCGAACCGTCCGTCTCGGCATTCGTCATGATGGTCGGGTTGAATAAACGCTTGAACCTCGCCCACCACAACGTCTACTTCTCTGACGACTATGAGGCCGAGTTCCGGGCGTTGTTCGACGAAGAGCGTTATGCGGACGAGCCGACGATTTACATCTCAAACTCGTCCCATACGGATCCTGCAATGGGTGAGACCGGGGACAACTTGTTCATCCTCGTCAACGCCCCGGCCCATTTGACCGACATTGATGCTGAAACGTATGAACATTTGATCCGTCGCCGACTCCGTAAATTCGGAGTCGAGTGGGACGACGCCGACGTCGTCTATCACCATCGCGTCACCCCGCACGATTTGACGCGTGACTTTTATGCGTATTACGGCGCTTTATATGGCACATCCGCTAACTCGAAGAAAGGTGCTTTCTTCCGCCCGTCAGCCCGATCAGAAGACGTCTCCAACATTTGGTTTGCGGGCGGGTCGACCCATCCGGGCGGTGGCAGTCCGATGGTCACGCTTTCAGGACAGCTAGCCGCTCGGTCGATGTTAGAGGACATACCTCTGACAATTTGAACATTTTGTGAACAGAAGATTCGACACTTGTCGACAAGTCTGAGACGTGATAATATCATATTCGAGTTCAAGCAGTATTGTAACGTTTGTTACACCTGTAGCGATCGAATGGCTTCCCCGAGCCAATCGCGTTTTGAACTTGTCACACCCGAGAAAAATGATGAGCGAGTTTCCCCACTCGTATGCCGTAGCTGGATCAGCATGCATCTGATGTTCCCCCTTAGTCCATCAAGCATCCTGTTTCAGCGAAGATGCCCCATCGTTTCATTCCCCATGAGACGAGGCACATCTTTAGGCGTTCATCACAAGCCGATTCGTTCGTTTCCCCGACGAACGAATCACATAACGCTTACACCACTTTTGGTCCCCCGCCAAAAGTGGTTTTTTTATGCGCAAAAAAACGACCGCTTCCGCGGCCGTTCACAATCGTGCTAATAGTTTTCCCTTTTGGAACGTCGAGACGTAGGCTCGCTTCGTGAACACGTCATATGCGTTCCCCCGCGCCGCGTCCAAAATGCCTTCATAGAGAAGGGCCGCCGCCTGTACTGGCTTCCGGCTCGCCGGTGGGTAGAGGTGATGGGGTTCGCGCGCCCGGGTATACAAGAATTCAGCTCGACGGGCGAGCGTCTCCCAGACATCCTTGAACGCAGGGGTCACTTGTCGTGCGAACAAGTCCGCCTCCGATACACCGAACTCAGCGAGTAGCGTTTGCGGGAGATAAATCCGGTCCCGGTTCAAGTCTTCGCCGACGTCACGCAAGATGTTCGTCAACTGCATGGCGATGCCAAGGTCGATTGCTCCTTGCTTAAGGGTCGCCTTCTCCGACGCATCCGGCTCTGGTACGAGAATCGGCAAGAGCATCAAACCGACCGTGCTCGCAGCATAATAGCTATACTGTTCCGTTTCTTCAAGCGTCGCATACCGCGACTTATGTAAATCCCACTTCATCCCTTCGGCCAACTCAAAGAAAGGCGCGACATCCATGTCGTAGCGATTCCATACATCTCGAAGCGCGACCCAAAGCGCCCCTTCGACGTATTCGTTTGCCAAAAAGCGATTAAAATCATGCAAAAATTCCGTCAGGCTCGCTTCAGGCCGGTCGGATTCATCGACGGCATCGTCAAGCAGACGGCAAAACGTGTAGACTGCCATCACCGCCTGACGGTCCGGTTTGGAGAGCAGAGAGAAGGCCCGATAAAATGTCAACGAGCCTTTCTTCATGATTTCCTCACATTGACGATACGCTTCTTGTGTCGTCATAGAATGCCTCCATTTCTTCTTCCATTCTTTTCACGAGTAGCTCGGACCCAATCATGACAATTGGTACACCCCCACACGGGTGTACCGAGGCACCGACAGCAAAGAGCCTCTCGATGTGCGCATATGGCCGGGCTTGCGGCTTGAATGCTGCCGATTGCGATAGTTTTGGTGCGATGCCGAAACTGCCGCCTTCAAAGAGACCGAATCGCTCCGCGTCCATCGGTGTCCGAAGTTTCATCTCGGTGACACGCTCACTGAAGCCCGGTACGAGCGTCTCAAGCCGGCTGACGAGGTGATCGATCGTCCCGTTTGTCTCGAAATCAGAGCGCTCGAGCTTTCGCGGGACGGGAACGAGAACGTAGAGCACACTCGTGCCTTCTGGTGCGAGCGTCGGGTCGATTTGAGACGGGTTGAACGTATACATCGCTGGGTACTCGCTCAGTTTACCATCTTCAAAGATGGTTCGCATCGATCCCGCAAAATCGTTCGGTAAGTCGAATTGATGTACCGGCAAATCAAGCTCACCGTTAACCGTGAAATACAACAGGAGCGTCGCGCTCGATGGTTCGTACGTTTTCGGTTTGACGCCATCGATGAGCCGTTCCATAAGCGGGAAATCCCCGTTCACGACGACCGCATCGTGTGAGTCGATGACGCCGTCAACGACGACCGCGTTCGCCCGCCCCTCTTCCACGCAGACACGCTCGACGTTTGCGTTCAAGTTGAACTGCACACCACGACGTCGTAGCTCTTGTTCTAGTTTCGTCGCGAGCGAGAAATATCCTCCTTTGACGTACCAGACCCCTTCCTCTTGTTCACGATACGGGATAAGTCCGTAAAGTGAAGGGGTGGCATACGGGTTTCCCCCGATATAGAGTGTCTGTAAGCTATACGCGACGCGTAGACGCTCATCTTTGAAGAAGCGTTTCATGTTCTCATGTGCCGTCTCATACGCTTTTAGACGCATGAGTAGCATCAACAATCTCGGTTCAAACAAATCCGATTTCGCTTTATAGCCTCGGTCCAAAAACGAATCAAAGCCGATTTGATATTCGTTACGCTTTTGTGCCATATATCGCCGGAACGCGTCGCCTTCCCCGAACATCCGCTCCACTTCTTCCGCTTGCCGTTCGATGTCGCGGTATTTATAGAACGTCGTCCCGTCCTCATAGCGGAGTCGATAGAGTGGGTCAATTTCAAGGAGCTCGACCGCCGCATCCGGAAGCCCCGCCTCTTTCAATTGTTGCTTCAATTTCGAAGGCAACAACACGATCGTCGGTCCTTCATCGACGCGGGCGCCATTGTCAAACTCGACATAGTTGAGTCGGCCTCCGACGCGCGCTTCTTTTTCATAAATCGTGACCTGTAAGGATGGATATTTATGCGTCAATAAAAGCGCCGCATATAACGAGCCGATTCCGGCCCCGACAAATCCAATCTTCATTGGCCGACACCTGCCCGGTCACGAAGCAAATCGGCCGTGATACGCGCCGACTCAAAGATGGTCGGCAATCCGCTTCCAGGATGTGTCCCGCCACCGACGAGCCAGACGTGGTCGAGTTCTTCAAATTGATTGTGCGGACGGAAGTACATCATCTGCGACAAGTTATGTCCAAGATTGAACGTCGCCCCTTCATATACGCCGAACGCTTCCCAGTCTTTCGGGGTGAGCGCTTGTTTCACTTCGATGTGGTCTCGAATACCTGTATACGGGGAGCGGTTCTCGAGCGCGTCCAGTACTTGTTCAGTCATCTTCGCCTCGAGCGTTTCCCACGGTAAGTTCGATAAGTTGTTCGGCACCGGCACGAGCACGTATAGCGACGATTTGCCGGCTGGTGCGAGCGTTGCATCGATCTTCGAGGCGTTCTGAACATAGAAAGAGAAATCATCGCTCAATTTCAAGTCTTGGGTCATCTCTTTAACGTTTCGCTCGTAGTCGTCGGCGAAGTGAATCGTATGGTGGCCGACGTCATATAAGCGGTCGAGTCCGAGATAGAGCATGAACGTCGAGCAGGAGTACCGTTTCTTCTGCAACTGTTTCGGGCTCCAGCGCGACAACGTGCCAGCTGGGACGAGTGACGTCATCGCATGGGCGAAATCGGCCCCGATAATCACTTCATCAAAGGCATAATGGACGTTGTTCGCGACGAGTCCGTTCACGCGCTTCCCGTCAAGCAGTAACCGATCGACCCCTTCACCGAGACGGATCGATCCGCCTTCTTCTTCGATGACGCGCGCCATCGCCGTGCACAATTGATTCACGCCACCAATTGGGTGATGAACGCCGTATGCGTGTTCCATGTACGACAAAATCGAGAAGCCGCCCGGACAGTCCCAGGCCGACATGCCGAGGTATTTCGCTTGGAACGTGAAGGCGTATTTCAACTCTTCACTCGTAAAATATTCCGACAAGACGTCATAGAGCGACTTGCCAATCGAAAGGAAGGGTAACGCCTTTAAAACGCGAAGCGAAACGTAATCAGTTAGCCGGTCGTGCGCCGTCTGAAGCACTGGCATTAACTTCGAGAGCTTGATGGCCTGCTCCGCCATGAACCGCTCATACCCTTCCCCGTTGCCTGGGAATTGTGCCTCAATCGCCTTGAACATCTCGTCGCGGTCCGTCGTCATCGACAGGACACGACGGCCCTGGTCGAAATATAAATCATACATCGGCTCGAGCCGTTTCATTTCGACGTAGTCGTGCAAGTTACGGCCCGTCTCCTCAAAGATTTCTTCTAAAATATAAGGCATATTCAAAAAAGTCGGGCCACGATCGAACGCGAACTCCCCGACTTGTAGACGTGACGTCCTACCCCCGACGAACGGTTGTTTTTCGAACACGGTAACGGACACACCACGGCTCGCCAAAAGCATGGCTGCGGCGAGGCCTCCTGGTCCGGCACCGATGACTGCAACTCTTTTTTCCGACACGTTGAACAACTCCCTATGTGAATAGTCTCTTATGCTTCTACTTCATTATAGAAACGAGTCGAGACAAGTTCAAATCTGAATCGGCTCGCGGTGTGTAATGCTCATCAGTCGCCACGTTCGGCGATGACGATATACCATGATCCTTCTGGGATGAATGGGATAAAGCGGATGTTTATGAACCCGCTCTGTTCCATTTGACGACGGAGGGCGCGAATCGTAGGGAGCGGATAGAGATTATCATGGAGTGTCATGAAGGCGTTGAACGCCGAGGCAAAGCGTGCGCCAAGTGGCGTCTCTGCGAGCGGTGTGACGAGGATGGCGACGCCTCGCTCATCTAGATTTTCAAGCATACGCCCAAGTAGCTTCGTCCGCTCGTCCGGCGAGAAGTAGTAGAGCATGTTGTTCATCATGACGGCATCGAATCGGTCATCGTGATCCCATTCCATGAAATCAGCCACTTCGTAACGAATCTCTCCTGTCTCGTCTTTCTCCCGCGCCTCTTCAATGACCTCTTCTTCTAAATCGATTCCCGTCAATCGCCAGTCCGGCTCAAGCTCGTGCAATTTACGCAAATACCCACCATGGCCACAACCGATGTCTAGCATCGTGTTCACGTCCGCTTGACGCAACAGTTGTTGGACGATCGGGAAGGCGACCGTCTCGACGAGCGTCGACGTCTGGGCGACGACTTGGCCGTGGGTGGCGCCGTCGAACGTCTTTTGTTTACCAGACTCTAAAAATTCAGGATACGCGATCAGTGCCGGAATATGGAGCTCCATCATCTCTTGAAGCATGAACCCGATGCTCCGTTCATCTTCATGGGACAATTGATATTTCAAGCTACGTGTCGGGTAGTAACGCCACCCTTTTTTCTTCAAGTGACGAACCGCGACCCCAACTTCAAGCCAACGTTCGATTGCGAGTTTCGTCAATGGTTGCTTCAAACGAAGCGTCATCTCCGCGTAACTGGCCCCACCTTGAAGCGCATCAAATAAACCATACTTGTATCCAATATAACCATGCCATAACGGCAGGAACGACTCGGTTTGCTTCATCCATCTTCGTGCATGGAGCACGCGCGACCATTCATTCATCTGTTGTTCCATCGTTTCACCTCATCATCGTAATCACTGATTTCTTTATTTTCCCCTAATAATTTACGGACAAACAAAAAATCCCACTTCAATGTGTGAAGTGGGATATGACTTAAATAAAGTTGCTGAAAAACGACTGGCCGTACGGAAGCGCATAGCCGATAAAGATGGTCACGAGCGCCAACACGGCGAAACCGCCGAGCATAGCACTAGCCGGCTTTTGCTTTTTGGTGCGGACGAGCGCCATCTCACCAAAGATGAGCGTCAAGAGACCGACCGTGATTTTGACGTGGTAGAACATGCCGCCACCGTTCAATTGTAAGTACAAATAAAGTCCCGTTCCGAACGCGACGAGGAGCATGAGGCGAAACGCCATATGCGCAATTTTGCCGCTCTTGTTTCCATTTTTGTAGCCGATATAGGCGACAGCAAACAAGACGAGTAGCAAAATCCAGCTCGTTACGTGCGTGTGTAGGAATGCAGTCAATGGCATTCATTTATCCCCCTTTTCATCATATACAATCTTTATTGTACACGAATAAACCCGTGACCGGTCAAGCGCGAGCACAAAAAGAGAGGAATGGCCCGTTTCCACGGACCATCCCTCTTTTCATTATACGGTTGCCGGTGTCTCTTCACGAATAGCATGTTCATAGCTTGGGATGACGACAGTGAACGTCGATCCTTTATGCTGAACCGATTCGACATGGATTTGTCCGGCATGCCCACGGACGATTTCCTGACAAATCGGGAGTCCAAGACCTGTACCACCAATCTCACGGCTATCCGAATTATCAACGCGATAGAACTTGTCGAAGAGTCGATCGAGCGCTTCACTCGGGATACCAATCCCTTCGTCTTTCACTTTAATCGACACGGACTGGTCGTGATGGGCTAATTCAATCGTAATCTTGCCACCGTTCGGAGAATATTTCACCGCGTTCGACAGTAAGTTACTCATCAACTGTTTAAACTTTTGACAGTCGGCAAACAGCTCATACGGACGATCATCAGAAGTGATCAGTTCAAACTGATGCTTCAACGAGGACGCTTCATAAAACGTCATCATGTCCCGGATGACCGGCTCGACGTCGAGTTGTTCCCGGTCATACATTTGACTGCCCGCTTCCATTCGTTGCACGTCAAGGAAGTCGTTAACGAGATGCGTCAACCGTTCCGTCTCGGCATGAATCGTCTCCAAATACTTCGCTTGTTTATCGTTCGGCAATTGCTTCTTCACCATGAGCTCGGTGAACCCATAAATCGAAGAGAGTGGTGTCCGCAACTCGTGCGAGATGGTCGAGATGAACTCGCTCTTCAATCGTTCGGCTTCCGTCTCGCTCGTGATATCCCGGAAGACGAGAAGCGTCCCTTTCGACACGCCTCCGACGATAATGCGCTCAGCGTACATTTGTAAGTTCATCTCGCCTTTACGGATTGAGAAGCTGACACTGTCATGTGGGAAATCATCAGTAAAGAGTCGTTCCGTATATTTCAAGAAGTCGTCTTCTTGATCGACCGTCGTCGAAATCGTCTCACGCCACTCGTTCCAAGACAGCTCATTCAATTCGTTCGATGAGATCTCGTCGAGCTCTGGGAACATCTCGTAAAGTGGACGGTTAACAAAGACATCGTCAGTCGCATGTTCGACGTAAATAACAGCTTCTCGAATCGAATCGAGAATCCGTTCCGTCTTCCCTTTCTCACGGGTCATCTCCTCAAAGAGACGCATCCGTAAGAGAGAGAGCGACAGCTGGCGAGCGAACGACGTGATGTCGCCCATTTGCGTCTGTGTGAACCGGTCTTTGTAACGTACGAGATAAATGAAAGCAATCACCGTATCATCCGTTGGGTCGTGGACCGGTACGGCCGTCTCATACATGTAGTACGGATACGGAAGCGGATGATCGCTCGCGACTTGTTTCGACGAGTGGACGGTCGTCCGAAGCGTCATCGCCCGAGTGAGGACCGAGTTTTCACTTTCAAGTAATTGACGAGTGAGTGTCTCGTTCAAGCCGTGGCTCGTGACCGAATACGAACCAGACTCCCCGACAAACACGAGCGCCCCGACTTCCGAGTCGGTGATGGCGACAAGTTTCTCGATGATTTCTGGGTAAGCCGTTAACGAGTCACGGGCGGCGAGCGTCTCCGTTAACTCATTCCGGTACGCCAAGTGTTGCTCGTTCTGTTGTGTTTGCTCGAGAATTTCTTCAAGTTCTTGTTGCTGCGCTTGCAATTCTTCTTGCTGGGCAATCAACTCTTCTTGTTGCGCTTGGAGCTCATGGTTCTTTTCAATCAAGTGACGTTCGTTGTCACGAAGCGTCTCGGCCATTTTGTTGAACGAGCGAGACATCGTCCCAATCTCGTCCTCGCGGACCATTTGATCGCTTAAATCGACGATTTCACCTTTTAACAATCGATCAGATGCAATCGAGAGACGTGAAATGAGTCCAGATTGACGCCGCAAGAACGGCTGGACGAACATGAGAATCAAGACGGCGAACGATAAGATGCTCGCAATCCATAAGAACTGGAGAATCCCATTGTTTTGACGCCATTCAGCATATACTTTCTCTTTCTCACTCTCCATGAGCGTCTGATAATCCGCAAGCGAGGTCTCGATTTGCTCGATTGGACCGAGCGTGTCGATGCCGCGTTCCGGACTATATTGGACGACGCCTTGTTCAATCAGGCGTTGAGCGGTCGGAAGCGATAAAACAGTCTCCGGGTCGATAAACGTCTCGGTCACCTCTCCATTTTGACGTGCTTCCCCATACTCGAACGTGACAGGTAAAATTACATCAAAATAGAAGTCGTGAAAGTTTTGCAAGTCTTCGGCAAAAATCTCGCCTTGTCGTGTCCGGATGACGCTCTTGAACCAATTGATTTCTTGCTGAAACTCATTTTCTTTTGAACGCGCTCGTTCGAGTGCGGCCACATCGCCAAACAACAAATATCCTCGAGAAGCGTATTGGGCACCTTGCCACTCATCCCATAACGCATTCAGACGGGTCACCCGCTCATCAAGATCACGCAGACGTGACTCGTTCGCTTCAAGGCGATTGTCGACATACGTATACGTGAAGACCGAACCGAGCAAAGCAATGGTAAGGAACGCGTAAAGGACGAACATGACATCGCGTCCAAGCTTCTGTTTAAACCATCTGTTCAATTCACAATGCCTCCTATAATTTTTACAAGTTCGAGTGGGCTAAACGGTTTCGAGATGAAATAGTCGACACCAATCTCGTTCGCGCAATCGCGGTCAGATTGTTGACTCTTCGCCGTCAGCATCATCACTTTCGTATGTTGACGTCCCGGTAATTTCCTGACTTTCTCAATGACTTCGAGACCCGTCATACCAGGCATCATATGATCGACAATCACGAGGTCGTATTCATTTTGTTCAATCAAACGGTATGCTTCGAGGCCGTCTGGTGCCTCGTCGATGTCATATCCTTCATCTTCTAACGTATCTAGTACGAGCATGCGTAATACTTCTTCATCTTCTGCGAGTAGAATTTTTACCATGACGATTCCTCCATTTTCATTCCATTTCATTATTTTAACGGATTTATTTCATAATCACAAAACAAAAGGTGCACGGTCTATAACCGTACACCTTAGAGGTTTTCCCGTCCATATTATATTGAAACAACATCCTGCAAATCTAATGAATAAATAACGGTCTTTCCTACCGTGATGCCCCAAATCGATTCGATAGCCTCCCGGTAAAGCGAGAGCTGGACAGTATAGCGGTCGCGCAACAGCTGACTTGCCGCTTCCACTGAATCCGTCATGTAGCGCACCGAGTCCGATTTATAATCGAGCAGCACATACGTTTCACCGTCAAAGAAGAGACAGTCAATAATCCCTTGGATGAGTACCCGTTCGTCCGTGAACGTTCCATCTGGATTGACGCGTTCGGCTGGCACCGTATACGTGAATGGTAACTCGCGCCACGCCTGACTTCTTGCTAGCGCCTCAGTCAATGCACGTCCAATCGGCGCCCGGAAAAATGTCTCGATGTCCGGCATCGCGAGACGTGCGGTCCTCGCTTCGACCGGACTGAGCATCTGATGATTCTCAAGTCGGTCAACCTGTGGGGCAATCGGCAGACTCGGATCGAGCAGTTGGAACAACAGATGGAGCGTCGTCCCCCGCTCGGCACCGCTTTGGTCCGTCTGTTTCCATTTTGGTTCCCGGTAAGGGGTATCCGTCGCCCGAAACGTCTCTTCAAATGCTGCCTCTTCGAGTTGTGTCGCTCGTTTCAGTTCGGTGACCGTTTGTTTGGCGGCCGTCTCGGTCGCGGAATGGGCCGGATACGTGTAGGCGAACGCCCGTTGCACCGTCTCTCTCACTTCTTGCTCGCGTTTGACAGGGAAGTCGATTGCTTCGAACTGTTGGACGTGATGAAGTTGCGCCATCATCTCTTGGAGTGCGGCGACTTCGGCCAAGTCTTCTTCAGCGATGATGCGATACGTCCAGCGAGTCGCTTCCGGCATCCCGGAGAAGACAGAGAGACCGTTCTGTTCAAGGAACGGCGCTGCACCCTCAAGTTTTAGTAGTGCAGGGGCGACCCAGTCTAAGTACGTTTTGGCGTCTCGTCTCGCCTCAGCCGATAGCGTCTCACCGGTACGTTCAACGTGAAGCCAATCGTGCACTTGTTTCATTGGATCGGCGACAGTCCCGACTAAAATCAACTTCTCTTTCGCTCGAGTCAACGCCACGTACAACACTCGCATCTCTTCTGCTTTCATCGTTTGGTCGAGGTCTCGCCGAATCATCTCTTTGACGAACGTCTCGGTCCGTGTTCGCGTAACGACGTCAATCGCGTCTAAGGAGATGCCGTAGCGTTTATGGAAGATGACTCGTTGCATTTGATCACGCTTGTTAAACTGTTTCCCAAGCTGGGCGACGATGGTTACGGGGAACTCGAGCCCTTTCGATTTGTGGACCGTCATGATGCGGACGACGTTCTCTTCTTCCCCGAGCGACCGGGCTTCCGACAAGTCCTCTCCGTTATCTTGTAACCGGTCCATCACACGAAGGAAACGATACAGCCCCCGATACCCGCTCCGCTCATACGAAAGCGCCCGGTCATAGAGCGCCTTCAAGTTTTCTTGGCGACCTTTCCCTCCCGGCAAACCGCCGGCAAAATCATAAAACCCGGTATCATTGAATACTTGTTGAATCAGTTCCGACAGGCTGTGATTACGGGCGAACGTTCGCCACATTGAAAGTTGATCGAGCACATCTCCGCACTTCAACCCGAGCTCATCGTCGTCATCTGCTTTCAGTTTCAATGCATCAAAGAATGACTCTTCGGATTCGAGACGAATCTTGGCAAGTTCTTCATCTGTGAACCCGAACATTGGGGAACGGAGCGCCCCAGCTAGCGGGATGTCCTGGAGTGGGTTGTCGATCAACTTGAGGACGGACAGCATCATCCGAATCTCCGTCGCCTGGAAATAGCCGCCGTCCGAGTCCGTATACGCCGGGATGTTATATTGGGTCAAGATGTCCATCAACTGCTCGACCCGTTCTTTCTTCGAACGGACGAGGATCACGATATCTCGATATTCACATGAGCGGAGTAACCCGGTCTCTTCATCGGTCACTTTGAACGGTTCGTTCCCGGACACGAGTTCTAAAATCCGGGTCGCAATCGCTCGCCCTTCAAGTTCTTGTTTTGATAAGTCGCGACTCTGCCCGTCGACGAGCACGAGTTCTGGGTTCGCCTCAAGCGGCTCATAGTCACGCCCCGGCACGAGACGTGCTGCCTCATCGTATGCAATCTCCCCGACTTCTTCATCCATCAATTTAATGAATAAATCGTTGATCCCGTGGAGCACTTCAGCCCGGCTACGGAAGTTTTGGGACAAGTCGATGCGTTGCCCCGACTCCGTTCGTTTAAACCGCGTGGCTTTTTCGATAAAGAGACGCGGTTCGGCATGACGGAACCGATAAATCGACTGTTTGATGTCTCCAACCATAAACAAGTTGCCGACTTGTTCGTCTTCCTGACTGACTAGACCAATAATTGTCTCCTGAATCTCGTTCGTATCTTGATACTCATCGATGAGCACCTCGACGAACCGTTGTTTATAAAGCGAAGCGACCGAGGACGGGGTGGTCCCCTCCCGCAAAATGGCAAGGGCGTAATGCTCCAGGTCACTGAAGTCGACAAACGCCCGGTCGCGCTTCGCCTGTTCGTAAGCGACGGCGAACGTCCGGACGGTCCGGACGAGCGTCTCGACGAGCGGCCGCTGTGACGTCAATGCCTCGAGATGATCGGCTCCGCTCACGCTCGCCTCCGTCAGCGCATCGGTTAATTTTTTCTTCGCCTGATCGTATGCCGGTTTCAACACGTTGTGATAGATGTCGTGCTCGTCTTGCCGCTTAACCGGCTTCATCGTCCCGAACTTGACGGCACGTGCCGCCGTCTCGAGTTCGCTCCATCTCAATGTGTCAAGCTCGATTCGGTCGAACGGAGCAATCGCGGCGAGGACGTTCTCGGCTTGCGCCTCGTAGCCGGCAAGCCGAAGTTCGACACCGACGCGGCGGAGCTGTCTAAGCGCCCGCTCGATATCGGTGAATAAGACACGTCCGAACTCAATCAAGAGCGGTTCTTCGTCCGGGTCACTGTCCATCTGATAGAGCGAAACGAGTTCATCCAAGTATGCTTCCGGGTCCGGAAGCGTCCGGGCATAATGGTACAACCCAAGGATGAGCTCTTCAAGCTCATTGTCACCCCGGTCTGACGTATAGGCGTCAACGAGAGCGAAAAAGCCGCTGTCTTGTTTCCCGTATTCTTCTTCAAGGACGTCTTCAAGGACGTCATCTTGGAGCAGTACCAAATCTCGCTCCTCGGCGATTTTGAACGCCGGATCGAGGTCGAGCAAGTAATAGTTCTCCCGAATCACTTCTAAGCAAAACGAGTGAATCGTCGTGATGAGCGCCCGATTGAGCATTTGACGTTGCCGCCGGATATAGTCGTTGTCCGGGTCCTCGCGTAGGGCCAAGTCGAGCGCTTTGGCAATTCGTCGTTTCATCTCTGCCGCTGCCGCGTTCGTGAACGTGACGACGAGCATACGGTCGGCAGTCAACGCATCTGCTTCATCGAGCAGGCGACTCGCGAGACGTTCGACAAGGACCGCTGTCTTACCTGACCCGGCCGCAGCCGAGACAAGCACGTGCGAGCCTCTTGCGTCGATGGCAGCTTGTTGATCATTCGTCCACTTCATCGGCGTCACCTCCTAGTTTTGATAACACATCATCTTTCTCAAGCTTCTTCAACTGCCGCGGCTCATTGGCGAGCGCCTCGTCAAAGTGACAAACGCTTTGGTACGGGCACGTCTGGCACGGGCGACGTTCTTTATATTCGTACGGTTCGACTCCAATTTTGCCTTCGTACATCGCCTCGGCACTCGTCTCGGCGACATCGATGGCGTGGTCCATCAACTGTTCAAGTTGCGGCGGTGTGACGACTTTCTTCACCGTATTCGCATCAATCGTCCCGTCTTTCTTGTATTTGACTGGGATGACGATTGATTTTTTCGTCTCTGCCTTCGCCGTCCGGTCCATCACCTCGAGCACTTCCGGGTCGTCCACGAGCAAGCCTTGCATCTGATACGACTCGAGCACTTTCCGTTCCGTGTCCGCCTCTGTCCCGCCCGGCGTGACAAGCGGTCGATGGACGTGGAAATAAAGTGCTGCAGCAGGGGCGACGTTCTCTTTCGTCCAGGCGTCTGCCTGTTCGATTAACACTTTCAAATAAATCAGCATCTGCATCGCGAGGCCGTAATAAATTTCAGCGAAATCAATCTCCCGTTTGCTCGACTTGTAGTCGACGATTCGGACGTAAAGTTGATCATGAATCGATGCCGTGTCGACCCGGTCGATGCGGCCGACGAGTTCACACGTCGCACCGTTGCTGAGCGTGAACGAGACGGGCGGGAAGTTCCCGCTACCGAACGCGAGCTCGAACGCGATGGGGTCGAACCCGTCGCGTTTCGATTGTTCAATCAATACTTCGGCCGTCTTCGTGACGACGTCCGTTAATTTCTTCTTCAAATATCCGTAACGGTTCGAACTCATTAAAATCGCATGTTGAATCTCAGGGGTGACGAGTTCGACGGCAGACTCAGCGAGTGTCACGCACTCGGCCTGATCGACGTCGCGCCATTCCTTCCCGTCCATTTTGACCGTCTGGGACATATGCTCAATCGTCCGATGGTATAAGTTCCCGATGTCAGGTGCTTCGAGCCGATACAAGCGGCGCTCCCTGAGGCGAAGACCGTAACTCGCGAAGTGACGGAACGGGCATGCCTGGAACGTCTCGAGACGGGACACGCTCGCTCGAATCGAGTTCGTGTAAAGGGACTTGGCCACGTCTTTTGAGAGTGGCTCCGGTACGTTCTGATAAAACAAGGCGCTCGTCAGCAAACGGATGCGCTCGCGTCCTTCCGGGTGCTTGAGCAACTCGTTATAGACGGCGAACCACGTATCTTGAATCGGATAGTGTCGACTGAGCCGTTGTAGCTCGAGCGCGGTCACGGCCGCCGTCTGGTTGACGTTCGTAATGAAGCGGAGCTGATCGGCTGGCCGGTGTTCTCCGGCCTCTGCGAAGTGCGTCTTGACGACGGCACCGTTTAAAATCCGCGTCTTTACGTCGGCGACGAAAGCTGCCGGTTGGATCGCCTTCCCGCTTCGGTCGACGAGCGCATAACTGACGTATAGTCGATGGCTTGAAGCCGTCAACGCTTTATACAAGTAATACGACTCATCATCGAATAGATGCTCGGTCGCCTTCCCTGCCCGGACGCCGTTCTCATGCATAAAATCGAGATCTTGGTCGGTCAATAGCTTCGACTGTGTCGTGACGAGTGGGATTTGGTCCTCGTTCGCCCCAAGTAAAAAGATGACTTTCTTGTCAATGAGACGCCCCCGGACATAATCGGTCACGGTCAGTTGATCGAGTGACGGAGGAACGAGCGCGTAACGAAGGCTGTCGAGCCCGGTGTCCATCATCTGTAAGAACAGATCGGTCGAGAGCGACTCATCCGGCGCGGCCGCTTCGAGTTGTTCGAGCAAATGCAACACCGCGTCCCACACTTGCGTATGCTCGCGTGCCTCAAGCAACCTGGCGTCCTCAAGCGCCTCGTCGCGCCAATACGACAGACAAGCCGCGACATTGATGCGTTCTAGGAAATGATAGATGGCGTGCGTATATGCCTGCATCGTCTTGGCCGCCTTTAAGTCAGCTAAGAGCGGGTCGAACGTATCGACGACCGTCTGGCGATAACGATTGAGCGCGACTTCAAAATCGAGCTCTTCCCCAGTTAGTTTCGCTTCGTCCTCGGCCCGGCGCTTCAATTGCCATTCGTCGTGCCAATGATAATGCTTAATTCCCCGTTCGATGACAAACGCCTCGAGCCGGTCGATGGACGTACGCCGATGGTTTTCGTCAAGCAAGACGAGTTCCGTCTTTAACGCGCGAAACACGGGCTCTTCCCGATAGCCGCGGAGTGCGATGTCGACGGTCGCCTTCAATAATTCGACGACGGGATGATCGAGCATCGGTTGCCGTTCATCGAGGAAGTAAGGTAAGGCTGCTTTTTGAAGCGCCTGGGCTGCCAAGTCACCGTACGCTTCAAGCGACCGCGAGACGAACGCGATATCACGATACCGATAGCCGTCCTCTCGGACGAGCCGCATCACTTCACGGACGGCCGCTTCCACTTCAACGGTGCGGTCGACTGCGGCTTCGAGCGAAACGCATCGCTCTTCGCGTGTATAAGGCGCTGCCGTCGTTTGACCGAACGTCGCTTCAAGATATGTGAGACTCGGATGATTGAATCGTTTCGCACCCGTATAGGGCACGTCCGTCGAGCTGATGCGGGACTCAGACAGTCGTTCTTTGAACCGCATGAGCGTCCGCTGCGTCGGACCGAAGAGCGGATTCGGACGATAGAGCGTGTCCGGGTCGATCGTCAATAAGACCGATAACGGAGCTTTCTCCGCGAGTGCGACGAGGACGGCAAGCTCTTGCTCGGAGAACTCGTTGAACCCGTCGACATAAAACTGGGTACCCGCCAGATCGACCTCTGGCAATAGTTCAAGCATGACGTTGAAATAGTCCTCTGCATGGAGAGCCTTGCCTGCCGTCATTGACATGAAGCCTTCATACAAAATCGATAAATCTTGTAACTTTAACGCCCGATGCGGGTCTTGCTCGCTCAAGCGGAGTAATTGTTCTGGGTCAACGAGTCCACGCTTTAACATCGTAATTAACGCATTCAACTCTTCATAAAATCCGTATTGGTTCATCGTCCTCCGGAACAATGTCAACCGTTCTTCGTTCATCTCGACGACGCGGCGCAACAAGAGATGCGTCCCCGTCTGATCTAAAAATTGTTCGGTCGAGATGCCGTGGTCGCGCATGAGTAAGAACGCAAGGCGGCGCATCGATAACACTTGCACTCGGGTCGAACCTGTCAAGCCATCTGTCATCGCCATCTTTCGCTCCATCTCAAATGACATTTGGTCCGGTACTAGTAAATAGATAGTCGGTCCGCTCGGGTCGCGTTTTAGTTCCTTGATGATGTGTCGCATCATCGATTCGCTCTTTCCGCTTCCAGAACGTCCGACATGAAAAGTGACCGTCATTTAGGCGAACACCCCTTCCCTTTTTTCTTTATTATGACGTATCGCCTTCGGTTTGTAGAGCGAAACATCCGATTGACCCGGACAAAAAAATATCAACCCTTTCCCTTACCCATGCATCATGAAAATCGATTAGACTAAAGGTATGAGGGGGATGAATGATGAGTGCATATGAACAATTTGGAGGCGAACGTGGCGTGAAGCAACTTGTCGAGGCATTCTATGACCTCGTCTATGCCGACCCGATTTTGTTGCCACTGTTTCCGGAAGATAAAGAGCGGGTAAAACAACATCAGTTTGAGTTTTTGACCCAGTTGCTCGGTGGTCCGAAACTATATACGGAACGGCGCGGTGGCGGGAACTTAGCGATGATTCATCGTGACCATCCGATCTCCGAGACACATGCGGGCCATTGGCTCGGTTGTATGGAGCAAGCGCTCAAAACGGTCGATGCACCTGAACCTGTCAAACGACAGCTGTTCCATCGTTTGATCATGTCGTCGTCTAACGTCGTTCGCGTCTGCTCCCACCATTTTGAGTAGTCAGCTTTTCAAAAAGCGGGTATGATAGGAAAGTAAGTAAAGGAGGTCGTTGTCATGACAGAAGAAGAGAAAAAAGAAGTCGTTTCCTCTGAGGAAGAGACGGAAGAAGTCGAGCCTACGGCTGTCCTCGCCGATGCACTCGATGAGGATGACGAGGAAGAGGATCAACCTGAAGAAAAGAACATGGACCACATTAAAGGCGTGTTCAACTATATGCATGAGAACGGAAGAGAATATCGTGTCGTCTTTTATCAGGACCGCAAAAACCTCGTGTTCCGTGAACTCGGAAACGGGAAAGTCGAATTCGTGGGACGTTTCACGGATGAATCGTACGACGAAGAGAACGAGGATGAAATGCGTGAACTCGGCGAATCTGAATTGAACCGAATTCTCGAAGACCGTCTTAAATAAAAAAATCGCCCGAGCTCGGGCGATTTTTTTATTTGTTCTGATTCCGTTTTTTCTTCCGAAGGGCATAGACGGCACCTGCAATACCACCAGCGACAGCAAGACCGGCCACGACCGGGACGAGTATTTTCTTCGTCGGAAGCATCTCGCGCACACGCTCGTACGGTGTCGGGACGGACAGTTCGAGTTGAACGGCCGCTTCCCCGTGCCCGTTCGCCCGTGCCTTGCGCGCGGCATCCGTGATGACGACACGACTCGTCGTATAACGACGGTTGCCATGCTCATCCGTGAAAGGACGGCGAACGCGTTTTACACCGCGCACCGTCTTCCCGCGTGCAGCATCTGGCCGGACGACACGTTCACTCGTCCATGCCCTTCCACCCGTCGCACTATAAGCCGGGCGAATCGTCCGGCGATTTAACCACGTGTATGAATCATTCATCGTTGATTCCCTCCAATATTGTGAAGTCCTTCTCTTATTATACCCATAGAGCATCTCCAAAAAACATCGCGCCCAAGACCGAGTACGAGGGGTAAACGAAAGACCGGCTCGAAGGCCGGTCTCGCGTCATTCCGTAAACGGTTTGTCACGATGGCGACGTTTCGCCAAAATCAAGTAGTATGCCGGCACAAGAACGAGCGTGAGGATCGTCGAGAAGAGAATCCCAGAGACAATCCCAATCGCGAGCGGCTTGAAGAGCGGGTCATTTCCAAGTGCGACCGGCAACAAGGCGACGACCGCAGTGAGCGCCGTCAGCAAGATTGGCCGAATCCGGGCCCGACCAGCCTCATACACCGCTGTCGTGACCGCCATCCCTTGTCGAATGCCTTGTTCAATGAACTCGAACAAGACGACAGCATTTCGGACGACGATTCCGGCGAGCGACACCATCCCCATCGAGGCCATGAAACTGAACGGCGTCTGTGTCACGAACAGACCGACGACCGCACCAGCGATGGCCAAATAAATCGTGAACAAGACGAGTAGTGGCAAGGACAAGGAGTTGAACTGGAACGCAATAATCAAAAAGATTAAGAACAAGACGACGACGAACAACGTGGCGAGCTCAATAAAGAACTCATTTTGCGTATCACTCGACCCGGTCTGGGCGAATGAAACCCCTTCGTCTGTCAAACCGGCTTGTGCTTCTTCAAGGACGCGGTCAACGTCCGTTCTAAAGGCGTCCTCGTCCATCCCTTCGGTCGGATAAATCCGAAGCGTCACGGTACGTTCTCCGTTCTCCCGCGGGATTTGTTGAATTTGCTCGGTGGTTGTCTCCGTGACGAACGTACTGAGCGGGGCGACCGGTGGACCAGCTTCCGTATCGACAGGCATAAGGATGTCATCTAACGCGAGCGCCTCGCGGTTCGCTTCGGCATCAATCACAATTTTGACATCGCGTTGCTCAATGCCGTCATCAAACGTCCCAATTGGTACCCCATCCGTGACGAGACGGATTTGATCACTGATCGTCTTCGCCGTCACACCGGCGGAAGCCATCGCTTCACGGTCGAGCTCGTATGTGAGCGTCTGGAACGGCTCTTTAATATCGTCGAGAACGAGGGCACCTTCAATCGTTTCAAGCTCGGCTTTCACCTTATCCCGAGCGTCGACGAGCTGATCGATCGTTTCCCCACGCATCGTAAACTCGACTGGGGCCGATGCAGGTGGTCCTTGTTGTTGGGTTTCTAAAAAGATTTCCGCGTCAGGGTAATTTTCTCGCAACTGAGAGGTGTAACGGTCAATGAGTTGAATCGCGTCGATTTCATCGTTATCGACACGGACGACGATTTGTCCTGTGTTTTCCCCTGACTGGTCAAGTCCACCTGTGAACAGGCTCGGGAGCCCGCCCCCGGCGAAGACAGACGTCTCGACGACACCGTCGACGTCTTGGAACTCAGCTTCCATCTGCTTCAAGCGACGTTCCGTCTCCTCAAGGTTTGTCTGGACCGGGAACGTGACGCTCGTCACGACTTCCGGGCGATTCGCCGCCGGGAAGAATTCGAACGGCGTCAATAAAATGAGACCATAGAGCGCCGTCGTGATGACAAATCCGATGAGCCCGAACGTCCAAGGACGTTTCGCGACGAGCGGGAGCAGTTTGTCGGCATAAAAGTTACTCAACCGATTAAGCGGTCCGCCGAGCCATCCAGGTTCGCGTTTCGAGACGCGGACTTGCTTGCGGTTTAACCAGTACTGCACGATTGGGACGAGCGTCAAACTGATTACCATCGATGCGAGCACCGATAAAGCGAGCACGGTCGGTAGCGCCCGGATGAAGTTCCCGTTCGCACCTGAGAGCAACGTCAGCGGCAAGAAGGCGAAGACGACGGCGAGCGTCGACGTGACGATCGAGCCCCACACTTCTTTCGTTCCACGGACTGCCCCAAGCATGGCCGAATCCCCTTTACGGTACCGGCGTAAAATGTTGTCATTGACGACAATCGCGTCATCGACGAGAATCCCGAGCGCGATGATCGCACCGATGATGGAGATTTGGTTCAAATCGACCCCCGTGAAACGGAGTGGAATTAATGCGAGCAAGAATGAGAGCGGGATAGCCAAGCTGACGACAAGGGACCCTGTGAACGTCAAACCGATCGTCGTTACGACGATGACCGCAATCATTGCAATGATAAATTCACGTGTGAGCGAAGAGAAAATCGCATCGACAGCGCTTGCTTGATTAGAATAGGTGACGAGCTCGACGCTATCGAGGTCACCGACTTCTGAAGCGACGACTTCATCGATCCGCTCTTGGAGCGTCGGAATGTCTTGGCCGGGCTCAATCGTGACGGTGAGCGAAACCGCCGGCTTTCCATCGAGTGAGACAAGGTCGGTCACCGTTTTGGGCGCCTCTTCGACCGTGCCGACATCCGCGAGTAAAACTGGCTCGCCTTCGAACGATCCGACGACGACTTGGTCCATGTCATTGACGTTCGTCAGGCTATCAATCGCCAGCTGATAAATGCCATCCTCCGTCGATTGTCGTCCGAGCGGTGTCGTTTTGTATTCTTCATTGATCGCCGTCAAGACGTCCGGGAAAGCGAGCTGCCGTTCCCCGAGCGCTTCCGAGTCGAGCGAAACGACAAACTCCGTCTCAGGGAGCCCTTTGATTGTTACACCGCTTACGCCGCTCGTGCGTAAAAGACGTTCTTCTACCTGATCGACATTCCCTCGAATCGTCTCGAGCGATTCGCGGTCATCTGCCGTCAACAAGTAAGAGGCGACCGGGAGTTGACCAACCGAATCGTTCACGGTCGGCGGGAGCGCTTCTTCTGGCAGACGTGACTGCGCATCCGATACGGCTTGACGCACGTTCGCCTGAAGTTCGGACTGATTCAGTCCATCCTCATATTCGACTGTAATGTTGGAGAACTCGGACGCTGAAAGAGACGTGACGTTTTCTACGCCTTCGATGCTCCTTAACTCGGTCTCGAGCACACTCGTAACGTTCCGTTCTACCGTCTCGGCGGTCGCCCCTGGATATGGCGTCTGAACGAGTACGATGTTGACACTCGTTTCTGGAATTTCACGCTTCGGCAATTGGAAGAACGTGAGCACCCCGACAATGACTGCGACGAGTAAAAACACGATGACGAGTTTTCCTCGCTCAATCATTTGTTGAAAAAACATAATGACCCCTCACTTTCAGATAATGTGCAAATACACATATGAACTATTCTTCTTCATCATAGAGGGGTTCATCTTTGATTTCAATCTTTACGTCGATTTCAATGTGCTGCCGTGAAACCGTTTTTGGAAGGCGTATGAGATTTCGATGGAACGTTGCTTTTGACGTGAGACGGTATGGTCTGACACATTGACTTGAACCGATTCGCCTGTTAAAAACTGAATGCGCGTCCCCGATGCCCCCGGCTTGATGTCTGTCACGTGCTGGAAGTTGATCCAGGCGCAGTCCGGGCTTTCTTTTGCAATCGTCGGGAAGAAGACGGCGTCGGCATGCCAATCCATGACGACCGGTGTTTTTCGATGGGGTCCGAGCACGTGTCGGGCTGCCTCGATCCGTCCTTGAATGCTCGACCCATAATAGAGACAAGCGTCCTCAAGCAACTTCATCGGCGCCCCTTTCATTCGATGAATCCCATCCGGCTGATAAACGAGCGTCTCGGCTTCCCCATACTCGTTAAACACCGGAATCAAAGCTCTTGTGTCATTCGTCAACTGTGTCATCTGTTTATCCTCCATACCGTTTATTGTGCCTTACACGTTATTCATATCAAGTTCTGACAGAAGCTGCAAATCGCGTTTTCACATTGCCAACTTAAAAAAACCAGCTGGGTCAGCTGGTTTTTGAAAATCAATCTTCGGATTCTGAAATTTGAACGGTTTTTGGTGGTGGAAAACGGAATCGCACAGCCACTCCGTCCGCCGTATTTCCTAACGTCACCTCACCATGATGTAACGTCACAATTCGTTGGACGATAAAGAGCCCAAGTCCAAACTTCCCTTGCTTGCCTCGAGAGAACTGATGGAACAAATCGAGCTGTTCGTCGACCGGTGGGCCATCGTTTTCGATGACGATGTCGATTCCCATGTCGGTCCGATTCAAATGGATGCGTATCGAAGACGTCGCATAGCGAAGGGCATTATCGAGTACGTTCTCGAATGCGACCCGAATCTGTTCGCCGTCTCCGAGCATTTCCCCGGCCTGACCGGTCACCGTCCAGTCGAGGTCGCCTCTCAACTTGAAACGAGCCACAAGCAGCTCCATCAGCTTGTCGAGATTGATCGGCTCGAGCCGCATCTCTTGGCCTTTGAAGTATTCAAGTTTCGTGACGTAAAGCAAATCGACGACTTTTTTCTCGAGACGTGACGCCTCCTCGTCAATCACCTCAGCCGACGCTTTCAAGTCACCGGTCGGATAAATCCCGTCCCCAATCGATTGGGCGTAACCGCGAATGACCATGATCGGTGTCTTCAAATCGTGCGAGATGTTCTGAAGGAGCGCCTGTTGTGCCAAATCCTGTTCCTGGAGTTCAAGTCGCATCGCATCGATGGAACGAGCCAACTGGCCAAGTTCGTCCTCTCTCGCGAGCGGTAGTACCGTCTCCCATTGGCGATTGGAAATCTTCTCGACGGCTCGCTCCATCTCGACGATCGGCTTCGTCAACTCGCGTGACATCCAGAGTGCTGGGATGAGTGATAACAGGCTGATGACCCCGATTAAGATGGAGATGCGCCAAAACAATGTCGAGACGAGCTCACGGCGATACGCATCCCATGCGTAAGATGCTTGATAAATGAGCGCGCCATCATATTCGTTTTGACGAATGATATAGTAGACGTCCTCTCCGTCAATCGTCGTCTGATATTTCGCGATTTCAGTCGTCTGTTCAATCGCTTCCCGGTACATCTGATTCGTCAACTCGAGCGGGGCCGAACCGTAAATGATACGTCCGTTCGGCAAGAAGATGAGCTGATTGACCGATCGTGACTCTTGTTGACGGCGGTCATATTCGATCGGGTTTCGTGGAATGTTCTCCAGCTGATTCGTATTGCCGAGGTAATAATCGACGTCTTGCAACGTCTCATACACTTGTTCATCGATGAATTGCGTGATTGAGGAGCGGACGGTCAAAAGAATCATCAGCGCGAGGGTGACGATAATGAGCAAGATCAAAATCCAAATCTTCCACATGAGCCGTTTCGGCTTAAGTTGCTCGAACATCACGGTTTAACGAGACGATACCCGATGCCGTAGAGCGTCTCGAGCTCGAGCCGATGCAACTTTTTACGGAGTCGGCGAACTAAGTCATCGACGACCCGGTCCGAGCCAAAGTAGTCGTGCCCCCATACGCCTTCTAAAATCTGTTCACGCGATAGCGCCGATCCTGGATGTTCAAGGAAGAGGAGCAACAAATCGAACTCTTTCGATGTCAAATCGATATCGTCCTCTTGGTGCTTGATGAGACGCTTATCCGGATAAATCGTATACTCCCCGTACTCGATATGTTCATTGGACTTCGACCCGTAGACGCGATCGATCAGCTTTTTGACTCGGATGACGAGTTCACGCGGTAAGAACGGCTTGGCGATATAGTCGTCCGAGCCCATCTCGAGCCCGATAATCTTATCGATATCCTCATCGCGCGCCGAGATGAAAATCGTCGGGGTGTTGGCGTTTGTCGCCTTAATTTGTTTTAACAGCTGGAACCCGTCCAAATCCGGCAACATGATGTCGAGCACCCACAAATCGGGCTCATCTTTAATGGCGGCCTGTGCCGAGACGCCATCGGAAAACGAGCGGACCCGATAGCCTTCCTGCTCCAAATATGTGACGAGCATTTTGTTCAAGTTGATTTCGTCATCGACCAAATAGATTGTATACATCCGATTCACTCCTGCAATGTTTTTACATATCATATCAAACAATTATGGAGAAATGATGGGAATGGTTACGCCTAAACCTGCAATCGTCGCACAAAAAAAGAGGGTCTCCCCTCTTTAGCGGGACGTCTGTCCGCGTAATTGTCGAGCCAAGAACGCCGTCCCTCCGCTCAACAGTGCCACGACACCGCTAATCATGACGAGTTCCATCGTAACCCCACCTCTCGTTGATACCGATTCTCATTATCACCTATAATATAGCACATTCCTTTCTTGTTGAACATCGCAAAAAAATCCCGCCTCGAGGGCGGGATTTCGGTCAGGCGTTCACGTCATAGCCTTGTTCTTCAATCGCTTCAATCATTTTTTTCACGGATACGTGCTCGTTATGAATCACATCGACGCGATGGTCCTGGAGTGACACGATTGCCGACTCCACTCCTTCAAGTTCTGTCAAAGCGCCTTCAACGGCTGCCTTGCAATGGTTACATGTCATGCCTTCAACTTTCAATACAGTTTCATTCATTTGGATGTCCTCCTTGTGTTTTCAATCGTAACGCGTTCAAGACGACAGAGACGGAACTGAACGCCATCGCCGCTCCCGCAATCCATGGTGCGAGTAGACCCGCCGCCGCGACCGGAATGCCAAGACTGTTGTAGGCGAGCGCCCAAAACAGGTTTTGACGAATATTTTTCATCGTCAGTCGACTCATCTCGAGCGCACGGTTCACTCCGATGACGTCTTTCCCCATCACCGTCACGTCCGCCGCCTCCAAAGCGACATCTGTTCCGCTCCCGAAGGCGATGCCCACGTCTGCGACGGCGAGGGCCGGCGCATCGTTCATACCGTCACCAACCATAGCGACGCGGCCGTGTTGCTTCAATGCCTCGATATGGTCGGCTTTTTCTACTGGAAGCACTTCCGCGATCACGTTTGTCTCCGGTATGCCAAGTTCTCGGGCCACATCGAGCGCGACTTCCTTTCGGTCACCGGTCAAGACATAGACGGCCCGCGTCTTCGCGAGTTCGGTCACGACGTCACGGCTCCCTTGTTTCAAACGGTCCTTTAACCCGAAAGCTGCTCGAATGCCCGTAGCATCCGCGACGTACACCGGGGTCATCGCTCCCATATCCCATTTCGGTAAAGCATAGCCTGCTTCTTGCATCAAGCGAACCGAACCGATGAGAAGTTCTTTCCCATCTACGATTGCTTTCAATCCTCGGCCGGCGAGCTCTTCCACTTGGTCCACCCGGCCCGTCCCGTCGAGCTTCCCAATCGCCGCAGCGAGCGGGTGGGTTGACTGCCGCTCAGCCATGACCGCTTGACGCATTGCGGTCTCGTCTCCGAACGTACTGACGACTTCTGGCGTTCCGTTCGTGAGGGTGCCCGTCTTGTCGAAGACGACGATGTCGGCCCCGTTCAAGGATTCGAGCTGTCCTCCGCCTTTGAACAACACCCCTTGTTCCGCGGCGCGTCCGGTGCCAACCATAATCGAGGTCGGCGTGGCGAGCCCGAGGGCACATGGACAGGCGATGACGAGTACGGCGATGGAAGCTCGAATGGCCATGTCTAAATTTCCGAATCCGAACGTCCAAACGATGAACGTGACGGCACTGATGGCGACGACAATTGGAACGAAGACACCAGAGATGCGGTCGGCCTGCCGTTGAATCGGGGCTTTGTCCGTCTGCGCTTGCTCGACGACGCGCACGATTTGCGCGAGCATCGTCTCACTCCCGACCCGTTCGGCCTGCATCAACACGCGATGCGACCGGTTGATTGTGCCACCGACGACTTCCGCACCCATTCCTTTTTCTGTCGGAATCGATTCCCCCGTCAACATCGATTCATCGATAATCGTCTCGCCTTCAACGATTCGTCCATCGACCGGTACTTTCTCCCCCGGCCGGACGACGAGCACGTCCCCGACGCGGACAAGGTCGACCGCGACGGCACGTTCTTCACCGTCGACGAGGAGGATCGCTTCTTTCGCCTGAAGCGACAAGAGCGATTTAAGGGCATCCGTCGTCTTCTCTTTCGCTCGCGCTTCAAGCCACTTTCCGACGAGGACGAGCGTGATCAAGACCGCACTCGTTTCATAGTAGAGCGCCGGATGCATCGGGTGGGCGAGCATCTCGAACACCGAATAAAAGTAAGCGGCTGACGTTCCCGTCGCGACGAGCACGTCCATGTTCGCACTGCCGCTCTTCAAGCTCTTGTATGCTCCTTGATAGAACTGCGCCCCGATCCAAAACTGGACGGGCGTCGCCAAGGCGAACTGCCACCAGGGGTTCATGAGCCAATCCGCATGGAACATGAACCCCGGGATGTGCGTGATCATAACGAGCAAGAGCGGTGCCGACAAGAGCGACGAGATGAGTACTTTTCGTTCGAGCGGACGCAAGTCACGCTCTGGCGTCATCTCGACTTTGTGCGCTGCGCCGTAACCAAGTTTCTCGATGCGGGCGATCAGTTCTTCCTCGGTGATGCCGTCCGCGACCCGAATCGTTGCCGTCTCAAGCGGCAAGTTGACCGTCGCTTCGACACCCTCCATTTTATTCAATACTTTTTCGATTCGGGCCGAGCAGGCGGCGCATGTCATCCCTTGAATCGATAGTTCAACGGTTTTCATGAATGGCCCTCCTCACTTTTTAATGCGGCTGACAATTGTCATCAATTCGTCAATGTACGGGTCCATGTTTTCCGTCTCACTCGCATGGACGAGACACTTCCGCATATGGCGTTCGAGCAATTGTAACTCGACTTGTTTGAGAGCGGCCTGAATCGCGGACGTCTGCGTCAAAATGTCGATGCAATAACGATCGCTCTCGACCATTTTTTGAATTCCTCGGACTTGTCCTTCGATTCGCCGGAGCCGTTTGCTGAGCGCTTCCCGCTCGGCATCGTCACGCGGAATAATCGGTTGTTCGTGCATGAATTCTTCCATGATTATCACCTCATCATTAATATACCCCTACCCCCTAATGGTGTCAAATCCAATGCATTAAAAAGAGCGACTTTCGTCGCCCTCTCCTTCAACTGCTTTGGAACGCTTCACTCTTTAAGACGGTTCGTAAAATCTTCCCGGTCGTGTTTCGTGGCAACTCCTCAATTAACTCGATCTGCGTCGGCTGTTTGTATTTCGCGAGCTTCGTCGCCGCGAATGCGCGAATGTCCTCGACTGAGACCTCCTTCCGCGTCACGACGAACGCTTTGACCGCTTCTCCTTGCTCGGCGTCCGGCACTCCGATGACCGCTGCTTCGACGATCCCGGGATGTTGATACAATACTTCTTCGACTTCGCGGGGGTAGACGTTGTAGCCACCGACAATGACCATGTCTTTCTTCCGGTCGACGATATAGAAGTACCCGTCTTCATCGCATCTAGCCAAGTCGCCCGTATAGAGCCAGCCGTCTCGTAACGTCACGGCCGTCTCTTCTGGTAGCTTATAATAGCCTTTCATGACGTTCGGGCCGCGGACGATTAGTTCCCCGACTTCCCCGACGCCGACTTCCTCCCCGAGCTCGTCGACGATTTTGTTTTCCACGTGGACGATGGACGGGCCAATCGAGCCGGCCTTGCGTTCCCCGTGCAGCGGATTAAAGCACGTCACCGGTGATGCTTCGGATAAGCCGTACCCTTCGAGAATCTTACATGCAAACGTCGATTCGAACGTCTCAAGCAACTGAACCGGAAGGCTCGCCCCACCGGATACGAAGATGCGGACATGGTTCAAGGCCGACGTATAAGCAGGCACTTTCATCGCCGTCTGCAAGAGGAAGTTGTACATCGTCGGAACGCCAGCGAAGATGCTAACACGGTGCTTCGGAACCAAGTCGAACACGTCCTGTGGCGAAAACTTCGGTAAAATGACGATGGTCGCCCCGCGTAATAGGGGCGCATTGACGATGACGGTGAGACAGAAGACGTGGAACATCGGCAACGCCGCGAGCGCTTTGTCGTCCGGTGTGATCTCTAAATACTCCCCGATGGATTGTGCGTTCGAGTACAAGTTCCGATGGGTCAAGAGGGCCCCTTTCGGTTTTCCCGTCGTTCCGCTCGTATACAAGATCACGGCAACGTCCTCTTCATCGACTTCGATGAGTTCCCCACCCGCTGTCATAAGCGCGTCGGCGAACGGTAAGAACTCGATGACGCTACGTTCAGCTTCGGCCGGTACGTCGGCATACGGTACCGAGACGACAAGTTTCAATTGTGGCAACTGCGAGAGCGCTCCTTTCGCTTGTACGATGAGCGGCGACAAGGCGACAATCGCCTTCACATCCCCATCCAGCAAAATATATGCCATCTCGTCGGGCGTATATGTAGGATTGATTGGAATTACGACCCCACCTCGTGCGAGTACCGCAAAATACGAAATTAAAAACGCCGGGCTGTTGCCGAGGACGAGGGCAACGTGATCGCCTGGATTTACCCCTTTCGCTTCAAGCGTAGACGCCATCGCCCGCACTTGTCCTAAAAATTGTTCGTAGCTGACCGTGTCTTCCCCAAACACATAAGCCGCTTTTGCTGGATGTTCAGCCACTACATTGCGTAACGCCGTGACTAAGTTTGCCATAGTAATCCCCCTTTGAATGAATGACGGTTCACTTTCACGCCGTAAAAAAGAGCACGGGGTCCGCGCTCTTTTTTAGTTAATTCTATTGTACATGAAACCCTTTAGGAAGAAAACGCTTTCAAATCCATCGTCTGTAAATGGTATAACCCGCTCCGACTCTTAATGTGGGCGAGCGCTTGTAGCGCCTCATCATTCATCAACAAATCGTCCATCAATTTATGGAACGCTTCCCGTCTCGCCTCCGTTATCGCGGTAACGAAAAACAACATTTCCGCCCGGATCGGTTCGCCCGTAATGCTGACGACGTCGAACGGGTGATTCAAGTGAAGTAAGGCAATCCCGTCTTTACGCGTCACGTGGCGTGGTACATCGATGACGGCGACCGGAACAGCCACATCCGCCACCCCGGACGGAATCGTCTGCTCTTGCTCAAGTACCGCTTGAGTGAACAGTTCATTGACGACTCCTCTTCCTTCTAACTCTAATCCGATTGCTCGAACAGCTCGCTCGAACGTCGGTTGATTGGTCACCCACAGCTGGTTCGTCTCCATCCATTCCGTGATGAAACGGTACATCTCGATTCCTCCTCGACGTCTTCTTAAAGAGAGGCTTGCACTAAACATGATACGCTTCTCCTCGATTCGCGGCAACGTAACCCGCGATGTTTCACGAAACCGCCAAAAAAGGGACAGCCTCACATGGAGACCGTCCCGACTGTGCATCCGCTTCAGCTAATGAGATCGACAAGTTCTTCGAGCTCGACGTTACCGAAGTAATGTTTGATATCAAGGTGTGACAATTGTTCCCGAATCGCGCTGCGTTCGAAGCGCGTTCCGACGAGCGCCTGCTCGACGTCATGAATCTCGCCGACACCGAAGAAGTCACCGTAAATCTTCGCCTCGGTGATCGTACCTTTATTGACGTTCAAGCGGACGTCAATCGTCCCGATTGGGAAGCGACGTTTCGACTCGACGTCAAACTTTGGTGACTTCCCAAAGTTCCAATCCCAGTTCGCATACCGTTCCTTCGAGATGTCTTGGACGATCTCCCAGTCTTCATCACGAAGCACGTAACGCTCTGGCTCTTTGCCGTCGTAAATCGAATGGAGCAGCGCCTCGATAAAGTGCTCCATCGCCATCTCGTTCTCTAAAAACTCGGTGATGTTCGCGACGCGGCTTCGGACCGATTTGATGCCTTTCGAGCGCATCTTTTCCTCAGAGACGTTAAGCGAGTTGACGACTTCCTCGATGTTCGAGTTGAACATGAGCGTCCCGTGGCTGAACATACGGCCACGTGTCGTGAACTGGGCGTTTCCACTGATTTTGCGTTCGCCGACTTGGATGTCGTTACGTCCTGTCAACTCGGCGTCGACACCGAGTTGTTTGAGCGCATCGACAATCGGTTGCGTGAACTTCTTGTAGTTATTGAACGAGTTCCCATCGTCTTTCGTGATGAAGCTGAAGTTCAAGTTGCCTTCATCATGATAGACGGCGCCACCGCCTGAAAGACGACGAACGACGTCGATGCCGTTCTCTTCAATATACTTCAAGTTTACTTCTTCCGACGTATTCTGGTTTTTACCGATGATAATGGACGGCCCGTTAATATAGAACAAGAAGTAATCCTCATGTTCGACGTTCAAATGTTTGAGAATGTACTCCTCGACCGCTAAGTTGATCTTTGGGTCCCGGATGTCCGGATTGAAGATGAATTTCACGCTGTTTGTCCTCCTAATGACTAGTCATACGTTCATTATACGAGACGACCGCTCGACCCGACAAATGAATTACTTCCATTCCCCGTTCATGACGCGCTTCAATGCTTTCGCAACACCGTACTCATCGTGTCGCTCGGTCACGTGATCGCTTATTTTAATCAACTCTTCGTGGCTGTTCGCCATGGCGATGCCTTTTCCAGCCACTTCGAACATCGGGACGTCATTCAAATTATCCCCGATGACGACGACCTCTGACAAATCGACGCCGAAATGTTCAGCGAGTTTCGTGACGCCGTGTCCTTTGTCGGCTCCGTTCGCCATCACCTCGATGTTATCGTTACCAGACGAAGTCACGTATACGCCGTCGACTTGTTCATCGATTTCGGCCCATAAGGCGGACATTTTCTCAAAATGACTTGAGAAGGCGATAAATTTGTAAACACGTCCTGCTTCATTCTTAATGAAGTGCTCGATGTCCTCGACCAGTTTCACATCTTCGTTCACGTAATAGCGTTTGCGGAAGAACTCATACATCTCGAGTGAACGATCGTCGCCGTTTTGCTTCAAATTCTCCATCGCGGCTTCGATTAAATCCATGCGGCTCGCCACAAGCCCCGCCTCCGAGTACATCTCATAGAAGACGTCCGCGTATTTATGATCTTGATGAAGCACAGAGACGACTTGCAACGCTTCTTCTGTCGTCAAGTCAATCTCGTGGAGCACTTCACCTGTCTCCGTCAACACGCGTCCCCCGTTTGACGAGACGATGGGGCATGAAAGGCCGACCTCGTCGAGAATTTCTTTCGCATTGAAATAATTACGTCCCGTCGCAATCGCAAAGCGAATCCCTTGCGCTTCCGCCTCCCGGACGACATCTGCCGTCTCTTTTGCGATATGCGTATGGTTATGCAAAATCGTGCCATCCATATCCGATACGAAAAGTTTGTACGTTGCCATCAACATCCACTCCTTTTTCTGTTTCGCTCTTAACTATAACAAAAAGAGAGGCGTTCGGAAAAATCCAACACCTCTCTTCACAAAAAGCTTACAGTCGCTCGCTTAACGAATTTATCTGTTCATGGACGCTCTTGATGCAGTCCGGCATGCCAATCCCGTCGTAGGCGATGCCAGCTAACAGCACCCCCGGATAAACCCTACCCATTTCAGCACGAAGCGCGCGCACCCGGTCCGAATGGAAGACGGCGTAAGGTGGTAAGCCATCGCGAAGCCGACTGACGACGGTCTCGAGCGGCGCGCCTTTAATCGTCATCAAACGACCGAGGTCGTCAAGTGCGGTCGATACAATCGTCTCGTCAGACGCCTCGACGATTGCATCAGCTCCAGGACGTCCGAGAAAGACGCGCAACACGTGATACCCTTCTGGTACCGCATGCGGCCATTTTTGATCGATGAACGTGCATGCCGTAATCGTCACGTCCGCTTCTTGACTCGTCACGAACCCTGTCCCGACGAACGGTAGCTCGATATCTTCTTCTTTAAAGACAAGCGAACATGTGGCAGTCGCGTGCGGTTTCATGTCTGCCAAAAAGTCGCTGTCGACTTTCGGTAAGAATTGACGGATGAGGCGCGGCGGTACGGTCAAGACGAGGTGATCGGCCTCTTTGTCGCCACGATTCGTAAGTAGCCGATACCCCTCTTCGGTTTCCTCCACGTGTTCGACAAAGCAGTTCAAGACGATTTCGGTCCGCTCTAAACGTTCCGCGAGACGGTCGGTAAGCGACTTCAAGCCGCGCTTGAGCGAGGCAAACTGCCCCACTTTCTTCGCCCCGACTTCCGCGACGCGCTGTTCGGGACGAAGATGACGCATGCCTTCATACAAGTTGCCGTGTTTCTTCTCCCCTTCAATGAACTGCGGGAAGGTCGACAAGGCGCTCATCTTGTCGATATCCCCTGCATAGATGCCCGACAAGAGCGGTTCAATCAAGCGGTCGACAATCGGGTCGCCGACACGTTCACGTAAATACAGCCCGAGCGACACGTCCGTCTCTGGCGGCTCGACGTCCGGTGGTGAGAGGAGCATCGATCGGAGCTCAGCATGTTCTTCCTCCGATAAGAGCGTCGTATCTTTGAACGCATCGACATCGAGCGGAATGCCCATGACCGTTTGTTTCGGGATGGGATGTAACCCGTCATGATGGAGGACATACGCCTGACCGACGCCATTGCGTACAATTTCATCACCGAGACCGACCTCATGAATCAAGTCCGTCATCGCCGTCTTTCGGAACACGTAAGAATCTGGGCCCCGTTCGACCGCAAACTCTCCCGTCTCAAACGTATCGATTTTCCCACCGAGGCGGTCTGTCGCCTCGAGCAACGTGATCGTCACGTCTTCTGGCAAATACTTCTCGGCATAAAAAGCGGCGGTGAGACCTGTGATCCCACCACCGACAATCGTCACATTACGCATGATGCACGATCACGCTTTCCATCCGATCCGCGATGGCTTCGATAAAGCTCCGCTCCGCGTTTGGCATGTCTGGACGCGCGTAGTGAACGCCTAAACGGTCACAAACGACTTTACACTCGACGTCGTTATCGAAGAGCACCTCGAGGTGATCCGCGACGAACCCGACCGGCGTATAGACGAACGCTTCATATCCATGCTTTTCATAAAGTTCAGCTGTCAAATCTTGGACATCTGGTCCAATCCACGGGTCCGGCGTGTTGCCTTCCGACTGCCAGCCAACTTCGTAGTGTGGCACGCCAGCTGCCTGCGCAATTTTGTCTGCCGTCTCTTTCAATTGATCTGGGTACGGGTCGCCACCTGCTAAAATCTTCTCAGGAAGACTGTGCGCCGAGACGATAAGACACGCCTTCTCGGCCGGGACTGGCAAGTTCGCAAACGTCGCCTTAATCGCTTCAGCCCACCAGTTGATGAACTTCGGCTCGTCATACCACGACTCGACCGAGCGAATCTCGATGCCGTATTTCGCGGCTTCTTCGTGCGCGCGGCCGTTGTACGACTTGACGCTATACGACGAATAGTGCGGTGCCAATACGACCGAGACTGCTTCTTTAATGCCGTCGTTCGCCATTTGCGCGACCGCATCCTCGACGAACGGCTCGATATGCTTCAAACCGATATACAGTTTGAACTCGATTTCACCGACGTGACGCTCGTTCAAGATATCGCGAAGCGTTTCCGCTTGGTCGATTGTGATTTTTGCGAGCGGCGACACGCCGCCGATTGCTTCGTAGCGCTCCGTCAAATCTTGGAGCGCCTCCGGAGAAGGCTTACGCCCATAACGGATGTGCGTGTAATAACGCTCGATATCTTCCGGTTTGTACGGTGTCCCATATGCCATGACGAGTAATCCGACTGTTTTCATAATGATTTGCCTCCCATTTTTTCACGTGAGTAGTCATGAATGAATGCTGTCAATTTGACGAGTACGGCTGGATCGACTTCCGGGAACACCCCATGTCCCAAGTTGAAGACGTATCCGGGTTGCTTCATGCCTTCATCGAGAATTTCTTTCACTTTCGCTTCGATGACCGGCCACGGTGCGAGCAAGTAAGACGGATCTAAGTTCCCTTGGACCGCTTTCGTGATGCCGCGTCCACGGGCTTCTTCTACAGACAAACGCCAATCGAGACCGACGACGTCAAGCGGCAAGTCGTGCCACTCTTCGACTTGGTGACTCGCCCCGACACCATGCATGATGAGCGGAATGTCGAGTCCACGTAGTTCGCGGAAAATCCGTTCTGTCGTCGGCTTAATATAGCGCGCATAGTCTTTCCGACTAAGTGTGCCGACCCATGAATCAAACAATTGGAACGCTTGAATCCCTGCTTCCGCCTGTGCTTTCGCATACGTGATGACCATATCGCCTAACTTCTCCATGAGTGCGTTCCACACTTCTGGCTCAGCGTACATGAGCGCTTTCGTACGATGGTAGTTCCGTGATGGACCACCTTCAATCATGTAACTCGCGAGCGTGAACGGCGCGCCCGAAAAACCGATAAGCGGCACGTCGAGGCGCTGCCGGAGCAAACGAATCGTCTCGAACACGTATGAGATGTCATCCGGATTGAGTGGTTTCAAGCTTTCCACGTCCGCCATCGTCCGATATGGATTGTCAATGACCGGACCGATGCCGCTCTTGATTTCCACATCGACACCCATCGACGGGAGCGGTGTCATGATGTCTTTATATAGAATGGCCGCGTCGACGCCGAGTTGCTTGACCGGGAGTTCGGTCACGTACGCACACAATTCTGGGTCGTGTGTGATCTCGAACAATGTCCTCGTCTTTTTAATCTCCCGATATTCCGGCTGATAGCGTCCCGCTTGGCGCATGTACCAGACGGGCACATAGTCTGTCGCCTCTCCTCGAAACGCCTTTAAAATAGTATCGTTCATACGTCGCGTCATTCCCCTCTTTAATTCTCCTACACTCTTCTTCTATAGGTATGTGAACTCAAAAACATTATACAGAAATTAATTAGAATAATGCTAATGTGAAGCATTTTCATTGTGTTTTCTTTGTGTCATTTGTTTGTCGGATAGGTTCGGAACGCCGAATTCAGCTGGCCACGGATAAGGTCGTCCCGCTGTTTCGTCGACAGCCGCTTCTCCCGCTCCTTGATGTCTTGAATGCGCCAACCGTCCTCTAACTTCGAGGCGACGTCAATCAATCGTTCGACGTCATGGAAAGAATATTTACGTGAACCGCCTTTCGTCCGCTCCGGGAAGATGAGCCCTTTCGCTTCATAATACCGGATTTGGCGCTCAGAAAGTCCTGTTAATTCTGTGATGACGCCCATTCCAATCACTTTCTTCGTTTTATAGTCCACCTCATCCGACCTCCCTTTTAAAAAACTATGTCAGATAATCTGACAAAATGCAATCCACCTTGTTGTTTCCGCATTACACTGAAAACAACTTTTCACTCACACCGACGAAAAAAAGGAGGAATCGCATCATGGAAGACATTATGTATTATATGGACACGCTGTTCGTACTCATCGCGGCATTGCTCGTTTTAACGATGCAACTCGGCTTCGGCCTGCTTGAAACAGGAACGCTCCGGGCGAAAAACGCCGGGCACGTCGCCGTCAAACAAATTATCAGCCTCTCTGTGGCGGCACTTGCTTTTTGGGCTGTCGGGTTCGGACTATCCTTTGGGGATGGGACGCGCTGGTTCGGAACGGAAGGGTTCTTCTTGAACGGTTCGTTCACAAGCCTTGACTGGGCCAACGTCTCGATCGATATCAAATTCTTATTCCAATTATCGTTCGTCGCGGTCGCGCTCGCCATCGCTTGGGGCGGGTTCGCAGAACGGGCCAAACTTTCTGCTTACGTCCTATTCGGCATCTTCTTTGTCGCCATTCTTTATCCGATCGTCGCCCGCTCGGTATGGGCTGGCGGACTGCTTGGTTCGATGGGGATGCAAGACTTTGCCGGCTCAGCCGTCGTTCACCTTCAAGGCGGGATGGCCGCACTTATGGCAACGATCATCTTAAAACCACGTCGGAAGACAGAGTCACTCGCTGGTCACAACCACGTCCTAACGGTCGTCGGCGGACTTGTGCTGTGGCTTTGCTGGTTCGGTTTCAACGCCGGATCGACGATGTCGGTCGCTGACGGATTCTTCGGCTACGTCGCCCTCACGACGATGCTCGCGACGGCTGCCGGTGCACTCGGTGCACTCGCCATCGTCATGGTACACCGGAAAAAAGCCGACATCCCGACAGTCGTCAACGGTGTCCTCGGTGCGCTCGTCGCCATCACGGCCGCTTGTGCATTCGTCGAACCGTGGGCTGCCGTCATCATCGGTGCGCTCGCAGCAGTCGCAACTTACGGAACGAGCCTACTCATGGCGAAATACGTCGATGATCCGCTCTGCGCTTTCTCGGTTCACGGGGTAGCCGGAATCATCGGGACGCTCGCCCTCGGCTTCTTCGCCTCCCCACGACTCGTCGAGGTCACTGGTATCGGATCGGCCGGCCTCTTCTACGGTGGCGGTCTTGGTCAACTCGGTGTCCAAGCGCTTGGTGTCTTGATTGCCATGGTCATCGCCGGTGGCGGAAGCTATGCGTTCTTGAAACTTCTCGACGTGACGATTGGGCTTCGTGTCACGGAAGAGCAAGAAGACGTCGGACTCGATATTGCCGAGCACGGCATCTCGGCTTATGGCGAAATCGAAGAACAACCGGATACACCGGCACGCCTTCCGAAAATCCTTGGTTCAAGCGTCTCAGTCATGTCTCCTAAAAAATAAAACGAAGGACACTCGCATGGGTGTCCTTCGTTTTATTTCAATCTAGCCAAATAATAGCGCACGATTCCATAGGCCAAGACGAGTCCGACGAGCGCGTCCCACGTCCCGCCAAATAGAAGGGACACGAGCCCAAGCCCAATTGCCTGCATGACCAGGAGCCGAAGCGTCCACCATTTATAGGCGGCGAGCCGTTCGGCGCGCGTGATCGGCAGCCATGACGCGATGGAGACGGAGTCGAGTCGTTTGAACAGCGGGACGAGTTGGAGCGCCGTCAAGCCGACGAAGAGCGGAACGACAAACCCGACATACCAACCGCCTGACAACCACATAACGAGCACGGCGACGAGTGCCAGTCGAAAAATCAAGTCGAGCGAGTCGTTCGACCGTACAATCCGTAAGCCATACACGTATCGGGCTGCGTCCATTCGTTTGAGTACGGAACGGTTCATCGCGTTCACGATAAACGGCCGTGCCTTTACGTCTTCTCGCATCTCCGGTAGATCGACGAACCAGCTGACGACACGGTTGAATTGCGCCTTGCTCGCCTGTTCAAGTACGAGCCAGTCTAAAAGCGGAATCCGCTCATTTCGTTTGACGTGTAGATAGACAAGCGCCAATAGTGGCGGCACGAGCGTCGCGAGCGGCCAGCCCATAAACAGGACGCCTGCGCTAAGAGTGGCACTGATGATCCCGATGTAGCGAACCCCTTCGAGCTTCGCCAATCGACCGACGACGGACAACAAGACGCTCGTCAAAACAATCGCGAGCACTTCCCCGGACGTCACGTCGAGTGTCCGGACGAGAAGCGGCAAGACGACAAGCATAAGCAAGATGGCACGCACGCACGCAAAGACGACGTTGAAGAGCCGAACACCGTTCATGTAAGCACGAATGTTTCCGAGTTGCGGCAATAAAAAGACTTGGTCCGCCTCTTGAAGTAACGTCCGTGGACGGTGACCGTGCGGTAAGACCAAGAAGGCGAGTGCGACGACCCAAACACTCGGAAACGAAGAATCGAGCCCGTTCAAAAATTGATTGTAGACGAAAGCGCCATAGATAAGCGTGAAATAGAGCGTGAACAATAGGCCGCCGTTCGCCACGTAGCGGCTATATTTCACGACGTCCTCCACCCAAACGCCGAACCGTTGTCGAAATACGTTCATCGTTTTCGCTCCTCGGCCTCAATCGCCTCGACATAAATGTCGTCGAGCGATGCGTGCGTGTCGAGCCCGTACGCTTGACGCAATTCTATTGCTGTACCGGTCGCGATGACGACACCTTGGTGTAAAAAGACGAAGCGATCACAGTGGCGTTCAGCTGTCTCGAGGATATGGGTGGACATCAAGATGGCGCTGTCTTCTTTATATTCGTCAAATAATCGAAGCAATTGTCGAATCGCGAGCGGGTCGAGTCCGACGAACGGCTCATCGACGATGAGGAGCGGCGTCTTCGTCACGAGCGCACATAAAATCATCGCCTTTTGCCGCATCCCTTTCGAGAAAACCGACGGGAACCAGCCCAGCTGCTTCTCCATGCGCATGTCTTTTGCTAGACGCATCGTCCGTTCCTCTAGTTGTTCGTCCGTCAAACCGTACGATTTTCCCATGAGCGTCAAATGCTCTCGAAGGGTCAACGTCTCATATAAAATAGGCGTCTCAGGTATATAACTTATTTTCTTACGATAGTTATTTTCGGAAGATGTCAACGTCTCGCCATCGACCGTTACCGTTCCGGATAACGGATCGAGAAGTCCCAAAATATGTTTGATCGTCGTCGACTTCCCTGCTCCATTTAGCCCTATCAGCCCAACGAGCTCACCTTTTTTTACTTCAAACGAAATGTCGTGTAACACTTGTTTTCCTATATAACCGCCGTTCAACTTGTCGACGTGCAACATGAAAACTCCACCCCTCATTTTCAACTTTTTTTTGTGATATATGTTTTAAAAGCTGTCACATGGGAATAATCTGAACTGTAAGGCATTTTAAAACTTATTCAATACTTCCATTGTTCCATAAAATTGTTAAGAAGGACAATGGACAAAACAGAAAGGAGAATGTTTTATGGGTTGGATTATCACGTTGATTGTCGGGGGTATTATCGGTTGGTTAGCAGGTCTTATTTTAGGTAAGGATGTGCCAGGTGGCGTTATCGGGAACATCATTGCCGGTATCATCGGTGCATGGCTTGGTGGCCTCATCTTCGGCGACTTCGGTCCTGCAGTTGGCGGCATCGCGATCATCCCAGCGCTTCTCGGTGCGATTATCTTGATTTTGATCGTGTCGTTCGTCATGAAATCTATGCGTCGACGCTAATCACACTTACCGACAACGGGACCCTCAGCAATGAGGGTCCCGTTTTCTATTTACCGAATGATGATATAGAGCTTGCCGTCCCGCTCGACGAATCGTTTATCCGTTTGAAATCCGAATAAAGTAAAGATCGACTCAAGGAGCGGCCGATCGTAACGCCATTCCATGCCATCATCCGTTTCGACCCGTTCGGCCGGTTCACCAATCAATGCAATCAAGTCATCCGGACTTTTAGCGAGGTCGATGTCGATGCGCCGGACACGCTCCCCATCAAACGTCACGTCAAATCCGTCGTACCGCCACAACTCGTTCGTTTGCTCGATCGGTTCGCCGACTGCCTCCGTGACCACGTTCGCCCGTTTGTTCATAAGCCCGTCGATCACCTCAATGGAATGGCCCGTCTGTGCCTCGACCTCAATTTCAATCAGTTCGGTCCGTTCGAGATCAAACTGGCCAGCGATGGCTTCGCTCGTCTCCGGTTTCAGTTGAAACGCGAGCTCATCCGCCTCGACGAGCGTCACCGTTTCTTCTTGCGTTCGCGTCACTCCGTCGACAACCGCGACCGCCTTTACGGTATATTGACCCGGCATGCGGTCGAGGGTTACCGTTTCCCCCGCTTTTTCTAGCCGCGCCGCTTGTACGCCGTGCAACCAGACGTTCGTGAAGGGGACATCGGCCGTGACGGTCAATGGTTTCGGTAACAGCTCAAGGCGATAGTCAGAGAAGCCGAACCGCCCCTCTCCTGTATCGATGAGGCGAAACAAGCCGTCACTACTCGCCGTCACGTCGCCACGGTCGGCCGCTACTTCGGCAATCGCCTCACTCCGAAGACTCGGTTCGTCGTTTAACCAGCGGATGAAGCGAATCGATTCCGCCCGTGTGAGCGGCTCCGTCGCATATTCCACGTTTCGTTCAAAGAAATCGACATCTTCGGCCAAAAGTGCCTCTTTAAATTGAACGTGAATCAACTCGTTTTCTGCCGCCGGCTTATATCCGAACTGATAGAAGAGGCCAGCCACCGCGAGAAGGATGCCTCCGCTCCATAACCCGATTCGCAGTCGACGTTTCCGACCGCGTCTCTTGACCCGTGCATCGTTCACGTCTTCGCCCCCTTTCATTTCTTTTCTTCTATTGTAGAGGAGGCCGATTGATTCGGACAATCGTTCTTCCGCCCGAGCTTCCATGTTATGATGGAAACGAGTACTTATATTCGATTGGAGGACGTGCTATGCATACAGAAGAGTCTTGTATTTTTTGTAAAATCGTCAAAGGTGAGATTCCGTCTCACAAAGTTTATGAGGATGATGCTGTTGTCGCCTTCCTTGATATCTCCCAAGTGACGAACGGCCATACGCTCGTCATCCCGAAACACCACGCCCGCAACATTTATGAACTTCCTGAGACGGTCGCATCTGACGTGTTCAAAGCCGTTCCGCGCATCGCGAACGCGATTCAACGTGAGACAGGGGCAATCGGTATGAACGTCTTATCGAACGCTGAGGAAATCGCCGGTCAGACCGTGTATCATTTCCATATCCATTTGATTCCGCGCTTCGGTCATGACGACGGATTCGGGGCCAAGTGGGAAACGCATGCGGACGACTATTCACAAGACGCGCTCAAGACCCTTGCCGCTAGCATTTCAAAACACATATAAACGAAACGGACCAGGCGCACGCCCGGTCCGTTTTTTATGTCGAATTGATCGAATCGTGATGGCGTTTCCGCTCTTCCTCGATTTGCGCCCGTTCGACTTGTAACTTGATTGCCTGCTCGTACAACTGCTGACGCGATTTGACAGATTCGGCATATTCAAATTCTTTTCGTAATTCATGTAGGCGGGCATCTATTTCCATGAGTCGCTTTTCTAATAATGTTTGTTTGCGCTCTTGTTCATTTAACTCCGATGCTTCGTACCCAGCCTCGAGTGCTTCTATGATCGTATGTGCCCAAGTGTCATCTCCGAGTCGCTTCGCCGCGTTGTACAGGTCTAACATGTCATCGACCCAACGCTTTTGCATATTCACTGGAGGTCACCTTCCTTTACCTATATTTTAAAATAAAATGATTTTTCGGTCAAAATTGAATGTTCTGAAAAATTTTATTTGAGATATAGGTTTTTAATCTCTCTTTTTTGGTAAAATAATATGAAAAGAATGTATTCTAGCATAAGCGTGCTTGAGGAGGGGAATGAATTGTCGAGTCACAATCGTCGAGATTGGGTTGCCTTCGGCTTCGTCGTCGCATTTTTAGGCGTTGCGACCGTGAAAAAACTCGCTCGTGGAACGGCGAACGATGCCGCTTCAACGCAACATCGTGCGTCTACAATCACTACGTTGAAAGAACAATTCCAAAAAGTAGCGGCGAACACGTCGCATGTTGCACAAGCGGGGAAACTGCAAGGGAAAGAATTGGCGGATCAAGTGAAAGCCGAAGTCGAACGCTATCAGCAAGACATTCAGCCTTCAATCGAGCGGATCCAAGGAAACCTTAACGAGCTTTCAAACGTACAGTCAGATATGACCGAAGCGAAAGCGAAACAGACCAACTAAACGGTCTATCGTCATCGTCCGTCGTTTTAGTCACATTGTATCCGGAAAGGGTGGATCGAGATGGAGCAAGAAAAAGAGTTTACAGGCCCTGAGGCCATGTTGTATAGCCATAAAATCATTCAACTCAGTAAAGCATTGTGGAAGACGGTCGAGAAAGACTGGCAAAATTGGATTAAACCGTTCGATTTGAACATTAACGAACATCATATCTTATGGATCGCGCACGCGCTCGGGGGCGCCTCGATCTCAGAAATCGCCAAATATGGCGTCATGCACGTCTCGACGGCGTTCAACTTCTCGAAGAAGTTAGAAGACCGTGGCTTGCTCACGTTCTCGAAGAAGGAGACCGACAAGCGTAACACGTATGTCCAATTGACGCCAGAAGGCGAAGCGCTCTTACTTGAGACGATTCATGCGTTCGACCCGGAAGAAAACGGCGTGTTCCGCGCTTCGTTGCCGCTTCAAGAACTTTACGGCAAATATCCGGACTTGACGGACATCACCGCAATCGTACGTCGCCTCTACGGGGACAACTTCATGGACATCTTTGCGGAGACGTCGAAGATGATCACCGAGGAAGCCGGTCGTCGTCCTGAGGACGATGAACTGACGAAAGAAGCTTGACCTGCTGATAAAGCGGCTCGGTTACGTCGAGCGCAATCTGTTGCTTAACGCATGCCGTTAAAATGGTCTCAGCATCGAGCGCCGGGTGTAACATCCCGACGAAATTGACGAGCAAGGGTTCTACGGACGACAAGCCGTAACGCCCTTGCTCGTTTTGCTGTTCGCGAATCTCCTCCAGTAAGGCGTAAAATTCTTCGACGTCAGCTCGCGTTAAGTTCGCCCGAATGATCTCATATTCGAAGGGCCGGTTTGACCAGTCGACCGACTGCATCAACAGCTCCATTTGATATGACAATTGTTTCATTTTCTCTTCTAACGACACGTTTCCCACCCCATCATTTCACATTCTCTTTTACCATTATACGCTACGTTTCTGTGCTATGATACTGTACAGGCAAGAGAACAGCTGTCATGATTTAGAAAATGTGATATAGTCGGAACTAGAAACTTATAGATTTTTAGGGGTGGAATATATGTCAAACGGAATGACAAACGAACCGAAGAAACAAGATAAGAAGTTTTCAACAGGGGCCCTCGTCGGCGCATCTGCACTCGCGCTCATCATCGGCGCAGGCGGCACGTATGCTGCGACAAATGGTAGCGGCGCATCAGACGACTCAACGGTCGTTTCATTCGAAGGCGGCGAAATCACACGCGGTGAAATCGCGAACATGAGTTACGACCGTATGGTCCCGCAACTCGCGTTCCAAGAAACGATGAACGAATTGCTTGAAAAAGAGTACGGCGACAAAGTCGAACAAGAGAAAGTCGATGAAGAGTACAGCAAAACAGAAGAACAGTTCAACTCGACAGAAGAGTTCGAACAAGCGATTCAACAAGCTGGAATGTCTGGGACGGATGAGTTTAAAGAAGCACTCCGTGGACAGATGCTCGTCGATGCGGCGAAATCTGAGCTCGTTGACGTGACGGACGAAGAAATCGAAGCCCAGTTCGCGAAAGAAAACGTTGAAGTTCAAGCGAGCCACATCCTCGTCGAGACGGAAGAAGAAGCACAAGACATCATCAAGCAGTTGAACGACGGTGCGGACTTCGCAGAACTCGCGAAAGAAAAATCGACGGACACGGGTTCTGGTGAACAAGGCGGCGACCTCGGCTACTTCTCAGCCGGTGCGATGGTCCCTGAGTTCGAAGAGTACTCGTTCCGTGAAGATGTCGTCGGCGAAATCTCTGAACCGATTCAATCACAGTTCGGATACCACGTCATCAAAGTCGTCGACCGTAAAGAGAAAGACTTGAAGCTCGAGGACGAGAAAGATCGCATCCGCGAAGAACTCGCTACTGAGAAAGCAGCATCGGTTGATGCGAACCGCATTTACGCCGAGTTGATTGAAAAATATAACGTCGACGTGAAAGACGCGAAAGCCTCACAACAGTTCGACGCCGTTAAAGAAGCTGTGAAAGCCTCTGAAGAAGCGCCAGCTGAAGAATCAACTGAACAATAAGCCAAACGGTCGCCCTCATCAAAGAGAGCGACCGTTTTTTTATAGATTCGGTTTATAAAAAGCACGATTGTCGAGCGCCATGACGCGTTCTGTGAACGTCCCCGGCTCAACGCCTTCGAACGCCTTGTCGAACATGTTCATGCGCGCGTCGATATTATCGATGAAGAATAACATCTCTGCTTCCGGGAGTTGCGGCGCGTTCGCCGAGCCCCACTCCGGCTTGCCGTGATGGCTGAGGACGAGATGCTGAAGCAGCGTCACGACTTCTCGGTCGGTACCGAGCTCACGGGCTACGACCTCAATCTCAGAAGCCATGAGCGACAAGTGCCCGAGCAACTTGCCTTCGAGTGTATATTCCGGCGTGATCGCATCCGACAATTCGATCACTTTCGCCAAGTCGTGCAAGACGACGCCCGAGACGAGTAAATCCCGATTCAATTGCGGATAGAGGTCACACATCGCATCAGCGAGCTTCAACATCGACATGACGTGAAACGCGAGTCCCGAATAGACGGCGTGATGATGTCTCACGGCTGCCGGAAACGTGAAGTACGCCTCTTCGTTCCGGTCGACGATCACCTGAACGAGCTGGCGCATCCCCTCATGCTGAATCGCATCGATGTACGTGCGAATCGTCGCTTCAAGCTCTGGCTTCGTGACCGGGGCCGAGCGGACGTATGGGGCGATGTCCGTCTCCCCTTCGATGATGGAGATTTGTTTCAACTTCAACTGCGTGCGTCCACGATAATCCATCACCTCGCCTGAGGCATGGACAATTTTTTTCATCGCATACTTCTCCGTGTCGGCGCTGTCCCACAGTTTCGTCTCAATCTCTCCGCTCTCATCACATAAGATGAGCGTCAAGTACGGCTTCCCGTTCCCAGCCAGTCCCCGGTAAGATTGTTTGATCATCACATATTGGTCTAACGTGTCGCCCACTTTGAGCTCTCCGATTTTTGTCGCCAATGCTAGCACCTCTCTCTAATTCAATACCTTCATCTTAACGAAACTTCTTCCGAGATGCCAACTTTCTTATCAATTCGGGAATAGTGCTTAGAGAATGGAATTGGAGGAATGAAAGATGGAGTGGAACTGGTACACACGGCCTGAGGAGTCCGTGCACATCGATCAGCGTTACGAGGAGGCGTACACGTATTGGCTCGATCAATTGACGACATCAAACGTCACAAAAATTATCGTCGGCGAGGGGTACATGTATGGTTCGCTTACGCTCGACTATGAGCAGCTCGAGCGGGAGCCACAAAAGGTCGGACATTATTTTGTCGGACCTGATTTCCTGTGGACAATCGGGTTTGACGACTTGGTTTGTGAAGTAGTGGCAGCCAAACGTTATGAGACGCCACTCGAGGCGTTTTATGAGCTACTTGCGGAGAAGATGGACTTTTACTTTCACGGTATCGACGAGTATGAGGAGCGGCTGATGATCGCGCAACGCGAGATGAGCGGACAAGTGCCGCCTGCATTCATGAACGAAATTTTCGGGCTCCGTAGCGAAATCGAGCGCTGGTCCGATACCGTCGTCCCGTATCGCGAGTTGCTCCTGGCCGGGCGTGAGGCTTTCCTCGACTTGGACTTGAGCGAGATGAAGCCGTACCGGCTGGCGAGCTATCGGGTCGAGCGTCTTCTCGGGTCGATCGAACATTATCAAGACGACGTCATCGCCATGACGGACCTCGCCGCGACACTATCCAACTTTCGTGGGAACGAAATCATGAAGGCGCTCACCGTGTTCACGGCACTCACGACGCCTGTCGTGGCGTTTGGCGCCATTTGGGGGATGAACTTCAAAGCGATGCCTGAACTCGACTGGCCGCTCGGTTACGTCTTCGCGTGGGCGATGATCCTGTTATTCACCATCATCATTCAAGTCTGGTTGAAACGGAAAAATTGGATTGGCTCGCTTCTCCAGTTCCCGACCCAAGTGAATACGAAGGAAGCGATTAAAAGGCAGAAAAATAAAACATCGAACAAAAGTTCGGTATAATAGAATTAAACGGATGTGAATGGAAAGGAGAATGATATGGAACGCCTCATCATCCACGTCGATATGGATGCGTTTTACGCCTCAGTCGAACAACGGGATCGGCCTCACCTTCGCGACAAACCCGTTATCGTCGGAGGTGCACCCCATAGCCGTGGCGTCGTCGCGACGTGCTCGTACGAGGCAAGAAAATACGGCGTGCACAGCGCCATGTCCTCCCGACGGGCGTTCGCGCTTTGTCCTCAGGCGACGTTCGTCAAACCTCGTTTCCACGCGTATCGACAAGTGAGCGAGCAAGTGATGGCGATCTTCAAGTCCGTCACCCCGCTCGTCGAACCGTTGTCGCTCGATGAAGCGTATTTAGACGTCACCGATAACGCGCTCATGAGCACGTCTGGCACGTATGTGGCCCGTTACATCCTTGGAGAAATCAAACGTCGGACCGGACTCACTGCCTCGGCCGGTGTCGCCCCGTCAAAGTTCGTTGCCAAAATCGCTTCCGGCTTTCAAAAACCGAACGGCCTCACCGTCGTCACGGCGCAGGAAGTCGAAACGTTCCTTGCCCCGCTGTCGATCACCACGATGCATGGCGTCGGAAAAGTAACGGCACAAATCTTATTCAAGCACGGCTTCGAGACGATTGCCGACTTGCAACGGGCGGATATCGCTCAATTAAAAGCCATCTTTGGTCATGACCGTGGGAACCAACTATATGAACTCGCCCACGGACGCGACAATCGTCCGGTCGTCCCGACACGGGAGCGGAAATCGATCGGCTCTGAGACGACGTTCGCCTTCGACCTCGACGACCCGGAAGAAGTGTATGAACAAGTCGTGCCGGAGATTGAGGATGTGTTGCGTCAACTCGACCGGCGCGAGCTCAGTTGCCAGACGGTGACGATTAAAATCAAGACGAGTGAGTTTCAAGCACGCAGTCATCAAATCAAACTAAACCACCCGACGCATGACCATGACGAGATTAAACGGCTCGCCCGTCGACTGTTCGATGAGATGGCGGTCAGCGAACCGGTCCGCTTAATCGGGATGACGGTCTCAGATTTAATCCCTCGTACGGAAACGGCCCGTCAGCTCACGTTCGAGGAGCTGACCAAACCTTCACTTGAAGAATGAATAGTCATTCAGTACAATGAAAGAAAAGGGGGCAGACGGATGGCACAGTATATGATCACCGCGTTCGAAAACGATGGCACGATTGTCTTGAATGAGCCGCTCGAAGCGATGAACGATCACGAGGCGAAAGAGAAAGGGCTCTTACGGCTTCGTGAGGCGAATCATGAAGGCAAAGGGGCACGTATCGTCCGGCACGGCCAAATGATTTATTTCGAGCGCTGCAAGCTTCCTGGGAAGCTAAAAGGTACGGCCTCCTAACGGAATGTCTCCATTTTATGCCGGGTAAAGCGTTGTGAGACTAGTGAACACGAAAAAAAGACGAATCAAATCGCATATCGCGATTCGGTTCGTCAACAGCCTAAGCGCCTCGGGAATCCCGAGGCGCTTGTTCATTCGCTATATTTTTGATCCCCGTCCTTCCGCCACTCCCAATAGTCATTGTCCTTCAAAACGGGAAGAGCAGTAAAATCGTCAACACGGTGACGACCGCCATCACGATTTGGAGCAGCATTCCAACTTTAACGAAGTCGAAGAAACGATAGCCCCCGATGCCGAACACCATCGCATTCGTTGGCGAGCCGAACGGTGTCATGAACGCGAGCGAGGCCGCAATGGCGACTGCGACGACGAACGGCACCGGACTGACGTCAAGCGCCGACGCGAGCGACAAGGCGAGCGGTGCGAACAGGACGGCCGTCGCGGTGTTCGAGATGATTTGGCTGAGCACCATCGTCGCGACAAAGATGGCGATGAGCACCCAGACGGGACCGGCGTGACCGAACGATTCACTAATCCATGTGACGAGCCACGTCATCACCCCCGCGTTTTCGAGCGCCTGACCGACCGGAATCATCGCCGCGATGAGGAAGAGCGATGACCATTGAATCGATTGATAGGCGACATCCATGTGCCGGACCGCCCCCGTGAGCACCATCGCCAAAGCGGCCATCCAAACGGCGACAGTCGGGTCGACCCATTCAAAGACGAGCAACGCGACCATTCCGCCCATGATGAGACCGGCAGCGAGTTGATGACGCTCCGACACGGCCCGATTCGCCACATCGGCCACCCGTTCATTCGCGAGCAATAGATGCGTCGCTTCCCCCGCCCTCTCCAAGTCGGTCCACTCCCCTTGCACGACGAGCATGTCGCCGCGATCCAATCGAACGTCTTGATGCGGAATCATCACGATCTCTTCGTTCGGACGGATGACACGTAGCACGTTTAGACCAAAGCGGTTTCGAAGCTCGCTCTCACGAAGACAGCGGCCAATTAGCGGACTGTCGGTCGGGATGGTGAAGACGACGACACCGACTTGTTTGTCATACACGTTTTTCGACGACACACGTTCAAACGTCAATCCTTCTCGTGCGGCGACACGGTTGACGTCTTCTTCCGCTCCACTGACGAGGAGACGCCCCTCATAAAGCACTGTATCCGCCTTGGCGGCATGGAAACGATGGACCCATCCTTTACGCCGCTCTCCAAGTACCGTCAATCCATGACGGGACCAGCGCGTCTCGCGTAACGCACGACCGATCAGCGGATGACCTTTCGTAATCTCCATCCGATAGACGTTTAGCGGAAAGCTGACCGGTTGCTTCGACATCGTCTGCGCCACTTCTCCACTGTCGAGTAATCGATTGCCGATTGTATAAAAATAGAGGAGTCCGACGCCAAGCGCGACAAGTCCAATCGGGAAGAGCGAGAAGAAGCCAAGTGTCTCGCCCCCGGCATGACGCAGTGCCTCCGCGGCAACAAGGTTCGGTGGGGTTCCGATGATTGTCATCGTTCCCCCGATGCTCGAAAAGAACGCAAGCGGCATAAGGAGCTTCGCCGGGTTCGTCCCTAACTGACGGGACATGGCAAGGACGACCGGGATGAGTAATGCCACTGTCCCCGTATTCGACATGAGGCTCGACAGCAAGGTCACCGTCACCATGAGAACGAGAAACAGGCGAATCTCGCTCCCTTTCGCGTACGGGATGAGGCTAGCGCCGAGCCGTTCTGCTAACCCAGTGTGAAACAGGCCCGCCCCAACGATAAAAAGACCCGCAATCATGAGGACGACGGGATTCGAAAAACCGGCCATCGCTTCGATTGGAGTCAACTGTCGCGTCAACACGAGCGCGAGCAGACCGAGCAGCGCCACGAGGTCGGCACGAATCCACCCTCCGATAAACGATGTGATCATGACGGCCAGAATGATTAAGGTGACCATAACGTTCACCCTTCCATGTGAAATGTTTTACAAAGTAAGTATACCATCTCGGATGGAAGCGCCATCTCGTTACATATGACAAGTTCAGCAACAAAAAAACGGATGGCCGTAGCCATCCGTCATCCATCCTTATTGGACTTCGTTTTCGTTCACCATCGGAGCGTATAGCTCTTCGAGTGGCTTCATGATGATCTTCGTCACTTCTGTGACGAGCTGGTGCATGCGTTGCTCTTCTTGCATGAGCTCCATGATCAACTCGTTCTGTTGAACGTTCATCATTTTCGTTTGGGCGTCCATCATCTCTTGTTCTGAGATCTCTTCCCCTTGCATCTGCTTCTGTTGAAGCGTCATTTGGATTTCACGGAAGTCAGCGAACAACTGGTTCGCTTCTGCATCCGCATTGACACGGTCGTATAGTGAAGAGAGATTTGTGAACTCTTCAGAATCGCGAAGTGCTTTCTCCAATTGGTAAGCATGATCGTACAAGTTTGTTTGTGACATGTGACGTCCTCCTAAAAGCTATTAGGGCGTACCATTCAAATAATGGCAATCAACCCTTGAATCAACCCAATCATACCACCTAATAGCGCCCCAAGCCATGTTATTGCCCGGAACTCACGTTTTGAAATCGATAGGACAATCTCTTCTAAATACGAGGTATCGAGGGAGCGAACCTGCTCCTGAACGATTTGGTCGATTTTCAAGCGGTCCATAATACTCTCCATCTGATCGGTGAAGCGCATGATGACGAGCGTCACCCCTTTCGGGACGAGGTCATCGATCACTCGTGGCTCAACGTCACGTGTGTACGAGTAGACGGTCCGGTCGAGGAGGTTCCCGACTGGCAAACGTGTGACGACTTCCGTGACGACACCATCGATCAGGCGCGTCTCGAGTGGCTCGTCGAGGAACGTCGCGACCGGACGTTCACTGAACCGTTCGAATTCACGTGTAATCATCGTCGCCATTCCGGCCCGCGTCGAGCTACCGCGCAAGATGTTGATGATTTCTGGACGAATCATCTCGACGAAATTCACGTTTTGGATAAAGCCAGCGATAAAACCGAGGCGGCGTTGGACGAACGAGTCGACCATATGCCGTAGTTGGGCCTCTCCTTCCGCCGAGTAAAAATACTCTTCTGATTTCATGAGCATCGTATCGACAATTTCTGGGATAATCATACGGACGCGGTCCATGCCTTCCTCACCGAGAAGCTCATATAGTTTCCGTGCCTTCACGTCTTGGAGCACTTGAGTCAACTCGTCCCGTAGTTTCACGTCCGCCGCTGTCAAGATACGTGTTTCCGCGTCTGGATAGAGCGGTTCGATGAGTGAACGAACCGTCTTCTCCGACCGTAACATTTTTTCGACCTCGGCTTGGACGAAATGGGTGATATGACTGCTAATTTGTTCGTCGAGGAGACGTTTGCGCATCCCTTCCGGAGTCAAAAGATGTTTCACGACGGTCTTGCCAAGGCTCGTCGCCAATTCGTCCCGCCGTTTCGGGATAAGTCCTGGCGTGAATGGGACGCGCATCTTGCCGATGTATTTCGGCTCGTGCGGACGGAACAACATTTTAATGGCGAAGAAGTTCGTCACTCCCCCGATGGTCGCCCCGATGGCGATCATGATGATTATTTTCAGTAGACTATCCAAACTGTCTGCCTCCGATCTGAAATATGATACATTGTTGAAGAGGTGATTGTGTTGACTACGTTTGAACGTATTAAATCGATTTTCCCGACCGTTGTCCATCGGTCGGAGGACGCATCCAGTAAATATGCGTGGTATAAAGCCGATGACGGGACGGTGTTCGGCCTTCCAAAGTCCGAACTGACCGAGCGTGAGCGACGACTCCTCTCGCTTTGGGCGACCCCCTTCGTCACAACGCTTGATTCAGCACAAGCGATGTGGCATAAGCGATTGTTCGATGAGTCGTTCCGCATCGAGCGTCCGTTCCGGCTCTCCTCGCTTGTCCTCCACTATCAAGAGCCTGAAGCGCTCGAGACGTTTATCGACGTGCTTCGCGACTTCATGCCGTCTGCCGCCATCATCGTCATGACCGCACGTCACATCGAAGTGCTCGAGACGGAAGAACTCGTCGAAATAGCCGAATTCGAGGACGTCTTGCGCGCCATCGCCGGTGACTTTTATGTCGAAGCCAGCGTCGTCTATAGTGAACGCCCGCTCGGTACGCCAGCAACACTTTATGCGGAACATCAAGTGTTGCTTCCGCTCGCGAAACGTTCTATTAAAGCTTACCCTGCTAGTCAATTATTATACCATTATTTGCTACAAGAACATGAGTCTTTTGCCGCTCGGCTCCGTTTGACCGAGGCGACGTATATGGCCCTCGATGCAACCGCGCGCGAACTTCTTGAAGCATTGTTCACTCACACGCTGAACGTCTCTCACACGGCCAAAGCGCTCTTCATGCATCGGAACACACTTAACTATCGGCTCGACCGCCTCTATGAAGCGACCGGTTATGACGCGCGTCAGTTCCATGATGCGAGTTTGCTCCAACTGATTGTCACGTTGCACAAATCTGAGTGACCGTTTTTGTGCAACGTGTCCATATTCAATGCAAGCGGTTTCATCGTATAATCGGTCTTGTAAGCGCTATTATGAAAAAGCATACAATTCAGGAGGCTATAAACATGGCAGAAATTCGTTTGGATCACATTGATAAAATTTACGATGGTAACGTGAAAGCCGTCAGCGACTTCAACTTACACATTAAAGACCGCGAGTTCATCGTCTTCGTCGGACCATCAGGTTGCGGGAAGTCAACGACACTCCGTATGATTGCTGGACTTGAAGAGATCTCAAGCGGCGACTTCATCATCGACGGCAAACGTATGAACGATGTGGCACCAAAAGACCGCGATATCGCCATGGTCTTCCAAAACTACGCCCTTTATCCACACATGAGCGTCTATGACAACATGGCGTTCGGCTTAAAACTCCGCAAGTTCCCGAAAGAAGAAATCGACCGCCGCGTAAAAGACGCTGCCCGTATCCTCGGTCTTGAAGAGTACCTCGAGCGGAAGCCAAAAGCCCTCTCAGGTGGTCAGCGTCAACGTGTCGCAATCGGCCGTGCCATCGTCCGTGATGCGAAAGTGTTCTTGATGGATGAGCCGCTCTCAAACCTTGATGCGAAACTTCGCGTTCAAATGCGTAAAGAGATCATCCAGCTTCACAACCGTCTCGACACGACGACGATTTACGTGACCCACGACCAAACGGAAGCGATGACACTTGCAACACGAATCGTCATCATGAAAGACGGAATCATCCAACAAGTCGGTTCGCCAAAAGAAGTTTACGATAACCCAGATAACATCTTCGTGGCCGGCTTCATCGGCTCGCCTTCGATGAACTTCTTCCGCGGTACACTCTCTGACGGCAAGTTCGTCGTCGGCGGCGAAGAAATCAACGTCCCGGAAGGCAAGATGAAAGGTCTCCGTGACCGCGGTTACGTTGGAAAAGAACTCGTTCTCGGAATTCGTCCAGAGTCGATTCACGATGAGCCGATCTACCTTGACTCCCCAACGACGCACACGTTCCAAGCACACATCGATGTCGCAGAACTTATGGGCGCTGAGTCATACTTGTATTCAGAAATCGGCGGACACCAGTTCACAGCCCGGATTGACGGTCGTTCGAACATCCATATGGGTGACAACGTGAACCTTGCACTCGACATGACGAAGGCACACTTCTTCGACGCTGAGACAGAACAAGTCATCCGTTAATCAAAAAAGCCTTACGATGCATGCATCGTAAGGCTTTTTTTCATTTAACGAACCGCATAACGGCGTTCGAGTCGATGCTGACCTGCTTGAATCAATGTGGACAAAATCCAGTAGATTGTTGCCGAGAACAAGAGGAGCGGCATAACCAGATACGTCGTGGCCGCAATTTGGTCCGAGACGTATGTCAATTCTTGAACGGCGATGACCGAACCAAGCGATGTCGATTTGATGATGTCAATCACCGAGTTCGAGACGGGCGGAATCGCACGCGACAAAGCCTGTGGGAAGATAATGTCTTTGAATCGTTTCCCACGCGGAATCCCGAGGGCGACACTCGCCTCGACTTGCCCTTTATCGACCGAATTGATGGCCGCTCGGAACGCTTCCGAGATATATGCGGCAAAGTGGAGGCCAAGCCCATAGATGAGCGCCTGCATGCCGCTCAACTGGACAAAACCCGTCAATCCGACGTAAAGAATAAGCAATTGTAACAAGAGCGGGGTTCCGCGGAAAAACGAGATGTACATCCGCGTGAACCACCGGACAGGTTTAATCGGACTACTATGAAGTAACGCAATGATCAGACCGAGCACCAATGCAAGCAGAATCGACAGTACACTGGCGATCAACGTCAATTGCACGGCTTCAAGATAGACCGAACGGTTATCGATGACGGTCGTGATCAGTTCATTCATTGACTGATGTCCTCACCGAAGTACTTCTCACCGATTTCAGCCATCGTGCCGTCTTCTTTCATTTCAGCGAGCGCTTCGTTCAAACCTTCGAGCACGTCTGAATCTTGGCGTGCCATGAAGCCAGCTTCACTCTTGTTGAAGACTTCGCCGACTGCTTTCACGTCGTAACCCGTCTTCTCAAGCTCTGTCAAAATGAAGAGACGGTCGTTCAAAGCGGCGTCGAGGCGACCGACTTGAAGGTCTTGAAGTACTTGGTTCGCACCTTTGTAGAACTTCACTTCTGCGCCAGCATCTTCAGCCATTTGTGCATATACAGATCCTTGTGTCGAGCCGACGACTTTCCCTTCAAGGTCATCGATGCCTTGAATGTCTTCGTTGTCTGATCCGACGATGACTTGTGCGCCTGAGACAGCATACGGGTCAGAGAACGAATACTTCTCTTGACGTTCTGGCGTGATGCTCATTTGGTTGGCAATCAAATCAATCCGTTCCGCGTCAAGTGCCGGGACGAGTCCTTTAAAGTCCATCGCTTCAAACTCAAGCGTGTAGCCGGCACGTTCTGCCGCTTCGTTTAAGACGTCGATGTCGTAACCTGTGAGTTCACCTTTATCTTTGTACGTGAACGGTGGGTATGTCGCTTCTGTCCCGACCGTGATAACTGTTTCTTCTGAACCGCTATTCGTTTCCGATCCGCACGCTGCAAGCACACCGAACGATGCGCCGATTGCGAGTACTGCCGTTAATGATTTTTTCATATTAATTCCGCCTTCCTGATAATCCATATACGATTACATGGTTATGAACAATACACTCATCATACTGACGGGGGCATACGTTGTCAATTAAAAACCACCACCCTCTTCAGGGCGGTGGCAAACCATCAATCGATGGCTTTCGCTTGCTTCATCACATCTCGTTCAATCGCTTCGCGTTTCAATGTCGTCTTCTCGGCGCTGTCCGCGTGAACGCTGAAATAGAACTTGATTTTCGGTTCAGTTCCAGACGGGCGGAGGCAGAACCACGAACCATCTTCAAAGATGAATTTGAGCACGTTTGAAGACAGTAAGTCGATCGCTTCGGATTTGTTTTGACGCAGGTCGGTCGCGACTTGTTGCTTATAGTCTTCGAAACGGACGACTTCGTAACCACCGACCTCTTGCGGCGGGTTCGTACGGAACGCTTCCATCATCCGGCCGATTTGCTCTAGTCCTGCTTTCCCTTTGAGCGTCATCGACTGGAGCGACTCTTCATAAAAGCCGTGCTTCTCATAGACGGCTTGGAGCGCGTCATAGAGCGTCCGTCCGTGCTGTTTATGGAACGCGGCCATTTCAGCCCCGAGGAGACACGCCTGGACGGCATCTTTATCGCGGCAGAAGTCGCCAATCAAATAGCCGTAGCTCTCTTCATAACCGAACAAGAACTCGTATTCACCGGACTCCTCGTATTGCTTGATCTTCTCCCCGATAAACTTGAAGCCGGTGAGGGTATTCTCGAGGTGGACGCCGTACGCCTTCGCGATCGCCGCACCGAGTTCACTCGTCACGATCGTTTTCGCCACAAAGCCATTCGTCGGAAGCGTCCCGGTCTCCACTTTTTGTGACAAGATGTAGTCCATAAGGAGCGCACCGGTCTGATTCCCCGTCAAGACGAACCATTCCCCGTCCCGGTCTCGGACCGTAAACCCGACCCGATCGGCGTCTGGATCTGTCGCCATCAAAAGATCGGCCCCGACACGATCGCCGTATTGCATCGCAAGCTCAAACGCGGCCCGCTCTTCCGGGTTCGGATAACTGACCGTCGGGAAGGCACCGTCTGGCTCGGCTTGTTCTTCGACGATGGTCACATGCTCGAAACCATATGCCTTCAAGCCTTCCATGACAGGACGACGTCCGGTGCCGTGAAGCGGCGAGTAGACGATTTTAAGTGGGTCTTCTTGGACGTCGTGATGGATGCGAATCGATTGTAACGCGTCCATATACGCCGCGTCGACGGATGCCTCGACCGTGAGGAGCGTGCCGTCCGAACGAAGCCCCGCTTCGTCTTTTACTTCAATCAACAGCTCGTCTTCAATCGCGTTAACATACGAGACGAGTTCATCGGCTTCTGCCGGCGGCAACTGCCCGCCGTCTGCGCCGTATACTTTGAACCCGTTGTATTCTGGCGGGTTGTGGCTCGCTGTGATGACGATGCCACCGAAGGCGTTCAAGTGACGCACCGCGAACGATAGCTCTGGCGTCGACCGAAGGCTTGAGAACAAGTAGGTCTTGACCCCGTTCGACGCGAGTGTGCGCGCCGCCTCGAGCGCGAACTCTGGTGAGAAGTGACGTGAGTCGTGCGCGATGACGACACCGTGCCGTTTGGCTTCTTCGCCGGAAGCGGCGATAAAGTCAGCGAACCCTTTTGATGCTTTCCGAATCGTATAGATGTTCATTCGGTTCGCGCCCGGTCCAATCTCCCCGCGCATGCCGCCCGTCCCGAATTCGAGCGTTTTATAGAAGGCGTCTTCAAGCGACGTGTCATCTTTCGCCATCTCTTCAAGCTCGGCCCGAAGATGTGGCTCGAGCGCCTCGTGTTGTGTCCATCGTTCATATGTTTGTTGCCATGCCATGGTTAGTTCCCCTTTCGACATTTAAAATTCAATCGAAGTGCTCGCCAATTTGTTCCATCTTGTATAGGATGGAGGTAACGAAACTTCGAGGTGATTCTATGTTCCCAACTATGCGTGCCCAAGAATTGAAACACATCGTCCATACGGACTCGATTCGATTTATCGATTGCCGCTATTCCTTGAACGATGCCTCATACGGGAAGTATGTGTATCGTCAAGGCCATCTTCCGAACGCGGTCTTTCTTGACTTGATGGAAGATTTGTCTGGTCCGGTCGCGGAGCACGGTGGTCGCCACCCGCTCCCGTCAAAAGAAGCATGGACGGCGACACTCCGTCGCATCGGAATTCAACAAGACGACCTCGTCGTCATCTACGACGACGGCTTCCCCTTTGCCGCGCGCGCGTGGTGGCTCTTCAAATGGGCCGGCCATGAACGTGTCGTCGTGTTAGAAGGCGGGATTCAATCCGGCATCACCTATTGCGGTGAGACGACGATCGACGTCCCGAACTATCCGGCTTCAGGTTATGAGCCCCGCTTCCAAGACGACATGATCGCCTCGCTAGACGACGTGAAGACGGCCGCTTCCGGTCACTTGCTCGACTCGCGGACGGCGGATCGCTATGACGGGAGCCACGAACCGATTGATAAAAAGGCGGGTCATATCCCGAATGCGGTCCTTTGCTCGTACACCGATGCGGTCACGGACCTCGGGACGCTCCAAGAGTTCCACGACTTAAAAGAGCTGTACGCGGACGTGCTCGACGTCCCAAACCCAATCTTTTATTGCGGGAGCGGCGTCACCGCTTGTGTGAACATCTTGGCGTTACATGCGCTCGGAAAAGACGACGTCCGGCTCTATCCCGGCTCTTACTCAGATTGGATCTCGTATCCAGAAAACAAGGTCCACCCGTAACGGGTGGATCTTTTTATTTCACGCTCGTCGGTTTGATGTTCCAGACTGCGTTCGCGTACTCGGTGATTGTCCGGTCGCTTGAGAAAATGCCGGATTTGGCCGTGTTGACGATCGAACTTTCCGCCCAACGCGCTTGGTCCACGAACATCTCTCCGGCGCGACGCTGCGCCTGCATGTAGGAAGCGAAGTCCTTCAAGACGAGGAAATCATCGTTATACACGAGAAGCGAGTCGTAGATTGCCTGGAATTGATATTCGCCAACTTTATCGAACGTCCCGTTGACGAGACCGTCGACGACGTCGCGAATCTCTTGGTTCGCATGATACGTGTCCGCTGCGTGATAGCCGCCGAACTTTTTATAGTTCATGACTTCTTGCGGCGTCAAACCGAAGATGAAGATATGGTCGTCCCCGACCGCATCACGAATCTCGATATTCGCACCGTCAAGTGTCCCAATCGTCAAGGCGCCATTCATCATAAACTTCATGTTCCCAGTCCCCGACGCCTCGTAGCTCGCCGTCGAAATTTGTTCGCTCACGTCAGAACCCGGGAAAATCCGTTCTGCCATCGAGACGCGATAGTTCTCGAGGAAGATGACTTTGATGAATTGACTCGCCCGCTTGTCGTTATTGATCAATGTTGCGAGGGCGTTAATGTAGCGGATGACTTCCTTGGCGTAATAATAGCCCGGAGCTGCTTTCGCACCAAAGATGAACGTCCGCGGCACCATCGTGAACGTCGGGTCGGCCTTAATCTTTTGATAGAGCGCATGAATATGGAGCGCGTTCATGAGTTGACGCTTATAGGCGTGCAGTCGTTTCACTTGGACGTCAAAAATCGAGTTCGGGTCGACGGTGATGCCCGTCTCTTCTTGAATGTATGTCGCTAAGTCGAGTTTGTTCTGTTGCTTCACGTCCATGATTTTCTCTTGGAAACTGGCGTCTTTTGAATAGTCCATCAATTTCTCAAGATCTTCCGGATGCTCGATCCATGACGGACCAATCGCATCCGTAATCAAGTTCGACAGACGTGGGTTCGACTTCAAAAGCCAGCGGCGATGGGTAATCCCGTTCGTCTTGTTGTTGAAACGGAGCGGGAACATTTCATATAAATGCCGCATCTCACGCTGCTTCAAAATATCGGTATGGATTTGAGCGACGCCGTTCGTCGAATGTGAACCGACGACGGCCAAGTTCGCCATGTTAATGTGCGCGTTCGAGACGATGGCAATCTCACCCATGTGCGGCTCAAGGTGCGGATAGTTGACGAGCACGTCACGACAGAAGCGACGGTTAATCTCGTCGATGATTTGATAAATCCGCGGCAACAACCGCTCATACATCTCGACCGGCCATTTTTCGAGCGCCTCGGCGAGGAGCGTATGGTTCGTGAACGACATGACACTCTTCGTCACGCGCCACGCCTCGTCCCATCCGTAGCCGTGCTCATCCATCAAGATGCGCATCAACTCAGGAATGGCGACAACCGGGTGTGTATCGTTGATGTGGACGGCGTAATGGTCACCTAAATGTTTAAGCGATTTGTTATGTCGTAGGTAAGACGCGACCATCGACTGGACACCGGCGGATACGAAGAAGTATTGCTGTTTCAGGCGCAACACTTTTCCTTCGTACGTCGTGTCGTCCGGATATAAGAACTCGGAAATGGTGGCAATCGACTGCTTATATTTGAGCAAGTCTTTATACGACCCTTTCGTCCGTTCCATATACTCCTCATCATCGTACGGTGATTCAGCGTTCCACAGACGGAGCGTATTGACGACGTCGTTCTTATAACCGATGACCGGCATATCATACGGGACGGCCCGGACGACCTCATCCGGGTGATGGACGACACGGAGACGATCGCCGATTTGGCGCATCTCAATCCAACCGCCAAAATTGACGTCAACCGCGCGATCGGCGCGGCGCGTCTCCCACATGTTGCCGTCACGGAGCCAGTTGTCCGGAAGCTCGACTTGATAGCCATCGACAATCTTTTGCTTGAAGAGACCATAGCGATAGCGAATCCCGTTACCATGACCCGGCAGGCTGAGTGCCGCGAGCGAGTCAAGGAAGCAGGCGGCCAAGCGACCGAGTCCCCCGTTCCCAAGACCTGGCTCCGGCTCGAACTCCGTGATTTCAAAGAAATCGAACCCGAGCTCTTCCAGCCCTTCCTGAACGACTTCGAGCACGTCCATGCTGAGCAAGTTGTTGTAAAGGAAACGACCTAACAAAAATTCAAGCGAGAAATAAATGACTTGCTTGCTCTGTTTCTCTTCTTGCTTGTCGCGCGTGTTGATCCATTTCGGAATCGCTTGTTCACGCACCATTGTGGCCAACGTCTGATACACTTCCTGCTCGGTCCCCTCTTTGAACGACTTTCCGTTTAAAGCGACGAATCGGTCTTTGAACGAAGTGACGAAGCTCTGTTTGTCTGTGAACATATGTGTGTAAAACTCCTTCCAGTCATGCAAATAAGTGATAGAGCTCACGGTATTGCTTCGCGGATTGTTTCCAGCTGAAGTCTTCCGTCATCGCTTGATGGACAAGGGCATTCCACGTATTGCGGTCATAGAAGACACGAATCGATTTTTCAATCGTGGCGAGCATTTCATGAGCGTTATAGTTCAAGAACCCAAAACCGGTCCCTTCCTGCGTATATTCGTTGTATGGTTTGACCGTGTCACGGAGCCCGCCTGTCTCACGAATGATCGGGAGTGTCCCATAACGCATCGAAATCAATTGGCTGAGGCCACACGGTTCGAACCGTGATGGCATGAGGAATGCGTCCGACCCAGCGTAAATCAGATGAGCGAGCTCGATATCGAACCCGATGTATGACCCAATTTTTCCTGGGTGGCGCGCCGTCATCTCATGGACAATCGCTTCGTATTCCGGTTGGCCGGAACCGAGGAAGACGAATTGACAATCGAGGTTGCCGAGCTCACCGCTCACCCCGTTAATTAAATCGAGACCTTTTTGTTCGACGAGACGGCTAACGAACCCGATGAGCATGACGTCGTCACGCACTTCTAACCCAAACCGTTCTTGAAGCGCACGTTTGTTGACGATTTTGCCTTCTTTCACTGTGTCCAAGTCGTACGTCATCGCGATACGTTTGTCCGTGTTCGGATCGTTCGTCGCCAAGTCGAGGCCATTCAAAATACCACGGACATCAACTGCGCGATAACGGAGTGCGGCGTCGAGCCCTTCTCCGTAATACGGCTCCATAATCTCATCACGATAAGATGGACTGACCGTCGTAATTTGATCAGAATGGACAATGCCTGCTTTCATATAGTTGACGAGGCCGTTGTGTTGAATGCCTTCGGCTGTAAAGTGTTCCGGTCCGAATTGAAGCAATTCGCCAAGTACTTCTTCAGGGAAGATGCCCTGGTATTGTAGGTTATGGATGGTAAACACCGTGCGAATCTTTTGATACGCTTCGATATGTTGATAATGAATGCGTAAAAATGCCGGTACGACACCGGTTTGCCAATCGTGACAGTGGAGCACGTCTGGCACGAGCGACTCGTCTAGTTTCCCGATCATTTCAAGGGCGGCCCGTGAGAAGAATGCGAATCGTTCCGCGTCGTCATAGTGTCCATAGAGGACACCTTCACGGTTGAAATAGTATTCATTGTCGATGAAGTAATACGTGATTCCGTCGCGCTCGAGTTTAAGCACCGCGGCGAACTGTTTACGCCATCCGACCGGAACGATCAAATCGAATAAGTATTCCATCTCCTCGACGTATTCGGCGGCCATCGAGCCATATTTCGGCATGACGACACTGACTTCCTCGCCAAGGCTAGACACCGCTTGAGGGAGCGAGCCAATGACATCGGCAAGCCCCCCCGTTTTCATGAACGGTGCCGCTTCTGAAGCGACATACCATATTTTCATAATATCCTCCCTCACACCGTAGTCCGTTTTCCGATGACGATCGGCTCATCGACCGTCCCACGAATGACCTGTCCACGTTTCACGACCACTTCTTTATCTAAAATGGCGTTTTCCACGACAGCGCCTTCTTCAATGATGGACTTGGATAGAATGATTGAATTTTTGACACGGGCATGTTCGCTCACGACGACGCCACGGAACAAAATACTGTTTTGCACTTCGCCGCTGATTTTACAGCCGTTCGCGACGAGCGCCTCATTCACTTTCGACCCTTTCAAGTAACGCGTTGGCGGTTCATGCTTGATTTTCGTATAAATGTGCGGGAAATCATAGATAATCCCTTCGTGACGAAGTAAACGCATGCTCTCGTTATAGTACGAGAGAACCGAATGGATGACTTGCATTTTACCCGTATAGTGATAACCATGAACGTGTAAGCGATGTAGCTGCGGACGAATCACGCCGTCGAGTAAATCGTACTCGCCACGCGACGTCGCCTCATCGACGAGGCGGAGGAACAAGTTCTTCGACATGATGATGGTCTCTGTGTACGTGTACTCATCGTCCGGGCTATAGCCCCGCTCCGAGATGCCAACGACCCGGTCGTTTTCACCGAGACGAATTGGACGACAGTAGCCACATTTTTGCTCATGCCCGGTATAAGCGAGCGTAATGTCTGCACCCATCGATTTATGGTGGTCGAGCATGTCTTGGAAGTCGATCGTCGTCAAGACGTTCGAACCTGTGATGACGACATACGGCTGCTTACTGCGTACGAAGTGTTCACGGTGCATCGAGAAGTTCGCCAAATCACCCAAGTACGCTTCCCCGTCCGGCTTGAGCGCCGGCGGGAAAATATGAAGACCGCCCTGTGAACGATCGAGGTCCCATTCTTTCCCTGAGCCGAGATGGTCCATCAATGAGCGATACTTGTCGAGCGTGAAAATCCCGACTTGATTGATGCCTTGTGTAATCATATTTGTCAATGTGAAGTCAATGAGTCGATATCGTCCTGAGAACGGGACAGACGCTAAATTGCGATGCCCCGTAAACTCTGGAAATAATCCTTCTTCGGTCCCTAAGTTGATGACCCCTAACAAATCATTCGTCAACAATAACGCCTCCTTGCGTCGGTCTTTTTTTGGTTCAAGCACGCTGTTTGAATACTGCTCCGCTCTCGATGTTTTCATGAGGTTCGATGACAACAATTTCACCACCCGGCTCGCCGATTGTCGCTCCGTCTTCAATGACGGCACAGCTTGCGACGATGGCTCGATGAATCGTCACATCTTTTCCGATGCGAGCCCCCGGCATGATGACAGAATCTTTAACGAGCGACCCTTCGCCGACACGCACGTCATAAAATAGGACGGAGTGTTGGACTTCCCCTTCGATTTGGCAGCCTTCGTTAATGACCGACTGTTCGATACAGGCATCTTTTCCAATGAATTGTGGTGTCTGATTCGGATTGACCGAATACATTTTCCAGTTTGGATCGTATAAATCAAACGGCGGATCTTCTTCTAACAAGTCCATGTTCGCTTCCCAAAGTGATTGAATCGTACCGACGTCTTTCCAGTAGCCTTTGAACTTATAAGCGAAGACATTGAGTCCGTCGAGCAACGTGTTCGGAATGATGTTCTTCCCGAAGTCGAAGCTTGATGTCTCGTCTTCCGCATCTTGAATCAAGTGCTCCCGAAGCACTTTCCAATTGAAGATGTAAATTCCCATTGAAGCCAAGTTGCTCTTCGGTTTTTCTGGCTTCTCTTCGAATTCTTTAATGCGGAGATCGTCTGTTGTATTTAAAATCCCGAAACGTGGCGCTTCATCCCATGGCACTTCCATGACCGAGATGGTGACATCTGCTCCCTTTTCTTTATGGAAATCGAGCATCTTCTCGTAATCCATTTTATAAATATGGTCACCCGACAAAATCAAGACGTACTCTGGCTCATAATCGTCGATATAGCTCAAGTTTCGATAAATTGCGTTCGCTGTACCTTCGTACCAGTTTTTCCCCGATTGTGCCTGGTATGGCGGCAAGATGGCCAAGCCTCCGTTGCGGCGGTCTAAATCCCATGCTGACCCGATTCCAAGATAGCGGTTTAGTTCAAGCGGTTCATATTGTGTTAAGACACCGACTGTCGTGATTCCCGAATTTGTGCAGTTCGACAACGGAAAATCGATGATTCGGTATTTTCCTCCAAAGTGGACGGCCGGTTTCGCCGTCTTGCGCGTGAGGGGCCCGAGTCGCTTCCCTTCTCCTCCCGCGAGGAGCATCGCAACCATTTCTTGCTTCATAGTACAGCCTCCTAAATTCATAATATAAACCTCTATTACCCTTTTTCGCTGTTTCCTAATGTATTCCTGCCCAAATTATTATATGATAACGTTTACATTTTGAAATTTATTGAAAGATTGACGATATAATGAATGAAGAGAGGGGTGAGCGAATGCGCGCATGGGTAGGAACACTCTTTTTTGCCGGATTGATGGCTGTGGGGGTCACAGTGAGCAGTGCGTTAAAAGAGGAAATCGAACAAGCGAAGACGATTGTTGCATGGGGGGAAGAGACCGTCCAGGCGGCACCGTTGTCGACGAAGCATGCTGTCACGCTCGCTTATCAAGGCGGTACGGAGACACTTTATTTAAGCGGCCGCCGCGATGACGTCTCTCTTGACGGACTCCCTAATTATATTCGCGACGCCATCATGATTATAGAAGATCGTAAATTCAACGCCCATCCTGGTTACGACCTCGGAGGGATTGCCCGGGCCTTTATTAACAACGCCAATGAGACCTCCGTCCAAGGCGGGAGCACCATTACGCAACAGTTAGCACGGAACGTTTACTTGACGCACGAGCGGACGTACGAACGCAAAGTGAAGGAATTGATGGTCGCTCGCGCACTCGAAAAAAATTATAGTAAGAAAGAAATTATGACGGCATATAGTAACGTCATCTTCTTCGGACATAATGTATATGGGATTCAATCGGCGGCCGATACGTACTTCGCCCGCCCCCTTGAAGACTTGAACTGGAATCAGATTGCTTACTTATTAACGGTGCCGAACAATCCGTCCTTATATGACCCGCTCAACCCGTCCCCCGCGTTCTATGAACGAAAAGACCGGATTTTGACGCAGTTAAAAGAGGCCGGGCTCATCTCACAAAAAGCCTATGACGCGGCACACGGCGTGAAACTGAAGGCTAGCTACCAACGGCACGAGATTCGTTATCCCGACTATATGGATGCCGTTGTTAAAGACGCCATCCGGCTCGTTCGAACCCGCTACGACCTAGATGAAGAAGCGGCACGCGACTACTTGGCTAGCAACCAGGCGACAATCGACACGTACTTGTCGGTCTCGCGTCAACAGTCAGCGAAACGGGAACTGAGCAAACTCCCTGCTGGACTAAACGGCGGATACGCCGAATTGACGCCGAACGGAAGAATTGTCGCCCTCGTCGACTCGGAAATGACCCAAAGCGGTGAGTTCAACCGTTCGACGCAAGCGTTCCGACAACCCGGATCGGCCATTAAGCCGATTCTCGTTTTTGCCCCGTTCATCGAGGAGACGAACGCGAAGCTCGAGACCGTACTCGACGGTCGTCCTGTCTGTTATGGGACGTATTGCCCGACAAACAGCAGCAATCGCGTCCTTGGTGACGTTACGCTCCGCGACACCGTTGCCTATTCGTTCAATACCCCGGCACTCGCCGCGTTCAATCAAATCGACCAAGAGGCGGCTTATGCCACAGCTGACCTCATGTTCAGCCAATGGGATCCTGACAAAGACAACAGCTTGGCGAGCGCACTTGGTGGGTTAACACAAGGCGTGTCCCCGAAGGAACTCGCAGCTGCCTATACGCCGTTTTTGAACAACGGTGTCTACGTCTCTGGCCAAACGATTAAAGAGATCCGATTTGCTTCCGGCGCCCCGACCCTTACACCGAGCGTGACGAAACAAGCCGTCTGGTCAGAAGAGACGGCTGCGACGATGCGACAAGCGTTGTCGGCTGTCACGACGTACGGGACCGGTCGCTATGCCGGGCAAATCAAGCGTCCGTATGTCGGTGGAAAGACCGGCACGACGAACGCCCATAAAGATATGTGGTACGTCGGACTAACGGATGAGACGATCACCGCGATTTGGCTCGGAGCGGATACACCACGTCCGTTCCCAGAGCTCGCGAACCGTGCCTATCCAGCCATTGTCTGGACGGAGGCACATCGATAAAAATAAGGCCAGAGGACAAAAAATCCTCCGGCCTTATTGTTTATATCTGAAAATTTTTATGCGATCCGTCTTCCATGAAGCGAATAAGTCCTGCTCATCAATGACTTTCCACGGGTTAAAAATGGTTTGGCCATTCTTATTAAAAAATAGACCTTCTGCAATACAGTATGTCGCGTGCTGCAGACGACCTTCCGAATCCCAGAACGTGACGACATCGCCCGGTTGAATCGGCGCCTCCACCTCTTTGTAAGAAGCATGTGTTAATGTATGAAGAAACGTTTGCGAATGAATCCATTGCGTGAGAAACCATTCTTGTTTCGTAATCGCAAACAACGTCGCCGCCAAACAGTTGCTTCCCGAAACAGACGAGAACGTATTCGCCCATTTCGCGATGTGCTTTGGCGTTTCGCTTGAGGGCATACAAGTCTCCCAGGATTCCCATTCTTTCGCATAATCCAAAATAAGTTGTCGCCGTTCGAACCGAGTTAAACACTTCCACACGTTTCGTTGTAAGTCTATATATGTTTCTCCATTTAACTTTACTGAATACGATTCAAGCTTCTTCGAGAGTCGAATATCCGAAACAGAAAACATAAGCCCTCTTCCAAAATGAACTTGATTGATGAGTAGCTCGTGTTTTAACTCATCTGATAAACATTGCAACCAATCTTCCGACACATGAAGCACGTGGCTAGCTGCTTGATCGATCATCCAATAGGTATAGGCGTTCGCCAAGCTAATCTCTCGATAGGCAGGATGCAAATCAAACTCACTTCTTGGAATAACCAGCATGCCCGAATCGGAATGAAATCGAGACAACTGATTTTCATCAACAAAATATAACGTGCAAGCGGGAACAAACGATTTCAACCATTCATTTATTACAGCCTCCGAAGGCGCGATTTGAATAACTTGATTTTGACTCATAAAATAATATCCCCGACCGAGTTAAATAGGCGAAGCAACGCCCACGCTAGTCCGCTCAATAATAGGGCCCACATCATCGCTTGAATGAGCAACAGTCCGATCGCCCGCAACGTTGACATCAATTGGCTTACTTGCCAAATGTAATAGAATAGATACAAAACGAACGTACCGAGCAAGACAGCAATGGCAGCGAGCAAAGAGTTGAGGAATAAGAAGCTGACCCCTGAACCGACAAGGAAAATCGTCGCGCCAGGTTTCAATCGATGAAGCGAGCTCCCATTCGTCTCACGGGCGAAAAAGGCGAAGCCGAGTTGATTGAACGTGTCGGCGACAAGCTTGAACGCGCTAAAGAGCATAAAATAAATCGTGAAAAAGACGACAAGGACGAGCACTTTCGTCTCTTGGACAGACAACAAGGCGATGACTTCACTGTAGACACCGATGCGCGTCAGCCACTCGATGACATATTCACTCGTTGCAATGGCAAGTGACATCGAGAACAAGATGATGCCAATCAACGGAGCATAACTTAACAAGTATACATTCGTTTTCATAGAGGACTCCAATTTCACATTTATTTCTCATATTCAGTGCAAATCTAATATCAAGTATATTATAATATTTGTAGTCATGGAGAATAAAAGGGGGATTTTCGGATGGGTTTATTATTGATGATGGCAATTAGCGTCGTCTTCCTCGCCGCGATTTTTACAGCTGGATATAACAGAAAGCCTGAGGGCAATAAATAAGAGCCGAGATTCTCACGAATCTGGCTCTTTTTTTATTTCAGTCCGGCATACCCTTGTTGACGGAGCGCCTCGTAGACGATGATGGCTGCCGTGTTCGAGACGTTGAGCGAACGAACGAGATTCGACTGCGGAAGGCGGATGCAGCGGTCGAGATTGTTCTCGATCACTTCCATCGGCAATCCTTTCGTCTCACGACCGAAGACGAAGAAGTAGTCTTTGTCGACGACGGAGACGTCAAGGTCACTCGGATACTGTTCTCCGTACTTCGTGATATAGAAAAACTCACCATCCGGGTGCTTCGCCCACAACTCATCGAGCGAGTCGTGATAACGGACGTCGACGAACTGCCAATAGTCGAGCCCTGCCCGCTTCAACATTTTATCATCCGTCGAAAACCCGAGCGGACGAATCAAATGGAGGACAGCGTTTGTGGCGGCACACGTGCGGGACACGTTCCCGGTGTTCGCTGGAATTTCAGGTTGAAACATAACGACATGAATGGCCATACAATTTATACCTCACTTTTGTTGTTCGATTTCAAGTAAACGTTGTTTTTCCGAAAGCCCGCCGGCGAATCCGGTCAGTTTCCCACTGCTACCGATGACACGATGACATGGGAAGAGGACGGGTAACGGATTTCGGTTCAGCGCCTGTCCGACGGCACGGACCGCTTTCGGCCGACCGATCTGCTCAGCAATCTCCTTATAAGAACGCGTCTCGCCAGATGGAATCGTCAAGAGCGCATCCCAGACGGACTGTTGAAACGGCGTTCCCGCCATCTCGATCCATTTGCGGTCCTCGTCTTGTAACCCGTCTCGTTCGACCCGTTCCATCAGTTCAATCAGCCACTCGGGCGCTTCTTCTCCAGAGGCGGACGACGCAAAGTCGAGGGCAATCAATTTCCCCGACTCATTCAGCTCATAGGATAGCCATCCCCATTTAGACGACACGGTTCTCACGGTCCCACTCCTCTCGGAAAATGCGAATCTCTTCTAACACCATCTCAGACTGCTCGGTTTGTTCAATCTCTTCATAAATCGTTTCCGCTTCGTCCCCAAGAATCGCCCCAATTGCCCATACAGCCGTTGCCCGCATGTCTTCTCGAGCGTCTTCTTGAATGAACGTCCGTAACACAGGAATGGCTGTCGGCTCACGATAATGCGCGAGCGCGAGAATGGCGTTTCGTTGAATCGGCTTCTTGCCGCGCCACGCACCGGATAAATGGCCAAACTTCGATTTGAACTCACGGTTACTCAGCGTGAGGAGCGGTTCAAGGAGTGGCTTGACGATTTCCGCTTCTGGCAATAGTTCTTCATGGTGTCGCCAGTCTTTTTTCCGATTGTACGGACAGACTTGCTGACACGTGTCGCAGCCGTAAAGCCTTCCACCGAGTTTTGAACGAAACTCCCGCGGCATGAGCGTCTTCATTTGTGTCAGATAAGCGATGCATCGCTTCGCATCGAGCACGCCCGGTTCGACGAGCGCTGACGTCGGACATGCCGTCATGCATTTATCACAATCACCGCAGCCGTCCTCAATCGCCTCATCTGGTGGCAAATACGTATCGAGAATCATTTCACCTAAATAAAGATAGGAGCCTTTTTCCGGGGAAATGATCGAGCAGTTTTTTCCACTAAATCCGATTCCCGCTCGTTCCGCCACGGCCCGATCGACGAGTTCTCCCGTATCGACCATAGACCGGGTCCTGACTCCCGGAACGATTGACTCAATATAAGATTGCAGTTGTTCAAGACGTGATCCGACGGCCCTATGGTAATCGAGACCCCAAGACGCTCGAGCGAACAAGCCTCGGCGGGAGCCCGTTACGCTACGCGGCGCTTCTTTTAACTTACTCGGATAAGCAATCGCGATTGCGATGATGGACTGCGCGTCTTCAAGCAATAACTTCGGTGTCGTCCGCTTGTCTAAATCCGGCTCCTCGAACCCCGAAGCAAACCCTTTTTCTTGTTGTTTGACGAGCCGTTCTTTCATGACGATGAACGGGTCGGCCGTCGTCACTTTTAGCTCGTCGATGCCGATTGTCTCGGCATAGTCGACTATTTTTTGTTTAATTGTTTCCGGACTTAATCCGTTCATCTGATCACCTCTTTCGAATCCATTTTCGCATACAAAAAATCTCTCCGCCACTCGGCAGAGAGATGATGAAGCGGGTGAAGAGAATCGAACTCTCGTCATCAGCTTGGAAGGCTGAGGTTTTACCATTAAACTACACCCGCATGGTTATCATATGTGCGTCGCATCAGCGACTACAATCAATATACACCTATACTTTTAAGAAGTCAACACTTTTGAATAAAAATGTTCTAGCTACTTGCTATGAAGTGTATATACCCTGACTTCCATATTCTAAATCATATTTCGATATATTTTTTGTATGATAAAAAAACTGCCGACGTAAGTCGGCAGACTGTTCAAAGCGAAGATGTTTTCGGTTCGCGCAAGAGATGTTTAATGTCACGGAACGTGACGAACGATTTGTTTTTCGCATCATAGAGTTTATATCGAAGCGACTTCAAACTCGAGAGTAACCCAATCGTCGTCGCCCGCTGAAGTGGTGGCGTCGCCGTATGCGCTTGTTCTAAGTTATAGTTCGGCACGCGCGGGCTCAAGTGATGGACGTGGTGGAAACCGATATTCCCGGTCACCCACTGAAGCACTTTCGGCAACTCATAGTACGAGCTCCCTTCAATCGCAGCCTTCACGTAATCCCATTCACTTTCATCTTCAAAGTATGAATCTTCAAACGTATGTTGAACGTAGAAGAGCCAGATGCCGAGAAGGCCCGCCGTGAACATTGTAATGCCCTGGACGATGAGAAACGCTTGCCACCCAACGAGCGCAATCATTCCGGCATATAGCAAAACGAGTGAGACATTGATGACGTGTGTATTGATTCGTTCTTTCTTCCGAGCATCTTTCCGGTTGAATCGGCTCGTGATGAGAATCAAGTATAACGGTCCAAGACCGAACATGACGAGCGGATTCCGATAGAGACGATATTGGAGACGTGTCCATTTCGATGCTTCGACGTACTCTTCAATCGTCATGACCCAAATATCACCGACGCCGCGCTTATCTAAGTTCCCGCTTGAGGCGTGGTGAATCGAATGCTCACGTTTCCACTTCTCATAAGGGAATAACGTCAGCACACCCATAATTGTGCCAACGACGTTGTTGGCTTTTCTATTTTTGAAGAACGACCCATGCGTGCAATCATGGAAGATGATAAACATGCGGACAACGAAACCGGCTGCAACAATCGCGAGTGGGATCGTCAACAACACCGAAATCTCGAGCGCTTGATACGCAAGAAACCACGCTGCTAAAAACGGTAAGATTGTATTGATCATTTGCCGTACACTCTTTTTCACATCCGCTTTCTCAAACGGCGAGACGTGTTTCCGGAGTTGGGCAATCTTTTCTTTACTCATATTCTTTCATTACCTCCTACACTACACAAAACCAAGATTACAACGACAATAAGATACCTGTTTAACAACAGTCATTTTTTAATACCAGGTAATTATACCACATATAATTTTTATTGTTTGATTATTTAAAATTTAGTGAAGAGAAAAAAACGTTGATCGGTTTAATAATCTCAATTAATTCCCTCTTACAAAATGAAAAGCCTCAAAAGGACGAATACGAAAGAAGTATATTTTGAAAAACTCTAGGTCTGACTCTTTAAATATATGGACACCGGTTTTAACTTTAACGAAATAAATATCTATAAAATATGCCGAGGAGATTCTTTACGTTCAAAGATTCTCCACGGCATGTTCATTTCAATATCTTCTCATCTAGGCTATTACATCCATTCAATTAAAATCGATTCTGCACTAAATCGAAATTGATACTCGCTGCCACCCGATTGCCCTCAGCTGCAGCAATTAACAAGGAGGATGGATTTGCTTTCTCCGCTTCCCCGGCAACATAAACTCCGTTTATCGACGTACGACCGGCTCCATCTGAAATCATCGCTCCCGTTTCATCTATTTCACACGATAACGCTTCAGCAAATTGATTCGGGCGGTAAAAACTTGGCACCACAAATCCGCCTTCTCTGCTGATCGTCTCGCCGCTCGTTAGCTCAATCCTTTCTAGCATCCCGTCATTCCCATGTAATTGTTTAATCTGTTCTGTATATATGTTAATGCCTTTACGCTTCAAATCACGTTGGACGTCTACAGACACCTCTACCCCGTTTGTAAAGACGATGAGATCCGTCGACCAATTGAACACTAGCTTTGTTAGATGAAGAACGTGTGACTCGTTCTCTGCAATTACGGCTAATGGTAAATCTCGCATCTCCCAACCGTCACAGTAAGGACAACTAAATAAGCTCTTTCCATAATAGTCCCTAATCTGTTGTAACGAAAACTCCTCCTGAATACCTGTAGCAAGCAATATCGTCTCTGTGTGATATTCTCGTTGTTCTGAGTAAACTACATAACTATTACCGTTTGGATTTCTCTTCACCTCTAGTACCGTTTCGTTAAAGATTGAAATAGCAGGATACTCCTTTAGTTCATCAAGCGCTATCTTTTTGAATTCACTTGGCTTGATACCATCTCTCGTTAAATATCCGTGTGACGCTTGCGTAACTCGATTTCGGTTTGTCGCATTGTCAAAGAGCGCAACATTTTTACGCGCCCTACCTAACGTTAATGAGGCCGCTAAACCTGCTGGGCCTCCGCCGATAATAATACAATCATATTTTTTCATTTCGTTTTCCTCATTCCTAAAAAGATATTAAAGAGTCTTAATATCTATGATTAGTGTAAGAAACACCATCGGTTTAGATGGATGATGTTTCATTGATTTGATTCGCTAAGTCCCGTAAATATGTTTGATTTAATTTGTGTAAAAATTTATCCTCTGCTGTCTCGATCGCCTTTCGTATTAAACAGTTCGGATTATGATTCAAACACTCATCAGATAGTGAAGATTGGCCTTCGATCACTTTGATTACATCGAGTAATGAAATTTCTTCCCACTCGTGCTTTAATTTATATCCGCCATTTGCCCCTGACACCGATATAACCATTCCCGACTTAACTAACTTTGTTAATATTTTTGATAAGTATGTGGGAGACACACCTTGACCCTCGGCTAATTTAGCTACTCCAATCAGCTCATGAGATTCATTGACTGCTAAAAATAACATGGTATGAAGCGCATAATTCGAGGCTTTTGACAATTTCATATCATCATTCCAATCATAGACTTAATATATCTATAATATCCTCTTTAACAGATTCATTCAAGGAACTCATCTTGATAGGAGGCTAGATATATAAAACGCAAAAAAGATCCTAGCCTCAGCTAGGATCTACGGATACCGGTGGTCGGAGTCGAACCGACACTCCAGAGGAACACGATTTTGAGTCGTGCGCGTCTACCAATTCCGCCACACCGGCATATTATGTTGGAGGCGCCAGTCGGAATCGAACCGACGATAGAGGAGTTGCAGTCCTCTGCCTTACCACTTGGCTATGGCGCCAAAGAATGGAGCGGAAGACGGGATTCGAACCCGCGACCCCGACCTTGGCAAGGTCGTATTCTACCACTGAACTACTTCCGCATAGTTGGCTGGGCTGGAAGGGATCGAACCTTCGCATGTCGGAATCAAAATCCGATGCCTTACCACTTGGCTACAGCCCAATAAAATGGGGCGACTGAAGGGAATTGAACCCTCGAATGCCGGAATCACAATCCGGTGCGTTAACCACTTCGCCACAATCGCCATAATATTAAAGCAGGGGCAGCAGGAATCGAACCCGCGCTGACGGTTTTGGAGACCGTAGTTCTACCGCTAAACTATGCCCCTAAGTGGTGGGGGGGGGCGGATTCGAACCGCCGAACCCGAGGGAGCGGATTTACAGTCCGCCGCGTTTAGCCACTTCGCTACCCCCCCACATGGTGGCTTTGGACGGAATCGAACCGCCGACACAAGGATTTTCAGTCCTTTGCTCTACCAACTGAGCTACAAAGCCATGTATGTAAGTAATTAATTTAAAAATAAAAATGGCGGTCTCGACGGGATTTGAACCCGCGATCTCCTGCGTGACAGGCAGGCATGTTAACCCCTACACCACGAGACCGAACATTAATTGCGGGGGCTGGATTTGAACCAACGACCTTCGGGTTATGAGCCCGACGAGCTACCAGACTGCTCCACCCCGCGACGATATAAAATTAAATGGTGACCCGTACGGGATTCGAACCCGTGTTACCGCCGTGAAAGGGCGGTGTCTTAACCGCTTGACCAACGGGCCTTGTTGTATTGAAAAACTGGCGGAGAGCAAGGGATTCGAACCCTTGAGACGGTTTTGCCGCCTACACGAATTCCAATCGTGCTCCTTCGGCCACTCGGACAGCTCTCCAAAAAGAGAAAAGTGGCTCCGCAAGTAGGATTTGAACCTACGACCTACCGGTTAACAGCCGGTTGCTCTACCACTGAGCTATTGCGGAACGATCTTGCCTGGCAACGTCCTATCCTCACAGGGGGAGACCCCCAACTACTTTCGGCGCTGAAGCGCTTAACTTCCGTGTTCGGCATGGGAACGGGTGTGGCCGCTTCGCTATCGCCACCAGACAAAGAAAATACTAACATCGTCCATCGGACGTGTCAATTCTCTTCAGGGTTTGTTCCCTGAAAACTGAAGTCCATCAACACAAACCATTAGACTAGATCAAAGCCTCGACCGATTAGTATCATTCAGCTCCACGTGTCACCACGCTTCCACCCATGACCTATCTACCTC
>NZ_JACSMD010000002.1 GCF_018618475.1 Exiguobacterium sp. s122
TGAGCCAGGATCAAACTCTCCAAAGAATTTGATATAGCTCTTGAAAATGACGAAGCTTGCGCTTCATTCAAAAATTGTAAAACTTTTTTGCCTCATCGTTCAGTTTTCAAAGTTCGTCAGTTAAAATGGTGGGCCTAAGTGGACTCGAACCACCGACCTCACGCTTATCAGGCGTGCGCTCTAACCGGCTGAGCTATAGGCCCATAATAAAAATGGTGCACCCTGAGAGATTCGAACTCCCGGCCTTTAGATTCGTAGTCTAACGCTCTATCCAGCTGAGCTAAGGGTGCGTATTGGTGCGGTCGAGAGGACTTGAACCTCCACGGTGTTAACCACCACTAGGCCCTCAACCTAGCGCGTCTACCGATTCCGCCACGACCGCAGCGTATAAAGTGTTACGAGGAATAAAAATGGTGAGTCATGCAGGGCTCGAACCTGCGACCCTCTGATTAAAAGTCAGATGCTCTACCAACTGAGCTAATGACTCAAATAAAAAGCTGGGCTGGAAGGGATCGAACCTTCGCATGTCGGAATCAAAATCCGATGCCTTACCACTTGGCTACAGCCCAACGTAAATGGCGGTCTCGACGGGATTTGAACCCGCGATCTCCTGCGTGACAGGCAGGCATGTTAACCCCTACACCACGAGACCAGATTACGCTTTATTTGAATGGTGGAGGATGACGGGATCGAACCGCCGACCCCCTGCTTGTAAGGCAGGTGCTCTCCCAGCTGAGCTAATCCTCCATATGATGGTGACCCGTACGGGATTCGAACCCGTGTTACCGCCGTGAAAGGGCGGTGTCTTAACCGCTTGACCAACGGGCCAGGAATGTTTTTCTAAAAGTTAAGTGGCGGAGACGGAGGGATTCGAACCCTCGCACCGGTTTCCCAGCCTACTCCCTTAGCAGGGGAGCCCCTTATAGCCTCTTGGGTACGTCTCCAAAATAAAATGGCTCCGCAAGTAGGATTTGAACCTACGACCTACCGGTTAACAGCCGGTTGCTCTACCACTGAGCTATTGCGGAACGTTGCTTGAATTTATCGAAGTAACGATTTAAATTGTAACCGCAAACCAGAAACCTGTCAATCACTTTTTTAGAAAAGCTTTAATTTCGCATGCCGTCTCTCGGCGACTTCTATAAGATAGCACGGTCCAAAAAGACCGTCAACACTTTTTCTTAAAAAAAGTTGAGCAAAATGATTTCATTTTGCTCAACCCCGACTTTCTTCTTTATATGCCCATCCTCAATTCTTAGGCGCGAGCATCGTCAAACTAATCCGTCCGCGATTCACATCAACTTGTTCAATCCAGACCGTCACGATGTCTCCGACCGCGACCACATCAAGCGGGTGCTTTACGTAACGGTTCGACAGTTTCGATATATGGACAAGCCCGTCTTGTTTGACGCCGATATCAATAAACGCCCCGAAGTCGATGACGTTCCGCACCGTCCCTTGGAACTCCATCCCAACTTGAAGGTCTTCTAAGTTCATGACGTCAGTCCGAAGCAACGGTTTTTGAATGTCTTCGCGCGGATCGCGTCCCGGTTTTGCGAGCGACTTCAGGATGTCCTCGATCGTCGGTAGTCCGGCACCCAACTTTTCACCGAGCGCACTCGCATCAACAGTCTTTAATCGGTCCCGCAGTTCGGCCGTCCCGACCGCTTGCTTCGAGACACCGAGTTCTTTCAATAGTGAGAGTGTCAGCTTATAACTCTCGGGGTGAATCTCAGTCTGATCGAGCACGTCGCTGCCGTTCGTGATTCGTAAAAAGCCGGCAGCTTGCTCAAACGCTTTGGCACCAAGGCGCGGTACTTTTTTGATTTCTTTCCGCGTATCGAACCGTCCGAACTCATCGCGATACGCCACGATGTTCTTCGCCGTCGTCTTGTTTAAGCCTGATACATACGTCAAAAGCGATTCCGAGGCCCGGTTCACATCGACCCCGACCATGTTAACGACACTTTCGACGACGAATTCGAGCGAAGCCTTCAGTTTGTTTTGACTGACGTCATGCTGATACTGGCCGACCCCGACAGATTGCGGATCAACTTTGACGAGTTCGGCCATCGCGTCTTGAATCCGTCTCGCAATCGAGACGGCAGACCGTTCTTCGACCTTCAGCTCTGGAAATTCGGTACGTGCGACTTCTGAAGCCGAATACACACTCGCCCCAGCTTCGTTTACGATTGCATACGCAATCTCACGCTCGGCTTTTTTTAACCAGTCCGAAACGAACTGCTCCGTTTCGCGTGACGCGGTACCGTTTCCGATGACAATGACAGAAATCGGATACTTCTTCACGAGTGAGGCGAGCACTTTTTCGGAACCCGCGACGTCGTGCTTCGGTGCCGTCGGATAAAACACACCGACTTCTTCGACTTTTCCAATCTCATTGACAACGGCCCATTTACAACCGGTCCGATACGCCGGATCAATCCCGAGCACCACGACTTCCCGAAGAGGCGGTTGCATGTAGAGCTGCTTCAAGTTTTTAGCGAAGACGTCAATCGCCTGCTCTTCAGCCGTCTCGGTCAATTCACCGCGAATCTCGCGTTCGATCGCTGGAAATACCGATTTTTTGTACGCTTCTTTCATAGCTAAAGTGACGAGTTCACGTTTCTCGGCCGGTAATCGTTCGAACGGACGTAACGCCTGGTTCATGAACGTCGTCTCATCAAACACGAGTTTGACTTGAAGAACGTCCGTCCGCTCTCCGCGATTCAAAGCGAGGACACGGTGCGGAACAATCCCGGCAACTTTTTCTTCGTACTCGTAATACTGTGCGAAGATCTCTTTCTCATCTTCCGCCTGCTTTTTCTTTTGTGACCGAAGAAGCGCTTCTTTCCGGACACGGGTCCGCAGTGTTTGACGAAGCGACGCTGTTTCGCCCCACTCTTCCCCAATAATCGCTTGGACGAACGGTAATGCTTCGTCGAGCGGTGTCTCTCCGGCAAGCTGCTGTGCGTCTTTCAACGAATAAGCGGACGGGTTACGATACCAGTCGGCGAGCGGCTGCAACCCTTTCTCGCGACCTTGTTCGGCTTTCGTCCGTCGCTTCGGCCGGTACGGCAAATAGATGTCGTCGACTTGTTGTAGCGTCGTCGCAGTTTCGAGCGCACGTGCCAATTCCGGCGTCGCCTTCTCGAGTTCTTCTAGTTTCGCGAGCACGTCGCTCTTTCGTTTCTGCAAGTTCTCTTCATATTGTAGTGCGTCAAGAATCGCTTTGATTTCGACTTCGTCGAGGTTTCCCGTCATCTCTTTACGGTAACGGGCCATAAACGGGATGGTCGCCCCGTCAGCGGCGAGTTGTTTTACCGTCTCGACTTGACTCTCTTTTACTTGGAGTGCTTTTGCGACTTTCGTGATCAAACGAATCACTTCCTTTTCTAGTCTCTACTATGAAGTGTAGCAAAGAGAGAACAACAAAAAAACGATGACTCCTCAGTCATCGCTAGAAAACACTTCATTGAGCGGCACTTTGATGGCCTCACGTAACTTCTCGAGGGCACGACGCTGCAAGCGTGATACATGCATCTGCGAGATGCCGAGCAATTCGCCCGTCTCTTTTTGGCTCATGTTTTTATAGTAGGCACATTCTAAAATGGCCTGTTCTCGTTCGTTCAATACACTGAACGCCTTTTCGAGAATGAGTCGCTGATCGACGGACTCGTAACCCCGTTCTTGACTACCGACGAGATCGAGTAGCGTGACGGTGCTACCTTCATTATCCGCTTCAATCGAGCTATCGACCGAGAGAGCTTGATAACTCTTACCCATCTCGAGCGTCTCAAGAATCTCTTCATCAGAGACCCCAAGATGATCGGCAATCTCGTCGATTCGCGGTGAGCGTTGAAGCTCCGTCGTCAACTCTTCGACCGTCTTCTTAATCTTTGGCCCGAGTTCTTTAATGCGACGGGGCACGTGGACGCTCCATGTTTTGTCACGAATGAATCGCTTGATTTCCCCGATGATCGTCGGGACGGCAAACGATTCAAAACTACGTCCGAATTCTGGGTCGAAACGGCGGAGCGCTGCGAGCAGTCCAATCATCCCGACTTGGACGAGATCATCATGGATGGCCCGACCACGGGAGAACTTACGAGCGAGCGCCTCGACGAGGTCCGAGTAGCGATTGATCAGGAGCATCTGGACTTCCTCGTTTTGGTCGTCCTGCTGATAGCGTTCAATCCACTCTAGTACTTCATCATCACTGTGATGGCGTTGTTGAGATTTTGCTGGCACTCTGATCCACCTCGTCCCTGTTAAGGAGTTTCGTCATCGTCACTTTGACACCACTGTCTTTGTTGATCGAGACGTCATCCATTAACGCTTCAATGAGGAACAGACCGAGTCCTCCTTCGTGAAGCGATTCGATTTCAGTCGTCTCTTCGACTGGAGCCGCTTGGCGTTTCACATCATCGGCAAACGTCTTGCCCGAATCCTCAATCGTCATCTCTAAACGATCCGTGTATACGCCACACGTGAGTTTCACTTCACCTTCTTGGTCATCATATGCATGTTGAACAGCGTTACCACAAGCTTCCGAGACTGCGATTTTAATGTCTTCGATCTCATCGTATGTGTAGCCCATACGATTCGCGATTCCTGACACGACTAAACGGACCACACCGACATACTCTGGTTTGGCCGGGAACGTCATCACCGTCTGTTCGATGTTACTCATTGCGTGCCACCTCTTACATTCGTGTTAATCGAGAGCAATTTGTGAAGGCCAGTCAATTCAAAGAGACGATTGACACGATCGGTTACCCCGACGAGCGACAACTCTTTCTCATTGCGTGTTGCTATTTTAAGGGCACCGACGAAAACGCCGAGACCTGTTGAGTCCATATAATCCACTTCATCCAAATGAACGACGACGTTTTGCTCCGTGATTGCCGGATGCAAGACTTCTTTCAGTTTGGGAGCGGTATATGTATCCACTTCTCCGGATACGTAAAGGTGTAATTGATCTCCAATGACTTGCTCGCGAATCGCTAAATCCATCGTTATTCCCTCCTAAAGTTGCGCACAGAAAAATCGAGTACGATTAAATATAATTCCCTTGTTTCATAATCTTAAACCTAAATTTTTATTAATTTTTGAAAAAAAACCGATACCCATGTACCGGTTCTGTTCATATGTAAGCTAGAGCGGGATTAATCCCATACTAATCTCTAGCGCTCTGTCCACTTTGTGCATCGTCTCATCGTCAAGATGTGTCACCTTGTCCGTCAGACGACGTTTATCAATCGTTCGAATCTGTTCAAGCAAAATCACCGAGTCTCGTTCGAGCCCGTGTTTGACTTGATACACTTCCACATGAGTCGGCAGTTTTGCTTTCTGGATCTGAGCCGTAATCGCAGCGACAATGACGGTCGGGCTAAAGCGATTGCCGATATCGTTTTGAATGACGAGGACCGGACGAACTCCACCTTGCTCTGAACCGACTACGGGCGACAGATTCGCATAAAACACGTCACCACGCTTTACGATCACTCCGCTCACACCCCGCTTACTTGACGTAAGAGAGCATGTTCGGCTTCCGTCTCAATCATCAGCATCTCTTCTGCCATATTCAAATTAAACGCGGCCATCTCTTGATAGCCTTTCGCCAATTCTTCACGCAGTGCTTGTTGTCGATCAGCAATTTCTTTGGACAAGTACGTCACTACATCGTTCAATGACAATGATTCACGATCTTTCATCGAAATCGGACCCCCATGCTGCGAGAACCGATCTGGAACGGACGCCAATGCACCCGCTGTTCGCTGTTTCAACATCTTACACCTCCAGAATCGTTTCAATGGACTGGCGGAATGTTTTTTCCCGCGTTCTTTATCAATATAACACGCGAGTTTGGGAAAATATAGAGGATTCGAGAAAGAATTCAGATAATTTCACACGTTTTCTGATTCACACATAGTGTCTCGGCAAGCGGCTCGTCAACTGACAGACGACTTCATAATTGATTGTGTCTAAATGTGCCGCCAATTCATCGATTGGCACCGGACCCCCGATAAGTGTCACGTCGGTACCGATCGGGACTTCTTCTGGCAGTTTAATCATGAAACGGTCCATGCAGACACGCCCGACAATCGGACAACGTGTGCCATTGACATCGACTTCGAATCCGCTCGCCTTTCGAATCCAACCGTCTGCGTAACCGACCGGCACCGTTCCGATCCACTCATCTTCTGTCGTCGTGTATGTCGCCCCGTAACTGATGGTCTGCCCGGCTTCAAGCTGTTTCACTTGCATGAGTTTACTCTTCAGCGTGAACGCCGGTCGTAAAAAGGTGTAAAACGATGCCATCTCGTTTGACGGATAAAGCCCATAGATGGCGATGCCGACACGGACTAAGTTATAGGGCACGTCCTCACCGGCCATACGGATTGCCCCGGCCGAGTTCGACGTATGGATATACCGAAAGCGCGAAGCGAGCCCGTCCATCAATCGATCGAAACGGATTTGCTGCTCATGATAGAGTGCACTATCCGGCTCATCGGCCGTCGCAAAATGCGTATAGATACCTTCGAGGACAAAGCGGTCATCAGCCGTTTCAAGGAGCGCATCGAGTTCTTCCCGAGTCCGTAGACCGAGACGCCCCATTCCAGTGTCCACTTTTATATGCACGGTGAGCGGCCGGTCGTTCAGATGCATCTTCGCTTCTTCGAGCCAAGCCGCCGAGAAGACGGAGAGGATGACGTCGTGTTTTGCTGCGACACCTGCCGATTCAGGAAACTGTGCTTCCATGACAAGGATTGGTGCCTCGATACCGGCTTCGCGGAGTTCGATCGCTTCTTCAAGCAAAGCGACCCCGAGCATCGTAGCTCCGTTTTCGAGCGCAATCGTCGCGACCTCGACGGCGCCATGCCCGTATGCGTTCGCTTTGACGACAGCCATCAATTGTTGTGGGATGCGACGCTTAACCTCTTTCACGTTATGCGCAATCGCTGCCCGGTCAATTTCAATTTTACTTGGACGATACATCGGAATCCCCCTCTTCAATGATGACTTGGGCCACGGCGTATTGTTCACTATGGCTAATGCTGACATGAATCCGTCCCGGCGACGGTGCCGTCATGACTGGCCGTCCTGTCTCGTCGGGCAACACTTCAATCTGTTGCCACGACAATCCGCGAGCGATGCCGGTCCCGACTGCTTTCGCATACGCTTCTTTTGCGGCGAAACGGCCGGCGACGAATTCGATGCGACGGTGTTCCGGATAATTTGACGCGAGTTCACGTTCCGCTTCGGTCAAGAGCCGTTCCATGAACCGCGTCTTTTGGATCGAGCGAGCAATGCGCTCGAGTTCAACGAGATCGATGCCGATTCCTACAATCACAGGACACTCGCTCCTTTCCTTTTTCACTCGTTTCCTTATACAATTGAGGAAAGAGGTGATGCTATGTTTAGTCGTACTGAGAATGTTCAAACGTTCATCCGAGCATACCCGCTCGTAACGCTGTTCATTGTAATCCAACTAGTCGTGTTTGTCATCGATTCTTTGATGCCGGGGCTGCAGATTGTCGCACGGGGTGGGTCGTTCCATCTCGCACTCGCAGAGGGGCAATGGTATCGACTCGTGACGGCCAACTTCATCCATTTAGGGCTAGGGCACTTGCTGTTTAACTCGTTCGCCCTCATCATTTTCGGTCCGGCGATGGAGCGCATGGTCGGCCATGTTCGTTTCGCCCTGTTCTATCTCGTTGCCGGCGCCATCGCTAACTTGCTCACATACTTCACCGTGAGCCAACTGTTCTATCTACAAGCCGGTGCATCGGGTGCGATTTTAGCGATTCTTGGTTTCTACGTGTTCATCGGACGTTTCCGTCGGACGCTGATCGATAGCCAAGACGCGCGACTCGTCTTCATTTTCGTCGCCATCAGCGCCGTCTTCACGTTAATCGGTTCGAACGTTTCACTCTGGGGTCACGTGTACGGATTCCTCGCCGGATTCTTGCTCGCTTATCCATTGTCGCGCTATGCCGTGCCGTATGCACGACCGCTCCGATACGGGAAGTACAAGCCGCGCAAGTACGCACCGCCCATCATCCATACAGGTGAAGGGAAATGGATTTTTTACGTGATTATCGGACTTGCCGTCTTCGGTCTGTTCGCACGTTTCTTATGACAAAAGGAGCCTCGCCAGTCGGCGAGGCTCCTTTTCGTTAGGCGAGCAATGTGATCATGAGTGCTTTTTGGGCATGGAGCCGGTTTTCGGCTTGGTCGAAGACGAGCGACTGCGGGCCGTCAATCACATCCGCCGTCACTTCTTCGCCGCGATGAGCCGGAAGACAGTGCAGGAAGATTGCGTCGTCCTGGGCCGATGCCATTAACGCGTCGTCCACTTGGAACGAAGTGAAGTGAGCGAGGCGAGCTTCCGCTTCCTGCTCTTGCCCCATGCTGGCGAACACGTCCGTGTAAACGACGTCTGCCCCAACTGTTGCCTCAACAGGGTCATGATATAGCGTGACGCTGCCGCCGGTCGTCTCCGCAAGCGCGACGGCCTTGTTATAAATCGTCTCGTCGACCGTATAACCTTCCGGCGAGGCGATGCGGATTTGCATGCCACTTAATGCACCACCAAGCATGAGCGAGTGAGCCATGTTGTTCCCGTCACCGATATACGTCAATACTTTCCCTTGGCGCGAACCGAACGTCTCCTCAATCGTCAACAAGTCGGCGAGTACTTGGCATGGATGATGTGTGTCCGTCAACCCGTTGATGATCGGAATTGACCCTGCCGTCGCAAGCGTCTCAACCGTCTCATGGGCGTATGTCCGAATCATGAGCGCGTCGACGTAACGGCTCATCACTTGAATCGTATCCGTGATCGGTTCCCCACGTCCGATTTGAAGATCACTTCCGCTCAAGAAGAGCGGGTAGCCGCCAAGCTCGACGACCCCGACCTCGAACGAAATGCGTGTGCGAGTTGACGCCTTCTCAAACAACAAAGCGACTTTCTTGTCGGCAAGCGTCGTCTTGTAGGCCGCCGGGTCCCGTTTCACGTCGATCGCCAATTGAATCAGTTCATCTAAATCCGCCGGTGTCAATTCCTCGAGTGTCAACATGTGCTTAAACGTCTTTGTCGTCATAACGGTAATTCCTCCTTTGTGTGCATCGCTTGTAACGAGCGGACGGGCAACGCCGTCGTGTCGACCGTCGCTTGATAGTAACGGGCGAGGTGTTTCTCCGAGATGACGTGGACGCCGTTTCGGACCGCCGCCTCCCGCATCATATGTTCAGCCGGCACGTTCGAGAAGAAAACGGCGACGTGTTGGAAGTCGATGGTCGCGTCGAGCGGCAGGTCACCGAACGTTTCCCATCCTTCTCCGTATACAGTTTGTTGCCGCGCCATCACACGTGTCGTCGTCGCATCATAACAGAACCGTTCCGCGACGATTGGCGTAGGACTAAATTGAAGCGTCTCCCCTGTCGAGCGCATGATGGGTCCCGTGAGCGGGTCGACCCCCGGTAACTTCAAGCTCGAGAAAATCGGGGTCTTCACGGCATAACCGGTCAGTTGTTTCCGCTCATCCGGTACGATTGTTTCAAGCGCGTGACCAAGCGCGGCGAGCGTCGCCCATTCTACGAGCGGCTCACTAGTCACTTTGCTGACGATTGGGACAGTCCGTGACGCCCGTGGGTTAATCTCAAGGACGTAAATCGTGTCATCTTTCAAGACAAACTGGATGTTGAGTGCCCCGCGATACGCGAGTGCCTGACCAATCTGCTTCGTCATCTTGTCAATCTTCTGTTGATGGGCTTCAGTCGTCTCGACTGGCGGCATGACCATCGTCGAGTCACCGGAGTGAACCCCGGCCGCCTCGATTTGTTCCAAGATGGCTGGTACATAGACCGTCTGACCGTCCGTCACACAGTCGACCTCGAGTTCGCGCCCGGCGACGTATAGATCGACGAGGAGCGGATAGGCGAGGTCCGGGGCGATGCGGTCAAGGTCGGCTTTTGATTGTAAAATATGCATCCCTTTCCCACCGATGACGTAAGACGGCCGGACGACGCAGGGAAAGCCGATCCGGTCGACCGCGTCGTAAAGTCCAGCGGCCGTCCCGACTTCTTCTCCCGGGATGTGCGCCACACCAATCTCATCAAGAAACGCATAGAAGCGGTCCCGATCTTCCATTTGGTCGATGACATCAGCCGATGCACCAAGCAAGTGATATCCCGCCGCTTCGAGTCCATGGGCGAGCGCAATCCCAGTCTGGCCACCGAATTGGATGAGGACGTCATGACACCCTTCCGCTTCAAGAACGTGCGTGACGTCCTCTAGCGTGAGCGGTTCGACGTAAAGGCGGTCGGCGACCGTGAAGTCGGTCGAGACCGTCTCCGGGTTGTTGTTGATCATAATGGCCTCGATGCCTTGTCGTTGAAGCGCCCAGACGGCATGGACCGAGCTGTAGTCGAATTCGATGCCTTGGCCGATACGAATCGGACCCGCCCCGATGACGGCTACTTTTTTGGCCGTACTCGTTTTGACTTCCGTCTTTCCATGCCACGTCCCGTAAAAATAAGGGGTCTGGCTTTCAAACTCGGCCGCGCACGTGTCGACCATATGATAAACCGGGTGAATGCCAAGCGACGAACGCAGCTGCGTTACGTCTTCCATCGTGACGCCTGAGAGGGCTGCAATTTGTGCATCGGTGAACCCGAGGCGTTTCGCCTGTGACAAATTCGTCTCCGTTAACAAGTCGTCGGATTGGGTCATCGTGACGAGTGCTTCGAGCATCACCATGAAGTGCGGTGCAATCCCTGTCTTGTCCTCGAGTTCACGGCGCGATACGAGACCGCGGTCCATGAGCGCGAGGCAGGCGTGCAGGCGACGGTCCGTCGGGGCGAGCACTTCCTGCCACAACGTATCCGCATTAGCTTGCTTCATCCACAGCGGATAGAGTGGGGCCTGTTCAATGCCAGCACCACGCCACGCTTTTTGAAGCGCCTCTTCAAGCGTTTTTCCCATCGCCATGCTCTCACCCGTCGCCTTCATCTGTGGACCGAGGGCACGGTCTGTCCCTTTGAACAAGTCGAACGGGAAACACGGCACTTTCGCCGTCACGTAGTCGAGCGTCGGCTCAAAACTGGCCATCGTCCCGTTCGTCACCGGATTCAAGCAATCATCCAATCCTTCACCGAGGGCAAGACGTGTCGCAATCTTCGCAATCGGATAGCCGGTCGCTTTCGAAGCGAGTGCCGAACTCCGTGACACACGCGGATTGACCTCGATGACATAATAGGTCGGTTCAGTCGGATGGACGGCAAATTGAATGTTACAGCCACCGATGACACCGAGACTGGAGACGATGCGAAGCGCTGCGCTCCGTAACGTTTGGTGCATCGTATCCGACAATGTCTGGGCCGGGGCAAAGACGACCGAATCGCCTGTATGCACGCCGACGGGGTCGATGTTTTCCATATTACAGACGATGATGCACGTCCCTTTTTTGTCGCGCATCACTTCGTACTCGAACTCTTTGAAGCCCGCGATACTCTTTTCGACGAGACATTGCGAGATCGGGCTCGCCTCAAGGCCGCGCCGTGCCATCTCGTAGGCATCTGCCACGGTTGTCGCGATGCCGCCCCCTGTCCCCCCGAGGGTGAAAGCTGGACGGACGATAAGCGGAACACCTGCTGTTTTGATGAACGCATCGAGCTCATCGAGCGTCTCAATCGTCGTGCTCACTGGGAGCGGTTCGCCGAGTTCATGCATTTTTTGTTTGAAGCGTTCCCGGTCCTCGCCGTCACGAATCGTCTCAAGTGACGTTCCAAGTAACGCGATGCCGTGCTTTTCGAGCACCCCGGCCTCATCGAGCGCAAGTGCCAAGTTGAGCGCGGTCTGTCCGCCGACGGTCGCGAGCACGTGTGTCGGCTGTTCCGCCTCGATAATCATCTCAGCTTTCTCGAGTGTCATCGCCTCGATGTACGTCTTGTCAGCCATACCCGGGTCGGTCATAATCGTCGCCGGGTTCGAGTTGAACAGGACGACCTCACATCCTGCTTCTCGAAGCGCCTGACACGCTTGCGTGCCCGAATAATCGAACTCAGCGGCTTGACCGATAATAATCGGTCCGGAGCCGATGACGAGTACTTTTTTATGCATATACGTTCACCCCTTGTTGAATCATTTCATCGAATTGATCGAATAACGCCTGCGCCTCTTTTGGTCCAGGGCTTGCTTCTGGATGGAACTGCGCGGTTAAAATCGGTGCCGTCGGATGCTTTGTGCCCTCCACAGATAAATCGTTCACGTTCTCAAACAACAGCTCGAGTGGCGTCCGTTCGAGACTATCGCGCGTGACGACGTACCCGTGGTTTTGCGACGTCATCCATACCTCGCCTGTCAGGATATTTCGTACCGGGTGGTTTGAACCCCGGTGGCCATAGGTCTGCTTCTCAATCGTCGCTCCAAACGACAATGAGATGAGCTGATGCCCCATGCAAATTCCAAGCGTCGGGTAACGGAGCGCCACTTCACGGATCGTCTCAATCCGGTCCATCAAATCACGCGGGTCGCCCGGTCCGTTTGAGATGAGCACGCCGTCTGGCTTCAAGTGATGAATGGACACTGCCGACGTATCGTATGGCAACGTCGTGACAGCGTAGCCGCGCGCGAGCATCGCTTCGACCATCGAGGACTTCACCCCGAAATCGAGACAGACGATGTGCCCTTTTTCACTTACCCCGAGTTGTGTCGGCTTCGCGGTCGTGACCGTCTCCGTAATTTGTAAAAAGTCTCCGTTAATTTGGTCGCTTGCATCATTGGAGAGTAGTCCCCACTGATCACCCTCTTGACGGAGCGTGTGGACGAGCGTGCGCGTATCAATTCCAGACAAGACGGGAACTCCCGCATGTTCCAACCAGTCTTTTAATTCGTTTGACTGTCCGTTTCCTGCGAGCGTCTGTACAATCACGCCAGCCACTTGAATATCCGCACTTTCAGACGCACCGGCCTCGAGACCATATTGTCCAATGAGCGGATACGTGAAGACGATGACTTGTCCAGCGTACGATGGGTCCGTCAACACTTCTTGATAACCGGTCATCCCGGTGAAAAAGACGACTTCCCCTTTTCCAAGACGCGCACTCGTCTCCCATGTCCCGTTAAACGTCATTCCGTTTTGTAACGTCAATGTCCCGTTCATTGCACCAGCTCCTTTGTGACGACCTGTTCGATGATCGCGAGCGCGTCATCGATTTCTTGTTGACTGACGAGAAGTGACGGCAAGAACCGAATCACATCGGGTCCGGCCGCGACGACGAGAAGTCCCGCTTCCCGTAGTTGATTGATCAAATCGGCCACCGGTTTTGTTGCGACGAGACCGAGCATGAGACCGAGCCCACGTACATCGGTGAACGTGTCCCCGTCGACAAAACGTTCAAGTCCCGACTTCAAATATGCACCCATCGCTTGGACGTGGCTGAGCGCTGCATCTTCGAACAAGACAGCAAGCGTCGCTTCGGCCGCAGCCATGGCGAGTGGGTTTCCGCCAAACGTCGACCCGTGGCTACCGGCTTCAAATACGGCTTCCGCCCCAGGTGCCGTTACGAGCGCACCGACCGGAAATCCGCTACCGAGCCCTTTTGCGAGCGTGACGACATCTGGCTTGAGCGGGGTCTGTTCGAAGGCGAATCGGGTGCCAGTTCGGGCGATCCCGGTCTGCACCTCATCGATCACCACTTTGACCCCATGTTCATCCGCTTTCGCTTGTAATGCCGTAAGCCATGCGACGTCACCGACGACGACGCCACCTTCCCCTTGAACGACTTCAAGCCAGACAGCTGCCGTCTCGTCATCGATGAAGTCGAGTGCCGCGCTGTCATTAAACGGTGCGTGGACGAAATCGGATACCATCGGACCGAAACCGGCCTTCACTTTATCTTGTCCAGTCGCGCCGAGCATGGCGAATGTCCGTCCGTGAAACGACTTTGTGAATGAGACGATTTTCGTCTTGCCCGTCCATTTTCGAATCAGCTTGAATGCCGCCTCGTTCGCCTCTGTCCCGCTGTTACAGAAAAAGGCATGTGTCAAATGTGTACCGGCGACGAGTTTCTCCGCCACACGTTCCTGGCCACTAATTGTATATAGATTGGACGTATGCCAAACGTGGCCAAGTTGTGCCTCGATCTTTTCAAGGACAGCTGGATGGCGATGTCCGGTGTTGCAGACGGCGATGCCCATGACGAAATCGAGGTATTGTTTCCCCGTCGTGTCCGTCACGTACGATCCGTCTGCCTGTTTAATCTCAATGGCTCGTTGCCCATAAGTGGGAAGTAGTGCGTTCATGGTGCCCCTCCTTTAATTGTGTCCCTGGTGCTGTCGGGTTGTTCCCGTCTCGAATGATGGCGAGCGCGACACCACCGCTTAGCGCAGAGCGAAGTGCCTCTGTTTTTGGAATCATGCCCCCATAAATGTCTCCCGATTCAATGGCTTGTTGCATCTCGTTTACGGTCAACGTCTCATGGAACGTACCGTTAACACGAATGCCGGGCACGTCGGTGATCATCTCGAAGTGATCGGCTTCAAGGGCGCAAGCGACCGCGATGGCACAATCGTCCCCATTACAGTTGAGCGCACCGTTTTCTCCTGAGAGAATCGACGTCACGACCGGCACGTAGTGGTGTTGAACGAGTAACTCGATCAGTGACGCATCCACCGCCTCGACTTCTCCGACGGCCCCGAGGTCTTTAATTTCACGTCCGGTGAGCATCTGTCCGTCGACACCCGATAATCCGACCGCATTCACACCAGACCGACCGAGCGCCGTCACGATTTCTGTTTGCATCTCCCCCGCGAGGACACGCGTCGCCCCCGTCAACACGTCCTCCGTTGTCACGCGACGTCCGTTTTGAAAGACGGGCTTGATCTGTTGGCTCTCACAGTAAGCCGACAATCTCGGTCCCCCACCGTGCAATAAGATCAATTCATTTCCGGCTTCGACCCAGTTCTTCCACTCCGTCATATAATCCGGGTGTAGCGTGTCCCAGACGCTCCCGCCGAGCTTGACGACTTTCCGCACGCTCATGTCCGGTAACTCGCATTGATTTTGACGTAATCGTACGTAAGGTCGCAGCCATAGGCACTACCTGTCCCCGTTCCGTCGTTTAAGTCGATTCGGATGGCGACGATGTCTTGCCCCATCTCCGTTGAGGCGAGTGTCTCGTCGAACCAGACCGGCACACTTTTCGATAAGACGAGTTGAGAGCCGATATGGATGTCGACCCGACCGACGTCAATCGGTTCTTTCGTCGCCCCGACAGCTGCGATGATACGTCCCCAGTTCGCATCTTTACCATAGACCGCTGTCTTCACAAGCGAGGATCCGACGACCTGTTTCGCGATGATACGGGCCATCTCGTCTGTCTTCGCCCCGACGACGTTCACTTCAATTAGCGTCGTCGCACCTTCTCCGTCACGTGCGATTTGTTTGGCGAGGTCCTCGCAAACGTCCGTCAACGCTTTTGTGAATCGATGATATGCATCTGTTCCTGCCTTGATTTCTTCTGTGTCGGAAGCGCCGCTCGCCATGACGAGCACCATGTCATTCGTCGAACTGTCCCCGTCGACGGTGATGTTATTGAACGAGGCGTCAACGCTTTGTTTCAGTGCGACGTGTAACAGTTCTGGCGCGATGACGGCATCGGTTGTCACAAACCCGAGCATCGTCGCCATATTTGGATGAATCATACCGGAGCCTTTGGCGACCCCGGCGACCGTCACGAACGTGTCGCCATCCGCGTAACGGACCCCGGTCGTCTTCACTCCGGTGTCTGTCGTCAAAATTGCTTCAGCAAACGCCCCGGCCTGTGCCGCATCCGACTCAGGCGCCAACAATTCGATTCCGGCTAAGAGCGTGTCCATCGGCAACAATTGCCCGATGACCCCAGTCGAAGCGATCGCGACTTCATCCTCTTCAATCCCTAAATGCGCGGCTGCTTTCGCTCGCATCGCATAGGCGTCCGTCAATCCTTGGTCGCCGGTGCAGGCGTTCGCGTTCCCGCTGTTGACGAGGACGGCGCGAATCTTTCCGCTTGATGCTTGTAGCGTTTGTTTCGTCACTTGAATTGGCGCCGCTTGAAATTGATTGGTCGTGTAGACGGCCGCCGCACTCGCTAGATGTTCACAGACGAGCAGCGCCAAGTCTTTACGTTTTCGTTTCAATCCGGCATGTACGCCTGTTGCGTGAAACCCTTTCGGTGACACGAGACTCACCGGTGGACTCATCGTTAAATCTGTCATGCGATCCCTCCTATATGTACTGTGGTTGGGCAGTTAGCCCGAGCGCCTCATGGAATCCGAACCGGACGTTGACGTTTTGAATCGCCTGTCCAGCTGCCCCTTTTTGCATATTGTCAATGACCGAGACGATTGTGAGCCGTCCGGTCCGGTCGTCTTTATACACCCAGAGATCGCAATAATTCGACCCGACGGCCGTTCGAATCTCAGGCTCTCCTTGTTGCACCCGAATGAATGGTTCTTGTTCGTACACACGGCTCAATCGGTCAATCCATTCCGCTTCAGTCTGATCAATCGTTGGGACGACGTGCATCGTCGCCATGATGCCCCGGTTGATTGGTAAAAGGTGCGTGGAAAGGGAGACGGTCGTCTCGACCCCTGTCACGTGGTGAATCGTCTGTTCAATCTCTGGAATGTGTTGATGCGTGTGAATCTTATATAGCTGTACGTTCTCATTTGAGCGAGCGTGATGCGTCTTCGTGCTCAAGGCTTTGCCGGCACCGGTAATGCCCGAGCATGCGGAGACGATAATCTCGTCCGGCTCGATCAAGCCATCTGTTAGAAACGGCAGAAGACCGAGCGACACGGCCGTCGCGTAACACCCCGGGTTTGAAATCCAGTCCGCCGTCTTCAATGCTTCGCGATTCCATTCGGTTAACCCGTAAACGGCTTTCGCCTGGATATCCGCGTGAACCGGTGTTTTGTTGTACCACGTCGTATACGCCTCGCCTGAAAGACGTAAGTCCCCACTCAAGTCGACGACGACTCCTTCAAATGCGTTTAACTGCTGAATGTAGTGGGATGACACCCCGCTCGGCGTCGCAAGAAACAGCACGTCCACTTGATGCAGGTTTTCCGGATGAAACGGTTCAAGCCGCAACGCGTCCGTCTCCATCCATGGATACAACTCAGTCAATCGTACCCCCGCGCTCGAGTCGCTCATCACTTGCATCAACCGTAAGTTCGGATGCGCCGTAATCAGTTTCAATAGTTCCATGCCGGCGTATCCCGTCACACCGACGATTCCACACGTGATCATCTGTCGTACCTCCTCAAAAGAATAATCCGATTAAACCATACGTATATTTATACTGTCAATTGTATTTTTATACAAATTATTCAGGGGGAGTTCTTCGATGGCGGAAAACAGGTCGATCGAAGCATAGTTTTTGTACGACAAGGGAATGAACGGATTAGGTTGATTGTTCAAGGAGGAATGGTAGAATGAAACGTTTGAAATGGGCACTTCCGATTGCAGCATCACTCTTTTTGATGACCGGGTGCGGATCGTCTGATGAAGTCACGAACCAACCGAGTGACGCACCGGTTGAGGACGAGGCGAATACAGAGAACAATTCGATGTATACGTTTGAAAAGTTTGAACTTGAGGTCGACTATACGGACGTCGACGACGCCATCAAAGTCGACTATGAGGCAGAGAACGACTCGACCGAGGCTTCTTATGAACGAAAAGAAGATGACCAAAATTTGCGTGGGGACGAGGCGATGCAAGAACTCGATCCGGTCTTCGGCCAATTAAACTTCGACCAGGACACACCGGATGAGGACGTGTTGAATCAAATCAAAGCCGCGTTCAACATCGCGGACGATGCTAAAAAAATCGAAGTAGACGTCACGTTCACGGACGGAACCGACAAAGAATATAAGCAGGAATAACAAATGGCCAAGCGGATTCCGCTTGGCCATACGCATTAGATTTGATTTTTATGACGAGCCTCTTGAAGGGCGTCCACTAAATCTTTGACGTCTTCCACGAGGTTTTGGATTGTGTCTTGGTTCTCTTCATAGAGCGCCTTCAAATCCATGACACGGTCTTTCAAGCTCCCTTTCGGTGATGCTTGGAGGCCGACCGAATGTGCTTGTGTCGATGTGTCCGACGTCTTAAGGCGTGACTTTAACCCTTTCAGCTGACGTACTTGTTGCTCGCGAGTCTCGCGATGGAGAAGTGACGCACCTGCTCCGATGATGGCACCAGCGGCCAAACCCATCCAAAAGTAGTTCTTGTTCATTAAAAATCCTCCCCTAACGTGACGTTATCTTTTATTATAGGTTATCCGCTTCCGTGACGACATAGTGTTTTATAATTGGGCCTGCCCCTTTTTGTTCAACGGCATCTTTGAGCCATTCTTGGAACAAGACATAGTCCGTCGAATCCCGAAACTTGTTGCCGGCTTCGGCGAACTGGATGAGCACGATGCCATGGTTGTCGTCCGGGTCGACACCGAGACGGAACGCCGTGAAGCCATCATGCCCGGCGCCAAGACGCGATTTTTCGGTCAACAGGCGATGGAAGAGGAGTGAGCGCGCATTCGAATCCACGGGGATGTTCGCATAGAGAATATTCCCTTTGGATGCGAATTGTCCTTCCGCTTCTTCGATTTGAAACGTCTTTCCGCTTTGAAACGGAGACTTGTTCCCTTCAGCGAGTAAAATCGTCTCATTGCCGCTCGCGACGAGCACGTCCGGATGTTCCCGGAACCGCTCGGCGACACTGCCGGAGGCGAACGTCATATACAAGTTAGACAAGCTCCTCACACCCTTTCGCGAGCATGATGTCTTTCTCCGTAATGCCGCCTTCGTCGTGCGTCGATACGGTGAGCGTGACGTTACGGTACTCGATTAAGATGTTCGGATGGTGATCGAGCGACTCGGCCAAATCGGCGACGAGGTGCACGAATTGAATCGCCTCCGGAAACGTGTCGAGACGATATGTCTTTTGCAGTTCCCCATCCACGACGTCCCAACCGTTCAAGCGCGATAATTGTTCCGATAGTTCTGTAGATGACAACAACATCGGTTCATTCCCCTTTCGCTAACAGTTCTACTTACACTTACTACCCGAGACAGATGAAAAATAATCTTTTTCGCTTCATGCAAAATGATTTAGAATAAGAAGGATAGCCAACTAATCTGTACTTGAGAGGAGACCTCCTATGCGCGCATTAATCGTGATTGACTATACGTTCGATTTTATCGCAGATACAGGTCGTTTGACTTGTGGGAAACCTGGGCAAGAGATTGAAGACCGAATCGTCCAGTTGATTGAAACGTTTTCGAAAGAAGATTATGTCGTCATCGCGAACGATGTGCACGACGCCGGTGACACGTATCATCCGGAAACGACACTCTTCCCACCCCATAACATTCGTGGGACAGAAGGACGCGATTTATACGGTGCTGTCAAAACGGCTGCCGAACAGGCTGACCATTGGATTGACAAGACACGGTATAGCGCCTTCGCCGGGACCGACCTCGACCTTCGGCTTCGGGAACGCGGTATTACGGAAATTCATCTAGTCGGGGTGTGTACAGACATTTGCGTCTTGCATACCGCGGTAGACGCGTATAACCTCGGCTACAAGATGGTCATCCACGCAGATGCGGTACAAAGCTTTAACCCGATCGGCCATGAATGGGCGCTCGAACATTTTGTCACAACGCTCGGAGCTACCGTTACCGGGAAGTGACATGAAATCAGAAAGGAACTGACTATGTTACATCGGAATTTAGCGCTTCACACAGACCTTTACCTCCCACGTTGGATGTACATTTACTGGAAACAAGGACGACATAACGAAAAAGTCGTCTTCGATTTATATTATCGTTCGAACCCGTTCAGTGGCGGCTACGTCGTCTTCGCCGGGTTACAAAACATCGTCCATTACTTAGAGAACGTCTCGTTCACCGAGGAAGACATCGCCTATTTGAAAGAGCAGCTCGACTTTGAGGATGCGTTCGCGGACGTGTTACGCAACTTCAAATTCACTGGTTCACTCTATAGCGTACGCGAAGGCGAGATTATCTTCCCGAACGAACAGGTCGTCCGCATCGAATCGACCATCTTTGAAGCGAAGCTGTTCCAGACGGCGTTTTTGAATATCGCCAACCACGAATCACTCATCGCGACGAAATATGCGCGCATTCGCCAAGCGGCACCGAACGAGACATTGCTCGAAGGCGGAGCTCGCCGCGCGCAAGGAGTCGACGCCGCCTATTACGGCACACGCGCCGCCTATATTGCTGGATTTGACGTGACGAGTCTCGTCTCAGCCGGACGTGATTTCGATGTCCCGACGGGCGGGACGATGGAGCACGCAGATATCCAATTCCATGACGACGAATTGACGGCGTTCCGCTCGTTCGCTGAGATGTATCCGGATAACACGAGCCTGTTGATCGACACGTATGACACGCTCAAGTCAGGCCTCCCGAACGCGATCACCGTCGCAAAAGAACTCGAGGCAAACGGGTACCGCTTGAAATCGGTCCGTCTCGACTCGGGGGACTTGGCTTACTTGTCGAAACGGGCCCGGAAAGCCCTCAACGAAGCGGGTCTCGACTATGTCAAAATCGTCGTGTCCGGAGATCTTGACGAATACGTCATCCAAGACTTGCGGATGCAAGGAGCCGAGGCTGACACGTTCCTCGTCGGGACGCGCGGCATCACGGCCTACGAGCAACCTGCTCTCGGCATGGTATATAAACTCGTCGCCCGCGAGGATGAATTTGGCAACTTGAAACCGGTCATTAAAGTATCTTCCTCGAAAGTGAAGACGACGACACCGCACAAGAAAGAACTGTATCGCATCATCGACAACGACACGAAAAAGTTCAAAGGTGACTACATCGCCTTATCGGATGAGCCGGTCGAGTCATATTCCGAAATCGAACTCATCGATGTGCGCGATCCAGCGTTTAAGATCAAGACGCGCAACTTCAGCGTCAAGCGTTTGCTCGTCCCCATCTTTTTAGAGGGTGAGCGTGTTTATACGCTTCCGAGCGCGAAAGAGATTCGTGACTACCACCGTGAGCAGATGAACGGCTTATGGGAAGAGTATAAACGTCTCCGTCTACCGGAAGTGTACTCTGTGACGTTCAGCCAACCGCTGTGGGACTTGAAGCTCGAGATGATTCGCCAAACCCGAATCCCGAAATAAAAATGAGGCTGTGGGAATCCCACAGCCTCATTTTTCATGCGGTCGTCATCTCATGCGCATGGTGTTGATCTTCTTTTCTCCGAAAGTAAAGCGCCACAGAAAGAGAAATCAAGATTAAGACGAAATAGACAGTCCGTTGCCAAAATGTCGCCTCGGTGTCCCCTTGGAACAAGGCGATGATATAGTCACTTCCACTCATCAAGAAAAGTCCCGACAGTAAGAGGAAGATGCGATAACCAGCCCGACTCCGTTGTTGTTTTACCTTGAAGAAAAGGACACCATAATAGACGATGGCCAGTATCACGAAATATCCGATAATCCCTACAATCCAACTCATTCTGATGCCTCCTCCTTTACTCGCGAACCTTGTTGCTCCCACGTTATCGTAACACATCTTCACAATCAGACTATGTTAAGATGTTCTAAAGAAACCGTGGAAGGGATTGATTCGATGAAAACGTTTCGCCTCGTCCAAGTCCGACTCGTCCAAGACGAGTACGGCAACGAGTTGAACCTCCCAATCGAACTTGTCGACGGGTTGATCATCTCGAAAGAACACGACAACGAATGGTTACTCGAGATGCTCGTACCGACCGAGTTCGCCGTCACACTCCATCATTATTTAAACAAACGGATGTTACTTCTTGCCGAGGCGATCATTACGTCTCCTAGCAACCGCCCCGCAGCCATCGCGCTCACATTCACGAGCGAACGCTCACTCTCGAACCACCACACGTTCGTCGCGGAAGGTCTGATGTTGTTGCCGAAACACGACCCGACGAAGCAAGTACTCGACTCCCTCATTGCCGACGGGGTAACCGGCAGCGAGTTAAAGCCTTCCTTCTTTGAAAAACAAGTTGAACATCAGCAAACATTTAGCCGCTCCGCCTTCACCCAGCTCGTCAAGACAGGGTCGTTCGAATAATCGGACGGTCCTGTTTTTCTTTCCCCGTTTTTTTAAGATCCGCAACCAAAAAAGACGAAGAAGTTGCCTTCGCCTTCAAATATAGATGAAAAACAGGATGACCATCATCGTCATGCCGACGACTTTTAAAAGCGTGCTCCCTAAAAAGGCGAGTACGGTCCCGACACCGATACTCCAAGCTTCCCGTGTTGACTTACCAAGCGTGAGCTCGGCCAAGAACGCAAAGATGAACGGGAAAATTAAAACACCGACGAGCGGAAAGATGAACGGACCGGCAATGAGCCCAATCGTCGCCCCCCATTTCGCCCGCTCGGAACCGCCCCGTTTATCGACCGTTGCCCGCGTGACGATATAATCGACGGCGAACAAGAAGACGAGAAAGACGATTTGCCATAGCCAAAACGTCCACGTGAGCGGCTCAAACGAGAAGCCGAAGCCGTAAATCAAGAATCCAATGAATAAGAACAACACGCTCGGGATGACCGGGTAAATCAGCCCAATGAACGCGACGACAAATGATGCGATGATGAATATCCAGAGCAATGTCGACATGTGCCTCTCCTCACTTCATAACGATTTCGTTTGTGATGTGGTCGGCCACGTTCACCGCTTTGACGATGAAGCGTCCGTCCTGGTGTTCGATATAGTTCGAGCAGGCGTTACGCATCGCATGACGGAACGTATACGTCTCATCGATCGCCGATAACGCCGCCTTGATCGCATGGGAATGGCAGACGACGATGACGCGCTTTCCTTCGTATGTCTTCACGAGATGCTCCATCCCTTCGCGCACCCGGGCGCGCATCTCATCTTCTGATTCGAGTCCTGGGACACGGGTCTGGTCATCGGCTTGCACCGCTTCATAGATGCCCGGGACCGGCTGCCCCGACGCCGCTCCGAATTCGCGCTCGATGAACCGCGCGTCCATGACGATGTTTGCCGGGTCAATGCCACACGCCTCGGCGATATAGCGAGCTGTATCGACGGCGCGCGCTAACGGACTTGCGACGATGACGTCCCATGTTTCTTGACTTAAAAAGGCCGCGCTCTCTTCGGCTTGACGATGTCCGAGCGCGTTGAGCGGGATATCTTCCCGTCCTTGAATGATTTCATTAAAATTCCAATCGGTCTGACCATGTCGGACCAAACAAAGCTCTGTCACGCTAGTCACTCCTTTTTGTTCTCTAAAACCTTTTCCCATGGTAACATCTTTTCAGAAAAGCGCAACGTCATGTGAGGGCGTCGTCAATGAACCGATCGATGCGGCTCATCAGTTTTTCTTCTTTGATCGGGTTGTCGGATTGGAGAAAGCTTGCTAAGGAGTGTGTGCCATTTGGAAATGAGATGAGTTGGACGTTTGCACCGACTTCGCTCGCATGTTCAACGAAGTGAAGCGCTTGTCCGAATGGAACAATCGGGTCCTTCTTACCGTGTAGCAGTAAAATCGGTGGGGCGTCATCGTATAAATGCGTCACCGGGGAACATTTCACCATCAATTCACGCCATTCTTCTCGGCTACCTTCATAAAACTTGAGATGGGCAAGCCATGTCTGAACGAATTTGAACAATAAGAAATTCGTCGGCGGATAAAGCGCGATGACCCCTTTAACCGGCGGGACGTCTGCCCCGAGTTCACCGATGAACTGTTTCTCCCGATCAAGCGCCGTCGCAAGCATCAATGCAGCTCCGGCCGAGTCGCCCCAGACGATCAGCTTGTCGACATCGAGATTGAGCAAATCACCATGTTGCTTCAAATAGCTGAGTGCATCCGAGACGTCGACGATGTTGTCCGGGAAGTACACTCCGTCTTCAAACAGCCGATAATCAATACTGACGACCGCGAAGCCTTTCGCCAAAAAGTGATCGAGCAACGGATGGAACAACGTCACCATCCCGCGGTTACCTCGAACGAACGCCCCGCCGTGCGCGTAGACGGCGACGGGAAACGGGCCATCTCCCGTCGGGTAATACACATCAAATTGGAGCGGGTGGTCATCGATGATTTTGTACGTGTGCGTTCGTCGTTTGCGAGTCGAGTGCTGAACCGGAAGTTCAGGCTCTTGCCAGCGCACGAGGGAACCGTACTGATTCCATACCGTGGCACCGGCCGCAGTAGCCGCCGCGAGAGCGGCTCCGCCGACGAACCAGGCGGTCTCCTTTCTCATATACATCCACTCCTCGTTCTTTTTTTAATCATATTCCCTTTTTATCAAAATTCCATCCATCGGAAGTTGGACTTGACGTGCGCGAACCTGCCGCCTATAATATAAGGCGCAATCACAGAACGTAACCGTTACGGTTTAATGTTTTTCAGAGAGAGGACAGGTGGAGAAACCCATGAATAAAAAGTTACTTAGTGTCGCCGCTGCCGGGACACTGTTTTTAGGCGGATGTGCCAACAATGGAGACAGCAACGCATCGGAGGAGACGAGCGATCAATTGACCGTTTACGCATCGACGTTCGCCTTGAAGTCGATCGCAGAAGAAATCGGTGGCGACCGTGTCCGCGTCGAGATGGTCATCCCGCCCGGTGCTGATCCGCACACATACGAGCCGACTTCACGTCAAATGACACAAATCGCAGAAGCAGATCTGTTCTTAACGGTCGGGCACGACCTCGAGCCTTACGTCGAGTCGATGGAGAACAGCCTCGCGAACGAAAATGTCACGTTCGTCAAAACGGCCGAAAACGTCACGTTACTCGATGCCGACAAGACGGTCCATGTTCACGGTGCTGATGACCACGGCCATGAAGAAGACGCACATGGGCACGAAGAAGATGCACACGCTCATGAAGAGGACGAGCATGGGCACGAAGAAGATGCACATGCTCATGAAGAGGACGAGCACGGGCACGAAGAAGATGCACATGCTCATGAAGAGGACGAGCACGGGCATAGCCACGGTCAATACGACCCGCACGTCTGGCTCGATCCGATGAACGCCGTCTCGATGGCAGAAGCGGTCGAGGCCTCATTCGCCGACCAGGCACCTGACTACAAAGACGAGTTTGCCGACCGGTTGAGCGCTTTTAAAGAAGAAGCAGAGACACTCGACGCCGAGCTCCAGGCAGCGGTCGACGCCGGCTCGAAGCAACAGCTTCTCGTCACACATGCGGCATACGGCTACCTCGCAGAACGTTACGGTTTCGAACAGCTCCCAATCGCCGGATTGACTCCGTCTGAAGAGCCGTCTCAACAAGCGTTGAAACGTGTCATCGAAGAAGCGCGTGCCCACGACTTGACGCACATCGCATTTGAAGACACGGTGACACCGAAAGTCGCGGAAGTCGTGAAAAACGAGATTGGCGCCGAAGCGGTGACCATCTACAACTTAGAGTCTGTCACGAAAGAGCAGCTGGAACAAAGCTATTTCGACTTGATGCGTGAAAACGTCAAAGCGCTCGAAATCGCACTGAAATAACGGAGAAGAACGCTCGATGCCTTAGGCACCGAGCGTTCTTTATATTTCTGGCTGACGATCGAGTTGTTTCAAACGAAGCAACAAGACGCCCGTCACGTACAGTGTCACAGTTGTGATCGTCGCCCCGATCACCATCTTCCACCAAACGTCATAGAGCGCTAACGTGTAGAGTGCCAATAGACTCGCGAGAAAAATTCCGCTGACGAGACCGATGATTTTGACGAGCGAGGCACGCGGATGTCGATCATGTAGAAACATGGAACTAGTGATGATGGCGAACACCAAGTTGATATAAAAGAGCGCGTACATAGCCGTAAGTAACCAAGTATGGAATTGAACGAACCCATGCACGGTAACGAAGCTTAAAATAAATACGATCAATGTGACCAGATTCAAGCGACCGAGCCATTTCTGTCCCGTTCGATAAGCGAAGATTGGACTAATCAATGAAAAAAAGAACGCTGTCGTCAAGAAGAAGTCACCCATCATGAATCACCATCCATTTTTTCAATATCATACCATCTCACTCGTCTCATTCATAATAAATCAAGACGAGCTCGTCCCGCTCGGCCGCTGCTTCACAAAATCGGCGAAGCGACGTCCATTTCAACCAAATTTCGTCGAGTCCGTCTTGATCGACGAATGCCATGTCGGTAACGTCTTCTTTCGTAAATGCACCGAGTGCGTCCTTGACGATATTGAGCAGTTGCGGTGTCAAGATGCCGACGACGACCGCCTGTTCTTCGTTGACAATCAACTCCTCCCCAATGACGGCCATCTCTAAATTGTACATATCGTCTCCATCAAGATACACCTCGATTTGACCGAGCACTTTTTGAAAGCGTTCGATCCCCGGCAGCGTTAACGTGTCATACGTGTCACGACCTTGCGCGTGCACGTGGAGGAGCCAATCCATAATCATATCGGGGTCTTGGGCAAATGAGACCCATACTTCTGGGGAAATGCGTATATAATGTGTCGTCTCCATGAGTGAACGGCCCCCCTTTTCTATCGTTTTCCCCTCTTTCTGACGCAAAAAAACCGCCTACGTGTTGTCGTAGACGGTTTAAACATTATGAACGAATCGTACCGGTTTTGACTTCTTCCGATTCCGTTTCCCACGCTTCGAGATGCTCGCGTCCTGGCAGGTTTTCAATCGAATCCGCATAGAAGACCGGATCCGCTCCTTGACGACGTTGAGCCAAATAATCATCAAGGACGAGACGCGCCACTTTCGAGAGACGGAAAATCGCGTACAAGTTAACGAGCGCCATGAGACCCATGAACACATCAGCGATTGACCAGACGAGGCCGGCCGAACGGATGGCTCCAAAGAGGACCATCCCGACGACACCGATTCGGTAAATCGTGACGTAAATCTTCTTCTCTGAGATGAACTGGATGTTCGTCTCACCATAGTAGTAGTTCCCAAGAATCGAGCTGAATGCGAACAAGAAGATGGCAATCGTCAAGAACGATGTCGCGATTGGACCAACTTCTGCCGTGAGCGCGGCTTGCGTCAATTCGACACCGGCAAACGATTCCGAGCCTGCTACGCCAGACAACAAGATGATCATCGCTGTCGACGTACAGATGATCAACGTATCGACGAAGACACTAAACGATTGGATCAACCCTTGTTTGACCGGGTGTGATACTTCTGCAGTCGCAGCTGCGTTCGGAGCCGAACCCATACCCGCTTCGTTCGAGAAGAGACCACGACGAATTCCTTGAAGCACCATCGCACCAATTGCGCCACCGAACAATTGCTGAAGCCCGAGCACACCTTCTGAGAAGATGAGGCTGAAGACGCTAGGTAATAGTGAGGCATTTGAAATCATAATCCAGAGCGCAAGCAAGATGTATCCGCCCGCCATGATTGGAACAATGATACTCGATAAGATGGCGATTGATTGAATCCCACCGAAGATGACGGCTGCCGTGACAAGCGCCAAGATGATCCCGACCGTCGTCGTGCTGACGCCGAACTGGTTGCTCATCGAAAGCGAGATCGTGTTCGACTGAACCGAGTTGAAGGCGAAGCCGAACGAGAACGTGATGAGGATGGCGAACAAAATCCCGAGCCAACGTTGGCCGAGCGCACGCTCCATGTAGTAAGCCGGACCTCCACGCCACGTACGTCCGTCACGGACTTTATACACTTGCGCGAGCGTACTTTCTACAAACGCAGATGCTGAACCGATGAGGGCAATGAGCCACATCCAGAAGACGGCTCCTGGACCACCAAGTGCAATCGCCGTTGCGACACCCGCGATGTTACCCGTACCGACACGTGCTGCCGTACCGATGGCGAATGCCTGGAACGACGAGACCTGTCCTTTTTCACGTTTCATGCCGTCTTTAAATAAGAGACGGAACATCTCCGGAAGCATGCGGAACTGTACAAAGCCCATGCGAACCGTAAAGTAAAGACCGAGAGCGACAAGTACGATGATGAGCACTGACGACCACAATAAGTCGTTCGCTTGCCCAACAAACTTTTCAATCATATTCTCCATCTGTTAATCCTCCATAAGTATGATTAGTCATAAGTAAAAGTTATGTCAACTTTCTTAACATGTTTTGAATTATAGGAAAAACGAATGAAGAATGCAATCCTTTTCAACAATTTTCAAAAAACAACGCCATCAATAAAAAGAGCAACCAACATGATGTCGGTTGCTCCTCATTCCAGATTGCTTTAGATGAAAAGGTTCAAATTGCCGCCTTCGGCTGCCCCGAGGTAGACTGCCACACCTCCGAGATCGATGCCGTCAATCAACTCTTCTTCTTTGATTCCCATGACGTCCATCGACATCGTACACGCGACCATTTTGACACCTGCCTCCTGAGCCGACTTGATCATTTGATCAAGTGATGGGACATTTTTGTCACTCATCACTTTTTTCATCATTTTCTGACCGACGCCACCGAAGTTCATGTTCGAAAGCGGAAGCTCACCCGCGTGGGACGGCATCATCATGCCGAACATCTTCTCGAGGCCTTGCTTCTTCACTTCCGGTGCATCAGGTTTACGGATGACGTTGAGTCCCCAGAACGTGAAGAACATCGTGACGTCTTTCCCCATTGCCGCCGCACCTTGGGCGATGATGAATGATGCGAGCGCACGGTCGAGGTCGCCACTGAAGACGACCATCGACGCGCCGTCGCCTGCTGGCGCGCCCACTTGGACGGCCGCAGAACCTTGACCTTTTTGAAGGACCGCTTCGACGCGTCCGTTCACGAGCTGTTTGGAGACGAGCTCATTTCCCGTTTTCTTCGCCCATGCTTCGATGTCCGCAAAGAATCCAGGGTCACTCGCGAGTACGCGAAGCGTCTCGCCTTCACCGAGCTCAGCGACTTTTTTATTGACCTCTAAAATCGGTCCCGGACATTGCAGACCGCACGTATCTAATACAATCGGGTCTTTGATTGGTTGAGTCGTCATCGCTTGTGGTGCCTCCTCCGTTACTGTAGCGGCAGTCTCGTGCTCTGCTTGCGTCCCTGCCTTAGTGGCATCAACATCACGTTTTACTTGGGACCACGTCTTGTAGCCACCGCTTAAGTTTTTAACCTTGAATCCGTTTTGACGCAAGATGCGGGATGCGAGATATCCGCGAAGCCCGACTTGGCATGTCACGTAAATCGTTTCGTCTTTGCTGTAGGCATTTAAGTTGTCACGTAGCGAGTTGAGGGGAACGTTGATGGAGCCTGGAATTTTGCCAAGTTCGTGTTCCGACTCGTCACGGACGTCGAGAAGTGTCGCGCCGTTCTTCACAAGCTCGTCAATCTCGTTCCAATGCACGACTTCGTTATCGCCGAGGACGACGTTTGACGCGACGTAGCCGATCATGTTGACCGGGTCTTTCGCCGAGCTGAACGGTGGTGCATAGCTGAGTTCAAGATCCGGAAGATCGAGGACCGTCAAGCCACCTTTCATCGCTGTCGCAATGACGTCAATCCGTTTATCGACCCCGTTCATCCCGACGCCTTGTGCGCCGTAAATCTCACCGGTCGTCGGATGGAACAAGAGCTTGAGCGACACCGGCGTCGCTCCCGGGTAATACCCGGCATGCGAACCCGGGTGCACGTGGACGGCTTCGAACGCTTTACCGGCCGCCATCAAACGTTTTTCATTCCACCCCGTCGAGGCGACTGTTAAATCGAACACTTTGGCGATAGCTGTCCCCATCGTCCCGTTATATTGGACGTCACGGCCGTTGATGATATCGGCGACAAGACGCCCTTGGCGGTTGGCCGGCCACGCGAGCGGAACGACCGTCGGCTCTTTAAAGATATAATCAAGCACCTCGACCGCGTCACCGATGGCATAGATGTTCGGGTCAGACGTGAGCATCTTTTCGTTGACGCGAATGGCCCCACGGATTCCTGTCTCAAGGCCTGCTTCTGTGGCAATGGATGACTCCGGCACGACGCCAATCGATAAGACGACCATATCGGTCTCGACGACGCGACCGCTCTTCAAATGGACCCGCTTCCCTTGTTCCGAGAACGAGTCGACGCCGTCGGCGAGTTGAAGCTCGACACCATGGAGGCGCATATGTTCGTGAACCGGCGCTACCATCTCGCGGTCAAGCGGCGTCATGACTTGGTCCGCCATCTCAACGAGGGTGACGTCAACACCACGTTCCCGTAAGTTTTCAGCCATCTCGACACCGATGAATCCACCACCGATGACCGTCGCATGCTTCGGCGCTTTGTCGTCGACGTAGCTACGGATTTGATCCGTGTCCGGAATGTTGCGGAGCGTGAAGAGGTCTTTTGCTTCTACAATTCCAGGGATGTTCGGACGAATCGGTTTCGCGCCCGGTGACAAGACGAGCACATCATAGGACTCATCGTACGTCTCACCCGTTCGGACGTGCTGTACTGTGACCGTCTTCTCGGCACGATTGATTTTTATCACTTCCGTCAAGTTCCGGACGTCGAGTTGGAAACGCTTGTTCATCCCTTCGACGGTTTGAACGAGTAACTTTTGACGATCTTGAATGACGTCACCAATATAGTAAGGTAGTCCACAGTTCGCAAACGAGATGTACTCCCCCCGGTCGAACATAACGATGTGGTTCTCTTCATTCAAACGACGGAGGCGGGCGGCCGCCGAAGCACCACCAGCCACACCGCCGACGATTACGATTTTTTTACTCATTGCGTATTGCCTCCTTTGACGATTTCACCTGGCCAACTCATCAAGCCATCTTCTATATTGACCACTTTATAGCCTTTCGCTTCCATTTGCCAAGTTGCTTGCGTGCTTCGAGCGCCGGAGCGACAGAGCACGATATATTCTTGATTCGGATCGAGCGCGTCCACCCACTCGGCCATCTCCGAAAGTGGATAATTGGTCGACCCGGCAATGTGTGCTTCTTGAAACTCGTCGCGTTCTCGGACGTCCACGATGTGTATAGGGACTCCACGATCCAGTTACCGTTTTAATGCTGATGCTTTCATCGGTAATCTCCATCCTTTTTACTACCTATATTTAATTGCCTTCATCGAATCGTTAAAAAACTTTGTGATTTATCGAACAAATAACGTCTACGTTATTAATATACCCCCTTAGGTATTATAAGGCAAGTGATATGTTTTTCTGATTCGTTCAGTTTTGATTAGGTGAACGCCTGGGGGTTGTCGCTCGACACATACTCCCCTACGTATTAAGATGAGACTACGAAAGAAATAGTCGAGTTACTGAACGATTTTTATATAGAGGTGAATCCTATGGAACAGTATCAATACGACACAAAAGTATTGAATCGAATGAAACGGGTGGAAGGGCAAATCCGTGCTATTATCCGGATGATGGAAGAAGGGAAAGACTGCCGCGACGTCGTCACTCAGTTGAGTGCAGCGCGCTCTGCGATTGATCGCGCCTCCACCATTATCGTCGCGAAAAATTTAGAGCAATGCATCATCACGGCCCAACAAGACGGCGAAGATACGTCTGAAACGGTCGAAGAGGCCATCAAAATGTTGATGAAACGCTAGTTCCCCTTGCTTTCCCTAGCCAAATGGGGGAAAGTTAGAGTAACGACTTTTAAGGGGGACTTCTTTGTGAACTTCGAAGAAAAAGTGGAATCATTCAAAGCGCTCGTCGCTGAACGCAACATGACGTTCAAAGAGAGTGAAACTGAAACGCACGTCACGTTTTTGACGCGTGAAACGACTAAATCCGGGGCTCAGCCCGTTATGATTATCGCCTTCAACAAAAAAACGACGGATGCCGAGCTTTATGCCGCGACGGTGACACACGTACCGGACTACGTTGAAGATTTGCCGATTTTGAACGCGTTGAACGAATTCAACCAAGAATTCAAATACTTCCGTTGTGTCCTCGACAGCGATCGTGACGTCACACTCGCCTCGACACTCGACCTCGACCTCGGCTTCTCACCGGAAATCATCTTGCAACATTCGTTTATGATGTTCCAGGCGGCCGATGAAGTGAATGAATACATGCAGAAGCTTTACACACAAGTCCAATAATCATCGTTTCACACCTAAAAAGACGATCCCTCCGAACATATCGGGGATCGTCTTTTTTTATTACCGTTAAGCATTGTTTCTCAGCGTACATTGTCGAGGCGCGGTGGCTTTATACCATTGATGACATAGAATAATGATCAAGATCAAATCGACCGCATCACCCCCGTAATACATCCATAGCGCCCCTGTCTCAGCTGCCTCTTTCGGTACTCCAAGAGGGGGATGTGCATAAATCAGTTTTGCCAATATTTTATGAGCGGCCAAGGCAAGAATCACTATCGTCGCTCGATAAAAAAAGCCATAACGGTGTGGCGTAAGATCCACATAAATGATTGAAATCGTAAATAAATATCCGGCCAAAAACACGTGCAGATGAACGAGTCCATACAGCAAGAGTGATTCATGAATAAGTGAGTAAAGATTCGTCATGTAGAGCACATATAATCCACCGATATTCAGTACGGCGGTTATAGCTGGGTTCACGAGAAATCGTAATACGCGACTTTTTAACAACCGGGTGATTTGTCGCGCCGTGCCGGTGCGCAACGTACGTAACAGCAAGGTCATCGGTGCTGCTAAGGCAAGAAGAAGCGGTGCCAACATTCCAAGAAACAAATGGCCAATCATATGGCCAACGAAGTGGGCATGGGCATAGGTTGCAAAAGGTCCGATGAAAACGCAGCCTGCTATCAATAGGCCGGCAAACCAAAAAACGTATCGATGAAGTGGCCATGTTTTGTAGTGGCGACTCGTCATGATGGCGGCGAACGGATAAACAATCAACCCAATTAGGAACAAGATGAAGACAGCGACTTCATACCCATTCCCAGAAACATGAACATGGGAATGCATATCATTTCTCCCTCTTCTGTTTTTGCGTCTGACTGAATAGGATAAGGCCACTAATCAAAATCAAGACGGCCGCCGTGTTCCAGACAAGATCATACGGAAGGATGTTCACCCCATAACGAATTTGATGAAGTTGAAAAACCTTATGTTGAATGATTCCATCGTATAGTTGGAAGAACCCCACTCCGATGAGCAACCCGCTTATCCATCTCTTCATCCAAAAAGACTGTCGTCTTCGTAAATCAGCTAACAAAAATAAGGAAGCGACGGTGGCGAACCAACTAAAGGCATGAAATAGACCGTCCGAAAACAAACCAATCTTGACAGTGGATTTATCATAAAAGTGATGCCAGGCAAGAAGTTGATGGAAAACCATTTCATCAACAAATGCGATAAACCCGACACCAAATAAAAAACCAGAACCGAAATTCCGAAATGCGTAAGTGTAAGGACGTCTCTCCATTTCGTTTCACTCCCCGCTTAGAACTAGGATCGATAGACATGCATTTGATTCCCTCTTCATCAGCAGTTAAACGCTTCCTTTTCTCTCTTTCGGAGATTGAGACGTATGAAACATTTTTTGGATTCATGTCGTAGGTAGAAAAAGGAGGTTTTATTATGACGACGCGTTATACCCGGTATGTTGAGACGCTCGAAGCAATTAAACAAGCCACAAAATGGTCGCTCACGGATGACTTTCGACGTGTGATGGCTATCCATTACGCCATTCATGACACCCCGTTCGATCCAGCACGTTTCGAACAGGCACAAGCCGCCCTCAAACAAAAGACGAGCATGTTCTCGAAGTTCCGTGGAACGAACAGTCTTGTCTGGTTGTCGTTCCTTGACGCCAAATATGAAGATGTCGCGCCGGCCATCGATGAGGCGCTCCGGCTCGACGCCTTACTCGACCGGAAACATTTTCGTTACAGCATGTTGCGGCCGTTCATCGCGAGCCAACTACTGAACGTCGATGACCCGGAACGCCGACTCGACGAGGCGACAGCCCTCTATCAAACGTTCAAACAACACCATCCATGGCTCACGAGCGAAGAGGACTTATTGTCCGCCCTCGTCCTCGTCCAAGCGTTTGACGACCATGAGGGGTTGAATGCGCGAATTGAGGCGTACTACGAAGCGTTAACGGTCCACGTGTCCCGCTCGAATGAACTGCAGCTCGTCTCGCATTTGCTCGCTTTCAGCGAACTCGCCCCGACCGAGGCCGTTGCCCGTTTCCTCGACTGGCGGGAGCGGCTAAAGCAACAAAAGATCACGGTCCGAAACGAACATTTACCACCGCTCGCCCTACTCACCATCATCGCCGAGCCGACGGACGAGACCATTCAAACCGTGACCGACATCGTCGGTGCCGAAACTGAGAAGCAACGCTGGTTCAACACACATAGCTTGACTGTCGCCCTACAGCTCACCGCCGCCGACACCATCACCGAAGAGGCGAGCGAACTATTGCTTCATGGCACGTTCGCCCACTTGCTCGCGATGCAACAGGCCGCGACAGCTGCTGCGACTGTGGCCGTCATCTCGAGCACCTCATCGAACAACTAAAAAAGAAGGGTCTCCCCTTCTATACATATAAATAGGCGCTCAGACAGATGAGGACGAACACAGAGTTCGCGATTTCAATGATGCCAATGCGCATAATCGGGACTTGTTTCCCGTAAAAACCAATCGCACGGATGAGACTCGGCGCATAGGCCAACGCAAGTAACGGATTACCGAGTACGATGAAGACGATAACGAGCACGACGTGGTAGCCCCACGACACGTTTCGATACGTTTGGCTCTTCTTCTCTCGAATCATCGTCTTCACGTAAAAGATGCTGCCAAGAAAGTAGAAGTACGGTAAGACGAATAGCCACACCATCGTCCCGTCCACGACGCGTGCGCCGAGGTAATAGCTGGCCATCCCGCCGATACAAAACGAGGTGACGGCACTGACGTCGTTCCAGACGTTGCGCTCGTCCTTCATTTTAGCGAAATACGCGTTGACAAGACCGAACGGAATCATCGCAAAGACGAACCAAATGAGATGCCATTCAGTCAGGAAGACAGGGATTGCGGCGATAGTTGCAATTCCAAGATAGAGGATCACGGTACGGAGCAGTTCTTGCGACTTTTTCCGTTGCTTCACGTACTGGAACAAGAAAAACGTACCCATGTAGACGAACAGCCAGGCGATGGCGAACGGGATGTGCGCAAGCGTCCAGCCGCCGACGATGCCACCGAGTAAAAATGGTAAAATCAGCATCGACCAGGCACCGTGCTGTTTTGGAATCATCCATTTCATTATGCTTCACTCCTTCTACATTGAGTGTAAAGCACGTTGCGATGAAAAAGCTGTGACCTTTGTTACTGAGGAGCGTAGATTCAATCAATTGTTCAAAAAGGAGTAGCCTTGTATGTTTCCATCAAATGAACGAAGAAAAAGTAGACGCGTCTTTCTTTATCTGTTCGGATTCGCCTTCACACTACTACTCATCGGGCGCAGTTCAGTCCCTCTTCCCATCGCTTTCACGACCGCTTTTGTTCCGTTTGAGCTTTCGGAGCCAGCTCATCTCCCATTCGAAGCGACAGAAACTTACGCGAACGTGATTCAATTGAACCAAGCCCGTCTCATTTATAAAAACGACGCGGAACAGTTGACCGTCTGGGCGACGACAGACCTCGGTTGGAATCATGTCGCGACATGGGACGAGCACGTCACTTTAGCGGACGGGTCAGACGCTTATTTCCATAAGATAGACGATACTCAAATAGTAAGTTGGCAAATGGGAAACGTCGAATATGCGATTGATTATAAAGGAGATCTGACTAAAGACGAGTTAGTCCAGATTGCAAATTCAATACAATGAGTGCAAACAAAAAAACGATCTCACGCGAGATCGTTTTTTGGTGCAAGTTTTGTGGTAACGACTGCGGGCTTCGTCTGTTCGACTACATCGTCCGTCATCATCTTCGTGACGACACGTCCTGCAATCGCCACGGCGATAAGCGTATAGAGCGCGTTCGATAATGGCAAATAGATGAGTGAAATCGCCAAGACGATGACATCGAAGGCAATGAGAATCGTTCCGACCGAGATTCCGGTCCAATTCGATAAGCCGAGCGCGAACAGGTCGTCCCCACCCGTCGCACCGCCGGATTTCAAGACGAGACCGAGACCGTACCCGGTGACAATCCCACTCGCGATAGCTGCAAAAAGCGTGGCCGGCCACACTTGCACATCAAACGTGAGCAAGTCGAGTCGATCCCACATTGCATAACTGAGCGAGAGCGATGCGGCGGCGAGCACCGCCTGTCCGACGAAGCGCCAACCTTTCCACCACAAAGCGACTAAAAAGAATGGGATGTCGAGCACGATCATCGAAATCGCCGGATCGATATCAAACAAATAGCGACCGAGTAACGATAGTCCGACAAATCCCCCTTCTGCCAAGCCAAACTGTTCATTCAAATAATAATAACCGAACGCCATGATCAGCGTTCCGAGCACTATGGTAGCAACTCGTTTCATTCCGATTGTCCTCCCCGTTTTCAACGGAGAGGAGGATCCTCAGTCGTAGCTGCGGTTCCATCTGTTCCATCTCCGATCTTCCGTTTGTTGATTTTTACATAGATTCGTCTGTAAAAATTCAACGCTAGAAGTCCGGCAGTTGGAACAGAGGCCACGTCCTCTCGGTGTCCATAAAACCCTTCCTTTCTAAAATTGCGCGTAGTGATAGGAATAGTTTATCACAAAATCAGCGTTCTTTCATTAACTGTATATTTAGTGTAAGTTACGTTTCGGTAAATTTTTCTTGCCGAACCACCACCAGTTCCAGTCTCCGAACAGTTTCATCAAGGACGGCACAAGTAAAATCCGGATGATTGTCGCATCGATAAAGATGGCGAGCGCGATGCCGACTCCGAGCTGTTTAATCGGACTGACGCCGGTGAATGCGAAGGCACCAGTCACGACGATCATGATGACCGCCGCAGACGTGATGATTTTACTCGTTTTCGCGAGTCCCATCTCCGTCGCGTAATCGTTGTCCCCGGTTTCCCGATAATATTCTTCAATCCGCGAGACGAGGAACACTTCATAGTCCATCGACAAGCCGAAGACGAGCGAGAAAATAAAGACCGGCGTCAAAATGCTAATCGTCTCCGCATCATACACGTAACCCGATTCGAAGATGATAACGAGGAGTCCAAACGTCGCGCCGAGACCGAGCACGTTCATGATGATCGCTTTAATCGGAATCAAGATGGAACGGAACGCCCACATGAGGATGACGAACGTCGCCAAGATGACGGTGATGACCGCATACGGGATGCTGTCATAAATCTCCTCATATATCTCTTCGTTGAACGCAGCCGGTCCCCCGACGGCAAACCCTTTATCCAGCCAATCACGGACGAAAGCCTGCGCTTCTTTATCGCTCGGAGGTACGTCGAAACTGACGTTGATGAGCGCGAGGTCCGTGTTTCCATCGAGTGTTAGGAGTCGGTCGAACGCCTCGAGTTGCTCCGGTGCGACCTCCGCGAGCTGTTGGAATTCGGCTGGCTCAAGTCCGGACGCCGTCAAGAACGTCGTCACATTGTCGACGATCGGGTCTTCGTTCAACTCGTCGGTTAACGCGACCAGTTCATCTAAAATCATCGATTCGGTCAAATCGTTCGTCTCGAACAACAGGACCGCATCCGTCGCAGTCGCGCCGAACACCTCATCCCAGCGCTCTAAGGCGGCACGTGATTCGTATGACGTCGGCAGTGCATCGGCGTCCGGAATATTGAGTTCTAAGTCGCGGACGAACCAAAGACTCGGCAATAGAAGTAACAAGGCGACAAGTGTCATCACGACCGGACGTTTCATCACGAAACGGGCCAACTGTTGCCAGCGCACTTCAGAGCGCACCTCGTTCGTTTTGATGAGGCGCCCTTTGTTGATGGCGTCACCGACGATATACAGCGCTGACGGCAGCAGGGTAAGCGCCGACAAGACGGCACCGGCGACGGCGATGAGCGCACCGAGTGCGACCGCTTGGAATACGTCCACTTGAATGAACAATAAACCGGCCAACCCAACGAATACACAGAGTCCTGAGAAAAGAATCGAGCGCCCTGCCGTCGCGACCGTCCGCACGATTGCCGCTTCTCGTGACTTCCCTTGTGCCAACTCTTCACGATAGCGGTTGACGAGCAGGAGCGAGAAATCAATGCCGAGCGCGATGGCAATCATCGCGACCGCATTCAATACAAAAATCGAAAGCTCCATCGACTGGGCGAAGAAGAAGAGCGCCCCGGCGGCCACGATGAATGTGATCACTCCGACGAAGAGCGGCATAAACGCGGCGAGCGGTGTCCCGAATACGAGCAAAAGGACGACGAGCGCGACCGGAATCCCAATCAATTCGGCCCGAATCAAGTCGTTTTTCGACGCCTCGTTCAAGTCGTCGGCAAATACCGGCTCCCCGGTCAAACGCACGTCTGTATCGGTGTTCGTAATTAAGGCGTTCCGAACGTCCTCAATTGACGCCTCGGCCGTCTCGTAGTCGTTAAACTCGAGCAACAAATACGCGACGTCTCCAGCACGCGCGTCTGGATTTTCATTCGGGGTGAGGACGCCATCGACGCCATTCACCGCCTCGAGTCGCTCGCGCTGGTCTTCGAGCACCGTATCGAGGTCTCCCCCTTCGAGTAAGACGATCATCGATGCTCCGGCTCGGTCGAACCGGTCGTTCAACGTATCCTCAACTTGTTCGAAGCGACCGTCTTGAATCGCAAAGCCGTTCCCTCTCAATTCGCCCGGAAGCTGTAGCCCGAAATAAACCGATACTGCCAAGAGTACGGTCCAAATCGCGACGACTATGTAGCGCCAGCGGACCAAATGCTGTCCTAATCGTTCCATCTTGTCCTCTCCTCTCCATCTCACAAGACTCTTCCCGTTTTGACGGTCTTTCATCAGAGTCTCCATAAAAAATTCCTGAACCTTGAATGAGGCTCAGGAACGTCAACGCTCGAACACTTGAATCCAGCTATGGCAAAAGCGGCGCGGCGTTGACAACACGACGAGTCGATCTCCCGATTCGTCTAATAGCATGACTTTTAACAATGTGTTTTCGACACACACGTCAGAAGAAAACCGTTCGTGCTCTCGATCAAACAACTGAAACGATGTCTCCGACGTAATGGCGGTCGTCTTTCCGACTTGGTCGACGATAACCGTATCACGTTCCCCGCCATACGGGATGACCCACCGTTCCTTCGCCACGACGTCCTCGACGAGAAAGCGTCGATTCAATTCATCATACAACGTGACAAGACCCGGCGCCGTGAAGCGTTCAAAGTCATAATCCGGCTGATAAGCCAAGTCGATGACGGCACCGAACGTCGGGACTTCTTCGTAACGACTGTAACGGAACGTCTTGTCCTGAACATTGACTGCGACAATATCCGATTCTGCCGAGTATAAAAATAAATCATGCCCATTCCAATGCGATAAATTACTGAACCAATCCTCGTGAAATACGCGTGGTATCGGATGGGACTCCATTGTCCCCGCTTTGAGGTCAAGGACTCCGTATGTTTGCAGATCGCGGAACATCGCGACCGCTTTCTTTCCATGTGGCTCTATATAAAGTGCGCACGGCGTCCATTCCCACGCGAGTTTCCATTGGATTTGAAACGTCTCGTCAAAAAATAGAAAACCGGTTTGCGCCAAATACAACATCCATCCTCCACCGACACGCTCTAACCATTCGACTGTCTGATGAAATTGATAGTCTGCGACTTGTTTGTACATTTGATCACTTCCTAGTTTAAGCTTAGCAACGACCGAACCGTTTGACGATTTTCAATGTGTTCCGCGAACACATTCTCATTCTATCCCGTTTTGCTGTATACTGACGGTAACGAATGGAGTGAAAGGAGGGAGCGAATGCGCCCACTTCAACTATCACCTGAGACCGCGGTCGAACTTGCCAAGAAATTAAACGTACCGCTCGAGGAACTGATGCATATGCCAAGACACATCCTCGTCCAAAAAATGATGCAACTCGAAGCAAACGAAGCCAAGTCACATGATGAAAAGGAGACGGAATGACGTCTCCTTTTCTTATGCTTACTTTTGTTTATTCTTTCGTTTTTTCGTGACGTACCAGAGACCAAGAAGCGCGAGCGCTGCCCCACCGGCGACCGCATACTTGCTGTAATCCGGACGGCGTTCTGTTACGACAAGCGTCGAAAGGGGTGCGATCGTCACGTGTCGGTCTTCAAGGAGACGCGGCGCCGTCAAATTGACCGTATGATCTTCCACGTTCACTTCAAACTTTCCAGAAGGCAATTTCACGTCGACCGCTTCCTCGAGTCCGTTATGGTAAACGAGGTGACGTTCCACATACCCTTCGACGTGGCGGTGTAACTCATAGGCAATCACACCTTCTTCCTCATCGAAGAAGCGAAGATGTTTTCGAATCTGCTCCGCATTCTCGAGGCGGAACAACGGGTACTGTTTGCGCAAACTGAGTAAGCCTTTGACGTACTCGACGCTCGGCGTCTCGACTTCGGCTCGACTCCAGTCCAATCGGTTGACGACTTCTCCAGAGTTAAAGCTATTCTCGTCCCCGTCTTTCGTGCGGAAGAATTCCTGTCCGCTGTGGAGGAACGGGATGCCTTGTCCGAGTAGTACGATTGACGTCGCGAGTCGGTGACGGCGACGGCGGGTCGTATCGTCATCGTCTGGATTCGTCACGGCAAGCTTGTCCCAAAGCGTCAAGTTGTCATGGCACTCCACGTAGTTGACGACTTGGTTCGGCTCATCGGCAAAACTTTGACTCGTGACCGCGCCGGCGATGCCGCGTTTCACATCAGCCGTCATGTCGAGGTTGCCGCTCACCCAGCCTGGTAAGTCCTCGATGAAGACGTCACCCCGGACGCCATCTCGAATCCCATCGTTGAACTGGGCGATGCGCGGCATCTTCCGGGCGTTATGTTGATTCGCTTTTTTACGTACGGAGAGTGGCGTATCGAGGTCCCATCCTTCTCCGATGACGAGAATCGATGGGTCGACGCGGTCGAGCGCTTTGCGAACTTGGTTCATCGTCTTGACGTCATGCAGTCCCATCAAGTCGAAACGGAATCCGTCAATCATGAACTCTTTCGCCCAATACGTGACGCATTCGACGATGAGCTTTCGCATCATCGCCCGCTCCGACGCCGTGTCGTTGCCACAACCTGAACCGTCTGCGAGCGTGCCGTCTTCGTTCAACCGGTAATAATAGTCCGGTACGAACTGACCGAGTGGTGTCGTCAACGCGTCATACGTATGATTGAACACGACATCCATGATGACGCGAATGCCCCGGTCATGAAGTGCTTGAATCATCGCCTTCAACTCGATAATCCGAGCGGCCGGGTCGTCCGCAGACGAGGCGTATGAGCCTTCGACAGCGAAATAGTGGACCGGGTCATAGCCCCAGTTGTAGTTATCTTCACTCTCTTTCGCCTCGTTGACCGAGCCGTAGTCAAAGAACGGCATGAGCTGCAAGTGCGTAATGCCGAGCGAAGTGATGTAGTCGAGGCCAGTCGGGTAACCGTTCGGCGTCTTCGTGCCGACCTCCGTCAGCCCGAGGAATTTACCGCGATGCAGGACACCGCTATCCGGATGGCTCGTCAAGTCACGGACGTGCGCTTCATAGATGACCGCTTCTTGCGAAGAGTGGAAGAGCGGTCGTTCTTTCACCCAATGGTCCGGTTGGAGCGACGACGGGTCAAGCAAGGCACCGCGCTTGCCATTCACACCGACGACTTTCGCATACGGATCGAGCGACTCAACACGTTTGCCGTCGACGTCCGCCTCGAACACGTAAAACTGTCCTTCGAACGTTTCCCGGTCTAACTCGATGACCCACGTCCCTTTCTCGGCGCGCTCAAGCTCCATTCGCTCGAACTTACGGGCTTTTGCCGTCCGGAAAAGTTTGACGGTCATGCTGTTTGCGACAGGGGACCAGACGCGTAAGCGAATCACATCGCCTTTAAACGTCACCCCGAGGTCTTTCCCGTGATAAGCCATATGGTCTAAATCTACATTTGTCTGTTGATCGATAGTACGTTCCATTCTTTCACTCCTTCACTACTTCAAATCTGCTATCATTATAACAAAACCCTTATAAAGGATGGATGAAACATGGCAAAAGACAATTCTTTTGATATCGTGTCAGAAATGAACCTCGAAGAAGTAAAAAACGCGATTCAAATCGCTGAAAAAGAAATTTTGAACCGCTACGACTTCAAAGGCTCAAAGAGTGAGATGTCGCTTGAAAACGGGGACCTCGTCCTCGTCTCAGATGACGACTATAAACTCGAGCAATTAAAAGACGTCCTCATCACGAAGATGATTAAACGTGGCGTCCCAACGAAAAACCTCGACTATCAAAAAGTCGAGCGCGCCCTCGGCGGCACCGTCCGTCAACGCGTGAAGTTGAAGAGTGGGATCGACAAAGATGACGCGAAGAAAATCAACAACGCCATTAAAGAATCGAAACTGAAAGTGAAGTCACAAATTCAAGACGACCAAATCCGCGTCACGGGCAAGTCGCGCGATGACCTGCAGGCCGTCATGCAACTCGTTCGCGACCTCGAGTTGTCGGTCGACGCCCAGTTCACGAATTACCGATGAAACTCGCCATCATCAGTGACCCACACGGTTCGTTCGCTGATTTGAAAGCCGTCCTCGAATCCGTCCGGCGCGAGACCGAACACATTCTCTGTCTCGGCGACTTATACGAGTGCCATATCGGCAAAAAGCGGCGGAATGAACGCTTCCATGACGTGGCAGATGTCGTCACGTACGACCCGGACTATGAGGCGCTCCTCACGTTCCCGAGCCTGCGTGGCAATCAAGAGGAACGAATCGATGAAGTCCTCGTCGTGGCGCACCCGATCAAGACGCGCATCGCGCTCTTGCCGGAACAGACGACACTCGATGAGGCGCTATTTTTGCACGGTCATCAAGTGAAATGGAACGAGGATTGGGAACCCATCATCGCCAAAGGGAAATATCCGCTCGTCTTTATCGGGCACAGTCATATCCCCGGCATTTACCGAAAAGGTCGCTCGTTACCTTGGGAGATTGGGACGCCGTTCAAATTGAAAAAGAAACGCTACGTGATCAACGTCGGCGCGATCATTTTCGATCGGGAATGGTGTTTGTACGATACCGAAGCACGGACCGTGACACGGATGAAGGCATAAGAAAAGGGACCTCGAGAAAAGGTCCCTTTTGTCATGCTTACATTTCTTCTGGTGCTTGAACCCCAATCAACCGGAGTCCTTCTGTCAATACAATCGTCACCGCTTTGACGAGGGCGAGACGCGACTGTTTGCCGGCGTCTTCTTCCAAGACACGGACGTGGCCGTAGTACTTGTTGAACGCTTGTGCCAAATCGAGAACGTAGCGGCTGATGATTGATGGTTCACGACGCTCGTGGGCGCGTGTGATCACATGTGGGAAGGCGTTAAGCATCGTCACGACACCCCATGTGTAATCGTCGTCCGCACCGGTAAAGGTCGATCCGTCGTAATTCCCTTTACGAAGAAGCGAGTTCGCGCGTGCGTTCGTATACTGCACGTACGGACCTGTTTCCCCTTCAAACTTGAGCATGCTATCGAGGTCGAACTCGATGTTGTTGATGCGCTCGTTCTTCAAATCGTGGAAGATGACCGCACCGACACCGACCATGCGCGCCACGTCGTCCGCGTTCGCAAGTTCCGGGTTCTTCTGGGCGATGTTTGCTTGCGCTTTTTCAATCGCCTCTTTCAACACTTCCTCAAGGAGGACGATGCGACCTTTACGCGTCGACATCTTCTTCCCTTCTTGCAAAATCAAGCCGAACGGGACATGGTGCATCCCATCGACGAAGTCGCAGCCAAGTTTACGGAGCACGGAGAACAGCTGCTTGAAGTGAAGCGCCTGTTCGCCACCGACGACGTAGTTCGCTTGGACGAAGTTGTACGTCTCATGACGATATACGGCTGCCGCGAGGTCACGCGTCGCATAAAGCGTTGCACCGTCTTTTTTCTTGATTAAGCACGGTGGCAAGTTCTCGTCTTCGAGTGAGACGACCATCGCCCCTTCACTCTCGACAAGAAGATTCTTCTCTTCAAGCATGGCTACGATCCGATCCATTTTATCGTTATAGAACGCCTCGCCGTTAAAGCTATCGAACTCGACACCAAGTAGGTCGTATACTTTTTGGAACTCTTTCAGTGACTCGTCACGGAACCATTGCCAAAGCTCGGTCGCTTCTTCGTTTCCGTCCTCGAGTTTTTTGAACCAAGCGCGGCCTTCGTCTTCAAGTTCAGGTTGCGTCTTCGCTTCTTCATGGAAATGAACGTATAATTTCAACAGCTCCGCAATCGGGTTGGCACGTACTGCTTCTTCGTCCCCCCACTTCTTGTAGGCGACCATGAGCTTGCCGAACTGCGTGCCCCAGTCGCCGAGGTGGTTGACACCGACGACATCGTATCCGTTTTTACGCGCGATTTGGTTAATCGCATTTCCGATCACGGTCGAGCGCAAGTGGCCCATCGAGAACGGTTTGGCGATGTTCGGTGACGAGAAGTCCGTTACGATTGTTTCGTTACGAGTCGCGTGCGTCGCATAATCCGCTTTTTCCTCGATTACCGTATTGATGATTTCTTGGGAGACGACGTCACGGCTCAAGAAGACGTTGACATAAGGACCTGCCGCCTCTACTTTTGTGAACAATTCATCTTTTAATTCGCCAGCGATGTCGTTCGCAATCATGACGGGTGCTTTCCGGTACGCTTTCGCGAGTTGGAAACAAGGGAAGGCAAGGTCTCCGTGTGCTTCGTGTTTTGGTTTTTCAATCAAATCCTCGATTTGGTCGACGGTCAGTTCGTCTCCGATGACACGGGATAAGGCTTCCGCATACTTACGTTCATAACTCATTTTATTTCCTCCTTCATCTTCATTCACAACATAAAAAAAACGCCCTTTGCACAGATGCAAAGAGACGGGATGGCCCGCGGTACCACTCTTCTTGCCTGCTTCACGCAGACCGCTTTATCGGTGATAACGGGGGTCCCCCGGCTACGCCTACTCGCTTCAGGTAGCATCTCAAAAGTGCGTTTCGCGATGTCTGTCAGCCTAGGCTCTCACCAATCCCTAGGTCGCTTTGTTGACTTAACAATCGTTACTCTCTTTTTCATCGACTTTCGTCTATGTGGTTGAAAAGCAATTTCATTATAGAGGATAATTCCTGTAGACTCAATGCTAGAATTCCGCCATGATGAGGATTAGGCAGGACTGTCGCCTCATCATGCCGAATTTTTACGATACATCATCGATTTCCCACAGTAGGAGGGGCCATGAACCATTTCCTTAAGATGTCCGCCCTCGGTTGGAGTATTTGGAGTTTCTTTCTTCTGTTGACCATTACGTTGTTCGCGACAGGCGTATTGAATGTCCCGGCGATTGAGCCGTTGCCGTTCATCTTGATTGCGTTACTCGTCATCATCTTCCAAATGGACTCAATCGAGCGAAAAGGCGTCTATTTCACATTTTCTGAAAGTATCGTCCTCATTATCTTTTTATTCTTCGATTTCGAGACGGCACTGTTCGTCAATCAAATCGGCTTGCTCGTCTTCCAGTTCGTCAACTTGAAGCCGCGCGTCGCGCTCCGACGCTTCCGTTTCACGTATCCATGGAACGCGATCACCTCTCTGTTAGAGCTCGCCATCCCGGCAGGTGTCTACTTGGCGCTTGGAGGACAGACCGGTCTCGGTTTCTATACGCAGGATTCATTCCTCCCGCTCGCTGGCCTGATTCTCGCCATCATCGTGAACACGGTCATTCAAAAGTATCAAGTCGGTTGGTGGTTCCGTGTCGATGTGCCCGTCCGTGATTTTTTGAGCATCGCATTTTACACGTATATCGTCAGTATCGTCTTTATTTTGGCCGCTTCCTTTTTCCGCGAGACGAACTTGCTTGTCGTCAGTAGCATCGCCGCCGCTTTGACGTTTTTCATCAAACGGTTGTTGATCCAAAAAGGTCGACAAGATGCGTTCAAATCGCTCATCGAACAATACGATGAGGCGAAAGAGGCCGTCTCCTTGTCACAAAGTGAAGCCCAAGCGATCGAAGTGTTTTTAAGCCAATGCGAACGATTGAATCAATATGACGCTGGCTTCGTCGAATTCACCTTGTTCGATCGCTCCCTCTACTTCGACTTGAAGACACGCCAACCAATCGAACGGCCCCGCGTGTTCGACTTACTCGAAACGTCGCATCCTTTCGAAACGTCCGTCGAGTACGAGATGCGGTTTGAATGGGACACTCCATTATCCGAAGAGTTCCATGACGACTATCATAGTTTTATCTCAGTCCGTTCCGAGGAAATCGAAGGCATTCGCACATGGCTCGTCATGACAGGGGAGCACGCTTACGGCTATCCGCTCATCATCCAGCGTGAAATCGTCAAGCTGCTCAAATCGTTCAATCGGACGATTAGCCGCTGTCATGAACGAGACCGCTTGTACACCGAGAGCCGGACGGACAGTCTAACGCTTCTTGCCAACGCACGGGCGTTTTACGAGTACGGCATCCAACAAATTTCAGATGGATCGATGTACCCCATTTCCGTCGCTATGCTCGATATCGATTTCTTTAAAAAAATCAACGATACACACGGCCATCAGGTCGGTGACAGCGTCCTCCAAGAGTTTGGTCGTAGGATTCGTCAGGCGCTGCGGAACGAAGATTTTGCGGCTCGCTACGGGGGCGAAGAGTTCATTCTCCTCTTGAACCATTGCGACACGGACCAAGCCGTCGAGATTGCCGAGCGTATCCGTCAAAAGATTGAAGCGACACCGTTCCACGTCGACGGCATCGACATCCAAGTGACCGCCTCGATCGGGGTCGACACGATTCGATCATTCGGGGATCAGCGGCTCGACGATACGATTCGAAACGCCGACCGGGCGCTTTACGTCGGGGGCAAGTATGCCGGTCGTAACCGAGTCGCCCATTATCAATATTTAACGACCTAACCTATCCCTATGCGAAACGCATAGGGATTTTCTATTGACAAACCGGTTCGAAACAGATAGGTTAGGGAACGTGTCTTATAACTTAATTATCCGACTTTTTTATCAAGAGAGACCGAGGGACTGGCCCTGTGACGTCTCGGCAGCGGGGAACCTGTGCCAAATCCAGCAAGCACGTGCTTGAAAGATGAAAAAGGCGCTTCTTACATGGGAGAGAGCCTTTTTCGAAGGGCTCTCTTTTTTATTTTATGAATGAGGTGAAACGATTGGAACAACCAACTGCAAACAAATGGGCACTCTTGCCCTTACTCGTCTTTCTCGCCTTCTTTATCGGGGCCGGCATTTTCTACGGCGACTTTTATAAGTTCCCGGTACTCATCGCGGCGCTCATCGCTTTAATTGTCGCGGCCGCGATGACGAAAGGTAGCGTCACGCAAACAGTCGAACGGATTGCCCAAGGCGCCGGAAACCCAGGCATCATCATCATGATCTTCATCTTCCTTCTTGCCGGCGCGTTCTCGAACGTCGCAGGTGAGATTGGAGCGATTGATGCGACCGTCAACGCGGCGCTCACGTTGCTCCCGCCTTCGCTTCTACTGAGCGGGCTGTTCGTCATCGCCGCCTTCATCTCGATGGCGATGGGGACATCGACCGGTACGATTGCCGCCCTTGCCCCGATCGCACTCGGGATTCACGAAGAGAGCGGCGTCAATATCGCCATCGCCGCGGCAGCCGTCGTCGGTGGCGCCATGTTTGGGGATAACTTGTCGTTCATCTCTGACACGACGATTGCCGCCGTCCGAACGCAACGGACGAACATGCGCGACAAATTCCGCACGAACTTTTGGATCGTCTTGCCGGCCGCCATCATCACGACGGTTCTCCTTGCCACGTTATCGAGTGGCACAGTGTCTTCTGTCGAGATTGCTTCGTTCGACTGGTATAAACTTATTCCGTATCTCGCCGTCATCGCCCTCGCCTTGATTGGGTTGAACGTCATTCTCGTCTTGCTTGGTGGCATCGTGTTGACCGGCATCATCGGTCTACTTGACGGTAGCTTGTCGGTGACTGCGTTCGTCACGGCCGTGGCGGACGGCATGATTGGGATGGCCGAGATTTCAATTTTGACGCTCTTCATGGGCGGGCTTGTCGGTCTAATCTCTCACAACGGCGGACTCACCTACTTGCGTGACGCCCTTACTTCGCGGATTCAGCGACGTGCTGGCGCTGAGTGGAGTATTGCCGGACTTGTCAGTGCGACGAACGTCGCCACGGCCAACAATACAATCTCCATTCTCGTCGCGGGACCGCTCGCAGCGAACATTGCCGATACGTATGAGATTGAGCGGAAAAAGTCGGCAAGCGTGCTCGACATCTTCTCGTGTGGGGTACAAGGGCTCCTGCCTTACGGGGCACAGCTCCTCATCGCCGCCGAGTTGACGAACACCGCCTCCCCTGCGCTCGTTCCGTTCATGTTCTACCCGTTCCTCTTATTCATCTGCGGCGGACTCGCCATTGCGTTCAATTTCCCGCGCTTTAAGAAAAAAGCCTGACCAAAAACGACCCTTTGCATTCAAAGGGTCGTTCGTTTTGCCTCAAGTTCCTGCTTGAGCTGTTCGTTTCGTTTTTTAAAGGCCCGGCGTTTGAGCAGTTCCTCGAGTCCGCGGCTGATCGCCCATAGGACGAAGAGCAATAATCCGAGCATCGACAGACGGAACGGACTTTGGATGAACTCTTCCCATTGATCACCGATGACCGAGAAAATCAATACGACGAGCAGTTTACCGAATCCAGCCGCTAAAATGAACGTCCGAAGCGGCATTTGAATCAAGGCGAGTAAGTACGTGATCAAACTAACAGGGATGAACGGGAGTGAATAGAGAAACCCGAGTGAGATTGGACTCATATGATTAATCCGTTCGAGCCAATAGACCCCTTGCTTATGTTTCTCGAGCCACCGCGTCATCGGTTTTCGGAAAACGTAACGAACGGCCGTGAAGACGAGAATTGTCCCGAGCAAGCTACCGACCCAGGACAATAACGTCCCGAGCCAAAAGCCGTATGTCGCCGCATTGGCTGAAATGATTAAGACAAGCGGGAGAAACGGAAAAATCGCTTCTAAGAAGGGTGCCCCGAGCCCGGCCCAAGGCCCACCCGGAAGCGCCTGCAACCATTCAATCAAGTTCAAAATATATTGTTGGAGTGATGTCAGCATATCGATTTCCACCTTCGGCTTTCATTACTGCTTTGTACCCGAATTCGTGCTAGCGGACACTTCCCCCTGCCTGCCTTAAAAAAAATCAAAAAATATTTGCGAAAAGTAGCTGTGATATCTATCATATAATATGGACTTGTGGTTGCAGGCAAGTCCGTTCGTCGAACGACACAACCCAACGTTCGTTTTCCTGCAAAAAACTGAACACAGGGGAGTAACACAAATGGAAACAAAACCAATGCGGGTCTTGCTGTACTATAAGTACGTCAACATCGAAGACCCAGAAGCGCTCACACAAGAGCACCTGAAGTATTGCAAGGACCTCGGCATCAAAGGACGGATTTTGATTTCTGCGGAAGGAATCAACGGGACGTGCTCTGGGACGTGGGAACAGACCGAGCAATACATGAACGATTTGAAAGCGAACCCACTATTCCATGACATCGAGTTCAAAATCGATGAAGTCGAAAAGCATGCGTTCTCGAAAATTTTTGTTCGTCATAAGAAAGAGCTCGTGACGTGGCGCTTCGACGGCGAGTTTGATGTGCCGAAGCAACACGGAGCATACCTCGAACCGGAAGAATGGAAAGAGATGATGCATCGCGATGATGTGGTCATTCTTGACGTTCGAAACAACTATGAATACGATCTTGGCCATTTCAAAAATGCGATCAAAATCGATGTAGAGGCTTCACGCGACATGCCGGAATGGCTGGAAGCGAATAAAGACCTGTACGAAGGGAAAACCCTTCTCACGTATTGTACCGGAGGGGTCCGTTGCGAGAAATTTACAGCATATATGCGTGACCAAGGTCACGACAACATTTTCCACTTAAAAGGTGGCGTCGTCATGTACGGAAAAGACGAGGCGACAAAAGGCGAAGACTGGGAAGGTGAGCTTTACGTCTTTGACGAGCGCATCAACGTCCCGGTTAACGCCGTCAACCCGTCGATCGTCTCTGCGTGCATGCACTGCGGAACAAAGACGGTCCGATACGTTAATTGTGCCAACCCGGTGTGTAATGCCCAGCACTTCTGTTGTGAAGAGTGTGAGCCAAAACAAATGCGCTCATGCTCAAAAGAGTGTCAAGAGCATCCACGCAACCGCTATATCATTGAGAATATCGCGGACAAACTTCAGGAAACTGAAGGCGTCGTCGGGTAACAAAAATCGACCAGAAAGTGTCAGATGGCTTCCGCCACTGGCGCTTTTTTTGACGAAATCTTTACGTCTACGGTGACGTTATATCGGGTATAGTGAAGATACCATTGTCAGACGGGAAGTGAATTGATGCTGTTTAACGAACCTTTACTCGCTGCCCTCCTCGCGTGGTTCATCGCGCAGGCAGCCAAACTTGTGACAGAACTCATTAAAACGAGAGACTTCGAACTGCAAATCATGTTCGCCTCAGGCGGCATGCCGAGCTCCCACTCTTCGACCGTCGTCGCGCTCGCGACCGTAATCGGACGAATGGAAGGGCTTGACTCCAGCATGTTCGCCCTCGCCTTGATTTTTGCGACAATCGTCATGTACGACGCGACCGGTGTCCGCCAAGCGGTCGGATTCCAGGCGCGCCTTTTAAACGATTATTTCAAAGGAATCAAGCATGAGACGCCAATTTTGAACGAACTCGTCGGCCATACCCCGTTCCAAGTCATCGTCGGTGCCTTGCTCGGTCTTGTCGTCGGTTTCTTCTTCCCAATTTAATTAAACAGGCATGTCCATTCCTTCTCCCCATCTTTTTGTGAAGTTTCACAACAGAGACGGTATACTCAAAAGAGAGGAGGAATCGACATGCCTTTTTTGCAGAAGTCCTATGAATCGCTCGACACGCTCGCCGAAGCGATTGGCCAAGCGATTCGTGCACCAATCACGATTGAGAACCGCCATCACCAGTTGCTCGCCTATAGCACCCATCCCGACTCGACCGATCCGGCTCGCATCGCGACCATTATCGGTCGCCGTGTCCCGGAGACGGTCATCGAAGACTTATGGGAGAGTGGGATGTTGCGACAAATTATCGACAGCGACGACCCTGTCGTCATTCCGGCACGACTCGCGGTCGGGCTAGGCGAACGGGCGGCCATCGTCATTAAACAGCACGACGACGTGCTCGGCTATATTTGGAGTTTGGCCCGACCCACGCCGTTCTCGGAACAAGAACTGACCGTCTTAAAAGAAGGGGCTTCCATTGCCAAGAAGTTACTCATGACGATCGCGATGCACGAACGCCGGATCGATGCCGAGCTCGAACGGTTTTTCTTGGATGTGTTAGCGACACCAAACCTCAGTCCATCCAATCAGGAACGATTGGACGAACTCGCACCGATTGCCGTGGCCAGTCGATTGACAGTCATCGACTGTCTACAACCGATTACCCCACAATTTGCTGAACGACTCTTCTATGCACTGGCAACCCAGCAAACCATCGAGGTCGTCCTGCAAGCGATTGATGGACAACAGTTGCTTGTCTGGCACTATATGAAAACAGAGTTAGCGGAGGAAGAAGGCATGCTTCTCGAGTGGGCCGAGCGGTTCGAGACATTATTACGAGACAAGTTCCCGGAGGCCACACCGACCCTTGGGATCAGTCGTCGTTTTTTTGAAAGCGAGATGCTCTATTCTGCTGCGGAGGAAGCGCGCCGTGTCACTTCGTTGCGACGAAAATTCCCACTTGAATTGAGGGACGCCCGGGCGTTCGAACAAATCGGAATCTATCAACTCGTCCCCGACCTCGCCCGACGCATCACGCTTCGCCTTGAGACACATCCGACGCTCGAACGACTCAAAGCGTACGACCAGACTTATCAGACCGAGCTTGTGACGACACTTGAGTGGTACTTTTACTTTGACGGGAACGTGAAACAGGTTGCTGCCCATCTTCACATCCATCCGAACACGGTCTTGTACCGGGTGCGACGGATTGAAGAATTGACGCAAATTACGCGGGCATCGCTCCCTGACCGGGCCACCATTTATTTGGCGATTAAAGCCGACCAATACCGTTGAGACACGCGACCTTCACTTTGTGTTTTTTCACAAGGTGAAGGTCTTCGTTTTTAGAATGTGGGATAAAGACAGCGTTTTCGGAACGGTCTATACTAGAAGTGTGAACAAATTGTGTCAAGGACTTGAAAGGGGAACGGATCATGAAAATCGGGGTATTGAAAGAAATTAAAAACAACGAGAACCGTGTCGCACTGACGCCGATGGGAGCATCTGTGTTAACGGAACTCGGGCATGAGGTATTAGTCGAGACAGAATCTGGCGTGGGGAGCGGCTTCTCGAACATGGAATACGTGGATGCCGGTGCGACGATCGTCGATTCGGCAGGCGAAGTATGGAACAATGTGGAACTCGCGCTCAAAGTAAAAGAGCCGCAAGCGTCAGAATATCGTTACTTCCGTCGTGATTTAACCCTCTTCACGTACCTCCATTTGGCGGCAGAACCTGAATTGACGAAAGCACTCGTCGACTCAGGGATGACGGCAATCGCCTATGAGACGGTGGAAGTTGATCGGACGCTCCCGCTCCTCACACCGATGAGCGAAGTTGCTGGCCGAATGGCTGCTCAAATCGGGGCACAGATCTTAGAGAAACCGCACGGCGGAAAAGGCATTCTCTTATCTGGTCTCCCTGGCGTCCCGCGCGCAAACGTGACCGTCATCGGCGGCGGGGTCGTCGGAACGAACGCAGCTCGCATCGCCATCGGCCTCGGTGCAAACGTGACGCTCATGGATATTAGTCCAGCCCGTCTTCGTCAAATCGATGATCAGTTCGGCAATACGATCAACACGCTCATCTCAAACAGCTACAACATCGCTAAACAAGTGGCTGAAAGTGACCTTGTCATCGGCGCTGTGTTGATTCCGGGCGCGAAAGCTCCAAAACTCGTGACGAAAGAAATGGTTCAACAGATGTCGCCGGGCTCAGTCATCGTCGACGTCGCCATCGACCAAGGTGGGATTTGTGAGACGATTGACCATATCACGACGCATGACGCACCGACATACGAACGATTCGGAGTTCAGCACTACGCGGTCGCGAACATGCCAGGCGCCGTCCCACGCACATCGACGCTCGGTTTGACGAACGCGACGATGCCGTATATTATCGAGTGCGCACAAAAAGGCGTCTTCTCAGCGCTCCGTGAAAACGTTGCGCTCCTCAAAGGATTGAACGTCATCGATGGTACGGTCACGTATGAAGCCGTTGCCCGTGACCTCGAGTATCCATTCGTACCGGCCTCAGAAGCCGTCACGAAACAGCTCCAAGCTTAAACAAAAGACGCTTGAACGAATTGTCGTTCAAGCGTCTTTTTTATGCGTTCTCGACGGCGATGTCTTCGCCGATGATTTTTACTTCCGGCTCTAAGTCGATCTCGAACTTCTCTTTCACCGTCGCCTGGACGTGACGGATGAGGGAGATGTATTCGGTCGCTGTCGCGTCGGCAATGTTCACGATAAACCCAGCATGCTTCAATGACACTTCCGCACCACCGATGCGTTTCCCTTGCAAGCCGCAGTCTTGAATCAACTTGCCTGCGAAATAGCCTGGTGGCCGTTTAAACACGCTCCCACATGATGGATACTCGAGCGGTTGCTTCGACTCACGTTTGTACGTCAAGTCATCCATCACTTCTTTGATGGCTTCGTACGCGAGCGGTTCGAGTTCGAACGTCGCTTCGAGCACGATGAGCCCTTCGGTGGCGATGCGACTCGAGCGATAATCGAGGTCGAGTTCTTCTTTCGTGAGCGTGAGCAATTCACCTTCAGGCGTCAAGACGACGGCGCTCACAATCACGTCTTTCGTCTCCCCGCCGTAGGCACCGGCGTTCATATAGACCGCTCCCCCGACCGTTCCTGGGATGCCACAAGCAAACTCAAGACCTGACAGTTCTTCCGCGAGCGCTTGGCGCGACACATCGATGATGGCCGCTCCAGCCTGTGCAATCACATGATTGCCTTCGCGACGAATCGTCTTCAGCTCATTCAAGTTCAAGACGATCCCGCGGAGTCCTCCGTCCCGGACAATCAAGTTCGAACCGAACCCGAGAATCATGAACGGCATGCTCTCACGGTGTGCGAGTTCAAGCACGGCCTGCACTTCCTCATACGTGTGCGGCGCCACGAAATAATCTGCGTTCCCGCCAAGCTTCGTATACGTGTGTCCCGACAAGGGCTCGTCTTGTTTGACGCGATCGGCTGGGAGAATCGTTAATAATTGATTTAAAAAGCTCATGCGTTCACTCAATCCTTTACGTTCTATTTTTATCTAATGAATGCGTTGAATCGCTTCGACGCACGCTGCTGAATGGTTTCAGTACGAATCACAGTATACAAATGTTTGCCGGGAGTGACAAGCAACGTTTTCTTTACAATCGAGTGAATGATTTACAACAATAACGATGTGGCAACAGCGACGACAATTGGAATTGTAAAGTTATCCCAATCACGATACGAAATCGCTTCTGTTAGCGTCGCGACGATGGAAATAATGAATCCATATGTTACCACTTGCCAAAGTGGAACATCATCCCACAAAAACAATAAAAAGAGAACGGCATAGGAGCTGAGGAACATCGCCATACTGCCTTGGAACGAACGCTTTTGACCATATAAGTCATACGTCACCGTGCCGTATTTGCGTCCGATGAGCGCCGCTAAGCCGTCTCCCCATGCTAAGACGAGTGAACCGGCCAAGAAAGCAATCGGTTCTGATTCGAAAAAGAAATACAAGATGACGAGCAACGCAATCGGATAATAGACGGTGCCGAGTGATTTCCGCTCGGTTTGATGAACCGGTGACGGACTCTTATAAAGAAGAAACGCGTTCGCGAACGTGAAGAACACGAGCGGGATTGCTGCGACGTACCACGTCTCCATGAGCCAAACGGCGAGGAGGGACCAGTGTCCGACCGCGATATGTACACTTTTCCGAATTGTTTCGTCCGTCCAGCCTAGACGCTTGCCGACTTGTTCGAGTCCGACGAGGAAAATGAGGACAATGACGATTGATAAGATAGAGCTGACCCATTCATTCATCGATAGACCACCTTTAGCTACAGTTTTTCTACGTTTTCATTATACCTTAATCAGCTCTGAACCTAGCTTCCTTTTCAAACATTTGGTAGAATGAGGTCAAATGACTGTATAGACGGCGATCGAAGCCGGCTATAGAAAGGGTGGCTGTATGCGCGACGCAACTTCAATTCAAACTTTGGCGGACTGCCTTCACTATATGCAAGTTGGGGACGTCGATCGGGCCATCGCCCTATTTCCGGAAGACGTCCGAGACCACTTTCCGAAAGAGCTCCGTAAAATCCATTTGTTTCATATTGAAAAGAACGGACTGTCTATCAATCAAATCGTCGCACTCGCTAACACGTTGACGGGCGAACACTTATCGGCAACGACGATTCAAAACTGGACGAAGCGTGAAGTCCGTAAAATTATCGGCGTCCCACGTGTCGGCAAAAAGTATTCTTTGCAGCAAGCGGCCATCATCTATTTGCTCGACGACTTGAAGCACTTATTCTCGCTCGAAGAGACGAGCTCGCTGCTCGCACTTATCTTCAACAACCCAGACCGTGACGAAGACGACTTCATCTCCCCAATCGACTTTTATCGCTTATACGCCGAATACGCGAAGTCGACGAGTCCAATCGATTTGCTCGATACCCGGGCGAAACGCTCGGTCGAGAAGATGGGACATTCTCATCCGAACATCATTCACGTCTTGAAGCTCTGTCTTTACGCGCACCGCGTCACGACACTTGAGCTTGAGGCGAAACACTATTTGAGCCGCTTCATGTAATGGAGCGGTTTTTGCGTACAGAAAAGCACCAACCTTAGGCTGGTGCTCCTTGTTACGATTAAACGGAAACCGCAAGCGGCATCCGTGATTTGACGCTCAGTGTCTTTAAGACCGACAATAGTTCAAACATCGAGAGTTGGTCTGCTTCTTTTGTCAAACAGAAGCTGTCGTCTTCATGTTTGCGAAGTTCCGCGACTAACTTGCCCGCCTTATCGCGCACACTGAACTTATAACGCTCGACATCGTATTGAATCGTATAGAGTCCGCGTTCATAGACGTTGTACTCACACTTTTTCCCGAATAACGAGAATTTGTCTTTCAATTGACCAATCGCTTGCCCGTCATGGTTCATGACGACCCATTTCTGACAGTTCGGGATATACTTCCCGAGAGCGATTTGTCGTCCAGACAAATTGTGCACTTGGACACTGCCTTCCGCGTCGCGGTGAACAGATCCGATCGCATCGTTTGTCTCGTCATAAATGGTTGCCTCGCCTTGCGTAAAGACGCAACCTTTTACATAAATTAATTTGCGCACCGCTTTTCCTCCTAATACGTTCCAACCACGAATTTTCTATTTGTTCGGTTGGTCATTCTGTGAAACCCCAAAGTTGTTTCGTGTAGCCGAATCTCTCTGTTCAACTACTACATATTTCATATGACGAAGATGATTATTGCACCGTTTGAACAAAAAGACAACCCCTTTTTATTCGACACAATCCGTCATCTTGACAAACATGTGAAAACGGCCTGCCTTAGCGCTTAAATCCCGCTTCCTTTAGCAGTTGTTCAAGCTCTGATCTTGCAATCAGACGAACTTGATTTGGTGCCGCCAATTCATAGGCGCTATCCGTATAAGACGAGTTCGTCACGACCCAGCCTTCGTTTACGCCGTAGTATGGGACCGCCGCCGCCACTTGTTGGACTGCCTCGAGTCCAACGACTTTCTCGTAACGCTTTGCTTGAACGGCGATCGACCAACCGTCCGGTGTCTCAAGCAATAAGTCGGCGCCAAAATCACGAGATGCCGGTGTGACGGTCACCTTGTAGCCGAGCGCATGGAACACGTCCTCTAAAAACAATTCGAACTCACGCCCGTCCATACGATCAATGCGGTCAATCGTCGTTAGTCGCTTTCGCCAGACGAGCCAGGCGAGACCGAGTACGACCGCCGCAACAATCGTCCAAACCGGTGCGTCTATCCACCAGAGCACAAGCGCGAGTACGAGACTCAAGCCCATTCCTTTCACGTTCATCGCCCTCTCCATTATTCGTTCACTATTACTTTACCGTCTCCAGGCAGGAAAACAAAGGCACAGACGTCGAATGATATGAAGATGTACCCGTTTGATTTATAGAAGGAGGGATTACCCGTTGATGGAGAAAAGAGTGCATCTCCAGAACGACCTATTGCATGCTTTGCCTTACGGTGTCGCCTTAATTCAAACAGACGGCACGATTGTGCAAGCGAATCGACCGTTTTTAAAACAATTTCCTGAAGACTTACAGACGCGTTCAAACATCTTTCATATGGTCAACCAATCCCCGATCACGATGGAACTGTCGCGCCGGATGGAACAAGGACTCCCTTGGATGTACGAGATGCCGACCATTCGCATTCACGCCATCCCGAACGGAGACGTCTATATTCTCTCAATCGAACCGCTACCGCTCGATACACGGGTGACGGTCCAACATAACGCCTTCGAAGCGATGATGCATACGGAGCTCGACATGGCGATGATTATGACCGACGCCAATTTGCTCATCAACCGATTCAATAAAGGGGCGACCGAACTGTTCGGCTATGCCCCCCATGAAGTCTTATACGAGATGACCCCGTTCGCTCTGTTTGAGTCTCGCGAATTGAGCGAGAAACGGACGCATTATCAAGATGAGACGGAACGTTTGTTGTCGTTCGAACAAATGCTTCGCGCCGCGCTCGACCGTGGCGACCGGGAATGGAAGTTTCAACGGAAAGACCGGACTCATTTCGTCGGGAAACTGTTCATGCATCCCGTTTATGAACAAGCCCGTGTCATCGGCTTCTTCTTTTTCGTCTTTGACGTCAGTCCTGAGATTGCCTTGAAAGGCGAACTGCTACACAAAGAGCAGCGGTATCGGATGTTCGCTGAATCGGTCATCGAAGCTGTGTTGTTCCATGAGGATGGGACGATTCTCGACGCCAACAAAGCGGCCGAGACGATTTTCCGAATCCCTGCTGAAGATATGGTCGGGCGCCAGACAATCGAATTCATCGCCGAAGGCTACCGGGCCGATGTGCTACGTCGCATCCGCAACCATATTCAAACGCCGTACGAAGTCATCGGTCGACGTGAAGACGGGACGTTCCTTGAGATGGAAGTGTATCCGAAAGAAGTGACATATCAAGGCCAGACGCTCCGTGTCGCCGTCATGCGCGACATTAGCGATCGGAAGAAAGTCGAGCGGATGCTCGAGCGCGAGAAGAATGCGATTGCCCGCCAGCGCGATATCATCCAATCGATTCTACAAGCGTCAAACGAAGCGTTCGTCTTGACCGAATCCAACGGCAGCGTCTTGTTCATGAACGTTCACGCCCGCCGTCTGCTCGACTTACCCGGCATCGCCCCGAACAAAATTCAAGAGCGTATTCCGCTCCTGACGACGTTCCGACAACGTGACCGGGCCGAGATGTTGAAAAAAGTCGACCTTCTACTTGATGGATCGGCTCACGAAGTGTCGATGCGCTTTTCGATTCCACAACCGAACGACCGGGATGAACAGTACTATGAGATGTACGCGACAGGCATGGACGCGAAACGCCAAGTCGGCGTCGATAGTGGATTCTTGTTCGTATTCCGGAACCGAACCGAGGAAGAACGGATGGACCAAATCAAAAATGAACTCGTCAGCACCGTCTCACATGAACTCCGGACGCCGCTCTCTTCCTTGTCCGGCTATATCGAACTCATGCAAAATCGTGAGTTGACGCCAGAAAAACGTGAGCGTTTCTTGAAGACGATGGCAAAAGAAGCGAAACGGTTGACGGACTTATTGAACGACTTCCTCGACATTCAGCGCATGGAAGACGGCAATCAAGAATATAAAAAAGATCGTTTCATCTTAAACGAGCTCGTCCGTGATGTTGTCGAACGATTCCGTGAGACGAGTGACCATTCGATTCATTTTGATAACGCCGATGAAACACTTTTCCTCATCGCCGATCAAGCGCGTATCGAACAAGTGCTCATCAATCTCTTATCGAACGCCATCAAGTATTCGCCAAAACATAACGAAGTCGAGGTTCGAATTCGAGCCGAGCATGGCCAAGCATATGTATCGATTCAAGACTTCGGTATCGGGATTCCAGAGCACGCGTTTGAAGAACTGTTCAAGAAGTTCTATCGCGTCGACAACTCCGATACGCGACAAATCGGCGGGACGGGTCTTGGGTTGTCCATCTGTAAGGAAATCATCGAATCGCACGGCGGTAGCATCGAAGTTGAATCGACGGTCGGTGTCGGTTCGACGTTCACGTTCACGCTCGACTTAGCGGAGGAGACATTATGAACCATTATGCTTTTACCGGGTTCCCTGGATTTTTAGCAGGCAAGCTCATTACGCACCTTGCATCCGTACCAAATCAAATCGGTACGATTTACGCACTCCACCTGCCCCATCAGCGTGAGGAAGCCATCGCACTGAAGGACGAATTGCTCGAGGCGACGATGTTAGACGAAGAACAGCTCGTCCTCGTCGAAGCAGATATCACGCTCCCTGAAGTGATTCTCGACCCAATCACGCGATCCATCGTTGAACGGGATGTTCATTACGTGTTCCACCTTGCGGCCGCTTATGACTTGAGTATCCCGTATGACGTCGGCTATCGCGTCAATATGCTCGGGACGAAGCATATGACCGCCTTCGCGAAACGTGCGGCCCGTTTGAAGCGATATGTCTACTTCAGCACCGCTTACGTCTCTGGCCGACGCCAAGGTACCGTGTATGAGAATGAGCTATGGCATCGTTTGCCGTTTAAAAACCATTATGAAGCGACGAAGTATGAGGCAGAAGCGATCGTATCGCGCGAGTTCGGTTCGATCCCCATCACTATCATCCGCCCCGGCATCGTGATCGGCCATAGCGTGACCGGCGACACGAAGAAGTTCGACGGCGTCTATTTCGTGTTAAATCTGATGGACCAGTTGCGTCAGGCGGCTCCGCTCCCTTACATCGGACGTCAAAACGTCGAGGTGAACCTCGTCCCGTACGACTATGTCGTCGAGGCGACGGCTTACCTTGCGCACGCCCCCGCCGGACTTGGTCGGACGTTCCATTTGACGGACCCGTTCCCGCACGGCGTCCGGGAAGTGTATCGGATGATTCACGAGACGATGTTCGAACGCGCTCCCCGTGGAACGATCCCACACTTTGCCGCAGAGGCTGGATTCTCTGCCCTAAAGTTAAAAGAGCGATACGGCGTGCCGCGCGAGTTACTCGACTACTTTAAACATCAAGTTCGTTTCGATACGACGCAGACCATGCGCGCGTTGAGCGGGACCGGGATTGTCTGTCCGGACTTGAAGGACTACTTGCCACAAATCGTCTCCTATTACGAGACACACAAAAAGCCCTAACAGGGCTTTTTGTCATCCAATCAATAGTTTTTCTTTCGGATAGCGAATCTTACGGTCGAGTTGTCGTGCCACGGTGAAGAGAATCGTGAGTGAGCCGACGCGACCGAGCAACATCATGAACATGATGAGTTCTTTCCCGCTATTGTTTAAATCAGCCGTGATGCCGAGCGATAGGCCGACTGTCCCGAAGGCAGAGACGACTTCGAATAAAATCGCCGTTGCCGGCAAGTGACCGTTCGTCAAAATCGTCAACGCGGTAATAAATAAAATAAAGAAGAAACTCGTGATGGCGACCATGTACGCTTTTTTGATTTGAAACGTATCGATCGTTCGTTCCATGATGACCGTCTCTTTCTTTCCGAGGAGGAACGCCCACATATCGGCCAAGATGACGGCGACGGTCGTCACTTTAATCCCCGAGCCAGTCGATGCGGCACCGGCACCGATATACATGAGAATGAGGATGAGACCAATCGAGACGGGCGCCATCGTCGCGATATCGATTGTATTGAAGCCAGCCGTACGTGTCGTGACCGCTTGGAAGAACGTCGCATGGAGCGCTTCGTTGAGCGGACGTCCGTACAGCTCGCCTTCAATCGACACCCACTCGAACAACATGAGGGCGAACCAGGCGATCCCGTTGATGACGAAAAGCGAGCCGATCATCAGCTTGGAATGGAGCGCCAAGCGTTTCCAGCGCTTCACTTCGGCCGCATCGGCAATCGTTGTGAAGCCGAGTCCTCCAATCATAATCATTACAGCAATCGTGATGACGATCGAAGTGTTCTGTTCAAACTGCATGAGACTGTCCGGCCATAGTGCGAATCCGGCGTTATTGAACGCAGAGACGGCATGGAAGAACCCGTAATACATGGCATCGCCGAACGAGTAGTCGCCGGTACTATACAGTTCTACCGTCAAAAAGCACATCCCAATCAATTGTACGATGATTGTAGTGAAAACGATGTTTCGGACGAGTCGCACCGTCCCACCCGGTCCCGACAAGTTAAGCGATTCTTGGAGCAGGATTCGTTGTTTCAATCCAATCTTTCTTCCAAGCACGCTCAGGAGCATGAGCGCGACGGTCATGAACCCGAGACCCCCGATTTGAATTAAGGCGACGATGACGAGTTCCCCGAACGTCGTAAATGATGTTCCGATGTCGACCGTCGACAGTCCCGTTACGGTACCGGCCGATGTCGCGATGAAGAGACAATCAATCCAGGCGACCGGTTCACTTTGCGCAAACGGCATATAAAGAAGGGTCGCCCCGATAAAGATGGCGAGCAAAAAGCCGCCGGCAATAAAACGAGCCGGCTTTTCGAATACGATTCGATATAATGCCTCGATTCGTTTCAACCGCCGTTCCCGTATCGATAATGGATGTCGCATCCTTGTATCCCCTTTACTCTTTCTAAGCCACATATTACGCTTCATGATAGAAATTGCCAACAAGGAAAATGTCACGCTAACCCTTTCCTCGATTTTTTGGTAATATGATAGATAGACTTTATAAACGTTGAGGAGGTTGAATGAAACCGTGGACCCTAGTACGGTAGATCATTCGCTAAAGGATGTCTCGCGAAGGTTGGAGCGCCAGTCACAGTACATGCCCGCCCATCTTTATTTTCAGCTTGAAGAATTGTTGCATTGGTCACTCGATCAAGAAGTTGTGAATCAATTGTACGCATTGTTAAAAAAATACGACGTATTAACCGATATAGAGCGTGAAGAACGAAATATCAGCATTCAATTGCTGATTGACGAAAACGGCGCTTAACCATCGGGAACGCATATTGCGGGAGACGAGTGGCGTCTCTCGCTTTTTTTGCGTCCTGCTTATTAGAAAGGTGGAAAACATAGACATGGATGTCGTCACTTTAGTCGGACTCTTACTTGGAGTCCTCACCCTCATCGGTGGGATGATGTTAAAAGGTGCAGGTATCGCACCGCTCATCAACCCAGCCGCACTTGTTATTATCTTCGTCGGGACAGCGGCTGCGGTCAGCATCGCCGTTTCGAAAGAACAGCTTCAAAACGTACCAAAACTCTTCAAAATTTTGTTTAAAAAGCAAGAGTTGCCGAGTAAATCCGGACTCCTCACTCAATTTGTTGATTTATCGACACAGGCCCGGAAAGAAGGACTCCTCTCTTTAGAGACGGCGCTCGAACAAGTCGATGAACCGTTCCTAAAACAAGGAATGATGATGGTCATCGACGGGCAGCCGTCAGAGTATATCGCGGAAGTCATGGCCCGAGACATCGAAAACATGGAGCAACGTCACAAGGCCAACTCGGATGTGTTTACTCAAGCCGGGACGTACGCGCCGACCCTCGGGGTACTTGGTGCCGTTATCGGATTGATTGCCGCCCTCAAAGATTTATCGGATATCGAAAAGCTCGGTCATGCCATCTCGGCCGCGTTCGTCGCGACATTGTTCGGGATCTTCACAGGTTATGTGCTTTGGTTCCCATTCGCGAACAAGCTCAAGCAATACTCGAAGAGCGAGGTCATCATTAAAGAGATGATGATTGAAGGTATCCTCTCGATTCAAGGCGGCGAATCGCCGAAGACGTTAGAAGATAAACTGTCTGTGTATTTGTCTCCAAAGGAGCGAGCCGACTATGAAGCGCAAAAAGAAGCATGATCATGAAGAGCATATTTCCGAAGGTTGGCTCATCCCCTATGCCGACCTCTTGACGTTACTTCTTGCCTTGTTCATCGTCTTGTTCGCCTCGAGTAATATCGACCAGACGAAGCTCGAGAAGATGTCACGGTCGTTCAACCAAGTCTTCTCTGGCGGGACGAGCGTGTTCCAAGCGTCGACTGCCTCTAACAGTGACATCAACCGCACGAACAATACGGATACGACAGCGAACCCGCGGACGTACGAACTTGCAAAACTCGATGAGTTGAAAGAGCAAGTGAATGAATACATCAAAAAGAACGGGCTTCAAGACGAGATTGAAGCAACCATCAATTCGAGCGGGCTCGTCTTGACGATTCAAGACCGTGCGCTGTTCAGCATGGGCGAGGCGACGTTAGACGCGGAAGCACGAAACGTCGCCCGCTCCATCAGTGGAATCCTTGAACAAGCCGGTAACCGAGAAATCGTCGTGTCGGGGCATACCGATAACGTCCCAATCAATACAGCTCGCTTCCCATCGAACTGGGAGCTCAGTTCCGCCCGTGCGACTGCCTTCATGCGTGGCTTGTTGACAAACGACACGCTGAATCCGAGCCAGTTCACACTCGCAAGCTACGGCGAATACAAACCGATTGCGACGAACAGCACACCGGAAGGACGGGCCAAAAACCGTCGCGTCGAGGTGTTGATTAAACCGCTCGTCGATTTGTCCGAAGGTGAACCAAAAATGATTGAAACCATTATTTTGCCACAGTAAAAGCCCACTCGCGTGGGCTTTTTGTCATCTTGTCCATTCAAAATACTTACGGGCAAGCTCAGTGAGCGGGCTGTTAAAGAGACGTTTGCGCCAGTATAGGTCGGCTGCTTTCTTCACGGCCTCACTCCGTGATGGATATGGGTAAATCATACGAGACAGCTTTCCAATCTTATCGCCGCGCTGCATCGCATAGACGACGATTTGCATCCAGTCCCCGGCCGTCATCCCGACCGCATGCCCACCGATGATTTTACCGTTTTTTCGTGTGATGATTTTGACGAATCCCGTCTCTTGACGGTCAGCGACGAAACGATCCACCTCCGAGAGCTTCGCTTCAAAGATGTCGACGTCTTCGCCGTACTGTTTTCGTGCCTCCGCTTCGGTCAAGCCGACGTGAAACACTTCTGGGTCCGTGAACGTGATCCACGGCATCTTCTTATAATCGACCTTGTTCCAAAGACCAAACAAGGCGTTCGCGACGACAGCCTTTCCTTCTTCACCCGCAGCGTGCGTGAACGGGAGCGTATTGATCGTGTCCCCAATTGCGAAGATGTGCGGTTGCGACGTCCGGTACGTCGAAGAGACGTCGACGTATCCGTCCTTAACGTGGACATGCGCCCGGTCGAGTCGTAACGCCTCGAGCCGCGGTTTTCGTCCTGTCGCCATCAACAGCTTATCCGCTTCATAATGGACGGTTTCGCCATCGATTTCCGCTTCGACATGAATCTTGCCGTCTACTTCTGAAATCTGTTTGACGTCTACGCCAATCTTCAAACGCATCGCCATCTCAAGTTGCGATTTAAGTAGCGTGCGTACCGACTCGTCTTCTTTCGGTAAGAACGTATCGAGCGCCTCGAGCACCGTCACTTGACTCCCGAGTCGAGCGAAGGACTGAGCGAGTTCGAGTCCAATCGTCCCAGCACCGATGACGATGATGCTCTCTGGTAGCGTCTCTTCATGAAAGACGTTCTCGTTCGTTAAGTACGGGACCGTATCGAGCCCGTCAATCGGCGGGACGGTCGGTTTTGACCCTGTTGCAATGACGAACTTCTTTCCAATCAACAAGTCGTTCCCGACTTTTAATTCGTATGGGCTTTGGAACGTGGCCTCGTCGATATAAACGTCCACGCCTAACTTCGTGAAGCGTTCCGTGCCATCATGCTCTTGAATAATTTCGCGGGCGCGGTCGACGCGTGCCTTCGTCGACTGGTAATGGTCTCGCCCATTAAACTCGGTGCCGAGTACTCGGGCCGCCTGCATCATCGAACTCGCTTCTTTCGAGGCCGCGATGAGCGCTTTTGACGGGATACATCCGACGTGGAGGCAATCGCCCCCGAGATGCTTCTTCTTTTCGACGAGCGCGACTTTCGCGCCAAGGTTAGCTGCACCTGCAGCGACCGTCATCCCGGCGGCGCCGCCCCCGATTACAATCAATTGGTAATCCTTCATTTGATCAACCTCCGATATCGTTCGCTCACGTCTTCCATCCGTCTCCGATTGACCCCAAAGTCATATTGACCGACTCGTGCAGCCGAACGAAATTCAATTTGTCGTGTCTCGTCGTCGAATAAAAACTCGACGTCATCTTTAAACTTCATCAGTTTCGTCGCGACGACATAATGAAGCGCCTCTTCGGTCTCATCGATGAGTTCGGTACGCGGCAATTGGCCCATGACCATTTTGATCGCTTCGATCGTCTCGGCTCGGTCGCGCCCATACGGTAACGGCTGCATCTTGAGCGCCTCGTTCGACGTCTGCGTCGACACGGCGTTCGGTGTCCCTTTAATTGGTTTCAGTGATTTCGTGGCCACGCGAAAAACCTCCCTTATTCTACATACAATTACATGTATCCTGAATCGGGGAGGTTTAACCCTATTAATGTAACTCGCTCGGGTCGAGCGGCAAGAGGACGGTCACGGTCGTGCCCTGTCCGACCTCGCTCTCGATGACGAGTTTTCCTTCATGCGCTTCGATCAGTTCTTTCGCGATCGCAAGCCCGAGGCCACTACTGCCTTCCGTCACTTGCGCCTGATAGAACATCTCTGTGATGCGTTGCAAATGTTCTTTCGAGATGCCTGGTCCTTCATCCATAATCGAGATGAAGGCGACCCGTTCCGACTGAACGAATCGAACCGTCAATGTCCCACCTTCTGGAGAAAAGCGAATCGCGTTGTCGAGCAAGTTCAAAAAGACTTGCTTGAGTCGATTCTCATCGAATAGACCAGTCGACTTTTGCGGATACCGCTCAATGAGGGTGATTTGTTTATCTTCGAGCGACTGTTTTAGTTGCACGGACACTTTACGCAATAGCGTGACGAGGTCGAGTTCTTGCCGATACAACACAAGGCGGCTCTCTTCGATTTTTGTGTAATCGAGGAGCTGTTCGACGAGGCCGATCATCCGCTCGGTCTCGGAATGGATGATGCTGAGGCCAAGCTCTGTCTCTTCAGACAACTTCTCGTTCCCGCCGCGAATCGTCTCGGTCCACCCTTTGATTGACGTGAGCGGGGTCCGCAATTCATGGGACACGTTCGATAAGAATTCATTTCGCGTCGACTGATGCTGTTGGACTTTTGCGCCTAAATACGTCAACGTCCGGGCGAGCGCGCCAAGCTCATGCTTCTCGTTCGAATAGACTTCGAGGTCGAAATCGCCTTGAGCCATCTCATCAGCCGTCTCGATGATTTCACGAATCGGGCGGACGAACCGGTCCGCAATCCGAATGACCGCATAGAGCGCGATGAGCCAGATGAGGACGCCAATCATGACGACCGCCATCCAAATCTCGCGGATGAGCGTATCGAGGTCTTCGAGCGGACGGGTGAAACTGATGGCGAGTTCGCTCGTCTCCCCGGTCATGATCGGGCTCGTGACCGACAAGAAATGCTCGTCGTTGACGTCATAATCCTGAACGATTGATTCACCTTGGGCCAACTTGTCGAGTTGCGCCTCGGTAAACAGTGCCTGCTGGTCTCGTTGCCCGGTCGTCTTGACGATGTCACCGCTTCGGTCGACAATCGACAAATCCGTTCCCGGGTAACCAAACGTCCGCACGAGCACCGAGAAGGCGCTCGGCGTATCGAATCCGACTTGCGCTTGCGGATATAAATACGCACTCGTCGTGGCATGGCTGAGTAGTGCGTCGGACTCGTACTCATAGTAATAGCGATACGTCCCGTAAGAGAGGACGCTCACGAGGAGCACGAGGACGAGTGTGACGACAATCATAATACGAAGGACAAGCTGTTGCTTCATCCGTCATGTCTCCGCCACTTGTATCCATGACCCCACAGCGTCTCGATAAACGCAGGATGGCTCGGGTCGTCCTCAATCTTTTGCCGCAGTCGCCGAATGTTCACGTCGACGGTTTTGCGGTCCCCGAAATAGTTGATGCCCCACACTGCATCCAATAGAGCGTCACGTGACAAGACGACCTCTTCATTTTGGACGAGATGGCAAATCAAATCGTACTCGGTCGGTGTCAAATCGATCGGTTGGCCGTACTTTGTCACTTGCTTGGCCGCGAGATCAATCGCGAACGGTCCTGACTTCAACCGTTTCTTCTCTTTTCGTTTCACTTTCTCGACACGGCGAAGGAGCGCCTGAATCCGTGCGACGAGTTCGCCTGGACTGAACGGTTTGGCGATGTAGTCGTCTGCGCCTTTCCCGAGTCCTTCAATCTTATCCTCTTCAAGCGTCCGTGCCGTCAACATGATGATGCCGACGTTCTCGTCTAAGTCACGAATCGCCGCGCACGCTTCGAATCCGTCCATTTCCGGCATCATGACGTCGAGCAAGACGATATCAAACGGTTGGCGGTCGAATGCTGTCACCGCTTCACGCCCGTTCGTCGCTTCGAACACGTCAAACCCGGCTCGTTTTAAATTTACGATGATAAAGCTGCGAATCGCATGCTCATCCTCGGCTACTAATATCCGATTCATATATCCACCTCTTCTGAAGTTCACTTCTCTACATTATAGTTACGTTTTTGCGACAAGGTTGTCAATTGACCTCAAATCGTATTAGGATGGAGTCATTAGATTCCGAAGGAGGACTCATCCCGATATGAGTTATAAAATGATTGTGTTAGATATGGACGATACGTTGCTCACGAGTGACCATACGATTTCCCCGAAAACAAAAGCTGCGCTTCTTGACGCCCAAGAGCGCGGACATAAAGTCGTCCTTGCGAGCGGCCGTCCGACATATGCGATGTGGGACGCGGCCCGTGAGCTCGAGCTTGCGAAATACGGTAGTTTCATCTTGTCGTTTAACGGTGCGTCGATTATTGATTGTGCGACGAACGAAGAAATCTTCTCGAGCACGCTTACACCTGAAACGGTCGCATACCTCCATGATATCAGTGTACGTGAGGAAATCGCGATTCATACGTACATCGGTAACGAAATCGTAACCGATCAACCGAACCCATACACCGATATCGAAGGAGAATTGACGGGGATGCCGGTCATCCACGTCGACGACTTCAAGACGGCGGTGACGACACCGGTCGTCAAATGTCTCATGCTCGGTGACGGGGACACCCTCGCACCAATCGAGACGAAACTCCAAGTCGAACTCGAAGGCAAGCTCGCCGTCGCTCGCTCGAAGCCGTTCTTCCTCGAGTTCACAGAGGCTGGCGTGACGAAAGGGACGAGTCTTGCGTTTCTAGCGAAGCACGTCGGAATCGACCAAGCACAAGTGATTGCTTGTGGAGACGGGAACAACGACTTGACGATGATTGAGTGGGCCGGTCTCGGTGTTGCCATGGGCAATGCCAATACGACAGTCAAAGGAAAAGCCGATTTCATTACGAAATCAAACAACGAGGATGGCATCGCGCATGTCGTCGAGACGTTCATGAGCGATGTACTCGTCGATCAGTAAACGGTGAAGCACGGCTTCACAAGAGGAGGAAGTATGATGAATAAAGGATTGAAACGAGCAGGACTTGGACTAGTTGGGACGGCCGTCGCCGGAGCCGCGTATGTGTTCTTGTCCCCGAAACCGACGTCCCGCCTCGTCAAAACCTCATTTTCCGGTGGTAACGAAGTCGCGATGAAAGGATTTGACGAAGTCGTTCAAAAGACGGCCGTTCGAAAAGATATCGACTATCATTCGGCCTACGAGAACGGCACGTTTGATTTGATTCGCTATGAAGGCGACAAGCAAGTCCCGACTATCTTTTGGGTGCATGGCGGTTCGTTCGTCGGTGGGGATAAGGCAGACGTCTTCAAATATGCGACGTCGATTGCGAGTAACGGATATAACGTCGTCAGCATCAACTATGCGCTCGCGCCAGACGTGACGTATCCGGTGCCGCTCCAACAAATCGAGGAAGCATACGCCTATATCGTCGAAAACAACGACCGTTTCCGGTTAGACCTCGACCGCGTCTTCTTCGCCGGAGACTCGAACGGCGCGCAACTTGTCGCTCAGTTCGTCGGTATCCAATTGAATGACGGCTATGCCCCTTCAGCCGAAGTGAAGCAAGTCGTGCCGAAACAATCGATTCTCGGGACCATCTTGATGTCCGGCCCATACGACTTGAAACGGACGATGCTCGAGTCTTCAAAAGCGGTCAATCGCTTCCTATTCAAACGGATCGGTTGGGCGTACTTCGGGACGTATAACTGGGAAACCCTCCCGGTCGTCACGGAGGCGTCACCGCTCGTCAACATTCCGCCGACGTTCGTCCCGACGTTCATCACTGACGGCAATACAGGCTCATTTGAGGCACAAGCGAAAGAGTTCGCGACTGTCCTCTCTGGCCGTACGGACGTGACGAGCGTGTTCTACGATGAAGCGGAACATGAGCTCGGGCACGCGTACCACTTTGAAATGGATAAGCCCGCTGCAAGTTCCACGTACCGCCGTCTCATCACGTTCTTGCGCGAGACGAGTTCCGCCAAATCATGACTGATCTCACTAAAATGACCGCTTACTCTCTCGAGTAGGCGGTCATTTTTGATTTTACTATTTACACATTCAATAAACTAAACGCTCGGCCAATCAGTTCGTCTCGTGACGAGGATGTGCCTCGTAACTGTTGAAGCCGTTCAATCAGGGCCTCTTTTAACGTCTCAGACTCGACGAGCTCGAGACACTCGATTTGAAGGAGCCATGCGTCTGAATGGTCTTCGAGAATGGTTGGGACGAGTTCATCGATGGATGCGCCTTGTTCGCGCAAGTTACGGACGCGGTTAAACATCGGATCATCATTCGTCCAGACTCGCGCGTCCCGTTCCACGATGACCGGCTTCTCAATAAGGACAAGTTCCTCAACGTCGGTTCCCGGGAAGACCGATGGGAGGGAGTCTTGAAGAATTTCAAGTGTCGCCAGTTCAATCCGACGTCCTGCCATCTCGATGATCACGTCTTCGAGGCGCAGCTGTTCTGAGGTCTCTTCAACGACTTTCCCATCCAGCTCAATCCCTGCCGTCGCCCACACGTCTTGAAGCGGGCCGTCAAGGACGAGCAAGCCATGGTTTTCCAAATTCGAGCGTTGTCCTTGTTCGACTTTGATACACTCGTTCCATTGGATGAGCGCATGCCCCTCATGTTGCGTCATGTGGCGGACTATGCCGACCCGGTCAGAACCGTCTTCGAGACGTACGGTCGCTTGGCTGCCTGAGGCAAGTGCTTTTTCGATTGAGGCGATGCCGCCCTGATGAACGGCCATTCGACGTTCGAGCTCATCGAGCGCATCTGTGAGCGCATCAAAGTCCGGGATGACGAACAGTTCGCGTTGCATGTTCGTGACGTCTTGCTTCGTCTCGAGTGCGAGTTCGAGGTCGAACGGATGCTTCGTGACGGCATCGGTCAAACAGTGTCGACTTTCCCCTACCGAAGATAAGAGGCCTGCGCCGTAGATGAGCGGGTTGTCGACGTCACCGATCAAGCCGAACTCGACTGTCCACCAAAAGATGCGGGCAACTTGTTGCGCCTCGGAGAACCCGGTCACTTTCGCTTTCGCCGCATGGACCGCCGCTTCGGCCGCTGCAATCTCTTCTTCCGTCGAGTTGGCGTTCTCTTTCACGACAGTCAATCGTTTCAATGCGGCGAACGATGCATGTTCTTCCCGGTTCATAAACGCCTTGGCTCCGAGCTGACCGAACCGTTTGACGATATTTGAAAAATCAGGATCCATCAGCATCGGGGCGTGGCCTGCCGCTTCGTGAATGATATCCGGTGCCGGACTGTATAAAATGTTTTCCACTTTCCGAATATCGGTCGCGACCGGGAGCATTCCATTCCCTTGGAAGTCGAAGAAAGCGACGCCAGGGATGAGCCCGTCGACGGCGACGGTCGACCATCCTGCCGAACGCATCTCTTCGGTCATCGCTTCGACGTTCGGTAGTCGTTCCGGTCCCATTCCGGTCTTCTTCAATCCTTCAATGTAAAAGGGATGAGCCTTCCCTTCGAGCGTATGCAAGTTAAGGCGTAAGACGAACCGCCACACGGCGTGATCCGTCGGTGTGTATTCATCGTAGAACTGAGGCGAGATATGTGGCGCCAAGTGGCGTGGGATCGATTGTGTCAACATGATGATTCCTCCTTTTGTGTATGAAACGTCAAAAAGTCCCTATCGATTTACTCGATAGGGACGACGGTTGCCGCGGTACCACCCTGATTACTAGACAGACGTCTAGTCGCTTCATTCCGATAACGGGGGACCGCTCAATCATTGAGAGCTCGCAAACTGTAATTCGATTCATCTTTTGGGCGTGTTCGCAGCACCACACGCTCTCTGGGCCAGGGAAGATGTCTCTACTTCGGTTTGGTCAGCACTTTTACTGTTATACAGTTATGCTTTTATGCAAATATGCTTTTAAGCATTAAAGCATCTCGTTGGTAGTAACAATAACAGACCTCTTTTCAGACGTCAACAAAAAAAACAGTTCGCCCATGCGAACTGTCATAAACACCAATCGATTTTCTCGCGTCCCCACTCGCGCAGCTTTGCGTTCACTTGTGAAAATGGTTTTGAGCCAAAGAAACCACGATGAGCGGATAGCGGACTTGGGTGAACAGACGTCAAAATCAAATGTTGCTCGCCAATGAGCGCTTGTTTTTTCTTCGCATCATTGCCCCACAAAATAAAGACGATCGGTTCTTCTCGCTGCCCGAGCTCGCGAATAATCGTATCCGTGAACGTCTCCCACCCCTGCCGCCGGTGAGAGCCGGCTTTGCCTGCTTCGACGGTGAGCGCTGTATTGAGCAACAAGACGCCTTGACGTGCCCACTTCTCAAGGTTCCCACTCTTCGGAGGAGGACAACCGATGTCATCGGTCAACTCTTGAAAAATGTTTCGAAGCGACGGTGGGAAGCGTACACCGTCCTGCACAGAAAAGCTTAACCCGTGTGCTTGATTCGGGCCGTGATATGGATCTTGTCCGAGAATGACACAATTGACGTCTTTGAACTTCGTATAGACGAAGGCGTTCCAAATATCTTGGCGTGCCGGATAAACGGTCGATGACGTATACGCGTCATCGACGAACGCTTTCAAGTCAGTGAAATAAGGCTGTTTCATTTCCGTTTCAATGATGTCGCTCCAATCCCCAAGCAAACGATTTGATAATTGTTCTCCCATTCTCTTCTCCCCTTTCCGTCTTATCATACCCGAATCCATCGCACACAAAAAGGCGAGCCCATATGGACTCGCCTCCGTTCATTATACCGTTACCGCGCCGGCAACTTCTTTCGCAAGCGCTTCAGCTTTCGCTTTCGCGTCCGCTACGATTTCTTCGATCTTGTCTGGGAATTGGTTCATACCTTCAACAGCAACTGTCGTCACGTCTGTGACACCGACAAACGCGAGCGCTTGACGGAGGTATGCGTCAGCAAAGTTGAGGTCTGTGCCTGTGTAGACACCGCCTGTACCTTGAATGTGGATCGCTTGTTTGTTTTCGAGAAGGCCGACTGGACCTTGCTCTGTGTAACGGAACGTTTTACCTGCAGTCAACACGCTGTCGAGGAACATTTTCATCCGAGCTGGGAAGAAGAAGTTCCACATTGGCGTTGCGAAAACGTAGATGTCAGCTTCCATGAACGTTTCAAGCATACCGTTCATTGTCGCCACTTTTTTCGCTTCTACGTCAGTGAGCGCTTCGCCTGAAGCGAATTTGCCCCATGCGCTAAGGACGTCGCCGTCGATTTCTTGAACGTCTACATCGTAGAGCTCGATCGCTTCGATGTCGAGTGATGCGTTCTCTTCTTTGAGTGTCGTCATGAACGCTTCAGCGACTTGCTTGCTGTATGACAATTCAGTTGGTTTCGGGTTTGCAGATACGTATAATACCTTTTTCATGAATGGGTTCCTCCATAAGCGTAATCTCTATTTTTGTAACAACAGTTTGTACTATACCAGCTGTATATCTCATCGTCAATTATTTTGATTTCAAGATAAAAACAACTGAAAAAAACACAGCAGGACTTATTTGCCTGCCGCGTTGTAGCCGACGCGCTTCAACAATTCGATGAGCGTTTCGGTCTCGGTCTCACTGAGCGGACCATAAATGTCTTTAAAGATTTCGATATGCTCGGGATAGACGGTGTCCATCAAACGTTTGCCGTCTTCAGTCAGTGAAGCATACGTCACACGTCGATCAGACGGACAAGCCACGCGTTCAATTAAACCGCGTTTCTCTAACTTGTCGATCACGTACGTGACGCTTCCGCTCGTGATCAAAATTTGATCACCGATTTGTTGTAGCGGTGTATCTCCTCGTTTATACAACACCGACAGCACACCGAACTCTGTTGAATTCAATTGGTGGCGTCTTAAATCATCTTTCACACGGTCACTGATTGCGTCCATCGTCCGTGCTAAGACGATCCACGCCTTTAACTCAAGGGATTCAATCATGTCGGTTTCACCTCAATTCGTTCTTCATATATCTCTAGTATAGCAGGACATGAGCAGTATACGGGGAGGAAAACGCTTCGTCAAGAAACTTCTTCATTGTCCGCGTTCCATGAAACGTTTAGAATGGAGGTATTGTGATTTTTAGAAAGGATGGACGGTATGCGTGACTATTACGAAATTTCATTGACGATCAAACAGGATTATTTGAGTTCGGTCATCGAGCTGTTGAATCGGGAAGGCATCGCCCCGGATTATGCGCTCCAAAAAGAAGGTGCGGTCTTTTTACTATTCAATCACTTGCCTTGGTCAAACGTTACGCGTGAACCACATGCGGTTGAACGCTTTTTGCTCACGCTTCCGCGCACGGACTACTTGTTCGTCAAGACAAAACGTAAATCACCCGTCCCTGACCATGAACCGGTCGCCTGCATGGGGGCGTTTGTTTCCCCATTTCATGAGCATTTGAAAATCGAGCTTGCCGTCGATGAGTCGGATGCGAGCCATCTCGATATGTCGGCGTTTCGCCATTATTAAGCAACGGGAAACCGTTGTTTTTTCATGACTAGCTTTTCCGACAGACGGGAATATAGCACAGTATCCAAACGTAAAAGGGGAATGTCTGAATGGAATCTGTCATGTTGATCGTCAACCCGTCATCTGGAAAAGAGTTGGGGAAAGAACACGCACCGCACGCTGAAGCGGTGTTGAAGGCAAGATACGGGAACGTGGACGTCCGCTTCACAGAGAAAGCGGAGGATGCCACGCATTTTGCTCGCGAAGCCGCGCAACGAGGTTATCGCGCCGTCATCGCCATGGGAGGAGACGGCACGTTAAACGAGACAGTCACTGGACTCGCCGAAGCGCCACATCGCCCCGATTTCGGGATTATTCCGCTCGGTACAGTGAACGATTTGGCTCGCGCCCTCGGTGTGCCAAGCGACCCAGAAGAAGCGATCGAAGCCCTTAAGACGGCTGAACCGACTCCGATGGATATCGGGAAATATGAAAACGGCTATTTCATGAACGTCATCGCCATCGGTTTGATTGCTGAAGCGGTCGATGAAGTGAGTGTCGAGGAAAAGACGAAGTGGGGGCCGTTTGCTTATTTGATTGAAGGCGTGAAAGCGTTCCGCGAACATAGTCCGTATTCGCTCTCTGTCCAAGCGGACGAGAAGACGTTCGACGGAGACGCTTACCTCGTCGTCATCGCGCTCACGAACTCGGTAGGGGGCTTCGAAAACTTCGAGCCTGATGCCGAAGTAAATGACGGTTTGCTCCATGTCTATCTGTTTGAAAGCCTCGGCTTTAAAGACGCGATTCAACTGGCTCCGGCTCTCTTCACTGGCAAGTTGAAAGAGACGGATAGCGTCACGTCATTCAAGACGAAACGGGTCCATGTGGACTCGCCAGAATCACTTCCTGTCAACGCAGACGGTGACACCGGAGGCACACTTCCGCTCACGTTCGAAGTGTTACCGAGCCATTTGAACGTTTTAAAACCGTTAGCGTGAAGACAGGAATTTTCTGTCCTTTCTTGAAAAAGAAAAAGGATAGAGTACGAGAAAGGAGTGGATGAGATGACGATCTCGCTCGTTCCTTTAAAGGAATCGTCACAGGATATCGTCGAGACGTTTAACCGCTGGAATAATGATCCCAACATCGTTCATTTGATTCGCCCGGCCCGTTCGGAAGAAGAACTTACCGTCGAACAAAACTTGACGGTCGAAGCGCTAGAAGAACGACTTCAGACACACGATATCTTTTTGATTTACGCTGACGACCAGCTCGTCGGGGAAGTAAATGTGATGTATGACGCCGCCCATCTATATCGCCAAGAGCCGGGGAGCGCCTGGCTCGGTCTCGTCATCGGCGAGACCGTCGGGCGCGGTAAAGGTGTCGGGACCCATGCACTCACACTCCTCGAACAACGGCTTCGGGCACAAGGGACGCCGCGCATCGAACTTGGTGTGTTCGCCTTCAACGAGGCGGCCCGGCGCTTATATGAAAAACTCGACTACGTCGAGATTACCCGAATCAAAGGATTCACATTTTGGAACGGGACGTTTCATGACGATATCCGGATGGAGAAACGATTGACATGAAAAAGACCTCCTTCGCATGAAGGAGGTCTTCTGTCAGTTGTTCAAATTCTCGACTTCGACGACACGGAACCCTTTTTGCTCGAGCTTCGCGACAATCTTATCTTTTTGCGGCTCCTCGACATCTGGCGGCAACGTGATCAACACGCGACGAAGCACTTTGCTCTTCGCGTCAAGCGTCATCAAGCTTGCAATCGACGAGTATTTGCTGACAATTTTCGTAATCTTTTCAAGCGCACCGGCCTGTTCGCTGAGCGCAATCGTGACGACGTAACTGCCCGTATCACGGCTCCATGCTTCTTCGAGCATCCCGAGCATCTTCCCGTGCGGTAAAATGCCATAGAATTCATTGCTCTCGTCTTTCAATACCGCGATATACGGCAACTCTTTGATCGAGAAGAATACTTTAAAGAATCCGTCCGACTCGTGGACATACTTTTGCGTGTTTTTAATGAGCGTCAAGACATTATCGTCTAAGCTCCCCTCGTTCATGCCATGACGATAAATGTGCATTTTGTAAATGTTACCGCGGAAAAACGTTCCCGTTTCATCGAGGACAGGGACGCAGCGATACCCTGTTTTCTCGAGCGTGTCGAGCGCTTCCCGTAATGTCGCCTTTTCACTGATGGTGACAACATCTTTTTTCGGAATGCATAAGCTGTGCACTAACATGCGATTTTCCTCCTACCCAATTGAAAGTGGTCTACACCCTATTCATTACTATTCCCCAAATATGATTGAAATCCTCCCCTCGTTTTTCGGAAAGTTCGCCCGCTGTTTTCTAGTCATTGGATTTGTCGTAACGCTAAAAAGTCGTTATAGTGAAACTATCCAAACAGACAAAGGGGATTGAACGACTATGACGATGAAAAAAGCTTTAACAATCGCCGGTTCGGACACGAGTGGCGGTGCAGGGATTCAAGCGGATTTGAAGACGATGGAAGAGCTCGGTGTGTATGGCATGACGGCGCTCACGGTCATCGTGGCCCAAGACCCACACAACGCCTGGCACCATGAAGTGTTCCCGATTGACACAACGTTGATTGAGAAGCAAATCGACACCGTCCTCGCTGGCATCGGTGTCGACGCGGTCAAGACAGGGATGTTGCCAACGCCTGAGATTATCGAACTCGCTTCACGTAAAATCAAAGAGTACGGCATCAATAACGCAGTCGTCGACCCGGTCATGGCATGTAAAGGTGCCGATGAGATTTTGAACCCCGACGTCGCTGTCGCCATGCGCGAACACCTCGTCCCGGTCGCAAAAATCATCACACCGAACTTGTTCGAGGCACGCATGCTCGCCGGGCTAGACAAGACACCTTCGACGATGGAAGAAATCAAAGAAGCGGCGCGTTTGATTCACGAACTCGGCGCTGAGATTGTCATCGTCAAAGTCGGTGGCAAACTCGGGTTTGATACGGCGTTTGACGTACTCTATGACGGAACGGAATACCGTCTCCTCGAAAGCGAGAAGATCGAGCCTGCCTTCACACACGGTGGTGGCTGTACGTTCTCGTCTGCGATTGCGGCGTCACTCGCAAACGGTCATTCCGTCGACGAAGCGATTGAGATCGGGAAAGCGTTCATCACGGAAGCGGTCCGTCACTCGTTCCGCCTGAATCAATATGTCGGGCCGACGAACCATACAGGCTACCGGAAAAAGCTAGCAACACAATCATGAACGGATGACCCGGGGCACACGCTTCGGGTCATCGTTTCCATTGGAGGAGAGAAGTGTGAACACGATTCAACCAGAAGTGATTCAAGCTTATTTGGACAAACACGTGGCGACGCCGCTCTATGCGCACGTCGAGACGACGAACGGCGCTTACGCCACTCATAACGACCCGGACTTCCATAATGCCGGCATGTTCATTCGAAACGTCGTCATCGAATACAGTATCGGACAAATCAAAGGCCACGGCCCTTACCGTGTCGGATTGAAACTCGACCACGGTTGGCTTTATGTCGAAGGATTGACCGACTTCGAGCTACACGGTGACCAATTGCTGCTCGCGGGACACGACCGTCTCGGCCGTCTCGCCTGTGCGCTGCATCTCGATCCAAAACCGCTCCCGCAAGGAGCCACGGAGGTGGAAGACCAATGACCGGACCGTTACTCGTCATTTTCCCGCATCCCGACGACGAAGCGTACAGCTCTGCCGGGACGATTATCCAACATCAAAAGAACGGGCATCCTGTCACCTACGTCTGCTTGACACTCGGTGAGATGGGACGAAACATGGGCTCCCCGATTTTCACGACGCGCGAAGAGCTTCCGAAAAATCGCAAACATGAGCTCGAGGCGGCCTGCGCCGTCATGGGCATCTCTGACCTTCAAATGTGGGGACTTCGAGATAAGACCGTCGAATTCGAGGACGAAGCAGAACTCGCCGCCCGGTTCCGTGCCTTGATTGATAACGTGAAGCCGGCACGGGTCATCTCGTTCTATCCGGGATACGCTGTCCACCCGGACCACGAGGCAACGGCACGCGCTGTCGTCCGGGCCCTTCAAGAGATGGACGCGACCGTGCGACCTGAGTTTTTAGGCGTCGCGTTCGACCATCGGACGGAGACCGAACTCGGAAAACCACACGTCATCATCGAGGTCGGTGATGAGTACGCGGCAAAACGAGAAGCTCTTCTCGCCCACCGTTCGCAGACAGAGGCGCTGTTGCGGTCGATTGACAACGCAGAAAACGCCCACGTCATGGAGTTACTCCAACGTGAGCGCTTTTATCATTACCCGTTCTCATGATTCATAAGCGAGACGTGTCACGTACAGCAAAGTGCCGACCGTCCCAAGACCAATCAACGTTCCTAATACGACTACGATATGTTCCATGTTCTCACCTCTACTTGGTTTTACGAACTGACTGGACAATAGGTTTCAACGACGCGTGCAACTTGCACGCGTCTTTTTTAGAAGTACAACAAGTAGATAACAGCCGCCAACACGATCCGATAAATCGCGAACGGCGTCAGCTTCACTTTGTTGATCAACTTCAAGAAGAATTGAATCGACAAGAGCGCGAACAAGAACGCACTGACGAAACCGACAAGGAATACTGGCCACGTATCCATCGTGAAGTAGCTCCACTTGCTGTAAAGTGACAGCGCGCTCGCCCCGAACATGATCGGGACGGCCATGATGAACGTGAAGTCCGCTGCTGCGCGGTGACTCATCCCAAGGAGGACGCCACCTGAAATCGTCGAACCCGACCGTGAAAAACCTGGCCAAAGCGAAAAACATTGAATCAATCCGATCCCGAGCGCTTGTTTGTACGTCATCTCATCAAGTGTCGCCGTCGTCTGGCGCTTCACCCCCGACAAGTCAGCCGCAATCATGAAAAATGCTCCGATGACGAGTCCAATCAATACCGTCTTCACTGAGAAAAGATGCGTATCGATATAGTCTTCAAACAAGAGGCCGAGCACCGCTGCCGGCAACAGCCCAATCAAGATATGTAGCAGATTCAACTTGTCGGCCTGACCGCGACGGAACGAGACCAGCTCCTTCGGATTCAATAACTGTTTAAATCGATTCCGAAACACGACGATGACCGCTAAAATCGAACCGAGTTGAATTACAATCTTGAACGTGTTCGCGACTTCCTGTCCTAAAAACGCGCTCGAATTGAGCCACAAGTCATCCACGACAATCATATGTCCCGTAGACGACACCGGCGCGAACTCGGTCAGCCCTTCAACGACCCCTAACAAAAAACCGATGAACAACTCATACCATGACATAACGTATCTCCTACTTCTGTATTGGGTCTAATCATACATCGGGAGGAGTCGTCCCGCCCTCGGTCTTAAGACGTAAAAAAGAGGGCGTTACGCCCCCTTTCCCTTTGTTTCAAAAAAACAAGCCGTTCAATGTGCTCTGCCCACTACTTCGTCCGCTTCTTCGCATGAGAGAGACACACGACGACACCAATCATTAGAAATGCACCAAATAAGGAGCATTCGGCTCCAACGACGAACAAGAAACCAAGCCCGACGATGCTTCCATGCAACAAGACCGAAACTGACGATTCGGTCGTCGCCCGTATGGCGGAAGGGACGCGGTGATGAAGCACGCCATAATAGATCGGCTCAATCGCACCCGCGAAACAAGCCATTAAGGCCATCCATACGAAGCCAAACGGGCTTGGAAAACTGCCGATTAGAAGAAAGCCAATTCCGATTCCCCATCCAATCCCATGATGCCAACGTTCGGCCGACGCGACACGCAGTAAATACGGGGCGAGCAGTTGTCCTGGAATTTGGATGAGCAATAGACCCGTCGAGATGACCCCGAACCAATAAATGGGGACGCGAACGTCTCGCGCATACAGTTGCCAAAATTCCTCGACGAAATTGAACGCTCCGATAATTAGAACGAACGATACGGTCAACGTGAGGAGCGCCCGGTCGTTCCATAGAAAACGGAAACCGGACCGCAGCTGACGCCATGTCATCGCTTCGTCGTGCGTCGAACGAATGGGTTCAACGAGCAACAAACTACAGCTTGTGGCAAAGAAAAGGCTGCCAATCGACACAACGTAATTCAATTCAAACGAGAACCTTGCCGCAAGCAGACTTCCGCTAAAGGCTGCCACGACAGCAGCAACTAGTCCGATCCCATTCAAGCGGCCGACCCATCGCTCAAACATGCCATCCTTCCCGCCGCTTTCGAGCGTCTCATACAAGAGTGCATGTTCCGTTCCGCTCCGACAGACCGCACTAACCGCGGATAAACTGATGGCGAAAGCAAAACCAAGAAAGGAAAACGACAATAGCAACACGACAAACGAGCACCATTCCAGGGCGATGCCGATTTGAAGCAGACGACGTCGCTCCATATGATCGGCTAACACACCGGTCGGAACGTCAAGGAACACCACAATCACGGCGTAGAGAATCTCGATATAAACGACTTCTTGAATCGAGATGCCACGCGATTCCCAAAATAGCCGTTCAATCGTATAGGCTGGTATCAACGCCTCAAACCAACGCATCGCACTGAGCAATAAGATATTTCGACGAACTTAACTAGGGGCGCGCGCTCTTCTTTTCATTCTCATCTCCTCCTTACTCCTCTATTCCCGATTTCACGAAAAAAGCCACGGAACGCGTCCGTGGCTGAGCGATTATTTTAACAGATTGAGCATCTCGCGATTGAACGCCGGGATGTCATCGGGTTGACGACTCGTGACGAGCTGTTCTTGGCAAACGACGACTTCCTTGTCGGCGTACTTCGCACCGGCATACTCCATGTCGACTTTAATCGACTTGTAGCCCGTTGCGTCGCGTCCTTCTAACGTTTTCGCCGTAATCAACAACTGTGGTCCGTGACAAATCGCGAACACCGGTTTTTTCGCATCCATGAATGCTTTCGCGAATTGGACGAAACGGTCGTCTTCACGAAGCAAGTCTGGCGAGAAGCCGCCCGGTAAGAGAAGGGCATCGAAATCCTCTGGCGAGACGTCATCGATTGCTTTGTCGATTGTCACTTTCGCTTCGCCTTGCTTCCCTTCAATCGTGTTTCCTGCCGATTTTTCAATCGTGACGACTTCGTGGCCCGCTTCCACCAATGCGTCGCGTGGCTCTGTAAACTCTACGTCCTCAAACATATCTGTAATTAGCGTTGCTACTTTTGCCATGTTGAAACACTCCCTCAATTTGTTTTTTCACACATAGGAAGTGTTCCACTCCCCTTGCACCGTTAAACCTTTATCGATACTTCGAGACGTACGGGTTCATCCGTTCGAAGAACCGATACGGGTAGTCCCGCGCCTCACCGGTGTTTGGGATGCCGACACGCGGCCCGGCCTCGACATCGGTCACCACTTTCCCTTCGACAATGAAGAGCGGTTCGTGTTGGAGTGAATGTCCATATAAGTCCATCGTGATGCCGAGGGCTTTCGTCAGCTTGCCCGGCCCGTTCGTCTGGTCGACCGGCTTCAATCCGGGACGGTGCTGGTCAATCAACTCTTTGCCTTGAATCGGTTCGACCGCGCGAATCAAGACGGCCTCGGGTGTCCCAACCGGTCCGCTGACGACGTTCAAAAGCGTATGCGTGTGCATCTGATACGTATAGACGTGACCTGGCAGGCCAAACATCACCTCGGTCCGATTCGTCCGTCTGCCGCCGAAACTATGCGCCGCTCGGTCGATGGCGCCTAAATAAGCCTCCGTCTCGACGATCTTGGCGATGATTTCGCCTGTCGGATGCTGATGGACGAGATAGTGACCAAGTAGCGAGCGGGCGAGTTCAAGTGTCGGTTGTTCGTAAAAGTCTTTAGGCAGTCGTTTCATCCTCATCCCTCCTCCCTCTAGTTTCTCAAATGAAGACGGGGTGCACAAAAAAGATGCCCGTTTCACAATTTGGTCGCAAGGAGCAGGTGTTTTATCATGAGGCGAGAACCTATACACAAAGTAGAAAGTGAGGCGAAGCAAGTTGGGTTATTTATCGGACTTACGTAAGACGGTGGGGAGTCGTCCTTTGATCAGTGTCGGTGCCACCATTCTTGTCGTGAATGAGAAGCAAGAACTATTGTTCCAACACCGTTCCGATACGTTCGACTGGGGGTTTCCGGGAGGGTCGATGGAACTGAACGAGACACTTGAAGACGTGGCGGCTCGAGAACTGAACGAAGAGACAGGGTTAACGGCGCAACAGTTCGAACTCATCGGCGTCTGTTCGGGACCTCGTTATTACTTTAAATATCCGAACGGAGATGAGACACATGGCGTCATCCACTTGTTTCATGCGAGGCACGTGAGCGGCGCAATGGAAATGAATGACGGGGAGAGTCTAGACCTGCAATTTTTTGCGAAAAACTCGCTCCCACCTCAGATTGAGAAGAGGGCGAACGCGCTCCTCGAACAGTTCGGAGATACGTTGTGGGAACTTGAGAGTTCTTATAAACCGATTTATTCGACACGATAAATACAAAATGATCCAGGACCTCGATTGGTCCTGGATCATTTTGTGTACTTACGATGCGAGCTTCATCGCATCACGTTGCTTTCCCAACTTCACGTAGCCGAGAATGACCGAGAAGATCGGGCTGAGCCAGAGGAAGAACGCGAACGGTGCGTATTCGAGCACCGGTACGCCGAGTGTCGCAGCGAAGAACGCACCCGATACGCCCCATGGGATGAGCGGGTTGATGACCGTCCCGCCGTCTTCGAGCGCACGTGACAAGTAACGCGGATCGATGCCACGGTCGACGAACCCTTGCTTGAACGCTTGCCCTGGGAGCAAGATGGACAAGTACTGTTCGCCGGCGAGCAAGTTGACGCCAATCGAGCTCAAGACGACCGACAATACCGAGCTGCCCGGTGATTTGAGGCGTTCGAGCAACGCGTTGACGATCGCTTGGAACACACCGAGCTCACGGAGCAAGCCACCGAATGCGAGTGCAATCAAGACGAGGCTGACCGACCAAAGCATCGACTCGAGTCCACCGCGGTCGAGTACGGCCGCAATCGTTTCGTTTTCAACACCTGATTGGAAACCGCCTTGCATGACACCGAACCAGTTCGAAATGTTCCAGTTACCCTGTACGAACCCGGCCGTTAACACACCGGCAAACATCCCGACGAGCATCGTGGGTAATACCGGCATCCGGCGGAACGCGAGCACGGCGACGAGAACCGGTGCGAGCAGTGTCACCCACGATAAATTGAACCGTCCCGCAAGTGCAGTCTGGGCTTCCGCGATTTGGGCCGTGTCCGCGGCTTGACCGCTCCGACCGAGAATCGTGAACAAGACGAGTGTGATCAAAAAGGCTGGCACCGTCGTCCCCATCATGAAGCGGATGTGGTCGAACAGTTTGACACCAGCGACGGCCGGTGCAAAGTTCGTCGTATCCGAGAGCGGACTCATCTTATCTCCAAAGAGAGCTCCCGAGACGATGGCTCCAGCGGCAAGCGCCGGTGAGATGCCAAGCGCCATACCGATTCCGAACAAGGCGACCCCGACGGTACCGACTGTCGTGAACGCACTTCCGGTGAACGTTGAGACGATCATCGTGATGAGCAAGACGCTCGGTAAGAACCATTGTGCTGAAATTGTATCTAAACCGATGGAGAGAATCGTCGCCACCGTGCCGGACATCTGCCATACGCCAATCAACATTCCAATTAATAATAAGATCATAACCGGCATGATGGCTTCACGAATTCCGTTAATCATCGCCGTTTCGATTGTTTTGAAATCACGCGTACGATAGTATGCGTACACCCCTACTAGTACCATTGTGCCAAAGATCGCCATATGTGGCGTCGCTTTGGCCAAAAACATCAGTGCGAGCAAGGAAACCCCGCTCAACAGCACGACGAATACAGCCTCTTTTCCTTTCATCTGCATCGACGTCCCCTCCTTTCAATTCCATATTTTTTATTTTACCTAACCGCTTAAACGCTTTTATGCATGAAAGCATGTCAGTGATGTTCTTTACTATACCTGCTTCTCTTTACCCTGTCAAACAACTTTTTATGGTAAAGTAAACGCTCGAGGGTGACCTCCGGAGTTCGTAACCTCCTCCGACATCAAAACTAGCGAAAAAGGAAGTGTGCATCATGCAACACGAAAAAGCATTGGTCGTCTTCAGTGGCGGTCAAGATTCAACCACTTGCCTATTTTGGGCAAAACAACAATTCTCTCACGTGGAAGCTGTGACGTTCGCCTATGGGCAACGCCACGACGCGGAAATCGAGGTCGCAAAAGAGATTGCCGCCGAACTCGATGTGCCGCACCACATCCTCGACTTGTCCTTACTCGGGCAACTCACATCGAACGCGCTCACGCGACACGATCTCGACATCGATCATGCGGACGTCCCAAATACGTTCGTCGATGGACGCAATCATCTCTTCTTGTCGTTCGCAGCCGTCATGGCGAAACAGCTCGGTATGCATCACATCGTGACCGGTGTGTGTGAGACTGACTTTTCGGGCTATCCGGACTGCCGCGACCAATTCATCAAATCACTCAACGTGACACTCAACCTAGCGATGGACTATCCGTTCGTCATCGACACGCCGCTCATGTGGCTCGATAAGAAACAGACGTGGGAACTCGCCGACCGACTCGGGGCGTTCGACTACGTCAAAGAGCGGACGCTCACGTGCTATAACGGCATCCTCGGCTCAGGCTGCGGTGAGTGCCCAGCGTGTGTGCTCCGTCAGAACGGCCTTGACGCATATGAGGGGGTGCGCGTATGAAGAACGCCCCATTCCTTGCCCCGACGAGCGTTGAAGCCAAACAAGACGGTTCGCTCATCTATTGTAAGCACCGCGTTCAAATCGTCAAAGAAGTGACGTTTGATGCCGCACACCACTTGTTCGATTACGACGGCAAGTGCCGTGCGCTCCATGGCCATACGTATAAACTACAGATGGGCATTAGCGGCTTTTTAGACAACCGCGGGATGACACTGGACTTCGGGGACTTGAAAGCCATCTTCAAAGAAGAGCTCGAACCATATCTTGACCATCGCTATTTGAACGAATCGTTGCCATATATGAACACGACGGCCGAAAACATGTGCTATTGGATTTTCGAGCAGCTCGCTAAACACTTGCCTGACGAGCGCGACGTCCGTGTCGAGTTCGTCAAACTGTATGAGACGCCGACGTCATACGCCGAGTTCCGCCGTGAATGGTTGGTGGACTGATGAAAATCCCTGTCCTCGAAGTATTCGGCCCGACGTTCCAAGGGGAAGGCCGCGCCATCGGACAGAAGACGATGTTCGTCCGGACCGCCGGTTGCGATTATCGCTGTTCGTGGTGTGACTCCACCTTCACATGGGACGGCTCGGAAAAACCAGATATGCTGACAGCCGATGCCATCATCGAACGGCTTGACGCACTCGGGATGTATGACTACGTCACGATCTCTGGCGGAAATCCTCTGCTTATCGCCGGCATGAAAGACTTGGTCGAGAAGCTGAAAGCGCGGGGCGTCAAGCTCGCCGTTGAGACACAAGGAAGCCGTTATCAAGACTGGCTCACGCAAATCGACGACGTGACGCTCAGCCCGAAACCGCCTTCGTCCGGTATGTCGACCGATTGGGAGAAACTTGACGCCATCGTCGAACGCCTCCGGCCGGAACAGACGACGTTCAAAGTCGCCGTGTTCGACGAAATCGATCTCGCCTACGCGAAACAAGTCCAGACGCGCTATACGCCGGACGTCATGTATTTGTCGGCCGGTAACCCGGAGCCTGGTGCGGACGGTGACATCACCGACGCCCAGCTCCGTCGCTTGAAACAATTATGGGAAGACGTCGCGCGCGACCCTTCGTGGCAAAGCGTCCGTGTCTTGCCGCAGCTACACACATTACTGTACGCCAACGAACGTGGCGTTTAAGGAGAATGAATATGAGACCAGAAGACTTACAAGACTTATCGCTCCTCGGACAGAAGAGCGTCCCATACATTTTTGAATACGCACCGGACGTCCTTGAGGCGTTCCCGAACCGTCACCCGGAGAACGATTACTTCGTGAAGTTTAACGCCCCGGAGTTCACTTCACTTTGCCCAATCACGAACCAACCGGACTTCGCGACGATTTATATCTCGTACATCCCGGACGAGAAACTCGTTGAGTCAAAATCGCTCAAGCTCTACTTGTTTAGCTTCCGTAACCACGGGGACTTCCATGAGAACTGCATCAACGTCATCGGCAAAGACCTCGTCAAGTTGATGGAGCCGCGCTACCTCGAAGTGTGGGGCAAGTTCACACCACGTGGCGGCATCTCAATCGATCCGTACTACAACTACGGGAAGCCGGGCACGAAATACGAAAAAATGGCGGAACATCGCCTCTTCAACCACGACCTCTATCCTGAGACGGTCGATAACCGCTAAATGAAAAGTAGGTGCCCATCGGCGCCTACTTTTTTTGATAGCGATGAATTTTTCGTTTAATCGGTTCTCGGAACACGGTCGCGACGAGCGTCAAGACGGCGAAGACGATTAAAGCGAGAATAATCATTTTAAAGTCTCCGGTCGCGATGCTACTGCCGAGAAAGTTGTTCGCGAACGCGCCCGGGATCATGCCGATGACCGTTGCGAGGACGAACGCTGGCAGTTTCACTTTCGCGAGACCCGAGACGTAGCTCACCAAATCGAAGTTGACGAGCGGGATGAGTCGTAAGATGAGGACGTAGAAGAAGCCGTCCTCCTCGATTTTGTGTTGCAGTTTTTTATAATCGGTCGATTCAAAGTGGTTCAAGAAGCGTTCCCCGAACCGGGTCGCCACGTAAAAGGCGACGAGCGCACTGAGCGTCGCCCCGATAATCGTGTACAGCATACCTGGCAACGTCCCGAAGGCGAGGCCCCCAGCAATCGACAGTACGGACGCCGGGAAGAGGATGAGCGGGCGGAACGTATAGAGGAGGATGAATACGACCGGTGCCATCCAGCCGAACGCTACGATATAGTCCCGAATCACGCCCGGGTTCAAGTCGATCCATTGATAGAGGAGCGTCGCCGTCCCAAAGATGAGCAACACGCTAGCAATGATCCATTGCGTCTTCCACTTTTTCACTGAAACGACCCCCTCTCTTTTTACCATCATATCGTCTCGTCTTAAAAAAGTAACGTCTTCCTTTTTTCGTCAATCTCGTTATGGTACGGTTAAAAAAAGCAGAAGGAGGACTCCCTATGTACTTGGCAGATGCCATCAAACTGAAGAGCCTGCTCCATAAGCAAATCGATAAGCTGTTAGAAGAAGTCGAGCGCGTCGCGTTCATCGAGCTTGAGAAAGACGAACCGCTCCCGACGATTCAATCCCGTTCGCTTGAAGACATCGAAGTCGAACTCGAGTCGATTCGACGCGACATGCGTCGTCTTGATCGACTCGTCTATGAGGCCAACTTGAAGACGACGATTGAGACACATGACGGCCCGCTCCCGCTCGTCGAGGCGATTGAGTTCGCGATTCAGTTGCGTGCCCAGGCCCGCATGTATCAAGAACTATCCGAACGTCCGAAGCGCGAGTTTCAATACGGCTTCGGTGAAGGGACGGCGATCATCAAGCATGCGCTCTATGACCCGGAGCTGTATCGCTTGAAGGCGATTGACGTGGAGAAGCGGGCAAACCGGATCTCAAACGCCATCAACGCAGCCAATTATCGAACGGAGATCGACTTTGACCCGAGTCGTTACATGTGACCTTGGCCCGGTGAGACTCCGGGTCAAGGATTGGCGCCACCACTTGTTCCTACGTTTAGGATGAGCATACGGCCATGGATCAACCAATCACCGATGACCGATGACACGTTCACCTGTCACTCGTTCCTAACCAGACACCATTCAAGTGCGCCGAAAACGCGCCGGGGAACACTCCCTGGCGCGTTTTTCACATGTGATGATTATGATGGTCGTGGTGATTAAGATGGTGGTGCGAGCTCGAACTGCGTCGCGGTGCCGGCTCGTCGGCAAACTTTTCCCCGTCCAAGATGCCGAGCCGCTTGTATTGGCGGTCGACCCGCTCCTTCGTCTCGTCGTGCACGTATGGTGACTCCATGACCAACTGATAGCTGCCGAGTGCGACCCGGAACGGCTCCATCTGTGTCCGTTCGACCGGAAACGACGTCACGTCTCGCAAATAATCGGCGAGTCGGTTCGCCGCTTCCTCACTCGGATTGTCAGCCAAGTCGGAAGCGAACTGTTGCATGTCTTTCAAGAGACCGTTCGTCTTCACTTGCTTACCGACACCTGTAACAACGGCGAACACAATCAGTGCGATGAACCCAATCATAAAAATCGGAAAGATACTGAACATTCCCGTGAACAACGAATCCCCCATCCCCGTCGAATCAACCCACACTTCTTCCCCGAACGCGAATGTATTGAACATGTCCTCTCCCCCTTTTCCTATCTATACGGACAAATTTGTCTTTCGTTTCATCTTCCACCAAAAAAACCGCGGGATGCACCCGCGGCTGACTCAGTCATGTAATTGTTTCTCCATCATGATGCGCGGCGCCCCGTCTTCTGTGTACGCCCCCATGATGTCGTAGCCACATAACAGGTTCAAGATGATGACGCCTTTGTTCGTGTTGCGTGCTTTCGTCCGAATCGAATGGAAGCCTTGCGCTTTCACCCATTCAAGTTGCGTATCCATCAACTTGCGGCCGATCCCATGTTTTTGGAACTCCGGATGCACGCCACCGGCCCAGCTGTAATACCGGTACGGCTCCGCCTCATATCCAATCTTGAACCCGACGAGCCGCTCTTCCGAGAAGGCGAGCAATACGAGCGGATTGGCATGTCGATACAGTCTCTCCTTAAAACGCAGTTGGTCGATGTCGCCATACAGGCGGCGGTACAGATTAAAGAACTCCTCTTCAAATTCGTTAAAGTGTGTCGTGACATCTTTCACGATAAATGAACTGGTCGTACTCATCGTTCCATCCCCTTTCAACGTGTGAACAGTGCTCGTACGCCTGTACACTTCGCCGTTTACTCAGATTTTCCTGTTTCACGTTCAAAAGCGGTTAAACCTTTTTGTTTATACACACCGAGTGAACGCTTCGGTAAACTCTTGACCATCCAGTCTTTGAGGACACGTTGCTTCTCAGGAACCGTCAATCCATAGCCTTCGGTCACGATATGACGGGCCCGGGTCGTCACATCATAGAGCGAAATCGCAGCGGCGACCGAGATGTTCAAGCTTTGGACGTACCCTTGCATCGGAATCACGTAATTGCCGTCTGCTTTCGCGAGCGCACGCTCGGACACACCGTGATGTTCATTCCCGAACAAAAGCACGGTCGGTTTCGTCACGTCGACTTCCTCGAGCGGAATCGCCTCCTCACTCAGTGCCGTCGCAAATACTTGATACCCGTCCGCCTTTAACCGGTCAATCGCTTCCTCGATCGACGGATGTTCGACGACATCGACCCAGCGATCGGCGCTTTTGGCGATAATTGAGTTCGGCTTGAACTTAGCCCGTCCTTCCACCACGTGAAGCGTCTGGACACCGAACGCGTCCGCTGAACGGAGCACGGCTGACTGGTTATGCGGGTCATCGACCCCTTCCGTCAAAATCGTGATATGGTTCGTCCGCAGGGCAAGCACATCGTACATGCGTTTCACCCGGTCCGGCATGAGGAGCTCATATAACAACCGATCCTCTTCTTTCAATATACCTGTTTGCAATAACTCATCTAATAAACTCGCCTGCTCTTCTTTCGATAAGGCGGACGTCGTCTGTCTCCAACCCATGCTTCTCGCCCCTTTCAACCTCTAGTATTGTAGCGGGATTCACGTATGCTGACAAGTTAAGGTCACGTCCTACGTTTTGATTCGTTTTATGAAAATAAATGAAAATAGGGAAACCGGTTGCACAAACTTATGCAATCGATTACAATCATCTATGCAAGCGATTGCATTAACAATCGCGATAGAGATAAAAAAAGTTCCGCATAGGAAGGAAGCGTATTACATGAAACAACTCATCTCGTTCGATTTTTGGCAGAAGCTCGGCAAGGCCTTAATGGTCGTTATCGCCGTCATGCCTGCTGCAGGTCTGATGATTTCGATTGGTAAATTGATCGGCATGTCTGCCGGCGACGTCGGGATTTTGCTGACGACGGCTCGCATCATTGAAGACTTAGGTTGGGGGATCATCGTCAACTTACATATTTTGTTCGCAGTCGCCATCGGTGGCTCGTGGGCAAAAGATAAAGCAGGTGGCGCTTTCGCAGCACTGATCGCTTTCATTTTAATCAACCGCGTCACCGGTGCCATCTTTAACGTCAACGGTGCGATGCTCCAAGATTCAGAAGCGACGGTGAAGTCGCTCTTCGGTGCCGACCTTGTTGTCGCCGACTACTTCACATCTGTCCTCGGTTCCCCTGCCCTTAACATGGGTGTGTTCGTCGGGATTATCGCCGGTTTCCTCGGTGGTGCCCTTTATAACAAGTTCTACAACTTCAACAAATTACCGAACGCCCTCTCGTTCTTCAACGGGAAACGTTTCGTCCCATTCGTTGTCATCCTCGGTTCAGTCGTCGCGGCCATCGCGCTCTCGATTGTCTGGCCGACGATTCAAGGGGCACTCAACAGCTTCGGTGAGTGGATTGCCACGTCACGTAACACGGCGCCGGTCCTTGCACCGTTCATTTACGGGGCACTCGAGCGCTTGCTCTTGCCGTTCGGTCTCCACCATATGCTCACCGTTCCGATGAACTACACAGAGCTCGGTGGCACGTATACGATTTTGACAGGTGCAACGGCCGGTTCGGTCGTCGCCGGACAAGACCCGCTCTGGTTGGCATGGGTGACGGACCTCGTCAACCTTCGTGCCGCTGGTGATACGGCTGCCTACAACGCGCTCCTCGCGGACGTTGTCCCAGCCCGTTTCAAAGTCGGACAAGTGCTCTTGTCGTTCGCAGCGCTCATCGGTGCCGCTTACGCCATGTACCGTAACGTCGATGCGGACAAGAAGGCACAATACAAGCCAATGTTCTTATCTGCTGGTCTCGCGGTCTTCTTGACAGGGGTCACAGAGCCAATCGAGTTCATGTTCATGTTTGTCGCACCAGTTCTTTATGTCGTCTACGCGCTCATGGCCGGTGCCGCCTTCGCTTTGGCGGACATCATCGACCTTCGTGTGCACGCGTTCGGTGCCATCGAGTTGCTCACACGGATTCCGATGATTGTCAAAGCTGGTCTTCTTCAGGACTTGATCAACTTCTTCCTCGTGGCGATCGCGTTCTTCTTCATCAACTTCGGTGTATTTAACTTCTTCATCAAGAAGATGAACTTGCCGACGCCTGGCCGTAACGGAAACTACATGGAAGAAACGACAGAGAAATCGACTGTGACCGGTAACGAGCAGGTCATGGGGATTATCGCTCTTCTCGGTGGGGAAGAAAACATTGAAGACGTCGACGCCTGCATGACACGTCTACGCGTCACCGTCAAAGACATGTCGCTCGTCTCGGAAGAGAGCGAATGGAAAAAGAACGGCGCCATGGGTCTCATCTTGAAAGACCGTGGGGTCCAAGCAATCTACGGCCCGAAAGCCGACGTATTGAAGTCAGACATTCAAGACGTCATCGGAGCATAATCAACAGGCCAGCTCGCTCGAGTTGGCCTGTTTTTTCTAAAGGAGGACTATCGTGAACATTTTGACGCTCAACTGCCACGCCTGGTTAGAGGACCGCCAACAAGAAAAAATCGACTTCATCGTCGAACGGATCGCGAGCGAGGAGTATGACATCATCGCGCTCCAAGAAGTGAATCAACATAAAGAAGCCCCAATCGTCGAAGGAATCATCCGGGAGAACAACTTCGCCTACGTTCTCGTCGAACAATTGAAAGAGCTCGGAGTCACGTACTACATGACGTGGGACTTCGCTCATTACGGTTACGATGTGTATGAAGAAGGCGTCGCGATTCTTTCGCGCACCCCATTTTTATCAACCGAATCGTTCTTCGTCTCGAAGACGACTGACCCGAACAACTACAAATCCCGAAAGATCGTCAAGGCGCTCATTGACGGCGTCGATGCGCCGACGGCCGTCTACTCGTGTCATCTCGGCTGGTGGCATGACGAGGAAGAACCGGTTCGCCATCAACTCGACGAATTGCTGCGGCGAGCCGAAGACGATGACCGCGCCCTCCTCCTCGGTGACTTCAACAATGACGCCTTCCTTCGTGGGGAAGGGTACGATTACTTGATTGATCACGGTCTTCAGGACCTGTTCACGCTTGCGACAGAGCGAGAAGGTGACGCGACCGTTCAAGGCAAGATTGCCGGCTGGGACGAGAACAAAGAAGCACTTCGGATCGATTTGATGCTGACGAACGCACCGATTCATGTGTCTCGTCACGCCGTCGTCTTTGACGGTGAGAACGGACCGGTCGTCTCGGATCACGCCGGCGTCGAAGCGACCGCCTTTTGGCGCTAAAGACCCCTTTTTCTTTCACCGTTGTGAGAGAAAAGGGTTTTTCTTTTGCTAGAAATTCGGTATGGTTGGAGACGACTGAAGTCTAACAACATTGAACGAAAGAAGTGATTTTATTTGACGACTCCTGTATCGCTTAGTCGGACCGACTGGACGCTCATCTTATCGCTCGCCCTCCTAACGTTCGTGCTCGGAACGAGCGAGTTCGTCATCGTTGGCATCTTGCCTGATATCGCCGCCGGGCTATCGATTTCAATCGCGACGGCCGGAACGCTCGTCTCCGCCTTCGCCATCACGTTCGCCATCGGGACCCCGCTCACGATGTCACTCACAAGCCACTTGCCAAAACGAAAGCTCATGCTCACGCTGACGGCTCTCTTTATCGTCTTCAACCTGTTCAGCAGTCTCGCGCCGACGTACGGCATCTTGCTCGTCCTTCGCATGATGACTGCCGTCGTGACCGGGGTTCTCATCTCGCTCGCTATGCTCGTTGCAAGTGAGTCGGTACCGACCGGGAAACGCGGCATCGCCATCTCGTTCATTTTTGGCGGGTTTACGATGGCGAACGTGTTCGGTGTCCCGCTCGGTACGTTCATCGGGCAACGAAGCGGCTGGGAAACGACATTCATCCTGACAACTGTCTTAGGTGTCGTCGCATTTCTCGCCGTCTACCGCGTCGTCCCGAGTCAATTGACGAGCGTGCGGACATCGATTTCTGATCAGTTACGTTTGTTGACGAACCCACGTATTTTAATCGCCTTCTTCATCCCGGCGTTCGGTTTCGGGGCGACGTACGTCGTCTATACGTATCTCGTCCCCATCTTAAAAGATGTGCTCGGTGTGCCGGTCGCCTGGGTCAGTCCGATTCTATTGGCGTACGGCTTCATCTCGATTTTCAGCAACATGGCAGCCGGGAAAATCGCGAGCCACAATCCGATTGGCCGACTCCGCTTCGTTTTTCTCATCCAGGCGTTCGTCTTGGCCGCCTTGTATGTGACGACGTCGAACGTGACGCTCGGTCTCCTCAATATCGCACTCATGTCATTCATGGCGATTTTGCTGACGACGTCGACACAACTCTATTTAATCGACTTGGCCGAGAAGTTCAATCCGGACGCCAAAGGGCTTGCCTCGTCGCTCATGCCCGTCGCAAGTAACGTTGGGATTGGGATGGGCTCTGCGCTCGGTGGACTCGTCTATGCGAACGCGCCTGTCATGACGCTCGCTCTCGTTGCCGGCGCCGTCGCGCTCTTAACCGCTTTACTCACTACAGTCAGCTATACGCTCGACCGACGATAAAAACAGCGTGCCCGACGGGGGCACGCTGTTTTTATAACCAATCGATCATCTGGTCAATCGTCTCGTCGAGCTGCTCTTTCGCGCTGAGCGGGCTGTCATTATCTCCGTCCTGCGGCCCATACATACCGAAGTTGGCGTGATTGCCGTCTTGGATTTGATGGAAGACGGAGTCAACCGGGACGTCGTCTCGGCTCGCCTCGATGTCGGCTTGCGTCGCGAGCCCGTCGATTTCTCCCGAGATGGACAAGACACGCAGCTCGCTCTCCGTCATCGAGCTGATCGGGTATGAAGCGAGGAAGATGACCCCTTCGACTCGACTCTCGTTCTCGAGCGCATAACCGGACGCGGCCGAACCGCCAAGTGAATGCCCACCGACGATCCAGCGTTCGATGTCTGGATGAGCAACAATAATCGTCTCCGCCGCATCGATATCGGCGATTCCAAGATTCAAGCGCAACGACGGAATGGCGACGAAGATCCCTTCTTCCGCGAGCCTAGCGCCGTAGTAGGCGTACGCTTCTTTTTCGACTTTTGCGCCCGGATACAGGATGATTCCGATCTCGCTATCCGGGTCACCGAATTCGAGCCGATTGTCTACTTCCGTCGCCTCGGCCGCGTAACCGAGCGCTTCCTCCGTCGGCCCATACGTCAGTTGTGTCCATACGAGGAACCCGATCACGGCGACCAGAAGGAGCCCAACTAGACCAAGGCCAATCCACTTCAATTTTTTCTTCATTATAAGACCTCCATTTGCATCCGTTTCAAGGTCACGGTACACTTATAGAAAAAAGGGAAATACCAGGGGGACACCATGACCAAGAGTTCTGTAACCACGACGATTCAGTGGTTCATTTTTATTTTAGCTACAAATATTGTACCACCGCTTTCGATCGCTGCCTTATTTGAACTGTCGCCGGCAGATACGATGACGTTCATCTCACGCTCACTGTTCATCTTCGCACTGTTCAGCATCATCCAGACGCTCCTCGGCCACCGCTTACCGATTCTTGAGGGTCCGGCCGGCATTTGGTGGGGTGTGTTCACACTTTACGCCTCCATTGGTCCTGCCCTATACGGGAGCGGCCAAGAGACGCTCCAAGCGCTCGGCTTCATGCTGTTCTTGAGCGGTGTGCTCGGTGTGCTCATGACCGTCACCGGGATTTTACGTCGTATGCTGTCACTTTTTACGCCGCAAGTGCTCGGCGTCTATATGATTCTCCTCGTCCTCCAATTATCAGGTGCCGTCATCAAAGGCGGCTTCGGCGTGAGCGAGAGCGGCATCAATACGATTCAGGCAGTCGCAACGACCGGTCTCGTTTTGTTCGCCCTCACGCTTGAACGGAGCCGGTTCAAACAGTACGGCCTTGTCATGACGCTCCTCGTCGGATTCGGGCTGTTCAATCTGCTCGGGCTTGGTAACCCCATCGTCCGTTCGGAGTCGTTCTTCCTCGTCCCTGAGTTGTTCCCGTTCGGGGCTTGGGTATGGGATTGGAACTTGCTCCCGACCGCGTTCGTTATCACGCTCCTCCTCATGACGAACGTGCTCGCCAATATCAAGTTGATCGAACGGATCGTCAGTTCAAGGACGAAGCAACAAGTCGAAGGAAACGTCCCGGCTTCAGGTATCGTCAGCGGCTTCAGCCAAATCGTGGCCGGATTGTTCGGTACGCCTGGCCCGGTCGCGATTTCGGGAACGGCCGGTTTCTTGTCTTCGACCGAGAGCGTGCATCGGACGCCTCACCTCATCGCCCACACGCTCATGATGGTACTCGCTTTAGTCGGTCCGTTCGTCTCGCTCATCGCGAGTATCCCGGCCGCTGTCGGGTATGCCATCGTCACCCCGCTCATCGCGACGATGATCATCATCGGGATTAACGAGGCGGCGTTCGAGTTGAACCAAAAGACGGCCTCGCTCACGGTGGGCCTCCCGCTCGTCATCGGGGCCGGGGCGATGCTGCTCCCGCCTGGGGCGATGAACGATTTGCCGCCGCTCCTTGCGACCGTATTCTCGAATGGACTCGTCCTTGGGACAATCGTTGCGTTGACGACGGCCATCCTGAGCCGCATCAAAGACTAAAAGAACTGACCTCGGCGCGAGGTCAGTTCTTTTTCGTGACGTGCATATGGAATGCCCTGTCGTGCGGCAAGATGGCACCGTCTTCAAGCTCGAAATGAGCGCGGTCTTTCACATAGGTTGCAATCGAGCGCGTATCGCGGTGAAGCGCGCGTCGAAACGCTTGCTCGGCCGTAATCGGGGTCCCATCGTCGTTTCGTAACGCGAGCCCCATCAGTTTATACCCGAGCGTCTGGCCGCCACGGCTCATTTGGCATGCCTCGAGCGCATACGCGACGAGCGTCGGGGTAATGACCGTATGGACGAATTCGCTCTTTACTTTCTTCCGGACGATTTGCTCGACACCATAACTGACAAGTCCGGCGATGACGCTGTCAATCAACACGGCTTGCGTTCGTTTTTTCGTCAGCGGTCTCATCGGCTCATCCTCTGCATCATGCCTGACGTCAACACTTCCGTGTCTTGTCCTTCTTCGGCGGCCATAATCAAGGCGCGCGCCACATGGAGTGCTTGAATCGGTGCAACGTCCGGTAACTTATCGAGTAACAACGGTTGGAGCGGACGGCTAACGACCTCTGCTACCTTCTCGCCAAGACGGAACTCTTTTCGATCCCCGAGCAGGAGCGACGGACGAGCGATAATCAAATGGTCGAACCCGAACACCTTCAGGCCGTTCTCGAGTTCCCCTTTGACTCGGTTATAGAAGAATGGCGAGCGGAGCGACGCCCCTTGCGCCGAGACGACGGCGTAACGTGTGGCACCATGTTGTTTGGCGATTCGTGCCGTCTCGAGCGGCAAGTCGAGGTCGACGTGTTTGAACGCTTCTTTTGAACCGGCGACAGCAATCGTTGTCCCAAGCGCGCAGTAAACGTCATCGATGTGAGGCAATGCCTCATTCATTCCTTCAAAACCAACGACTTCATGTAATTTCGGATGTTGCCAACGAGTCGAGCGGCGGACAACTATCCATACCGCGTCATACCGTTCTTCTTCAAGCAACTGCTCGACGAGCTCGCGTCCGATTAAACCGGTCGCGCCGACCACGAGTGCTGTTTTCCCCATCCTCGTTCCCCCTTGATTCGTAGTTGCTTTCAGTCTAGCTGACTTGCCGTTTCTCGGCAACGACTTCGACCGGACGGAAGCGGCCGACGAGACGGAAGAAACCGTTCAAGAACAAGGCGGTGACAGACCCCGCGACGATGGCGCTGTCGGTGAACAATTGAATCGGTTCTGGCATGTTGGCCACAATTCCTGGATTGGCCGTGATGCCGAGCCCGATGCCAATCGAGAGCGCGATTGTGATCAAGTTTTCGTTCTTCGAGAAATCGACTTGGCTCAAGATGCGAATCCCGGAGGCGGCGACCGTTCCGAACATGACGAGCATCGCCCCACCTAGCACCGGTTTCGGGATGAGGGTCGTGAATGTCGCCACTTTCGGTAAGAAACCAAGTAAAATCAAGAGCCCACTCGTCCAAAAGATGACGCGACGGGATTTGACGCCCGACAGTTGCACGAGTCCGACGTTTTGGCTGAACGTCGTGTACGGGAAGCTGTTGAAGATACCACCGAGAATCGTCGCGACCCCTTCAGCACGGTAGCCTTTCGTCAACTCGTTTGAGCCGATCGGCTTTTTCGTGATATCACTGAGTGCTAAAAATACGCCAGTCGATTCAATCATGGAAATGATGGCAACGAGCGTCATGACGAGGATGGCCGAGACGTTAAACGTCGGCATCCCGAAATAAAACGGTTGTACCATCTGGAACCAACCCGCCTCACGGACAGGGCTGAAGTCGACGAGTCCGAGCATGGCGGCAATACCCGTCCCAATCAAGACAGCAAACAAAACCGCAGCGGCACGGGTGAATACTGTCCCGACCCGGTTCAAAACGATGATGAGACCGATTGTGAGTCCACCGAGCGCCAAGTTTTGCATCGAGGCGAATCCAGGCTCCCCTGCCGCGCCGCCGCCGATATCGTTGATGGCGACCGGGATGAGCGACAACCCGATAATCGTCACGACCGAACCGAGGACGACCGGTGGGAAGAAACGGGCTAGTTTTCCGACGAAACCGGAAATCAGAATGACGATTATTCCACTCGCAATGAGTGCGCCGTAAATGGCGGTGATGCCGCTCGAGCTACCGATCGCAATCATCGGGCCGACCGCGGTGAACGTACAGCCGAGCACGACCGGGAGACCGACACCGGTGAAACGGGTCGTCCATACTTGTAACAGCGTCGCGACGCCGCACATGAACAAATCAATCGCGACGAGGTATGCTAGTTCCGTCGGACCGAGCCCGATGGCACCGCCGACGATAAGCGGGACGATGGCCGCGCCCGTATACATGGCAAGTAAATGTTGGAAGCCGAGACTGGCCGTCTTGAACGTATTCATCGCACGGCCTCCACAAACGAGATGTGTCCCGCTTCAAGCTTACTGATTCGTGCGAGCGACTCGACACGATAACCGCGTGCGAGTAACTTCTCGCGTCCGGGTTGGAACGACTTTTCGATGACGATGCCGATACCCGCGACCGTCGCTCCTGCCGTTTCCACGAGTTCAGTCAATCCGAGTGCCGCTTCCCCATTCGCGAGAAAGTCGTCGATAACGAGGATCCGTTCTCCGGGTTGGACGAAGCGTCGGCTCAAACTAATTCGGTTCGTTTCTTGCTTCGTGAACGAGTAGACGTCCGCTTCGACGAGATCGTCTTGGAGCGTCAACGATTTACGTTTACGGGCGAAGACGAACGGGATGTTCATCTCAAGTGCTGTCATCATCGCCGGCGCGATCCCGCTCGATTCGAGCGTGACGATGCGGTCGATTTCGATATCGGCGAACCGTTCAGCGAACGCTTTCCCGATATCTTGCATCAAGACCGGATCGACTTGATGATTCAAGAACGCATCGACTTTCAATACGTGTTCAGACAAGGCTTGTCCTTCGTCTCTAATTTTGTCTTCTAATCGTTTCATCTTATTCCCTCCAACAAAAAAATGCGATTCGTCACCCCAACTCGGGAGGCAACGAACCGCATGGAGACATGATGCATACACACGACTAGCGCCACCCGTAGTCGAACCATTTACGGTGGTTCGGTAGAGACTTGTGAGCCATATTCTCACGGATATACGAGTGCGAATCTACTTATTTATAAGATAGAACTTATTGTAGACGATATCTTTAGAAAAGCAACACTTTCTAAACGGATAGCTAAAAGTTCGATTTTTCTGAAACTGCTGTATACTGAACGTATACGAACTAGGATGGGAGCGATTATGCGATGAAGCTATTTGTATTAGGCGCGACCGGCCGAACCGGTCACCAGTTCGTCGACCAAGCGACCGAACATGGCCATCACGTCACGGCTTTCGTGCGGGAACAGAAAAAGTTGATTCCGACGCCACAACTTGAAATCATTGAGGGCGACGTGACGGACGTTTCTGCATTGACGGACGCGATGAATGGTCACGACGCGGTCGTCAGCTGTCTCGGGACCGACCTTTCGGATGAGGACTTTCTTGCTCGCGTGACCGATGCGCTCGTCCCAGCGATGAAAGCGAACGGCGTGACGCGCGTTATCTATCTCGCCTCGGCCGGCATCGATCAGGAGATTCCCGGGCTAGCCGGAAAAGTCGTCACGTTCATGCTCCGAAAGCCGCTCCGTGACCACCGGGCCGCAGTTGACCTGTGGCGCAATTCGTCATTCGATTATACAATCGTGCGGCCGATGCAACTGACGGATGGCCCTCGGACGTCGGTCTATCGCGTGTCCGTCGATGGCATTCCAGACAACGGGAAACAGATATCCCGGGCCGACGTTGCCCAGTTCATGTTGAACGCTGCCGAAGATCAGCTGTTCATCCGCCAATCGATTGGACTGGCGTACTAATTTTATTCAATTCATGCTACAATATCGGATAGTCAAATTTGAAAGGAACGAATACAACACATGAGTATATTATCGGTACAAAACTTGAGCCACGGCTTCGGTGACCGCGCTATTTTAAACGACGTCTCTTTCCGCCTTTTGAAAGGCGAACACATCGGCCTCGTCGGGGCGAACGGTGAAGGAAAATCGACGTTCATGAACATCATCACGCGTAAATTGCAACCGGACGAAGGGAAAATCGAATGGGCGAAAAACGTCCGTGTCGGCTATCTCGACCAGCATGCGGTCCTCGAGCGCGGTATGACGATTCGAGACGTCTTGAAGAGCGCGTTCCAATACTTGATTGACATGGAGACACGCATCGGCGAACTCTACATGGAGATGGGTGACGCGACACCGGAGCAGATGGAAGACATGCTCGCAGAAGTCGGGGAACTCCAAGAGATGCTCGACTCAAACGACTTTTATATCATCGATGCCAAAGTCGAGGAAGTCGCGCGTGGTCTTGGCATTTTAGACGTCGGACTCGACCGTGACGTCACGGACCTCTCTGGTGGGCAACGGACGAAAGTATTGCTCGCGAAGTTGCTTCTCGAGAAGCCAGACATCCTCCTTCTCGATGAGCCGACGAACTATTTGGACGAGGTGCACATCGAATGGTTGAAACGCTATCTCCAGAACTACGACAACGCGTTCATTTTGATTTCCCACGATATCCCGTTCTTGAATAGCGTCATCAACTTGGTCTATCACATGGAAAACCAGGACTTGTCGCGCTACGTCGGCGACTACGACAAGTTCATGGAAGTGTACGAGATGAAACGGGCACAGCTTGAGTCGGCCTACAAACGCCAACAAGCGGAAATCGCAGACTTGAAAGACTTCGTCGCCCGGAACAAGGCACGTGTCTCGACACGGAACATGGCGATGTCGCGTCAGAAAAAACTCGACAAGATGGACGTTATCGAACTGAGTGCGGAACGTCCGAAGCCTGAATTCCGCTTCCTTCAAGCCCGCACGTCAGGTCGTCTCATCTTTGACGCCAAAGGCCTCGTCATCGGATACGACGAACCGCTCTCACGTCCGCTCGACCTGCAGATGGAGCGCGGTCAAAAAATCGCCCTCGTCGGTGCGAACGGCATCGGGAAGACGACGCTGTTGAAGAGCCTCCTCGGGTTGATCAATCCGCTCGAAGGAACCGTCGAACGCGGTGAGTTCTTGGAGATCGGGTACTTCGAGCAAGAAGCGGCCGTCAGCAACAACACATGTATCGAAGAGATTTGGAGCGAGTTCCCGTCACTTAACCAACAACAAGTCCGGGCCATGCTCGCGAAATGCGGTCTCATGACGAAGCATATCGAGAGTAAAATCGCCGTCCTCAGTGGTGGCGAAAAGGCGAAAGTCCGCCTCTGTAAGCTTCAAAACAATGAATCGAACCTTCTCCTCCTCGATGAGCCGACGAACCACTTGGACGTCGATGCGAAGGAAGAGTTGAAACGTGCGTTGAAAGAATATAAAGGCAGTATCCTACTCATCAGTCACGAACCAGAGTTCTACCAAGACATCGTCACAGACGTCTGGAACTGTGAGTCGTGGACGACGAAAGTATTCTAACTTGTAGAGGAAGTGTCGCATGACTGGCCCAATCCAATTGAACGAACGGATCGTTCTATACGACATCATTCGAGGATTTGCCTTATGCGGCATTTTTCTCGTCAATATCCCGAGTATGCTCGGGAGCGACTGGATGTTCGGTCGCCCCGACTATACGGGGAGTGACTTGGTCGTCCGGACGCTGTTCGACATGTTCATCCAGACGAAGTTTTACACGATTTTCTCACTATTGTTTGGCATCGGGTTCTCGATTTTCCTTGAGCGTTCGTACGCTCGGGGCGAATCGGCGAGCCGATACATTCGGCGCATTGCAATCTTATTTTTGTTCGGACTTGCTCACTTGGCCATCTGGTCGGGTGACATCTTACATACGTATGCGATGTGGGGCTTACTGCTCCCGCTGTTTTATCGCTTGAGTAATCGGGCCATCTTGACGTGGGCGTGGAGTTTATTGCTCGGAAGTTTCTTCTTGCTTTACGTCTCCTCCGCGCTCGCGGAATGGACCAAAGGCGGATCGTTCTACTCTGGTATTCCGTTCCCGACCCTGTTTAATGACGGGTTCAGTGCTTGGTTCGATTATCGTCTAAATGTCGAAATCTTTTCTGCTATCTCAAACTCCCTTCTCGTCGGGGTTGAAATTTTAAGCATCTTCTTGTTCGGACTCTATATCGGACGAGAGCGAAAACTACTTACGTGGACCGTTCAAGGACTGACACGGACGGCCATCGTCTGCGCCGTGCTCGCGTTGCCATTTTTCGGTGTCATCTTGTGGCATCATTACGGGGGTGGCGACGCTTATTACTGGGTGAACTTGATTGCCGTCCTCATTTCTGGTAAATTACTTGCCACAACATATGTCTGTCTCTTTACCATCGCCGTTCGGAAAGGTCGGTCGTTCCGTCCGCTCCAAGTGCTTGGTCGGATGGCGCTGACGAACTATTTGACGCACACGCTTGTCGTCTTCCTCCCGGTCATCGCGCTCGGCGCCTATGGCCAGCTTTCGTTGACGCAAGGAGTCTTTCTAAGCATCGCGATTTTGATCGCACAGGCGTTCTTCTCGATGTGGTGGCTGAAGTCACACCGTTACGGACCGTTCGAGAAGTTATGGCGTATCGGGACGTATGGGTTGCAACGAAAATCTTAACAAGCATCATAACGGCTCGAAGCGTCTGCTTCGAGCCTTGTTTACATTCAACGGTCCGGTTTTACCTTCAGGTTCAACAACATCAGGGCGATCCCGATCCACAGTGTCAACCCGACGTACATGAAGAACGTATTGACGTTGAACAGTTGATTGTTCATGTAAATGGAAAAGACATCGCTCGTGATGCTGTTCGCGTAGTTTAAGTCTCCACGCCCCGGCTGATTTAAGACGATTTCCGTCACGTACGTCCGGTACCGGTCAAATGCGTTCATCTGATAGCGATACCCCGCAACAAGCAATATCGGGAGGAAGAAGAAGCCACCCCATAGTAAGCGTGGTCGCACGTTCGTCATCAGTTCCATCCAGCCGAGCATAAAAAGCAGGATGAAAAAGAAAAGAAAAAACAGGCCGATGAGCGCCGGATTCCCGTTTCCGGATATGTCCTCCGGTTGGACGGTCATCACGTTTCCTAGATAGAAAATACCGGCACACACCCCAAATCCGAGTCCCATCATCCAGCCGATTCGCTTCTTGTTCATGTGCGCTCCCCATTCATCGTTCGATTCATCATAAACTCAGTATAAGGCTACTTTTTCCAATTCCCCATAAAAATGAACATCCCGTCTCCAGGATGTTCATTCACACGTCAGTTTGTCGCCGTCTCTGTTAACACAGGGACGATTTGTTTTTTCCGTGACACGACGCCAGGAAGTGTCGCCAATCCTTCTTGAAGCTCAACGTTGAACGCCTTCTCGAACAAGTCCGTCTTCTCACCGACGACGAGCGCTTCTGAGTCGTTCGTTAAGATGTTTGTGATGGCGAGAACGAACAAGTCGAGCTCTTTGTCCAACAATTTCACCGCCATCGCCGCTTCGACGTCAGCTTTACGGTTCAATACGTCGTTCGCGTCGACCGTGTTCACTTGTGCGATTTCCACACGGTAGTCGCCCATCGCGAACTCTTTCGAGTCGAGCGTGATGAGTTCAGGCACGGTCTTTTGGCTCAAATCAGCCCCCGCTTTTAGCATCTCAAGACCGTACGCCTCGACGTCTGTCCCAGAGATCTCAGCAAGCTCTTTCGCTGCTTTGATGTCCTCGTCCGTGCACGTTGGTGATTTGAAGAGGAGCGAGTCCGAGATGATGGCCGAGAGCATCAAACCAGCCATGTCCGGAGCGATTTCAATCCCGTGCTCTTTGTAGAGTTTAAGTAAAATCGTCGCCGTGCAACCGACTGGCTCGGCCCGGTAGTAAAGCGGGTCTGCCGTTTGGAAGTTCGCGATGCGGTGGTGATCGATGACTTCGAGAATGCGCACGTCTTCGATGTCGACCGCGCTCTGTTGGAACTCGTTATGGTCGACTAAGATGACCGCGTTCGCTTCGTCTGAGACGCGTTCGACTAGGCGTGGCGCTTTGACGCGGAAGTGGTCGAGTGCGTATTGCGTCTCGTTGCTCACTTCACCGAGACGAACCGCCTCTGCGTCCATCCCTAACTTCTTTTTCAGCTCCGCATAGGCGAGCGCTGAACAAATCGTGTCCGTATCCGGGTTTTTATGTCCGAAGACAAGTACTGTACTCATAGTTCATTCTCCTCACTGAATAGTATTCCCTCATCCATTATAACGTCTATGCCCGTTCTTTCAATTGCAAAACAAAAAGAGCCCGCGGGCTCTTTATGATTGTTCGTCTTCGTCTGTCTCTTCAAGGTCCGAATGGTCCCCTTTTGAGTCTTCCTCGTGTGAGATGTCGGGTTGATCGCGTTTCAACTTCTCACGTTCTTCTTGTTCGCGTTTGTCTTTGTCTGACATGCATCTTCACCCTTTCGGTTTTGTCATGTCGTAGACTGTTCCCCGAGGATGTCTCATTCAAACAGATGTCACCCATCTGTTAACGAATTGTGATGTTACGCTTGTACGAATACGACTTCATCGCCGCGAATCTCGACGTTGACGTCCTGTCCTTGGAATAACCACTCATCTTGTTCGGCCACGACGAAACGAATCCCGTCCGCCTCGGTTTCAACGGCCGCGTTATCGATGTCCTCTGTGATGACGCCAACCGAAAAGCCGTGCGTCAAATCGGTCGAGCCCCCGTACTTGGCAAATAGACGCACCGTCTCGCCTGATTTCACTTCCATCTCGTCTTTAAAGAATTGAAGCGCCTCTTCTGTCACATTAATCTTCATCTGACATCCTCCTCTCGACTTCTGTCTTCATTCTAATCGTTTCTGAATACCCGAGCGAGGAAGTTGCCTATACGGTCATGCCCGGTATGTGTGTGACCGTCAAACTTTTTTGGACGACCGGTCCACCTGTCATCTCTTGGAACGTGGCATCAAATAAGGCACGGCCGATGTCTTCGTTCGGGGAGCGCATCGTCGATAAACCGAACGCCTGCCCAATCGGATGACCGTCAAAGCCGAGCACGGCAACGTCATACGGCACCCGAAGACCACGGCGAGCCGCTTCTCCTAAAAAGCCGAGGGCGACATAATCGGACGAGAAAAAGAGCGCACGGGGGCGCTCCTGTTCAGAGAGGAAAGCCGAGACTAGCTGCTTCCCGTCCTCACTCGTCAAGTATCCACTAAAGATCCATCGCTCACGCGCGGACGCCACTTCATCGAAGTATGCCCGCTGACGCGCGATGGAGCTTGGACTATCCGCCCTTGACAAGATGATGCCGATGTCTTCATGGCCGGCCTCTGCCAACACACGGAGACCGGCTTGAAATGCAGTGTAATGATCAACGTGTACAGACGAAATCGTCTCCGGTGCCCCGACTGTCGCGACAGCGATTGGACCATAGGCCCGATACGTCGTCATCTCTTCGAATGTCATCGTATGGGACAGCACAATTGCCCCGTCGACTTCCCGATGTTTCAATAAATCGAGCGCTTGTCGTTCTTGGTCGAGTCGATATTCAGTTTGCCACATGACGAGTCGGTAGTCTTTTGTGAGTGCAGCTTTGGCCAACCCGTTGACGAACAAGCCATAATACGGGTGGTCCATATACGGCAAGACCACGACAAATCGCTGTGTCCGGCCGGTCGAGAGCGTCAACGCCTGTTGATTCCGCAAATAGCCAAGCTCTTTCATCGCCCGTTGCACCCGTTCCCGTTTCTCGTCAGACACGTACGGATGGGCATTGATGACACGCGACACCGTCGTCACGGACACGTTTGCATGTCTTGCGATATCTCGAATGTTGGCCAACTCGTCTCACCTCAGTTTGTCAGTCTTTGCATATAGTGTACCCAGTTTGCATTCGGACTGCCACCCTTGTCGATCACCTGCGTACGAATCGCTTGTACAAGACGGAATCGTTCTTCGATCGGCAACTGAAGGAATTCATCTTGAAAATGGCTACACAACATTCTTCCGAACGGTGTGTACAACTGATTGATTACCAGTTCATAGACGATTCCGCTGCAAAATGTCTTCCATGTTGATCCATTCATCGGATTACCCCTCCTTTGGTTCAAGGGTACAAGCTGAAACGCGTTTCAGAGCAAGCATTATTTTAATTTCATTAATTCCCGAACAATTAACGCTTTCACTTGAATTTTTATAGGTTTTTCCTTCGAAATCATTGACGATACTCGATTCATTTTGTATAGTCATCAAGTTGATAACGTGCGTTTAAGCTTATTCGATTAATTATTGTTCGGAAATTCATCACTATAAGGAGTCTTATTCATGAACTTATTTCATTTGAAACAACACGGAACGAACGTTAAACAAGAAGTGACGGCTGGTGTTACAACGTTCGTCACGATGGCGTATATCTCGGTCGTCAACCCGGCCATCCTGTCTGACGCTGGCATCCCGTTCGCGCAAGCGTTCACGGCGACCATCATCGCCATTTTGATCGGAACAGGATTAATGGCGTTTTATGCGAACTTGCCAATCGCTGTCGCACCAGGGATGGGACTGAACGCCTTCTTCGCCTATACACTCGTCGCCCAGCAACAAATCGCGCCGTCAACCGCGCTCGGCGTCGTCTTCGTTTCGTCTGTATTCTTTTTGATTTTATCGCTGTCCCCGATTCGGACGAAATTGATTCAAGCGATTCCGGCGTCATTAAAGCATGCCATCACGACCGGTATCGGATTATTCATCGCTTCGCTCGGTTTGAAACTGTCCGGGCTCATCGTGTCTGACGAGGCGAACCTCGTCCGCCTCGGTGACTTGTCGTCTCCAAGTGTCCTGCTTGTGCTTGGTGGCCTTGTCGTATCCGCACTTCTTTTTTCTCGGAACATCCCAGGGTCACTCCTCATCGGAATGATGCTTACCGGGATTGCAGCCTACTTTATGGATTTATTAAAAATTGACGGCGTGACGGCGATGCCGACGTTACCGGAAGGATTAATGGTCAACCCGGTCACCGCATTCACTGATGTCATTCAATACGGCCTCTTCGGCGCCGTTTTATCATTTTTCCTCGTCACGCTATTTGATACGACCGGCACACTTGTCGGGGTCGGAAAGCAGGCAGGGTTATTGAAGCAAGACGGAACAATTGAGAACGGACACCGCGCCTTGTTCGCTGACTCGCTCGCAACGATGGGCGGCTCGCTCGTCGGAACGAGTCCATCGACAGCGTATATTGAATCAGCCGCCGGTGTCGCCCAAGGCGGACGGACTGGCTTGACGACGACTGTCGTCGCGGGATTGTTCGGACTCACGCTTTTCTTTAGCCCGCTCATCGGCGCCATCTCTGGTGTCGCGGCCATCACGGCGCCCGCACTCATTATCGTCGGGGCGCTCATGCTGACGAACGTCCGCTATATTGATTGGTCAGACTTTAGCGAATACTTTCCAGCCTTTATGACAATCCTTATCATGCCGCTCTCAGGTAGCATCGAGCGCGGGATTGCCTTCGGGTTCATCCTCTATCCGATCTTTAAAGCGATGAACAAAGAGACGGTCCACCCGCTCATCTACTTGTTCGGCGCACTCTTTATCTTGGAAATGTTTTTCTTATAAGTTAGATTCGTGCCCTCGTCCTCGACGAGGGTTTTTCTGTGTCGAAGCAGGGGAATGCTGTTTTATAGCAGGACAGGTCTGAATTCAAATTCATTCTCAACCCCTTCTCAATTAGACAGGATTTTACAGTTTTTTATGAAATTCATCCCATTTCTCTTTATTGTTGTCGTTTCGTTATGAAATAATGGCGGTGAAATCGTTTACGAAAACCAGCTGAAGAAAGAAGGAATGGACATGCCTAAAGTGGCGCTATTCGTCACTTGCCTTTCCGATACGCTCTTCCCATCGGTAGGTCAAGCGACGGTCGAACTATTGGAACACCTCGGCTGTGATGTCAGCTTTCCGTTCGAGCAGACGTGTTGCGGTCAGCCGGCCTATAACAGCGGCTATCACGAAGAGACGAAAAAGATTGCAAAGCATATGATTGAGACGTTCGAAAAGGCGGACGCCGATTACATCGTCGGCCCTTCTGGCTCGTGCGTCATGATGATGCGCGATTACGCACACTTGTTCAAGGACGACCCGGCTTGGAAAACGCGCGCCGAGGCCCATGCGGCGAAGACGTTCGAATTGACGCAATTCATCGTCGACGTGCTCGAGGTGAAAGACGTCGGGGCGAAGTTCCCTGCCAAAGCGACGTATCACGCCTCGTGCCATATGACACGTCTTCTTGGCATCGAGGCGGCACCGGGGCAACTACTTAAACATGTCGACGGCTTGACGATGCTCCCGCTCGACGGCGTCCATAACTGCTGTGGCTTTGGTGGTACGTTCTCCGTCAAGATGCCGGACGTGTCGGTACAGATGGTCGATGAGAAAGTCGCGTCCATCTTGAACTCTGGAGCCGACATCTTAATCGGGGCGGACGCCTCGTGTCTGATGAACATCGGGGGACGCCTACATAAACAAGGCCATCCAATCAAAGTGATGCATATCGCTGAAGTGTTGAATGAAGGGGTGAAGCAGGCATGAGCATGGGGATTCGATTAGACGAGAAGTTCCAAACACGACGAAAAGATGGCATCGACAACCCGTTCATGCGGGAAGCCGTCAGTTCGGCGCAAGACCGTCTTCGTGGCGTCAGGCTGTACGCGGCTGAGGAACTAGGCGACTGGGAAGCGTTCCGGGATCACTCAGAAGAGATACGTCAACACGTACTCGAACATCTCGACTACTATTTATATCAATTGAGCGAGAACATCTCGAAACGCGGCGGCCACGTCTTCTTCGCCGAGACACCGGAAGAAGCGAATCGGTATATCCGGGAAGTCGTCCGGTCGAAGGATGCGAAACATATCGTCAAAGCGAAGTCGATGGTGACAGAAGAAATCGGCCTGAACGAAGCGTTAAAAGAAGAAGGGTGTACGGTCGTCGAGTCAGACCTTGGGGAATGGATTCTTCAACTCGATAACGATCCGCCGTCACACATCATTGCCCCAGCGCTCCATAAAGATCGGAACGCCGTTCATAAGACGTTTACCGCGAACGGCTACGAGGGGACGAATGACCCGACAGAACTCGGTCGTTATGCTCGTCGTGAGCTACGAAAAGATTTCTTGAAAGCAGAAGTCGGCATCACCGGATGTAACTTCGCCATCGCCGAGAGCGGTGCCGTCGGGCTCGTCACGAACGAAGGGAACGGACGGATGGTCACGTCCTTGCCGGACACAGTCATCTCTGTCATGGGCATGGAGCGGCTCGTCCCGTCATACGAAGAGTTCGAAGTGCTCGTCAACATGTTGTGTCGAAGCGCCGTCGGACAACGACTCACCTCGTACATCACGACGTTCGCCGGGACGAGAGCTGTCGGCGAGATCGATGGTCCTGAAGAGTTCCACCTCGTCATCGTTGACAACAAACGCTCCGGAATTCTCGGTACTCAGTTCCAATCGGTGCTACAGTGCATCCGTTGTGCGTCTTGTATTAACGTTTGTCCGGTGTATCGCCATATCGGCGGCCACGCCTACGGTTCGATTTATTCCGGACCGATCGGCGCCGTGCTCGCCCCACTCCTTGACGGTTACGAGAATTATAAGGAACTGCCTTACGCGTCGAGTTTATGTGGCGCCTGTACGGAAGCATGCCCGGTCAAGATTCCGCTCCATGAGCTGTTGATTGAACATCGCCGTGTCATCGTCGAAGAGAAGAAGCAGTCCCCGTTCGTCGAACGGATCGCCATGAAAGGCTTCGCCGTCACGTCCTCGAGCCCGCTCTTGTTCGGCGCGGCCGAACAGATGGCGCCGTTCGCCACGTCTCCGTTCACGAATGCAGGACAAATTGAGAAAGGGTTACCGGCATGGACGGACTCGAAAGATTTGCCGCAACCGAGTAAACAGACCGTGCGAGACTGGTTCAAGAAACGGGGGAATGCAGAATGAATCCAGGTACGATCACGAACCGTGAAGACTTTTTAAAGCGCATCGCCAACCAACTCGGACGCGACGTTGACTTGACCCCGCCCAAACGTGTGTACAAACACCGTCCGCAAGATGACGTGTTGAAAGACGCGTCTGACGAGGAGCTCCTCGAGACGTTTCGAATGGTCGCGACGCGCATCCACACAGACGTCATCGAATGCGAGTCGACTCATCTCGACGAGACGCTTCGCCTTTTGATTGAGCAGTACGGGGGACAGGCCATCATCGCCGAGCATGATGCGCGCATCAAGTCGTGGGCGCCAAAGACGAGCGCATCGTTCGACTGGTGGGACGCCACACGTCCGGATGAGAGTCGGGCGTTGGCCGTTAAAGCGGATATCGGCATCACGATCGCCGACGCGGCGTTCGCCGAAAGCGCGACGATCGTCCAATATGCCAAACCGGGAAAATCACGGACGATTAGCCTGTTGCCGCACGACCATATCGCCATCATCCCGAAATCGGTCCTTGTCCCTCGGATGACACAAACCGCCAAGCAGCTCAGCGCATTAGACCAGGACGGAGACCTCGCGTCACCGCACGGTGTCAATTTCATTTCCGGCCCATCGAACTCGGCCGATATCGAGATGAACTTGATTGTCGGGGTACACGGTCCGGTCCGTGTCGCTTACGTGCTCGTGCACGATTTATAAATAGTAAGACTCGCGCGTGAAGGGCTCACGCGCGAGTCTTTTTTCATGCTTGTTCGACAGAAATGCTTCCGTTTGAGCTCGTCAGTCTAAGTTCAACCGTCCCATCCCCATACGTCCGCTCATTCGCCCGATCGCCGAACAACTCGACTTTGCCGTTGTTCGTTTTCGCACGGATGACGGCGTCATGTGGCTCACGTTTCAGACGAACATCGATACGCCCATTATTCGTCTTCAGGCGAACCGGGTTCTCGAGCGCATCAATCGCATAGTCGATCCGACCGTTCGAGGTCTTCGCCTCGACAGTGCCCTGTACGTCATGGATATCAAGACGCCCGTTCGAGGAATGGACCTCTAATCGATCGACGCTCGAGGCACCGACTTCCACGCGTCCGTTCGATGAATGGGCATGTAACGCCTGACCGCTTATCGCTGTGAGACTGACTTTCCCGTTCGAGGAACGGAAAGCGCCACGCTTCGCATTCACAGTGTGAACCGTGATGCTACCGTTCTCGCTCTCGACTTCGACCGATGCCGCATCTAGGTTCCGCACATCGCACGAGCCGTGACGATTCTTCAAGACAACTTGTTCATACGCATGACGAGGCAGTTCGATATGGAGTACCGGGGTCTTCGTCACCGCCCATGCAAACAAATTCGATAGACCGAAACGACGCTCGGACTCGATTCGGATTTCAAGGGTGTCCCCGACGATATTCATCGTCACCCCGTGGTCCCGTTCCGTTTCGAGCGTGGCATAAGCAAAACCGTCATGCGACGGAACGACGCGGACGTGTGCTTGCAGGACATCGATGGAAACGTTATGGAACGCCACGTTCTGACTCTTGACGACGGTCGGCTCTTTACGACTAACTTCAGAAGAGGAGTCGGTTGACCCAAGCAGCTCACCGGCTAACGTCTCCGGCCGCCCAAGTTCCTCAATCATCGCTTCGTCTGTCTTCCCATCTGCTCGTCCGTTGGCAAAATATTCGGACACGTCTCGTAACATATCGACTCGGTCAATGACGCTCACACCGGAAAGTAATCGTTCGAGCTCTCCCAAATACTGTTCTTCTGTCATACGTCGTCTCCCCCTTTAATCAATTCGTTGACACCTGTCGTAAACAATTCCCATTCGTTTCGTAACGCTTCTAGATGCTTCTTCCCTTGGTCTGTGATCGTGTAATACTTTCGCGGCGGTCCTTCAGCCGACTCTTTTAAATACGTCGTGAAGTAGCCTTCAGACGTTAGCCTCCGAAGAAGCGGGTAGACCGCACCTTCCGAGATAGATACTTTCGCCGAAATGGCTTGGACGAGCTCGTAGCCGTAACGATCGCCTTGTTCGACGAGCGCGAGTACACATAGATTGAGTACGCCCTTTTTAAATTGAGGATTCATCATCCCGCCTCCTCTACTATATATTAAACAATAGCTCATCATTCACTATTGGTCAATGAATAATAGTGAATTTCCGGATCTTTCTTGATAGGTGGTAACGGCTGGATGAAATCTGTACAATGAAGGGACGACCCAGTTATGATTTTTGTCACAGATGGAATGTATGCAGTTCCAGGAAGGGACGGTTTATATGAAAGCTTGGATTGACCAGCGGATCGGAAGACAGTTTTTATTTGTCTTTTATTTATTCATCGGACTGATCCTCCTTACTTCACTTGCCGTGTACGTTTATACGGAAAATCGAATTGAACAAACGACGACCTCGCTCGAGAATGTCAGCGAGCGCAGAACGAACGCGACTGAGCTATTCGAGACATGGCAATCGATGCAGTATGAGATGCGTGGGTACGTCATCCTCGGGGATGAGGAGATGCTCACCCGCGTCAAAGATAAACAAGCGCTGATTGAGACGCAGACCGCGTGGTTTGAAGCGAATGCGGTCACTGAAAAAGAGAAAGTGTATGCGAGCGACGCCCGGACGCTCTTCTCGGCTTATCAAGAACGCGTCATGCCGAGTCTAGAACGCTATGTTGTAGCGAAACGCGCCGGTACGGTCACCGAGCCATTTTTGCAGATGCCGACACTCGGCAAGGTGACGCCACAAGCGGAACCACCAGCAGATCGAAAGTTTAAAATCAACTCGAAGAGCGCTGCGGATATGAGCGCGAGCATCGTCGACATGGAATCCGTGTTTACGGAATATCGGAACTCGTTGAACGATGAAGAGAACGTGTTGCGCGAACAGCTCGCCACACATACACAGTGGGCGCAAGTGCTGTGGTTATTATCCCTCCTTGCCGTCCTCCTTGTCCTCTTTATCGTAGCCCGTCCGTACGTTCATCGGTTGACCGGTCAACTCCAGGATTTGATTGTCAACAGCGGCCGACTCGCAGATGAACAAATCGTACCGATGCAGTCGGCCTCGTCTCGAAACGAGGTCGGCCAATTGACCGACTCATTCCGTCAAATGGCCTCTTCGCTTGCCATGCAGCGCCATCAAGTCGAAGAAGAACGTGAGAAAACGGCCCGTCTACTCCACTCGATTCGAGATGCCGTCATTTATGTTGAACATACGACAAATGAGAAGATGGCGAACCAAGCACTATTCGTCATGTTCAATCAAGCCATCACGAAACGAAACGAGATGGACTTATATCGACTAGACGCCGATTTAGAAGAACTCGGCCTCCAAGTCGACCAAAAAGAATCATTCTTCTCCTTTATGCGGCGTGCGTTCGAGGGTGAGGGCATGGAAGAGAGCGTAACGTTCTCAATGAATCAGGAAGCGCGCTTCATTCAAATGTATGCTGAAAAGATTCATTTGCGCGGTACGCGCCACGGCACGATGCTCGTCTTCCGTGACGTGACACAAGAGACGGAAGTCGACCGCCTGAAGACCGAGCTCGTCTCGACCGTATCCCATGAGTTGCGGACACCGCTCACGAGCATTATCGGCTTCACGGAGCTCTTGCGCTATCGAAGCTTACAATCGGAACGCATCGATCAATATTTAGGGATGATTCATCAAGAGACGCTTCGTCTCGAGGACTTGATTTCCAACCTGCTCGACGTCCAGCGTATGGAGTCCGGTCAACAAGCGTATGACAATCAGCCCGAACGCTTGCATGACATTCTCATAGAGACGATTGCGCTCCACCAAGGCGCGAGCCAACACCATGCACTCACGCTCGAATGCGATACGAACCTCCTCGTTTACGGGGATCGGAATCGCTTGAGTCAACTGTTCACGAACTTGCTTCACAATGCGATCAAGTATTCGCCGGATGGTGGGAAAGTCGCTGTCTGCGTCACCCATCACACGTCGGATTTCATCGACATCTCGATTCAAGACGCAGGAATCGGCATCCCGACTTCGGCCGTCCCGAAACTGTTCGATAAATTCTATCGTGTCGACAACTCGGCTAGCCGTAAAATCGGCGGAACCGGTCTCGGTCTCGCCATCTGTAAAGAGATTGCAGAAGGGCATGGCGGATCGATTCACGTCGATTCACGCGTCGGTCATGGCTCAACATTCACCATCACGTTGCCAAAGTATGTAGCCGAAGACAAGATGAGTAGCTAACAAAAAGGGGTCCGCATCGCGCGAACCCCTTTTTCTTATTGCACTTTGTTTTCAGGACCGAACGATGGATAGAGCGAGAGGCCGCCGTCCGCGAAAATCGTCGTCCCAGTCACATATGACGACTCGTCTGATGCGAGCCATGCGGCGACCGCCGAAATTTGTTCCGGACGACCAATCTCGTGCGTCGGGATGAGCGCCTCGAGTCCTTTTTTCTCTTCCGGGTCTTGCATCGTCTCTTCATTGATCGGCGTATCGATGGCACCCGGTGCGATCGCGTTCACGCGAATCTTGTTCGGTGCGTATTCGAGCGCGACCGATTTCGTGAACATCTTGACGCCACCTTTACTTGCCGCATAGTGCGTATAACCCGGGCGTGGGATAATTTCATGCACCGATGACATATTGATGATATTTCCTTGAATCTTGTGCTCGACGAAGTATTTTAACGCAGCACGAACGCCGAGGAACGTGCCCGTCAAGTTTGTATCAATAATCTTTTTCCAATTGTCGAGTTCCATCTCATGCGTTTTCGCCTCGACTTGGACACCGGCGTTGTTGACGAAGATATCCATCTTCCCGAACTCGGAGACGGCTTTCTCAATCATCTTCTCGGCGAGCCCTTCTTCTGCAACATCCCCTTTGACTGCGACCGCCTTCCCGCCGTTCGCTTCGATGCCCCGAATGACTTCGTTCATCTCATCTTCACTACTCCGATAATTCAAGACGACATGAACGCCTTCTTTGGCGTAACGCTCCGCGACGGCACGTCCAATCCCTTTCGAACTCCCCGTGATGACCGCCACTTTTCCTTTTAACTCTGGATAGTTTGCCATACTGTTCCCTCCTTCAGCTTCTCGCTTTGTAGTTCCCTCATTCCCCTCTTGTCGAAACCTTCTGACCTTGATTTTGAATAATTAAGCCAAATCCACTATACTGAAACAAACTATTCGTTTTCAGGATTTGCCTGAAAGACGTACTATCTTACTTCAATGGAGGTGACTCCCCGATTTTTGGGGGAATTTTTGGACAGTCCCACGTTACTCAGTTTAATCATCGTCGCCTTGCTCATCTTCTTGACCGCATTCTTTGTCGCTGCCGAGTTTTCGATCGTCAAAGTGCGGAGCGCGCGACTCGACCAGCTCGTGCTCGAGGGCAATAAGCGGGCCGTCGTCGCCAAAAAAGTGATTGAGAACCTCGATGACTCGCTTTCCGCTTCCCAATTCGGAATCACCTTATCTGCGCTCGGTCTCGGGTGGATTGGCGCCGATCAAATCGAAGGGATGATGGAACCGCTCGTCAACGTCTTCAACGTCTCGGCGAGCACGTCGACGTTCTTGTCGTTTTTAATCGCTTTCTTGTTGATTGCCTTTTTGCATGTGGTCATCGGTGAACTCGTACCGAAGACGCTCGCGGTTCATGAGGCCGAGAAATTGACGCTCCTCGTCGCACGTCCGCTCTACTGGTTCACGAAACTCATGTATCCGTTCATCCGTGTGTTGAACAGTCTGGCCCGGCTCACGCTTCGCTTGTTCGGTGTCCAGACGACCGCTCAAGAGACGGCGCACTCGGAGGAAGAGTTGAAGATTATCATGACAGAGAGCTTTAAGAGCGGCGAGATTAATGAGAACGAGCTCGCCTACGTGCAAAACATCTTTTCGTTTGATGAACGCGTCGCGAAAGATGCGATGGTGCCACGCATGAACATGGTCACGATTGATGAGGAAGATACAATGGACTCGATTATCGCCACCGTCCAAGAGCACCAATACACGCGCTATCCGGTCACGCGCGACGGAGACCGAGACGATGTGCTCGGTTTCGTGAACGCGAAGCAGTTGTTCACGGCCCAACTCGCGAACAGTGACGCCCCGTTCAAGACATTCATCCATCAACTGCCGCTCGTGACCGAATTCACCCCGCTACAAGAGGCGATGGTGAAGATGCAGAACGCGCGGACGATGATGTGTCTCGTCATCGATGAATACGGCGGGACGGCCGGTCTTCTGACGATCGAAGACATCTTAGAAGAAATCGTCGGCGAGATTCGTGACGAGTTCGACCGCGATGAACAAGCAGAGATTACTGAAGTCACACCTGGGCACTATCGTTTGTCCGGCCTCGTCCTCACCCAAGAGGTGGAGGAACGGTTCGGCATTCAAATCGAAGACGACGTCGACACGGTCGGCGGTTTTGTGTTGTCACAAAAAGCGAATGCCCGGGCCGGCGAACGCTTCGTCTTGCCAGGTGAGCACGAGTTGATCGTCCGCGAAGTCGACAACCACCGCATCGTCTTCGTCGATTTGATTCTTGCCCATAAAGACGAGATTCAAGCCGAAATCGATTGATGCCTATTCTAGCCTTCCCGCCTCATCTCGGGTAGGCTTTTCTTATGTGCTCAGAACTGTCGCTATATTTTCACGTCTTGCCGTGATATACTGCACATATGTTGCTTATTTGAGTGCACGCCACTCATTGACACAACATCACCGAGTTAGCCACGATTGCTCGGTCCAACAACTACAGAAAGAAGGTTACGCATGGAACGTAAACTATTTTTAATTGACGGTAACTCCATGCTGGCCAGTGCCTACTATGGTGCCGCCGCGAGCCGAACGAAAAAAGGACGCGAGGTATCTAAAAACGATCGGAGCGCCGTCATCGGAATGACCGGCCTCATCCGGACGATTCTCCGCAGACATCGTCCAAGCCATTTTGTCGTCGTTTGGGACGTATCACGTGAAACATTGTGGCGTCGGGAATTGTATCCTGGCTATAAACGCCGCCGTCGCCAAACACCGCCCGAATTGAAGGCTCAAATGGAACTCATGCGCCAATTACTTGAAGAGAGCGGCATCCCGCAATATCAAGTCGAAGGCTATGAGGGTGAAGATTTGATTGCCCACATCGCGCGGAAGTTCAGCTGTAGCGCACCTGTCGTCATCATGACGAAGGACAAAGATTTGCTTCAGCTCGTGAGCCCACGCATCACGGTTTGGCTCCAGACTCAAGAACTGCAACAGATGCAGGCGCGTTGTGACATTAAAGACAACCGTCCGCTCCCGCTCAAGCGACATCTTGAGATTCGCCCTGAGGAGATTGCAGCCTTGTACGAAGGATTGAAGCCAAAACAACTCTCAGCCGTCAAAGCGCTGACAGGAGACCGTTCTGACGGGATTCCTCCAGTGGCCGGACTTGACGAGAGCCAGTCGGTAAAATTGATTAAGCGATTCGGTTCGCTCGAAAAATTGTATACGGCACTGAGCGTCAAAGGCGACAAACGACAACAAATCAACGAAACGATCGCGGCACTGACGTCAGAGGAAGTGCCCCGTAACTTGAGACGCACCCGTAAGAAAGCCGAGCGCAACATGGAGCTCGTCCGTCTCGATGTTACGGTGCCACAGCTTGAACATTTGAAGCTCGCTCATCTTGAGCTGAGCATCAATCCGAAACGAGTCGAGCAAGCGTATAAAAAACGCGGGCTTCGTCTCTCGTTCGATTCAGGTCAGAAAAAAATGACAGCACGATAAAAAGCGCGGACATCAGTCCACGCTTTTTATTTTGACGGTAATCCCGTCTGAATCAATGAGTGACCATTCGCTCGTCGTCCCCCCGAGCGCTTCATTCGTCGCCGCATCGACGAGCAACGTCCACGCCTCGATACCGGCCTCTTCGCCCATCGGCATACTCGGACGCGCCCAGACGTTCGTCCCAATGTGGTGATGATAGCCATCGGCCGCCAAGAACAAGGCACCCGGATAAGAGTCCGTCGTCACGGTGAACCCAAGGCGATCCGCATAAAACGAACGGGCATTCTCGAGGGAGCGAACTTTGAAATGCACGTGCCCCATCGTCGTGCCGGCTGGCAGTCCCGTAAACGGACGGTCGGCCGCCGCTTCGAGCATCGATTGATAGTCGACAGGATCCGTCGACATCTTCACGTGCCCGTTCGGTTCATACGACCATTGTTCACGCGGACGGTCGGCGTACAGTTCGATACCGTTTCCTTCTGGATCGCTCAAATAAAACGCCTCGCTCACCAAATGGTCTCCTTGTCCAACTTCGATGCGACGATTAATTAAATGGTGAAGAATCCGGCCGAGTTCGATCCGGTCCGGCAGAAGAATCGCTAGATGGAACAGACCGGCCGCTTGACGATTCGGTCGCACGCCTTTCACTTCATGCAAGATGACGAGCGGTGTCGTCTTTGCACCGAGCGTCACGTACTTGTCCTTTGTCTCGAGAACGTCCATCCCGATGACTTCCTCATAGAATGTTTTCATCGCATTCAAGTCGTTGACACGCAACGTGACAGCACCCAACTGAATATTTGTTAATTTCATAATTTTCACCTCTTCTTTAAAGTATACCCGCTAAGTGAAAACAACAGAAGACGGCACAAAAAGGTGGTATAGTTACGTAAAAGAAACCATAAAGGAGAAAACGGTGTGACGAAAATCTCAAGTTGTGAAGTCGATACGGCGCTCGAATTGATTACGGGCAAATGGAAGCCGTCCATCTTACTCGCCCTCATCAATGGCGGCACACTCCGGTTCAGTGAATTAAAACGCGCGCTCCCAAACATTAGTCAAAAAATCCTGACGGCGCAACTACGTGATTTAGAAGATCACGACATCATCATCCGGACCGTCTATCCGGAAGTGCCCCCGCGTGTCGATTATCAATTGAGTGAGTATGGGCAGACGCTCATCCCTGTGCTCGAAACGATGAACGCATGGGGCATCCGCCATGCCGAACGCATGCGTGAAAAGTAAATTGTCCACATGTGGATAACCCAATTCCACACTCAATCCCACTACTTATCCACAGGAGGCTGTTATGATTCGTTATCCCCAATTGACCGGCAGAACGGCCGGCGTCACGGCGCCGTCGTCTGGTATCCCGACTGAGCTCCATCATCTACTCCATGAAGCGGAGAAGACGTTCGCCCGTCACGGCTTCACGTTACGCTTTCAGCCGTCGAGCTGGACGCAGTCGAAAGCAAAATCAGCACCGGCTGACGTTCGAGCCCGTGAATTGACGGCGTTGTTTCAAGACGAGACGATCGATTTGATTATTCCGCCGTGGGGTGGGACGCTGTTGATTGAAATATTAGACCGCATCGACTGGGACGCGCTCCCTGCGAAGTGGATGCTTGGTTATTCGGACGTCAGCTTGTTTTTGTTCGTCTACACGCTAAAGACCGGGATTGCCTCGGCGCACGGAACGAACCTCGTCGACCTTCGCGGCGAAGAATGGGACGAGACGAGTTCACGCTGGCTTGACGTCGTTTCGGCAAAAGAAGGCGAGACGGTCATTCAACGCGCCTCGGAATATTATCAAAAAGAGTGGCAACATGAAAATCCGAGCCCGCATATCTATCACTTGACTGAAACGACCGAATGGAAGGCGATTGGGGGCACCGAAGCGACAGGACGCCTCCTTGGCGGTTGCATCGATGTCTTGTTGCATACGATCGGCACGCCATACGGCGACATCCACACGTTCCAACGCGAGCATTTGAACGAGGAGCCGATTCTTTGGTACTTTGAGAACGCTGAGTTCGACGTCCCTGCACTCAAACGGACCCTCCTTCAAATGAAGTGGGCCGGTTGGTTCAATCACACGAGTGGGATTTTGTTTGGTCGCAGTGAGGCGCAACAGCCCGCTCAAGGGTATACGGCTGAAGACGTCTACGCCGAGCTTCATGACATGCTCGACGTACCGATTATTTACGACATCGACTGCGGGCACGTCCCGCCACAATTGACACTCGTCAACGGGGCGCACGCCTCGATTCAAGTTGAGGATGGGAAAGGGACACTCATTCAAACGTTCAAGGGCTGAGCAATCAGCCCTTGATTTTTTTTATCATCGACATCAAATGACTGCGAAAGCGCCCTTCCGGGAATAAGCCCACTTCTCGTTCAATCAGCGGAATCCATTCATCTCCACATCCATGACTCGTTCCAATTAACAATCCCTCGAAATAGATGGCTTGGTCGACAAACCCATGCTTCGCCCACTGATCATGGCGCTCCCATAGATTCAAAAATGCTTTCCGACCTTCCTCTATTTCTCCAATTAATGCATGATAAACCCCTTTACTCATCTCAAATGCAGCGATAAATTCTGTACTTCCTTCGAGTAATTGGTTCATGACAGCAAGTTGATATTTTAGAAGATCTGTTTTCCGATAATCGATTGCATAGAGCGCCTCTGTCATCGCAACACGTATTTTCATGGTCACGTCCCCTGTAAAAGCGGTATATTGTTTCGCTTTCTCTAACGCAGTAGTGACCAGCGCTTCATCCTTTAAATAAAGGGCACATATCGCAATGACTCGATACACATCGTCTACCCGATAATAGATTTTTGTACGTTTCATGTAATCAAGCGTATCTTCGAGGCGTCGGATTGCACTTGGTAAATCGTCGTCGTACAACATATTGCGGAACACCATCAACATACTAAATTCAACGCGCGTTTTGGTTTTCATGCTTCTCGAATCAATTACCTCGATTGTATCGATGCGTTCAATCGCATCGTCAAAACGATTCCACATGAGTAAATAAAAGGCCTGACTGATGCGAGCCATGATTTGTTCTTCTTTCTCTCCAAGCCGCTCAAATACTGCAATGGCCCGATCATATAACTCCAGCAGTTGTTGTTGCTCTCCACGATTGAACATCGTGTCTGCGAATAGTGTATAAGCTTTTCCTTGCCATACCGAATTCATCTCGCCATCTAAATAAGGACGAAGTGCCTGTTGCACGTCGTCATCCTCCCATGCTTGGAGTGTCCCTTGTGTATATTCAATCTCCTCGACGATTTTTTGCAAGTCTGCTTCACGCGGATCGACAAGTAACGACTGTACCGGCACCTCCAATCGCTTCGCAATCTCACGTAGACTACGTATCGATGCCTCCGCCTTGCCATTCTCAATCATGCTGAGCATTGATTTAGTGATGATGCCTTCGGCGAGTTGAGTTTGAGTAAGCTTTTTTTCTTTCCGTAACGCTTTAATCTGTTGTCCAATCATAGAGCACCTCTTTAAAAGTTAAATTAAATTGAACTTATTGTATACAAATGGAGTCTCATCGTTTACTATAAAGTTAAATCAAATTTAACTTTATAGTAAAGGAGAATGATGATGAACACTACCTCTTCAAATTTGTACGTGTTGTTACTCGGAAAATTCATGTCGTTGTTTGCTTCAAGCCTCTTCACGTTCGTGGCAGGGTTGACTGTCCTGACCACCTCCGGGTCTGGACTCCAGTTCGCGCTCGTTCTGCTTTCCGGTACGTTACCTCGGGTCCTTTTATCCCCGTTCGCCGGCGTCTATGCCGACAAGTTGAACCGTAAACACGTCATCATCACGATGGAATCGTTGAGCGCCATCTTGTTCTTCTTAGCCGGCGTCGCGAGTCTCATTTGGACGTTTGGCGTCCCTGTCTTCTTGATTATCACATGTCTGCTCTCTATCGTCTCGACTTTCTTGTCGGTCACCTTATCGAGCTCGATTCCGCTTCTTTTCGGTCAAGCCGAGTTGCAACGCGCCAATTCACTTATCCAAAGTGTCGTCTCGTTCTCGAGCATCGGCACACCGTTATTGGCCGGCGCCTTGTTCCTTATCCTCCCCGTCTCTGCGTTTTTATTTAGTTCGTCTTTACTCTTCATCCTCGCAGCCCTTTTGGCCTCACGACTCACGTTCCAATCGTATGATCAAACGCCTACCGATCAATCGACATGGGAAGATGTCCGCTCCGGCTTCCGCTATTTGAAACAAAAACGCGTTCTATGGACATTGACTATTCTGGCCGCACTGCTCAATTTTTTCTTTGTCGCTTCAGAAGTACTGTTCCCGATTGTCGCCTTACAAGAAATTGGCGTCAATCCTCTCCAGTTTGGCTTTTTAGAAAGTATGTTCGCCGCCGGCTTTTTAGTTGCCTCACTCGCCCATGCGCTACCCCTTTTGAAAATCAAATATCGGCTCGCGACAACTCGAATCGCACTCATCAGCTTAAGTGTGCTTTTTATCGGGCCGGCCGTTCCACTCTATTTTGATTTTTCGGTCACACTAGCCATTGTTTTCTTAACTGGATTTGCCTTGTTAAGCGGCTTCTTTGTCATTCGTGCCAATATTCCGATTCAACTGTATTTACAATCCAATACGGAACCGCGTTATCTCGGTCGGGTGATGGGTGTGCTCGAATCGCTCGCGGTGGGCATTACCCCGTTCGGTTTTATCTTGTTCGGCGCGTTGAGCGAATGGCTATCGGTCGCATTTCTCTATACCATCTGCATGGTCTGCCTGCTGGCAATCACGCTCATTGCGATGTATCGAATTCGTCACGACATCACCGCCGAAAAAGCAACTGTATTAGCTACAGCACAAACCGCCTCAGCACGTCAGTGAATACAAAAAGACATCGAACTGCTCAGTTCGATGTCTTCTCTGTTGAAGGTAAAATTCGTTTTTCAAGTAGGAACGGCCCGAACGGGATGACTGACGCCAAGACCGCGAGTACGAGGACTTTGAAGCTCCAGCGGAAGCGCCACGCCATGTAGACGGCAGCTGCGACGTATGCGACGAACAAGAATCCGTGCGCCGCCCCGACGATGCTAACGGCGAGCGGCATACCAGCCAAATACTTTAGCGGCATCGCGATGAACAATAACAACAAGAACGACATGCCTTCCGTATAACCGAGCCATTTAAATTGTGTAGCGTTCATTTCTGTTCTCCTTTACAATCCATGCTATGTTCATCGTAGCCGAACAAGGAACGGTTTGTCACAGGAGAATGTCATAAAATCGTCACGCTATTTGACGATTTGGTGAACGGTGCATGACTTTCGTTTCAACGAACTTGCGAAGGAACAACCCGTCAATCCCGATTTTTCCAGCGTTATAGCCGGCGACAAGGATGAGGACCGAAACAATGAGCATCGTCGGGTTCGTGCTGACTGTACCAGAGAGCAAGAACGCCATGTTCATCACGAGTCCGAAGAAAGCGGCGCTACGTGTCAACGCTCCGAGCAACAGTCCAAGACCGACGAACAACTCACCGTATGGGATTAAGATATCAAACAACGCGGCGTTTGGAATGGCGAACCCTTCAAGGAAAGCGGCCCACCAACTTGCTACGGCTGGATGCTCGCCTGTCGCGAGGGACGCTGCGTTTTGAAGATAACCACCAGATGCGAAACCACCAGTGATTTTCCCCCACCCTGCTGTGAGCCAGTGGTAACCGAGCCAGAGACGAAGGACGGTCAAGAGGCCGGTCGCGATATTGTGGTTTTGCCAAAACTTTGTGAACATGATAATTCCTCCTTTTCATGTAGAATGATAACTAATATGTGATTACATTCACAATATACCATTCATGATCAATTATTCACATAAGTTATGACGAGAGTTCACGTTTCGTCCATATGTGTGTCACACGTCAGTCACTTTTTGGAAACTTCATAAAAAAAGACGCCCAATTGGACGCCAAGTTAACCTTTATAGCTGGACTTCTTGAGGCGGTTGTCCTTTCTTGTTCATGACCCGCATCGATTCCGGTGTGACTTTCAAGATGACGAGTTTTGGATCATCTGGACCGTCGAACCAGCCTTCGAGCTTCTCGTTCCATACTTTCTCTTTCATCGACTCATCGTCCGAGACGGTTGTCTCCCCTAAAATCTCCAAATACGTATCGCCGACTCCGTCGCCATCATAGCCGATTAAAATATGTGTATATGGGTTGTTTTTCAATTCGTCCACTTTATCCGTGTCTTTCGAAGTCGCGGTATAGAGCGTCAACTCGTCGTGGAAAAACGTCATGTAGCGGCTGTGCGGTTTCCCCTTATAAACGGTCGCCATCGTCCCAACGTTACTATGATTTAAAATTTCTTTTGCCGTTTGCATTGCATCCATCTCGAATACCCTCCTTGTAATTGTCACTCGTATACTCTTCCCCGGGTACACGCGATTAAACACAAAAAAACCTGTCCGCAGATGCGGACAGGTTATAAAATTCCTTAGGATTAAGGAAGATTAGATTTTTTCAACGTTAGAAGCTTGTGGGCCACGAGCTCCGTCAGTGATTTCGAAAGTTACTGCTTGGCCTTCTTCAAGTGTCTTGAAGCCGTCGCCTTGGATTGCTGAGAAGTGTACGAATACGTCGTCTCCGCCTTCCATTTCGATGAAGCCGTAACCTTTTTCTGAGTTAAACCATTTTACTTTACCTGTGTTCATAATGAACCCTCCTGAAATAAACGCTGAGCGTTATAGTAGTGCCTTACTAGAAAAAACTGACCAAAAAAAAGCACAAACCTTTGGGATTATCTTAAAACGAAAAATAATCCAAAGCGTTTGTGAATTATGTTTCCAGCTATTCTTAATTAAGCACATATGTAATATACCACGGACAAATGCTTCTGTCTACTAAATACTTCGGTTTGCTAAAAACACTTCGAATTCGGGTACAGTCAGAGGGAAACCACGACTAGGAGGAGACAGACCATGAAAGCCATCAACCGATCGAATCCTCACGCTACGATTCGCGCCTGCTCTGCTTACACAGAAGAACATTTGTGGGCGGAGACGCTTGCTTGGCACGAAGCGACTCGTCGTGAGCGTTACCCGCATCAACATCATATGGAACCGTCACGTCTTCCGTTGACTGAACGGATCGCGCCGGTGACGACTGCCCTCCCTCTCGAAGTGACAGACGACATGGTGCGACCCGTTTGGATGAGACGGCTTGACGCAGAATACTTGAACTTGACGCAAGCGACGACAAAGCAAGTCGATGTGACCGAGTACGGGGCCGTCGGGGACGGCATGACGGACTGCACCCTCGCTTTTCGTCTCGCCCTCCGTTCGAACCGGCGCGTGCACGTGCCAGCCGGGACATTCATCGTCCGCGGGATTCGAATCCCGTCGAACTGCGTGCTCGTCGGGGCCGGGCAAAGTCAGACGGTGATCAAGCTCGCCGACAAGGCGCCGAAACATCGACGCCTGCTCCGAAATACGACGCCGTTTCGCGGCAATCACCATATTGAGGTCGCCCATCTCACACTCGATTGGAATGTCGATCGTCTCGGAGACGTCGAACGGACAGCGAGTGGCGATACGGCATCGAGTGCGTTAACGTTCGCCCACGTCACGTTCGGCTGGGTTCATCACGTGACGGCGAAAAATGCCGGATTGCATGCGTTTGATATCACGGCCCCCCACTATCATTATCTCGGGGACGGCTTACGAGCGGCGAACGGGAGCCGGTACGTCTGGCTCGACCGATGCGAGGCGACCCGTTACGGGGACGATGGCATCACGACCCATCATAGCGACGCCATCTATATCACGAACTGTTATTGTCATCATCCACACGGTCGCACCCATACGGCCGGTTTTTCGAACTCGAACGGGATCGAAGTGGACGACGGTTCACGCCACGTCGTTCTCGTCAACAATTTGACCGAAGGATGTTTCGGTGGGATCGAAGTGAAGGCGCACGCCACGTCCTCGGCCGCTCATGACGTCCATATTTTCGGGCACGTCTCTTACCACGATAATCGGTCCTATAATTTTCGCCATATCGGCCATCACTTGGCGGACGATCCGGATTCGAAGACGGCGCGGTTCCTTTCTGGGACGAACCTCGTCTCAATCGAACCGGTCCGGTCCGCTCTATATGAAAAGTCCTCCTCGCGCAGCCTCGTCATCTCTGCGTATCAGGATGTGTTCATCAACGGGTTCACCGCAATTGGGGACACGACTTATGACTACGAGGACCAACCGGCGCTCGCCATTCAATATAAATCGCGCAACGTGCGTTTGAAGCACATCACGGTGCGTGGCTTCACGTCGGCCCGTGCCGATATCGAACTGTTCGGTGGGGCGAATCATACGGACCGCGTCTCGATTGAAGACGTCTCTTGCCATCACTCGGCCCCAATCGCCATCAAAATCGGCAGAAAGCTCTCGCCGGTGACACTTCGCCGAATCGAGGGCGAACAAAAAGGAGGAAATGCGCTCATCTCCTCCCAAAGTCCGCTCGATGCCCATGACTTGTTCGCTTATGGATTTTCCGAGCGGGTGCGGAGCGACGCTTGAGCCGATTCGACGAGTTCGTCGAGCATCGCTTCATCTAAATTGAGCGAACTTACCGTCTGCTTCGCCATCATCCGGACGATCGCCTTGTCGAGGAAGCCCATCCGCTCAAAATCGTATCCGTTCCCGACGACTTCGACAAAGTACGCATGCGCCCGTAACGGTTCCCGGTAAGCCGTCTCAAGCTCCCGTTCGCGTTCTGCAGCGGTCGGGGTGCCGGCGCACAAATAGAGTCCGAGCGGTCGTTTCAACAATTCCGACTCGTTAGAGTGAAGCCATGCGGTCATCTCGTCTTGGATCTTTCCCATCCGGATTGAACTGCCCACGATGACGTGGTCCACGGTCGACCAGTCCACCTCGGCCTGTTCGACCACGTCTTGCACATGAACGTCCCCCGGCAATCGGTCTATTAAGAGATGTGCGACTTTTTCGCTCGTCCCGTACCGGCTTGCGTAGGCGATTAACGTCTTCATCTTGTTTCCCCCTTTCGGTCATACTATCCTATTCCCGAAACAACATGCGATACGTCTCGGTCCTAAAAAAACTCGCCCACAGGCGAGTTTTTTGGTCACACTTTATACACTTGTGCCTCATACGGGCGAAGCGTGAACGACGATTCAGGCTCCATGTTCCCGATGACACGTTCCTTCACCTCAAACGAGAACTCTCGCACTTGTTCTTCATCCGAGAAGTTACAGATGACGAGCCACGTCTCGCCTTCGAACGTCCGCGTGAACGCGTACACCGCCTCATCTTCTGGAAGAAGCAATTCATATTTTCCGTAGACGACGAGCGGATTCTGTTTCCGGAGCTGAATCAACTGGCGATAGTAATGGAAGAGCGAGTCCGGGTCTTTTCGGGCTGCTTCCGCATTAATGTCGACATAGTTTGGGTTGACGTTGATCCAAGGTGTACCCGTCGTGAATCCAGCCTCTGCGTCAGCCGACCATTGGACCGGCGTCCGGGAGTTGTCACGTCCACGTTCATGGATGCCTCGGAAAATCTCTTCATGCGTGAGCAATCCGTTCGACGTGTAATCACGATAGGCGTTGAGTGTCTCGATGTCACGATACTGATCAATCGCATCGAATGCGACGTTCGTCATTCCAAACTCTTCCCCTTGATAGATATATGGCGTCCCTTTCAACATGTGTAAAAGCGTCGCGAGCATTTTCCCTGAACGTACGCGATATTCTGCTGAATCGTTCCCGAAACGTGAGATGGCACGCGGCTGGTCATGGTTGCTCCAATAAAGGCTGTTCCAGCCCTCTTCTTCGAGCCCTTCTTGCCAACGGGAGAAAATTTTCTTCAAATCAGTCAACTTCCAATCGGTCGGATTCCACTTCCCAAAGCTTCCATTGCCGACGTCGACGTGCTCGAAATGGAATACCATGTTCAACTCGTTCCGATCTTCAGCGGTATACAGTTTCGCTTCCTCGACGCTCACGCCCGGCATCTCACCGACTGTGATTGTGTCGTACTTCGAGAGTACTTCCTTGTTCATCTCCTGCATGAATTCGTGAATGCGTGGCCCGTTAAAGAAGAACGGCGTCCCATCCCCATAACCGGTGCCTTGCGTTTCACCGTTCGGGAAGCTTGGATCTTTTGAAATCATATTGATGACGTCCATCCGGAACCCATCGACTCCTTTATCGAGCCAGTACGTCATCAAATCGTACACTTCACGGCGTAGCGTCTCCGACTCCCAGTTAAGGTCCGGCTGCTTCTTGCTGAATAGATGCAAGTAGTATTCATCCGTCGTCTCGTCATACTTCCACGCACTGCCGCCAAAGAACGCGCCCCAATTCGTCGGAGGCTGTCCGTCCTTGCCTTTCTTCCAAATATAATAGTCCCGATACGGATTGTCTTTTGACGAGCGCGACTCCATGAACCAATGATGTTCGTCTGACGAGTGGTTGACGACGAGGTCCATCATGATTTTGATGCCGTGACGATGCGCTTCCTCTAACATCGCATCGAAGTCTGCCATCGTGCCGAACTCGTCCATGATGGCGCGATAGTCGCGAATGTCATATCCGTTGTCGTCGTTCGGCGAATCGTATACCGGCGAGAGCCAGATGACGTCGATGCCGAGCTCTGCTAAATAAGACATCTTCTCGGTGATGCCCGGGATGTCCCCGATCCCGTCCCCGTTCGAATCGTTAAAGCTGCGCGGATAAATTTGATAGACGACCGCTTCTTTCCACCATTGTTTCATGTTCATCCTCCTCATACGTTCTGTCGCCCTCATCGTACCGTCTCTTCGAACACATGGCTATCCATGATATGATTGAAATATGAACGATTTTGCTATTAAGAAAGGAAGATTCGATGGAAATCGGCTTTTGTGGCTATTCTTATCATACAACGACCTATACTTTTCCTTTCCCGAATCGACTTGAGACGTATTTGATTCGCTTGCAGACGGAAGGAACGGCCCGTGTCGTCATCAACGGAACAACGCATATGGCTCATCCGGGTGACTTGTTGCTCGTCAGACCGGGCGAGGATTACGAGCTGCACGTGGACACACCCGCGAGCGGCGACTATCACTTGTTTTGTTTAGGTGCCTCGCTCGATGTCTGGTGGGACGAAGCGCCCCGTCAGACGATGACGCCCATTCCGATTGATGCCCGCATGCTGTCGCTCTGGCAACACATCACGGAAGAAGCGCGGCGTCCTGCAATCGATCAAGACGAGCGAATTATCGAGACGCTCGTCCAAGCGCTGCTCTTCATGATTGACCGGGCGATGCATGAGAATCGGATGAATACGCGGCCCCCTGTCGTCTCCCAGATGATGCGCTATATCGAAAGTCACGCGACGGACGACTTTAAAGTCGCGGACGTCGCCGACGCGGTCGGACTCAGCGTCTCACGCACGGTCCATCTCTTTAAAGAAGGAACCGGGCTGACCATTATCGCATATGCTCAGTCGATTCGCCTTCAACTCGCGGAAGAACAGATGCGTTATACGCAGCACTCTCTTGAACAGATTGCCGAACAGTCCGGATTTCATTCGTATCCGTATTTCCATCGGATTTTTAAACGGAAATATGGCGTCGCACCGGGCGTTTATCGCACACTTCAACAAAAAAACGAAAAAAAATAAAAAAAGAGTGATCCATTTTTTGAACCGCTCCGTTAGATGGGTGTAAACAACGACAACACTCACAAAACAAAGGAGCGATTCACATGAAGAAGAAAACAATGAACAAGATTGTAGCACCAGCATTAGCGTTAGGCTTACTCGTCCCACTCAACGCCCAGGCGGCAGATCACGCACCGACAGCGAGCACGCCGGCTGGCGACCTTCGTGCGACACTCGACCAGTTGCTATCTGAGCACTACGTCTTAGCGGTCACATCGATGATGAAAGCGTACGACGGAGCAGCAGACGCTGAAGTAGCGATGAAAGCGCTCGACCAAAACGCAGTCGATATGACACCAGCCATCGCATCGATTTACGGTGACGAGGGCGCGGCCCAGTTCGAAGAAATCTTCCGCGGCCATAACGACTACTCGGCAGACTTCGTTGAAGCAGCCAAGTCTGAGGACCAAGAACTTCGCGCTGAAGCAGAAGCAGAAGTGGATGAGTTCGTCGAAGAGTTCTCGACATTCCTTGACGCCGCGACAGAAGGAAATCTTCCAAAAGATGCAGCTGCTGACGTGATCGAGCTTCACGAAGACCAAGTTCTTTCTGTCTTTGACAGCTACGTCGCCGGTGATTATGAATCGGCCTACATGACATACCGTGAAGGGTACAAGCTCATGTTCGACATCAGTAAGGCCCTCTCAGGTGCGATCGTCACACAAATGCCTGACAAGTTTGACACACCAGCCGACACACCGGCCGTCGAGCTCCGTTCAACGTTGAATAGCCTTGCTGGTGAACACTTCGCCCTCGCCGCAATCGGCATGCAAAAAGGCTACGATCAAGCGGAAGACTTCGACTACGTGAGCTGGGCGGAAGACCAGAACACACTCGACTTCAAAGCAGCCATCGCTTCTGTATACGGTGACGAAGGCGCGGCCCAGTTTGAGAAAGTATGGAACGGTAACCACATCACAGCTCAAGGTGACATCGTCGCTGCCACACTCGAAGGTGACGAAGCGAAAATCGAAGAAGCTCGTATGAAGCTTGACCAGTTCGCTGTCGACTTCAGCACGTTCCTCGATGCAGCGACAGAAGGCAACTTGCCACAGGCAGCTGGTCAAGAAGCCGTCATGAAACATGAAGCGCTCGTGCTTCAAACGTTCGATCAATATGTAGCCGGTGATGCAGATGCGGCTTGGATGTCATTCCGTGAAGGTTATGCGTTCATGTTCGGCCTTGGTGAAACGCTCGGTAACGCCATCGTCACGCAAATGCCTGACAAGTTTGCTGAAACAACGATGCCTGAAGAAATGCCTGAAACAGGTCTCGGTGGTGCACAAGCCCAGTCGATGAACACGCTCTACGCTGGACTTGCTGTCCTTGGCGGAATCTTACTCGCCTTTGTCACACTTCGCAACCGTAAACAATCTGTTCAATAAGAAATAAGGAGGGAGCCCATGAACAAGCGCCATTTGTTTCTGGCGCTCTCTCTCTTTTGTTTTGGCTTCTGGACGTGGACGAGCGCCCAAGAATCGTCGTCACCACCTGTAGAAGAAAAACAAATAGAGGAGAGTCCAGATTTATCGGCTGAATTCTCACTTCTACAGGAAGAGGTGAAGAAACTTCGGCTCGCAGTGGAAGAAGAAAGCGCCAAAGCCGTAACACCAGTCACCATCCAAATTCCTAAAATCAACGTCGACACCGCGATTGAACAAGTCGGTTTGCTCGAGAACGGCCAGATGGGAGTCCCAGCTGACGAAGATCAAGTCGGCTGGTTCGAACCCGGCGTCAAGCCCGGAAGTGAAGGCAATGCCGTCATCGCCGGACATGTCGACAGCAAGACGGGACCCGCCGTCTTTTACGAGCTCGACCAACTCGTTGCCGGTGATGAAATCGTCATCGTCGATGAGGCAGGGAACACGCTCCGGTTCGAGGTAACGAAGACCGAGCGCTATGAGACAGCAAATGCGCCCATCAAAGAAATCTTCGGCGCAACGGACAAACGGAACCTGAACTTGATCACGTGTTCCGGAACGTTCGGCAGTGCCGGTTATGACGAGCGATTCGTCGTCTATACCGAACTCGTCGATGCGGAAATCCCTCTTGCCGATGACGTTGTACTCGATGTCCCGACGAACGTTGAACTCCGTGGTACGTTCCTCACGTGGCACGCTGTGCGTAACGACGCGGTCATTGGATACCGGATTTACCAAGTGATTGATGGGGAGAACGTGCACATTGAGAGCGTTCCGTCCCACGCTCGTAAAAGTATTGAAGTACCGGACGAAGCGGCCACCTATTACGTAACGGCCATCGACCGGCTCGGCAACGAATCAAGTCCTGCTGAGGCAACCGAATAATTAAAAAAGCTCCCGCAGGACGGTCGTCCTACGGGAGCTTTTCTTTTACACGAAGCAAGGAATCTGCGGGTTGAACGTCTTGTTGTTCTCCGTCATGATTTGCTTCTTAATTTTGCCTTCACCAAGATAGACGATACGATCGGCGAGCGCCTCCGCGTCTTCCTCGTCATGGGTGACGAAAATCGTCGTCGTCCCCGTCTGTTTCAAGAGACGACGCAAATCGTCCCGAATCCGGTGCTGGAGCGACGTATCCAAGTTACTGAACGGCTCGTCTAAGATGAGGAGAGACGGTTCTGGTGCAAGCGCACGAGCGAGCGCGACCCGTTGCTGTTGTCCCCCACTCAATTCATATGGGAAACGATGACGGAAATCCGACAAGTTCACAAGTGCGAGCATCTCTTCGACGCGTTTATTCCGCTCTTTACGTCCAAGTTTATGGAGCCCGAACCGGATGTTCTTCTCAACGGTCATGTGCGGGAAAAGCGCATAGTCTTGGAATACCATGCCGACCCCACGCTGTTCTGGCGGCATGAACTGACAATCGTCGCAACAGACGCAGTCGTTCACGACGACGACGCCTTGATTCGGCATCTCGAGGCCGGCGATGAGACGTAAAATTGTGCTCTTCCCTGACCCGCTGTCGCCAAGGAGCGATACAATCTCGCCTTTTGTGATTGAGAGCGAGAACCCTTTAATCGTCTCTTCATGCGCACCTTTATAGCTGAAGTGTAAGTCGTTGATTTGAACAAACATTAGTCGGCCTCCTTATCAAGCACCTTATGGAAAACAAAGATCAACAGTCCGCTCATGATGACGATGACGATCGAGGCGAGCGCGGCCTCGTGAATCTTCTCGTCACTGACATACTTGAACGCCTGTGTCGCGAGCGTCGAGAAGTTGAACGGTTGTAAAAACAAGGTCAACGGCAACTCTTTCATGATATCGATGAAGACGAGGATGAACGCACTCATGATTGCCCCTTTGATCATCGGGATGTCGACGCGGAAGAACGTCTGCACGGTCCCCCAACCGAGCATGCGGGACGCTTCCGTGAACGACTTCCCGACTTTCTCGAATCCGCTCTCAATCGAGTTGTACCCGATGGCGAGAAAGCGGATGACGTAAGCGAAGATGAGCATGATGAGCGTCGTCCGGAACACGAACGTCTGTCCGAGATTGAGTGCGAGCGCGACGTTCAGTACCCACTCATCAAGCAATAAAAAGAGGGTAATGACGGCGATTGCGATGGCGGCACCCGGAATGGAATAGCCGAGCGTCGTCACTTTTGAGATAACACGCGTCATGTTTGACGGGAACAGCCGTGTATAGTTCGCGATGATGAGCGCGAACACGAGAATGATGATTGTTGCGATGAAGGCGACGCTCACCGTATTCCAAACGAGCCGGAAAAACGTTGCGGTAAACACTTGCTCGAACGTCAACACCGTCCAGGCGACGAGTTGGATGAACGGGATGGCGAAGGCAATCCCGAATACCGTCGAGACGTAGCCGAGGACGGCGTAACGATGCCATCCACTGAGCGGTCTCGGTTTGAGCGGTTTCACTTTCGTCGTCGCGTAGCTAAACTGTTTTCTACCCCGGACGAGCCGCTCCATCGTCAAAATGGCGATGACCAGAATCATGAGCGTTCCAGCAAGCTTGAGCGCCGAGGACGTGTCTCGCATCCCGAACCAGGTGCTGAAGATGGCCGTACTGAACGTCTGGATGCCGAAATACTTCACGACCCCATAATCGTTCAACACTTCCATCAAGACGAGGCTGACGCCGCCGATGATGGCGACACGTGAGATTGGCATGACGACCGTGAAGAAGATGTCCCATGACCCGCGGCCGAGGATACGGGCGTTCTCAATCATCGAGGACGATTGATTGTGTAGAAACGCCCGCGTAATCGTATAAATATATGGATACAAAAAGAGCGTGAAGATGAAGATTGTCCCTTGAATCGTCATGATGTTGAAATACGACTGATTCACGGAAAGCCCGAAGTCGTTCCGGAGCGTCGTCTGGATGACACCCGTGTAATTTAAAATCCCATGGTACGTATACGCGCCGATATACGGTGGGATGGCGAGCGGTAAGATGAGCGCCCATTTGAAGAATCGACGGAACGGGAAATCGTAAACCGTGATGAACCAAGCGAGACTCGTCCCGATGATCGTCGTTAAGATCCCGGTCGCAAACATGATGATGAGCGTGTTGCTGACGTAGCGCGGCAACAAATACTCGCGGATGTGTTGCCAATTATCGTTCACCGGAGCGAACAATTCGACCAAGACGATGACGCCAGGCAAGACGATGAACAACAACGCGATAAAGCTTAAAATCGCCCATCCATTCAGTTGTCGTTTCATCGCATACCAGTTCATGCCGTACCGCTCCCATTCTTTCGTTCAATCACTTCCTGTCCCATCATATCAGGTTCCGTGCTCGCATTGTACCGCCGGACGGCCGAGAAACCGAAAAATCTTCGGCCTGAACGATTGTTCAAGCCGAAGTCTTCTTATTTCCAGCCGGCTTCGTTAAAGAGACGGATGGCTTCTTGTTGGTTTTCGCCGAGCACAGACAAGTTGATGTCTTGCTCTTTGAACTCACCCCATGACTTGAGGAGCTCGTTCGGCTCGACTGACTCGTTGACCGGATATTCGTAGTTGGCGCTCGCGAACTGCTCTTGGGCTGACGGGTCAGACATAAACTCCATAAGCTTTTTCGCGTTCTCCGCGTTTTTCGATGCCTTCGTCATCGCAATTCCCGAGACGTTGACGTGTGTGCCTGTCGTCTCTTGGTTCGGGAAGAACACACCGAGCTGTTCCGCGACTTTCTTCTCTTCCGCGTCTTCTGAGTTCAACATGAGACCCATATAGTACGTGTTCATGATGGCGACATCGCCTTCTCCGGCGACGACGGCTTTCGCTTGGTCGCGGTCGTTCCCTTGCGGATCCCGGGCGAAGTTATTGACCATACCTTCGGCCCACTCTTTCGCTTGGTCCACACCGTTCACTTCGATGAACGATGCGAGGAGCGAGATATTGTACATGTTCTCTGATGGACGGACGAGGACTTTTCCGTTCCACTGCTCTTCCGTGAGTGCTTCATACGTCGACAAGTCTTCTGGGTTCACGCGGTCTTTCGCATAAACGATGACGCGAGCGCGCTTTGTGAGACCGAACCATTCGTTGTCCGTATCACGATATTTATCCGGGATGTTCGATTCAAGCACGTCGCTATCGACCGCTTGAAGGTGTCCGTTTTCTTTCGCTTGATGCAAGTTCCCGGCGTCCGCCGTGATGAAGAGATCGGCTTCTGTGTTTTCGCCTTCGGTGTTCAAACGCTCAAGCAACTCTTCGCCTTTTCCTTCGACGACGTTGACTTTCACGCCTGTCTCTTCTTCGAACTGCTTATAGAGCTCTTTGTCGACGTCGTAATGACGGCTTGAATAAACGTTGACGACCTTCGATTCTTCTGACGTTTCGTTCTCACCCGAAGTCGTCGGCTCTGCCGTGCTTGCACATGCTGCAAGGAGCGATGTTGTGAGTGCTGCTGATAATCCGAGTGCCATGTATTTCTTGTTCATCATTCTTCCCCCAATATCATTTCTCTGTCGTTGGTAATGATAATTACTCTCAATTACTATCATCACTGATAATCATTCTCACGTCAACCTTTTTTTGAAATCGTTTACAGTAGTTATATATGTATAAGCGAACAGTTTTGAAACCATCATTTCTTGACTTCAAAATGATGCGCGTTCTATAGTGAAAGAGAAAAAAACCGTCTGGTCGGTACAGAAAGGAGGAATAGGAGTATGAACCGATCGAATGTAACGAAACAGAAGTTGCTCGATGCCGCCACTGAAATCATTATGGATCAAGGCGTCCATCAACTGACGTTAGACGAAGTCGCGAAGACGGCTGGCGTTTCAAAAGGTGGACTACTCTATCACTATCCATCAAAAGAAACGTTACTCACCGCCATCGTCGAACGGCTCCAAACCGAACAGAACGAATTATATGAGTCGTTGCAACAAGACGGTTACGGTCCCGTCGAGGCGTTTGTCCGTTTATTTGATGAGACAAGACTGTATCCGGAGCACTCACCGCTTGAAATCGATGCGGAGAAGATGATTGCCTTCTTGACGCTCTTCGCCGTGGAACAAGATTACGCCGAGCGCTGGAAAAACGACCTCGATACGTTTTTTAAACAGTTTCAACAGACGAAAGATCCCGTCGAGACGATGATTATCCGTTATGCGCTCGAAGGAATGATGATGTCTGAACATTTCAACGTCGGCGTTCCGCCTACAGAACTAAAGCAACAAATCATCGCCCGCTTGATTGAGCGAGCCCGAAACATCGATACGACCTAACCATTCACACATAGAGGAGAATAAAACGACCATGCAAAAGATCACGTCTTTCTCCGTCAACAACAAGTTCGCAGTCTGGTTGATGACGATTATTTTGACGGCCGCCGGAATTTTCGCTGGCCTCACGATGAAGCTTGAAACGTTACCGGACATCACGACACCGACCGTCTCGGTGACGACAATTTATCCGGGCGCTTCTCCTGAGCAAGTGCTCGATGAAGTGAGCACCGTGCTCGAAGATCGACTAAAAAGCTTGAACGGAGTTGAACAAGTCCGCTCGAGCTCATTCCAAAACGCGTCGAACATTCAAATCGACTATGATTTTAGTACCGACATGGAAGCGGCCGAGCAACAAGTCAAAGACGCGCTCAGTAACGTCGACTTGCCGGAATCGGTCCAAGACCCGCAAGTGTCCCGCCTCAGTTTTGACGCGTTCCCGGTGATCGGAGCGGCCGTCTCAGATGAAAGTCTCGACTTGGCGGAATTGACGAAGCTCGTCGAGGAAGAGTTGCAACCGGCCCTCGAAGGAGTCGAAGGCGCGCAGCTCGTTCAAATCGCTGGACAAGAGATTCGTCGCGTCGAACTCGAGTTTGATGCCGACGCGCTCGCTGAATACAATTTGACGGAAGAGACGGTCAAACAGCTGATTCAAGCGAACGATGCCCGCATTGCCCTCGGTTTATATGAACTCGGTGACACGGAACAAGCGGTCGTCATCGATGGGAAGTCTGAGACGCTCGACGCGTTCCGCGACTTGCAAATCCCGTACTCACCTGGCGAATCACCACAGGCACCGGGTACACCGAATGAACTTCCGACCGGCGAGACACCGCAACTGCCGGCCGACCTACCGACAGACGTTCCGACGGACCTCCCGGCGAACGTGCCGACTGCCGTGCCGACAGTCGCTTTGAGCGAACTCGCGACCATCGAAGATCGCGGGATTGAAGAGTCGATTTCGCGCTCGAACGGGGAACGGTCAATCGGGATTCAAGTGACGAAGACACAAGATGCGAACACGGTCGACGTCGTCAACGCCGTCAAAGACATCCTCGATGATTTCGAGGCGGAATACGATACGGCCAACGTCTCGATCACACTCGACCAAGGGCAGCCGATTGAAGAATCGGTCGAGACGATGTTGTCGAAAGCACTGCTCGGTGGCTTATTCGCCATCTTGATCATTCTCGTGTTCCTTCGCAACGTCCGCTCGACAATTATCGCGGTCATCTCGATTCCGCTTTCGCTTCTCATGGCGCTCATCGTCTTGAAGCAACTCGATATCACACTGAACATCATGACGCTCGGTGCGATGACTGTCGCCATCGGTCGTGTCGTCGATGACTCGATCGTCGTCATCGAAAACATCTATCGCCGTCTCACACGTCCGAACGAGCCGTTACGCGGCAAAGAACTGATCATTGCCTCGACGAAAGAAGTGTTCATCCCGATCGCTTCTTCTACGATCGTGACGATTGCCGTCTTCTTGCCACTCGGCTTTGTGACCGGCTTTGTCGGCGAGTTGTTCTTGCCGTTCGCGTTGACGGTCGTCTTCGCCCTTTTGGCTTCGCTCCTTGTCGCCATTACCGTCGTGCCGATGATGGCTGACTCGTTCTTCAAAAATCGTGACAAATTGAAGCCCGAAGAAGGACCAGGCAAGCTCGCCGAATGGTATCGTGGCGTCCTGAACTGGTCGCTCAATCATAAACTTGTCGTCTTCGGATTAGCGACACTTCTCCTCGTAGGTAGCTTCGCGCTCGTCCCGGCCATCGGTGTCAACTTCTTGAACCAAGACTCTGAGAAGACGCTATTCGTCACGTTCGATCCAGAACCGGGTCAAACGCTCGACGATTCGATTGCAGCGGCAGAAGTCGCAGAAAACTACTTTATGGATGAACAACCGGATGCGACCGACGTGCAGTTCACGGTCGGCGGTGAAAATCCGCTCAACCCGGGAAACAACAAACAAGGCATCTTTATCGTTCAATACGATCCAGACACGGCGAACTTCGCTGACGTCAAACTTGCCGATATTGAACGCTTGAACGAACTCGCCCCGGCCGGTGAATGGAAAGAGCAAGACTTCACGGGCGGCGGTGCGACGAGCGGAGTGACGTATAACGTCTACGCCAACTCGCTCGAAGACCTCGAAGCGATTGTGCCGACGTTCGTCGAGACGATTGAACAAGAGACGGATTACGTCCGTCAAGCCACGTCTGACCTTCGTGAATCGTATGTCCAATATACGTTTAACGTCGACCAGCAAGCAGCGGCCGAAGCCGGTGTCTCGGCGTTCCAAATCGCGCAGACGATCGGTCAATTCCAGGCACAAGAAAGTCCGCTCGCTAGCGTGACGGTCGATGACAAACAACTCGATGTCATCATCCCAACCGAACAAGTCACGTATGACAGCATCGAAGACTTACAAGCGCAAGAAATCACGACACCGTTCGGGCCTCGTCCAATCTCGGACTTCATTGAAGTCGAAGAAGGTACGACACCGGACACGCTCGTCCAACGCGACGGGAAACTGCTCGCACGTGTGAACGTCGAACTGAGTACGGACAAAGCGACGGAAGCGTCGGCTGCCATCGAAGAACGGGTAGCGGACATCGACCTTCCTAGCGGTGTATCGTATGACGTCGGCGGCGTGACCGAACAGATTCAAGAGTCGTTCACGCAACTCGGCCTCGCCATGCTTGCGGCTGTTGCCATCGTCTACTTGGTGCTCGTCGTCACGTTCGGCGGCGCCGTCACACCGTTCGTCGTCTTGTTCTCTCTCCCGTACGCGATTATCGGTGGACTTGTCGCCCTCCTCATCACGGGTGAGACGATTTCGGTCTCGGCACTTATCGGTGCCCTCATGTTGATCGGAATCGTCGTCACGAACGCGATCGTCTTGATTGACCGCGTGCTTCATAAAGAAGCGGACGGCCTGTCGACGCGTGAGGCGCTCCTTGAAGCGGCCGGCACACGGCTTCGTCCAATCCTCATGACGGCACTTGCGACCATCGGGGCGCTTTCCCCACTCGCCCTCGGCCTTGAGGGTGGCGCGCTCATCTCGAAAGGGCTCGGGGTGACGGTCATCGGTGGACTCACAAGTTCGACGCTGTTGACGCTTCTCATTGTCCCAATCGTGTATGAGTTCTTCGCACGGTTCCGTAAGAAGAAACAAGCCTAATTCAAAAGAGAGTTGACCGTCTGCGGTCAACTCTCTTTCTTGTTCAGTAACACTGCATGATGATTTCCGTCTCTTCAAAGCGCTTAGCCTGGAGCGCTTCGGTCGGGATGAGGAAGTAGAGGATGCCGACGTCGCCAAACATGACGTCGAGCTCTTCCGTCGAGTCCATTTGAAAGAGCAGGAACGGATTGGAGAAGCGTTCGCCATACGTGTCTTCTATCTCTTCGAACACGTCGTTTTGTACCGCATCCGGATGTCCGCCGATTGCATGCACTTCGCCTTCATCGAAAAGTTCTTCCATCGCGACGAAATCGTCCTCCGTCATGAGTTCGAGCAACGTATCAACAATCGGGGCATAGCTCTCCTCGAACGCGACGGCACGTTCGGTGAGCGCCTCACCGATTCGAACACGCTCGAGCGTTGTCTCCATCGTGTAGATGACACGCCACAAATGCCGTTCCTCCGCATCCCCCCAAGGCTGTTCGTCCAAATCGTAAAAGAATGACAACAGCCCTTGTTTCGGGAGCGCTTCGACCGATTCGCATCCAGCGAAATCGCTCAACCGGAACTGAGCCAAGAACGTCAAATTCTCTCCTGGATGATGTGCCGGACTTGGCAAATCAGGATAACCCCCAAATTTGGAATACCCAATCGCAACTTCTTCCCGTGACGTCCTCGGGACAAGCTTCAAATGGATGCGTTTCTCGAACGCTTCCAATATTTCATTTCCGTGTTCAAGCTCGCGTGATTCAATCCATTGTTTTACCGATTGTAATTCCATCTCGCCACCCCGTTCATTTATGATAAACATAGTGTAGCATACCGAACGTATGTACCCTTCATCTTTTTTTGACTAGCCTTTCTCTTGACCAGAATTGGAATACTTGAGAAAATGCTTACGTTTTTGAATTGATTCGCGAAAGGATGTCAGTTATGCAACTTCTTAGCAAATGGTCGATTGGCCTTTCGCTCTTATTCGGGTTGAGCGCGCTCGGCAATTGGATCGTCGCGACGCTCGCATGGAACGTGCCGGGAAACGTCATCGGGATGGTACTTCTCCTCGTTCTCTTGCTGACAAACGTCATTCGCGTCGAATGGATTGAAGACAGTGCCGGATTTTTGACGAAACACCTCGCCTTCTTCTTCATTCCGATTGCGGTCGGTCTCATGTCGTATGGCGGACTATTGAAGGCTGAAGGCATCCCACTCTTCATCGCATTGGTGACGAGTCTCGCTGTCGGTCTGACCGTCACTGCCTTGATTGCCGGGAAACGAGGTGACGCGTCATGACACTCGTCTGGATCGCCATCACGATCGGCGTCTACCTCATCAGCCGAAAGTTGTCGTTTCGTTGGGCTTCTCCGTTCAAGAACGTCGTCTTCTTGAGCACCGCAATTTTGATTGTGACACTTCTTTTATTCGGTCAATCGTATGACGTATATGAACCGGCAAAAGACATCATCACCATCTTGCTCGGGCCTGCGACCGTCGCGCTCGGTCTGCCGCTCTATCGTAACTTGCCGACACTGCTCGCTCGAGCAAGACGCGCACTCAGTGCCATTGTCTTTGGGACGCTCTCGACCATCGCCATCGCTGTTTTGTTCGGAGGCGTACTGAAACTGACCGATCACGTATTGATTGCGTTGTCGGTCAAATCGGTCACGTCCCCGATTGCCCTCGAATTGGCACGACAGTTACAAGGCGACGCAGCGCTCGCCGCCTCGGTCGCGGTCGCGTGCGGCATTCTCGGCGCGATGCTCGGTCCTTTTCTTTTGAACATGTTCGGTGTGACCGACCCGTTCACGCGCGGCCTCGCGCTCGGGACAATCAGTCACGGCATCGGGACCGCCCAAGCCGCGACGGAACATCCGCTCTCCGGTGCGACAGGCGGGGCGGCGATGGGCTTATCGGCCATCTTCACTTCGTTTTTGCTTCCATATTTACTTCCATTCCTCATTTGACCATGCGAAGACCGTTTTCAAACAATTTTGATACTTCCTCAAACGCCTCCCGTGCTACACTAAAACGGATGAGAAACGATTTGGGGAGGTATTTTTTATGCAATCAAAATTAATCGAACGACTAATGACCTACGCCAAGATTGACACGCAATCCGACTTCACGAGTGAGACGACGCCGTCGACCGCCAAACAATGGGATTTGATTCGTCATCTCGAAGCCGAGTTAAAGGCGCTCGGACTAGAAGGTGTGACGACGGACGAATATGGGTACTTGTTCGCGACGCTTCCAAGTAACGTCGACGTTGACGTGCCGACGATCGGCCTACTCGCCCACGTCGACACGGCGACGGACTTCACCGGGACGAATGTTAAGCCGCAACTCGTCGAACATTATGACGGGGGCGATATCGTCTTGAATGAGACGCTCGGTGTCGTCTTGTCACCGAAAGACTTCCCGGAGCTCGACGGATACGTCGGCCACACGCTCATGACGACCGACGGGACGACGCTTCTCGGTGCCGACGACAAAGCCGGGATTGCAGAGATTGTCACCGCGGTCGAATATTTACTCGCCCACCCAGAGATTCCCCACGGCCCGGTCCGGATTGCCTTCACACCGGATGAAGAGATTGGTCGCGGCCCCCACAAGTTCGATGTCGAGCGCTTCAACGCCGATTTCGCCTATACGATGGACGGGGGGCCACTTGGAGAACTGCAATATGAGAGCTTCAACGCTGCCGGTGCGACCGTGACGTTCCATGGGACGAACGTCCACCCTGGAAGCGCGAAGAACAAGATGGTCAACTCGATGAAACTCGCGATGGCGTTTCACAATCGCCTCCCGGCCGATGAGGCACCGGAGCATACGAGCGAGTATGAGGGCTTCTTTCACTTAAACGGCTTCTCAGGAGACGTTGAGACAACGACACTCCAGTACATCATCCGTGATCACGATAAAGCAAAATTCGAGGCACGGAAGGCGTTACTTGAAAAGCTCGTCACAGAATGGAAACAGAAATATGGCGAAGCGCGTGTCGACTTGAAGATGGACGACCAATATTACAACATGGCCGAGAAAATCGTTCCGGTCAAACATATCGTCGATACGGTCGCCGATGTCATGCGTGAACTCGGAATCGAGCCGAAAATCGAGCCGATTCGTGGCGGTACCGATGGCTCACAACTGTCTTACATGGGTCTTCCGACACCGAACATTTTTACCGGTGGCGAGAACTACCATGGGAAGTTCGAGTACATCTCCATCAACAATATGGAAAAAGCAACTCACGTCATCATCCAGACGCTTCGCACATTCGCCGAGCGTGCTCGAGCATAATTTATGCGCCTCCCATGATTCTCTTCTACACTAGAGACATTGGAGGCGATTTTTTATGAAGCATACCTTTCACATGAACCTCGACTGGACCGGTGGACGCAATGACGTCGGGACAATCGAGGCGGAACGATTGAAGACACAGATATCCATTCCCCCAGAAATGGACGGCCCTGGAATCGGGACGAACCCGGACGAGATGCTCCTCGGAGCGGCGGCGACGTGTTATATCATTACGCTCGCCGCCATGCTCGGGCGAAGCGATTTAGCGCATCAAGGCATCACGATTGACGCCGAAGGAATCGTCGACGTGACGAACGGTGTGTTCACGTATGAGACGATTCGATACGAGACGCGCATTCAAGTGCCAAAGACGGCGACGGACCGAGACATCTCGCTCGTCGAACGCATCGCGAAGAAAGCGAAAGACGGATGCATGATTTCTCGTGCTTTGGCCGGAAATGTCACGTTCGAGCTTTCGACGACAATCACACGGCTCGACTGATGTACCGGTTCAGCCAACCGTTACAAGAAGGCGTCATCGTAAACCGACGCAACCGGTTCATCATGGACGTCGTACTCGGGGACACCGTCGTTGCCTGCCACTGTCCGGTCACCGGCCGCATCGGCGACCTCATCTTTGACGGCGTTCCTTGCTTGGTCTCGGCGTCAGAGGACCCGAGGCGGCGTACTGCTTTCACCGTCGAGGCGATTTCAATTGGTACCGAACGACAATGGATTGGGATTCATCAAGGTCGCGTCAATGACTATATCGAGCATCTCTTGATGGAATCGTCGCTACAGCCTTTCCAAAATCCAACACGAATTGAACGGGAAGTCTCGTACGACGACGCACGCATCGATTTCGTTGTCGATAACGTCTTGATGGAAGTGAAGATGCCGCTCACCGAACTGTTCGTGACGCCCCTTCCTCACTTTGGCTGGAAAAAAACAACGAGACCGATCGAGACAAAACGCCTCGTCCGGCACCTCAACACGCTCATTCATTCGCTCGAACAGCATCAACGCGCAGTCTTACTCTATGTTTTCTTGTATGATGCGCCTGTCTTCACCGGTAATCCGAACCGAAAAGATGACGGCTTGATTCGTCAGTCGATGCGACAAGCGATTACGGACGGCCTTGAAGTTTGGCAGGTGAACGGTCACGTCTCTCCTGAAGGCATCACGTTAATCCGTTGTTTCGAGTCGACGGCTTCACAATAAAAACAGCCATCATGCGATGGCTGTTTTACTGTAACAAGAGTGGTGTCACGTACGCCTCGATGACCGCCGAGATGGCGAGGAGCGGGACGACGACGAAGAGAAACATCTTCAGACCGATAAAAAAGAGAGCCTTTAGCGTGACGTTCGTGTCTTTCCCCTGCATCTTCTGCCAGATGTGACGATTGAGCGACAACCCCATCGCCGCACCGAGCAAGATTGCGGAAATTTCCGTAATTCCATGCGGCAAGATGCCAAGCGTGATGACTTTTATGACCGACTCACCGGAAAAATCGACAATCATGGCGACAAGTCCGATGATGGCCGCATTGATGACGACGAACACATACGGGATGAAGAGCGGAATCATCCCGAGCAAGAAAGCGAGCAAGGCGACGCGCGTGTTGTTCACGAAGAGGGCGACCATCGTGTCGAATGCACTCGTATCGAACGACAAGCCACGTGACTCGAACATGTCGCCAATCTGTTTCAAAATGTCTTCAATCTGTTCACTCGTGACGAATGAACGGAAGATAAAATAGGACGCGATACTCGTCACGATGAAAAGGACGAGCAGGCGCAAAAAGTCTTTACGGTAATAGTTGCTCCACGCTTCCCGGAGCGAAATCGATGGTTTCATAGTCATTCCCCCTATAACCATCTATACGAATCACGTCAACTTTTGTTTCACTTTTACCCATGACTGCGCGTTTTCAAAAAACGTGATACAATACACGTCGTAAACTAATCAGAAAAACGAGGGATCCTATACATGATTACAGTAAATAACGTAAGTCTCCAATTCGGTGGACGCAAGTTGTTTGAAGACGTGAACATCAAGTTCACACCAGGCAACTGTTACGGCTTGATCGGCGCGAACGGTGCCGGGAAGTCAACATTCTTAAAAATTCTTGCCGGTGAGCAAGACACGACAACGGGTGACGTCAGTTTCTCACCTGGTGAGCGCCTCGCTGTCCTTAAACAGGACCACTATGCGTACGAAGACCAAGCCGTACTCGAAACGGTCATCATGGGCCACGAGCGTCTCTACCAAGTCATGAAAGAGAAAGACGCCATCTATATGAAAGAAGACTTCTCAGACGAAGACGGCATGCGTGCGGCTGAGCTTGAAGGCGAATTCGCTGAGATGAACGGTTGGGAAGCTGAATCGGAAGCTGCGATGGTACTCCAAGGTCTCGGCATTACGGACGATTCACATCATAAGCTCATGAGCGAGCTTACAGGTGGCGAGAAAGTGAAAGTGCTCCTCGCACAGGCACTCTTTGGCAAACCTGACATCCTACTCCTCGATGAGCCGACGAACGGTCTTGACTTAAAGGCGATTCAATGGCTTGAAGAGTTCTTGATCAACTTCGAGAACACGGTCATCGTCGTTTCCCACGACCGTCACTTCTTGAACAAAGTTTGTACGCACATGGCCGACCTCGACTTCGGGAAAATCCAGTTGTACGTCGGGAACTATGACTTCTGGTACGAGTCGAGCCAACTCGCTGCGCGTATGGCGTCAGACCAGAACAAGAAAAAAGAAGAGAAAATTAAAGAACTTCAAAACTTCATCGCTCGCTTTAGCTCGAACGCCTCAAAGGCGCGTCAAGCGACGTCGCGTAAGAAGTTGCTTGATAAAATCACGCTCGACGATATCCGTCCATCGTCACGTCGTTACCCATTCGTCGGCTTCTCGATGGAACGTGAAATCGGGAACGATGTGCTCTACGTCGAAAACGTCTCGAAGACGATTGACGGTGTGAAAGTACTCGACAACGTCACGTTCTCACTGAACAAGACGGACAAAGTCGCCTTCGTCGGCCGCTCAGACGTTGCCATCACGACGCTCTTCAAAATCATCATGGGCGAGATGGAACCGGATGCGGGTACGGTCAAATGGGGCGTGACGACGACACAGTCGTACTTCCCGAAAGACAACTCGGAATATTTCGAAGGGTCAGATAAGAGCATCTTGGATTGGTTACGCCAGTTCTCACCAGCCGACGAGTCGGACACGTTCCTTCGCGGCTTCCTCGGACGCATGCTCTTCTCAGGCGAAGAAGTCATGAAGAAAGCATCTGTCCTCTCAGGGGGCGAAAAAGTGCGTTGTATGCTTTCGAAGATGATGCTCTCAAATTCGAACGTCCTCGTCCTCGACGATCCGACGAACCACTTGGACCTCGAATCGATCACGGCGCTCAACAACGGCCTCGAGTCGTTCAAAGGCGTGCTCCTCTTCAGCTCGCATGACCATCAGCTCATCTCGACGATTGCGACACGCATCATCGAAGTGACGCCGAACGGGATTGTCGACAAGGAAGCAACGTACGATGAGTTCCTCGAGAACGAATCGCTTCAACAACAAGTCGAATCGCTGTATCAGAACGCATAAGAAAAATCGATCGGCCGCGGCCGATCGATTTTTTTATTGGACTTCGACTGTCTCCATGATGTGTTCATGAATGTCGTGTCCTTTTGTTACATGGACTTGCACGTTATATGGACCGGCTTCGGTAAACGTGTGCCCCCCTGTGTACACGCCGTCCGTTTCCTCGAGCTTCACCCACTCGTGCTTTTCAGCCCCGTCTTTGAACACTTCCAGCTGAACGTCAGCACCTGTGAGCGCCTCGTGGTCAATCTCCACGTTCACCGTGAACGGTTGCGGTTCATTCACGGTCGCTTGTTTCGGTTCGAGTGTGATGTCCGCACCGGCATGGTGATGGTGATCATTTTCTTCCTCGCCCTCGGCTGCCGTCTTCGGATGACCGACCGTCACGTTCGTCGTTGGCATCGTATGCATCGAGCGCGCCGTCACGTGGACTTGGACCGTATAGACCGCCTCGTCAGCGAACGTCGTCTCGGCTTCATACACGCCGTCTGACGTCAATGTGGCTTTCGTCATTTCACTGTCTTCTTTCGCCCCGTTCTTCCAAACTTCGAACTTGATTTCGTCGGCATCGTCGACGGCTGCACCGTCTTGCGTGACTCGTACAGCAAGCACGACAGGCTCGCCCTCATCCGCGGTCGCTGGTACGTTCAATTCGGCTTCAACAGGTTCCATTGATTGAACGACTTCAGATGCGTTGTCCGCTTCTTCCGCTCCACATGCCCCGAGCACCAACACGCTAGCAAGACTTGCCGCTAAACCTAATTTCATCATTGTTCGTTTCATCTTACATCCCCCTATTTAATCGCTTACATGTTTCACACTTTGTTCATGATACCACCCTTTTTCAGGAAATGTGTGAGAATTGTGTGAGATTTCGCCTAGCTCTTGCTCATACATTACACACATATTTTGAGAGACGGTGACCAAAAATTCCTTTGTCTAAATTTAGGTTTTTTGATGGAACGGTCTGAAATGGGGTATATAAAATATATACACAGCTCAATATTTGGAAAGCCTTGACACCAAGATACATACATCATGAATGGAGGCGAAATGAAATGAAGAGCAGGTTCGTACGTGTACTCATGGCCTTGTTGATCATGTTGGCACCGTTAGTCGCTTATCCAAAATCGGCCGATGCCGCCGCTTCTAAATTCATCACGAGCGTCAACACCACCAGTAAAGTCGTGGCGCTGACGTTTGACGACGGAGCGGATGGCGCGAACACGAATAAGATTTTGGACATACTCGCCAAAAACAACGTCAAAGCTACTTTCTTCTTGACCGGATCGGGCGCCAACCACCATCCCCAATACATTAAAAACATCGCAGCTAAAGGTCACCAACTCGGTAACCACTCCTACACCCATCCCGACTTCACCAAATTGACCGCCACTCAGATGAAATCGGAACTCGATCGCACCGAAGCCATCGTCAAGTCACTCACCGGAAAAACAACGAAACCGTTGTTCCGTGCCCCATATGGCGCCGTTAACAGTGCCGTGTTGAACGGCGTCGGTGCTGCCGGCTATGGATACACTGTGCAGTGGAACATCGACACGATTGACTGGAAAGGACTCACCGCTACGCAAATCAATACGAAAGTACAAACGAACATCAAACCGGGATCCATCGTCTTGATGCACACCGGCGCCGGCGCCCCTGGTACCCCGCTTGCGTTGCCGACGATGATCTCGCAACTCAAAGCAAAAGGATACAAGTTCGTCACTGTCTCGCAACTGCTCGCCTATCAAAATGCACCGACTGGTAAAACGTATACTGTCAAATCAGGTGACACGCTCTATAGTATTGCTCGGGCTTATGGCGTCACCGTCACTGCACTCGCCGCTGCGAACAATATCACGAACTATAACTTGATTTCTGTCGGACAAGTGCTCGTTATTCCAGGTACGACCGTTACACCACCGCCACCTACAACGACCGTCAAATATACGGTCAAGTCCGGCGACACTCTCTATAAGATTGCGACGATGTACAAGACGACCGTCGCCAAAATCGCAGCCGCTAACAATATTTCAAACGTCAACTCCATCACAGTCGGACAAGTGCTCATCATCCCAACCACAACTGTCACCCCACCTCCAACGACGACTGTGAAGTATACCGTCAAATCGGGCGATACCCTTTATAAAATCGCGACAACGTATAACACGACCGTCGCAAAAATCGCAGCCGCTAACAATATTTCAAACGTCAACTCGATTTACGTCGGACAAGTGCTCACGATTCCCCGCTAATGAATAAAGAAGTGTCTGCCTGCTATGGCGGACACTTCTTTTATGTGCCAAGACATTCATCGACCATGGCAATCGCCACACCTGGATCATCGACTCCATGAACGAGTATGCGACCATCAATGAATAACAGCATCCGATGTTCCCGCCAATGCCATTCGACCGTGAACGGTGTCCGTCTTACGTCGATCTCGGCACGCTCGAGTCGTTGCGCGATGTTCTCGATTCCATCGATGAATTTTCGAACTTGAACGACATCGCGCCCACAAAGGTGTGCGGTCTGTTGCCGATTTGAGACGAGACTTGGGTACGAACGGGTTTGGCACGAGGCACATGAGCCGTCGACCAATCGTTCGACGTCAAGACGTTGCGAAAGGTTCTCCCACACATCTTCGATTAACAAACGACGCTCGAGTTTTTCAACACGTCCCGTCAAATATTTCAACGCCTCGATTGCTTGGCGGCTTGCGACATGCTGGACGATTGGAGCTAAAACACCGACGGTCGCACATGTCTGGCCAGCCAGTGGCAGGTGACGCATAAGACAACGTAGACAAGGCGCTTCGCTAGGCAAAACGGTATAGTTCATCCCGTACGCGCCTACACAGGAGGCAAATAAAAACGGAATCCCGCGATGCAATGCAAAATCATTCAACAGTAGCCGCGTCTCCACGTTATCGGTCGCATCTAGCACCAAGTCAACGGGTGCTAGCTCACGAAGCCAGTCCCATGAAACGTCGGTGATGTGCGCCTCGACGTTGATGTCTCCGTTAATCGAATTGAGTCGGTCGCGAGCAGCAATCGCTTTCGGTGTCTTGGCGTCAGCATCTTGCTCTGTATATAAGGTCTGACGCTGCAAATTGGTCACGTCCACATAGTCCCGGTCAACAATGACGAGCGAGACGCCAGCACGCACAAGCTGATCTGTGACGGCTGCGCCCAGGGCACCGAGCCCGACGACGAGAACACGTTTTGTCATGAGTTCTGTTTGGCCATCTGTACCAATACCGTGAAAACGAGCTTGCCGCGCATAGCGTTCTGGGATGGGATTCATCGCATGTACTCTCCAGACTTTCCACCCTGTTTCTCCAGTAAGTAGGTCGGACCGATGACGATGCCTTTATCGATGGCCTTTGTCATATCATATACCGTCAAGGCTGCCACCGACACAGCCGTCAACGCCTCCATCTCGACACCGGTGTCGCCTTTTGTCTTCACGAACGATTCGATGATGAGGTGTGTGCCCTCCCATGCAAATGTCAAATCCACTTTTTTCAGGGCGAGGGGATGACACATCGGAATGATTCGGCTCGTCTCTTTGGCGGCCATGATTCCTGCGACTTGAGCCACAGCAAGCACATCGCCTTTGGCACTCGTCCCGTGCTGTATGCATTCCATCACGGCTTCACTCACTTCGACTGAACTTCGAGCCCGCGCGATCCGTGTCGTTTCAACTTTACCGGATACATCGACCATCTGGGCCCGTCCTTGGTCATTGATATGTGTCAGTTTCATCATTTATCCTCCACTTACCATCGGGATGACGGCCACTGTATCCCCGTCATGGACGACGTACGCATCCGTCTCATAGCGTTCATTCACGGCAAACATGAGTCGCTCCGCACCCGTGACCCCTCGCGCTGTTAAATCAGTTCGTAACACAGCAATCGTGATTGGGGCCGTCATCGTGTACGAGCGCGTTTTGAGTTCCTCGGCCACATGCGCGAAACATAGCACTTCAATCATGTCATCACTCCTTTTGGTCGTCCGGGGCGTTGCTCTTTTTGATCGCCCATCCATTCCGTGCCGTCTGTCCAATGTTCTCGCTTCCAAATCGGGACGATTTCTTTGATCCGCTCAATCGCATAACGGTTCGCTTCGTATGCATCAGCGCGATGGGCTGAACTAGTGGCGATGACGACCGCTTCTTCCATGATGTCGAGACGGCCGATTCGATGGTGTACAGCCGTCAACGTGCCTGGCCACCGCATCGTAATCTCATCGGCGATTTGTTGAAGCATTTTTTCAGCCATCGGCACGTACGCCTCATACTCGAGTAATTCCGTCTGCTTCTCGCCCGTCATTTCACGGACGGTACCGATAAAGAGCACGACGGCCCCGACGTTTCGATGTCGTACCCCTTCATAGAGCGCCATCGGATCGAGCGGATGCTCATTTACTTGATACCAGTTCATGTCTCATCCACCTTTCCATCGCCTCCACTAATTGCGCCTCATCTTTGACGGCGTCGCCACACGCAATGACGTTCGATAATCCGGTCGGTTCGGCCTGACCCTCTCGAACGAGCACCACTTTTGGATAGTCTTTTTGCTTGTATCCTTCAATCAACACGACGTCGACGTGTGCTTCGTACCAATTCAAGAGCAACTCGAACGTGTCAACGGCTTGCCACTCAATAAACGTCCCATCTTCCCCAATCACGCTCGACACGACAGCTCCAGCGCGCGCATGTCGGTGAGAATCCGTCATCGGCACGTTAAGGGGACTGCCATGTCCGTGATGCTTGATGACCCCGACACGTAGACCGCGTCTCGTCCATCGTTCAGTCAACCGGGAAACGAATAAGGTCTTTCCACTGTTTTGATAGCCGACGACTTGCAGGACGGTCACAGATGATCGATGACGTGACATCGGACGACATCTCCTTTCTCAAACCCTCTCGTTCCTCCAGGTAATCGGATCAACGCGTTACACGTCGCGAGCGAAGAGACGATTCCCGACTTATCTTTCCCACTCGGATACACAATCGCGCGTCCCGTTTCATCAATCAAAAGTTTGGCCCGGACGAACCGGTCGAACGGATTCGGTTTTTTAAAGTCGCCACCGAGACGCGCCTCGACAAGCGTCCGTTCTTTTTGCGCATACCCTGTCCGGATGTAAGCACCTACGAACAGTTCGGTTCCAACGAAACAAGCAGACGGATTGCCAGATAAGCCGAACAGTAATTGATTCTCGAATTTCGCGACAGTCGTGACCGAGCCAGGACGCATCCCTACTTTATTGAATAAGACGTCAGCTCCGAGTGCTTCATATACATCAGGTAAATAGTCAAAATCACCGACTGACACCCCGCCTGTCGTAACGACAGCATCACTCGTTCGAAGCGCTTCTTCAATCGCACATTTTGTAGCCAAAAACGTATCGGGTAAAACACCGCCATAGATGGCACGTCCCCCGAGCGCTTCAATCTGCGCCAATATCATATATGCATTCGAATTATAGATTTGACCGTCCGTTTTGTTTCGTCCCGGTTCAACGAGTTCATCCCCGGTAGCAAAGACGGTGATCCAAGGTTTCGTAAAGACATCGACGGTCGTATAGCCAAACGTCGCGAGTAGCGCGATGATGCCAGCATGAATCCGTGTGCCGCTCGTGCAAATCGTTGAACCGATGGCGATATCTTCCCCGCGGTAGGAAATATTCGCTTGGGACGCGGGACGTTTGAACGTGACGTGTGTCTCATTCGCTTGTACGACTTCAAACATGACGACGGCGTCCGCTCCGTCTGGAATTTTGGCACCTGTCATGATTCGGATCGCATGCCCACGTCGTAATGGAGGACCGACATGACCGGCGGCTTGAACGGATTGAATCGGTAACGTGATTGGCTGCTCACGGCTTGCCGCATTCAAATCGCTCGCACAGACAGCGAAGCCATCATAAGGGGATTTATGAAAAGCGGGCACGTCATGGGTGGCAACGAGATCCGTCGCGAGAATCCGACCATGTGCTTCAGCCAATGCTACCGTTTCCGTCCGTGCTCGCTTCGTCGCGTCTGTGACGCAGGCAATCGCTTCGTCCACCGCAAGCGGTTTGCGAAACAACGTTGACAGTTTCTCCATCATTCCACTTCCTTTTGCCGTAACTGCTTGAAATCATGTGGCGTGTTTACATTTTTAAACCAAGCTGCTTCTTCAAACGAGACGATTGTCGCCTCGAATACATGAGGCATCACGGCACGTTCCCCTCGATTCAATGCGTCTTCGAACGACAATCGCATCGTTCGCGGATACAAACCGACTAAAGGATGAATGCGACCGTCCGCATAAGCGATGACCGGTTTGTCTTCTCGGTTGGCCAGTAGCCGTTCATAGACTGTAGAAGACAAGAGCGGTGTGTCGCATGCTGAGACCGCGTACCAGTCACTGTCGACGTGTCGCATGACGGTCACCATCCCTGCGAGTGGGCCCATTCCTTGAAATTCGACGTCGTCGACTAGTTGATTCGACACGGGCGACGTTCCTTTTGGGACGACCGTCCATTGTGACGCCGTCACCGGAGCGAGCGTGGCCCGGGCTCGGTCAGCGAACGTACTTCCTTCATAACGTGCCTGCCATTTCGGTGCACCAAAGCGACGCGAACGTCCGCCCGCTAGGATAATCCCAATCATCGTGTCGCTTCCCAGACGATATGCGACAGTTCGGGTAAGATCAGTCGCTTCATCGCCAAGTCGACAGCACCGCGTGACCCAGGCATCGCAAAGATAATCGTGTCTCCTATTCGACCGGCGAGTGCCCGTGACAACATGGCGGCCGGTCCGATATCTTCCGTGAAACTGATCAAGCGGAACAATTCACCGAACCCGACCATTTCACGGTCGAGGAGCGGACGAATCGTCTCAATCGTGACGTCTCGCTTCGTGATGCCGGTCCCACCCGTCGTCAAGATGACATCCATTTTATCGGCCACCATACGTCGTACGGCGGCCTCGATTTCTTTTTGGTCATCTTTTGTAATTTCGCGATACGTCACCGTATGCTCGCCTGCTTTCAACAACTGACAAATGTGTTCGCCTGAGACGTCCGTATCGAGCGTCCGTGTGTCCGAAATCGTTAAAATGGCGGCGCGAATTTGTTTCGTCTCGTGTTGGACATGATTGTGTACGTGCATCTCGTTAACCTCCAATGTAACTCATCTCAATTCGTTTTCGCTTCCGGCTTCCGCTATGGGACCGTTCTTCTGAATAGCGATCATCCCTTGCATCCCATACCATTTTCAGCGTCATATGAATCAGATCGTCACTTGCCCCATTACGAAGTAGCTCCCGAATGTCGGTCCCTTCCTCTGCAAAGAGACACGTATACCATTTCCCGTCACTCGATAATCGGCCTCGCGTACACGTTCCACAGAACGGGCGGCTGACCGATGAAATGAACCCGACCTGTGCGCCATCTGTATACCGATAACGTGTCGCCACCTCACCGAACGTTTCGGGTTCAAGTGGTTGAAGCACGCCATTATCGTGGTGTAACACGTTGAGAATCGCCTCCGATGACACGACATGTTCGACGTTCCATTCGTTTGACGTGCCTACGTCCATAAACTCGATGTAGCGAAGTGTAATATGCCTTTCTTTAAAGTACGCAGCCATCGGTGCAACTTCATGATCGTTCCACCCTTTTCGCACGACCATGTTCACTTTAACCTCGAGACCAAGTCGTTTCGCTTCGTCAATCCCGCGGAGAACCGCTTCCGGCGACGTACCGCGACCGTTCATCATACCAAACGTCTCTTCCGATAAGGCGTCTAGGCTGACGTTGACCCGATCGAGTCCCGCTTCCTTCAGCGACTTGGCCATCCGCTCTAAATACATCCCGTTTGTTGTTAAACCAATCGTCTCAATCGTCGTGACGGCACGCAACCGTTGAATGAGGTCTTCTAGATTGGGACGGAGAAGCGGTTCACCTCCGGTTAGGCGAATTTTTTTAACACCATGAGGGGCAACGATACGGACGAACCGCTCAATTTCGTCAAACGATAACAGCTCGTCTCGTTTTAAAAATTGATGATGTCGAAACGCTTCTTCAGGCATACAGTAGCGACATCGAAAATTACATTTATCAATGACGGAAATACGTAAATCTTCTAACGGGCGCCGCCGTTGATCAATCCATGGTGTCATATGTTTCATCCTTTCTTTGCCGACAGAAGCGATGAGAAAGCCGCTTCCGAGTTGTCAGCGAATCGGCTTTTCGGCCCCTTTTCGCAAATAATAGTAAATCGTGATACCAATCGAGATGGCGTAAAGACCGAGCATGACGACGAGCGCACCATTGAATGAACCGACCAGTTCAAGCGACCAGCCGAACATTTTTGGAATGAAGAACGCGCCGTATGCGGCGAACGCGGCCGAGAATCCTACGACCGCCGGCGTTTTGGTCGCGACGAACACGTGAGGAATCATGGCGAACGTCGCGCCAGAATTGAGACCTGTTGCGATAAATAGGATGACAAACGAGATAAAGAACATCGTCAAGTTATCGTTCATAATGGCGAAGATGACACTCACCGTTCCAAGCGCCATAACGCCAAAGACAATCAATGTCACTTTCGCCGCCCCGACTTTGTCACTAATCCAGCCACCAAATGGACGAGACGATGCGCCGAGAAGCGCACCGAGAAATGCGAGCGCGAGCAAATCCGAGTCAGGAAACTTCAATTTCAAAATCATCGGAAACGCTGCGGCATATCCGATAAACGAACCGAACGCAGCAGTGTAAAGGAGCGTTTGAATCCAAAAATGTTTTTCTTTGAATACACTCGCCTGCTCTCGAATCGATTGGCGGGCAGTCGGTAAATTGTCCATGAAGACGTACGCACAAATCGCGAGCACAATCGTCGGAATGACCCAAAGCAGTGCGGCGTTTTGTAACCAAATCTTTTCACCTGTCTCCGTCAGAAGGGCACTCCCTCCAATCGCCCCAAAGATACCGGTCGTGATGACGAGCGGTGTGATCAATTGAACGAGTGAGACGCCTAAGTTCCCGACACCCCCGTTAATCCCGAGAGCCGTCCCTTTCTTCGCCTTCGGATAAAAGGCCCCGATGTTGGCGTTTGATGATGAAAAGTTTCCGCCACCGAGTCCACAAAGCGCAGCCAAAATCATAAAGACCCAGTATGGAGTATTCACGTTTTGGACGGCATAGGCGATGCCTAGAAGTGGGAGCAAGAGGACGCCCGTTGAGAACACCGTCCAGTTCCGTCCACCAAAGATACTATTGGCGAACGTATAGAAGAACCGCAACGACGCGCCGACGAGTCCTGGTAACGCTGCTAATGTGAACAGTTGACCTTGCGTGAAACTAAACCCGATTGAATTTAATTGGACGGCAGCGACCGACCACATTTGCCAGACGATAAAAGCGAGCGTTAGTGCAGGCACCGAGACGAGCAAATTTCGATTCGCCACTTGTTTGCCTTTGCCTTCCCAAAACTGCGCATCTTCTGGTTTCCAGTCGCTTAGCGCGTGAGATTGTTTTTGTAGTTGTTGCATATTCGGTTCCTCCTCTAATCGGATCAATTCGTACCCTATCCTCATCCTATCGAGTCCACCATTAAAAAAGTGTGTCATCTTTCACACTTATTTCGCATCTTTTCGATTTTCTAAAGCTTGTCATCAATCTGTGACAAAATCAGAATGTTCCTTGTTCTGTGACTTTAAACACAGAAAATCCCTCCCCGCTTCCTTACGATAAGGAAGAGAGGAGGGATTATGATGTCCCATATTGTTCGTATTACTTGCGCTCCAGAGACTCAATTGGCGCTACAACCTTATTTCTTTAGCCAAGATGGTGTGCACGTCTTTCGTGTCTTCGGCGTCTCAATCGCCGAAGCTTCGTTTAATGAGGACGGGATTGAAATCACGTTTCCCTTCGAGAGCCCGATGGAAGAGCTTGAGGCGCTTCACCGTTTGCTCGTTCGAATGGACACCCATCATGAAATTACTATTGATGATACTCAGGCCGTCATCGGCTACTTAGGAGACGGATCGACCGTCACCGTATATCGTCAATTTAAACGTTGGGTCGACTTCTTATCGGCAGCGCGCGTGCGCTCGATGGAAGGCGTCGTCGTTGAGGTACGGACGAACGGCGTGAAGCTGACTGAAGGTGTGCTCCGGTCTTATGAATTGGTGGAAGATGGCGATTTCTATGTATCGGCCTGTACAATCGAGGCCGATGGGCTAGAACATTTCGAAGGAGAATTGACGCTCACCGCGGTCATGTAATCAATCGATGACGCAAACCGAGATCGGGCAATCCTCACAATGATTGAGTTGCTTCAATTGTTCAAGGTCATGAATGATGATTTGACGCGACGGTAAGGAGATGACACCTTCTTGAGCCAGCTCGTTCAACATACGGTTCACACGCTCACGTGATGTGCCGCAATAGTTGGCGAGCTCTTGATTTTTTAATTTCAAATCAATCAAGATCCCCTCTTCGACGCGGACGCCATAGCTGTTCGCCATCCGAATGAGCGTGGAGTAAAGGGCACCTTTCTTTCCGTTTAACACGAGATCACGGAATTTCGTATGCTGTTTTCGCATATGCTCATTGATCATGACCATGAATTCACGAACGAACTCGGGATTGGATGACAAAATCATCTTTTCAATTCGTTCGATTTTCACTGCATAGATTTCACTGTCTTCTAACGCTTTCGCGTTGAATAAATACTTCGGTTCAATTGCGAATAGCGTCAATTCGCCACAGCAAGCTTCTGCACTCAAACAGCGTAGCGTCAACTCTTTCCCCGTCTCGGTCAACTTCGAGATTTGAATGAGCCCACGTTTGACGATATAAAATTCGGAAGCCTCTTCTTGTTCACGGAACAAGAAGCCCCCCTTTGGAACATGAATGATGCGATGGGCCAACTTTTTCGTTTCCTCGAGTACCATCGTTTTGCTAGAGTGCGTCATTTCCACCAACCTTCCTAAACACCTACACTTCATCGAAACTTGCCTTCATTCTAAACAGAAACCCCTTGAAACGCAATCAACATTTGGAAGCATTTCAAGGGGAAAATCTATTCTTTCACACCGTATTCTATTTTCTTCCAATAGCGATATAACAATATAATCAGACCTACGTTAGCAAGGGCGATTCCCATGTAAAGCCGCATGGAGGCATGATCATATACCATATAGCTTTCAATCGTATACTGCAATAAAATCATGTTTGTCGCCAATAAAATGACCAATCCGAGTAAACTCCAACCGTTACGCCCCATGATGAATCTCTCTTCCGACGGCGAAAATTTTTCCGTTCTCAATCTCAAGGAGAACTTTTGGCAGTTCACGTTGTGGCGGGCCGGCTTGAGGTTGTCCATCCACGCTGAAATAGCCGCGGTGGCAAGGACACAAGAGAACGTCCTCTTCTTCTACATAAAAGACAGGACACTGTAAATGGGTGCATTTATTGTTATACGCCACAAACTCCCCATTCTTTAAATGGACGAGTAATGAGGATTCGTTACCCGGATATTCAAACTCAAGCGATTTTCCTCGTTCAATCGCGTCGACGGTCGTAATGAATTGGCGATCCGCTCTCGGTTCACTGCGAACGAATGCCGCGATATTGAAGGGCACGGTGGCTAGACCAAGCGCAATCCCGGCCCCGAATGTCGACTTGATGAACGCGCGACGATTCAATTTCACATCGTCCGCGCGACTCAAGTTGTCGACGAGAGAAGATAGTCGCTCCCGATCTTTTGATTCGTTTGACATATGTCATCTTCCTTTCTCTATCAGTCGGAATAGACGCCAAAGAATTCAGGGACGTAATTCCATTTGTCGTCTTGTGACGGTTTTTTCCCTTCAATCATGTTCATTTGAACACGTTGGCGACGGAGTTGCATCATCTCGTCATGGTCGATAAATCGAATCGCATCGGACGGACAGACTGAGGCACACATCGGGGCAATATCGTGTTTTGACCGGTCATAACACATGTCACACTTGTACATTTTATTCTTCTCAAAATCGAACTTCGGAATCCCGAATGGACAAGCAAACGTACAGTTACGGCAGCCAATACATTTTTCTTCTGATGCCGATAACACGACACCTTCTGGCGTGATTTGAATCGCATTGGCCGGACAGACTTGCGCACAAGCCGGATTTTTACACTGCATGCAAATCATCGGAAACGTTTGGCGACTTTCAGAGAAATCAATATAGTCGACATAGTTGCGCTCGAGTCCATCGTGATCGCCACACTCGCGACAAGCCGCCTGACAGGCACGACAACCGATACAACGTTCAAATTCTAAATACATGACTTTATTCATGTCGTGTGGACCTCCTCACCCATGACGTGACAGCTCGTCGCAATCGCATGGTCCGCCACAAACGGTACGCTCGAACCGAGCGGGACCGTCAACGGGTTCATGTGCAACGGTGTGTTCGCTGGTAATTTCTTCAGTTGAACGGCGCATACTTTGAATTCTGGCATGCGGGACATCGGGTCCAAACATGGATTGGTCAATTGGTTGACGGCAAGTTCTTTTCCCCAGTGATACGGGACAAAGACGGTGTCTTTCCGAATCGCCTTCGTCAAACGTGCCTCGACGACCATCGCGCCTCTTCGTGTCCGTAATTCGACTTTGTCACCGGTTTGCAGGTTATAGCTCGAGGCGAGTTCCGGATGAATCTCGACGAACGGTAACTTAGACATTGTACTCAAGAAGTCGATTCGCCGTGTCTGATTGCCCGAGAGGTAATGGAAGACGACGCGACCGGTCGTGAGCGTGACCGGGTATTCTTCGTTCGCATATTCACCGGCCGGGCGATACGTGACGACAGGCAGATTCGCTTTCCCGTTCGCTGTCCCGAACCGTTCTTTAAACATCGTCGGTGTGCCAGGATGGTCCTCAGACGGACATGGCCAAAACACGCCATACTCGTTGTCGATGCGTTCCCACGTAATCCCGGAATAGTCGGCCGCGCCACCTTTCGTGGCGAGACGGAACTCTTCCCAAATGTCGCGTGCCGTCTTATACGGGAAGTATTGTCCGCGTCCCATTCGTTCAGCGATTCGCTGCATGATTTCCCAGTCCGGGAGAGAATCACCGAGCGGTTCGCGCACTTTCCGGATTCGAACGACACGTCCCTCTAGGTTCGTCGTCGTCCCTTCGTCTTCTGCCCACGAACAAGCCGGCAAGACCACGTCGGCGAACTCGCAAGATTCAGACATGAAGAAGTCACTAACGACGAAGAAGTCGAGTTTGTTGAAGCTGTCCCAAACGTACGGCAGGTTCGGCGCTGAGACGGCGGGATTCGAACACATGAGATGCATTGCCCGAATCGTTCCTGCTTGAATCTCATCGAACATCTCAAACGCTGAGACACCTGGTTTTGGCATCTCGGATGGATCAATGCCCCAGACACCGCTCACATATTCGACAGCTTTCGGGTCTGTGAGTTTTCGGTAACCAGGCAATAAGTCCGCTTTTTGTCCGTGTTCCCGCCCACCTTGTCCGTTCCCTTGACCCGTCATCGTCGCGACGCCAGAAGCAAACTTGCCGACCATTCCCCGCAGGAGCGCCATCGACGTGTAGAGCGAGACGTTGTCGACGCCTTTTGATTGTTGCTCGACACCACGGGCGAACAACATGACCGACCGCGGGCTCTTTCCGTAAATGTGACCTGCTTTTTCAAGTTTTTCGATGGTAATTCCGGTCACGTCACTCGTCCGTTCGAGCGTCCACTCGCGTACGGATGCCTGTAACGCTTCGTAGTTATCACAACGCTCATCCACGTACGCTTGATCGACGTAATCATGTTCGATGAGGAAGTGGAGTAATCCCATCGCCAGCGCTGCGTCCGTCCCTGGTTTTAAGTCGAGGTGGACGTCAGCCACGCGTGCCATCGGAATCTCACGTGGGTCGGCGACGATGATTTTCGCACCTTTGTCTTTCGCCTTCCAAATATGTTGCGTCGTCGTCGGATGACACTCGGCGATGTTTGAACCGGCGACAAAGAACGTATCAACATGCTCGAACTCCGTCCACGGTAGGGTCGCCCCACGGTCAATGCCAAGTGTTTTTAAGAAACCACCGGCAGCCGACGACATACAGAAGCGACCGTTATAATCAATGAATCGTGTGCCGAGTGCGACGCGCGCATATTTTCCGACGAGATAACATTTCTCGTTCGTCATGGAGACGCCACCGAACACGGACACCGCATCTTTCCCGTGCTCGCGCTGAATCCGTTTGAAGTTCGCTTCAATCACGTCGAGCGCTTCCTCCCACGTTGCTTTCTCAAACTTCCCGTTCCGTTTAATGAGCGGTGTCAAGATCCGGTCCGGATGCTCGATCGTTTGATAGGCCGTGACCCCTTTCGGACAGAGCTTGCCTTTATTGACCGGGAAATCATAACGTGGCTCGACGCCTTTGACAGCCCCGCTCTTCTCGTCGACGCGAATGTGCATGCCACACTGCATCCCACAATAACAACAGTGGGTCGTAATTAGTTTTTCGCCTGGTTTGACCAAGTTTTGTACGTCAGGTGAAGTTAAAAACTCACTCATCTTTTTCCCCTCCATAGAACGTCTCCGCTCTTCGTTTTGAAAATCCACTGACATGGTAGCCGTTGATGGTTTGTAGCGGATAATGCATCCCGTCACTCTCGGACCGTCCCAGCGCCGAATCGAGCCGAGCCCGACGCCGACACGCATGACATAAGTCTTGAACGGTATGCGCCGCATCGACTGGCACGAGTTGAATCGATCCTTCAAGCAACTGCTTCACTTGTTCAATTTCTTCACGTGTCCCGGTCGGTTCCCCGCATTTAACGCACAGGTGTTTCATCTTTTGTTTCATCTTTTGTTTCACCTTTCGTCTGTTTCGGCCGCCCGAACCCTGGCATCGACATGCCGGTATTCGTGTCGACTGGATGTGTCGGTAACTGCCCGTTCATCATGTTCAACTGCATTTTCACACGCATCTTCCGGCGACACGGTTGACAGTAATCGGATAACTGGGTACCGTCATTCAACCCGAGCTGTAGCGTATGGGCTTGAAGAATCGCCTGCACGTCCTCGACTTGATTGTCCGTTGCATAGCGTGTGCCACAACCGGAACAGACACGCGTCTCGTCAGCCTCGACTTCCCGATAGTTCATCGGGACGCTCGCCGCCATCGGTCGGACCGGCAAGTGGAACAGTTTGCCGAACGGGAAGTAGCATAAAAAGATGATGACGGTCAGCTGGTGGAATAGAGCGAGCTCGTGATGGATGAATCCGCCGAAAAATACGTAGGACACAGTCAATAAGAGCCCAGAGACGGTGACGATGAGCAACATGAGGAGCGGTAAAATATCAAATTCAAAGCGTTGCGTCACTTTCACATCTTGATCGTAAATCCGACGATATAACGCCATCAGTACACCGACGAGCAACATGAGTGCCGTAATATTCAATCCGTTATAAACGATTTCGGCAAACAGTCCATGGGCCGCCATCTTGATCGTCGGGATATTGAAGACGATGATTTGATACGTTTCGACATCAATCAAGTCAAACCGCATCCATTGGAACGTCAAGCCGAACGTGATCGCGAATGAGCCGAGGCATCCCCAGGCAATCAACATATGTTGACTCCATCGATACCACCCACGTTCCCAGATGAATTTCTGTAAGACGATATTATGGACGGTCGTCGTTGCAACGGCTTTACTCGCCCGCTTCTTTTCAGCTTTCATTTGTTTCAAACTACGCTTCAACACTTGTGAGGTGGCCGGACGCGCAAAGAACAACGTCAATCGCACGACCATGCCGATCATGCAAATAACAGCGGCGATGTAATAGCCGAACAGCGCCATATCGACGTGTTCGAATCGACCTGAAGCAATCCAAGTCGAGAGCACTAAGCTCGTGAATCCTACGAACGACCACTTCGCAGCAGTCGAATAAAAATAACGGTCGGACATCATGGTTCCCCCTTCTCTTTCCGAGCGACTTCATAGTTTCATCATAAAGATGACGTAAACACTTAACTGTTACTTTTTTCACAGATAAGTGATTGGAGACGTGACAGAATAATGAACGAAGGAGGAAGCGATTATGAAAACGTCCATTAAAATCTTTCTATTCCTGACGATCACGTGTATGCTTCTTGTTTTTTCGATTGGTTTCGTCTTTGCGAATCGAGCGACGACGGAACCCGATGTTGTCGGTTATGTCATTGAAATCAACTCGGACGATCAAACGGCACTCATCATTCAAGGCATTGATGCGACAGAGGCGAAACTTCCTGCTGACGTCTTATTCGAACGTAGTGCACCAGAAGATGTGAGTTGGTATAAGTTTCAAGTGACATCGACATTTAAGAAAATCTCGGTCGGTGACCACGTCGCGTTGTGGAAAAAGACCGGCCCGAGTATTTTAAACACACCGAACCGCGCCTATGTGAAAGCAGTCAACGTGCTTCGCTAATCGCGACGCTTGCCATAGCGCTCGCTTAGCCAGAGCACGAGAAACGCCAATCCGATCAACCAGCCGCTCCAAATGAGCGCTTGCGTCATGTTTCCATTCAACGTCGCCATGTAGATGGCCGTTGCGAGCGTCATCGTCTCCCCGGGGATGTTTCCTGCAATCATCATCGTAATGCCAAACTCACCGATAGACCGGGCGAATCCGAGCACGAACCCGCTCGTCAACGCCGGTAATAACAACGGAATCGTGACATATGTGAACAATTGGCGTTCGGTTCCACCAAGCACGCGTCCGGCTTCATACCATTCCGCATCCAGTTGGTTCAAACCGAGTCGAATCGTTTGATAGATGAGAGGGAACGCCGCCAAGGCGGACGCGATGACGTTGGCTTGCTTTGTGAACAAGAGATTGACCGGTAAAAACGAACCGAGTCCGTTATTGCCTAGTGCGATCAAGGCGTATAGACCGATAACAGTCGGCGGTAAGATAAGCGGCAATAAAAACAACGTGTCCACGAGGCGTTTTCCTTTGAACTGTCGGTGATGCATGAAGTAAGCGGCAGCGAATGCCACGACGAATGCGTTTCCCGTCGCGATCAAACCGACTTCGAACGTGAGTTGGATAGGCGAGAGCATCATTTCATAAACCCTTTTTCTAGAAAGTATCGCTGAATGTCTTCGTCGAACAGACGGTCATATACGTGACGTACATTGTCACGGTTTGCGAAACGGACGGCGGGATACAGAATGGGGCCTGTCGCTGCGGACGGGATCGGCTGAATCGCTTCTACTTTCTCCGTAAGTTCTGTTTTATAGACGAAACCCGCACTCGCGTCTCCTTGCTCGATGAGGGTCAAGACTTGTCTGACGTTTTGCGCGTAAATCAATCGCGGTTCAGTTTGTTTCCACATTTCGATTGAATCGAGTGCGCTTTTCGCATATCGGCCTGCTGGCACATTGACGGGATCACCGATGACGATGCGTGGGCACGTCTCTAACTCCAGCCAGTCTACGGCGCAACGCTTGCCTTTAGGCGTCACGAGCCACAACTCATTTCTCAAAAAAGGTCGTCGCTCCAGTACAGGGGGGGCTAAGGCATCGACATCTGCCTCGCTCGCTGCCAAGAAAAGATCTGCAGGCGACCCGTGATTGATTTGTGCACGCAACGCACCGCTCCCGTTCGTGACGACACGAATATCCACTTGATCTAGTTCGGCTTCCAATTGCTTCTCCACTTGTTCAAGCGCCGGCCCTAAACTAGCTGCCGCTAAAATCGTCACCGTCTCGTTTTCTTCATCCGAGGAGCTCGACCATACTTGACTCAACAACAAGGCGACCGTCACGCCAACTACTACAGCACTCATGCGTTTCATGAAGAATCACTCCTTTGCTTCTCCATTCATCGTAACGAGTCAGCCGAGTCACATCTGTATCAAATGTCACAAAAAAAGCATCTCCCGGATAAAAGGAGATGCTTTTCCGATCAAACGACCGTACGTGCCCGTGGGAATAAAATATTGTTTTCGAGATGAATGTGCTCAAACGTATCGGCTTCAAGTGCCTCAAGACGTTGATAGACGAGCCGATACGTCCCACATGCACCTTCAGGCGGAGTAAAATCATTCGTTACGTGACGAAGTGTTTTCAACAAATCGCCGGCTGCCGCATGCTCAGATTCGAGCGACGCCAAAATCGTTTCGAGCTCACGCGTCGTCTCTTCCGTCGGTTCCGCCTCATGACGAAGTAACGTTGGAAAATCTTTCGTTTCCTCTTTTACGATATGTTGTTCGAGCTCTAGCTTTAACTGGTTGAACAGCTGATGTACTTGCCCGAGATGTGGATGATGTTGCCCATGGACTCGAAACACTTTCGTTACGTAAGGCGTGAGTTGCGGAAGTTCGTCCGTCAAAAACTGATGGTGCTTATGAATGATATGTTCAACCAATTCGGATGACGAGGCGGCATCCCAATCGATACTCGTTTCATTCATCTCTTGTTTCCGTTTATATAAGGCGTTCACTTCTTCCAAAATCTCCTCAGTCGAACGTTTGGATTTGTCCGTCGCTTCCGCGAGTGGTCGATTCCCTCCGCAACAAAAGTCGATTCGATTCCGCTTGAAAATATCGGCTGCTTGCGGACACTGTTTCACGATATCCGATACGTGTGTGTCGCTCGTAAACGTGTAGATCATGTTGTACCCTCCTATTCGTTTTGACACGTTCAGCGTAGCAAGCGGCCTCGTTAGAAAAAGTGAAATACGTCACATTTCCTGAGGAAAAGGACGTCCGTTTCGAATTTGGACACAAAAACACCCTAAATCGGTCGGCGCGTTCCATCCAACAGATTTAGGGCATGATTAAATTAAGGCAAAATGGAAGGCGACGACGCCTCAAATTGTTCGGTTTCGGTCGACCCAGCGAGGGCCGTCGTCGACGACTGACCGCCCGAGATCACGAGCGATACTTCATCGAAATAACCGGTCCCGACCTCGCGCTGGTGGCGCGTCGCCGTGTATCCATGCACTTCGGAAGCAAACTCCGCTTGTTGCAGTTCAGAATATGCGGCCATTCCGCGTTCTTTATAGCCGCGTGCCAACTCGAACATGCCGAAGTTGAGCGAATGGAAACCAGCGAGCGTGACGAACTGGAACTTATACCCCATCGCACCAATCTCTTGTTGGAACGTGGCGATTTCTTCGTCAGATAGCTTCTTCTTCCAGTTGAACGACGGGGAACAGTTGTAAGCGAGCAGTTTCCCCGGGTACTTGGCATGAATCGCGTCCGCAAATTGACGCGCCTCGTCCAAATCTGGTTCGGACGTCTCGCACCAGACGAGATCGGCGTAAGGCGCATAGGCGAGACCGCGCGCGATCGCCTGGTCGATCCCGGCCTCGGTGCGATAAAACCCTTCAGGCGTTCGTTCCCCGATGATGAACGGGTGGTCGACCGGATCGATATCGCTCGTGATTAAGTTCGCCGCATGAGCATCTGTCCGGGCAACGATAATCGTTGGTACACCCATGATGTCGGCCGCAAGCCGGGCGGCAATCAAATTCTTCACGGCCGTCTGCGTCGGGAGCAACACTTTCCCGCCGAGATGTCCGCATTTCTTCTCTGAAGACAGCTGGTCCTCAAGGTGGACTCCCGCAGCTCCCGCTTCAATCATCGCTTTCGTCAATTCAAAGACGTTCAACACGCCACCAAATCCAGCCTCCATGTCCGCAACGATTGGTGCGAACCAATGCGTGTCGCCTTTTCCTTCCGCGGTCTGGATTTGGTCGGCCCGTTGCAGCGCCTGATTGATTCGTTTGACGACGCTCGGGACCGAGTTCGCTGGATATAAACTTTGATCGGGATACATGTGCCCGGAAAGGTTCGCATCAGCGGCGACTTGCCAGCCGCTCAAATAGATGGCTTCGAGTCCGGCCTTCACTTGTTGAATGGCCTGATTCCCCGTTAAAGCCCCAAGTGCATGCACGTAGTCGCGTTCATGGAGAAGTCTCCAAAGATGTTCCGCTCCTTTTGTTGCGAGCGTATGTTCAATTAGAACTGAGCCCCGTAGTTTCATTACCTCTTCCGCACTGTAAGGACGCTCCACCCCTTCAAAACGTTCCGACTGCCAGTTTTCCTCAAGCATCTGTTGTCCATTCATTGTCATTCCTCCTGTATTATATTAGTTGATTAATTTAAATTTTGTTATACAACAGATAAGCCATGCTTAATCTAAATACGCACAACATTCGAGTGCCGCCTTGAACGTAGAGTGTTCCATTCCACAACAGCGACAGACGTTCTCTTCGTCTCGTTCTTCCGGCTTCCGGAAGACGACCACTTCTTCGACAGATTCCTTCATAATTTGGAGCGATCCGTCCGTTCGATCGAGAATAAGACGCATCAAGTCGTTGCCGTATACGAACGCCGTGTTTGCGAGCGTAGCCGTCGATTCACCTGAAATGATGCGACGGACGACCCAACGTTCAATCAACTGTTCGCTTTCCATTTTTTTCGTCGTCATGATGAGATTCCTCCTTTAATGTCTTCTAGTGTCGATTGTTCGATAAATTCTCGGCGGCGCCGATGAAGAATCGGCTCCGTGTACCCGTTCGGGGAAAGATGGCCGTCAAACACCAAATCTCGCGCTGCTTGATAGGCGACAGAGCGCGCGACGTCAGGCGTCATCGGCCGATAATTTGAATCGTGTGCATTCTGCGCGTCGACGACCTCGGCCATGCGTCGGAGTGTCGTTTCGACTTGATCTTTCGTACAGACGCCATGATACAGCCAGTTGGCGACGTGTTGACTCGAGATACGTAGCGTCGCCCGATCTTCCATCAATCCGACGTGATGAATGTCCGGTACTTTGGAGCACCCGATTCCTTGTTCGATCCAGCGGACGACGTACCCGAGTAAGCCTTGCAGATTGTTCTCGAGCTCCTCATTCACTTCTTCATCCGTATAGATGCGCGTGGCAAGTGGGACCTCTAACAAGCGCGCTCGCAGTGATTCATTCATGGATTCGGTTAACAACTCCTGTTGGACTTGAAACGCATCGACTTGATGGTAATGGATCGCATGCAGGGTTGCCGCGGTCGGGGAAGGCACCCAAGCCGTCGTCGCGCCCGATTGGACGTGGGCGCGTTTGTCGCGGACCATGTCGCGCATCCGGTCCGGCATCGCCCACATTCCTTTCCCGATTTGACCGCGACGATAAAACCCCGCTTCAATCCCGGTGCGGACGTTCAATCGCTCGTAGGCGTCAAGCCAGTTCGCCATCTTCATCTCGCCTTTTCGCCGCATCGGTCCAACGGTGAGTGACGTGTGAATCTCGTCTCCGGTCCGGTCGAGAAACCCGGTGTTAATGAAGACGATGCGCCCTTTCACGCGTTCAATACAGTTCTTTAAATTGAGCGAGGTTCGCCGTTCCTCATCCATGACCCCGATTTTGATTGTATGGCGTGGTAACGCGAGCAAGTCCTCAATCGCATCGAATAAGTCGTTCGTGAAGGCGACCTCTTTCGACCCGTGCATTTTCGGTTTCACGATATAAATCGAACGCTCACGCGAGTTGCGCTTTGCGTCAAGATGGCGGCTCGCGATGAGCGCTGTGAAAATGCCATCCAAGATCCCTTCCGGTACTTCGCTTCCTTCGTCGTCGAGCATCAAATCCGTCGTCATCAAATGACCCACGTTCCGGTTGAATAGGAGTGCCCGGCCAGGCAACCGGCGTTCCGCCCCGTCCGGTCCGATATACGCTCGGTCTGGATTCAAGCTTCGGGTGATGCGACGGTCCCCTTTCATAAACACCGCTTCAAGCGTCCCGTCCATTAAACCGAGCCAGTTGTCGTACAGTCGTACTTTCTCTACCGCCCGAACGGCAGCGACTGAATCTTCACAGTCGACGATTGCGGAGAGAGCCGATTCAAGGATAACGTCGGCAAGACCGGCCGGATCCTGTTTCCCAATCGCATGCTCACGGTCGAGCTTTAACTCCACGTGCAAGCCGTTATGGACGAGCAACAGACAAGTCGGTGCTTCAGCGGAACCCGTGTAGCCTGCAAAACATTTCGGAGGGAGTGTAACGGATTGGCCGTCCACCACCGCGTATGCTCGGTCGCTTTTGACGAAATATCCGGTCACCTCGTGATGCGAGCCTCGCTCGAGCGGGAACGTGTCATCGAGGAACTGTTTCGCATAGGCAATCACCGCCTCCCCTCGGACCGGGTCGTATCCACTCGACTGTCCACTGTCTGTCTCGTCAATCACGTCCGTGCCATAGAGCGCATCGTATAAGCTACCCCACCGCGCATTCGCCGCATTCAAGGCGTAACGGGCGTTGTCGAGCGGCACGACGAGCTGTGGCCCCGCACCTTTGATTTCGTTGTCGATCTGGTGGACGTCGATGGAAAAGTCAGTGACGCTCGGCTCGATATACCCGATTGACGTTAGAAACTGCTCCAACGCATCAACGTCAGCCGTTCGACCTTGTTCCCTGTACCAGTCCTGTAACAGTTGTTCATACGTTTCCCGTTCTCGGAGCAACGCCTCGTTTCGGGTGCGAAATTGGTCAAGCAGATTCTCTACTCCGTCCCAAAACACCTGACGCTCTTCAGAATCAAGTAGCACCCGTGAAGCCACAAAATCGGATAACGCAGGATGAACATGATAGGTCCGGAGTCGTTCGTAAGCATTCAAACCATCACTTCCTTTCAAAATTGTTATATATCAGTTGAATTTAATATAAACTATTATATAACAGTTTGCCAACAGTTTTTTAAAACTTTTTATTTGCTTTGCTTTAAAGAACGCAGTACTATTCATTGTGTGACCTATCAATGATTGAGCTATCAATGAATAAGGAGGATTGCCGATGCGCGATTCCTGTTCGCTTAGCGACGAGATTCTCTATCAAATCATGACCATCCAAAAAGAGCTCGGGCAGGTGTTTGATACCGAATTGGACGGGCTGAGCTTGACTCGATTCGATCTTTTGAGCAACTTGCTTCACGTCGGTCCGCTGAATCAGCGCGAGCTGCAACAGCGTGTCGACGTTGACCATGCGGCCATCACAAGACACGTGAAGCAACTCGAGTCGGATGGGCTCGTACGGCGTGAACGTTGCCTGAAAGACAACCGCGTCATCTACGTCGAATTGACGGAGCTCGGGCAAGAACAAGTTGCACATTGGACCGAGCAAAAGAAGTGCTTATCGAATCGACTTTTTGTAAACATGAAGGTAGAAGATCAACATCGCTTACTCGACCACTTAAATACATTACAAACAAACATCCAACATGAAAGGAAGACCTTACTATGAATACAACGACCGAGAAAGACTTTATGGAAATCGTAAAAGGACGCCGCTCGATTCGTGTCTACGACGAGAGCGTCAAAATCTCGAAAGAAGAGATGACACAGATTTTAGAGGAAGCGACGACAGCCCCGTCTTCGCTCAACCTTCAACCGTGGCGCTTCGTCGTCATCGATAGCCCTGAAGGCAAAGAGACACTCCTCCCACTCGCAAGCTACAACAAGCGCCAGGTCGAGACGTCTGCTGCCGTTATTGCCATTTTCGCTGACTATCAAATGGCCGATTACACAGAAGAAATCTTCGATACGGCCGTCGAACGGGGACTCATGCCGCCGGAAGTACGCGACCGTCAAGTCGAGATGATTAAAGGCATCTATAAAGACGCACCGAAAGAAGCACTCAAGGACAGCATCTTGCTCGACTCCGGTCTTGTCTCGATGCAACTCATGCTCGTCGCACGCGCCCACGGCTACGACACGAACCCGATCGGTGGCTACGACAAGAAGAACATCGCCGAGACGTTTGGTCTTGAGAAAGAGCGTTACCTTCCGGTCATGCTTCTCTCTATCGGAAAAGCCGCGGAAGACGGCTATCAATCAGTCCGCTTCCCGGTCGACCGCATCACAGACTGGAAATAAGCAAAAGCTCAAGCGCCTCGGGCGCTTGAGCTTTTTTTCATCCGATATATTTGACGACTTCGTTGAAATCCCGGCGTGTCTTCGGTGCAAAATCACGAGCCCGGTGTCCGAACGCGACCATAACGGAAAGCGACCAAGCCCCACGCTCCATGACGCCTTCTGCGACTAATAGCTCGTCCATCTCGGCCTGATTGAACCCTTCAATCGGGCATGAGTCGACTCCGATTTGAGCGGCAGCTGTCATCATGTTGCCGAGCGGGATATACGTTTGACGTTTAATCCATTCCTGGAATACCCGTTCATCGTCAAGGAGACGATAATCGTTTTCTTGGAACGCCTGTACACGTTGAATCCGCTGTGCGTATTCGTCTTCCGTGCGTCCTTGCACATCGGTGACGATATGACGAATATAGTCGGAGTCATGACGCATCGCCTCAGGCGTACGAGCTAAAATCAAGACGAAATGGCTCGCCGTGAGCGCCTGTCCTTGAGCCCCCCAGGCATGTTCTTTAATCTTTTGAAGCAAGTCCTCACGTCGGACGACGACGAACTGCCACGGTTCGAAACCGAACGAGCTTGGCGACAGACGGCCCGTCTCTAGGATAAATTCAAAATCATCTTCATCAATCTTGCGGTCTGCATCAAACGCCTTCGTCGCTTGACGCCAACGGTACGCTTCCAAAATCTCTTTCTTCTTCATCCGATCCACTCCCCATTCACCAAGATGCTTCCATCATATCAAATCGATAGATGAGAAACCGCTCATGAAGATTCTTGAGTGGCAATCGCACGCCTTGCACGTATTGAAACGGTGTCTCATCATTTAAAAAATGCAAATATTCGTCTGCCGGATAATACAAGATGAGGTCAACCGGGCGTGGCGATTGCTCGACCGACGCGATAATGTTCGAGACGACGTCACGGAACACGTTCACCGAGAATGGATTGAAGAAGTAAAATCGGTTCGCCTCCGGCGGAATGATAAAGCGTTCGGCGTAGTCATGGATGAGTTGAACGCTTCCTCGGGTATGATGCTTTTTTGAATAGTTGATCCAGTTCTCAAGCGCCGCCTCATGGAAGCCACCGTCCATCTCGACTCCGATTGCGCGAACACGGAACGTATAGGCAAGATAAAACGGAAGACGCCCTTTCCCGGAGCCAAAATCCACGACCGTATCCGTCGCCGCGAGCGGATAGGCGTCCCGTAACAAGTCGAGCGCTTCATACGGGGTCGGTTCATAGCGGTGATACTCGACCGATGCCGGGAAGCCTTGCTGAGGCTTCGCCGTCTCGATTTGAAGCAATCGTTCATATTGTTGTTCAGTCATTAATCTGTCCTTCCTCGGACACTTCGGAAAAATGGATGACGTTGCATCTCTTTTATGAATGCATTCCGTTCTTGGAGTCCGACGTATCCGATATAAATCGGGATAAGCACTTTAAACCAACTCGGTACAAGTAAGATGCCTGTGATCGCGAGCGGAATCAGTCTCAGCCATAAGTTGCGATGGCTCGGAGTTCGTACATACAGGAGTAGCGCAAGCGTACGCTGAACTGAACCAAATCGATTTGGAGCAGGACGATAGAACGGTCGCTTCCGTAAGTTCGGCTTCTCTAAAATTCCTGATGTCGACAACAAGGAACGGTCAAACGACGTACGAACCTCAGCAGCATGCTCGACTTCTCGACTCACATACGCGTGGGTCGAAAGCCACCCCTCACTCGCGACTAGCGTCCAAGCGACCATGCCGCTACCTAAAAGGAAGGCAAGAAGCGGCACATTCGCTAGAAGCGCGTAGATCCATGACAACGAAATGAAAGGCAACAGCAGGCGAAGGATCCAATGACTTCGACGGATCTCCAGCATGTATCGAAGCCACATATGTAACCATGCGATAAATAACAATCCAAATCCGAACACAAGGATGGTCGCGATTGACCAGTCATGCAGCCTCAATACCGGAGCCATCAATCCAAGGACGAAGATGTATTTAACAACACTCATCACAAGCTGATAGCCTACGGAATAGCGCTTCATTATTCCGATTAACGCTCGATCTGCAACTAACGTGACATCCGCTCGTTCAAGCCATACAAAGAAATGATCTAGTAAAAACAAAAGCAGTAACATAACCGCCCAGGCGATCATCGGTATCTCTTCGAGCCATGGACGCTCACCTTGCCATAGCAACCTATATTGATACACGAGAAAAATCACCAACGGAATCACACCGTACAGAATAATCGTCCAGTCAAAGAGAAGTCTCCACGTCTTCCATTGATTGGTCAGGTGATGACGCACACGACGAACCCAGATGTCACGAATCCTCATCGCATCGCCACATCTTCCATCATGTCAAACAACGTTTTCCCTTCTGTCTCAAGCGACTCCCGCATCTGTTGCTTCGTCCCACTCGCAAGCATCGCGCCCGTGTCAATCCAAATAAAACGATCACACAATCGGTCAGCCGTATCGAGTACGTGTGTGACGAGAAGGATTCCTTTTCCACGACTTCGTTCTTCCTCGAGCAGACGTAATAATTGAATGGTCGTCGTCGCGTCAAGCCCGACGAACGGTTCGTCTACGAGTAAATAGTCCGCTTCTTGGATGAGCGCGAGCAAAATCATCGCTTTTTGTTTCATTCCTTTCGAGAACGAGGCGATGTAGTCGTGGCGTACCGCTTCGAGCCGAAACAGACGAAGTAGTTCTTCGGTCCGCCGGGGAACGGATGTACCGGTCAGTTCAGTGACGAGCGCGATGTGTTCAGCAAGCGTCAAATAGTCATAATAGATTGGTTGTTCTGGGATGTAAGCATAGCGCCCGCTGTCAATTGTCCCTTGCATCCACGGAATTGTTCCGGTTAGACAGGCGACGGTCGTACTCTTTCCCGCTCCGTTCGATCCAATCATGCCGACAATTTCCCCGGGATTCAATTCAAACGCGATATCATGAATAACCGGTTCTTGATTTCCATAACCTGCTTGATTGATTTGAATCTTCATATCTTCCTCCTTGATGACGTCACCTTCTCAGGAAACGTTACCGCACAATATTGACCGAAGAGAAGACGAATTTGTCATAGCGGTGCCGGGCGAATGAGTACTCGAACGGTTTCCCGTTACTCAAATAAACAACTTGTTCGACTTCAATGATCGGGTCGGTAATGTCATTTTTCAAATAGCGCCGGTCATATTCATCAGGCTTATCGGCCCGAATCATTTTATGCGAACTTGTAATAGTATAGCCGAGCTCTTCTTGGATGTAGCTATAAACCGACGTCTCTAAAATCTTACGTGACAAACCGGTAATAAGATTCGCGACCATGTACGTTAATTCAATCACATACGGTTCTTCGTCGACATATCGGACACGACGAATCTCATAAACCGGCTCTGTCAACTCAATCATTAAATGGTCGGCGATCTCTTGTGTCGGAAACTTGACTTCGAAATCAAGCACTTCGCTGCGTAAACTCCGGTCTCCAATGACTTGCGTTAAGCCTCTCGTCTCTTTACTAATGATATTGATTCGTTCTTTTTGAAAGCTAGCAGGTAAAATGAACGTTCCTTTTCCACGTTTTCGGTAAATCAAGCCTTCCATGACGAGAATCTCAAGGGCGCGCTTCATCGTCATGCGGCTGACACCAAACTCTTCTGCTAATTGAATTTCATCAGGAAGTGGCGTTTCAAGTTCATAGGCGTGTTCGTGGATGCGACGTCGAACCTCATCCGCAATTGACTCATATTTCGGTTTTTTCTTTGTAGACATAACTCACCTCATGTATAGACATATACTGATAATATATCAAAAAAAGCTGACAAAGAGTAGGTCCTCGTCAGCTTTTCCTTTATTCAGTAAATCCACCATCGGTAATCACACGCTTAAACCAATAGCCTGATTTTTTTACGGTCCGTGCTTGGGTCGTCAAATCGACCCCGACAAATCCATAACGGTTTTTATATGCATTACTCCATGACCAATTGTCCATAAACGTCCATAAGTGATACCCTTTCACGTTCGCTCCTTCTTCAAGCGCACGATGCGTCCACTTTAAATGCTCACGAATAAAGTCAATTCGATAATCGTCCTGCACACTACCCTCATCGTCGCGGTATCGCTCTTCTCCTTCGACGCCCATCCCATTTTCAGAGATAAAGCAAGGAATGTTGCCGTAGTGCTCTTTCAAGTTGATTAAAATATCGTATATCCCTTTCTCATATATCTCCCATCCGCGATAAGGGTTCATTTTTCTTCCCGGCATCTCATAAAAATCGAACAAATTCTCCGGCAGGAATGGAGCCTCAGGATTTGGCAAAGATGCTTTCGCTTTCACCCGACGTGGCTGATAGTAATTGATGCCGAGGAGGTCAATTGTGTGATTTCGAATGACGTCCATGTCCTCCGGGTGTCGAATCGGCATCGCGTCTTGCTCACGTAACACGTCTAGTAGCGCCTGTGGGAATGTCCCGAGAACGGACGGGTCCAAGAAAGAACGGTTAAATATCGCATCAGCCAATCGGGATGCACGTAAGTCGGCCGGGTGTTGACTGCGCGGATACGATGGGGTCAAGTTTAAAATAATCCCGATTTGACCGGTTTGGCCTTGTTCTCGGTACGCTCGGATCGCAAGCGCACTCGATAAAATGGAATGATACGCAACTTGAACGGCACGCTTAAAATCGACAACGTTTGGATAATGGAAGTCATATAAGTAACCTCCTTCGACCGGCACAATCGGTTCGTTATGTGTGAACCACGTTGTCACGCGGTCCCCAAATGTGGTGAAACATATTTTTGCGAACTGTACGTACGCTTCAACGACGTCACGAGATTCCCAACCGCCATGCTTTTGGAGCGCCATCGGCATATCGAAATGATAGAGATTGATGAATGGCTCAATCTCGTGTTTGAGGAGGCAGTTAATCACATTGTTATAGAACGTGATTGCCTCTTCATTCACCGCGCCGACACCTTCCGGAATGAGACGCGACCATGAAATCGAGAAGCGGAACGTGTTATGACCAAGCTCTTTCATAAGCGCGATGTCTTGCTCGTAGAGATGATAGAAATCGGAAGCGTCGGTCGCACTGACACCGTTAAAGAACCGATTCGGTTGTTCCATGTACCAGTAATCCCAAATATTTAACCCTTTGCCTCCTTCAAATGCTGCACCTTCCATCTGCGTCGCTGAAGAGGCCGTTCCCCACCAAAAATCGATTGGAAATTGATACGTGGCTGCTTCTGATGTTTTCGTTTGTGTCGGGTTTGACATAGACTCGCTCTCCCTTATCGTCTTATTCTCTTTTTCTTACTCATACCGCTTCGTCTTTTTGATTCGCAGCTTCTTCTTGTTCTTTTTTCACATTCAGCCGGTCAATGAAAATGAGGAATGGGAACCAAATCGCCAAGATGATGAAGAAGTTGACGAGTTGGAGTAATCCACCGGCAAGCGAGTTCGTTGCCATCATTCCGCTGATGAACATCGGAACTGTCCAAGGTACTGCGACTCCAGTCGGAGGCGGGACGAGACCGGTCGACATCGCGAAGTACGTGACGGTCACCGTAATGAGCGGGGCAACAATCCATGGAATCATGATGAGCGGATTCATGACGATTGGTAATCCGAAGATGACGGGTTCGTTAACGTTAAAAATCCCTGGTCCGAGTGAAAGTTTCCCGATTTGTTTTAACTGTTTTGACTTCAAGAACAACAAGATGGCGACGATGACAGCAAGTGTCGAGCCCGAACCACCGAGACCGACTGTGTATATTTCGACAAACTGTTTGCTGATGATGTTCGGAACGTCTCCAGTCGTTGTATATGCGTTCAAGTTCTCGAGTGACAGTGTGTTCCAAATCGGATCCATGACGGAGTTGACGATAACTTGTCCGTGCAGACCGAAAAACCAGAACAATTGGACAAAGAATATGGCAATCAACGTTGGGACAAGACCGTTACCTAGTTTAACGAGCGGTTGTTGGACAACGTTAAAAATGACATCGTGTAAGTTCGTATTAAACAAACTTGTCACACCGATATTAAGGAGCAAGAAGACGGTAAGCGTCAGTAAGGCGGGTACGAGGGCTGAAAATGATTTTGCTACTGCCGGCGGTACCCCATCCGGCATTTTGATTGTCCAATTCTTTTGGACGACGAACCGATAAATCTCACCCGAAAGGAAACCTGTGATCATGGCGAGAAACATCCCTTTTGCACCGAGCCGGTCAAGTGGAAGCACATTACCGACCGCATCTGTCATGCCTTCTACTTCAATGAGGAACGGTGTCAATAAAAGAAACGATACGAGCGAAATGGCGCCACCGAAAACCGCTTCGACGTTATAGCTTTTTGAAAGATAATAGCCGATACCGAAAACGACGAAAATGGACATAATGCCCATCGTGGCCGAAGGAGCGTTGCCTAGCGATGATTTGAATACGTTTAGTGTCCCTTCTGACATGAACTTGTCTAAAAACGGCAAGTTGGCAATAACGACGACGATTGAACCGAACATCGTAATCGGGAACGCGAGCATAAACGCATCGCGTAATACTTGCAAATATCGACTGTTGTTCAAGTAAGTCGCCATCGGCATGAGCAACTTGCTGATCAATAAGAACATTTTGTTGTCCTGTGACATAGGATTCACCCTTCTTGATTAGGATTTACAATCTTTTGCTCCATCATCTCAATCAGACCCGCAGTCAAATCCAGCATCGTCTGGGTCGACATGAGATGATCTTCAGCATGAAGGAGTAACAGCGACATGTCCGTCTTCTCCCCGTTCGCTTCTTTTTGAATTTGACCGAAGTGCGTCTGGTGTGCTTCTTTCAACTGTTCACGTGCCGTCGTCAGTTTTACTTCAAACGCCTCATATGAACCATCCTTATACGTTTGAATGGCTTCTTGGATCGTGCTTCGTGCGTTCCCGCTATGCAAAATCATCATGAACGCCATTTGCTCTAACGTCAGCTCTTCTGTCCCTTCCATAACCTCACCCCATCAGTTTAATTGCTTGCTCATACGCTGCTTTTCCATTCGCCGTTCCATAAGCCATCATATCGATGACTTCGACCGGTTTCGATGTTTGCGCTTTCAATTTATCGAGCAAAAAGCGCATTTGAGGCCCAATCAAAATGACGTCTGCCTCTTCCATTTCCGTGTTGACTTGATCTTGACCGACAGCCCAAATCTTCGCTTCATCCCCAATGGACACCGCATGCTGCTGCATTTTTGTAACAAGTAGACTCGTCGACATTCCTGAACTACAAGCAAGTAATACTTTTTTCATATCCAATCACTCCTTTTATGAAATCGTTTACAAATTTAATTATACACATGATTATTTTCATGTCTATACTTGATTTAAACTTTGTTTAGTTTTTATATTTAAAAGTGTATATTAAAATAAATGGAAGTGAGGGAATGAAGATGACTGCGATACCGTTACAGCCACATTTTGAGTACCGCCTTTGGGGAGGGGAACGTTTAAAGCGTTTTGGATTTCAATTTAAAGACGCTTCGATCGGAGAAGCTTGGACGGCCTCAGCACGGCCGAATAAAGGGTCCATCGTAACCGCTGGACCCTTTGCCGGAATGACACTCGAAAAACTGTATAACGAACAGCGAGAGCTGTTCGGAATTGAAGCACAAACGTTTCCTTTACTTATCAAATGGATTGATTCGAATGAAGACTTATCGGTCCAAGTTCATCCGAATAATGAACTAGCTCGTTTGCTCGAGAACGAGCCATACGGAAAAAATGAGTGTTGGTATATTCTCGACGCACCAGCAGGAGCAGAAATTCTTTATGGTCATACGTTTGAATCAAAAGACACGCTGCAACAATCACTTTCAGACTCTCATGTCATGTCCGGATTGAGTCGAAAACATGTCAGCCAGGGAGACTTCATATACGTGCCGGCAGGGACTGTACATGCACTAACGAAAGGCGTATGTGTTTTAGAGATTCAACAAAGTTCAGATACAACGTATCGACTTTATGACTACGGACGTCTCGAACAAGCTACCGGAAAAGCACGAGAGCTCCATATTTCTAAAGGTGCACAGGCCACGTTCACACCTCACATCGATTATATGGAGCCTCCTTTGCCACTCGATCACTTCCGGACTCGACTGACACATAACCCTTATTTCTTCGTTGAGAAATGGATGATTACGCAACACGAGATTGTCGAGACGGATACCTTTCGTCTGCTTTCCGTTGTTGATGGAACAATCGAGGTAGATGGTGTCTCGTTCGATATTGGGGCTACACTCATTTTGCCCGCTAATCAATCGTTTCATTTATCTGGAGAGGCCACGTGTATCGTTACTGGCGTCGCGCCCTTAACGAAACCGATGGCCCGCATCGGCATTGACATCGGGGGCACACAGACACGCGTCGCAGTGGTTTCTACAGATGGGCGGGTTGAGAAGCAATTTAAATTTAAGACACGACCCCATCTTGGGCTCGATCAATTGTTACATCAAATCGCCCTCATCGTTGGGCAGTTCAAACTTGAATATGACATCGCGCAAGTCGGAATCGCCGCCCCTGGCCCGCTCGACTTAAAGCATGGTTCCTTCTTGACACCACCAAACCTCCCGAACTGGCATTATCAAGCGATTGTTGAGCCACTCCACAACCGCCTCCATTTGCCCGTCACACTAGAAAATGATGCCAATGCAGCCGCTCTTGCCGAGGCTAAGTTTGGTGCTGGCCGCCATGTCGATTCGATGTTTTACGTTACGGTTAGCACAGGGATTGGAGGTGGATTCGTGTATAAGCAACAGTTGATTAGCGGGGCACATAATAGTGCCGGTGAAGTGGGAAACATGATTATTCGAACAGATGGACCGACGCACCCGACCTTGAACAGCGGGGCACTTGAAACAAGGGCAAGCGGAACGGCACTTCATGAACGTGCCTTAAAGAAAGGATTTTCTAATTCGACGACACTTCTGCATAACGATTCAGAACGTGACATGTTCGTCGATGACTTGGCGACTGGACTCGCAAATATCATTCATACAATCGATCCTGACTTGATTGTCCTTGGAGGAGGCGTAACGGCGTCCGCTCCGCTATACTGGAATCAACTACAAGATGCGGTCGCGATGCGAGTCTATCCTCATTTGAGAGGTGAAACGCCTCTCGTTTTGCACCAATTGCAAGGTGATGCCGGCGTGATTGGGGCCGCATTTTTAAGCTAAGGAGTGAAGCAGGGTGGAACAATATTTAGCTATCGACATCGGTGGGACAAGTATTAAATATGGACTTGTCTACGCGGACGGCACGCTTCAAGCGAGCAACCACGTCCCGACACCCGCGACATGGGACATCTTTTTAGAACGATTAGACGACATCTTTACGACTGTCAACGCGACAGTAGTCCTTGACGGCCTCGCCGTCAGTGCTCCTGGTGCGGTCGACTCATCGACCGGCATCATCCATGGGGTCAGCGCTGTCCCTTACATCCATCATCGACCGTTTCTCGATGCCCTCCGCGAGCGTTACGCGTTACCGGTCACCGTGTTGAATGACGCTAATGCGGCCGCGCTCGCTGAAGGGTGGACCGGTGCGGGAGCTGCCCTCGAACGATTTGCGACGGTCGTCATCGGCACCGGAGTCGGTGGTTCGTTCGTCAACAAGGACGAAGTGATGATTGGATCCCATTTCCATGGTGGCGAGTTCGGCTACTGGATTCTCGACCCGTCTCTCCCCCAGCCGGATGGGGCATGGAGTGCGATTGGATCCACATCCGCGCTCGTGACACGTTGTCGTGAACGACTCGGACGACCCCTGTCCGGGCATGACATCTTTGCGCTTCAAACCGAATCTGCCATTCAAGAGGAGTTAGAGCGCTTCTACCGTTGGAACGCAATCGGTTTATACAATATCCAATTCAGCTTCGATCCGGAACGTATCTTGATCGGCGGCGGGATTAGCCGACGCCCGGAAGTCCGGGACGGCATTAAGCGACACCTCGATGCCTTATGTGACGCGCTTGGGACGTTGCGCATCGACGTCGAGACGTGCGCTCACTTTAACGAGGCGAATTTGATTGGTGCCGCTCGATTTCATATGTTGAACGTCAAAAAGGGTTCCGCTCATTTGTGAGCGAAACCCTTTTTTATTGTGCAATCCGGTCTTCATGAAGCTGTTGATACACTTCTTCTCGAATCGCTTGTGCGGTACGTTCATGTAAAATCATATGCGCCCGAATAACATGGTTCGTACGCTCATCAATCACACCGGTCTCTAAATATCGGTCTAAAATCGGTATACTGAAATCGCTGAGCGGTAAATATGCGATTGGAATATGGTCTTGACCGGCTTGAACCGATACGTGGATACCGTTCACTTCTGGAAAGAAGTACGACTCAAAATATGGTTCGATGACCAGTTCGTCAATCGAGGCATCGCGCGCTGTCGGAATCGTCGTTGGCAAAGCGATAAAATATACCATCTGATCAAAGGAGAACGACACATCTTGTAGAGAAACATTGAGTCGTGTCGCTTCTCTTTTCGAGATTCGACGTAACATCAATCGATAGCAAGGTCGACTTGTAAAGAGTAGCGTTCCGACGAAGACGATGGTCATGATCATGACGCTAAACTCATTCATAACGGCACTCCCTCCCAGCGGCACACTTGATTCTTTCCTCGCGACTTCGCTGCATAGAGTGCCTGGTCCGCGCATTCAATCAGCTGCTCGCTCGTCTGTTGACGGAGTGTATGCTTCGAGGCGACCCCGAAACTGAGCGTCAACTGTCCGCTCGGCTGCGTCTCCCCGTGTGTGAACGACGTGTTTAAGACCGCCGTTCGAATCGATTCTGCCACGTGCATCGCCTCGACCTCATCAAACTTCGGCAACAAGACGACGAATTCTTCGCCGCCAAATCGATACGCCATCTGTTCGTCCGGCACACTGTGGCGAATCACACTCGCGAGACGTGTCAATAGTTCATTGCCCGCCAAATGCCCGTTCGTGTCATTGTAATGCTTAAAATGATCGATATCCATGACGATGAGCGATAACTCCTCGTCCTCACATTCCCGGAATAGCACGTCCAAGTCTTGTTCAAACGAGCGATGATTCTTTAGCCGCGTTAACCCGTCACGTAAAGCGAGTGTCTCGATTCGTTGATAGAGCGTCGTCTGATGTAAAGCGAGCGACGCTTGTTCGGCAATCGGCCGGACCCCGTCAATCTTTTGCGGCGTAATCGGCTTCTTGTTGACGACGTTATCGATTACGAGAAGTCCGTAAGGGATGCCTTGATGATGGAGCGGAAAAATCGTGCACTCGTCCATTTGTAGCTCCGTATGTAACAGACGAAGCACCGGGTCATCCGTGATGCTCGCATAAACGTGAGCAGGCCGACCTGTATCCAGTGTCTGCCGGAACACGTGATTACTGTTAAACGGCATCCGCATCTTACGAATCCGCTCGTTCAACTGCGCATCATGAATCGTACTCGCTTCCTTTTCGTCAATCAATCCTTGAAGATCGAAATGCTGGCGCGTGATTTCCTCCCAAATTTGAAACCCTTCCTCCGGGTTCATCGGTCCTGTTCCCATTACGCCATAAATACTATCCTTCTCTGGATCGGCAAAGAAGATGATGGAACGGTTGAAACCGAGTCCATGTCCCGCTGTCACCGATGTTAAAATCGTCTGCAACAATCGATCTAAATCGAGTGTGTCTTGCATCGTGAAACTGACTTCCCGAAACACGTTCAACTGCCGTGAGCTCGCCGTCAACATACGCAACCGGTCCGACCGCTCCTGTTTCAACTGTTTGACATAACCGAACAGGAGTGCCGCACCGAGACCGAAGAAAATGTAACTGAAAAGAAGCGGAAATGAGAGCGTCCCAGACTGGCTGAACACGAGGAGCCAGCTGGCAAGGATGGCCACAAGCATCCCTCTCCACCGAAAGCAAACAAGTCCGGTGACGATAAGGAGGAGCACCGACCAATGAACATCGTAAAAATCAAACAAAATCCCATGCCAAATCACGACGAGACTGCTCGCCCCGACGAGAAGCCAGCGATTCAAGATTGGGGTTGTCATTAACCGGAGCACATTGATCACAATCGTAATCAGCACGATGCCACCAACCCATATGCCGTATATCATTCTGTCCCCTCATTTCACCAATCGTTCTCTCTTCTCATTATAAAACGATTCGTAATATGTGGGACATACTTTGTCCAATCACTGACCAAACTTTTAAGTTCTTTGAAAGATTTTCCAATCTTTCATTTGTCTTCATTTTACATAATGTTTTCGTATACTTTAGTACAGCAACGTGAAATGATAGAGATACCTAACCTTAAATAAGCGAGGTGGAAGCGTGACCCGTAATACAAATAGTGAACCTTTGACTATTTTGACACATTTGTTTAACACGACGTCGTTCGTTGGAATCGACTTCGGCTCTGGACCGAATCACCACCTGCTTTATTTTAAACGCGGCAATGACCATGAAGCTTGGCTGTCCATTGAAGGACCATGGCATGTCCATACCGCGGACGCTGTATTTGACGAGGCGCTACAATTGCAGCGTCTCATCGATTTACGACGTGAGCGGGTACATCAGGTTCGTCTTGGAGATGGACACCCCCATCTTGAATTGACGTTTGAGTCCGGCCACACGTTATTCGTGAACGGTTTTCATGAACAGTATGAAAGTTGGCAAGCCGGTGATGCCCGCCCTCTCGGAGGAGATCAATACTTACTTGTCGCCATGCCACAAGGCGAACTCGCCGTCTTTGTCGAGGAGGAAGCCTGATGGGCGTCTGGACGGAAATCGCGACGTATATGTTGATTGCGTTCGGAATCAGCCTTGCCATTATCGTATTACGTAAAATAACCAAGTCATAACAAAAGAGCGGCCGCGGCCGCCCTTTTTTATTTGACCTTCTCATCTTCGAATAGGCTTGCCCCGTTCGTCTGGATGACGTCTTGATACCAGAAGAACGAATCTTTCCGTGAACGCTCGAGCGTCCCTGACCCGTCGTCATGCTTGTCGACGTAGATAAATCCGTACCGTTTGCTATATTCCCCCGTTGACGCACTGACGAGGTCGATACAACCCCAGCTCGTATAGCCGATGACGTCGACGCCGTCCTCCATTGCCTCGACCATTGCTTTTAGATGGTCACGCAAGTACTCGATGCGATAATCGTCATGGACCGATCCGTCCGCTTCGACGTTGTCATACGCACCGAGACCGTTTTCGACGATGAAGAGCGGGAGCTCATAGCGCTCATACAGTTTGTTCAAGATGACGCGAAGTCCCATCGGATCGATTTCCCAACCCCAGTCGCTCGCTTGAAGATACGGGTTTTTAACGCCGCTCATGATGTTCCCCGCTGCTTCGTCTTCCGTCTTCTCCGCCTTCTCCGTCCGTGACATGTAGTAGCTGAGCGAGAAGAAGTCGACCGTGTTTGCTTTCAAAATATCGAGGTCTCCGTCTTCAACGACGAGTTCAATCCCGTTCTCACGGAAGAAACGTTTCGCAAACGACGGATATTCGCCGCGCACGTGTACGTCGCCACAGAAGAAATTCATCATGCGCTCGGCATCATGCGCATACCAGATATCTTCCGGATTCGAGCTATACGGATAAACCGGTGCCGCGATCAGCATACAACCGATATGCGCTACTGGATCAATCTCACGGACCGCTTTCGTCGCGAGAGCACTCGCCACGAGCTGATGATGAAGTCCCTGATACGTCAGTTGCAATTGGTCGTCGCCTTCACGAATGGCCATCCCAAGGCTGAGCATCGGCATGAACTGGGCACCATTAATTTCATTGAACGTCAGCCAATATTTGACCTTGCCTTTATAACGCTCGAACAAGACGCGGCTGTAACGCTCGAAGAACGTCACGAGGCGACGGTCACGCCAACCACCGTATGCTGTCGCTAAGTGGAGTGGCATCTCATAGTGTGAGAGGGTGACGAGCGGTTCGATTCCTTGTGCGACGAGCTCATCGATGACGCGGTCGTAAAACTTTAGACCTTCCTCATTCGGCTCCATTTCATCCCCGTTCGGGAAAATACGTGACCAGGCGATGGACATCCGGAACGTCTTGAATCCCATCTCCTTGAACAAGGCGATATCTTCTTTATAGTGGTGATAGAAGTCGATGCCTTCATGGTTCGGATACGTATAGTCTTCGTGAAGGGCAAAATCGAATGATGGATCATGAATGATGCGCATCCGGTCTTTTCCACCTGGCATGACGTCCGCGATGGATAACCCTTTTCCGCCTTCTTGATACCCGCCTTCAAATTGATTGGCCGCTGTGGCGCCGCCCCATAAAAAGTTCTTCGCTACTTGTTTCATGTCCATTTCCTCCTTTTAAGCTAAGACGCGCAAGACGTCATGATTTGGTTCGACGACCCCGACATGTGTCGGCAAGACGTCTAAATAATTCCCTGTGTTGGTGACGATGACCGGCGTAATCGTGTCATAACCGGCTTTTACAATCGCCTCTAAATCGAACGTGACGAGCACGTCCCCTTCTTTCACACGTTGCCCGTTCTCAACGTGTGACTCGAAATGTTGCCCTTCGAGCTGAACGGTATCGAGCCCGACGTGAACGAGTACCTCGACTCCGCTGTCTGAGCGGAGACCAATCGCATGTTTCGACTGGAAAATCGTGACGACTTCCCCATCAAACGGTGCGTAGACGACGCCCTCACTTGGCATAATGGCGATACCTTTACCCATCGCCCCGCTTGAGAACACTTCGTCCCGTACCGTGTCGAGTGCGACCACTTCTCCTTTTACCGGTGAAGAGACAGGTGTGCCGACGTGATCGGTCAAGACCGGTGCCGGTTCAACGCGCGGCGTTTCTGTCGGTGCCACTTCTTTATGCAACACGAATGTCAAACCGAACGAGACGACCGTCGCGACGACCATCCCAATGAGTGCCCCGTAAAACGTCATGTCGAGACCGGTTGCTGGAATCATGACCGGGACGCTGAAGACACCGAGTCCACCCATCGCGTACGCCGCCGTACCGAGCATCCCACCGACGACACCACCGGCCGCCCCGCCAATCATGCCGAAGACGAACGGCTTTTTCCGTGGAAGGGTCAAACCGTAAATCGCTGGCTCCGTGATGCCGAACACACCCGCGATGGAAGAGGAAGTACCGAGCCCTTTCGTTTTCGGATCGCGCGCTTTCACGGTGATGGCGAGCGTGGCGCCGACTTGACCGAACGTCGCCATGAGCACCCCGACGACGATGGTATCCATTCCGACGACGGCTAAGTTGTTGATGATGATGGGGACGAGTCCCCAGTGGAGACCGAACATGACGAGCACTTGCCAAAAGGCACCAATGAACGCGATGGCGACGATCGGGCTCAATCCGTATAGGAACGAGTAACTGTTCGCAAGCCCTTGGCTTGCATACGTCGCGACAGGTCCAATTGCAAGGAACGTAAGTGGCACGACGATGAGGAGTGCCATCATCGGCGTCGTAAAGTTTCGGACTGCCTCATGCGTCCGCTTATTGAAGAATGTCTCCACTTTTGACGAGACGTACGTCGCCAAGATGATTGGAATGACCGAAGACGCATAACTCATCAACACGACCGGTAAATTGAGAAACGTGAGCGTCTCGCCCGCACCTTGCATCGCGACGATGGCCGGATAGACGAGCGCTCCCCCGATAATCATCCCGATATACGGGTTCCCACCGAATTTCTTCGCTGCCGAGTGTCCGAGGATGACCGGGAGGAAGTAGAAGAGGGCATCGGCCGCTGCGTTCAAGACGATATACGTCCCCATGTCTTGTGTGAGGAGACCGAGGGCGACGAGAATCGCAAGTAACCCTTTCAACAACCCGCTTCCGGCCATCGGACCGAGAATCGGAGTAAAGATGCCGGCGATGATATCAATCAGACGATTGAAGACACCTGTCTTCTCTTCTTCCTCATTCGATGACGTTTGAAAACCTCCAGCTGCGACGACATCCTGATAGACGTACGGCACGTTGTTGCCAATGACGACTTGGAACTGGCCGCCGCTTTGGACGACCGTGATGACGCCATCGTGTTGTTTGAGCGTCTCGGGGTCGGCTTTTCGTTCATCTTTCAATTTGAAGCGTAATCGTGTCGCACAGTGAAACACGCTTTTGACGTTGTCTTTTCCTCCGACGTGACGAATGATGTCGTCGGCGAGGGCCTTGTATTGGCTCATCTTGCTCACTCCTTCAATTTTAGGTAAAAAGAAAAACCTAAATGAACGTCTACATCGCGTAGCGTCATTTAGGTTTGGCCTGCATCATCAGTAACCATCCTTAGGATCGTCGTTCTTTCATTAAGTTTTCGATGTGGATCATCATGTAGAGCCGTTCATCGGTCGACACCTCATAGTTGTACTTCGAGGCAATCAAGCCTGCGATTTTCTCGACGCATTCATAGGCGTCCGGATAGCGCAACTTCACCATCTCAAACAGCGTCTCATCGCCTCCGGTTTTCATTGGCTCTTTCGAGGCGAGCCGTTGGACGAAATATTTGAGATGGGTCAAAAATCGAGAGTAGGCGTGTGACTCTTCATCCAAGTCGATTTGAAAATGATACGTAATAATCGTGAGAATCGCTTGGGTCGCTTTCGTCATCTCGGTGACGAGGTGTAAGTTCTCTCCCTTCGCACCGGACATCGTCGCATTGACAAGATGAAGGGCGATGGCGACTGCCTCGTCTTCATCGAGGATGACGTCGTGTCGCTCATTGATGAGCGCGACCGCCTCTTTCCCGATTGAAAATTCAGGTCCATAAAACCGTTTCACTTCCCAAACGAGCGGGTTTCGGATGACGATTCCATCGCGATAACGGCTGAGAGCAAAATGGATATGGTCGGCAAGCGTCACGTAAAGCGAGTCGTGCACCGTCTTCGCTAGCTTTGTTTCGGCGAGTTTGACGATGTGCTTGACTGTCTCCATCTCCTCATCCGGCATCTCATTTAAAAAATGGACGAATCGTTCATGGCTCTCTTTACTCTCGAGCGTAAAGATTTTTTCGATTCGCGCTTGGTCAATCGCATCACCCGGTCGTTTTTGGAACGCAATGCCTCGTCCCATGACGACTTGTTCTTGACCGTTCGCTTGAATCGCCACGACGTTGTTGTTGAACACTTTTGAAATGTGCATGGAATCTTGTCACCTCCGCTCAGGGTCGATTGAAAAGAAAAAAACCTAAATTCACACCGGTCCCCTAAAGTTGGATGAACGGCATCAATTTAGGTTTTGCCTGCATGACCAGTAACAATCCCAAAGTGGATTTTCTTCTTCTCGTCCTTAGCATACTCCGTTGATATCTTGACGTCAACATAAAAATAAAACGCTTACACGGTGACCGTTTTTATTCGAACAGGATGCGTTGCATCCGCTCCGGCGCTGCCAAAAAGTCACGCATGACCCGGACGTGCTCGAGCTCATCGAACGATGTCGGCTCAAGTCCTCTCTCGACTTGGAGAATGGTGGCGTCCGGATAGGACATGAGGATTGGTGAATGGGTCGCGATGATGAATTGGCTCCCCGACTGCACGAGTTCATGCACCCGCGCGAGCATCGTCAATTGCCGCATCGGTGACAAAGCGGCCTCGGGCTCATCTAAAATATAGAGCCCGCGCCCCCTGAAGCGATGCAACATAAGCGACAGGAACGCTTCTCCATGCGACTGCTCGTGTAAGGAACGTCCACCGTACGATGCGTAAAACCGTTCCGGGTCCGGACTCGTCCGTGCGATTTCATCGACGTAGCTCGATAGTTGATACGCCGTCTCGGCGCGAAGGAAAAAGCCATCTTCCGGCCGATACGCACCTCGGATCGGGCGAAGCGCTTCGAACAACGAACTGTGTGTCGAGTCGGTCTCGAACCGAAATGAAGTCGCTCCACCTTCCGGATTGAACCCAGCCGCGATGGCCATTCCTTCAATCAACGTCGACTTGCCGCTCCCGTTCTCTCCGACGAGAAACGTGACCGGTTGGGTGAGTGTCAACTCGTCAAACCCTTGAAAAATTGGAAGCGAGAACGGGTAGCCATCGTCTTTGATTCGGTCCCGTTCTAAGCGCATCCCGCGCAAATAAAGTATCATCTCATCTTGCTTCATTCTTGTTCTCTCCTTGCCCTTCGTTTTCCATATACTTCTGCTTATAAAATCAACAAAAGTGCTGAATATCCGACAAGTCCAAGTGCGAATGCACGAAAACTACTATCACGCTCGCGCGGCAACTCTTCTTTCATGACGTTCAAAATAATCCCCCCGGCCAAAAACGCGACGATGATGGACAACGTCAATTCGTCGAGTCCCGAGAACGCTCCGATTCCCCACCCTGCAAGGACAGAGACAGATAATAAGAGCCGACCCTTATGATCATACGTCGTTTTATGATGATGACGCAGCCCTTGGTCCACCGTGATGAAATGGATGCCTAAGGCGAGGAAATAAAGCGTCATCGTCCAAGCAGAATCGAATTCTGACTCGGCTAGAACGTACCCGATGCTGAAGTTATAGAAGACGAACAGGGCCATATGAAGCCAAAATACATTTCCGCTCTCCCGTTTGTTCATCTCGGTCGCTAAACGCTCAAGACCGTAAAACACGGCCAGGCCGAACATGCTGATGACGAGAATATGGTTTTCAATCGAAGCAAAGATCCCACTTTCTAGATGCCCCTCCAACTGCTCTTGATATTCATTCAATTCAGGCAATAAGTGTAAGAAAACATATGCGACAGCGACACCGCCCGCCAGAGATAAGAAGCGGCTACGCGGCGTCTCCCGCACATGAATCAAATTCCCCGAGAAATAATGGATGAGGGCAAACCCGACTGCAAACATGAAACTCAACAGGAACATAACGTCTACCTCCCAAGGTCATCCGAGAGCAAACTGGCACTCCCGGTCTTTGTTTCTTACCCGAGAGGCTTGCCCAATACACTCATTCGCCTCGTTCGGCCCGTTGCCGTGCCCGAATCTCTTTCTCGACGCGACGGAGCGCCTTTTTCGAACCTCGGGCAAAGTCATGGGCATCTTTTCGCTCACGGTAGTCGACGAATAACGTCTCGAGGTCGTAACCGGCTGGATATAAATCGCTCGCTTTTGCCTCAAGCCGGACACGGCGAAGCGGATGGTCACTGAACGCACCGTCGACATGGACGGTGACGTGGCGTAACGCGTCGTCCATCTCATACACGAGTCCGATTTGATTCGTCTCGAGCAGGCGGACCCGGTCGCCTTTCTCAAGGCGTTGATTCGGTTCGATGACCGGCCGGACGACTTCTTGTGTCAGTCGTGATGAATCGACGAGTGACTGATCATACGTTTTATCATGCATGTAGCGTTCCGCTTGCTTCAAGATCGACGTGGGCAGTTTCATTTTCCGCGCGATGAACAAGGCGTTGCTGTCGCCGGACTGTCCAATCAACAATCGATATTTCGGCTCGAGCGTGTCCGGATCGAACTGCATGGCGGCGTTCATGAAGTCCGGATGGGTCTCCGAATACGCCTTGATTTCCCCGTAATGCGTGGAAGCGACGACGAGACAGCCGCGTTTGTACGCTTCTTCTAAAATCGCGATGGCGAGCGCAGCCCCTTCGTTCGGCTCGGTCCCGCTCCCGATTTCATCGAATAGAAGGAGTGACCGTTTCCCCGCCTTCTGCATGATGCTCGAAACGTTATGCATGTGGGCCGAGAACGTACTGAGCGCCGACCCCATATCCTGGTTGTCCCCGATGTCGACGAAGATGTCGTCAAACGTCGAGACGTCCGTGTCCGGATGCGCTGGGACATGAAGTCCGCTCATCGTCATCAAACTGAGCAGGCCGATCGTCTTCAAGACGACCGTCTTCCCGCCGGCGTTCGGACCGGTGATGATCAGACCGCGATACGTCTCACCGAGCGAAAAGTCGAGCGGGACCGCGCCTTCAAGAAGCGGGTGGCGGACTTGCTTTAAACGGATTTTTCCGATGGCGTTCACACGCGGGGCAATGCCATCGATGGCTTGGCTATACTTCCCTTTCGCGAACACCATATCGTATTGGGCAATGACGTCGAGCGTCGCCTCGACGGACGGTAACGCTTCTGTCACCATGCCGGTGAGCGTGGCGAGCACTTGGTAGATTTCGACCGCTTCCTCGGTTCGTTTGACGACGAGTTCTGCGTTTAGTTTCGCTACCGCTTCGGGCTCGATGAAGACGGTCGTGCCACGGCTCGACGTGTCGACGATCGTTCCTGCGATTTTGTGCTTATATGAGGCCTTGATTGGAATCGTGAACCGGTCCTGTTTTTTCGTCACGAAACCGTCTTGAATCGCTTCCCGGTTCGCCGCACTCTTCAAGAACTTACTCAATCGCTCCTCGATTCTTCCTTCGAGAATCTCGATTTGCTTACGGACACGCTTCAATTCTTTTGATGCGTCGTCGACGACACGGCCCCCACGAATCGCGGCCGTGATGTCTTCTTCAATTTGACGCCATTCGCTCATCTCATCGGCGTACGCGGACAAGAGCGGGGCGAAGAACGTCTGCTCCGTCATAAATCGCTTCAGCTTCCGTGCGCCGCGGAAAAATTCGGCGACTTCTTCTAATTCGCTCGCCTCGAGCTGAATCCCGCGGCTGATTTTCCCGATGAGGGGTTCCATCGCGGACACCCCGATGAACGGAACGTGCGATGTGGCGTCGAGAATCGCGCGCGCTTCTGTCGTCTCTTGGAGCCGTTTTTTCACTGTTTGAAGATGGCTCGTCGGCCGCTGGTTTCGTAACAGCCTCCGTCCAAATCCACTAATGCAGTAGCGTTCGATTTGTTGAATAAGTTCGTTGAATTGCAATTTATCTAATGTTTGTTCGTTCATGGGACTCTCTCCTTAAATGTGATAGAGATACCGCGCAAACAAAAAGCGTCGGCCGATGACGACCAACGCAAAAAGACAGACCGGTGTCTGGCAGTTTATGAAGGGCGATATCTGTAACAGAACATGAAGGCATGACAAAAACGCGTGTCATCCAACATTTTTCAGTTCGTTAGGCAGATACGACCTCACTCATTAACATGCAACACCTTTCTCATTCAGTTTCGCCCTAACTATACAACAGATTTCAAGAGAAGTAAAATTTCTAGAGAACGCTTTCAAATTAGGTCTTGCTATCTATTGTACCCCGTGCTATCTTGAGGGTGACGAAACGAATAATGATCACATGTGACTGATACGATCAGGCATGGGGTAAGACGAAAGGCTCACGCCATCAGTCTATACTCCATGCCTGTTTTGTTTTTTCACAATCATTTTGGAAGCGAAAGGATGAACTGAAGATGTTATTGAATAAGTGGATGAAGAGACATACACTGACACTTTATGCACCCATGGAAGGAGACATTATTCCACTTGAGGAAGTGAGCGACCCGGTTTTCAGTGAGAAGATGATGGGCGATGGGATTGCGATTATGCCGACTGACGGGACAGTCGTCGCGCCGGCAAAAGGGACTATCGTCCAAGTCGCACCGACGAAGCATGCGATCGGGATTCGCACCGAGGATGGTGCTGAAATTTTGATTCACGTCGGTCTTGATACGGTCGAACTTGCGGGTGGCCCGTTCACCGTCCACGTGAACGTCGACGAGTCAGTGGAGGTTGGTCAACCATTGCTCACCGCGAACCTCGAACAGATTCATCAAGCAGGGAAAGACACGGTCACACCGATGATTGTCACGAACGGTGGCGAGCTGAAAGAACCGTATGTCTTCCATGCAGGCGGTCCTGCCCTTTCAGGCAAGACGGTCGTCGCTCAAGCGGAACAATGACTCCTCGATAGGAGGAACCATGTTAAAAATCAAAAAGATCTTGAACAATAATGCGGTCATCGTATCAGACGACGGTGAAGAGAAGATTGCCATCGGTCCCGGTGTTGCGTTTAAGAAAGCACGCAACGACATCGTCAATCCGCATAAAATCGAAAAGCTGTTCGTCATGTCGGAAGGTGACAAGTTCCAACAACTATTGAGCCGCATCCCCGTCGAACACTTTACGATTTCTGAAGAGATTATCAGTCATGCGGAAAAACGGCTCGAGACGACGTTTAATGAACATATCCACGTTGTGTTGACCGATCACATTTCGTTCGCCATCGAACGTGAACAAGAAGGCATCTCACTTCGGAACAAACTATTGAACGAGATAAAAATTTTGTATCGTAACGAGTATGAAATCGGCCTCTGGGCGATTCAACACATCGAGGATAAACTCGGGGTGAAGATGCCGAAAGATGAGGCCGCCTTCATTGCGCTCCACATTCATACGCTTAAAGTGAAAGGAGGTGATTTACGCAAGACGGTCAAACAGACGACGATCGTACGAGATATGATTCAATCGATTTCACGACGACTCGACCTCTCTATCGAAGAAGATGACTTATCATACCAACGTTTATTAACTCATTTACGATTCGTCATGGATCGGGTCAACCATTACGATCACCACACGATTGACGAAGACATGTTAAAAATGATTCAAACAAAATTTTCGTCGGCTTATACGTGTGCGTCTGATGTCGCAACCGAAATGGAAGACTTATACGGCATCGTCTTGCCCGAATCAGAGCTTGGTTATATTACGCTCCACATTCAACGCCTGCAAGACCAACACCATCAAAAAGGAGGACATTCACAATGATGAACTTTTTACAACGTCTCGGACGTTCCCTCATGTTGCCAGTTGCAGTACTTCCGGCAGCGGCCATTCTCATGGGGATTGGTTACTGGATTGACCCAGTCGGCTGGGGTTCTGAAAACATTGCTGCCGCATTCTTAATTAAAGCCGGTGCAGCCATCATCGATAACATTCCAATTCTCTTCGCCGTCGGGGTCGCCCTCGGGATGGCGAAAAACCGTGACGGTTCGGCCGCCCTTAGTGGTCTCGTCGCTTTCCTCACGGTCACGACGCTTCTTTCTGCGGGAACGGTCGCCCTATTCCAAGGAGTCGACGTCGAAGCCGTCAACCCAGCGTTCGGTAAAATCGCCAACGCCTTCGTCGGTATTCTCTCAGGGATTGTCGCCGCACAAATGTATAACCGTTTCAGCCACGTGAAATTGCCAGACGCCCTCGCGTTCTTTAGTGGAAAACGTCTCGTTCCAATCATGACGGCGTTCTCGATGATTCTCGTTTCCGTTGCCCTCTACTTCATTTGGCCGGTCGTCTATTCTGGACTTGTCGGCTTTGGTGAATCGATTTCACGCCTCGGTGCGTTTGGTGCCGGTCTTTACGGATTCTTTAACCGTCTTTTAATTCCGACGGGTCTTCATCACGCCTTGAACTCTGTGTTCTGGTTTGATGTCGCAGGAATTAATGACATCGGAAACTTCTGGTCAGGCGAAGGCGAGAAAGGGATTACAGGGCGCTACCAAGCCGGATTCTTCCCAATCATGATGTTTGGTCTCCCGGCAGCAGCACTCGCCATGTATCATACAGCGAAAACAAAGCGGAAGAAACAAGCGGCATCGCTCCTTCTTGCCGCAGCGTTCGCTTCGTTCTTCACAGGTGTTACCGAGCCACTTGAGTTCTCGTTCATGTTCCTCGCACCAGTCCTTTACCTCGTGCACGCCGTCTTAACCGGAATTTCGCTCTTCGTTGCGGCGACGTTCCAATGGACAGCTGGATTTGGATTTAGTGCTGGTCTCGTCGACTTTGTGCTCAGCTCACGGTTGCCGCTCGCGAACCAACCGTATATGTTGCTCGTCCAAGGTCTCGTCTTCGGTGCCATTTACTACGCTATTTTCCGCTTCATGATTGTCAAGCTCAACTTGGCAACACCAGGTCGTGAATCGGATGAGGCGGTCGATGCCGTCGCAACGGAGACAGCGCCTGAAGGCGAAACGAAAACAGCGCCAGTCGCAGCGGGTGGTCAATACTCAGCCATGGCTGCAATGATTTACGACGGACTCGGTGGCGATCAAAACGTCACAGGCATCGAGTCTTGCGTCACACGTCTCCGTGTTGATGTAAAAGACATGGATACGGTCGACCAGACACAAATCAAGAAAGCAGGCATCCCTGGTATCAAGGTTGTCAGCCCGAACCACATTCAAGTCATCGTCGGTACGAACGTGCAGTTCGTTCTCGAAGAGATTGAAAAACTCCGCGGCCACCGTGCCGGATAAACGACGAAAGCCACCTCATGCGAGGTGGCTTTTCCTATGGATGATGCATCACGTAAAACCATTAACGTTACATCTGACGCAACCGGTTGATGCGTTCAACCGGATTCGGGTGTGTGGACAGCAGGCCGCTAATCTTTTTCTTCATCGGGTCGGAGAAATAGAGCGGTGCTGATGCGCTCGACGCTTCTTTAACCGGCGTCTCCACGTTCGCAATCTTCTCGAGCGCCGAAGCGAGCGCTTCCGGATTACGCGTCAACTCGGCCCCGCTCGCATCCGCTAAAAATTCGCGGTTTCGGGAGATCGCCAAGTTGATGAGCGTCGCAAGAATCGGTGCGAGAATAAGCAACACGAGCCCGACGATTAGAAGAATCGGGTTTTGATTGTTGTCCCGCCGGCCGCCCACACTCCGAAAGAACAACATCCGCGAGCCGATGTCACTCATGATGGCGATGACCGAGACGAGCGCGAGCGTGACCGTCGAGAGACGGACATCGTAATTCTTAATGTGTGCCACCTCATGGGCGATGACCCCTTCGACTTCTTCCCGCGTCAGACGGTCAAGGAGTCCGGTCGTGACCGCGACGGCCGCTTTCTCTGGCTTGAGTCCGGTCGCGAACGCGTTCGGTGACGGGTCGTTAATAATGAACACGCGCGGCATCGGTACGCGGGCAACCATCGCCATGTTCTCGACCGTATGCCATAAGAAGCGATGCTGTTCGACCGAAGTGATCTCTTTCGCATGGTTCATCCGCATGACGATGCCCGTGCTCGACATGATGACGATGCCGACATAAAACAATGAAAAGACCGGTGTGAAAATAAGTCCTGGCAAAGCATCCCCGTAGTTGATGTACGAAATCGCTGCCCCAACGAGCAAAACGAATAAGACGAACCCGGTGACGATGAACACCGTCTTCACTTTGTTTTTACGAATTTGTTCATAGAGGAGCATCGCTGGCACCTCGCATTAGAACGAGACGCGAACGTTCTCGCGTTCTTCCTCTCGTGCCTCGAGCATGTCACGCTTCTCAAAATGATGGAGCGAGGCGATGACGTTTGTCGGCACCGATTCGATTTTCGTGTTATATTTCATGACCGTGTTGTTATAAAGCTGGCGTGAATAGGCGATTTTATTTTCCGTTTGCGTCAATTCTTCTTGCAGCACCTTGAAGTTCTCGTTCGCTTTCAAGTCCGGATACGCTTCGCGAAGCGCAAACAGATTTTTCAATGCGCCGCTCAACTGATCGTTAATTTCCATTTGTTCTTGTCGCGTCGATCTGGCTCCCATTTGATTGCGGAGTTCGACGACTTTTGCGAGCGTCTCCTGTTCATGTTTCGCGTACCCTTTCACCGTCTCGACCAAGTTCGGAATCAAGTCGTAGCGACGTTTCAGCTGCACATCGATTTGAGCCCACGCCTCATCGACCCAATTTCGATACTTCACAAGACCGTTGTAGGCCGAGAAATAAATGACAGCCAACAAGATGACGACACCTAATCCAATCCATAACATATTCCTGCACCCCGTTTCTTGAATTTACTGCTGTTCTAATTCCCGTTCCTCGTATACGATAAGCTTATCTTTTACAAAAATAAGGAAAAGACACAGGTTAGGCGAAAACGCGTCATACGCTGTTTGGGACGGACGAGCACGTACAGAACGAGTTGACCGTTCATACCCGCTACACATTGGATTGACTATCATATCTAGGATTGGAGTGTTCTCGATGTTTGTCACAACGCTTGATGCCCGACTGACTGATTTATATGAAGAGATGGTGACGCTACGCCGTCATTTCCACCAACATCCTGAACTCTCATTCGAAGAGCAAGAGACACCTCGCTTTATCGCACGTTATTTACGTGACCTCGGCCTTGACGTCCGCGAAGGGGTCGGCGGCAATGGTGTCGTCGGGCGAATCAAAGGGGGGAACGGACCGACGATTGCGTTTCGGGCTGACTTTGACGCGTTGCCGATTCAAGATTTGAAGGACGTCCCGTACCGCTCAAAAGTGAACGGCGCGATGCACGCGTGTGGCCATGATGCTCATACGGCATCACTTCTCGTGCTCGCCAAAGTACTTGCTGAGGCTGAGTTGCCTGGAGACGTCGTCTTGATTCACCAGTTCGCCGAAGAGCTCGCTCCCGGTGGCGCCAAACCGATGATTGAAGACCATTGTCTCGACGGTGTCGACTATATATACGGCGTGCATATTTGGACACCGCTTCCGTTCGGGACGATTGGGGTCAAGACCGGTCCCATCATGGCGGCAGCCGACCGTTTCGAGCTGACGATTAAAGGCAAGGGCGGTCACGGGGCCATCCCGCACCATACGATTGATTCGCTCATGGTCGGCGTCAACGTCGCGAGCCAGCTTCAACAAATTGTGAGCCGTCGCGTCGACCCGCTCGAACCGGCCGTCTTGACCATCGGTACGTTCGAGTCGGGACAGGCGTTCAACGTCATTGCAGATGAAGCCCGTCTTTCTGGAACGGTCCGCACCTTTAGTCCGGATACCCAAACCCGAATCATCGGAGACATAGAGCGCATCATCGCGACGACATGTGCCGGTGCAGGGGCTGAGTACGAGTTGAACTACATCCAAGGTTATCCTGCTGTGATCAATCATCCGAGGGAGACAGAGCACGTACGTCGTTCGGCCGCGCATGTGGTCGGCGATGCCGGTGTCGTTGAGATGTCTCCGCTCATGGTCGGGGAAGATTTTGCTTATTACTTGCAACACGTACCGGGCAGTTTCTTTTTTGCTGGTGCCGGCAATCCGGAGCGTGATGCGATTTTTCCGCATCATCATCCTCGCTTTGACATCGATGAACGGGCGATGTTGCATATGGCACGTATTTTGATGAACGCCGCGTTCGAAACGTGGGAAACGACAAAAGAGGAGTAACGCGACATCGCGTTACTCCTCTTTCTCTTCTGGAAGAATGGAAATCAGGACTTGGTCAACCCGTTTCCCATCCATGTCGACGACTTCAAATCGAAGACCGTACGCCTCGACGACGTCTCCACGGGTTGGGAAATCACCGAGCGTGTAGATGACGAGCCCGGCGAGCGTGTGATACGCGCTTCGTCCTTCGTCAAATCGCTCATCCCGAATGCCGAGCGTCCGCTTTAAGTCCTCAATGCTGAGGAGGCCGTCGGCTAAATACGTGCCGTCTTCACGACGAACGACGTCAGGCGTCTCTTCTTCAATCATCACTTCCCCGACTATTTCTTCGAGAATATCGAACAACGTGACCAGTCCAAGAAAGCCACCGTATTCGTCTAAAACGAAGGCGATCGGTGAACCGGTCTGTTGCATCATCTGAAGGACTTGGCTCGCTTCCCGTTGTTTCGGGACGACGAGCGGCTGTTTGATTCGTTTCAAAAGATCTGTCGGGGCCGCGAGTTCTGGCAACATTAACACGTCACGGAGATCGACATAGCCGACGAACTCATCGAGTGTGCCGCGTCCGACAGGAAGTTTGTTATGTTTGCTCTCGTATACAGCGGCTTTGATATCTGCCATCGAGTCTTCTAAATCAATCCATTCGAGCGTCGTCCGCGGCTGCATCAGCTCGTAAATCAATTGGTCATGAAACGCAAACACGCGCTCGACTTGCTGCACTTCTTCGTGCGCGAACTGTCCTTGCTGCGCACCTTCGAATAAGAGTTGCTTGATTTCAAGCTCCGTCTCCCCGTCTGAGCGTTTCGCCTTCAATCCGAGCAGTTTGAATAAGAACAACGTCGATTTCGATAAAATCCAAATGAACGGTCGCATCACTTTACTGAACAAATCGAGTGCGGGGATAATCGCCATCGTCACCCGTTCCGGTGCAACGAGCGCGATTCGTTTCGGTACGAGTTCGCCGATAATGAGGGAGAGATACGTGATCATCGTGACAACGAGGACATAACCGACCGTTGAAGCCGATTGTGCGCTCATGCCAAGCTGTTCAAACGCATCCCCGACCGGTGTCGAGAATCGGGCGCCCCCGTAGGCACCGTTGATGATTCCAATCAACGTGATGCCGACTTGGACGGTCGAGAGCAGGTCCGTCGGGTCTTTTGAGTACTTCAAAGCGATTTGTGCGCTCCGCTTCCCTCGATTCGCCTCGACCTCAAGCTTCGAAGGCTTCGATGAAATCAGTGCAATTTCAGTCATCGCGAAAATCCCGTTCAACACGATTAAAAACAAGACAATCATCAAGTCAATCCATATGGAAGAGCCCACCGTATTCATCACCTCTATAGTTATTTCGGTTCATAGAACCTATCATACGTCTCTGTACCCGTTTTATGCACGAAAAAAGCCACTCCTTCAAGCGGCTTCCTTCATCGATTCACGCGCGAGCGCTGTGGCTTGTGACTGCTTGAAGAGGACGACGCCAAACAGCAAAATCATCAACCCGATGACTTGTCCGGGTGACAACGTAAGTTGCGGCATACCGAACGCACCGAACAAGTCGACGCCAAGCGCCCAAATCAATTGTGACACGAGGATGACCGAGACCGCCAACGTCGGTCCGAGTAGCTGGATGCTACGCATGACGCAAAAAACGACCCCAACCCCGAGCAAACCACCGAGCGCATAGACAGGTGAGATATCACGAAGCCCGCTAAGATTGCCGCCGAACAAAAGGAGCGGGACGAGGGATCCGACGAGGCCGACGATGAAGACGAGTACGGTCGTTGCCCACGCACCGAGATGGACGTTCATTTTTGCATTGACGGCCGCTTGCACGCTGATGAAGGCGCCCGCGACGGCCGAACAGATGATTCCAATAATCATGAAAACTCTCCTTACTCATAGAGCATGCCATTCGCACGCTGCTTTAATCGTTCCATATCCAAAATTTTGACTTGCTTGCGCGTCCGTTCGACGAGACCTTCATCTGCGAACGCCTGTAACGTCCGGTTCAAATGCCGATAGCTCGTCCCGAGCCATTCAGCGACTTCTTTTCGCTTCAACTGACTCATCTCAGATTGGAACAAATCGTTTCCGGCTTCACTGAGCGAGACGAGATAGCCGGCGAGTCGTTCCTCGAGCGTCGACATCAAGTGGTTCGACGAGGCATTCGCTTCAATGAAGAGCTTTTCTGACACGCCACGAAGCAAATGTTCGGTGAAGGCAATCGTTCGGTTGTGTGTTTTCAACACCTCAAACGGGATACGTAGGCATACGACCGTTCCGACCGCCTCGACGGTATGGAGCACGTGGCGTCCGCTCGCATATTCGATATCGCCAATTAGTGTCGGGGCCGCCTTCAAGCGAAGTAAACGCAACTTGCCTTCTTCACTGAGCGTATAGATTTTGACACGCCCTTCTAAGACAACGAACAACGAATCAATCACGTGATCATTCGCGCAAAGCATCGTTCCCGAGGAGAACGTGACGATTGAGGAAGCAGCGAGTGTCTGCTTTGAAAACAAATGTTGCCACCCGAGCCGTTGTAACGCCGCCTCTACTTTCATTTTCATCTCCTCCTCATGTGAATGTATAGACGCCGATGCCGATGACCATCAGGCTGAGTCCGATGACCTGCCCGCCGGTGACTGGTTTTTTGGTCACACCGAACCATCCGTTCGAATCAATCAAAAACGCCCCAATCAATTGGGCAACGAGGAGGACACAAATCGCCCACGTCACACCGAGCTGTTGAATGGCGGTCAATTCGCCAAAGACGACAAAGACGCCAAAGAGTCCGCCTAGACTGTAGTACCAAGGCACCCGTCGGAATGCGGTCATGTCCCCATCACGCTTGAAGGCGTAGATGAGTAACGCCAACATCAGGCCGATCAAATGGACGATCGTGACCGATAGCCAGGCGCCGACTGCATAGCCGAGTTTAGCGTTGAAGATGCCCTGTAACGCGATGAACGTGCCCGAGAGCACCGCAAAGATGATTCCCATTCCTACTCCTCCTGTCTCTTCGTCTGACTGTACGGGAGAATGGAACGTTTGAAAAGGACATATGTCCGAAAAAAAAAGACAATCTAGGCGACTGCCTAGATTGTCTATCCTGTTAGTCGAGCAAATTGACGACTTCTTCTGCGACCCGTTCGGATGATTGCGGGTTTTGCCCTGTGACGAGACGGTCATCGACCGCGACGTTGACCGTCCAGTTATCGGCCCCATCGAACTTGCCGCCTTTCTCGCGAAGTGCCGATTCAAGTAAGAACGGCACGGCGGATTCGAGTTGCATCTCCCGCTCTTCTGCATCGGTGAAGCCGGTCACGCGTTTGTCTTTCACGAGCGGCTCCCCATTGCTCAAGTTGACGTTGACGAGTCCGATCGGTCCGTGACAGACGGCCGCGACCACGTTTCCACTCTCATAGACGTTCCGCACGACGCGTTGAAGCGTCTCATTGTTCGGGAAATCGACGACCGTGCCATGCCCGCCTGGCAAGAATACGGCATCATACGAATCGTCTGCGACTTGGTCGAGTCGGACCGTGTTTTTCAATAACGTTTGTGTATTTAAAACATCTTGTGACAAGCCGTCCTCTAGGCTGTTCGCATCGATTGGCACGTCGCCGCCCTCGATACTCGCGACCGTCACTTTATATCCTTGTTTTTCAAATTGGAGATAGGGTGCGGCGAACTCTTCAAGCCACAGTCCCGTATCATGACCGTTCTGTAGTTTATTGGCAGACGTCGCGATGATCAATACATGTTTAGACATCGTTCATTCCTCCTTCAGAAAGTAACATACGAAATAGTTGTTCCCCGTCTCTTCTCCTTCAAACCATCAATCACGCGTTAAATGAGAACGTGCCTTTTTTTAGACCAGGTACTTTTTTAGGAACGGGAACCTTTAAACGAGCGGCTATACTGAACCCATCAGCTCATAGGAGGAGTCGTCATGACAAAAACGATACTCGATTGGGGGTTTCTTGCCGTTGCCGCTTTGATTGTGTTACTCGTCGTCATCGGAAGTTTAGGATGCCTACGGTGACCGTTTCGTTCACGGAGCTGTCACGCGAATACCTGTTTACTACAAGCCCGAAATCGGGAACATCTTTACTGTTGTCGATTGCCATTTCACTTCGAAAGGATGTTGATTATGTCAGAACGCGTTTTCATCAGTCCAGCCAAGTATGTGCAAGGGAAGAACACGATTGACCAGATCGGGAAACATGTAGGTCACTTCGGCTCGAAAGCCTTGTTAATTGCCGACGATATCGTCTGGCGGATTATCGGGGATCGCGTGAGCGCCGCACTTTCCGCAAGCGATGTCGAGACGGAGAAAGCAGACTTTGTCGGAGAGGCGTCTCGTCACGAGATTGAACGCATCGCCGCTTCCGCGAAAGAGAATCACGTGTCGTTTGTCATTGGTATGGGCGGTGGTAAAACGCTCGATACAGCAAAAGCCGTCGCGGACGAACTCGACGCTCGCATCGTCATCGTTCCGACGATCGCCTCGACGGACGCCCCAACGAGCGCCCTCTCCGTCATCTATACGGATGAAGGGAACTTCGAGACGTATCGTTTCTATAAGAAAAATCCAGACCTCGTGCTCGTTGATACGAAATTGATTGCCGAAGCGCCAGCCCGTTTCCTCGCCTCAGGCATCGCGGACGCCCTCGCGACATGGGTCGAGGTGCGTAGCGTCCTCGCGTTCGGTGGGAAGACGATGGCAGGCGGTGTGCCGACGATTGCGGCGGAAGCGATTGCGAAACGCTGCGAGGAAGTACTATTTGACTATGGAATCCTGGCGTACGAATCGGTGCAGGCGAAGGTCGTCACACCAGCGCTCGAGGCGGTCGTCGAAGCGAACACGCTCTTGAGCGGACTCGGCTTCGAAAGCGGCGGATTGGCCGCGGCCCACGCCATCCATAACGGATTCACAGCGCTCGATGGGGACATCCACCATTTGACTCACGGGGAAAAGGTCGCCTTCGGCACGCTCGTACAGCTCGCACTCGAAGGACGGACACAAGAAGAATTTGAGCGGTACGTCGCGCTCTATATGGCGCTTGATTTACCGGTCACGCTCGAAGACGTGAAATTGAAAGACGCCTCCCGAGAAGACATCCTGAAAGTCGGACAAGCGGCCACCGCAGAAGGCGAAACGATTCATAGCGGCTTTGATGTCACACCCGATGACGTCGCGGACGCCATTATCGCGGCCGACCGGTACGCCCGTTTGTATCAAGCGAAGCTCCGCTAACGAAAACGAGGATCAGCGCCCAGGCTAATCCTCGTTTTTTTGTTTCGGGGAGATGATGAACGTCAAGGCGATGCCGATGACCATACAACTAACGGTAAGGACAAAGAAGGTCAGTTGATTCGCATAGATGATATTCGTGAATTGATTCCATCCCGTCGCATAGGCTGCATTCATCGATTCCTGAATCCCGTCACGGAGCGCGTTCGCTTGATTCGCATTGACTATCAGCGCGAACACCGCCATGGCGATGCCACCAATCATGAGTCCAACCCGACCGAGCGGATGGACCGCTTGCACTGTTCGACGTGCGAGTCGGATTGTGATCCAGACGAACAACAGTGCGAACGGCCAGCCGATAAGGAGGACGAGCACGTACGGATTTCCTTCCCCAGCCGGTTCCGTATACGATGCCGTCATTGTCTCACCGAGTTTGAATAGAATGAATGTGATCAGCGTGATGATAAACCACGCTTTGATTAACTTTTCCATGACTTCACCTCGCCCCCAGTATAACAAAACACCGTATGCCTCGGCACACGGTGTTCCATCACGACTTCGGACGAATCGCGTAATAAATCAGGATGACGAGCCACGTCCAGATTCCGGTGAAAATCCCAAGAATCCCGACAATGAAGAATCCAAGGGGAATCATCGATTTCGTGCGATTGTAATCTTTCCACATGTCCGATAGCCCTTTGATGTTGAAATACAAAAAGGCAAAGAACAAGATGAGCAGTAAAAGCGGTAAGCCGAAGATGAGTTCCATACGATCACTCCTTTCTTGTCCCGACCGTTCTCGATAGTTCAAGTGTAACGCGCTCATGCATACGGCGCATCGGGCTGCGGCCGTATGCAGGTGTGGTCATGAGGCGGATACGCTTGTACTCTATTCCCTAAATACTTCTCTTTTCAACATTTGAAATAAAGGGAAAACAGAATTATCAATCAAGAAGGAGGATGACCGTCATGAAACGCATCGTCGCGCTCCTCATCGTCTGCTTCATGGTTAACCTCTCTGTCACAGCCGCCACAACTACGACGACTGCCGGCTATACGGTACAATCTACGAAACTGTATGGACGTGCGCTCCAAACGTCACCGGTTCTGAAAACACTTCCGACGAACACGCCGGTGCAGTACGCCGTGTATAACCGAAGTTGGTCGAACGTCTATATCGGCAGTACCCGCTACTTCACTCCGTCCACGAACCTGAAAGCTGGCATCCCGAAACTTTCCTCCACCGAACGGCTTCGTCTCGTCAACAAACAGTATGGCCTGTCCAAAACATACCGCTCGTCTCAACTCGTACCGCTTACAATCCCGACTGTTTATCAAAAAGGGAGCGAACGGACGCTCATGGCTGCCGAGGCCGCTCACGCGCTCGCTCGGCTCTATTACGATGGTCGGAAGCAAGGCCATACACTTTATGCTCTGAGCGCCTATCGTTCGTACAGCACACAACAGTCGATTTACACGTACTGGGTCAACACGCGCGGGACGACATACGCCTCGCTTTATGTCGCCCGACCTGGTCATAGCGAGCATCAGACCGGCCTCGCCGTCGATATGACGAGCCAACGCATGCAGATGGGACTCGCTGCCTCGTTTGACCAGACACCAGAAGGAAAATGGATGTTGGCCAACGCCCATCAGTACGGATTCATCGTTCGTTATCCGAAAGGAAAAGAAGCAATAACCGGCTATAACTATGAGCCCTGGCATCTGCGCTATGTTGGTGTCAACGAGGCGACGACGATGAGACAACAGAATTGGACGTTTGAAGAGTGGTGGGCGAAGCGTTGACGTCGAGCAGGAAGCGATAAATCAGAGCCGACTTCACGCTATACTAAAAGATGTACGACACTTGTGAAGGGGGAATTGAAGATGTGGATTGTGATGAACAAGTTGGACGTGGAAAAAGGGAAGGTCGAGGCGGTGAAAGCCCGTTTCGAGACGACGAAAGGAATCGAATCGATGGATGGGTTCATTCGTATGCAAGTGTTGACCGACACATCGGATGAGACAAAAGACCAAGTCGTCATCATGACGACTTGGCGTGATGCGGCGAGCTTTGAGAACTGGCTTGAGAGCGGGGCTTATAAACATGCCCACAAAAAACGGGACGACGGCACGTCAGAAGTGAAGCCGGTCGTCCTTGGGAACACCGTCAGTCAATATGAGGTCGCCATCGAACACGGTGCCTCAGCCGATCACATATAAAATGTCTTGCGGACGAATGATGCCGAGGAGCGGCTCATCCGTTTCGCCGGTCGCCGTGACGAGGAGCGCGTCGAGACGTGCTCCTTCTTTCATGTTCACAAAATGATGATGTGCTTCGATCACGGATGTGGCTGCAGCGATGAAACGGTACCGATGAATGTGGGGGTCATGATGGAGCACGTGGCTCACGAGCACCCCGTCCAAAGCGATGTGTGCGTCATGCGCTGATTCGGCGAGCCAACTCGTCACGCCTTTTTTCGTCAACAAGCCGAGCCACGAGCCATCGACGTTGTAAATCGGGAACTGGGAGTAGTTCTCATTCCGAATCGCCCGCAACACATCTTGGAGTGGCGCGTCCGCCCGAAATGTCGTCACCTGCTTTTGAAACAACGGGATGACGAGCTTCGGATGCAGCAGCTCCCGCTCCACTTCAAGAATCAAGTCGACTAATGAATCATGTGGCTCTGCAATAATGAAGTCGGGTTCTCGCCGCTCATGGACGATGGCGTTGCGCAACTGGCTCATCTGGTGTAAGTCTTCTTTATAGCGTTCGATGATTGGATTTTGTTTTGCGAGACGATTGACCATGTTGCTGAAACTAAAATGTTTGCCGTCCCCCATCTCCCGGCTTAAATAGTCTTCAATCCGGTGATAGGATGCGATAAATTCTTCTGCTCTACTCATACATGTCACCACCTTATCGCCTATCTATACCCTTAATTCATCCATTCGAGCAGGAAAAGTGCGCCCTATCCCGAATGAGAAAACATCCAATCTACCGAAAGGAGGGGCGTCGATGGCGACTCCACTTCAACACGCAGAACGTCTTTCGAACAAAATGGCGTTCCGCTCCGGCATACGTGCCGGGATCCCCGTCGCGGTCGGTTATATTCCGATTGCCATCGCGTTCGGTCTGCTTGCGAAATCGTTTGACATGCCAAACGTGATCACATTGGCGATGTCCCTTTTGATTTTCGCCGGAGCGAGTCAATTTATCGGCATTCAATTGATTATGGCCGGGGCGATGTATTGGGAAATCGTGCTGACGACGTTCATTTTGAACTTGCGTCACTTTCTCATGTCTGCTTCTTTATCACAACGACTCGAGACAACATCGAATCGCTTCCTCGCAGCCGTCGCGTTCGGAGTGACCGACGAGACGTTCAGTGTCGCTTCGGTTCGCGACGAGGCGACACGGGGCCATTTCATTCTAGGTCTAAACAGCATCGCCTTTTTGGCCTGGAACGTTGGCACATGGATTGGCGTATTTCTCGCGTTCGGCTTGCCTATGGAACTCCAGGCGAGTATGGGCATCGCTTTATACGCCATGTTCATCGGATTGCTCGTCCCGAGCTTGACGCGTAAGCCGGTCCTCGTCGTGGTCGGCATAGCGGTAGCCGCGCAGAGTGTTCTCCATTGGGGGGTCTCGCCTTTCGTTCCACTATCGTCCGGACTCAGCATCATCCTTTCGACATTTATCGCGGCCGGGACAGGCGCACTTCTTTATCGTGAGGAGGACACGCCATGATCAGTTTATTGCTACTCGTCGTGGTGATGGCGCTTGTGACGTATATTCCTCGGCTCTTCCCGCTGCTTTGGTTAAAAAACGTAGCGTTAACTCCGCTTTTGAAACGATTTCTATTGTTTACGCCCTACGCGGTGCTCGCGAGCCTCATCTTTCCTGGTCTCTTGACGGCGACGAATACCGTCTCGTCTGCACTGATTGGGGGTGCAGTGGCGGTCTGCTTAGCGTTACTCCGTGTGAATCTCGTTTTCGTCGTACTCGGCGGAATCGCCGGCGTGTATATACTAGAGGTTTTGTGATAAACGAAAAGAACTGTCCCCTTTTGCGGGACAGTTCTTTTTAAGCCGGAATCGCTTGGCGTCGCAATGCGACGAAGACATCAACGAAGTTTGCGTCCCATTGCGTTCCCCGGCCACTTTCTAAGATGGCGAGTGCCTTTTCAATCGGCATGCCTTGTCTGTAAGGACGGTCCGAGGTCATGGCGTCGTACGCATCGGCGATGGCCATGATGCGACCGAACAACGGAATCGCCTCTCCCGCTAACCGGTCTGGGTATCCATTGCCATCAATCCGTTCATGGTGGGAACGGACGCCTGCTAAAATAGGCTGCAACGAATCTGGTAACGTGATTTGATTCAAGATATGAATGCCAATGGTCGGGTGTTCTTGAATCTGGGCGAACTCGTCATCCGTCAATCGACCTTCTTTCAACAAGACGTCATCTCGAACCCCAATCTTTCCGATGTCATGAAGAAGTGCCGACTTACGAAGAAGTTCAACTTCGTATGCAGGCATTCGGAGCGCTTCCGCCAGCTCGACCGAGTAAGCGGCAACCCGTTCTGAGTGGCCGGCCGTATAGGAATCACGAGCATCCAGAGTTGCTGCGAATAAGACGAATAAACTATTCAACAACTGCTCGTTCTCGGTCTCTCGGCGCGTTACGTTCTCGACCATATGATTGAAACCGGTCACGAGTTGACCGAACTCGTCAGAATACGGATTTGAAATCGGTTGAAGCGTCCCTGAGTCGATGACGGAGACCCCTTCTGTCAATGCACCGAGCGGACGTTTAATGCTGTCATAGAGTAGGATGCTACTAAACGTTGCCACACCAACGATAACGACTAAGATGAGGGCAGCCCATCCCCAATACGCATCGACCTGTTCGACCGTAGACAATTGGACGCCCGAAGCGAGCATGAACAACATGACCGGTAACATCCCGATAACGAGCATGCTCACTAACAATTTCGTCCGGACACTGAGTGAACGCTGTGTCGTCTGAAGCGGTTGTTGATGTAATGATTCATTTGTTCCTTGCAAGTAAAGAAGCATCGGTTCGACCGAGCGGTACGTTAAAAAGAATTCAATTAATGCATGCAATAGTGCAATCAAAACCGCCCCAAGTGCAGCAAGCCCAATCATCCGGTACGGCAAATCGATCCAACCTAGGTGAATCGCGGTGGCGGATAAAAGCATCGCTGGAAGCGACAGCCCGAACAAATGCGGTCCCATGATCCGCTTGATAGTGAGCACAGGAAAGCGGCTCGTCTGATCAAACGCCTGTTGAAGCACGGCCTGACTCGGAACGTCCGTCAAACAAGCCAGACGTATCGGTGCCACGTGCCGACGATACATCAATAACTCCAATCCCGCCATGACTGTCCCGGATACGACCATGATGAAAAATAAGAGCATCATTTCCAATGGCGATAGCTCGAGCGTCTGGAAGATGAATAAACCACCGACCCCGAAGACAGCGATGCCCGATCCTAACACATAGTTCCGTAACAATGTCTGCTGAAACGTTTTAAACACGTAATCCACTCCTGCCTTTGTCGACTAATTACTTATATATCGACCAGTTTTCCTTCTCTGTTGATACAAAAAAACAGGCCTCTCAGTGAGAGACCTGTTCAACGATTGATTACGGACGGAGTGGTCCATCATTATCGTCTAACGACCGGTTGTTTTCATCCGGCGTGATGTTGTCGTGGAACGGATTCGGTTCAGGACCGTCTACGTTCGTTTGGTTCGGCATATTCGTCCGATCCGCTTCACGCTTCAAATCTTGTTTCGTTTGATTCGCTTCACGTTTCGATTGATCCAACCCTTGTTTCGCCTCACGCTTCGCAGCTTCGGCTTCAGCATTCATTTGTGCTTTTTCTTGTTCGAGTCCTTCTTTTGAGACTTCTGTCTCATCGATGTTCTTTTCTGCTTTCTTCAAGTAACGCGCCGCTGTTTCACGTCCGCCAAGACCGAAGGCAAGACCGAAAGCAAGGGCGACGGCACCGAGGATAAGCAAGAACGCCGTGTTGACGATCATCGGTGCGATACCGAGTTGGCTAATCGCCATGAAGAAGGCAAGTCCAAGAATCGCGTACTTCGCAATGTGACGGAGAGCGCTCGGTTGACCGGCTCCATCGACGAGCACGCTTCCGACGAGTCGCTCTGCCATGTTCGCGAGCCAGAAACCGACCGCCAAGATGACGATGGCTGCGATGACCATTGGCAAGTAAGCAAAGATAGCTGTCGCGAGCGATGCCATGAATTCAAGGTTCGCTACTTGAAGTGCTTCTGAGACGAACAACAAGATGACGATGATTTGCACGATTGTTCCGATGACTTGTGCGACAGACGTCGATGATGTCGAGCGTCCACCGAAGCCCATCTTCTCAGCGAGTGAGTTCACACCTAAATTCTCAAGGAGTGACACAACGACACCTTTGAGCCATTTGGCAACGAACACACCGACGAGAATCAAGACGATAGCGACGATGATGTTTGGAATCATCGCTAGGATGTTATTAAGCATCGAGATGGCTGGTTCCGAGATTCCACGGATGTTCAACGCTTCAAGCGCCGAAATCGTGACCGGAATCATGATCAAGATGAAAACGATTGTTCCGACAGCCTTCGCAAGGCTTGACCCTTTGACGTAATCCGCCAAATGTAACTTCTCAGCGAATCGGTTTAACCCGGCTGCTTCCAAGAATTTCGTCAAGATATCGCGAACAATTTTCGCCACGACGTAACCGATGGCGAAGATAAGTGCCGCAGCGACAAGTCTTGGGATGAAGGCAAGGAAACTGTTGAGCAAGTCTTCGAACGGTCCGCTAATTCCTTGGAGACCGAGCGCATCAAGTACGGCCGGAAGAGCCAACAAGAGGACAAGGTAGAAGACGATGTTTGCTACCGTATCCACCCATTGCGTCTGGTTCACACTAGACGAATCTTGACCAGTCTTCTCCATCAACTTGTTCAAGTTGAGGCGATGACCCGCCATTTGAATCGCTTTTTTCAAGAGTGTTGCGATAATCCAAGCGACGAGTAAGATGAGACCGGCTTTAATGACCCCGGTAATCAATCCTGAGAAGCTTGCATAGATTTGGTTGAACGGCTGCGCAACGCCCGGCACGTTCATGTATTCAAACACAATCAAGAATGCGAGGAGCAAGACCCCAAAGAAGACGACCTTCGCAATAATGCGCTCTGGCGTCCACTTTCTTTCGTCACGGCCCGGCTTAGCCGGATCCCCTTCTTTTGTTACCCCGACACGTTCGTCAAGTCGTGCTTTGCGAAGCGCTTTGCGCGTCACACCTTCCAACACTTTTGCTAAAATATAACCGATTACAAGAACAAGGATGACTAGCAAAAGGTCCGGTAGCCACGACATGACGGAGTTAAAATTGTACGTCGTATTGTTCATTCAACATCTTCCTCCTATCTCTTTTTGAATTTTTAGTTAAGATTGACTCTCTGTATTAATACCAACATTTTCATACCGGTAAACCTTGCCCGTTTCATATCGCACTAAAACAGTTGTTCGCTTATGATTTTTATATCTATAGAAAGAAGACGTGTCTTTCTTAACCAAGTATGGTACGAATGAGTTGGAAATCTTTTTTTAGGAGGAGTCTCGATGAACATCGCGTTGATTGCCCACGATAAAAAGAAAGATGATTTGATTCGCTTAGTCCGCGCTTATGCGCACATTTTAAAGCACCATCAACTATTCGCCACCGGTACGACCGGCAAGCGTGTAGCCGAAGCGACCGGGCTACCGGTTCACTGTTACAAGTCTGGCCCGCTCGGTGGAGACCAAGAAATCGGTGCTGCTGTCGCACGTGGGGAAATGGATATGATTCTTTTCTTCCGTGATCCGTTGACGGCCCAGCCACATGAGCCTGACGTCAGTGCGTTGATGCGCTTATGTGACGTGTACTCCATTCCACTTGCGACAAACATGGGCGGCAGTGAGATTTTGGTGCGTAGCATCGCGCAAGGCGATTTTGAAGCCCGAACGCTCGACCATAACGACGAGCCCCCTGCTTGAATCGAAATAAACTATAGAAGAGAGGAATTCATCTGAAACAGCCTACCTTTAACGACCCCGCCCTCCAAGCGTTTTATGACCAAGTCCGCATCCACTTGCTGGACTTAGTTGACGATGAAGCGGAAGCGGAACGGCTACTCGACAGTCTCGCCGGCTATATGAATCAGGCCGAGAAGAACGGGCAATCACTCGACGGCCTGCTCAGTCAGTCACCGGAAGAATATGCCACGTTCTTAATTGAAAAGCCCGTGACGAATGAAGAGTTCCGCCGACGCTACCACACGCTCATCGACCAATCGGAGGAATTGAAACCTCACGAAAAGACGCAAGTCAATCGCGAGTTCGATTGGGCCGTCGATCGATTGAATGACATGAAATTGAAGCTGCAAGACATCGAGATGCGCGACGTCTCGTTTCTCGCCTATACGAAAATCGAGGCGATGAAATCGTCACGTCGAGCTTGGAATCAGTTCGGCTGGCTACTCGGCATGATTCTCGCCTTCGCCTACGCCAATCTGCTCCTCGTCATGGACGATGTGTTCAGCTTACGCCTCTTTACGGCCCCAACCGGGATGTACGCCATCGACTATTTCGGGTTCATCTTACCGGTCCTCTTGACTGGCGCCGTCTTCGGCTTGTTGACGCGCTTCCGTCATCATTTCCAGACGCTCGGTCGACGCGTCCTGTTCGCCATCTTCATCGTGCTCGTCTACGTCGGGTTTGTCATTTTGACCCAACCCGTCCTCATGGCACTCGAATGGTCATTTTTAATCCAATTGACTCCGCTTTACGCGCTCGTCCTACTTGGCCTCAGCGGTTTCATGGCACTTTGGACACTGATTGAGTTCGTCTGGCGGAACACGCGATGCCGACTCGGCAACGATGACGTCATCCTCTACTATTGATTAACGGACGCCTCTTCTACTGGAAAAGGCGTTTTTTGTTTGAAGTTTGGCCAGAACGGAAATTATTAATAGCGTGACGCCAATTTATAAAGCAAATCATAGATTGAAGGAGGCACACTATGTCGGACCGTAAAATTATTGGGCTCTTTTCAAGTGAACAAGAAGTGATGGATAAGGTGGATGAGCTTCGAACAGCCGGGGAAGCTGAGAAGAACATGCACGTCGTTGCCAAACGAGATGGGGAAATCTCTGCCCTGCGCTATCACACCGATGTGAATGCAGAAGCGGGCATTCGAGACGTCAACTGGCTCGACCGCGTTAAATCGTTCTTACACGGAAGTGACCGGATTCGTGACGAGTTGCGTAATATGGGCTTGAGCGATGCAGAAGCAGAAGAGTATTACACGGCAATCGACAATGGCAAACTATTACTTTATGTCGACAAGCATTCCTATGAGCGCTATCCAAACATGTATAAAAAAGACAGCGAACTCGATCATGAAAAAGGGGAAGAGGCGGACGGCATCGCCTTTGATGCCAAACCGTTCAATGACCACGATGAAGAACCACGTGGCACGAAAGACGACCCGATCGTTCGCGGACACTCCGGTTTAGAAGACCATCGTCGATTATAAAATAAGGAGGAAACAGACATGAGTGAGAAACAATTCGTCAGCATGTACGACACCCAGCAGTCAGCACTTGGTAAAATCGAAGAGTTGCGCGCAAAAGGCTACAAAGACTCGGACATTTATGTCGTCGCGAAACATGAAGACAACGTCTCGATTTTACGTCGTCAAACGGACGTCCATACCGAGGCGTCTCATGAGACCGGCTGGTTCGACAAAGTCCGTGCGTTCTTAAGTGGAAAAGAAGATGTGCATAGCGGGCTTCGCAACATGGGACTAAGCGAAGAAGAAGTAAATCGCCACTACCGTGACGTCGAAGACGGGAAAATTCTCATCTATGTCGACGAAGACTTCGAACGTCGCCACAACGATGGGTTAACGATCGACTCCACACGTTTCAACGAATCGACGCATGGGACAAGCCATCAAGGCCACCATACGGCCGACGGACTTGAAATCGACTCGACCCGATTTAATGAAACGACCGGTGACAATCCAAATCGAGCTGTCGACCCAGAGCAAGACAGACTGGATGAGAAAGATAAATTGAATGACAAAGAGGCAAAACTGCGCGGTCTTGATGATCGGGCGCTTCGTAACGATTTCGAAGACCCTGACAACGTCCGCCGCTTTTAAAGGTAAAGGAGTCTGACTACGCGTCAGACTCCTTTTTCATGTCAATCGGTTTTTCGGTTCTTGTCCTTCAAGTACGTTCACAATTGCTTGACGGTTGAGCTCCATCATCGCGAGACGGGTCTTGATGGAGGCGCTACCGATATGCGGCAACGTTGTCACGTTCGGGAGCGTCAAGAGCGGATGATTCATGTCAATCGGTTCTTTGGCGAACACATCAAGTCCGGCCGCCCAAATCCGCTTCTCGTACAACGCGTCATAGAGCGCATCTTCGTCGACGATCTCGCCTCGGGCGACGTTGATGAACACGGCCGTCGATTTCATTTTCGCCAACGCTTTCGCATCGATGAGACCGCGCGTCTCTTCCGTGAGCGGGGCCAACACGACGACGAAATCGGATTCAGCGAGCAAATCATCGAGTTCCGCGTAAACAAACCCGTACATCGATTCGGATTCATGCCGTCTTGTCCGATTATGGTACAGCACATCCATATTAAAGCCACGTGCACGGCGCGCCACCGCTTCACCGATACGCCCCATCCCAATAATCCCGAGCTTCGCCTGATACAAGTCCATGCCGACATAGCCCATCGGCGTCCATGACTTCCACTCGCCGGCGCGAAGATCGCGCTCGGCCTCACCGAGTCGACGGGCTGTCATCATCATAAGGCCAAACGCTAAATCGGCCGTCGTCTCCGTCAACACGTCCGGTGTGTTCGTCACGATGATCCCGTTCGCTTTCGCCGCTTCGATGTCGATGTTGTTATAACCGACCGCCAAGTTCGAAATGACCTCGAGGTTCGGCGACTGCTCAATCAACTCACGGTCAATCGAGTCGCTCAACATCGTCCACAACGCATGCGCCGTGCTCGCTTCCTCAAGCAAAACGTCTCGCGGCACACTGCTCGCCTCTTCGTCCCACATGCGGACCTCATACGTTTCGCGTAGCGGTGCCACAGCCTCTTCGGGCAGTCGTCTCGTAATGTAGATTCGTTTCTTCATCTAATCGCTCCTCTGTTCTATTTGATTCAGTCTTTCTTTTTCGTCACCGGGTTTTGGGCCATGAACTGTTCGAACAAGGAACCAAAATCACTGTTCAATAGCTGCTCGATCGTCTTCGACGAATCCATCGCGTTCCGATACGCGACTTCGTTGATGGCGAGACCGATCGCCCACGTGATGCCCGATGCGACCGTCGCATTGATGACGCTCGCCGCCGCGTTCGCTCCCGGGAAAAATTTCATGACGTTTAATAAAATCGTCTTCGAGAGCGCCCGCCCAATCTGAGGGATGACGGTGCTGCCAATCAACGCCCGGAGCATGTCATCGTTCGTCTTGACACCCCAATAACGGAAGAGATGGACGCTCATCGTCACTTGAATCGGCGTCAAGGCGATGGCGTCAGCGAACGGAAGCGGCACCGCAGCCGCTGTCCCCGCGCTTGCCACGTAGCCCGAGATGATGCGATTCGCTTTCTTCCGCTTCAGTTTGAGCATCTCCTCGCTCTCGGCATGGACTTCCATGAGTAGCCCTTCCTGAAGCGACTGGTCGAGCTGTTCGACCGACCAGGTTACGAGCCGCTCCCAGTCCAAATGGGCGCGCAACTCGGAATCATTCAACAACTCTGAAGCGACGCTCACTTGGAACACCGCATCGTTCGCTACGACATCCTTCACTTCCTCACGTAGCGCTGCCAACTCATCAAAGTCGACTTGGTCAATTTGTGTGAAGACGACCGCGACCGACGTCACGTCGTTCAAGCGTCGGATGAGCGCCTTGTCGAGCGGAGTGACCCGCTTCATCGAAGCGTTGATCGCGTACCAGACGAGGTGCATCTGTTCGGCTGCCCCTTTTGCGCCGGCCCGTTCGACGAACCCGATGACTTCATCCGCATACGCTTCTTGACGCGCACTGCCAATCTCATAGCCCTCACTATCGTATAGGACAATGGCAACGTCTTCGCTTTTAAATTCATGGATGCCTCGCGTGACCGGTTCACCCGCGGCCACTTTCGTCAAATCACGACCGAAGACGTGATTGACGACCGAGCTCTTCCCCGAGCCGGTTGCCCCGGCGATTAAAATGTTCGGTTTTTTCACTTTGCCCCGTAAACGGTCAAGTTCTTCTTTCAAGTCGTACGTATCCAAGTTAAACGGTGCTTTTTTCTCCATCTCGCTTCCTCCTCATTGACTGAGCGTTCGGCCGAGCCGACGCATCTCTTCTTCGAATCCACGGCGCACGTCGAATTCAATCGTCTGTCTGACGACCTCGTACTGTTGATTGACGGCTTTTTTGATGCCGCGCTCGGCCGTCCGCCGTTTAAACGCCCAATAGATGAAGTGTACGCCCGGAATCATGCCAAGCACCATCTTTCGAATCGTCCGCTTGAACGAATAGTCGAAGCCGAGCTCGACCCGGCGCGTCTTGAAGACGAGGTCGGATGGGGCGCCGACGAGCGGATACCGTTCCATCAGTTGGATGTAGTGACGAATACCTTCTGCCATCGCCTCTTCCGTCGTCTCCGCGGCCGCTTCGAGCGTGGCTTCCAAATCTTTTTCGATTTGACGTGCCTTCCAGCTAATCATCGCCTGCGGGGTGAAGATGCGGATTGATTCGGCGACGCGATGGCTACGGTCCCGCCATGCCTCGAGTTCACCGAGTAGATGATTCGTCAAATTGAGCGGGAGTTTCCGCTCGACGTCCTGCCATAAGTTCACTCGATTTCTCATCCAGACGGCATCGTAACCGAGTCGCGGGACGAGTTGACCGCTCAGTAGCTTCTTCTCGACGCTATTGACCCGTATCATCGCCTCGCGTGGAATATTGAGCTCACGCATGAGGACAGCCTCCATCGCTTCCGCCTTCTCGACGTTCATGGCGCTGTCCGGGTTATAGTTCGTCAAGATAATCGTCACGTTGCTCTCTTTCTCGTAGAGCGGTCTTAAGATGGAGTCAATCTCGTACGCCTCGACACGGCCCGAGTTAATCGACAGTAAATAATAAATCGTGTGGAACCAATCGGCGATATCAAGCGCCCCTTCCCGCTCGTTGACGACAGCGAGCACCGCGTCGTGCCACTCGTCCGAGCGATCGGCCTCGAGCCCCCACGTATCAAAGAAGCGAAACAGGATGCCACGTTCAAGGTCATAATATTCATATTCGTGCAATCCTTCGGCCGTCACCGGGCTGCCTGCTCGCGACGCCGCGATGTCCCGGCCGTAAATATAGTTCAAAAAAGCACTCTTCCCGACGCCGGTCTTGCCGGCTATCAAAATGTTCGAGACAAGCCCCGAATTGTCCATATGGTTCCCCCTGCATTCGTCGTATAATAACCATTATACTAAATGGACGGTTTCGAAACGTCCGACGGAAGGATGAGCCCGATGTTGCATCATGTCGAATTGTACGTCTCTGATTTGAAAAAGAGTCTGACCGCTTGGGACTGGCTCCTCACCGAACTCGGTTACACGCTGTATCAACAGTGGGACCAAGGACAAAGCTATCGGTTTGGAGAAACGTATCTCGTCTTTGTCCAGACGGAGACCGCGCACCTTGAACCACCGTACCATCGGAAAAAGACTGGCTTGAACCACCTTGCTTTTCATGCCGATTCATTGGAACAGCTCGAGCGACTGCGCTCACAACTGGCTCAGCATGGATTTATGGAACTATACGCCGACCGTTTTCCCTACGCCGGCGGACCGAATTACATCGCGCTTTATTTCGAAGATCCAGACCGGATGAAAGTCGAACTCGTGGCGACGATGTGAACAGTTCATGTCATCCTCATAAAAGTTTGTGAAAACAATTGCAAACTTTAAGAAGACCTCCTAGACTTGAAGTGTCTAAGGAGGTCGTTTCAAATGGAAAAACAAGTCGTCGATTATATGGAGGAAGCCGCGCATAAAAAAGCGACACTGTTGCGTCACGCGTTCGGACAGTATGTGTTACGCTCCATCATCGCCGGATTTTTAATTGGAGTTGGGGTCGTCTTCGCGTTCTCGGTCGGCAACATGTTCATCGAGGTGCCGGGCACGATGCTGTTTGCCGGGATGAGTTTCTCGGTCGCGCTCGTCTTTATCGTTTGGATGGGTGGCGAACTGTTCACGAGCAATACGATGTACGCATATACCGGGGCGAAACGACACCGCATCTCATGGCGTGAGCTATTCGCCGTCTGGGGAGTCAGTTGGGTCGGCAATTTGGTCGGTGCACTCCTTCTCGTCAGTCTCGTCGTCGGTGCCCACAGCATGGGCGAGGTCGGAAGCGACCACCTTTTGGCCGTTGTCGCCGCAAAAAAGATGGGAACCGATGCATTCGCCATCTTCTTAAAAGGAATCCTTTGCAACGTGCTCGTCTGCATCGCCATCTTCATGCCGTTGAAAACAAAAAATGACGTCGCCAAAATCATGTTGACGATGTTACCGGTCGTCGCCTTTTTCGCAGCCGGGTTCGAGCACTCGATCGCCAACATGGGCATTTTCGCACTCGCCTTGCATTACGCGCCCTCTGAGACGATTAACCTCGGGTTTGCCCTCAACAACTTGTTGTTCGCCACACTCGGTAACATCGTCGGCGGTGCCTTGTTCGTCGCGGCAACGTATCTCCATTTGAACGCACAAACCTCGACGAACGTCGAATCGATTCGGCAGAACGCATAAAGACAGGGGCCCCGATGCGCAGGGCCCCTGTTGTTGCATGGTTTATGATTTTGAAGAATCGGCAGCTGCCGCTTGAACGGCACCTTGTGCGACTTCTTCCTCTTCGACGTCCCAGCATTCCGTGTTCTCGATTCCGAGTTTACGGGCTGAGAAGCGTGGGTTGAGTCCTTGTGCACGCTGCTCTTCGTAGTCGCGAAGTACTTTGAAGGCAACACCACCAAGAAGGATGATGGCTGCCAAGTTGATGAGTGTCATCCCCGCCATGAACAAGTCAGCGAGGCTCCAGACGAATCCAAGACTTGCGACCGATCCGATGAAGACGAAGCCCATAGTGAGAAGGCGGAAACCGAACACTGCCGCTTTGCTCTTCTTGATGAACTCGATGTTCGTTTCACCGTAGTAGTAGCTACCGACAATCGAGCTGAAAGCGAACAGGAGAACGCTGACGGCGATGAAGGCTGGTGCCCATGATCCGATTTGCTCAGCTAACGCGTTTTGGAGAAGTGCGATACCTTCCCCATTCCCTGCAGCATAGCTGTCTGAGAGAAGGACGATGGCAGCAGTGGCTGTACAAACGATCAACGTATCCAAGAAGACACCGAGTGTTTGCATGAAACCTTGTTTCGCAGGGTGCGAAACTTCCGCAGTCGCTGCGGCGTTTGGAGCAGAACCCATACCTGCTTCGTTCGAGAAGAGACCACGACGTACACCCATCATGATCGCCGCACCTACCGAGCCACCGAACGCTTGCTCGAGGCCGAACGCGCTTTGGAAGATCATGCCGATGACCGCTGGCATTTGTGCGATGTTCACGACAACGACGTAAAGTGCGATTGCCAAGTAGAGAACAGCCATGATTGGGACGACGATCGCCGAGAAGTTAGCGACACGTTGTACACCACCGAAGATGACGAGTCCTGTCAAGACGACGAGGATGACACCGCCGATTGCAGCTTCAAGACCGAACGCGTTGTCAAACGCCGCTGCGATCGTGTTCGATTGTACCGAGTTGAAGATGAGACCGAACGTGAACGCGATCAAGACCGCGAAGACGATACCGAGAACACGGTTGTTCAAGCCTTTTTCGATGTAGTAGGCTGGACCGCCGCGGTAAGCGACGTCATCTTTTACTTTATATACTTGCGCGAGCGTGCTCTCAATCATCGCTGTCGCGCCACCGAGGAGGGCCACGATCCACATCCAGAAGACGGCACCTGGTCCACCGAGAGTGATGGCGACTGTGACACCGGCCAAGTTCCCTGTACCGATTCGTGTCGCTGCTCCGATGAAGAACGATTTCGCTGAACTAATTCCTTTTCCGTCTTTTGTGAGTGTGACGTCCGACTTGTCATTGACGACACGGAACATTTCTTTTAAGTAACGGAACTGCATAAATCGTGTTTTGACCGTGAAGTAAATCCCGGCTCCGACAAGCGCGACGATCAACACGTACGTCCACAAGATGTTGTTTAAAAAGTCGACGCTTCCTTGCAATAAGTTTTGTACGGCTTCCATGAATAAGTTCCTCCCTGTTGTGTAAATCTGAAGTTGTTAAGATTTTTATAATGTCTTGTTTTGAATTATACAAAGATTCTGACAATTAGCAATAATTTTTTTACAGGTCGGTTCACATAAAATTCACACAAGTTTCGACATAAATCCTGAAAAAACGACACTTAAAGCGCTTTCATAACATTTTAAATGAATCATTAAATCTATATTTCCTAATTTATTTATGATGTTTTCATTCAACTTCTTTCATATTATTCGTTTTATAAATAGATTGGTTTGTGAATATGATTGCTATTCTATCAATATTTCCCGATTCACGAATGAATTCCGACCTACCAGGTAATAAATAGTTATAGGTGCACACCTTCTCCCACATCACGTTCAGTCATCACGAAGAAAGAAGGGAATGAGATGAAGAAACATCGAAAATGGTGGTCACTCTTGTTCGTGCTCATGTTCGTGCTGTCGCTGTTGCCAATGAAAGGAGTAGTCGCGGAAGAGAGTAGCAAGCAGTGGTGTGTGTCGACGACGTCGAGTAAAACGATTTTCGCGGGACAAAATACCCCAATTGGTACGGTCGATTTCGAGTTTGTCTCTGGCGGGCTTAAAATCGTCATTGATTTAAATGAGGGCATACAGCTAAAAGATGATCCTGAGAACATTAAAATTGATTTTCGTTTAGTTACAGGGTCGCTTGAACGCTTGCAACCTGGACAATACGACTTTAAAACGTATTCGAACAGCGACCCGACGCATCTGCTCATCCCATACGCAGATCTCGCCTCCTACCTCGGAGTCCCTGTATCGACACTCTTGTCTGACGGTTTCCAATTCAATGTTTTTGTTCACTTGGATACAATTGTGAATGAGAAAAACGAGACTGCGTATGCCGGGGACGATCCAGGACTTGACCCTTGGGTGCGCTACGTCACGTTGACGGTCAAAGAGTGTACACCGCCACCACCAATGGACGACTATGACGTGTATACACTCGGTTGCTGGAAAAACATCTTCAACTTCGAAAAAGTGACATTCTCTTACGGCACCGTTTTGAAAATCAATGGCGTCTCATACGATGTGTCGAAACTGTCAGACCGTCAAGCACTCTCCATTCTTTTGAATCCGTCTTCGAAATCGATGACAGAAGAGAAGCGGTTGATTATGCAATTGACGGCAGCTAAAATCAACGTTCTCTTGAACGACGCGGATTTCAAAGACCTAAACCTTGTCTATAAAGACAGTGGGGTCGAGGTCGGCTTGACTGTCGGTCAATTGATTGCTGGCGCGGACGCAGCACTTGCAAGTAAAAACATCGACCAAATGAAGTACTACCAAAAACTGCTCGATGACTTCAACAACGGGCTTTTCGTTGGGACGTCGCATGACTGAACACGTGTGAACGAAGGAAAAAGGCAGTCGCTCGAATGAGCGGCTGCCTTTTAGATGCCTGTCCGTTTCTTCTGGTTGTTCGGCTTCTTCGTCAACTGGTTCGTCAACGGCTTCTGCTTCGTCCCATGAAGGCCTGTTGGCACTTTCGTCTGACTTTGTTTCTTCTCGGCGAGCTTTTGTTTCATCGCCTCTTGAAAACTCATTTTCTTTTCACTCATGTCATTCACCTCCAGCTTCGATCACTTTCACCCGACCGACCTGTCCATCGCTTAAGCGTACTTTAATGCCGTGCGGGTGACGTGGCGAGTTCGTCAAAATGTCTTTGACGACGCCTTTCGTCAACTTCCCACTCCGCTGATCTTGTTTAAGGACAATCTGGACGTGGAGCCCTGGGCGAATGTCCGCGCGTTTCGTGCCATCCATACCCGACACCCCTTTCCGTATAGTCAACCTCTATCATATGCTCTTTTCCCGCTTTTGTCACAACCTATTCGACAATCCCGACTTGTGCCAGCGCTGCCGTTACATAGCTTTGATCGGTCTGGAATGTCCGAACAGCTGTGTCCCGGATGAGCCGTACCTCGACCCGTCCGCGCCTGAACGTGAGCGTCAACAGGGCGACCCCTTCTCTACTGACGAGCTCGGCTGTCCCGTCCAAGCGATGATAGACGTTCGTGAGTGTGCGTACGAACGAAACATAATCGCTGACGTTTACCCGCTCCTTATGACCGAACAACGCGATCGTCAACATCTCCCGGTTCGCCTCTACGATGGTAAAGGCGTGCGTCTCAATCTCATTGCCAATTTCAAAGTGATGCATCGAATCCCTCCTAAAAAACACTCTCCAGAGCGGAGAGTGTCAGTTGACGTCTTTTCGTGCTTCCGGGTATTTCTTTTTCAAATCGTCCTGCGTCGTCAGTTTCGAGAGCGGAACGCCTGTCCGGTAGGCAGCACGCGATACCATCAAGGCTGCGAGCGGTGCCGTCAAGAAGACGAAGAGAATCGTGAGTAGAATCTTGCCGGAGAACATCCCTTCTGCGAACAGAAAGTAAAGGAACGTCCCGACCATGACGGTGATGACACCAAGCGTAGCGCTTTTCGTCGCGGAGTGCGTGCGTCCGTATACATCTGGGAAGCGGATGAACCCGATTCCACCGACGAGGCTAAGAAACCCACCAATCAGACAGAGGATGGCGACAATCCATTCAATCGCGGTCAAAGATATCCCCCCTCTCCACAAATTTCGACAGTGCAATCGTCCCGATGAAGGCTAATATGCCAATGACGAGGATGACTTCGGCGTAGGCAATCGTCTCTTGAAGAATCATTAAAATCCCGATGACGCCGATCAACGTAATCCCGATCGCATCGAGCGCGACGATGCGGTCCGGCATCGTCGGCCCTTTCACGGTCCGAACGAACGAGATGACGAGTGAGACCGACATGAAGAACAGGGCGATCATAAGCAACACTTTAAACATTAGTGCGTCACCTCCATAATCGCTTTCTCAAACGTGTCGTGAATCTCCCGAATCATCTGTTCCTTATCCGGCACGTGAATCGAATGAACGAAAATCGACTTCTTGTCTTCGGAAAAGTCCATCGAGAGCGTCCCTGGCGTCAAACTGATGAGCGATGCGAGGAGCGTCAACTCCCAGTCCGACCTGAGCTGTGTCGGCACTTCGATGATACCGGGCTCGATATCAAACTTTGGGCTGAGGAGCACTTTGACGACATCGATGTTCGACATGATTAACTCCTTGATGAACAAAGCGATTAACTTGAAAGCCGCGAAGACGCGGCGCATATAGAAGTCGAAATGGAGGAAGCGACGTAAGACGAACAAGATGAAAATCCCGACGATGTAACCGAGCAGGAAATCGACGCCGGTATAGCTATTCCAAAGCACCGCCCACATGATGGCGATGACAGTGTTTAATACGACCTGGAACGTCATGCGCCCCCTCCTTTCAAGACAGAATCAATATAAATCGATGGATCGAGCAATTGGTTCGACGCTTCGAGGAAGAACGATAGGATCGGCTGAGCCGCGACACCGAGCACCGTCGTCAAGATGACGAGTGGGATGGCCGGGAGCAACAAGTCGCCGACTTTCGTCTTGCCTTGGGCTTTCGTATGCTTCTGTTCGCCCCAGAACACGTACATGAAGATTTTAATCATCGAGAAGAGCGTCAACATCCCGACGGCGAGTGCGATTCCACCGACGGCGTATTGCTCCGTCTCAAAGCTCGAGACGACGAGCGACAACTTACTGACGAAACCGCTAAACGGTGGAATCCCAGCGATGGCGATCCCGGTGATGAAGAACATCCATCCGAGGAGCGGGTGCGTCTTCAGTAAGCCGCCCATCTGTTTCAAATCGGTCGTCCCGGTGATGCGTTGCGCCGTCCCTGCATAGAGGAAGAGCGCCGTCTTCACGATGATGTTGTGGACGATATAATAAATCGCCGCGGCGATCGCAAGGCTCGTGTAAAGCCCGAGACCGATGACCATATAGCCGACCTGCGACACGATATGGTACGACAGGATGCGCTTGAAGTCGAAGTTCGAGACGGCGCCAAGCCCGCCGATGACAATCGTGATCGCCCCGACCCAGATGAGGATCGGCTGCGTGAACTCTTGATTGTGCGGGAAGATGAGCGTGAACGTCCGGATAATCGCGTAAATCCCGACTTTCGTCAACAAGCCACCAAATAATGCGGCGACCGCTGCCGGTGGTCCATAGTACGAACGCGGCAACCAGAAGTAAAGCGGGAATAACGCCCCTTTCATACCGAACACGATGAAGTAAAACATCGCAATGACGTTCAGCACGCCGACTTGTTCCAGTTCGGCGACACGCTCGGCGAGTTGCGCCATGTTAAGCGTACCGGTGACGGCATAGGTGAACGCCATCGTCGCGATGAACAAGATGGAGGCGAAGATGTTCATGACGACGTACTTGAGTGACTCACGGAGTTGATAGTTCGTCCCGCCCATGACAATCAAGACATATGACGAGATGAGCATGACTTCGAAGAAGACGAACAAGTTGAAGATGTCCCCTGTCAAGAAGGCGCCGTTCACACCCGTCAACAAGAAGAAGTAGAACGGGTAGAAATAGAACTTCTCGCGCTCCGGTGCGATTGTCCGGAATGCGAAGAAGAGACAGAGCAGTCCGACGATGGCGGACATGAGGACCATGATGGCAGCGAACAAGTCCGCCACGAGCACAATCCCAAACGGTGCCGACCAGCTGCCGACCTCTAACACGACGACACCCTCGGTCCGGACGACACTCAACAGATAAATCGCGACACCGAGCATGAGCATCGCGGTCAATCCACTCAAGAACCGCTGCAAGCCGATGTGTTTCGAGAATAAAATCAAGATGGCCCCGACCGCGAACGGAATCAGGAACGGGAGTACGAGCAAGTTATTCATCGGCCGACCCCCTCAACTGTTCTAAATCGTCCGTCTTGAACGCTTTGTACGTCCGGTAAGACAAGACGAGTAAAAATGACGTCATCCCGAAGCTGATGACGAGCGCCGTCAACACGAGCGCTTGTGGTAACGGGTCCGCGTACGCCTCTGAATTTAAATTGAGGAGCGGAGGCGTCCCGCTCTGGAGTCCCGACATCGTCAGGAGCAAGAAGTGCGCCCCGTGCGACAACAAGATGAGTCCGAGCACGATTCGCAATAAGCTTTTCGTCAGTAACAGGTAAGTGCCGACCATGAAGAGGACACCGACCGTAATCGACATGAGTATTTCCATTACGAATCATCCTCCGCAATCGCTAAAATTATCGTCAGGGCAATGGCTACGACGACCAAGTAAATCCCGAGGTCAAACGGGAGCGCCGTCGACAGCTCCGTGTTCCCGAGTACCGGCAAGTCGTAGTAATCAAAGAATTGGGTCAAGAACGGATAACCGAACAGCATGCTCGAGACGCCCGTGAACAGGGCGACGAGCAAGCCGACGGCAATCATCGTCGTGAAGTTGAACGGAAGCGCCTTTTTGATCCGCTTCATGTCAAACCCCAAGTACATGAGGAGAAGCGCACTCGCCGTCATCAATCCACCGATGAACCCTCCGCCCGGGCTGTTGTGTCCGGCGAAGAACAGATAAATCGAGAATGCGAGCAAGATGAACGTGACGACCCGCGTGATGCTATGGAGCATCAAGTTGCTGGCTCTCACTTGTCTCTTCATACGTCTTCTCCTCCTTTCAAGCGTAGTTTAATCAGCGTGACAATCCCAAGTGCCGCAACGGCCAATACGAGTACTTCGAGCAACGTATCAAGTCCACGGAAGTCGACGAGAATGACGTTGACGACGTTATAGCCGCCTGCAAGCTCTTTCGCGTTCTCGAGGAAGTAATCCGAGATCGACTCATAGCCGGCCTCGTTTCCAAGCGCTGCCGAGCTGAGGGCGACGAGCGTCATCGTGACACCGACCCCGATCGAGATGAACAGGTTCGCCACGTTCAGGCGTGGCGTGAACTTCTCTCTTCGCATCTCGGGCAAGTGGTAGAACGCGAGCATAAAGATGACGAGCGTCACCGTCTCGACGAGTAGCTTCGTGAGCGCGAGGTCAGGCGCCCGGAACACGATGAGCAAGAGGGCGAGCAAGAAGCCGATGACCCCAACAACGATGACCGCTGTGATGCGGTGGTTCAAGAACGGGATTGTAATGATTGCCCCGATGAGGAGCGGAATCAAAATCCACATGAACGGCTCGATTACGCTCGTGTTTGCCGTGTCGATGGCGAACGCATCGAATCGCCAGAACGTGTAACCGACGAGGAGCAACATGAACGTAAAGATATACGCGAAGTAATCACGCAAAAGCCCCGTCATTTGAAGACGTGTGATCCACTGCGAACCTGACGTGAGGCCAGTAAGCGCATTGTCATAGAACCAGTTGAACGGGTCACGCTCGCGGTTGTAGATAGCGAGTTTCATCCAACGGTGCATGAGATAGAACAAGAACGAGGCGATCAAGACGACACCGAGCGTCATGAGAAGCTCTGTGTTAATCCCGTGCCAAATCTTAATATCGACAACGAACTGTTCGCCTTCCGGCAAGACCGTCGGCAAGATCGCTTGTTTCGCCGGTTCGATAATCGAGTACGACAACAAGTTCGGGAACAAGCCGAAGACGATGACGAGGACGACGAGAATGATCGGACTGATGAGCATTCCAATCGGCGCCTCGTGCACGTTCCGCTCATAGTTGCTCGGCTCGAACTTCCCACGGAACGTGTGGAAGAACATGATCAAGCTGTAGAGGAACGTGAAGATACTCGCAATCCAAGCGATGAGCGGGAATAGGAACCCGAGCGAACCGACATCGAACGCCTCGAAGTTACGCACGTTCAACATCGCTGAGAAGAACTTCTCCTTACTCAAGAACCCGTTGAACGGTGGCAATCCTGCCATCGACGCAAGACCGATGAGCGAGACGGTGAACGTGATCGGCATGACCGTCATCAAGCCCCCGAGTTTGCGGATGTCCCGCGTTCCCGTCTCGTGATCGATAATCCCGACCGCCATAAAGAGCGCGCCTTTGAACGTCGCGTGGTTGAACAAATGGAACACCGCGACGAGAATCGCTTGCGAATAAATCGGATCATCGGCCCCGCCCGTCAGCGCGGCCGAACCGACACCGAGGAGCGACATGATGAGACCGAGTTGGCTCACCGTCGAGAAGGCAAGAATTCCTTTTAAGTCCTTTTGCCGGACGGCCGAGATCGAACCCCAAAGGAGTGTCACGAGTCCGACGATGGAAAGCGTCCAGAACCAGACGTTCGAGCCGCCGAACACCGGCGTCATCCGAGCGACGAGATAAATGCCTGCCTTCACCATCGTTGCCGAGTGCAAATACGCACTGACGGGTGTCGGAGCTTCCATCGCGTCTGGCAACCAAATGTGGAACGGGAACTGCGCCGACTTCGTGAAAGCACCGAGCAAGATGAGAATCATGGCTGGTACGAAGAGCGGGCTCGCTTGGACGACATCGACATTCTCGATGATTGTCCGAATGCTGAACGTGCCCGTCATTTGATAGAGCAAGATGAATCCACCGAGCATGGCGAGTCCGCCGGCCACGGTGATGAGCATCGATTTCTGCGCACCTTTCGTCGACTTGTCCTTATGAAACCAATAACTGATGAGGAGTGCCGATGCCATGCTCGTCACTTCCCAGAACACGTACAAGACGATCAAGTTGTCGGATAAGACGACACCGAGCATCGCGCCCATAAAGAGCATCAAGTACACATAGAAGTTGCCGAGTCGTTCTTTCTTCGATAGATAGAAAATCGAATACAAGACGACGAGCGACCCAATCCCTGTAATCAACAGGACGAACAACATACTCAATCCGTCTAAATAAGCGGTGAACTCAATCCCGAGCGCCGGAATCCAGGACACACTCGTCTCGACGACTTGGCCGGACGAGATGACCGGTAGCCAGTTCATGAAGTAGACGAATAGCGCTGTCGGCAACAGCCAAACGAACCATCCGGTATGAATTTTTGAGACGTACTTAAACAAAAACGGGATGATGAGCGCGAATAAAAAAGGCGATAAAATCACCCAATGCAGTGCGGACAAAGTGTTCCCTCCTTCAAATTTTCTCATTATGCCTTGTAAGGTAATCTTTTACATTAGTGAATGCAGATTCCTTTTCTCTAACGACGATTGGCGGCATCAATATCTTCATTTTCTTACCCGAATTTTAAGCCGCTCAACCTCGAACATTATTTTCAATGCTCTCTCAATGTGCTGTTGATTCCCAGTATAGCTTACTTTTTTATCTGTTTCATCCCTCCTGCTCACTCAGATTCAAATTCACATGACCTTGTTAATAAGAAGAAACGTGATATTTTTTTATTTCTTAACCCGTTTTTGAAAACCATTAATTGTAATTAATTTAACTATTAAAACCATAAATGGTTCTTTAAAATCTTTTATTTTGAAACCTGTTACAGCCTAAGGTTGTCGAAAAACGACAAAACGGACACGTTCCATAGCTAGGAACGTGTCCGTCATTCGGGTCAAAGGCGATACAGTCTCGCCTCGAACGGTTTCAATAAAAATGTCTCGGTGTCAATCGGCTCCGGATCGAGCTCATTCGTCAAGACTAAGGTTCCCGTCACGACGTCCGAAAGCGTCACCGTCGCCGGATTGGCCGTCAAGTTAGTGACGATTACGAAACGTGTCTCGCCGAGTGCACGCTCGTAGACGAACGCTTGCCGGTGTTCAGGTAACAGGTCGCGGTAACGTCCGTAAGTGAACGTCTCTTCTGTCCGGCGAAGTCGAATCATCGCCTTATAAAACGATAAGATCGAGTGAGGGTCTTTTGCTTGTGCCTCCACGTTAAGCGTTTCGTACTCCTCATGAATCGGCATCCATGGAGTACGTGTCGAGAACCCCGCATGCGGCGAGGCGTCCCATTGGATTGGGGTGCGGACGTTGTCGCGCGACGTGCCCCATACTTGTTGCATCGAATCGATTTCACTCATCCCATGCGCGATCCGCTCGAAATACTCATTCTTCGTGGCGACATCATCATAGTCATGAATCGACGGGAGCGGCACGTTCTTCATCCCGATCTCTTGGCCTTGGTAAATGAACGGTGTCCCATGCATGAAGAAATACATCATGCCGAGCGCGGTCGCACTCTCGCGCCAGTAATGGTTCTCGTCCCCGACGAGCGAGACAGCCCGGACCATGTCATGGTTTTCGATATACAGCGCGTTCCATCCCGTTTCAAGCAATCCTTGCTGCCACTTGTCGAAGATGCGCTTCAGTTCGATGACGTCGAGCGGGGCGAGGCGTGACTTACGCATGATATCGACGTGGTCGAAATGGAAGGCCATGTTCATCGCCCCATTGTCAGGGCCCATCCATAAGTCCGCCGCCTCCGGTTCGATTCCATTCGTCTCGCCGACCGTCATGATGTCGTAGTTCGAGAACGTCTCGCGCTTCATCTCTTGCAAATACTCGTGGATGCCCTCGATATTGGAATACATCGAAAAGGCCGTCACATATTTTTTCCCGTCTGTTGACGGAAGCAACGTGTCCGTCGGCTTCTTTTTAATGTGGCTGATTGCGTCGACACGGAAGCCGTCAATCCCTTTATCGAGCCACCAATTGATCATGTCATAGACGGCCGTGCGGACTTCCCCGTTCTCCCAATTAAGGTCCGGTTGTTTCTTTGAAAAGACGTGCAAATAATACTGATTTGTCTCAGGATCGTGTTCCCAAGCCGAACCGCCAAAAATGCTTGCCCAGTTGTTCGGCGCTTCCCCGTCCTGTCCGTCTCGCCAAATATACCAGTCCCGTTTCGGGCTGTCTGTCGACTGGCGCGACTCGACGAACCATGGATGTTCATCTGATGTATGGTTGACGACGAGGTCTAACAATAGCTTCATTCCGCGTGCGTGCACAGCGTGAAGTAACGCATCGAAATCTTCCATCGTACCGAACTCTTCCATAATGTCTTGATAGTCGGAAATATCATACCCATTGTCATCGTTTGGCGATTTGTACATCGGGCAAAGCCAAATGACGTCGATGCCTAGTTCCTCGAGGTAATCGAGTTTTTCAATAATACCGCGAAGGTCGCCAATCCCATCCCCATTTGAATCTTTAAAGCTACGCGGATAAATTTGATAGGCGATCGCTTCTTTCCACCAAGTGCGTGTGACCGTCGGTTGTCCTACTCGTCTGAACGCCGTCTCCATACGTCAATTTCCCCCTAAAGATTGTAGTCAATGTATTAGACAGATACATACCTGTTATGTAGTAGATCTAATCCTACCATAGCATTCATGCAAGCGTTTGCAAAGTCGGAAGGCATAGAAAACGTGTAGTCTGACGACTACACGTTCAAAACAGACGCAACTTGTTCACAGTATGAGGCGATGAGTCCGGACAGCCGCTCTCGATCGTTGTCCATCGTTGCCACGTGATACGATCGCTCGAGGACGGCACGTTCTTTCGAACCTGCCACTTGTTCATAGAGCCAAATCGAGTCTTCCGGCGGCACGACGTGATCGATTGCCGAGTGGATGACATACGTCGGTACCGATACGTGCGATACGCGTGGACGAACCTCTTCTATTAAAGCAAGCAACTGCCGAATCGCCGACGTCGGCACTTTGTGGTAGACGATTTCATGGACCCCTTTTGCCGAGATATCGGGTGCATCCTCGTCAATGAACCGGCACACCCCGTCTGCTGCGTGACAAGCGTAACCAGGGACCGATAGGGCGGCGTTGATCGTCACGACGGCATCGACGTGACCGGCGAGTGCAGCTTTTAAAGCGAGTGTGCCGCCCATCGATTGGCCCACGACCATAACCCGACAACATCGTTCCCGTAAAAGGCGTACCCCTTCAACGACCGTCTCGTACCAATCGTCGCGCGTGGACCGCCGAAAGTCCTCCGGGTCGGTACCGTGTCCGGCGAGTCGCGGCGCGTACACGGTGAAGCCGCTCTCCATCAAGTCGAGCCCGACCTCGTGGACACTTTGTGGCGTTCCATTAAAACCGTGGCACAACAAGATGCCAATCTCGTTTCCTTCATAATAAAATGAGCCTGCACCTGGAATAACCGGATAAGTCTTCGCCATTCATGTCCTCCTCTCTAATTCATAGTTAACCGATACATTTAATTTGTTTTAAAGAATTGTAAGAGTTGTAGACGGGTACGTCAATACCATTCGACAAAGTAAAAACCGATTTACCTTTGTCATCAAAATGTAATATGAACTTCGTAATAAGAGGATTGAGTTCTGACGTCTGCTTGGTTATGTTTAACATGTAGTTAAAAAGTTGGTAAATGATAGCGAATTGCACCATTCCATGTGAGGGGAATCAGGTCAAGGGCATATCGTAAAGTGGAATAATGTAAGCGCTACCATTTATCTCGTTGTATATGTTAAGGAGGAAACAATACAAAACAAGTGATGTCAAACCGGTACGTGACGTGTATCAGCCATCTTACATAATCATAAGGGAGACTAGAAACATGGGGATTCAATCAACACGCTCGTTCAAGAAAGTGACAGGACTCGCTTTGTCTGTCGGCCTCATCGCGAGTAGCTTGACGCCGATCGCGGCTAACGTTCAAGCAGCAGGACTGAACGCAACAGACTTATTCATCTCGGAGTACGTGGAAGGGTCAAGCAACAACAAAGCCATCGAACTGTTCAATGGAACGAGCTCGGTCATCAACCTTGCAGACTACAAGCTCGAACTGTATACGAACGGGAGTGCGACCGTCGGCACGACATTGAACTTAACGGGGACGCTTCAACCAGGAGCGACGTACGTCATCGTCAACAGTAGCGCAAGCGACGCGCTCAAAGCGAAGGCGAATATCACGAGCGGTGTGACAAACTTCAACGGCGACGATGCGCTCGTCTTGAAGAAAGGTACGACGATTCTCGATGTGTTCGGTCAAGTCGGTTTCCGTCCGTCACCGAAGTGGGGTACGACGGTGTCGTCGATTGACCAAACGCTCGTCCGTAAAGATACGGTCACGACTGGCGACTCGAACGGCAACGACGCATTCGAGCCCGCCAACGAATGGAACGCGCTTCCAATCGATACGTTCACGAACTTAGGAAAACATACGTTCCAAGGTGTTGAGTATGGGGATGGCGGCACGATTGAAGAACCACCAGCACCGGTGACACCGATCTCCATCGCGGACGCTCGTACACAAGCAGACGGGGCGACGGTGACAGTCAAAGGGGTCGTCACGGCGAAACTCGCGAACACAATTTCGATTCAAGACGCGACAGGCGGTCTGTCAATTCGTCCGACTTCACTCGCGGTCAACGTCGGCGATGAGGTCGTCGTGACGGGGGCGCTCGGCTCATACCGTGAACTTCTTCAATTGAACAACGCTGTCGTCGTCTCAAAACAAGCGACAACCGTACCAGCTCCGCAAGTATTGACGGGTGACCAGATCAATGAAGACGTCGAGTCTGAACTCGTCACGGTGAAAAATGTGACGCTTTCTGGCAGTGGACAAAACTTGACGGCAACAGATGGGACGAAAGAGTTCGTCGTCCGTGATGAGCGCGGCATTCTTGACTTACAGACGGGTGTGAACTATGCGACGATCACAGGCATCGTGCAACAGTTTGACAACACGTATCAAATCATCCCGCGTAATGCGGCGGACACGGTCATCGATGCTTCCGTTCTTCGTCCGGCCCTCGCCACACCAGGTGAAGGGACTTTCATCGGACCACAAAACGTGACGCTCTCGACAACGACGGCCGACGCCGAGATTTACTATACGCTCGACGGATCGGACCCGAAAGTAAACGGTACACGTTATACGGCACCAATTCGCATCGAGTCATCGAAGACGTTGAAGACGGTCGTCAAATCGAACGATACGTTCAGCGCCGTCACGACGTACGACTATAAGATCACGGATAAGATTCGCATCCACGACATTCAAGGCGCGAGCCATACGTCGCCAATGAATGGACAGACGGTTGAAGGTGTCGAAGGGATCGTCACATACTCGTTCGTCTCAAGTGGCACGACATACTATTACATCCAAACACCGGATATGGAAGCCGACCAAGATCCACGTACGTCTGAAGCGATCGTCTTGTACGGCGGGCGTTCGATTCCTGGCATCCAAGTCGGTGACCTCGTCAGCGTGAAGGGACTTGTCAGCGAATATGCGATCGAAGGTTATAGCGACCGTCAACAGACCGATATGAAAATGACGCAAATCGATACACGCAACGGCAAAGTCGATGTCTTGAAGAGTGGGGTGAAACTTCCGACACCAATTAAGATTGATGAGTCGAACTTGCCGACTGAATTCATTGATAGTGACGCCCTCGCCATCTTCAATCCAGAGAAAGACGCCATCGACTTCTGGGAAAGCCTTGAAGGTATGCGCGTTGAGACGGGCAACTTGAAGTCGGTCTCACCACAACAGCATGGTGATCTCGTCACGGTGCTCGAGAGCGCGAAAACGGAGACGGTCAACGGTGGTATTCTCTTGAAGAAAGACGATGCCAACGCGGAACGGATTCAGTTCCGTCTCGAACCGAACCTCGAGGCACGTGAGTTTGACGTTGCGACAGGCGATTTGTTCAACGGACCAATTGTCGGTGTCGTCGGCTACTCGTTCGGCAACTATAAGATTCAAGTCGGACTCGATGAGATGAAAGAAGCGTTCGTCAAAGGCAATGCGAAGCGTGAGACGACGTTCATTCAGGCTGAAGAGGACAAGTTGACGATCGCCTCTTACAACCTCGAGAACTTCTCGAACAACGTGAAAGAGACGTCGGACGATAAGGCACTCAAGCTTGCGAAAGCATTCGTTGAAGAGTTGAACAGCCCGGATATCATCGGGGTGACCGAGGTCCAGGATAACAACGGACAAAGCACGGGTGACTCGAAAGCGGATCAAAGCTACCAGCGCTTGATTGACAACATCGTTGCTGTTGGTGGCAAGACGTATAAATACGTCAACATCGACCCAGAGAACAACAAAGATGGGGGCGCACCGAACGCCAACATCCGTGTCGGTTTCTTGTATGACCCAGAGCGTGTCTCGCTCACTGAAGGCGCGCCAGAAGGCGACGCGACGACGGCCGTTGGCTATGAGAACGGGAAGTTGACGCATAACCCAGGGCGCATCGACCCGCTCAACCCGGCCTTCAACAGTTCACGTAAGCCGCTCGCAGCCCAGTTCGATTTCCAAGGTGAGAACGTCATCGTTATTGCCAACCATTGGAACTCAAAAGGTGGCGACACAGGCTTCTTCGGTTCACAGCAACCGGTCGTGCTCGGCAGTGAAGTCCAACGTAAGAAGATTGCTCAAATTGTCCACGATTTCGTGGCGGACGTGAAGACCGATAACCCGGATGCGAACGTTGTCGCACTCGGTGACTTCAACGACTTCGAGTTCTCGGACGCGCTTCAAATCTTCAAAGGCGACTTGCTCACAAACATGGTAGAAAAAGTTCCAGCTGCGGACCGTTACTCATACGTCTACCAAGGCAACTCGCAAGTGCTTGACCACATTTTAGTATCGAACCGTCTCGCCGCTTCGACGGAGATTGACATGATTCACGTCAACGCGGACTTCACAGAGATGTCGGGCCGCGCGAGTGACCATGACCCGGTACTCGTCCAAATCGACTTGAAGCCTGAGCCAGAAACGCCAGAAGTCGAATTGAAACGCTACACGGTCGAGAACCATCCGGCCGCACGTCTTGTGCTTCAAGAGGACTTCATCGGTGTCACGATTGGAAAAGGCACGAACTTCAAGAACGGCATCTTCGTCCGTGGCGTTCACACGGAACTCACAGGTGACCCGCTCAAAAACCTTGTTGTTCAAGTGAAACCGGAGAAAGCCGGTGCCATCATCGACTTCAAAGGGGCGACTGTCAAAGAAGTGATCGTCGACGGGACGAACCTTGCTGAGATTCGTGGCGCTGAAAACGTCAAACGCATCACCTACACGAAAGGCGCTTCCGCTAAAACGATCGTCATCACAAAATAATGAATGAACTGCAGACAGATTGTCTGCAGTTTTTTGCGTTTCCATTTTTTGAATTCGGGGATTAAAAGGGAGATGTGAACGAAGCGGAGGATGACAACATGGAACTTTATAACGGTGACCTATATTGGCCGACAACGGAATCAGAAGCAATTACAATCGCGCGTCCCACAAAAAAAGAGCGTTACGATGTGCTCGTCATCGGGGCCGGCATGTCCGGTTCGCTGACGGCCTATACGCTTCACAAGGATGGTCTCGACTTTGCCGTCCTCGACAAAGGGAAGGTCGGTGCTGGCAGTACAGCAGCAAACACTGGACTCATCCAGTTTTCGAACGATATTATGTTGCATGAGCTTGTCGAGCAAATCGGTGAGACCGACGCGGTACGATTTTATAAACTTTGTGCCGAGGCGGTCGAGACGCTCGACGAGGTAGCGAAGACAGTTGGTGCGAAACCCGAATACATTCGTCGCGAGAGCCTATGTTTCGCAAGTTGTGAGGAAGATGTCACGAAATTGAGACACGAGTATGAGATGCTAACGAAACATGGCTTTTCTGTCGATTGGCTCGACCGTGATGCGGTAAAAGAACGATTCTCTTTTGAAAAGCCGGCCGCAATCGTTACAAAAGGCGATGCTGAGGTTAATCCGTATCGACTGAGTCGACAAGTCATTCGCTATTTAACCGAACAACAGATTCCCATTTTTGAAGACACGGGTGTCGAGGAAGTCGTGTCGGACGGTAACGGTTGGCTCGTCTTGACGACGAACGGCACGTTCCATGCGAATCACGTCATCTTCGCGACCGGGTATGGGGCCTCACCGCTCCTTGATTTTCATCGAATCGACTTGAACCGCTCATACGCCATCGCGACCGAGCCCATTGACAACTTTGACGTCTGGGCGGGCAACGCGCTCATTTGGGAAACGAAACGACCTTATCTCTATATCCGAACGACGGTTGACGGCCGGATTATCGCCGGCGGTCTCGACGAAGAAAAGCCGGAAACGCCATATAGCGAGGCGATCGTTCGTCAACGGGCGGAGCGCCTTCGTCAAGAAGTCGAAGCACTGTTCCCGACATATGACTTGACCGTCGAATATGCGTGGGCGGCATTGTTTGGTGAGTCGATTGATCAATTGCCGTTCATCGGGGAACATCCGGACCGCCCGAACCTATATTATTTGCTCGGTTATGGTGGGAACGGGACGGTGTATAGTATGCTCGGTTCGCGCCTATTAAGTGATCTGATTCGAGGCGTCGACAACGATGACGCCCGAATCGTCCGACTCGACCGGACACAGCAAGCGAATATCGTCCTCCCCTGACGTACAGGGGATGTTTTACATACGCAAGGAGTGAACGATATGAAACAGAGAAAAACACAAAAACCAAGATGGGTGTATCGCTTACGACGGGGCATTCTTTTCCTCCCTGCCCTTGCCTTCGCCATTTATGTGTGGCCGAACGCCGCCGAGAGCGAGCCCGATTCAGTCGAAACCGAATCGGTCCAATCGACAGACCGTCCATATACAATTGAAGCGAGTCGAGCCGTCGAAGAAGACGAAACCGTTCGCTACGAATATGACGTCGTCGTCCACGGCCAGCCGGACGTGGAAACCCTTCAAGCGATCAGTCATGATGTCATCGATGAAGTGAAATACCGAGACACGTTCCAAGCCGCACTCATCCAATACTATGACCACGAAGCATACATCGGTACCAACTCGCCACTCGGCCAAGCGGTCTTCGGTCCCGGCGGTGATTGGGGGCTTGCCGGCACGGTCGCCCCCGGTGACTATGAAGAGATGACGTTTGGTTGGCAACTCCGAGAGAAAGAATGGGACTCGCAATTGTCCGATGAAGAGGTTCAAATATGGCGGGCCTGGAACGATGAGTACGAGACAACAGCGTCGGAACACCCCGATATCCGCTCACGTGTGACACGGACGATTTCCGCCGAATACGGTATCGATCCGGAAGACGTACAACAAATCGTCCTGAAACAAAACGTCTGGGCCGCCCTTTAATCAAATGAATAGGCAGGATTTCCCTTCTCCTTCGGCTAATGATAAGGAGAAGGTTTTTTGTCGTTGGCGTTCATGTAGAAAGGACGAGATGCATGAGAAGATCCCTATGTGCCGTTGTCATGATGGTGTTGATTGGCGCGCTGTTCCCTTCGCCCACTGTCGAGGCGTCTACGACCGCACCATATCACGTGCATGTGCGTTCCGGAGCCACCCTCTATCAATTCGTCGGCGACCGACTTACTCCAAAGTCGACACTTAGCAGGGCAAGGACGTTCCAAGTGGTCACGACGTCCGGCAGTTATTTCCGTCTCCTTGACGGAAAGACGACATGGTACGTCCGAAAGCAAGACGGGACGCTACAGGCGAGCAACCTATCTCATGCGACATTCTCGACAAGCGCATACGCTCGGCTGACGCATGAATACATGCGGACACTCAACCGCGGATTGACACCATATACATACGACCCGTTGTCGCCTACGCACGCCGTCACCCGGGCCGACGACGCCTTACGAGGGAACTGGTATATCCCTTCCCCGCCCTATACACTCAGGGTGCCGAACATCGACACATATCGTTTCGACGCGTCCATCCCACAAGTCGATTCCAATTCGTTCACGTTTCAAATTCACTACTTCACGACGCTCAACCAGTTGACGCAAGCCTACACGGTGAACGGCCGGGACGAATACCTCCGTTACGGCAAGCGGATCGTGCAAAGTTGGACGAAACAGTATCCGGTCGAAGACTATAAGCGCCACCCGTGGCCGTACCACGACCACGGAACCGCAATCCGGACGTTTCATCTGCTCAACTTTTGGAACGTCTATCGTACGTCACGCGTGAATGACGATCCGGCATTCTCACAACTGTTCGCGAAGACGCTGTACGAACACGCGACCTTACTGGCGACACCAAGTTTTTACAAACCGAAAAACAATCACGGCATCTTCCAAGACATGGCGCTCACCGCCATCGCCGAGACGCATCGTTCGTTCGACCGATCCGCCGGCTGGCGCACGCTTGCAACGGATCGGCTGACGAGCCAGCTGAACCATAGCTTAAGTGTCGACGGTGTCCATCTCGAGCACTCGCCGTTTTACCAAATTTATATGTACGACACGCTCAGCCGCTTCAACGACTGGGCCACGGCCAACCGTTTTGCGTTATCGAACCGGATGCGGGACGTCCGCGATATGCCGAACGCCTTGACGTATCTCCTTAAGCCGAACGGGACGTTGCCAATGTTCGGGGACACCCCGTCACTCGTGCACCGTCCGGACGCCATTCCGCACGTCGAACGCTATCCTCATCTCCTTTATGCGATGAGTGGCGGAACGCGCGGAACAGTCCCGACGATACAAGTCGGGCGACTCGCCGACCAATACGCGTTCTTCCGCCAACATTGGGGCGGACGCGCCGGGACGTTCGAGGATGCCGTCCACGTCATGATGACGGCTGGTTATCATAGTAACGTCCATAAACATGCCGACGACTTGTCAATCGATGTCTCCGGTTACGGACGCGACTTTATCGTCGAGACAGGCCGCTATGGATATACGTCTCGGCCCGAGCGACAATCCGTCTTACCAGCAGCTGCCCACAATACGGTCCACGTGTCCGGCAAGAGCTTCAATTTGACCTCGAGCAATGTGGGGCGAAGCCGCATCACGTCCGTCGGGGCATCCTCGACACAATGGACAGCAGCCGGGACGAGTTCTCTACTCGGGAACGGGATGGCACATACGCGTCGGCTTGCTTACGACCGAAACGGGACGATTCTCGTCTATGACCGCGTCACGAGCCCAGTGACCGCTTCTTTCGTGCAACGGTTCCACCTCGGGGTCGGCTTGAACCGAACGGAGAGTGGAAGTCGTTATGCCTATTTCAAAGACGCGTCAGGACGCTCCCTTCACCTCTTGCAGCTCGAGGTCGATGCGATCCCGACACTTTCTATCGGTTCGAGTTACGTGTCGTATCGTGATTACGACTGGCAACGCCGCAATCAAGTCGCGACGACGAAGCGTGGAAAAGGCGTGACGTACTTGACGCTCCTCCACCTCGGCGAGCGCCCGACGAAAATTCGCTCGGCTACGGTCGAGACGACGGACCGGCACTATATCGTCCGCTACACGCTGTCGGACGGGAAGACGAAGACGCTATCGATGCTACGCTGAACTTCCCCCTTTTATAAAAAGGGGGGTTTTTTCTCGTTCGGTTAGGGAAAACTCGTTAAGTAGGCCAAAACGTGGCTTACACGGGTGCGCATACTTAAAGGGGAGGCAATGACATGGGGAATAAGAAAGAAGAGCAGCTGAAACAACATACGATTGACAACGAGCAACAGGCCGGGCTCACGACGAATCAAGGGTTGAAGATGGCGGAGGACGAGTTTTCACTCAAAGCCGGTCGGCGGGGACCGACCCTAATTGAGGATTTCCATTTTCGGGAGAAGATGACGCATTTCGATCACGAGCGTATCCCGGAACGAATCGTCCATGCTCGTGGTGTCGGGGCGCATGGCGAATTTCAAGTGTATGAGTCCCTTGCGGAATACACGAAAGCCGATTTTTTAACCGATCCATCGAAAGTGACTCCGGTGTTCGTTCGTTTCTCGACCGTACAAGGATCGCGTGGTTCGGGTGATACGGTCCGTGACGTCCGTGGTTTTGCAACAAAGTTTTATACAGATGAAGGCAACTATGACCTCGTCGGAAACAACATCCCCGTCTTCTTTATCCAAGACGCGATTAAGTTCCCTGACCTCGTTCATGCCGTGAAACCGGAGCCGCATACGGAAGTCCCGCAAGGCGGGAGCGCCCACGACACGTTTTGGGATTTTGTCGGTCAAAACCAAGAGGCGGCCCATATGGTCATGTGGGCACTTAGTGACCGGGCCATCCCGCGCAGCCTGCGCATGATGGAAGGGTTCGGGGTGCATACGTTCCGGCTCGTCAACGCCGAAGGGAAAGCGCATTTCGTCAAGTTCCACTGGAAACCGAAACTCGGTATCCATTCTTTAGTCTGGGACGAAGCTCAAAAGGCGCTCGGTAAGAATGCCGACTTCCATCGCGTTGACTTGTATGAGGCCATCGACAAGGGCGACTATCCAGAATGGGAGCTCGGCTTACAGATTCTCGCAGAAGAGGACGAGTTCAAATTCGACTTTGACATTTTAGACCCGACGAAATTGTGGCCAGAAGAAGATGTGCCCGTTAAGCTAGTCGGCAAGATGACGCTCAATCGAAACGTCGACAACTTCTTCGCAGAAACTGAACAAGTCGCTTTCCACCCGGGCCATCTCGTCCCAGGCATTGATTTTTCGAACGACCCATTGCTTCAAGGACGTTTGTTCTCGTACACAGACACCCAGCTATCAAGGCTTGGCGGACCAAACTTCCATCAAATCCCGATTAACAAACCGGTCTGTCCGTTTCATAACAACCAGCGGGACGGTATGCATCAAATGGCGGTTCATAAAGGGCAAACGAGCTACCATAAGAATGCACTCAACAACAATCAACCCGCACCCGTTCCGGCCGACCAAGGTGGATTCGAACATTATCAGGAGAAAGTCGACGGACATAAGATTCGCGGTCGGAGCGATAGTTTCCTCGACTTCTACTCACAAGCCAAGATGTTTTATAACAGCATGACGGACGTCGAGAAGAAACACATTCAAGATGCCGGTAGCTTCGAGCTCGGGAAATGTGACTCCGATCTCGTGAAAGAGAATGCGATTGATTTGTTCAATCGGATTGATCGTCACTTGGCATCAGTCATTGCCGAGAACATCGGTGTCGCGCTCCCGGCAGAAAATCACGAAGTCGTCTCGGACAAAGCGTCACCTGCCCTCAGCATGGCGGATACGGTGCGAAAACCGGATACACGGAGTGTGGCCGTTTTGTTAGCGGGCGATGTCGATGCCGGTCAAGTGAAGGCGTGGGTGCAAGCCCTGGCGGAAAATAAAATCAACTACAGCCTCGTCGGCAAAAAAGCGCATACGCTCGGCGACCTGAAAGTGAAAGAGACGTATGACACGGTCGACTCGAGCCTGTTCGATGCTGCCTTCCTCGTCAGTACTGCGACCTCGGTCGAAGACGACGTCCTCGAATTCATCGAGAATACGTACAAGCACTACAAACCGCTCGCCCTTCACTTACATCACGATGACGTGCTCGCGAAGTGCCGCGTGAAGATAGACCAGCCCGGCGTGTTCTCATTCCCGGAACACAGCCTTGACGGGTTTGATACGTTTATTGATGGAATTGCCAAAGCCCGGTTCTGGGACCGGATGTGATCGATGCAGGACGACGCGACTCAATCCATGAGTCGCGTCTTTTTTATGGTCGATGCGTGCAAACAGACAGAGGTGTCCGCTATTTGCTATACTCTTTTAGTTATGTTTATTAACTATTTATTAGATAATCCTAGGAGGCGGGCCCGTCATGCAATTGACTACACAAAAACTTTGGACGAAAGACTTTTTCATTATCTCGCTCGTCAACTTTTTCCTCACGCTCATCTTCTTTTTACTCATGGTCACAATCGGGGTCCATGCCGTCACGGCCTACGGAGCGACGACGAGTGAAGCCGGTCTGGTCACAGGAATATTTATCATCGGTACCCTCGTCGGGCGTCTCTTCATTGGACGTCTCATCGATTCGATTGGTCGGAGAAAGACGCTTCTGATCGGTCTTACCTTCTTCACCGCGACAATCCTTCTCTACTTCGTAGACTTTGGTGTCGGCTTCCTCTTGCTTACCCGTTTCGTGCACGGTCTTGGCATGGGACTTTCGAGCACGGCGACCGGGACGATCGTCGCGCAAGTCATTCCAGCGGCCCGAAAAGGAGAAGGCATCGGCTATTACAGCATGAGTTCAACGCTCGCGACCGCAATCGGTCCGTTCGTCGGCCTGCTCATGAGTCAGTATACGAGCTTCACCACGATTTTCTTGCTTTGTCTCATCGTCGGGGTAATCAGTCTCGTCAGCGCCTTGTTCGTGAACGTGCCGGAAGCGGACCATCCAAAAATCGTCCGCGGCTTTTCACTGAGCGCGTTCGTTGAACCGAAAGCATTACCGATTGCCCTGATCATCGCGGTCGCTGCGCTCAGCTTCTCGAGTGTGTTGTCTTACATTAACTTTTACGCGAGCGAGCTCGATCTCGTCGAAGCGGCCAGCGTTTTCTTCCTCGTCTATTCAATCGCCGTGCTGTTGTCCCGTCCCCTTACCGGGCGGCTCATGGACGCGCGCGGGGCAAACATTGTGATGTACCCCGCCATCGCCGTGTTCGCCGTCGGATTGTTCGTGTTGAGCCAAGCGACGACGGCAATCGGTTTACTCGTTGCCGGTGCCTTGATTGGCCTTGGCTTCGGGAATATCCAGTCCGGGACGCAAGCGATTGCGGTCAAAGCAGCTACGCCGGCGCGAATGGGAATGGCCACTTCGACATTTTTTATCGCCCTTGACGCGGGACTCGGGTTCGGGCCTTACTTGATTGGCTTGATGATTCCACTGACCGGGTTCTCGATGCTCTACCTCGGTCTCGCAGGGGTCGTGGCTTTATTGCTCTTCTTGTATCACATCATGAACGGACGGCATGAACGCGCCAAGCTAAAACAGGTAGCCTGACAGGACGGAACTTTCGTCCTGTCTTTTTTGAATGTTCACACATTTCTGTTCGACATACGGTAATATGAGAATGACGTGTTGAAAAGTTTTTATCGAAACGAGGGACATCATGTACGCTGACCAGACGATTCATCACCATTCCGCCGCCCTACTTCGAACGTTTGATAAGATTTCGGACTACGTGTTCTTCATGGAAGTCGACGGGGCGACCTATCGATATGTGTTCGTCAACGAGCCCGGCAAACGTGCGATCGGCTGGACTGATGACGACCTTGGGAAGAGCATTGAGGATAAAGTGCCGCCTGAAACGGCCGCGCTCATCTCTCGCTATTACAATCAAGCCATCCGAGAACGAAAGAGCGTCGTTTATGAAGATTATCAACTTGCCGATTCGTTCTATACGGATACGCTCGAATCAGAGGACGTCTTGTCGTTGCCACTGCACTACTTCGAGTCAGAAGTGACGCCGGTGTTTGACGGGGAGACGTGCACGCACGTCATTTCGGTCGTCCGGGAAGTGACCGAACGCAAGCGACGTGAGCTCGAACTGACGATTTTACGTGATCAGCATGAGTCGTTACGCCGTTATTCGCCCCACGGTATTTTTGTCCTCGATCATGATTTCCGCATCAAGTCGCTCAATCCGGCCGTTACGGCGATTACAGGTTACACGGAAGATGACTTGTTGGACCGCTCGTTCATCGACTGGGTCGAGACGTCTGAACGCACAACGGTCGAAGCGGGGCTTCGCCATGCCATGTCAGGCACTCCACACAAGTACGCCATTCGTGGACGTTACCGGTCCGGAGAACCGCTCGATTTGGCGATTTTGAATATTCCGATTGAAGTCGGTGGCCATATTAACGGCCTGTTTGCCATCATCATCGACCACACGCCGGAGAAGGACGCCGAACGGGCGATGCGGGAAAGTGAACGGCGTTACCGCCAATTGATCGAGCTGATTCCTGAAGGGATTATCGTGCATCGGGACGGGCATGTATTATACGCGAACGCCATCGCGCGCTCGACGATTGGTGAGCCTAAGATGCATCACGAATCCATCTTCCAGTTCATCGCCCCGGAACACCACGAACACATCCTGAACCGGCTTGAAGTGCTACGTCTCGGGGATCCTGTTGATGAAACGGAACTGACGCTCATTACCCAAGGCGGTCAACGCCTGCACATGGACATCACGAGCCTCGTCATCGATTACGAAGGGACCCCGGCCGTCCTGACCGTTCTCCGCGATGTGACGGACAAGCGGGAAATGGAAGAGGCGCTTCGTCAAAGCGAGACGCAATATCGCCTCATTACCGAGAACATGAGCGATCTTGTCTGCATACTTGAAGCGGACGGAACGGTACGCTATGCGAGCCCTTCCCATCTCCACGTGCTCGGTTACACCCCTTCGTTCTATGAAGGGAAAAACACGCTTGACTTCATCCATCCTCGCGACGTCGTCTCGACACGTCAGAAGCTTCGGTCCATCACGGCCGCATCGCCGCTCACGCTCGAGTTCCGACATGCACACGATGACGGACGTTGGATTTGGCTCGAGACAAAGATTCAGGCCATTTATAGTGACACTGGCACGTTGCTTCACTACTTGACGGTCACTCGGGAGATCATGCAACGGAAAGTCGTCGAGAAACAGCTACGACACCTTGCGTATCACGATACGTTGACGGATTTGCCGAATCGCCGCTATTTCCTTGCCTATCTTGAAGAGTCCCTCTCGCGAATCGAAGAAGAAGCGGAATCCCTCGCGATTCTATCGCTCGACCTCGACCGGTTCAAATGGGTCAACGACACGCTCGGACATGACATCGGGGATGAACTGTTACGTCAGTTCGCCCACCGGCTCACCGATGTACTCCGCAAGCAAGACGTCATCGCCCGGTTCGGTGGAGATGAATTCATCGTGTTGATTCGATACAACGACCCCATCGCCCCGCGTCGGGTCGCCGAGAAATTACTCGTCGCCCTTGAACAGCCGTGGCAGATCGAGACGCACGCCTTCGTCACGACGTCGAGTATTGGAATTGCTAGCTGTGACGGCGCCGTTTCACCGAAACAACTGTTAAAGCGAGCGGACATCGCACTATATAAAGCGAAATCGAATGGCCGCAACGGCTACGCCTTGTATGAAGACCGCTGACAAGCGGTCTTTTTCACGCGAAACATTAAATTTACGTCAAAATCCGAACATTAACGAGAAAATTTAACTATTTTTTATTTTTTTACTTACTTTTCGCCAGTAAGCTTTGACTTTCATCCGCATATGGGTTACATTACCGAATGGACGAAGAATTTTAACTCATGTTACTTAAAATGTTCGTAAATAGGGGTGTTCCAAATGGATAAAGTGTTCGATTATGAAGATATTCAATTAATTCCGGCTAAATGTGTCGTTGATAGCCGGTCTGAGTGTGATGCCAGTGTGACACTCGGCGGTTTCACGTTCCGACTTCCGGTCGTGCCGGCGAATATGCAGACGATTATCGATGAGAAGGTCGCCCTCTCCCTTGCGGAGAACGGCTATTTCTATATCATGCATCGCTTTCATCCCGAGACGCGGCTCGCGTTTATCGAAGACATGCACGGACGCGGCTTATACGTGTCAATCAGCGTCGGGGTGAAGGAAGACGAATACCGTTTCGTTGAAATGCTCGCTGAAATGGGGCATACGCCTGAGTTCATCACGATCGATATCGCCCACGGGCACTCGAATGCGGTTATTCGCATGATCCAACACATCAAGCACCACTTGCCTGGAACGTTCGTCATTGCCGGAAACGTCGGGACGCCCGAAGCCGTCCGAGAACTCGAACATGCGGGCGCGGATGCGACGAAAGTCGGCATCGGTCCCGGGAAAGTGTGCATCACGAAAATCAAGACTGGCTTTGGGACTGGTGGATGGCAACTCGCCGCCCTCCGTTGGTGTGCCAAAGCGGCGACCAAACCGATTATCGCGGATGGGGGAATCCGCACACATGGAGACATCGCGAAATCGATTCGTTTCGGTGCGTCAATGGTCATGATTGGTTCGCTGTTCGCGGGCCATGAAGAGTCACCGGGCGCGACGATCGAGCAGGACGGGAAACTGCTCAAAGAATACTTCGGTTCGGCGTCTGAATTCCAAAAAGGGGAACGGAAAAACGTCGAAGGGAAAAAGATGTTCGTCGCATACAAGGGGGCATTACAGGACACGTTGACCGAGATGGAGCAAGACCTCCAATCGGCCATCTCCTACTCGGGTGGGGACAATCTGGACGCATTGCGTACCGTCGATTACGTCATGGTGAAAAATTCGATTTTTAACGGGGACAAAGTATATTAAAAACAGGCGACTCGCGCGAGTCGCCTGTTTTTATGCGTTTGTGAAGCGTTTCGTCATCATATAGTAGTCGGCACCTGGCGGATAGTCATGCAACACCCCAGCGACCTCATAGCCGTATCGCTCATAAAACGACTTGGCCTGGAACGAGAAGGTCGTCAGCTTCACCCGACTCGCCCCGAGCATCCGTGCTTTCGCCTCTCCTGCCACGAGCAAGCGCGAGCCGATTCCTTGGTTATGGTAGGCTTCAGCAACCCACAGTCGGTCCAAATCGAACCAGCCCCAATAGACGCTACCGTACAATCCGGCGATGATCTCCCCGTCTCGCTCCACTTTCAACTGGACGACGGGGACGTCTACACCTCGAATATTGCGATGATGGGACGAATGTGTGTCGTTAAACACCCGAAGTCGCTCTGTCAAATATTGTTGGAACGCCGCATCATCCTGTGCAATCTCTTGAATCTCCATCATGCTTCACCTGACCCATTCACGAAGAATGTAATCAACTCTTGCTCTTCTTCATCGACAGGTCGACCGACCTTCTGTTCGTATTGAGCCGTCATCATCGCTTCATTTCCTGGGAAATCAAGCGCTAGAACCGCCAAACGACGCAGGATGTCACGATCTTTTTCAAACGCTTCACGGGATACGACTTCCCCGTGCGACCAGACGTATGCGTCCGCATCGAACCGGTCGAGCAGGTCGAGCAAGCGAAGCGTCGCTTCTGCCGTCATGCGCCAGGACGGGGCGTATAGGTTCGCATAGAGCGCGTCGCCTAAAAACAAGACGCGCTCTTCTGGGATGTAGGCGACGACTGAGTCGGCCGCATGGTCCCCACCGACGTGTTTCAAAATGACATGTACCCCGCCGAGGTCGAGCGTGAGGGTATCGTCGAACGTCAACGTCGGCAACACGACGCGCATCGTCCGCTGCGCACCGAACTCGAGACGGATCGCCTCGGCACAGAACGGGATTTCGATTCCGCTTTTGACGCGTTCGTCGAGCGACGCGTCATCCCACTCATAGGGCAAGAGACGCTCCATCCGGTTTTTCGTCTCCGTGCTCGCAATCGAGACGAGGTCCGTTAACGCCGAAAGTCCGAAAATATGATCCCAATGCCAGTGCGTCAGCGCGACGAGCGTCGGACGCTTCAACCCTTTTGCTTCCATCGCAGTGAGGAGATCGGTCACATGGGACTCAGAGTTCCCTGCATCGATGAGGAGCGTATGAGTCTCACCGACGACAACGCCTAAAATCGGTCGATCGGTCTCGGCCACTGGCGTCATGTACCAAAATCGAGGGGAATGGGAAATTAATGTCTGCATGTGTGACCCTCCCCTGACTCGATGCTTGCGATTTGCTCGATTGCGTTCCGGTGATCGTTTAACACGCGAACGTGACGAAGCGATAATCGGTTCAAGCAGTCTAGTTCATGGCGTTGCCGTTCTTTCAAAATTTCAATCGTGCCGTCTATTCCAGATAACGCCTTGCGCATCGCGTATCGGCGCTTCGTGTAGTACTCGACAAAGCCGTGTTGCCACGCCTCTGGTCGTTCCGCATAAACATCTTTGAACGCCGTTTCGACATCTTCAAGCTCTACGTAGACGACGGTCGGGTCGAGCGGGGCAATTCGTTCGACGATTCCCTCCACGTAGGCCTGAAGGAAAGCCAGGGGTACGTCTTGAGAAATCATGCCGATCGTGAACGGATTTTGGAGTAGCGCACACTCGAACACGTACGCTTCGTCTTGATGACGTGCCTGTTGAACGAATCGTTCCCAGCGACCGAGCATGACGTCAACGTGTTGCTCGAACGGCAACTCATAGACGTCCGTCCCTTGCGGCTCATCCGTTGACTCATATCGGACGAACGTGCCCCGCGCGTCACGCTCGAGCACGTGTCCGGACGTGACTTCCCCTTCGACCCACCGCACATCATGCACATCGACGGGATGGGCGGGATCGACCTCCGAATAAAACGTCCGCTTTGCGTCACGCTTTGCTAAAGCCTCGGCGAACGTCGTCTTGCCACTGCCTGGCAATCCTTCGATTAACCATAGTTTCCCCATCTTTTTCCCCTCACTTCTCTTCTCGTGAATCATAAATGTAGAAGCCGTCGCCTCCGCAATTTTTGGCGACGTACATCGCAGCGTCCGAGTGATGAATCAAATCGTCGAGCGACGTGAACTCTCCTGATGAATAAGCGACCCCGATGCTTGCCGATAACTGGAGCGATAAATCGTTCCCGACCAACATTTCCTGGGAAATCAGTGCCGCCAACTTCTCAAAATCAGCCTGTTCAAGCGCTTCTGACTCGAGGATGATTAAAAACTCATCCCCTGCGAACCGATACGCCTTGCCTGTATAAAACTCGCTGAACGAACGAATCCGCTTCGCCGTCTCGATGAGCACTTCATCTCCGACGAGGTGACCGTACGTGTCGTTAATGCGTTTGAAATCGTCTAGGTCGATGAACAAGAGGGCGACAGGCTGTTTCCGGTTCATCTTTTGCCGTAGGTCCGCCATGAGCGAATGACGATTGCCGAGTTTCGTCAATCCGTCTTTCGTGATCAGCTCGATGACTTCTTGATGTTTACGCTCACGGCGAATCTCATTTTCCATCCAACGGGTCACGAGTAAAATCGTGTCCGTCATCTCTTGGATGGCGACTTGGTCAATCACATCGTCGAGACTCCCTTGTTCCGTGAGGAAGACAACCCAACCGAACGTCTTCCCCTCACTGACGAGCGGCAAAGCAATCACCGCCGAGAATTCGATGCCGTTCACGACCAATTCGGCACGATCTAGCCGTTGGTGATTGCTCGTCGCGATGGCTTCAAGACGCATCATGTCGTCCTCGTTCCATTTGAGTGCCGTGTCTCCATCCGCCGACCACGTCTTAAATCCATTTTCCACAGAGAACGCAATCGCATGCGTATAACCGATCCATTCCCGCAAGACGGTTTGAATTCGTTTTAGCTTTTCTGCGAACGGGGCATGGAGTGCCGTGATCTCATACAACGATTCAAGTGTTTGTTGACGTCGTGTCGAAGCGCGCTTCTGTTCGGTCAATTCAATTTCAGCGATGATCCAGCGGGCGAAATCTTCGAGTGTCTGCATGCCGGCCTCGTCAAAGGTTCTCGGAATTTCATCTGTGACGCAAAGTGTCCCGATGGCATGGCCTGCACTCGTAATCAACGGGACACCGGCATAAAAGCCTAAGTCTTCGAGCACAGGATTCCCTTCCGTCATTTCCGTCGCTTGCACGTCTTCGATGACCAAGTTCGATTTGCTCGTCACGACCCGGTCGCATAGCGTCCACTTCCGTTCGAAGTACGGCTGGATCCCTTCCCCATGGCACGATTTGACCCATTGCTGGTCCGGTGTCAAAATCGAAATCAACGCCGTCGGCATGTCGAGGGTATGCCCAACGAGACGACTGATTCGGTCGTATCGCTCTTCTCGTGGTGAATGTAAAATCTCGAGGCGCAAAATCGCTTTCAATCGTTCAGTCTCATTCTCATGAAGTGACGTGAACGCCTGCTGACGCCCTGATAATCCGTGACGGAGCGCCGCATATTGATGTTCGAGCGTATCGAGGGCCGTTTGCAACTCGCTCAGCGGAAGCGGTCGACTGAAGAAAAAGCCTTGCACTTCATCGCAACCGAGCCGTTCGACGACGTGGTATTGCGCCTCGGTCTCTACCCCTTCGGCCGTCACTTCGAGGTCTAGCTTTTTGGCGAGCGAGACGATCAGTTTCACAATTTCGTACTCTTTTAGTCCATTTTCTTTATCGAGTTGACTGATGAAGGAGCGATCGATTTTAATGCCGTCAATGTCGAACAACTTTAAATAATTCAGCGAGGAATAACTGACACCGAAGTCATCAATCAAAATACGGAACCCTTTCGCCTTCAAATAATCGACCGTTTGAATCCCGACGAGCGGTTCTTGCATGAGCGTATGTTCGGTAATTTCAAATTCAAATTGGTGTGGAGAGAGTCCATGACAAGCAAACGTCGAGAGGACGTTTCGCATATAGGACTGTTTAAAGACGACCGGTGACACGTTAATCGCGACGCGACGTCCTGCGAACACCTCTGGGCGCTCAATCAAATCCTGACAGACCCGTTCGATGACGAACGCCGTGATATCTTCGATGAGAAGCGATTTCTCCGCAATGGTAATAAACGTTTCCGGGGAGACGTTTCCAAGGGTCGCGCTATTCCAGCGCACAAGCGCCTCAAAGTGAATCGTGCCATCATGACAGCTGACGCGTGGCTGATACACCATGCTGAACTCATTTGCTTTCAACCCTTTGACGAGTTCCGTCTCAATCGTCATCTCATCGATATAATGTTGGACATAGTCGTCTTTTTCATATAGACGAATCACTTGTTTGCCGGCTTGTCTCGCTTCAAGGAGCGCCGTCGACGCGTTCATGATGACACGATCGGCGTCTTCGTATCCGGCGCTAATGCCGATGCATCCGGATAGGGCGAATTCATTCCCCGCTACATCATACGTGTAATCCGCGAGTGCGCCTAGTAAACGCTCACCGTGCGCATACGCCGCCTCGACCGATGTATGCGGTAAGACGACGACGAAGTCTTCGCCGTCAACACGACCGATGATTGATCCGACCGGAAGCAGTTCGGCCAATCGTCGCGTCATTTCTTTAATCAAGTGATGCGACGGCTCAACCCCTTGAAGGGACAGAATGATTTTGAAGCGATTGATGTGAAGGCGCATGACGCTCGTCATTTCGTCACCGGTCGTTTGGTGGAAGACCTTTTCAAGCTCGAGTTTGACTTTCATCAAGTTTGGCATCCCCGTCAAATAATCGATGTGCTCGATGCTTGAAAGGAGTTCCATCTCGGCTTCTTTTGATAAGTCGGTCGTCAATCCAAGAATATACCGAATCTCGCCTTGCTCATCTTCAATCGGCATGAGAACAGATGAAGCGAAGCGGGCCGTATTCGTCTCAATGTTCATCTTTGACATGAAATAGACGGGTGAACGCGTTGCTAAGACCGAGTCATAGTAATGAATCAATTCATCTGCGACTTCAGCCGTGTACATGTCTTGCAAGTAGCGACCCGCCACATCGTCAGGAAGCATGGAGGCGCGCTTACCCTCTTCACTGACACGCACATAGCGATAACCATTGGGCGTCACTTCCATTAAGAACACCATGCGATACAAACGAACGAATACATCGAATAAATAATGTGGGTCGGCCTTCATCTGTTTCATAAGCTACCTCCAAACAATCTCTGTTCCCTCTAGTGTAGAACTTTTCTGCTCATTTGTTCATAAAACCGTTTAAAAAAAGGGAAAGTGTTTTTTACTCAGATTGTACGAAAACGGGTAAAGATAAGTGAGTCTAGTCCGGAATCGAGGTGAGCCATCATGATCAGTCGAAACGTCTATCCACAGACACGGCCCGGCAAATGGTCAATCGGGCTGTTGCTCGCCGTCTTCCTCTTGTTGATTATCGCCACCACCAGCCCACAATCTGCTCCACCGTTCAACGTCAGCACACTGTTCACAAATACGTGGCCAGCCTTCGTCTCGATGACGGCGCTTGCTGCAGCGATGGGTGCGTTCTTCGTCGGATTGTATACAATCTTTCGGCATCACGAACGCGCGACTTCTGTCATCTTCGCGGTACTGCTCGGCGGTCTCGTCGTCTTGTTCGTCCTTCTTCAGCTATTCATCTAAACGAAGACGCCCCTTCCCAAATTGAGAAGGAGCGTCTTGTTACAGCAACTCTTTCGCAAGTAAACGGTAAACGTTCAAGCGATCGGCTTGCTGGTGTTGAATGCTACAAATCATCGCCTCGTCAAAGCCGTAACGCTCTGCTTCTTCTTGCAGTTGCGTCGCAATTTGCTTCGGTGTTCCGACGAGGTGGATGGCGCGGTTGTTGGCGATATGAATTTGATCGACCTCGGTGAGCGGATAGGCGTGCGCCGCTTCCGGACTCATCAGTTGGCGCAGTTGGCCGCGCATGAGGAACAAACGGGACAAGTCAGACGGACGCGCCAAATATTCGGCTTCTTCTTCCGTTTCGGCCGTCGTGACGAGATACGTGACATTGATGTCGGGCTTTTCCATAAAGGCCGACGGTCGAAAGTTGTGGCGATAGGCGTCGAGCGCATCGGTGCTCAACTCGCCGTTGAAAAATTGCGCGAACGAGTAGCCGACGCCCATCCGTCCGGCTTGGATGGCGCTGTTTCCGCTCGAGCCGAGTAGCCATGCCTCGGGGAGGACGACCCCTGTCGGAGCGGCCGGTGTCGTCTTATACCAGCGTTCTTCCGGCGTCTCGTCGTTGATCAGTTGGAGCGTCGTCCCAAGTTTCTCATACAGGCCGTCCATCATCGGCTTTTGGCCTTGCGACATCGCGTAAATGGCATTGGCGTCCCCACCCGGTGCCCGGCCGACGCCGAAATCGATTCGACCTGGTGCGAGTGCACTCAGCGTCTTGAATACTTCTGCCATTTTGAGCGGTGAATAGTGCATCATCATGATGCCGCCGGACCCGAGGCGAATCCGTTCCGTTTTGGCCGCTAGATAAGCCGCGATGACTTCTGGCGCCGAACTCGCAAACGACATGCCCCCGTGGTGTTCGGCCATCCACATCCGATGATAACCGAGCTCATCAGCGAGTTGCGCAAGTTCGACAGCGCTCTCAAGGGCATGCTCTGACGTATGACCGGACGTGACCGGTGCTTGATCGAGTACACTTAATCTCATGGTTCATCTCTCCGCTTCTATTATATATGATGAATATCTCGAATTTGTAAGACTCGCCGTCATCATACTAAAGAACAACGTCAAATACGAATCGCCTGCTCATGGTAACGCTTTCTTTTTTTCTGAAAATTACAACGGATTGTTGCCGTCGAAGCGTTTCGTTCACTATAATGAACGAGAAGATATTATTCCTTCATAGCAAAAACCAGCCGCGTGATGGGGACACGCGAGCGGTCACACACATTTACGGGAAAATGGGGTATACACAATGAATCAAACACCGAACAGGCCAGACCAGGACGGGACATCGTTCACGTCCAACGATTTTTTGAAATTTCTTATTCCATCTTTGATTGGATTGATGTTCTTCATCGTCCCAATCCCGACCGAGGACGGCTTCACCATTCCGGTCGCATTCTTATCGAATCAACTGATTGGCGTGATTGGTGACGTCGTGCCAACGCTCGCCGTGATCATGATGGGTATCTCGGTGCTCGGGTCACTTTGGACATATCTTGCGAAACCTGCGTTCGTCTTGGAACGCCCGCACTTCAACTCGCTGTTGAACGTCACGCCGTTCTGGTTTGCCATGCGTGTCATCGGGCTCATCGCTGGTATCATGACGCTCCTCGTCATCGGACCAGAGATGATTACATCCGAAAACACAGGGGGATTGCTCCTATATGAACTAATTCCAATCTTATTTGCGACGTTCTTATTCGCCGGGCTGTTACTCCCACTTTTACTGAACTTCGGCTTGCTCGAGTTCGTCGGGACGATGCTCATCAAGGTGATGCGTCCGCTCTTCAAATTGCCGGGCCGGGCTTCTCTTGACTCGCTCGCCTCATGGGTCGGCGATGCGACAATCGGGATCTTGTTGACGACGAAACAGTACGAAAACGGATACTATACGAAGCGCGAAGCCGCCGTCATCGCCACGACGTTCTCCGTCGTCTCAATCACGTTCACCATCGTCATCTTGTCGTATATGGAACTCGACGCATACTTCCTGCAATATTACGGGGCGATTATCGTGTCAGGTGTCGTCGCGGCCCTCATTATGCCGCGTATTTATCCGCTTTCGAAAAAAGCGGACACGCCGTATGAAGGGACCGAGCTAAAACCAGAAGAACCAGTGCCGTCAAACGTCTCGATGCCGAAATGGGCATTACGCCAGGCGCTCCTCAAGTCGCGTTCAAGTAAGAGCTTCGGGGCCACCTTGAAAGATGGTCTCCAAAACGTTCTCGACATGTGGCTCGGTATCTTACCGATCGTCATGGCCGTCGGGACGATCGCACTCGTCATCGCGGAATATACGCCAGTCTTCACGATTCTCGGTAAACCGTTCGAGCCGATTTTAATGTTGCTCCAAGTACCAGAAGCCGAAGCCGCCGCGCAGACGATGGTCGTCGGTTTCGCCGACATGTTCTTGCCAGCCGTGCTCGGAAGTGGCATCGAGAGCGAGATGACGCGTTTCATCATCGCGACCGTTTCGGTCACGCAGCTCATCTTCATGTCTGAAGTCGGGGGGCTCCTCCTCGGTTCGAAGTTACCTATTTCATTCGTCGACCTCGTCCTCATCTTCTTGCTCCGGACGTTCATCACACTTCCGATTATTGTCGGGATTGCACATTTGGTCTTTTGACGACACAGCGCCTCTTCTCACATTTCCTGGGAAGAGGCGTTGTTTGTATAATGAAAAAAAGGAGGGATCGATGTGGAAGAGCATTTTGCTGGACAACTCGAGACGGCGAAGAAGGGATACGCGGGAATCATCAATCCACAAGCTTATGTCGATGACCGGTATCACGGCCATTGGACCGTGAAGGAAGAGAAACGGATTGATGGGGTCCCGGCCTTACTCCAACGCACGTTTAACGGAGGAAAAAATAACTGCACGCTCACCTCAATCACGGCCATCTTCCGCTATTATCACGACCATGGTTATGCTTCTATTCCAGACGATGTGTTCACCATCCAACAAGACGCTCGAGACATCGCGGTCCGCCATTTTTTTAAAGACGAGAAAGGTACGCCGCCAACACGGATCAGTACCATCGTCACAAAGCTATGGGACCATTACGGGTATACCGGCCACAGCAGCTCCCGTTATTTATGGAAATGGTCGACGTTCGAACGTGAGCTTCTTGCCAATCGCCCATTCATCTTAAATATGGCGAACGGGTTCTATAAAAATCATTCGGTCACGGGCATCGGCTATATCATATATAAAAAGCCCGGCTACGCTGACGTTGTCTTGCTCGAAGTGCTCGACAACCGCTCCGAGGACGTCCGTTACATCGATTTCAACGAGTTCAATTTTTGGGGCAGCATCACGCGCGTCTATCCGCCTGCGAAGTAATCTTTCAGGAGAAGAAAATGTCTGCCTCCTGACGAATGTGCGCGCCGATTTTCAATAAGTGCTCCCGCTTCGCATATGCGCCGTGGTGCAGACCGTTCAAGTCGACGCCGTTGCCGAGGCCGACGAACACCTCGGACGGTTTGAAGTGAAGACCGACCATCGGGATGCCCGCCGGATGAAGGCCGAGCTCGTAGACGGCGCTCGGATAGCCCATGACCGTCCGTTTTTCGGTAAAGCCCGTCATGGCCGTGCAGTTGTCGCGACCGAGCACGATGAGGCGGTCTGGACGGATGTGGCGAATCGTCCGTTCTAGAAGCGCCAGCGAGTCGGGATGTTCCATCCAACGACGCCCGTCTCGAATCTGCCCCATTTGCCGATAAGTCGCGTATTTGAAGAAATCGACATGGATGGCGGACCCGTCGTAAAACGACCGGTCCATGCCTTCGAGTAACGCTTCAAGTTTCGCCCCGTCTGGCTTACCGAACCAGCTCGTCGTCGCCCGCCCGGCCTCAAAATAGGCCGTTGCGTATTCAATCGTCGCGTCGAGGGCTGTCTCGTCCTCTAGATACGCTTCAAAGGACTGGTCACGCCAATAGAATTTCTGCGCGTCGTCCCTTCTGACTTTGCCGTCTCGTTCAAAGAATTCGCCGCGCGACGGGTTCGTTCCGATCGTAAGCCACTGCCCGTCTGTCGGACGCCCGTACCAAAGGACGGGAGATGCCCCCTCAATCAGCTCCTTTTGAAACGGTGACGCCAAGAGCCGTTCTTGAAATCGAAGCGCGTCTTTTAATAAATCTCGTGCGTGCTCCATCGTGTCACATCCCTTCTCTCCGTTCGTTTCCCGCTTTCGGCGGTATGTAAAATGCGTTATAGTGAGAAGACGAAGCCAAACAAAGGACGTGAATCGATGCGTATCAATAAATTCATCAGTGAATCAGGCAAAGCGTCCCGCCGCCAAGCCGACCGTCTCGTCGAAGAGGGACGCGTCACCATCAACGGGAAGAAAGCGAAAATCGGCGACCAAGTGAAGCCTGGGGACGAAGTGCTCGTCAACGGCTCGGTCGCCCGTGTCGCCCGCAACAACGTCTACATCGCCGTCCATAAACCGGTCGGCATCACGAGTACGACGGAGAAGAAAGTGAAAGGCAACTTGGTCGACCTCGTCAACCATCCGCTCCGTATCTTCAACATCGGGCGCCTCGACAAAGACTCTGAGGGGCTCATCTTGATGACGAACGACGGCGATATCGTCAACGAGATTCTTCGCGCCGAGAACGAGCACGAGAAAGAGTATATCGTCTCGGTCGATAAGCCAATCACTCCAGAATTCGTCGAGCAGATGGAGGCCGGCGTCAAGATTCTCGGGCAGAAGACGTTGCCGTGTAAAGTGCACCAACTGTCGAAGTTCGACTTCAACATCACGCTCACGCAAGGACTCAACCGTCAAATCCGTCGCATGTGCGAAGAGCTCGGGTACGAGGTGTACCGCTTGCAGCGCGTCCGCATCATGAACATCACGCTCGGCAAGCTCCCGCCAGGCCAATGGCGCGACCTTTCGAAGAAAGAGCGCGAGCAGTTGTTCCGTGAATTGAATTACGAACCGAAAGAATGGTATTAAAACAAGCCCAGACGCTTATTTGTCTGGGCTTGTCATCGTTCATGGAGCGAGGCGACATGGTCGGTCTCACGAAGAATGAACCGTTTGAGTTGGGCGCTGAGGTCATCGAGTTGTCCCATCGTCGTCTTAAATCTGAAGGCCGCACGGAAGTGGTCGAACGGGTCGTGTTGCCACTCATCATGGATATGGACGTCGACTTGGATCGTCCCGGTCCGATCAATCAGCGTGAAAGTGAGGCTGATTTTTTGCTCATCCGCATCCGAGTCGAACAACTCCCAAATCACAGGTTTCTTCCCCCAAGTGTTATTGAATCCAGCAATCGAGTCAATCAGTTCTTGCAACGTCTCGTCCTGCATATACACCTCTTGACTGCTAGAACAGACGGAGGCATGGAGCTGGAGTCTGACTTGGTAAAATAGGTCGGTCTCATCCATCCAAATGCGTTCTAACTCAAATTGAGTTTTCAGTTTCTGCACCCACTTTCTTGTTTTGGTCTGGCGATTTAATCCGAACGAAGCGATTCGACCAGATTGGTTTCACGCGCCAGAAAATTCGATAGTTGTCGCTGCAAGTCATCAATCTGACCCATCGTCGTCTCGAACGAGAAAACAGCCTTCATGTCGCCGCTGTCACCTTTCATTTGCTCGACCATCGCGGTGACACGAACGGTCCCTCTCGTGTTCGCCAGTTCGAACGTCAAAGAGACGTGGACGAGTGGGCTATCAAGTGTCCACGTCCGAACCAATTTTCCGTTTCGAGCATTGAACGCTTGTAGCGCAGAGACGAGCGCTTCAATCTCGGCTACTGTGACATACTCGTTTACCGTGACCTCGCACCACTTTGCTTTTAACTCGAATGTCACATTCATCTCGAGTGCATCTTCCCATAAACGTTTCATCTCAAATTGATGCACCATACCTTCACCTCTTTTTTCTGAGATACATGATGACAAGTCAGTAAGTTGTTTCGAATAGTTGGAGCAGACAAAAGAAGCGCCATGCTCTCGTTTAGCCGTTTAAATACCCGTCCCAATCGTAGTCTTCGATTTCCTGAAACGTCCCTTCCTCGTCCCGTTCATATGCACAAAGCGGGGGTTGTTGGACGATTGATAAAATCGAATCATCCATATTCAATACGACTCCAATCGACACGACGAGAAAGTTCTCCGTGTCACTTAAATAATCATCATCCTCATATCCGCTCAAGAAAGACCAACCTGAATCCTCTTCCCCGTTCGGATTATCCCGCAACATAAAATGAAATTCTTCGCGCTCCAACACGTCCGCACTGACGATTACAAATGTATTAGCGTAATAATCCCATTTCTCCCCATCCGGCTCCTCGTATTCGGTCTGACAAATGTGCTCTATTCCAAATGAAAGTTCCGTGCCGACTTCGATCGGTAAATAATATGGCTCATTGTCGAGCACACCCTCAAATTGATTACCTTGAACGTCTGTGATTTTCACCCACATACGTTCACCACCATATCCATCAGAAGAAGGATGTTCGTTCGTAAAAATCAATTTTACTAAATCACCAACTTTCAATTGACGGAGTACTTCTTCGCTCGGGATATAAAACGTATACGGTGCAGCCGCATGCATCTCGCGTACGTCATCTAAATACCACTTCATCAAATCCCTCCTTAATGTGAAATCATCCTCTTGTCAGTATAGGATTTCTGACACAAGACAGACAAAACGAATTTCATCCTTTAGTACCACTTCATGCACATTCACGTCTCAACGAAACCGTTTTGACACGTTATAATAACTACACAACAAAGAGGTGATTTCATGAGTAAACGACAACAGAATAAAGAAGAACGTCTAAATCGCATTATCGAACAAGCCGAGATTTTGTTTCTACAAGACGGGTTTGAACGGGTGCAGATGCAAGACATCGCGGACGCAGCTGAAATCGGCGTCGCGACATTGTTTCGTTATTTCCCTAAAAAAGACCAACTGATTGTTGCCGCCGCAGTGCGCAACTTGACCCCGACACTTGAGACGTTCAAGCAATTGACGACAACGCCCGGAGACGCCTACACGCGACTCACGGCGGTGCTCGACCATATGCTCGACCAACAGATGAAACAGACGAACCACTCCCGTTTTCGCGAAGCGTTTGAAAGCTATGCGTCGTTCGTCGCGAGCCCGTTACCGGACATCGACGACTACATCGACTTGCAATGTGAGATTATCAAGACGCTTGACCCTTTAATTGAAGAAGGCAAGATGGACGGGTCGTTCCGAAACGACATCGATGTGAAGGCGACTCTCGTCACGATCATCAACGCGTTCGGGACGTTCGGAAACAACATCATCTTAAAGTCACACATCAGCTATTTAGAAGACGACATCGAGCCTATCATTCAGCAACGGGTGCTTCGAGAGATGCTCTTGTCCTATGTAAGACCATAACAAAAGCCCCTTCGCGTGAAGGGGCTTCATTCGTGCAGTTCGAGCGGCAGACCGTCTGGGTCGAAGAAGAACGTCATCTTCTCGCCCGTGAACGTGTCATACCGAATCGGTTCCGTCGTGACGCCGTGCGCATTCAGTTCGGCGACGACCGCCTCGATATCATCGACTTTGAAAGCGAGATGGCGGAGTCCGCACGCTTCCGGGAAGCTCGGCCGTTTCGGACTGTCCGGTTTGATGAACAGCTCGAGCTCGTACGCGCCGAGCCGCAGGTCGATCTTATGGTCGCCTTTGTCGGCCCGCTGATGCTCGCGGATGACGTCGAACCCGAGGATGTCGACATAGAACCGCTTTGCCTCGTCGTAGTCCGAGGCGATAATCGCCACGTGATGGATGGTATGTAGTTGCATCATAATCCCCCATATACAAAAAATGAGCACCTCTCACTAGAGGTGCTCTCGAAAAGTCTACCGCGTCGAACCACGCTCCACAACGTGCTCCTAAAAGGAATGTCCGCCGTCTTACATAGACCAGCTCATCGCATGTACTCAACTATAGGCGAATCCGAGCCCCGCGTCAATCTTTTGTTTGATGCGTCTTGACATCTTTCTAAAAATTAGGATAATCAATAGTGTTAGCACTCTTGCATACAGAGTGCCAAAATCGAACGCATAAAGGAGAACGATCATGACAAAGAAACAGTTTCAAGCCGAATCGAAACGAATTTTAGAGTTGATGGTCCACTCAATCTATACGCATAAGGACATCTTCCTCCGTGAGCTCATCTCGAACGCGAGTGACGCCATCGACAAGATGTATTACCGGGCCCTCTCGGACGAGGCACTCGACTTCAACAAGGACGACTACTTCGTCAAAGTCGTACTCGACAAAGACGCTCGGACGATCACCATCCGCGACACCGGGATCGGGATGACGGCCGACGAGCTCGAGTCGAACCTCGGGATCATCGCCAAGAGCGGCTCGCTCGCGATGAAACAGGCGACGAAGATGGAAGAAGACCATAGCCTCATCGGGCAGTTCGGGGTCGGCTTCTACTCGGCGTTCATGGTCGCGGACCGTGTGACGGTGCGCACCCGCTCGGTCGACAGCGAGCAAGGTTACTTGTGGGAATCGGAAGGCACGGACGGCTACACGATTGAACCGACGGATAAGGCCGACATCGGGACCGAGATTACGTTACATGTGAAAGCTGACACGGACGACGAGACGTACTCGACGTTCCTCGAAGAGTACGAGATTCGTTCGCTCATCAAGAAGCACTCGGACTTCATCCGCTATCCGATTAAGCTCGATGTGACGAAGCATCGTCAAAAAGACGACTCGGAAGAATACGAGGACTATGTCGAAGAAGAGACAATCAACAGCATGGTGCCGATTTGGCGCAAACGGAAGAGCGAACTCTCGGACGAGGACTATAAGGCGTTCTATCATGAGAAACGTTACGGTTTCGACGAGCCGCTCAAGCACCTGCACTTGAACGTCGACGGCACGATCCGCTACCAGTCGATCCTCTACATCCCATCGACGGTCCCGTTCGACTATTACACGAAAGAGTTCGAGAAAGGGCTCGAGCTGTACTCGAACGGCGTGTTGATTATGGAGAAGTCGCCTGACCTGCTTCCGGACTATTTTGGTTTCGTGAAAGGGATGGTCGACTCAGAAGACTTGTCGCTCAACATTTCCCGGGAGATGCTGCAGCAGGACCGTCAACTCCGCGTCATCGCCAAAAACGTGAAGTCGAAAATCAAAGGTATGCTCGAGAAGATGCTCCGCGACGATCGCGAGGACTATGAGACGTTCTTCGAGTCATTCGGCCGTCAAATCAAGTTCGGCGTCTACGACCAGTTCGGTGCGGCCAAGGACGACTTGAAAGACTTGCTCTTGTTCCACTCGTCGAACGAGAAGAAGCTCGTTTCATTAAAAGAGTACGTCGAGCGCATGAAAGACAACCAGAAGTACATCTATTACGCAACGGGCGAATCGATTCACCGCATCGACCTCTTGCCGCAGGCGGAACGCTTGAAAGAAGAAGGCTTCGAAATCCTCTACTTCACCGAAGAGATCGACGAGTTCGCCATCAAGATGCTCCAGTCGTATGACGACAAGGAGTTCAAGTCAATCGCGAGCGGTGACCTCGGTCTCGATGACGCCGAGGCCAATTCACTGAACGACGACAACAAAGACTTGTTCGCCTTCATGAAGCAGGAACTCGGCGACCGCGTCAAAGAAGTGCGCGCGTCGACACGACTCAAGTCACACCCGGTCTGCTTGACGGTTGCCGGTGACGTCTCGATCGAGATGGAGAAGATTTTGAACGCGATGCCGAACGGCGGCGGCATGAAAGCGGAGAAAGTGCTCGAAGTGAACGCCGACCACGCCATCTTCCAGACGTTACAGCGCGTCTATAAGGAAGACGAAGCGAAAGCGAAACAGTATACCGATTTGCTCTATCAGCAGGCGCTCCTTATCGAAGGATTACCGATTGAAGATCCGGTCGCCTATTCGAATGCGGTTTGTGCATTGATGGCAACTCCTTAATTCCTAACCCTTTTACACCCGTGTTCATCTCAATGAACTCGGGTGATTTTAGTAAGCAATCAAATTAGATATTTTTCAATTTTATATAAATTCCTCTTCAAAGGTATTATGATGAATACAATAATAGTAATTTAAGGAGTAATAATTAATGCATATAATCGACCTTTTTTCAGGTGCCGGCGGCCTCACCGAAGGTTTTTTAAGAGAAGGATACAAAGTTATAGCTCATGTAGAGAAAGATAAAAACGCTTGTAAAACCCTAGAGACTCGTCTAGCCTATCATCATTTAAATAAATCAAATTTAAATAGTGTCTATCATGACTATCTGAATAACAATATCGATAGACATACCTACATTGAGATTGCATCTAACCATGGTTTTAATAGTGATTGCGTAATATGTGAAGAGATTTCATTAAAATCAATCGAATCAGTTTTTCAAAAAATTGATTTACTTACTACTGATAAAATTGACGGGATAATTGGTGGACCACCTTGCCAGGCATATTCTACAATCGGTCGTCCTTTAAACGATTTAAAGAAAGACAATGATGAGAGAGTTTATCTTTACAAACTTTATATAAAATTTTTAGAAAAGTACTCACCTAATTTCTTTTTGTTTGAAAATGTTAAAGGATTGTTATCTTATAAAGATCATACCAACGAAATCTTAATTAATAAAATAATCCAAGAATTTAAAGACGTAGGATATAACGTGGAATTAAAACTAATAGACACTTCTCATTACGGGGTATCTCAGTCTCGTGAAAGATTGTTTATTTTTGGTTCTAAAGTCAATCGGTCATTCTTTATAGCACTGGAACAAAAAAAACAGAAACCCATTAGCTTAGAAGAACTGTTTTATGGATTACCGAATCTTTCACCTGGAGAAGCCAAGAATAGTTATAAGAGGATGAATAACATAAATAGAATTAATAATTTAGAAGAATTAAATATAAAATCTTCTAATTGGAATATTTTAACTCAACATATAGCTCGTCCTCATAATCAAAATGATTTAGAAATTTATAAGATTGTAGCTTTATCTAAGTCTCGTGGAAAGCAAATAAAATACAATGAGCTCCCACTTAAATTACAAACACACAGAAACAATCAATCTTTTTTAGATCGGTACAAAGCATTAAAGAAAAACTCTATCTCTCACACAGTAGTCGCGCACATTGCTAAAGATGGACACTATTACATTCATTTCGATAGTAAACAGAACAGATCTATAACTCCAAGAGAAGCAGCGCGCATTCAAAGTTTTCCTGACGACTATTTTTTTGAAAACTCAAGAACCTCCGCTTTTAAGCAAATCGGTAATGCGGTTCCCCCACTGATGTCTCAAAAAATAGCTCAAGTAGTAAAAGAAATTTGTCCGACTGAGTTCAAGTTTTGATTTATTCACAATAACATTTCAGAGGTGAGTATATGGAAAGAATATCAATAAAACCAGCCGCTAGGATGATTTCTGCCATAGGCAAAGATTTAATTAAAGACGTCCCTGCTTCCGTTGTAGAAATAATTAAAAATTCTTACGATGCCGATGCGGAAAACGTAAACATTAGCTTTTCTAAAGTCATTATAGATAATTGTCCTACTCTTCAAATAGTCATTGAAGATGATGGACATGGTATGGACTTAGATACTATCAAAACCAAATGGTTTGTGCCCGCCACTTCAAATAAATTAAACCAAAAATATAGTATGCTTAAGAACAGAGCACTTCAGGGAAGAAAAGGGTTAGGAAGATATGCTGTAGCCATTTTGGGAAACAAACTTACACTAGAAACGACTCATAATAACGAGAAAACCATAGTAAGACTTGATTGGGACGAGTTTGATAATCAAGTTTATTTAGAAGATGTACTAATTGAGTTAGACACATTTGAAACTGATGAACCAAATGGAACTAGAATAATAATTCACGGACAAGAAAACTATATTAATATGTGGAATGAAAAGGAATTTAAGAAATTAATAAAGGAACTTAGTAAACTACTCTCTCCTCTACCATCTTCATTCCATGATGACATCTTTAATATATCTTTAAAGACCAATAATTTTATTGAAGAGTCAATTTACAAAAATCGCTCAATTACCATCGAACCGTTTCCGTTACTCGAAATGTATAACTATAGACTGTCCGGAGAAATTGACGAATCTGGAGTAGTCAATATATCTTACGAAAACAACTCACTTAATACTCGACAGGTAGAACACATACCCACTTTTAAAATTGAACTTGATGAAACAAACGAAAAATACTGTGGGAAGATAAAACTCGACTTAAGAATTTATGATTTAGATACACCTAATATTGAGACACTAAGAACTAAATTAAGTAAAAACAGTGATCAAACTTTTTCAAAACGTGAAACTTCTAAGCTCCTTAAAGAGATTACGGGAGTTGGAATATATAGGGGAGGATTCCGTATTCGCCCTCACGGCGATAAAGGCTTTGACTGGTTAGAACTTGATAGTTTACGTGTACAGAATCCATCCATGCGTATAGGTTCTAATCAAATTATAGGATTTGTTTCAATTGAACCTGAAGAACGTTCTAACCTCGAAGAAAAGAGTGCGCGAGATGGTTTAAAAGATAATGTATATTTTGAAGGGTTAAAGAAACAAACATTAGAAGCTTTAAAAAAATTGGAAGCAAAAAGATTTGCTTTTCGAAGATCATCTGAAAAACCGAAATCTAACGATATATTTCAAAAGGTAGATAATCTTTTCGACTTTGATACTTTACAACAAAGTCTTAATACAAAAATCGAAAAAACTATTGAAGTATCTGAATTAAAGGACAAAGAAGATTTAACGCAAGAATTGATGCATAATATAAAGACTGAGATTACAAAAATGAGAGCGGATAAAGAAAAGGATTATCAAGACATCAAAAATATTATCTCTCTATATCAAGGTCAAGCTACTCTTGGAAATATTACTTCCGTAGTATTGCATGAAGGAAGACGTAGTGTAAGTTGGTTCTCAAACGCCATCCCTAGAGTTGTCGAGTGGTTACATGAATATAAAGAAGCTCAAGATAACGAACTCCTAATGTTATCTATCGATAGGCTTCAAACCGCTAATATTGAGACACAAAATTTAATACATTTGTTCGATAAGTTGGAACCACTTACCACAATAAAAAAAGAAAAATCAAAAGTTGTAAAACTAGATCAATATATCACAAACATAGAAAAGCTTTTTGAGAGCAAACTTTCAGATGGTAACATTTCATTATTGCGAGAATATGATGAACGTTTGACTCTAAAAGGTACCGAACGTGACTTTAATTTAGTTTTTACCAACTTAATTGAGAATAGCATATATTGGCTAGAGCAGAACTCAGATAATACTAATAAAATGATAGTGGTATCATCTATTGTAGAGGATGAAGAGTTAATAATTGATATAATTGACAACGGCGTAGGAATTGAAAAAGAATTTATTGAAAAAGATATAATTTTTAATCCTGGCTTTTCTAACAAGTCCTCTGGTACCGGACTTGGACTTGCCATATCAGGCGAAGCTTTAAAGAGGAATGGGGGAACCTTAAAAGCAATTTACAATGAAAATGGTGCTCACTTTAGATTAGTTTTAGGGAGGTCTATTTAATGCCAGAAGCTATTGAGAAAGTTCCAGAAAAGGAACCCAGAGATATAATTCGTTTGTTAATTGTTGAGGATGAAGATTCTCAAATCCAACTCATTGAAGATGCTATAAATGACTATAATAGAAAAAAGGGTCCAGAAGTTAATATAGAGATTCAATGTTCGTGCGTTAAAACTTTTCACGCGGCGACGACAATTTTGCTAGAATCTCCTTTTGACGTCTCCATTATAGATTTAAAGTTGAATGGTTCCTCTGAGGAAGAAGAAGGGAATAAACTTATTGAAATTATTCTAAATAACTTCCGGTTCCCAATAATTGTTCGTACCGGATTCTCGTCAAAGGTGACTGACAAAATTGAACAGCATCACTTAATCAAAGTCCACTCTAAGTCCGATAACATTGATGAAATTCTGGAAAGTATCGTGACTGTCCATCTTAGTGGAGTTACATCAATTCTAGCAACCGTAGAAAGGTATCTTAATGATATTTATTGGGGCAGAATATCAAAAGATGTTGGATTTTGGGACGAAACTTTTTCGTTGAATGAACTACATGAAAAATCACTTGTACGTTACTGTTTACTGCTATTGCAGGAATATCTCGAAATTGAAAACGAAGATAGTGACTTTTCTGTTTTTCACCCTTATGAAGTATTTATAAAGCCACCCATTAAAGCTAATCATTTCTTTGGAGATATTTTATTAGACGAAACTCAAAATAATTACTTTATTATACTTTCTCCCTCGTGCGATATGGCGCAAGATAAATATGAACGAGTAACTTTGGCCTCTATAGACCCTTTTGAGAGTATCGAAAAACTTTCTTCACTTCTAGAATCATGTACTCCAGGCTCATCAAATACTCAAAAATCAAAAGTTAAGAAAGAACTTAAAAGGTACCTTACGAACAATCACAGCAATAAATATCATTACTTGCCTAACTATCACGATTTTCCAGGAGGATTGATTAACTTTCAAAAAATCTATTCTAAATCTAAAGAAGAACTGGCTTTATTGAGTCGCTATGCGTCCGTTTCCAATAAATTCTCAAAAGATATCGCATCAAGGTTCTCTAGCTATTTCGCAAGACAAGGGCAACCGAGTTTAGACATAGATGATTTGGCCGAAAGAATTGTAAATAAACAATGAAAAGTGACAATGAGGCTAGTTAGTAAATAACTCAAACCTCTTTGTCACTTTTCAATTACTTAAAGTTATTATACGTTCCTAACAGCTGCATCTGAATCGCTTCTTGCAAGATATCTTTATTGTCCTCTTGCTCATGGACCTCTGCGATTCGATGGCTCATCCGCTCAATCAATCCGACGACGAGGGCGTTCCCCATCGTGAAGTAACGCTTGCGGTCCGTCATCGTACCCGTCCATCCATAAGGGAATCCGTTCAGTCCCTCGCACTCCTCAGGGCGCAAGTAACGAAGCTTCTTCGTCTGTGGATCTTCGATGACATGGCTCGAGCGATTGCATGTGCCTTCACTCGTCAACATGGTGCGGCCAGGAAGGTCGAGCGAGTCCGGATATGACATGCCGCCTTCCGCATACACATACACGTGACCGCTCGCCGAGGTCCGCTCGATTTTCTTCGGCCCTTTCAAGTAAGCCAACTCTTCCTGCTCGGTTCGACCAGATTTTTTAATCGTCTCGGTGTCCAAATAATACTGCTCCGGCGCAGGACCGAACTGCTCATATACCTCTTGGACCACATCACCGAGCGTCTTCGGCGCTTCGCGTTTCGGTAACGTCTCGAGCGTCGTCACCTGGTCGCCCGACATGACACCCGCGTTCCGGTATGTGGCCGAGAACGTGTCGGAGATTTCGACGATGTCTTTCGGCAGTTCGAACTGCGAGCCTGGATGTTTCTCACTCGTCAGTTCATGGACCGGGAACGTTGGTGCAAAGAAGCCTGACTCGAGAAGCCACGTCTCAGGATCGGCCTTGTGCGCCCGCACTGAGTGATTCAAATCGTTACGGGTCGCAAAGATGAAGATGCGACGGCGGCGTTGCGCGAACCCGTAGTCGGCCGCATTGACGACACGCCACTCGACCGTATAGCCTTGGTCGGCAAACGCACGAAGCATGACACTGAAGTCACGTCCCCGTTGCTTGGCCGGCGACTTCATGAGTCGATCGACGTTCTCGAGCAACACGTAAGGCGGTCTCTCTTGTTCGATGATGTTCATGATTTCCCAAAACAAGACACCCTTTTTCCCTTGAATCCCTTGCTCGTTCTTTAGGCTGCGCGACACGCTGTAGTCTTGGCAAGGAAACCCGCCTACTAACAGATGATGCGGGCCTGCCTCCATCCAAGAGAGGGCGATATCTTCGTTCGAATGAACCCCACGTCCCTTGAACCGTTCTGCGTAGCAATCAAAGGCCGGCTGGCTCTTCGTCGCCGGTTCCCATTGATTGCCCCAAACCACATCGAATTTGTCCGATGTAGGCTCGGCATTCACGTCTTTAATCCCTTCAAGTGCGATGCGGAAACCTCCTACACCAGCAAATAACTCAACTACTTTAATCAACGGGAACACCCTTTCGCATTTTCTATCTTAAATTTACTCTATTTTTAATTTCGACTCAATGGAAATAGTGTATCACGAACGATGAATTCGATCAAGCGGTACGCTATAATGGTTATATATGTAAACTGTAGGAGGAGTTATTTTGCGGTACGAAACGCTTCAAGAATTGATGGATAAGGCAAGAGAGGCCGAAGGAAAGACGTTCGGAGAAATCGACACGACCGGGCGCATCAAGAATGTCCGTTCGAAAGGTTCCCTCGGGCACATCATCGAGGAGAGCCATTTCGGCTACCCGATCAATTCGGACGCACGGCCTGATTTTGAAGAGCTCGGCATCGAATTGAAGGTCACCCCTTTCAAGAAGAACAAGAACGGTACATATTCATCGAAGGAGCGGCTCGTTCTGAACATGATTGATTATCATAACGAGCACGAGTATTCGTTCGAGACGTCGAGCTTCTTATCCAAAGCCACGAGCATGCTTATCATGCTTTATCAATATGAGCCGAACATCCCTATCGACGACTACCGTATCTACAAAGCATTCTTGAACGAGTTCTCAGAGGAAGACTTGGACGTGATGCGCCAAGACTGGGAGACGATTGTCGCAAAAATCAAACGTGGAGAGGCCCATTTGATTTCCGAGGCCGATACGATGTACTTATCGGCCTGCACGAAAGGAGCAAATGGTTCGGTCGTTCGCAGCCAACCGTTCTCGGAACAACCGGCAAAGCCACGTGCCTTTTCTCTCAAAGCTTCTTATATGTCAGGGCTCGTCCGTCAGTACTTGACCCCAGAATTGATGGAGTCAATCGCCAACCATGGTGAACTGAAAGAAATGTCGATTGAAGAACTCCTCGAGGCAAGACTCGCGCCTCATTACGGGAAGACGGTACTCGAATTATGCGAGGAGACGAGCATCCCATATAACCCGAGCAATAAAGCGATGATTCCGCGAGTCATGGCAAAACTTTTAGGAGTCAGAAAGACCGACTTGTCGAGCATCGAAGAGTTTACGAAAGCGAACATCAAGTTCAAGACGATTGCCCGAGAGCCTGACGGCAAAATCCGAGAGCACATGTCATTCGGAAAAGTCGATTTCGACGCCTTGTCTCAAGACGATTGGGAAGAATCCGACTTGTACGACACGTTCGCCGAACAGAAATACCTCTTCCTCGTCTTCCGATATGACGAGGACTACGTTCCCAAACAAAAACGTATCCCTCGTTTCGAAGGGATACGCCTGTGGAACATGCCGCTCGGAACAGTCGACGGCGAATTGAAATCGATGTGGTGTGAGGCCCAGCGGGTGGTCCGTGCGGGCGTTCAACTGACACCTGTGAAACGTGGTGTCAAAAACAACCTTCCTGGTCCGACGTTCAACCGAGTCGCTCACGTACGCTCGAAAGCTTTAGATGGGAAAGATAAAGTGCGACTTCCGGATGGTCAATGGATTACCAAGCAATCGTTCTGGTTGGACAAAAACTATATCCAGCAGATTCTAGACGTTTAACATGAGTACTTCCCTCCCTCAAGTGGAATCCTCTTACTAGAGGGAGGTGAAGGTATGGCCAGAAATGTACCGAAAGCATCGAGTCCAGCCGTCTTCAAGACGATGAGCGGGAATCGTGGCAAGGATACCAAAATGGAAGTGAAGGTCCGAAAAGCACTTTGGGCTGCCGGATATCGATATCGGAAGAACAATCGGAAGCTGTATGGGACACCAGACATCTCGTTTCCCGGACTCCGTGTCGTCGTCTTTTTGGACTCCTGCTATTGGCATGGCTGCCCCCTTCATTTTAAAATCCCGAAGACGAACGCCGAGTTCTGGCGTCAAAAAATTGGACGTAACATCGAACGGGATGCCGACGTCACACGACACTATGTCGAGGAAGGATGGATCATCCTTCGGTTTTGGGAGCATCAGGTCAATGAGGACTTCGAACACGTGATTTATACCATCACCCATTTTGTCGACAATTCTAGAAAAAATATCAGGAGACTAAAGTAATGAACCCAGATAAAATTCAACGTACTTGGATTAAAAAGCCTAAAGAAGACACTGAGTGGTTACACATAAAGGAGTTTCAAATACAGCTCGTCGATAGTTTTTATTACAGAAACTCTAAAACCTTTTTAGAGGTTTTTCCTAAGTATAAAAATGATGTATACAACCTTATTCACAAATCTTTTGATGACCTTACTCCTGTACACGGTACCGAAAACAAAAAACATTACCGTAAAATTTCTACTAAAGAAATCAACAAAGCACTTCGAAAACGCTTGATGGAAATTCCTGATATACATCTCGAAGTTAGTTTTATGGATGGATATTTTCAAGACAACGATAAAGCTAAAGGATTCGATTTTGCCTACTATGATGAGGAATTAAACGCTAAAAAAATTCACGATTACTGTTTTGGGCATCGTTCAGTTAGTGACGGTGATACACACTGGAGAAGTTTCGTGACAAAACAACAGAAAAAGAATTATCTTTCAAATCAAGTATTTGAAGATAATTACTTTGATGACTTCGAACCCAATGACGAATCTACACCTACGGTAGTAGGTGAGATTCAACTTGCCAACTGGGCTTTAGGTTATTATGACTTATTTAAAGTTCTGCATTTAGATAATTTAACAGGTATTGATTTGTTAATTTACATAACACCAACAGGTAATCTCGAGAAATTATTAAGTAGTAATATAGTGACTTATGAGAAAATGAAAAAAACAATTGAAACATATTCAAGCGTCTTAAAAGTACCTATTTGGTTAGTAGGTATAGATATTGAAGAAGTTTCATCTACCCAGTAACTTAAGAGTTTTTATTTTTCAATTGATAATATATTGATTCCTTGCGAGAATAAATCACGGATTCACTCAGAAAAGCTGTCCAATCGGGACAGCTTTTATTTTTTTCACATAGGTTATTGAAAACAAAAGCACATTTAATTTGTAATCGTTTTCTTTCCTTATATAGAGCGTTTCAAAGATAAAACGTTGATGTATCAACATTTTTCCAGACATGCAAACGCCTTGACATTTTTGGTCGGTTATATGAAGTTAGTATTACATTATAATTATTCTAGTAGAGACAAAAAGTCCACTAGAGTAAAAAACCAAGGAGGACATACCCCATGTCATTAATCGGCAAAGAAATCTTACCTTTCAAAGCACAAGCATTCCAAACAGGTGAATTCCTCGAAGTATCGGACAACGACTTCAAAGGTCAATGGAGCGTCGTTTGCTTCTACCCAGCTGACTTCACATTCGTTTGCCCGACTGAACTCGAAGACCTTCAAAACGAATATGCAACACTTAAAAACCTCGGTGTCGAAGTGTACTCAGTATCGACGGACACGCACTTCACGCACAAAGCATGGCACGAAACGTCTGAGAAAATCGGCAAAATCGAGTACATCATGATCGGTGACCCATCACACACGATCTCACGTAACTTCGACGTCTTGAACGAAGAAGATGGCCTTGCTGACCGCGGTACGTTCATCATCGACCCAGATGGCGTCATCCAAACAGTCGAAATCAACGCAGGCGGCATCGGCCGTGACGCGAGCACGCTCGTCAACAAAGTCAAAGCGGCACAATACGTGCGCAACAACCCAGGTGAAGTCTGCCCGGCGAAATGGGAAGAAGGTTCTGCGACACTTCGCCCGAGCCTCGACCTCGTCGGCAAGTTGTAAGGAGCCGATTTCATGTTAGAAGCAGATATTAAACAACAGTTGGACCAATATCTCCAGCTCATGGAGGGCGACGTCGTCCTCCGTGTCAGCGCTGGAGACGACGCGGTCTCTAAAGAGATGCTCGACCTCGTGAACGAACTCGCGAGCATGTCGTCACGCATCTCGGTCGAGCACGTCACGCTCGATCGCACACCGAGCTTCAGCGTGAGCCGTCCGTCTGAAGAGACAGGGATCGTCTTCGCAGGAATCCCGCTCGGTCACGAGTTCACGTCACTCGTCCTCGCGTTGCTCCAAGTGAGCGGTCGGGCGCCGAAAGTCGACGCGGACGCGATCAAACAGATTCAAAACATTCAAGGCACGTACCACTTCGAGTCGTACATCAGCCTCAGCTGCCACAACTGCCCGGACGTCGTTCAGGCACTGAACGTCATGAGCGTGCTCAACCCGAACATCTCACACACGATGATTGACGGTGGCGCCTTCAAGGCAGAAGTGGAAGCGAAAGAAATTATGGCTGTCCCGACCGTCTTCTTGAACGGTGAGGCGTTCGGCAACGGACGTATGTCACTCGAAGAGATTTTGGCGAAACTCGGCACAGGCCCGGACGCTTCGGCGTTCGAAAACAAAGATCCGTATGACGTCCTCGTCATCGGTGGCGGCCCAGCTGGTGCGAGTGCAGCGGTTTACGCGGCTCGTAAAGGCATCCGCACAGGAATCGTCGCCGAGCGCTTCGGTGGTCAAGTGATGGACACGATGGGGATTGAGAACTTCATCGGCACATCTTACACGGAAGGCCCGAAACTCGTCGCGAGCTTGGAAGAGCACGTGAAAGAGTACGGCATCGACGTCATGAACCTCCAGCGCGCGAAGCGCCTTGAGAAGACAGACTTCGTCGAAGTCGAACTCGAGAACGGTGCCGTCTTGAAGAGTAAGAGCGTCATCCTCTCGACAGGTGCTCGCTGGCGCAACGTCAATGTCCCAGGTGAAGCCGAGTTCAAAAACAAAGGTGTCGCCTACTGCCCGCACTGTGACGGCCCGCTCTTCGAAGGGAAGCGCGTTGCGGTCATCGGTGGTGGGAACTCTGGAATTGAAGCCGCGATCGACCTCGCCGGAATCGTCAAACACGTGACGGTGCTCGAGTTCGCTCCTGAACTGAAGGCCGACCAAGTGCTTCAAGACCGTCTTCACAGCCTCCCGAATGTGACCGTCGTTACGAACGCCCAGACGACAGAAATTACGGGTACGGACAAAGTGAACGGCATCTCGTACGTGTCACGCGAGACGAACGAGACGCATCACGTCGAACTCGAAGGCGTCTTCGTCCAGATCGGTCTCGTCCCGAACACGGACTGGCTCGACTCGGTCGAACGCAACAACTTCGGAGAGATCGTCGTCGACCGTCACGGCGCGACGAACGTCCCAGGTGTGTTCGCAGCGGGTGACTGCACGAACAGCGCCTACAAACAAATCATCATCTCGATGGGCTCTGGTGCGACGGCTGCACTTGGTGCTTTCGATTATATGATTCGCAACTAACAGGAAACGCGTCCTCACATTGGAGGACGCGTTTTTGTGATTTCTTCTAAACCTGACCTTTTCATCACTAAAATACTGAGAAATCCCCCCTATTTCATCTCCATCCGCCACTTTGATCATCCCAAAAACAGACAACAAAGCAACACGACTTCCGTTACATCGCACCGATTCAAACGTTTCATTTCCTCGGAAAGTGGAATAGCGGACAAGAGAAGCGATTCCATTCAAGGAGGTAAATGATGAAAATCCCAACAATCAAACTGCATGACGGCTACGACATTCCGGCAATTGGGCTCGGGACCGTCTATTTACGAGGGGAAACCGGCGTCGATGCGATCACGTGCGCTATTCGGAACGGCTATCGTTTAATCGATTCGGCCATCCGTTATGACAATGAAGGGACGGTCGGTGAAGCCGTCCGCCAATCCGGCATCCCGCGTGAGCAACTGTTCCTAACTTCAAAACTACGTGGACAATATTTCGATTATGACGACGCACTCGAGATGATTCGCGAGTCGCTTTACCGGGCTAACTTAGACTATTGGGACTTGTTCCTCTTACATTGGCCGAATCCGAAACAAGATAAATACGTTGAAGCGTGGCGTGCGCTTATTCAAGCGAAAGAGAACGGGTGGATTCGTTCTATCGGTGTCTCAAACTTCATGCCAGAGCACCTCGATCGCTTAATCGAAGAGACAGGCGAGACACCAGTCATCAATCAAATTGAGATGCATCCGTATTTCTCGCAAGTCGAACAACGTCAAGCAGACAAGGACCGAAACATCATTACTGAGGCGTGGAGTCCGCTCAGTCGTGCTCGTACCGTCATCCATGACGAGACCATCACCGAGCTCGCCCGACAAAAAGGCAAGACCGTGTCCCAAGTCATCTTACGTTGGCACGTCCAGCTCGGCGTCATCCCGCTCCCGCGCTCCTCAAGCGAGATGCACCAAAAAGAGAACCTCGACGTCTTCAATTTCGAATTGACGGACGACGAGATGGAGACGCTCAACCAATTGACGAAGTCGGACGGCCGCATTGACAATCAAGATCCACGAGAATACGAAGAGTTTTAATTTTTTCGGATTGAGCATGCGCTCAATCCGATTTTTGTATATATTCGAACTAAACTACTTCAAGGAGAATCTCATGCTATCCCAACAACGAAAAGATATGATGGCCATCTTGAAACGAGAAGTCGTGCCTTATTTGCGATCGTATCAATTCAACGGATCGTTTCCTCACTTTCGGCGCCTTCAATCAAATCAGATTGATTTAGTCACCTTTCAATTTAATCGTCATGGCGGCTCGTTCATCATCGTATTGGCTCAAGCTCCGGCCACTGGTATTCAAACATATTGGGGAGAACAAATCACCCCACAAAAAATGACCGCCCAAGATGTCGACATCGAAGCGAGACGAAGACTAGGCAGTCATACTCCATATGAAGATGGGATTTGGTTCTCTTACGAATCAGCCCAGTCGGAACAAGACTATATGCGCGTGGCGCAACAAGTTATTGTTGCATTTGCGAAGTATAAATCGGATTGGAACGTGTAACAGCATCGTACTTTATCAGGTCACAACACTAAAAAAGATTGAGCCGATGCTCAATCTTTTTTAGGTTTTCTGTAAGTCACGCCGGACATACGTTTTGTGGGCAGCGTTCATCATCAAGCCGACCGCGAACAGACTGACGACCAGCGACGTGCCTCCATAGCTCAAGAACGGCAATGGTAGCCCTGTGATCGGGAGTACGCCGATTGTCATGCCGATGTTTTGGAACACTTGAAATCCGAACATCGCAATCATCCCGATGATGAAATATGTTCCAAACCAAGAATCGGCACGTCTACTCATCCGTAGCGTGTACGCGATGAAGAAGAAATACAACAAGATGACCGTCGTCGCGCCGAAAAATCCATAAAAGCCGGCAAGCGACGCGAAGACGAAGTCGGTATGCGCCTCAGGTAACGAGACGAGCGGATTGTTGCGCCCAACCCCCGTCATTTGACCGGCGCCGATTTTATTCATCGACCGCATGAGTTGATACGACAAGTCGCTCGCATAACTATATGGGTCGAGCCACGCATAGACACGATTCAATGAATGGCTCGGGACGACCCGTTCCACGAGCGAAATGTGGTGGAGGAACAAGTAGAAGAAACCGGCAATCGAACTCGCGACGAGTCCTAACGCCCCGAGCGCCCACTTCCAGTCAATTTCAGACACGAAAAGAATTGTCAAAAAAATCACGAGTAGGACAAGCCCGCTTCCCAAGTCCGGTTGCGTGAAGACGAGCACGAACGGCACGAACGTGACGAGTCCTGTCTTTACGATAAACCAAATGTCCTCTCTTCCTTGGCGCGGCCGCCTCGCATAGGACGCCGCCATCGAGGCGAGCGAAAGCGTCAAAAAAATCTTCATCAGCTCAGACGGTTGAATCGTGACCCCAGCGACTTGGAACCAGCGGTACGCCCCATTGATGTTCGGTACGTAGGACGTCCCTTGCAACGGGACGAGCAACACGAGTAAACCGACCCCGAAGCCATATAACCACCAGTGCAGTTTTTGTAATTGCTCAAACTCAATATAAAGTACGGTCAGTAAGGCGACGAATCCGATGATATACCAGACGATTTGTTGCTGAGGAAACGGCACGTTGGCAATTGTCGCCGGAAGGATGGCCTGGACAGCGAAAAGGATCCATACGCTGATGAGCATGAATAACGCAAGGAGCGCCAACAGCGTCGCATCGACTTTCAACCAGACTAGCTTTAGCTGTGACCACATCGTGTTCATCTCCTTTCAAATGGTTCTCGTCCTAGTGTAACGAACCCTTACCGGTGAAGGGGTAACAAAAAAAAGACGAAGGCCCTCTCTCAACCAATCGTCAAAAAATGGACACATGCGGCCGCATGTGTCCATTCACTTAAAACGCCGGAATCGCCGTTTCGTCATAATTTTCTTCTAAGAAAGCACGGACTTCGTCGCTCGTGAGCGCCTCGCCGAGCTTTTGAATCGCCTCATCGTCTTGGTTATCCTCACGGGCGACGAGCGTGATGGCGAAGTCGTTATCGACCCCTTCGGTCAAGAGGGCGTCCGTCTTCGGCGTCAAACCGAGCGGTGCCGCATAGGCTGGCGTCATGAGGACCGCGTCGACGTCGTCATACGCACGTGCGAGCATAAGCAAGTCCACTTCTTGGAACTTGAAGTTCTTCGGATTAGCCGTGATGTCGGCTTGCGTGTAATACGCACCGTTCTTTTCACCTAGCTCAATCACGTCATGTTGGGCCAAGAGTGAGAGCGAACGGTCGATATTCGAGACATCGTTCGCGATGGCGATGGTCGCCCCTTCTGGGATGTCGTCTATCGTGTCATACTCTTTCGCATAGACACCGTAGTTGGCGAAGTAAATCGGCTCGATTGGAACGAGGTTGGCATCGTTGCTGCGGTTGAACTCTTCCATGTACGGGACATGTTGGAAGAAGTTCGCGTCGACTTCTTCTGCCGCGAGCGCCGTGTTCGGCTGGACGTTGTCCCCGAGGACGACAATCTCAAGCTCGATGTTGTCTTCGGCGAGCTGTTCTTTCGCGATTTCGAGCATGTCCGTCATCGGCGGGATAAGGGATGCGACTTTGAGCGTCTGTGGCTCGTTTGACGGAGCTTCCGTCGTGTTCGTTTCTGAATCGTTTCCACACGCTGCGAGGACGAGCGTGAGGGAGGCGAAAAGGGCCATTAATTTTTTCATTCGATTTCCTTCTTTCTATGAGTGATTAGCGTTTGTCGATGAGACGGGCCACGGTCGTGCCGGTGAACTGAATCATTTGGACGAAGAGCAACATGATGAAGATCATGTACATCATCAGTTCCGTCTTGAACTGTTGATAGCCGTAGCGGATGGCGAAGTCACCGATGCCGCCGCCCCCGACCACCCCCATGATGGTCGAGTACGAGATGAAACTGATGATGGACGTCGTCAAGCCTAAGACGAGACCAGAACGGGCCTCGACGTACAGGAACTTAAAGATGACGTCCTTAATGGACGCACCCATCGATACCGCCGCCTCGACGACGCCGCGCGGGACGTCAAGAAGCGACTGCTCGACGAGACGCGAATAATGCGCAATCGCGATGATGGCGAGCGGGACGGTCGCCGCTGCCGTGCCGATGGCCGTGCCGATAATGAGCCGTGTGAATGGAATCAAAAACACGACGAGTAGTAGGAACGGGAACGACCGAACGATGTTGACGACCAAGTTGAGAACGGAGAAGACGGCACGATTCTCGAGGAGCTGCCCTTTTCGGGACAAATAGAGCCATGTACCGAGCGGTAGACCGACGAGCACGGCGGCAAGAATCGAGACGCCGACCATGATGAATGTCTCTCCGATGGAACGCCAAATCTCGGTCTGATATTGTATGAGCACTTCAGGCATCAGCCTCACCCGCCTTCTTCAGCTGGTCGACGAACCAGGCCGGATTGTTGTCGATGGCTGGCACGCCGCTCGGGACGAGGTCGATTGTCTCGTAGACAGAACCGTCCGCCATGACGGTCACACGGTCACATACTTGTTTGATGACGTCCATCTCGTGCGTGACGATGACAATCGTGACACCGAGACGTTCATTGATGGACTTCAACACGCCGAGCACCTCGGCCGTCGTATTCGGGTCGAGCGACGACGTCGGTTCGTCACACAACAAGACGTGTGGCTCATTCGCAAGCGCCCTTGCGATGGCGACGCGTTGTTTTTGACCGCCGCTCAATTGGGCCGGATACTTGTCCTTGAAGGCTTCGAGCCCGACGAAACGAAGACATTCGAGTACGCGTTCCTCATGTGTGGCCCGAGGACGGCCTGCGAGCCTGAGTGGTGCAACGACGTTCTCAAAGACGGTTTTGTTGGCGACAAGATTGAACTGTTGAAAGATCATGCCGATGACATGGCGTTTCGCGCGAAGTTGCTTCGTCGAAAGGGACGTCAAGAGCGCTCCGTCGATTTCGACCGTACCAGCGTCCGGGGTCTCGAGCAAGTTCATCAGTCGAAGTACCGTCGACTTGCCCGCACCGCTTGCCCCGATGATGCCGTAAATCTCGCCTCGTTCCACGTGGAGCGAGACGTCTTGGACGGCTATGTCGCGTCCAAACTGTTTGCGTACATTCGTTAACGTGATCATAGATGGTCCCTTTCTCTATCGGAAAACTTGGTCTTACCCGTACTTCATTTTAGCGAAGTAAAGGACAGTTGTCAGTAGATGTGGCTTGTATGAAGTCAATCCAACACACAAAAGAAGAGCGTTGACGACAACTCTCTCTTCGTTCGCTTATTGATTGATGGGATAGCGTTTGAAGTGCTCGGCGATATGCGCGCGCATCGTTTCCCGATTCTCGGCAAAGATGCGGTGCCGATGCCCGTTCCCCCCAGAAGGATGAGGAAATCCGCTCACGACACGCTCTTGTGCAATGATACCGCGATCGACGAGCGTCTCGACGGCGCGACGTACATTGATGCCCATCGGTAAGATGAGTGCGTCTTTAAGTACAGCCATCTCGTCCGCGAACATCCCATCGATATAGGATTGAAACAAGTTCGTCCTCAACAGGTCGGGACTCGCCCCGTTATAATTCTTCCCTTTATAGAATACCGGATACGGTAAGACGGCCGTGTTTTGGACGAGATGGTTCGCTTTTCCGAACAAGTCGAGCGTCGTCTCGATACCGAGATGATGATGTAAGTCTAAGTCGTCGAGCATCGTCACTAAGTTTTTTCGAATCGGACCCGAGAAACTGCCTCGTTGCTTGACGGCCCGGAGCGCCTCCTCGTCCGGGGCATCGGCCAAATCGCGAATCGCCTCGAACGACTGCCGCATCTGGTAAAGGCCTGGCGTGATACCGGCGATGACGACTTTTGCATCCGGATTGACATACTCAAATGGCGCGTAATAAATCTCAAGCGGCTTAATGGGGTCCGCTTCGAATAAAAACGTCTCACTTTTTAACGTCGCTTCTTCTAAATCCGATAAGTCGAGAATTTTTTGTTTATAAGCTTGAAAATGGTCGGTCCTTGTTGGCATAGGTATCTCTCCTTTATGTACCTGTTCTCTAATATCCATCCGTTGAAACGAACACTGTCTCCTCCGTTTGACGCTTCCGTATTGCTTTTGTATAGTTAGGAACGACAAAAACGAATGGAGGAGTGCCATCTTGACTCCGAACGAAACGAGCTCGACCCGGCTGCTTGATTTGCTCGCTGCACGTCACGATCAAATCCGGCGCATCAGTGAGCAAGCATGGAACGACCAGCATGATATCTATATCTCGAACTCGGAATGGTATGTACTCGCCCGGATTTACCAAAAAAAGCCGACCATCGCCGAAGTGACGCGAGGGGTTCATATTTCCCGTCAGGCGGTTCATAAACTGATCAAAAACTTGGATACGAAAGGACTCGTACTTGTGACCGACCATCCGACGAGCCGAAAGGACAAATGTATCGAATTAAGCGAACTCGGCATAACGTGTTACGAACAAAACGAGGCGCTCAAGGCGGGACTCGAACGCGACATCGCCAACGCGCTCGGTGACGATGCGTTCCAACAGTTACAGACATTGCTTCAAGCAGATTGGAAACTGTAGACCCTTCAAATAGAGGGGTCTTTTTTTCATAACCCATATCTCTCTTCAAATGTCAACCTAGTTGACATTTTACATCCTGAACTACTATACTTGATGAAAGGGAGAGGTGATCGATTTGTTCAAAAAAGGTGATTTAATGATTTATTCGACCCATGGCGTCTGCCAAATCGACAATATTTCCGATATGACGATTGCAGGCGAGACCAAGTCGTACTACACGCTCCATCCAATCAACAATACCCAGAAGCTACAAATCAGCATTCCGGTCGACAGCGACAAAGTGATGATGTTGACACTTCTTGAGGCGAGAGAGGCAAAAGCGATTCTCGAGTCATTCCGTTCCCCTGGCGTCGAGTGGAACCCTCACCCGAACAATCGGAACCGTGAATTTTTGAACGTTGTTCATTCGGGCAACCGCCACGAGATCGCGCAAGTGATCAACACGTTGTCACGTCGGAAGGCAGAGGCCGATTTATTGAACAAGAAGCTGTACGAGCAAGACCGTAAAATCTTAGAGAATGCGAAAACGATTCTCGTCAAAGAGTTGTCACTCGCGCTCAAGCAGTCAGAAGCTGAAATCGAGCAACAGATTGCCTCGTATCTAAGCGAAGAAGCCATCGCTTCCGTTTGATTGGACCCTTCCGTGCGAAGCGGTCTTTTTTTATGCAAAAATTTAAAAGAAAAGGCGAGAATATTTTCATATTCTCGCCTGAACTCGTTTAATTATGGATAACGCCTTTTTCCTTTAAACCAAGTGCCATCGCCGTCGATTCATGAATTGATTTGAATAGCTCTGGATGCTCCGAGAGTGAGAGTCCATATGACGGGACCATCTCCTTAATCTTCGGCTCCCATTCCGTCATGCGTGCAGGGAAGCACTGCTCGAGCACTTTCAACATGACGTGAACCGCCGTCGATGCGCCTGGTGACGCGCCGAGGAGAGCCGCGACCGATCCGTCCTCGGCACTGACGACTTCTGTACCGAATTGAAGCGTCCCTTTCCCTTGCGGCGTGTCTTTAATGACTTGAACACGCTGTCCAGCGACGACGATTTCCCAGTCTTCGTTTTTCGCTGTCGGAATGAATTCACGGAGCTCGTCCATCCGTTTGTCATGCGACAAGAGCAATTGCTCAATCAAATATTTAGTTAGCGGCATCTCTTTTGCGCCCGCCGCAAGCATCGTCATGACATTATACGGCTTGACCGATTGAATCAAATCGAGGTTCGACCCCTTCTTTAAAAACTTCGGCGTGAAACCAGCGAACGGCCCGAACAACAGCTCTTTTTGATTGTTGATGTAGCGTGTATCGAGGTGTGGCACCGACATCGGAGGTGCCCCGACTTTCGCTTTGCCGTACACTTTCGCGTGATGTTGTTCGATGACATCTCGGTTTTTACAGACGAGGAACAAGCCGCTCACCGGGAACCCGCCAATCTGTTTTGATTCCGGGATGCCTGTCTTTTGAAGGAGATGGAGACTACCACCGCCGCCGCCAATGAAGAGGAACGGTGCCGTATGGGTCTCAATCGTGTTCCCTTTCACGTCCTTGACTTTCACTTCCCATAACCCGTTCGCGAGCCGTTTGACGTCTTCGACGCTATGGCTGTAGTTGACCTCGACGCCTTGGTCTGTTAAATGCTCGAACAGCATGCGCGTGAGTGCACCGAAGTTCACATCGGTTCCGGTATCGATTTTTGTGGCGGCAATCGGCTCATCTGTCGTCCGGCCTTCCATCACAATCGGCATCCATTCCTGAAGCTCATTTGGATCCTCCGACATTACCATGCCCTCAAACAACGGATTTTTTGTGAGCGCTTCCAAACGTTTTTTCAAGAACTGGATATCTTTCTCCCCTTGCACCATGCTCATATGTGGAATCGAGCGAATGAAGTCTTCCGGTTGTTGAATTAATCCTTTGTTCACGAGGTGCGCCCAAAACTGACGCGAGATTTGGAACTGTTCATTGACGTTGATTGCTTTTGAGATGTCGAGCGTCCCGTCCGGCTTCTCCGTCGTATAGTTCAACTCGCACAGGGCCGCATGTCCCGTCCCGGCATTGTTCCATTCGTTCGAACTTTCTTCCCCTGCACTCTCGAGCTTCTCGAACACTTTGATTTCCCATTCCGGTACGAGCTCTTTAAAGAGTGACCCGAGCGTCGCGCTCATCACCCCTGCACCAATTAAAATGACGTCTGTTTTCTTTTGGACACTGCTCATGAAAACCCCATCCTTCTCCCCTGAATTTGTGCGCGAGACCGCCGTTTAAATCCCCATTCATCGGCAGTCCCGTTTATAATCGTTATACTGATTATAACGCTTTTGTGATGAATGATAAGGGTTAAGTACGGAATTCATTAACGAAACTTTTGAAGGGAGGAAGACAATTCGTGAAGCGCGGCATCAATTTCAAAATCCCGAATACTTATGGACGCTTTCTGCCCGACATGTTGCGCCCCGTCGACATCACTTCTTACAGCTGGTTCGTCGGTGGCGAAGAATTTTATCGTGGGCAGGACGGCGAGATCGATCGACCGTTGCTTCTTGAAGAGACCGAGAAGGACGGCGAAATATTTTCTCATTTGATTCATCAGTGTGCGCACGTTCATCAAAAAAAGAAGGAGACAGCATGATGCCAACCATCTATCTGATTCGCCACTGCTCAGCCAAAGGACAGGAGCCAGATGCTCCCCTAACAGAAACAGGTGAACGACAAGCACTCGCACTCCGTGATTTCTTTCAAGACATCCCAATTTCCCGAATCATCTCGAGCGATTACATCCGAGCCGTCGCCTCGGTCACCCCGCTCGCGAGCACCCGCCTGCTTCCGATTGAGCAAGACCCACGCCTACGGGAACGCGTCTTGTCGGTCGAGCCGCGCGACGATTGGTTCGACTTGCTCCGGCGCTCGTTCGAGGACGACTCTCTTGCTTTGCCCGGTGCCGAGTCGGGCCGTGACGCGACCGACCGGATCTTACAGGTTTTGCGTGAAGATGAGGGACACGGGACGACACTTCTCGTGACGCACGGAAATCTCCTCGCCCTGCTCCTTCAACATGTGGATTACCGGTTCGACTTTGACACGTGGCGAAATTTGAGCAATCCTGATGTTTACCGGCTCGACATTGTGGATAACGCTTGGTCGGTGGAACACGTCTGGTCCGATCCTGCCTGTGGATAACGTTATCCACAGAAAAAGCCGCCTCGATGGAGACGGCTTCCGTGTTTTACTTTTCCACAAAGAACATCGAGATGGCACCGAGTCCGACGTGCGTCCCGACCGAGACGCCCATCTGCATGAGATAAATCTCTCCATCGAAATCGGTTTCTGCCTCGATTTTCGCTTGCAAGTTTTCCGCAATCTTTTTATCCGACGAATAACCGATGATGATGAAATTCGTGATGTCGCGATCGCTCCGATTCACGAACTGATCCATGTAATGCTTGAGCACTTTGCGTGTGCCTCGTTCTTTGGCGACGACGGCACCTTTCCCGTTCTTCATGCTCATAATCGGTTTGACCATGAGCAGCTTGCCGATGATGGCGCCGGCGTTTGAGATGCGACCGCTCTTAATCAAGTGATCCAAGTCGTCGACCGACAAGAAGTGCTTTACTTTCATCTTATATGCCTCGTTGAACTCGACGAGTTCGTCGAACGTGGCCCCGGCTTCACGCATTTGGGCGCTCTTCATTAAGAGCCAACCGCTCCCGTGGCTCATCGAGCGTGAGTCGACGATATGAATCTTCACTGGTGAGCCCGGATGTGCCTCCTCGAAGTACTCTTTCCCGAGCACGGCTGACTGATATGAGCCACTCGTCCCACTCGACATACAAATACATAAAATCTCATCATGTCCTGCCTCGACCGCGTCTTCCATCAACTTCATAAACGTGGCCGGACTCGGCATCGCTGTCGTCGGGAATTCCGGTAGCGCTTCCAACATTCCGTACAAATCATCGGGCTGGATGTCGACGCGGTCCTCGTACGATTTATTATCAATCGTCACGATTAGCGGGGCGACCCCAATCTCGTATTTGGCTAAAATCTCATCTGATAAATCGCATGTTGAATCTGCTAGTAATTTAATCATGTTACCTCCAAAATCTTTCCTCAGTGACGGGAATCATCCTAGACCACTCCGTCGATTCAGACGTCACGATAGGATTTCTCTATTGTATCAGAAATGGGAGGCGAGATGTTTTTTTACTAGGCTCGTACGCGTGATTCCTGTTCGTGTCGTAACAGCCATTCCTTGCGCCATAGTCCGCCTGCATAACCGGTCAACGTCCCGTTCGAACCGATGACACGATGACATGGGACGACGATGGACAAGCGGTTGCGACCGTTCGCACTACCAACGGCCCGAACAGCACGATCTCGTCCGAGTTTCACGGCCAACTCCCGATAGGACGTCGTCTCCGCATACGGAATCGTCGTCAGCGTGTGCCAGACGTCCCGTTGAAACATCGTGCCTTCTACCGTGACGGGGAACGTGAACGCTCGTCGTTTTCCTTTGAAATAGTCATCGATTTCACGATAGCACCACGTCAACACGTCGGGCGTGTGGTCATTTGCTTCGAACAACACCTCCTCACGCTCGACAAACAAAATCGATTGGACGGCTGTCTGTGTCGCCACTAGTTCCATCATGCCAATCGGACTCACGTAGTCCAGTTTATAGATTTCCATACAATGACCTCCATAAATAGAATGTCGCGTACGCTTCCCATCCAGAAAAACGCATCCGCATCTCCCGCATGTCTTCTGCCGTCAGTTTTTCAGTCCTGTCGAGATGGAACTTGAGCGCTTGATGCAGCCCAGCGTCTGCAGCGGGAAAGGCGCGCACATCTTGTAAACATTTCATCCGGACATACTCAGCCGTCCATTCCCCGACCCCACGCATCGACAGCAGTCGAGCATGGACGGCTTCCCTTGATTGGACTTGTAACGCCTGTTTCGATAGCGTTCCGTCCGCTATTTCCCGGGCAATCCCGATAATATACTCGGCTTTCCGCGTACTGAACTGCATACCCCGTAAATCGGCTGGCACGAGTAAGGCGATGTCTTCAGGACGCGGGAACGCCCAATACGTCACACCGGCCACTTCAAGGGAATGACCATATCGTTCGACGAAACGCCGCTTCAACGTGTAAGCGAACGATAACGTGATTTGTTGACCGATCACTGCCCAGGTGAGCGCCTCGAACAGATCGGGGAAACCGATGAGCCGGAGGCCACTGTAACGCCGAACGAGCGGACGCAACAAGTCATCGTTTAAAGCAAACCGTTCGAACGCGGCGACGTCTTGATCGAGATCGAACCATTCGCGCACGTACCGTTCCACGACTATTTGTTCTTCGGATGTCACTTCTTCGTCGTGAAGCGTGACGAGGAGTCCTTGTTCATGTGCTTTAATTTCGCCCAACCGCAGGCCTCCCTGGACGTCAAACAGTTTCCACACCGCGTCCTCTGTCGTGACGTGCATCACTTCGTCGTCCGAGCGCCGCAAAAACGTTAAACACTGCTCGAAATCGAACGGGGGAGTAACAGGAAGAATGAAGCTATTCGATGGCATCGTCTGCCTCCTTTCGATAAGCGCTCGGTGAAGCACCCTTCCAACGTTTAAAGACGCGATAAAAATTGGACGGCGTGTTCAACCCGACGGCAGCCCCGATTTTCTCGTTATTCCAATCGGTCGTCTTTAATAAATTGGCCGCTTGGTCGATCCGGATTCGTTCTAACCGTTGACGTGGCGTCTCACCGGTCGCTTCCGTGAAGGCACGCTCGACATAGAACGGGCTCATATTCATGTGCGTGGCGATATCGTCTAGTTTAATCGGCCGCATGTACGCTTCGAGCAAGAACGTCGTCACTTCATGCACGAGCGCATGCGACGGGCTGCGCTCGATGTCCGGCTGGCATCGTTTACAGGACCGGTATCCAGACGTCTCCGCCTCTTGTTTCGTTTCAAAAAACTCAACGTTTTCACGTTTTGGCTTTCGTGACCGACACGAGGGCCGACAATAGATTTTCGTCGTCTTGACTGCCGTGTAGAACTGCCCGTCATACGCCGCGTCACAGGCGAGTACTTTTTCCCACATCATCTCAAACGTCAGCATCGTTTCGCCCCCTCTCTTCTACTGTACCAAATTCGATTCTCCTCTTTCTTGCGCTTACAGTCTCTTCTGAATTCACAATTTTTGAAACGGTTCCGATATATATCTCGTAATAGGAGTACCACGTCTCATCCGATACAATGCAAGCATGACAAAGAAGGAGAACATCAGATGCACAAACGAATGTCATGGAAACAGCTGAAATGGTTGATTCCATTTTTGTTGATTGGACTCATCCTTTATCAAAGCGGTCAAGAGTTACGTCAATTCTCCCTCGCCGCTGCCTTTCAAACACTTAAATCACTGACAGGATTCGAACAGTTCACTCTCATCCTGCTCGGGCTCGTCGCGGTCTTGACGATGACAGGATATGACTACTTCTTATTGAAATCGCTACAAGTGAAAATCAAACCGAGCAAACTCATACAAGCCGCGTGGATCACGAACTCGATGAACGGGATGCTCGGATTCGGCGGCGTCATCGGCATCGCCCTTCGGACATCGCTTTACCGCCCTTATCTCGACACGTTGAAATTGCTCCGCGCCATCGGCTGGATGACACCAACACTCATCAGCGGTCTGTCCCTCTTGTCGTTCGGCGTCGTGCTCGGGTTGTTCCCGGCTGCGACGTTGACGTCGACGAAGCAATGGATTTGGCCGGCGCTCCTCGTCACGAGTGCACTACTCCCGTTCTATCTCACGGTCACAAGGAGACGCTCGAACTTGTCGTGGACGACACTCGCCGGATATGTCGCCACTTCGTTCTTTGAATGGCTCTCCGCCGGTGCGGTCGCCTTGTACGCCCTGTTTCTCCTCGGTGGTGAGGCACCGCTCACGAGCCTATTCGGCGTGTTCATCGTCGCCACGACGATTGGCGTCCTCTCCCTCGTCCCAGGCGGAATCGGCTCTTTCGATTTACTTTACTTAGTCGGGATGACACAACTCGGCATCAATCAAGAAATCGTCTTGTCGTCTTTAATCGTCTATCGGTTCGTTTACTTCATCGTCCCGTTCATGATCGGTCTCTTTTTATCCGCCATCGTGTTCGGCAATCAAGTCGTCAAACAAATCGAATATAAACCGATTATCGGCTCGTCCTATGAAATCGGTACGGTCGTCTGGCGCATCGTCTCACGCCTTCTCGTGAAGGCAGGTCGCCTTGCCGGCGGTCTCATCGCCTTGATGACGAGTCTCCTCATTTGGTTCCAGACGTTGCTTCCGAGTGTGACCCCGCTTTATGCGACACCTCTTTGGATGCAATGGGGCGCCACCGTCCTATTCCTTGCTGCTGGTATCTTAATGCTCTTAAGCGGATATGGCATGTACCGGCGCACGAAACGCGTGCAATGGGTCGTCTTCGTGTCGTTCCTCTTCGCGTTCATCGGTATATTTGGTCGCGGCGCGAATTTATTCGAAGTGTTCGCCGTCACAGGTTTTGCATTATTCGTTTGGTTGACCCGTCATCAACATGACCGGTACAGATCCATCATGACGCCCGGTCGCTTTTTCCGCAGTGCCGTGTACGTCTCGCTCTACGTCGGGACGCACGCCTTACTGCTCCAATCGTTCAGTCAAACGGACGCCATCTTCCTCGACCAAGACGCGGCCGCATTCCTCAGTCTGAGCGCGACGCTATTGGCCGGTATAGCCATGCTAGCGGTGTTTTTCACTTTCTCGCGACTCAAACGCCCCCAGCTCGGGGAAACGTTTGAAGCGAGCCGGTTCGAGGCGTTTCAGGCGGCTCATACGACAGCAGCTACCTATGATTTGGCGCATATGGGCGATAAACGCGTCTATTACGGTGAGGAAGATGCCGCGTGTCTCTTGTTCGCCTCAGCAGGCAACCACGCCATCGTCTTCGGTGACGTTCAAGGTGACCGTCAGGCGGCGTCAGAGCTACTCGCTACATTTTTGGAAGAGACGGACCGTTTCGGTTACGTGCCGCTCTTTTATCAAGTCACACCGGACTGGATGCCGCGCCTCCACGACGCCGGGTTCACGTTCTTCAAGCTCGGTGAGGAAGCAACGGTCGATGTCGGCTCGTTCTCGCTCGCCGGTAAGAAGCGCTCGAACATGCGTGCTTTGAACAATCAATTCTCACGAAACGGATTCACGTTCGAAGTCGTCTCGAACCCGGATCAAACTCTCATCGAAGCGTTACGACCGATTTCAGACGACTGGCTCGGGAACCGGAAAGAGAAAGGGTTCTCGCTCGGCTTCTTCAATGAGGTCGCACTGCCGCATTATCGGACCGCACTGCTACGGAATGAGGCGGGCGAGATCGTCGCCTTCATCACGCTGTTACAAGGAACGGGACAAGTGAGCATCGACTTGATGCGCGTGAAGCAAGACGCGCCCGCCGGTACGATGGAAGTGCTCATCCTTTACGTCATCGAGTGGGCTCGGACTGAAGCGTTCGAGCGCGTCGGCCTCGGGATGGCCCCGCTCGCCTCGGTCGGGGAGCAGCCGTTCTCGTATTGGCCGGAGCGGGTCGCGGCCGACGTGTTTGAAAACATCAGCTACATCTATCCGTTCAGTGGTCTCCGCCAGTTCAAGCATAAGTTCAGTCCGACGTGGGACGCACGGTATTTGGCCATCCGTAAACGACGGAAGCTCCTTCCATCCTTGCTTCGGACGGCCCGATTGATTAGTCGAAAAAGATAAGACGTTAAAAGGGTGACGCTCATGTTCAGCGTCACCCTTGTCTTATTTTACTGCCACTTCAACGTTATCAATCGTCACCTCATGCGCACCGAGCGGTGAACCGTCCGTGCGACCGAGGAGGAACTTGAGCGCCGTCATGTCTTGTTGTGGCATGACGAGCGTGAACTCGAACGTCTTCGTATCCGGTCCGAGTGCGATGATCTCGCTCAAGTAACGCGTGTATGCCGCGTTCTCGACCGTCACTTCCATGTTGCGTGCGGTCGTCGACGAAGCGTCGAAACGGACAACGTACGTCTGGCCAGGATGTAACTCGAGGCCGCCCTGCTCCATCAATACGCTCCACGGTTCTTGGCCTTCGTTCACAATCGCAAGGCGGGCTGTTTCATTCACAGCCTCGACCGAAGCTTGCGCGTCATAGTGGACGTATGAGCTCCAATGCGTCAATCCTTCTGTAAACGTGCCGTTCTTGAGCGGTGACGGGTCGAACTCGATTGGCGTCACGTCGAGCAACTTGACGTCATCGATTGATATCTCGCCTTTCGCCGAACCGAGAATGAAGCGTAACTGGCTCAACAAGTCCGTTTCTGCGTTCATCGTGAACGGGATTTCAATCGTTTTGAACTCGCGCGTCAACGCGACGTCTTGAAGTGGGAGGTGCGCGTCACCTTCCAAGCCATTCAATCCGACTTGAAGTGATGGAATCCGTTCCGATTTCGCTTTGAAGCTGAGTACATACTCGTGTCCTTCTTGCAATTGAATCCCGTTTTGAACGAGTGTTGCCGGCTCACCTTTTTTCGGGTTCGCCTTGAACAAGAAGTGGCGGAGTTCCGCATCGACCGTCCCTGTCCCTTTCGTTGCACCGGCATCGAACTGCCAGAACGTCATCCGGTCCATCGCACCTTGGTCGAACGTGCCGTTGTAGACGTGGTTGCCGTCACCGAGCGCCGGCTTCGTCGCGTTCGGGTCAAGCGCCTGACGTTCGGCTTGTTCGACTCGGACGTTCCCGATTTGGACACCGGCCGGGCTGAGGCCGACGTTGAACTCAAGGCGTGCCGCGAGGTCCGTGTCTTCCGTCATATCGAACGTCATCGAATACGTCTGGACGCCCGTCGTCAAATCGAACGAGCCTTCATCCGAATATTTCGCGTAGCCACGGTCGGGTCCGCCGCCGACTTTCACTGCCATCGAGCGGGCCGAATCGGCACTCGCGTCGAACGTCACTTTGTAATGACCACCCTTTCCGAGTGACACGTTTTGAATCAATTGATGCGAATATGGCTGGCTACCGGCTTGACTGATCGAGATGTCCGCGAAGCGGGCGCCTGCCTTCTCGATGACGTCAACCGTTCCGACGCCGCCAAAGTCCGGGAGTGCCACATAGTTCCAATACGTCGGATCCAGTGCTTGTGCCCCGTTCGTCACCGTCGTAATCGGTTTTTCGTAAGCTTGGTCGTAGACGAGGTTGCCGTCTTCAGACGGTTGTTTCGCTCCGTCCGGAAGTACGATTTCTTCATCTGTATAGACTGGCTCGACCGCTTGGCGAACGTCGCGGTTTTTCAAATCGTAGACGCGAACGTAGTCGACTTCCATATCGGCCGGGAACGGTGTCGTCTCGTCAGGATCACCATCGAACCAACCGCCGACGGCCAAGTTCATAATCAAGTAGAAGTTCTGGTCGAACGGCGCCGGATAGCTGAACTTCGTCGCCTGGTTCAACCCTTTTGTATACCAATCGTTCTGTGTTTGATAGAGCTTCCCGTCGACGTACCAACGCAACTCGCCTGGCTCCCATTCGACCGCATATGTATGCCACTTGTCGATGCCGTCGCCTTCAGCGAAGTGATAGTCTTTGCCTGTATATTTGTTGTTTGGCCATGTCTCACCGTAGTGGATCGTCCCGGCCACTTGATCCGGGCGACTGCCCCAGGCTTCCATGATGTCAATCTCACCAGAAGCGGCCCAGCCGCCGTAACGATCCTGTTCCGGCATCATCCAAAACGCCGGCCATAATCCTTTGCCGAGCGGAAGTTTCGCGCGCATCTCGTAGCGGCCGTATGTTTTGCTGAACGTCCCTTTCGTCGTCAACTTCGCCGACGTGTAGTCATACGAGCCGAGCGCATCGGTCGTCTGCTCCTTTTTTGCCCGGATGATAAGCTTGCCATCTTTTACGAAAGCGTTTTCGTTTTTGTCCGTATAAAATTGCTTCTCGTTGTTTCCCCATCCCGGCGCGACCGGATTTCCGTCCTTATCCTTCAGCCAGTTGCCCGTATCGAAGGTCCATTTTGTTCGATCGATCTCAGGTTCGTCAAACTCATCGGACCAGACGAGCTTCCATTTCGTATTGTCTTTGTTCGCTGGCTTTTCGGCGTGCGTGCCTTGAGCGAACGAGAGAGCTAGACCGGTACCAAGCGCGAGGGCGACCCATTTCTTCATTCCAATTCCTCCTTCGAGTTGTCTGAAGGCAAGGTCGATTCACTCGTCCGTGCCTTCGCTTTCGTAATACTCATAAATTGAAACCGCTACCGAAAGCGCTTTCGTTAAATCTATTATATGGATTTCTTCGAGCTCACTTCAATCTTTTTTTGAAGTGACATGTAAATGACATATGAAAAAGCATCACCCGTTTCAGGTGATGCTTAGTTGCCAGTCTGTAAAGGTGACCGTGAATCCCGGCGCGTCGACGTCCGGGCTACAGGCGTACGGTCCGACCTGAAGCGATGACACGTCATGCAAGTGCGCGATACGTAGTTGCTCGCGCGTTCCGTTCCCATATTCGAAAAAGACTTCGACGTCGCCGTCCGTATAGACGAGCTCGAACGTGAGCGGTCCTCCCATCTCTTCGTTTGAAAAATCGCGCGTCGACCAATCCGAGTAGCCGTGTGAGGTGACGACGGCGCCGAGATGCGACGGGCCGTCCGGGATGTACTCGACGGACGTCTTCAGCCAATGATCGTCGTTGACGTATAACAAGATGCCGGCCTGATCGTACATCGCGTTCGGTTTCATTTCAAGTGTTGCCCGGCATGTGAAGCGCTTCGCCGTGACGCCCGTCAATAGTGCGTGGGCCGTCATCCGGTTGAACCCGTAGTGCGTATTGCGCCAAAAATCAGTATCGGGCAACGTGCGAAACGTCAGTCGTTCAGCCGCCTCCACGTCACTTGGTTCATTCATCCATTGATATTGCTGCCACATGGTTTATCCCTCCCCATTGTCCTCGCATTGCGAACAGCAGTGGAATCATCGGTTCATGATACGGAATGAACGTTCCATCTTGAATGCGCGCAAGAATGGTCGCCTCATCCGCCCACTGTACAGCTTGCACTTCTGACTCCTGTAATGTCAGCTCGTCAAGGTCGACCTCCGCTTCGACGAGATAGATGTCATCGAACCCTTCGTCGAAGTTGACCGTCAAATGCGGGCGTGTGTTGGATAAATCGAGTTTTAACCCAATCTCTTCCTCGAGCTCGCGCATCGCCGCCTGCTGGCTCGTATCACCGACCGTGGCGCTGCCGCCGACGGTAATATCCCACATGTTCGCCCATCCGTCTTTGAATGGTTGGCGCTGCTGAATCAACATCTGACCGTCCTTGTTGAAGATACAGACGTGGATCACGAGATGATAATCGTCTTGAGGAAGACGCGTCCCCCGCTCCCACGTCCGCCCTGTCTTTTCACGATTGACCGTATATACGTCCCATAGCTCCATCCTATCTTCCCCTTTACGTCGCAGCGCTCGATGATGCCGCTTGGTCGGCTTTGACGCAGTCAATGGCGACGACGATCGAGATGAGCAAATGTTCCATCGCGTCATCCATCACTCGAATCTCGTACGTATCGCCCCACGTAAGCCATTTCTTTTGGACGCTGCCGATGACATGACCGTCCTGCCTCACTTCGAAGTCCATGTCCCACCAGTTGCCGTCGACTTCAATCCCGGCTGCGTCAATCGTATAGCGCGGTTTAAAGAACGTGAACTCTTTTGAAATCGTCAACGTCTCTTCTCCCTCGACGTCGACGTAAAACGTCGGCAAGAAACTGAACGTCTTCTTCGTGATCGTCGTGATTTCGCGTCCGCTCGTATCCGAGATGGTGAACGATTTCGGTAGCTTCATGAAGCTCCCTTCGACAAAATAAACGTCGTGCTCGTCCGCATCTTTGATGGTAAAGCGTCCACGCAGACTAAACACTTTCTGTTTCATGTAGAGTGTGTTCATGTTCATCCCTCCGATTCGTTGTATACCTCTTATACGTGATTTACCCGGAATCGATTCACAATATTTTAGAGTCGTATGTTGCGTTTTGAAACAATCTCTTCTACTTCACATAGATGATTGACGATATAATCCGCTTGTCGTAGCTCCTCCTCACGGGAAAAATCAAAACGACATCCTATGGCTTCTAACCCGTTCGCTTTAGCTGCTTCGATGTCAGAAAGGCGATCTCCGACGACATAGCCACGTGTGATCTCATATTTTTTGATAATCGATGCGACCAAATCGCGTTTGTCCAATGTAGGAATCTGTTGAATACTGAACGTCTCGCTGACCCACCGGTTCAAACGATAGTGCGATACAATCGCCGACAAGTATGGGGTCAATCCGTTACTGGCGATGTACAACGGATGCTGCATCGCATTCAATCGTTCGAACAACGCTTCAACTCCTGGGTAAAGCGCACCATTTCCAAGGTTGATATGTTCAATCAGCCGTTCGAGGAAATAATCATCAACTTTCTGTCGAATAATCGGCGCATGATTCGGGAGGAGCGTTTCCCAGACAACCGGTAAGGGAACGCCCATGATTCTCCGATAAACATGAATCGGCGTTTCCTCCTCCCATTCCCCGCTATCTCGAAGTAACTGAAATGTGTCTTCTAACGCTTTTTCTAAAATTGTATCTGTTTGAAATAATGTACCGTCCATATCAAAAATGATGGCGTCCCTCATCGTGTTTCTCCTTTACCCAGATGGAATTAATTGGCTTATTCATCATACACTGATACTTCGTTATATACTAGAACTAGACGATATCAAAGAATCAGGGGGGATCACGTTTGAATCATGTGTCGATTGAATGCGACCTCGAGTCGTTGACGTATCATGAACAAGTCGTAGGCAACATCGCCTTCGTCATCGATTATTATGATTATTTCCCGGGACAAGGCTGGTCCGATTTTGTCGCTATCGTCTTGAACTGGTGGATTGACAGTTGTCGCGCCCTTGTATTTGCGCCGTTACATGAAACGTATTCCTTCTCCTTTATGGACGGACGAGACGAGATAGTTGCGAGAAAAGTGAGCGAGACAGAAGCCAAACTTTTCTACGTGGATCGCGATGCACGTCACGTGCTCATAGGGACGGTATCGATTGAAGAGCTAAGACTGGCCCTCATCAAAGTGACATACCAGCTTTTAAACGCAATCGACCGAAACGGCTGGGAGCACGAGGAGATCGAGACGTTACGTCACACCGTAAAATCCATTGAACGCATATAAAAAAGCGCCGCCTCTTTTCGAGACGGCGCTTCGTTCCTTATCCGTTTTTCATGCTGAACGAGTCGGCGAGCGTGAACGTGATGTCGTTCACGTCGAGTCCACCGAGCGCGAAATAGAGCTGCAGGTAGTTATGTTGGTTCAAGAAGAACACTTGCTTCGTCTGCGTCACCCATTCCCCGTCCGTCCCGTTGAACGTGAACGTCGGACCCGGGATATTGTTCGCGAACAACGTCACCGGCATCTGGGCAAGTTCGCCTGCGTCCGACTTGGCCGTGATCGTCACGTCATACGTCCCCGTCTCATCGACCGAGACGGCGAAGACGTGCATGCTCCCTGTCGAGGTGTCGGCCTCATTCAAACTGACAGGTTCTCCGCTCGCGAGGTGGCGATACGTCACGTCGAAGTCGATGGCTTGGTCGGCTTCCTCGTCGAATCCGATCACCTCGACCGAGCCGTCATGGATGCCGAGCGCACGCTCCATCGCCGGAGACTTCAAGACGAATCGGCAAATGTTCGCCGCACTCCGGAGCAGTTCTCCGCGCGTGAGCGAGCCGTCGGCGAGTGCCGCCGCTGTGTTATCGTCGAACGAGTTCGAGTCCGGACGGTCGACGACCATGTACAAGTCGTTTTGTGAGCGCACCATCGCCGCCGTGTTCTGGCGGTTCGCCGGCTCGTCTTCATGATGGTTCACTTTCGCCCACCAGTCGGTCATGACGATACCGTCAAAGCCCCATTCGTCGCGAAGGATGCGCGTGTTCTGGTCATAGAGACCGGCCGTCCAGATGCCGTTGACGGCGCCGTACGTCGTCATGATCGATGTCGCCTTGCCTTCCTTCACCGCCATCTCGAACCCTTTCAAATAAATCTCACGAAGCGCCCGCTCCGAGACGACCGAGTCGATATCGTGGCGATGGGCTTCTTGGTTGTTGGCGCTGAAGTGTTTGAGCGTCCCCGTCACGCCGACACGGTGCATCCCGTTCAATTGGGCGATCGCCATCTTACCGGTCACATGCGGGTCTTCCGAGAAGTACTCGAAGTTCCGGCCGTTGAGCGGGTTGCGGTGAATGTTCATCCCTGGTCCAAGGAGCGTATCGACCCGGTTCTTCCGCATCTCAAGCCCTGTCATCTCAAACAAGTCTTCCACCAATCGCGTGTTGAACGTCGAGGCGAGCAGCGTCCCGTTCGGAAGCGCGAACGCCTTCGTCCCGATGTCCATGCGGATGCCGGACGGGCCGTCCGCACAACAGGCGGCCGGGATACCAAACGTTTCGAGACGGTCCGACACCCCGCCGAACGCGGCGGCCGTCCCCGGCGTCACGCGTGGCGAGTTCATGCCTTGACCGCGGACGATGCAGGCGAGGTCCTCATCCGTCAATTGGTCGAGGAACGTCTCGAGGTCTGCCTTCCCATGATAGACGTCTGCGAGCCTCACGCCTGTGTCACCCGTTTCTTCACGCACGACCGGACGTTCCGCTAGATAACGTGCCTCGACGTCGACGCTGCGAAGCGGTGTCGCCTCATAGCCGACCGTCAAGCCAGACTCGGTCGCACGCGGTTTGATGCGCTCGAACGATGTGACCGGGGCCATGTTCTCGCTGAGCGTCTCAACGACCTCGAGCGCCTCGACCGCATAGTCATAGCACGCCTCGGCCGAACGGACGTCCGTCCCGACATATAAGCGATACATGCCGGCCTCTAACACGAAGCTTGATTCGTGACCGGTCGCACCATTGTCGTCATAGCTCGCGAAATCTGTGATGGGAACGCTCAGCGTGAGCGTCTCCCGCTCACCCGGTGCCAAGCGATTTGTCTTGTCGAAGGCGACGAGCGCACGAGCCGGATTGCCGAGCACACCTTGCGGCTTCTCGACATACAGCTGCACGACTTCTTTCCCGGCGACGTCTCCCGTGTTCACGACGTCGATTGTCACCGTGATCACCTCGTTCGTCTCATCTGAGGATACAACGTCCGTCGAAAACGTCGTATACGACAATCCGAATCCGAACGGATAGAGCACATCGTCTTTCGCGAACGTCTCAAAGTAGCGATAGCCCACGTAGATGTCTTCTTGATAAATGCCTTTGTCGGCATGTCCAAAGTTTTTCGTCGACGGATAGTCGTCAATCGATTTCGCGATCGTGTCGGTCAACTTACCGGACGGGCTGACCGTTCCCGTCAGTACATCAACGAGTCCGGTGCCACCTTCAAGACCCCCTTGCCAGGCGTAGAGGATCGCGCTCGGTTCGTTCGCCCAACGCATATCGATGATGTTTCCGACGTTCAAGACGACAGCCGTCTTCGAGAACATCCGCGAGACCTTTTCAATCAACTCGAGCTCGATGTCGGTCAACAAATAGCTGCCCGGGTCGGCCGTGTTGTCACGGTCTTCCCCAGCCGTGCGCCCGATGAAGACGAGCGCGACGTCTGATGCGGCAGCCGCTCGCTCAACGAGTTCATCTGTCACTATCATCTCCGGCTGTGACCACGGTTCGCCGGCCCAGCCGACGCCTTGGTCGAACGGGTTCTCCTCGACCCACGCCTCGTACGTTTCCAAGAGCGACTGGTTGACGTCGATCCCTTCCGTCGCTTGAAGCGCCTCGAGCGGGCTTGTCACGCGGGAGACGTTGACCATCCCGCCAGAGCCGGTGCCGCTCTTGTAGTAGTTGAATTGACTGCGCCCGAAGACGGAAACGGTCGTCCCCGCTTTTAGTGGAAGTGTCGCCTGCTCGTTTTTTAAGAGCACCGCCCCTTCTGAAACGGCCGTTCGCGCGAGTTGTTGATATGTATCCCAGTTCAACGTGTAGGTCTTCATGTCGTCATCTCCTTCAATGCTTTTGCAATCTCGGTCATACAGTCTTCAGCTTGGGGATAATCACCAATCTTGTCCATGAACGCATGGTCCATTCCCCGATATTGAATCAATCTCACGTTCACCCCGTCACGCGCCAACTTCCGCGCGTACGCCTCACCTTCGAGCCGAAGATAGTCATACTCGGCTGTGATGATTAAAGCTGGCGGTAAGCCTTTAACGTCTTCTGCGAAGAGCGGAGAGACGAGCGGGTCGGTCACGTCGGCCTTGCCTTGTAGGTACAACTTATTCAGTAATCCATCCGAATCAGCGAGCGCCGTGACGACGCCTTGAATGAGCTCGTGATTGTGCCCAATCTCGTATTGTCCGATATCCCAGTTATAATCGTCTGTCGGGATTGAGCCCAAGTTGACGACCGGATAAATGAGCGCCTGGAAACGAATCATGTTCGTCTCGTTCAATCGGTCGAGTAAGCAACACGCGGTCGCCAAGTTCCCACCGGCACTGTCGCCGGCGACCGCGATGTCGTTCTGTGATACCCCGAGCTCATCGGCACGCTCGTGTACCCATTCAACCGCTCGAAAGCAGTCGTTCAGTCCAGCCGGAAACGGATGCTCCGGTGCGAGTCGGTAGTCGACCGAGATGACGAGGGCGTTCGCCTGTTCCGCGAGTCGTTTACACGGATTTTCGACTGTATCAAGCGTGCCACCGAAGAAACCGCCCCCGTGGAAAAAGAGGATGGCCGGCAATGTCTCGTTCGTGTCCGGGCGATACATCCGAGCTGAAACATCACCGCCCAGACCCGGAATCGTGACGTGCTCTGTCGTGATGACAGTCGTCGTCACGTCCCGGTTCGGCCAGCCCATGCTCGCCCGCGCATTTACTAAATCGAATGTGTTCGGTCCGTCCGAAGGGACAAAGGTGCGCACTGTGTTGAGCACCCGCGGGTCGAGGTCACCCGGGACGTCCGAATCCGGGATCGGTTTTGTGATCGTCTCGACACCGTCAATCGTCTGGGACTGATGCCATTCGGCTAAGCGACGGACTAGCTGATCATAAAGGGTTGCCATGGTTGTTTCCTCCTTCAATAAAGGTTTTCTCTTTGATTGGTAGAATAAGGATACATTCATTGTATGAAAAGAGGTCTTGCTATGTACACGACTACCGAACGCGAAATCCAGCTTCAACGAGTCCTTCACGAACTTCAAACTCTTCCATCTGTTCAAGGAGCAGTCCAAATCGGTTCAGGCGCAACCGGTTATCAGGATGAACATTCGGATATCGATTTAATGATTGCGGCACGAAATGAAAGCGACCCAAAAGAGATTAAACAAGCGCTATTAGAATACTTTATGCATTTGTCGCCGATTCTGATAAAAGAAAAACAGTTTGCGCCGGACATTTATCTTCTTATCGTTTTTCTTAACAATCGGCTTGAATTCAATATTTCCTTTGCTCCACTCGAAAAAATACCTGTGCGTTCTCCACTTTGGAGAGTGGTATATGATTGCGACGGTCAGCTTCAACAAAAGATGCTGCAAGAACATGCCCGCTTTCTCGAGCAATCGGTCCGATATGATGTAGGCGATGTACCCTTCGAGTTTATCTATGCTTCGTTCGCATTAGACAAAGAATTGAAACGAGACAATTTGATTTACGCTTTAGCTTTACTTGAGACGATGCGCGAGCTGACTAGACTGTCACAAGCGTTGAAAGAAGAGCGAAAAGTACATCAGTTTAAGGCTTATCATATGTTGAATTCTCAGTTTATCGCTCACTATTTACGGACATTTCCCTCATCCGTCGATACCGATTCGATTAAAGAAGCAAAACAAGCTCTTCATCGTTTATTCCTTGACACGTTAGATCATCATCCACAATTTCAATTAGAAAAAATGATTGAAGCTCTTCTAATTGACGAGGAAAACTTCTAAACGCTCATTATTTTTCCAGAACAGGCATCACGCTTCCGCCTGTCCCATTTTCAGGCATGAACGACGAACCTTCTCGTTTCGTGTATAATGAGGCGTAATCCAAATCGCTAATGAAAATTTCGAATACAGAAGTTTCTTACATGAAAACGAGGTAAACACATGAATCAACCACAATTTGCAGACTATCGCTTAAGCGAAGAAATCCAACGCGCACTCGGTATTATGAAGTATGTCGCCCCGACCGAGGTCCAACAAAAAGTCATCCCGCTCGCACTCGAGCGTCAAGACCTCGTCGTCAAAGCGCAGACCGGAAGCGGGAAGACAGCCGCCTTCGGCATCCCGGTCACCGAGCTCATCGACTGGACCGAGAACAAGCCGCAAGTCTTGATTCTTACGCCGACGCGCGAACTCGCCGTCCAAGTCCGAGAAGATATGACGAACATCGGCCGTTTCAAACGCATCAAAGCGGCAGCCGTCTACGGGAAAGAACCGTTCTCGAAGCAACGCGAAGAATTGAAGCAAAAAACGCACATCGTCGTCGGAACACCGGGACGCGTCATGGACCATATCGAGCGTGAGACGCTTGCTTTAGACAAAATTGAATACTTGATTATCGATGAGGCGGACGAGATGTTGAACCGCGGCTTCCTCGCCGACGTCGAAGCGATTCTCGAGCAGTTGCCGACAGATCGCGTGACAATGGTCTTCTCGGCCACGTTCCCGAACGATATCGAGCGCCTTTGCCAAAAGCATATGAAGGAGCCTGTCCGTGTCGCGATCGAATCCGCTGGCGTCACCGCCTCAACGATTGAGCATCGTTTAATCGAAGTCCGCCGTGAAGAGAAATTATCGGTCTTAAAAGACGTCACCGTCGTCGAGAACCCAGACAGCTGTCTCATCTTCTGCCGGACGAAAGAACATGTCGACACGGTGTACAGCGAACTCGACCAAGCCGGATACTCGTGTGAGCGACTCCACGGCGGACTCGAGCAAGAAGACCGCTTCGCCGTCATGAATGGCTTCAAAATGGGGAACTTCCGCTATCTCGTCGCGACCGATGTCGCCGCTCGCGGGATCGACGTCGACAATGTCGCGCTCGTCATCAACTATGACGTGCCGATGGAAAAAGAGAGCTACGTGCACCGGACGGGACGAACGGGACGCGCCGGGAAGCAAGGAAAAGCGATCACGCTCGCCACACCGTACGAAGGCAAGTTCGTCCACGCCATCGAGTCGTACATCAAGTTCGAGATCGAAGAGATGGACGCACCGACCGAGACAGAAGTCGCACGCAACCAAGCCGCATTCGAAGAGAAGTTGAGCGGGCGCCGCGTCGTACGCAACAACAAGACTGCGCGTATCAACCAAGACATCATGAAGCTTCACTTCAGCGGCGGGAAAAAGAAAAAGCTTCGCGCCGTCGACTTCGTCGGGACGATTGCAAAAATCCCAGGCGTCACAGCTGATGACATCGGCATCATCACGATCACCGATCAGATGACGTACGTCGACATCTTGAACGGCAAAGGGTCGCTCGTTCTAGAAGCGATGGAGACGACACCGATTAAAGGGAAGAAGTTAAAAGTAAGCAAAGCCCGGAAATAAACCCTGCCTTGGAGGACATGTTCCTCTAGGGCTTTTTTATTGTCATCCATATAATCGAAAGCGCTTTCGATAAGGTGTAAAAAAATAAGAGTGATCGAGAGAACGCTTTCAAGAGCATCATACCGATATTGATATTTAAATTCAACCGTCCTTACGAGATTGTCATAAAAAAGCCCAGGAGGAAATCGCCTGGGCTCGCTTCATAGAAACAATATCTGCCTCTCTGTGAATCTCAAATCAGTCAAGCAACTCTTCTGAGATCAACTTGAACCCTTCAATCTCCGTATCGTCCTCCACTTCAATCAACAAGCACGGTCGGCCCTTATAGTTCACTTGTTTCACGTATTTCAAGTCTTGCGGACTGATCGCGATATTGGCGACTTTCGTGTTGATTTTAATCGATTTCGACGTATATTTTGGGATGACGCTACTCGCTTTCATCTCGTATTGACGGTCGTCGACGACTTGTTGAAACGCCGCTTCGACCTTCTCCGTCGTCACGTCCTCGACCCCGCTCGCTTTCAATACGATTTCAACCGTTCGGGCATCCATGACCGGTACCGTCTGATCCTCTTCCTCCCGTTCGGCCTCGGCGACGATAATTTGGTTAATCTCGTCATACACGGTCGCGAGCGTCGCTAAGTTGACCTCTTCGCCGATGACGGTCTTGACGACTTCTTCGAACATCGCCTTCTCCTCGACGGCCGTCACGATCTCCGTCCCATTCAATACGTTCTCAATGAAACGATAGTCCGGTTGATGCGGTTTTTGCGCCGCATACAAGATATGGTTGACGTCGGCCGCATTGTCCGTGAAGCTCGGGAACATGAACCCACCGACCGGCGCGTCGAGCTTGATCACCGGATTGATGAAGATGTTCGACTTGAACTCACGTTCGATGAAGTCGAAGACGAGCGACTGTTTCGGCAGCTCTGTCTGGTTGATGCTGCAGAGGATGAACCGGGACGTCCACACCTCGTCACGCATGTCGATCTCCGTCTCCTCCGAGTGGCGGCGTGTTGGTTTATTGTATTTGAAGCGGATGAACGTGATGACCATGTCCTTCTCGAACGTGGCGTCCTGTACCGTCTTCAAGGCGACTTTTTGCATCAAAGACGCCCATCCTTCGATCTCGTCCGTCTTCAACCCCTCGTAAAGAAGCGTCTGCGTATGGTCGCTCTGGCCAGGTTCCGGGTGTTGGAACTTTACTTCGAACAGCTTCTCGTCCATCTTCCCACCGAGCACTTTCTTGAAGTTCGCAAGGAACAGCTCTTGGTGCTCCTGCTCGAGAAACGGGAACGAGCGCAACTCCTCATGGAAAATCTCATTGCTGTCCTGTCGGATATAAATATTATAAATATCGGCGATTTTGACCGCCTCTGCATTCAGTTTGAAATGTTTACGGATTGCTGCGACTTCTTTTTGATTCATTCATTCCCACTCCTTCGTTCTTTCCTACAAACCGACTCCATTATACCAATAGTTGCTATCCACGCGTCTATGAGTAGTGCTAAAGCCGGGACGTCTGATGTCATATATTATGTCTCATCTCTTAACTTTTCTAATCTTTCTATTCATTTTTGTAAATTTCACACTTTCTTCATACCAGCCCATGTATAGTCGATGTGCGTCCACTGATTGGGCGCTTGATTTCGTCGTCATACATATAAGGAGGCTCACTCATGTTGAAGAAAATGCTCACGTCTTTATTCGCTATCGTTCTCGTTTTGACTACGCTTCACTTTAGTACACCGACCGCTTCGGCCTTACCACCGAACATTCCGTCGAAGGCCGACGCGCTCACGAAACTGAACGCATTGACGGTCCAAGCGGAAGGTGCGATGACCGGCTACAGCCGTGACTTGTTCCCTCATTGGAGCAGTCAAGGGAACGGCTGTAACACCCGTCACGTCGTGTTGAAGCGAGATGCAGATTCAGTCGTTGACGCTTGCCCTGTGACGACCGGAAGATGGTACAGTTATTATGACGGTCTCGTCTTCACGTCACCGTCTGACATCGACATCGACCACGTCGTCCCACTCGCGGAAGCATGGCGCTCAGGTGCGAGCAACTGGACATCGACGAAGCGTCAAAGCTTCGCCAACGATTTAAACGGACCCCAGTTGATTGCCGTATCCGCTACGTCAAACCGTTCAAAAGGGGACCAAGACCCGTCGACATGGCAACCGCCACGTGCCGGTGCGCGTTGTGCGTATGCGAAGATGTGGGTTGAGACGAAGAGCCGTTGGGGACTCACGCTCCAATCGTCGGAGAAGGCCGCGCTTCAAACGGCCATCAACGCCTGCAGCTATTGATTTAAAAAGGAGGCCATTATGGATCAACAATCGTCTATCTTTAAAGCTTCTCACGGGGTCATGACCGAAGAAGTCGGCGTCATCAGCGGAGAACTCGAGCTAAAAACGTCGTGCCATGAAGACGGCACGCTCGAGCTCGCCATTACGTACGTCGGGGCCGCCGAATGGTATACATTACCCGGGAAAGACTACAAACTTCATGACGTGCGGGACCATGCCGTCGTCCATCAACTGCTCGTGAACGTCCTCGAGCGGGCATAACGTGAAAAGGAGCCTCGACACCTAGTTGTGTGACGAGACTCCTTTTTTGTGCGGACTCATTTCATTCTTTTCATAATGGAACGAATGATTAGGAACAGGATACCAAGCATAACCCCTGTTAACAGCAAGCTGGCGCCCCCGACGATGCCGAATGTGAACATAGTGGTCCTCCGGAGTGATGTGATAATCGTTACTCCCCTACGATATCATTTGTCCTACTTTTACATAAGCTGGATTAATTTTTGCATCGTTGTTCAACGTTTATATTTCTCAAGCAACGCTTGCGGGATATGACAATAATCGTCCGGACAGCGTGCGAGACGATCCTGATGCTCCGCTGCGCTCGGAACGTAATTCGTAAGGGGCAACACTTCGACCGCGATTCGCTCCGCATCGCTTCGTCTTTGGATAAACGCACGGGCTGCATCTACATGTTTCGCATCCTCACTATATAAACCGGTCCGGTACTTCTCTCCGACGTCTTCGCCTTGTCGGTTGACGCTATACGGATCAATAATTTCAAACAAGTACCCCATCAACGCTTCAATCGTGACGATTGTCGGATCGAACGTTGTTTTGACGCATTCAGCGTATCCGTCGTAATCCCCGTCAAGCGTTATCGTCTTCCCATTCGCCCGTCCGGCTTCCGTCTCGACGACGCCGGGTAATGTTTTAACGAACGCCTGCACACCCCAGAGACAGCCACCGGCAAGATATACAGTCTGCATCATATCATCCCCTTTAAAAATTAGTAAAAAATCCCACTATTATGCATGCATACGCTACACTAAAAGAAAAGTTGTGCTCACTTGGGAGGAACTCATATGAAAAAACTCATCTTGACCACATTTTATACGATAACGCTTTGTTCAAGCATCTATTATATGGCGACAGGCGAATCGTTCGTCACGATAAGTCAGTCCGTCCAACTCGATCAAGCCGAGGTGGAGCGCTACTTGGCGACCGAAGTGATGGCGCCGAGCTTTGGTGGTAAGGTCTATACGACGTATAAAATTCTCGACACGAGTACGATGAAAAATGAGATTTACGTCTGGGCTCTCATTAAAGAATATGTGCGAGAAGGGGACCACTTCGAGCCAGGGACGGGCATGGCCGGTCCGCTCGTCCTCTACGTCGACAGCGAGGCAGAGTCGTTCACGATTACAGGGCATGAATCGCCACGTCCTGGGGATTACTATCCGGATGATGTGCGCCGTATGTTCCCGCTTTACGCCGAACTCTCTGTCCTCCCGAATCCAATCTCGCTCGGCCAAAAACTGCATGATCAAATGGAACAAAAGCTTTCACGAAGCCTACTCGTGAAAGAATGAAAGGAAAATTTTTATGAAACGACTGACCCACGCCGCTCTCATTTCGGCGGCACTTCATCTTGTTTATTTTATCGCCAAGTTCGGAATCGGCTTTCTCCGGACGTTCACGTATGAGCCCGACATCATCGCCGAAGCGGACAACGTCGTCGTCTTGCAAGATGAGATGGTTATTGGGACGACCGGTACCCCATTCCTCTACGTCTTCACATGGATGGGCCTCACTGTCATGTTGGCACTTGGACTACTGATGTTCCAACGTATCAGCAAAACGCGTTAAACAATAAGGGAATTCGAAATCCATTCGCTATACTCGGGATAGATGCCAACTGAGGAGGAATGTCACTTGAATCTCATTCAACAGATTAGACAAATCTATGTGCCCGTACACGACTTAGACCGTGCCGTTCGGTTCTATCGCGATACCCTTCAAATCCCGCTCTTGTTCCAGGCAGGGAGTCTCGCATTTTTGGAATGTAACGGCGTGCGACTTATGCTGTCGATTCCTGAAAATGAAGATTTCGCGAAAGCGAGCTCTGTGCTGTACTTACAAGTACGTGACTTGAACGAGGCGTATAAACAGCTTTTGGCGAAAGGCGTCTCATTTATCGATGAGCCGCATCTCGTCGCGAAAATGGAGAACGTGGAGACGTGGATGGCCTTCTTCAAAGACTCTGAGGACAACACGCATGCGTTGATGAGCGAGGTTGTGTCATAAAGACACTAAAGAAAAGGAAATCTACGCTATTGTAGATTTCCTTTTCTCATAGATAGCCGAGTCGTTTCAAATCCTCATAGACGAGAGAAGACAGGAGCGCCCTCCCTTTCCCGTTTAAATGGTCTGGGTTATGAAAGTACTCTTGTTCGTCCACGAATCGTTCGTCCGCCATATAGTTCAGGAACGGGACGTCTAGATCAAGCGTGGCCAAATGTTGATGGACGAGTCGGTCCATGACTGCTTCATTAAAATACGCATTGTAGGAGGCGTGGACCGGTTCCATCGCCAAGACGACGCGATAGCCTTTCGACTGACAATATGCAACGATCTCTTGCAACCGTGCTTTGTTCTGCTCGATGTCACGATTCGTTACAGCCCGTTTATACTGTGCTTCCACCATCTCATATTTCCGTTTCGAATAGTTCTCGCCCTTGTTCACCCACGGTTCATGCGACGCCCATCTGAAGTCTCGAACTTCTCGTGACAGCGCGGTATATACACTCCCGCTATGTAGCGCGGGAAAGGAGGCGTACGTATAATAGTCGAACGCACTGACCGGCTCGATGTCCTCTCGGTCTAGCACTTGATAATAGTTTTCTTTTCGACCGATCTCCGCGTTGCTGAACGTAATTTGTGAGAGCGAGACGATGACGATGCCTCCCGGACGAAGATGTTCGTCATATTGCTTCAACATCTTCAAGTCATATTCAATCGTTTGGCTAGGCAACGCCAAATCGAGATGCGACAGACCGAGCGGTTTGAACGCATAGCCGAACATCGCGTGCGACGTTCCGAGATTGATGATATCCAACGAGGACGGGTCGTTTTGAAACACCAACACGCCTTGATTGTTATTGTACGCCCATGATTTTTTGACGAATTCGTTGAGCGGAATCAATAAGAGGATCACGATGCCAATCACCACCGCACCTTTTATCCATAAACTTCTCATAGCCATTCCTTTCACTTAGAACCCACCGTAAATAAAACCTTCACTCGACACACCGAACACTAAGACCGAGACGATTACGAACAGTTGAATCGCCACATTGGCGAGCGTGGAACGCCCGGCCAACCAATCCCAAGCCGACCCTTTCGTCCGTTCGATATACTGAAACACGTGAACGGCCGTAAAGAAGAAGAGAAACACGACGAAATCGAGTAACGAGAACAACTCCAGCGCATGCAGCATTCCCGTTGGCGCCCACGACGAAGGGGTCACGTACAGTCGAGCATGATGAAACGCTTGTGCGACCGAGTCGGATACGAAAAAGACGCGGGAGAAACTGACCAACTGGAACGTCGTCGCGATGTTGATCCATTTATGAAGCTCGGGCGTCCGGTCCAATCGAACGAAGGACGCCAACTGCTCCCGATGATGTTTCGTCGCATCTCCGAACACGCGATAAATACCGTGAATCAGACCCCATAAAACGAAACTCCAGGCGGCCCCGTGCCAGATACCGCTTATCAAGAATGTGATGATGATGGCGACATAGATTTGATGTCGTTTCTTTTTCCCTTTGCAGAGCGGGATGAAGATATAATCGCGGAGCCACGTCGACAGCGAGATGTGCCATCGGTTCCAAAAGTCGGCGATGGATACAGCGAAATGAGGCTGTCGGAAGTTCTCCGTCAACTTGATGCCGAATAGTCTCGCTGTCCCAATGGCGATGTCGCTGCAGGCGGAAAAGTCGGCGTACAATTGAATCGAAAACAGCATCGTCCCGAGCACGATTTCCGAGCCGGTCGGGTCTGGCCGACTGAATACGGTCGCGACCATCGGCGCCAATCGGTCGGCGATGAGCGTCTTCTTAAAGAAGCCCCAGGCAATCCGTTTCATCCCATAGCTGACGTGCTCATAGTCGAACCGTTGCTCCGCCTTGAATTGAGGCAGCAACTTCTTGGCCCGCTCAATCGGCCCGGCGACGAGTTGGGGGAAGAAAGCGAAATAAATCGAGAAATAGCCATAATGGCGCTCGGCCTTCAATTTCCCGCGATACAAGTCAACGAGATAACTGATGGCCTGAAACGTATAAAACGAAATTGCGAGCGGCAAGACGATGTCTTGATACGGGATGTCGTAGTTCCAGCCCATCAATCCGGCCATCGCGCGTAACGAGTCATTCACGAAGTTAAAGTATTTGAACCAGCCGAGAAACATCACCAAAACGAAGACGCCCATCACCATGAGGCGTTTCTTCTGTCGCTTCTCGTCCTGCCGTTCGATAAGGATTCCCGTGACGTACGTGAACGCGGTGCTCACGAGCAAGAGCGGAATGAATTGAATACTGAGCGTGGCATAAAACAGATAGCTCGCTGCTAGTAGCAGCACCCATCGGAAGCGGTGCGGGACTACATAATACATCGCCACCAATAGAGCGACAAAGAGTAAAAACTCGATTGAAATAAACGTCATATCTTCACCTGATTATTCTAAACTTGTGTTGCGTTCAATAAAGGATTATCTAGCACCTATGTACTTGTTCAGGTAGTGACGAGCTCTCGTTTTGGTAACGCGGAATACAGAATCTTTCCGGATTCGTTCCGGGGAATCGCATCGATTTGGAGAATCGTGACCCCTCTTGTATGCATCATCTCTTTAATGACTTGTTTGATAGCGGCACGGTCGTCTTGCAACGTGTAAACGTATAGCTCGTCGTCCGTTCCCGTACAGACACACTCATGACCGCGTACTCGCAACAGATGCTCTACTTCATCGAGGCTGATTCGGTTTCCATGCATCTTAATCATGCGCTTCATGCGCCCGACGATAAAGAAATAGCCGTCTTCATCCATGTACGCCAAATCTCCTGTCTGCAGCATACCTTGATTTACATTTCCGCTCGCGAGGTCGGGTAATGCTTCGGCATAACCGAGCGATACGTTCGCACCGTGATAAATCAGCTCTCCGACGAGGTTCGGGGAAGAAATCTGTTCACCTGCTTCACTGCGAAGCGTCAATTCACCACCGGGAATGGCGATGCCGATGCTCCCCGCCTTCTCCCGGTTCTGATGAGGAGGCAAATACGACATGCGCGCTGTCGCTTCCGTTTGCCCGTACATCATGAAGAATTGCATCCCTTTTCGTTCGCATAAATCAGTAAACACCTCTGCTAGAGCGGGATTTAATTTCCCGCCGGCTTGGGTGAGCTTTGTCAAACTCGGCAGCTCCATCGTCTCGAACTTGAGCCGATGCAACATCTCATAGACGAATGGGACACCGCCGAACGTCGTCACCTGCTGGTCGCGGCACAACTGCCAGAATTCCTTCTGCATGATGGGCGCCTCCGTCACGACAATCGTCGCCCCAGACACGAGATGGCTGTTGATGATGGAGAGGCCATAGGAGTAATTCATCGGGAGCGTCGTGATCGGACGATCGTTTTCTCCAATCTCTAAATAAGACACAATCGATTGCGCGTTATGGAACAGGTTGTCGTAACTGAGTCGGACCAACTTCGGGCTCCCCGTACTGCCGGACGTCGTCAACAGGAGCGCGAGCTCGTCATGAAGGTCATGTTCGATTGCCTGAGGACAGGCGAATAGCGCATAGTCCCCATATTCGTAAGTCGTGTCCATCTCCTGCTCTAATTGATGATGCTCCCGATTCGCCCAAATGTGCGTCGGTCGGTAGCGGTCAATCAAATGCTGCAGCTGTTCCGAATGAATCGTTGCATCCAACAGGAGCGGTACGATGCGTCCACGGAGGAACCCGACGTAGCCGAAGATTGACTCTTTATTGTTGGCACATAGACAAAAGACAAGCGTTCGATCGCCGACCTCACGCACAATCGCGTCGGCCGCCTCGATCATCTCGTCGTAGGAATACGCGCGATCTGTGTAGATGGCGGTACGCGCTCCATACTGTTCGATTGTATCGAAGCGCTTCATTGTCCGAAGTCCACACCCAAGCGTTTCAATAAGTCGATGCCTGACTGGTATGTGTTGAACTCGGTGATCCACTCTGAATCGATATAGACGTCAAACGCGTCCTCGAGTTCCGCGATCAACGTCATGTGACCGATGGAATCCCATTCTTTCGTGACGCCGAGTTGCATCTCTTCAAATGTAGCGTCGGCCACGACGTCGAGTCCGTTGATAAAAGCCGTTTTATATAATTCGATTTTGTTCATTGGATTGATCCTTCCTTGTTCTTATGTAGTGAATAACTGTTTAATTGATAATGATAATCATTTGCTATGTGATTTTATCACATTGTCTTTTTAACGGCAATATGACCTTCGATAATTGACGCGAAGCATTAAAAAACGGCTATCTCGATTAGATAGCCGGTGCAGATGATTGGTTTAATCGTGTCATGAGATGAAATGGATACCTCTGCATGACTAGAGTTATCCCCATACCTCTTGCAACGTTTGTCGAAATAGCGCATCCAGTTGGACGGTCGGATCCTTTTGTTGAACGTTGAGCGATTTCACATATACTTCAAAACGTTCCATTTCTCGCTCTATAAATTCGTTAATGACGGCAATTCGAGGCTCTAAATCAAACTCATCCCCCGCCAGTTTCCGTTCTAGCAATTCATGAATCGAATCTTTTAATTCACCAGCTTGTAACGCATCCTCTAATAGGACATGAAAACGGATTGGCGGCGCCGTATTATATTTCTCAATCCACAGGCAAGCCAAAATCGGACGAAGCACGTAGAAATACTTTTTGATTCGAACTTCAGGTCCTTGCAAATATTCACGGTAATTATTTTTGGCCATGTTTAAGTAATGATGTAGCATCGACGTCGGATTAAACACATCGGATTCTAATACTCGTACATGATCCACAAACGCATATTGTTGGTAATAAACGATCTCACTTCTGAGCCATTCTAAAAGAGGAGGATTGTTCTTTCGGAACAGCCGCAACGCTTTCGTGATTTCCCAGCCACTAATGTCTAACAAATCGTTAATCGGCTCTTCAATCACGTCACGTTTTTGCCCAATCCCTTGAGGGTCAATCGCCAAATACCATTCGGGAAGATGGATGTAGATAAATCGAACGTCATAATCGCTATCTTTTGAAGGGAATCCCCAGGCACGGCTACCAGACTCGACTGCATATAGAACTTTTATACGATGTTTTTCTTCAATTTCGAATAGTTTTTGTTGAATGATTGTATCCAAGTTTGATGTCTCCTTTGTGATTTAAAACGTTATCTCTTACTTCACTTATGTCTGATTATAATTGAAACAGAGAGGATGCAACGATTCCGATCAATCTTTATCCGATTTTGACGATGTCCAGCTGGCCTTATAAAGCAAAAAACAGTTGCTGCGCCGATGCACATCAACTGTTTTTCATTTATTTATGGTACGGTTCATTCCGATTGATCCGATACGCACGGTAAATCTGCTCGCATAAGACGAGTTTCATCACTTGGTGCGGGAACGTCATCTTCGAGAACGAAATGGTATCGTTCGCGCGTTTCATCACGTCCTCGGATAAACCGAGCGAGCCCCCGATGACAAATGCGATTTTACTTTTCCCATACGTAGCAAGTTGATCGAGCTCACGAGCGAACTCTTCACTCGTCCGTTGTTTAGCGTTTATGGCCAGAGCGATGACGTGCGTATCTGGACTGATTTTCGCCAAAATTCGCTCACCTTCTTTTTGTTTTACTAGTATCATATCCGCGTCACTTAAATGCTCGGGCGCTTTCTCGTCTGCGACCTCGATTTCCTGCACTTTTGCGTACGCCGAGAGCCGTTTCGTATACTCGGCAATTCCTAGTTTCAAATACTTCTCCTTTAGTTTGCCGACCGTGATAATTGAAATATTCATCCAATTCTTCCTTTTTCCACAGTTTTTTCGGAGTTATCCATAGGGTTATCCACAGAGTTATCCACAAATCCACATGTTGATGATCATTTTTTGCTTGACACAACATATGTTGCATCGGCGTCACAGAACGCACATGTCACTTGTCCACTTGTGGATAGTTCTTCAAGTACGGGGTATTCGCCCGTTTCATCCACAATGATGTCTAAAGCGATTTCAACATGTTCGTTGCATACTTTTTTTTCCACAGGTTTTCCTCCTTAAAAAAGAAGCGTTGCCGCTTCTTTATCTCGCTTCGGTTAACGTTGCCTCGGTCTCGTTCCGCTCGCCGCGCCGGGTATATTCGATCGTTACCGTGTCTCCGACCGTCGCGTCGCGGTATAAAGCGTCCCGTAAATCGACGTATCGTTTGATGTCACGGTCACCAATCTTTACGATGACATCCCCGACTTGAAGCCCCGCCTGTTCGGCCGGACTCCCGGGTGTGATCTCTTCGACGAAGACGCCGTCTTCGTTGTCAAAACTGATGCCATACTCTTCCCGGACGTTGCCTGGGACGGCGATGACTTCTTGAATCGTGACGCCGAGCTGGGCCCGGGTCACGCGACCATCTCGCTCTAACATATCGATGACCGGGAGCGCCACGTTCACAGGAATCGAGAAGCCGACCCCTTCGACACTCGCTTCCGCGATTTTCATCGAGTTGATGCCGACGAGTTCGCCTCGTATGTTGATGAGCGCCCCTCCCGAGTTACCCGGGTTGATTGCCGCATCGGTTTGGATGACTTCGGCGTTATAATCCATGAGCCCGTCACTGTTCGTGTCGACTGGCACGGTGCGTTCGACACCACTGACGATACCACGGGTGACCGAGTTTGAAAAGACGCCGAGCGGATTTCCAATCGCCATGACCGTCTCGCCGGCTTGGAGCGTCGTCGAGTCGCCGAGGACAATCGGGGTCGCCTCGATGTTGTCTGGTAACGATACAGCCGCGACGGCCAAGTCGTTGAGTGGATCTTCCCCTAAGACCGTCGCTGTGGCCACTTGCCCGTCCGAGAAGGCGATACTAATCTCATCAGCCTGCTCGATGACGTGGAAGTTCGTGACGATGTACGCCATGTCGCCCTCGACTTTATAAATGACACCGGAGCCTGCCCCCGCCTCCCACTGTGAGTTTGACGTAAAGGCACGCTGAATGTTCGTGATGCTGACGACGGACGTCTTTGCCCCGGTCACAGCCGTCGTGATGTCGGACTCGGTGAACGTGACGGCTTGTTCCGTCCGAATCAGCTCGTTCGTCACAAAACGAGAGGTCGGCGAATCCCAGAGCATCATCGCCAAAAAGAACAAAGCCGCTCCTAAGAATCCGCCAACCCCTCCGAGTAACAACGGTTTTATATTCATCCGTGGCTTGTGACGCACGCGTTCCTCACTTTTCGGACGCCAGTCGCTGCGAGATGGGTAAGTCGATTGATTGTTCATCGTGTCTGCTTCGTGCGGTAAAGGTTCGACGTCTTGAGGTTCATACTCATGGTGTCTCTCTTCATTCACGACGCGTCCCCCCTTTAAGACAGTGTGTTACCTGTCTTTTCCCAACTTCGCTTATAAAGAAACGAGCGAAGTCGGAACGGTTGGGTCGGTATCACACAATTTGATGCGACCGAGGTCGACATCGCGCATGCCGAGTGTCTGGGAGACGCTCATCTGGGCAAGTTCTTTCATGTTGTTGTCTTTACTGAGGTGAGCCAAATAGATGCGTTTTGTCCGTTCGCTAATGACTTCGCTCATGGCAATCGCCGCGTCTTCGTTCGAGACGTGACCGTAATCCCCAAGGATGCGGCGTTTAACGCTCCATGGATAACGTCCCATCTGAAGCATCGACACGTCGTGGTTCGATTCGAAGATGAAGTCGTCCGCCCCGCGGATAACGCCTTTCATCCGATCCGACACATAGCCGGTATCCGTAATGTGCGCGAGCCGTTTGCCTTCGTGGGCGAACTGATAGAACATCGGGTCGGCGGCATCGTGGCTGACGTTAAACGACTCAATCTCGATATCGCCAATCTGTTTGATGTCCCCGACCTCGAAATGGAACTTGAGCGCCGGGTCAATTTTCCCGATACTCGCCTCCATCGCTTCCCACGTCTTGGCGTTCGCATAAATCGGTAAGTTGAACTTACGGGCCAAAATTCCGACCCCTTTTATATGGTCGGAGTGCTCATGGGTGACGAGCAGTGCGTCGATGCCTTCGAACGACCGGCCAATCTGCTGGATGCGCTCTTGCATCGCTTTTCCGGTCAATCCGGCGTCCAGGAGCAATTTCGCCCGTTCCGTCTCAATATAGAGCGCGTTACCGGTCGAACCGCTCGCAAGTACACTATAGCGTAAAGTCACGCCATCACTCCTTTCTTTCATTCTTCCGTTAAAAACTCAACCCGCTCGACCGTGCCGTCGATGGCATTGACGAAGTAGACGTTATCATCAATCGTGATCGACCAAAGCGGCGGCATAATAATCAAACTACCCGAGCTATCGAGCGGGAGGCTATAAAAGCCCGTGTTAATCGCGCGCATCTCTTGGTTCGGCTGGAAATACTTCCGTCCTGCCAATTGCGAGATCGCCTCGCTCGCCGTCAAGACGAGATCGTCTTGCGACTTCGATGACAGGTTCGTCAAATGACGTTGCTTATAGTCCGTCACTTCGTAGTCTTCATTCAGCTGAAGCAATAAGAGCGATGGACCGATATATGTCTCCGTGTCGGCCTCGATCTCTGGGTTTGAGAAAATCTTGTTGTTCTCATACGTCTGCACGAACGCGATTTGACGTGTCGCTTCATCGAAACGCCAATACGCGTACTCGGAACCAAACGGCACGTATTCGGCGACGAACGTTGCCGATGTCGTCCGTAAGTCCGTCGCATCGAGCGGAACCGGCTCCTTCAATTCGACTTCGAGCTGCATGTTGTCGAGTGTCGTCGCCAATTGGGCTTCTCGATTTTTCGTAATCATCGAAGCCGACATCTGCTCAGAAGAACCGGTCAAATAGCCGATATCTCGACCCATGCGCGGCAGTTTAGACGCATCGACGTCACGTTGGTCTAAAATTTGGGCAATCGACGTATTGTCGTTCGAGACGACTTCGGTCGCCCACGTCTCGGTCAAAAGCTGGAACAAAAGATAGATGTTCAGCGCGAGAAAGGCGAACAAGAGAATCGTTTTCGCTTTACTCCAATCCACGGTACATCATCCTTTCTGTCCAGTCTCCCGGCTTATCATATGGGATCCATCGTCCCGCTTCACGAACGAACCAGTTCGGCGAGAACGTGACGTAGCGGCTCGTGTCTTCATTGTATTCAATCTCGTAGCCGAGGCGAATCTCGGTGATGTTCTCGAACCGTCCCGTGTTGACGAGCATGTCCACCACATCCTGGCCACCTGCGAGTTTCGTCGTCCCGACCGAGATCATGCGGTCGATTTCGAGGTGATGCCGGGTGATGGAACGGACTTGTGCCCCGTCATTCTCGACGCGAAGCGTCGATAAGTCGACCGCGTCGTTATTGATGAACGCTTCCCGTTGACTAAACACAGGGTACCCGTTCACGTGAAACCGGAAGACGGTCGTCTCGAAGCCTTTATTCGCCGGTGTAATCGCATCGAACCGAAGGGACAACCCTTGACCTTCAGACGTCTCGTCGACCCAACCCCCATGGAAGTTGACGAATTCGACGATCGTGTCGAGCCCGATAGCGGATTCACGCTCGGTGCTGTTGCGCGACAAGTTCCGGTAGCGGCTCGCGTTCAGTTTCGCGTCGTACTCGGCGACGCTAATCCCGTTCGTGAGCGCCCCGACTGAACTGGCCGGGTCGACTTCTTGTACGTTCGGATCTCCCGGGAAGAACGTGTCCCGCATCCAATCGAGGCGGGCCGAGATTTGAATTTGTGAGACGTCATACGCAAACAGTTCGTTCATCTCAGGCCCGACGACCGGGATATAGTTCACCCGGTCATCCGTATACGTGACGCGTTGCATCGCGCGGCTCGAGTCTTTCAAAAACAAGCTGTTGACGTCGCTGTTGCCGACTTTGGTCAAACGCCCTTCCCAAATCGACTGATCGCTCATGATGGCCCGAATCTTCCACACGTCACCGTCTACGAACAAAAGCGCGCGTTGTGGAACTTTACCGGATAAACTGTACGATCCGGGCACGATGTAGCTGAGCGTATCGGCATAGTATGGCTCTGGCAACACGAGTTCGAGCGCCTCATTGATATCCGTATACAGGCTCGGCACGTTTTTCGCGGCAAGCGGCTTGAACTCGTTCGCTTCGAACGCATCGCGGATGACCCGCGTGATTTGTTTCGGCGTATTCTTCGTCGCGAAGACGGCATTGTTTTCGTGCACGACCGTCTGAGCCGGGATGATCAACTGGCTCGCCCGACGCTGAAGTGACGTGTCGACCGTCGCGACTTGCGTCTCTGACTGGACAGACTGGTATTTCGGATGATAATCCCACAGGATGATCGTTTGGACGATGGACGTAACGATCAAGGTGAGCAAGACGAGCGATTTCACTAGTTCTGGCCGTCCCCAGAAACGTTTGCGTTCCATCAGTCATTCACCTCCACGATTGTATCGAACGGAATCGTGAAGTAAATCGTCGTCCCGCGCCCGAACTCACTTTCTGCCCAAATGTCCCCGCCGTGTGCGGAGACGACTTCTTTGGCGATTGACAGACCGAGTCCGGTCCCCCCGATGTTCCGCGCCCGCGCCTTATCGACCCGGTAGAACCGTTCAAAGATTTTCTTCAAGTTCGATTTCGGGATGCCGACGCCTTCGTCTTTAATCCCAACGACGAGTCGTTTCGCCCGAAGCATCGTACGGAACGTGATCGTTCCGCCTTCTGGAGAGAACTTGATCGCGTTCGTGATGATGTTGTCAATCACTTGCGTCATCTTGTCTTGATCGGCGTGCACGTAGACACGGCGCTTCATGAGCTTCCGACGAAACTCAATCGTCTCACCTTTTGTCATCTCGTGACGGTCGATAATATCGTTGAAGAACTGGATGAAATCAAACTTCACTTTTTGCATCTTGTATTCTTTGCTGTCCATTTTCGAGAGCTGCAACAAGTCATTGACGAGGCGAATCATTCGCTCCGTCTCGTTTTGCGTCGTCTCAAGGAACCGTGGGGCGAGCTCATCGTCTTTATACGCGCCTTCGGCGAGTACTTCGAGATAGCTGCGCATCGTCGTCAACGGCGTCCGAAGCTCGTGGCTCACGTTCGCGACGAACTCACGACGGTCCTGCTCGACTTGCTCTTGTTCGGTCACATCATGCAAGACGACGATCAGACCGGTGATAGGACCGCTATGCTTTTGAATCGGTGAGAAGTACGCACGCACGAGGAACAGTTCATCGTCCGTGCTGAGGTCGATGAGTTTCGGTGGCATCGTCCCGTCTTCCGGGATGATGATCTCGTCGTCAAATTCGAGCAAGCTCTGAAGGTTCGCCCCCATCGCTTCTTCCTCGTCGACCCCAATCATATCGCGTGCCTGGTCGTTCATGAGAATGACGCGGAGCGAGCGATCGGTCGCGACGACCCCATCCGACATGTTCTCGAGTACGCTCGTCAAGCGACGGCGCTCGGCCTCGGTCGTTGCGTTCGCTTCCATCAATTCATCCGTCAATTCGTTGAACGCGTAAGCGAGCTGGCCGACTTCGTCGTCAGAATACACTTTAACTTTTCGGGAGAAGTTCCCTTTTCGCATCTCGACGGCTTGACGACGCATGTCCGCAATCGGTCGCGTGATCGTCCGTGACAGCAAGATGCCGAGAATCGAGGTGATGATGAGCGCGATGAGTGTCCCGGTCGCAAGGATTCGGGTCACCTGCTCCATCTGGTTATAAATGGACTGCATCGATGCTTCGATGTAAATCATGCCGGTCGTCGTGCCATCGACTTCCGATTTAACCGGCACGGCGACAACGCGCATCCGTTCGTTCGAGTCCTCATAGACGACCGTCTCTTGGGCACCACTCGTCGCGAACGATTTTTGAATGAACGTGCTCGCCGTCCGTTGTCCGACGAGACTTTGATTATTCGGGTTCGACGTCGCCCGGACGACACTGTTCGTGTCGATGATTTGGACTTCGCGAATGTCGTCAGCTAGCGTCGTGCTCTCCGTAAATTCAGACAGCAGTTGATCCAGTACCTGGTTCAACTGCTGGTCGGAGGTCGAGTCGCCACCGTTCGATGCCACCCCTTGGCTGACGTTGTAGCTCAGAAGGTTGGCTCGGTCGACGAGCGACTGCGAGAAGTTGTTGATGTATTGCCGTTCAAGGGAACGCACGAAGTACACCCCAATGACTTGCATCGCAACAAGGATGAGCAGCGCATAGATGACGACGAGCTTCCACTGGATTGATTTAAAGAAGTTCGTCGGTTTCATCGTTTAGTCTTCTTCTCCTGCTTTTAAATAGTAGCCGACACCACGACGTGTAATGATATACGTCGGCGTCGACGGGTTGTCTTCCACTTTCTCACGAAGACGACGCACGGTCACGTCCACGGTACGCACATCACCGAAGTAATCATAGCCCCATACGGTCTGGAGCAAATGCTCACGCGTCATCACTTGCCCGATATTTTGGGCAAGGTAATGGATGAGTTCGAACTCACGGTGCGTCAGTTCGATCTTCTCTTCCCGCTTCGTCACCATGTAAGAGTCAGGGTGAATCGTCAAATCTCCGATGACGATATCATTTTCATTGGCCCCTTTCGTCTCTGGCGCCGGTGCCGTCGCATGGCGGCGCATGTTCGCCTTAACGCGTGCCAACAGTTCACGTGAGCTGAACGGTTTCGTGACGTAATCGTCAGCACCGAGCTCGAGACCGAGCACTTTATCGATCTCTGAATCTTTCGCCGTCAACATGATGATCGGCATGTCGTATTTCTTCCGGACTTCCCGGCAGACTTCCATCCCGTCTTTGAGCGGAAGCATGATGTCGAGTAAGATCAAGTCTGGCTTGACCTCTTCGACTTTCACGAGCGCCTCTTCCCCGTCGTATGCAACGTGGACTTGGTACCCTTCCTTTTCAAGTTTGAATTTCAATATATCAGCGATTGGTTGTTCGTCATCTACCACTAAAATCGTACGATCCATTCAGTGAGTCCTCCTCTATCATTAAACGTACATGTCTACATTGTAACTCTTTTTCTATAGGTTAGAAAGCATGGGTCATTTCCGTGGAAATGAAAAAGAGAGCCACACGGGCTCTCTGTCTTATGCTTCGTAAATGTCACGCAAAATGACCGTCTGTTCACGGGCCGGTCCGACCGAGAACGTCAACAATTCGATTCCCGTCAACGCTTCGATGCGCTTCACGTAGTTCTGTGCGTTCACCGGTAAGTCCTCGAACGCGCGAACGCCTGTAATGTCTTCTGTCCAGCCCGGGAGCTCTTCATAGACCGGGACACACTTCTCAAGGACACGGAAGTTTGGCGGGTACTCATCGAGGAGTTTGCCTTCATACTCGTATGCCGTACAAATCTTCAACGTCTCAAGCCCCGTCAACACGTCAATCGAGTTGAGGCAAAGGTCCGTGATCCCGCTGACGCGGCGCGAGTGGCGAACGACGACCGAGTCGAACCAACCGACACGGCGCGGACGTCCCGTCGTTGTGCCGTACTCTTTTCCGACTTCCCGGATCATGTGGCCAATCTCATCGTCAAGCTCGGTCGGGAACGGACCGTCACCGACGCGCGACGTGTACGCTTTACATACACCGACGACGTGATGAATCTTCGACGGACCGATTCCGGCACCGCTCGACACGCCGCCAGACGCCGCGTTCGATGAGGTGACGAACGGGTACGTGCCGTGGTCGATGTCGAGGAGGACACCTTGCGCGCCTTCGAAGAGCACCTTCTCGTCTTCATCGAGCGCATCGTTCAAGACGACCGACGTATCACAGACATACTTGGCGAACTGCTGGCCGTACGCGTAATACTCTTCGAACACGTCATCGAACGCGACCGCGTCGACTTCGTACATCTTCACGAACATGCGGTTTTTGATTTCAAGAACGGTCTTGAGCTTCTCGGCGAACACTTCTTTATCGAGCAGGTCAGCGATCCGAATCCCGATGCGCGCCGCTTTGTCCATGTAACAAGGACCGATCCCTTTTAACGTCGTTCCGACTTTGGCGTCGCCTTTTGCATCTTCTTCAAGCTTGTCTTGAAGCTGGTGATACGGCAAGATGACGTGTGCCCGGTTCGAGATGCGAAGGTTGTCCGTGCTCACACCGCGCTCATGCAAGTAAGCGAGTTCTTTGACGAGCGACTTCGGGTTGACGACCATCCCGTTCCCGATGACACACGTCTTGTCCGAGTAAAAAATCCCCGATGGAATCAAATGAAGTTTGTATTTCGTATCATTGAAGACGATTGTATGACCAGCGTTGTCTCCCCCTTGATAACGCGCGACGACGTCGGCTTGTTTCGACAAGAAATCGGTAATCTTCCCTTTTCCTTCATCGCCCCACTGCGTTCCCACTACGACTACTGATGACATAATGAATCCTCCTTGTAAATAAACGTTCTGTTCAAACCATCCGTAAGTGTACACCTGACACTTCAGAAAGTCAACCTAATACCGAACGATAATTTTATACTGTAATCTTTCGTTCGTTATTAAGTTAACATTTTTCTTTTACTTCCTGAAATCTTGAATTTCTGAAGACGTTTGGGTAGAAAGGCGGACAAAAAAGGCGACGTCTCGTCGACGTCGCCGGATTCGTCTTACATCGGGGGCGCAAAGGCTTGCGTCTCCATGTTGACGAACTTGTTGTATTCTTTTCGGAACGAGAGTTTGACCGTACCGGTCGGACCGTTACGTTGCTTCGCGATGATAATCTCAATCGTGTTCGCATCTTCACTCTCTTTGTCGTAATAATCGTCACGATACAAGAAGGCGACGATATCGGCATCCTGCTCGATGGCTCCGGATTCCCGGATATCCGACATCATCGGCCGCTTGTCTTGACGGCTCTCTACACCACGGGAGAGCTGAGACAAGGCGATGACGGGCACTTGAAGCTCACGCGCGATCGCTTTGAGCGTACGCGAGATTTCCGACACTTCTTGTTGCCGGTTCTCGCCCGGTTTCCCGTTCCCAACGATAAGTTGCAAGTAGTCAATCATGATCATGCCGAGTCCGTGCTCTTGTTTCAGACGACGACATTTCGCTCGAATCTCGTTGACCCGGAGGCCCGGCGTATCATCAATGTAGATCCCCGCTTGAGACAACGAGGACATCGCGAGCGAGAGCCGTCCCCAATCCTCGGCCTCGAGACGTCCCGTCCGAAGACGCTGGGCATCGATGTTGCCTTCCGCACAGAGCATCCGCATAACGAGTTGCTCGGCACCCATCTCCAAACTGAAGATGGCGACGTTCTCGCCGGTACGGACGGCGACGTTTTGCGAGATGTTGAGCGCGAACGCCGTCTTCCCGACGGATGGACGGGCCGCGACGATGATGAGGTCGTTTCGTTGGAAACCGGCCGTCATCTTATCCAAATCGGTGAACCCGGTCGCAATTCCGGTAATCTCACCGCTTGATTGGTGTAATTTTTCAATCGTCGAATAGGCGTCCGATAAGACCGACCCGATCGGGTGGAAACTGGACTGCCCTTTTCGCTGCGACACTTTTAAAATGTTTCGCTCCGCATCCGATAAAACCGCATCGACTTCGTCTTGGCGCTCATACCCGTCCGAGACGATATTCGTTGCCGTACGGATAAGTCGGCGGAGCGCCGCCTTTTGATCGACGACGTTCAAGTAGTAACCGATGTTTCCGATGGCCGGAACCGCTTCAGCGATTTCCGCCAAGTAGTTCAAGCCACCGATCTCATCGAGGATCCCTTGGGCTTGAAGCTCCGAACTGAGCGTGACCAAATCGACGAGTTCGCCGCGGTCATTGATTTTCAACATCGCCTCAAAGATTCGTTGATGGCTGACGCGATAAAAATCGTCCGGGTCGACTCGTTCCGAGGCAGTGATCAGACGGTCCGAGTCGAGGATGACGGCTCCGAGGACGGCTTGCTCCGCCTCAACGCTATGCGGCGGGGTATTTACTTGAATCGCATCACTCATCCGTCATTCCCTCACCTTCACGCTTCTTGGACATGGACGTTTAACGTGGCCGTGACGTCCTGGTGCAACTTCACTGGCACTTTTGTAAAACCGAGCGCCTTAATCGGGTGCTCGAGCTCGATTTTACGCTTATCGAGCTTATAGCCCATCCCTTTTAAGGCGTCAGCGATTTGTTTGCTCGTGACCGAACCGAAGACGCGACCGCCTTCACCTGACTTCGTCTTGACGACGATCGTCTCTTTCTCAATTTTATCTTTGAGCGCCTGGGCTGCCTTCAACTCTTCTTCCGCTGCTTGCTCGGCCCGGCGTTCTTTCGCCGCGAACGCCTTCAAGTTGCCCGGCGTCGCTTCGACGGCCAAGTTCTTTTTGAAGAGGACGTTCTTTGCATATGCGTCAGCGACGTCTTTCACGTCTCCAGCTTTTCCTTGCCCTTTAACATCTACTTTCAAAATGACTTTCATTCCGTTTCCTCTCCTTCGGTTTCATCTGTCAAATAATGATCAATCGCTTCTTTCAACAGCTTCTTCGCTTGGTCGCGATTGACGTCGAGCTGTGTCGCCGCGTTCGTCAAATGACCGCCCCCGTCAAGCATCTCCATGACGACTTGAACGTTGACGTCTCCGAGCGAACGAGCGCTGATCCCGGTTCGTCCGTCCGGTAAGACGGCGATGACGAACGAGGCTTTGACGCCTTCCATATTGAGTAACTGGTCGGCCGACTGGGCGATGAGCACTTGGTGGTGCGGTTCATCGTCCGGGGCGACGGCAATCGCCATGCCGTCCGAATAAATCTCGGTATTTTCAAGAATATGCGACTGTTCGATATATGAATCGAGGTCTTGTCGCATGAAATGTTGAACGAGTACCGTATCGGCCCCTTGAATCCGCAAGAACGATGCGGCGTCAAACGTCCGCGATCCAGTCCGGAGCGTGAAGCCTTTCGTGTCGACCATGATGCCCGCAAGGAGCGACGTCGCTTCTAAAATCGATAGTTTACGCGTCCCGGCCTGATACTCGATCAGTTCCGTCACGAGCTCGCACGTCGATGACGCGTACGGCTCCATATAGACGAGCACCGGGTCTTCGATGAACTCTTCGCCACGGCGATGATGGTCGATGACGACGACGCGCTCGGCCCGATCGAGAATATCAGGCGAGATGACGAGCGAAGGCCGGTGCGTATCGACGATGACGAGTAACGTCTGCTCATCGATGAGCGGTTGGGCCTCGAACTCGGTCAAGAAGCGGCTATACAGCTCCTCATCGTTCTCGACCTCATGAACGAGACGCTGGATGCCGACACTCGTCTCGCCGGCCGGAATGACAACATACGCCTCACGTCCGACGAACTCAGCGAGCTTCATGATTCCGATCGAGGCGCCAAGTGAGTCCATATCCGGGTTTTTATGGCCCATAATGAGCACACGGCTCGATTCTTTAATCAAGTCTCGCATCGAGTTCGAGATGACACGGGCTCGGACGCGCGTCCGTTTCTCGGTCGGGTTCGTCTTGCCGCCGAAGAAGCGGACTTTCCCGTTATGCCGTTTGACGACGACTTGGTCGCCGCCACGGCCGAGTGCCAAATCGAGGCTCGATTGTGATAAGTTACCGAGTTCAGTCAATGACGTCTCCCCGCAACCAATCCCAATCGAGAGCGTGAGCGGAATCTTATGTTCTTTCGTCGCTTCCCGGACCTCATCTAAAATCGCGAACCGATTGTTCTCGAGTTCTGAGAGCGTCCGTTCGTTCATGACGAGGAAGAAGCGGTCAGCTGCCGTCCGGCGCATATAAATGTGATACTTTTGCGCCCATTGATTGAGAAGGACGGTCACGCGGCGATTGATTTCGCTACGAATCTGCTCGTCGACCCCCGTCGACATCTCATCATAGTTGTCTAAATACAAGACACCGATGACAGTCTGGGCTTCTGAGTACTTCTGTTCAATCTCAGCCTCCTCCGTCATGTCGAACAAGTACAGCGTCTGAAATTCTTGATTGTATAACACACGATACACCCGGTCTCCGACTTCGATCGTCGCTTCGTCCTCTTCTTCTTCAATCAACTCGGTGAACGCGGAATGAATCGCATCAAGCGGGATACCAAGTTCCATCTCGAGCTCGAAGATGAGACGGGATTGCTCGTTGAACCAACTGATGCGACGCGCCTCATCAAAGACGAGAATCCCGATCGGCATCCCGGTCAACGCTTCTTTCCCGACGTCTTCAATCCGGTGGGACAGCGAGTGAACGTACTGTTCCCACGCTCTACGTTGCCGGCGAATCGTCACTTGTTGATAGATGAAGAAAATCAGCGTGAAAACGAACAGGGTGACCGCTGCCACGATGTTGTAGAACGCCAATCCGAACGCAGCAAGGATCCCGAACACGTAAGGGAGCGCGTGCTTTGATTGGTTCTTCACGGATGTTATTGCTTCACCACTGTGCATGTATGCCTCCTAAAATGAGTGTCAAACACCCATGATGTCGAAATGGTTTCTGCTTTATCATACCATATCCGTCCGTTCGACTTACACTCCGACGATAAACAAAAAACGACTTATCCCGAAGGATAAGTCGTGCGCCAAGATTACTCTGCAACGTATGGAAGCAAAGCCATTTGACGTGAGCGCTTGATAGCGACAGTAAGTGGACGTTGGTATTTCGCTGAAGTACCAGTCACACGACGTGGAAGAATTTTACCACGCTCCGAAACGAAGCGTTTGAGCAATTCTACGTCTTTATAATCGATATGAGTGATGTTGTTCGACGTAAAGAAACATACTTTACGACGACGACGACCTCCTGGACGACGTGCCATGTGAAGACCTCCTTTATAAGTTTAGTTTCGAATCGGCTCGATCAAAATGGTAGATCGTCATCCGATAAGTCGATTTTGCCTCCGCCCGAGAACGGGTCGGCGTCAAAACCTTTGTTTGAGTTCGAGGACTGAGATGAAGTCGAAGAAGCGGCTGCGCCCCATCCTGACCCACTTGACTCACCACCACCGAAGACATCTCCAGCCGGTGCTGTATCACGTTGCCCTGAGGCTCCGCGTGGTTCAAGGAAGCGTACGCTATCGGCTACGACTTCTGCCCGGTAACGACGTTGGCCATCTTGACCTTCGTAACTACTGATTTGAAGGCGACCGTCTACGCCGGCCATGCTGCCTTTTTTCAAATATTGTGCCACGTTCTCTGCCTGTTTGCGCCATACGACACAATCAATGAAGTCCGCCTCGCGCTTCCCATCTTGTCCAGTGAATGGACGATCGCAAGCGAGAGTAAAGCGAGTTACGGCGATGCCGCTCTGCGTGTAACGCATTTCTGGATCGCGTGTCAATCGACCAACTAACACAACTCGGTTAATCATCTCAAAGCTCCCCTTTCGCAATATGAAGCGTCAAGAATCAACGCTCGTCTTTAGTTGTCATTTGACGGACAACGTCATCAGAGATCTTCATGAGACGCTCTGTTTCTTGAATCGCTTTCGGCTCAGCAGTGATGTTAAGAAGAACGTAGTGTCCTTCGCGCATCTTGTTGATTTCGTAAGCGAAACGACGTTTACCCATGTCTGTTGTTTTATCAACAGTACCACCGTTGTCAGTGATGACGTTGTTGAAGCGCTCGATCAAAGCTTTCTTCGCTTCCTCATCAACTGATGGACGGATAATGTAAAGAAGTTCGTATTTACGCATTATCTTTCACCTCCTCTTGGACTAACGGCTCCTACCGGTTGTAGGAGCAAGGAGCAAACAATTGTTTTACTCACGTCATAATATACTATCAAACTTCTCTTCGTTTTACAACACGTTTTCGTAAATTGACTTAGACGTTGAAACGGAACGTAACGACATCACCGTCGGCGAAGACATACTCTTTTCCTTCTGAGCGAAGCTTCCCTTGCTCTTTTACCGTCGTCATGTTGCCAGCGGCTGAAAGATCGTCAAATGACACGACTTCGGCACGGATGAATCCGCGTTCGAAGTCCGAGTGGATGACACCCGCACATTGCGGTGCTTTCATACCTTGTTTAAACGTCCACGCGCGCACTTCTTTTTCACCCGCCGTGAAATAAGTCGCGAGTCCGAGCGTAGAGTAGGCAGCACGAATTAATTGGTCGAGACCCGACTCCTCGATGCCGAGGTCTTGCAAGAATTCAAGACGCTCTTCTGGCTCGAGCTCAGAAATCTCTTCTTCGATGCGGGCGCAGATGACAATGACTTTTGCGCCTTCTGTCGCTGCGTGCTCGCGAACTGCTTGTACATACGGATTGTTATCCGAGTCTGCCACTTCGTCTTCGCTTACGTTTGCGACGTAAAGCATCGGCTTCATCGTGAGCAATTGGAAATGCTTGACGATGGCGAGTTGTTCATCTGTCAATTCCGCGACGCGGGCTGGACGCTCTGACTCGAGCACCGCTTGTACGATTTCAAGTGCCTCGAGTTCTTGTGCGGCGCCTTTATCTTTTGACTTCACCATCTTTTGAACGCGTGTGATGCGTTTCTCGACGAGTTCAAGGTCCGCCAAAATCAATTCGAGATTGATGGTCGTGATGTCATCGATTGGTGACACTTTTCCTGCAACGTGCGTGATGTTGTCGTCTTCAAAACAACGAACGACTTGGCAAATCGCATCAACTTCGCGAATGTTGGCAAGGAACTTGTTTCCAAGCCCTTCTCCTTTTGACGCTCCTTTAACGATTCCGGCGATGTCCGTGAATTCGAACGCGGTCGGTACCGTCTTTTTCGGTTGGACGAGTTCCGTCAACCGATCAAGCCGCGAATCCGGCACTTCCACGACACCGACGTTTGGGTCGATTGTTGCGAACGGATAGTTAGCCGCCTCAACACCTGCTTGCGTAATCGCGTTAAATAATGTCGATTTCCCGACGTTCGGCAATCCGACGATTCCTGCTGTTAATCCCACTTGTATGTCCTCCTCATCCGGGTTTCCCGGGAAATGTTAAACCGTCTGTGGAGTGGGTACGTTTAGTACACCACACCGTCACATCCTTCACAATTATAGTTAGTCCACGATTAAACCGCAACTCAACACGCGAACGTAAAGAAAAACGCCTCTTATTCAGCGGCGTTTTCTTCTTTAAGCACTTTCTTTAACCGTTTGTCGAAATCGCGACGCGGCATGAGCACGCTCGCGCCACATCCTTGGCATTTGATGCGGATGTCCATGCCGACCCGCGTCACTTGCCAACGGTTCGTCTTGCAGGCATGCGGCTTCTTCATTTCCACAAAATCGTTTAACTCGTACGATTTAGCTTGCATCTCCAGGTGCTCCTTTAGTTGAAGTAGTCGGCGACATCATGACGGTACGTGGATATGGAATCTCGATGCCACGTTCGTCTAGTCCCGCCTTCAGTTCTTTATGCAAAATGCGACCAGCCGCGAAGTGTTGCGTCGGTGGCACTTCCGCCATAAGTCGATAAACGACTTCAGACGCTCCTAGCGATTGCACACCGGCGAGCGTAATCGGTTTGATGAACAAGTCGTGATATTTCGCCTCGACTGTCTGGGCGATCTCTTTCAACGCTTTCTCGACGTTAGCCATGTCTTCTTCGTACGCGACACCGATATCGACGACGGCGACACTATTCTCAAGCGAATAGTTCGTCACCTGCATAATCTGTCCGTTCGGGATAATCGTCACTTGCCCGTTCAAGCCTTTCAGCTTTGTCGTGCGAATGCCGACCTCAATGACCGTCCCGTCGACTTGTTGGTTCAAGTTGACGTAGTCTCCGTTCTTATATTGGTTCTCAAAGATGATGAACGCACCCGTGATGACATCTTTCACCAAGTTCTGCGCACCGAACGAAATCGCAAGACCGGCGACACCGGCCGACGCAATTAAACCAGCGATGTTGACACCGAACTGGCCGAGTACCGTCAAAATCATGACGAGGCCGAGCACGTAGCGAATCGTATTTTGCGCCAGTTTCAAGAGCGTTTCGTTTTGCCGCTGGGCGACGATGTTATCTTCATGGATTTTGCGTAATGTGAAGACGCGTTGCACCATCGACGTTAAAATGCGTGATGCGATATAGAGTGCCAAGATGATGAGTGCGACACCGGCAAGTTTGAAGCCGAAGCCGATCCACATCTCAGTGTCTTGGAAATAAGCGACGAATCGGTTGACGTTTTCCATCGTTTGATCCGCCACTGAAGACAAATCAGTTGGATCTGTATTTTGTGAAGCCATGTTTTCACCTCGTAAAATCGTATATTCTAACCCATCAAAACATACTTCACGACTTTTCTCAAACACTACATCCAGACGTTATAAGTTTCAACGTTTTGGGAAAGGGATAGTACGGTATCTTTCCGACAAAGCAACTAGACGTTTTGCAGCTCAGAAGAGAGGATGAGATTCATGCCGTTTCGCTTAAAACCACACAAACCCTACTCGTTCTTCATCGAACATACCGAACGAAGCGGATCGAGCCTATTCGCTGACCAGTTGCATGAACAGTTGGCGAGCGAGGCGCATCGTCCCATCGTCCTTGTCTGCATCGGCTCCGATCGGTCGACCGGTGACTCCCTCGGTCCTCTCGTCGGTACGTTTCTCGAAGAGAAGATTGTCCGCAACCTATACGTCTACGGGACGCTCACGAAACCCGTCCATGCGTTAAATCTCGTCGAGACGCTTCACGAGATTCAAACCCGCTTTCATCGGCCGCTCATCATCGCCATCGATGCCTGTCTCGGCCGACTGTCGAGCGTCGGCTACATCTTCTTCTCAGAAGGCCCACTCGCTCCAGGCGCCGGCGTCCAAAAAGAGTTACCGGCTGTCGGTGAATACAACATTAAAGCCGTCGTCAACGTGAGCGGCTTTATGGAAATGATGATTTTACAAAACACACGCCTTCACCTCGTCTATGAACTCGCCCGTTTCATCACCGAAGGGTTCGCCGAGTTCGATGCGCGCATCGGTCGGCTCCATCACGAAGAGGCGGCGATCACGCGTCTCCGTCAATCTCGTGACGAATCAAAGTCTTGAGGCGACAAGAGCGTCAACAGATGCTCCAGGTCGTCTTGTGAGAAATATTTCAGTTCGAGGACGCCACCTTTCCGACGGGGGCGAATCGATACATCCATCTGCAGACGTTCCGCTAGAACCGCTTCGACAGCTTCGACGTCGGCGCTCGAGCGTTTGAGCGTCTTTTTTGCTGTCCGTTCTTTTTGTAAGAACCGTTCGAGGCGACGGACCGTCCATTGTTCGGCGATGACCCGGCGCGCGATTTGTTCCATCGCTTGTACGGACTTCATCCCGGTGATGGCACGCGCATGCCCCATCGTCAATTCTCCGACCATGACGGCATGCTGTACGGCGCTCGGCAGGCGGAGCAGACGCAAACTGTTCGTCACGTGACTTCGACTCTTGCCGACACGTTCTGCGAGTTGCTGTTGCGTCAATCCGAGCGTCTGCATGAGCTGTTCGTAAGCGAGCGCTTCTTCAATCGCGTTCAAGTCGGCCCGTTGAATGTTTTCGATGAGGGCGAGTTCCATGACGCGATCCGAATCCGCCGTCACGATCAAAGCCGGGATTTCTGACTTGCCGGCAAGCTTCGCTGCTTGATAGCGTCGCTCCCCGGCGATAATCTCATAAAATCCGTTCGCCTTGCGGACGACGATTGGTTGTAACACCCCATACCGCTCAATCGACTGACGCAACTCGTCGAGCTGTTGCGGTTCGAATTGCTTCCTCGGTTGATTCGGGTTCGGGCGAATGAATTTAATTGGTAACCGTTCCATGTTGTTCCTCCTTTTCATTCCGATGATTGAAAAAAGCACGGGCTCACTGTTGTGGCCGTGCTTTTGGGATTCGAATTCGAATCTCGACGAACCCGTCTTCTTCGACTTCTTCTGTTTCTACTTCGATGCCGGTCTTTCCGATCAGTTCGACCGAGTCGCGAATCGTATTGATGGCGATTCGTGTGTCCCGGGCAAAGCTCTTCGTTCGACGTGGCCGTTTTTTCGGTTTGCGCTTCTCTTCCTCAATCGGTGTGAGTAAAAATTCGACACGTTGCTCCGTCTCTTTGACGTTGTACTCTTGCTCGATAATCTCGAGTAGCACTTCTAGTTGCAACCGTTCTTCTTTTAACGGCAACAAGGCACGGGCATGCCGCTCGTTGATTTGACGATCGCGTAGGCAATGTTTGACGTCTTCCGGCAATTTCAACAGACGCAACTTGTTGGCGATGGTCGACTGGCTCTTTCCGAGACTTTTCGCAAGCGCGGCTTGCGTCAAGCCGTTCATCGCTAACAGACGCTCGTACGCCTCCGCTTCCTCGATTGGGCTGAGCTGTTCGCGTTGCAAGTTCTCGATCAATGCGAGTGCGGCGGTCGTATCGTCATCCATATCACGCACGATGGCTGGAATCGACGACCAACCGAGCGATTTGGCCGCACGAAAACGTCGCTCCCCGGCGATGATTTCATAGCGGTCAAGTTCGACTCGTCTGACAACGATTGGTTGAAGCAGACCGTGCTCTTGAATCGTTACGGCCAGTTCTTCAATTTTAGCCGGCTCGAACACTTTACGCGGTTGATAGCGGTTCGGAAGCAAAAGCGACAATTGAATCTCTTCTACTTGGTCGTGCGGTTTGACTTGCGCCATTTCCGTTACGGCCACTTCTTCTCGATTTCCAAACCACTTGGCAAATGTTTTCTTCAACGTCGGCACCCCTTATGTAAAAAAATAAGCAGACTCCCACCGGAATCTGCTTTTAGTTTCACGTGAAACACGATTACTCAGATTAGTGGCTCTTTCGCCGGTGTCCCCGCTTTACGCGGATATTTCCCAGGCGTTTTTCGTAATTTATCTACAATTACGATATTACGCTCACTCATCTCTCCTGGCAATAGGAACTGGTGTGTCGCTTTTACCTTCCCACCGAGTACCGCCAAGGCGTTTTTCGCGTCCACAAGTTCATCGGAAACTTTCGCTGCTTTGAGCGCTACGAACGTTCCACCGACTTTTGCAAGCGGTAAACAGTACTCAGCAAGTACCGTCATTCGGGCGACGGCGCGGGCCGTCACGACATCAAATTGCTCACGAAATTTTTTATTTTTTCCAAATTCCTCGGCCCGTCCGTGATGGAACGCGACCCCTTCGAGCTCAAGCGCAAGCGCGAGCTCATTTAAAAATGTGATGCGCTTGTTCAAGGAATCGATAATCGTCACATGGAGGTGCGGGTATAAAATTTTGAGCGGCAAGCTCGGGAATCCGGCGCCGGCTCCGACGTCACATACCGTCTCGACGGTCGTGAAGTCAAAATGAAACGCTGCGCTGAGCGAGTCATAAAAATGCTTCAAATAAACTTCTTCTTGATCCGTAATGGCCGTCAAGTTCATCTTCTCGTTCCATTCGACGAGCATCTCGAAATAGCGTTTGAACTGAGCGAGTTGTTTCTCACTCAATTCAAACCCTTCTGCTTGTAACGCCTCAATAAATTGGGATTCGTTCATCGTCTCACTCCACCGTCGCGTATTGTCCTTGCTCGATATAGACGAGTAAGATCGACACGTCAGCCGGGTTTACCCCGGAAATACGTGACGCTTGCCCAATCGAGAGCGGACGCACTTGTTTCAACTTTTGTTTCGCCTCTGTCGCTAAGCCGCCAATCGCGTCATAGTCGAGGTTTTCAGGGATTCGCTTCTCTTCCATCCGTCGCATCTTCTCGACTTGTTCAAGTTGTTTTGAGATATACCCCTCATACTTCACTTGAATCTCGACTTGTTCGGCGACGTCAGCCGGCAATTCAACCGGTGCCGACACGACGGTCGTGAGTGCCGCATACGTTACTTCTGGTCGCTTCAACAAAATGTTCGCATGTGTCGCTTCTTTCAGCGGGTTCGCCCCAACTGACTCGAGCATTGCGTTCATGTCTTCTGTCGGCTTGACGACGAGCGACTCTAGTCGTTTCACTTCTTTCGCGATCGCTTCGCGCTTCTCGTTCAATTGTGAATGACGTTCTTCTGAAAGCAAGCCGATGTCATAACCGATATCGCTCAAGCGAAGGTCGGCATTGTCGTGACGCAACAACAATCGATACTCAGCCCGTGACGTCAAGAGACGGTACGGTTCGTTCGTGCCTTTCGTGACGAGGTCGTCAATCAAGACGCCGATATACGCTTGCGAGCGATCCAAAATGACCGGGTCTTTCCCGAGCACTTTGCACGCTGCGTTAATCCCGGCCATGACCCCTTGTCCAGCCGCTTCCTCGTATCCGCTCGTCCCGTTGATTTGTCCGGCCGTGAACAGTCCCTCCATCGCTTTCGTCTCGAGTGTCGGCCAAAGCTGAGTTGGCACGACCGCATCGTATTCGATTGCGTAGCCTGGACGCATCATCTCCGAGTTCTCAAGTCCCGGAATCGTCCGGAGCATTTGATGTTGCACATCTTCTGGCATACTCGTCGAGAAACCTTGCACGTAAATTTCTTCCGTGTCGCGTCCTTCTGGCTCGAGGAAGATTTGGTGACGCGGCTTGTCGTTGAAACGAACGACTTTGTCTTCAATCGACGGACAGTAGCGTGGACCGGTCCCTTTGATTGCGCCTGAATACATCGGTGAACGATGCAAGTTCTCGTCAATCAATTGATGGGTCCGTTCGCTCGTGTACGTGAGCCAACACGGAATTTGTTCAATCGGGTCGAGGTCTTTCGACGTGTACGAGAACAGGGACGGATTGTCGTCACCTGGCTGAATCTCTGTCTTCGAATAGTCAATCGTCTTCCCGTCGATGCGAGGTGGTGTGCCGGTTTTGAAACGGACGAGCTCGATTCCGAGTTCTTCGAGATGCTTCGACAGTTCGACCGATGGCATCTGGTTGTTCGGACCGCTCTCATACGACAGTTCGCCAATGATAATTTGACCGCGCATGAACGTCCCCGTCGTGACGATGACTGCTTTGGCGCGATATTCCGATCCCGTGTTCGTCACGACACCCGCGATTTTTCCGTCCTCGATGAGGAGACGCTCGACGAGCGCTTGACGAAGAAGCAAGTTCGGTTCGTCTTCTAGCACTTTTTTCATGTGATTTTGATATTGGAATTTGTCCGCCTGGGCACGAAGCGCGCGTACCGCTGGACCTTTCGATGTGTTGAGCATCTTCATTTGAATATATGTCGCGTCAATCGCTTTCGCCATCTCGCCGCCGAGCGCATCGATTTCGCGAACGACAATCCCTTTTGCCGGTCCGCCGATTGACGGGTTGCAATACATGAACCCGACCATGTCTGGGTTCATCGTCAGCATTGCCGTTTTCGCGCCCATGCGCGCCGACGCAAGTGCCGCCTCGATGCCTGCGTGCCCGGCCCCGATGACAATGACGTCAAACTCGCCTGCCGTATAAGCCATAGTATTTCCTCCTTCTTATTTACCAAGACAAAACTGTGAAAAGAGTTGGTCAATCAAGCTTTCTTGGACCGTATCGCCATTGATTTCGCCGAGTGTATCCCACGCCCGTCGTAAATCGATTTGCACCATATCGATTGGCATGTTCATGAGGGCGCTACCGAGCGCCTCATCGATTTGCTCAATCGTCTGTTTAATGAGTTGAATGTGTCGAGCGTTCGAGATATATGTCATATCCTGTGACTCGACTCCTTTAGCGAAGAACAAGTTCGAAATCGCCTTCTCAAGCGCATCAATTCCTTCTTCTAATAACAGCGAAGTGGCGACAATCGGACGCCCAGCCGCTAGTTTCTCTAGCTTAGAAGAATCCATGTTTTGTGGCAAGTCCGTCTTATTGATGATAATGATCGCATTCATGCCTGAAATCGCTTCGAATAACGCCTCATCTTCCGGTGTCAGTCCTTCGTGTCCGTTCAAGACGAGTAGGATCAAGTCTGCGCCGGCAAGTGCTTGCCGCGACTTCTCGACCCCAATCCGTTCGACGATGTCTTCGGTTTCCCGAATCCCGGCCGTGTCAATCAGTTTGAGCGGTACCCCTTTGACGTTGACGTATTCTTCAATCGTATCGCGCGTCGTACCGGCGATGTCCGTCACGATCGCTTTCGTTTCTTGAACGAGCGTGTTCATGAGCGACGACTTCCCGACGTTCGGACGGCCGATAATGGCCGTCGCGAGGCCTTCTCGTAAAATCTTGCCTTGACGAGCTGTCTCGAGGAGTTGCTCGAGAATCCGCTTCACCTCTCCGGCCTTCTCTTCGACGATTGCTTGCGTCATCTCTTCGGCGTCGTACTCCGGGTAGTCGATATTCACTTCGACAGCCGCGATCGTCTCGAGCAACTGTTGGCGCAACTCGCGAACGAGGCGAGACAAGCGTCCTTCCATCTGAGACATCGCCACGTTCATGGCCCGGTCCGTCTTCGCGCGAATCAAATCCATGACGGCCTCGGCTTGTGACAAGTCGATGCGGCCGTTCAAAAAGGCGCGTTTTGTGAACTCGCCTGGTTCTGCTAAGCGGACGTTCGGTTGTTCAAGGATCAACTCGAGGACACGATTGACCGCGACAATCCCACCGTGGCAATTGATTTCGACGACGTCTTCTCGTGTGAACGTCTTTGGCGCCCGCATGATGCTGACCATCACTTCGTCCACGACTTCTTCTGTCGCTGGACGCTTCAATTTGCCGTAATGAATCGTGTGTGACTCGACTTCCGTCAAGTTTTTTCCAGAAAATACGCGTGCCACCGTCTCGACGGACCGGTCGCCGGACAAGCGGACGATTCCGATTGCCCCTTCACCCATCGGTGTCGAGATGGCTGTAATCGTGTCAAACTCTAGCATCGTTCTCTCCCTCCAAACTCCCAAGCTTCTTCTATCATATGCATAACGAACCTACTATACACGATATTTGACTTGAACGAAAGGGTCGGACTTCTCAGGATTTTATTGCGTTCTCTCGACTCATTTTCGTACAATAAAGTAATATATTTCCAAAGAGGGAGTGTAGTTTGATGCGACAACAAGTAGCCATCCAAGTATTGACGGAGGCGTTGCGTGAGGATGACGCCGTCGAAGCGATTTTTTTGAAGGGATCGTTCGGACGCGGTGAAGGGGACGAGCATTCCGATGTCGATTTATACGTCCTCGTCGCTGAAGGGGATGTGGATTCGTTTTTGACGCGACGACATGACCATCTCGCCACGTATCGTCCGATTCTATTAACGGACGAGATTCATATTATCGCTCCGCAGCTCATCGTCGTGTATGACGATTTCTTACACGTCGATTTGTTCACCGTCACGATTGAGACGTTAACTAATCAGGACGAGGTGACCGTTCTCTATGATCCTAAAGCGCGACTCAAATCACACCGTTCGACGCTGACATTGTCGGATGATGCGCTCTTCAATCATGCCTTCGACGCGATTTGGTTCTTCTTTCAATACACGAAGGCGCGCGATCGAGGAAACGACATCTGGGCGACCGAGATGCTTCGCCAAGGGATGAGCCATTTCGCTTATGTGCTCGCGGCACATTATGATTCAGCCCGTTCAACGCTCGGCTTGAAGGACGTGGCGGCACGGGGGGTGCTTCCGCTCAGCGAGTGGTACGAGCGACTCACCCCGTCACAGCATGCTTCCGCCGCTACGGAATATGTCCGTCGCCTTGAGGCAGAGGAGGCGTTTTTAACGTCCATCGTAGGCTTCGAACGAATCGAGACGTTTTATCGACAGTTGCTACATCGTGAAAAAAGCCGCCTCGTGTGAGGCGGCTCTTCATATGACTTGGCGTCTCGATCGGCGCAGCGTGATATATAAAATGAGTTCCATCACCCCGACAGCAATCAAGAAGCCTCCGAACAATTGAAACAAGACGAGCAGGCTACTGAACGGGTTCGTCACGAGGAGAAGCCCAATGCCGAGCCAAAGTAAACTCGTCACAAGAAAGTACATCCATCGGTTCGCCATCACACGGCGGTAGCCAAAAGCCTGAACGAGACGGATGATACCACCGAACAAAAACAAAAGGCCGATAAAAATTGGAAGTAGGCTCGCGAGCACTTCAGCAAAAAAGAAGACGATGAGTGCAATCACCAAATAAATGATGCCCATAAAAAACGACGGTGGTAATCCGTTACGACGGTAGCGAACCCCTTGTACGATGGCCCAAAGTCCGAGAATTGCAAAATAGCCAGCTACAACATAGACAATGACGTCAAAGAAGAAACGCGGATTCCATAAGATCAATACGCCGACGAGCACATATACCGCTGCTTGGACGAGCGTGGAACGCTCCAATCGCTTGATTAACGTCTCCATCGGAAAGACTCCTTTCTTCTTAAAGTAGTATTACTCTTCTATTCCCGTCTTCCTTCCACTTCTACCTAAACAAAAACAGCTGCGACTCAAGAAGTCACAGCTGTTTGGCATTATTTACGTTTTTTCTTTTTGTTCTTTTTCTCTTCTTCCGCGAGAGCGGCACGTTCTGCTTCTTTCGCCGCAATCTTCGCTTCCGCTTGAACTTTCATCTTCTCACGCATTGGGAGCATGATCGCCATCGTCACGATAATCGAGATGATGTAACCGACAACCCAGTACATCGAAAGCGCGGCCGGAAGGGTGATCGACATGACGAAGATCATGACCGGGAAGATGTAGAGCATCATTTTCAATTGTGGGTTCTGTTCTTGACCAGCCATTGAAATCTTTTGCTGCGCGTACGTCAAAATCGCTGCAAGAATTGGCAAGATGAACGTCGGGTCTGGTGCCCCGAGGTCGAACCAGAGGAAACGTGCTTCAAAGATTTCAGGCGTCCGACGAATCGCATCATAGAAAGCGAAGAGAATCGGCATTTGAATCAAGATTGGCAAACAACCAGCAAGCGGGTTGATTTGATACTCTTGATACATTTTCATCATTTCTTCTTGCAATTTGCGTTGTGTCTCTTGGTCTTTCGAGCTGTATTTCTCACGAAGCTTCAACATTTCCGGTTGCAATACTTGCATCGCACCCATACTCTTCGTTTGCTTGATCATGAGCGGTAAAATCAACAGACGGACGATAATCGTCGCAACGATAATCGAGTAACCGTATTGCCATGTGCCACCAATCAAGTAAGCTGCTTCTTTCAATAACCAGGCAAGTGGCCAAACAAAGTATTTCGCCCAGAAGCCTTCTGTCTCAGCCGTAATCGGCTCTCCTTGGATCGTCGAAGGGTCGACACAACCGGCCATCAACATAATGACACCGGTCATAACGGCTAACAATCCTAATTTTAGCTGTTTGCTCATAGTTCCTCCTACACTTTCTGTATCGATTCTTTTTTGCTTCATCTCACGTCTATCGGTCAATCCTGATTCGTTCGCGTTATATATGAAAGAACAAGTCCGAATTGTCATGAGCGGTCGGCTTATTTTGACTTCCAAACTTTCGCCCGTTTAAAGACGTGCTTTAAACTCTCTGTCACTTCATCTTGTGTGAGCGCCGTTGCCGGTTTTCGTGCGATGATGACGTATTGATGAGGGGCGACGTTCGGTTCAAGTAAGCGAAGCGATTCACGCATGAGCCGTTTCATCCGGTTCCGTTCCACAGCATTTCCTAACTTTTTGCTGACGGAAAGTCCAACCCGAAAATGAGCTTGATCCGCTTTGAGCGTGTAGACGACAAACTGACGATTGGCCACGGAGTGTCCTTCGCGAAACACCGCTTGGAACTCTTCATTCTTTTGCAAACGGTATTCTTTTTTCAAAATTCTCACTCCATCCTTCGGTTCAAAAATCGTCAACTAACATCATACCATATCCCTTTCGATTCAACGAGGGCGAATCAAACTTTTCAATTTGAATGTGACAAAAAAAAGATTGCCCGAGGAGTGATCCTCAGGCAATCTTGTGAGTTTAATTAGACAGTCAAGGCTTTGCGGCCTTTACGACGGCGAGCTGCAAGAATGTTGCGGCCGTTTTTCGTCGCCATACGCGCACGGAATCCGTGAACTTTTTTACGCTTACGGTTGTTCGGGTTAAACGTTGGTTTCATGGTTAAGCACCTCCTCAAGGTTAACGCTCTATTAGCAAGTTATAGTTTCATTTAAGGCAGTCTTTAAGATTATATAAACTGTCACCCCGAATGTCAATCCATTTTCCCGAGGTTTTCCTTGAACCGTCATCAATGAGCGGGGCAGGGCGACTGGATCCGAAAGATTGAGTTAGTTAGGTACGTTTTTTCACTCGTCCTGTCCGCAGGGAAAAAGAAGATTGATGAACAATTAACATGAAAGAGGGTGTCATCTTTACAAATAGCCCAACGAAGCCGTTTTATCCACATCATCCGTAAGTTATCCACACTTATATGTGAATAACTCCTCTTTTTTCAACAAACGAAACCTTCAAAATTTCATTTTTTCGTTTTCCTCTCTTACAAAAACGTTCGTCCTTTTTCACGCTTCCTCTTTTGTGCATAACTTTTTTTATTTTCCTGTCTTACCTTCTACTTTATCCACAACATATCCACAGTTTATCCACACTATACACAGCATGTGGATAACTACCTGTGGATTGTTTTCCCTATCTGTGGATAAATACCGAAAAGCGTTGCCACGTCTATTTTATTTTGATAAACTGAATGTGCACAAACTTGTGGATGAACTTTTAGGCAAAACAAGATATACACAGGCTGTGGATAACTGTTATCCCCATAATCAACATCGTGTGGATAACTTTATCCACAGTTTTTGTTCTCTGTGGATAATCCTAGTATCTACTATAGAATAGTGATTGTGTATATCGTGTGAATAAGTTTCGCCTACATAACCGGTAAAGGAGGTCTTTCATTGAACAATGCTCAGGAGATTTGGAGAAACGTGTTGTCGTTGATTGAAGAAGAGGAACGAACACCGAAAGCAAGTTTCGATATGTGGTTGAAATCAACCGAAGGTGTTTCGTTAATGGGGACGACGCTCGTCGTCTCGGCGCCAGCCAGCTTTATCGTGACATGGCTCGAGCGTCAATACTTATCGCTCTTGCAAGATACGATCGAAGAAGTGACGAACAGTCAGCTTGAGATTCATTTTATTGAAGAGTCACAGGCACACAAGTATGCCCCTGCGGACGGACGAGTAAAAGAGACGATCGCGGTCACCGAAACAAAGGAACAACCGCTTCCAGTTCTATCAAAAGAGGAAGCGAGCCTCGGTCAACTGAACGACAAGTATATCTTTGAAACGTTCGTCATCGGTTCAGGTAATCGTTTTGCCCATGCAGCGTCGCTCGCCGTAGCTGAGGCACCGGCACGAGCATACAATCCGCTCTTCATTTATGGAGGTGTCGGGTTAGGGAAGACACACCTCATGCATGCGATTGGTCATTATGTGAAAGGGCAAAAGCCTGGGGCCCGAATCGCTTACGTTTCATCTGAGAAGTTCACGAACGAGTTCATCAACTCTATCCGAGATAACAAGACGGAAGAGTTCCGCAACCGTTATCGGAACATCGATGTGCTCTTAATCGATGACATTCAGTTCTTGGCCGGCAAAGAACAAACACAGGAAGAGTTCTTCCATACGTTCAATGCGCTCCACAACGATCAAAAACAAATCGTCATCTCAAGTGACCGTCCACCGAAAGAAATCCCGACGCTTGAGGATCGTTTACGCTCACGTTTCGAGTGGGGGTTAATCACAGACATTACGCCACCTGACTTAGAGACGCGAATTGCCATTTTGCGTAAAAAAGCAACGGCAGAAGAGCTCGATATCTCAAACGACGTCATGTTGTACATTGCGAATCAAATTGACACGAACATTCGTGAGCTCGAAGGGGCATTGACTCGAGTCGTCGCCTACGCGAAACTCGTCGGCCGTCCCATCGATCCGGATGTGGCCGCTGAGGCGCTTCACAACATTATGCCGGTACAAGAAGCAAAGAAAATCGTCATCCGAGACATTCAAGAAATCGTCGGACGTCACTTTAATATAGAAGTCGACGAGTTAAAAGCGAAGAAACGGACGAAGACGCTCGCCTTCCCAAGACAAATCGCGATGTATTTATCACGGGAGATGACAGAGAGTTCACTTCCGAAGATTGGGGAAGAGTTTGGGGGACGGGACCATACGACCGTCATCCACGCCCATGAGAAAATTAGCACGCTGTTAAAGAACGATTCTGAGATGCAAGAGACGATTCAAGCGTTAAAGAAAGCCTTAACGTAAACGAGCCATTCTTTCTTGTGGATATCCTGTGGATAAACACCGATAGTTATCCACAAGTTATTCACAGGCGAAATGGCTTAACACGAGTGGTTGAAGGCACTTATCCCCAGTATCCACAGCCCTTATTACTATTATGACTTAATTAATACTATTATACTTACTATGAATTACGACTTTGACTCATTTCACTTAGGAGGAATTATCCACATGCATTTAACGATTCAACGCGATGTATTTATGCAAGCCGTACAAGATGTATCAAAAGCAGTCGCTTCTCGAACGACGATTCCGATTCTTACAGGATTGAAGCTTGAAGCACATGCAGATGGATTAACGTTGACTGGAAGTGACACGGAGATTTCGATTGAGCGATTGATTCCTGTAGAAGAGGGTGGGATTGAACTCATTCAAATCAAACGGGCAGGTAGCGTCGTCTTGAACGCACGATTCCTCGGTGAGATCGTCAAGAAATTGCCAACGAATGAAGTGACGCTCGAAGTGTCACCGAACTTCATGACGCGCATCGAATCAGGTCAAGCCGAATTCCATTTGAATGGTCTTGACCCAGATGAGTATCCACGTCTTCCGGAACTCGCGAGCGACCGTCGCTTCTATCTCCCAGCGGATCTCTTAAAGACGATCATTCGGCAGACGAGTTTTGCCGTATCGTCACAAGAGACACGCCCTGTCCTAACAGGTGTGAACTTCTCGGCTGAGAAAGGATTCCTCACATGTGTTGCGACGGACAGCCACCGTTTGGCGCTTCGCCGCGCTCGCTTCGAGACAGACAATGATTTGACGTTCCAAAATGTTGTCGTCCCGGGCCGCTCGCTCAACGAACTCGCGAAACTGCTCGATCGTGAAGAGTTGCCAATCGAAATCGTTTTGACGGATCAGCAAATCTTGTTCCGCATGAAGAACATCTCCTTCTTCTCACGTCTCCTCGATGGGGCCTATCCGGACACGTCACGCTTGATTCCGGAAGAATACCGGACAGCGGTCCGGATGAATGCAAAAGACTTCCTTCAAGCGATTGACCGTGCTTCACTGTTGGCCCGTGCCGATCGGAATAACGTCATCAAGTTCGTCGCCGAAGAAGCGACGACGGTTGAAGTAAGTTCGCATTCGCCAGAAGTCGGAAAAGTATCGGAGCGCGTCAGCATCTTGTCACTTGAAGGGGAAGAGCTGAAGATTTCGTTTAACTCGAAATTTGTTATGGACGCCCTTCGCGCCCTCGACGCTTCAGAAATCGAGATTCAATTTACCGGTTCGATGCGTCCGTTCATTTTACGTCCGGTCGAACAAGATAGTGTGCTTCAGTTGATTTTGCCAGTTCGTACATCGTAATTGTGACGAACCGGTAAGGGGATGATAAGGTCGTGTGCCTTATCATCCCCGTTTTTTGCCTTATTCGACGTTTTTCGATAAACTAATAAGTATGGCGATTTTTTGTAATTAGTATGAAGGAAAGGGAGTGACGACATGAATAAAGTGTCGATTACAACCGAGTATGTGACACTCGGACAATTTTTAAAATTAGCAGATATCATCTCGAGCGGTGGCCAAGCGAAGTTTTTCTTGGAAGACGTTCAAATCAAAGTGAACGGGGAAGTAGACCAGCGTCGTGGCCGTAAACTACGCGATGGGGACAAGATTGAAGTCGAAGGCTTCGGAGATTTCCAAATCGAGGGCAACTAACGTGCGTTTAATGTCGATCCGATTGCAAAACTACCGCAACTACGAAGCCCTTGAGCTCGACTTTTCAGAACAGACGAACGTTCTAATCGGGGAGAACGCCCAAGGGAAAACAAATCTGCTCGAATCGATTTACGTACTTGCGCTGGCTAAATCCCATCGGACGACACAAGATCGCGAGTTGATCGGCTGGGAGTCCGACGCTGCGCTCATTGAAGGACGGATTCATAAGCGGACGGGTGAAACGGTTCAATCGCTCACGTTCTCCTCAAAAGGGAAGAAAGCGAAACTGAACCATCTCGAGCAACGACGCTTAAGTGATTACGTCGGTGCGTTCAACGTCGTCTTATTCGCCCCGGAAGACCTTGCGATTGTCAAAGGGAGCCCTCAAGGGCGGAGACGATTTTTAGATATGGAGATTGGGCAAGTGAGCCCGATTTATTTGCACGACTTAAATCAATACTTAAAGACGCTGAAGCAACGGAACGCCCTGTTGAAACAACTGTCGATAAAAGGCGGGGACGAGACGCTACTTGAAGTCCTGACCGATCAGTTGATTGAAGTCGCTGTGAAAATCGTTTCAAGACGACATCATTTCATCGACCAGCTCGAAAAATGGGCTGGCCCAATTCATGCGGGCATCACGCGAGATATGGAAACGTTGACGATTCAATACGTCTCCGACACGTTCCAAAAAGAACGTTACCCGAAAGAACAGATGTTTGAAACGTATCGTCAAAAGTTTGATAAAATAAGAGAGAACGAACGAAGACGCGGTGTGACGCTATTCGGTCCACATCGTGATGATTTCGAACTGTTCGTGAACGATCGAAACGTCCAAACGTTCGGTTCACAAGGTCAGCAACGCACTGCGGCCTTGTCACTCAAGTTAGCGGAGATTGAATTGATTCACGAAGAGGTCGGGGAATACCCGCTCTTATTGTTAGACGACGTCTTGTCAGAACTCGATGATCATCGCCAAACCCATCTGCTCGACACGATGGGCAAAAAAGTTCAAACCATCCTGACGACGACCAATATCGATGGCATTGCCCATGAGACGATTCAACAAGCTAAAGTGTTTCACGTGAAACAAGGCGAAGTCGAATCGGATTCTGTATGAAGCACAATTAAGACGAACACCAATTCATGTATAGTAGGTGAACAAAACCGATGAGTAACGAAAACGAAAAACAAATGCAAGACTACGGTGCCGATCAGATTCAAGTACTTGAAGGTTTAGAGGCTGTCCGTAAACGCCCAGGGATGTATATCGGTTCGACAAGTTCGCGCGGTCTTCACCACTTAGTGTGGGAAATCGTCGATAACTCGATTGACGAAGCACTCGCTGGCCATTGTGACACGATTACCGTGACAGTCGAACCAGGAAACTCGATCGTCGTCGAAGACAATGGACGAGGCATCCCGGTCGATATTCAAAAGAAAACAGGACGTCCGGCCGTCGAAGTCATCTTCACGGTACTTCACGCCGGAGGAAAGTTTGGCGGTGGAGGCTATAAAGTATCCGGTGGTCTGCACGGTGTGGGTGCGTCTGTCGTCAACGCCTTGTCAACGAAACTCGAAGTATTCGTCCGTCGTAACGGCAACGTCTACTATCAATCGTTCAAACGCGGTGTGCCGCAAGGCGAACTTGAAATCGTCGGCACGACAGATACGACGGGAACGACCGTCCGCTTCTTCCCAGACGGTGACATCTTCCAAGAGACGCTCGAGTATGACTTTGACTTACTCGCTACGCGCCTCCGCGAGCTTGCCTTCTTGAATAAAGGGTTGCGCATCATCGCCAAGGATGACCGTGGTGACGAGACGATTGAGCGGAACTATCACTATGAGGGTGGAATCAAGTCGTACGTCGAGCATTTGAACCGCTCGAAAGCGTCGATTCACGATGAGCCGGTCTACGTTCACGGAACGAAAGACGGCATCGAAGTCGAAATCGCACTCCAGTACAACGAAGGATTCGCCAGCAACATCTACTCGTTCACGAACAACATCCCGACACATGAAGGTGGGACGCACGAAACTGGCTTCAAGACGGCGCTCACACGTTCGATTAACGATTATGCGAAACGCTTTGGCTTGATGAAAGAGGCCGACGGCAGTTTGTCAGGGGATGACGTACGTGAAGGGTTGACGGCAATCGTGTCGGTTAAACACCCATCGCCGCAGTTCGAAGGACAGACGAAGACGAAGCTCGGCAACGCCGACGCGCGTACTGCGACAGACTCACTTTTCACAGATACGTTCGAGCAGTTCTTGCTTGAAAACCCGTCGGTCGGTCGATTGATTGTCGACAAAGGTTTGATGGCAGCACGTGCCCGTCTCGCTGCGAAACGCGCCCGTGAAATGACGCGCCGTAAAGGTATCCTCGAAGTCAGTTCATTACCAGGGAAATTGGCCGACTGTTCATCAAAAGATGCGTCGAAGTCTGAACTGTACATCGTTGAGGGGGATTCGGCCGGTGGATCGGCGAAGTCTGGTCGCGATCGTCACTTCCAAGCAATTTTGCCGATTCGCGGTAAAATCATCAACGTTGAGAAAGCACGACTCGATAAAATCTTGGCGAACCAAGAAGTCCGGACAATCATTACGGCGCTCGGTACTGGAATCGCGGAAGAATTCGACTTAGGCAAAGCACGTTACCACAAACTCATCATCATGACCGATGCTGACGTCGATGGTGCCCACATTCGGACACTGCTCTTAACGTTCTTCTACCGGTACATGCGTCCGCTTATTGAAAGCGGCTATGTCTATATTGCCCAACCACCGCTCTATGGTGTGAAGCATGGGAAAGAGATCGTCTACGTCCAAAACGACCGTGAATTACAGGAAGCGATTAAACGCCTTCCTGAGAATGCACGATATAGCGTACAACGTTACAAAGGTCTCGGGGAGATGGATCCTGAGCAGTTATGGAGCACGACGATGAATCCAGAGTCGCGTTCGATGCTTCGGGTCGACCTTCAAGACGCCATCGAGGCAGATGAAATCTTCGAGACGCTCATGGGCGACAATGTCGAACCGCGTCGCGACTTCATCCAGTCACATGCGCATTACGTGAAGAACCTCGATATTTAAACAGAAGGGTAGGCAATAACGAATGGCAGAACAGGAAAACATCAAGGATATAAATATTAGCCAAGAGATGCGTACGTCATTCATGGACTATGCGATGAGCGTTATCGTGTCACGTGCCCTTCCAGACGTACGAGACGGCTTGAAGCCGGTTCACCGTCGGATTCTTTATGCGATGAACGAGCTCGGTATCCGTGCAGATAAGCCACATAAGAAGTCGGCTCGTGTTGTCGGTGACGTCATCGGTAAGTATCACCCGCACGGTGATTCGGCCGTCTATGAGACGATGGTTCGTATGGCGCAAGACTTCAGCTATCGTTATGAGCTTGTCGACGGTCACGGTAACTTCGGTTCGGTCGATGGTGACTCCGCGGCTGCAATGCGTTACACGGAAGCCCGGATGTCGAAGATTGCGATGGAACTCGTACGTGATATCGGCAAAAACACAATCGATTACCAAGCAAACTTCGATGGAGAAGAGAAAGAACCGGTCGTATTACCGGCACGTTTTCCGAACTTCCTCGTAAACGGGACGAGCGGAATCGCCGTCGGGATGGCGACGAACGTACCGCCTCACAACTTGAACGAAGTGATTGACGGCGTGCTCGCGCTTACACACAATCCAGACATTACAATCGCGGAGCTCATGCAGCACATTCCAGGACCTGACTTCCCGACAGCCGGTGAAATCTTAGGTCGGAGCGGCATTCGTCGTGCTTATGAGACAGGTCGCGGCTCGATTACGATGCGTGCGAAAGCCGAGATTGAAGTGTTGAAAAATGGACGGGAACGCATTCTCGTCCACGAGATTCCGTATCAAGTGAACAAAGCCCGGTTGGTCGAGAAGATTGCCGACTTGGTGCGCGATAAGAAAATCGAAGGCATCACGGATCTTCGAGACGAGTCGGATCGAAACGGGATGCGCGTCGTCATCGAAGTCCGCCGCGACGCAAACGCGAGTGTCATTTTGAACAACTTGTACAAACAGACACCGATGCAGACGACGTTCGGTGTTAACATGCTCGCGCTCGTCGGAGGACGACCAAAGACATTGAACATTAAGCAAGCGATTTATCACTATATCGAGCATCAAAAAGAAGTCGTTCGTCGCCGGACCCAGTTCGACCTCGACAAAGCAGAGGCACGAGCGCATATTCTCGAAGGACTTCGCGTCGCACTCGATCACCTCGATGAAGTCATCGCACTCATCCGTAGCACGCGGACCGGTGACGAAGCGCGTGAGAAGTTGATTGCACGTTTCGGTCTCTCGATTGAACAGACGCAAGCGATTCTCGATATGCGTCTCCAACGGTTGACAGGACTCGAGCGCGAGAAAATCGAAGGCGAGTATCGTGAAGTTCAAGCGTTGATTGAGGAACTTCGGGCCATTCTTGGCGATGACGAGCTCTTGCTCGATATCATCCGCAACGAATTAACTGAAATCAAAGAGCGTTATGGCGATGCACGACGTACGGTCATCCGTACCGACATCGTCGAGCTTGAAGATGAAGATTTGATCCCGGTGCGTGACATGATGATCACGCTCACGAGTGAAGGCTATATCAAATCGATTCCGACGGATTCATACCGGACCCAACGTCGTGGTGGCCGTGGGAAGCAAGGAATGGGAACGAATGACGAAGACTTCGTCTTACGTCTCCTCTCCGCTTCAACGCACGATACGATTCTCTTCTTCACGAACTTCGGCCGTGTCTTCCGTCTGAAAGGATATGAAATTCCTGAAATGAGTCGAACGGCGAAAGGGATGCCGATCATCAACTTGATTCAAGTCGATAAAGGCGAGAAAGTCGAGACGATGATTCCAGTCGACTTCAACAGCTATTTGGCTGAACAAGGCGTCACGGAAGAAGTTGTGGATGATGCGGATGCGGAAGTGGCAGATGAGCAGTTGTCGCTCGTCTTCATCACGAAGCAAGGTCTCATTAAACGGTCACCGCTCTCGGCATATGCCCGAATCAACAAGAACGGACTTCGCGCCATCAGCTTGAACGAGACAGATGAGCTCGTGACGGTCCGTCTCGCGAAGAGCGATGATGAGATGTTAATCGTGACACGCGAAGGAATGTCGATTCGCTTCCCAATCGAAGGTGAAGTTCGTTCGATGGGTCGGACGGCTCGCGGTGTACGTGCCATTCGCTTGAAAAAAGAGGATGATCAAGTCGTATCGATGGAAATCGTACGGACAACGCAAGATGTCCTGATCATCACGGAAAAAGGTTATGGCAAACGCACACCGATGGACCAGTTCCGTACGCAAGGACGAGGCGGTTCCGGAATTATCGGAATCAAGACGGACCGGGGTACTGTCGTCGGAATGCGTGTCGTCGATGAAGACGATGACATCATGCTGATGACCGAGCTCGGTGTTGCGATTCGAATCGACTCACAGACCATCTCACAAATGGGTCGCAGTACACGTGGGGTTAAAGTAATGAATATTGAAGATGGCGACCGATTGGCGACCATCGCGAAATTGAAAAAAGACGAGCTAGAAGAGGAATCGGCAGTCGACATGGAGAATGGATTTGTTGGTGAAGCACCGGAAATCGACCCATCGTCTGAAGAGACCGAGTAAGGCGAAAAGGTTGAACGGAGCTTCCGTTCGACCTTTTTTATATAAAGGGGGAGGAATGAGCATGCGATTGGCCATTTCGAACGTTCACGTTGGAATGACGTTGTTAGCGTCTGTCTCTTCGCTTGAGGCAGGGCTCAAATTAACGAATGAGCATTTACGCTTGTTACGTTTTTTAAAAGTTGATGCGATTGAAGTCGCCCCGGTTGAGCGCCGTCGCTTCACGCATGAGGAAGAACAAGAAGTCTGTGCAAAGATTCTTCAATATGAACGACACTATAATCAATGGGAAGAACGCATTGCCCCGAACCCGTATGAAGCGTTAGAGTTTGTACACCAATTGTTCCGTAACGATTATCCGCTCTATGCGGTCGTCGCTTTCTTTACAGATCAACCGCTTCGCAAAAACCATGTGATCCACCACGCCATTTATCGGGCATTGATTGCGAAATCGTTATCGAAGTATCGCGGCGATGAGCATCGCCTGCAATTTGATTACGGGATTGCGTCTTATTTTGCGGATGCGAGTTACGCCAAAATTCGAAAATGGTCGCATATGCGCTACTTCACGAAAATGGAACGGGAACTACTCTATCAACATCCACTCGTCTCGGAGTCGATGCTACCAAAAGATCAGACACTGCGTCAGCGTGTTAGCAAATTGATTATCGAGCATCATGAACGGTTGGACGGATCAGGATTCCCCCATCGATTAGAAGAACGTGAACTCCATCCGGCATCACCACTGTTTATCGTGGCGGATCGTTTTTGCCAATTGACGGCACCGCGCACGTTCCGTCAGGCGCTGACACCGGAAGAAGCATATTTCTATATGTGGCAAAATGAAGCGTATGATGAAGAAGCGTTAACGCTATTGGCGACGTTACTCGGTTTTTTTGAAGTCGGACGGAACGTCGTACTGAGTAGCGGTGTCCGCGGGATCATTCAACACTATACCCCTCGTGTTGAACAACCGATTGTCATTGCTGAAAAGGATCAAGAAACGTATGATTTAACGCGGCTAGATGAGGTACGAATCATTGCGTTTCAATAATGGGCAGCGTGTTTCTTCTATATAGTGACCACGTATGAAACATGCTGTTACCTCTTATTTTAAAATATTTTATTTTTATAGTTGACGAATGGAAAAGCAGGTGCTATTATAAATGAGTCGCTAAGAGCGGCAGACGAACTTTGAAAACTGAACGATGAGGCAAAAAAAGTTTTACAATTTTTGAATGAAGCGCAAGCTTCGTCATTTTCAAGAGCTATATCAAATTCTTTGGAGAGTTTGATCCTGGCTCA
>NZ_JACSMD010000011.1 GCF_018618475.1 Exiguobacterium sp. s122
CCAGGCAAGATCGTTCCGCAATAGCTCAGTGGTAGAGCAACCGGCTGTTAACCGGTAGGTCGTAGGTTCAAATCCTACTTGCGGAGCCAATTTAGGCCCGTTGGTCAAGCGGTTAAGACACCGCCCTTTCACGGCGGTAACACGGGTTCGAATCCCGTACGGGTCACCATAATGGAGGATTAGCTCAGCTGGGAGAGCACCTGCCTTACAAGCAGGGGGTCGGCGGTTCGATCCCGTCATCCTCCACCATTTTTATAATCAATCAAACCATATATGCCGGTGTAGCTCAGTTGGTAGAGCATCTGACTTGTAATCAGAGGGTCGAGGGTTCGAATCCTTTCGCCGGCACTCCTTGGGGGGGTAGCGAAGTGGCTAAACGCGGCGGACTGTAAATCCGCTCCCTCGGGTTCGGCGGTTCGAATCCGCCCCCCCCCACCAGGTTTGAGCCATTAGCTCAGTTGGTAGAGCATCTGACTTTTAATCAGAGGGTCGCAGGTTCGAGCCCTGCATGGCTCATTTTTTTGCGGAAGTAGTTCAGTGGTAGAATACGACCTTGCCAAGGTCGGGGTCGCGGGTTCGAATCCCGTCTTCCGCTCCATATCATTCCCGGGGCCTTAGCTCAGCTGGGAGAGCGCCTGCCTTGCACGCAGGAGGTCAGCGGTTCGATCCCGCTAGGCTCCACCATTTGTTTGTTTCTTAAGTTATTGATGACTTAAGTTTTTTTTTGCCTAAAACCATGAACCATTCACTTAAGAGTACAGAGAAAGGCAGCCTGCCACCATTCAGGCTGCCTTTTTGTATGTTTATACACGACTGTGCGTTGTTGAACCACACGATTGATAGCGTTTACAATAAAGGTATTAATCGGTCAAGGGGGAATGGCAATGCAATGGTCATATATTGAAGTAGCGCTCCGTTATGGACAGGGGAAACACGGTGTCGATCAAGGTCCGGCAAAATTAAGGGAACTCGGATTAGAAGCATTATTGCCAGAAGGAACGGCAAAGCGGACGATTCGTGTCTTGCCGGAAACAGAAATTCGGGAGAATGAGGAGCATTTGAAACGTGTGGATGGGGTATTGCACACGGTGAATGAACTCGCGGAAGTCATTCACGAAGAGATGGAAGCGAATCGTTTTCCATTGATTGTCGGAGGCGATCATAGTATGGCCATCGGAACGCTCGCTGGCCTTGCGAAAACAGGTCCATATGGCGTCATTTGGGTAGATGCCCATGCGGATTTGAATACAGGGGAGACGTCACCTTCAGGGAATATTCACGGGATGCCGCTTGCAGCCGCTATGGGGATGGGCGACGTTCGTTTGACGGAAGTCGGGGGACGAGAGCCTAAGCTTCTACCGGAACATTTGGTCTATATTGGCCTTCGTGATATCGATGAAGGGGAAATCCGTGAAATTAACCGACTCGGTATTAAAGTCATCACGGTCGAAGAAGTTCGAACGCGCGGTGCAGACGTTATCATGCAAGAGGCAATCGCCTATTTACGTGAACGTGTCGGTCGCTTTTACGTCAGCTTTGACATGGACAGCTTCGATGCGAGTCTCGTTGCAGGTACAGGGACGCCGGTCGATGGGGGATTGACCGCTGAAGAAGGAAAAGCGATTGTCGCTGAGGCGATGACTGCAGGCGAATTGATTGCGATTGAACTTGTTGAATTAAACCCTTCCCTTGACGTGGAAGACAAAACGGCCCAGTTGGCGTTTGCACTTTGTGAGACAATTGTGAAATCCAAAGAAAACCTGTTATTGGAAAGTTGAATTAGCTTACATCCCTTACGGTTTCCAAATCCTTTTGCTACAATGGGTTTGGAAACTTTTTTTTGTTGGAGACGAAACTTATTTGATGGATTGCACGTATAGAGGGATGACCGCATAGCTGCGGAGAGGGAGAGTGGATTGATGGAACGGCTGACCACCCGTTTGGTCGACGAATTGCGGTCGGGGAATCACGATTCGTTTGCTGAATTGGTAGAACTGTACAAGGACGGTGTCTTTGCTGTCGCCTATAAGATTCTATATGACCGTGGCGAAGCCGAGGACGCTGCCCAAGAAACGTTCATACGAGCCTATACACGGATTGAGACGTACGACCCACAATATAAATTTAAAACATGGTTGTACCGAATCGCGACAAACGTCGCCATTGATCGACTTCGCAAACGGAAGCCGGAGTATTCAATGGATGCGGAAATCGCGGGTACCGAGGGTCTCACGTATCAAGACCACTTAGCTGATGAAGCGCCCCAACCCGATGCTCAAGTCGTTCATCGCGAAATTCGAGGTGAGATGCATGAGGCAATCAAGCAACTCCCTGACAAATATCGCATTCCGCTACTTTTAAAGTATGTGGATGATTTGTCATTAAAAGAGATTAGTGTGATGATCGATATGCCGGTCGCAACGGTTAAAACAAGGATTTTCCGGGGAAGAGAAATGTTGAAAACAATCTTTCAAAACAGGGAGGGGTTCAATTGACTCCTGAAGAAAAGCTACAACAATATTTGGAAGATGGCATCCTGCCCGAAGAATCTGACGAATTACGTCAATTACTCGAGGACGACGCCTTATACGAGGCCTACCTTCAATACGAACGAATAGATGCCGAACTAAAAGCTTTGCCAAGACCGAGATTGTCTGAGGACTTCACGGCTCGGGTCATGGCGGCTTTACCTGACGCCACAGCACGTCCGACTCATGTTCCGACAGCTGTGCCAGAACCGATTCAAACGCGGAAAGTGCGACGGACGCATTCGAGACAGATGGTTTGGTTCCGGAAACATCCTGGCCTGATTGCGGCTGTCCTCTTCTTCAGTTTGATGTCGAGCGCGACGCTCGGGCTATGGAACGGTTCAACGGAGACGATGACGTATACGAAAGTACCAGGAATCGTCGTCACGTCCAATGAAGTCGTCGTACCGGAAGGTGTCACTGTCGAGCGAGATATCACGGTTCAAGGAGGCGACCTCCGCATCGAAGGCAAGGTCGAAGGCAATGCGACGGCCGTCCACGGTCGTGCATATTTGGCAAGCGCCGGTGAAGTGACCGGTGAGCTCGAGCAAATTGATCGGATTTTCGAGTGGATTTGGTATTCCATCAAACAGTTGTTCTAAAGACGCCCGCGGGCGTCTTTTTTGTTCGTTTCAATCTGGTTTCGTTTTATCGCCAAGCGATGCTTCGTTTTGGAAATGTGATATAATAAAATTTGCACAATTGGCTAGGTAGTTGAGGAGGGGAGCATTTGCCGCTACTGGAACAGGTTTCATTCTTATCATTTTTTAGTCTTTCAGAGAACGTACATTGGTACGATTATTTGAACGACGTTTTAGATATCGTCGTCGTCACGTACGTCATCTATAAGTTGATGATGATCGTCCGTGGCACAAAAGCGGTTCAACTGATTAAAGGGATTTCAATCATCCTCGTCAGTTGGTTCCTCAGTGGATTCTTTGGATTGAAAACCTTGCAGTTTCTATTGAATCAAGTCATCACATATGGACTGCTCGGAATCATCATCATTTTCCAACCGGAACTCAGGCGCGGACTTGAACATTTAGGTCGGACGAGCAACTTATTCGGCCGAACGAGTGCGAGCGATGAGGACAAACAGCGTCAAATGATTGAGGCGATTGTCAGTTCAGCTCAATATATGTCAAAACGTCGAATCGGCGCATTGATTGCGATTGAGCGGGACACGGGCTTAAATGAGTACGTCGAGACGGGGATTCGAATGGATTCGCATATTACATCTCAATTGATCATCAACTTATTCATCCCGAACACGCCGCTCCATGACGGGGCGATGATTATCCAAGATGGGAAAATCGCCGCAGCGGCCTGCTATTTACCGCTATCGGAGAGCCCTCATATCGATAAAGCGCTCGGAACACGACATCGTGCAGCAATCGGCGTCAGTGAAGTGACAGATAGCGTCACGCTCACAGTGTCTGAAGAAACAGGTGCGGTATCGCTTGCGATTGCCGGCCGTTTGTATCGGGACTTGGATGAGGAGGGGCTCCGCAACAAGTTGATTCAAGAACTCGTCATCGAAGAAAAAGAGACGACACTCTCGTTCTTCGGCAAAAAAGGAGGGGACAAGTAAGTGATTGATCAGTGGTTACAACATAAGTGGTTTCTCCGCATCATCGCACTTGCTTTAGCCATCCTTTTATACTTTATGGTCGCCGAGACGAGTTCATCGACGGGCTCATCGAGCGCCTTGCCGATTGTCGGGCAAAGCTCGATGGCACTCGACGTGCCGGTAGAGGTGTTTTTCGATGAGGTTCAGTACGTCGCGTATAACGTGCCGGAAGAATTAAATGTCGAACTCCAAGGACCGTCGAGTAGTTTAACGATGACTCGATTGGTGAAAGACTATCAAGTATTCGTCGACTTGACGAACCTCGGAACCGGGTTCCATCGTGTCCCGGTCGAGGCCCGTGGCTTCGGGGGAGACGTGAACGTTAAACTCGAACGGGATACGGTCGAGATTTATATCGATCGCAAACAAACGGTAGAAGTACCGGTCTCTGTGAACTTGTTAAATAAAGATCAGCTACCGGAAGGCTTTGTCATCGGGGACGCTGAAATCGAGCCATCGACGGTGAAAGTATCCGGTGGGGCGAGTCGCATTCAAAACGTGAAAGAGATTACGCTGAACGTCGATGTCGCGAATCAAAACCAAACGTTCACTCGCGAGTTGCCACCGACCATTCTCGATGCGAACGGGAATCCGCTCAACGTTACTGTCGAGCCAAATATCATTCGTGTGACAGTTCCTGTCTATGAACAGAGCGCCCTCGTCCCAATCGAGGTCGTGACGACGGGTGACGTCGCGGACGACTATCGTCTCGTCGATACGCTTCTCGCCAATACAGAAGTCCGTGTCTTCGCGCCGGCTGACGTACTCAGTAATCTTGATACGGTCGAGACGGCTCCAATTGATTTAGACGGCTTAGACGCCAACAATAAAGTCAAAGCAACACTTCAGTTACCAGATGGCGCTACATCACTCGGTGAAAGAGAAGTGGATGTGCAACTGCTCGTTCGCGGAATCGACGACACACGTGACGACACGGGTGAATTGACCGAGCGGGTTCGTTTGACGGTTCCGGTGACGGTGCGAGGCTTTGATCGGACGAACTATACGCTTCGGGCTCCGGACGTCGTCAGTGTGACGCTATCGGGTAAGCGTGCGCTTCTTGAAAGCGTCACATCAAACAGTGTCGGCGTGACGTTGGACTTGACCGGGCTTCCGAGCGGGTTACATGGTGTGGATGTCGATTACGAAGTACCAAAAGGCGTGACCGTCGTCTCGCCAAAAACAATTGACGTCGAATTGACGAGCGTCGATGACGAAACAGAGACGTCTTCGCTTCAATAAGACGTTCCAATTATACAAAAGTGAGGAATTGATTATATGGGTAAATATTTTGGAACAGATGGTGTTCGCGGTGTTGCGAACTCAGAGTTAACAGCAGAATTAGCATATCGTTTAGGCCGTGCTGGCGGTTATGTATTATCGAAACACTTACCGGCCGGTGAACAGCCGAAAGTCTTGATTGGTCGCGATACACGCATTTCAGGTCACATGTTAGAAGGGGCACTCATCGCGGGTCTTCTCTCAATCGGGGCAGAAGTCATGCGGCTCGGTGTCATCTCGACGCCAGGGGTCGCGTATTTGACGAAGTCACTCGATGCGACGGCCGGTGTCATGATCTCCGCGTCGCATAACCCAGTCGCAGATAACGGCATCAAGTTCTTCGGGAGCGACGGGTTCAAACTCGATGACGCAACCGAAGCAGAAATCGAAGATATTTTAGATGCGGCAGAAGATACGTTGCCGCGTCCAGTTGGCAAAGACCTCGGCTTCGTTTCGGATTACTATGAAGGGGCACAAAAGTACCTTCAAATGTTGAAACAGACGGTCGACGAAGACTTTGACGGCCTTCATATTGCTCTCGACTGCGCCCATGGTGCAACGAGCGGACTTGCGGCTCGTCTGTTCGCCGATCTTGAAGCGAACGTGTCAACAATCGGAAACTCACCGAACGGCTTAAACATCAACGAAGGTGTCGGTTCGACGCATCCGGAACACTTGGCTGAATTCGTTCGTGAAAAGGGCGCGGATATGGGTCTTGCGTTTGATGGCGACGGCGATCGTTTGATTGCCATCGACGAGAACGGAGACGTGGTCGATGGCGACATGATCATGTACATTTGCGGGAAGTATTTGAGCGAGCAAGGCCGCTTAAAAGACAATACGATCGTCGCAACGGTCATGAGTAACCTTGGCTTCCACAAGGCGGTCGAAGAAGCTGGCATGACGGCTCTTCAAACGGCAGTCGGTGACCGGTATGTCGTCGAAGAGATGAAAAAGCATAACTACACACTCGGTGGCGAGCAGTCAGGTCACTTGATCTTCCTCGATCACTCGACAACAGGAGACGGCATGCTCTCAGGTGTACAACTCGCTCAAATCGTTAAATCGACAGGGCGCAAACTGTCTGAACTCGCAGCGGAGATGCCGGTGTACCCGCAAAAACTCGTCAATATTCGTGTCACGGATAAAAACGAAGCGATGAACGGAGAACGTGTACTTGCGACAATTCAAGAAGCTGAGGCTGAAATGAACGGGAACGGACGTATTCTCGTTCGTGCGTCAGGTACAGAACCGCTCGTTCGTGTTATGGCTGAAGCGCCGACAGCGGAAGAGTGTGACCGTTACGTCGAAAAAATCGCCCAAGTTGTGCGCGAAGATTACGGTGTTGAAGGATAATTTTGTCCAAACAGGGAATAACACAAGGGAATCCAACTGCGGATTCCCTTTTTGTTTCCGTTTTGTCATTGTGAAATCTAGTGATTTTCTTGACGAATGGGGGTGTGATTTGTACTATTAAGAGCGTGACCTTAGAAACGGAGGGACACAGAGTACGAGAAAGCGCCAGAACTCTACGGAGTTGACGAGGTTGGAGGTTATCGAGTTTTCGGCGGATGCCTCCTAGTCGCCTGTCACGACTGAAAGTCTTTCATCAAAACGCCCGGGTGACCGGACGGACAAAGTGAAAGGCGATGACAGCTCTTTGAAAAAGCCCGTTTCCTTTTTCGAGAAATCGAATATAGAGGAGAATTGTTTATGTGTGGAATTGTAGGAATGATTGGGAACACCGGCGCGAAGGAAATCCTTCTCAAAGGTCTTGAAAAACTCGAGTACCGTGGTTATGACTCGGCTGGCCTTGCGTTGATGCAAGACAATGTCAACGTGCATAAGGAAGTCGGACGCATCGCCGCGCTACGCGAAATCGTCCCAGCAGAAGTAGACGGCACGATTGGAATCGGCCACACACGTTGGGCGACACACGGGGTGCCGAGCGTCCCGAACGCCCACCCGCACCAGAGCACGACAGCCCGCTTCACG
>NZ_JACSMD010000012.1 GCF_018618475.1 Exiguobacterium sp. s122
GAGCTGTGACGTGGAGCCCGTAGGGCGAAGTACCGGATTTCACGCTGCCAAGAAAAGCCTCTAGTGAGGAGGTCGGCGCCAGTACCGTAAACCGACACAGGTAGGCGAGATGAGAATTCTAAGACGCGCGGGATAACTCTCGTTAAGGAACTCGGCAAAATGGTCCCGTAACTTCGGGAGAAGGGACGCTTATGGCAACATAAGCCGCAGTGAATAGGCCCAAACGACTGTTTAGCAAAAACACAGGTCTCTGCTAAATCGCAAGATGAAGTATAGGGGCTGACGCCTGCCCGGTGCTGGAAGGTTAAGGGGATGTGTCATCGCAAGAGAAGCACTGAACCGAAGCCCCAGTAAACGGCGGCCGTAACTATAACGGTCCTAAGGTAGCGAAATTCCTTGTCGGGTAAGTTCCGACCCGCACGAAAGGCGTAACGATTTGGGCACTGTCTCAACGAGAGACCCGGTGAAATCATAGTACCTGTGAAGATGCAGGTTACCCGCGACAGGACGGAAAGACCCCATGGAGCTTTACTACAGCCTGATATTGAGGCTTTGTACGCGATGTACAGGATAGGTGGGAGTTTGTGAAGCCGGAGCGCCAGCTTCGGTGGAGACACCCTTGGGATACCACCCTTTGCGTATAGAGTCTCTAACTCGCAGCCGTGACCCGGCTGGAGGACCGTGTCAGGTGGGTAGTTTGACTGGGGCGGTCGCCTCCTAAACAGTAACGGAGGCGCCCAAAGGTTCCCTCAGAATGGTTGGAAATCATTCGAAGAGTGCAAAGGCAGAAGGGAGCTTGACTGCGAGACCTACAAGTCGAGCAGGGACGAAAGTCGGGCTTAGTGATCCGGTGGTTCCGCATGGAAGGGCCATCGCTCAACGGATAAAAGCTACCCTGGGGATAACAGGCTGATCTCCCCCAAGAGTCCACATCGACGGGGAGGTTTGGCACCTCGATGTCGGCTCATCGCATCCTGGGGCTGGAGTAGGTCCCAAGGGTTGGGCTGTTCGCCCATTAAAGCGGTACGCGAGCTGGGTTCAGAACGTCGTGAGACAGTTCGGTCCCTATCCGTCGTGGGCGCAGGAAATTTGAGGAGAGCTGTCCTTAGTACGAGAGGACCGGGATGGACGCACCGCTGGTGTACCAGTTGTTCCGCCAGGAGCATCGCTGGGTAGCTACGTGCGGACGGGATAAGTGCTGAAAGCATCTAAGCATGAAGCCCCCTCCGAGATGAGATTTCCCTTTGAGCAATCAAGAAAGACCCCTCAGAGACGATGAGGTAGATAGGTCATGGGTGGAAGCGTGGTGACACGTGGAGCTGAATGATACTAATCGGTCGAGGCTTTGATCTAGTCTAATGGTTTG
>NZ_JACSMD010000013.1 GCF_018618475.1 Exiguobacterium sp. s122
GCGGCCACACCCGTTCCCATGCCGAACACGGAAGTTAAGCGCTTCAGCGCCGAAAGTAGTTGGGGGTCTCCCCCTGTGAGGATAGGACGCTGCCAGGCTGTTTGTTTTTTTGAAAAAGTTATTGACTTATCTATCTGCGACATTTAAAATAGGTAAAGTCGATACAATACTTAATGTGGTCCTGTGGTGTAGTGGTTAACATGCCTGCCTGTCACGCAGGAGATCGCGGGTTCGACCCCCGTCAGGACCGCCATTTTTTTAATTTCATATTGGCTTTGTAGCTCAGTTGGTAGAGCAAAGGACTGAAAATCCTTGTGTCGGCGGTTCGATTCCGTCCAAAGCCACCATTTACAGCGCCGGTGTAGCTCAGTTGGTAGAGCATCTGACTTGTAATCAGAGGGTCGAGGGTTCGAATCCTTTCGCCGGCACCATTTTTGCATGGCGGTTGTGGCGAAGTGGTTAACGCACCGGATTGTGATTCCGGCATTCGAGGGTTCAATTCCCTTCAGCCGCCCCATTTATAATTAATGAGCCATTAGCTCAGTTGGTAGAGCATCTGACTTTTAATCAGAGGGTCGCAGGTTCGAGCCCTGCATGGCTCACCATTTCTCATTAATTAACTATACTTAAATATTTGTGCGGGTGTGGCGGAATTGGTAGACGCGCTAGACTTAGGATCTAGTGTCTTTGACGTGGGGGTTCGAGTCCCTTCACCCGCATCTCCTCAAACTTAATTATGCGGAAGTAGTTCAGTGGTAGAATACGACCTTGCCAAGGTCGGGGTCGCGGGTTCGAATCCCGTCTTCCGCTCCATTTACATGCGGTCGTGGCGGAATCGGTAGACGCGCTAGGTTGAGGGCCTAGTGGTGGTTAACACCGTGGAGGTTCAAGTCCTCTCGACCGCATTTTATATTGCACCCTTAGCTCAGCTGGATAGAGCGTTAGACTACGAATCTAAAGGCCGGGAGTTCGAATCTCTCAGGGTGCACCATTTTAACGGGAAGTAGCTCAGCTTGGTAGAGCACTTGGTTTGGGACCAAGGGGTCGCAGGTTCGAATCCTGTCTTCCCGACCATTTATTTTTTTGGTCTTTGAAAACTGAACGATGAGGCAAAAAATGTTTTAAATTTTGAATGAAGCGCAAGCTTCGTCATTTTCAAGAGCTATATCAAATTCTT
>NZ_JACSMD010000014.1 GCF_018618475.1 Exiguobacterium sp. s122
TTCCGTTTGTCAATTTAAGCTAGACAGATCGACTCCATTCAGGTGACTCAAAAATGCCTCCAACGGTGTGCGGTAATTCAGTGACTTTCTTGGGATGTTATTCCGCTTGTCGGCCACCGACGAAATAAATGTTTGATCCACCTGGTTGAAGTCCATTTCCTTTGCCAAGCCGTCTTTCCGCAGGAGCCCGTTGGAGTTTTCATTCAAGGCGCGCTGAGAAGGCGTGCCAGGATCCGCAAAGTAAATCGAGACGTCGTGCCGGTTGCACAACGGTTTCCAATTAGAGAATTCCTTGCCGCAATCAAACGTGATGGATTTGAACAGATTTCTCGGGACCCCTTGGAACCACTGGTTCAACGCAGTTTCAATATCGCAAGCCTTGCGTCCTGCAGGCTTCAGGGCGATGATGACTTTCGTCAGCCGTTCGACCAGCGTGATCACCGCACTTTTGTGGCGGGCACCCACAATGGTGTCGCCTTCGATATGCCCGAACTCTTTTTTGAACGACGGGTTGTCGGCTTCCCGTTCGGAAATATGGCGTTTGAACGCCTGTTTTCCCCGGCGTTCCTGGTGTCCATTGGGTTTCCGTTTTCCTTTCATCGGCAGCGTGGCGGCGTCAAAGACCTGATTTTTGAACATGCGATAGATGGTGCGCGCGGAACAATCGATGGCCGTTTCTGCCCGGCCGACAATGACATCCGGCGTCCAGCCCTGCGCCACCTTGTCTTGAACATAGGCCACTTGTTTCTTCGGCAGGACAATCTTCCGCCGGCCGCAGCGTTTCTTATTTTTCTTGTATTGCGTGTAGAAGTCGAGCGCTGTATGTCCTGATTTCAGGAAATTGATGACGTTGTAGATTGGCTGCCTGGAACGGTTCATCAACTTAGCAATGATCGCTACAGGTATATTTTGGCGGTGGTAGGATTCTATCATCACCAGTTCATCCGTGGTAAGATGGGTGTAGGTCATTCGTAATCACTCCTATGTTTTTCTTTGGTCGGAAAATACATTGTGAGTGCACCACGAATGGCTTTTTCAATTGTCTAGCTTAATTTTACAATCGGCGTTTTTGAAAACTTTTTTGTGTTAATTGAATTTAAGTAGAAAAGAGAAGAAGCTTTTGGGCTTCCTCTCTTCCGATAATATCTCATATGT
>NZ_JACSMD010000016.1 GCF_018618475.1 Exiguobacterium sp. s122
TGCCGGGCGGATTTGCCAACCCGACGGCCTCGCTGCTTGTCCGTGCACTTCCAGTCGCACGGTTACCTTATCCTTCTGCGTCCCCCCATCGTTCAAACGGTGGTACGGCGGTACAGGAATATCAACCTGTTGTCCATCGCCTACGCCTTTCGGCCTCGGCTTAGGTCCAGACTAACCCTGAGCGGACGAGCCTTCCTCAGGAAACCTTGGGCTTTCGACGGAGGGGATTCTCACCCCTCTTTTCGCTACTCACACCGGCATTCTCACTTCCAAGCGCTCCACGGCTCCTCACGATACCGCTTCACTGCTGCTTGGAACGCTCTCCTACCATCCCTTACGGGATCCATAGCTTCGGTGGTATGTTTAGCCCCGTTACATTTTCGGCGCGGCGTCACTCGACTAGTGAGCTATTACGCACTCTTTGAATGGTGGCTGCTTCTAAGCCAACATCCTAGTTGTCTGTGCAACGCCACATCCTTTTCCACTTAACATACACTTGGGGACCTTAGCTGATGGTCTGGGCTGTTTCCCTCTCGACTACGGATCTTATCACTCGCAGTCTGACTCCCGAGTACAAGTCACTGGCATTCGGAGTTTGACTGAATTCGGTAACCCTGTGGGGGCCCCTAGTCCAATCAGTGCTCTACCTCCAGAACTCTTCACCTCGAGGCTAGCCCTAAAGCTATTTCGGAGAGAACCAGCTATCTCCAGGTTCGATTGGCATTTCACCGCTACCCACACCTCATCCCCGCACTTTTCAACGTGCGTGGGTTCGGACCTCCAGTCAGTGTTACCTGACCTTCATCCTGGACATGGGTAGATCACCTGGTTTCGGGTCTACGACGACGGACTGATGCGCCCTGTTCAGACTCGCTTTCGCTGCGGCTCCGCCT
>NZ_JACSMD010000017.1 GCF_018618475.1 Exiguobacterium sp. s122
GAGCCAGGATCAAACTCTCCAAAGAATTTGATATAGCTCTTGAAAATGACGAAGCTTGCGCTTCATTCAAAAATTGTAAAACATTTTTTTGCCTCATCGTTCAGTTTTCAAAGTTCGTCATAAAAATAATTGGTGGAGCCTAGCGGGATCGAACCGCTGACCTCCTGCGTGCAAGGCAGGCGCTCTCCCAGCTGAGCTAAGGCCCCAAAAAGGTATGATGGTCGGGAAGACAGGATTCGAACCTGCGACCCCTTGGTCCCAAACCAAGTGCTCTACCAAGCTGAGCTACTTCCCGAGAAATGGTGCACCCTGAGAGATTCGAACTCCCGGCCTTTAGATTCGTAGTCTAACGCTCTATCCAGCTGAGCTAAGGGTGCGAGACGAATGATCCTTCATGGGATATTTATTAAATGGTACCGAGGGCCGGACTTGAACCGGCACGAGGAAACCCTCGCAGGATTTTAAGTCCTGTGCGTCTACCAATTCCGCCACCCCGGCAAGGTATAATTCATGCGGTAGACTTTTTGAAAAAATGGTGCCGGCGAAAGGATTCGAACCCTCGACCCTCTGATTACAAGTCAGATGCTCTACCAACTGAGCTACACCGGCAGGTGTAAATGGTGGAGGATGACGGGATCGAACCGCCGACCCCCTGCTTGTAAGGCAGGTGCTCTCCCAGCTGAGCTAATCCTCCAAATATGTAATGCCTGGCAACGTCCTATCCTCACAGGGGGAGACCCCCAACTACTTTCGGCGCTGAAGCGCTTAACTTCCGTGTTCGGCATGGGAACGG
>NZ_JACSMD010000018.1 GCF_018618475.1 Exiguobacterium sp. s122
ATCGGCAAGAACAAGTCGCCGCTCCTCGTCGGGCTCGGCGACGGCACGTTCAACGTCGTGGCGTCTGACGCGATGGCGATGCTCCAGGTGACGGACCGCTACCTCGAGCTCCACGACGGCGAGATCGTCATCTTGACACGTGAGACGGCGACGATCAAGACGCTCGACGGCGACGTCCTCGAGCGCGAGCCGTACATCGCGGAGATTGACGCGTCGGACATCGAGAAGGGCACGTACGCGCACTACATGTTGAAGGAGATGGACGAGCAGCCGGCCGTCATCCGCAACATCATCCAGCAGTACCAGAACGAGGCGGGCGACATCGAGCTCACGGAGGGCGTGCGCTCGCTCGTCTCCGAGGCCGACCGCATCTATATCGTCGCGTGTGGCACGAGTTACCATGCTGGCTTGATCGGGAAGCAACTTCTTGAGCGCGTGTCAGGCGTGCCGACAGAAGTACACGTTGCTTCGGAGTTCGGCTACAACATGCCGCTCCTCACAGAGAAGCCGCTCTTCGTCTTCTTGTCACAGTCTGGGGAGACGGCCGATAGCCGCGCCGTCCTCGTCGAAGTGAAGAAGCGTGGCTACAAGGCGCTCACGATGACGAACGT
>NZ_JACSMD010000019.1 GCF_018618475.1 Exiguobacterium sp. s122
CTCAAAACTGAACGATGGGCAATGCCACAGGGGCATTTTCCTTAGAAAGGAGGTGATCCAGCCGCACCTTCCGATACGGCTACCTTGTTACGACTTCACCCCAATCATCTGTCCCACCTTCGGCGGCTGGCCCCCTAAGGTTACCTCACCGACTTCGGGTGTTACAAACTCTCGTGGTGTGACGGGCGGTGTGTACAAGACCCGGGAACGTATTCACCGCAGTATGCTGACCTGCGATTACTAGCGATTCCGACTTCATGCAGGCGAGTTGCAGCCTGCAATCCGAACTGAGAACGGCTTTCTGGGATTGGCTCCACCTCGCGGCTTCGCTGCCCTTTGTACCGTCCATTGTAGCACGTGTGTAGCCCAACTCATAAGGGGCATGATGATTTGACGTCATCCCCACCTTCCTCCGGTTTGTCACCGGCAGTCTCCTTAGAGTGCCCAACTGAATGGTGGCAACTAAGGACAAGGGTTGCGCTCGTTGCGGGACTTAACCCAACATCTCACGACACGAGCTGACGACAACCATGCACCACCTGTCACCCCTGCCCCCGAAGGGGAAGG
>NZ_JACSMD010000020.1 GCF_018618475.1 Exiguobacterium sp. s122
TTGATCCAGGGGTATCCGAATGGGGGAACCCACCGCCGGGAGACTGGCGGGACACCCGTGTGAATACATAGCACGGCGTGAGGCACACCCGGGGAACTGAAACATCTAAGTACCCGGAGGAAGAGAAAGAAAATTCGATTCCCTGAGTAGCGGCGAGCGAAACGGGAACAGCCCAAACCAGGAAGCATGCTTCCTGGGGTTGTAGGACACTCTACACGGAGTTACAAAGGGATAGGATAGGTGAACGACCTGGAAAGGTCGGCCAGAGAAGGTGACGGCCCTGTAGCCGAAATCCTGTCCCCTCCAGAGTGGATCCTGAGTACGGCGGGACACGTGAAACCCCGTCGGAATCCGGGAGGACCATCTCCCAAGGCTAAATACTTCCTAGTGACCGATAGTGAACCAGTACCGTGAGGGAAAGGTGAAAAGCACCCCGGAAGGGGAGTGAAACAGATCCTGAAACCGTATGCCTACAAGTAGTCAGAGCCCGTTAACGGGTGATGGCGTGCCTTTTGTAGAATGAACCGGCGAGTTACGATGGCGGGCGAGGTTAAGCCGA
>NZ_JACSMD010000003.1 GCF_018618475.1 Exiguobacterium sp. s122
CGGCCACACCCGTTCCCATGCCGAACACGGAAGTTAAGCGCTTCAGCGCCGAAAGTAGTTGGGGGTCTCCCCCTGTGAGGATAGGACGTCGCCAGGCAAACGGTGGTTCTGGAGCATTCGCTCAAGGGCCGCCGCTTTTTTATATCGTCATTCAAATGAAAGAGAGGAAGAACAGATGGCCAAAAAAATCAAAGTATACGTCGAGCCAAACGAGACGGTCGGTGAGTGTTTAGATCGCATCGCTCAAATGGGGTATCGCCCGGTACGTAGGATTGAGAAGCCTGTCTTTGAAAAAACGGGAACCAAAGACGAACCTGTACATTCCCATCAATCGATTTTATTTGAGTGCGTTGCTCTCAAACCATAATGCCTAACCGTCCTCTATGAGGGCGGTTTTTTTGTCTTCGTACAGCGGGTTAAAAGCGAACGATAAATATTCAGACAATTAAAATGTTCGCACTTTGTTGACATGTTTTCAAAGAACAAGGTACGATAGGCGTGTGAGTTAAGAAAATTAAATATCGCTCCATATAATCGCAAGGAAATGGCTTGCAAGTTTCTACCTGATCACCGATTCTGGTCAGACTATGGGGTATAGTCGACATTTTTTTGTCGTGGTCTATACCCTAAACTGATGAATCGGTTTGGGGATTTCTTTATTTTAAGGGGGACGTTGAAGTGAAGACAGTTGGTGTAATCATGGGTAGCTCATCTGATTGGGAGACGATGCAACATGCATGTGCCGTACTTGATGCATTACACATCGCATACGAAAAACAAGTTGTCTCAGCACACCGTACACCTGACTTAATGTTTGAATATGCTGAGAAAGCGAGAGACCGTGGCATTCAAATCATTATTGCCGGTGCAGGCGGGGCTGCCCATCTTCCAGGAATGGTGGCGGCGAAGACGACGTTGCCGGTCATCGGTGTACCGGTTCAATCGAAAGCGTTGAATGGACTCGATTCGCTACTGTCTATCGTTCAAATGCCGGCCGGCGTGCCGGTCGCAACCGTCGCAATCGGACAAGCCGGTGCAACCAATGCGGGTCTCCTCGCAGCGCAAATTCTTAGTCTTCATTCTACAGAGATTGTCGATCGTCTCACACAGTATCGCCAAGAGAAAAAAGAGATGGCGATGCAGGGAACGGAGGAACTGGTCTAATGAGAATCGGGATTTTAGGCGGTGGCCAACTTGGACGGATGATGTCACTCAGTGCAAGTGCAATGGGGTATGAAACACTCAGTCTTGATCCAGCAGAACGCGCGCCTGCTGCGCAAGTTGCCCCGAGTATCGTCGCGAACTTTGACGACGTCGAGGCAGCAAAAGAACTCGCAGCGCGAACCGATGTCATCACGTATGAGTTCGAGAACATCGACACCACTATGATTGAAGCGATTCGTGAGAAGTGCCCCCAAGGCATGGACGTCTTGAAAGCGACACAGCATCGTTTGCTTGAAAAACAGATGATTGAGTCGGCAGGGCTACGTGTCGCGCCGTACGTACCGATTCGCTCAGTGCGAGACGTGCTAGAGGCTCAAGCGTCACTTGGATTACCGTTTGTGATTAAGACGTGTCGATTTGGATACGATGGCAAAGGACAAACGGTCATTCGGACGAAAGAAGACGTGCAATCGTTTAATGAGCAGTTCCGCGAAGAGGAATACGTCGCTGAAGCATGGCTTCCATTTGAAAAAGAAATCTCGGTCATCGTGACACGAGGGGTCCATGAGACGACGACGTTCCCGATTAGCGAGAATGTTCATCAGGACAACATCTTACATCTATCGATTGTCCCGGCCCGTGTCTCCGAAGACATCGCCGAAGACGCCCGTCATCTCGCGTTACAGTTGGCTGACCAGATCGGATTGATTGGAACACTCGCAGTCGAACTGTTCGTCATGAAAGACGGGTCCCTTTACGTAAATGAACTTGCACCACGACCTCACAACTCAGGACATTATACGATCGACGCATGTGAGACGTCACAATTCGAGCAACATATCCGCTCCGTGACGGGCATGTCCCTCGGTCGAACGACGCTACACACTCCGGTTGTCATGGTTAACCTGCTGGGGGAACACATGCCTAAACTGAACCCACAGAGCTTACCATCGAATGTTAAACTACATCTGTATGGAAAAGATGAAGCAAAACCAGGACGGAAAATGGGACATTTAAATGTGCTCGCCCCTTCTGTTGATGAGGCGCTTCAAACCATCGAACAACTGGCAATTTGGAAGGAGACTGTTTTATGATTGCACGTTATACCCGCCCTGAGATGGCGGCCATTTGGACCGATGAGAATAAGTTTGACGCATGGCTCAAAGTCGAGCTTTACGCGTGTGAGGCGTGGAGCGAGTTAGGTGTCATCCCGAAAGAAGACGTCAAAGTACTGTGGGACGAAGCTTCATTTAACGTCGATCGCATCCTTGAAATCGAACAAGAGACGCGGCATGACGTGATCGCCTTCACTCGTGCCGTCTCGGAGACGCTCGGTGAAGAAAAGAAATGGGTCCATTATGGATTGACGTCGACGGATGTCGTTGATACGGCGCTCTCTTATTTGATTAAACAAGCGAACGATATTTTAGAGGCCGATTTGGATCGCTTCATCGATATTCTCGCTGAAAAGGCGAAAGCACATAAATACGATATCATGATGGGTCGTACACACGGTGTCCACGCTGAACCGACGACGTTCGGATTGAAACTCGCGCTCTGGTACGAGGAGATGAAACGGAACAAGAAGCGCTTCAAGGCTGCTCGTGAGACGATTGAGTTCGGTAAAATGAGTGGAGCTGTCGGCACGTTCGCAAACATCGACCCGTTCATTGAATCGTATGTATGCGACAAATTAGGCATTCAGGCTGCACCGATCTCGACTCAGACGTTGCAACGTGACCGTCATGCTGAATATATGGGCACGCTCGCTTTAATCGCCACATCAATCGAGAAGATGGCGACCGAGATTCGTGGGCTTCAAAAGACGGAAACGCGTGAAGTCGAAGAATTCTTTGCGAAAGGACAGAAAGGTTCGTCGGCGATGCCGCATAAACGTAACCCGATCGGCTCTGAGAACATGACAGGCCTTGCCCGCGTCATCCGTGGCCACATGGTGACAGCGTACGAGAACGTCCCACTTTGGCATGAGCGCGATATCTCTCATTCGTCAGCAGAGCGCATCATCTTACCGGATGCGACGAGCCTTTTAAACTATATGCTCAACCGTTTTGGCAACATCGTGAAGAATTTGACGGTATTCCCGGACAACATGCGCCGCAATATGGACCGGACGTTTGGCATCATCTTCTCACAACGGATTCTACTCGCTTTAATCGAGAAAGGTTGGTCACGTGAGGCGGCTTATGACGCCGTGCAACCGAAGGCGATGCAGGCGTGGGAAGAAGAGACGATGTTCCGTACTTTGATTGAACAGGATACAGAAATGGGCCAACTCTTCACGAGTGAAGAGCTCGATGACTTATTCGACCCGAGCCATCATGTACGCCGTGTCGATGTGATTTTTGAACGCTGTGGTTTGTAATCGTTGAGGGGCATCATGCCCCTCTCACTTTAAGGGGGAACGGATACAGATGGAAGCAATCTACGAAGGTAAGGCGAAAGCGTTATACGAGACAGAAGAGCCGGGTGTGCTCCGCGTTTACTATAAAGACGACGCAACAGCATTCAATGGGGAAAAGAAACAATCGATTGATGGAAAAGGTGTGCTAAATAACGCCATCACGACTCGCTTGTTCGAGCTGATGCACGACAATAAAATTCCGACGCACTTTATTCAAAAAGTATCGGACCGCGAACAACTCGTCCGTCGCGTCGACATCATTCCACTCGAAGTCGTCGTCCGGAACGTCGCTGCTGGCAGTCTCGCAAAACGACTAGGTTGGGAAGAAGGGACACCACTCCTCGCACCAATCGTTGAATTCTATTATAAAGATGACGCACTCGGAGATCCGCTTCTGACAGAAGATCATATCCGTTTACTACAAGTCGCTACACATAAAGAAGTCGAAACATTGCGACAACTTGGGCTTTGGGTAAATGATGTCTTAGTTGAATTTTTTGCTGACCACGGCATCGACTTAATCGATTTCAAGCTCGAGTTCGGTAAAGTCGACGGGACGATTATTCTCGCAGATGAGATTTCGCCGGACACTTGCCGCCTGTGGGACCAAGAGACGAAGCAGAAACTTGACAAAGATGTATTTCGTAGAGACCTCGGCTCACTGACTGAGACGTACGGCCAGCTGTTAACACGCATAGGGGGAATGAACCAATGAAAAAAGTAAACGTGTACGTGACATTACGTGAAAGTGTACTCGACCCACAAGGCGTCGCCGTCAAAGGTGGCCTAGATCATCTCGGTTTCACAGGTATTGAATCGGTTCGCATCGGCAAGATGATCGAACTTCAAGTCACGGATGAGACGACTGAAGCGATGGTCCAAGAGATGTGTGAGAAGTTACTCGTCAATACGGTCATTGAGAATTACGAGATTGAGATGGGGGTACTCGCATGAAGTTCGCGGTCATCGTCTTCCCAGGATCGAACTGTGACCTCGATATGTACCATGCGGTCAAAGACGTGATGGGTGAAGAAGCAGAGTACGTGTTCCATACGGAGACGTCACTAGACGGATACGACGGTGTGCTTCTCCCGGGAGGATTTTCATATGGGGATTACTTACGGTGCGGGGCCATTGCACAGTTTTCACCGATCATGAGTGAAGTGAAACGTTTCGCTGAAGAAGGAAGTCCAGTATTCGGTGTCTGCAATGGATTCCAAGTGCTCGTCGAGACAGGGTTATTGCCAGGTGCGTTAATGCGAAACCGTGATTTAAAGTTCATGTGTAAGACGGTCGAGCTGAAAGTCGAAAACAACGAGACGATGTTCACGAGCGACTACGGCAGCGGTGAGACGATTCGGATTCCGATCGCACATGGGGAAGGCAATTACTATTGTGACGACGAGACACTCGAGATGCTTCGGGCGAACGGACAAATCGTATTCACGTATACGGACAACCCGAACGGATCGGCAGCGGACATCGCCGGCATCACAAACGCACAAGGCAACGTGCTCGGTATGATGCCGCACCCGGAACGGGCGGTCGAGCGATTACTTGGCAGTGAAGACGGAAAACGATTATTCACTTCAATGGTGAAATGGGGGACTCGACATGCTAGTTACAACTGAACCGACAGCACAAGATATCCGTGAAGCACGCTTATACGCGACGATGGGACTTTCCGACGAAGAGTACGCACTCGTCGTCTCGCTACTCGGACGTGACCCGAATTACACGGAAATCGGCTTGTTCTCGGTCATGTGGTCAGAACACTGTTCGTACAAAAACTCGAAGCCTGTACTCCGTAAATTCCCGACAACTGGGAAGCACGTCCTCCAAGGACCGGGAGAAGGAGCTGGAATCGTCGACATCGGTGACGGGCAAGCGGTCGCTTTCAAGATTGAAAGCCACAACCATCCGTCAGCGATCGAGCCGTACCAAGGCGCGGCGACCGGAGTCGGCGGTATCATCCGCGACATCTTCTCAATGGGTGCGCGTCCTGTGGCACTCCTCAACTCGCTCCGCTTCGGAGATTTGAACGAATCACGTGTGAAACATCTATTCGGCCACGTCGTCTCCGGGATTGCCGGATATGGCAACTGTGTCGGCATTCCAACAGTCGGTGGAGAAGTCGCGTTTGACCCGGCATACGCCGGTAATCCGCTCGTCAATGCGATGTGCGTCGGGCTCATCCGCCACGAAGACATTCAAAAAGGAATTGCGGAAGGCGTCGGCAACTCGGTCATGTACGTCGGGGCGACGACCGGCCGCGACGGGATTCACGGTGCGACATTCGCCTCGGAAGAACTCGGTGAGGATGCGGACGAGAAGCGTCCTGCCGTTCAAGTCGGAGATCCGTTTATGGAGAAACTGTTAATCGAAGCGTGCCTTGAAGTCATTAAGCATCCGGCTCTCGTCGGTATCCAAGATATGGGCGCAGCAGGCCTCACTTCGTCTTCTGCTGAGATGGCGTCAAAAGCCGGAATGGGCATCGAGATGAATCTCGACCTCGTCCCACAACGGGAGTCAGGGATGACCCCGTACGAAATGATGTTGTCGGAGTCACAAGAACGGATGCTCCTCGTCGTCAAGGCAGGACATGAAGACGAGATCGAAGCAATCGTCACGAAGTGGGGACTTCATGCGATCAAAATCGGAGAAGTCATCGAAGACAAAGTACTCCGCCTTGTGCATCACGGCGAGATTGCGGCAGAAGTGCCAGTCGATGCGCTCGCTGAAGACGCGCCAGTCTATCATAAGCCGTCAAAAGTGCCGGCCTATTACGAAACGTTCCAAGCGATGGCACCGGTCCAACCGGTCGTCGCGGACGTGCTCGCGACATGGAAAGATGTCCTCGCCATGCCGACGATCGCTTCGAAACGTTGGGTGTACGAGCAGTATGATCACATGGTCCAGACGTCAACTGTCGTCGCGCCAGGAAGTGACGCTGCCGTTATCCGGATTCGCGATACAGAAAAATCACTTGCGATGACAACGGATTGTAATGCGAAATACGTGTACCTTGACCCACGTGTCGGTGGTGCGATTGCGGTCGCTGAAGCAGCGCGCAACATTATCGCGAGCGGAGCTGAACCGCTCGCGCTCACGGATTGCTTGAACTTCGGTAGCCCAGACAAACCAGAAGGGTTCTGGCAACTCGATCAAGCGGTTGAAGGAATGGCTGAAGCGTGTCGAACGCTTGATACACCGGTCATCGGAGGAAACGTCTCGCTTTACAATGAGTCGAATGGAACAGCTATTTATCCGACACCCGTCGTTGGCATGGTCGGTTTGATTGAAAAGCGTGAACATATCACGACTTCGTTCGCCAAGACAGCAGGCGACGTCGTCTTCTTGCTCGGTGAGACGAAGCCAGAGTTTGGTGGAAGTGCGCTTCAAATGCTTCAAGACGGCAAAGTAAGCGGGCATGCACCGTCACTTGACTTAGCGACGGAACGCACGAATCAACAAGCGCTTCTTTCCACGATTCGTCAAGGACTCGTCACAGCAGCCCATGACGTGTCAGAAGGCGGGCTCGCCGCTGCCCTGCCTGAACTCGTATTCGGGACTGGGTTTGGTTTAGACGTGAGCGTCGAGACGGATCTCGTGACGACACTCTTTAGTGAGTCACAGTCACGCTTCCTCGTCACAGTCGCGGCCGATCAAGCGGACGTATTCGAGTCGTTGACGAACGCCGCGCGTCTCGGACATGTGACCGAGACACCACAATTGATCATACGGGCAAGCGATCGTCTCATTGAGCTGGAGGTCACCGAGCTGGAACGTGTATGGGAAGGAGCTATTCCATGTTATATGACATCCGAGGCATGAACGAGGAGTGCGGTGTGTTTGGGGTATATGGACACATCGACGCATCTCATCTCGCCTACTATGGCCTGCATAGCCTGCAACACCGGGGCCAAGAAGGGACCGGTATCGTCACGTCGGACGGGAAGCAGTTGAATGCGAAGCGGGGGCTCGGCCTTGTCGCCGAAGTATTCGATGAACCGACACTCGACGCTCTCACCGGCCATCATGCCATCGGTCACGTCCGTTATTCGACGGCAGGTGGGAACACGCTTGAAAACGTTCAACCGCTTCACTTTAAATCACTCAGTGGCGACTTGGCGATGGCGCATAACGGGAACCTCGTCAACGCCATCGAGCTAAAACATATGCTCGAAGCAGAAGGGGCGATCTTTCAAACGACGTCGGACACCGAAGTCGTTGCCCACTTGATTAAACGGAGTCGCGGCAATTCCTTGAAAGAACGGATTTCTGATAGCTTGGCTCGTCTCGTCGGGGCGTTCGCGTTTCTTTTCTTAACGGAAGACACGTTATACGTCGCCGTCGATGTCCATGGGCTCCGTCCACTCTCGCTCGGTCAAACCGAGGATGGGGCGTATGTGTTCGCATCTGAGACGTGTGCGTTTGACGTCGTCGGCGCGACATACGTCCGGGACGTCGAACCTGGCGAATTGCTTATGATCACCGCCGACGGCATTACGTCTGAACGTTACAGCGAAGCTGCGGTCCGGGCGATGTGTTCGATGGAGTACATTTATTTCTCGCGCCCGGATTCGATTATCGACGGAGTAAACGTGCATACGGCGCGTAAAGCAATGGGGAAAAAGATGTTCGACGAGGCGCCGGTCGAGGCGGACGTCGTGACCGGGGTGCCTGATTCAAGTATTTCGGCAGCGATCGGGTATGCCGAGGCGAGCGGAATTCCGTATGAGATGGGACTCATCAAAAACCGCTACGTCGGACGGACGTTCATTCAACCGTCGCAAGAACTTCGAGAACGAGGCGTCAAAATGAAACTGTCCGCACTTCGAGGTGTTGTAAGCGGCAAGCGTGTCATTATGGTCGACGACTCGATCGTCCGGGGCACGACGAGCCGACGTATCGTGAAGATGCTCCGCGAAGCGGGGGCGACCGAAGTGCATGTTCGGATCACGTCACCACCGATTAAACACCCGTGTTATTACGGCATCGACACATCATCAAAGGAAGAGTTAATTGCGGCCACTAAATCCATCGCAGAGATTAAAGAAGAGATTGGGGCCGACTCACTAGCGTTTCTTTCATTAGAAGGAACGGTCGACGCGATTGACCGACCGTTTGAAGGGAACTTGCGCGGGCAGTGTGCCGCTTGCTTCACCGGACTTTATCCAACAGAACTGGCGGAACTTGTGACAGAGACAAAAGCTTGAGGGGGACTGACGATGAGTTTAAGATATGAACAAGCGGGTGTGAATTTAGAAGCGGGTTATGAGGCGGTATCGCGCATGAAGCGTCACGTCGCACGGACGATGCGTCCGGAGGTCATGACCGGCCTTGGTAGCTTCGGTGCGATGATCGACCTCGGCTCGATGCAGATGAAGCATCCGATTCTCGTAAGTGGCACAGACGGGGTCGGGACGAAGTTAAAACTCGCGTTCGCTCTCGACCAACATGATACGATTGGGATTGACTGTGTGGCGATGTGTGTGAACGACTGCCTCGTCCACGGTGCCGAACCCCTCTATTTCTTAGACTACATCGCCACCGGGAAAGCCGAACCGGCGAAACTCGAGCGGATCGTCGCCGGAGTAGCCGAAGGCTGCGTCCAAGCTGGCTGTGCCCTCGTCGGCGGGGAGACGGCTGAGATGCCAGGGATGTATCCGGACGGCGAATATGACATCGCCGGGTTCGCCGTCGGAGTCGTCGAGAAGGAAGCGCTCATCGACGGACAGACGATTGAAGCAGGGGATATCATTCTTGGACTCGCTTCGTCAGGCGTTCATTCGAACGGATTCTCGCTCGTCCGTCATATCGTAGAGTCGCAAGGACTCGCCTACACGGACGAAATCGCGATGCTTGATACGACGCTCGGCAACGCCCTGTTATTGCCGACGCGAATTTATGCAGAGGCGGCAAAAGCGGCCATCGCGACAGGGCGCGTTCAAGGCATGGCCCATATTACGGGTGGTGGCTTCTATGAGAACGTACCTCGGATGCTTCCGGAAGGACTCGGCGTCACATTTAACGCCTCAAGCTGGCCGAGCCTGCCGGTGTTTGACTGGCTCGAACAAGTCGGACACGTCTCTAAGCAAGAGATGTTTAACGTCTTCAATATGGGCATCGGCTTCATGATCACGGTCCGCCCCGAAGATGTGGATGTCGTTGAAGCCGCTCTCGAACGGGCTGGCGAGACGGCGCACCGCATCGGAAAAGTGGATGCAAAACCGGGCGTCCGCATTACGGGTGTCGATCAGTGAAGCGGTTCGCCATCTTCGCTTCTGGTTCCGGAAGCAATGCGGAGACGATTTGGCAGTCAATTGAGCAGGGTGATTTGTCAGGCGAGTGTGTTTTACTCGTAACAGATAAGCCGGGAGCGAAAGTGCTCGAGCGGGCGGATGCGCATCACATCCCGAGCTTTTCGTTCACACCGAAAGCGTATGCGTCGAAGCGAGACTTTGAAGAAGAGATTCTCGTGTTGCTTCAAGCGCTTCGTGTCGAGTACATCGTCTTGGCCGGTTATATGCGTTTGATTGGGGACGTCTTGCTCGATGCATATCCGAGTCGGATTCTCAACATTCATCCGTCGCTCCTCCCGGCATTTCCAGGAAAAGATGCAATCGGTCAAGCGCTTGATGCGAACGCTACCGTCAGTGGCGTCACGATTCATTATGTCGATGCAGGGATGGACACAGGGCCCATTATCGCGCAGCGTGAGGTGGACATCGCAGGTTGTGATCGTGAAGAAGCGACACGTCGGATTCAGGCGGCAGAGCATGCGCTCTATCCGTATGTATTACATGAAGTGTTCAATCAACAGGAGGTTTTCAAGTGAGAGCATTATTAAGTGTGTCAGACAAAACAGGCATCATCGAGCTTGCACGTGCATTCCATCAGGCGGGCATCGAACTCATTTCGACAGGTGGAACGGAAGCGGCGCTCGTCGCAGAAGGGTTACCGGTTAAAAACATTTCAGACGTGACTTCGTTCCCAGAGATGCTTGACGGCCGCGTGAAGACGCTCCATCCGCTCGTCCATGGCGGGTTGCTCGGGCGTCGCGATTTGCCTTCACACGTTGAACAGATGAAAGACCATCATATCGAGCCAATCGACTATGTCGTCGTCAACTTGTATCCGTTCAAAGAGACAATTGCAAAAGAAAATGCGACGTATGACGAGGCGATTGAGAATATCGATATCGGCGGACCGAGCATGCTTCGTTCTGCAGCGAAAAACCATGCGAGCGTGACGGTCGTCGTCGACCCGGCTGATTATCCGGTTGTGGCCGAGGAAGTCACGAACGGCGGGACCTCATTTGAGACACGTCAACGTCTCGCGACCAAAGCGTTCCGCCATACAGCGGCATACGATGCCCTCATCGCCGACTATTTAGGTCGACAGATCGGGGAAGCATTCCCGGAACAACTCACGGTCACGTATGAGAAAGTGCAAGACCTCCGCTACGGGGAGAACCCGCATCAACAGGCGGCCTTCTACAAAACACCGCTCTATGACGGGATGACGCTCGCGAACGCGGTGCAGCTCCATGGGAAAGAACTTTCGTATAACAACATCCAAGACACGAATGCGGCACTCGAGGCGCTCACTGAGTTGACAGAGCCAGCAGCGGTTGTCGTCAAGCATATGAACCCATGCGGTGTCGCGGTCGGCGAGACGATTCACCAAGCGTTCACACGCGCCCATGCAGCCGATCCGGTCTCGATTTTTGGGGGCATCGTCGCGTTGAATCGGGAAGTTGACCTTGAGACGGCGGAGGCCCTTCGAGACATCTTCCTTGAAATCGTCATCGCTCCGTCCTTTAGTGATGCAGCACTTGACCGATTGAAAGAGAAAAAGAATCTTCGTCTGTTGACACTCGACATGGGGCAGATGACGGGGACCCGGTTGACGGCGGTCGCCGGTGGCTTGCTCGTCCAAGACGGGGATGACATGACGCTCGACGACGCCTCGTGTCAAATCGTGACAGATCGACGCCCGACGGCTTCCGAATGGGAAGATTTGAAGCTCGCTTGGCGCGTCGTTAAACACGTGAAATCGAACGCAATCGTTGTCGCCAAAGATGAGACGACCATCGGGATCGGTGCTGGACAGATGAACCGAGTCGGGGCAGCGAAAATCGCTTTCGAACAAGCCGGTGAACGCGCAACGGGTGCGGCACTCGGTAGCGATGCGTTCTTCCCAATGGGGGATACCGTCGAGGCAGCAGCAGCGGCAGGCATCACGGCCATCATCCAGCCAGGCGGCTCGATTCGAGATGAAGAGTCGATCGAGGCGGCGAATCGTCACGGCATCACGATGGTATTCACGTCAGTCCGTCACTTCAAACACTGAGAGGAGCGATACGATGAACGTACTCGTCATTGGACGCGGCGGGCGGGAACACGCCCTCGCCTGGAAATTGAAACAGGACGGGCACGACGTCTTCGTCGCCCCGGGTAATCCCAACATGGACGGCATGACGTGTGTCCCGATTGAAGAGACCGACCTCACGGCGCTCGTCACGTTCGCTAAGACAGAACAAATCGGTTGGACGATTGTCGGACCGGAGTCGGCGCTCATGGCTGGTGTCGTCGACGTGTTCGAACAAGAGGGCTTGCGTATTTTCGGGCCGACGAAAGCGGCTGCCTTACTAGAAGGCAGCAAAGCGTTCGCGAAGGAAGTGATGCGTCAGGCGGATATTCCGACCGCGGCGTACGAGACGTTCACAGACGCGCCCTCGGCACTGGCTTACATCGAAACGATCGGCGCTCCGCTCGTCGTCAAAGCGGACGGGCTCGCCGCCGGCAAAGGCGTGACGGTCGCTTTCTCACTTGAAGAAGCGCGAGAAGCGATTCATGACATCTTTACGACCGATAAGTTCGGTGCCCAGTCACGTGTCGTCATCGAAGAATTTTTAGACGGTGAAGAGTTCTCGCTCATGGCGTTCGTCTCGGGCGACCACGTCATCCCGATGATCACGTCGCAAGATCATAAACGAGCCTACGACAACGATGAAGGACCGAACACGGGCGGGATGGGTGCGTATAGCCCGATGCCGCATTTAGCTGACAACGTATATGCCGAAGCGATTGAACGCGTACTTCATCCGCTCGCGAAGACGATGGTCAAGCGCGGAACCCCGTTCGAAGGGTTCTTATACGCGGGTCTCATCTTGACGGCTGATGGGCCGAAGGTGATTGAGTTTAACGCACGCTTTGGTGACCCGGAAACCGAAGTCATCATTCCGAACCTGGCGTCACCGCTCCTTGACGTGATCGAGGCCGTTGTCGCGAAAGCGTCGTACACCATCGAGTGGCTAAACGCATTTACATTAGGGATTGTCGTAGCGGCGGAAGGGTATCCGTCGGCAGCAGTGTCAGGTCAAGTCTTATCCGGGTTTGCTGCACTGCCTCAAGATATTCGTGTCTTCCATGCCGGTACAACGAAGCGAAATGGTGAGATCGTCGGGAACGGAGGTCGTCTTTTCGTTCTCACCTCGACGAAACCGACGTTACAAGAGGCAAAACAAGCGGCATATGCGGCGCTTGAGACGCTCACGTTGCCAAATACGTTTTATCGCTCGGACATCGGTCACCGAGCACTTATACAGATTTTTTAAAGGATGGGTCAACCTATCCTTTTTTTCATGCGAAAAGAAGGAAATGCCAGCTTCGTGTTCTACAATAATGATGTAGATTGAAGGAAGAAGGTGGTCGGCATGCGTATTCGGACGAGATTGATGGTGGCGATAGCTGCAAATATTATCGTGTTTGTCGGCGTAATCTTTTTTGTCGTCCGTCCCTATTTTATTGAACGAAGTGAGGAGCAAGACCGCCTCGTCGTTGATAATCATATAGAAAGTGTCATAGAGACATTGAACCAACGAAAGAGTTCGTTAGAACGGACACTCGCGGATTGGAGTGTGTGGGATGATGCGTATGATTTTGTGAAGAATCACAACGCATCGTTCATTCAAAGCAACTTGGGCGGAACGACGTTAGAGAATCTCAACCTGAACGCGATGATTTTTTTGAATCGTGAAGGTGACGTGCATTATGCGGAAGTACGAAACCCGCCTACGACGACAGCTGCAGACGAGCGTGCCTTCATCGATGATTTAGCGAATCGTGTGAGTCGTTCGTTGACAGAGCGAAACGGGATCTATGAGAGTGTGTATGGGCCGGTGTTGTTCGTTCAGCAACCGATTGTGAAGAGCGATCGGAGCGGCCCCGTCGAAGGTAACTTAATCATGGTTGAATTCGTTGAAACCGCCTTTTTAGACGAAGTCGAGGCGCAGACGAAAATTCCGATCGACTTATTACAAGACGCGAACGATACGGTACAGGTGAGCGTGTTAAAAGAGACAACGGAAGTGCTCCTTCCGTTACAAACGGTATTTGAACAGTCTGATTATAATGTGAAATTTTCTGTGGCACAGTCGCATTATCAAAACACGATCACCATGCTTCGATCGGGGATGTTCGCGCTTCTCTTTTTAGGCATCATTTTATTCGCTTCCATCATGGGGACGGTTTACCACGTGGTGATTCGACGTCTCATGGAAATTGGCATCGAGTTGAAACACATTACACGTGAACGAGATAGTCGTTTACGCTTGACCCATAAAGAGAACAGCCATGACGAAATTGAACAGATGGCGACGAGCATGAACGAAGTGCTTGCAGCGCTCGAAGACACCCGTGCGGAAGTGATTGATCGAGCGTATCGCGATGCGCTCACGCAACTGCCGAACCGTCTAGCGGTCGAAGACTATTTTGCCAACGTTCGCCAGTCTTATCGTCACATCGGGGTGATTGGAATCGACTTGGACGACTTCCGACGAATCAACGACCAATTTGGCCATCGAACAGGTGATGCCGTCTTGATTTACATTGCGTCGCGGTTGAATTTTTATAAAGAAGACGGTTTCGTTGCTCGAATTGGGGCGGATGAGTTCATCTTCCTCCACCCGAACTGGACACTCGAGGAATTACGTCCCGTCGCACGCCGATTGACAAAAGATTTATCGGATTGGGCGGATACGAACGGGGTGAAAGGACTGACGTCAACGATTGGACTCGACGTCTTCGCCTCGCATCATCCACACCATACGTATGAGATTCTAATGGGACGTCTCGATGTCGTCTTGCATGAAGCGAAGCTATCCGGCAAAAATCGGATTCTCTCGTTCCAAGAGATTGAAGATGGGAGTCACTATTTGCAGACGCTTGAGATGGAACGGGACTTACGACGGGCGCTTGAAGAAGATGAGTTCGAACTGTACTATCAACCAATTGTCTCGCCACACCCGTTCGCCGTGCGCGGGGTCGAGGCGCTCATTCGCTGGAATCATCCGGTGAAAGGACAAGTCTCACCCGGGCTCTTTATCCCCATCGCCGAACAGCTCGGTCTCATCTCGGACATCGGGCGTTGGGTGCTCCGCCAAGCGGTTCGGGAGATGGCCGATCATGTAACGCATCACGAATTGTTTTTATCAATCAACGTGTCGAAGCGCCAAATTGCAGACGGCTCGTTCTTAGCAGAACTCGAATCGATATTAAACGACACGACGTTTAGTCCGGCTAACCTACACGTTGAAATCACAGAAAGTGAAGTCGGAGGCAACTTGTACGAGTTGCAACAGTTCATCGCATCGTTGAAGGCGATTGGCGTGAAAATCTCACTTGATGACTTTGGCGTCGGCACGTCGTCCTTGTCATTCTTACAGTCCCTTCAACTCGATTTAATTAAAATCGATCAAAACTTCGTGAAAGGGATTCCGGAGAATACGTTCGACCGGGCGCTATTAGAAGGCTTGTATCAAACGTTCCATACCCTCGGCCTCGACATCGTCACAGAAGGCGTCGAACGGCCAGAGCAGCTCGCATTCGTGCTCGAACATAGCAACTCGCTCATCCAAGGGTATCATTACAGTAAGCCGGTACCGCTCGTCCAACTCGAGCATTACTTGAAAAAAGTGGTCATGATGTAGGACTCGAGAAGGCGTCTCTTCGGAGGCGTCTTTATTTGTGTAAAGTTTGTGTGAATTTCGTTACAATGGGGAACAGAACTTGCGACTGATTATGAGAAAAGGTAAACTGGAATCAGGCTAAAGAAAACGCTTACAAAATTATCTTCTGATAATAAAACAAGCGATTAAGGGAGGACTGGGTTCGATGCCAACCAAACGATCGGCGCGGGCACCGTGGTCAAAAACGATGATCCGCACACAGCTTGAAGTCGTGGACCAAGTGCGACCGCCTTCGCTCGTCTTGACGAATGCGACTTATTTGAACGTTTATGTGAAACAATGGAAAGAAGCCAACATTTGGATTGAGAACGACCGCATCGTCTATGTGGGGCCGGATTTACCGAAAGCAGCGGTCGAGACAGTCGATTTGTCCGGAAAATTCATCGTGCCAGGGTACATGGAACCGCACGCGCATCCCTTTCAACTGTATAACCCGGCGACACTGTCGAAGTATGCAGGCGAGCGGGGAACGACGACGCTCGTGAATGACAACATGCTTCTTTTTTTACAAAATAAGGAGCAAGCGTTTGCACAACTTGACGCAATCCAGCAGTTGCCGACGAGTACGTATTGGTGGGCCCGTCTTGACACACAAACCGAGCTCGACCGGGATAGCGTCCTCGTCGACTCCGAACGAATCCATGATTGGTTCAACCACCCTGACGTCATCATGGCCGGAGAACTGACGGCATGGCCCCGTACGTTAAAAGGGGACGACGAGATGCTACAGTGGATGCTCGACGCAGAGGCTTGCGGTCTGCCGGTCGAAGGCCACTTCCCGGGTGCTTCGGCGAAGACGCTCACGAAAATGGCGCTGATGGGTGTCCACAGCGACCATGAGGCGATGACGGCTGAAGAGGCACTTTGCCGACTCGAACACGGCTATACGACGACGTTACGGCACTCGTCGATTCGTCCGGATTTGCCTGAAATGATGGACGGTTTACTCAAGGCTGGATTGACGGCGTTCGATCACTTGATGGTGACGACGGACGGTTCGACACCAGGGTTTTACGAGGCAGGGATGCAAGATCAGCTCGTGAAGATCATGATGGATGCGGGACTCGACCCGATTGAGGCGTATCGCATCGTCTCGTTGAACGTGGCACGTCACTTTGACCTCGATCACGTCCTCGGTTCCATCGCGCCGGGCCGAATCGCGCATTTAAATATTCTTGATGCTGTGGATGAGCCGCGTCCGACGAGTGTCATCGCAAAAGGACAATGGATTGTGCGTGACGGCGTTTCACAGTTCCCGGACGAGCTCGTCGAGGCAGTTCTTGCACTCATGCCAGCGACCGATGTCGACATCGAACTCACGCCACAAGACTTATCGTTCAGCATGCCGGTCGGCCTCGATATGGTCAATTCGGTCATCATGAAGCTATTTAAAATCACACACGATACGGGACAAGACGAGTTGCCGCGCGACGGGGACGAATCGTTTCTCATGTTACTTGATAAAGAAGGGAAATGGCGACTGAATACGGTCCTAAAAGGGTTTGCCAATGATTTTGGTGGGCTCGTCAGTTCCTACTCGATTAGCGGCGATTATTTGATTCTCGGGAAATGCAAAAAAGACATGTTGACGGCGTTTGCGCGTATGAAAGAACTTGGCGGTGGCATCGTTCTTGTCGACCGTGGAGAAATCATCGCGGAAATCCCGCTCCCGCTGTGCGGTATGACCTCGATCGAACCGATGGAGCGGTTAATTAAGCAAGAAGATCGACTGCGAGAGGAGCTCGTGGCGCGCGGGTATCATTTCGAAGACCCGATTTACACGCTCTTGTTCCTAGCCTCGACACATTTGCCGTATGTCCGGGCGACGCCGCTCGGAATTTACGAAGTCATGAAAAAACAAATACTATTTCCAGCGATTTTACGATGAACAGTTGAGTCCGAGGCAGTCGTGCTTTAAAATGATAAAGAAGTACGATGGAGAGAGGATGCTTGCGGATGCAACTCGATAAATTAAGAGGGCGTGAACTTGATCAGCTATTTGAGGCGATCTTGAAGCTCGATACGCTCGAAGATTGTTATCAATTGTTCGAAGATTTAGCGACCGTCAACGAAGTCCAGGCGCTGGCTCAACGGTTAGAAGTGGCCCGCCAAATTCGTGAAGGTAGCACATATCATAAAATTGAAGAAGCGACAGGTGCTTCGACGGCTACGATTTCTCGGGTCAAGCGTTGCTTGAACTACGGGTCTGGTGGCTATGACCTTGCCCTTGAACGCCTAAACCAATCAGACAAAGGTGACTCGTAAGAGTCATCTTGTTTTTGATGGAAAGGAGGGGCAAGATGCAAGACAAATTTATGAAACGTAATTTACAACTATTCTTTCGAAAACTAACACCCGTTCAAACGCTCGTCTTGATTTACAGCGCGGCTGCGATTTTGTCGATCATCCTGCTCGCTCTACCGATTGCGCATAACCCGGGTGTGACCATCACGTTCACCGACCTCGTCTTTTTTGCGGTCAGCTGTGTCAGCGTCACCGGACTGACACCGATTGATGTGGCAGAGACGTTTTCCACGTTTGGTTTATTCATCATTTTATTTATCGTCCAAGTGAGTGGGGTCGGTTTGATTAGTCTTCACGTCATCATGTGGATTTTACTCGGGAAACGGATCGGTTTTCGTGAGCGCCAACTCATCTTGCGTGACCAAAACCAAACCTCAATGGCTGGAATCATCAAGTACATCACGGAGATCGTCATTACCGTGCTAACCATTGAAGCGGTTGGAGCCGTGCTCCTCGGTGTGCATTATTTAAACTATTTCGATACCGCGGGCGAGGCATTTTTGCAAGGCTTATTCGGGGCAGTCAGTGCGACGACGAATGCCGGGTTCGATATTACCGGGAGCTCGCTCGCCCCGTTCCGGGAAGACCCGTTCGTCATCTTCACGCAGATCGCCCTTATGACCGGCGGCGCCATCGGATTCCCAGTGCTCATTGAGATTCGGACATATTTGATGAGTCGTATCATACGCAACCGGGAGAACTTCCCGCGTCGCTTCTCGCTCTTCACGAAGTTGACGGTTTCGACTTTTTTCATCTTGATCGCGGTTGGAACGGTCGGATTGTTCTTGTTCGAGTACAACAACGCATTTAAAGATTTGCCGCTATGGCTCGCACTCTCGGACTCGTTATTCCAGTCTGTAACGACGCGGAATGGGGGGCTGTCCACGGTCGATGTGAACTTGTTCTCGGAAGGGAGTATGCTCCTTCTATCCATTCTCATGTTCATCGGCGCCTCGCCATCTTCTGTCGGTGGGGGGATTCGAACGACGACGTTCGCTGTCGCTGTCCTTGGGGTCATCGCATTCATTCGCGGAGACTCATCGATTAAAATTTTCGGCCGTGAAATCGTGCTTGAAGATATTTGGAAAGCGTTCGTCATCATCACTGTCTCACTCGCTGTGTTACTAACTGGTGTCATGGTGCTCTCGTTCTTTGAGGACGCATCCCTCACCCGCATCTTGTTCGAGGCGTGCTCGGCGTTCGGGACGACCGGTTTGTCGGTCGGCCTCTCATCTGAGTTTTCGAATGTCGGCAAATGGGTGCTCACGATTCTCATGTTCATCGGCCGGATTGGGGTCATCGCTTTCATCTTGATCTTGCAACGTCGCCAGCCGAAACGGATGTACAACTATCCGAAAGAATCGATTATCTTAGGTTAAGGAGATCAGGTTATGAAGGCATTTTGGATCAATTTCGGTTACGTGTTCGTCGTTCCGGTTTTGCCTTTTATCGCTATCGTGAACGGAACGGCGCTATGCTCCCCGGATTCACCGTTGCTTGACATTCCAGTCCTCGGATTCTTCTTAGGGAAGCCACTCTGGTTCGTCCCGGTGTACGGTGTGTTCGCGCTCATCGTCGCGAAATGGATGACGTCGCGCGAACATCGCGCCGCCCGATCATGACACGTTTAAAGACTTGCTGCGGCAAGTCTTTTTTCGTCAACAGATGCAAGTGAACCTAAAAATCGCTACACTAGAGAAGGTATCGAATGGAGGGAGCCCTATGAAATTCACGCAGTGGCGTCATGTCTTTAAACTAGATCCGAATAAATCACTTGACGACGCGTCGCTCGATGCGCTCATTCACTCGGGTACCGATGCGTTCCTCATCGGGGGGACGGACGGGGTGGACGCAGAGAACACGTACCGGCTCTATGAACGGTTAGCCGGATGTGGCGTGCCACTCGCGCTCGAACTGAGTCATCCCGATCAGACTGTTCGTGGATTTCAGCATTACTTTATCCCGACCGTGTTGAACGCGGGGACTGTTGAGTGGATCATCGGACACCAGGCAAAGGCGTTTGAAACGTATGGGCATTGGTTCGATGCGACGTGCGTGACCGGTCAAGGGTATATCGTCTTAAACCCCGAGGCGAAAGTCGCCGTCGTGACAGAAGCAAAGACGAACCTGTCACTCGAACAAGTCGTCGCCTACGCGGAAACGGGTCGGTACGTGTTCCGCTTACCTTCCCTCTATCTCGAATATAGCGGTACGTTCGGCTCGCCGGACGTCGTTAAAGAAGTACGCCTCGCACTACCGGACACCCACTTGTTTTATGGGGGCGGCATTGATGGGGCAGAGACGGCACGCCTCATGGCTCCTTACGCCGATACGCTCGTTGTCGGAAATGTCATTTATGAGAATCTCGAAGGAGCGCTTGCGACCGTAGCAGCACTCCGATAAAATAAGAACAAACGTTTGGAATGAAGAAAGGAAACGATTATGTATAACTTGAGTGAAGAATTGGTCAAAGGCATGAACCCTCCACAAGCAGAAGCAGTCAAATACACGGACGGCCCGCTCCTCATCATGGCCGGGGCCGGATCTGGGAAAACACGCGTCTTGACGCACCGCGTCGCTTATTTGATGGCTTCGAAACAGATTGCACCGTGGAACATTCTCGCCATCACGTTTACGAACAAAGCGGCCCGGGAGATGAAAGATCGGATTGCCCGCCTCGTCGGTGGTGTCGCGGATGATATTTGGATTTCAACGTTTCACTCGATGTGCGTCCGAATTTTACGCCGTGATATCGACCGTATCCGTTATGACCGGAACTTCTCGATTCTCGACTCGTCCGATCAGTTGACGGCGATCAAACAAGTGCTCAAAGAGCAAAATCTCGACCCGAAGAAGTATGAGCCGCGAACGCTGCTCGGTATGATCTCGAATCATAAAAACGAACTGCGGACCGCAAAAGACGCCGCAGGTCTTGTCGGCAACAACCCGTACGAGAAAGTCATCTCGGAAGTGTACACGGGCTACGAGAAGAAGTTGAAGCAAAACAACGTCCTCGACTTCGACGACTTGATTATGAAAACGATTCAGTTGTTCCAAGAAGCGCCCGACGTGCTCGCGTTCTATCAAAAGAAGTTCCAATACATCCACGTCGACGAGTATCAAGATACGAACCGGGCGCAATATACGCTCGTCAAGTTGCTTGCTGAGGCGCATGAGAACTTATGTGTCGTCGGGGACTCGGACCAGTCGATTTACCGCTGGCGCGGCGCGGATATCGCCAATATCTTGACGTTCGAGAAAGATTATCCGAGTGCCCACGTCATCTTGCTCGAGCAAAACTATCGCTCGACGAAACGGATTTTAGAGGCGGCGAACGGAGTCATTCAAAACAACTCGAGCCGTAAAGATAAAAAGTTGTGGACGGAAAACGTCGAAGGCGAGAAACTCCTCTTACACGTCGCCTCAGACGACCGCGACGAAGCGTTCTTCATCATCAACCAGATGAAAGAACTCCGTCAAGAAGGCATCGATTACGGCGAAATGGCGGTCTTATACCGGACGAACGCCCAGTCACGTGGTCTCGAGGAGATGCTCCTAAAGTCGAATATCCCATACAAGATGGTTGGCGGGACGAAGTTCTATGAGCGAAAAGAAATCAAAGACATTTTGGCGTACTTGCGCTTGATTGCCAATCCGGACGAGGACATCTCGTTCGTTCGGGTCGTCAACGAACCGAAGCGGGGCATCGGTGCCGCGACGGTCGACAAGCTAGGGGACTTCGCTGCGATGCAAGGTGTATCCCTCATGGAGGCGATTCGGGATATTAAACTGTCTGGCATCGCTCCACGGACGGCGACGAAACTTGCCGAATTCCGAAAACTTATGGTCGATCTTCGTCAAATGGCAGACTACTTATCCATCTCCGAATTGATTGAGGAAGTATTGAAGAAGTCGGGTTATGAAGAGATGCTTAAAATCGAGAAGACGCTCGAAGCCGAGAGCCGGCTTGAGAACTTGCAAGAATTTCTCTCGGTCGCACAAAACTTCGAGAAGGAAAGTGATGAACAGACGCTTGTCGCGTTCCTTACTGATTTGACGCTCGTCTCCGACCTCGACTCGCTCGAAGAAGTCGACGAGTTGCATCAAGTGACGCTCATGACGCTTCATTCAGCGAAAGGACTCGAGTTCCCGGTCGTCTTCTTAATTGGGATGGAAGAAGGATTGTTCCCTCACAGCCGTGCCCTGAACGATCCCGAGGAGATGGAAGAAGAGCGCCGACTCGCTTACGTGGGCATCACGCGGGCCGAGAAGCGTCTCTATTTGACGCGAGCCCAGTCCCGCATGTTGTACGGCCGCTTCCAAAACAACCCAGAGTCGCGCTTCTTACACGAACTACCGGAGACGCTATTAGAACGTTCAGGGAAAGCGAAGAAGCCGATGCCGTGGAATCCAGTCGAGTCGCCAGGGAAACTCCCGGTGAACGGCTTCAGCTCGAAACCGAAACCGAAGCTCGCCCAGTCTTCGGGCGCCGAATCGATGGGCTGGAACGTCGGTGATAAAGCGAACCATAAGAAGTGGGGTCAAGGTACGGTCGTGCAGACGCGCGGCGAAGGGGATCAGCTCGAGCTCGATATCGCCTTCCCGGCCGTCGGTATTAAACGACTACTCGCCAAGTTTGCCCCAATCGAAAAAGCGTGAGGTGATCATATGGAGATGGCAGAACGGGTTGAAGCGTTACGAAAAAAATTAAATCAGTATGGTTATGAGTACTATGTCCTCGACCAGCCGAGCGTACCTGATTCGGAGTATGACCGGCTCATGAACGAGTTGATTGACATCGAGACGGACTATCCAGAACTGCGGAGTCCGGACTCTCCGACGCAACGTGTCGGCGGGGCCCCGCTCGATGCGTTCGTGAAAGTGACGCATGACACGCCGATGCTCTCGCTCGGGAACGTCTTCTCGAAAGGAGAGCTCGTCGAATGGGTCGAGCGCATCGAGAAGGACCTCGGGTATAGTCCGCTGTTTGTCGCCGAACTGAAGTTTGATGGGCTTGCCGTGTCACTTAAATATGAGGACGGACGGCTCGTCCGCGGCGCGACGCGCGGCGACGGCACGACCGGGGAGGACATCACGCAAAACTTGAAGACGATTCATTCGATCCCGCTTCGGCTGAACGAAGACGTCACGTTCGAGGTGCGCGGTGAGGCGTATATGCCGAAGCGCTCGTTCGAACATTTGAACGATGAACGGGAACGTCTCGGAGAACCGTTATTCGCCAACCCACGCAACGCGGCGGCCGGTTCGCTTCGACAGCTCGATTCGAAAATCGCGGCGTCACGGAACTTGGCGTTCTTCGCCTATGGGCTCGTCTCGCCGGACGATCTCGTCGCCTCTCACGACGAAGCACTCGCGTATTTAGAACGTCTCGGAATCGCCGTCAGCCAAGCGTATACGACGTGCCATACGGCTGATGAGTTATGGGATTATATTGAGACGTATGTCACGAAGCGGTCCGAATTGCCGTACGAGATTGACGGCATCGTCATCAAAGTCGCGGCGTATGAAGAACAAGAGCAGCTCGGCTTCACGGCGAAGAGCCCTCGCTGGGCGGTTGCCTACAAGTTTCCCGCTGAAGAAGTCGTCACGACGATCGAAGACGTCGACTTCAGTGTCGGACGAACAGGGAAGGTGACGCCGCGCGCGCGTTTCGCACCGGTCTCGGTCGCGGGCTCGACCGTGACGTATGCCACGCTTCACAATGAAGACTTCATAAAAGAAAAGGATTTACACGTGTTTGACCGCGTCATCATTAAGAAGGCAGGCGATGTCATTCCGGCCGTCGTGTCGGCCATCGTCAGTGAACGGACCGGGAACGAACAGGAAATCGTCTTCCCGACACATTGTCCGGCGTGTGACTCGGAGCTCGTCCGATTAGAAGGCGAGGCCGATCATCGTTGTGTCAATCCGGAGTGTCCGGCTCAGCTATTAGAAGGGTTGATTCATTTCGTCTCACGTCCGGCGATGAATATCGACGGTCTCGGAGAGAAAGTCATCACCCAACTGCATGAGACCGGTCTCGTCCATAATGTCGCCGACTTGTATCGTCTTGACCGCGAGGCGCTCCTTGCGCTTGAACGGATGGGTGAGACGTCGGTCACAAACTTGCTCGCGGCCATCGACGCGTCAAGGCAGAATTCGCTCGAACGGGTATTGTTCGCTCTCGGCATTCGGCTCGTCGGGCAAAAAGCGGCGACGCTCATTGCCGAACAGTTTGAGTCGATGGAGCGGATTATGACGGCCTCTGTCGAAGACTTGACCGCCATCGATGGCATCGGCACAAAAATGGCCGAATCGATCACGCTCTATTTCGAGAAACCAGAAGCCCGCGACCTCGTGGCAGAACTTGCCGAAGCAGGTGTCAATTTGACATTCAAAGGGACGAAGCGTCCGATTGATACGGACGCCCCACTCGCCGGTAAGACCGTCGTCTTGACCGGAAAACTGCACGAGATGACGCGCGGTGAAGCCGGGAAGAAACTTGAACTGCTCGGTGCGAGCGTCACCGGCAGCGTCAGCAAAAATACAGACCTTCTCGTCGCAGGTGAGAAGGCCGGCTCGAAATTGACGAAAGCAGAATCGCTCGGAATCGAAGTGTGGGACGAGGCCGCCTTGCTTTCTTTTTTAGCGGAACAAGAGTGAAAGAAGGTCTTCATCTGAAACGAGTTCGTTTCGGTTGAAGGCTTTTTTTCATTGACCTAACGTTTAAAAAATACAACGTTTCGACGGATTTGTGGAAACGCCGGAAGGGTAATAAATACTATCTTTACAATTTGTAAAATCTTCCTGATTTAGAGGACCCTTTGACCCCACGACTCACGCACACACATCCTCTTTCCTCCCTCCGTGCCGAGGCGGTCATCGGACAGACTTGTCGACTGGCATTCAACTTAGAGGAGGGACACATCATGACACACGCCACCCGTCGATGGACTGCTTGGATTGCGTTAGTTGCCTTATTGATTGGCTTACTTACACCGAACGTTTTATACGCCGAGACTTCGAGCACGATATATGTGCAGGTCGACTTAACGACCGAGGAAGCAGACCGTTTATTCGAATCGAGTCTCGTCTATGAGGACGTGACGTATTACGGGGTTCGAGAAACTGCCGACACGTGGCGATTCATGATTGACGCGGCTCGTGTCGACGGATCGTTGATTGATACGGTCACGCTTTACGATGAAGCCCGCGTCCCGTATTCGTTCACTGCGTTCACGATAACAGAAGAAACGGTGACAGCCCCGGCCACAACACTAGAAACGGAAGTTCCCGTAGTCGAAGACGTGCAAGAGGAACCACTCGTGGAAGAACCTGTGGCGGAAGAAACGCCTTTAGCAGAAGTTCCTGTAGCGGAACCACCTGCTGAAGAACCGGTTGCGGAAGCACCGGTTGCAGAAGTCGAAGTGATGACAGAAGAAGCGGCAGCCACGTCTCTCACCCCGTCCGTCGCCATCGATAAGCTCGCGCTCGGCGCGGACGGTGAAATCACAGAAGTGCTCGCAGGCGACTTGTTGACGTATCGTCTCGTGATTCACGTAGCAGGTGCCCCGCTTGAAAACGTCTCGGTAACGGATGCGGTACCGGAAGCGTTGACCGTCGTCGCGGATTCGATTGAAGTCATCGGACCGGAAGGCGTGGAAACACCGATTCCGACCGTCGTAAGTGGTCCGCCCGCTTTCAATTGGACGTTCCCGGTCATACCGGTCGGGACAACGGTGATTCAGTTTGACACGTTCGCCCCAGACTTGGAAATGGAGATGGACGTGACGAACACGTTTTGTATCGGGGTCGAAAACGAAGCGATTCCAAACGATTGTGCGGACGTGACGGTGACCGTCGTACCGAACGAAATGATCGGGCTTGAGGTCGGAAAAGAAGCGAATATCGATCAAGCGGTCGTCGGCGGTATGATTCCGTACACGTTCATCATCGAGAACACCGGCGAAACATCGCTTACGGTCACGTCGATTGAAGATGAATTCTTTGACGGTGGCATGAGCGCCGAAGCCATCCGTGTATTCAATGAGACGTTGCAAACAAGATTTGATGCGCTAATTGGAGAGGATGGGCTTGCCCCGGGCGAACGGGTGGAAACGACCATCAACCTCGAAGTGCCGGACGATTACGATGCGGCGACCGAACCTGAAATCGGGAATATCTTCCGAGTGGCCGCCACTGACGAGTATGGTCGTGTGATCGATGCAGAGAGCCAACAAATCGTCTTGTTGGACCGGATTGACTTCACCGTGACAAAAGAAGCGAACTCGAAAACAGTGCATCCGGGCGATGCGATTGTGTACACGTATACGATTACGAACACGTCGAACGTCACGCTTCATTTCGTCGACGTGATGGAAGAATGGACGAGCGGGGCCTTGACCGTGACAGAACAGCGTGACGCGACCGAAGCGCTACGTAACGGCATGCGAGCCCTAGCGGAAGTCGAGAACGGCCTTGTGCCCGGTGAAGAAGTCGTCCTGGAGATGGAGCAAGTCTTGTTGCCTTCTTACGACGTCCGAGCTGGCGAGACGTTGACGAATCGGGTGACCTTCACGTTCGAAGTGAGCGGGAACCGCGTCTCCCGTTCGGCCGAGGCGACGGTTCACGTCAAACAAGCCATCCCAGAACGGGAAGATGACAGTGCGTATGTCAAAGATCCGACGACACCCCCGACACAAGGGACGCTCCCGATGACTGGTTCGACGAGTACGTGGGTAACAGCGCTCGGTCTCCTGTTTCTCCTCGTCGGACTGATGACGTTCATGTATCGCCGACGTCCATCGAACAAAGCATAACGCGTCTTCCTCCGGTTCCATTGCCGGAGGATTTGTTTGTCTAACGGACTGATTCCGCTTCGACACTTTTTTCAGCGGGCGATTTTGCTATAATAGAAAAAGTGTATGAGGAATCGACTTGTTAAAAGGAGTTAACGATAGATGAAATGGAAACAACTCATCATTCCCGCAGTGGCCGCCAGTTTGCTACTCAGTGGATGTTCAATGAAGATCCCAATGGGGGAAGAAGAAGCGACGCCGACAGGAAATGAGACGGTGTCAGAAGGGGTCACGCCTGCCATCGAGGCGCGTGATTCGTATTATCAGATGGTGATTCCGTTCAAACCGGCAGCGGCCCGTGGACTCGCGCAACGTCAAGTGAGTTCGTCGCTCGAACTAGAAGAAGTCGAACTTGGCTTGATGCGTCATTCGACCGGAGCGTTCAATCCGGAGCAGTTCGCGTATCAAGAAGGTCAGCTTTTGACGAACACCGACGTCTTACAACTGCTCGGTCGTAAGAGCAAGGAGCAGGAAGAAGGCGCCTTCGTTCCACTCAACCCGGCTTATCAAAACGGGACGGCGGAAGTTTCAGACGCGGACTTTGTCGACGCCAATAAAGAGTCACCGCTCTATCTCGCCTCGCTCGTCGAACAGAACTACATGCAACGAGCCGATAACGGCTATACGCTCGGCGGTGTCTCGTTCGCGCTCATCTTGAACCGGGAGTACGTCTTCCAAGCTCCAAACTTCGGGCCGACATATACCGAGCGATTGGATGAGAGTAAAGTCATCGCAGAAGGGGAGCGGATGGCGAATGAACTCGTGACACAGCTACGTGAACGGGAAGACTTTAAAGATCTCGATATTAATGTGGCGTTGTACATGAAGGCATCGCAAGGTTCGCCGACACCTGGTAACTACATCAAATCGGCGTTCGTCGGCAAGTCGGACAGTGTCGCTTCAGGAGACTGGAAAGCGATCGATGAGCGGTACTATTACTTCCCATCAAGCGCAGCTACGAACGAAGTGCGAGATGATGCCCAAAAGTTCACGTTGTTCAGTGACCGCATCGCCGACGTCTTCCCTGACTTTAGCGGGATGATCGGCAAAGGATTCTATCAAAACGGTGACTTGTCACGGCTAGAGATTGATATCCCGATTCAGTTCTATAGTCGCGCCGAACTCGTCGGCTTCACGCAACATATCGTCGGTTTGCTCGAGAACCGCTGGGAATACAATCGCAGCGTCCCGATTCGGATTAACGTTACTTCGCTCGGAGGCAACCCAGAAGTCACGATTGTGTTTGAAGAAGGTATGTCGAATCCAAAGGTATATTTCTAAGAGAAAGGGCTTCGTTTTGAAACGAAGTCCTTCTTTTTTTCGTATAAAACAGTGAGGGTAATCTTTGACCTTATTTGACCAATTGGGTAGAATAGACTTAACAGAATCGGGAAAGGGATAGGTGAGGTGAAACGAGATGGCAAAAAATTATTATGACGTCCTGGGCGTGTCCAAACAGGCATCGGACCAAGACATAAAGCGAGCATATCGAAAGTTGGCCAAACAATACCATCCGGACGTGAATAAAGACCCGGGCGCACAAGACAAGTTCAAGGCGATTCAAGAAGCGTTTGACGTATTGAGCGACCCAGAGAAAAAAGCAAATTATGACCGCTACGGAAGTGCGGAAGGACCGACATTCGGTGGCGGGACGTATAGCGGAGACGGATATGGGGAGGGCTCGGCCCAGTTTGAGGATTTGTTCCGTCAATTCGGGGGCGGCTCACGGACGACGTCGCGGACGTTCGGATTTGAGGACATGTTCGGCAGTTTCTTCAACCAGACGGTCGAGGAAGACTTGGATGAGACGGTACGCGTCAACGTACCGCTTAGCCAATTGACGAAAGAGGCGAAAGTGAGTTTGCGTCTCCAGTCTGGGACTGTGAACGTGAAAATTCCCCAAGGCGCCTATGAAGGACAAAAGCTGCGCCTAAAAGGGAAGGGCAGTAAAGTCGGACAATCCGGGGACCGTGGCGACGTCTATGTCGAACTTCATTTTACAGACGACGAGACGTATCACCGGGAAGGGGCGAACGTGATCACCGTCAAACGACTGCGCCCGCTCGCGTTTCTGGATGGGACGGAAGTCATCGTCGCGACGCTCGACGGGGGCCGCGTGAAATTGAAAGTGAAACCGGGTTCGCGTCCAGGGCAACGGATGCGGATTCCAGGACGTGGCTTTATGACGACCTCGAAAGTCCGGTCTGACTTGTTCGTCCAGCTCGAGGTCGACTTGCCACTCGACGCCGCCCACCGATCTGTTTATGAACAACTTGAACGCTGAACATAAGGAGGAAACGGGATGGATTTCAATCGATTTACCGATAAAGCGCATGAAAGCATCGTCAGTTCGCAAGCACTCGCGAAACAGTATCATCATAGTGAGATGAACGAATGGCACGTCCTCGCATCGATGATTTCGCAGGCGGACGGCATCATTCCACTTTTGCTACAAAAGATGGAGTTGAACGTCGCGGACATCGAAGCGGAAGTGGCGATGGCGCTCAAAAATGCACCGAAGTTGCAAACGCCGACGACACCGATGATTTCAGCTTCTCTCTTGAACGTCTTGACGACGGCCGAGCGTGAGGCGACCAGTATGAATGACGAATACGTCTCCGTCGAACACGTGTTGCTCGGTATCCTGTTGAATAAAAGCCAAGCGCAAAGCATGCTCGAACGTAAAGGCGTGACCGAGGAGAAGTTACGCGAGGCGCTCACCGCGATTCGTGGCAATCGACGTATCACCTCGAAGTCTCCGGAAGCGACGTATGACGTGTTGACGAAATACGGACGCGATTTGATTCAAGAAGTGAAGACTGGGAAAATCGACCCCGTCATCGGGCGCGACAGTGAGATTCGCCGCGTCATCCGTATCTTGAGCCGGAAGACGAAGAACAATCCCGTCTTAATTGGAGAACCGGGAGTCGGGAAGACGGCGATCGTCGAAGGGCTCGCCCAACGGATCGTCCGTGGCGACGTCCCGGAAAGCTTGAAAGACAAGACGATTTTCAGTCTCGACATGAGTTCGCTCGTCGCTGGCGCCAAATATCGCGGGGAGTTCGAAGAACGTTTGCAAGCCGTCTTGAACGAAGTGAAAGAAGCGGAAGGGAAAATCATCCTCTTCATCGACGAATTGCACACGATCGTCGGAGCCGGTAAATCCGAAGGAGCGATGGACGCCGGGAATATGCTCAAGCCGATGCTCGCTCGTGGTGAACTCCATTGTATCGGCGCAACAACGCTCGATGAGTATCGTCAATACATCGAGAAAGATCCAGCACTCGAGCGACGCTTCCAACAAGTGCTCGTCGACGAACCGGATGTCGAAGACACGGTCTCCATCTTGCGCGGCTTGAAAGAACGGTTTGAGATTCACCACGGTGTCCGCATTCATGACAACGCGCTCGTCGCGGCGGCCGTCTTATCGAACCGCTACATTACCGATCGCTTCATGCCGGACAAGGCGATTGACCTCGTCGATGAGTCGTGTGCGATGATTCGGACCGAGATGGAATCGATGCCGGCCGAACTCGATGAACTCGTCCGTCGCGTCATGCAGCTTGAGATTGAAGAAGCGGCGCTTAAAAAAGAGAGCGATGACGCGTCGAAGAAACGACTCGAAGCGCTTCAACAAGAACTCGCCTCGTCACGCGAACAAGCGGACGCGCTCCGTCTACGTTGGGAGAACGAGAAAGAATCGACCCACCGCGTGCAACACATCCGTGGCGACCTCGAGAAAGTGAAGCTCGAACTGCAAGAGGCCGAAAGTCGCTACGACTTGAACCGAGCGTCGGAACTCAAATACGGACGCATCCCGGAACTCGAGCGTGAACTCGAAGAAGCCGAACGTCTTGCAGGATCGGTGACGCGTGAACTCGTCCGGGAAGAAGTGACGGAAGAAGAGATTGCGGAAGTCGTCTCGAAATGGACGGGCATCCCAGTGACGAAACTGACCGAGGGAGAACGCGACAAGTTGCTCAACCTCGAGACGGTGCTTCACCAGCGCGTGTTCGGCCAAGACGACGCGATTCGGCTCGTCAGCGACGCCGTCATCCGGGCCCGGGCCGGCATCAAAGACCCGAACCGCCCGATTGGGTCGTTCCTCTTCCTCGGTCCGACCGGGGTCGGGAAGACCGAACTCGGGAAAGCGCTCGCCGAGGCGATGTTCGATTCCGAAGATCATATCGTCCGACTCGACATGAGCGAATATATGGAGAAGCACGCCGTATCCCGTCTCGTCGGCGCGCCTCCGGGCTATATCGGCTACGAGGAAGGCGGTCAGTTGACAGAAGCAGTACGCCGCAATCCGTACTCGGTGTTACTACTTGACGAAGTCGAGAAAGCGCACGCCGATGTGTTCAACATCTTGCTTCAGTTGCTTGATGACGGTCGGTTGACCGACTCGCACGGCCGTGTCGTCGACTTTAAAAATACCATCGTCATCATGACGTCGAACATCGGGGCCGACATCTTGCTCGAGGCGGCGAGAGATGGCGTCATCGATGAGGCGGAAGAACGCCAAGTCATCGAGCGGCTTCGTCGCCACTTCCGACCGGAGTTCTTGAACCGTGTCGACGAGACGATCCTGTTCCACCCGCTCACGCGCGACCAAATCGGTCAAATCGTCGAAAAAGCGGTCGCTCGAATGGGAAGCCGTTTGACGGCCCGGTCGATTCAAATCGAAATCACCGATGCGGCGAAAGCGTTCATCGCGGATGAGGCGTATGAACCGCAGTTTGGGGCCCGTCCAATCAACCGCTACGTACAGCGGACGATTGAGACGAAACTTGCCCGCAGCATCCTTGCGGGTGACGTCGAGGATGGCCAGACCGTGATGATTGACGTCGAGAACGGAGAGTTGACGCTCCGTCCAACGACCGTGACGTACTAATAGGAAGGAGCGCCAGCAGATGCCGGCGCTCCTTTTGGTTAGCGATTTACGTGGATGCGTCGATGGACGGTACGTAGGACGAAATAGCTGAGTGCGAGAAACGAGGCGTACAATAGGACGGCGAACGCAAAATTGAAGACGACGGGAATCGTTCCCATATCACGCTGGCGAGCGGCTTCGTCAAACCAAATCACAAGCCAAAAGAACATACCGAGACTGACCGCGACGAGCGAGTAAAATCCGCCGTTCGCCGTTTTTCCGAATCGCATGATTAAATGGCCGAGTGGATAACTGATCAAGGCGATGAGTGCGAGGCCGATATAAAACAAGCCGTCAATCGGGATATACACGAACATGTGATCTCCACCTTTATCGAGATAAATGCAAATTCAATATATTTACAGTTATCATACGATAAAACAAAAAAATGTAAAATGATTCTTTTACGTAGAGGGTTGATAGACGCAATACGGTTCTTCGGCTTTATAGTCTCCCGTCACCGCGAACGCACGGGCCCGCGAACCGCCGCAGACGTAACGGTATTCACAATACCCGCACTTGCCGCCATGCGTATCGGGGTCTCGAAGTGAGGTGAACACCGGATGATGCCGATAAAGATCAGCGAGTGAGGATTGCTTGACGTTGCCGCAAGTGATCGGGAGAAATCCAGACGGTTGGACCTCACCGGTATGCGAGATGAAGACAAACCCGTTCCCGTCGTTCGTCCCGCGAGGCGCTTTCGCCAAATCGTCGTGCGGATGACCAATCGGCGGGAGCCCGAGTTGTTTCCGTCGCGCGTTCTCCTGACGGGCGATGCGACGATAAAATTGGGCCTCGGTCGTTGAGATGATGAATGGGACTTCGGCTTGGAGAGCGAACGCCCAACGAAGAACCTGTTCATGTTGCTCTGGTGTGATCGGTTGTAAGAGCGAGCCCCGTCCGGTCGGGACGAGAAAGAAGAGGGTCCAGACAGAGACGCCAAGCTCTTCGACGAGTTTGGCGATCGCGGGGAGTTGGTCCACGTTATATTCGGTGACGGTCGTATTGATTTGGAACGACATGCCTTCCTGATGGAAGTACGAAATGCCGCGAAGCGTCCGCTCGAAACTGCCGCGAGTGCCCCGGAAGTAATCGTGCGATTTGGCGTCTGACCCATCAAGGGAGAACGCCCAACGAGATAGCCCAGCCGCTTTCGCCCGTTTGACCGCATCATGGGTCACTCGCGGGGTAGCCGACGGTGTCATCGAAACGCGCATGCCAAGCGACACCGCATAACGGGTCAATTCGAATAAATCGTCACGCATGAGCGGGTCGCCACCGGTAAAAACAAGAATCGGGTTGCCCATGGCGTGAATGTCACGGATGAGTGCTTTCGCCTGATCGGTATCGAGTTCATCGGGATACCGATGATATTGGGCTTCGGCCCGGCAATGAAGGCATGACAACGCGCAGGCGCGCGTCACTTCCCAAATGACGATAAAGGGGTTGACGTTATAATCGATTCCTCTCATGCGAGCACCTCATTCATTTGATTCAGACGTTCGACGGCCCGTTTGGCAGAATCGACACAGTCCGGTAATCCGACTCCGTCAAGGATTGCGCCGCACGCCTCGACCCCGTCAAGTTCGGCGATGACACGATTGAACGCACGAACGTACGCTTGATGACCGACCTCATACTGGGGCATCGTATTGAGATGCCGTTCCACTTTCGTGAAGAGGGGTTTTCCGACCGGTTGGATCTTCCGTAGTTCGTTTAAGGCGAACGCCGCAATTCTCTCGTCGGCTTCATGCAACAGGCTAGGCACATGATCGGTACCGATATAAACGCGTACCAACGCTTTGTTTTTCGGTGCCATATGTGGCCATTTCTTATGCATCCAACTGCACGCGGTCAGCGCATTGCCTTCGCCTTTCGCGATGACGTAGCCGGTTCCGTCGAGCGCGGCGACATCGGTCTCCTTGAAAGCAGCGAGTACGGTCAAAGAAGACGTCCGTTTCAGGGCAGATAACTGTTCTGCTTCCGTTAATCCGAGCACCGGTCCGAGTGCTTCGGGAGATGTCGCGAGAATGATGCCGTCAAACGTCTCGACCGTCCCGTCCGATCGCACGACTTCATGCGGGCGAATCGCGGCGACGCGTATATTTAAATAGAGATGATCAATTGCGGGACGGAGCGCTTCAATTAACGTACCGAGCCCGTTCTGGAGCGATAAAAACTTCCCTGCCTCACGCGGTTTGGCACCGGCTTGAACGGGCGGCGTCAATGCTTTCATGCCGAGGATCAAGCTGCGTTTTTTCTGTTCAATCGTGATAAACTGAGGAAAAGTAGACTCGATGCTCATATCCTGAAGCGTCCCGTTATAAATACCTGACAAAAGCGGCTCGATCATCGACTCGACCACTTCAGAACCGAGCCGAGTCCGGAAGAACGTGTCGAGCGAAATGTCGGTCCCGTGATAGACGCGCGGGAGCACGAGGTCAAATCCGGCTCGAAACTTGCCACGCCATGTGAATAAATCGGTCTTGACCATCGGCCAAAATTTTGTCGGGATTCCCATGACGGAACCGTCCGGCATTTGACGTAGTTTTTGTCGGACGTAGATGTAAGACGTCCCGGTCTTCGAACGAACGAGTTGCTCCTCTAAGCCGAGCTCGGTGATCAAGTCGGTCAATGTCGGTTTTCGGGCCATATACCCGTCCGGCCCGCATTCAAGCACAAATCCGTCCCGATAAATCGTTTTGATTTTCCCTCCAAGTCGATCGTTCGCTTCATACAGTGTGACGCGAGCGCCTTGCTGTTTAGCATAATAGGCGGCAGCAAGCCCGGTAATACCGCCGCCAATGATTGCGATGTGTTTCAATTCGTTCACCCATTTCCGTATAGTCTCATCTTTAACGGTACCGAGAATTGTCACCGAGACATAGGATAAGTATCACACCGTTGTTAGACAAAACTGTCACGATTGAAAAGGAGGAACTGCCATGCTCTCATTTTGGCTGATGGCGTCAATCGTCATCGTAGGCGTCATCACGTTCATCCTCGTGATGAATCGGCACGGTGACAAGCTCGACGGGGATGAAGAGAGTCCGCCAATTCTATGGGCCGATGACAAATGGTATCAAGATGACGGGCCGCCGGATGGATAACCGCGAGAAGATGTGGTAAGATGTCTCGGTTGTAAACTATCGGATATGAGGTGATGATGATGAACGTATTAGAACAGCAGTTGGCGCATTTGGTCGACGAGTGTCGTCCGTACACGGCTCAAGGGAAAGTGGCGGATTATATTCCCGAGCTGGCTCATGTGAAAGACGACTTACTCGGCGTGGCAATATGTCTGCCTGACGGTTCTTACATCCATGCGGGTGACGTCCATCATAAGTTCACGATTCAAAGTGTCTCGAAGGCGCTCACGCTTTGCTATGTGTTGATGGAGTTCGGGGAAGATTATGTGTTCTCAAAAGTCGGAATGGAACCGACCGGGGACGCGTTCAACTCGATCGCAAAGCTTGAAGAGACGGTGCCATCGAAACCGCTCAACCCGATGATCAATGCCGGTGCGCTCGCTGTCACGAGCATGATTTTAGGCGATACAGCCGAATTGAAGATTTATCAGTTCCGCCAATTTTTGGCGACGTTATTGGACGTTCCGGTCGAAGAGGTGCGCTACAACGAAAAAGTCGCCCGCTCGGAATACGAGACGACCGACTTGAACCGGGCCTTGCTCTATTTCATGCGTCATCACGGCATTGTCGAGGGTGACGTCGATGAGATTATCGATGTGTATACGAAACAGTGTGCCATCGAAATCGATTGTTTTGACTTGGCGCGGATCGGTCGCATCCTGTCCGGAAATGGGGAAGACCCGGTGACAGGCGAAGAACTGATTCCACGTCGCGTCGTCCGTATCGTCAAAGCGATCATGACGACGTGCGGCATGTACGATGCGTCGGGCGAGTTCGCCGTTCGTGTCGGGCTGCCTGGGAAAAGTGGCGTCTCTGGCGCGATTCTCGCGACCGGCAAGCATGAGCTCGGGTTGAGCGATGTCGGATTCGGCATCTTCGGCCCCGCGCTCGACTCGAAAGGCAACTCAATCGCCGGTATGAAGCTACTTGAACTTCTCGTCGAGCGGTACACGTCTCGTTAAAGGTCGGTGTCCTTGACCGCCGCGTTGAGTTCGTCCTCAAGCGATTGAATGCGTTCGTCATACGCATCGCGGAGCTCGGGAGGCGGTGTGAAATCAGTCCACCGTAACAACAACTGGTGTTGATCGTTCACATGACCGAGCTCGGTCTGGAGCTTCTTCAATTTGTGGATTTGGTCTTTAGAGGCCGTCGCCTCATAGTTCAACAAATAGTCATGTAAATAGCGCTCGCGTTTGACGGCGAGCCGGACTTTATGGAGCGTCTCGAGCCGGTCGGTCATCTGTGACGCTTCTTCGTGAGTCTCGATTCGCTGCTTTCGTTCGCTTTTCGCTTTTTCGAGTAAGGCGGCCGTATCTTGTTTTTTGAACGCACGAAACAATTGCCCGCCAAGGAAGCGGCGCACTTGTTGGTCAAGCGATGGGGTCATTTTTTCACTGACCCGAGTCGCGAGAACGGTGCGATTGATTGCCCGTTGTCGCTCCATCTCTTCAAGAAATGCGCGGTCGAGCGCCGTGTCGGCCTCGAACGCCTCGATGAGCACGTCGCCGTCACGAACGGCCCCAAGTGCCTCCATGAGCTGTTTCAGCTGCCGATACGTGGACGGTTTCGTCTCGTATAGTTGCATGAAGGTCAATAGCTTCCGGAGGTGCACGCGTGCCTGATGGACATCTTCGTTATTTTGAAACGTGAGCGCTTCGGTCATGTAATGATTAAACGTATTCCACGTCTCGAGCAACTCATATTTTAGTTTTTCTGCATTCCGTTGATTCATTCTACTGTTTCCTTTCTGAAATGAGATGAGGGTTGTCCATGTATCAAACACATACGCTTCAAGAAAAAATGAAATTGTTCTTCACCATCTTCTATCCGATTTTGGTGACGCAAGTGTCCTTTTACTTAATCAGCTTCTTTGACACGGTCATGTCCGGTCGCGCCGGAGCAGTCGACTTGGCCGGTGTCGGTGTCGGTTCAAGTTTGTGGATGCCGGTCTATACAGGACTGAGCGGGATTTTACTCGCCGTCGCACCGATTGTGGCGCAAGCGCTCGGGGCGAGAAATATCCAACAGATTCAACGGACGTTGTTCCAAGGTGTCTATTTAGCAGTCGGCTTGAGCATCGCGACACTCATCCTCGGAGCGATTCTCGTACCGACCGCGGTCGACGGGATGGGACTGAGTGAAGAAGGAAAACGCATCGCCAAAGGCTACTTGTTCGCCCTAGGTTTCGGGGTATTGCCGATGTTTTTGTTCAACGTGTTACGCACGCTAATGGACTCACTCGGCAAAACGCGCGTCTCGATGCTCCTTATACTATTAGGGTTACCCATTAACGTCGGTTTAAACTACATCTTCATTTTTGGAAAATTTGGTGTGCCGGCTTACGGAGGGATCGGGGCCGGGATTGCTTCGGCAATCACGTATTGGCTTCTCTTTTTCATGGCGTTCGCCTTCGTTCGAAACGGGAAGCCGTTCCTCGAATATCGTTTCTTGCGCTCGTTCGAGCGTCTGCTGTGGCCGCGTCAAAAAGAGTTGTTACAACTCGGGACACCGATCGGACTTGCGATTTTCGCAGAAGTGAGCATCTTCGCGGCGGTGACGCTTCTCTTGAGTTCGTACGGTGACAATATCGTCGCCGCGCACCAAGCGGCGATCAACTTCGCGTCGTTCGTCTACATGTTGCCGCTCTCGGCATCAAGCGCGCTCACGATTGTCGTCGGGTATGAACTCGGGGCACGTCGTTTAAAGGACGCCGTTCGCTACGCGAAAATTGGCCTCTCGCTCTGTCTGGCCGTATCCATCTTTTCAGGGGCGTTTTTGTTTTGGCAAAACGAACGCGTCGCGGCGATTTATACGAATGATGCGGCGGTCGTCGAACTTGCCGCGCACTTCATGATTTTTGCGGTATTCTTCCAATTGTCGGACGCGGTCGCCGCTCCGATTCAAGGAATTTTGCGAGGGTTTAAAGACGTCAACGTGACGCTCATCTTGTCGCTCATTGCGTACTGGGTGATCGGGTTACCTCTTGGTTACACGCTCGCTGAACCGTTCGGTGTCGGTCCGGACGGATACTGGATCGGGTTGATTGCTGGTCTAGCCGCTGGGGCCGTACTCTTATTTGTTCGTCTCGTGTATATCGTCCGGCGTTATAAACCGGAACCGGTTGAAATAAAATCATAATCGAATGTGGGGCCCAGTCAACGGACTGGGTCTTCTTTCGTGAAACGAGACACACTTCTTATAAATTGGTATATACAACTATACTAGTTATTTGTTATGATAATGGGGAAGAACAGTGGTAGAAAGGTGGAGATCGATGATGGAGATGATCAATGCGCATATCGTCTCGGGCGACGAGACGTTCGAACGAGGCTATATTCGAGTCAACGGGACAAAGATTGAAGCAGTGGGGGCAATGGCGGACTATGTGGCTCAAGACGAAGAAGTGCATGACTTGAATGGGGCACTCGTCACACCGGGAATGATTGATGTCCATATCCATGGCGGATATGACGTGGACACGATGGACGCAGACGAGATGACGCTACGCCAATTGGCGAAATCAATGTATTCGGAAGGTGTGACCTCGTTTTTTGCGACGACGATCACGCAATCGCCGTCAAGCATCTCACGCGCACTTGAGGCGGCACGCCGTGTCATCGAGACGAATGATACATCGCTTATCGGTATCCATCTAGAAGGTCCGTTCGTGAATGTCGAGAACGCGGGGGCTCAGCCGGCCGAATACATTATCGACCCGGACGGAGAACAGTTCCGATCGTGGCAACAGGCGGCCGGAGGACACATCCGGCTCGTGACGTACGCACCGGAACGACCGGGTGCACGGACGCTTGAGGAAGCGATGCGGGAGACAGGGGCCATCGGGTCGACCGGTCATACGAACGCGACATACGCTGAAAATAAAGAGGCAGGCGTCAAACACGGGACACACCTGTACAACCAGATGCGCGGTGTGCATCACCGGGAACCGGGCACGGTCGGATATTGCCTGCTCGAACGTGACGTGATGGCAGAGATTATTCCAGACGGGATTCACAGCCGTCCAGAGATGGTCGATTTCGCCTATCGAATGAAAGGGGCAGACGGGCTCGTCGTCATCACTGATGCGATGCGGGCTAAAGGGTTACCGGACGGACGGTACGAGCTTGGCGGCCAGCCGGTCATCGTCGCGGCGGGGGCGGCGCGGTTAGAAGCAGGGAACTTGGCGGGAAGCGTGTTGACGATGGACGCGGCGTTCCGTAACATCCTTGCGTTCACCGGCTGTACGACTCAAGAAGCCGTGAAGATGACGGCGCAAAACCAAGCACGTGAATTCGGGCTGGCGGAGAAAGGGAACATCGCGAAAGGGTTTGACGCCGATTTCGTCATCTGGGATGAATCGTTGTCTGTCAGACAAACGATTCACCGCGGGGAAGTCGTCTTTCAAAAGGAGGAACACGCATGAATATATTAGTCGCCAATACACCACAAGAGGCCGAACAGATTGCTTATACGCTCATTAAAGAACGTTTGACCGGAAAACGTGAGTTCGTTCTCGGACTCGCGACCGGGAGCACGCCAGTCGGCATGTATAAAATGTTTAAGCAGGATCAATTGGACTGTCGTCACGTGACGAGTGTCAATTTAGATGAATACATCGGGCTTGCCCCGAACCATCCCCAAAGCTACCATCACTTCATGGAAGAAAAACTGTTCAATGACGTGCCGTTCAAAGAAAGTCACGTGCCGCGCGGAGATGCCGCGGACCCAGAACAGGAGACGGCACGCTATGAGGCGCTCATCCGTTCGATTGGCGTCGACCTGCAATTGCTCGGCATCGGAGAGAATGGACATATCGCATTCAACGAACCGGGGACGGCGCTCGATGCGAAGACGCACGTGACGGAATTGACGGAATCGACACGCGAGGCGAATCGGCGTTTCTTCGACTCGATTGACGATGTGCCGACCCAGGCGATCACGATGGGACTCGACACGATTATGAACGCGCGTGAAATCGTGCTCGTCGCGACCGGGACACGGAAAGCGGAAGCGGTCCATCACATGATTGAAAGCGTCCCGACCATCGATTGGCCAGCGACCATCTTACAGGCCCATCCAAGTGTAACGGTCGTCCTCGACAAGGAAGCGGCATCACAATGCGCAGAGGCGCTTCAAGCACGAGGCAATGAGGCCGCGGCTCGGTTCTTTTCGATTCGCGCTTGATCACCTGCAGACTGACGTCTGCAGGTTTTTGTTTGTGGGAAATTGTATGGAAATGAATTTGTCATCAAAACGTTTTCGACAAACAGAATAGTTTCCTCTATAATAAGTGAAGCTCGTATCATTCGACCGTGAAGGAGAATAAGATGAATTCTAGAACCCAGGCTCGTAGACGTCGTAAAGGACCGTCTGCGTTTTATAAACTGTTCAGCGCTGTCGTCCTCATCGTGGTCATTGCCGGCTCGAGCATGTATGGGACTGCCTTTTATAAAGCACACAACATGTTGTCGGGCACACAAGTGACACTAGATGACGACCCGATGGTAGAACCGACCCGGTTTGATAAGGAAGATACAGAAAGCTTCCTCGTGCTCGGGACGGATTTGTCGCCTCAAAAGAAAGCACGTGGCGAATACGGACGTTCAGATGTCATGATTGTTGTCATCTTGAACAAGAAAGAAAAACAAACGACGATGCTTAGCATTCCGCGTGACTCGTACGTTAACATCGACTATACCGGCTATAATATTCCTTATGGGAAGACAGGCCTTGACCAAGATAAAATCACGCACGCTTATTACTTCGGTTCGATGGATGAGTCGAGTCCGAACAACGGCATGCGGATGGCGACGAAGACGGTCGAAGACCTCGTCGGGATTGAGATTGACCACGTCGTCTCGCTCAACTTCCAAGGATTCGTCGACTTTATCGATGCTGTCGGCGGTGTCGAGATCGACGTCCCATTCTCGTCGAAACAAAATAGTTTTGACGCGTCTCGTGAGGCCGTCGAAGTCGAGGCCGGTCTTCAACAGTTGACGGGTGAAGAAGCGCTCGCTTACGTTCGAAACCGCTATGATGACCCACGTGGTGATATCGGTCGCGGTCAGCGTCAGATGGAAGTCATCAACGCCGTGCTCGAACAATCGCTCGGGACGTCGCTTCTCAACAACTACGATAAAGTGTTAAAGGCCGTCGGCGACAATATGCAGACGACGCTCGGACCGAACGACTATATGCGATTGATTGAAGATGTCGGGGCGCTCAACAACACGGTGCAATACCAGTTGACGGGTGAAGGTGCCCGTGCCAGTGATGGGCACTTCTACTACTTCTTGAACGAGCCGTTGCTCGATGAGGTGCGTTACCGTGTCCAACAAGCGGATGCCGGAAACGAAGTGCAAGCGATGACGGAGTCAGAGCTCGAATCCTATATGTACGACCCGTCCGGAATCACGTATGAAGCACAATAAATAATAAAAACGATTTGCCACTTCGGCAAATCGTTTTTATTATAGCCGTTCCATCGCGACCGTGAACGAGTAGGCGTCGCCACGGAACAACGAGCGGCTGTATTCGAACATGTCCCCGTTGTCGAGGTACGTCCGTTGATCAATCAAGAGCACCGGTGCCCCGGGCTCAATCGTTAGGAGTTCAGCTTCCTCCTCGCCGGCGCTCCGGGCTTCAAGCGTTTGTGTCGCATTTTTCAAATGGAGCCCTGCTTGCTCTGCGTACTCGTAGATGGAGCCGATAGCATCCTCTTGCGTCAATTCAGGTAGTAAAGTGACCGGGATATAGGCCGTCTCAAGGGCGAGCACTTGCTCGTCAGCTAGACGAAGTCGTTTCATCTCGTACACCGGTGTGTCGAGTGCGACGCTCAAGCGACGTGATACTTTATACGGAGCCGGAATCGTTTGGAACGACAGCAGGCGTGTGTATGGCCGCATACCACGATGTTTGATTTCTTCCGTGAAACTCGTCAAGCCGGAGAGCGCCATCGAAATTTTATTCGTCGCGACGAACGTACCGCGCCCTTTTTGACGATGAAGATAGCCATCGTTGACCAAGTTTTTAATAGCTTGGCGGACGGTCATCCGACTGACATCGTACGTCTCGGAAAATTCGCGTTCGGAAGGGATGAGATCACCCGGTTGAAGAAATCCCTCATCTATTTGTTGCTTTAAATAAGATTCGATTTGATAATAAATAGGAAGCGGGGATTTTTTATCGATCTGTAACATCTCAATCGCTCCTGACTCATAAGGATTATGCCTTATTATAGACTAAATCAAACTAGTTGTCTGAACACATTATAGAGAAAAGAGGTTCCAGTTATGACCGGATGGCAAGGACAAACGACCGTAACAGCACATAAAGAAGATAAGCGTGGCCATTGGATCGCGCTTGAAGAGACGCACTTTTATGCGGAAGGCGGCGGACAACTGGCTGACACCGGGACGATCGCGGACGAGACCGTACGAGATGTTCAACAAGTCGACGACGTCGTCTGGCACTTGCTTGAGCGTCCGCTTGAAGTCGGTACAACAGTGACTGCACATGTCGACGAAGCGACACGGCGCGACCATTCCGTTCAACATACCGCGCAACACGTATTGACTGCGATTCTTGAAGACCGATACGGCATCGAGACGCTCAGTTTCGGAATCGGCCAAGACGACGCCTCGATCGAGATCGGGACCGATGCGTTCGATTGGGTACAAATCGAGAAACTCGAGCAAGACGTGGCGACGGTCATTTACGAAAACCGTCCGATCCACGTCCGTCAGCTTGATGAAAGGGAAGTCGATCAGGCGAAGTTGCGAAAACCGACGGACCGGACTGGGGTGATTCGGATTGTGGAAATTGAAGGACTCGACTATAACGCATGTGGCGGAACACACGTCGTCTCGACGGGACAACTCGGCTTCGTCCACGTGACGTCTTTGAAAAAAGTGCGAGGGAACGTTCGTCTGACCTATGTCGCGGGTGAACGGGCGATTCGGGAATCCCAGTCGGCTCGAGCGGCGCTCCGCACGATTCACCAGACGTTATCGACGACGAACGAGACGGTCGCCACTCGTGTCCTTGAAGAGCGGAACGCCCGAATCGAACGTGAGAAAGAAGTGAAGGCGCTTGAGGCCCGGGTCGCCAAGGCAAAAGTAGCTGCCTTCTTACAAGAAGACAACTATGTAATCACACATATCGGGAAGACCGAAGGCGAAACGCTCACGACGATGATTATCGAGCGTATCGCAGCGACCGGACGAATTGCCGTCGGGGCCAACCATACGGCCCAGAAATTGATTCTCATGCACGACGGGACGCAGGACATCGCTATCGGGACGTTTTTGAAACGGACGCTCGACGACCTCGGAATCGGTCGGGGGGGCGGTAGCCATAAACAAGCGCAGGCGCGATTCGAGTCGGTGCTCGATTTAGAAAAGGCGACAGCCGAAGTCGTCAAACGCTTGCAGGAAGGGGTCGTCTCATGTTGATCATCAAGCACGGTCAAACCGATTCATTGATCGAACAAGCGCGACACGTCCGAGAAGTCGTCTTCATCGGGGAACAAGGCATCGATCCTGAACTCGAATATGATGCCCTCGACCCGGTCTGTGTTCACGTCGTCGGAACCGTTGATGCGGAGCCTGTGACGACGGCCCGGCTGCGACCGGTCGAAGCGGGGATTGGCAAAGTCGAACGGGTCGCGACATTGAAGGCGGCGCGCGGGAACGGCTATGCTCAAGAAGTGATGTTTGAGATTGAGCGCGTCGCGAAAAGCCAAGGCATGCATACGTTAAAGCTCGGCGCTCAACTGACGGCGCTCCCGTTCTACGAACGGCTCGGGTATGAGGCGTATGGCGATGAATTTTTAGACGCCAATATCCCGCACCGGATGATGAAAAAGACGTGGTAATGCTTTTTAGAAATTTTCCTTTTTTCTAAAAAAAGGTTGGCAAGCCGGATTCGTTTTGTTATAACTAAAACTAACAACTGACAGATAGAGGTTGCGAATGACATGAGTAAGCTTGATCGAGACGGACGCATTCCGGATCGGGCCGAAAGGGGAAATTCGCCGAAGTCGACGTTCGCATGCGTACGAACGAAGGCTGGGGTAGTCGTGAACAACGCCTACACTGCCATGGATGAAATGCCATGGAGCGCTATCTACGGAACGATTCTTTAATCGTTTTTCAACTGCGCGTACAAGCGGCAGGCCGTAGGGAGAGTGCTTCCTACCGGTCTGCCGCTTTTTCTGTTGGTGGACATCATGAAAGTGGGGAACTTGATGACAACCGTATTAAAATTTGGAGGCAGCTCCGTTGCCACAATCGAACAGATTCAGGCAATTTCTGAATACTTGCAAACCCGAGCTGAGGCCGGTGAGAAGCTCGTCGTCGTCGTATCCGCGATGGGCAAAACGACGGATTCACTCTTGTCACTCGCAAAACAGATTACGGAACGGCCGACGATTCGAGAACTCGATCGCTTGCTCGCCGTCGGAGAAGAACAGACGATCAGCCTGCTGAGCATCGCCTTGAACTCACGCGGCGTCGCCGCCATCTCGCTGACGGGACAACAGGCCGGCATCGACACGATGGGCATCCATACGAAAAGTAAGATTAAGGCAATCCGTAAAGAAGTGCTCGAAGAGAAACTACGGACGTACGACGTCGTCATCGTCGCCGGTTTCCAAGGCGTCAACGAGTTCGGTGACGTCACGACGCTTGGCCGTGGCGGCTCGGACACGACGGCCGTCGCTTTAGCGGCCGTCCTTAGCAAACGCTGTGAGATTTATACAGACGTTGCCGGCGTCTATACGGCCGACCCGCGCATCCATAAAGAAGCGCGCCGGTTGGACACCGTCTCTTACGACGAGATGATGGAGATGAGTGCGCTCGGCTCGAAAGTAATGGAAATGCGCAGCGTCGAGCTTGCGAAAAAATACGATGTAAACATTTTTGTAGGAAAGACGCTTGCGAGCGAAGGAGGAACGTGGATTATGGATATGACCCAAGCAATGGAACAAAAAGCGGTGACGAGCGTGAGTGTCGTGAAAAACGTACTCAGCGTCTCAATTAAACATATCCCGCATTCGGTGGCAGGAGTTGCCGATATTTTCGAAAAATTGTCACAGCGCCATGTCAATATCGATATGATCAGTCAGACAGCGTTCGACGGGGAAGTTTTCCTCTCGTTCACATGTCCACTCGATGAAGAGGCGTTCCTCGAAGAGGCGCTCGCCGAGTTGACGGAATCGTTCCCGCAAATCAAGATTGACCGCCATACCGAGCATGCGAAAATCTCGGTCGTCGGCATCGGGATGCGCGACGCAACAGGTGTCGCGTCCGAGTTGTTCGCGACGTTCCGTGAGAGCGGCATCCCGTTCTATCAAGTCACGACTTCTGAGATCAGCATCTCATACACGATTAACGAACAAGACGTTGAAGCAGCCGTCGCCGCCATCGCGACACGCTTCAAATTATAAGGAGGACGCGACATGTATAACGTAGCCGTCGTCGGTGCGACCGGTGCCGTCGGCCAAAAGATGATTGACGTATTGACAGAATATGAATTCCCGATTAACGAACTGTTGCTTTACGCGTCGGCCCGCTCGGCCGGGAAAACAGTGACCGTGAACGGCCAGGACGTCGTCATCCGAGAACTCTCGGACGCGATTTACGCGGACCCGATCGACATCGCGCTCTTCTCGGCCGGTGGGAGCTTGAGTGAACAGTATGCGCCTCGCTTGAGCAAACAAGGGGTCATCGTCATCGACAACTCGAGCGCGTTCCGGATGCAGGCGGACATTCCGCTTATCGTCCCGGAAGTGAACCGTGTCGAGCTGAGCCCGGAGAAAACGCTCATCGCCAACCCGAACTGTTCGACGATTCAATCGGTCGTCGCGCTTGCCCCGCTCGCTGAAGTATACGGCTTGACGCGCGTCGCCTATACATCGTATCAAGCGGTCTCAGGGTCGGGCCAAAAAGGGATTGAAGATTTAGAGCGCGGAAGCCGCGGGGAAGAACCACAAAACTACCCGTATCCGATTTACGATAACGTGTTGCCGCATATCGACGTCTTTTTAGACAACGGTTATACGAAAGAAGAACAGAAGATGATTGACGAGACGCGCAAAATCTTGAACGCACCGAACCTCGGTGTCACGGCTACGTGTGTCCGTGTCCCGGTCCGTAATAGCCACGCCGTCTCGATCACGGTGACGCTCGACCGTGCGGCGACGCTCGCTGAAGTGAAAGCGGTGCTCAGTGACGCACCGGGCATCGTCCTTATGGACAACCCGAGTGAGCTTGTCTATCCGACACCGCTCGATGCGAACGGGACGGACGATGTCTACGTCGGACGCGTCCGCGTCGACGAGTCGCAACCGAACACGTTCCATCTCTGGTGCGTCGCCGATAACGTTCGAAAAGGTGCCGCGGCGAACGCTGTACAAATCGCCCAATGCATGATTGGCCAGACCGCCACAAAATAAGGAGGAGATCATATGTTCACAGGAGTCGCAACTGCACTCGCCACACCGTTTCAACAAGACGGGTCGCTAAACCTTCCCGCATGGGAAGCGTTGATTGAAGAACAAATCCAAGAAGGGGTGAGCGGGCTTGTCATCGGAGGCACGACAGGTGAAGGAATGACGATCACGGACGCAGAGTTCGAGACGCTCCTTACGAAAGCGATCGCCGTCGCACAAGGACGTGCCGTCATCATCGCCGGCACCGGGTCGAACAACACGGCGCTCAGCATCGAAAAGACGAAGCGTGCCGCTGAACTCGGCGCTGAGATGGCGATGGTCGTCACACCGTACTACAACAAGTCGACGCAAGCCGGACTCATCGCGCACTTCACAGCGATTGCGGATGCGTCACCGATTCCGCTCATGCTTTACAACGTGCCGTCACGCACCGGTGTCGCCCTCGAACCGGCGACGGTCGGGGAACTCGCTGACCATCCGCGCATCGCTGCGCTCAAAGAAGCGAGCGGGGATATCTCGGTCATGGCCCAAATGATGGCCCACTTACCGGAAGGCTTCCCGGTCTATTGCGGCAATGACGATCAAATCTTGCCGTACATGGCATGGGGCGCACAAGGCGTCGTCTCGGTCCTCTCAAACGTCTATCCAGGTGCGACCGTCGCACTCGCCGAGGCGCTCCTTGCCGGAGACTTGGAAACGGCACGCAAGTGGCAAATTCGTTTGCTTCCAGTCATCGATGAACTGTTCGCGGAAGTGAACCCGATTCCGGTCAAAGCCGCACTCAATGCGCGCGGCTTCGGCTTCGGTGAACCACGTCTCCCGCTCGTCCCGATGAGCGCGACGGCCGAGGCACGGTTGTTATCGGCAATGGAGCAGTTCAACGAGGTGAGACAGTGAACTTACTCATTCATGGATACGGGGCAATGGGACAGATTGTCGAAGAAGTCGCCCATACACAAAACTTGAACGTCGCCGCCATCGTCTCACCGGCGGGTGGTGAACATCCGACGTCACTCCGAGACGTCGAGGCGGACATCGATGTCGTCATCGACTTCTCGAACCCGGCGCTGTTAGATGACGTGCTCGCTTACGGAAAAGCGAATAAAGTCCCGCTCGTTATCGCGACGACCGGCTTCTCGGAAGCCGAGCTCGCGAAAATCGAGGAAGCGTCACGCGAGATTCCAATCTTCCAGTCGTATAACACGTCTTATGGAATCGCGCTGTTAAAACAGTTATTAGACCAGCTCGTCCCGCTCACGCTCGGTTATGACATCGAAGTGATTGAGGCGCACCACCGGAAGAAAGTCGACGCACCAAGCGGGACGGCGGAGTTGCTCGCCCGTGCCATCGAAGCGAAACGTGACGTCACACCGGTATATGACCGGACGCCACGCCGCGAAGCGCGGGAAGCGAACGAACTCGGCATGCACTCGGTGCGTGGCGGTACGATTTTCGGTGAACACACCGTCCTCTTTGCCGGGGACGATGAAATGCTCGAATTGAAACACACGGCCCTGTCGAAACGCGTCTTCGCGAACGGGGCACTCGCTGCGGCGGCGACGATTCTCGACCGCCCGGCCGGACTTTACAATTTAACGAACCTATACGAGGAGGCTACTCATGTTACTCACAAACGCTTATGAAATCGCGCAATACATTAAAGATGCCAAGAAAGAAACGCCAGTCAAATTATACGTCAACGGCCAATTGGCCGGTCTCACAATCGAGGACGCGAAAGCGTTCGGATCAGATGAGTCGAAGCTGTTCTTGACGACAGCAGAACGTGCGGCTGCGTTCCTTGAAACGAACGCGTCGGTCATCACGGATTCCCACCTCGAGTTTGATCGCCGCAATAGTGCCGTTCCAATGCTTGACACAACTCAACTCAATGCGCGCATCGAGCCAGGCTCATTCATCCGCGATCACGTTCAAATCGGGAACAATGCCGTCGTGATGATGGGTGCGGTCGTCAATATCGGAGCGGTCATCGGAGACGGTTCGATGGTCGACATGAACGCGGTCATCGGCGCCCGCGGCACACTCGGGAAAAACGTCCACCTTGGAGCCGGCGCAGTTGTCGCAGGTGTCCTTGAGCCACCTTCAAAAGATCCGGTCATCATCGAAGACGGCGTCATGATTGGTGCGAACGCGGTCATCTTGGAAGGTGTCCGAGTCGGAGAGAACGCGGTCGTCGCAGCCGGTAGTGTCGTCACGCAAGACGTGCCGCCTGGTGTGGTCGTCGCTGGAACACCTGCCCGCGTTATTAAGCAAAAAGATGAAAAAACCGCAGAAAAAACACAACTTGTTGATGACTTACGCTCCCTGTAACGTATAATAGACAGAAAATATCAAAAATGAATGGGAGAGTTGAACGATGGAACAGTATGGACAATGGATGTGGAAAGACGGAGCTTGGATTGAGCCGACGGATGCGAACACGAGCATCATGACGCACGCGATTCATTACGGCAGCGGCTTTTTTGAAGGGATTCGGGCCTATCACACAGAGGAAGGCCCGGCCATCTTCCGACTCCGCGAACATTTAGAGCGACTCGTGCGTTCATGTGCGTACTATCATGTCGACTTGCCTTACACGGTCGATGAGCTCGAGCAAGCGACAATCGAATTGATTGAGCGCAATGGATTCGAAGCTTGTTACATTCGTCCATTCGTTTTCCTCGGCACACCTTGGCAGGCACTCATGCCGACACAGGAAACGAAAGTACATGTCGCCATCTCATGCTGGCCGCTCGGCGAGTATTTCAGCAAGACGGTTGGCATCCGGGCGAAAGTCGCTTCATATCGTCGCGTGTCTTCGACGATGATGCCGATGCAGGCAAAAGCGGCTGCAAACTATATGAACTCGCAACTTCTTAAAGGGGAAGCGGTACGAGACGGGTACGATGAAGCAATCGCCCTCGATATGAACGGTAACGTCAGCGAGGCGAGCGTCGCCAACATCTTCCTCGTCAAAGGGAAAAAGATTTTCACACCATCACTCGATTGTTCGGTGCTCGACGGCATCACGCGTCAAACGGTGATCGACCTTGCCCGTGAAGAAGGATTTGAAGTCATCGAACGTCATATCGGGCGTGACGAGCTCTATGTCGCAGATGAGATTTTCTTAACAGGAACAGCGGCTGAAGTGACGAGCGTCATCGAAATCGACAACATTTCAATCGGAGGCGGCGTCCAGACCGTCGCAACCGACATGCTCGCACGTTATCGTGAAGCGGTGACAGGTAAAATCGAGCATCGTCGTGACTGGATCACGTTCGTCAAAACAGCAGTAAAAGAGTAAAGGAGTTTTTGTATGGGAGTCACAATTGACTTGAATGCGATTCGCGAAAACAAACGTCGGATTGAGGCGCTCGGCCGACCGGTGTTCGCCGTCGTGAAAAACAACGCCTATAATTTAGGGATGGAGCCAGTTGTGACCACGCTGTATGAAGAAGGGGTACGTCACTTCATGGTGACGACTCTCGACGAGGCGACGGAAGTCCGGTCCAGTGCACCGGATGCCCGTGTGCTCGTCATGAATCCTGTATATGAATGGACAGCTGTTCACGAGCAACAGTTCGACGTCGCCATCGGATCCTACGACTGGCTCGTCGCGCAACGCGATCAATTGGACGGCGTCCGGCTTCACTTGAAACTAGATGTCGGCATGAATCGCTTCGGTGCGAAGACGTATGACGAAGCGCTCGCCATTCTTGCGTTTTGCCAAGACGAAGGGCTCAACCTCGTCGGATTATGCACACACTTCCCGCTCGCTGATGCGGACAACGCGGAGATGGAGCATAGCGTCCACGTGGAGCGGTTCGCCGACTGGTCGACGCGGCTGATGGAACGGCAGACGTTCGAAGTGGTGCATGCGGCCAATAGCGCGGCCACGCTTCAAGCAGACCCACGCCTCGGTCACTGTACACACGTCCGCGTCGGCATCTTTTTATACGGTTACTCTTCCGTCGAACCGGTCGACTGGCTCATTCCGGCCTTTCGTTGGGAAACGGAAGTCATCGCAATCCATGACATTGAAGCGGGGGCGCACGTCGGATATGGGACGGGTTACACGGCTGAATCGAGAGAGCGTATCGCCGTGCTCCCAATCGGCTATGGGGACGGGCTCATGCGGGCCCGGCGCCATTTACCGGTCCATATTCAGGAGAAGGCGTTTCCGTTCGTCAGCAACATCTTTATGAGTCACAGCTTTCTGCGCGTTGATGCATCGGTTCAAATCGGGGACCGTGTCGAATTGTACGGGAACACGACGAAAATCGATGACATCACGCGGACGGGTTATGCGAATAACTCAGAACAATTATGCGCACGCTCATGGCGTGTCCCGCATCGCTACGAAGGAGGAAATGTATGTACACCACCAACCAATCAGTTTGCATGATCGAGGGCGTGTCCGTTCGTGAACTTCAAGCGACATATGGGACACCGCTCTATATCATGAGCGAACCGGAACTCGAGAGCCGCCTCGGCCTCGTCCGAAGCGCTTTTCTAGATAAGTATCCGAACACGTATGCGCTTTATGCGTCAAAAGCGATGTCGATTGCAGCCGTGTACGAGAAAGTGATGGCCGCAGGTTTGAGCATCGACGTCGTCTCGCGCGGCGAAATGTACGTCGCCCTTCATGCTGGCGTCCCAGCCGACCGGATTCACGTCCACGGGTCGAATAAGACAGTGCATGATATTACGTTCGCGCTTGAGCATGGCATCACCCATTTCACGATCGACAACATGCGTGAGATCGGGTTGCTCTCGGGCCTCGCCGCACAGCATGGCGTTGACGTCGACGTCTTGCTCCGTATTGTCCCCCAAGTCGTTGGAGGCGCCCATGAGGCGATTCAGACGGGTGGGGTCGATACGAAGTTTGGCTTCCCGACACATGACGACACGTACTTGGAAGCAGTCCAAGCGACACTTCAAGCGGACCGCCTTCGCTTACAAGGGATTCATTGTCATGTCGGGTCACAGATTCAAGAGCCGACGCTGTTCATCAACACGGTCAAGACGATGGTCAACTTCATTGAGACGATTCGTCAACAGACGGGCTTCACGGCCGACGTGTTGAATATCGGGGGTGGCTTTGGTGTCGCCTATCTCGAGTCGGACGACCCGCTCGACTTTGCCGACACGATGACGCAAGTGATGGATACGCTCATCGCGGAAGTGAACCGTTTCGGGTTGCCGCTTCCGAAAATCGGGATTGAGCCGGGACGTTGGCTCGTCGCGAACGCCGGTGCGACGCTTTATGAGGTCGGCACGGTGAAAGAAGTCAGCGGTGTCCGTACGTATGTGTCGGTCGATGGCGGGATGACGGATAACATCCGTCCCGCTCTCTATGACGCCGAATATGACGTCATTGCGGCGACACGGATGGATGAGGAAAAGACGCTCGAAGCGAAAATCGTCGGGGCATGTTGCGAGTCGGGGGATATCATCTCGAACAAATCGCTCATCCCACCGGTCGAGGCAGGGGATTTGCTCCTCGTTAAAGCAACGGGCGCCTATAACTTCTCGATGGCAAGCAACTATAACCAGATGCTTCGTCCGGCCGTCGTGTTCGTGAAAGATGGGGCACATTGTCTCGTCGTCCGCAGACAGACGCTCGAAGATTTGGTCGTGTGTGAAGTCGTTGGACAATCATCTTAATCTTAGGCACAAAAGGGATTCAGTCATCTGACTGAATCCCTTTTCGTATCCACGACGATCTGCCTGATTAATCGAGTTGTGCGTTCACTTCCGCTTCATATCGTTCCACAAGTTTGTTGTTGTCCGTCGTCTCGTATTTCTTTTCTAACACCGGGATTAGACGTAACCAAATCGTGTTCTTTTCATAAAGGTCTCTGTCAAACTGATGATTCAACTCTTGAAGGGATAAACCGAGAGCGCTCGCGTAGGCGAGATGAATCGGCAAATCACTTTGGTCCGGTCCTTGTTCAATGAAACGATCAATCTCGTCGTCGGTGACGTGAATGTTGTACGTTTCTCTTGCGACCGTCTTCCATAATACGTCTTGTTCCATCGCTTCAGTCGAAAGTGCGATGACTTGTGCGTCTGTTAAGTCGGTTTCATAGTACAGTTGCTCTTCTGCCAACGTTCGAATGACCCACTTCCGTAACGGGTCCTCGACGTCGAACTGATTCGCTTCATGGATTACGTCATCAAACAGGTTCTTATAATCGTCGAACGTGAAGTCGTCTACGATTTGGCGCTGTTCTTCTTCACTTTTCATTTCAATCGTTTCAGGTTGAGATGCCTCAGGTCGACACGCAGCTGTGAAGACGACGAGTACGAGCGTACAAAGTAGAAATGAGTGAAATCGTAACGGCATGATGATCCTCCCCTTATCTGTTTCCACTTCGAACATGACAGGTGCTTTAACCAATAGAACGGAAACGCGATTTACTACTATATACTTAATAAGTAGGCATCGGGTTTCATTCGAACTCAGTCAAATCGCTACACGTGAGAACGATTTTCAATTATGATGAAACAGATAGTAGAGGGGGGATTGACATGATGGAAAAGACAGCAGGACAACAGTTGATTGAATCGCGGCGTACGATTCGCATGTTCACGGAAGGTGAACTCGATACGGCCGAGTTGTATGAACTATTCACCTCGGCCCATCAAGCGCCGTTTCATAATAAAGTTGAGCCGTGGAACGTCTATTTGTTCAACGGGGAAGGGAAAGACGTATTGCTGTCCGCGCTCGAGCCGGCGTTTCAGGACGGACCGGAGTCGAAACGAGAAAAGGTTGCCGGACGGATCCGTAATGCGGCTGCCTGCGTGTACGTGACGACAAAAGCGTTTGAGACAGAGAAGGACAAGAAGGACGCGTTGCTCGCGACGGCGACGTTCATTCAGAATTTCCACCTGCTCTGTAGCGAGCGAGACATCGGACTCGTCTGGCGGACGGGTGGCATCTTCGAAGACACGCGGTTACAAGAAATGATTGGGGCAGAAGGAGAGACATTCGTCGGACTCCTCCAACTCGGGCGATTCGAGGACGTGCCACCGAAAAAACGACGCCAGTCGGTTGACAGCTGTCTCACGATTTTTGAATAAAGAAAAGCTCGAGCGAAGACCAGTGTCTACGCTCGAGCTTTTGATTTATGCGATTCATTTCTTCAATTTATTTGCGAGCCAGTCTTGAATGACGTTTGATGGAATCATTATAATCACGTTCCCCCGGTTTTGATTTCTTCCTCTATACTATTATCCGATTGGATCCGTTCCCAAACCTCTCGATGTGTGCCTTGTAACGTATCATTGAGTGAATCTTCGACATGAAGGCAATAGCTTGGGTTAATGGACGAGGCGTACAAGTCTAACATGAGTTGAGCGTGGTTGAGATGCATACAATTGGCTCCTTTCGACACGTCGGCTTGACTACATCCTCAGTATACAAAGGAATCATGAAGAAAATTCAGGAGAATCGTTAACAATTTATGAATCTTGTAAACGCTTTCACAAACTTTCTTTACGTTCGATTGGTTCGCACGTCGTCAAGTACTGTTCTGCCCGTTTGGCGTACTTCTTGACAGTCCGCTCCATGATGAAGCGATCTTCATCGTTCAGCGGTCGGACGACTTTTGCAGGCACACCCATGACCATGACGCCTTCTGGAATTTGCATGTTCGGCGTGACGAGCGCGCCGGCAGCAACAAATGATCCTTTTCCGACCTTTGCCCCATCGAGAACGGTCGCGTGCATCCCGATTAAGCAACCCTCTTCAATCTCACACCCGTGAATCATCGCCATATGTCCAATCGAGACCCGATCGTGAATGATTGTCGGCGAGCCTTCGTATTGGTGAACCATCGATCCATCTTGAATGTTCACGTACGAACCAATCCGAATCGGACCTTCGTCTCCGCGGATGACCGTGTTGAACCAGACTCCGGAATGTGCGCCAATCGTCACATCGCCGATCACGTGAGCGCCTGGAGCGATGAAGACTGTCTTGTCGACATTTGGAAATAATTCACCTAATTTATATTGCATATGTGTAACCCCTTTCAAACAGATATGTTCTTATTGTCGCACAACTGGAAAAAGAAATTGCACCGAAAAGATTTTTCTTGTTAAGATAGATAAAATACGTTGAAAAAAGGAGACACATAGATGGAAAAACAACATTTGATTGACATCGCCGCAAAGAAAAAGAAAGCAGCGGTCGTCTTTAAAGATGTAGCGGTCATCGACGTGTATAGTCGCGAGACGATTCGCACAGACGTGGCGATTGATGCGGGATACATCGTGGCCATCGGGGACGGCTATGAAGGAGAGACGGAATACCATGATCCGGCATGGACACTTGCGCCGACATTTATCGATTCACACGTTCATATCGAATCGTCAATGGTGCCGCCGCATGAGTTTGCGAAAGCAGTACTCCCGCTCGGTGTGGCGACGGTCATCGCGGATCCACACGAGATTGCGAACGTCAATGGAGCGCTCGGGATCGAATATATGTTGGCTGACGCGAAAGGGCTCCCGCTCGACGTTCGGATGATGCTTCCGAGCTGTGTGCCGGCGACACCGTTCGAACATGCGGGTGCCAAACTATACGCGGAAGACTTGGCCCCATTTTTAGGGGACCCGGGCGTACACGGACTCGGAGAAGTGATGGATTACCCATCGGTCGAGGCTGCGAGTGCGGATATGCTTCAAAAAATCGCGCAGACAGAGGCGGCCGGAAAAGTCGTCGACGGGCACGCATCCGGTCTCGGTCCTGATCAACTGAACGTCTACCGGACGGCCGGGATTATGACAGACCATGAATGTACGACGGAAGAAGAAGCGCTCGAACGGGTACGACGTGGATTTTACGTGCAAATCCGCGAAGGATCGGTCGCACGGAACGTAGAGAAGGTAAGCCGAGCCATCACGGAAAGTAACGCCCATCGTTTCCTGTTCTGTACCGACGACAAGCATTTGGACGACCTCGTCGCCGAGGGCGGAATCGATTACAACATTCGGATGGCGATCAAGCAAGGCGTCAAACCGGAGACGGCATACGCCGTGGCGAGTCTTCATGCGGCCGAAGCATACGGGTTGAATGACATCGGGGCCATCGCGCCAGGGAAGAAAGCGAACTTTGTCATCTTGTCAGACGTCGAATCGGTAAAAATCGAATCTGTCTATGTGAATGGGGAAGTCGTCGCGCGAGAAGGGAAAGCGACGTTTGAAGTGGACGGCATCGAGGTGCCGAAGCCGATGAAAGGGGAACTCAAACTCCCTGAATTAAGTCCTGATTCTTTCCGTTTACCCGTGAAAGAGGAGGCGGTCGATGTCATTCAAGTGTTGCCGAACAGTCTATTGACGAAACGAGAGCGGCTCGTCTTTAAGCCGGACGAATCAGGGGCGGACCTTGACCAAGATATTGCCACGCTCGCGGTGATCGAGCGTCACCACGGGATAGGTCATATGGCGCTCGCACCAGTCACGGGTTTTGGTTTGAAACGAGGCGCACTCGCAGCGACGGTGGCTCATGATAGTCATAACCTTGTGATTGCCGGCGTCAGTCCAGACGATATGTTACTCGCAGCCGAGACGCTCGAGAAGGTCGGCGGTGGCGTCGTCGCGGTGTCCGATGGCGAAGTACTTGCGGTCTTACCGCTTGAGATTGGTGGACTCATGACGAAGCGTCCTTATCAGGAAGTGGCAGATGTGCTCGAACGATTGAACGACGCGCTCGACGTCGTCGGAGCGCATCGTCATTTCAATCCGTATTTGACGATGTCGTTCCTTGCCCTGCCGGTCATTCCAGACTTGAAATTGACGGACATGGGACTATTCGATGTGACGACGTTCTCATTTATCGAGTCATGAGTCGGTCTAACGTATGATTTTTGTTAAGAACGGCTCGGAAAGATTGAACGGTCTCCGGTAAGTTGGTATAGTTACAACAAGTTTCATCGGTTCAAATTGAAAGGGGGGATATCACAGATGGAACAAGTTGCTTATAACCGGTCGTATGATGAACATGAGGATTTGATCAATTCTGTATATCGTGCCTTCAAAGACCGATATGAAGAATTGCCGGATGAGACGCGGACGAAACGTCGATTACGCCGCCTCATTCTCTTGACGATTAAAGAGCAAACATCGTCACATGCCGAGCGGTTCGTGTTGTATCATTTCTTTAGCGATTTCTTTAAAGCGGTCGAGGCAAATGACCAAGAAGCACTCGCTGTATTGAAACAAATCATCCGTGACGAAAAATAATGGTTGAAATGTGTCATGGACCTATGATAATTTAGACGTAACTTTTAAATGAATATTCGTGCTATCGATGAGGTAGAGGTGCGATGCTGATGAGTATGTAGTCGGAGGATGACAACGATGAAGGCTACAAAAAGGCAGAATCGCCGAAGTGCAACACCCATGGTCTATGGGATTGTGCTGGGCTGACGGGGAATACGCGTCAGACTGCCATACATATTTACGTATGGAGCGCTCCAAGTCGGCTAAGAAAGACGGAACATCCAGCGAGGGTGTCGGCTTTGTTGCCGATGCCCTCGCTTTGCGTTTTTTTAAGCATAGGGGGGCCTCATCTCATACAAAAGAGGAGGAAATCAGCATGGTAGATTATTCAACTTCGGTACTATCACTTGTACCGGCATTACTTGCCATTATTATGGCGATCACAACAAGGAAAGTTATTCCGTCGCTTGGCGTCGGGATTATCGCAGGCGTATTGCTCTTGCATAACTTCAATCCGCTCGACTCGATCTCATACTTATGGTCAAACGTTCTTGCCTTATTCTGGTCGGAGGGCGAATTGAACGAGTGGAACGTGCTCTTGATCGCGTTCTTGCTCTTGCTCGGTATTTTGTCTTCCATCATTCAAACGTCGGGCGGAGCCCGGGCGTTCGGTGAATGGGCAGCAGCCAACGTCAAAACGGCACGTGGCGCACGCCTCGTCTCGTTCGGACTCGGGATTTTGATTTTCATTGATGACTACTTTAACAGTTTGGCTGTCGGTAATATCAGCCGTCCGCTCACGGACCGTAAAAAAGTCTCGCGTGCAAAACTCGCTTATACGATCGACTCAACGGCCGCGCCAGTATGTGTCATTAGCCCGCTCTCGAGCTGGGGCGCTTACATCATCGCGCTCATCGCCGGCATCTTGGCAAAATACTCAATCGACAGTTACTCGTCACTTTCGGCATTCATTCAAATGATTCCAATGAACTTTTATGCCATCTTCGCACTTCTTTTGACGGGTTACGTCGCCTTCACAGGCCTCGCGATTGGGCCGATGCGCACGCATGAGCTCCGCGCTTTAAAAGGTGAGCTATATGACGTGTCAAAAGGAGCGCCAATGGGGATGAGTGAAGATATTAAAGAACACGACGGCGGTAAAGTGCGCGACTTGATCGTCCCAATTCTTGTATTAATCGTTGCGACTGTATCGGCCATGCTCTTCACAGGCGGTCAAGCACTCGCAGCAGACGGTCAAGCGTTCTCACTCCTCGGTGCATTCGAGGCAACAGATGTCACGCGTTCACTCGTGGCGGGTGCAATCATCAGTTTGATCGTCACGTTCTTGCTTCTGATCGGCCGTAAAATTCCGGCTGGTGACTATGGACGGGCAACATGGGCCGGTGTTCGGGCGATGTGGCCAGCGGTACTTATTCTCTTGTTCGCTTGGACGATCATCGCGGTCATCGGCGACATGAGAACAGGGGATTACTTGGCAAGCTTCGTCACAGACCGGATTGCCGCCTCTTACTTGCCACTCATCTTGTTCGCGATTGCTGGGTTGATGGCGTTCTCGACGGGAACAAGTTGGGGAACGTTCGGTCTCATGCTTCCAATCGGGGCAGACTTGATTATGGCGGTCGAACCGGAACTCTTGCTTCCGACACTCGCAGCCGTCTTGGCAGGTGCCGTGTTCGGTGACCACTGCTCACCAATTTCGGATACAACGATTCTCAGCTCGACAGGTGCAGGCTCGCATCACATCGATCACGTGTTGACGCAGCTTCCATACGCATCGATTGCAGCGGGTGTCTCGGCGGTCGGTTACTTGGTACTCGGAATGACAGCATCAATGTGGATTGGGTTCTTTGCAGCATTCGCGACGTTTGTCGTCTTGCTCGTCATCGCCCAAATCATTTCAAAACGTGGACATGTCCCGGCAGAAATGCGGGCTGAACGCGAAGCGTAAGATCAGGCAGGCACGTCCCGATGGACATGCCTGTTTTTTGTCGTGATCCATTAAAAAACCCTCCCACGAAAGTGGAAGGGAAGTCGATTAGTTTACGTCTAACCATTTGAAGCTTGCGTCAGCTCCGAACGGGTGGCGGTACATGTTCTTAATGTTCGTACGTTCGAGGTACGCCTCACCTTTTTGATAGATCGGTGCGATGGCGAAGTCATCTTCGAGCAAGATGCGTTCTGCTTCTTGCATCGTCTCCCAACGTTTCATCTCATCGGCTTCTTTCTTCGCTTCTTGAACGAGTTTGTCATATTCCTCGTTCGAGTACTCCATCCGGTTGAACGGACCGTCTGTGACCCACATGTCGAGATACGTCATTGGATCCTGATAGTCTGGCCCCCAACCGGCAGCAGAGACGTCATAGTCGCCTGCACCCTCGAGCTCGAGGAAGTTTTTGAACGGTTGTTGCTTAATGTTAAGCGTAAGTCCTGGCAAGTTCTTCTCGAGCTCACCTTTGATGAACTCGTTCACTTTTTTGAAAGCTTCTTCGTCACGTGAGAGGAACTCAAGTTCGACTGTCTCGACACCAAGTTCAGACAATCCTTTTTCCCACGCCGCTTTCGCTTCGTCGACGTTATAGCTGAGAAGGTCTGGATACTTCTCACGGAAGTCCGCACCGTCAGACGTGTACGTGAAGTCTTTCGCCACGATAAAGTTCGCAGGTTGTGAACCGTCTGTCAAGATGACGTCCGTGACACCTTGTTTATCGAACCCTTTCGCAAGTGCTTCCCGGATGTGAACGTTTTGAAGTGTCTCGTTCTTTTGGTTGAAGCGCAAGAAGTTGATGCGCGCGTCGGCACGTGTCTTGAACTCGTCGCTATCTTGGAACTGTGGTACGAATTCAGACGAGAGGAGCGTGTAGTCCGCCTCTTCCGATTCGAACAAGTTGACGCCAGTTGACACGTCTTTGACGACTTTGACGTTGATCGTCTCCATCTTCACGTTGTCTGCATCCCAATAGTCTGGGTTTTTCTTGTATACCCAACCCGTGTTATCTTGCCAACTTTCGAGCACGTAAGGGCCGTTGTAAAGTGTTTTGTCGACGGTAGTTGCGAACGCTTCGCCTTGCTCTTCGACGAACTCTTGTTTTTGTGGCATATACGTCGGGAAGCCAGTCAACCCGAGGAAGTAAGGAGCCGGTGCTTCCAATGTAACTTCGAGTGTCTTCTCGTCAACGGCTTTGACACCGAGGTCGTCGACGTCAGCTTCGCCTGCGAGAATGCTGTTGGCGTTTTTCAAATCTTGTAAGATGTACGCATACTCGGCACCTGTCGCAGGGTTCAAAGCACGTTTCCATGAGTAAACGAAATCTTCGGCCGTAATCGGTGAGCCGTCTGACCAATTGGCGTCACGTAATTTAAATGTGTATGTAAGCCCGTCTTCTGATACTTCGACATCTTCTGCGATCCCTGGTGTCGGTTGGTTGTTCTCATCAAGACGATACAGTCCCTCGAAGACGTTGTTCGTCACGATAATGGATGTTGAGTCTGTCGTGAGCGTCGGGTCGAGCTGTGGCAAGTCCGTCGCAGAGACGAGGGTGATTTCCTTTTTCGCGTCACCTGATGAAGACCCTTCAGAAGAACTTGATGATTCTTCGCCGCCTCCGCAAGCTGCCGTGGCGAGTAATGCGACTCCCGATAAAGCTAACCATTTCTTATTGCGCATTGTGATTCCTCCCGAAAATTCTGATTGTTTCGAATATAGTGTTTATTAAACTACAATTATTATGAATACGCAATTTATTTTTCTTAATTATTCGAAAATATAAACATTAGTGAAATACCTATCAAACGACCCTTTTATTCAGTAGAATGAAAAAATCGTCGGATGATTATACGTTATGGATGTATAGTTATTCGTCAGACGTCAGGGTAAGTGGAGGTCGTTTTGAATGAAGTCACAGACAGCCGGAATCGGCTTTTTTGGTCTCGCAGCGATGGTCGTAGGCACGATGATCGGTGGCGGGGCGTTTAATTTACCGGGCGCGATGGCACAAGGGGCAGGGGTCGGATCCGTCTTAATTGGGTGGTCGATTACCGGACTCGGCATGATCATGCTCGCGTTCGTATTTCAGTTTTTAGCGAATGCGCGTCCCGAACTCGATGGTGGGATATATGCGTATGCGAAAGAAGGGTTCGGTCGCTTTATCGGATTTAACAGTGGGTGGGGATATTGGATGTCGGCCTGGATTGGTACGGTCGCGAACATTACGCTCATCTTTAGTACACTCAGTTACTTTTTCCCCATCTTTTCAGCCGAACATCGCACGTTCCGTTTGGTGATGAGTGCACTTCTCATCTGGGGATTATTTTGGTTGATTCGTCGGGGGATGCGCGAGGCCGCGCTCCTGAATATCGTCACGACGATTGCCAAGCTCGTACCGCTCTTCCTTTTCATCATCTTGATTTTGTTCGCATTCCGCCTAGAAACGTTTCGTTTCGATTTTTGGGGCGAGGAGGGATTTAGTTGGTCGCACGTGTTTCCTCAAGTCAAATCGACCATGCTCGTCACGCTTTGGGCGTTTGTCGGGATTGAAGGAGCCGTCGTTCTCTCGTCCCGCGCTCGCCATAAGCGAGACGTCGGACGGGCGACGGTGATCGGACTCGTCGGGACGCTTCTCATCTATATGATGATTTCAATCTTCTCGTTCGGGGTGATGACGCAAGCACAATTAGCCGCGCTCCCGGAACCGTCGATGGCGTACGTGCTCGAGGCGGTCGTCGGGCCAGTCGGCGCGACGTTCATCAACATCGGTCTTCTCGTCTCGCTCGGCGGTGCCCTTCTCGGTTGGACAATATTAGCGACCGAGATTTCGTATGTGGCGAGTCGGGACGGCGTGTTCCCGCGTGTATTTAACCGATTGAATCGGAACGAGACACCGGTGAACGCGCTGTTGATCACACAACTGTTCACCCAAGTCGTGACGGTCATTGCGCTCTTTTCGGAACAGACGTATTTGGTGTTGTCGAGCATTGCCGGGATTGCAGCGCTCGTTCCGTATCTATTCTCGGCGCTGTTCGGATGGAAAGAAGCGCGACGCATGCGTTCGCAACGGATGCTCGTCGTATCAGGCATCGCCTCGCTCTATGCCGCTTGGCTCCTTTACGCTTCTGGCATGGAATATGTCCTCATCGCGATGATTTTGTACGCCCCAGGGATATTCGTGTTCATAGTAGCAGAGCGAGAGCAAGGACGCCCGTTTCTCAGCCGGATGCAGTATGCGATTGCCGTCCTCATTCTCCTCGCCGCCACGTATGGGGTGTATGGACTATGGACGGCCGCGATTACGCTGTAACTAAAAATCACTGACCGCGTTGGTCAGTGATTTTTTTCGTTCTTTTGATGCGTCAACAGTTCGATGATGCGTTCAGGCGGCAACGGTTTGGCATATAAAAAGCCTTGGAACGAATCGCAATCAGTCGTTCGCAAATGATCGAGCATTTCCTTGTCCTCGACACCTTCCGCGACGACATGGAGGTTCAAGCTCTTGCCGAGGTGAACGATGACATCGAGTAAATGGGACCTTGAAGCGAGCCAATCGTCTAAAAAGACTTTATCGATTTTCAACTCATCGACCGGAAACGATTTTAAGTATTGGAGCGAGGAGAAGCCGGTGCCGAAGTCGTCAATCGACAGGCGGTAGTCGAGACGTTTGATTTGGTTCATTCGGGCGATGATTTCCTCGGTCTGTTGCATGACGAGACTTTCCGTGATTTCGAGAATCACGTCTGTCGGATTCAAATGTAACTGCTGTTTAATATTTCGAAGCGTGTTGATGAAACTTTCGCTTCGGAATTGGTTTGGCGAGATGTTGACGGCCATCGACAAGGAATGGTCGACGAGCGGCTGCCACGCTTTTAATTGTTTCGCTGCTTCTAGAATGACCCAGTTGTTGATTGGCACGATGAGCGCCATCTCTTCGGCGAGCGGGATAAACTCAGACGGCGGGATTTGGCCGAGCTCGTCGTGATGCCAGCGTAGTAGCGCCTCGAACCCAATGAGTCGATCGGTCTTTAACTCATATTTTGGCTGATACTCCAAATAAAAATGTTTTTCTTCGAGCGCTTGATAGAGCGCTTTTTCAATATGGATTTGCCGTGAGAACGCATCATCCATATCTTTCGTGACGAACTGAATTGTCCCGACACCGATTCGCTTCCCTTTAAACAAGGCGCTTTCCGCTCGGGCATATAATTCTTCGAGCGAATTCGTCGCCGACGGATAAAAGACGCACCCGATCGAAATCGACAGCATGATGGAATGATGATAGATGCGGAACGGACGCTGCAACTCATATTGAAGTTGACGCAACAGCCGAAACACGTCCTCTTTCGACTGTTCTAAAAAGAGGACGCCGAACAAACCACCGGAAGGGTGGAACATGACGCTCGTGTCTGGCAAATGACGGTACGCCCGTTCTTTGATTTGGAGCAATAGCTCATTCCCGACGCGGGAACCAAACGATTCATTAATAATTTTAAAGCGGTCGATGTCAAATAGGGCGATGTGAACAATTCCTCCAGACTCATTCGCCGTCTGAAGGAGATCGCGATATTTGCGCAACCATCCTTTCTTATTCAATAAACCGGTCAAGTCGTTGTGATACGCCAAATATTCGACTTCTCGCTCGAGCCGTTTCTTGTCGGAGACGTCAAAGCCAAATGCCGTATATTGAAGAATTTCACCGTGCTCACTTAAAATCGGGACAACGGTGAGGTTCAGCCAACAAACATTCGTCGTATGACGTGTTGATTGAATCGGCATCTCGCCGTTCCAAATCCGATCAGAAAAAAGAGATGCTCGAACCGTGTCAGCAATCGGTTGCTTCTCATGCATCGGGTGCACAAGGTCGAACCAATCCCGCCCGATGAAGTGGTGTTCTGATTCGCCAATCAGGTCACAGAGCATCGGGTTGACAGCGGTGATTCTCCCATCGGCATCGGCTGATAAATAGTACGTCGTCTGTTCGATCATCGCTTGAAAGTGATGCAACAAGTTGAACTGTTCGGTACTGATGAGTGGACCGAATCCTTTCGGTAAGAAGGCGAGGAAATAGCCGTTATAGTCGGCGATGGCGAATGATTGCAAATAAGCGGTCGCATAGACGAGTGACCCGTCTTTATGTTGGAACGGCGTCATCGCTGTCGTCGAGAACGGATATTGAAGGAGAAGGGGTGCCCACGTTTCGAGCGCACTGTCTAATTGCTCGACGACGGGCAACGCTTGATGAAGCACCTCGTCTCGTTCCCATCCAAACAGCGCGGTCGCGTGTTCGTTCCAAAGCAGGACCTCGCCATCGAGATCGATATAACAGCACGGGATTGATAACGCATCGATGAACGTATCAATCGGCAAGTCACGTAACGAAGCCACACGAATTCCTCCCATCTATCTCAAATGAATGAATGTCTACGTTCAGTGTACCTTATTTTCCCAAACCGAGGAATGGGCAAGTTCGCCGTTGTCAAAAGAAAGACGGTCATCATATACTGAAAGAGTAAGAATGACTTTTTAGACAAGGGGGAAACGAAATGTCAAAAACACAAGACGTGATTCAATTGACAGAGAAGTTCGGGGCGCACAACTATCATCCGCTACCAATCGTCATCTCGGAGGCGAAAGGGATTTGGGTGACGGATCCGGAAGGAAACCGTTACATGGATATGTTGAGTGCATATTCGGCTGTCAACCAGGGGCATTGTCATCCGAAGATCATTCAAGCGTTAAAGGATCAGGCGGATAAAATCACGCTGACGTCACGGGCGTTTTATAACGATCAGCTCGGTCGCTTCTATGAAAAAGTGGTAACGCTTACAAATAAACAAATGGTGTTACCGATGAACACAGGAGCCGAAGCAGTCGAAACAGCCGTCAAGGCAGCGCGTCGTTGGGCGTATGAAGTGAAACAGATTCCGGGTCAGGCAGAAATCATCGTCTGTTCAGGAAACTTCCATGGACGGACGATGGCAGCTGTGTCGATGTCGACAGAGGCGGAATACCAACGCGGGTTCGGACCGCTCTTGCCAGGCTTTAAAGTTGTCCCTTACGGCGACATCGACGCGTTCGAAGCAGCCTTAACAGAGAACACGGCCGCGTTCATCGTGGAACCGATTCAAGGCGAAGCCGGAATCATCATTCCACCAGAAGGCTATTTGAAACGGGCGAGTGAGTTGTGCCGTGAGCAGAACGTCTTGTTCGTCGCCGATGAGATTCAATCGGGGCTTGGTCGTTCTGGGAAATGGTTCGCCATCGAGTGGGAAGATGTCGAGCCAGATATGTTCATCCTTGGAAAAGCACTCGGGGGCGGTGTGTTCCCAGTATCGTGTGTGGCGGCCAACGAAGATGTGCTCAGCGTGTTTAGTCCAGGTTCGCACGGTTCGACGTTTGGGGGGAACCCGCTCGCGGCAGCTGTCTCGATCGCCTCGCTTGAAGTGCTCGAAGAAGAGAAACTTCCGGAGCGTTCACTTGAGCTCGGCACGTACTTCATGGACCGCTTAAAGTCGATTGACAACCCGCTCATCAAAGAAGTGCGTGGACGCGGCTTATTTATCGGTATCGAATTGACTGAAGCGGCACGTCCGTATTGTGAAGCACTCAAAGAGCGTGGGTTGTTATGTAAAGAGACGCATGAGACGGTCATTCGCCTCGCGCCTCCGCTCGTGATTACGAAAGAAGAACTCGATGAGGCGTTCGAAGCGATCTCGGCTGTGTTCGCGCCTGCCGCTATTTCATAAGCGAAAACGCTTTGTTATAATTTAAGAAGCAATCAAACACCTGCCGCAACTAATGGCAGGTGTTTTCGTTAGGGAGGAACCGTGATGCTGTATGTATACGTTGGACTGGCCGGAGCGCTCGGTGCGTTACTCCGCTATGAGATTGGTGTTGGCGTGCACAATTTTTATGGCGGGGCGTTTCCGTTCGAGACGCTCGCGGTCAACTTGATCGGAAGCTTTCTGCTCGGCTGGCTCACGCATTTCTTGTTTCGGACAGGCCGCCTCTCCCCGATGGTCGTGACCGCGCTCGGAACGGGTTTCATCGGGTCGTTTACGACGTTTTCGACGTTCAGTGTCGAGACGATCGTGATGATTGAGGCGAGAAACTTGGTCGGCGCGCTCGTTTACGTCACGCTCAGCATCGGGCTTGGTTTGTTCAGCTCCTGGTTCGGCTATAAATTAGGCCATAGGCGTTTCCGCCGATTTGAACATCGGAAGGGGGACGTGTCATGACGATTTTGGCTATCATGCTTGGTGCGTTCTTCGGGGCGATGGCTCGCTTTGGCATCGGTCAACTCGTAAAAAGATGGACGGCCTCTGTCTTTCCATGGGCGACGCTATTCGTGAACGTGACGGGTTCGTTTTTTCTTGGCTATTTGTTCAATGCGTCGATCAGCGAGACGGTACTACTTGGAATCGGGGTCGGCTTTCTCGGTTCGTTCACGACATTCTCGACGTTCAAACTCGAAGTCATGCGTTTTGTGACGAAAGATTGGATTCGGTTTGGGCTCTATTTATTCGCCACGTATGTAGGTGGAATCCTTGCCGCGTATGCAGGGTATCATCTCGGTTAACGAACAATCCCCTCGGAAATGATTCCGAGGGGATTGTTTATTCGGCAAGTTGAAGTTTTTCGGCACATGAGGAGCAGGTGGTCTCGTAAGACTCGCACTGTTCATCCATATGTTGCCCACATTCTTGACATGTCTTATCGGGTAACTTCCGATAAAATTCAACCGATGATTCGAGACGGCTTGCCCATTCGTTCATGATAAAGTGCCTCCTTCAAGATAGGGGATTCGTGTTTAATTAATTTGATTGTATTATAACAGATGGTAATAAGTCAATAATAATATATAACAGACTTTTGCGAAGTGGTTTGATAAACTAAAGGTAACGAGAAATGAGGTGACATCGATGAAGACACCCCAATGCGAGACGATTGCGATTCAACTAGAAGAAGTAGCTGTGTTACAAACGAAACTCGACCAATTTGACGCCTCACGCGTCAGTCGGTTATTTAAAGCGTTTGCTGATCCGACACGATTGAAGGTGTTGTATGTCTTGACGCTCGAAGCGGAGCTGTGCGTGTGTGACGTCGCAGCCGTCATCGGTCATTCCAACGCGACGGCGTCCCATCACTTACGGACACTCCTCGACCAAGGGCTCGTCAAGTATCGGAAAGACGGAAAAGTCGTCTATTACTCACTCGATGATGACCATGTCCGCTCGCTTGTCGAGATTGCGATGGCGCACAGCGCTGAACAACATCCGAACGAACGTTAAGCATCTTCCGCTTCTATAGCGGAAGATTTTTTTTGGTTGCAGATAGGAGAAGGCGGTATTATGATATATTCAAACGGACATTTGAATATAAGAGGAGGACTGCTTGATGACAAGTCGAGATATCTTGCCGATTGAAGGCGTGACGTGTACAAACTGTGCGGCTAAAATCGAACGGCGCGTCGAAGACCGGGCGAGTGTCGCGTCATGCCAAATTGATTTTGCGACGAGTCGCATGATTATTGAATGGAACGAAACAAATGATCATGAAGCTGAATTACAATCGATTGAACGGGTAATGGAACAGATTGAACCAGGGGCCCACTTTGCTCAAAAAAAGGGGGCGGATCAACATGTTGATCGACTCCTATGGCGCTTTGGAACGGCCCTTGTCATATTCGGACTCGGTGTGTTTACCGACTCGCTTATCCTTTATGTCCTGGCCTATGTAATCGTCGGATATGACGTCGTGTATGCGGCCGTTCGGAACGTCTGGCAACGAGAATGGTTCGACGAGAAGTTCTTAATGACGATTGCGACGTTCGGTGCGTTCGCCATCTCAGAATATCCCGAGGCGGTAGCCGTCATGTTGTTCTATCAGCTCGGTGAGTATGTGCAAGGGCGAGCGGTTCGTGCCTCCCGTAGGTCAATTCAATCGTTGTTGACGATGAAACCGACGATGGCGCGGGTCGTTGAATCGACCCGAGAAGTCGTGCGACGACCCGAGGACGTGTCAATCGGCTCAATCATTGTCGTGTTACCAGGCGAGCTAGTTCCAATGGACGGGAGCGTTGTAAAAGGAGCAAGTTCACTCAATACCGCTTCCCTCACAGGAGAGGCCGTCCCGCGTCCGATTCGGCCGGGCGAACCAGTTTTGGCGGGCATGTTGAATTTGGAAGGACGGCTTGAAGTCGCTGTCGAGCGTCGCTCGACGGAATCAAGTTTACAGAAGATGATTACCCTCGTCGAAGAAGCGAGTGCGAAAAAAGCGCAGACCGAACAAATGATCACGCGTCTCGCAAAAATCTATACACCCGTCGTCGTCGGTCTGGCGGCACTTGTTGCTTTCATTCCACCGCTCTTTGTCGGTGGATTAGAAGAGTGGGTGTATCGTGCCTTGATTTTTCTCGTCATCAGTTGCCCGTGTGCGCTCGTCATCTCGATTCCACTCGGTTATTTTGGTGGAATCGGAGCTGGGTCGAGACGAGGTATTTTAGTGAAAGGGGGCGAGTACTTAGATGTGCTCGCCGAAGTGGACACCGTTATTTTCGATAAGACGGGAACGCTCACGACCGGTGAATTTAACGTCACAGCAGTCGAGACAAATGGCAACTTATCAGCAATCGAACTCATACAGATTGCGGCGAGTGTCGAGCGTGCGTCGACGCATCCACTCGCAAAGGCTATTGTCGACCATGCTGGTGAAGGAAGAACGTTTTCCGATATCCGTGAAGAACCAGGTTATGGTCTCATGGCAATGGATGGGAACGATTGCATCTATGTCGGAGGTACCCGTTATATGGAGAAGTTAGGGCACAAGGTCCATGAAGAGAGCGTTGGAACGCATGTGCATGTCGTTAAAAATGATGTGTGGCTTGGTCGTATTGAATTGACAGACTCGATTAAACGCGATGCGCGCGAAACCATCGCTGCATTGAAACGGAACGGGTACCGGACAGTCATGTTGACCGGGGACCGGGCTGTCGTCGCAGAAGCAGTAGGAGCGGAACTCGGGCTTGATGAAGTGAGAAGCGACCTTTTGCCCCATGAGAAAGTTGAAGTGGTAGAACGATTCGTAAAAGACGGGAAAGTTGCGTTTGTCGGTGATGGTTTAAATGATGCGGCCGCTTTAGCTCGGGCCGATGTCGGTCTTGTTATGGGTGGGATCGGAAGTGACGCGGCAGTAGAAGCTGCTGACGTCGTCATCATGAACGACGAACCACATGACCTGCTCACAGCGATGAAGTTAGGCAAGCGGACGAAACAAATCGTATGGCAAAATATTGCCTTCGCTTTTTTGATGAAAGCAATATTCATGCTCCTTGGTTTATGGGGAATTGCCACGATGTGGGAAGCCGTTTTCGCTGACGTGGGAGTTGCGTTGATTGCGATTGGAAATGCGACCCGATTAATTCGAGAAACAAAAAAAGACCTCAACCAAGGTTGAGGCGAGAAGGCCAATCAAGTGCGATTGGCCTTTCTTTTCGTATGTGTCATTAAGAAAATGAGAATGACGAGGATGGCGATGAGAAGAATGGCGACGGAAATGAGTGCCTGAATCGCAATGTCGATTTCCCGTTGTGTTGCTGTCAGCTGTTTGCGAATGTCGTTATACTGCATCTTCTTCAACGATCGCAAATCCTCTAAAATCGTCTGGCGCTGATCGGTCATCGTCTCGGCGACAGCGGTCGCTTGTTCGAGGTCGCCGGTCTCATAGATGACGACCACACGGTCCGCTTCTTGTTCCCAAATGCCGTCTCGATACAATAAGTCGAGAAGCGAGCTCGGTGTATCCGGGTCGCCAGCGATGGAGGCCTTCAACTCTTTCGCACGTTGGGACATGCTGTAGTACGCTTCGAGGAAACGTCGGTCTTCGTAGGCGAGAAGTCCACGAATCGCATTGGCTCGCTCGATGTTATAGTACATAATCTCTTCGATGGCTTGATAGGAATCTAGTCGAGGCCCGTAAATATCCTCGATTCGTTCGTTTGTATTGCGTAATTGCACGATAAAACTGGCGATGACAAGCACGAGTAAAATGGCCAAGGCCCCGAATAATGCTAACCACTTCCGCTGTGACATGGCACTTCCCTCCCTTCTGATGACAATCGTACAACAATTTCTTTCATTCGGCATAAATTATTTTTTTGGAAAAGGAAAAAAACGGGTAAACGTTTAAATACATAGGATGGCGTACTATGTTATCGTTTACAATTGATGAGGGGTACGATTTTAATCATAAGGAGAATAACTATGCCAGAGAACTCGTCGTTAAAAAAGTTACACCAAGTTTTAAAAGATAAACGGACCGATTTGCACTATGAGATCCCGTCCTTATGGAATCGAATGCGCTTCTTATCCGAACCGGTCCGCGATGGTGTCGAACGGGTCAACCCATACGATTTCTTAATCGAGACGATCGAGAAAGGCATTCTTCCGCATGCGGTCGACGGCCGTGATTACACCGAATCAGTCGCGAAGGCGGACGCTTACTTGGAGACAGGTGGCGATTGGATTAAGCGTGCTTCGGTTTACTCGATGCAAGTGCGGACATCAACGTCTTGGGATCATGATGGGTCTGGTTATGTCGAAATGAAGAATACACAAGGAATGAAAGATACGGGGACGTTCGTAAAGACGCTTGCCTTGTTGCCTCATCTCCTTTACATGGGAATCGATACGTTATTCATGTTGCCAATCTCGCAACATAGCCATAAAAATAAAAAAGGCGAGTTCGGCTCTCCGTATGCCGTCCAAGATTTCTTCGCCATCGATGAAGAGCTCAAAGAGACGCTCACAGGGGACGACATGACCGTCGAGGAAGAGTTTGCCGCTTTCGTCGAAGCTTGTCATATGGTCGGCATCCGTGTTGTCATCGACGTCATTCCTCGAACGTGTGCCCGTGACAACCGATTAATTTTAGAAAATCCAGAATGGTTCTATTGGATTCCGGTTACCGAGCTCGACTATTACCATCCGCCGCACGTACCGGGAATCGGTGAGAACGTGAAGCCAGAATATGCGTTCTTGCCGATGATTTACGGATCAGAAGAAGTGTGGCACCATCTGCGTCGTTTCTCGATGGCACCGAACTTAGTCGATGCGGCGAAATGGGAACAGGTGAAAGCATACTTGCTCGACCATCCGGAAGAGAACTTGCTCGCCGTCATCGAGCGGGAATTCGGTTTAACGACCGCTCCGGCGTTCTCCGACTGCATCAACGACCCGCAACCGCCCTGGTCTGACGTCACGTATTTCCGCTTGTTCCTGGATCATCCGATGGCGGCAGCGCCATACGTGAACGAAGCGAACCTCGCACCGTACATTTTATTCGATTCGATTAAATCGAATCAGTTCCGAGGCGAACAAATCAATGAGCCGCTCTGGGCGATGCTGACGGACATCATCCCGCACTATCAGCGGGAATATGGGATTGATGGCGCACGGATCGATATGGGCCATGCGTTACCGGTCGATTTGGCTCAACGGATTTTGACGGAGCCACGAGCACTCGACTCGAACTTCAGCTTTATCGCCGAAGAGTTGATTGAGATTGGGGCGTGGGCGGCACGCGATGCCGGTTATAATATGATTATCGGCTATGGTTTTTATAAAGAACCACGTTTTGACACGCACGATACACACCAATTCTTTTACGATTCACGCTTCTTGCCACTCCCTGTGTTCGCTGCCGGGGAGACCGCGGATACCCGCCGCATCGCCACTCGTGACGGCGGTCGTCAAGCGAGTCGATTGCTCACTGTCTTGAACGGGTTCATGCCGAACGGGGTGCCGATGACGAACTCCGGACTCGAACTCTATGAGACACAGCCGATGAACACCGGGCTCGACTGTCGTCCGGAAGAAGCGTATCAGCTTTTCCCGACTGATCCTTATTTCGGCAAACTCGCCTTCTTCGACGCGTATCAGTTCCATTGGGATCACCCAGAACGGGACGAGATGATCGAACTGATGCATCAAGTGGCTGGAATTCGTCGTCGTTGGCTGGACGTACTCGTCAATCCGAGCCATTTTGAGCCGTTGACGATGGGGCAGATGGATGCGCCGTTTATTGGTCTGGCCTGGTTGCGTCCGGACACGAACGAGACACTCCTCGTCGTCGCCAATACGAATATGCACCAATCGCTTCAGGGCACGGTCGCCCTCGACGGCGTACGTCGCCGGAACTGGAACGCGAGCCGTTTCGCCGAGATGGTCTACTCCCCGAATTCGTGGCCGTACGCGGAGCACAGTTTTGATGACAATTGGAACTTGTGGGTCGATTTGAAACCAGGTGAAGTGAAAGTATATGAGATGAAATAAGGCAAAAACGCCTCGGACCGAGAACAGGTCCGAGGCGTTTGCTATTGTCGTTGTTTCATGTAGAAGATGACGAACTCATCGAGTGGCATCGGTTTCGCATATCGATAGCCTTGCATCGAGTCACAGCCGATTCGGCGTAAAAACGTCTCTTGGTATTCGGTTTCGACGCCTTCTGCGACAAGCGCCATTCCAAGTTGTCTCGCCATGGCGACAATGGTCGCCGTGACCGTCTGGTACTCTCGATTTTCTTCGAGTTGCATCGTGAACTCGCGTGGAATCTTGAGTTCGTCGATCGGATAGCGGACGAGGTAGGCGAGCGAGCTATAGCCGGTACCGAAATCGTCAATCGACAGTTTGATGCCGAGTGCCTTCAGTTCGAGGATACGATTCAAGACGCGGTCGGAATGGTGTGCTGCGACCGTCTCCGTCAATTCGAAGTTCAATCGGCTCGGCTCAATCGGGAATCGCTCAAAGAGTGACGTCAAATACTCGATTAAGTGTTCATCGAACAATTGGCGGACCGATAAGTTGACCGACAGCTTCGGTAAATCGATTTCGCCTTGTTCGAACGCATACATGAGCTGGAACGTCTCGTGAATCATCCAACGGCCGAGGTCTTGAATATGTCCTGTCTCTTCGGCGATCGGGATGAACTCACTCGGCGGGACGAAGACGCCGTCGCGCTGCCAACGCATGAGCGCTTCGGCACCGATGATCCGCTTCGTCGCCGCATCGACCTGAGGCTGAAGGTAAAGCGAGATCTCGCCTTTTTCTAAAGCGGTATCGAGTCCTTCCATCAACAGTTTACGCTCTTCTTTGTCTTCACGGAGCTCTGGTGCGAACAGGACGGTCTCATCCCGTCCTTTTTCTTTTGCCTTATACATGGCCAAATCAGCGTTTGACAGTAGATGTTTGAGTGTCGCCCCGTGATGAGGATAACGAACGATTCCGATGGAGGCGTGAATTTCGACAAGCGTCCCGGCCAAGTAGTAGGGAGGACTGTAGACAAGACGACGTAGTCGTTCAATCAACATCTCATCGTCATCGTGTTCGGCGACGACGATGAACTCATCCCCACCGAGGCGTCCGGCGTATTCGTTCGGCAATAGGGCGAGGCGGAGCCGTTTGCCGATGTGTTGTAACAATTGGTCGCCCATATGGTGACCGAATTGATCGTTGATTTCTTTAAAGCCATCCAAGTCAGAAAACATTAACGTGAACGGGCGTCCGTCTTCGATGAGCCGTTCAATCTGCTCCTGGAGGGCATAGCGGTTATGTAACCCGGTCAAGCTGTCATGGTTCGCTTGATACAGAATTTGTTCTTGCTGTACGATCATTTGCGTGATGTCTTTGACGATGGCATAGATGCCCTCGACGTCTCCATTGATAATCATCGGGATGTTCATCAATTGCCACACACGTTTCGTCCCGTCATCGGTCACGATATTGACTTCGAGCGTTTCCGGACGTCCGGTCGTCAAGTCGTGAAGGGCGGTGGCGTAAGCCCCTCGGTCCTTCGGTTCGATCACGTCGAGAATGTTTGTCCCGATTAGCGTGTCGGCGGTGTGGCCGAGAACGGAACTCCCCGCCTCATTGACCGACAGCACTTCGCCGTCCAAGTCGAATAAAAAAATTGGTTCCGCATGATAGGCGAATAGCGAGCGATATTGTTGTTCGCGAATTTCGAGTTCGTGTGCTTTTGTCGTCACGGCAGTCTCGAGGTCGGTGTTGACGGTATGTAGGCGATGACTGATTAACGCGTTTTGTTTCGTCACGACGAACTGACGAATGAGTAAAAGCAACACGGCGTTCGCAATCATGGAATCGAGGACGGACGTACCGAGCAGCCGGTCGGATGCAAGCATGAAAAGCATGACGATCATGCTGTAGACAGTATAATCAATCACCGAATCATGGATGAGAACGTCTTCGCTTGGTTCATCGTACAAAAAACTAATGGAGATGAGGAAGATGCTACTGACTTGGAGCACATGAACAAGGTCGTGGCCAATTCCAGCGAAGGCAATCACTTGATTCACGATTGAGGCGGTCGTAAACCCGAGAATCCCGACGAGAAGGAGGATTCGAAACGTATGACCCGGCGTGACAAAACGATTCAAGTACAAAAAAGCGAGCGCCATATACAAACTGACGAGCACCATCTGCTCTTCGAATCCATTCAATTGATTGCGATACGCTTCTCCGTGAGAAGAATAAAAATAAAGATGGAGCGCACCGACAAGTAAAAAACTGAACAGGGCGAACACATCGAATGTCCGGAGTTTCAGCGTGCGCATCTCAATCGATTGTGTGATGACAATCAAAGCCATAATTAAATAAAAAAAGTTTTGGCTAAACAAAATCAAATCACTCGAAACAGGAACTTCGTAATGTAGCGCGGTCAAGTACGTCATGAAGCACACGTTTCCAGCACTAATCAGGATGTAAATGAAGCGTCGCATCCCGCGATGGGCCGCAGCCGCGTAACCGCTAAATAAGGTTGCGATGAACGTGATGACGATGAAATAGACGAACAGACTCGTCTCACGTAGCGAATAAGGACTGAAAATAATCAATAAAAGTCCAAGAAAAAATGTCCCGACGAGCAGGGCGGGTACTGATTGGCGCAAGGAGTGGCTAGACAACTCATGCACCTCCTTCTATATTCTATGAGGCTCATTCGTATTATCGGAACGAATTCTGGTTTGTTACACTAAAAAATCGACAACCACGCGTTGTCGATTAAAGGGTGTATGAATGTTCCTTGAAGTTTCCGACGACCGAATCAATTTCTGACACCGTAATGAACGCTTCTGAGTCGATATCCGACACGATTTGACGCAATTTTGGGATCTCATTGTTTTGGACGACGACGTATAGCATTTTTTTCGTATCGTTCGAATATCCGCCAATCGCATCCATGATCGTGACACCACGCTTCAAGTTCTGCTTAATCACCAAATTGATTTCATCCGACTTTTTACAGATGATAAAGCACTGCTTTTGAGCCGAGAAGAAACGGTGAATCGTCAACAACGTCCGTGAGCGAACGAAGCTCAAGACGAGGGCATACATGACGGCTTTGATGTCGAATGTAATGAAGACGAGCACGTAGACGACGATGTCTTGCGTCAAAAAGATTTTAGGGAGCGAGAGGTTTCGGTTCGTCGTATAGATGACTTTTCCGAGAATATCGAGTCCACCTGTCGAGGCTCCAGCAAATAAGAGTAGCGCCAACCCGAGCCCAGAAACGATGCCGCTGAAGACGGAAGCGACAAGCGGGTCATCGAGCGGGGTCGGTGGAATGAGGACCGGTAGCGCATCGATTAAAATCGAGGACAAGACGACGACGATTCCCGTCATGAAAATGAATCGCTTCCCTAAAAATTTGATTCCGACGATAAAGAGCGGGATATTCAGCAAGAGTTGCGTGAGCCCGATTGGCGTCCCGAAGAGTTCGTTGACAATAAGTGTGATCCCGACGATTCCTCCCGAGCCGATTTCGTTTGGCTTGAGAAGCAAACCGACGAAGATGGATTGTAGAATCGTTCCGGCAATAATGAACAGGACCGTTTCGACGGCGATTCGTTTTCTTGATTTTGCGTACATAGAAGTTGGCTAGGCGCCATACGCCCCCTTTGATATAGTTCTCAAGCAAGCGTACTTCGACCGACGCAGAATTTCAAGCGTATGATTTACATCTCGTGATGAAACCGGTCAATATCACTGGCGAGTTGTTCGTGAACATAATCGATGACTTGGGCATCATCGAACAATCCAAGCGGTGCATCATCCGGAATGGCATCGAATGGCGAGACGAAATACAGCACGGCCGCGACGAGCGCATCTTCTTTTTCTGGTTGCATGTCGAACTGGTCGTTATAGATTGCCCGTAATATATTGAGCAACTGTTTCATCTGGAAATAAAGCGTCAATTCTTCTTCGCGCTCGATGTTCGAGATGTCATAGGAAGCGACGTCGACAGTCACTTTGGCGAGGGCTAGTTCGCCTTGGACGAGCAAGTCTCCGCGCTGCTCATTATCGGTGTATGACGTTTTCGCTGTATCTAGAAAGTGTGCATACGTTGTTTTCCAATCTGGCATATTAAATTCCTCCTTCTTTCTTCATCTACTAATATGCCCGTTTTTGCGATTTGGTTGCAACTTTTCCGAAAATTTAAGAAAATAAGAAAGAACGAAAAAAGGAGGAACTGTACATATGTCTACTTATACAATCCCGACCGAAGCGGAGTTTGCCCGTTATGCGGAACTCGCCGTAAAAAAAGGTGTCAATATCCAACCGGGCCAACAGCTTGAAATCCGTGCCGATATCAGCCAAGCGCCACTCGTCCGTCAAGTCGTCAAAGCAGCATACGCTGCTGGAGCCAAACAAGTTTTCGTTAACTGGAGCGACGAGGAGTCGACGAAGATTCGTTATTTTGACGCGCCACAAGACTCATTTAAAGAATTCCCAGAATGGTTGAAAGCTCGTTTTGAGCAACTTGCAGAAGAGAAGACAGCGTTCTTGTCGATTGTCAGTGATGATCCCGATGCGTTAAACGGTGTCGACTCGTCTCGAATCGCGGATTCGAACCGGGCCGCCGGCGTGGCGCTCGCTACATGGCGCAAGTACGTCATGAGCGACAACGTGAGCTGGTCAATCGTTGCCGGTGCCTCAGAGGCATGGGCGAAAAAGGTATTCCCAGACCGTGAAGATGCGGTTGCTGCACTTTGGCGTGCTATTTTTGCGGCAACCCGCATGGACGAGACAGACGTCGTCGCCGCTTGGGACGAGCACGATCAAGCGCTCCGGACCCGTGCGAAGCTGTTGACGGAAAAGAAATATGCGAAATTGCACTATAAGGCGCCGGGTACGGAATTGACGATTGGCCTTCCGAAGAAGCACGTCTTCCTTGGTGGTGGCGGACCGAACACGGATGGCGTCGATTTCATCGCCAACATGCCGACGGAGGAAGTGTTTACGCTTGCCGATAAAGATGCGGTCGAAGGGCATGTATCGAGCACGAAGCCACTCAGCTACAGCGGAAACTTGATTGACGAGTTCACGCTTTGGTTCGAAGGTGGAAAAGTCGTGAAAGCGGAAGCGAAACAAGGTCAGGCTGCACTTGATGAGTTGCTGAACCTCGATGAAGGGGCGCGTCGTATCGGTGAAGTGGCGCTCGTTCCGGACGATTCACCAATCTCGAACTCGGGCCTCCTCTTCTACAATACGTTGTTTGATGAGAACGCCTCGTGCCACTTGGCGCTCGGACGTGCCTACTCGACATGCCTAGAAGGCGGACCATCGATGTCAGCGGAAGAACTCGCCGAGAACGGGGCGAACGATTCGATGACACACGTCGACTTCATGATTGGGTCAGCCGAGATGGATATCGACGGGGAGCGGGAAGACGGTTCACGCGAAGCGATCATGCGTGCTGGGAACTGGGTGATTTAAAGAGGGAAGAGACGAATCCGATACGGGTTCGTCTCTTTTGGTATGAAGGAAAAAAACATGGCCGGCTCGAATGATTCAGGAACGACTACATAAAGGGGAAATGAGCGTGAAAAAAGGCTTACTTTCAATCGGCGTGACTTGTCTCGTTTTGATGGTGTTACACGCGACGCCGCACGCGGCGCTCCGGACATACGTCTGTCTAATGGGGCACCCAATCGCCGCACTCACATCGCCGATTACAGAAGACGATTCGCGAAACGAGCTAGAGCAGACAGCATTTGAAGAACGGGGCGGGAGGATTTATACGTTGACGGACCCACCAGTGGAACGCGCGACACAAGGTCGGCTCGAGAGCTATTTCGTACGGAAAGTCGGACCGTTCTATTTGGCGGAACATTATGGGGGCGGATAAAAGGGAGGCAGCAGACGCTGCCTCCCTTTTAAGAATGGTCGTACAAATAGGCGAGTGCGTTCGGCAAGCGACGGCACCACGCCGACTCGTGATGAATTGCACCCGGTTCGACTTCATAACGGAACATGATTCCGCTCCTCGCAATCGTCTCGACCAATTTGGCGTTCGTATACAGATAGTCTTCTGGAGTGAACGGGCCGCTCGTCTCGTCCGTTCCGAGGTCCATGTAAAGCCGGGCCGACAGTTCCGCTTGTTTCAGCTCCCGGATGAGCGGGTCCAAGTTCGACCAGGCGGCCGTCGATAACGATCCGACACGACGAATCGAAGGATACGTCATCATCATATAGAGTGAAATGACTCCGCCCATCGAGCTGCCCATCACGCCGACGTCGTCCATATCTGTCGCGTATCGCGCATCAATCCACGGTTTCAACTCGTTCATAATCCAGTCGGTATACCGTCGTCCTTTTCCGCCGAGCGTCGGCCGTGTCTTCGCGAGTTCGGGTCCGATTCGCCGAACCAGCATCTCATCTTCAAAAAAAGAGTAGTCGTCATAACGATCGAGCCAATCCGGCGGGCTAGCGATTGCAACGACCATGAGCGGCAAACGGGACGTCTCGATGAATCGATCGATGCCCCAGTTCGCTTTCGTTTCATGGTGAAAGACGTTTTGACCGTCATGCATATAGAGGACAGGCAACCCTTCGTCATCGGAAACGAAATCCGGGCGAAACACGGATACGAGTCGTTTTTGACCGGTTTGGTCGCTCGGTAGGTTAAAGCTGAACTGTTCAATCATATATACGCTTCCTTTCACTATTTCTAAATTGATTGTGACGTTGTTTCATCAAAAGTTCAATCACCACACTTGACTACCTACCGTTCGTTAGGTAAAGTAAATGGAGAAGATAGGAGGACGAACGAATATGAATACAAAACAACGAATCGAGCAAGCGGCGACGCGCCGTTTTGCGTTAGAAGGATACGAAGGACTCTCACTCGCCACACTTGCCGAGGACGTCGGGATTAAAAAGGCCTCCCTCTATGCCCATATTGAAGGAAAAGAGCAACTGTTTAAACAAGTGGTCGAAGCGATGGCCGCTCGGTATGACCTCGCTTGGAAAGAAGCGCGTGACGAATCGTGTGCTGCGCCGCCACTTGAACGAATCGAAGCAATCGTACATGCACTGATCTGTTTCTTCGGGGAAGAAGAGACGTGGATGCTGACGAAACGGATGCTTCTTGTCCCACCACCGGAGCTGAGACCGTTCATCGAGTCGACGCTCGGGAATGTGGAGGCAGAACTGCAGGCGTTTGAAAAGGAACAGTTCCGCCTCGCGATGGAGCAGGGGGCATTGCCGGAGCAATCGCTTGACGACATATATGACGCCTATTATTGCTTTTTAGACGGGGCGCTCATCTCGCTCTTCACATTTGAAACGAATCGCTCTGCGCGTCAACGCGCTGCTTTTAACATCTTTAAGAAAGGAATTGGATGGACATGAAACGAGATCAACTAGCGTGGCTTTGGCTCGTCATCGCCGGTCTACTCGAGATCGTCTGGGCGACGACGATGAAACTATCGAACGGCTTCACTGTTCTTCTCCCGACTGTGATAACGTTCGTTTTATTGATCGTCAGCTTCGGCTTATTGGCTTTATCGTTCCGGGTGTTACCAGCCGGAACGGGCTATGCCGTTTTTACCGGGATTGGCGCTGTCGGAACGGTCATTGTCGGAAATATATTGTTTGATGAGGTGCTCACCGGTATGAAGCTTCTTTTTATTAGTACGTTGTTAATTGGTGTGATTGGTTTGAAACAAGTGACAGGAGGAGAGACGGGATGAGTTGGGCATTTTTAATTGGGGCGGGACTTGCCGAAATGATCGCTGTCTTCTTCATGGGGAAATCAAAAGGCTATCAAATTTTGAAATGGTCCGTGCTATCGGTTATGACGTTCGCGCTCAGTTTCTATTTATTGTCCCGTTCGCTTGAGACGTTGCCACTCGGACTCGCCTACTCGATTTGGGTCGGGATTGGGGCAGCCGGTGGCGTCATCCTCGGTATGCTCTATTTGAATGAATCGACAGATCGCCGGCGTATCTTCTTTTTAACGCTCATTATCGGAAGCGTCGTCGGCTTAAAAGTCATCGCTTAACGAGGATTCAACTTGCCTCAAAACGGGAATTAATGAGTAAAGACTGTGAATGAAAGGGGCGGGAACGATGAAGCATGTCGAGTTACACTCTGAACGCTTACGGCTTGAACCCTATACGATTTCCGATTTTTATTTCGTGAAGTCTTTACTCCAAGACCCGCGTGTCATGAGGTTTATCAGTCCGGACGGGAAACCGTTCACGGACGAGCAGACGATTGAATGGTTCGAGCGGCAGCTTGCGCGTTACAAGACAGGACGACAAACCGGGTTACTCAAATTGATGACGTTCAATAGTGATGAGCCAATTGGTCATGCCGGGACGTTACTGCACGATTTGGATGGTAACGTGGAATTAGAGGTCGGCTACTGGCTTGCGCCGAAACATTGGCATATGGGTTATGGCCGGGAAGCGGCTGCCCGACTCATGCAACATGCGTTTGAGGAAGGCGAGACGGGGATCATCTCCCTCATCCATCCTGACAACGTGCCTTCCCAACGTGTGGCGAAAGCGAACGGCCTACATTGGGATCGCGACACGGTGTATGAGGGCATGGTCGTGTCCGTTTACGCAGGCGATTTAGAACGGCTATGCCGACATATGCAACGGCAAGAACTGTCTCGCTAAAAAAAATAAAAAAATTTTTAAAAACTTGTTGCCAAGTGATTAGTTTCTTGATATATTAATAGTGTCCTTAAGAGAGGACACGACCTGATTCTGTAGCTCAGCTGGGAGAGCGCTACCTTGACAGGGTAGAGGTCGCTGGTTCGAGCCCAGTCAGAATCACTTGGGTGCCAAACCCGATGCGAAACCCACCGGAACATGGGTTTCCGCGAAGCCACTTCTTGCGAGAAGTGGCTCTTTTTTTGTTCTTTTTTCAATTGACAGACGTTGGAACGGATTGGTATATTGCTTTCAATACATATAGAAACGGGGGATACCGGATGGTGTTGTTAGGGACGATCGTCAACGCGGCGCTCATCGTCGTCGGGACGTTGCTCGGCCTTTTATTCCATCGAATCCCTGAGCGGATGAAAGAGACGGTCACAGCGGCGATCGGGCTTGCGGTCGTCGTGCTCGGTGTGCAGATGGGGATGAAAAGTGAGAACTTCTTAATCGTGATCGGCAGCCTTGTCGCCGGGGCGGCGCTCGGGGAATGGTGGAAACTCGATGAAAAATTGAATGAAGTCGGCTACCAATTGGAACGCCGCATCGGCGGGAAAAGCAAGTCGAGCATTGCCGAAGGATTTATTACAGCGACGCTCATTTTCGTCATCGGGGCGATGGCTGTCATCGGGGCGCTCGACAGCGGCTTACGTGGCGACCACGATGTATTGTATACGAAAGGATTAATCGATGGGTTTACCGCCCTCGTCCTCGCCTCCTCGCTCGGAATCGGAGTCATGTTTTCGGCCGTTCCGGTCTTGCTGTATCAAGGGGCGATTGCCTTATTGGCGATTCAAATTATGAAAATCGTACCCGAAACACTCATGGACAGCTTTATTTTAGAGATGACGGCAACGGGCGGGGTGATGATTGTGGCGATTGGTTTGAACTTGGCTGGTATCACTCGGATTCGAGTCGCAAACTTGTTACCTGGTATTTTAGTCGTAGGCATCATTGTTTCCATCTTACATATGCTCGCATAAGAAAAGGTCCGAACGTGATGATCAACGTTTCGGACCTTTCGTCATTCTTGATGTTGTTCAACATCTTCTTTCGCACTTTCACGGAGCGCGGCCGACATCACGTCAGATAAATTGCGATCACGCAACACGCCGACGCCACGATCGGTTGGCCCGCCCGGGGCAGCCACGTCTGAGATAAGCGCGTCAGTCGGACGCGTCTCGTTCAACAGTAGTTCAGCCGATCCTTTCATCGCTTGAGCGACGATTTGTCGTGCCGTCGTCTCGTCAAATCCGGCATCGGTCAACACCGGTGTCATCGACCCGACGATTTCATAAAAGAACGCTGGACTGCAACCGGCGGCGGCCATGAAGGCAGACATCGTTTTCGCGTCTGTCACGGCGGTTCGGCCGACCCGTTCAAATAGCGCCGTCGCCGTCGCGCGCACGACCTCGTCCGTCTCCGGTCCGAACCAAAGCCCTGTCATCCCGTCACGGAAAGCGACCGGCGTGTTCGGCATGGCGCAAACGGCTGGGAGCCCTGAAGCGGCCTCGAGTTCCGCAGGCTCGATATGTGCGGCAACTGAGATTAAAAGTGGGGCATGCCATGTCTTCGAGCGCACGTATGGGAGCACACCGTCTGGTTGCATGGCGAGTACGACGATGTCGTATGCGTTCACGTCTTCGTCTTCTACGACTTGGACGCCGAGTTCATTGTGGAGTTGGTCCAATCGAGCCCGGTCACTCCGATTCGTCATCGTGATCGTCTCCGGCGAAAGACCGGAGTCAATCCAACCTCGGACGAGTGCCTCACTCATCGAACCGGCTCCTATCATTAATAATTTCATGTTTCGTCACCTCTTCTGTTAGATTCGGTCTTGTACATGGTGCCTATCATAACAAATGTTCCGCTGAATATCCCCTTCTATGCTCGAATTGTAAAAGAAAGGAAATAATGTAACCACTTCTTCACACGTCATATCGGACAGTGAAAGTGACAGAATCCGTTCGACGAGCTATGATGGCAGTAATCTATTCGAGCGAGGCGATTTTCATGAAACGAATTCTTGTGCGTGGCATAAAAGGGTACCAGCGTGTCCTCTCTCCCTTAAAACCTCCGACATGTCGCTTCTATCCGACGTGCTCCCATTACGGGATTGAGGCGATTGAAAAGCATGGTGCGGTCAAAGGCGGTTACTTGACGGCGCGACGTTTATTACGGTGTCAGCCGTTCCATTCGGGTGGACTAGACTATGTGCCGGACGAATTTGACTGGAAAGCCCCTTTACAACGAGAAAAACCGCCTTCACAGCGAGATGCCTAAGCAGCGTCTCGCTGTTTTAGGTACAGAACCTTTCTGTCACTATTGTTTTAGTACAATACTTTTGACAAGGTTCTAAGTAGTCTGAAAAAATAGAGAGGTACAACTACATAAGGGGAAAGGGGATTTCAGCATGAGTCAATCGTTCAGTGAACTAATCGGTACGATTTCAGACTTTGTGTGGGGACCACCGCTGTTAATTTTGCTTGTGGGGACAGGCGTTTATTTGACAGTACGTTTAGGTGGCCTTCAAATCACAAAACTGCCTTACGCATTAAAGCTCGCCTTCTCGAAAAATCAAGACAAGACGTCACGGGGGGACATCAGTCACTTTCAAGCCCTCATGACGGCCCTTGCAGCCACCGTCGGTACGGGGAATATCGTCGGGGTCGCCACGGCCGTCGTCCTTGGTGGACCAGGCGCCATCGTTTGGATGTGGCTGTCCGGGTTCTTTGGGATGGCGACGAAGTATGCCGAAGCCGTGCTTGCCGTCAAATATCGGGTGACGGATGAGCGCGGACAAATGGCCGGAGGCCCGATGTATTATTTGGAACGTGGGTTAAAACAACGGTGGCTCGCCGTTCTCTTCGCCGCGTTCGCCTCGATCGCCGCCTTTGGAATCGGCAACGGCGTCCAGACGAACTCGGTCGCGCTCGCGCTCAAGTCGACGTTTGACGTTCCGCTCTACGTGTCTGGTATTTTGGTAATGGTGTTCACGGGTGCCGTCATTCTCGGTGGTGTGAAATCCATCGGACGTGTCGTCAGTTATTTCGTTCCGATTATGATCATCTTCTATTTAGGTAGCGGTCTTATTATTATGGTCATGAACTTCACGCTTATTCCGGATGCGATCGCACTCATCTTCAGCAGCACGTTCAGTGCCGAGGCCATCGGCGGAGGAGCCATCGGGGCCGCGATTCGTTACGGTGTCGCGCGCGGCGTCTTCTCAAACGAAGCGGGTCTCGGTTCGGCTCCAATCGCTGCGGCCGCGGCGAAAACGGATATGCCGGGTCGGCAAGCGCTCGTGTCGATGACACAAGTCTTTCTCGATACGCTCGTTGTCTGTTCCATCACGGGAATCACGCTCGTTATGGGCGGACAAATCGGCTCGGGACTTGAAGGTGTCGATTTGACAGCGGCTACGTTTGAACAGTTCCTCGGGCCGTTCGGTCGCTACGTCGTTACGATCGGTCTCGTCATGTTCGCCTATTCGACGGTCCTCGGTTGGTCGTATTATGGGGAACGCTCGATTCACTACTTGTTCGGACAAAAGTCGATTATCCCGTATCGGATCGCGTTCGTCCTTGTCGCCGGTCTCGGTGCGATGACGACGAACTTGAACTTGGTGTGGGCGCTCTCGGACGTGTTCAACGGATTGATGGCCATCCCGAACTTGATTGGTCTCTTGTTCTTGTCAGGGGTCGTCATCGCCGAGACGAAACGATTCAATCAACAACTCGCGCTCGAAAACCGCAATCGAAAGGCGTCCTGACGCCAAAACGCCACCTCTCACGTTGGAGGTGGCGTTTTTTTCTGTTTCACTTCTTTGAGTCGGGCTTGTTGCAAGTGATTGAATACTTGGGTGACGAACCCGACCATGATGCCCGTACCCGTAATCACGTAGCCAATCGTGAACGCTTTTCCGAGGTCTGTTGTCGGAACGAAATCACCATAGCCGATCGTCGTCAGCGTGATGACGCTGAAATAGAGTGAATCGAGCCAACGCAAGTTCTCGAAACTGGAATAAAACAACGTACCCGACAAGATTGTGAAGAAAGCGAGGCTGAACAACACTTGAAATTCAGGTTCTTTTAACCCACGCCAGATTCCTCGAAACATACGACGGAACGTCAAGATGAATGAAAGCATACTCTTTTCCCCTTTCTCTAATAGGTTTGTTCGTGACAAAGGAGGGAACATCCTCTATAGCTCAACGAAGAAAGGGTGAAGGAGATGACGAAACCGATACCAAAAGAACAAGGTCTCGATCACAGCCTCGATTTTTTACGGGAAGGCTATCATTTTGTCCCGAACCGTCGAACGAGTTTTCAGTCGAACGTGTTTGAGACGCGTTTGTTAGGGGAGCGTGCGATTTGTCTCGGCGGAGAAGAAGGAGCGGCGTTGTTTTATGATGCTGAACGATTCATGCGACAAGACGCGGCCCCGAAACGGCTATTGAAGACGCTATTCGGGGAAAGCGGCGTACAGACACTCGACGGTCCTGCCCACACGCATCGGAAGCGCATGTTCATGTCGCTCATGTTTCCGGAAAATATTGACCGCCTGATCCGTCTTGTCGGTCGGGAATGGGAAAAAGAACTCGATCAAGCGAGCGGGGAGACAGTTCTTTACGAAACGGCTCAACGCGTATTGATGCGGGCCGTTTGCGAATGGGCGGGGGTGCCCCTTGCCGAATCCGAAGTTGACAAGCGCACGAACGAGATGCGGCTGTTGTTCGAATCGGGGACAGCACTCGGACCTAAGCATTTTCTTGGGCGCAAGGCACGCGCGTCTGCCGAGGCATGGATCACATCGATGGTCGAAGAAGTGCGTACGAAGCGCTTGTTGCCGAATGAGAAGACGGCCTTATACGAGTTCTCGTGGCATCGCGATGAGTCGGGCGAACTGTTACCGGCAAACGTCGTGGCCGTTGAAGTGATCAATATATTACGGCCGACCGTCGCCGTGTCCATTTACGTCTTGTTCACGGTGCTCGCACTTCATCAGTTTGAAGAAGCGCGTGAGAAACTTGCAGCGGGATCGGTCGATTCGCGAGCGTTTGTGCAAGAAGTGCGACGGTTTTATCCGTTCTTCCCGGTGACCGCCGCGCGAGTGAAGCGAGATTTTGAATGGAACGGCTATGCGTTCGAGCAAGGGACGCTCGTCTTGTTGGATTTATATGGGACGAATCATGATCCGGCGCATTGGGAAGAACCTGGACAGTTTAAACCGGAACGGTTCGAAGATTGGAAAGAAAGTCCGTTTACCTTCATCCCGCAAGGTGGAGGAGATGTCGATTTCGGACATCGTTGTGCGGGTGAACACGTCACCATTGCGATTATGAACGAGACGATTGATGTGTTCCTCCGTCGCTATCGCTATGACGTTCCCTCGCAGGACCTCAGTTATAGCTTCGTCGACTTGCCGAGTCTACCGAAAAGTAAGCTCATCTTGGCAAACATTGAACGTAAATAAAAAATGAACCACCCGAAGGGGTGGTTCATTTCGTGTGGAGCGATAGCCGTTTCGTAATCGGTTCGATGCGACTGTTCGTGTCCACCATCCGATTATCTCGTTTTGGTTCATCGGCTCGTTCGATACGCCACGGACGATCGTGAAGTTCAGCGAGAGCGGACGCGATGTCATACAACGAATAACTTGTGTTTCCGTTCAGTTGGTAAAGGCCAGGACCTCGTTTCGTCAAGATGTTAAAGAGAGCATCGGCCGTATCTTCTAGAAACGAGCACGAGGGGTACCAGTGAACGCTCGCGACGATTGCGCCTTTTTGCTCCATTTCGGCTTCGAAAAAGTCCATCATATTGTTTGAACCAGCTGTGTCGCCGATTTGCCATCCGAGCCGGACGATTTGAGCGCCAGGGTTGGCACGGGCGACGGCTTGCTCACACGCACGTTTATATGCGCCATATTCGTCTTCAGCGTCAGGCGGTGTGTCCGGTGTGATGGGCCCGGTCACCTTGTCCGAGAAGACGGAAACGGTACTCGTAAATAGGAACGGAATCTCGTATTCCCCACATAGTTTGGCGAGCGACGCAGCCCATTCAACTGATCCCATCCCGATATGAAGGAAATAATCAGGACGCACCGATTCGATGAATGCTCGCATCTCCGCTTCCTTATCGGTCGAGACTTTGGAACGGTCCCAAGCGACAGATTCAATCCCGTGTCGCTTTAACGTGGCGGCGACGACTGGAGCGACCGTCCCGTTCATCCCTGTAATGATTGCTTTCATATATCTTCCTCCTTTCTGTTTCTATCATCCCACAGTTCGCACGTTAACAAACACACTCTTTTTATCAATATGATAAAGTGGGAAGTGGAGGAGATACGATGAACATTCGACAAGCAAGAAAAACCGATGCAACGAACGTGGCCCCGCTCGTCTACGCGGCCATCCATGACATCGCGTATACGTTGACGGGAACGAAAGAAAAAGAACAAGTCCTCGACCGGCTCGCGATGTGGATTGGCCGGCCCGCGAACCGTCTGAGCTACGAAAACATTTGGGTCGCGGAGAGTGAAGAGACCATCGCGGGGATCATCATTGCCTACGCAGGAGCGGACGCGGCTAAATTAGACGAGCCGATTCGACAGTGGTTGGTAGAAGCGGGAGAAACAGGGGAACTCGACGTCGAGACAGAAGGCGATGTGTTTTACATCGATTCCGTCGCGGTCGATTCACAGTTCGGCGGACGTGGAATCGGGACGACGCTCATTCGTCACGTCATTGCACACGCCCGCACGTTAAACATCCCGGTCGTCACGTTGAACGTGGACCAGACGAATCCTGCGGCAACGCGCCTTTACGAGCGACTCGGATTTTATAAACAAAAAGAGATTAAAATCTCTGGTGGACGGTTCGATTATATGGTGCTCGATTTATGAAGACGGACGAAAGTCCGTTTTTTCAGTCTTGAAACCGATGCATTTGTCGACGCTGTCCGCTATACTAAATGCTTGAAACGAACTTGCGGATAAAGGAGCCTTTTACTTATGGAATGGAGAAATATATTACGCGGCATCGCAATGGGGACGAGTGACTTAATCCCTGGCGTCAGCGGCGGAACGATTGCGGTCATTTTAGGGATTTACGACCGATTGATTGAAGCGATTAGCGGTGTGTTTAGCCGGTATTGGAAAAAACATATCGGTTTTTTGATTCCGCTCGCAATTGGGATGGGCGGTGCGATTTTAGGACTGAGCCGTCTCATTGAATTTTTATTGTTAAATTATCATGCGCCGACCCAGTTTTTCTTTATCGGGCTGATTTTAGGGATTATCCCGCTCTTGTTGTTCGAGTTTAAATCGCGGGCAACGATGCGGCCAATTCATATCATCGCGATGATTGTCGGGACGATCCTTGTCGCGAGTATGGCAATCATCAAACCTGCCGATACGGCAATCATTACCGACGTGACGATGGGGACAGCGCTCCTTCTCTTCTTCTCGGGGTGGCTCGGCAGTATGGCCATGCTCTTACCCGGCATTAGCGGTTCGTTCGTCTTATTGTTGATCGGTGTCTATCCGACAGTCATTAGCGCCTTATCGAACTTGAACGTGATCGTCATTGGAATTGTCGGTCTCGGTGTCGCCGTCGGATTTATCGTCAGCAGTAAAGTGATTCGCCATCTACTCGCGAACTATCCAGGCATGACGTTCTCTGTCATCCTTGGACTGGTGATTGGTTCGCTCGCCGTCGTCTTCCCAGGCCTTCCGGAGACGACTGTCATGTGGGGATTGAGCATCGTCTCGTTCCTTGCTGGCTTTATCATCGTACGATTGCTTGGAAAATTCTCGGCATAAACAAAAGACGCGGTGCTCGCTTTTGCGAGACCGCGTTTTTTAGTAGATGAACGGAAGCAGACGCTTCCGAGACTTTGACCACACGGCATAAGCCTCACCAAAATGTGCGGTCAACATCTTCTCTTCGATTTGAATGCGCCATAAAAGGGCCGCTCCCATGGCAATCGTTCCGAGCATCGCAAACCAGAAGAAGCTGAAGGTAAGCGAGAACCCGAACGTGATGAACAACAGTCCCGTATAGAGTGGATGCCGTAAAAACCGATACGGACCTGAGCTCACAATTTCATCCGTCGGCCGGACGACGACGTGACGTGTGAATTGATGCCGTAAATGAATGATGCCCCAGTACCTTAGGGCGACACCGGCGATGTAACACACAAGCCCAATGACGCGCAACGAAACGTCTTGACGCTCGTCCGTTAAGACAGAGAAACCGAATGAACCTGCAAAAACAATCACCATGACGAACGAGACGATGTAAAAACTCATATGCTCGCTTCGACCATCTTTCGAGTCGTCACGGTTTCGATAGCGCCATAGCTCATAGAGCCAAGCCATCGAGGTGACAACGAACAACCCGTCAAGCCAATCCATAGTTTCTCCCCCTTCACTCTCTTTTCACTCATACCCGTGCCGCTTTGACTAAAAACGGACGAATCAAGTCGGCGTGTGCTCCCTTCCACTTGTTCGAGGTCGAATCAAAAAGACCCTGCCTGAAAATCGAACAGGCAGGGGATTATGCGTGAATCAATTGGGGGCGTGGCGCCTCCATCTCGACAGCGGGCTCTTCTTTTATTAAATGATACGTTAAGCACATCGGCTTCTCGGTGCGCGGGTCACGACCGATGATGGCGTCGATGTGGAACACTTGGCGCAGGACGAGCGGGCAGATGACTTCCTCGGCAGAACCCGTCGCGAGCACTTCGCCTTCTTTCATCGCCACGATATGGTCAGCGAAACGAGCGGCTTGGTTCAAATCGTGCAGGACCATGACGATCGTCCGGCCTTGCTCACGATTCAGCGTCTCGAGCAGTTCGAGCACCTCAAGTTGATGAGCCAAGTCGAGGTACGTCGTCGGTTCGTCTAGGAAAATCAAATCGGTCTCTTGGGCGAGCGCCATCGCAATCCAGACACGTTGACGTTGACCGCCGGACAAGGCGTCGACGCTACGATCTTTATAGTCAAGCGTGCCGGTGACGTCGAGCGCCCAATCGATGACTTCGTGGTCACGTTTGGTCAATCGGCCGAATCCGGATTGATACGGGAAACGTCCGTAAGCGACTAGTTCGCCGACGGTCAAGCCGCTTGCGCCTTCTGGTGTTTGCGGTAGGATCGCCATTTTTTTAGCGATTTCTTTCGTCTTACACTTGGCGATGTCGGCGCCGTCTAGATGGACCGACCCGTTCGAAGGGGAGAGAATTCGTGTCATCGCTTTCAACAGCGTCGACTTGCCGCAACCGTTCGGTCCGATAATGGTCGTGATTTGACGGTCCGGAATCGTTAAACTGAGCTGTTTGACGATCGTCTTATCGCCATAACCGACTTCGATGTCTGTTGTATGTATCCGTGACATGATAATTCTCCTCTCGGGGTGCCAAATGTGATAATGATTCTCAATGTCGTACTCACTATAGCAAGCGCTTCACTTTATGTCAATCTTCAATCTGAGAGAAAACGGATTGTACTTCCTTACGATACGCGGTATAGTGAATGAGAATGATAATCAATGACGAGTGGACACGTGGAAGGATGGTTGAGTAGGATGAAAGAACAAGACGTATTCGATGTGACGATTATCGGCGGCGGGCCAGCAGGATTGTATGCGGCGTTTTATAGCGGCCTGCGCGGAATGAAGACAAAAATAATCGAATTTCAACCGCACCTCGGGGGGAAAATCCATGTCTATCCTGAAAAGATGATTTGGGATGTCGGCGGTGTGACGCCGACGACCGGGGCAAAACTGATTGAACAGTTAATCGAACAAGGGCTCACGTTTGACCCGACCGTCGTCTTAGGGGAAAAAGTGGAGTCGATGACGAAAGATCACAACGGCTATTTCATTTTAGACGGCACCCACGGGCGTCACGTCTCAAAGACGGTCATCGTCGCGACCGGAAGCGGGATCCTTCAACCACAAAAGATTGAAATCAGCGGAGCCGAGCGCTTCGAAGTATCCAATCTTCATTACACGGTGAAATCACTCATGCGTTTCAAAGGGAAGACGGTACTTATTTCGGGTGGGGGAAACAGCGCCATCGACTGGGCGAATGAACTCGAACCGATTGCAGAACGTGTCATTTTGACGTATCGAAAAGAGGCGTTGAAAGGACATGAGTCACAAGTTGATAAGTTACGTTGCGGCCGCGTCGACTGTCGATTGTCGACTCGAATCCAGGACTTGATCTCACGTGACGGACAGCAAATTGATGCAGTCGAGCTTGTGGACTGCGTCACTGGTGAAACGGAGCAAGTGGAAGTGGACGAAGTCGTGATTAACCACGGCTACGAACAAGATGCGACGCTACTAGGCGATAGCGAGCTTCAAGTCGAAATGAAAGATGGGTTTTACGTGTCAGGGAATGCGCGGAGCGAGTCGTCAGTGCCAGGATTATATGCAGCAGGGGATATTTTGACGCATGAGGGGAAAGTGCATTTGATTGCCGGGGCGTTCCAAGACGCGGCGAACGCTGTGAACAGTGCGAAGACGTTCATCGATCCTGAGGCGACGAAAGCGGCCATGGTGTCTTCTCATAACGAACGGTTGAAGTCAAAAAACCGGGCCATCATTGAACAGACAATCATCAAGCAGTGAGGATGTCCTCACTGCTTGAGTTTTGGATAGTCACATAGCTCGACGATGACACCGCCTGAATGGCGCGGATCCATATAGATGAGACGCCGTCCTTTTACTGTCGTACGTAACGTTTCTTCTAAAAATGTAATCCCGTCTCGTTTCAGTGATTCAATCGAGGCTTCTAAATCCTCAACCCGATAGGCGATATGGTGAACCCCTTTGCCTCGTGCTTTCATAAATCGGGCGATTGGACTCGTCGGACTCGTTGGTAACAATAATTCGACAACATCGTCCCCGACATGAATGACGGCGATTTCTGTCTCGACGCCGACGGCTGTATTTGTATAGCGGTCAACGAGCTCGCCTTGGAGGACGGTCGTGTAAAACGTGATGGCTTCGTCTAAATCACGGACGGCAATCCCAGTGTGGTCAATGTGCATAGTTATTCCTCCCTCTCTGTCTAGTGTGCCGAAAGTTGAACAAATTGTCACTTCACAACGTTTTCCAATAATCCGATATACTAAGAGAGGGAGGGACGGCGAAATGAACGGAAAGATCACTCTTGGATTGATCAGCGCGTTCGCGCTGGTGTCATTTATGTTTGGGCTCTCACTTGCGACATTTGTCGATTACCGCATTAATGAAGAACAAGTCGTGCTCGAACGGTTGACGACTCATAAAAAAATAGGGCCGGCCGAAATCCTTTCGACGGAAGTGGATTTTCATTTGAACGGATCGAACTACGCTATCCGTTTCACAGATGAACCGCACATTACGTATTGGTTCAGTGTCATCGAACGCGAGATTCAATTCGACCGAATCGAGTCGCTCGACCCACGTGATGTCGGCCTGAGGACTGCTTTATTTGAGGAGATGCCGCCGTTGGCCATCGAATCGACAACTGCCGCTGAATGAAAAAGCGCCTGTACCCCTTTCTTTTTGACTGAAAAGAATGGGAGATAGGCGTTTTTTTAGTTGAAACGGGCTGCACGCGCGGGCAAGATATTCGTCATCGTATAAAAGGCCGACTGCTTCGCTACAGCTTCTTGTTTGATGATGGCATATTGTAAATCGGGTTGAAGCGACGTGACGGTTAGGCGGAGTCGCCTTGACGGTTTCAATTGATGGCAAAACGTCCGTTGAAGGAAAGGGATGGCTTCTTGTGTGACTTCTTCTTGTTCGAAGAGATGTATTTCATGAATCATGACACAGTCTTGATGGTAATGGGCGCGAAAAATACCGACGGCTTTCCCTTTCCGGTGCAAGGTGTAACAACAATGATTGCGTGCGAGGAAGCGTCGCAACCGTTCTTCCGTCAACGGGAAGACGTCGGGCAACACGAGCGCATGCTCGTTTCGATGATGTAGCCATGTCGCATAGTTGCTCGGGTCCACGACGGAGAGTTTCCAATGGTCGAACGTGGCTTTTTCGTATGGGACGAGCGGAAGGACATAGTTGAATGACGTGTGATAAGGATCGAAGCCGAGCGAGGTAAACAGATTTAGCTTGTCTTGGTCCTCGTCGTGGACGACTTGCAACAGCACCATCGTCTCCTGTACGCTTTCTCTACTTAATTTATGGAGGAGCCGATTCATCAACCCGTGAAAGACGTGCCGATTTCGATACGCTTCATGTCGAAGCCGAATTACCCGGTCCGTCCCTTCATCGAGTCGCTCGGTCGCTAAGGCAGCAATCGGCGTCTGACCCTCTAACGCCACATAAACGTGGTGCTGAGGTGAGGAGCAAAAAAAGTCCGGACCATGACCGTTTGCGTACATCGCCTTCACGCCAAATCGAGCTCTTGCTGATAAGTTTGACCATTCCACGTAACTGATTTCAGAATTCAAGCGGGTTCCTACTTTCTGATTCAAGGTAAGTACAGTTAAATTGTAAGCGCTACCAAATAAAAGTGATAATGTAAAAATAATGAATTAATGAGGGTGGATCCACACGGGCCTAAGTCTTTTAAACTAGCAAGAGCTAGGTCGAAAGCGCCAAATGAAGGGAGAATTGACTTCCTGTTTCAAAAATTATAGACACAAACGATTAGATTGTTTGAGGAGATGTGAGATTTGTCGTTGAATTCAATCGAAGGAAAGTTCTGCGTGCTATACTATTCACATGAATCGATAAAGAGGTGTGCAATGAGATACGTACTAACTTGTTTCATGGCATTGAGCTTTGTGTTTGCACCGCTCGTGTCATATGCAGAAACGGAACCGGTTGTTGTTCACGAAAACGTCATCGTCGAGAACGACGTGGAACTATATGAGGGATTTCGCTCGCCGAACGAGATGGTGTTTATTTTCATCTTGATCGTGTTATTGTCTGTCATCGGACTCGGGATAATAAATGCAATCGAATAACGTGAAAACGTTCACAAAAATGCAATAAGTGATGCGTAAGCGTTTCCAGTTTTTCTTTTATACTAAAGATGTAGGAAAGAGGTTCTGCACCAACTTCAATCCTCCTTTTCAGATGAACACCCCTCGTTCATATCATGTTATTCGGACCTGTCGATTTCCGTCGATGGGTCCCTTTTTGCTATACGAAAAACGAACCCCTAAAACGGGATTCGTTTTTCTTTGGCTAGTCGCCGCAGCCGTTTCGTCTCATCGAGATGACCTCGGCTTTCAAGCAAGTTGATATACACCTTGAACGGTTCCGAGCGATGTGAAAAAAAGGGGATATATTCGGTAAATAATTTTTGTTCTGCTTCAGAAAACTGGCCGCGCTCGACGAGCAATTCGAGCTCAAGCATTTTTAAGGCTTGATAGTCTGCGAGCGCTTGTTCATCGTCAGCCGACTTCGCTAACACGCGTTCGCAAAGGGTGACGACGCGTTGGTGGAACGTGGACCATTCTGAAGCGGTAAACGAATGGGCGAGCAGGGTCGAAAGTAAATCGACGCGAGACGAATCGACGTCTTTTGCGACATGAAGGGCGGTATAGAGCGACCGATCGATCCATACTTCGGAATTCGGTGCATCGAGCCGATAGTAGTGAACGAGTTGGGTAAGCATGTCGGTTTGGGAAAGTTTTAACAGACGAAATGGGTCGCTCGTCGTAAACAGGGGTTCTTCGCCAGCGGAAGACGAGAGGAGGAAGAACATTTCCTCATACATGGTACGGGCTTGCGCGTCTTCCTCGGCGTAATAGGCTAAATCTCGGATGATTTTTTTGGCGTGAATATACCAGTTTTTTTGATCACGTTCGGTCATCACTTGATTCGGCAACACATATAAATGGTCGTAAGCAAGTTCGATAAAACGCTCGGCGAGAATGATGGTTTGTGAGAGCGAATGGCGCTCATCTGACGACTTTTGCTCTTTATAGCGAGTGAATTGACTGAGCATAAAGTCAATGTCTTTCTCTTCAATCACGTGCTTCGGAGTATGGCGATACATCTCGACGATAATGTCGCGAAGTGTTGCCTCTCCGTACTGTTCTAACAACATACGAAGCTTTCCGATGCGCATTTGCTCTCCCTCCTTTCAAGAGGACGTCGAACCGTCTACCTCAAAGGGCAGACACCAATTAATATTCCTTTCCCGGTTTTGATTTGAAACAATCCTTTCAACTCATGCTTAAGGCGTATTTTTCCGCCATCCGTTGTCAGGAGTGAATTTCTCCGCAATAATAGAAGAAAATCTAAAGGTAGAGGTAAAGACTATGAATGATGATCAACATTTGTCACGCGTCGAACGACGAAAGCGAGAGCTTGAACGCGAACGGGCTGATGCCGAGCGACAACATAAAGAAGTTGAAGAACAGGACAATCATACGGAAATGAACGACCACGAAGCGTCTCCAATTGATCGGGAACAGCGAACAGAGGCGTCAGAGCATCCGTTCTTGAACCAAACGGAAGCGCAGCGTACATCTAACCAGAATTCAAAAGCGCGCGATCGTAAACCGTCGGTCCGGGCACCGAAACCGAAATGGGGTTTACCGATCGGCAAAGGTTCGAAACGGAAACGGGAAACGCGTGAGCAACAAGCACGTCCGGCCGAAGCGAAACGGCGTGAACCAACGCGGGACAGCTCGCAGCCACGGGAACAGCCGCCGAAAGAAAAGCGCAAGCGCCGCGGCTGGAAAGGGAAGATGTTCCTTTTCTTGTTGCTTGTGACGGTGATTGTCGGATATCTTGCGACGAACCCGTTTACGTTCCTCGTCATGGGAAGCGACGCCCGTGTCGGAGAATCACTTTCCGGTTCACGGACGGACTCGCTGCAACTGATTGAATTTGTTCCGCGCTCACGGGCGGTGCAAAACGTCTCCATTCCGCGTGACACGTATACGGCCATCCCGTGTGAACCGGACCGCGAAGGTGATAAAATTACCCATGCGTTCGCTTATGGGGGCGCGACATGTACGGTGGGAGCGGTCGAAGGGTTGACCGATGCTTCTGTTGACGGTCAAATCGTCATCACGTTCGAAACGTTCATGGAGTTGATTGATACGGTCGGCGGCGTCAATGTGACGGCGACACACTCGTTCAGCGAGAAAGGGTTCAATCAGACGTATGAGTATACGGAAGGGGTCTCTTACTCGATGGACGGGGACATGGCCCTCGCCTATGCACGCCACCGGAAATCGGATACGGACGGGGCGAGATCGAGCCGTCAAACCGAAGTGATGGGCGCCGTAGCCGACAAGTTAGCGAGTCCGTCAGGCTGGACGAAGATTCCTGCGACGTACCGCTTCATGAAAGACGAGATGGGACTCGAAATGAACCCGCTTCAGATGGCATCCGTCGGCTTGACGATGCTCCTCCGACCAGACGTCAATAAGATGCAAGTCGAAGGACAGGACGCCTACATCAATAACGTCTATTATTATCAGCCAAACGAGGAGAGTGTCCAAGCGATTCGAGACGCGTTGGATTTGACGCTATGGGGCACCGTCAGATAATTTCGTGAAACGGGTTTGATTCCATGACGAAAGAGGAATTTTAATCAAATGAACTACTCTTTTGAGGAGGGAAATTTGAATGAAAGTTTTAGTCATTGGAGCAACCGGCAAGATCGGAAGACGCGTCTTGAAAAGTCTAGCGAAAACTCACCAAGTGACCGCTTTAATTCGTTATCCTGAACTGCAAGCAGAGTACGAGAAGATGGGTGCGCGCGTGCTGACGGTCGACGTCGAGAAAGAGCTCGATAAAAAGATTCACGAAGCAACGTCTGGTCAAGACGCGGTCATCATCGCCGCGACGGCCGGTGCCGACGGATCGAGTAAAGAGATCGAACTGCTCGACAGAAGCGTCGCCATGAAAGCGATCGATGCAGCGAAAAAGGAACGGGTTCGCCACGTCGTCCTGCTCAGCGCATACGGTGCCGATCAACCGGACGCCGCACCGAAAGAACTGTTTAACTTTTTGTCAGCCAATAACGCAGCCGATGAGTATATCGAACATAGCGGTTTAAACTATACGATCATTTGCCCAGTGACCATTGTCGATGGGGTCGGGAAAGGCTCGATTGAAGCATCGGAAGATTTGAACGACCCGAACGGTGCAACCATCTCCGAAACGGATGTTGCGACCGTGATCGCCGCCTCGCTCGACAATCGCGGTTTATACGGTCGCCGGATTGAAATCATGTCCGGTAGCACACCAATCAATGAAGCGCTCGATTTTGATAGTCGCGGTGAGGCGGCGACGGCCGGTCGGACGACGCTCCGTCGACCACAACGATAAAGGGAGGAATACATTTGATGGAACGTAAACTGTACAAAGACCCGTCTGATCAAATGATTGCCGGTGTTTGTTCCGGCTTAGGGAGATATCTCGGGGTCGACGTGACGCTCATGCGAATCATCTTCGTCGCACTCGCACTGTTCGGCGGACCGGGTATTCTCATCTATATCGTCTTGGCGATCGTCATGAAAAAACCGCCGTCAGAATATGAGGCGGAACAAGAAAGTCGTTATTAAATAACAGGCTGACCTTTAGGGGGTCAGCCTGTTTTCATGTCTCGAGATAAAGCGTATAGGTGGCTTCGAACATTTCGCGCGGCGGGAGGAGTTGCATGTCCTCTTTCTGGCGGATATCTTTTTGATGGCCAGTATAATCGGCGTGCCCGAACCATGGCTCGAGGCAGACGAACGGTGCCTCAGACTGCGGTGGTGACCAAATGCCGAAATGAGTGAACGCCGGACATTCCATGACAATCGCTTTGCCTGAAGGATCGTGACGAAGTGCGGCATAGTCCACGTTCTCAAAAATCAACGCGTCCTGGTCGAACAATGGGTGGGTAAGTGGGATATAGCGCCGGTCGCCGAGCGGTTCATACGCGCCGCTTAAATAAGGACCTTCGAGGAGAAGACGGTCGAGTGTGCGCGACGTTCCGAAGTCGATCGTGTAATCTTCAAACACACCGCCCGCAAACGGAACATTGAACGCGGGATGACCGCCGATACTAAACGGAAGGACGTCGTCGCCAACGTTGTGGACACGGTACGTGACGGACAGCTCTTGTCCGATTAAACGGTACTCGACTTGGAGCTTGAACGCGAACGGATAATGGCTACGTGTCTCGGCAGAGTCTTGTAGTTCAAACAGGGCGTACGTATCGGATGAATCGATTAAATCAAAGTGTTCATCACGTGCGAACCCATGTTGACTCATCGTATAAATGGATGCGTCGTAACAATAGCGGTCGTCAAGCAAGCGGCCGACAAACGGGAAGAGGATGGGCGCTTGGCGTCCCCAATAGGTCGGGTCCCCTTGCCAGAGGAGTTCGGTCTCACCGACTTGCCAACTCGTCATCTCGGCGCCGTGGGCTTTTAGCGTGACGCGCACGTTTTCATTTTGAAGAGATATCATGTGTTAGGCTCCTTCGTACGAATATGATAAGTTAAGTGTAGAAAATGTATCGCATCGACGACAAGGGGTAAATCATGAAAATCCATAAATTATTCATAGGTTTGATTATGTTGGCGCTGATCGGCGGCCTCGCGTATAAAGGATATGGGGAATATCAGGCGAGCCAACAACCTGAGCCGATGAGCATCAACGGCGACTCATCGGTTCTTGGCGGGCTCGAGGTCGGGCAACGCGCACCGGATTTTGAATTAAGTACGATTGACGGGAAGACTGTCTCGCTCGCTGACTTCGCTGGTGAACAGATTGTATTAAATTTTTGGGCGACGTGGTGTCCGCCATGCCGAGAGGAGTTGCCGGAATTGATTTCGTTCAGTGAGGAGACCGGCATCCCGGTCCTCGGGATTAACGTCACAAAAAACGAACGACGCGGTCAATCGGACGTCGAAGCGTTTTTAAAAGAAGTACCGCTCAGTTTCCCGGTTTTGTTGGATGAGGCGGGCGCGGTCGAGCGGACGTACCGTGTCGTCGCCCTCCCGACGACGTACGTGATTGCCCCGGACGGCACGGTCACCGCCAAACAAGTCGGTCCCGTCGACTTCGATTGGCTGCATGGACAGACAAATTGAACAGACAAAAGCAGACTGGGACGGACCGGTCTGCTTTTGTTTACTTTTTATAATGTTGTTTGATCAATGCGTCAAAATTCGGTGTCATGTCTTCCTCGAGATAATAGTGATGATTATCTCGAATGATCGTATCGCCAACTCGTGCTTCTGATGGCAAGAATCGTCTAGGGATAAAGCTCGAGCCGTTATTCCAACGCAACACGGCGTATTTCCCTTCAACTCGCACCAACGTGCCATACTTGATCATGCCTCTTCCTCCTCAACGAACAGCTTTCTGTCTCTTTTATTCTTATAGAGTGTATTCCCAAATTCCACAAAACCTACACATATTTGACTTAGCATGCACAATCAGATAAGAAGAAAAGAAACAAAAGAATTGTGAAGAAAGTTTGAAGAAAACGCTTTCTTTTTAGAAAAGTTTCTTCTATAATAAAACCACGGGGTGATTATGACGAATTTGTGAACAATGGGGGTATGGTCAATGTTTTCAACAGCCATGATAGGGTTGCTTGCGCTCACGGGCGTAACGGTTTTTGGGATTGACCGTATGTTCACGGTCCGTTCAGAACGCGTCACAAAGAAATAGTTCTACATAGGGGGGATCGCAACGTCTTGGGGAGACGTTGCGATTTTTTTATTTAATAATCTTGACGCCGTGCTTCACGTTCTTGCATCTTTTGTTCCACGTGCTTGCGATTGCGTTCATGGACGCGGTCAAAGAAAGCGTGGGTGGGCCAAAGTGGAGACCATACCCGTTCTTCTGGTAACGCGAGGATATACTCTTCGGCAGCGCTCAGCCGTTCAATCATCTTGCTCCGGTCGTCACAGACGTCGCCATGGCCCGGGACGAGCCAGCGGATTTCATGCTCATACACGGCGGTCTGTAACGTTTGCAGCGAATGGATGTATGCTTCGGCGTCATGCTCGATAAACGGCGGCTCGATATTCGATCCGTAGTCTCCACAGATGAGAAGTTTGAGCGGTTCGACGACAAGAGATAGATGCGTCGAGTCGTGCCCCGGTGTCAAATAGAACGTAATCGGGGTCGCGCCGAGCTCTAGCGTCCCGTCTTCAGCGATAATCAGGTCGACGTTTGGTTTTTGAATCGGCCGATCGATATAGTTCTGTTCATAGAACGACTGGATTTCATGTAGCTGTTCGTCCGAGTTTGTCTCGACGAACGCCCGTGAGGCAATGACGGTCGCATCCGGGAATGCGTAGGCACCGATCAAATGGTCATAATGATGGTGTGTATAGATGACGTACAGCTTCTTGCCGTTTCGAGTCAATTCGATGTCGCGGCGAATCATCGCGACTTCTTCGGGTAACCAAGTCGGATCGACTAAAATGAGGCTCTCCTCCGTATGGATTAATGTCGATGTCGTACGCATAAGTGCACTTTCGTACACGGTGAACGATTGTAAGCGAACTTGAATCACGGCGCATCCCTCCTCTTGAATCTATCTACCTTTTCCCGATTTCAAGCGACGTATGCGTTATCGTGAAAAACAAAAAGCAGGAAGTCCGAAGACTTCCTGCTCGCTGCATGATGTGCACCATGCGGGTTATGTGTGCGAGTCGTTTCTCGCGTATATGTTGAAAGTTGGAGCGGGTGAAGAGAATCGAACTCTCGTCATCAGCTTGGAAGGCTGAGGTTTTACCATTAAACTACACCCGCAAATCAATTCAATTAAAATGGAGCGGGTGAAGAGAATCGAACTCTCGTCATCAGCTTGGAAGGCTGAGGTTTTACCATTAAACTACACCCGCGAAACGCTTAACGTTACGATAAATATAATAGCATAGGAATTTAAGTTTGCAAACCCTTTTTTGAAAAAACATTGGTTGTGGCGCGGTACGTTGTCTTGCTAAGATAATAGAAGAGGGGAGTGAACGGCCGTGAGCGAACGAAAATCATATTTGCAATTAATGAGTGATGGATTTCGGATGATGAAACAAGCGAAAGAAACCGAGCAGACCATCCTCCTCCGAGACTGGACGTTCTCGTTTCGGCATGATCGACAGTGGACGGTCATTTTACGGACGGAACGTGTCAAATGGGTCAGTCGGCCGTTCGAGCAATTCACGATCGAACCGACATGGGTTCAGTTTGGCGATGCGTTGCTTCACCGTCACGTCGAGTCGAACGAGGTACGTTTGAAGGTCGACGAAGAATGGGGAATTGAAAGTAAGGTCGTCTGTGACAATCAGGAGTGGGACCGATTCGTCGAGGCGCTCAAACAATTGAAGGGGGAGTAGTCGTGAGTGGAGAGAGGCTGTATCGGATTGAAGCGGAAGCACGTGGAAGTGCTTGGCGTGCCCGTGTATTGACCGGTATCCAGCGGTTCCGCTTCTTTAAAGGGGAATTGCTCGCACCGACAGAACGTCCATACGTCGTCTTGAGTATCTCGCAAGACAAAGGGACACTGCCTGACTTGATTGAGAGCGATATGGGCGTACTTTTGATTCATGAACGAATCGCCCCGGTCTTTATGAACCTATGCCCTTATGACGTTCAGCTCGTCCGTGTGGAACTGCACACGACGACGGGGCGATCCGATGAATATTGTGCACTCAACGTATTGAGACGTTTTGAAATCGAGCATTTGGAGGACTCTGGAGAATACCGTCCCCTTAGTTCCGAACGCCTTTATTTTCTCTCGCATCAAACCGTTCGCATGAATTTATTTGGGCATATGATCGCCCAAGACATAAACAGCCAACGCCTGTACGTGACGGAGCGATTAAAGTATGCGCTCCAAGCAAAAATGGTGACCGGCTTAGCATTTAAAAAGACGAAGGAGAAGACTGCATGAAAGAATATGAAATCGATGGCTGGATTCGTTTGGCGTATCCAGAACACTTTGAATATAACGAAGAAGAAGACCACGTCAGTTTTTACTCGGTAGAGCCTGACGCTCAAGGTACGTTACAGATGTCCATCTATGAGGCGGAGGCCGAACAAAGCCCGGAAGACGCAGCGTTACAAGAGTTGAACACGTTCTTAGGTGAATTCCCAATCGATGTGAAAGTCGCGCCGAGTGTGACCGATCAGTCGGCAGGCATGACGACCGCTTATGCGAGCGGAATCGAGGACGGGATGCATTTGGACGTCTGGTCACTCACTGACGGAAAACGTCTCTTGTTCTTGACGTACGTCGCCGATAAGCGGACAGATGAAAAATTAGAGATTGAAGCGATCATCGATTCGATTGAATGGACATGAAAAGAGACACGATGCCAAGTTTGGCTCGTGTCTCTTTTTTTGTTATTGGAACTTTGGTACGTCGAAGTGGAGCGTGTAAGAATCGAGTGTTTGATACGTTTGATAAATGCGTGTCGTCTGTTTTGTGGCCCAACCGATGTCTGTTGCATATTGATGGATGCCTGGATTGGCAGGGTTGAAACGCATTTTATAGAGTGTGTTTTGCTTATGGGTTGGGTGATTGATGTAACTTGCCCCGATCCAATAAGCTCCACCAACGATGGCAGCTTCAGGAGTGAACCATTTTTGCTCGAAAGCAAATTTTGCTCCTGTAGCGAGAGGACTGCTGTCCACCGCTTGAATGCCATACATATTGTACACAGTCGCAGCGACTGCACGATCTGGGTAAATCCGAGTGCCACTTGAATTAATCAAAGCATTTCCATCTTTATCGACCGGCACCCCTTGAGCAAGCAATGATTTTCCATGGCCTGTTTCATGTACGGCGTGAGCCAATAAATAGATTTCATTGATGCTATATTGATTACCGGCGTTAATGAATGCTTGTCCTTGGTTTGTAAGCGTTCCACTATTCGTGAGCACTCGATTCAATGTTGTTGCAGTTGTTCCAGCGCTCTTCGATAAATCAAGGAACTGATAGAAAGCTTGTGAATTTTGATCGAAATTAGCTGGATTCACAAACGGCTCGAGGTCTGTAACAGAAGCTCTACGCCACACGTTATCAAAAATTCGAATATTATGACCAGCAGGGCGGCGATATGAAACTGTGTAGTAAGTTCCTGTTTGGCCAGTGATGGTCACCGTTTCTCCAGGATTGATTTGTCCGTATGCGTGTGATGTTAGACTCGGTTGGCTAAGGATATCAGCGGCGCCGACAACAGAGCTAGGTGTGACGAAACCAGTCATTGAACCATATTTGACGCGATACCAGACGGTCGTCCCAACAACTTGCCGATCCACATATTCAAGGCTTGTTCCGTTAGGAATTGTCGCGAGCGTAACTGCAGTTGAAGAGGCAGACATTTTAAGCGCTGTTCCAACCCCAGAAATGACCCGCAACTGATTGTTTACGATGGTGCCGGTGTTCCCGTTAACACTTACCCAAGCACGTGGTAAATAGGCTGGAGCGTTGCGGTGCGCGTCTGTTTGCCCAAACTGCGCGACTTGCCGTTCCGCCATGGTGCGCACAGAAAGCGGATAAGATGTATAAGACACAACACGTTGAATACCAGTAGCAGGTGGTGTCGTCGAAACTGGTGCGGTATAGCTCAAATGAATGTATCCACCGACAAAGTTACCACTCGTCAAGATTCCCCATTCTGTATTCAAGACGGGCTTCACTTTGACGATTGTCCCATGTGCGAGTGTTCCGATTGCTGTATTACTAGTTGACGGAGTCGGTCGTACGTTCAAAGGCGTATTATTTGAGACAACTTGTACTTCCCGCTCTGGTCCATACTGCTCGGTTGGCTCTGTCGGTGTCGTTGGTGCCGTCAACGCGAAGTCACGGGCGGCAACAAAACCGACTCGATTGTTATAACGGATTTCAAACCAGGACCCAGTTGCGCCGTGTGTCGCCAATTGATCCACTTTTGCGCCGAGCGGGATGTCTTGAATCGTCGTACGAGTCGATGACATCGACGAGAACATCGGAACTTGGCGTTGTGCATAATAAGGTGTCGCGGTTTGTGGTGCCGTCAACGAAAAGTCGCGAGCGGCCACATAACCTGTCTGATTGTTGTAACGAACTTTGAACCATGAACCTGTCGCGCCATGGACCGACAACTGGTCGACTTTCGCGCCTGTCGGAATGGTTTGGATGGTTTGAGACGTTGTCGATGTCGAAGTGTACATCGTCGCCGCTCGTTGTGCGTAATACGGCGTCACCGGTGCGGCAACTTCCGTTTCAGACAAGTTGCGCATCGGGACGTATCCGGTCACGGAGCCGGCCGTCACTTTTGCCCAAGAACCAGTCGCCCCATGAGTAGAGACGAGTCTCACGCTAGACCCGACCGCTAGCAAGCCGAGCGATTGACCTGACGTCGACATCGAGTTGAACACGCTCGTTGCCGTCTTGACGTAAAGCGTCGTTGGAGACGAAGTGACGATGGCTTGGAGACTGCGCATCGCTACATAACCTGTTTGTCCGGCATATGTGACTTTCGCCCAAGAACCAGTCGCACCATGCGTCGATACGAGTGTGACGCTCGCGCCTTTCGGAATCGTCGCGAGTACAGGTGCCGTTGAAATCATCGAACTATGCATCGTCGTATTTGTCACGGTCGTATGTGTGGCGTTCGATTGAGGAGTCACGGTTGTCCCTCCTGAAAGCGTGAAGTAACGTTGTGCAACGTAACCTGTTTTCCCACCGTAGGTCACTTTTAACCATGAGCCTGTCGCACCATGTGTCGAAATGTAGGTGACCGTTGCACCTTTTGGGACCGTCGTGACGATTGGAGCGGTCGTCGTCATCGCCGAGCGCATATTGACGTTCTCGTTAGCCGTATAGGTTTGTACACTCGTCTTCGTGACGGTTGTTGGTTTGAGCGTCAAATAGGAAGAGGATACGTACCGTTTTTGGCCTTCGAAGTCGATTTCGGCCCAGTTGTTGCTTGTCGAATAGACGTGAACCGTCGTCCCTTGCGTCAGCTTGCCGACGATGGATGATGTGGTCGAAGTTGAAGAACGTACGTTCAGAATAGAGGTATTTACCGTACCTTCGTATGTTGCTGCGTATGACTGAGTCGGGCCAATCGTGCTGAGCACAGTGCTCGTGACGAGGACGGCCACACTAAGTCTTGTCATCGTTGGTTTCAATGTCTTACCCCTTTCGATCCGTGTGAATCTATGTCATTTGATTTGAATTTCATTGCGTGCGGTCTAAGTATAGCGTACTGAAAAAATGGAAAGAAGAAGAAAAATTTCAAAAAAGGTAAATGATTTAGAATGGGTATGTCTGAATTTTACAAAAAGAAAAAACCTCCAATTAATAGGAGGTTTTTTCAAGTGGGATAGAAGTCGTTTGGAGGAGCCAGGATGTGATGTCATTCCACACTTCGGTCCGGTTTGTTTCGCGTAACACTTCGTGACGTGCTCCGTCATAAGTCAGGGCGGTCACTTCGATGTCAGCAGCCTGATAGTTCCGGACCATGCCTTTCAGTCCTTCCCCGTCCTGTACGACAGGGTCATCCGCCCCGACGACGAAGAGGAGTGGAAGCGTCTTCGGATGTTCATGGATTCGCGGGAGCGACGTGACGTCGAGCGAGGCGCTTGCGACTTCATATAAGTAGCCAAGCGTCGGTAGCCCGCCGCAAAGTGGGTCGCTTCGATATGCCGCCACTTCTTCGGGGTCACTTGAAATCCAATCGCTTTCCGTCTTAGGTGGATAGAATTTCAGATTATAACGTCCAAACAACACGCGTTCGAATAAGCGTGACGGATAATCGCTTCCTTTTCGGCGGATGGCCATATCGATGGCGAACCGTCCGATGCGCCCGAGGATGCCAGAGCCGGGGGGAGGCGAGATAGCGACCACCCCAGCAAGTTGGTGGCCCATCACTTGACCGAGTCGGAGTGACAACAGGGAGCCGAAACTGTGTCCGAGCACAAAGGTCGGGAGACCTTTGCCATACGTCTCGATCACGTGCATCGCATCCGTCACCATATGTTCGAACCCTTCATTTGGAAGTAAATGCGCATAAGTCGCCTGCTCTTTCGCAAATTCACCTGCCCCGCGCATATCACAGACATATACATTAAATCCATTTTCAGCCAAATGACTAGCGAACTCTCGGTAACGTGCATGATGTTCTAACATGCCGTGAAATAAGAAGCAGTCGGCGACGGCGTTCATCGCTTTCACGGTCAAGATGTTCGTCCGATATCCATCTGCATACGTATGCGCTGTAACGTTCAAACTCATCCCTCCAAAATGTAGTCGTTAGAATAGCCCAATTGCGTTACCGGTCTCGTCGATGCCCATATTGAGTGCGGCGGGTTGTTTCGGTAGTCCTGGCATCGTCAATACGTTTCCGGTCAAGGCGACGAGGAAGCCGGCGCCGACGGAAGGCTTTAGTTCTCGGACGGTCACGGTAAAGCCTGCTTGATAACCGATTTTTGTCGGATCATCGGACAGTGAGAACGGCGTCTTTGCCATACAGATTGGCAAGTCGGCCCATCCGTTCGTTACAATGTGCGCCATCTGTTTACGAGCTTTCGGCGTGAACGTCACGTCGGATGCCCCGTACACTTCTCGGGCGATGGTCGTGATTTTGTCTTCGATTGAGTCCGTCACTTCATAAAGCGGGGTCAACGCGGCATCGTTCGACTCGACCGCTGCGATGACGGCCTCGGCAAGTGCTTCGCCGCCTTGTCCACCTTGCGCCCATACTTCGCTGAGTGCGACGCGGATTTTTTGTGAGCGGCACCATTCGAGGACCGCTGTAAGTTCTTCTTCTGTATCGGAGTTGAAGCGGTTGAGGGCGACGACGACCGGGAGGCCGAGTTTCGCCATCGTGTCGACATGTTTCGCGAGTAGCTGTAAGCCTGTTTTCACAGCTTCCACATGCTCGACGTGAAGCGTGTCTTTCGCGACACCGCCATGCATCTTGAGCGCGCGGACAGTCGCAACGAGGACGACGGCATCCGGCTTCAATCCGCCAATCCGTGATTTGATATGACAGAACTTTTCAGCACCGAGGTCAGCTCCGAAACCGGCCTCTGTGACGACGTATTCGCCCAGTTTCAGCGCGGTCTTCGTCGCGATCAGAGAGTTGCAACCATGAGCGATATTCGCGAACGGTCCACCGTGCACGAGGGCAGGTGTCTGTTCGAGCGTCTGCACCAAGTTCGGTTTGAACGCTTCTTTCAACAAGAGCGTCGCCGCACCGGCGGCGCCAATCTGTTCGGCCGTTATCGGTTCGTTGTCACGGTCGTATGCGACGACGATGCGCTTAATGCGAGCCTCTAAGTCGCTGAGCGAGTCGGCGAGGCAAAGGATTGCCATGATTTCTGAAGCGACGGTAATATCGAATCCGTCCTCACGCGGGACACCGTGAGCGGGGCCCCCAAGGCCGATCGTTACGTTACGAAGGGCTCGGTCATTCAAATCAAGGACACGTTTCCAGACGATGTTTCGGACGTCGATTCCGAGGTCATTCCCTTGATGTAAGTGATTGTCAATCATCGCGCTAATTGTATTATGTGCCGCCGTGATGGCATGCATATCTCCAGTGAAGTGCAGGTTGATGTCTTCCATCGGCAACACTTGGCTGAATCCGCCACCGGCTGCGCCGCCTTTCAAGCCCATCGTCGGACCGAGTGACGGCTCTCTGAGACAGACGATCGCTTGCTTATCGAGACGATTGAGCGCTTGTCCGAGTCCGACGGTAACGGTCGATTTCCCTTCGCCGGCCGGCGTTGGATTGATCGCTGTGACGAGGACGAGTTTCCCGTCTGTTCGGGTCTTCACGTCATCAAGCAAATCGAACGATAACTTCGCTTTGTATTTACCATATAGGTCCAGGTCGTCTTCTTTTAGTCCGAGCTTTTCTGCGATTTGTTTGATGGGAAGCATCTCCGCTTGCTGGGCAATCGTCAGGTCGGTCAAAGGCTTGATGGTCGTCATATACAAAAATCCCTCCACTTTCGAACGTTTTATTAATAAAGTAATCATTTTATTCGTGAATCGAGCCAGAATTGAAGCGGATTTACCTATTTCACCGGACTCGTTCGTCTTGTCATTGTGTTTATCATACAGTATCACCGTTTGAAATTCATCCGTGAAGTTCAATATATTCCACCCATTTTGTCAAATGTATCCGTTTTCATTGTTGGTCTATCCATGTAAATTGATAGTGGAGGCGATCAACATGACAGATACAACGAAACGGATGAAACGAAGACGCAATTGGAAGAAGCCGGCCAGCTTTATCGGCTTCGTCGGTCCGGCATTTTTAGCATTTGTGGCCATCGTCCTCATCCCGTTCTTTAACGGCATCTATTACAGTTTCACCGACTGGAACGGGGTGACCGGCCAGTTGAACTTTATCGGCTTCGACAATTACCAGCGGTTACTGTTTGAGGACGAGCAATTTCGGGCGTCATTTTGGATTACAACGAAATATACGCTCGTCGCCGTTTTATTGACGAATGTCGTCGGCTTTTCGCTCGCATTGTTATTGACGCTCAACATTAAGACACGCAACCTGCTTCGGACCGTCTTTTTTATGCCGAACTTGATTGGCGGACTGATCCTCGGCTTTATCTGGCAGTTCATCTACGTCAAAGGGTTTGAGTCGATTGGGTCGCTTACCGGCTGGCGTTTGTTTGAACTACCTTGGTTAGGTGATGCGCAGACCGCATTTTGGGGAATTGTCATCGTTGCGATTTGGCAAGGTGGCGGCTACGTCATGGTCATCTATATTGCGGCACTCCAAAACGTGCCGACGGACCTTCTCGAGGCGGCAAAGATTGACGGAGCCAATCGCATGAAGATGTTGCGTCATATTACACTCCCGATGATTATGCCGTCGATTACGATTTGTTTATTCTTGACGATCTCTTGGTCGTTCAAAGTGTTCGATACGAACCTTTCACTCACGAACGGTGGGCCGTTCAAGTCGACCGAGATGCTCGCTTTGAACATTTACACGGAATCGTTCGTGAACAACAATTATGGACTCGGCTCGGCGAAGGCGGTCATCTTCTTCCTCGTCGTCGCAGCGATTACGGTCACCCAAGTCTACTTGACGAAGAAGCGGGAGGTGGAGGCATGACGACGGAAAAAATTGAACAGCTCGAATCAAAGCTTGATCAAACTCCAAGGCGGCTATTACCCCAAAAACCACTCCGCACCGGAAGCTATACGGCGAACCTCGGACTAGTTGAACTGATTGCCATCTTACTTGGCCTGCTTTATCTTGTCCCATTCTATTACGTGATCGTCAATTCGTTTAAGTCGATTGCGGAAATTTATACGAACACGTCCGCTTTGCCGAACGTGTGGCTCGCCTCTAACTACGCGGAGGCTTGGGAAGCGATGAACTATGGGCGCGTCTTCTTTAACTCGCTCTTCATCACGGCCGGGGCTAACCTTTTCATCGTCATCTTCACGTCGATGGCGGCATGGAAACTCGTACGGACGAAACATTGGATCTCGACAGTCATCTTCTTTTTGTTCGTCGCTGCCATGGTCATCCCGTTCCAATCGATTATGATTCCGCTCGTCAAAGTGTCGAGCATTCTCGGGCTATTGAACAGTCATTGGGGATTGATGATTATGTATCTCGGGTTCGGTTCCGGCATCTCGGTGTTCTTATATCACGGTTTTATGAAATCGATTCCCGAGGAAATTGAAGAGGCTGCCATCATCGATGGATGTTCGACGTGGGGTGTGTTTTGGCGCATCGTATTCCCACTGTTAAAACCGATCACGGTGACGATCGTCATTTTGAATAGCCTCTGGATTTGGAATGATTTTCTCTTACCTTCACTTGTCCTCCGAGACATCGAACTGCGGACGATTCCGCTCGCGACGTTCTATTTCTTCGGACAATATACAAAACAATGGGATTTGGCACTCGCTGGATTAGTCCTTGGGATCGTTCCGCTCCTCGTCTTTTTCTTCGGTATGCAAAAGCATATTATCAAAGGGATTACGAGCGGCTCGATCAAATAACCCTTCCCAAGGGTTCTCCTCCGTCCGCTACACGGGGGAGATTTTATTTTTTAAAAAGACTGTTGACATTCGTCTGAATATTGATAATAATAGGGTCAATTCAATTGTGAACGACATTGAAAGGACGAGTACACAGAAGACGTAAGCAAAGCGAGCCGGGGGCGGTGAAAGCCCGGTCTGAAATCTCTGTCGAAGAACCTCCTGGAGTCGCTACCCGAACGCTTTGCAAGTAGACGTAGCCGGACCGTTCCCCGTTATCGGAACTACGAGATGTTCGTCTCGAAAAAGTGAGTAGATTCGTCTACTAATTTGGGTGGCACCGCGGAGCTTGAAGCCTTCCGTCCCATAGTCCATGGGATTGGAGGGCTTTTTTCTATTGCTTCATCCCAAATACCCCACAATTGGAGGAAGACAAAATGACAACAGCAACAAGCATGATGAAAGAAAGACAACAGGCAATCACTTCGGTAAAGGCAACGTTCGAAGAAAAGTTCAGCACAGCACTCGGCCTCACACAAGTCCAAGCGCCATTGTTCGTCACGTCGGCGAGCGGCGTGAACGACCATTTGAACGGCGTTGAACGCATCATCCAGTTCGACACGCAGTACCCGGGACATGAGCTCGAAATCGTCCAATCGCTCGCAAAATGGAAACGTGAGGCGCTCGGCCGTTACGGATTCGATGCCGGGGAAGGGCTTTATACACAAATGCGTGCGATTCGTCGCGACGAGGAACTCGATGCGACGCATTCGCTGTATGTCGATCAATGGGACTGGGAACGCGTCATCACTCGTGAAGAGCGGACGACGGATTATTTGAAAGCGACGGTCGAATCGATTTATGCGGCTTTGCTTGAGACGGAGAAGACAGTCGAAGCGAAGCACGGCATCGAAGCAATCCTTCCTGAGGCGATTCATTTCATCACGAGCCAAGAGCTTGAAGATACGTATCCGACGCTCTCACCAAAAGATCGGGAAAGCGCGATTTGTAAAGAGTATGGTGCGGTATTTATCTCACAAATCGGTGGTGCGCTCCTCTCGGGCGAAAAGCATGACGGCCGAGCGGCAGATTATGACGACTGGTCGCTCAACGGCGATATTCTCGTCTGGCACCCTGAGCTCGAGTCAGCGTTCGAGTTGTCATCGATGGGCATTCGAGTCGATGAAGCGGCCCTCGCGAAGCAACTTGAAATCGCGGATGCTGAAGAGAAACGGAAGTACCCGTTCCACCAAGCCGTTCTAGAAGGTCGTTTGCCGCTTACAATCGGTGGAGGTATCGGGCAGTCACGCGTTGCGATGTATCTGCTCCGGGCCCGTCATATCGGCGAGGTCCAATCATCGGTTTGGCCGAGCGAAGTCGTGGCGGCATGTGAGGAAGCCGGCATCAGCTTGTTGTAAACATTATATAGAAGAAACTCGACACCAGGACTTTCATTTATGGAAGTCCTGGTTTTCTGTGCAACATTTTCCACCCTACACGTCAATTTTTACACCTACATAATGGAAGCGTTTTCATTTACATTTAACATGTACTTAATGGATGGCATCATTCAATCAGGCATCAAAGGAGGAAACAGAATGAAACGAGCATGGAAATTGTCCACGGCCGTTATGACGGCGGGCATGGTCATGACCCTCGCAGCATGCGGCGGCGGTTCACTCACAGAGAATGAAGGGTCGAACGATGCGAACGCGAACGAAGGTAATCAAAAAGAAGTGACGCTAAACGTATTCCAATTCAAAGCCGAAATTGCGAAGGACCTTGAGGCGATGGCGAAAGAATACGAAGAGGAAACAGGCGTCAAAGTGACGGTACAAACCGTCGGTGGTGGTGCGGATTATGGGGCGGCTTTGAAATCGCAATTCGCATCAGGCAATGAACCGGACATTTTCAATAACGGTGGATTCACAGAAGCGAAGACGTGGCAAGACAAGCTTGAAGACCTCTCGGATGAGAAGTGGGTCGGCGACTTGAGTGATGTCGCTAAAGAGCCGATGACAATGGATGGAAAGTTGTACGGGATGCCGATGAACTTAGAAGGGTACGGCTTCATCTATAACAAGGAACTGTTCAAGAAGGCAGGCATCGATGAATTGCCGAAGACATTGTCTGAATTGACGGATGCAGCCGAAAAACTCGATCAAGCAGGCATCACGCCATTCTCGGTCGGCTACGCCGAGTTTTGGATTCTCGGAATCCATCTTTTAAATATCCCGGTGGCGCAACAAGACGATCCAGATGCCTTTATTCAAGCGTTGAATGAGAACAAAGCGAAGTTTGAGGACAACGAGCAATTCCAACAGTTCTTGAAACTGTTCGATTTGACGATTAAGTACGGGAACAAGAACCCGCTCACGACGGACTATAACACGCAAGTCACACAGTTTGCCCAAGGGGAGACGGCGATGCTCCAGCAAGGGAACTGGGCGCAACAGATGATTCTCGACGTGAATCCGGACATTGAGATGGGCTTCGTACCGATTCCGATTAACGATGACAAAGAGAAGATGGACCGCTTGCCGGTCGGCGTCCCGAACAACTGGGTCGTCAATAAGAACTCGCAATATAAAGAAGAAGCGAAAGATTTCCTCGAATGGATGGCGACCTCGGAGACGGGACAAGACTACATGGTCAACAAGTTCAAATTCATCCCGGCGTTCAAGTCGATTGAAGCGAACGACCTCGGTCCGCTCGCCGATGACATTCTCGCCTATTCGAACGAAGGCAAGACGATTTCGTGGAACTGGTTCAAATATCCGGACGGTGCCGTCAACGAGTACGGTGCGTTGATGCAGGCGTATGTCGGCGGACAAAAGACTGGAGACGAGATGCTCCAAGACTTCACGAAAGTATGGGCCGATAAAACGAAATAAAGACACGGGCGCGAAATGACCCCTTCGCGCCTTTGTTTTTTGATGACGTGAAATTATTCTTGTTTATAAGTATTCTTTCTTGTCAAACGGACGTCGCTCAGACAAAATAATAGACAGTGGAAGTGGCGTTCGGGATTGACCGGCGCCACTATTTTGTTTGGGAGATGAATCGAATGAGAAAGAATGTTACGGTCGCCTTGCTACTTGCGACCTTTTTAGCCGCGATTGAAGGGACGGTCGTCTCCGTCGCGACACCTGTCATCGCGAGTGAGTTGAACGGCGCTGCGCTCGTCAGTTGGGTGTTCGCCTCGTATCTGTTGTTCACGGCGGTCTCGACCCCGATTTACGGGAAAGTGGCCGACCTGTTCGGGCGGAAACGCGTGCTCCTTTTCGGAATTGGTTTGTTCACGGTGGCTTCGCTCCTCTGTGGCCTCGCCGGATCGATGGAACAATTGATTGTCTTTCGGGCGCTCCAAGGACTTGGCGCCGGTGCGGTACTTCCTATCTCGATGACGATTATCGGGGACTTGTATAAGTACGAGGAACGTGGAAAGATTCAAGGGATTTTAAGTGCGGTGTGGGGAGTCTCAGGTGTCCTCGGTCCTGTGATTGGCGGATTTTTAGTTGAGGCGTTGTCTTGGCGTTACGTCTTTTTATTGAACGTCCCGTTCGCGCTCATCTCGTTTTTGATGATCGTCGTGTACTATAAAGAAAATGTAAGCGAGACGACGGAGCGGATTGATGTGAAAGGCGCTTTCTTGTTCGCAGGAGGGACGTCAGCATTTCTATACGCACTCATTACGTTCAGTGAAACGAACGTTTGGACGACTCCCGTCGTCATCAGTGGGGTGGCGAGTTTGTTGTTGCTCACAAGCTTTTACGTGTCCGAACGGCGAGCCAAAACACCACTTTTCCCATTTAAGCTATTGAAGCATCCGGTGATCGCATCGATTAACGGCGCCGTCTTCTTTGCAGCCTGGGTACTCGTCTCGATGTCTGCATACATCCCGATTTGGGCGCAAGCGGTCCTCGGAAAAACGGCGACGGAGGCGGGGTTCATGCTCATGCCGCTCTCCGTGTCATGGACAGTTACATCGATTATCGGGGGACGGACGCTCGGGGCGGCTTCGCCGAGACGTCGTGCTGTATCGGGAATGAGTCTGTTGCTACTTGGTACGGTTATTTTGACAAGCCTCACCCAGGCGAGTCCTGATGTATTCGTCTATCTCGCCGTCGCATTGATTGGCGTCGGTTTCGGATTGTCGCAACCGATGTTTATCGTCGTCTTGCAAACGGTCGTCTCGTATCGGGAACGGGGGACGGCGACCGCGGCGAACTCGTTTTTGAGCACGGTCGGTCAAACGCTCGGAGTCGCCGTATTCGGAGCGGTCTTTAACTTTATCGTGTTGAGCGGGTTTCGGACGGAGGAGGCGCTACGCGGCGTCTCGCTCGAGTCGTTCTTTAACCGGGCAGCGAGTACTGCGCTCGAGGCGGGTGTCCGTCTGCAAGGGGAACAGTTGATTGCAGACGGGTTGAACACCGTGTTTGCCGGGGCCGCGCTTGCTGCGTTCATCGCCCTTCTCATCGCGCTTCGTTTGCCGGTGCGCCCACCCGAGCCTTCACGTGATAACTAAAATCACGTTATGATGGAGGCAAGGGAGGCGATTACAGTGAAACGATGGATTCTCATGTTAGGCCTAATTTTCGTTGCCGGATGTGCATCTGAACCGGCTGAAGACGGCAGGCAAGACGAAACACCGGTCGAACAGGCGCCTGAACAAACGGAAGAAACGGAGAACGGACAAACGAATGACGACGTGGAAGGCTTATCGATTGGGACGAGTGAGGCTGTTGCGAGCCAACTTGAAGCCCCATGGTCGATCGCGAGAACCGCAGACGGCTGGCTCGTTTCAGAACGAGGGGGTACGATCGCCGTCATCGATGAGGAGGGGAACGTGGACCGACAAGCTGTCGAGTTGACAGAAGCGGTCCTTGAGATTGGAGAAGGCGGGCTGCTCGGTCTCGCCCTCGCCTCGGACTTCGATTCGTCGCGCCAGTTGTATGCTTACCATACGTACGGCACACCGGGCAATGTTCAAAATCGCGTCGTCGAACTGACTTGGGAAGAGGACCGTTTCGTCGAGACGGACGTCATCCTCGAAGGCATCCCAGGTGCACAGTTTCATAACGGCGGCCGACTGTTGTTAGACGGTGATGCGCTCTGGGTGACGAACGGCGACGCCCTCGTTCCGGACCTCGCCCAAGACGAGACGTCGCTCGCTGGGAAAATTCTGCAGATTCCGCTGTCCGGTGAAGGCGAACCGACTGACTGGATCTACTCTTCAGGTCACCGTAATCCTCAAGGGTTGGCGAGTATCGACGATGTCCTCTATGCGAGTGAACATGGGGCGTCCGGTCACGATGAAGTCAATCGCATCGAGCAAGGAAAGAATTACGGATGGCCATTGATTGAGGCGGACGAGTCCGAAGACGGGCTCGAGACACCGTGGTTTGAGGTCGGTCCGACCTCGTGGGCCCCGTCCGGTATCGTCGCGGACGACGCATATGTATATATGGCGACATTGCGCGGGAATCGTCTCGTCGCCCTCGGTCGCGAGACGCAAGACGTCATCCCGGTCGTTGAGGACAAGGGACGGATTCGGGACGTCTGGCTCGAAGAAGACACGCTATATTACATCACGAACAATACCGATGGACGGGGCAATCCTGGCGCCGACGACGATCAATTGTATCGTGTGAGCATCCGATAGAAACTGACAACTTGTCAGTTTCTATTTTTTTTGTTGCTTTTTGAAGGTAAGTCGCTATAATTAGGTTGTTAATTGGAAAATGAAGGGGAATATTATGTGAATCAAACAAAACTTATCCATAAGCACGAAAATTTGTATTTCGGCTTGCTCGTCGCATCAAGCATTATGACCATTCTTGTAGCAATCGTTTTAACATTTGCGACTTACGGTTTCCTTTTAGTGATCATCGGCTTCATCGTGTCGTTATCGATGTTCGCCCACTGGGTTCAAATCGGTTACATCCGAACGAACGGGGTCAAAGTGACCAAACATCAATTTACGGATTTATATGAGACCTATCAACGCGTCGGACAAGGGATGGGCATCCGGATGTTACCAGACGTCTACATCTTGCAAGCCGGGGGGATCTTGAACGCGTTCGCGACTCGGTTCTTCCAAAAGAATATGATCATTTTGTATTCAGACATCGTTGAATTGTCACGAAACGGTCAAGTGAAAGAAGTCGAGTTCGTCATTGCGCATGAACTGGCACATATTCGCCGTAACCATGTGCAAAAACAATGGCTCGTCTTGCTCGGGAATATCGTCCCGTTCCTCGGGTCAGCCTATTCACGGGCTTGCGAATATACGTGCGACCGGATGGCGGCTCACTATATTCAAGACGAAGCGGCAGCGAAACAGGCGCTTACCGTCCTTGCAATCGGTGGCACGCTCGCCAAGGAAGTAAACGAGTTCGACTATTTACAAGAGGCGAGCCGTGAGAACGGCTTTATCGCCAAATACAGCGAACTCATTTCGACACATCCGACGCTACCAAAACGAATCGCCGCCATTGCCACGGCAGCTGGCGAAGTGAATGTACCGGTATTTAAGACGGCCGGATATGTCAAAGCGTCAATCATTGGAACAATCGCCTTGACGGTCGTGTTGAACGGGGCCATCATCGCATGGCTGGTCATGAGTGACGGGTTCACGAGTCTTGCTTCGACGCCATTTATCGAAGAATTCGACGACATGGACCCGATTTTGGAACTGGCCTATGACAATGCGAGCTATGAAGAGTTTGAAGCTGAGATTTCAACTGGCGCCGACGTCAACGTTCAAGATGGATTTGGCGATACGCCGCTCCACAACTTGTTCTATAACGAAGAGGTCGACTATGCGACGGTCGAGCTATTGCTCAAGAACGGAGCAGATGCGTCGATTAAGAACTTGGACGAGATGACGCCGCGTGATTTGGCCATCGAGGGAGGGTATTCTTTCGAACTGGTGGAATTGTTGCGCAAGTACGAATAAAGGAAAGATTCGTTCTATAGTACATCTATGGAGCGAATCTTTTTTTATGTTTCTTTGCAAGCGTTTGCATTGGGCGTGATATAATGGCAAGAGGAGGGATGAGAGTGAACAGCATACGGACGAAGCTGACGGGGATGATCGCGCTAACGATTCTCGTCCCGGTCATTTTAGCGACGGTTGTCTCATATTGGTATGTGAAGGATCGTGAGCGTGAGCGGGGCTTACAGCTGACCGAATGGTCGCTCGAGCGTGGCACGCTACAATTCGAACGTTACATATCGGACTTGAGTCGTCTCCCGACGAGTCTTTATGCGAATCGGGACGTACTCGACATTTTAGAGTACGGTCCGGGTCTATCCCTCGAACAGACCGAGATTGAGGTGCGTCGAGCGCTACTTGGGATGTATTTATCACGAGAAGACGTCGCACAAATTCAATTGCTCATCCTTGAAGACATGGATTCATTTGCGGCTTATAAAATGAAAGTGTCACCTCGCTCGAAAAAAGAACCGAGTTCAATTCAGCAACAATTGCTTGAGAATAAGGAGAGCCGTGTGTTGCTCGAGGCGTCGCATTCGCTCGTTCCGTATCATGATTTCGGACCGATCGTATCCGAGCAAGAAGTCGTCACGCTCCATTTCCGGCTCGATAAAATCGAAACGGATACGCCGCTCGCCGTCTTATCCATCGACATTCCGGAAGACGTCTTCATCGGTCAACTCGCGTCATTACAAAACAATCCCGATGAGAGCCTCTGGTTCGTCGGGGCAGGTGAGCAAGTGTTCGCCCATCTCGGTGACGAAGTGATTCCAGACACGGTCGCACCGATGTCTGTGTCTACGGACGGAAAACATCATCGGATCATCAAATCGTTTGAGTTCGAGAATCAGCGGTTTTACGTCGGAAAATCGATTCCGGACCGCTTGCTGACGGAGCCGGCTTCTCGAACGTCGTTTATTATTTTTGTGGTTGGGGTGGTGTCACTTATTTTGGCGCTCATCGGCGCTACTTATGCATCGATGCGCTTGACGACCCCGATTAAGACGCTCACGTCAAACATTTGGCGAATCGAGCAAGGGGATATGACCGTCTCGTTCGATTCCCTCGGAAATGACGAGTTCGGGGTGCTCGGTCGACAATTTAAACGAATGATTGAACGCATCGATGATTTGATTCAGCGGGAATATCGGCTCGCGCTCGAGAATCGAACGAATGAGCTTCGAGCGCTCCAGGCCCAGACGAATCCACACTTTTTATTCAATGCGTTGCAGTCCATCGGAACACTGGCGCTGAAGGGCGACGGGAAAGTAGTGTATCGCCTGATTACGCAACTGTCCTCGATGATGCGCTATACGATGCATCCGGATGAATCATTGGTCATGTTGAAACGAGAGGTCGATCATTTGCATTCATACGTCCGGCTTCAGCACGTCCGTTTCCCAGACCAGTTCAACGTTGACGTCGACGTCCCTGAAGAGTTGCAGACGCTCACCGTCCCAAAGATGATTTTACAGCCGCTTGCCGAGAACTTTTTCAAGCACGGATTCGAGCGTGACGGGGCCTCGACATCAAACCGTTTTTCTCTTCGCATCCGTCAAGTCGGTCAGGAGCTCGTCATCCATTGTGAGAACAGCGGGCGAAAAATACCGAATGATCAACTGGACGCGTTAAACGAACGTATGGAACAGACGACCGAATTACGTACTGGGGCGGAAGGTACCGGTTTAAAGAACATTCGCGATCGTCTCATGTTAAACTATAAACGGGAGGCTGAATTTATGTTGGCTACGCCAGAGACAGGCGGTTTTCGCATTATCATGCGTTTTCCAGCGGTGAAGGAGGCAGATGCGTCATGACAAAAGTGTTGATTGTCGATGATGAGTCGCCGGTACGGGAAGCTGTCAAGTTACTCGGGGAATGGGAGCGTCTCGGTGTCACGACCTTGATGGAGGCGAGTGACGGGAATGAGGCGAAAGCATTGATTGCCAAAGAACGTCCCGCCCTCGTCCTATCGGACATTCAAATGCCAGGGTGCAACGGAATCGAGTTGATGGAGTGGGTCCATCAAGAAGCAGATTCGACAAAGTTGATCGTCTTGACCGGATACGATGAATATTCGTATATGCGGCGTGCGATTCAGCTCGGGAGCTTTGACTATCTCTTGAAACCGATTGACCCAGACGTGTTGAATGACACTCTCGAACGGGCACTTGTCGACATCTGCCCCTCGCTAGAAGACCCGATTGTCCAAATCGGTGCGTTCATCGAACGGCATTATGCGGAAGAACTGAGTCTGCAGGGAATGAGTGAGCGCTTTTTTTTAAGCCGTGAATACATATCGCGGCGCTTCAAGCAACATTATGGCGTCAACTTATCAGAGTATTTGCTCTCGATTCGCATGCTCGAGGCCAAACGTCTCCTTGAGACGAGTAGACAACGTATTTACGAGGTCGCCCAAGCGGTAGGCTTTTCGGACGATAAATACTTCCGAAAGGTCTTCAAGAAACACGTTGGTGTTACCCCGAATGAATATCGGGAACAAGATCAACGACAACCTTAAAGGAGGACATGAATCATGAGTGTACACATTGGAGCAAAAGAAGGACAAATCGCAGAAACGGTATTACTTCCAGGAGATCCGCTTCGTGCGAAATATATCGCCGAGACGTTCCTTGAAGACGTCGAATTGTACAATGAAGTCCGTGGCATGTACGGCTTCACAGGTACGTATAAAGGCAAACGCATCTCGGTGCAAGGGACAGGGATGGGTGTACCGTCGATGTCGATTTATGTGAATGAGTTGATCATGTCATATGGCGCAAAAAACTTGATTCGTGTTGGGACGGCCGGTGGAATTCAGGAAGACGTCAAAGTCCGTGACGTTGTCATCGCCATGAGTGCATCAAGTGAGATGGGACAAAACCGTGTCCGTTTCAACGGTATGGATTATGCACCGACTGCGACGTTCGACCTCCTACATCGTGCGTATATGAACGCCGAGAAAGCCGGCATCCCGGTTAAGGTCGGTCAAATCTTCACAGCGGATCAGTTCTATCAAGATGATTTCCATCACTTCAAGAAGTGGGCTGACTTCGGTTGTCTCGCCATCGAGATGGAAGCAGCTGGTCTCTACACGCTTGCAGCTAAACATAAAGTCAACGCGTTGACGATTCTTACAATCTCAGACCACTTGTTGACGGGGGAAGAGACGACGTCTGAAGAGCGTCAGTCGACGTTTGACGAGATGATTCGTGTCGCCCTCGACACAGCTGTCGAAGTAACCAACTAATCGTGTGCCCTACAAATTCGTTTGTAGGGCATTTTTGTGTCGGTGTGCTCAGTCGTCTATACAAAAGAAAGACGGCAAGCTAGACTGAAGCTGAAAACGTAGTCCTCACCGACTATGCCGAGGAGTTGAAACGATTGAATAAGACGTCAGCGTTTGTCATCTACAGTATCGTCTTTTTTGCCTTCTTTGATTTATTCGCTCAGCTTCCCGTCATGAGCACGTTCGCCGTCTCAGTCGGGGCGACGCCGTTCATCGCCGGCGTCGCGATTGCTATCTACTCGTTATCGAACACGTTCGGCAATATCTTGTCTGGCGTGTGGACGGATAAGATTGGTCCGAATCGCATCTTGCTAGCAGGTCTCCTGTTGTCGAGTGTGAGCCTGCTGTCCTACCACATCGTCGATCACCCGACGACGTTACTTGTCGTCCGTGTCGTCCACGGGTTTGTGGCCGGACTCATCGTCCCGGCCGCCTTCACCTTGTCCGCCAATTTGACGGTTGCGAACCGTCAAGGGAAGAAAGTCGCGCTCACCGGGAGCTTCGTCGGACTCGCCGCCATCCTCGGACCTGCCTTTAGCGGCATACTAGCGAGCCGCACGTCGGTGCCTGCCGTCTTTTCATTCGTTGCGCTCTACGGCGTGATTGTTGCTATCTTGACGTTGTTCGTCATGCGGTCATCCCGTTTGCCGGAACGGCCATCGGATGATGAGTCGCACGTGACGTCCCACGGGTTACAGCGCGACGTCTTCAAAGCATATGTCGGCGCGTTCTTGCTCATGTTTTCGCAAGGGGCGCTCGCTTACTTGTTGCCACTCTACGTCCAAACGCTCGGGTACGACTCCCGGTTGAGCGGGACGCTACTCAGTACGTTTGGTGTCGTGGCGGTCCTCGTCTTCGTCTTACCGACGAACCGATTATTCGACCGTCTTGAACCGACGAAACTTGCCGCATTCGGCATCGGCATCCTCGGCCTCAGTCAACTGCTCATCGGGAGCTCGACGAGTGCGATGGCGCTTTACGGGGTGCTCGCCGTTTACGGGCTCGGTTTTGCGATTTTATTCCCGGCCATCAACACCCTATTAATTCGCGCGACGACGCGAACGAATCGAGGGAAATCATACGGTTATTTTTATGCCTTCTTCTCGCTCGGCACGGTCGTCGGATCTGCATTGCTTGGCTGGATCACCATCGCGTTACCGTATAAATTCACGGTCACAGGTGTCGTCTTGCTTAGTGCTGCCGTCGGATTCAGCTTATTCGAACAGTTGCGCCGACGTGTCTTGACTACGAAGTCGGAGTGACGAGTCGTTTCCCATGAGAGGATTCAAAATGGTCGCGAGGGAAGCGAAAATGATAAGATGGAGGTAGCGTTATGACTCAAGGGAGGAACTTTCATGCTCGCACCGATTGAACAATTGTCAGTCAAGGAACTGATTCAGAAGCAACGCCGTTTCTATAAGACACAAGCGACCAAATCGCTCGCGTTTCGACTCAGTATGTTGACGTTTTTGAAAGAAGCCATCAAGCATCATGAACCAGAAATCATCGAGGCGCTCAAGACGGATTTGAACAAATCGGAACTCGATGCGTTCACGACTGAGATTGGCTTCATTTATGATGAAATCAATCGAACGACGCGCGAATTGAAACGCTGGATGCGCCCGAAACGTGTGAGCGGCGCGACGATTCATCTAGGGACGAAGAGTGAGATTATGTATGAACCGTATGGGACGGTCCTCGTCATCGCACCTTGGAATTATCCGTTCCAGCTTGCTATTGCCCCGCTCATCGGAGCCATCGCAGCCGGAAATACAGCCGTCGTCAAGCCATCGGAACTGACCCCGAACGTGGCCCGCATGATTACGACCGTGCTCGAACGCGCCTTCACTGACCGTTACGTCGTCAGCGTGGAGGGGGACAAAGACGTCGCTTCTGCGCTTCTCGCCGAGAAATGGGACCATATTTTCTTCACCGGGTCGACTGCTGTCGGGAAAATCGTAATGGATGCGGCGGCGAAACATTTGACGCCGGTCACACTTGAACTCGGCGGCAAATCACCTGCCATCGTGCATGAAGATGCGGTCATTGACATCGCGGCGAAACGGATCGCCTGGGGCAAATGGATGAACGCCGGTCAAACATGCGTCGCACCCGACTATGTTCTCGTTCACGAATCACGCCGAGATGAGTTTTTAGAGGCGATTAAGCGGGAGGCGTTTGCGATGTTCGGCAATGGGGTCGGGACAAAACGATTCACGCGCATCGTCAACACGAATCATTTTGACCGAATCACTCGTTATTTGGACGAGGGCGAGATTTACTTTGGCGGGGAGACTGACCGTGACCTCTTAAAAATTGCACCGACTGTGATGACAGACATCCAAGCGGAGGCGAACGTCATGAAGGATGAGATTTTCGGTCCGATTTTACCGGTTCTGACATATCGTGATTTGGACGAGGCGATTGAATTCGTTTCCGAACGTCCGCATCCGCTCGCACTTTATTTATTCACCGAATCGAAATCGGTCGAACAGAAGGCGTTCAAACATCTTGCATTCGGCGGAGGATGTGTCAACGATGTCCTCATGCATTTGACGAACCCGAACTTACCGTTTGGCGGAGTCGGCGACAGCGGCATCGGGTCGTACCACGGACGATACAGCTTTGAGACGTTCAGCCATGCGAAATCGATTTTACGAAACACGACAAAGTTTGATTTGCCGCTTCGGTACCCGAACTTTAAGGCGGCCGAGAAATTAATTCGTCTCGTCTACCGTTGAATGTAAACTGCAACCTAGAAGGGTTGCAGTTTTTGTATGCGTAAAAACGAAGATTGTTTGAAATGTCACATACTTCTGTGATGAAGCTACCTGTTCTCCTGTATAATAAATCCATACGATCAACAGGTACGAGACATTCATAAAGAATGATGGAGGGAGCAGGGCATGATGTCGACGAAATGTGGAACGACCCAACCGAACAGTTTCATCTTCTCGAGCGAGACAAAACAATTGTTGCTTGAAATGATGACGACGCAAGAGTACCCAAAGGCGAGCATCGTCTGTTGGGAAGGTGAAAAGTGTGACAAATTCTTTTATATAAAGAGTGGTGCGGTCAAGTTTACAAAAATCACGAAAAAAGGAAATCCACTTGTCATGTTTTTATTCGGCGCAGACGACTTTTTTGGTGAGTTCGACATCGTGGAATCCTACCCGAGTTCATATAGCATCGAGACGACAGAAGAAAGTGTCATCGGCACGATTTCGAAGCAAGAACTCGAGAAGCTCATGCAACAAGATATCCGGTTCGCAGGCGAGATCATTCGTTGGACCTCCATGATGCGGAAGCATTCAGAAATGAAAGTGCGCGACTTGCTGCTTTACGGAAAACCGGGAGCACTTGCCTCGACGTTGCTTCGGATGGCCGCGATGCATGGGATTGAAGAGGATGGTTGTGTCGTCATACCGAGACATCCGTCGGACGGGGAACTTGGTCAATTGATTGGTGCACCTCGAGAAACGGTCAATCGCCTCATGAGCCAATGGCGGAAGGATGGCGTCTTGACGACATCGTCTAATACGATTGCGATCCAAAATCTCGAATTCTTAAAAGAGCTATGTCACTGCGAAGGCTGTCCGGTTGGGATCTGCCGATTATAACGATTTTGAAACCGTCTCGTCACGAGACGGTTTTTCTTATGGCATTTGTGAATTTTATGTGTTGAAACTAAGCAAAAATGATGTGATTGTCACTTTTCGAGTGATAAAAGTCACATATTAATAGGGATTCGATTTCATACAATGAAGGTGGAAAACAAAGCGGAAAGGGGTGCTTCACGTGGATAAAAATAATGGGAAAGAGCCAGACTTGAGAGGCACGTTCACATCAGTCATGATCGTCGCGGGCGTCATCATCGCCATGTGGTCGTCGGTCTTTTACTTATTCCTTACACGATAATTCAGAAAGGAGTGACAGACATTGCATATTCATAAACTTGAAAAATATTGGTTAGGTTTCGGCATCATATTATTAGGCGTCTTCTTGACCGTCCTTGGCATTTCTGCATTTGCAGCAGGGAATCAACCGGCTTCTGATGCCGACTTGATCGATCCGGCCACCGTCCATCAGACGGCGCCGTTCGACAATCCGGGCTTACACAAAATCGGGGACAACGAATACGAGCTCGTCATGGTTGCCCAAGCGTTCACGTTCACACCAGGTAACGTCGAGATTCCAAAGGGTGCGAAAGTGACGTTCCTCGTCACGTCACCTGACGTCGTCCACGGCTTCCAGCTCGTCGGGACACCGGTCAACATGATGGTCGTACCGGGTCATATCAACTCACTCACGTATACGTTTAAAGAAACAGGAGAATTTCTAATCCTTTGTAACGAATATTGTGGGACCGGTCATCATATGATGTCGACAAAAATTAAGGTGGTGGAGTAACATGAACGACGTAGCTTCGAAATTAAAACAGTGGGAAATGGAACGGGGTGTGCCGGTACCGAGTATCGGTGTTAAAGAAGCACGCCTCGCCTATGCCCACGTCGTCATCTCGGTCCTTGCCGTCTTAATCGGTGGGTTGGCGGGACTCATGCAGACATTGATTCGAACCGGTGTCATTCCGGAAATCTTCGGTTATTATCAACTGTTGACCGCGCACGGCATCATGCTCGGTCTTGTCTTTACAACGATGTTCATTATCGGTCTTCTTTATGCGCTGCTCGCCAAGTCGTTCGGACGGTTCGAAGCCTTCCCGACACGCCTCGCCTGGCTCGGTTTTTGGATGATTATCGCCGGTGCGGTGCTCGTCACGATTATGGTACTCGCCAATAAGGCGACGGTGCTCTATACATTTTACGCGCCGCTCATGGCCGATCCGGTGTTTTATATCGGTCTCGTCTTGTTCGTCGTCGGGACGTGGCTCTCGGCGTTCGCCATGTTCCGAATGTACGCGGACTACAAGCGAGAGAATCCAGGGATTCACCCTCCACTTCCGGCGTTCATGAGTATTATGACGATGCTCCTTTGGGTCATCGCCACGCTCGGTGTCGCAGGGACAATCTTGTTCCAATTGCTCCCGCTCTCGCTCGGATGGACAGATACGGTCGGAATCGAGTTGTCGCGGACACTGTTCTGGTACTTCGGCCATCCACTCGTTTACTTTTGGCTCATGCCGGCCTATATCGTCTGGTATACGGTCGTGCCGAAAGTCATCGGTGGGAAGATCTTCTCGGATGCCCTCGCTCGAATGGCATTCCTGTTATTCTTGTTGTTCTCGTTCCCGGTCGGCTTCCACCATCAATTGACGGAGCCTGGAATCGATCCGTTCTGGAAGTTCGTCCAAGTCATTTTGACGTTCCTCGTCGTCATCCCATCGTTCATGACCGCGTTCTCGCTCTTTGCGACGTTTGAACTTCGGGGACGTACCCTCGGTGCTCGCGGCTTATTCGGCTGGGTGAAGAAGATGCCGTACAGTGACGTCCGCTTCCTCGCACCGTTCGTCGGCATGCTGTTCTTCATTCCGGCGGGTGCGGGCGGCATCATCAACGCTTCCCATCAATTGAACGCGATGGTGCACAACACATTGTGGGTGACCGGTCACTTCCATATCACGGTCGGTACGGCTGTCGCCTTGACGTTCTTCGGAACCGCGTATTGGCTCGTCCCTGTCCTACGTGGTCGTACCCTCACGAAAGCGATGAACCGCCTTGGATTACTTCAAACGGCAACATGGGCGTTCGGGATGTCGATTATGTCATATGCGATGCATATCTCAGGACTCCAAGGGAACCCGCGACGAACCGGTCCGGCGACATATTTCTCGGACGCGCTCACGCGGGAATGGATTCCGTACCATATCGCCATGGCAATTGGTGGGACAATCCTCTTACTCTCGGTCCTCATCTTCGTCTACTCGATGTTCAATTTATCGTTCCTCGCACCGAAAGGAGAGGAAGAGTTCCCGCTCGCCGAGACGGAAGAGGCCGCGATGGAGACGCCGCGCTTCTTCGAGAACTGGAAGCTTTGGATCACCGTCACGTTTGTCTTGATTGCGTTCGCTTATACGATTCCGATTTGGCACTTGATTGAAAGTGCGCCACCTGGCGCACGCGGTTGGGTGCTCTGGTAAACTGAAGTCAGCCCTCATGTGAGGGCTGGCTTTTTCGTGAGAGGAGTGGGGAAGGTGAACATCCTTCGGAAAAACATAAATCAGGCATACACCAAACATTCAGCGGGAAAACCCTTCATCGTCGCAATCGATGGGCTGAGCGGGTCGGGAAAGACGACGATGGTCGAGCAGTTACGCGACCTTTCAAAAGATGTAGTCGTCTTTCATATCGATGACTTCATCGTCGAGCGGTCCAAACGATACGGAACAGGCGAGTCGGAGGCGATGGAATATTATGCGCTCCAATGGGACGTCGACTTGCTCGTGAAGACATTGTTCAAGCCGCTACAGGAGGGGAAAACGAAGTTGACATTGCCTTATTATGAGCGCGACCGAGATGAGGTCATCAACCGAACGGTGGAAATCGCACCGAACGCACTCGTATTGATTGAAGGCATCTTTTTACTGCGTGACGAATGGCGACGATATTTTGACTATATCGTGTATCTCGACTGCCCTCGAGAAGTCCGGTATGAGCGGGCATTACATCGCGATACTTACATCGGCGACTTAGCGGAACGGCTTGACAAGTATACACGACGCTATTGGCCGGGCGAAGCGCACTATGTGAAGACCATCAATCCAAAGGCGAAGGCCGATCATATCGTTCATGCGGATTGACGCATCCATATTCAAGTGGATGCGTTTTTTTGTTGGATAGTTTTTACAAATAATTGTTGACAGTGAAGTGTATTACATTGATAATACAGTCAGATAGTGTATTAGTCGCATCATACACTTAGAGAGGTGGCCTATGATCATTCAATTTAACACGAGAGCCCCCGTCTATATCCAAGTCGTCGATTACTTCAAAAAGAAGATGGCGCTCGGAGAATTGCAGGCGGGTGAAGAAATGCCGTCCCGGCGCGAGCTCGCGACCGAACTGAAAATCAATCCGAACACTGTTCAAAAGGCGTTCAAAGAAATGGAGGAACAACAATTGATTACGACCGAACGGAACCGGCCGAGCCGCGTCACGACCGATGAACACATTTTAAAACGAATCCGCACGGAACTAGTTGACGAAGCGGTCGCTGTCTTCGTTGAATCGATTCAAGAGCTCGACGTCACGATGGATGAGCTCGTTGATAAAATCAAACGACAATACGGGGAGGAGAATCTCGATGATCGAAGTACTGGGAGTTAAGAAACGTTACCGCAAGAAACAAGTGCTTGAAGACGTGTCATTCACGGCTCAAAAAGGGGAAATCACGTGTTTGATCGGATTGAACGGTACTGGGAAATCTACGATTTTGAAAGGCATCATGGGCCTCACTCCGTTCGACCGGGGCACGGTGCTCGTCGATGGGGAACCGCTCGATTTGAATCGCGTGGCGTTCGTTCCGGATCACTCGACGTTTCCGATTCACTTCACGATCGAGCAGTGTGAGGCGTTCATGCGCGACTTTTATCCAAAATTCGATTCGAAACTGTTTGCCCGTCTCGTCGATGAGTTCAAGCTGTTCCTAGAAGACAAGTTAAACGAGCTGTCGAAAGGGACACTCGCGAAAGTGAACTTGGCGCTCGGCATCGCGCAAGATCCGGACTATTTATTGCTCGACGAGCCGTTTTCAGGGATCGACGTGTTCTCAAAAGAACAGATCGTCGAGTTGTTTTCGAGTGATTTGATGGAAAACCGAGGCGTGTTGATTACGACGCACGAGATTGACGATATCGAATATTTGGTCGACAAGGCCGTCATCTTGAACCGAGGACGAATCGTTCGTGAGTTCGACGTCGAGGACGTCCGTTTCATTCACGGTAAGTCGATTGTCGATGTCATGAGAGAGGAGTACGGGGCATGAATTTATTAAAGTTAGTCGGATGGGAAGTCGAACGGGTGACAAAACCATACCTCATTTTGATTTCACTGCTCGTCGTCACACAGTTCGCATGGCTTGGTTATTTCTTATGGAGCGAGACAGCGTTTTATGAAGAGATGCGTCGTACCGGGACGCCGGATTATGTGTTGACGTTTAGTAATTATATCGGGGGCACCCCATTCATCTTGTCGATTGGATTTGCCGTCACGGCGATGCTCATGTATAGCTTTTGGATTTGGTATCGCGACTTCCAAGGCCGTGGTACGTTCATGATGCGGTTGTTGATGATTCCGCAACAGCGGATGTTCGTCTTCACTGCGAAACTTTTCACGATGATGTTGATGGTACTCGGACTGTTTTCGATTCAGTGGATTGTATTAAAGATTGAGTACATAGCGTTCACAAATTGGTTCAATTCACAAATGATGCCGATTAGCGGCTCTTTTGAGCGGGCCATTAGCTTCGATGGAGCGTTAGCAATCATGTTTCCAGCCTCACTATTCAACTTTTTCGTACATCAAATAGTAATTGTCCTCGTCATTTTGTTTATTTTTACGTTTGTATTAATTGAACGAAGTCTTTGGCAACACACAATTTGGGCATCTGTGTTCGCTGGTTTGAAACTTGTAGGTATTTTGGCCGTCCCGATTATTGGATACTTTTTTATAGAAAAACGCTTAATTTATGATGAAACGCTTTTATTTATCGGAGGCGTATTAGTCAGTATGTTCTTTATGACGGTCTGGATGATCCGACACTATTTGACAAAGAAATTGAATGTGTGAGGTGACGAGATGAAACGAATTTGGAACGTGATTGCTCTTGGAGCCATCATTGTGATTGGATTGGGCACGTTTGCAGTAAACGCGACAGAAACGACTGCAGAGTGGGTGCTTAAAGTCGGATCAAATCCGACGGTTTGGAAAGACAGAACAGTTGATGTCAGTTATAGTATGCAAGATGCTGTTAATAAACAGTTTGAAGTTACATTGGAAGAAAGTCGTCCGACGACGAATTTGAGTTATTTCGAAGAAGGGCTTCGTTATCGAGAACGATTGAGCGGGGATGAACGTAAAATCCATCGACAAATGAATCGTTTGACGTTCGCTCAATCGATTCAAACCGGTCGAGGTTTCCTTGGTATCGGACAACGAGGGAATGACGAGCTAGTCGTCTTTAAACAACTTGATGGAGAGAGCATATCTACTTACACATTTGAAGGGAAAGATAGTCAAATTTCTGATGTTATTACAGGATTTTGGGCAGGGTTATTTGTTCAAAAAAATGAATTAAATTTAATTTATCGTGAAGGGCATGACGGGGAAGAACGGACGATGCTCGCGACGTTTAATGAAGCAATGAATGATGTCACAGTCTCAGAGATAAAAATGGATAAAGGGTTCGTTTCACATGTGTTTGGAACAAATCGATTTTATAATACGAACATGTTGATGGAAAAGCAGGATACTCGATTTGTACCTGTTGGGGTAGGAGGATATGAGTCGGTCATAGAATATGGACAAACATCTTATAATCAAACAGATTTATCTGGATTATATGCATATGATACGAAAGAACGTCAAGTTGTCAAGTTGCTATCAGATAAGGAGTTTTGGACATCTACGATAGTTGATAATGAATTGATTGCTTTAACCGCTGAGGGAGATGAAGTGGTCATTGATTTAAATACGTTGAAACAGACGACGAGAAAAACACTGGAAGGTTCAGTCAAAGAGGCATACTACTTAGACAACCTACTTTATCAGGTTCGCTCCATAAAAGATGGGGTCATCATCGATGTGTACGAAGACGGCGAACAAATCTCGAGTGCGACGGTTTTAGCTGAAAATGATGAAGCGAAAGCGATGCTCAATCATGCTACATTTTATGTGAGATAAAAATAACCGAGAGGCGACCGCCTCTCGGTTATTTTGATGGTTTCGGAATGATGACGCCTTCTTCTAAATCGAGCAACAAATCAATCAGTTCCGCACAAAACTCGGGGAACTGGTCAAGAAACGCACCCGGGCCGACCTCGTCTGTGAAATCGATATATAAATCGGATACGTTACCCGCCATCTTTTTCGGGAGGGCGAGGAACGCCGATCCGAAACGCCAGCTGCCGCGAATGTCGAGCAACTTCCCGAGCATGATGTCACCGAGCTCCCGCTTCTCAGGGAGGTTGACCACGTATGTTTCTTTCGTTTCCCAGTCGCGAAGACCGTTCTCGGTCACTTCAAAGACCGAACAGCGAGGGACGGCGAGCCCGCGGAGCGCATGATACAGGGCCGGGGACATATCTGCTTTATGATCCGCCAAATAGCGACCGTGCGGTGTCATCCCGTCCTCGTCCGTCTCAAAGAAGACGGCCCAATCGATGAACAGATCGCGGAACAGTTCGGCGTCTTTTAAATGCCATGTGCCTTCCGAGGCGATTTCTTGAATATAGTTCGTCCATTGTGTGCTTCGTGCGAGTGCTGCCTGCTCATACAACTTTTTCAGTTCGGCCAGCAATTCGGACTCTTCCACAAGCAATGGGAATGGAATCACTTTCCGGTCTTTTTTCATCGTCTTGGTCCTCGCTTGTTCGCGGGACGCTTGACGACTTTCGGTTTGTCTTCGATTCGTTTCTCGATGACATCGCCGCGGTAAATCTCGAGCTCCTTCAACTCAACACCGAGTTGACGGGCGAACGCCTTCAAGTGCTTCAAGTCCTCATCGGTCACGAGAGAGAGGACAGTCCCAGCGGCATTTCCACGAGCCGTCCGGCCAGAGCGGTGAATGAAGTCGTCAATCGACTCGGGCAAGTCGAAATGGACGACGTGCGTCACTTCTTCGATGTCAAGGCCACGAGCGGCAAGGCCCGTCGTAATGAGGAGCGGGTACTCGCCTTTGCGGAATTCCCGGAGCGTCTCGACGCGTTCCCGTTTCCCTTTTAAGCTGTCGAGCATCCGATAGTTCACGTTCATTTTTTCGAGCTCTCCTTTTAACGGAGGCAAGAACGAGCGGTTGTTGATGAACGCGAGCGCTTTGACACCGTCGACGTGAGACAGACGACGGAGTAGTTCCGGTTTATAGCGGCGCGTCGTCAACATGTAGCCGTACGTCACTTGGTTATTCACGGCCCGCTCGATTTTGATGTGAGCCGGTTCGTTCAAAAATGGTGCGGCCCAGTCCGTTAACGAGTCTGTCAATGTCGCCGACACGAGGGCGATTTGACGATTTGCTGCTGTATGCTTGATGATGCGTTCTGCAGTCTCAGTGAGTCCGCTGTCGATGATTTGATCCGCTTCATCGAGAATGACAGTGTGCGTCTCATGCAACTTCAATTTTTTCTTTTCAATCAATTCGACGAGACGTCCCGGCGTCCCGACAATCAAATGCGGTTTTTTCTTCAAGCGGTCGATTTGACGCTTCAGCTCAACCCCACCGATGAATGAGCCGATCCGGACATCACCTTTCTCTGTGAAGCGCTGCGCGACGTTTTGAATCTGCATGACGAGTTCCCGTGTTGGAGCGACGATGACGACTTGGATGCGTTCGTTCGTCGGGTCGATTTTTTCAATCGCTGGTAGCAAATAAGCGAGCGTCTTTCCGGTGCCGGTCGGCGCCTCGATGGTCACGTCTTTGCCGTCTAGCAAGAGCGGGAACGCTTCCGCTTGGACCGGCATCGGTTCATTGAAGCCGAGGCGTTCCCAGGCTTCATTAATAAATGGCTTTGTAAAGTTCATATCAGTTCTCCTTATCGTTGGGCAAAAACAAAGGAAGCATAAGCGCTCCCTGTCTCAAATATAACGAACATGTTCAGTGTCGCCGTCAAATGACGAGCGGAGTGTCTGCGTATACGTTTGGCCGTCTTCGATGAGCGAAATGTGCACATCCATCCCGTCGGCTGTCCGTTCAATGCCTTCGAGTGTAAATCCTTGATAGACGCGGTACTGTAACTCCGCTACTAGCTGCTCATACGGCTTCAATTCAGGATGTGTCTCGATCACGTCAAGCGGGCGCGCGACGAGTGTGACGAGCAAACTGTCTCGATAATCGATGAAATCTTCATTCTCGATGTCATCATCGAAACGAATCCAAAATCCTGCATCTTCAAATTCTGTGATGAATCCGTCACGCGATTCTCCAGCTGAATCGACTTTAAGTGAAATCCGGTCCCCGACTTTTAAGTCGTGTTCGGGTGTCAATGGTTCATACGTCATGGGAAGAACCCCTTCCTCTTCTACAATGTTCTGCCTTCATTGTGTCTGAAATGCGTCAAAAATTCAAGTTCTATCCCCGGAGTGTGAGGGATATCACGCATGAAACTGTATACTTTGTCACAGATATTCATGATGAGTACAGATAGAGTGAAACATAAGTCGTGGCGGGCATCACCTGTTTCAAATTAGTTAGAAGGTACGGTATAACAGATGGTGAAGCGCTTACAAAAAGCGAGGGATATCAACGTTCATTAGATTGTTACAACATTCACAAGTTCGTAATACATCTTGTTCACTTTTTCACGTACACTCATATTATAGAAAGCAGGCAGTTATCTCAACCTATGAGGAGTGACCAACCATGGCAACCGAAATCAAATCAGCGTGGTCAGGATTTGTTCCTGGTCAATGGACGACGGAAGTGAACGTCGGGGAGTTTATTCGATTGAACCGGCACGAGTATACAGGAGACGACCGTTTCTTGGCAGGCCCGACAGAGGCGACAAATCGTCTTTGGGCGCATGTGATGGAATTGACGAAACAAGAACGAGAACGTGGCGGGGTTTGGGATGTTGATCAACATACCCCATCGACCATCATCTCGCACGGACCAGGATACTTAGACAAAGCGTTAGAAAAAGTCGTCGGCGTTCAGACGGATGAGCCGTTCAAACGTTCAATCCACCCGAACGGCGGGATTCGGATGGTCGATGCGGCCCTCGAATCGTACGGGTTCGAGCCGGATCCACAGATTACCAAGATTTATTCGGACATTCGGAAAACGCACAACCAAGGCGTTTTCGATGCGTATACGCCTGAAATGCGTGCAGCTCGGAAATCCGGGATCATCACCGGTCTTCCTGACGCGTATGGACGCGGACGCATCATCGGAGACTATCGCCGCGTCGCTCTCTATGGTGTCGACTTCTTGATGGCTGAACGGAAGAAAGATTTGGCAAACCGTGGTGGCTTCTTATCTGAAGCCGACATCCGCACACGCGAAGAGATGTCGGAACAACTCCGAGCGCTTCAAGAATTGAAACAACTCGGTACGGCGTACGGGTTTGACCTCGGCCGGCCGGCGGAAAATACACAAGAGGCGTACCAATGGGTGTACCTCGCCTATCTCGCTGCGGTCAAAGAACAAAACGGTGCAGCTATGTCACTCGGACGCGTTTCGACGTTCCTCGACGTCTATGCTGAGCGTGACATCGAAGCCGGTCGATTGACGGAGTCGGATGTCCAAGAAATCGTCGATCACTTCATTATGAAGCTTCGAATCGTCAAGTTTTTACGGACGCCAGACTATAATGAACTGTTCTCAGGTGACCCGACATGGGTGACCGAGTCAATCGGAGGCATGAGTGAAGACGGTCGCTCGAACGTGACGAAGAGCTCGTTCCGCTTCTTGCATTCCCTCTCAAACCTCGGCCCGGCTCCTGAGCCGAACTTGACGGTGCTCTGGTCGACGAAATTGCCAGAAGGGTTCAAACAATACTGTGCGAAGATGTCGATTGAGACGTCGGCCATCCAATATGAAAACGATGATCTCATGCTTCCGACGTTCGGTGACGATTATGGCATCGCCTGCTGTGTGTCGCCGATGAAGATCGGGAAACAGATGCAATTTTTCGGCGCCCGCGCCAACATGGCGAAAGCACTCCTCTACAGCATGAACGGGGGACGCGATGAGAAGAGCGGCGACCAAATCGCACCGGCTTGGGAGATGAACACGGAAGACGTCCTCACGTACGAAAAAGTGTACGCCGACTTTGACCGGACGCTCGATTGGCTCGCTGAACTATACGTCAACACGCTCAATGTCATTCACTTCATGCATGACAAATATGCGTACGAACGGATTGAAATGGCGCTCCACGACCCAGAAATTTTACGGACGATGGCATGTGGGATCGCCGGCCTCTCGGTCACAGCTGACAGTCTTTCCGCCATCAAGTATGCGACGGTGAAACCGGTCCGAAACGAACAAGGCATTGCTATCGACTTCGAGACAGAAGGCGACTTCCCGAAATTCGGCAACAACGACGACCGTGTCGATGCAATCGCCGTCGAACTCGTTGAATCGTTCATGCAAAAAGTACGCAAGCATAAAACATACCGTGACGCGCTCCATACGCAGTCGGTCTTGACAATCACATCGAACGTCGTCTACGGCAAGAAGACCGGGAACACACCGGACGGCCGCCGCGCCGGCGAACCGTTCGCACCGGGTGCGAACCCGATGCACGGCCGGGATACGAAAGGGGCTGCCGCGTCGCTCTCATCTGTCGCGAAACTTCCGTTCGAACACGCGCAAGATGGTATCTCATACACGTTCTCGATTGTCCCGAAAGCGCTCGGTAAAGAAGAAGTGGCCCGTGAACTCAACTTAGCGGCACTCCTTGACGGTTATATGGGCGGGGCACATAAAGGCCATCACTTGAACGTCAACGTCTTCAACCGTGAGACGTTGCTCGATGCGATGGAGCATCCGGAAGAATATCCACAGCTCACGATCCGTGTCTCAGGCTACGCGGTCAACTTCATCAAGTTGACACGTGAGCAACAGATTGACGTCATCAACCGGACGTTCCACGGTTCATTGTAAACAAAGGCTTTAGCGGCTCATGCCGCTCACTCGTTAGGAGGTCATTTCGATGACAATGGGATATGTACACTCGGTCGAATCGTTTGGAACCGTTGACGGCCCGGGGATTCGTTTTATCGTCTTTTTACAAGGTTGTGCGCTGCGTTGTCTCTATTGCCATAACGCTGACACGTGGGATTTCAAAAAGAATAACCATCGTTCGGCCGAGGACGTTATTCAAGAAGCGCTCAGCTATCGTCCGTTCATGGAAGCGTCAAAAGGCGGCATCACGATTTCTGGGGGCGACCCGCTCGCACAGCCGGAGTTTTTAGAGGCGCTGTTGCGTGAAGCGAAGAAACACGGGCTTCATACGACACTCGACACGTCGGGTGCACTCCGTCCCCCTAACTTGGACGCGATTTTGGACCATACCGATCTCGTCTTGCTTGATATTAAACATATCGACGATGAGATGTGTAAGAAACTGACCGGACGGAGCAACGTCAACACGCTCGCGCTCGCGGAACACTTATCCGAGCGCGGAACGAACATGTGGATTCGCCACGTCCTCGTCCCGGAATGGACACTCGATGAAGGCGCACTCCGCCGTACCGCGGCGTTCATTCGAAAACTCGACCACGTCGAGAAGGTCGAAATCTTACCGTACCATGAGATGGGCGTCTATAAATGGGAGGCGCTCGGCCTTGACTACCCGCTTAAAGGGATTAAACCGCCTACGTCGGAAGAAGTTGAATGGGCGGAAGGGATTTTGCAAGGAACGATTTAAAAAAACTGCGCAGACCGTCATGGTCTGCGCAGTTTTTGGATTACAGATGCTTTTGACTCACGTGCAGCCGGATGGCTTCCTCATCGAGCGGGCGTTTAGCAACGCCTGTTTCGACAGCGGCTTTCGCAACAGCGACGGCGACGGCCGGTGCGACGCGTTCATCGAACGGGCTCGGGATGACGACCCCGTTCGCCAAATCTTCTTCTGTCAACAGGTCGGCAATCGCGTGGACGGCGGCTTCCTTCATTTCCTCATTGATTTCGGTCGCGCGAACATCAAGCGCGCCACGGAAAATACCTGGGAAGGCGAGAACGTTGTTCACTTGGTTGGCGAAGTCCGAGCGACCGGTCGCGACGATGCGGGCGCCGGCGTTTGTCGCGAGGTCCGGCATAATCTCCGGGACCGGGTTGGCGAGGGCGAAAATGATTGGGTCGACGGCCATTGAATGGACCATCTCTTCCGTGACCGCCCCGGCTGCCGAGACGCCGATAAAGACGTCGGCCCCTTCGAGCACGTCCGAAAGCGACCCTTCGTGCTGTTTCTTGTTCGTCGCTTTGGCGATTTGGTCTTTGAACGGGTTCATCCCTTCGACACGTCCTTCATAAATCGCGCCTTTCGTGTCACAGATGACGAGGTCCTCGACGCCGAATCGCTTCAACAGTTTGGCGATGGCGATACCGGCTGCACCGGCACCGTTCATGACGACGCGGAGTTCAGGCATCGTCTTGTCGACAAGGCGTAGCGCGTTGACGAGACCAGCCAAAACGACGATGGCCGTGCCGTGTTGATCGTCATGGAAGACGGGAATCGGAAGCGATTGCTTTAAGCGAGACTCGATCTCAAAACATTCCGGTGCTTTAATGTCTTCTAGGTTGACCGCGCCGAACGTCGGAGCAAGCAGTTCGACCGTTCGAACGATCTCGTCGACGTCATGCGTGTCGAGGCAGATTGGGAACGCATCGACGCCGGCGAAGCTTTTAAACAATACGGCTTTCCCTTCCATGACCGGGAGGGCGGCCTCAGGTCCGATATTTCCAAGACCGAGGACGGCGCTGCCATCTGAGACGACGGCGACGGTATTGGCTCGGAGTGTATAGTCATAGGACAGCTCTTTATCGTCAGCGATACGTCGGCACGGCTCGGCCACACCGGGCGAGTAGGCGAGGCTGAGCGCCTCCTTCGTGTCGACCTCGACTTTCGGAGTCGTTTCTAATTTTCCGTGATGGAAAGCATGCATCTCGAGTGCGCGTTCGTTCAATGTTTTCATATCTCTCTCCCTATGGCTAAAACGATTTTGTCTATGGCAATTCGTGTCCATTGTAACGGAGAAACCGCTTTCTTTCGAGGGATTTGTGCACATTTGATGGAACAATTTCTGAACGGATGTTCACAAATGTCGGACTCATGATAGGACATGGTGCTAATTGCATCCATCAAAAGAGGGAGACACGGTCATTTCCGTGACTCCCGATTCGTTATGCTTTCGTCTTCCGTTTTTTCTTTTCAGCGATACGAGCTGCCTCGGCTTGTCGTTTCTCGGCGTAGCGAAGTTCGCGTTCGAGTTTGACGAAACTTTGGTAACGTTTCGCATCGAGTGTTCCCGATTCAATCGCTTGCCGAACCGCACAGCCTGGTTCTGCTTGATGCGAGCAGTCGCGGAACCGGCAGGCATCCGCAAGCGTTTCGATATCGCGGAACGTATCGTCGAGATGATCAGCCCCGTCCCAGAGACCGAACTCACGCATACCCGGTGTATCGATGACGAACAAATCCTCGATTTGGAACAGCGCGCGATGTGTCGTCGTATGCTTGCCCCGTTCATCCCGTTCCCGGACAGCTTGGGTCGTTGCAATCGTCTCACCGGCGAGTGCGTTCGTGAGCGTCGATTTGCCGACACCGGATGAACCGACGAGCGCAATCGTGCTCCCACTCGGTAAAGCCATACATAGCGACTCGACACCATCCCCGGTGAGTGAACTGACAGGAAAGACGTCGACTCCGGGGACCGTCAAGTGGATGTCGCCGACAAGTGTCTCTACATCATCGGCTTGATCGCTTTTTGTCAAGACGATGAGCGGTGTCGCGCCGGTCTCCCAAGCGGCGAGCGAGTAACGCTCGAGGCGGCGCAGGTTGAAGTCGTGGCCGCACGCCATCGTGATTAAAATGAAATCGACGTTCGCGCAGATCAGCTGTTCGCGCGTCTCGTTGCCGGCCGCTGCCCGTGAAAGGACAGTGCGTCGTTCAAGGAGACGTCGAATCAAGCCTTGACCATGCTCGCGAACGGTGAATTCGACATAGTCACCGATGACGGGATAATCGCGCTCGCTCTCGGCCTCATGCCGAAATTTTCCGGATACGCTACACGTGTAGGTTTCGTTCTCCGTCGTGACTGTGTACATATGTTGGAACTGTGCCGTGACACGTCCCGTTGTGCTTATTGTTTGATTCAAATAGAATCCTCCCTTTAGTAGTGGAGGACAGTCGCCCTCCGATTGGCTGACAAGGTCGGTACTGCATGGATTAGGGTGCTCATAAAACATCATCCTTTCGTTGTTCGATAGCAGTAGTATACCACATCGATTGAGAACGCTAACATCTCAGTCTTCAGACCGAGGGAAAACAGGCCTTCCGCTCGTCGCACCAAGAAAAATAACGTATTATGATAAGAGTGTACTTAACGAGGAGGGATGACAGATGAATCGCCAGGTGAAGCAAGCGCTGTTCATCGTGGCCGCAATCTCTTTAGTTCTCGTTCTAATCGGCTTTTTACCAAATATGATTTTATTTGGTTTGGGGGCGCTCTTAGCACTGTGGGCTGGAGTCAGATTCATGGCTGTGACACATGTCGGCGCGAAAATCGGTTACGGCATACTCGCCGTAGTCGGGATACTCACTGTATTGTCGAACATTTGGGCATTGATCGGAATTTTGGTGGCATGGATCCTGTTTAAAGGGTATATGATGTATGCCAACCAAAAGCGGGATGTCGAGATTTTTAATGCGGACGGGTCACGTGCGAGTGGAAGAAGTAGCTTTCAATCGTTTGACCAAGTTTGGCAGAAGTTTGTAAACCGTCGCTAAGATTCACAAGGAGGATACGATGATGAAGACACCATTTGACCAGTTTCGTGATTTAGCTAATGAGTTGACGAAAGAGATATCGAAAGAAATGAAGAAGTATCAAGACAAAGAAGCCCCGCGTACGAGTGGCGAAGCCGAGTTGAACCGTCATATCCGCGGTGCTGAAAAAGAAGCGTTGTCGGTGGAGCGTCTCGTCGAGCGTCAAAAAACGTTGCTTGACGAATTGGCGACAAAACGAGATGACGCCAAACAGATGGCCGATAAGCGCTATGAGCAGACGGAATTGGCGAAAAAAGCAGGCGAAGAGAAGTTGGCAGAACGGGCCGCTCTCGAGTCGAAGCATTACGGGGAACAATACCGTTATTTCGAAGGCTTGATCGATGAAGGAACGCGGGAACTCGACGCCCTCGAGCGACGCGCCCTTGAAATGCGCTTGAAGCTCGATGAAATGCAAAACAAACGGTACGAGTTTGCGATGCGTCAAAACATGGACTTGTTGAAAGGTGCGCTCGACCAAATCTTTGGAGCAGATCCATCGAAATCGCATCCGTTCACAGAAGAGGAAGAAAAGAAAGAGTCAACTTCAGAAGAATCAATCGATTCGGCAGATGAGGATGACTTCGAAGCAAAACTGAAAGAACTTGAGCGTCGTTTCAAACAAGACTGACGCAACGGTTCAGCGATGGTCCGAGATAGGTTCGGACCATCGCTTCTTTGCTTCATCTTACATATTAGGAGAGGAGGAAGCCGGATGGAACGTTGGAACACACGCCAAATCATCGGATTTATGATTATCTTATTCGCCATCGGTCTATTCATCGATATCGTCACTGGCGGCAATAGCATTCTGTTCAGCATGATTTTACCGCTACTTTTGCTTTACATCGGACGTCGCTTTAGCCGAAAAGGCAATCAGCCGGTCAGCTATGTCTTTTACGGCATCGGAGGCATCATGCTCGTCGGACTCATCTTCTCATCGGCAGCGTTTGGGTTCGTTTTATCAGGACTTTTGCTCATGTTCGGGTATCGCCTTTATAAAAATCGTCCACTCGAATCGAATCGATTCCGCACCCATCTCCGGCAAGAGCAGGCGTTTTCGTTTGGCACGAAAGAGTCAGGACATTACGTGTTGAAAGACACGAACGAGTTCTTCTTACTTCGTGATGTCGAAATGGACTTGTCTCGCGCCATCATTCCGGAAGGGGAGACGTTTTTACTGTTAAATGGACTCGCCGGTGACGTCCGCATCCTGATTCCGGCTGGGTATGATTATTCGATTGATGCCTCGATTGGATTTGGGAAGATTCAAGTCGACGAATCGAACTATTCACCGGTCTTCAATCGTCGATTCTATACAGCGTCGGACGACTATCCGACGGCGACACGCAAAGTCCGGATTCATATCGTGCTCATGAGCGGAAGTGTCGAGGTGATGACGGTATGAAAAAAGATTCCTATCCAAGGACGGTCGTCTGGCATCAACTATTCAGCAGCTTGTTGACGGCACTGTTCGTCACATCAGCCTTTTTAATAGGTGACTCGACTTCACTCCGAGATTTGTTTACACGTGAAGAAGGGTTGCCTTTCGGTGTGTCCATCCTCGTCATCGCCGTTTTGATTGGCAGTGTGTTCGGGGTCGGGTCCTACTTTTACTTACGTCGCGATTTTCGAGAAGTCGCGAACGCCCTATGGAAATTAGAGAACCAAAAAGAAATCACGTTTCGTCCGTTGTCGCCTTATCGCGACACGTTAGAGCGAATCGTCCGGATCAGTAAACAACGGACCGAGATGGTCGAGGTCGCCAAACGCGTCGGGGACCGTCCCGTCAGCGTCGAGGAGGCGCGAAGTGAGGCGGTCGTTGAAGAGCGTCGCCGTGTGGCCCGCGAGTTGCACGACTCTGTCAGTCAACAACTGTACGCCATCTCGATGATGACGACGGCGGCCAAACAGACGATCAATGCCAAACCGGACGTCGCCGCGAAACAAATCGCACAAGTCGAGGTCATGGCTCAAACCGCCCAAGCAGAGATGCGCTCGCTTCTTTTGCAACTGCGTCCTGTCGAGCTCGAAGGGATGACGCTGAAGACCGGGATTGAACGATTGTTAGAAGAGCTGTCCCGTAAACAATCGACTGAGCTTGTGTGGCGGCTTGAAGAAGTGCATTTATCCCGTCACACCGAGAACGAACTGTTTCGAATCGTCCAAGAAGCGATCAGCAACACCCTCCGTCATGCCAAAGCGAAGCGACTCGAGATTGAGATGCGGACCGTCCAACAGACGGTCATCTTGAAAATCAATGATGACGGCATCGGGTTTAATGTCGATGATACACAAGTCGCTTCATATGGCTTACAATCGATAAGAGAGAGAACGGCTGAGGTCGGTGGGACGTTACGTCTCGTGAGTGTCCCCGGTGCCGGTACTCAAATTGAAGTGCGCGTGAAACAACAAGTGGAGGGATTGGAATGATTCGAGTCGTATTAATTGATGACCACGAAATGGTCCGGGCCGGAGTGTCGGCTTTCTTGTCGACCCAACCGGATATTGAAGTCGTGGGCGAAGCCTCGGACGGGGCGACGGGCGCAGAACTCGCTATCGCGGAGAAACCGGACGTCGTTTTAATGGACCTCGTCATGGAGCCGGTCGACGGTGTCGAGTCGACGAAACGCATTAAGGCGAGCTGGAAAGAGGCGAAGATTCTAGTCGTGACGAGCTTTTTGGATGATGAGAAAGTGTATCCGGTCATCGAGGCCGGGGCGATGAGTTACGTCTTGAAGACGGCGAACGCGAACGAGATTGCCGACGCCATCCGTCAGACGGCAGCCGGCAATCCCGTCATGGCCGCGCAAGTGACCGGGAAGATGCTCGAACGTCTCCGTCATCCGGAAACGACACTTCACGAGAGTCTGACGGCACGAGAGCGTGAGATTTTACAGCTGATGGCCGAAGGGAAAGCGAATCAAGTCATCGCCGACGAATTGTACATTTCGCTCAAGACGGTAAAGACACACGTGTCGAACATTTTGACGAAGCTCGACGTGTATGACCGGACCCAAGCCGTCGTCTATGCGTTCCAACATAATTTGGTGAGTAAATGAGCGGTGTCATGATTCCGACGTTAGAGACGGAACGGCTGACGTTGCGGCCGCTCGAGGTAGTCGACGCAAGTTAGTTGTTCCCGATTTTTTCGAACGCGGCCGTCTTGAAGCATTATGGGATGGAGCCCCATGTCACGGTTGACGAGACAATCCAGATGGTGACGAACATGGTCGAAGGAATGCAGACGGGCACGGCAATCCGATGGGGAATCATACGCAAACGCGATTTGACCTTGATGGGGACGATTGGCTTTCATAACTTGGCTCGGCGTCATCGCCGTGCTGAAATCGGTTATGAGATTCATCCGGACTATTGGCATAACGGTTATGCGTCCGAAGCGTTGCGCCGGACGCTCGACTATGCCACCCACGTGGCAGATTTTGAACGGGTCGGGGCGGTCGTCTACACGGGGAACATCGCGTCGCAACACATGCTTGAGCGGAACGGGTTTTTACGCGAAGGCACGCTCCGGCACTATATGCGCCAAGCGGAGAAAGCGCATGACGTCTATATGTATAGCTACATACACGAAAGGCAGGATCACGAATGATCCTGCCTTTTACCGTTTCTGCGCCTCAATCTGTTCGTCAATTTCTGATAGGTATTCCCATCGTTCCATTTTCGAATCGAGCGCTTCTTTCAGCGTCGAGATTTCAGCATAAATCTCATTCACTTTTCCGAGGTCGCTGCCGGCATCGGCCAAGCGTGCCTCGGCGGTCTCGATGGCAGACTCAAGTGAGGCGATGTCGTCCTCAATCGTCTCCCATTCCTTCTGTTCTTTAAACGTGAATTTGACGACGTCCGTCTTGACGCGCTCCTTCTTCTCTTTCGGTTCCTTTTTCGCTTGAACTTTCGTCTCTTCGAGCGAGGCCAAGTAGTCGCTATACTCGGCATGGTACACGTTGATTGCACCGTCTTCGAACGCGATGAGTCGACCGGCAATCCGATCTAGGAAATAGCGGTCGTGACTGACGGCGATGACAGTTCCGGGGAAGGATTCCAAATAGTCCTCGAGAACGGATAACGTCTCGGTATCGAGATCGTTCGTCGGTTCATCTAAGAACAAGACGTTCGGTTCATCCATTAAGATGCGCATGAGGACGAGACGACGTTTTTCGCCGCCCGAAAGTTTCGCAATCGGTTTATACTGGGCGTCTGGAGTAAACAAGAACCGCTCGAGCATCTGACTCGCCGTAATCGATTCACCGTCTGGGGTGTGAATGACTTGGGCGATGCGCTCGATTTCATCGATGACACGGCGTGACAAATCCTCGAACTCGACTTGTTGGCCGTAGTATCCGATGTGAACGGTCTCGCCATGTACGATTGAACCAGACGTCGGCTCAAGTCGTTTCGCAAGGAGATTCATAAGCGTCGTTTTCCCGCTTCCGTTCGGACCGACGATGCCGTACCGTTCACGACGTCCGAATAGCCAGTTAAATTCACGGATGATTGGCGTGGCCTCATATTGGAACGAAAGGTCTTCGACTTCGATGACCTTTTTCCCGAGACGACGCGATCCGACAGACACGTCGAGCGCTTCGTCTTCAGCGAGCGATTCTTGATGTTTCAAGTCTTCGACACGTTGGATTCGGGCTTTCTGTTTCGTCGTCCGTGCTTTGGCGCCGCGTCGGAGCCAAGCGAGTTCGCGCCGTAAGATGTTCTGCCGTTTTTGTTCCATCGATTGGGCCCGTGCTTTCCGTTCGGCTCGTTTCTCAAGGAACAGCTCATAGTTTCCGTCATAGAAATAGCTCGTCCCGTCCGCAATCTCTAAAATGTGATTCGTGACACGATTCAAAAAGTAACGGTCGTGCGTGATGAGTAAGATGGCCCCGCGATAGTCCGCGAGCACCGTCTCGAGCCAAGCGATCGTATCGGCATCGAGTTCGTTCGTCGGCTCGTCAAGCAAGAGCAAGTCCGCTTCATCGAGCAGGGCCGCAGCGAGGGCGACCCGCTTTTGTTGGCCGCCAGATAAAGAACTGACGTCAGCTGTCACGTCCGGAAGGCCAAGTCGGTTTAAAATCGATTTTAATTTCGCCTCGGTCTCCCATGCGTCAGCGGCGTCGACGGCTTGTTGAGCTTTCATGAACCGTTCAAGTCGTTGTTCGCTCGCGGGGTCGGCCTCAAGTTGTTGTCGGGCTCGTTCATACGCTTTGAGTGCGAGGACGGACGGGGTGTCACTCGTGAACAAGGCGTCTAAAATGGTTTGGTTAGGTGCGAATTCGACCGTCTGTGTCAAATAGCGGATGCGATAATCGTTCGGGTGTTGCATCGTGCCCCGGTCGGCCGTCTCATCGCCAGCGATGATTTTCATGAACGTCGATTTTCCGGAACCGTTGACGCCAATGATTCCAATGCGGTTTCCCGGATGAATCGTCATCGTCACGTCGTCGAATAGGACTTTGTCGGCAAACTCTTTATGGATGCCTTCGATTGTAAGCAAACTCATGACTCGTCTCCTTCCACGACTTGGCGAATCGCGGCTTCGACCGTGGCGGCGATTTCTTTATTCGGGATATCGGCCGGATCGATGGACGGAAGAAACGTCACGTCGACTGTGCCTGGCGTGATGCGATTTTTCATCTCGAGCAGATGGTGACTTCCTTGAATGGCGACCGGTACGATTTTAGCTCCGCTCGACGTGGCGAGCGTCAAACTGCCGGCTTTGAATTCTTTGATCGGTCCGCCTTTTGAGCGTGTGCCTTCTGGGAAGATAATAATCGATTGGCCAGATTTAATCGTCTCGACTCCAGAGCGAATCGCCTGGATGGATTGACGTCGGTCGCTCCGGTCGATAAAGATACAACCCATCAATTCCATCCAACGCGGGATAATCGGGAATTTCTGTACCTCAATTTTCGAGATGAACGCTTTCGGATGTTTCGTTGCCGTGATCATAATCGGGACGTCGAAATTCCCTTGATGGTTCGCAACGTAGACGACCGGTTCGTTCGGAATGTTTTCGAGGCCCGTCACGCGAACCTTTGCCCCGGCGACCTTTAATAAGAAGTTGGCCCATTTATAAGCGATTTCTTGAACATAGCTGTAGCGAGCTGGGACTTCCAGCGTGCGTGCTTTCTTCAAGAACGGTAACGTCACGGGGAGTACAGCGAAAAACGAGAAAAACCAAATAGCGGTGCGGATCATACAGTTGTCTCCTTTCCATGTAGCGCGCAATAAGAAAGAGTCTTCTTCTCAAATGGAGAATCCGACTCTACGGCATGAAACCTTATTCCCAGAAGCGAGAATCGCTTTCCTCTTCTTCTTCCTCGAGTTCGAACGTAATTCGTTTATTCACCGGGTCGACGACGAAGTAAGCTCCGTCTTGTTCGATGCTTTTAATTTGCATCGCCTGATCGTTCCCGATTTCAAGGGTGAGCCGAATCCGGTTGTCGTGATCGACGAGTAAGATTCCGTCTTCCTTTAACCACAGCTCCATTACCGGTGAGTAACGTAATAACCATTCGTTCGATAAGGGGATTTCATTCATACGTGTATGTGCCTCCTACGGTTCAATTCCGTTATGCGATCTACTATCTTCATTAGAATAACAAAACTGACCGTCGAAGACGAGTGTTATGTAGAGCGTTTGCGCGAGCTAGAATGCATCCGGGCGACGATTCGATTGATTCGCTTTTGGTCACGTCGTTCTTTGATAAGGTGGTTCGTTTGAGCGATTAGTTGCTTGAACGATGACAACCCCATCGCGAGTAGCGCGGCGAATAAGAACGTGCCGATCGGATCCTTGAAAAAACCGGTTTGGAACGAGACGGATAAACCGACGACCGAGATAATCGTGGCGAGAAAGTAAAATAGCATGAGTGACTCTTCCTTTCCGACAGGATTCAAAAAGTATCGAACGTTATGTTCGTTCGACACCGGTTCGATAAATTCCTTTTTCTGTCGAACACAAGAAAAAAACGCCTTCTCGAACGGAGAGGCGTTTCACTCTTGGACCATAGTGACGGATGAAGATACATTCGTATCCACACCGTTTGAGAAAATGAAGCTGAGTGAAGCGAGAAGGGCGAAGAACGTAATTAATAATCCCTTCATGAAGCGTTTCGCAAAAGAGCGAGATTGAACATCAAACATTTTATATCCCCCGTTCGGCAGTGGCTGAAACCTAATTGTTTAACAACACTCCTCTAATAATAACGTTTTCAAAATGTGGATACTAGATGGAAATATCTCGTTCACGAAATTGTCACAATTATTCAAACATTGACGACGCATCCATGCCATTTTTTCGCTTCATCTTATCGTCCCTGTTCACATTTTGGTCACATTTGTTTGGGGGAAGAAAAAGGAACATGATATGATTAGGAACGTGTGTAGGTAGGTATACTGACAGTAATAGAAGAAAAAAGGATGTGGATCATATGGCATTACGTGCAGGAGAAGTCGTAGACTTGGTCGCGGAACGTTCCGCTGATTTCGGTGTGTTCATCGGAAACGGTCGTGAAGAAGTACTGCTTCATCGAAAAGAGCAAACGGAAGAAGTCACGGTCGGACAGACGGTGCGTGTCTTCCTTTATCATGATTCAGAAGGACGGCTCGCCTCGACGATGACGATTCCGAACGTGACGTTCGATGAGTACGAATGGTTCGAAGTGACGGGTGTCCGGTACAATACGGGCGTGTTCGTCAATATCGGGATTCAAAAAGATGTGCTCGTCTCACAAGACGACCTTCCTGAAAATCGGTCGTACTGGCCAAAAGAAGGCGACAAGCTATGCGTTCGCCTCAAGTACGACCAAAAAGGGCGTCTGTTAGGCGACCCGGCTCCATACGCTTACTTGAATTTATTAGCTCGCCCCGCAAAAGAAGAGTGGGGCAACCAAGACGTGTCGGCAATCGTATTAAATAAACGAGACGTCGGGGTCAACGTTTGGGTCGAGAACGAGTCACTCGGTTTCTTACATGAAGCGGAGATGACAAGATGGCCACGCCTTGGGGAACAATTGACAGTCCGCGTGACGAAAGTGAAACAAGACGGGACGGTACTCGTCTCAATGAAGCCACGTGCGTACGAAGCGATTGAAGGGGACGCAGGAAACGTTCTCTCTTATATTGAAGAACGAGGTGGCCAAATGCCTTATGGCGATAAAACGGCACCTGACATCATCGACCGGGAGTTCGGGATGAGCAAAGCGGCCTTCAAACGTGCCCTCGGTAAGTTATTAAAAGAAAAGCGAGTTGAAAAGCTCGACAACGGGTACAAATTGAAATAAGATTACTCATGCTGACGCAGTCATGAAAAGTTTTAGAATGTATTTCTTTCATTTTAGAAACGAATACGTTATAGTTAGTAAAGTTGACTAAGAGGAAACATTGAAAGAACGTCTGTTGAACGAACTCTCAGACGTTTTTTGTATGAACAAAGGAGAATATAATTTGACAAAATTCCAAGATTTACAGTTAAGTGAAGCATTAGTAAAAGGTGTACTCAAGATGGGCTTCGAAGAAGCCACACCGATTCAAGCTGAAACAATTCCTGTCGCACTCACTGGAGTGGACGTATTAGGACAAGCACAAACAGGTACAGGGAAAACAGCAGCTTTCGGTATTCCGACAATTGAGCGAATCGATTCAAAGGCGCGTCAAGTCCAAGCACTCGTTCTTGCACCGACACGTGAACTTGCGATTCAAGTTGCAGAAGAATTGAACAAAATCGGGGAAGCGAAACGTGTATACGCACTCCCTGTTTACGGTGGTCAACAAATCGACCGTCAAATCCGCGGCTTGAAAAAGAACCCACAAATCGTCGTTGCGACACCAGGACGTCTCATGGACCACATGAAACGCAAGACGATCAAACTCGACGAGATCCAAACGGTCATCTTGGACGAGGCGGATGAAATGCTCAACATGGGCTTCGTAGAAGATATCGAGACGATTTTGGCTGGTCTTCCAGCTGAGCGTCAGACGCTTCTCTTCTCAGCGACGATGCCACCACAGATCAAGAAGATTGCTGAACGCTTCATGAAGTCGCCGACAATCATCAAAGTAAAAGCGAAGGAAATGACAGTTGAGAACATCAACCAACAGTTCCTCGAATTGCGCGAAGGCCAGAAATTCGATACGCTTTGCCGTTTGATTGACATCGACTCACCAGAACTCAGCATCATCTTCGCTCGTACGAAGAAACGCGTTGACGAAGTGACAGAAGCCCTTATCAAGCGTGGTTACACGGCTGATGGTCTTCACGGTGACTTGACGCAATCAAAACGCGACCAAGTCATCCGTCGTTTCAAAAACGGCACGATTGACATCTTAGTCGCAACAGACGTTGCAGCACGTGGTCTCGACATCTCAGGTGTCACACACGTGTACAACTTCGATGTGCCACAAGACCCGGAAAGCTACGTGCACCGGATCGGACGTACAGGCCGTGCTGGTAAAACAGGTACTGCTCTTACGTTCATCACGCCACGTGAGTTCGGCCAAGTCAAAGCAATCGAGCGTGTGACGAACAAGAAGATGAACCGTCGTCACGTACCGACAATCGCGGAAGTACTTGAAGGCAACCAAAAGCAAGCAGCTGAAGAGTTGATCGAACGCGTTCAAGCGGGCGACTTCAAAGCTTACACGCAACTTGCGACAGAGCTTCTTGAAGAGTATGAAGCAGTTGAAATTCTTGCGGCAGCCCTTCGTGGATTGACGAAAGAGCCGGATTCAACACCAGTTGAAATCTCATACGCAGACCCAATTCGCGTGAAGCGTCAAGGCGGACGCAACGACCGCGGTGGATACCGTGGAAACCGTAGTGGCGGCGGCGAACGTCGTGGCGGCGGAGACCGTGGCGGCCGTAGCGGTGGCGGCGGTGGATACCGTGGCAAACGTAGCGGTGGAGACGACCGTCGTCGTTCGGACGATCGCCGTCGTTCAGACGACCGTGGCCCACGCCGTCCACGTGACTAATCGATAAATCAAAACCGCATTTCCTTAAGTGGATTTGCGGTTTTTTTATTGCGGTCATGCTACACTAAACGAGTAGAGATGGAAGGATGAGGTGTCAACGGATGGTAGAACTTAGTTTCGGTTTCGTCATACTGTTGGTATGTGTATTGGCGTTAAAGCCAATCGTATCAAAGACGGACCGGCCGAATTTTCGCTATATCCCCGTAGCGACGTTACTATTTGGCGCGATGATTTGGCTCGTCATGGCCATCGGTGTCGGTGGGAAAATGGGAATCGGCTATGGGGTAATGAGTATCGTGTATTTCATTGCTTGTTTCGGTGCCTATATGTATGTGCATACACGAGCGAGCTGAAACCGGCTCGCTTTCTTATTTTTGATTAAATGAATGAGGTGATGACGAGTGGATGCAGTGGATGTGATGATGAATCCAGACGAAGTCGAGGTGACGTATGAGCCCGTTCTTGGAGCGGCGACGTTTCAAGTCGAAGGCTATATGGTGCATGGCCAGTTTAGGGGTGAATCGCTCACATCGTTCTTTTATGATGACGACGTGCCGGTCGAATATCAGCTCGATATCGCCAAGCGGATGGAGCGTTTGGCTGCGGAGTCGCTCCGGGATGCAAAACAGTTCGTCACGTTTCGCTGTCGGGCTGAATGGATCCTTGAAGAAGGGGGCGAAGCGTTTCTCGCACCGCTTCACGAATTGAACTTCCCGCTCCATCGCATCTACGTGACGATTCAAGGGACCGACCTCGTCGATGTGTCGAGGTTATCGCGTGTCGTCCAGTATTACCGTTCATACGGTGTAAAAATCGCGCTCGACTGTGCGGAATCGACGAGCATCGAAGACATCATGGCCATCGCGCCGGAACTATTGCTCGTTGACTTGGCGACGATGGTCGAGAAAAAGACGTTATCGGTGACGTATCCACACATGCTGCAGACGATGGAGTACATCGCTTCAAAACTTGGGGCTCCGCTACTTTATAAGTCAATCGATCACGTCGGTCAGTTACGTTACGCGTGGCAACATGGCGGACGTTATTATATGGGCGGGTTACTAGGTCAACGAACGATGTCACCTGTATACGAGACGAAAGGAATGGGTGTGCTCGCACAAGAAGTGCCGTCGTTCTTTCTTCATGATCAGGAACGGTTGCAGCGCCTCTATGAACTCGAGTTTGAGTTACACCGTCAAATTCAAGAGCTCGTTCAGACTGGAAAATGGTCTCGAGACAAGAAGGATGAATGGTTACTTCATATCGCTGCGAAGCTCGAAGGGAAATTTGTCCGATATTATCTAACTGACCGGACCGGATTCCAGACGAGTGCGAACATCTATCAGGCCGATGCTGAATGGAAGGTCGACAATACGTATCGGGGATATAACTGGAGTTTTCGCCCATACTTTATTCAGACGATGGCGGCGATGAGTGTCCGTGGACGCGGTTACTTATCCGACGATTATCGGGATTTCAGCTCGAATGAAGTGACGCGGACGTTTAGCTACCCGTTACCGGACGGCATGTTCTTGTTTGCCGATTTGTCAGAGGAATACTTATATCAAAACCGATTATTAGATTGAAAGAGGGATGCAGGATGCTTGATTATGATTACGATGCGTTACGTGAGATTGGCCGAATCGTGGCCTTGGCGAGAGATGAAATGGCGAAAGCGGTCACGCCCGGTATCACAACAAAACAACTGGATGAGATTGGACAACGGATTCTTGAAGCGGAAGGTGCGGCCTCTGCGCCGATCACGATGTATGAGTTCCCCGGCTATACATGTATCTCTGTCAATGAGATTGCAGCGCACGGGATTCCAGGCGAGCTCGTCATTCAAGATGGGGACCTCGTCAACATCGACGTCTCGGCCGTAAAAGACGGGTATTATGCGGACACGGGCCGAACGGTCATTGCCGGTACGCCGAAATCGTCACAGCACGAGCGACTTGTCGAAGTTTCCCTCACGTCGCTTGAAGCGGGACTCAGCAAAGTAAAAGCCGGGACGAAAGTGAACCAGATCGGGAAAGCGATTTATGCCGATGCCCGTAAGAATGGCTTCACGGTCATCCGTAACTTGGCCGGACATGGCTTAGGGCGTACGCTTCACGGAGAGCCAGAGTCGATTTCGAACTACTACAACCGGGAAGAGAACGACATCTTGAAAGTCGGTCAAGTCATTGCCGTTGAGACGTTCATTTCGACGAAAGATGAAATCGTCTACCAATCAGAAGAGGACGGCTGGTCGCTCTTCACACCGAACAACAGTCTCGTGTCTCAATTTGAGCACACGGTCGTCGTTACTGAGGATGGCTATGAAGTATTGACGGGCTCGTTCCGTTAAATAATAAAAGGCAGATGACTATGTCATCCGCCTTTTTTATTTGAGCCGAATCGTCTCTTCAGCCAGGTGCTGAATCATCGCCCAGTCAGGTCTCGGATCGTCCGGGAGTGTCAAGACACCGTTTTTGACTTCGAGTGGGGCATCTAGCAAATCGGTCTCGAAATAGGCACTCGTTCCAGCCATGTCGGCCGGGAAGGCGGCGCCGCTCAAGGAAGCGAACAAAAGCGTATGATAACGCCCGATTGCGGATTCGTACATCCCACCGACCCAATACGGCACATTCATCTCACGGATAGCGAGTGCCTCTGTCAAGCCCCCGACACGGGCCGGTTTGATGTTGACGATTCGTCCGGCGTCGAGTCTCGTCATCGTTTCGACGTCTTGTCGGCACGAGATGGACTCATCGAGACAAAGCGGAGTGTCAAGCCGGGCTTGCAAATCGGCAGATGCGCCCCAGTGGGTGCTCGGGAACGGTTGTTCAATCATCAAGAGACGATACGTATCCAACTGTTCGAACCATGATTGCGGTTCATTCCCACCGCTACCGTTCAAATCGATCATGAGTGGGGCGTCAGGGAAGACAGCACGTATCTCGTTCAACGAAGACAATAAATCTTCGGGCGCCGCTTTTAATTTGATGCGATCGAATCCTGCCGTGAGTGCTTCTTCGATTGCGTTTAACGTTTGGGTTAAAAGGCCGATGCCAATCGTTCGACCACAAGCGACTTGATCACCTGCGCCGAGCAATTGTTTGAGCGAAGTCTCCCTCCGGGCCGCTTCAATTTCCCAACACGCACTTTCCCACATCGCCTTCGTCATCGGATGGCCGATGATGGAGTGAGCGAGCGTCAGGAACGATTGAGGCGATATGAGGTGACCTTCTAACAGTTTCGTAATCAGTGTCGAGGCGTCGATTGTCGAACGGATGGTCTCTGCCGTATACCAGGGTGTCTCGAAGGCGACACCTTCCCCGTATCCGACGAGGCCATCGGTTGTCTCGATTCGGAGGATGACCGTTCGTCGCGTCGAGAGGACAGAATGGGCGGTCACGATCGGGTGTTTGAACGTCAATGGCACAATGTACAAGTCAGCGCGTCGAATCATAAGCGGTCTCCTTTAAACGATGGCGCATCAATTTTCCGTTCGCATTACGAGGGAGTTCGCGGACAGAATAAAACGCCTTCGGATGTTTATAACTAGCTAGATGTTCCGTCAGCAGACGTTCGAGTTCGAGCGCGTCATACGTTCCGACGATATAGGCGACTGGGACCGTTCCCCACTTCGCATCTGGACGTCCGGTGACACCGACGTCTTCAATACCCGGGCATCTTCGAAGTACACTCTCAATTTCAGCCGGATAGACATTCTCCCCTCCAGAGATGATTAAGTCACTTCTCCGGTCATGAACATACAAATAGCCGTCTTGGATTGTACCCAAATCGCCGGTCCGCCAAAACCCGTCTTCCGTCCATGCGTCGGCCTCGGGTTGTTTATAAAAGCCGGGTGTGACGGTCGGTCCGCTTACTTCGATTTCTCCATCTGAATTGATTCGGATGCGGGTCGGCAAGATGGTTCGTCCGCTAGAGCCGAGATGGTCGAGTGCTTCCGACGGGAGTAACGTCGCCACTTGGGAACACGTCTCGGTCATCCCGTAAGTTTGGGCGACCGGAATGTGGCGTCGCTCGGCTTCTTCGAGAAGCGGTTGAGGGACGGGTCCACCTCCGACGAGTACGACGTGAAGGGCGTGGCGTTTGAGCCCGATTGCGAGTAACTGGTCGAGCATGACGGCGACGAGCGAGACATGGGTGATGCCTTCTTTTTCAATCAAGTCACATGTCCGTGCGGCATCAAACTTCGGTTCTACATAGAGCGTCGAACCGAAACAGGCGGCGCGATACACTTGGGCGAGTCCGCTCATATGGAACAGCGGGGTAACGATGAGCATGCGATCATGTTCATCATACCCGAGGTGATGTCGGGCGGCCTCGGCGCTCGCGACGTGGTTGCCGTATGTCTGCTTCACGGCTTTCGCGCGTCCGGTCGTCCCGGATGTGAACATGAGCGACATTACCTCGTCTTGTTTCCACGCATGGAAGTCAGAGATCGGTTCGTCGTCGCGCATCGTAAGCGTGAACTGTGGAACCGGAATGTCAAACGGCTCATCGACGAGCATCAACTCGACATCCGCCGTCTGAAGTTGAGCTTCAATCTCACTCTTTGTTAACCGCGTATTCAAAGGAACGAGTGTTTTCCCAAGCAAGCGGACGGCATGAATGGCGATGACGTAATCGGCGCTATTGGCTGCATACAAGCCGATATGACGTGCATCGGGTGCGTTGCGCTTAATCAAGTGAGCGAGACGTGCGCTCTCATTCCGTAAGGCGCCCCACGTCATCCGGTGGTCAGATGTGACGAGGGCGAGACGATCCGTCGCGTGATTCAATATATTCATCGGGCATACCTCCAAAAAAAGAGTAGCGAAGTCGCTACTCTCGTACAAATTAAGGGAAACGCGGGAATTGACCGAAGTCTGGGTCGCGTTTTTCTTTGAACGCGTCGCGTCCTTCTTTTGCTTCATCTGTCGTGTAATAAAGGAGCGTCGCATCGCCTGCGAGCTGCTGAAGACCAGCGAGGCCATCCGTGTCGGCGTTCATCGCTGCTTTCAAGAAGCGGAGTGCAGTCGGTGAGTGTTGAAGAATCTCTTGGCACCACTGAATTGTTTCCGCTTCAAGTTGATCGAGTGGGACGACCGTGTTGACGAGTCCCATGTCGAGTGCTTCTTGTGCGTCGTACTGACGGCAAAGGTACCAAATCTCACGGGCTTTCTTATGCCCGATGATGCGTGCCAAATAGCCTGAGCCGTATCCAGCGTCGAACGAACCGACTTTTGGTCCGGTTTGACCGAAACGCGCGTTATCCGCAGCAATCGTCAAGTCACAGACGACGTGTAAGACGTGCCCGCCGCCGATGGCAAAGCCAGCGACCATCGCGATGACCGGTTTTGGAATGACGCGAATCAAACGTTGAAGATCGAGAACGTTCAAGCGTGGAATCTCATCGTCACCGACGTATCCACCATGGCCACGAACCTTTTGGTCGCCACCTGAACAGAACGCTTTTTCGCCTTCACCTGTCAAGATGATGACGCCGACTTCTTTGTCGTCACGGGCGCGCGCGAACGCGTCAATCAACTCGTTGACCGTGAGCGGACGAAAGGCGTTCCGTACTTCTGGGCGGTTGATCGTGATTTTGGCGATCCCGTTCCATTTCTCATATTTGATATCTTCATACGTTCGGACCGAAGTCCAGTTTGCTACTGATTCCATTTTCATTTCCCCCTAAAATCAATTTCTCTATCATTGTACCAAATTGTTGGGCATTCTCGATATGTGGAGCATGGCCGGCGTCGGGAATTTCATGGATGCGAATATGCGCTTGGCGCAGTTGCATCCGTTTTGCAATCTCCCGAAACTTTAAATCGTGTTTTCCGACAATCAAATCGGTACGTGGCAACCGGTCGAGCATCGGCCAGACGGACGGCATACTGCCGGTTCCGATGGCGCGAAGGTGATCGGCGAGCGCCTCAGGACGCTGGGCCAACCGCTCTGGCCGAAGTGCCGCGCGCATCTCTTCGGTCTGATGCCAAAGTGGGAGTCGTTCCCACCGATTGACGAACGCTTCGATGCCGTGCTGTTCAAGAAAACCGGCGAGCGCTGCGTCTTGCGTTCTGCGCTCTTTCCGCAAGGTAGCGGACTCGAGCCCCGCGGTCGTGCTAATCCCGATGAAATGCTCGACCCGGTCGTCACATGCGGCTAGCGTCATGCCGATTCGGCCTCCGAGCGAATAGCCGATGACCGTCCATGGTCGATCGTCGCGGTCGAGCAGGGCCGAGAGGTCCCGGACTTGTTGACTCATCCGCATCCGGCCAATGGATTCGTGACTCGTTCCGCCATGCCCGAGGAGCGACGGGGAGATGAGACGTGCGGGTAAGTCAGGAAAGCGGTCAATCCAGCTTCCTTGCCCGGTAAATCCATGCAAGAGCAGGACAGGGCGTCCGCTACCGCGCTCGAACAGTTCATAATCGACTCCTCGAATTTGATGCATCACGTCCCGTTCTCCAACGTCAAACGGTCACAGAGCGAACTCGTCCATTCGCGATGGGCTCTGACGTTCTCGGCCCGATCGGACGGGAATTCAATCAAGTGGATCCCCGCTTCAATCGCTTCCTGAATAGCTTCTGGCTCTTCGACGAGGCGATAGCTCAAGCCATACGTATCGGCAAAGCCACGGATATTCAACTCAAGTGGAGTCCCGAACAAGTCTTCGAACAGTTGAGGCTCGATGGACGCTTGTGGCAGGAACGAGAAGATGCCGCCCCCGTTATTATTGACGATGACGACCGAGAACGTGCCGGGATGCGTCTTCAACAGCTGAAGCGCGTTGCTGTCATGGTAAAAGGCCAAGTCGCCGACGAGCAAAGCGGCTCGTTCTGTATCGTAACAAGCCCCGAGCGCGCTGGATAAAATCCCATCGATTCCATTCGCACCGCGATTGGCGAGTACATCGAGCGGTTGACCTGCCCGTAACGTCGTGTCGACGTCTCGGATCGGCATACTGTTGCTGACGAATAGTCGCTCAATCGAGGTATTGAGCAATTGACGGGTCAAGGCACTTTCTCCTGTCAGTCCGCCCTTGGCAGCTTCTGTCGTACGTTCGAGCGCGCTGAGCCGGGCGCGATACGCGTCGTCGTACATGTTATTGATTTCACGTAAATAGTCACGCGCATCCCCGTACACGAGAATCGCTGTGCTAGAAGGGTCTCGAAACGACCCGGGCTGTTCGATGATGACTTGGGTCGTGCGTCCGAGCCATTGGTTCAATCGTTTCGAGACAGGTGCGGCCCCGAACCGAATGATCGTATCGGGAAGCCACTCGTCCCGATGCTCACTTGCGAGCCACGTATCATAGTTGACGCATACGTCCTCAAAGCGTCGCATCCCACTGAGTGGGTCTGCGAAAATCGGGATGCGATGGGTGGCCGCCGTCTCCTGTATTGCCGGTAACCAGTCGAGCGGTGTACCAGGTCCGACGAGGAAGGCGAGCCGTTCGACGTGAAGGCATGTGTTGAACCGGGACACGTCTTGTGGCGTCGGGCGGAAGTAGGTCGGCTCGTTCAATTCGTACGTTGACGTGAACAGCGTCTTCAACTGTTCGATATCAGGTAAGAGCGGTTCGCGAAACGGAACGTTGACGTGAACGGGTCCAAGCGGTGCTGATGCGGCGAGACGGACGAACCGGCTGATGGTCTGGCCCATATAGGACAAGGAAGACTCGTCTGGTACCGGCAAATCGACACTTGCTTTCACATGTTCGCCGTAGAGACGAACTTGATCGATTGCTTGCGGTGCTCCGACGTTTCGCAATTCATGCGGCCGGTCAGTCGTGAGCACGACGAGAGGCAACTGCGCAATCGTCGCCTCGGCGATGGCTGAAAAATAGTTCGTCGCGGCCGTTCCGCTCGTGCAGACGAGCGCGACCGGTCGAATCGTTTCGCTCGATCGGGTCAAGCCGAGTGCAAAGTAGGCGGCCGAACGTTCGTCGACAATGATATGGTGCCGAATTTCTGGGTGAAGATAGGATGCCATAGCGAGCGGTGTCGAACGAGATCCTGGACTGATGACGACGTCCTTGACGCCTTGTTCGACGAGCCGGTTCACCATATGGGCAACCCATTTGGTTAACGTGTCGTTCATGATGGACTGCCTCCTGGTACAGCTGGGTTTAATCCGAGTGCTTCTTTGATTGGACTCAATTTCATCTCGGTCTCTGCTAATTCGGATTCAAGCTCAGACTCTTGGACGATTCCACAGCCTGCATACATCGCGACAAATTGATGATGGACGAGCGCAGATCGAATGGCAACGACAAACTCGCCTTCGCCTTCGGTGCTCAACCATCCGAACGGTGAACCGTACCAACCGCGGTCGAATCGCTCGATGTCACGTAGCAACCGAACGGACGTCCGTTTCGGATAGCCGCCGAGGGCAGGGGTCGGATGAAGCGATTCGATGATGGACAACAGCGATGCGTTCGTATCAAGTGTCGCTCGAATCGGTGTGTGCAGATGATAGACAGAGCGCGTCTCTAAAATACGTGGTGACTCCGGAACCTTGATTGTTGCTGAGTAAGGGGCGAGTGCATGTTGAATATCTTTGACGACAATTTGATGTTCTTCAAGGTTTTTCTGATCGTGAAGCAAGTGCGCTTTCGCCGCCTCGGCTTCGTCTTCTGAGAGTGGACGTTTCGTCGTCCCGGCGATGGCTGCCGTCTCGATATACGGTCCCTCTTTTTTCACTAATCGCTCTGGCGTAGCGCCGAAGAAGCCCATTTCTCGTTTCGGTTGATATAAGAAGATGTAGCTTCCGAGCTGTTGCGCTTCGAGATGACGTAACGTCTCGGCAAACGGAAACGCTTCATCGGACGTCTGGTAAATCTCTTCTCGGGCGATGACAATCTTTTCAACTTTTTCTTCCTTGATCGCTTGTTTGGCTTGTTGGAAGCTCGATTTAAAATGATCGACCCCATTCTTCACTTGCGTATACGTAGGGGACGGGCTGTCTGGCGTCTGGAGCGAGCTAAACTGGGCCAACTGGTCTGCTAATTGAATCAAGTACTGTTCGACCGATTGTTTTGCCGATACGAGCGTCGACACGGTCAGCGTGTGCGTATCGCCGAGCCGGCGATATAAAAATTTCGGCACGACGAGTGAAGCTTCCCCGAACGCTTCCCACATGTTCTTTTGAGGCCGAACGAACGTATCGAATGAAAAGCCCGAGAACGCGTATAAAATCGCGTCGACGTCTCGGCGATGCAAGCTCCAGTCGTACTGTAGTCGCTGAAAGCGCTCCGCACCTGACGCTGTTAGAACGAGGGCGTCGGCACAGCCGAGCATCTCGAGGGAACGGTCAGCGGAAGTGAAATAATAATGGGACGTTTCCGTGTTTTGAATGATATGAAACGCATCGAACGAAGGGATTTCCCACGTGTAAGACGCAAGGACAGGACGTTGCCAAGCGCGGGCACGTTTATGGGCCTGTTCGATTCGTTGTTTAATATGTGTTTGAGTATCTGGCATGAACGAAAAGCCTCCTCAATCCGATAGAATTCTCATCTTTTAGTGTATCATGACTTGGCTGCTGACCCGCCTGTCAAATGCTCGAGGAAACGGCGGGCATTGACAGATTTTTTTACGTAGACGTAAACTAACGAAGGGAGGGAAGGATATGAAACAGAGAGAGAAAGGTGCGTATTGGCGCATGATTCGGCCGCATACGTTGACGGCAAGCTTTATTCCGGTGTTGCTCGGGACGTTTATCGTCGTCGGTCAAGTCGAGTTGAAATGGGGATTGTTTTTAGCAATGCTCATCGCGTCCGTCTTGATTCAAATCGCAACGAACTTATTTAACGAATACTATGACTATAAACGTGGTCTGGACCATGAAGGATCGATTGGAATCGGTGGCTCGATTGTCCGGGATGGCTTCACGCCAGGGCAAATACTCGGGATTGCCCTCGGGATGTATGGGGTCGCGGCCGCGCTCGGTCTCTATATTGCCGCGTCTACAAGCTGGCACTTATTATGGATTGGCGCCTTGTCGATGGTCGTCGGCTATTTGTATACGGGCGGGCCGCTGCCGATCGCCTATACACCATTTGGCGAGCTGGTCGCGGGACTATTCATGGGATATGTCATTATCGGGATTTCTGGATATATTCAAGTCGGGACGGTGACGACTGAACTGCTCATCGTCTCATTCCCGATGGCACTGTTGATCGGGGCGATTTTACTCGCCAACAACATTCGAGATTTAGACAATGATAAAGAAAATGGGCGGAAGACGATTGCGTGTCTCGTCGGGCATCAGCGAGCGGTGCTCGTCTTGGCGGGGTTCTTCGTGACGGCGCTTGTTGGAATCCTAATCGGTGTTGTCGTATACGACGTCACGCCATGGGTGCTCTTATCACTACTCACGATCCCGCTCATGATTCGTGCAGTGAAACGTTTCTGGGTGAAACGTGAACCAATCGAACTCATGCCGGCGATGGCGATGACCGCGAAAGTGAACACGTTGTTTGGCGCGTGGATGGTCATTGGATTATTGGTCGCTCGAATCATCGCATAACAAAAAGGAGTGGGGAAGATGACAGTCGTAAAAGACATGTTAGCGTTCAATAAACAGTTCGTGACAGAAAAGAAGTATGAACCGTTCGTATCCGATAAATTTCCGGATAAGAAAATCGTCATTTTGACATGTATGGATACACGTTTGACAGCACTATTGCCACAAGCGCTCGGATTGAAGAATGGGGACGCGAAAATCATCAAAAACGCAGGGGCAGTCTTGTCGCACCCGTTCGGTTCAGTCATGCGTTCCATTCTCGTCGCTTTGTACGCACTCGGTGCCGAAGAAGTGATTGTCATTGGACATTATGATTGTGGGATGGCTGCGATTGACCCGAATGCGGTCATCAGTGAGATGGAACGGCGCGGGATCGATCCGCAGACGCTCCAAACGCTTAAAGCATCAGGAATGGATTTGGAGAAGTGGTTACATGGGTTTGATTCGGTCGAGGCGAACGTCAAAAACTCGGTCGGTCTCATTCGAAACCATCCGCTCTTGCCACCCGAGACGAACGTTCATGGATTCGTTATTGATCCGGGGACAGGGCGCCTTGACGTAGTCGAGGGATAACGAAAAAGGCGAACTCGATTGCGAGTTCGCCTTTTCTTATCCATACGTATTGATTGGGATGTCTTTGTAGTCGTCTTCGGTTTCGCCTTTTTTCTTCGCTTTCTTGTTCTTCTTAAAATCACGTTCATACGCTTGTTCGCTCGGTGTTTTGAAGAAGCGCATCCACGTGGCGTTAATCTCCGAGCCAATCAAAATGATCATCCCGGTCAATTGGAGCCAGAGTAACGTGACGATAATCCCGCCGAGCGATCCGTACGTCGAATCGTAATTGCCGAAGTTCGATACGTACAGACTGAATCCGAGCGAGACGAGCTGCCACGTGATGACACCGAAGATTGCACCCGGGATTGTACTTTTCCAAAAGACGTGCTGTTGGGGCGCAATCTTATAGAAGATGGAGAGTGTCAAAATCAAGATGATCGTCGTCAACGCATAACGGAAAATGTTGATTAAAATGACATCTGCCCCAGAAATCGGGAGAAACTTGGTGAAAAACGAGATGATTTGCGAACCGAATACGTTCGAGACGATGAGGAGCAATACGCCCACGCCAAGTAGGAACGTCAACCCGAGGGCAATCCCTTTACTGACAAAGAATTTGCGTTCATTCTCTTCACCGTATGCGTGAATCGCCATATTGATGAGTCGCTCGACCCCTTTTGAAGCGGACCAAATCGCTAAAATCGCACCGATTGAGAGCAAGCCGCCGCGAGGTTCCCCGAGCGCTTCAAAAATACCGGTTAGAAACTCGGTAGCCGCGGCGCCGGGTGCCAAATCGTTCAACTGCTCTTGAAACGACGCCTGTGTGATGTCAAAGAACGACAATAAGGCGAGGATGAAGATGATTCCTGGAAAAATAGACAAAAACCAAAAAAAAGCGAGCGTCGCACCAAAATCTTGGACGTTATGCTCTTTAAATCGACGCAACAGTTCCTTCCCGAACGAGAGCCAATTCTTTTTTTCTTTCACTTCTTTCGTATCCATAGCCTACCTCCCAAACGTTATCGTTAGAAACCATCTTCCCGATTTGGAGGGAGGTTACACCATGAATTCAATCTTCGGCTAACGTTTTGTCATAGAAGCGCGTCGAGGTCTGGCTGAGTAGTTCCGCGAGCGAAGGGGGACGGACCGGGAGGTGACTAAGGGCACTCCGTTTAATCCACATCGGCGTGTAAGAACCTTCCGTCTGTTCGGCTTGGAACTCTTCGCCTGTCCCGGTACCGAATTCGCCTCCGGTGATGCGTGCCCAATAATAAGGGTTCAATTCGCCGTTAAATGCGACATGTGCGGCGACACCTTCGAGTTCGATCTGAACGCCGAGCTCTTCATGCGCTTCACGAATCGCCGTTTCTTCCGTCGTATGACCGAACTCGACACCGCCGCCCGGAAAGACATAATACAGGACGTCCGCTTTCTCACGTCGAATGAGGGCGACCTCGTCTTGTTCGTTGACGAGAATAATGGCGCTACGTTGTTTCGTTCTCATAAATCCAATCATTCCTTTCGGTATCCGAGAACAAAACGCATCGACGCGGCGGTCGATGCGTTAGTTCAGTCGTGGGTAGGTTGTTCGAGGGAAGCATACATCTCAGGCGTCAATCCGTTGTCATGAGAACCGATGACTTTGCCAGCGACACGCATGCCGAGGCGAAGTGCATCTTCAATCGAATGTTCTTTCATGAGTTCAGAAATGACGGCGGAGAAGAAGGAATCCCCGGCGCCGGTTGAATCGGCGACTTTCACTTTCGTCGTTGGCACATGGCCTTGTTCATTCGTACGAAGGTCGACATAGACCGCCCCGAGTTCGCTCATCGTGACGATTGTGAGCGGTGCGCCTTTCATCGCAAGCACTTCCGCGACGCGAAGGGCATCGTCGACCGTGACGATGGACATGTCCGAGAGGATCTCGGCTTCTTCACGGCTGCAGATGAAGCCCGTGAAGCCTTGAAGCAAGTGACGGTTGCGTTCGATGACCGAGAGGTGACCACATACGCCGTATAACGGTAACTTCATCTCACGACACAATTCAATCGTCTCATTCAAGACGTTGACCGACAAGTCGAGGTCGATCGCGACGGCCTTACTCTCAGCGAACACAGTGTCGATGCGACGGAGAATACATTGTTCCATCATCGCTTCGTCAGGCTGTTTAGAGATTGACGTCTGGAGGTCACCGTTGTTGTCCATGACCGCGAGCCACATGCCCATGCCGTTGTCGTCGAGTAAGTCGACATGGTCGACGTTGACGTTCAAACCGCGGAGTTCTTCCAGAACACCGATGCCGATTTGATCGTTCGTCACGGTCGAGACGAAACGGACATCGTTCCCGAGTACGCCTAAGTTTTGGGCGACGTTTCGACCTGTCCCGCCGTTTGAGAACGCGATGTCTCCGACGTTTTTCGCGTCTTTGTGAAGCGGGGCGAACGATGTTCCTTTTATGTCGACAAACACTTTGCCGATTACTGCAATCGTATTCATACCTTGTACCACCTTTAGCCAATCTACCTATTGTTTCGGTCTGTTAGACACATTGTTTCCATTATAGCGAAATCGGCATTTGCTTTCAATGACGGTTTCGTGTCGTGTCGAAAAATGTCAGTCCCACGAAGAGCTAAGCAAACGCAGCCCGTTTAAAATGACGAGAATGGTCGACCCTTCATGTCCGACGACGGCGAACGGCATGACGAGTAACTCAAAGATGTTCGTCGCAATCAAGACGAGGATGACCCCGAGAGCGAAGACGACATTTTGAAGGACGATGCGATTCAATTTGCGCGACTGCTCAATCGCTGAGCTGAGGCGAACGAGGTCATTTTTCATAAGCACGACATCCGCCGTCTCCAGTGCCGCGTCCGTCCCTTCTCCCATCGCGATTCCGACGTCAGCCGTCGCGAGCGCCGGCGCGTCATTGATGCCGTCGCCAATCATGCCGATTGAACCATACTCCGCTTTTAACAACTTGACTTGCGCGACTTTTTCTTCTGGTAAGCATTCCGCGATGTAGCGAGTGAGTCCGGCTTCTGTCGCGATGGCGCGGGCTGTCGACTCGTTGTCACCGGTAATCATAATCGTCGCGATGCCGAGACGATTCAAGCGTTCAATCGCTTGTTTTGCTTCAGGACGGAGCGTGTCACGGAGAGCGAACGCGCCGAGTGTGCGTGACGCGTCACTAATGAAAACGAGCGTGTGACCAGCTGACTTCAACCGATTGACTTGATCCGTGAAGAAATCACCGCTTCGGTCCGCAAACTTTTGTTTACCGACCCGATACGTCATCCCGTCAATCGTTGCCTCGATCCCCGAACCGGTCACATCTTTGAACTCTTCCATGACGCCTTTGTGTTTCCCTGTATAGGCGACGAGTGCTTCGGCGAGCGGATGCATCGAATGTTCTTCAATCAAGCTGACGATTCGGTAGACGTCGTCTTGTGCGACATCTGGGTGCAGCAAGACGTGTTGGACCTCAGGTTTACCGATCGTGAGCGTGCCGGTCTTATCGAACGCAATCGCTTTAAGCCGTCCCATATTCTCGATGTGGGCGCCTCCTTTAAAGAGAATTCCGTGCTTCGCGGAAGCGGCGATTGCTGCCAAGGCGGCTGGAGTGATCGCGGCGACGAGGGCACAAGGGGAGGCGACGACGAGCAAAATCATTCCACGGTAAATACTCGTCTCGAGTGACCATGATGTAAGGAAAGGACCGAGTAAAATGATGGCCGTGACGGAGGCGAGCACGATTTGAACGTAACGGCCTTCGTAGCGGTCGATGAACTGAGCAGAAGGAGACTTTTCTTCTTGCGCTTGTTGGACCATTTGAATGATTTTTTGGAACAACGTTTCCGTGGCGAGCTTTGTGACTTCGATCGTTAAGACGCCGTTCAAGTTGACGCTTGAACCGAACACGTCGTCGCCGATGCCGCGGTCGACCGGAATCGACTCGCCCGTGATGGCCGCTTCCTCAATCGAAGCGTTCCCACTTAGGATGCGTCCGTCAACCGGGATGCGCTCGCCCGGGCGAACGTAAATCTGGTCGCCGACGGCCAAGTCTTCGATTTGGACGACTTCGAGTCTGTCGCCGGTGACGCGCGTTGCTTGTTCAGGTTGCAGTTCCATGAGTGATTCGAGGGCACGCTCATTTTTGTTCATCGTATACGTCTCGAGCGCACCGGATAAAGCGAAAATGAAAATGAGGATGGCGCCTTCCATCCAATACCCGATCGAGGCGGCTCCGATTGCTGCGATAATCATCAACAGCTCGACGTTCAGTGATCTGGTTTCCCACGTGTCGGTCAATCCTTCTTTCGCTTTGGCGTAGCCGCCGATTAAAAAGGCGCTCAAATACAGAGTGACGTAGACTGACGGCGCTCCAACTTGTTTTTCAGCGAGATAAGCGAGTACAATCAATACACCGCTGACGAGCGCCATGATGAGCTCGATATGCTCGAGCCAACTTGCCCGTTTGAATACGTGGCTTTTTTCGTGTGGGACGGTTGATGTGTTCATGAAGCACCTCTTTCTAATTGATAATGGATATCACTTAAATGATAATAATTGAGGATGATTATCATTATCTATCCCCTTGAAAATAGGGTTTATTTACGGGATTACTGATTTCCTTATTTATAATGATTATCATGTAAATTCATTTTATCATGGAAGAGAACAACTCACAAACTATAAGATTAAGGAGGTTTGGTGACATGCCCAACTTGTTTCAACGGCCTTGGACCGTCACGTTGTTCGCATTGTTGAACACGTTTTTATGGGGAAGTGCATTCCCTTTCATCAAGCTGAGCTATGATGCGCTCGACATCGGTGCAGACGAATATGGACAACAACTCATTTTTGCCGGAGAGCGTTTTTTGCTCGCTGGCGTGCTCCTGTTACTGATCAGTCGCACGATCTTCAAACGACCGATCCGTCTGACGGTCGAGCGTGTAAAGGCGTATACACATCTCGGTACGTTTTTGACATTTTTTCAATACTTATTCTTTTATGTCGGGTTATCACTCTCAACGGGTGTTCAAGGATCGATTATCGCGGGGGCGACCTCTTTCTTCCAAATGGCGCTTGCCCATTTCCGTTATGAGGACGACCGGTTGAACCGGTTGAAAGGCATCGCCCTCACGCTCGGCTTTTCTGGAATCGTGATCGCCAACTGGCCGTCTGCGAGTTCAGAGATTGGTTTTGGGGTCGGGGAAGTGTTGCTTATTATGGCGATGATTTCGGGGGCGTTCGGGAACTTGATTGCGAAAGATTACGCACGAAACCATGACGTCGCACCGATGACGGCTTGGGCGATGGTGTTCGGGTCGCTCGGGTTACTCGTCGTCGGACTCGTGCTTGACCCAAGCGGCGTGTTCATCCCCTATACGGCGAAGACGCTCCTGTTCCTTTTATACTTGGCCCTCTTGTCTGCGGTCGGCTTCACATTATGGAACACCTTGATGAAATATAATCCGGTCAGCCGTGTGTCGCTCTACATGTTCTTTGTTCCCTTATTCGGGGTCATTTTATCGAGCCTTTTACTCGGCGAGGCGATTCCGTTGAACGCACTCGTCGGACTCTTGTTCGTCGTTGCCGGAATCTATTTGTCCACTTATTTCCAAGGGCGTCAACGCACGTTCGGTCGGAAATGAATAGGAAGCGCGATTGACGGAAATGCATTCTCATGGCAAAATATATTAAAAATTCTGAATTCTTTCAGTTCACTGTCGGTCTTCGTCGTAAAGACTTGCGTACACAGTATTGCAAAGAAAGGAGGAAAGGACGTGACGAGAAACCAGATTGTCCGCAATATCCTTGTCTCGCGTCAACCGCGTGACGAGTATGTCAAGTACGTGATGAAGTGCGTGAGTCGGGGGTTGAAAGAGCACCATGACCAAGTGGATGCGCGTGCCGTGCGACAAGGCGACGACATTCAGACGAAATGGCAAATCAACGACCGGGTCATCGAGGTGACGCTCAAGTCGGACGTGTTGGCCACACTTGAGACAGAACCGTATGCGCTCGATGAGGTTTTCATTCAAGCGTTCGAACGAAACGACGTCCGTGTCGGTCCAAGAAGAGAATAAACGATAAGGGATGGGGTTCCGGAGAGCCCCATCCCTTATTAAATGTCGATCGGTTTGGCTTTTGCTGTAAACAGACTGACGGCGAGGATGCCAAGAATGAGCGCATACATGAGAAAGTATACGTCTTTTGGCAAACTGATCCAAAACGCGCCAATCATCGGTCCGCTAATCGAACCAACACTGAATGCAATGCTATAAAGCATGTTGCCCGTCGGCAAAAGTGAACGGGGCAACACCTCGGTCATGTGGGCGAGTCCGAGCGAATACGTCGAACCGAGCCCGGCCCCGGCCAAGGCGAACAAGACGAGGAGCCACGCATAATGGTCGACGGCTAAGTTGGCGATTGCAAAGAGCACGGTGCCGATCGTCAACACGATTTGTAAAATGCGTTTCTTCCCGAAGTGGTCGGCAAGGCGACCGAGGGGAAGTTGAACGAGAATCGAGGCGACGATGAACGTCGTGATGAGCGTACTCGTCTGGGCAAGCCCGATGTCGTTTCGAACCGTGAAGATTGGCAAGTTCGCATTCAAGCTCGCCTCGAGAAACCCGTATGTAAAGGCAGGGAGTAGCGTATAGCCGGCCCCGATCATGACGAGTCGAATCCGACCGGTCGAATCTGTTTTAACCTTCTCGGCTTCGGGAAACTCGTTCTCGACTTTAAAGATGAGAAAGAGAGACGCGAGACAGAAGAAGATTAAGACGACGAACGGTAACCAGAAATGCAAATCGACGAGCGGTGCGATGAGCGGACCGACTGCGAAGCCGAGACTAAACGACATCCCGTAGTACGCCATCGCGCGGCCGAGACTGCGTTTTTCGCTCACGGACGTCACCCACACTTGCGAGCCATAATGGAGTGCGGAGTCGCCGAAACCGATGACAAATCGCATGACCGCCCAGGCGAGAAGCGTCGGCCACAGGGGGAGGAAGAACGTCGCGAGTGCCGTCAAGACGATGCCGAGAACGATCGTCGGTCGAAACCCGTACTTACGGACAAACCGTTCGAGTAGCGGCGCGGAGACGATGACGCCGAGATAGAGCATCGTAGCGTTTAAGCCGTTCAACCATGCCGGGTTGCCGTCGCGTTCGATAAGCGTCGACAACAGCGGGATGAGCGCCCCTTGAATCAAACCGGAAATAAAGACGATGAGTAATAAAATTGAAAAACGAAATCGTTGCATAGTTCACCTCGTGAGCACATAGTAAAAAGCTGAGAAGAATCTCAGCTCTTTGTTTCGTCAATCGGTTGGGAGAGATGATTCAAATGTAAGAGCTCGTCGTCCCAACTGCCTTGACTAAAGACTTCATCACGGTCTACTTTGTCTGAAACGAATGCGGCTGTCAATAAGATGCTGAGCACACCGCCGAAAATGACGATGGCCATGACGGTTATCATAAGAATATAGATCGCAGTCATCACACACACCTCGATTCAGTTTAGTTACTAAACATTTCCCGATGAGAAGAAATTAAAACGGTTCGGCGACACGTTTTTGAAAGTCGATGTCCGGATAATATGCTTGTTTGACAAGCGCGTTCGGGCCAAGACATTTCACCGCGGGACAATGACAAGACAATGTCGCGTTCAAGGCGCTGTTCGTCCACGTCTCATACGCCTCTTGGAACGATGTATCGTAAAGCGTCCCGAGTGAACCGAGCTCGTCGCCGAAATCGGTGACGATGATCTCGCCATCGAAAATGTTCGTGTTAAGACGGGAACGTCCGTCCGGATCGTTTCGGACCGTGACGTTTTTCGACTCATGCAGCCGCTTCAATAAGGCACGGTCTTCTGGTAAATCGGAGCACGCATAGAACGGCAACGTGCCGAACAACATCCAGACGTTTTCGTCGCGCACGTCGAGCAGGTCGTGAATGGCTTGGCGAATGTCCGGGAGCGAGGCCGATTCGAGCGCACTCGCGAAATCGGCAGGGTACATCGGATGCACCTCCATCCGCTGACAGCCGAGTGAGACGATCTCTTCATGAATCGCTTTCAGGTGCGGGATCGTCCGTTTGTTTAACATCGTCTCAGCTGACACGATGACCCCTTCAGAAGTGAGGGCCCGGGCATTGTCTTTCATCGTTTGAAGCATCTTCCGACGAGCCGTTTCGCTCGGCTTCCGGTCCATCATCGCAAAGCCACCTTCTAAAAAGTCTTCGTCCGTTCCCCAGTTATGGGAGATGTGCAAAACGTCGAGGTAAGGGGTAATAAGATGGTAGCGAGACAGCGGTAGGGTCAAGTTCGAGTTGATTTGCGTCCGGGCGCCACGTTCCTTCGCATAACGGAGGAGCGGCACGACGTAGTTGCGGACCGACTTCATCGAGAGCATCGGCTCACCACCCGTAATCGAGAAGGCACGTAAATGTTCAATCTCATCAAGACGCGAGATGAGCAGTTCGAGCGGCACTTCCGGTTCTTCTGTCTGGTCGAGCATATAGCCGACGGCGCAATGCTCGCAACGCATGTTGCATAGTTTGGTCGTCGTCACTTCGACGTTCGAAAGGACGAGACGGCCGAACTCGGTTTGATCGAGATAGGCTTCCCATGGATCAAACGTAATCGAGATGTTTTGCATGTTGATTCCACCTTTTCATCTAGTCACACGAAATAGTATGCTATAATAACAACTCTTTGTCACGAACCAAAGGAGCGATCATGAGATGGGTAAATCACGAACCGATACGGCAGGAAAAATGAATGTGTTGAAATCGAGAACGGAATTGCTCTGTCTATCAGTCAATACGTTGGACGAGCACACGACGCCAGAGGATTTGCATCGCCTGTTAGCTGACATTGATTCCTTACGTGCGAAAGTCGTACGTTACGCCAAAGATTTAGAACAAGGATCGAAAGGATGAAACACATTGAAACTGATCGTAGGAGATTATAAGAGCGTTACCGCTGAACGCCTTGGGATTAACGGGGAAGGGATTGCGACCATCAATCGGATGGTCGTCTTTATTCCGAACTTGTTGCCGGGCGAAGAGGCGAAAGTAGAGATCACGCGCGTCGAACGTAATTATGCCGAGGCTCGTGTCGTCAAGCGCGACAATGCGTCAAAAGACCGCGTTAAACCGCCATGTCCGATTTATGACGAGTGCGGGGGCTGTCAGATTCAGCATATGAGCGCACGCCTGCAGATGGAATATAAGGAAGAAATCGTACGCAACGCGTTCCGTCAAAAGACGAAATTGAACGTCGACAAATCGGACATTCGTCCGACGATTGGAATGGAAGACCCTTGGTATTATCGCAATAAATCGCAATTCCCGCTCAGCGTCCGCCGTGGGGAAATCGTGTCGGGCCTCTATAAACCGAACTCGAACCACCTCGTCCCAATCGAACATTGTATGGTCCAACAGCGTGATACGACGAACATCAACAATGCCATCGTTCGCATCTTAAATGAACTCGACATCCCGGTGTACGATGCGCGTCGTGATACCGGCTGTGCTCGGACGATCGTCGTCCGTTCCGGATACAACACGAATGACGTACAGGTCGTGCTCGTCGTCGGACATGAGGACGTGCCAGACTTAGATGAACTGAGTGACCGGATTATGGCGTTACCAAACGTCGTCTCGTTCCATTTGAACATCAACTCGAACCGTTCAAGCGTCATTTTCGGTTATCGGACGGTCCACATCGCGGGCCAAGAGAAGATGGACGAACGGCTCGACGACGTCCATTACCACTTGTCGCCACGCGCGTTCTTCCAATTGAACCCGGCCCAAACCGAGGTCATGTATCGGGAAGTTGTCGAGGCGGCCGCTTTGACGGGCGAGGAACGTGTCATTGACGCGTACGCCGGTGTTGGCTCGATCGGACTTTGGCTCGCACCACACGCCAAAGAGATTCGTGGGATGGAAGTCGTGCCGGAAGCCGTCGAAGACGCAAATGCACACATGCGCGAGAACGGCTTTAATCATGCGACGTACGTCGAAGGCCGGGCCGAGCATTGGATTCCACGGTGGGTGAAGGATGGATGGATCCCTGACGTCATCGTCGTCGACCCGCCGCGCACGGGGGTGGATCACCAACTATTAAATGCAATCATTTCTTCAAAGGCGCAGCGACTCGTCTACGTATCTTGTAATCCACAGACGCTTGCTCGTGATGCGGATCAACTTATGAAGGCCGGATACAAAGTCAACTATATCCAACCGTATGACATGTTCCCACAAACGTCGCATGTCGAGTCGGTCGTCGTCTTTGAGAAAAAGAAAAAGAAGAAATATTGACAAGACAATGAAAACACTTGAGTAGAAAGCGTTTTCATTGTATAGTTCAGATGTCAGACTTCCTTTATTATATGAAGCGGAGGAACATTCTATGATTCCACAAGACCGAGTGAACGAACTTGTCCAAAAGGCGATTGCGGCCCGTACGCGCGCTTATACGCCTTATTCAAAATTCAATGTTGGCGCCGTCGTCATCGATGAGGCGGGGAAAGAGATTTCAGGTTGCAACGTCGAGAACGCCTCCTACGGATTGTCGATGTGCGCCGAACGGACGGCCATCTTCAAGGCCGTGTCAGAAGGCAGCAAGACGATTGAGACGGTTGTCGTCGTTGGCGACACCGACGGGCCAATCTCGCCGTGCGGCGCTTGCCGTCAAGTCATCGCTGAATTTGCAGGTGACGACTTCACGTTGATTTTAGCGAATATGGCGGGCGACACGAAAGTGATGACGAAAGAAGAAATGTTGCCGTATGGATTTTCACCAAGCGATTTAACATAAAACCAACTGGGTGCCTGCACCCAGTTGGTTTTTTATCGACCATTGTACCGTTTTTCACTCGAAGAATCGTTCTTTGTCTTCCGCTTTTCTTTTTCTTCTTTCATCTCCTGGTTTAAGTCCTCGACCGGGATTGGATCGACCGTCTCCATACCTTCTTGATCGTATATGCTTTCTTTCTCCGTATCGAGTGCATCAGGATTATCGAATGGCCGGTTAGATGATTGTTTGGATTTTTTCATCGTCATCGCCTCCTTCTGTTTTGTCCTATTCCACTTCTGGATTTCATGTAAACGCTTCATGAAATGGTTTCAATTTGGGAGAAGGGTGGAATTATCCGTACATAGTGACTAAGGAGGGGTAGCATGGATAAGAAAGTGTTGATGGGCATCGTCCTCGGCGTCGCCGGGGCCGCGCTCGTGGCGCCGAAAGTGGCAGCATTGTTGACGCAAGACCGAGAGGACGACACGTGGAGCAAGATGGACCGGATGGAGAGTGTCGACTCGGATAAGGACGAGGCCGAGGAAGGGCTCACCCAACTTGATTCGAGCCATCGGGCCGAGTGGCAAGCGAACGGCTTCCCGCAGACCCACGCCGAGCGTGAACGTCTCATGAACGAGTCCGAAGATTCGTTCAAAGGGCAAGACATATAAAAAAGGCAGCCGCGGCTGCCTTTTTTATATGTCAAATTCGTCGTCTGGTAGCAGGGGGAGTCCGAGTGTAACCGTCGTCCCGTGACCGACTTCTGATGAGAAGTGAATGGACCCATCATGGCGTTCCATAATGTGTTTGGCGATGGCGAGCCCGAGCCCGGTGCCACCGTCTTCGCGAGTCCGGGACTTGTTGACACGATAAAAGCGTTCCGTCAACTTGTCGAGGTCTTCCCGTGGGATGCCGCGACCTTCGTCTTTAATCTCGGTAATCGCATAGCCTTCTTCGGAAAACGTCTTCACATGAATCGATTTGCCGGCCTCCGTATACCGTAGCGCATTATCGAGCAAGTTCCCGACGACTTGCTCAAGTCGGTCGTGATCCCCGAGGATGATGAGGTCAAAGTCGAGTTCGGTCTCGATGGAGACCCCTTTTGCCTGGGCGATCGGTTCGAACCGATATAGGACGTCCTCGAGCACTTGCGAGTAAACGACCGGCTCTTTCGTCATCGGATACGAGTCACGCTCCAGTTGGGCTAGATCGAGCAAATCGTTGACGAGCCGTTGCAACCGCTCCGTCTCGTTCTCGATGATGTCGTAGTATTGCGCTTTCGTCTTTTCATCGAGTGACGGGTCTTGCAGCATCTCCGTATAGCCGCGAATGTAAGATAACGGTGTCCGGAGCTCGTGACTGACGTTCGCTAAAAACTCTTTCCGTTGCTCTTCAACGAGCCCGAGTGATTCAGCCATCCGGTTAAGCGTTTCGGCAAGTTCCCCAATTTCGTCATCATAATAGATGGGAATCCGATGTGAAAAATCACCTTTGGCATACACTTGCGAGGCACGCTTCATCTGGATGAGTGGCTGAATGATTGTGTCGATGATTTGCGTTCCGAAGATGAGCAGATTGACGACCATGAGGATGAGTAAAAATGTGATCATGAGCCGAATCGGTTGGAACGGCTCGCTGATTTTACTCAGCTCCATATAGAGGATGAGCGCATTGTCGAGCTCGCCATCACGGATGAGCGGAAAGGCCGACATGAGAATATCGACGTCCTCCGTCGGGTGTTTCCGTGTGACCGAGATGGCGTAACCGTCTTGCAGTCTAGCTAAGTCTTGTTCGCGTAAGAACGTCTTCCCTGAGCCAAGCCCGTCTTCTTTAACGGAAGAGAGGAACACTTTTGTCTCGGTCAGCTCGTTCGTGTAGGTCATACTGTCTGAGAACGCGTCAGAGAACCCGTCCGCCTTGTAGATGGTGACGAGTTTCTCTCCGCGGTTGATGAGCAGTTCTTCTTGCGTCTGGATATAGAACTTGTCGTACAAGTAAAACGTCATGATGATGAACACGAACGCGGAGAAGAGGCTGGCCGTCCAAATGGTGATCCAAATCCGCTTCCGGATCGTGTATTGTTTCATACGTTCGCCTCGAACTTATAGCCGATCCCCCAGACCGTTTGAATGTAACCGCCGGCTTCACCGAGTTTCAGGCGGAGCGTTTTAATGTGCGTGTCGACCGTACGGAGATTCCCGTGATACTCGGTGCCCCAAATCTGGTCGAGCAACTGTTCACGAGAGAACACTTTCTCTTCGTTCGTGATGAACAAGTAGAGGAGGTCAAATTCTTTTCGCGTCAAGTTGACGGTTTTTCCTTTTACGCTGACCGCACGTCCTTCGATATCGATGGATAAAACACCGACATCGAACGTCGCTTCTTGTTCTTTCGAGAAGTTGTGCGTCCGACGAAGCGTCGCTTCGATTCGGGCGAGTAGTTCTCGCGGACTGAACGGCTTCGTGATATAGTCATCCGCTCCGATTTTCAATCCATGGATGCGGTCGAGCTCCTCGGAACGGGCCGTGAGCAAGATGATCGGCACGTTCGAGAATTCACGGATGCGCATGCAGGCCGTGAGTCCATCGAGTTCAGGCATCATGACATCGAGCAAGACGAGGTGGAACGATTGTGCTTTCAACAGTTCAATTGCTTCAAGCCCGTTCGTCGCCGTGATGGTCTCATATCCTTCTTTTTCTAGGTTCGAGACGAGCAAATCGCGCATTTGTTCTTCGTCATCTGTCACTAAAATTCGAAACGTTGGTTCTGACATGGTTCATTCTCCTTTACAAAACAGTTAACGGGGCGTGTGACAATTCCCCCATACTTCTATCATACCTATCTCTCCGAATTAGAACAGAAATATTCATTGCCGTAAAGTTGTCCCCATGCAATCCACACAAAAACGCCACAAAAAAGCCAATTCTTTGTCAGAATTGGCTTAGGCTTCGAGTTGTGCCTCGTAGGCAATCTCGAATTCTGGAGCGTGGAGCGAGTGCAAGTAGAGCTGGAAGCTCGACTTGGATACTTCATATAATACGTACTCGACATCCCCTTGATTGATTTCAGCAAGCAGTTCCGAACGAACCTCATTGGCACAAAAAGCGTACGGCAACTTTTCAGCCGCGGCGATCGAGCGCTCATTTGATTTTCGGATTTTTAAAAAGACACTTTCGATGTCAAGCTCGAAGAATAGTTCTGAGAAGAACGCCTCTTTCGCGACTTGATTGTAACCTTTCCCGTGATACGGTTTGCCAAGCCACGTACCGAGGAACCCATAGCCGGATTCCACATCGAACAAGCTGATCGTCCCAATCGGGGTCCCGAACTCGTTCGTGATGGTGCGTGAGATGATGTTTCCTTGCTCTTCTAGCTCGATGACTTGCTTCGTGCTAAATAAAAACTCGTCAAAATGGACCGTCTTTTGACGGACATACGGAAAGACATCTGGGTGTTGCATCAGTTCGAACAACTCCGCGCAGTCGGTGAGCTCACGAAATTTGAGCACCTTTACATTCCTCCTCCTATTTCAGACCGCTGAAGAATAGTCGTAACGAAAGCATACTTCTGGCTTCGCTGTTCGAACCGCCTTGGTTGCTTTTTTGAAGTTACAAGATAATTTTATATAGAATTTTTAAAAAAGCAAGTAAATTATGCGTAAAAACGGTTATGAAAAATAATGAAAATTAGTCCATCTCATGATGTGTCTTGGCGCGTTCTGTCGCATAGACGATTTGGCCGTTTACAATCGTCATAATCGGCTTCGACATATAGTCGAGTGGGAAGTGGCTCCACAAGACGAGGTCGGCATCTTTCCCGACTTCGAGCGAGCCGATGCGGTCATCTACCCCGAGCGATTCGGCGGGGTGAATCGTGATGGCACGGAGTGCGACATCGACCGGCAATCCTTCACGCGCGGCAAGGCCAGCGCAAAGATTCAAGTATTGGACCGGTGTATACGGATGGTCCGTCGTGATGGAGACGATCATTCCGTGTTCATGTAAGATCCGATACGTCTCCCACGTTTTGTTTTGCAACTCGATTTTCGATTTACGTGTGAACGTCGGACCGACAGTGACGTGCTTTACCCCGAGTTCCTGTAACTTTTCGGCAACGAGATGGCCTTCTGTACAATGCTCGATACGATAGTCAAGGTCGAACTCTTTAGCAAAGCGAACCACAGAGAGGATGTCATCGGCGCGGTGGGCGTGGACCCGAACCGGCATCTTTCGGTCGAGGGCGAGTTGGATCATTTGGCTCCCGAACGTGCCAATCGTCTTTGTCGAGTCGACGGTCCGGAACGCTTCGCGGAGAAGTCCCATGATTCCCATCCTCGTCAAATCTCCCGTTTTCCCCATACTGTGGATGCGCTTCGGGTTTTCGCCGAGCGCCATCTTGAGGCCGGCGTATTGCCTGAGAATCATGTCTTCGATGAAACGACCGTGTGTCTTGATGACGCTCGTCACGCCACCGATTACGTTCATACTGCCTGGCATGACTTGTACGGCGGTCACACCGGCCATGAGGGCTTCTTCGAAACCTTCGTCAAGCGGATAGACGCCGTCAATCGCGCGAGCATGCGGTGTCATGGCTTCGACCGTCTCGTTCGCATCGTTTCCGACAGAGCCGGTTCCTTCATCGTATAAACCGAGGTGTGTGTGGGCATCGATGAAGCCAGGGAACAAGAAATTCCCTTCAGCCTCGATGACCGTCTCCCCTTCGAGCGGGTCGAGTAGGTCGGCCAATTCGACGATTTTACCGTCCTTGACACGTAAATCTCCGTAAAAATGGGGGGAGGTAATCGGGTAAATATGGGCGTTACGAATCAATAAGTTGCTCACGTAATGTAAATCCTCCTCAAGTTAAATGTAGCAGTTGTTTTAATGCAGGCTCCAGTGTCTCATAGCGGAATTTGAACTGATGATTGAGTGCTTTTGTCGGGACGACTTTCGCGCCTTCGAGGACGATGACGCTCTTCTCGCCGAGTGCGAGCTTCAAGAGCGGCGCCGGGGCAGGAATCCAGTGCGGGCGATGCATGACGCGGGCGACGGTTCGACCGAACTCGTCCATCGTGACCGGCGTTGGGGCCGTCCCGTTGACAGGACCTTCAATCGTCGGCGTTTCGATGACATGGACGAACAAGCGAACGAGGTCGTCAAGATGAATCCAAGGGACCCACTGTTTCCCGGAGCCGATTTTTCCACCGACACCGAACGTGTAGGGCAGCTTCATGAGTGGAAACGCGCCGCCGTCATTCGACAGGACGACGCCGGTTCGCATATAAGCAAGGCGAATTCCCATCTCTTTAATCGGATCGGCTTCTTTTTCCCAAAGGACGCACACGTTGCCTAAGAAGTTCGTACGGTCTGGGAGCGGAGTGGATTCGGAGTAGGTAATGGTCCGGTCTTCCCCATAAATCCCGATAGCCGAACCACTGATGACGACACTCGGCTTTTGTTTCATGTTTTTAATGATCCGGACGAGCTCTCTCGTCCCATCGAGTCGACTTTGTAGGATGGCTTGTTTTTGTTTGTGGGTCCAACGCCCATCATTGATTGAGGCGCCGGCTAAGTGGATGAACGCATCGACGTCTTGAAGCGCCGTTTCCGGGTGGCTGTCTGGGGTCATCCATTCCACGAAGGAGATGCCTCGTTGCCGTGGCCGCGGATTGCGCGTCAAGACGATGACTTGATGGCCGGCTTCAGCAAGGGCGCGGACGAGCGGACGACCGATGAGCCCGGTTCCGCCAGTAATTGCAATTTTCATAAAGTGTCCCTCCAGTATATTGAAGCGATTTCAAAACGGGTATGAGTTCCATAAAGAAAGCGGACCGTTCCTATTGTGAATACCCTTTCTTCTAACTTATCAAAAATCCTTCTTGAGCGGGGAACGTGATATGTTAGAACTAGGAAAAGGAGGGTTTTTGTGAAAATTGCCAAGTTTACGACGCAACAGAAAAACAAAGACCGGCTAAACGTCTTCGTCGAGAAAGACGGCAAAGAAGAGTTCGCTTTCGCCATCGATGTCGACGTCTTTATTAAATATGGATTGACGCGAGGGATGGAGCTTGAAGACGACTTCGTCCGAGACGTACTCGAAGCCGAAGAAGAGCAAAAGGCGTACAAAGCAGCCGTCAACTATTTGTCATACCGAATGCGCGCCGTCCGAGAGGTGCATGACTATTTGATAAAGAAAGAAGTGAGTGAACCGGTCATTAAACGGGTCACGGAGCGTCTCATTGAACAACGTTATTTGAATGATGCCGAGTTCGCCAAAGCGTACGTTCAAACAAAGTTTAATACAAGCCCGAGCGGACCTGTGAAAATCAAACGAGAGCTCGCACAGTTCCATATCGCACCCACAATCATTGAAGACGTGATCGCTACAATCACGCATGAGGATCAACTCGAAAAAGCCGGAAAGTTTGTAAAAAGGAAACAAATGGAAACGAATCGACGTTCCGCCACAGAAGTGCAACAAAGAATTCAACAAACCCTGATGCAAAGGGGTTTCACGTTTGATATTATTTCAGAGGCGATTCATACGTTTTGGGAAAACGAGGATGAGGACGTCGAGCTTGCGGCCTGTCTGACACAAGCCGAAAAGTTGAATCGAAAGTATAGCGGGTATGATGCATTCGAACGGAAACAGCGTATGAAGATGCAGCTTCGGCGCAAAGGGTTTCCGTATGATGTCATCGAGCGCGCGTTAGAGCGGCTCGTTGAAGAACAATCGTAGTGGGACATCGGTTTACGGTATAGGGGAAAAAACTGAAAAGGTGGGTCTACATTGACGATTTTCGAATGGATTACAGCACTGATGCCGATTGTATCGGTGCTTATCTTACTGGTCATTATGCGTTTGCCGGCATCGGTTGCGATGCCATTATCACTCGTCTTAACTGCCATTCTCGCGTTCTTCGTATGGCAACTCGACGCTACACAAATCACGGCGGCCGTCCTGCAAGGGCTCGTCATCGCCATTACAGCGGCTTGGATCGTGTACGGTGCGATTGGAATGATGAACACGATGAGAGAAGGGGGCGGTATGAACGCCATCCGCTCCGGGTTCGTCACGATTACACCGGATCCACGGATTCAAGTGCTCATCGTCGGCTGGTTGTTCGTTTCCTTCATCGAAGGTGCCTCAGGATTCGGGACACCGGCTACAGTCGCGGCCCCGCTTCTAATTGCACTAGGCTTCCCACCGATTGCGGCTGTCGTCATCGCACTGTCGGCCGACGTTTCCGCCGTCACGTTCGGCGCGGTTGGGACTCCTGCATTAATCGGAATCGGGAACGGTCTTTCGCTCGACGTGAGTCAACCGGAGTCCATTGAATTTTTGACGAGTGTCGTCCTGCAGACGGTCCTCATCGATATGGTCGTAGGTCTCTTTATCCCATTCATTTTGATTTTAATGTTGACTCGATTCTTCAGTAAAGAAAAGTCGGTCAAGCCAGCGTTTGATGTATTACCGATCGCACTTGTCGCTGCCCTCGTCTACAGTATCCCGGCGTACTTGTGGACGCTCGTCCTCGGATTCGAGTTCGGTGGTATGCTCGGCGGTTTGACGGGTCTCGTCATCTTAGTCACGATGGCGAAGAAAGGTATTTTGATGCCGAAACGCGTCTGGACGTTTGACGGGTACGCCGATGAACTCGGCGAACCGGTTGAACAACCGACTGTGAAAACAGGAAAGCGCGAACTTCCCCAGTGGAAAGCATGGGCACCTTACTTGATCTTGACGGTTTTCCTCATCTTGACACGGACTGTCCCGTTCTTGAATGAACTGACGCGAAGTATTCGCATTAATTTGCCAGACATTCTAGGGGTCGCCGGAATTTCGACCTCGTGGGAACCGTTCTACTCGCCAGGGTTCATGTTTATTTTGACGATCATCACGACGTTCTTCTTACACAACATGAGTTGGTCGCAAGTGACGTCGGTGTTTAAATCGACGACACTCGGTATCGGCGGGACACTGATCACGCTCGCGGCTTCTGTTCCGATGGTCCGGATTTTCATCCATTCAGAGAACGGCGGGGCGGGACTAGGTTCCATGCCGGTCGAACTCGCCTCGGCAGCGGCCGAAGCGTTCGGTGGCATTTGGCCAATCGTCGCGCCGTGGATTGGGGCGCTCGGATCGTTCGTATCCGGATCGGCCACATTCTCGAACATGATGTTCTCGAGCTTGACGACGAGTGTCGCCGAATCGGTCGGCATGAGTGAGACGCTCGCCTTGTCGATGCAAATGGCCGGCGCGAACGCCGGGAACATGATTTGTGTCTTGAACGTCGTCGCCGTCGCCTCTGTTGCCGGCCTACTTGGTAAAGAAGGGACGATTATCCGCTATACGCTCATGCCGATGATTTATTATGTCGTGGCGACGGGGATTGTCGGTGTGATTTTAGCGACATTCTTCATCAACTAAAATAAATTACAATTTCTTTACAAAATCATATTGACAATTTTCAGAACAGTCTGCTAAGGTTTTAGTAGATTTTCAAACTATGAAACGAGAGGAGCCAGCATGATGAAGTTCATCACAACACTACAACACACACACACAACATCATATGGCTACTCGTATTTGACTGCTTAAACGGGCAGCTGGATAGGGGTAGTGTCCTTTCCCTGACCATGCAAAAGACTGAAGACTGTCAAGCGCACTTCATCCGATTGGTTGCACAATCAGGTGACGTGCGCTTTTTTGTGTGCTTGGAAAGGACGGAAGGGGGAAATCAGTCATGAAACTGATTAAACAATTGGATTGGTTTATTAAACGGCAAAAACGGACGTATGTCATCGCCATCATTCTGTTAATCATTACCGGTGTCATCGACATGTTGCCACCGTGGATTATCGGTCAAGCGATCGATGCGATTCGAGAGGGGAGTTTGACGACGGAACGGCTCGTCCTAATCGTCGGGTCGCTACTCGGTATCATGGTCTTGTCGTACGTCATGTCGTACCTATGGATTGCCCGTTTGTTCGGGACGGCCTTTTTACTAGAGAAAAAACTGCGGGGGCGTTTTTTCGGTCATTTGCTCCGTCAGACGCCGCGGTTCTATCAACAGCACCGCACGGGTGATTTGATGGCGCTTGCGACGAACGACTTGAAAGCGGTCGAACGGACAGCTGGGTTCGGCGTCATGACGCTCGTCGATTCGTTCAACATGACGCTCATCGCACTCACCATTATGGGTGTCTTCATCGATTGGAAACTGACGCTCGCGGCACTGTTGCCGATGCCGATTCTCGCCTGGTCGATGAATAAGCTCGGCCGACAAATCCACGCGCGTTTCACGGCGGCCCAAGACGCGTTCGGTGTCATGAACGATCAAGTCGTCGAGTCGATTTCAGGGCTTCGTGTCGTTCGCTCGTTCGTCCAAGAAGATGCGGACACGAAGAAGTTCGACACGATCACAGACGATGTGATGGCGAAAAACATGCACGTCGCCAAAATCGATGTCTTGTTCGAACCGGTCATCAAACTACTCGTCGGACTCAGTTACTTGATTGGCTTGTCGTTCGGGACGTATCTCGTCTTTACAAACGACATTACGCTCGGTCAGCTCGTCTCGTTCAATATTTATCTCGGGATGCTCATTTGGCCGATGTACGCCTTCGGGGAATTGATTAACGTCGTCCAACGCGGAACGGCGAGCTTAGAGCGGATTGAAGCGACGATGAACGAACGGCCAGACGTCGAGTCGACGGGGACGGCGGATGTCGCCGTACCTGAAAAAATCACGTTCAAGTCGCTCACGTTCACGTATCCAGGATCGAACCGTGCGTCACTTGAAGACATCGTGCTCCACGTATCACGTGGAGAAACGATTGGGATTGTCGGACCGACGGGGGCAGGGAAGACGACGCTCTTGCGTCAACTGCTCCGGGAATACCCGATTGATGACGCACTGCTCGTCAACGGCATCCCGATCTCAGACATCAAACTCGAACAAGTCCGCGGGTGGAGCGGCTACGTGTCGCAAGAACACTTGTTGTTCTCGAAGACGGTCCGTGACAACATCTTGTTCGGTTCAAACGATGCGACCGAGGACGACCTTCAAACGGCCATCCGTCTGGCTGCGTTTGACTCGGACATCAATCATTTAGAGAACGGACTCGACACGGTCGTTGGTGAGCAAGGGGTCATGCTGTCAGGTGGACAAAAACAACGTCTCTCGATTGCCCGGGCCCTGCTCAAAGACCCAGAGATTCTATTGCTCGACGATTCGCTCTCGGCGGTTGATGCCAAAACGGAGTCACGCATTATCGACTCGGTCCGGACGAGCCGAGCGGAACAGACGACGTTCATCGTCGCACACCGCTTGTCAGCCGTCGCTCATGCCGATCAAATTCTCGTCTTACAAGACGGCCGCGTCACCGAACGTGGCACACACGACCAACTGATGGAACGCCGTGGTTGGTATTACGAACAGTACGTTCGACAAGGAGAGACGGAGTAATCCGGGAAAGGGGGAATCTCTCATGATCGATCAACACGAATTAGATCCAGTTCGCAGGAAAAAGACGATTCGCTCGCTCGTCGGCTATGCCAAACAAGTGAAGCGCTCGATTTTCCTCGGCTTGTTCTTACTCTTTTTAGCGGTCGGCGCAGAACTTGCCGGTCCGTATATCGCAAAAATCATCATTGACGACCACATCGTCGCCATCGAGCGCGATTGGGTACAAGTCGAATCAGGCGGAAGTGTCTCCTTTGAAGGGAACGCCTATGAAAAAGAAACAAGACTCGACGGGGAGACGGTCGTAAGACCGGTCTCCATCGTCCAAACGACAGATGGGTATTATCTTGTCCCTGATGCCGTCATGAACGGCGGGGTCCGGGAAGTCGACAACGGGGTCCTTACGATTACACGAAGCGATGAGTCTGCGACTTACGACAACATCGTACCGCTCTCCTCGACTGACGTGTTCCAGTTTTATGAAACGGACCTCCGGGCTGTCCTCTTTTTATCTGGCCTTTACGTCGTGTTGCTGTTGATTGCGGCAGGACTAAACTGGGGGCAACAGATGCTCCTTCAGCGCTCGGCTCACCAAATCGTCAAAACGATGCGACTCGATGTCATGCGCCACTTGCAAACTATCCCGGTGCGTTATTTCGACCAAACACCAATCGGGAAAATCGTCAGTCGGGTCACGAACGACACGGAGACGATTCGCGATCTCTATTTAGGGGTCCTCGCCCGTGTGTTCCAAAGCATTGTCATGATGATTGGTGTTTTGATTGCCATGTTCTTCTTAGACGTACGGCTTGGTCTTGTCTCGCTCATCATCATTCCGGTCGTTATTGTCTGGATCAAGTTGTTCCAACGTCTGTCGACGCGCAACAACTTCCGAGTACGTGCCCTCGTCGCGGATATGAACGCCCAATTGAACGAGAGTATTCAAACGATGCCAATCATTCAATCGTACGTGAAGGAAGGGCTCGTCTATGACGAGTTCAATGAAAAGAACAGCGACAACTTCCAGACGCGCCGGAAGCTGCTCAAGCTTGATGCACTCATGTCGCACAACTTAGTTAACTTCTTCCGTAACATGGCGCTTGCCCTCCTCATCTGGGTCGTCGGGGCGCAGACGCTAGGGACAGGGAGCGTGCTCACGCTCGGAATTTTGTACGCGTATATCGATTACGTCTCACGGATTTTCGAGCCGGTGACACAAATCATGAACCAATTGTCGCCACTTCAACAAGCACTCGTTTCGGCAGACCGGATGTTCCAGTTGCTCGACGAGGAAGGGGAGGACGTATCGACCGACCGCATTCCACGCTTTAAAGGGGAAGTCGTGTTTGAGGATGTCTCATTTAGTTATGAGGCCGGGAAGCCGGTACTCCAACACATCGATATCCACGCCGCGCCTGGGGAGACCGTCGCGCTCGTCGGTCATACCGGTAGCGGGAAGAGCTCAATTATGAACTTGCTCATGCGCTTCTACGATCCGTCGAACGGAACGCTCAACATCGACGGGATGGACGTGACGAAACTGCCGACGCAAGCGGTCCGCGATCATCTCGGCATCGTGCTCCAAGATCCGTTCTTGTTCACAGGATCGATTAAGACGAACGTGACGCTCGGGGACGAGACGATTTCCGATGAGCGAGTCTGGCAGGCGCTCACAGCGGTCGGAGCCGATCGCTTCGTCAAACAGTTGCCAAACGGTCTCGAAGAACCGGTCATCGAACGTGGTGCGTCGCTTTCGAGTGGAGAACGACAACTCATCAGCTTTGCACGTGCCCTCGTCTTTGACCCGGCGATTCTCGTCTTAGACGAAGCGACAGCCAGTGTCGACTCGGAGACGGAAGCGCTCATCCAAGACGCGCTCAAGACGCTCACGAAAGGACGGACGACGTTTGTCATTGCTCACCGACTCTCGACGATTCGGGAAGCCGACCAAATTCTCGTGCTCGATCATGGACACATCATCGAACGCGGAAACCATCAATCGCTCATCGCGCACGGCGGTGTGTACGCCCGTATGCATGAGCTTCAAAGTAAACAACAAGCGATTAGCTAAGAAAGGAGAGCGTATGGAGATTATCGGAAAGCATAACCGTGCCAAAGTATTCAATGAACGGATGGATGACATGACGCGGTCGCAACTCCAGACACTCGTCGACCAACCGTTCACAGAAGGCGCGACGATTCGAATCATGCCGGACATGCATGCCGGCAAAGGTTCGGTCGTCGGCACGACGATGACGATTCATGACAAGATTGTCCCGAACCTGGTCGGCGTCGACCTCGGGTGCGGCATGCTCTGCACCGAGATCAAGGCGAAGCGAATCGACTTTCAAAAGCTCGATGACGTCATTCGTCAAAAGGTGCCGAGTGGAATGAACATTCGGGGGGAGGCGCATCCTTACGCATCAACGCTTCCGTTAGAAGACGTCCGAGCCCCGTTCAAACTCGACCGTGCCTTGCGCTCGGTCGGGACGCTCGGGTCGGGAAACCATTTTATTGAAGTGAATGAGGACAACGGACGGACGTATCTCGTCATCCATTCGGGGTCGCGTCATCTCGGTGTTCAAATTGCCGACCATTATCAAAATCGTGCCATCGAACACATGATGAAGACGAACGATGTGATGGAAGCGATTGACCAGTTGAAAGCGGCCGGGCGTGAGCATGAGATTTCAACGTATCTCGAGACAGAGCGTGAGGCGCGGAGAAAATTCCGTGACCTCGCCTATGTCGAAGGCGACGCGATGGAAGATTATATGCATGATGTACGGATCGCCCAACAGTACGCTGCAAGTAATCGTCTGGCTATGACGGACGTCATCGTTGAGGCGATGAACTGGCACGTCCTTGACCAGTTCGACACGGTGCATAACTACATCGACCATGACGATCGAATCCTTCGAAAAGGTGCGATTTCGGCGAAGGATGGGGAGCGGGTCATCATTCCGATGAATATGCGGGACGGATCGCTCATCTGTACCGGAAAAGGCAATCCAGATTGGAACTTCTCAGGACCGCACGGGGCGGGACGGATCATGTCACGTTCGGCTGCGCGGAAGCGCGTTGACTTTAACGAATTCAAACAAACGATGTCTGGTGTGTGGTCGACGTCAGTCCGGCCGTCGACGATAGACGAGTCGCCATTCGTCTATAAATCGATGAAGGAAATCGTCCGTTATATCGAACCGGCCGTTACGATCGATCAAGTCATCAAACCGCTCTATAACTTTAAGGCGAACTGAACCACGTGTTCAGTTTCGTCTTTTTCTTTTCTGTGAGAAATCTGATACGCTACAAGTGAGGTGAACGAAATGGAAAAACGATTGAGTGACTTATCGAAATACGAATTGGAACAAGAGATTCGAGCGCTCCACGAACGAAAACGGAAAGCGGAGCAGATGGGGATGGTTAGTGAGATTGAAGTCGTCTTGCGCCGTATCGCCATCGCCGAGAGCTATTTGATTGACCCATCGTCGTTCAAACCAGGAGAGACGTACATCGTCAACTACAATGAACGCCCGTTTCGTTTAAAGTTCGTCAATGGCGTCATGGGATGGGGCACGTTCGAAGGTGAGACGACGGAGCATGCGATTCCACTTTCGGAACTGTCAGAGGTGCGCTCATGAACCGACCCGAACAATATGAACGATTGGCCGAGATGTTGAAAGCGAAAAATGATGTGTTGACAGAACTTGAGGCGTTGACATGGGTCGAGGTGCTTTGGGAAGATTTTGAGACGTCGCTCGCGCGAGCGGGTGAACCGTATCCGGGAGAGGCCAAGTCGTTTCAATACGTCGTACAACAGATTGATGCGTACGGGCCACAACTTCATTTATTTCAAACGAAAAATGAGAAGTTCAAACACTTGATGTCGAAACGAAATCTTCACTAAAATCACGCCACATTCGGCGTGATTTTTTACTTGCAAACAAAACGGAATTCGGTATAATGAAAGGCGCTATAAGTTCGCTTTTTTGTTAAGTATTTATAAACTTTCTTTAGTTGAAATCATTTTATACTAAACTTGTTTGCAAGCGAAAGGAGGGCGAAGATATGGAAGTCGGGCAAAAAATCAAACGGCTCCGTGTGAAAAACGGGTTGACGCAAGAAGAATTGGCGGAACGTACCGATTTGAGCAAAGGATACATCTCTCAAATTGAACGCGATTTGAGTTCACCTTCACTTGAGACATTGTTTGACTTGTTAGAAGTACTCGGGTGCTCGCCAAAAGAGTTCTTCGATGAGGACGTGTTCCAAAAAGTCGTCTATACCGAAGAAGATCGGACGATACACGTCGATGAGGAGCGTCGCTATCGGACCGAATGGCTCATCCCGGAATCAAACGAAAAAGATATGGAGCCGATTGTGCTCAAGTTTTCAAAAAACGGCGAGTTCAAACGGTACGAACCGTCACGCTCCGAGACGTTCGTGTATGTGTTGTCAGGACATATTGCCTTAAAGCTCGGCAATCGCACCTACTTTGCCAAGGCGGGCGAGACGCTTTATTATGTCGCCTCTGATTCGCATCAACTCGTCAACGATTACGACGGCGAGAGCGAATGTCTCGTCGTCGCGACCCATTCATACCTATAAGAAGGAGGAATTGAGATGAACGAACAAACGATTATCCGCTTTGACAATGTCTCGAAGCGTTACGACGACACCGTCGTCTTAGAAGACATCAGTTTTGAGATTGAGCGAGGGAAATTTTATACGCTACTCGGACCATCGGGATGTGGAAAAACGACGATTCTTCGGCTGATTGCAGGGTTCACCGATGCCTCGAACGGTGATATTCACTTTGATGGCAAACGGATTAACGAGGTGCCGGCCAATAAACGTCAAGTGAACACCGTGTTCCAAGATTATGCGCTCTTCCCGCACCTGAACGTGTTTGAGAACGTCGCATTCGGTCTTCGTATCAAAAAAATGAAAGAGGCTGACATTAAGACGAAAGTCGAGCAGGCACTCAAGTTCGTCAACTTGGTCGGGTATGATTCGCGTGAAATCGATGAGTTGTCGGGCGGACAGCGCCAACGGGTCGCCATCGCGCGTGCCATCGTCAATGAGCCAGAAGTCATCTTGCTCGACGAACCGCTCTCAGCGCTCGATTTGAAATTGCGTACAGAGATGCAGTATGAGCTACGTGAACTTCAGCAACGTCTCGGCATCACATTCATCTTCGTCACCCACGACCAAGAAGAAGCGCTCGCCATGTCAGACGAGATTTTCGTCATGAACAACGGGCGCATCGTCCAAAGCGGGACACCGACCGACATTTACGACGAACCGATTAACCGTTTCGTCGCTGACTTTATCGGTGAATCGAATATCGTCCCAGCTGTCATGCCAGAAGACCACGTCGTCTCGTTTGCCGGGAAGACGTTCGACTGCGTCGACCAAGGGTTTGACCGCAATGAAAAAGTCGAAGTGATCATCCGTCCGGAAGATTTGGAGATGACGTCCGTCGATTCGGCGAAACTGGTCGTCGATGTCGATTCGCAACTGTTCCGCGGCGTCCATTACGAGATTTGTTGCTATGATGAAGAAGGAAACGAATGGCTCGTTCATTCGACGAAAAAATCAGTCGTTGGTTCGAAAATTGGACTCACGTTCGACGAGGAAGCGATTCACGTCATGCGCCTAGGAGAGACGGAGGAAGAGTTCGATCGCCGCCTCGAGTCGTACGAGGAGGTCGCCCATGAATCGAACTAGTCAAACAGCGAAGACGGTTTACATGACGACGTATTGGGTGTGGATTGCCCTATTCGTCATTGCACCGCTCTTCCTCGTTCTTTACTATTCTTTCTTTGATATTGAAGGGAACTTGAGTTTAGAGAACTATCGGACGTTCTTCACGTCGACGTATTTGACGATGACGCTGTCGTCGTTCTGGTATGCGTTCTTGATCACATTTTTCTCGCTCCTCATTGGCTATCCGACGGCCTACTTGTTGACGAAGACGAAGCACAAACAATTGTGGCTCCTTCTGATCATCTTGCCGTCGTGGATCAACTTGTTATTGAAAGCCTACGCGTTCCTCGGAATTTTTGGGACGTACGGCATCACGAACCAGTTTTTAGAGGCGATTGGGATTGGGACGCGTCAGATTTTGTTCACGGACTTCAGCTTCGTGTTTGTGTCCGTATACATTTTTATCCCGTTCATGATTTTGCCGATTTATAACGCCATCGAGAAGTTACCGCCGTCACTCGTCTATGCGTCGCGTGACCTAGGGGCCTCAAACTGGACGACGTTCCGACGCGTTATCTTCCCGCTCACGCTTGACGGTGTCAAATCGGGGATTCAAATCGTCTTTATCCCGGCACTTTCACTCTTCATGATTACACGTCTTATTGCTGGAAACCGGGTCATTACACTCGGGACGGCAATCGAACAACAATTCCTCGTTACGCAAAACTGGGGCATGGGCTCAACGATTGCCGTGTTCTTAATTTTGGCGATGGTGCTTGTCATGGTCATCACGCGTGACTGGGGTTCAAAAGGAGCGGTGCGTCGATGAAACAACGAAAATTCAAATGGGCAAACTTGTATTTGATGGCGGTGTTCTTCATCCTATACGCGCCGATTCTTTACTTGGTCGTCTACTCGTTCAATAGCGGCGGGACGATGAGTAGCTTTGACGGGTTCACGCTCGAGTGGTACGAGGCACTCTTCACCGACACACGTCTTCTCGTCATCGTCTTAAACACGATTGTCATCGCGCTGCTCTCAGCGACAATTTCGACCGTACTCGGGGTCATCGGGGCACTTGCCATCTATACGGCCAAACAGAAGTACACGAAGACGTCGCTCTTGTCACTTAACAACGTGTTGATCGTCAGTCCGGACGTGATTATTGGGGCGTCGTTCCTTATCTTATTCACGATGCTCGGGATCCAGCTCGGGTTCTACTCGGTGCTATTGGCCCACATAGCGTTCTCGGTCCCAATCGTCGTCATTCTCGTCTTGCCAAAATTGCAAGAGATGAGCCCGACGTTAATCGATGCGTCACGTGATTTAGGAGCGAGCACGTGGGATGTGCTCACAAAAGTGATTTTGCCGTACATCACCCCTGGTATTTTCGCCGGCTTCTTTACGGCACTCACGTATTCGCTCGATGACTTCGCCGTCACGTTCTTCGTAACGGGGAACGGGTTCTCGACACTCGCAGTCGAAGTCTACTCACGGGCACGTCAAGGGATCTCGCTTGAGATTAACGCCTTGTCGACACTACTGTTCCTGTTCACTCTCATGCTCGTTCTTGGATACTATGTACTCGCGCGACGTGCGGCGAAGGAGGTTAGACGATGAAAAAGTTAGTCATCATGTTAACGGCACCGCTCCTCGTCAGCTTCGGCATCTTGTTTTGGATTTATCAAATCAATATGGCGCAAGGGTTCGGTGGCGACAATACGCTCGTCGTCTACAACTGGGGCGACTATATCGATGAGGACTTGATTGATGAGTTCGAGGAAGAGACCGGACTAAAGGTCATCTACCAGACGTTTGACTCGAACGAGGCGATGCTCACGAAAATTCAGCAAGGCGGTACGGCTTACGACATCGCTGTCCCGTCCGACTACGCCATCAGCAAAATGATTGAAGAGGATTTACTCGTCCCAATCGACTATACCAAGCTTGAGAATTTCGACAACATCGACCCGCGCTTCCTCGATAAGTCGTTTGACCCCGGCAATAAATACTCGGTCCCTTACTTTTGGGGAACGGTCGGGATTGTCTATAACCCGGAACTTGTCGACGGGGAGATCACGTCGTGGAACGACCTATGGGAGATGCCGCTTGAAAACGACATCTTGCTCGCGGACGGAACGCGTGAAGTAATGGGCTTCGGCTTGAACTCGCTCGGCTATTCGCTCAATACGACTGACGAAGCGGAACTGCTCGAGGCGGAGAAGAAGCTCGAGACGCTTTGGCCGAACATTAAAGCCATCGTCGGCGATGAGATTAAGATGCTCATGGCGAACCGGGAAGCGGCAGCGGCCGTCGTCTGGTCCGGTGACGCCTCAGAGATTATGTACGAGAACGAAGAGTTGACGTATGTCATCCCGGAAGAAGGGACGAATCTTTGGTTCGATAACTTGGTCATCCCGAGCACGTCCCGTAACGTCGAAGGGGCACATCAGTTCATCGACTTCATGCTCGACGCTGAAATTGCAGCACGCAACACGGATTATGTCGGCTACTCAACACCGAACGAAGCCGCCCTCGAGTTTTTAGATGAAGAAGTTGTCACAGATGAGCGGTTTTATCCCGATAAAGAAGTGACGGATGAGCTTGAAGTGTATGAGAATTTAGGCAAACGAATGAACGCGTATTACAATGAGTTGTATTTGCGCTTCAAAATGCAGAGTAAATGAACGAAGTCCCGCTCGAAGGTGAGCGGGACTTTTTTAATAGCTAACGTATACCTTGTTGCGTGTCTTCTGGCGCTTATGCGTTGAGGCGCCAACGTCAACTAGTCGAGGATTTCGTCTGTTGGATTGCGTTCATGTGCGCTGTTTTGATCTCAGTACTTGCGTTCGTGTAAGGTAAGAGTTTTTCATACAAATCGATTTGTTCGGTAGCCGTCAAACGAATATCACGAGAGACGGTCATCTGTTTTGCCCATGATTTTCGATTTAATACAGGTACAGATGACGACTCAACACGTTTCAATGTCGAACGGTCACTGAATACAATCCAAGAATGTAAATGGCTCCGGTCGAGTCGAAGTACTTGTTCAATCGCACGCATGTGTAGCTCGTTTTGTTTGATCGGGTTATAGAATTTAAACTTCTTTCGATTGGCTAACGTTTGGGTCCATTGTCGGTCTTGTTCCCGTCCAAAAATCCAACCGCTATAGTTTTTTGACTCAATGACATGGATGCCACTTTCATTGATGAACACTACATCGATTTCTGTCGTCCGGTCTCGCTTCGTCGGATGAGGTAAGTATACGTTCGTCAAGATGATTGGGGCGATTCGACGTGCCTCGATTTCGGCGACGCAACGATACTCTCCATACAGCCCGATATCCTGCACGACTTTCATATAGCGATGTCCTGTCTGTGCATAATATTGACTTTGTTTATAGCGCTTTACTTTCATATAAATGATTGTTCCGCAAATCAGAAATAGGGGGACAGCGAAACTAACTAACGAAATGAATATACCTTCGAGAACGTCATTCAATAATTGGCCCATTGGGATGCTCCTTTCTTGTCTACATTCACTATACAAGACGGAGAGTTGTGATTGAGCCGTTTTTACGATGAATCGGGAATCAGATTTTAAAAAGTGACATGTGCATAATGAAAAAACCAGCCATCTGGTAAAGTGGCTGGTCCAAAGGGATATTCACGGTTGCTGCAATTCCACACGTTCCGCCTCGGTGAAAACACGGGAGCGAGTTAAAAACCGCTTCCCTTCGACACCTTCGACGGAAAACATGCCGCCTCTGCCATCGACAACGTCGATGATGAGTTGCGTATGCTTCCAATAATCGTATTGCTTCTCGTGGATATAGAATGGGCACCCCCCGATTTCGCCAAGTAAGACGTCGTGATCACCGACGAGAAATTCACCTTGGGGAAAGCACATTGGTGAACTTCCGTCACAACATCCGCCAGACTGGTGAAACAGGAGTGGTCCATGCTTTTGTTTCAGTCGATCGAGAAGCGCGAGCGTGGCGGGGGTGGCCTCGACGCGGTTCACCATCTTAGAAGAACCCGAGTTTTTGTTCGCTGTAGCTGACAAGCATATTTTTCGTACGTTGATAATGGCTAAGCATCATCTTATGGTTCTCACGGCCGATCCCTGACATCTTATATCCGCCGAACGCCGCGTGCGCCGGATATTGGTGATAACAGTTGATCCAAACGCGACCTGCTTGAATGTCACGACCGAAACGGTAAGCCCGGTTCATGTCGCGCGTCCATACACCCGCGCCGAGGCCATAGAGCGTGTCGTTGGCGATGGCGATGGCTTCGGCGTCGTCTTTGAACGTCGTCACCGAGAGGACTGGTCCAAAGATTTCTTCCTGGAAGATGCGCATCTTGTTATGGCCTTTAAAGATCGTCGGTTGGACGTAGAAGCCGTCCGCGAGCTCACCGTCCATCACGTTGCGCTCACCACCGATGAGGCACTCGGCACCTTCCGATTTCCCGATCTCGAGGTACGACAAGATTTTTTCGAGTTGCTCGTTCGACGCTTGGGCGCCCATCATGACGTCAGGGTCGAGCGGGTTGCCGAGCTTGATCGCTTTCACGCGTTCGAGGACGCGCTCCATGAACGGCTCATAAATCGACTCATGAATGAGGGCACGTGACGGACACGTACACACTTCCCCTTGGTTCAACGCGAACATGACAAGTCCTTCAATCGCTTTGTCGAAGAAGTCATCGTCTGCATCCATAATGTCGGCGAAGAAGATGTTCGGCGATTTTCCGCCAAGCTCGAGTGTCACCGGGATGATGTTTTGAGATGCGTATTGCATGATGAGGCGCCCAGTCGTCGTCTCACCTGTGAACGCGACTTTATCCACACGGTCGCTTGATGCGAGCGGCTTCCCAGCTTCAAGCCCGAACCCGTTGACGATATTCAATACGCCTGGCGGGAGCAAGTCTTCAATCAATTCGAGGAGCACCATAATCGAAGCCGGCGTTTGTTCGGCTGGTTTTAAGACGATACAGTTCCCAGCAGCGAGAGCCGGAGCGACTTTCCAGACGGCCATCAAAATCGGGAAGTTCCATGGGATAATTTGCGCGACAACGCCGAGGGGCTCTTGGAAATGATAGGCGACCGTGTCGTTGTCGAGTTCGCTAATGCCACCTTCTTGTGAACGGATGACGCCTGCGAAATAGCGGAAATGATCGATGGCGAGCGGGAGGTCGGCGTTTAACGTCTCCCGAACGGCTTTCCCGTTTTCCCACGTCTCCGCATAAGCGAGCATTTCAAGGTTTTCTTCCATACGGTCCGCGATTTTATTCAAGATGACGGCTCGTTCGGTCACCGATGTCTTGCCCCATGCGTCTTTTGCAGCATGGGCCGCGTCTAGTGCAAGTTCGATATCTTCTTTTGTCGAGCGTGCGACTTCACATAAAACTTTACCATTTACCGGAGAGGTGTTCTCAAAATATTCTCCCCCGGCAGGCGCTGTCCACTTCCCATTGATGTAATTCTCATAGCGGTCTTTAAAGTGTACTTTCGTGCCTGTCGAGTTCGGGACTTCGTAAATCATGGTCGTTCCTCCCTTTTCCGTAAAGTATCGGGAATTTGTGTATGCGCTTACATTTTTGAAGTAAGCGAAGAGCTCCCTTTTTTATCCTAACGGGTAAGCGTGATAAATGTCAAAATTTTTTGACAATAATTTGTCACATTTATTTTAAATGTTTTGAAGTCAAGATTTGTGGTAAACATCTTATTAGAATCAATTCAAAAAATCGAAGGAGTGGACCTACTTATGGCAAAAACGTATCAAGTTGACCCAGCACATAGCACCATCAACTTTACAGTCAAACACATGATGATTTCGAAAGTAAAAGGAGAATTTAAAGACTTTCACGTCGAGGCGAACGGTCAGCCTGACGATTTGGCAAACGCTCGGGCGACGGTCAAGATTAAAGCCGCATCCATCGACACGAACAATGGGGATCGTGACAACCATCTTCGGTCTGGCGACTTTTTCGATGTCGAACAGCATGAAGACATCGTGTTCGAGTCGACGTCCTTCCGCTCAAAGGGTGGTAACGATTTCGAGTTGACGGGCAACTTAACGATTCGTGGCACGACACGTGAAGAGACGTTCGAAGTCGAATATGAAGGAAGCGCCAAAGATCCTTGGGGTAACTTAAAGCATGCCTTCACAGGGAACGGAACCATTAACCGTGAAGATTACGGTTTGACTTGGAACCAAGCGCTCGAAGCGGGTGGCGTTCTCGTCGACAAGAAAATTAAATTTGATTTCGAGCTCCAGTTCACGGAATCAGAAGCATAAGAAAAGTCGCTCCGCGGAGCGACTTTTTATGATTCATAAGCCAATTTTTTCTGCAAACTTGCTTCACTGAACACCCAGCCGGTGAACGAAGACAACACTTCGTTCGATTCCTCGTCGACGATGACGACGGCGACGAACGGATAAATGTCTTTTGAGAAGTAACGCAAATTCGTGAACCGGTACTCGATCATGCCGTTATGGCGTGTGACCGTGTACGTGTGAATCTTCGAGAACTCGAGGAACGCCTGAAGGTCCGCGTTTTTACGCGCCTCGACGAAATGAAGATCATCTTCACCTGGCATTGGCTTATCACGGAAACGACCACATTCGATGACCGTCCCTTTTTTTACTTTGACGGCACCGAGGCCATCGCGGAAGCGGACCGCGACGTGCCAATCATCCCAACCAATTCCCGGCGAGATGAAGAGCTCGTGGGCGCCGGCGAAGTGACGCGCGACCGTGGCGAGTGCACGGTTACGCAACTTGAACTGAATCGCGTAGTAACTGATGACGAGCGCAATGAGCAGTGCAAAAATCGGGACAGTCGCCCCTGTGATGAGCCATAATACATATGCTCCGTAATAGGCGGAGAACAAGTACGGGTCGAACGTCCCGATGACGCCCCAGCCAATCCATTTTTTCGAGAAAGGTTGGAGGGCTTGCGTCCCGTAGGCGTTGAACAAATCAACGGTGACGTGGAGCAACACAGCGATTTGAGCCATGACCCAAAGTGAGGCAGGGTTGACGCCAAGCACGGTCCCGATGACTGCGCTGACGATGATCGGCCAAGCAAGGAGTGCGGTGATTCCGTGTGAACGACCGCGATGCTGGCGTAAATACGTGCTATTGCCTTTTAATTTGAAGACCGTATCAAAATCCGGAGCGTGCGAACCGACGAGCGCCGTCGCGGTCATGGCGAGAAAAAGCTGGGCATCACCTGACACTTCCGGGCTGAGTGTCGCCATGGCACTTAAACCAAGTCCCATCCCAATGTGAGTAGCTGTATCCAATGTGCTTCAGCACCTCCATCAAATAAACACGTCGTTAACTGATCCTAATCATCATACAATATTTTTAAATCGAGGGGAAACGAAATGCTTGATCTTGATAAATTGTTCACAAATTATACTATTCCTGAATTTAATGAAAATCTAGTGACATGGTTCAACCGTGAAAAACGTGATTTGCCTTGGCGTCACAACAAAAATCCATACCGGGTCTGGGTGAGTGAAGTCATGTTGCAACAGACGCGTGTCGATACGGTCATCCCTTATTTCAACCGATTCATGGAACGGTTCCCGACGATCGAGTCGCTCGCGGAGGCCGAACCAGAAGACGTCGTCAAATATTGGGAAGGCCTTGGGTATTACTCACGCATTCGCAATCTTCATCAAGCAGTTCGTGAAGTGGTCGCGGTCTATGATGGAATCGTCCCCGAAGAGAAAGAACGATTCGAGAAGTTAAAAGGAGTCGGTCCGTACACGACAGGAGCTGTACTCTCAATCGCCTACAATCAACCAGAACCGGCCGTCGATGGGAACGTCATGCGCGTCATGTCGCGGCAGTTCGGCATTTATGACGACATCGCCCTCCCGAAAACACGGAAACTGTTCGAACAAGTCGTTCGGCGCCTGATGGACCCGAGTCATGCCTCTGATTTTAATGAAAGCGTCATGGAACTCGGAGCGACAGTATGTACACCGAAAAACCCGATGTGTTCGCTTTGTCCCGTTCAGGAACACTGCTATGCTTATACCCACAACGTGCAAGATGAACTCCCCGTTAAAACGAAAAAAGGGGCGTCCCGAATTGAGATGTATGATGCGCTCTATTGTCATCAAGATGGGAAGACAGCTTATGTGAAACGACCGGACACAGGTCTTCTCGCCGGAATGTGGCAATACCCGCTTACAGAGCGTGGAACAGGGGAACAGGTAAACGGAACCTATGTAGGACAAGTGAAACATGTGTTCTCACACATCGTCTGGTACCTTGACTTGTATGTCGTCGAGACGTTACCAGAAGGGGAATGGGTATGGCTCGATGGAGAAGAACGGGCCGTACTGACGGTGTCGGTGGCACAACAAAAACTCGAACAGATGGTAGGTGTTGACGATGAGACAGTTTGACGTATCGACGACGTTTGACACGTCATCCGAGCAACTATGGGCACTGCTACAAGACGCCTCGCTCTTGACGGAGTTGACCACGTTTCCACAAGTAACACTCCTTGGGGACGGGGCTTCAGTCGAAGGTAACCGGATTCGGCTTCAAATCGGGGTGGGACCGGTGACGTTCCCGTGGCATAGCCACATCACGATTGCCGGGGAACAAGCGTTTTGCGATCAAGGCGTGAAGTTGCCGTTTCCGTTCAAACGATTTTGTCACGTCCACCGTGTCGAGACGCGAGCGGGGAAAGCTGTCATGGTCGATGAAGTGACGTTCGACAGTTATCTTCCGAACGTACTCATCGAACATTTTGTGTTGCGCCCGATGTTCAAGTCACGAGCGGACGCTTTCCAAAACATACTAAATTCCTGAAAATAAGAGATTTCCTTTTTCATTGGTTCTGAAAGTCGCTATAATTAAATATGAGAATTGTATAGCATCATAGCGGAAAGGAGGAGCTTATGAGCTTATTTCCCAAAGCAGGTAGCAAGATCGAGATACAGAGCTACAAGCACAACGGAACTTTGCATCGCGTTTGGGAAGAAACGCTCGTCCTTCAGTCGTCAAAAACGGATATGATCGGATTCAATGACCGCATCATGGTCAGCGAGTCAGACGGTCGGCAATGGAGAACGCGAGAGCCGGCAATTTGCTACTTTTCATCTGAGTTTTGGTTCAATGTCATCTGTATGATTCGCGAAGACGGGATTTACTATTACTGTAATCTAGGTTCGCCGACAACGTTTGATGGCAACGAACGCGCCATCAAGTACATCGATTACGATTTGGACATTAAGGTGTTCCCAGATATGTCGTACACGATTTTAGATGAGGATGAATATGAGCGGCATCGTCGCGAGATGAATTATCCGAAAGCGATTGATCGAATCTTGAAACAGAACGTTCAAGAACTTATCAACTGGATTCGAGGACGGAAAGGGCCGTTCAACCCAACATTCGTCGATGAATGGTATCGCGAATACGAAGCACGTTACCGGAGATGATTGCTCATCTCCGCTTTTTTTCTTGAAGGAGGAACTATGGGCAGTATTAAACGTTATTTGCAATTTGTTAAGCCGTATAAAAAACAAATTGCACTCACCATCTTCGTCGGAATCTTGAAATTTTCGATTCCGCTCGGATTACCGTTACTTTATCGATATGTCATTGATACTTATTTGACAGACCCGGAGCCGGCGGCCGATTACACTGAACTCGTCTGGTTGTTCAGCATCGTCTTCTTCATCTTTCTCGTCTTGAAACCGCCAATTGAATATTTGCGACAATACTTGGCGCAATGGGCGGCAACACGCGTCTTGTTTGACGTGCGGAACCGATTGTTCGACCACGTTCAAAAATTGTCGCTCCGCTTCTACTCGAACAATAAGACAGGGCAAATTATCTCGCGCATCATCAATGACGTCGAGCAGACAAAAGACTTCGTCATTACCGGTCTGATGAACATTTGGCTCGATATGGTCACGATTTTAATTGCCATTGCGATTATGTACACGATTGATCCGCAACTGACGCTCATCGCCATCTTACCGCTTCCGTTCTATGCCATCGCCGTCCGATATTTTTACGGACGCCTGCGTCGCTTGACACGCGAGCGTTCGGCCGCGCTTGCCGAGCTGCAAGGGCATTTGACCGAACGGGTGAACGGCATGGCCGTCATTCGTAGCTTCGCGCTCGAACCGTACGAAAATAAAGCGTTCGAACAGCAAAACGGTGGCTTCTTAAAAGCGGCACTCCGGCACACGGGGTGGAACGCGAAGACGTACGTCGTCGTCTCGACGATTACCGACATCGCCCCGATTTTGATTTTTACGACGGCGTCATGGCTCGTCTTGCAAGACCAAGTCTCGCTCGGTACGCTCGTCGCGTTTATCGCTTATATCGACCGGTTGTATGCCCCGCTCGGTCGACTCGTCAACTCGGCGACGACGCTCACACAGTCGGTCGCGTCGATGGACCGGGTGTTCGAGTTCCTCGATGAACCGTATGACATCGAAGAAAAGCGGGATGCGTTCGTACCTGTTCAAACGGCAGGGAACATCGAGCTCGACCGCGTCGGCTTCGCTTACGAAAAAGAAGGGACACGTGCCCTTCATGACGTCAGCTTATCGATTCGTGAAGGGGAACGAGTCGCGTTCGTCGGCATGTCCGGCGGCGGAAAATCAACACTCGTCAGCTTAATCCCACGTTTTTACGACGTCACGGATGGCAGCATAAAAATCGACGGTGTCGACGTGCGGGACTTCAAACTGCGCGCACTCCGCGATCAAATCGGCATGGTCATGCAAGACTCGGTGCTCTTCAGTGAGTCGGTCGCGATGAACATCCGAATGGGGAATCCGGAGGCGTCAGACGAAGACGTCATCGCTGCAGCGAAAGCTGCGAACGCACACGAGTTCATCTCGAACTTGCCGAACGGATACGATACACCGGTCGGCGAGAAAGGTGTGAAGTTGTCAGGGGGTCAAAAGCAACGTCTCGCGATCGCCCGCGTCTTCTTGAAGCACCCGCCAATCATCATTCTCGACGAAGCGACGAGTGCGCTCGACCTCGAGAGTGAGGCGATGATTCAAGATTCGCTTGCGCGCCTGACGAAAGGACGGACGACATTGATCGTCGCCCACCGCTTGTCTACGATCACCGATGCCGATAAAATCGTTGTCGTCGACAACGGTCGCATCCTTGAGACGGGGACACATGAAGAATTGATGCGTCGTCGTGGTGCGTATTACGACCTGTATATGATTCAAGATTTAGCGGTTGTCGAATGAGGCTTCGAGTTCTAAACTCGAAGTCTTTTTTTTGTTTTTAGAATTCGCTAGACGGGAATGAGGTAACGACATGAAAAAGGGGGACGATTCAATGATGAATGGGGAAGGTTTGATTCAAGTTCGGCCGCTCAATGAGGGGATTGAATTAACGTGGTCACTCGAAGGGGAAGTGCATGTCGTTCGAAACGGCACGGACGTCTACCGGGGAACCGAGCACCATTATGTGGACCTTGAAACAAAAGTCGGCGAACAAGTGGCATATCAGTTAACGTTTGCGTCAGGAGAAGAGGCGAGCGTCTACACGGCTGCTGTCAACCCGACAGACGACGTGTATTGGAATCGGCATATGACCGCTGCTGTTGTAACCGACACGGGCACATATTTACAGTGGGATCCGATTTCAGACGTGGATTCGTATGCGATTTATCGGCAAGGTCGCCGCGTCGCAGAAGTGAGTGGATCCGGATATATCGATGACACACCGTTACAGGAGCCAACGTTTTATGAAGTACGAGCATTGCGACCGATGAAACGTACCGGCAAACCTGGTGCGCATTTGATTGACTTTGTCGGGAAAGCGATGACGCTCGGGAAAGAACACACCCTTTCGACGAGACGGGACAGCGAATTGTATGTCATGTACTTTATGGTGAGTCCGTCGACTCCGGAAATCACAGAAGTGAGCGACGTCCAGTTACGTGTCCAGCCCTTTATAAAGCCGCCAATTTTAAAGAACCCGAATTTGTTCTCTCCCCACCCTTACTTTGAAGGGGATGGTCGCTCGTATAACGTCTATGCTGAAGATTATCGAACACGGACCGAAGTCATGGTCGAACAGTTAAACGACGTGCCACTCGTCTCGATTAAAAAAGATGCGAACGTGACAAGGGGTTATACGAAACATCATAAACTGACGGGAGAAGACGTGGCTTCAGTCGATCAAGTCTATCTAGAAGATGTCTCCATCGAGTCTGGGGAAGTGACGTATCGTCTTAAGCATTCGGTCGGCAACCCACTCGTGATTGCGCCAGATATTAAGTATACGATTGTCGCACATCTAAAAAATCGACCAACGTTCAAGTTATCGGGCGAGCATACGCAATCTCCACATCATGAGATTTATCTGCGCATAGGAGAGGCGCCATGGATGACCATTCACCGTGCCGACGACTTAGGGGTCAGTTTTATGGCTCAACCTTTACCGTACTGCCACTGGACGTATCTCACGTGTATACAATAAAAACACCCGCCACCTTCATGAGGTTGGCGGGTTTGTCTGTTGATCGATAAACCGACTCCGTTCTTCTGGTGTCGGAAGTTTACACGTCTCTTTCGTTCCGAACCACTTGTAACGATTTTTGGCAATGACGTCGTATGCGAAATCTCGAATCGGTCTCGGTACGATGCGAACGAGACCGAGCCAACGCCATCCCCCATCTAATCCTTCGGCAATCCGGATGGCCGCATCTGACTTGAGATAAGGCACACCGTTTTTCAGAAGGACGATACTGTCAATCGCTTCTGGGATCCGGTGCCGGGTTCGCAACTCTTTTCCGGCGTCCCCTTGAAGAGATGCAAAGTGGAAGTGACCTTTTGAGTCACGATTCAGAATGAATTGGACGCTTGCGTCGCAGAAGTTACAGTCTCCATCAAACAATACAATCGCTGGCATGAACATCGCCTCCTTCACTCTTCGTAGTTACCGTTCGGACGACGAGTTAAACGTCAAGCTGCAATCTGTCGGACCGGCTCCATTTTATAGAGCGAGACATAATACAAGTACCCTCCAATAGCACCGAAAGCGAAGATGTAACCGCTCATCAACATTGGACCGATGAATGCGCCGACGACAATGCCGGCAGCGGCCACAAGTTTTGCGCCGTGGAACGTCAACCCGCCGAACGCTAAATACGAAGCGCGCCGCTCCGGGTCAAGCAAGTCAATTTGTTTCACTTGCCGAATTGGGGAATAAAGGAGCTCCCCGACCGTGAAAATGATGGCAAGGACGGCGAGGACGAAAAAGGAATTCATCGACGTGATCGCGGCGAACGCGGTGACGTACAACAACAGTCCGATAAAAAACACCTGTTTCTCCCGGAAGCGTTTGACGAAGGCGGTGACGGCGAACGTGATCGCGACGACGAGAAGCGTGTTCTCGAGTTGCATGAACGCCATCATCCGAACCCCGTCAAACGGGACGCCAACAATCAATCGTTCCTGAAACGTTTCGGCGAGATGCACGCCGATGTAGTTCGCCATATGAAACTCGGTCGAGAAGACAAGCATGCTACCAAGGACAAACAGCATCCACCGCCGGTCGGAAAGGGCGATACGATAGTTGGTGATGACCCCGACGATTGGATTCGCAGGTGTAGAACGATTGCCGGTATATGAATCGACAAGGAAGCGCTGTAAGACGAGTGTCGTGACGATTAACACGAGTGTCATTCCGACGAATAGGGCGAAACGGTGATCGCGATAGAACAACCCGCCGAGCATGACACCGCCCGCGATGGCCAAGTTGACGAGCCAGTAGTCATAGACGTAAATCGCTTTTCGATTCGACTCTTCCATCGAATCGATGACGATCGCCTCGAGCGCTGGATAATTTAATCCGTTGGCGATCGCATGACCGAAGTACAAAATGGCGACGGCGAGGGCCCAATTATTTGACGGATGGATGGCGACCGTCATCCCGACAAAGCAAAGGATTTGGACGACTTGCCCGATTTGTAAGACGTGTTTTCGATTAAACCGGTCCGAGAAGTACCCACCAAACAAGCCGGTGACATACCCGACAATGACGAAAGACGTCATGATGAATCCGGCGGCGATTTTGCCGAGTTCTGCTGAAAAGTATAAAGCCATAAATGGGAAGATTGCCGAACCGACGATGCGGATGAAGAAGCCGCAGACGAGCCGGAGTCGGACGTTCGTAGGAAAATCTTTAAATTTCATGTGAGCACCTCCTTGCACCTACTTTAAACGTGGACTACACTTGGAAAAAAGAGACAAATTAAATGGAGATGTCCACTTTTAAGGAGGAGTCCGATGAATCCGAAGCTTGTTTCCATCTATCGTTACGCCACGGAGCGGGAACGAGAACACGTGACGTTACGCGAGGCGGTCAGAGCCACGGGATATAGTGAGAAACAAATCAAGCGGGATGTGAACGTGTGGAAACAGGCCGGCTGGGTTGTCTATCGACCGGGAAAGGGCAGGGGACATGAATCCGTCATTCAGTTTGTGCCATCTTTTGGGCAAACGTTAATGACCTGGGTAGAGTCGTCGTTCGCCCATATTACGATGACAGAGGCGGCGAAATGGCTTGAGTGGGAATGGCCACCTGTATTGCGTGAGAAAATCCAGGCGCACATTTGGGGACGCTTCGGTTTTGAACAGACGGAAGAGGACCGTTTCGTTTTCCCGCGCACGAGACCGCTCGCATCCCTTGACCCGCTCGACATTCATATTGCGATGGAGGCGTCGCTCGCCCGCCAGTTGTTCGACCGATTGTTCGAATGGGACGGATATATGATTCGACCGTCGCTTGCCCATCATATAGAAGCAACACGTTTTGGTTTTCGTTTATATATTCGAAAAGGGGTGCTGTTCCATAACGGCATGTCGCTCTCAGCGAAGGAGGTTGTTTATTCGCTCAATCGCTTATTGCGATATGGAAAACAGCGATGGCTGTTCGCTCCGATCGAGCAAGTCGATTCTCCGGCTCCTTACATCGTCGACATCTATACATCGGCGCACCGCGGCTACATCGAGCGGCTCTTAGCGCAGACACCCGCCTCCATTTCGTATAAAGGGTTTGAAGGAACGGTCGGGACCGGGCCGTTTAAACTCGATCAAGTGTCAGAAGACGTCACACGTTTCCGAGCGTTTGATCGCGGATTACGTCCTCGACCTTCATTGGACGTTGTCGAGTTCGTGACGTTTTCGGAATCGGACTATACGGAATGGAGCACGCGTGACGATCATCATCTCGTGAAATGGATTGCCGAAGCGGGAGCTCGTTACGCCGTCTTCAACATGAGACACTCGTGGTTGAAGGACGCACCGGACGTTCGACGTACCATTCTCGAGACAATCGACAAAACAGAGCTCGTCGCGTTAGGAGGAGAGCGGCATCAAGTCGCCCATGGTTTTTTTCCGGATGCGAGTCGAGCATTCGAACGAGATGTAAGCGCTCGTGTCGACACTCGATCCGTTCGCCTCTTGCATTTACCTTATGCGACGGCAACGGAAGACGCACTATTGATTGCGAAGCAACTGACGGCTGCAGGTTTCGTGGTGGAGACCGCTGTCTACACGTTGTCCACACTGTTTGAGGAAGAGACGCTTCGGCGCGCGGATGTCATCCTCTGTGGTGAGATGATGAATGAAGACTTGGACTTGGCATTTTTAGCGTTTCTGACGAGCGAGTTATCCCTTGTCGGCAATTTACTTGCCGAAGACGAGACGCTTCGGACGATGATGGATCGCTATCATCAAGTCGATTTAGACGTTTGGCCGCATCTTCATCGGGAAGTCGAACGTTATGTGACCGAAGCCGCGTACGTTATCCCGCTTTATCACGTGGCGCGGGAACGACGATTCCCAACCTTTCTCGGAAATGTACCCATAGATATTTATGGTCATCCACGCTATGAACAATTATGGATTCGGCCGTCCATCTAAAAAACGGAGATGCCGCGGCATCTCCGTTTCCTTATAACTGTTCGAACGCGCGGTTGACCGCGACAATCGTCTCGTCGATATCTTGTTCCGTATGCGCTGTCGTCAAGAACCACGCCTCGTATTTCGAAGGGGCCAAGTTGACGCCGTTCTCAAGCATGAGTTTGAAGAAACGCCCGAACACTTCACCGTCCGATTTTTCCGCCCCGTCGTAATCGGTAACGATTTCGTCTGTGAAGTAGACCGTGAGTGCGCCTTTCAATCGGTTGAGCGTGATCGTCACGCCGTGCGTCTTAGCCGCCTCACGAATTCCTGTCTCAAGGCGCGCGCCGAGTGCGTCGAGGGCCTCATAGACACCCGGTTGCGCCAACACTTCCAAGCAAGCAATCCCGGTCGCCATTGAAGCGGGGTTCCCGGCCATTGTCCCGGCTTGATAGGCAGGGCCGAGCGGTGCGACCGTCTCCATGATTTCGGCTTTTCCGCCGTAAGCGCCAATTGGCAATCCGCCGCCGATAATTTTTCCGAGCGCCGTCATGTCTGGCTCGATACCATACACTTGCTGGGCACTTCCATACGTGAAGCGGAACGCCGTGATGACCTCATCATAGATGACGAGGGCGCCGTGCTCATGCGTGATGTCGTTGACGGCTTGGAGGAAGCCGGGTTTCGGTTCGACGATGCCGAAGTTCCCGACGATCGGCTCGACAAGGACACAGGCGACTTGATCGCCCCATTCACGCATCATGTCCTGGAACGCCTCCACATCGTTGAACGGGACGGTGATGACTTCTTTCGCGGTCGCTTTCGTGACCCCTGCTGAATCCGGTGAACCGAGTGTCGCAGGACCGCTCCCGGCGGCAATCAACATCAAATCCGAGTGGCCGTGATAGCAACCGCTAAATTTGACGACGAGCTCGCGACCTGTATAGGCTCGGGCGACACGGACTGTGGTCATGACGGCTTCCGTTCCAGAGTTCGTGAAACGAACCTTATCCATAGATGGGATAGCAGCTTTTAGTTTCTTCGCAAATTCGACTTCGAGGGCATGTGGTGTCCCATAAAGAAGCCCTTTCGTCGAAGCTTCCACTAAAGCACGGTGGATATGCGGATGGGCGTGTCCGGTGATGATTGGCCCATATGCCGCTAAATAATCAATGTATCGATTGCCATCGACATCATAAAAGTATGCGCCTTCACCACGTTCCATATAGACGGGTGCGCCGCCGCCGACCGCCTTAAACGAACGTGAAGGGCTGTTGACGCCACCGACGATGTGGGTCTGAGCTTCCTCATAAAGGACGTCTGACTGTTTTCGAATAGGGGATGTTGACATATGTATTGCCTCCTTTTACAAATTCGCACTTATTGTATCATAGCCGTCAACCGCTTAAGCTCAACGTTTGACGGAGGCTTGAGAAATCAGTACACTATTTATAAAGATTACTATGTAAGAAATAGGTTAATTCTAACTAACATTTCGCATGAATTCTAATAGAAGAAATGAGGGATTGACGTGGGAAGCGAGATGCTTGACCATGCTGTTCAGTCGCTCCGAGAACATGGAGTCAGAATGACGCCTCAGCGCCAGGCCATTTTGGAGTACCTCGTCACGGAGCATAGTCATCCGACGGCGGATGACATTTATAAGGCACTATCGGGACGTTTTCCGAATATGAGTGTCGCCACGGTGTATAACAACTTACGAGTCTTTAAAGAGATTGGACTCGTTCAAGAGATGAACTACGGAGATGCCTCGAGCCGATTTGACTTCGTCACATCGCGCCATTATCACATCATTTGCGATACGTGCGGGAAAGTCGTTGATTTCAATTATCCGGTACTCGATGAAATTGAAGCGGTCGCTTCTCAGCTGACCGGCTTCAAAGTCGATCGACATCGCCTTGAAGTGTACGGGACATGCCCGACGTGCCAAGCTGAACAAACGCATACACATTAAAAAAACACATCCGGTGCGCGGATGTGTTTTTTTAATCGTGTTGCTCTGATTGACGTTTGTTATATTTCTCGTCAAATTCTTTCCCTTCGAGTGAGCGGTCAATCGTCAACGGTTCGTCACAATGCATACATAAATCGACGCGACCGAGCATCTTTGTCTCTTTCTCGCAGTTCGGGCATGTGACGATGATGGCTTTTGTCGAGGCCATGCCGATGATGAAGTAAAGGGCAGAGCTCGATAAGACCATCAAGAAACCGAGTAACATGAAAATAATCATTAACCACGTGATACTCTTCGCAAGTAACCCGAGGTACATGACACCGATTCCGCCGAAGATGAGCAATAACGCGACGTTCCGAGCTCGGTTGATTTTATTCCCCCGTTTTTTCATTCTACAATCCCTCCATGTCTGTCTATACTATATCTCATCTATCCGACGGTGAGAAGTTCGCGCATTCCGTGGCAGGAGAAATTTATAAACAAGGCGAATCAATTTCGTAGCAGAGTAGATACTTGTGTGGACGAGGTGTTCACGATGAGAAAGAAGGGGTCAAGGTGACGATGGAATACGCCACGCGAACGATTTATTCAGAGTATGCAGCCTTGAAAACGACGCTCGGGATTATCGAAGTAAAGAAAAAACGCCCGAGAGATCCATTAACTGATCAATCAGATCGCTTGTTGATTGTCATCGAGGCGAAAAATGAACCGTTTTGGACAGTAAAACACTATCACATCGGACAAGAAAAGATTGTCCTTCATGTTGTGAGCGATTCGATGATGGACCGCTGGATTGTCATGAATGAAAATCGACGTGCCATTCATTGGATTGAAGATGGTATGGTATTATTTGAGAGAAATGAATTCTTACTAGAACTTCGACAGCGATTACGAAACTTTTCGAACGAAGATCAACGCCTTCAACTTTCACTCGCGTTTGCAAAACTGCTCAGACGATTTGAAGATGGACGCAGTTTGTTTTTACAAGGAGAATACCAAGATGCATTCACGCAAATCCATCATGCTTTGACACACTTGGCACGCCTATCGATTTTAGAGGCGGGAATTCATCCGGAGATCATCTTATGGAAACAAGTCCGGAAATTGGATTTAGAGGTGTACAAGCTACATGAGGAGCTTGTGAGCGGGGGCGAAGAGCTCGAACAGCGTATTCATCTCGTCATCATCGGGATGGAGCACCTGATTCAATCGAAAGTATTGCCGGGAACGCTCTTGTTGCTTCAGGTGATGCAACAACAGGAAGAACCTTGGTCGTTCTCAGAACTGATGGAACAACCTGACTTGCAAGAGTTACGTGTTGATTTAGGGAGCATCATCAGTTTCCTCGTTCGAAAAGGTTATGTCCGGGCAGTAACGCGGCCGACGAAAGGGGTCGGGGTCGAAGCGATCGCGTATGAAATTTCTTAAATAGAATTAAGAATGGGGATTATCAAATCAATGAAAGTGACAAAGTTTCTTTTAAGTAGTGTGTTTATCATCGTCGCGGCGGTTTTCTTAACTTTCGTAACGGCCATATTCACAATGGGGGATCCGGTTGCAAGTGGGCGTCCCATCATTTGGACACTATGGTTTGTCGCTGTACTCGCGATTGTGATGATCGGGCTGTACGACTTCTCAAAACTTTCGAAACAGAGTTTGAAACGCGTCGGCATGGTCGGGACAGTAATCGGGATCGTCTTGTTCGCGTCAGTCAAAGGGTATTACGTGTATACTGCCGGGCTTCGGATTGAAGAGCGGGGCGTTGAGCTCCGGGACTATCGTCCGTTTAAATCGGAGTCCGATTTAGCAAAACTTGATGCACCTGCTTCGTTTAAAGTCGGTTCAGAACTTCCTCGTCTCGATGGGGCGACAGCACTCTATCCACTCTACGCCTCTTTCGTCGAGGCGACTTATCCGTCGGGAGACTATGATCCGTACGACGTCGAGTGGGGGAATAGTGCTGTCGTGTCGACGACGACAGGTGAAGCGTATGAACGATTGATCAACGGGAAAACTGATATCATTTTTGTCGCAGGGCCTTCAGATCAACAAATCGCCGCAGCAGAACGAAAAGGTGTCGAGTTCAATATGACGCCGATTGGACGTGAAGCGTTCATCTTCTTCGTCCATGAAGACAACCCGGTGGACTCGCTTGAATTAGAAGAGATCCAGCAAATTTATGCAGGCGATATTCGGAATTGGCAAGAAGTCGGAGGGAAAGATGATTCGATTCGTGCGTTCCAACGACCGGAAGGGAGCGGTAGCCAGACTGCCTTGCAACGGGTGATGGGCGATCGAAAATTGATGGCTGCTCCGGTCGAGGATGTCCCAGAAGGTATGGGCGGTATCATCGAACAGACGGCCGCGTATCAAAATCATAAAAATGCGATTGGCTTCTCTTTCCGTTTCTATGCCACTGAGATGATTGAAGACTATGACATTAAATTGCTTCAGGTGAACGGGGTGGCGCCTACGGTCGAGACGATTGCAGATGGCTCGTATCCGATCACGTCTGAATTTTATGCCATCACGACAGAAGATCGGTATGAAGAGTTCAAGCCCTTCCTGGACTGGATGGCTTCTGAAGAAGGACAGACGCTCGTGGAACGTACAGGGTATGTTCCGCTTGCGCAAGACTAATGAGTTGGGCCTCGAAAACGAGGCTCATTTTTTTATTTTTATTTAAATTTTATATTGACGGGATGAGGAATAGGTATTATAGTTATAAACGTTGTCACGACAAAAGATTATTTCAGAAAAACAATTTGTGAAAAAGTTATTGACGAAGATCTGGTTGACGTGATAAGTTAATAAAGTCGCCAAGAGCGGCAGACGAACTTTGAAAACTGAACGATGAGGCAAAAAAGTTTTACAATTTTTGAATGAAGCGCAAGCTTCGTCATTTTCAAGAGCTATATCA
>NZ_JACSMD010000021.1 GCF_018618475.1 Exiguobacterium sp. s122
AACAAGGTAGCCGTATCGGAAGGTGCGGCTGGATCACCTCCTTTCTAAGGAAAATGCCCCTGTGGCATTGCCCATCGTTCAGTTTTGAGAGACCAAAATCTCTCGACAATCAAATTATGAGGGCCTATAGCTCAGCTGGTTAGAGCGCACGCCTGATAAGCGTGAGGTCGGTGGTTCGAGTCCACTTAGGCCCACCATTTTTTTGAGAATTCCATCACGGGGCCTTAGCTCAGCTGGGAGAGCGCCTGCCTTGCACGCAGGAGGTCAGCGGTTCGATCCCGCTAGGCTCCACTTTTGTTCCTTGAAAACTGAAGATTCATCAAGACATCAAACCAATTTTTCACATATGGTCCGTGAGGACCGTGTGTCTTAGACGCTAGATC
>NZ_JACSMD010000022.1 GCF_018618475.1 Exiguobacterium sp. s122
CGTTGGGCGACACACGGGGTGCCGAGCGTCCCGAACGCCCACCCGCACCAGAGCACGACAGCCCGCTTCACGCTCGTCCATAACGGCGTGATCGAGAACGACGAGCAGCTCAAGGCGACGCTTGATGTACCTTTCCTTTCAGAGACAGATACAGAAGTCATCGTCCAGCTCATGGAGAAGAACTTCGTCGAGCTCGGCGACGTCGAAGCGGCGTTCCGCAAGACGTTGTCGATGCTCCACGGGTCATACGCGATCGCGATGATCGACTCGGAGGACCGTGAGCGCCTCTACATCGGCAAGAACAAGTCGCCGCTCCTCGTCGGGCTCGGCGACGGCACGTTCAACGTCGTGGCGTCTGACGCGATGGCGATGCTCCAGGT
>NZ_JACSMD010000023.1 GCF_018618475.1 Exiguobacterium sp. s122
GGTGTGCCTCACGCCGTGCTATGTATTCACACGGGTGTCCCGCCAGTCTCCCGGCGGTGGGTTCCCCCATTCGGATACCCCTGGATCAATGTGTACTTACCACTCCCCAGGGCATTTCGCTGTTCGTCGCGTCCTTCATCGGCTCCTAGTGCCAAGGCATCCACCGTACGCCCTTTCTACCTTGATCTAGCGTCTAAGACACACGGTCCTCACGGACCATATGTGAAAAATTGGTTTGATGTCTTGATGAATCTTCAGTTTTCAAGGAACAATCGAGGGACGAACCCTCAAAACTGAACGATGGGCAATGCCACAGGGGCATTTTCCTTAGAAAGGAGGTGATCCAGCCGCACCTTCCGATACGGCTACCTTGTT
>NZ_JACSMD010000024.1 GCF_018618475.1 Exiguobacterium sp. s122
GACCCCCAACTACTTTCGGCGCTGAAGCGCTTAACTTCCGTGTTCGGCATGGGAACGGGTGTGGCCGCTTCGCTATCGCCACCAGACATATAGTAGATTAACACTATCTTAACATAATGTCAACCTGTTTTTTAAGAGATTGTTCTCTCAAAACTGAAGATTCATCAATACAAACCATTAGACTAGATCAAAGCCTCGACCGATTAGTATCATTCAGCTCCACGTGTCACCACGCTTCCACCCATGACCTA
>NZ_JACSMD010000004.1 GCF_018618475.1 Exiguobacterium sp. s122
TTTTTGAAAACTTTTTTGTGTTAATTGAATTTAAGTAGAAAAGAGAAGAAGCTTTTGGGCTTCCTCTCTTCCGATAATATCTCATATGTTAACTATAAAAATATATTTAATTATCCAAAGTCTTCAAACCTCCGTTTGACTTTAACCTAATACAAAACTGTGCCCCCAAGGTTAAAGAAAATTCAACTTTTGGGAGGCAGCACTTTTCGTGTACGACAATTAAACACGGTGTTAAACAGCTCTATTTCTTAGTTTCAATGTCATCGCATTGATAGCCACGATAACCGTGGACACGGACATCAGAACTGCTCCTGCGGCAGGAGCCAACGTAATCCCAATGGAGGCTAGAACACCCGCCGCTATGGGAATGGCAATAAAGTTATAACCGGCTCCCCACACGAGGTTCTGTTTCATTTTACTGGTTGTTTTATTGGCCAATTCGATAAAGGATTCAATATCGCCTGGATCCGACTGAGTCAAAATCACATCAGCGGAATCGATGGCGACTTGAGTTCCGGCGCCGACTGCTATCCCAACGTCTGCTATTGCAAGGGATGGTGCATCGTTGACGCCATCGCCGACCATGATAACCGTTTGTCCATTATTTTTCAGTGATTCCACTAAACCATATTTATCTTGCGGTGATTGATTGGCTCTGTATTCAATGCCCAGTTCCTCTGCTACTCCTTGGGCAGCCGTTTCATTGTCACCTGTAGCCATAATCGGTTTTATATTGTAATGCTTCAATGCCTGTATGAGCGTTCTGCTCGTTTCTTTCAATTCATCGCCTAATGCGACCGTACCGATCGGATTCCCGTCCTCAACTAGTATACTTAATGTTGCCCCTTTGGGAACATCCACCGCTACATCTCTTCCAAGTGCCTTTTGGCTGATCAATTCGTATTTGCGGCCATTGGCGTTTCCTTCTATACCCGCACCCGACACAACATCAATCGAATCAAAGTGGACAGGCTGAATCCCTTGTTTCTCAGCGTATTGGACGATTGACTGGGCGATTGGGTGGCTGGACCCGCCTTCAATCCCTGCCATTAACGCCGCGATTTCGGCTTCGGTATGTTGACCATCCAGTGTTTCCATGTTCAAAACTTTAAATTCGCCAGTAGTCAATGTACCCGTTTTATCCAGTATCATTACATCAGCCTTAGTTGCCAGCTCCAATGCTTCGCGGTCTTTCACCAACAGCCCGCGGTTTGCACCTAAACTGGTGCTTCGTGCAATAACCAGCGGAATGGCAAGGCCGAGAGCGTGTGGACATGCAATGACTAATGTCGTAACCGTAAAAAGAACAGCGGTTTGAATGTCAGCAATGTACAGCCAAACGACAAAAGCGAGGAAAGCCGCCGCAATGGCGATATAAAACAGCCAGCCGGCTACTTTTTGAGCCAGATTTTCAGCTCTTGAAGGTTGATCCTGCGCCTGGCTTATCAGGGTTTGTACTTGGGAAATGAACGATTGGTCGCCGGTTTCCTGTACTTCAAGATATATGATGCCTGCACCGTTCGTGGAACCGCCGATCACTTTGTCTCCGGCTCCTTTTTCAATGGGTTTAGATTCCCCCGTCAGCAAAGCTTCATTGATCCGCGAGGTGCCTCTTTTGATGATGCCATCGGCAGAGACGTTTTCTCCGGCCTGAACCCGTACAAGGTCTCCGACTTTCAGCTCATTTACGGGACGCGTCTCGATCGAATCATCTTCCAATACCACATGTGCATCTTTCGGCACCAATTCGGCGAGCGATTTTTGCGCGTCTCCTGCTTCTCCGATAGCCTTCATTTCGATCCAGTGTCCAAGGAGCATGATCAACAGCAAGGACGCGAATTCAAAGAAGAAATCCATGATGTGATCGCCGGTTACGTAGCGTGCCAGCACGGCGTAAATGCTGTACAAATAGGAAACGGATATCCCTAATGAAATAAGGGCCATCATGCCCGGTGCTTTTTCCTTAAATTCAGCGATTGCACCTTGATAGAAGGGTTTTCCGCCATAAACCAATAAGATAGTTGCTAATACAGCGACCACAATATCCGAGTATGGAAAAGTAAATTGGAAAGGAAGCCGAACGTCCATCATCGGCGACAATAATAGAATGACAATGCCCAAGGGCAGCGACTTCAGGAAAATTTCTTTGAAATTCCCATGATGGTGATGTCCATGGTCACTATGATCGTGGCCACCATGATTGTGATGGGCATGATCATCATGAATTTTGGCAGGATTGCTGTCGTCTTGAATGCCTTCTTTCACTTGGTCTTCATGGTACGAATGCCCAACATGTTTGGAATGATCCATTTTACTGTGATCTACCTGTTCGTCTTGATGGTGGTGATGGTCTTTATCATTTTTAGCCATTCAGTGCGCCTCCTCCAAACTAGTGGTTCTTATCCTATTTAACCCTATTTACATTCTTAACATTCACAAAGTTCTTGCCGAATATACCACGCGGGGGTATATTTCATTTAAAAGTAAAGTGTGCTGTGAAAGCACCCTTATACGACGTCATACCCTTGTTCTTCAATCGCTTTCTGAATTTCGTTTAATGATGTCTTGGCAGTATCATAGTCTACTGCCACTTCGCCTTTTTTAAGATCAACTGTCACAGATGAAATCCCTTCGAGTTCACCGACGCCCGTTTCAACCGAGTTTGCACAGTGGCCGCAGGACATACCTTGTACTTTTAATGTTTCAATCATTATTATTCCTCCTAAAGTAATATTTCCTTAAACTTAACATACCCCGATAGGGTATATCAAGTGTTTAGTATCATTTTACTTTATCGCTGGTTCCATGACTCTAATTTAGAAGTTCACAATGACCCCCAAAAAAAAACCGCACCATTGATTTTAATATTTGATTACTTGTCTATAAAATGTGCAGTTTCTATGGAGTTTCGGTATTTCTGTTTAGTTTGGAAAGGAGAGGGAAATCCAGTAAATGAAGCAAAAATAAGAAATGGAGGTTTTAACATGGCTCATGAACAACATCAGGAATTGATTCGGGCATTACATGATTGTGCAGCGGAATGTAACCATTGTTTTGACGCTTGTCTGCAGGAAGACGATGTGAAGATGCTAGCACAGTGCATTCGATTAGACCGGGAATGCGCGGACATTTGTGCATTTTTGGAACATGCCATTACTCACAATTCACCGTTCGTTTCCGAACTGGCAGCCGTTTGCGCAACCATTTGCGAAGCTTGCGCAGAGGAATGTGAGAAGCACGCCGATCATCATGAACATTGCAGACGCTGTGCGGAAGCTTGCCGTAGATGTGCAGAAGCTTGCCGTAACGCCGCATAACCTTACTCAAAAAGGCCCGTCGGAAATATTTTCCGACGGACCTTTTCTTTTATCAAGCATCATTCTGCTTCATGGATCCATTTGTAGCCGATTCCCCAAACCGTGAGAAAATGATCATCGACCGGAAAACCGGACTGGCGGATTTTTTCCCGAACATTTCGCACATGCGAATCGATGGTCCGCCCTTCCGTCTCTGAGTCGAATCCCCAAATTAACTGGATCAGCTGCTCCCTCGTAAACACTTTGTCGGCATTCTTCATCAGATGGCCCACCATCAGAAATTCTTTTGGCGTCAATTTGATGATATGTTTGCCGTACGTAAGTTCAAACCGGTCTTCGTCCCACACCAAACCGTCCACTTCAATGGTATTTTTCGGAGTTCTCCTGCGAAGCAGCGCCCCCATCCGGGCCAGCAACTCATCTTCATTAAACGGCTTTGTGATGTAATCATCCGCCCCGATATTCAATCCCTTAACAATATCCTCCTGTTGTTCCCGCGCCGTCAGCATAATGATTGGCACATCCGAAAATTTCCGGATTTCGCGGCACAGTTCCCAGCCATCCATTTCCGGCATCATGATATCCAGTAAGACGAGATCGAAAGGTTCCGATTCCAAATAGTCGAGGGCTTCATGAGCTCCCAGTGCTTTTTTACAGAGGTACTGATGCGGCTTCAAATATAAAGCCACTAAATCCAGCATTCGTTGTTCATCATCAACCAACAGCACTTTCTGCAAGCGAATCCCCCCTTTTCAATTCTATCAGGACGGTTGTCCCTTGTCCGTACTCACTTTGAAGCGTCATGAGACCACCGTGCGATTCGACGATTTCTTTCGCAATCGCCAGGCCAAGACCGCTTCCTCCGTACTGTCTGGATCTGGATTTATCGACCCGATACAATCGTTCAAAGACAAAAGGAAGATTTTTTTCCGGTATGCCCTCTCCTTCATCACGGATGCTTATGGTGATGGTACCTTTATCTTGGACTCCCTGTAATACCACTTGTGTTCCTTCAGGAGAATGCTTGCGGGCGTTGTCCAAGACATTCAGCAATACCTGCTGAAAACGTTCGGGATCAACGAAGGCGACAATCTCATGTTCACAATGGACAGCCAATGAAATCTGTTTCTCGTCAAAAGCTGGCCGAACCAAGGCAACGACGGATGCAAAAAGCATCTCCAGTGAAAATTCCTCTTTTTGAATGGCGAACTGGTTATGATCCATCTGAGCCAGCTCAAACAGCTGCCGGATCAATTCCGTCAAATGGGCCGTCTCTTCCCGGATGATGCCAATGTATTCCTTTTTCTCTTCCTCGGATGCATCCGGCCGGCTCGCGATATCGGCATATCCTTTGATATAGGTCAACGGCGTCCGCAACTCGTGCGAAATACTCGCCAAAAATTCATTCCGCTCATTTTTTAAATGTTCCAAGTCACTGGATAGAGCAGTGATGGCGTTCGCCAGCTCTCCCAACTCATCGTTTCGGCCAATATTCAGGCTGACCTCGTGGTGCCCTTCGCTTAACTGTTCCGTCGCTTCTTTCATCCGAATCAACGGCAACGTAATCAATCGGGATAGCAGAAAAATTGTGATGACGGTCAACCCGACAGCAATCAGGCCAACAATCAGGAATTGGTTTCGCAAATGACTGACCATCCCTTTGATATGATTGGTTTCCGCAAACATGAACACGTGGCCTCTATGTTCTCCTTCAATGGTGATTGGGCTGTCCGTCGCAATAAACTCTTTTTTGTCCCATCGCTCTTCCACGACCTTCCCTCCCTGCAGAACCTCATCAAAATCGGTGTGTTCCAACACTTCCCTCATTTCAGGTTCAATCAGATCGGAATGGGTCAATTCGTTGCCATCTGCATCCGTGATGATGACGATGAAATCGGAGGCCGATTCCATCAACGCCACATGGTTCAATGTCGCCGGTTCAAAACTGTCTTCCAATACTTCGCTGTGGGTGTTCCCTCTTGCAAGCAGGTTGGTCATGACTTCATCCACCCGTTCATTGACAAAAGTAACGTACAGGGTTAAAAACAAAACCAATTCAATGATGATAATAAACACAAAAAACAGCAAACCTATTTTCAATGCAAGCCTGTTTAACATGGCATCCCTCTTTAAGTCGATTGGTTAGCAGCAATCAAGACAAAGACTGCTGCCGAAAGCTGTTGGATTCGGTTCGTCTTTCAAACGGCTAGCTGGTTTCTACTTGGTTTTTCCCTCTTCCAGCAGCGTTTTCCAGGTCTGTAATCCGTCTTCCGACAAGTAGGCATTGCCTTCAAATGTGTAGATCGCCAGTTCCATTCCATCCATCGGGTTTTGTGCAATAAAAGCGACGGCATCTTGTGAAAGGTCCGGTGTATCCACCGGCTCGAGTTCTTCATTTTCCATAGTATACTTCACCAGAGCCGCCGCTGTCCCGTAGCTTCCGAAGTACAAATGGTCTTCGGTGAAATGCACCGCTGTGCCTGTTTCACTTCCGTCTGTAATGGCTTTAAAATTTTCTCCGCCATCCCGTGAGAAATAAATCCCTGCAGCCGTAGCTGCAGCGACGAAGTTTGAGTCAGCCGGGTGAAGAGCGAGCGAAGTCACTTCGCCTTCCAGCCCTTCAGCCTTCACAGTTTTCCATGATTCGCCTTCATCACCGCTTTTATATACGCCGGCTTCCAATAGGGAATTCTTGGCCGGATTGATTAGGAAAATGTCGTTACTGTTATATCCCACCGCCATGGCATGAAAATCCGTTTCTCCTTGAAATGCAATCTCTTCAATCGATTTACCGCTGTCGATGCTTCGCTGTATCCCTAGGGGATTGGGTAATTCTGAGTCTGCACTTGGGTGGCCCGACGTAATAAATCCTTCATTTGTTGCATTAAAGCCCATATAATCATGAAAATTATCCGCCGTTTCGAACCAGCCCTCTTCCCGGTAAATTTTCAGCCCGGTATGCGAGGCAAAATACAGTCCGTTCTCATTTCCTGCATAACCCATCCCATGAACATGGTTCAGTTCCCCTTCAAACGGCACTTCAAATGAATCCGTTGTATCATTGCTGCAGCCTGCCAGCAAAAGAAAAGCCGACAGCACTGCCGTTCCTATTCTCTTTTTTTTCATGTAGATGCCCTCCGAATATGTCATTTTTTATTTTTTATTTTTTATAAGTATAACATTCTTAAAGTTTAACGAAAAAGTTTCGACTTTTTGTGCAGATATCTTGATTTCAAAACAGCTAATCCATTCCCTCTACAATTGACCCAAAAGGAATAATCCTTCCAATCGGTCCGGTGGAGGATCTTTGCCTGATTTTTATTTATAAATTTTCTACACCTGACATTTCTTTTCTTTCGGTTAGTCCACTTTAAAGAAATGTTTTTTTCTCGTTTTTTCTTTGCAGCATTTTTCAAAATAACGTGGCCCGCATTATGCTTGGGAAATTCAGAGGTATCAGCACGGTTTGATCTGTTCCATATAACTCGCGATATCCTCTTCGGACATTTCACCCGTAATAATTTTCTCGATTTTGCCCTCTTGATTGACTAACAGAGTAGTCGGCAATGGACGGATATTATAAGCTTCCATAACACTTTTGTCCTTATCGATAACAATCGGGAACGTTAAATTTCGCTGTTCAGCAAATTGTCTCACTTCATAATCGGATTGCGCAATATTGACAGCGAGTATCTCCACACCTTGATCCTTGTATACCTGGTACTGCTTTTCCATCAGCGGGAACTCTTTTTCGCACGGTTTGCACCAAGTACCCCAAAAGTTCACGAACACCCCCTGCCCTTTGTACTCAGACAGCTGATGCCGTTCCCCGTTCAAATCCGTCAACGCAAAATCGGGTGCCGAATCTCCAACTTGCAGTAATTCGTTTTTCTCTTTTGTTAATCCGTTTTAGATGGTAAATGCAATAGCGACAACCAGAATCAACAAAATACTTGTCCTCATAATCAAGCGATTTCTCTTTTTATCCTTTTTAGCAGCCATACACTGTCACGTCCTTCCTAGATGCTGGGTTGAGTCCATTAAAACCCTGTAAATCCACCCGTAAATTGCGATAAAAAAGCGATGATTTCTGTCAGCATGTCAAAGTAAAGTAAAACGCCCATCAGAATCATTAATGCTCCTCCTATTGACATGAAAAGAGCGCTCTTCTTCTTCAAGAAAGTCATTTTCTCAATAAAAAACAACATCAAGAGAAAAGGAATGGAAATCCCAGAACGTAAAACAGCATATAGAGTAAGCCACTGTCCGGATCCGCTACTCCGAGTGCAATAACTCCTGCAAGTATGGGACCGGTACACGGGGTCCATCCAGCTGCAAAGCCAATGCCGATCAGAACAGAACCCGCGTATCCGGAGGGCCTTTTCTGGAACTGTAATTTCTTATCCGTCAGCAGGAAGTCGAATTTCAGAATACCGGTTAGGACCAAGCCAAAAAACACCATCAAAATAGCGCCCAATTGACGTAGAAGAACTTGATATTCCAAGAAGAAGTTTCCGATAAGCGAAGTCGACAAGCCCAACGCTAAAAAATGATGGAGAAACCTATCAAAAATAGAACCGTATGAATCAAAGCCGTGCTCCTCATCATTCCCTTGCCCGTCTTTAACTCATTGACTGAAACTCCAGTAAGGTAGGATAAAAAAGCCGGATACAAAGGAAGGGAGCATGGAGAGATAAATGATAAAAGCCCTGCGCCAAAGGCAAGATACAAACTAATTTCCGCCACTTGTACACCTCCTATTACAGTAAGTTGAATCCTCTTCTTTATCATTTTTGTATCCCTTAAGGAATCAAATGAAATTTTCTATATAAGACTCGGGGAATTTCAAGGTATGTAAAATTAAATACAGCCCCTCTCTTAACTTCTACTTCCCCGTGCTTGCTTAACCGTTCCAGAAGACGTCAACCAATCCAGTTTACCGATTAATTCTTGATTTTCTGTGCAGTTTCTTCTATTCCGGTTCAGGTGAAGTCCCGGATGATTTGCAGGAAGCCGAAAATCCAACCTTTGAAGTTGGAAGCCAGGCGATTATTGAAACCGATCATATGGAAGGCATGAAAGGTGCTGAAGCCACAATTGTCGGGGCTTATGATACAACCGCCTATGCAGTGACCTATACGCCGACGGACGGAGGCGAGCCGGTTGAAAATCACAAATGGGTGATTCACGCAGAATTGGAAAATCCAGGTGATGAACCATTGGAAACGGGCGATGAAGCGGCCATTGCCGCTGACCATATGGAGGGAATGGACGGCGCAACGGCTACGGTTGATTCTACCGAAGAAACGACCGTCTATATGGTTGATTTCGTCCCGACCACCGGAGGCGAGGAAGTCACCAATCATAAATGGGTGACTGAAAGCGAACTGTTACCCGAATAAAAGCGCCAAAACCCAGGATCTTGTCAACAAGATCCCGGGTTTTTATCTGTAATGGTTCATAAAGGATTCGATTTCGTTTGTATTACAAAAACATTAAGTTTTAGTAGTTAGGCTTCCCGTATAAATTCTGCACATTTTTTCAACATTTTTATAATAGAATAAATCAAATTTAAATAGTTTTAGAGAGGTCACCAAATCTATGAAAACAAATCAGCTTTTGAACGAATCCGGTCTAATCTCCCGATTAGATTCCAGAATATTAGAATTAGACATCAAGGGGATTGCCGATAACTCAAGCGATGTGGAAAAAGGTTTTGTGTTTGTTGCTATTAAAGGATTTGAAATTGATGGTCACGGGTTTATTGACCAGGCAATTGAAAAAGGGGCAGCCCTTGTCATCGGAGAACAAGAAATTACCCGGTTAGGTGTCCCTTATTTACAGGTGGAAAATAGCCGGAAAGCGCTTGGCATCCTGGCCAGGAATTTTTATGGCCGTCCATCTGACCAGAAAATAATGATTGGAATTACGGGCACCAACGGAAAAACGACGACGAGCTATATGCTCCAGCACTTTCTGGAAAGCAACGGTATGAGTTGTTCTGTCATCGGTACCAACCAAAATATTATCAATGGCGAAAAAATGAAAAGCTCGAACACCACACCAAATTCACTCGCTCTCCATAAACTGTTGACCCTCAGTCAGGATGAGGTCGTCATTATGGAAGTTTCTTCTCATGGACTGGCCCAGTATCGGTTAGAAGGCATTGAATTTGATTACGGCTTGTTCCTCAATCTTCACCATGAACACCTGGATTATCACAGTTCCATGGAAGAATATTTTCAGACGAAGCTTACAATGTTCAATCAGATGAAAGAACATGGGATTGCTGTAGTGAATACAGATAATGAGTGGGGACGAAAGCTCTGTGGAATCCTGCAAACAAAGGGAAAACCGATTTATGCAATTGGCACATCCACTGAATGCAACCTGCGTGTTGCAAAAATTCATTCACTGTCCTCCACTATGCGGGTGATTGAAAGTAACGAAACGTATCAAATGGTCGCTGCCATGACCGGAATGCACAATATGTATAACACCTTAATGGCCTACGGAACATCATTGTTGCTGGGTATCCCCAAAGAAAAGCTCTTAAACTCCATTCACCATTTCAAGGGAGTCGATGGACGCTTTGAGATCACGAAACTGGACAAGGGCTCGATCGTTATTGTGGATTATGCCCATACTCCGGATGCCATCTCTTACTGCCTGGAAACTGCAAAATCACAAGGGGCCCAACGAATAACCCATATTTTCGGCTTTCGTGGAAATCGAGATGCCAGCAAGAGAAAGCACATGCTATCCATATCTGCTGAAATGAGTGATCGCTACATTTTAACGTTGGACGACCTGAACAATGTTTCTCCAGGAGATATGCTGGAAGTTTTAAACCAACTAAATGAAACATACGGCAACTCAAAAGGCAGCATCGTTCCAGACCGTACACTCGCCATTCAGCAAGCAATCCATGAAAGCAAGGAAGGCGACTGGATTGTGATTACCGGTAAAGGACACGAGAAATACCAGCAAACCTTTCATTTACCGACTGATTCGGACCGGGAAACCGTCAATTATATAATAAAGCAGAACTAAAATAATCACTCAGGAGGGAGTAGTTATGAAAAAACTAAGTGTTGTTTCAACCATTTTAATCATGATCAACACTTTAATCGTTTCGTCCGTTTTCAGTAAAACTGATGACCCTTCCCTGCCAAACGTATCCAGTGAAGCAGCTATTGTCATGGAAGCAACGACTGGAAAAATCCTCTATGAAAAAAATGCACAGTCGCAGATGTATCCTGCCAGCCTAACAAAAATTGCCACAGCCATTTATGCAATTGAAAACAGAAAATTAAATGATGTTGTAACCATCAGTAAAAAAGCACGCAATACGGAAGGCACCCGTGTTTATTTGGAAGAGGGAGAACAAGTGACTTTAGAAAAACTGTTGCTGGGCCTCTTAGTCAACTCTGGAAATGATGCCGGCGTCGCCATTGCTGAACACATCAGCGGCAGCGTTGAGTTATTTTCTGCTGATATGAATTTATATTTAGAAGATGTAATTGGCCTGCGGAATACGAACTTCGAAAATCCCCACGGTCTTTTTGATCCCGAGCATGTTACGACAGCCGAAGATTTAGCGAAGTTAACCCGATATGCGATGAAGAACGATGAATTCATGAAAATATTTGGAACAAAAGAACTGCCCTGGAACGGTGAATCCTGGGATACCACGCTTTATACCCACCACAAACTATTAAGGGAAAAACCTTATGAAGGCGTTACGGGTGGTAAAACCGGGTTTGTGCCAGAAGCAGGCGTCACGCTGGCCACGACAGCCAAAAGAGAAAACCTGAATTTAATTGTCGTCACCTTAAAAAGCGACACAGAGGCAGAAGCTTATGCTGACACTATTCAACTTTTGGATTTTGGATTTGAAAATTTTAAAACAGTGAGCATTCCGAAAGAAAGCAGCTTTTTTGCCGGTGATGTGGAATACATTACGCCAGGCGATTTCTTTTATACACACCAAACAGATGAGCAAGTGACAATCGCTGTAAAAGAAGATGGACTATTAAGGATTACTGATCAGGATGGCACTCTTTTGTCTTCTTATCAGTTTCCCGTTGTCAGTGCTTCTGAGACAAACCTTCCTTCTAATTCTGAAGACGTTCGCACATTTTTCCCACCTGGGATTTTAAGTTCAATCTATTTGTTCCTCCTCGTCGTTGGCTTTTCAGGATTAGTGTATTACCGAATTCGAAAAAAACGGATATAGAACGCACTTCTCTATCTTAAAATTTCATTCAACTGAACTTTTATATACCATCAATTTTTTAAACAGCGCAGGAGGCGGATTATACCATAAACACTCAGTTCCCCGTTTTAGAATTTCTGCTGCTTCTCATTTTCAACATAAGTATGGGTGCAGTTGGCTTTTTCCCAAGCTTTTTGCTCACGTCTCTCAATATCAGTTCTTTAGGGTTAACCATTGGCGTCATCCTTTCTTTGTCGGGGGAGATTTTTGGCGCTATCGTCGGATTTTACCTATATCGATATGGGTTTTCAAAAGTTAATCCAAAGTGGTTAAAGCGGCCGTTCTGGAGGTACATCCAGAGTTCTTCAATAAGCCGCGTCTTCTGGGCAATCATCTTGCTGCGCTTAATTCCTTTTGTCCCATCAGGTCTGGTAACAGCAGGGGCGGCCTTGACGCCCATTCCAGGTGGCTTATTCATTATTGCCAGCACCATCGGTAAAATTCCGGCCGTTTCTCTTGAAGTGGCTGTTGTTTATGGCCTTGTAGAATCCATACCTCCCGGTTATCAGTACGGCTTATTTATTTTGATCTTTCTATCGTTTCTAGTGATCTGGGCAAAGAACAAAAGAAAAAATTCTTTGTAATTTTACCCCCTGTTTGAGAAAACTTCGATAAATTCATCCTCTTTTTCTGGCTCATCACCATAACTCGTGGTTGCTATTTTGACGACCGATCTCGAGGCGCAATCTTAAAAAGAATCGTTCGAGGTTTCGATAGCCATAACCACGGCGTTTGATGAGCTTGATCTTGTTGTTCGTCCCTTCCATCTTCCCGTTCGACAGCCTTGACACGATGGTCTGGCGCATCGCTTGCTCCCGGACCCGGATTGCTTTCGCGATCTTCGCCAGGGGCCCGCACGGATGGAACTGATAACGGTCCAACCAGTCCGACAGCCGCCGTTGCGCCTGTATCTCGCACGTCGCCTTCAGCACATACCGGATATGCTGGAGCCCTTGATAGAGGTTCCGAATGAATGGATCTTCCTGAATACAGGAACGGACGACCTCCCGGTCTTCCCCAGTCAGTGTTTCCGGGCGACGCGCGAGCGAACGATCGATCACGCGAACGTGGTGATGGCGTCTTGCCTCGTTCAAAAAACGACGCCGTCGGCGAAGGGCGTCCGTGACGAACTGGACGAGGTGGAACCGGTCCAGCACATGTTCTGCCTCCGGGAAGACATGGTTGATGGCCTTCGCCATCGCCGGTGCAAAATCACTGACGACAGAACGGATATCCCCGGATATGCCTTGAAGTGCTGCCGTGATGGCTGCCACGTCCCGGCCCGGGACAATGGACAGAAGCTGGCCACTCTTGGCATCGAGGACAATCGTCGCATAGTGGTGCCCCTTTCTCGTGGCGAACTCGTCGACCAGGACTTGCGTTGCACGCTCCATCGTCTCCACCGAAGCGTACTGATAGAACCAGCGCTCCACCGTCGTATAAGGGAGGCCGTACTCGCGTGCGACATCTGAGATCGTCCGTCCGTGGCAACGTTTTGCGATGCCTTTCCGGAAAACCTCGGTGGAAGTGCGGACGAGCCCGAGACCGTAGTCATACACGAACGTCAAATCACAAGAGGTGCATCTTTGACGTGGGACATCCAGTTCGATCCAGAGTACACCGACGTTCCACGCATGACCGTGTCGAAAGCGACGCCGCTTTTTCGAATGCAGGATGGTCTTTCTCTGGCACAGCGGACAAGGGATGTCATGTCGATCCGGGATGATCGGAAAAACGTTTGGTTCTTCGTCTGATGACATTTGGATCTGAAAAAGGGCTGGAAGTGGAAGAAGTAATTTGATAAACTGTTGGGACAAAGCGAAAACTCCAATCGTGGTTTGTCTAAGCAACAATTACGATACCGGGGTTTTCGCTTTTTTTCTATGTTCAATTCAAAATCCGATGGATTTTATGTGTCAACCACACCTTACGGTGATGAGCCCATGAAAAGTCATTTCGGATAATTACTTCCTTTATTCTACACAGTTATGTAATTCTCCATTACAAATGACTTTCGTACAACATCAAACTTATGTAACGGGAGGAATTAGGATGCACAAAAAAGATGATTCTCTCGACAAGAAGGAATTTCAGGAGTCAGAGTTAAAGAACAAACGTCGTCAGTCTTTAGCTTTAGAGCCAACCATTCCGCTTAGTGAATTAACACTAACAGACCCTATCATGAAAGTGACGCTATGGATCGGGAGTTTTGGCGTTTATAACGAGTCCATTTTGACTTTTCATTCGAACGGTTTCGTTAAACGAGAACTCTTGATCCTTCAAACGTTTGGCGAGGAACAACGGATAGAATCCGGTTGGTACAACCAGGATGACTCTGCAAAAGTCTTAAAGAAATTCAATTCTTTTAAGACGCATCTCTGGCCGGAGTTGTTCGTAGAAACAGAAACAATCACTCACGATGGGACCCAGTGGAAGTTGGAGGTCTGTAAGAAGGGGGAGGAGACTAGTTCCTATAGCGGCAGCAATGCTTACCCGCCGAAGTGGAGGTCCCTCAAAAAATTGTTCGGCCACTATTGACGTCCAATCGTTTGTTGACCAGCCCTTACAGGAAGGTGTGAGGATGCTACATGGGAAAAAAACGAAAACCAATCCGCAAAGTCGTCAAATATGCCCCTAAACTTGTTTTAGAGTCTGCTGTGTCACTCGGTCATTACGGAGCCCTTGCTTGTGAAATAGCAACTAACCCAATCAAACTTCTCTCGGTCAGTCTTTCCGATGAGCTCGAAAAGTCTCCTTATGTGAGATACCGACACCGCTTCATGGACTATCTCGCATGGAAACTGTATTCGGAGGGCGATATGACCCTCGAGAACATGTCCTGACTCATGGATGAGTTCAAGACACGCGATGATGTCGTCAAACTGTTCATCGCCCGTGCCAAAGAGATTTCGGAGACCAATCACTCTTATCAGTCGACCATTCTATTGGCCATCTACTCTGCGAAAGTGTTCGCCCGGCCAGAACTCGCTGCGAATAGTGAGTCCGCTTTCTTCTTACATCTTCTGTCACAAGTGAATGACAACGACCTTCGCCATTTTGAACTCATCTATGACCACGCGGCTGCTCTCGAACTTAAATTTACACTAGTTTACGCTTGTGACGCCTATTATCAATCGATCGGTGATCCAGTCTTTCAACAACTTCCCCCTCAAGAACGTGAGGCTGCCCTCCTGGCGAGGCTAAGCGACGACCCGGAATTCGTATCGTTTTACACGAGTACAGACAAGCTGACGTTCCTGGGTGTATTGATGCAGCGTTCGTTCAGTTTTGGAAGCATCGGATATACTCAAATCTCATTGAACCCGTATAGCAATACGTTAAAAGAACTATTAGAAGAGTCTCGGTTGTTGGAAGAGTCCTTGATGCGTTCATCGAGCCCTTCTTAACCTTACGCTCGTACCGCCTAATCTCGATAATTACCTCTCCTGATCAATCTAGATTTTTGTATACAAAAAAATGATATATGGTCATATATAATCAAAAGCGACGACAATACTTTGAGATGTGTATATTTCTAAAGGGACAGAGTGCTTTCCAGACAATCGATTCGACTCCACTTTGATGGATATATAAAAGAGTGTATACATTTCGACGTCGAAACGTGTACACTCTCTTTTGTTGTCGAGTCATGGCATGTCGTGACTCAATCATGTATATTTTTGTATGTACATCGCATCATCTGCGACCAAAATCAGTGTCTCTAGTGAGTCCCCGTCTGTCGGATAAGCAGCTTCTCCAATTGAAGCATCGAGCGTCACCGGCACATCTCCGATTGAGAGCTCGTATTTAAATGTCGCTTTCTTGAAGTCCAAAGGATAAGGCGAAAGGATCACGAACTCATCTCCGCCGATGCGACCGAGTACTCTTTCGTATACAACTGCTTAATTTCCCACTCTAACGCAGAACGGCAGTTCATCCCTTTTCGCGCACGTTCGACCGCAAAATTAATGTGATCACCTAGTCCAAGGAGAGCCATGTTGTTGACCGTATTCCCTACTTCAGTTTCATAAAGTTGGAGATTATCGCCGGCCAATTCGATGTCCTTCACATCGATTCGTTGTAGAAGTGCTTCCAGTCACTATTTCTTCAACATTATTATCATTTTCAATCAAAAAGACATTATTGTTAAAAACTTTCACAACTTTCATATTAGGTCCCTCTCTTTTAGGTGCTTGTCCACACAAAAAGGCATAACCTAAAAAAAGCGGTACACTCAGAATTCATTATAGCGATTCGTGCGCACACGAAAAACCCCGAGTGAGGCACTTTTTTCAAGTGTCCATCATTCGGGGTTCAGTTCATATATACCTGTATGGTGTCTATATAGAGTGACATATCGTTTTTTCTTTAAATTATATTTATATATAAAATGTATTTTGACACACTAAAAATTAAAAACTATCATACAAGTAGGGTATATCTTTTAAAATGAGACCCTTTGTTTAAAGAAGACTATTTAGAGTGAAAAACACAAGTACTGGAACTTTAAAAGGAATTGAAGGACAAGTTCGAGGTATACATCAAACGATTGATGACGATTCATGAATTAACTGAATCAATGAAAACTATGTCAAATGAATGAATAGGTATTATCTTGAACAGAAAAAAGAGCTACTAGAAAATACGAAAAATGCTAATTCACACGCTTTGTTTTGCGCGCCTACAAAATTATCTCGAGGGAGAATCGAATCGTGAAACTTAACATACTCTTAAAAAGAGTAAGCCTTATTAGCCTGTCCTTGATCGCGGTCGGCTGTGCTCAAGACACGACGAAGTCTTCTACTCCCAATCATTCAAAGGAAGCCGATCATGCGAAACATTTGAGCGGTGACAAGATTGAAGAAACATCATCATCGGTGATACTTCCTACATTTTTAAAAACTCAACCTGAAGATGTACGAAATGTTTATCAAGCTGTATCAAAAAATCGTAAACTACTAGAGAAAATGCCTTGTTATTGTGGCTGTGGTGAAACAGTCAATCACAAAAATAATTATGATTGCTTCATAGAAGAAAATACAACGGATGGGTCGGTGAAATGGACAAGCCACGGAACAACATGCAGCACATGTCTTGAGATTGCTGTAAAGTCTATTTTGAAGCAACGGGATGGAGAATCGATTAAAGATATTCGTTCTGAAATCGATTCTTCGTATAAAGATGGCTACTCGAAACCGACACCCACTCCTTTATGATTTTTATAATGACACTTTTACTTGTATAGCAAAGGTGTCATTTTGTTTCATCCTCACTCCAACGATATCCTCTCCCCCAAATTGTTTTCAGGTGGCTATCAATTGGATAATCTAACTCTCTTAACTTCTCTCTGATCATTTTAATATGAGAGTCCACTGTCCTTGGATCCGATTCTGATGTATAAGACCAAACGAATTCATAAAGCTCCAATCTGTTGAATAGCCTTCCAGGATGTTGAAGAAATAATCTCAGTAACGCATGTGCTTTGGGTGTGAAATCAATCGACTTACCATCTAACACAATTAAATCGTTGCTCTCATCGAACGTAAGTCCGTGGTATATAACGGGTTCTTTTGCTTTTCTTCTCATGACAGATCGAACTCTTGCTAAAAGTACGTCCCCATTAAACGGCTTTGTGACATAATCTGTAGCTCCAGCATCTAGTCCTTTGACGATGGATTCAGCATCATTTAGAGCCGTTATCATGATGATTGGGACTTCCGGGTGAGAATCCGTTATTTTCTTACATACTTCGACTCCATCGTACATTGGCATCATGACGTCCAATAAAATCAAATCAAAAGTTTCTTTTTTCACTTTCTCCAAAGCTTCGATCCCATTATTCGCCATACTACATTCATATCCTATTGGTTCTAGATAAAGTCTTAATAATTGCCTCATTCTTATTTCATCATCAACAATTAATATTTTATCCATCCTAGCCACCACCTCTTACATTAGAATTTTTTAATAATAAATGATTGTCAATCTATTTCCTCATTATTTTCACGAACTTTCTATATAATCAACTCAAACTATAGGATGGAGTTGATTATATAGAAAGCATTTATGAAGAGTTTAATCGTTACTCTCTATGTATCCTTCTTTTTTCTCACCATACTACTGGTCTATAAAGGTTATGAAATTTTTCATAACTAAGTACCGTAGTTTTTATAGATAAAGGAGCATCAGCTTTTTAGCTCATACCTTTTTCGGCATGGCGACATAGATGCTCCTTCATTTTTAACACTTCGCTTTAAGCAATTAATTTACGACAGATTTTTGCACATTCATTACAGGCCTCAGCGCACTTCTTACAATGATCATGATCATGTTTCGAACATTCGTCGGCACATCTTTCACAAATTTCAACACAGCTTCTTGCAAGAACATCAATATTGCTGCTGTTTCGAGAAATAGCTTGTACTAAAAGACTACAAATTTCAGAACAATCTCTGTCTAGACGTATACACTCTGCCATCGAAGAAACATGATGTTCACTCAAACACGCATCAAAGCATTCATTACAAGTCACTATACAGTTGTGTAGGGCACCTAAGATTTCTTGTTGTCCAGTATTCATTCTAAAATACCTCCATTTTCCGTCTTTTTTGACTTACACAAAGCCTATTTCCTTAGTTTGTGAAGAAAAGATGAAAACATTCACCTATTTTTTAGTCCACTTTCAACTGACCCATCATTCCGTTCTCTTCATGTTCAAGGATATGGCAATGGTACATGAATACCCCTTTTTCCTTGAAAGTCATCTGAATCTTAACTCGTTCGTCTGGTTTTATAGCGATAGTGTCTTTTAGACCTGTTTCTTGATTATCCAGTTTCTGTCCGTTTCGCTCTAATACTTTGAATTGGACTCCATGAATGTGAAAGGGATGAGTCATTCCACCCATCATGTCTTTTTTATTATAGACCTCCCAAATTTCCGATTCTCCTTGTTTCGCCTTAATATCAATTCTCGTCTTATCAAACTTTTTCCCATTGATTTCAACATTTTTGCCCATTCCGAAAAGAGTTAATTTTTGATTCACTGTAGACAAGGTCTTTAGCGGCTTTTCATATCCATTTTTCAGCGCCAATGCACTTAGGTTCGCCCCTTGTTTATCCTTCAGTTTGAAGTTAACGACCCTTACTCCATTCGTCTCAAATGAAACAGTCTCACCAATTTTTCTTTTTGAAAAATCTACCAATACCTCTATACGTTCGCCTGGACTTAATTCAATTTTTTTCACGTTTTTCGCTTTTGAGATGTAACCACCATCATCAGCAATTTTTTTTAAAGGATGAGCCGTCAGATAACTTCACTGCATAGTTCCGTGCATTGGACCATTTATCAACCTGACCTTAAGTTGCGAATATTTCACGTTAAAATACGGATTAATCGTTCCGTTTACGAGGAGGGTATCGCCTAAAGCCCCATCTATTTTTTCTACATCAGCATATTCAAGGACATTCCTATTTTTAACTTTTCGATCTTGAAGAATTAATGGAATATCATTTTCACCATATTTATGAGGTAGCATCGTCTCTTTAGTTTTTTCATCTTTTACGTATAACAATCCTGCCAACCCCTTGTATACTTGTTCAGCAGTCTTACCCATTGGATGTGGATGAAACCACAATGTCGATTCATTTTGCTTCACTTTAAACTTTACTACCTTCGTCTCACCAGCTTTCACGACCTGATGTGGTCCACCATCTACGGATGATGGTACAACAAGACCGTGCCAATGGGATGTAGTGGCTTCTGATAAGCGATTCACCGTACGGATTGTTACTGTTTTCCCTTTTTTTAACTCCACTACAGGACCTAAATAATTTCCGTTATATCCTAGAGTTTTAGTTTTTTTTAGCATCTCGAAAGAACTTTGTTTCCCCTTGTTTAGCGACAATCGTGTATTGAATGGAATTCTTGGTTTCACGATCGGCTTTTAGTATCTTAGGGATGTTTAATCGTCGCTCTTTTTCTTCAGTTGATTTTAAATCGACACTCGCACCATGTCCCATACCTTCCATCATATTCTGATTTGTAGTAGTGTTTCCTCCATTCATCATAGATCCCATGTGCTGTTTGTTGTTTGACATAGTACCTCGGGTAAGAAGTAAATACGAACCGCCCACTATAATCATGAGAGTGAAGATACCGATAGTTGCGATTAACCATGTTATCTTCATATGGATCATTCCTTCCAATCAATTATTATCTTTAACTTAAAGAATGATTGTGAAAGAACTATGTCTTTCTACCCATGAATTTTATAGTTTTTTTCAATGTGTTACTTTTCTGCTCTCTGCAATGTTTCTGCAAATTTATGTGATAGAGTCTATGGAAAGCATAAAAAAGCAATTGGAGGTAATTTTTATGAAATTAAAGAAAAAGATTATTATGACAACTATGGCTGCTTCGCTTTCTTTAGCACTCGCTGCGTGCGGAAGCAATAGTGATGATTCTAAATCAACAGGAAGCATGGATAAAAATATGGATGGTATGGATCATTCGACGATGGACATGTCTGGATCGAAAGAGGTTCCGAAAGGGCTCCAAGAGGCTAAAAACCCTAAATTTAAAGTTGGCGACATGGCGATGATCAAAGAGGCACATATGGAAGGCATGAAAGGGGCCGAGGCTAAAATTGTAGGTGCTTATGATACTACTGCTTATAGCATTTCTTATGACCCTACAAATGGCGGGAAACGCGTCACGAATCATAAATGGATTATTCAAGAAGAGATTGTAGATGCCAAGTCATCTCCTTATGAGGTAGGCGATGAAGTAAAAGTAGACGCGGATCATATGGGAGGAATGAAGGACGCTACGGCCACTATCGATTCAGCTAAGCAAACAACAGTGTATATGATTGATTTTGAATCGACTACAGGTGAAGAAGTGAAAAATCATAAATGGGTGACTGAAGACGAACTATCTGCAGAATAAACGATATACAAGAGAGGAACGGTTTTTTAACCGTTCCTCTCTTGTCTTCTTTCTCCTTATTTAAGGAACCCACTTGTAACCAATTCCCCATACTGTGCGAAAGTGTTCTTCAATAGGAAACTCGAGTTTCCTAAGCTTTTCTCTTAAGTTTCTTACATGAGAATCGACCGTTCGTTCATCTGTCCACTCATTTGCTAACCATAAACTTGAGAGCAGTTCCTCTCTTGAATAGACACGTTCTGGATTTTTTAATAATTTAGCAAGTAATGAAAATTCTTTTGGTGTGACTTTGACTAAATGATTATCGTAATACAGCTCATGGGCGTCTTCATTTAAGATTAGACCCGACGATTCGATTTTTGATCCTGAAGAAACTGTAGTTCGTCTGAAAATCGATTGAATTCTTGCCTTCAATTCCGCCTCGTCGAACGGTTTCACAATATAATCATCTGCTCCCAGTTGTAATCCTTTTACGATTTCTTCTTTTCCGTCGAGTGCTGTCAATAAAATGACTGGTACATTCGAAACTTCCCTTATCCTTTGACAAGTCTCAAAACCATCCATTAAAGGCATCATCACATCCAATATGATTAAGTCAGGCTCATCTACATCAATCAAGTTCAATATCTCTCTTCCGCTGTTCAGCTTAATACAGGTATAACTGTCTTGCAGATAGAGTTCAATCAGTTCTAACATTCGATTCTCATCATCTACCAAAGCAATGGTTCTCATCCTGGAATCCCCCTCAAGTCAATGACAACCTTCAGCCCGTTTTCTACATTAATAGCTACGATGGTCCCTTTGTGCGCTTCAACTATTTCTTTCGTGATAGCCAGACCGAGCCCAGTACCTCCTGTTTCACGATTTCGTGAAGAATCTACTCGATAAAAACGATCAAAAAGATACGGGAGTGATTGTTCATCCACACCACCACCTTCATCCGTAACTTCAATAAAGTTTTCATCAAGTTTTAAAAATACGCGTTTGTTCGCATGTGTATATTTTAGCGCGTTATCCAGTAAATTTAAGAGAACCTGATCGAATCTAGCTTGGTCTATCTCTTTGTAGATGGGAGTTTTATTAATTTGAAGAATTAATTTCACTTGTTTCTCCTCAAATTTAACAATTATTCTTTCACTGATCTGTTTTAAGAAATCATTCATCTCTGTAATCTGAGGATCTATTTGAAAATGTGGCTCTTCCAATCTAGCAAGTTCAAACAAATCCTCAATCAGTTCTTGAAGTCTTTCGGATTCCTCATAGATAATATCTCCAAATCTCGATTCGTCTTTTTTGAGGAGTCCTGCATATCCCTTGATGTAGGTAATCGGCGTACGCAATTCATGTGTGATTGAAGTCAGAAATTGCTTTCTTGTATTTTGAATGTGACGTAAATCAACAGATAACTTAGTGATCGCTCGTGCTAAATCTCCTACTTCGTCGCTTCTCTCAGCTTCTCTGATTTTCAGCACCTCGCCTTGACTTAACTTTACCGTCGCCTCTTTCATTGATAAAAGTGGCTTTATAATGATATAACTCAAAAAATAAACACTTACTAATAGAAAAAGTACTAACAAGAATAGAGAGAACACTACTTGTTGTTTCAATTCCCCCATCAAATGCTGTATATACTTCGTCGGCTCTAACATGATTATTTGACCGCCATCTTCAATATTACTCACCGTCACTAAAAATTTGCCTTCTCTCCAATTACCTTCTACGATTCCATCCTTTTTTCGAATCCAATCCAGGTTCAAAAATTGTTCAGCGTCGTTAGATGAATCGACGACTTGATTATTTTTGTCTAAGATAATCACATCAGTCATCGCCTTTTCCTCCATTAAAACAACGTGTTCAACCGTTTGCTTGTCGAAGTTAGTGGAAAGAACATCTCGATGACTATTTCCTCTCTCTTGAAGGCTCTCTAGTTCCCTTTCTACTTGTTGATGTTCAAGAATGTTGTATATGATAGCAGATGAGAGAATGAAAATCATGAGAATCCCGAAAAAATAAAATAGCGTTATTTTAAATGAAAGTTTATTCATAAAGTACCTTTCTCATTTAAGATGATTACATATAAAAACAAACTGTTGAGATTTAGAAAAGAAAGTATTCTTCATTTAGGCGATACACAAAAGAGCTTTTATCATTTGATTCTTTTAAAAGGACAATTCCTTGAATATTGCTCCACAAATAATTAGCGAAATCATAATCACTAAAAATAGCCTCACGAGTAGAATGCGTCATGAAACATTCTATTTTTGTAATCGTATACATTCCCTCCGAATCACGTTGATAATCGAAAGAAAAAGAACCCTTTATATTAAGCCTTTGAGCAATTATTGCTACGCACTCCTCTAAAATCGAGTTGGCAAACACCTCGTATGAAAGAACAGTATCTTGGTACCGTTCATACTCTTCTCTCATAAAACAGCAAATCACTTCATCAGATCGATAATCGATATATGTATCAATTTTCCCCAGCTTTACACCTTCAGGCGCATTCTTTATTAGGTCAAAAGAGTAAGTAAAGGTATTACCTTGAACCGAAAATGAATCATGAAGTATTGTTTTATCCAAATCAAAGGATGTTATAAACATTACGTTATTTTCTCTCATTTTTAACTTGTGTTTCGATAGCGTAGTTGCTTCTTGTTCGCTTAAAGGAATAATCCAGCCTATTTTTTGAGAAGTACAATATTCAATGAGATTACTAATATACCCTTCTTCTGATTCTTTTTTTGAAAATGAATCAAAATATTTAAAATCAGGAAGTAGCTTTCGAACCCATCCTTCTTTTGAAGAAATATGAATATCTATACCTGAGGGTTTAAGTTGTTTTATGTTCTCCATCACTTTCCAGTTTTCCTCTACTCCCATTATCAGGACATTTTTACGAAACATTTACGATGCATCTCCTCTTGAAATAGAAAATAGAGCGTCAGAACCCTCTAAACCCTGTAAAATCAATCAATATTGTAGTTAGTTTCGTTAGACCATCGAAATACAATATGATACCTAATAAAATCATAAACCCTCCACCTATTTTTGTAACCTTTGAAGAATACTTCATTAAATATCTTGATTTCCCGACCAAAAACGACATTAAGAAAAATGGAATGGAGAAACCTAGAACATAAAAGAGCATATATAAAAATCCATTACCAGGATTTGTGGCAATCAAAGCAATAACTCCAGCGAGAATTGGTCCTGTACAAGGAGTCCATCCAGCAGCTGATCCGACTCCGACCAAAAACGTTCCGATATAGCCACGCTTTCTTGTTCCTAAGTTCAATCTTCGCTCTTTAAGTAAAAATGTTGGAGTCCATAGACCAGTTAGAATAACACCAAATATGAATAAAATAAGTGCACCGCTCATCCGTAAAACATCTTTATACACTATAAAAAAATCAGCCAAGTATGACGTTGAAAAACCCATCACTAAAAATACGCTCGAAAATCCAAGTAGGAAAACTAATGTATGGGGAACTCCATTCCAGTTCCACTTTTCATTTTCTTTTAACTCTCTAACTGAAACCCCTGTAATGTAAGATAAAAAAACGGGATATAAAGCCAGACAACATGGCGAAATGAAAGATAAAAACCCTGCCCCAAAAGCTAACAAAAAAGATAATTCCATCAAATTCCTCCTACACACAAAAAATAAATCTATTTTTTGGAATATTTATAAAAAAGAAATGTGTTTAACTTTTATCATAAAATCCGTTTGTGAAAAAAATATGCATTTTTTGATTAAATCTCTTGTCAATTTTTGAAATGAATTTGATATACTTTTTTGTAATATAGTGATGCTATACTCCTTTTAACAAATCGTTCGTCACTGTATCTTTAAAGGAGTACAACTAATGAAAAACAAGGTAATACTTATCGCTTCTAGTGTCTTACTCACAACAACTTTTTCGATGCATAGTCCAAAAGTCGAAGCAAGTAGTGCATATAACGTAAAAGTGAAGACAGACGATCTTCGTGTTCGGACTGGTCCTTCTCTCAATCACAAAATTGTCGGCATCACTAACACTGGGCAGACCTTTTCTTATTTAGGAAAAAAAGGAGCTTGGACAAAAGTACTTTATAAAGGAAACACACGGTATATCTATAGTTCTTACCTAAAAAAATATAAGAGCCACGTTGCCAAAAAAACATCATATAATAACTCTCTTTTTGCTTCTCCTACAGAAGGTCGGCTGACCCAAGGATACGGAAACTCTAATGGTGCTTACGGTTATACATTCCATAATGGCGTTGATCTAGCTGCAGCAAAAGGCACACCCGTCTACGCTTCTGCCAGTGGAAAAGTCATTACATCTAAAAACAGCGGTGCATACGGTAAACACGTTATGATTTCACATAGTCTACAGAATCAAAAATACGTAACCGTTTATGCTCATATGAACAGCCTTTCGGTAAAAAGTGGTCAGACAGTCTCTAAAGGTATGAAGATTGGAACAGTTGGGAATACAGGAAACTCGTTCGGAAATCATTTGCACTTTGAGATTCATAAAAACAGTTATAAATACAGCAGTTATTCTGCAGCGAATAGTGTCAACCCAATGAACTATTTGTAACCTAAAAAAAAAGAAAAGATTAGACTGACCAAGCTATATGAGACACTAATAAAAATACCTTGATTAGGCTACCGCCACACCATATTTTATCGGTGTGAGGTAGCCTAATTTTTCTTGGATACGTTCTTCGTTGTAGTAAGTTAAGTAATTATTCACCCGCTCACGCACTTCATAGTCGCTTAACGAGTTGAACTTGACGTACTGGAACACCTCATACTTCAAGTTCGAATGAAACGATTCGATCACCGCATTATCCCAACAGTTGCCTCTTCGAGACATGCTGCTCGTCAGATACTTCCTCTTTACGAAATCTTGAAAGGCATATGATGTATAGACACTTCCTTGATCTGAATGGATGATAACCCCTTCGGGATTGTTCCGACTCTCCAACGCCATCCTTAACGTATCGATGACGAGGGGCGTCTGTTGATGATCGTATAGCTTATAGGCAACAATCTCATTGTTGAATAGGTCGATGATCGTGGAGAGGTACTTCGTCGTGCCCCCGTATTGGATGTAGGTGATGTCCGTCACCCACTTCTTATTCGGTCTACTGGCAGTGAAGTCTCGCTTGAGAAGGTCAGGGGCGATGACGATACTCTCGCCCTGAGACTTCCATTTTCGTTTGGGTTTGATCCGACACTGGAGATGGTGCTTCTTCATGATTCTCTGTACGGTGTTCCGGTTTGCTGCCAATTCATAGGTTTGTTCTAACAGGGCCTTTATCTTTCGATGTCCATATCGATACTTTGTAAGCTTACATACTGCGACGATTGTTTGCTCTAGCACCGAAGGGTGCTTCACCGGTTCTCTGACCCAACGGTAATAGGTTGCCCGCGGAACGTCTATCACACGTAGGATTGTCGTGACTGTATATTTGCTCCTCAGGAGCTCTACAACCTTTAGGACTACTTCTTTCTCAACTCTCTTTCGATCTCCATGAATTTTTTTAAGATTTCGTTCTCCGTCTTCAGGTGGGATAGTTGACGCTCTTTCTTGTCATCCTCGCTGGCGGAATCAGGACCGAGTCCGTAGGTGTACTGCTTCCCGATCGGTTGGCCGAATCGATAGATTTCATTGGACCGATACCATCTCATCCATGTGTGAATCTGGAATTCATTTTTGATTCCGTGTTTCTCCATAATCTCTCTAGTCGTCAACTCACAACTTAGTTTGTCTCTCACCACTGCCCACTTCACTTCACTTCACTTCACTTCACTTCACTTCACTTCACTTGAATATACGTTTTTGCCCACGCAAAAACACCTCCGATGCCAGCACTTTTTTAAAGTGGACCACTGCGAAGGTGTTTTTATATTGTCTCAAAAATTTAGGTTAGCCCAAAGTTAGATTTTTTTATGTCCAATTTTTATGGGGCAGTTCACAAGAATTTGAGCTTTTTCATAGAATTAAATGATTTTTCTAAGGTGTTTAACTGTCTCTATCAACTTTTGTACAGCTAGCGATATATTTTATACGTCTTTTATTGGCGAGAGACGCCGCTTGATTTCGTTGATAGACAAGTAAAGCGTATAATTCCCGTATTCAAGAATCGAATTTAGAAAGAGATTCAGTTCTTCCTGAGATGTCACTTTTATTTTTAGGTGGTAACATCCTTCTCCTGATACACGATGGGCTTCCACTACTTCTTGGCGCTCGTTTAGAAATTGAATAAACTTCTCATGATTGGACGTTTTCATAATGCTTACAATATTGAAACCGATGAAGAAGATATTCGTTATTCATGATTCATCACACATGTGAAATATTTCGCTGAACGCTTTTATGCTGGAAAAATGTTGAATGAAGAATCCGATCAACTATTTGAGCAGATGGCGAACATCTACCCAAAGGCCATGAATGGTTCATTCAAAGTACGGGACTACCTTAAACAGTTGCACGGTGTGACAATTCCTAATGAGGAACTAGCTTATCTAGCCGTTCATATTCATCGACTGACAACTAATATGGATTTGAATAAACAATAACTTTTTTAATTACCTGGTTCTTTTTGACGAAGACCAGGTTTTTTCTATATTGAACAAAAAAATATCCATTTTTTATAATCGAGCAGCTATAGGCCGCATGACATATGTGTGTTTTTCACCACTGATTCGATTTCTTTAGATCGGCGTGACGGGCTCCTTTAATAACTTTTTCAGAAAAGATAAAAGGAAAGAACAACTTTGCTCTTTCCTACAATTTCAGTCAAGTGTTAATAATTATTTATACATCGCACGTCTTCATGCTTGGTTTTGGGATGACAGGGCTTCTGCGGTTCGGATTCCACTACAATCCAACGCCCTCGGCTGAATTGAATCCAAAGGACGATCGCCTTAAAGACGATGTCTAGACCGATGGCGATCCACACTCCTGCAATGCCCATCTGCATCTGAATCGCCAATACATATACTGCCCCAGTCCGGATCACCCACATACCGATCGTGGTCAGATACATTGGAAACTTCGTATTGTTCGCTCCTTGGAATCCACCGGTCAATACAAGGACGACTGCTAGGAAAGGCTGGAAGACCGCTGCTATTTTTAACGCGACATCGATGTCTTTGATGACTTGGGGATCGTCGGTGAAAAGTGAACCTGCCCATCCTCCGAAGAAGAATAAGACGACCCCGAATAAGGACATGAAGCCCATCGCCATGAACGTGCTCAATCTGGCATATTCTTTGGCGGTCTCGTGGTCTCCCGCTCCGATGTTGCGACCGACGAGAATGGTTGCTGCTGTCGCGAAACCATATGCCAACATATAAGAGAACACCTCTAGATTCCCTGCAATTTGATGCGCGGCGAAGGTGTTCGTCCCGAGTACCACGATGAATCCGAAATACACGATCTGTCCGGCTCTCATGACCAATCGCTCGATAGCCGCCGGGCTTCCAAGATTCACGAGCTCCAACTGGTGTTCGAGATCCGGTCTCCAGAAATCTTTCCTGAAGGCGATCACTTCCGTCTTACGAATATAGTTCATCAATAAGAGCGTCCCGACGAGCCGGGCGATGACGGTCGCGAGTGCCGCTCCGACGAGACCAAGTTCGGGGATGATCCAAAAACCGAAAATCAACATATAGTCGAGCACAATATTGACGACATTGATGACGATGCTCACCTTCATCGGTGATTTTGTATCTCCCGCACCTCGTAAGATACTACTGAGCACAAACATCAATGCCATCACGATCGATGGGATCCCGACAATTTTGAAGTAGGTGCTACCAGCTTCTAAAACGTCATTCTCCACCCCCATCAACCGCAGGAGAGGCTCAGCGAAAAATAGCGTCACGACCCCAAAGGTCACCCCGACCACGACAGATAGGACGATGGCCTGCTGCGCGATATGTCTCGCGCGCTCGATTCGTTCTGAGCCTAAGTTATTGGCGACATAAACGTTTACTGCCACACCGATTGCCATAAAGACAGCAAAGTAGATGGCGAGGATGGCATTCGTCACTCCTACCGCTGACACTTCTGCTAGGCCGATTCTTGAGACGAACAGCGTATCGACAAATCCGAGCAACGTTTGGAAAAAATTCTCGGCAACCGCTGGTAACGCGAGTAGAAGGATGAATTTCATCTTGGTTTTTCGATCACCATGAGTGTCCAGCCGCTCACTTTCTATCATCTGAGTCCTCTCCTTCGAAAATTATGCTTACAACGATTACAGGAAAGCGACCCAACGAGGAACCATGGGTCGCTCATGGTCAATCTGAGACACGAATGACGAAAGGATAGGTGTGCACAGTCCCATGGAACTGGAATTCGGCCCAGACCTTGTATAGGCCAGGTTTATGGAAGACCGTCTCAAATTCCGTCGTATCATGAGAAGAAGGATGCACATGGATAAACTGTTCTCCGGCTTCATCCAAGATGACGACATGACCAAGTGCTCCAAGGTATGGCTCCGGGTTACTTTCTTTGGTGTCATAGCTGAAGACAGTCGGGACATGCGCTTTTAAAGAGTCAATCGACAGCTCGACGGTATGACCTTCGATCGTCTTCGTCAGACGCTCATCCACTTTAAGTGACGATTCGATAGAGGAAGAGGACTGATGATCAATCTGTAAGTGAACCGGCTTCACTTGATATGCCAGTCCCTTAGGCTGAATATCCACGAAGAGTTTATACGCCCCTGCCTCAAGTTGGACGGGGTGCTCGAATCGACCCTCACCCTTTTTAAACGGATGGAGGTGTCGGTACTCAGTTAGGTCTTCGTTCACGAGAATCAAATGGAATTCCTTTTCATGGCTGACTTCGAGTTCCGGGGCTTGCTGATGTTGATCCTTTAACTCGATACTGATTTTCCCGAATTCATATTTAGCTTCTACAGACACTTCATTTCCCGTCAAGTTCTTCATATGATGATGTCCATGGTCTTTCACGTTTAACACTCCTTTGTGTAGTCCTTGATCGCACCGTCACTCGACCTCCATTACTTGCAGCAAGAACAACCGATTTTAACGGTCGCCTCCGTTACCTCGTAGCCAGTCTCTTGAATTGCGGTTTCAATCTCAGAAAGTGTGAGTTGGCTTTCATCGAACGTCACGTCCACCTCTCCCGCCGAAAGATTGACCTTCACTGATTCAATACCCGCTAACTTTCCAACGTGTCCTTCAATCTTATTGATACAAGATCCACAAGACATACCCGCTACCTGAAATGTTGATTTTTTCATTATATGTTCCTCCTGATTATTTAATTACCATACATGGGTAGGGTGTAAAAGTATCGATTTTTTTACACCCTCGCCACCTTATGTTCGTGTCCCTCATTGCACGACACGCTTTCAACAGGTTCTGAGAGTGAGCTATCGTTGCTTATCGTAGCAATGTTAGAATCTCTTCTTTGTTGTTCTCGAAGCCAACAAAGTACTTCACTACTCTTCTTTTTCTGAGCATCCCTTTTTTGTAGAAGACAAACAGTGGTACGATTCGATTCCCTGATATCGCTACCATTTCTTGTTCAAGGTCAAGGTTCGCACCCACATCTTTGTTCACATAAGGGACTGAGGTTGTTTTTAAATATTTTTTGGCATCCTGACAATCTGAACACGTCGGACGCGTGTAAAGCTCGAGCTGTAGGGCTGTATCCATCCCACTCCCTCCTTTTATTTGATCATCGAAGGCTTGAATCGTTTTAAACGGAGTGCGTTCACCAGGACCGAGACTGAGCTTAAACTCATGGCCGCTCCGGCAAGTATCGGGTTCAACAAGGGCCCGCCGAGTAGATAAACAATCCCCATCGCAAACGGGATACCCATGACATTATAGGCAAATGCCCAAAACAGGTTCTGTTTGATGTTGCGGATGGTTGACTTGCTCAATTCGACAGCTGTAGGTACATCCATCAAATCGCTTCGCATCAAGACGATGTCTGCAGATTCGATCGCAACGTCAGTACCCGAACCGATCGCGATTCCGATGTCTGCTTGGGCCAAGGCTGGTGCGTCATTGATTCCATCACCGACCATTGCGACCTTCTTCCCTTCGGCCTGTAACTTCTTCACTTCGTTCGCTTTGTCTTCAGGTAACACTTCACTCAGTACCCGATCGATCCCGACCTGTCTCGCAATCGCCATGGCCGTACCTTTGTTGTCTCCGGTGATCATGGCTACTTCGATACCCATTCGTTGAAGTTTCTGAATGGCTTTACGACTGTTTTCTTTGACGGTGTCTGCGACAGCGATGATCCCTGCGATTTGTTGGTCAATCGCGATATACATCGGCGTCTTGCCTTGGTGTGCGAGTTTGTCTGAAGCGCCTTCAAGGACATCCAGTGAGATGCCGCGGTCTTTCATCAATTTTCTGTTTCCGGCAAGCAAGACTTTTCCGTCGATCAGGACTTCGATCCCGTGCCCTGGGATGGCTTCAAAACGATCGATATCCATGACACGCATCATTCTGTCCTCTGCCGCTCTTACGATTGCTTCGCCCAATGGATGTTCAGACCCTTTTTCAGCGGAAGCGGTCAAGCGTAACAACTCATCTTCTTGATGTCCATTCACTGTCACGATATCTGTCACTTTCGGTTTTCCTTCAGTGATCGTCCCTGTCTTGTCGAACACGATCGTCTGGACTTTATGGGTCGTCTCCAAGGCGCCGCCACTCTTGATCAACACACCATTCTCAGCACCTTTGCCCGTACCCACCATGATTGCTGTTGGTGTGGCCAAACCTAGTGCACAAGGGCAGGCGATGACCAGTACTGAAATCGTGATCGTCAAGGCGAAGAGGCCGGTCTGACCGCCTAAATACCATGCAATTCCTGAAAGGATCGCGACGACGATGACAATCGGTACAAAGTATCCGGAGATGATATCGGCCAGTTTTGCGATAGGAGCTCGAGAGCCCTGTGCATCCTCGACCAATTTGATGATTTGAGATAGCGCCGTATCCTTACCGACTTTCGTGGCTCGGTATTGGATGATCCCGTTCTTGTTGATGCTGGCACCGATGACTTGAGCACCCACATTTTTTTCAACAGGGATACTTTCACCGGTCAGCATGGATTCGTCTACAGACGTATTACCTGATAGAACCACGCCATCCACCGGAATCTTCTCACCAGGCTTTACGATAATCGTGTCGCCGACGATGACTTCGTCGATTGATACTTCTAACTCTTGTCCGTTGCGGACGACCTTTGCCGTCTTAGGTGCCAGTCCCATCAATTTTTCAATCGCTTCGGATGTTTTACCCATCGACCGGACTTCAAGATATTTACCTAATGTGATCAGCGTGAGAATGACTGCGGCTGTCTCATAGTAGAGGCTATTCACGTATCCCTCATAACCTGAGAGGATAGCCATGGTAGCACCGGCGCTATAGAAGAAGGCTGCGCTCGTCCCTAGGGCGACAAGTGAATCCATATTCGGATGCCCTCGGAACAATGTCTTAAATCCGACGGAGAAGAATTTCCATCCGAATAACATCACTGGGATGGTCATCATGAGCTGCAAGACAGCGAACAATTCTGGGTTCATCGTTGGATGCAATGCCATCGGTAGGGGTAGGCCGATCATATGCCCCATCGCCACATAGAGTAATGGAATCGTGAAAATCGCCGACCCTACAAATCGGTTCCACATCGATTGAATTTTTTTCAGTTTCTTTTCTTTCTCGGTATCTTGACTATCCGCTGATTCTTGATCTTCTCTTGCCTCATATCCGGCGTTTGCCACCACTCGGATGACATCTGATACAGTCACCAGCTGAGGATCATATCGAATAACTAATTTTTCTGTCGCCAAGTTCACATTCGACTCAGTCACACCCACCATTTTCCTCGTGGCCTTCTCAATCGTCTGCACACACGAGGCACAAGTCATCCCTGTGATGACAAATGATCTTTGCTCGGTCTCGGTTGAGGCCTTGTAGCCAGCCTTCTCGACGGTCGTCTGAATATCCAGCGGCGAGATTTTCGTCTCATCGTAATGAATGCTCAATTTCCCAGTCGCTAGGTTGACGTTGGAGGTCACTACGCCAGGCAATTTTTTTGTTGCTTTTTCAACTGTCTGAACGCAGGACGCACAGGTCATCCCTTCCACGGCAAATGTCTTACTCTCCATATCGTCTTACCTCCATTATTATTGGGCTGATTCGACTTCGTAACCGACCTCGCCCACAACTTCTTTAAATTCATTCACATCTAGTCGTGTTTCATCGTACTTCACTTTTGCAATGCCTTTCTTTAAGTTGACTTTCGCACTTTCAACCCCATTCAGACCTTCAAGTGCTGACTCGACCTTGTTGACACAATGAGCGCATGACATACCTTTAATCGTTAAAATCGTTTTTTTCATCTTGAATCTCCTCCTATTCACTACCTTCATGACATCATTTCAAACTCAATGTCTGGATCCACAGGAATGGTCCTGACATCTGCATTGACCCGGGGTACAGGTGCATGGAATGTCCTCCACCGCTTCACTTTCCTTCATCTCAAGGATTTTTTTGAGATTCTCGATATCCTGTACACTCAGTGTCGCCTGTGTGATCATCGTTCCGATTGTGTTACCGACATCCCTGTCACAGATATGATCGAGTAGATCGTGTAACGTCTCTCTGATGACGTCACCTTCAACGACGTTCGCGGAGTAGATGAATTTCTTCCCCTCGGCCTCGGTTGAGAGCATCCCTTTTTTCACGAGCCTTCCAATGAATGTTTTCGTCGTCGCAGGCTTCCAGCTCATCTTCTTTTCCAATACCTCGATGATTTCTTTACTGGTCACGTGCTTTTGGGCCCAAACGACACGCATGACTTCCCATTCTGAATCCGTGATTTGTTTTTCGACATGTTCAGCCATTTGTCTAACCTCCAATTTTAAGTTTACAATCGTAAACGTTTTATTTGTTTTCAGTTTACATTCGTAAACGTCGACTGTCAACCATTCTGTTTTTGGGTTCGCTATTCAGTCTTCATTGGCTATATTCTTGTCTAGAAAACGCATCTGGATATCCTTCAGCAACGCTTTCAAATAGTAGTGCGAGCTGACGGCATCCCGGGCACCAATCGGCGGTGAACTTTAAGACTACAGGCTGCGTAGAGTGATTAACCATTTGCAAATCAGATAATTGAAATTTCGAAAGCATTTTTTCTCCTCTCTTTTCGTTTACTTTTGTAATCGATTTAAATTTACAACTGTAAACGTTATTTGTCAATCTATATATTCGTGTCCATTTTGTATGTTTCTTTAAGCTTATTGTTTCTCTCAAAACACTAATTCGATTCGTACTTAGTTGGGTCGTATTTATTTTGAACTCATACAGCTTTAAATTGTTAACTACTGTCATCTCTTATGTGATGTAATAAAACAAAGTAGGAATTGTCTTAAGCGTTTTGTTGCTTAGTCGCTAGGATTAAATAGATGATTCGACTACTAGCTTACTATTGAGACATTCTCATAAGTAAAAAGTGTAGGAAGGTATACATTTCGACGTCGAAATGTATACCTTCCTACACCACAAAGTGCCAGTTTATGAGTGATTTTTTTATAACAACTTGTATTTAAATGATTTAAATATAGGAACTACATATGCTGTATACAAAATAATAACCAAATGAGGGATTAGAATTGGAATCAAACGAGACCAAGGTGACGTCATTCCGCGTGTCACAAGAAGTGAAAGAACATATTCAGCGTTTAATGCAGCAACGTCAAATATCAACCAACCAATTATTCGAGCAATTAATATCATTGGCCGATAAACAGTCACCGGACCCCTTAGTCGTCAAGGAGAACGAATCACTCGAAGCAGCACTGAATCAAGTGCTTGCCCTGTTCAATGAACGAGCCACTCGACTAGAAACGCAACAAAAAGAACATGAGCGAATCAACGCGCGATATAAAAATACCATTCATGACCTTGAACAAAGCGTAATTGCAGAAGCTGAACGACTCCAAGAGGAGTATGAGCGAAAGGTGTCGTCACATGAAATTGCACTCACTCAATTACAAGATCAAATCAACATGTCCGCACGAAGAAGTTCATTCTCAAGCTCCATTTGCTGGATACGGCGCTTAAGCTTCTCTTCTTCGCTTAGTTCGTTCTCTGGCTTCGTACGCCCACGGCGGTCCACGAGCGCCTCTGCCCCGCCCGTGTCATACTTTTTGATCCAGCCATAGACCTGGGCATAGGACACCTGAAATTGTTCCGCGGTCTGCTGGTAGTTGCGTCCATTCTCCAAACAATATTTCACGATCTCAAGGCGCTCTTCGAATGTAGTTTTTCTTCCTTTTGTCATAGCTCGATCCATCCCTTTTCTCGAATCTGTTAACTCGCTATGACTAGTATACTTCTTAATCCATTTACGAAGAACAGACCAATCACTGATCTGATACTTGGAGAGTACCTCCATTCTAGTGAACCCGTCGAGATAGTCGCGGACGGCCGCGATTTTCAGTTCCTTGGTGTAAGATTTCCATGCCTTCGATTCCTTCAACGCATCGATCCCACCGGTATCGAATTTCACTTTCCACACCTGGAGGGTGTGCCTAGAGACGCCATGAGCCTCCATGATTTCTTTCCAAGTATATGTTTCTTCTTCCATCATGCGCAGCGCACTCAATTTTTGTTCGATCGTATGCCGACTTCTCGCCATAAAAAACACTCCCCAATAGAATAAACAGATTTGTTATTTCATCTGTCTACCTATTGGGGAGCATATCAATGTGGGCAGCGGGGCTTGGCGTTATTCTGTTATGCTGATACCATTTGGAACACCTTTCACTTCGATCGTTTCGATTACCTTGTTTTGCCCTTTGTCGATGATTGACACTGTATCTTCAAACATATTGGTTACATATACTTTCTTATTGTCCGGACTGGTTACGACTCCGTGCGCCCCTTTTCCGGTTATAATTTCAGCAGTTGCTTTCCTTAAGGCAAGTTCAATCACTGTGACGGAGTTAGATGGAGCGTCTTTTGTACCCTGGTTTGCCACATAGGCAAATTCATCATTTACATCAACATAAACCTGTGCCGGACCAACGCCAACTTCGATTTTTTCAACCTTTTCAGTCTCAAGGTCCACTACAGCCAACGCATTTTCAGCATTTAAAGTGGCCACAAGGGTTTTTCCATCCGATGTGACACCTGCAGTAACGGGAACTGCACCGACTTTGATCCGTTTTTCTTCCTTCATCGTTTCTAGGTTCACCACACTGACTGTGTCTTCTCCCATGTTCGCAATATAAGCCTTCTGGCTATCGGCTGAAATTCTGAATCCATGAGGGCCTATTCCTGTCTCTACCGTATTGACAACCTCGTAGCTTGCCATATCTATGACAGAAATATTGTTATCCTCATTATTCGTCACGACCGCAAAGTTCCCGTTCTCAGTAAATACGATGTGGGCAGGGTGATTTCCTACTTCAACTTCCTTGATTAGTTCATCACTTTCCACATCAAAGAAAAGCGCTTTTCCACTATTCCCCTCTCCGTGGCCGCCCTCTTCTTCATGGCTTTCATCCTCTTCGTCATGGCCGCCTGTTTCCGGTACAAGGGTTGCACCAATGATTTTTCCATCCGGAGATACTTGGACATTATGAACAGAACCTTCCAGCTCAATCGTATTTATAATTGTGTTGGTTGCGGCGTCAATTTTGGAAATGCTTCCACCTTCATTTGCAGTATAATAATATTGGGCAGCTGTTTTCCCAGCCATTTCTTCAGTATTCTCCCCTTCTTGCTTCTCATTTTCTCCCACTGCTGCAACAAGCTCCTTTTTGTTGGGGCCTTCATCAACTGCATTGTTGCCTGAACTACACCCTGCTAGTACAACTCCCAGAACTCCCAGCATTAATAGAAAAATAAATATACTCATTTTCACTTTATTCATGTAAAGCTCCTCCTTTATCAATGTAAGGCAATCATAACAGCTGATTTTTGTACCAACTGTGATATATTTCACTTGGCAAATAAAAGGTTTTTAAAATCGTACAATTTGTTGAAATCCATTAAAACTGCATATTCTGCCTATAAGATAGAAGGTTTTCAAGTCATAAAAAAAGAACATGGCCTGCATTAAGGGCCTGTTCTCTAGGGGATATTTGTAGTTGCTCATTTAAAGTAAAGACCAGCCAGTCCGGCGGCCGCAACTACTAGTGACCAGAAAATAAGGAAAGCGAACGGCGAGAGTTTTTTTCTTCCTTGCTTTTCCTTTTGATTCGAACAGCATGCCATAGAGCACCTCCATTCACTTTTTCCGCTTTTCCCTCACCATAGGGCTGAGAATGGCAATACAAACATTTTTATCCTCGATAAAGGATTCAAAAACATCCAACGACCTTGGTGGAGGCCCTCCTACATTGATTCCCTGCTCATCATACTTGCCTCCATGACATGGACAATAAAACTCGACTCCTTCATTTTCCTTCATGGACACTTCTGCGTTTCCTGCTGCACAGCCCAGATGTGTGCAGATAGGTGACATAATTAACAGGGAATTATCCTCCTTGTTTTTATTGATATACAAAAACCCTTCCATTTCCTGTTCAACCCACGCATCCTGAACCGTTGTTTTATAAAACACTTTTTTGGGAAAGTCACCTTTCTCCAGTTCACTGAGCGGGCCCAGGCTGGCCATTGCACTAGTATCCACTTTCTCTCTATTGCTGCACGCAGATAAACTGAGGGAAGAACTGATATAGCAAATAGACCCGCTGCTCCTTTAAGGAACTGGAAATGAATGTTCCCCTATTCACCTTCTCCATTTTAACCACCCTCCTATTTAACTTTTAATGTTGACCCTTAAGTTTGCAGAAATTTCATGCTTTCTAAAATATAGGCTTGGTTAAATTATGGAGATTCTGTTAACTTTCATATTTTAACTGCGAAAATGTAGTGAATGAGCTATTTTAATCATTTTTATCCATACTTTCTGCAACATTTTTTACTATTGTTAGGATGAAAAACAACAGGAGGTATGGTTATGAAAAGAAAATCGCTTGCTTTGTTTGCATTTGCTGTCCTTTTCCTTGCTGTCCTTTTCCTTGCTGCCTGTTCCAGCCAGCAGAGCGGCGATATGGAAGGCATGGATCATGGAAATACGAAAAAGGAAGAAGGAATTAAAAATAAGGTTAATCCTGAAAAGGTTGATGGTGCTCAAACTGTAAGTTCCGAGACACTTACAGGGAACGAATTTACCATTGTTGCCAAAGAAGGAACACATCAGTTGAATGATCGTGTCAGTGTTAATGCCCTTGCTTTTAACCGCTCCGTTCCCGGCTCCCAGATAAGGGTAAAACAAGGGGAAAAAGTCAAAGTGAATTTGAAAAACGAACTTTCTGAACCGGTTTCCATCCACTGGCATGGAATTACTGTTCCAAATGAAATGGATGGAATTCCGGGGGTAACCCAAAATGCGGTTCAGCCTGGTGAGTCCTTCACTTATGAATTTACGCCTGAGGATCCGGGAACCTATATGTACCATACGCACCAAAACGCTGTAGAACAAATGGATAAAGGCCTCTATGGGGCCATTATTGTCGAGCCTGAAGAAAAAACTTATGATCGCGACTATACCTTGATGCTTGATGAATGGATGAGCAATCCCGAAGAGGAAAGCGCCGAAATGGAAGGTATGGAGCATAATAATATGAATAACAATGAAGAAGCAGAAGGCGAAAGCAACATGGACCACAGCAATATGAGTTCCGAAGCAGGCAATGAAGAAGAAAGCAAAATGGAGGGCATGGATCAAGGCGGCATGGGCGGAATGGGCCATGACATGAGTGCTTATGATATCTTTACGATAAACGGTAAAAGTGGGGATAGCATTGAGCCGCTGATGGTGAAAGAGGGAGAAAAAGTCCGCCTCCGTCTGGTCAATGTGGGTTTTATGTCCCACAAAATCCATTTGCATGGACATAAATTTAAAGTGGCTGCCATTGATGGGCAAGAGTTGAATGAACCACAGGAAATTAAGGATCAAGTAATCTCTATAGCACCAGGCGAGCGTTACGATATAGAATTTACGGCTGATAACCCTGGTGAATGGTTCATTGAATGTCATGGTGACATGGAAGGCACAGCAGGCATGAAGACTCTAATCAAATATGAAGATACAGAAGGGTCCACTGACACTTCTAACCAGGAAATGCAGCTCCCAGAGTTTAACTATATGAATTACGGTGTGTTTGAAGATGCTGAGTTCACACTCGAACAGGATTATGATGTTGAGTATACAATGGATCTTAATACAAAAATGGATGGAGAGGGGCAAGTATTTACCATCAATGGAAAGACCTTTCCTGAGACAGACAATATTAATGTTAAAGAAGGAGATCTTGTAAAAGTTACTTTAACCAACAGTTCGATGATGGACGACCACCCAATGCATTTGCACGGACACTTCTTTCAAGTCCTGAGCAAAAACGGCAAGCCGGTTGAAGGCTCTTCAATCATTAGGGATACCATAAATTTAAAACCGGGAGAAGAAGTTGTCGTAGCATTTAAGGCAGACAATCCTGGTAACTGGCTATTCCATTGCCATGATTTGCATCATGCTACAGCCGGTATGGTAAATATGGTGAAGTATGACGGCTTTACACCAAGTTTTACACCAGATCCGGATGCAGGCAATAAGCCTGAATAACAGGGAGATACTGCCTAAGCCCTCCTTGGGCAGCTATCCTTTCATAATAAATCGAATGAAAGGGCTGAAGTATGGCCATTTTAAAGAAAATCACAAAAAGCGGACAGGTTACCATTCCCAGTCACATTACCAAATCAATAAGAATCGAAAATGGAGCATATGTGTTTATTTACGAAAAGAACCGCCGAATCATTATTAAAAAGACCCATCACGATAAGACCTGAACTGAACCCCGAATGATGGACACTTGAAAAAAGTGCCTCACTCGGGGTTTTTCGTGTGCGCACGAATCGCTATAATGAACCTATTCATTCAGACGGGAGAAACAGTCATGAGTAAAATCATCTTCAACATTCAACAAATCAATCAGCTCGAAGAAAATCCAAACGTCGCCTCCGTATCAGAACGTTCGATTCAATACACCGCCGAGTTTAAGGTCAAGGCCGTGCGTGAGAACATGGACGGCAAAGGACCTCAACAGATCTTCACAGAGGCGGGGTTCGACCTGACGGTGATTGGGAAAGAGAAGGCGAAGTCTTCGTTGAAGCGTTGGCGTCGGACGTACCGAACGGACGGAGAAGACGGTCTCCTGAACAACAAACGTGGGAAGACCCTGGGAGGCGGGCGTCCGAAAAAAGACGAGTCGATGGAGCGACGGTTGGCGAAGGCAGAGGCACGGATCAAATATCTGACGGCCGAGAACGAACTCTTAAAAAAGCTAGAGAAGTTAGAAGGGCAGGCGAAACGAACGAACTGACACCGGCAGAGAAATATCAGGTCATCAATACCATCATCCGAATCGCGCAGCTGGAAAACCTCGTGCGCCCACTATGTGAAATCGCTGGTGTGAGCCGGAGTGGTTACTATGCCTGGTTGAACCGAGCCGAGGCAGAGTCCCTCCGGGAAGAGCGTGATTATCTAGATGCGACCCTACTCAAGCAGATTCACGACAGCCACGGTGGCAAAGTCGGTTATCGGGCACTGTACATGGAGGTGCGCGCAACCCTCGGGATCCGAATCAACCATAAGCGCATCCTCCGACTGATGCGCAAGTATAACATCGTCACCAAAATCCGAAAGATGAGCCCTTATCGAAAACTAGCTAAAGCGACGCTCGAGCATCGCGTCGTGCCGAATCTATTGAACCGTCAGTTCCGGCAGAGCGAGCCCGGGAAGGTGTTCGTGACCGACATCACCTATCTCCCGATCGCCTCCGGCGAGAACGTCTATCTGTCTTGTGTGAAGGACGTCGCCACACGCGAGATCGTGGCACATAAGCTGTCCACGGGCCTTCACATGGACCTCGTCTTTCAGACGATGGAAAAGCTCGAAGAGCATCTCCAAGGGAACCTACATCCCGAGGCGATGATTCATTCGCACCAAGGCTTCCACTACACACATCCGGACTACCAACAACTCGTCGGCGACCTCGGACTGGTCCAGTCCATGTCACGTCGGGGCAACTGTCTCGACAACGCACCAATCGAATCGTTCTTCGGCCAGTTGAAGGACTATGTCACCAACCGCTCGTGCAAATCGCTCGAGGAGGTCCGAGAAATGGTCGGGGACTACATAAGCTATTACAACTGCGAATGAGGTCAATGGAACCTAAAAAAGATGACCCCGGAACAATATCGGGGCCATCTGATCGCCGCATAGAAAACGTGGGCTTTTTATTAAACTGTCCATTTTACGGGGCTCAGTTCACTTTCACGTGTAGGAGCTTCGTTTATTTGACGGATCCGTTGGCCATCCCATCGATGATGTGGCGCTGGAAAAACAAGTAGACGATGAGAATCGAGACGATCCCGACGACATACGAGGCGAAGGAAGGTCCGAAATCACTGAAATACTGTCCTTGATAGTTGAATTGGAACAACGGGAGCGTCCATGTCGATTCATCTCGGTTGAGTAGAAGCAACGGAAGCAAGAAGTCGTTCCAAATCCAGAGTGCGTTCAGGATGAGGACCGTCGCATGCATCGGCTTCATCATCGGGAAGATGATTTTAAAGTACGTGTTGAACTTCCCGCTGCCGTCGATGGCCGCCGCCTCATCCAACTCTTTCGGGATCACGGTCTTGACGTACCCCGCGTACAAGAAGAGTGACTGCGGGACCGCGTACGTCAGATACAAGATGATCAACCCGAGTTTACTCGACAACCCCAAATCCGACATCATCGACGTGATCGGGATCATGATGACTTGGAACGGGACGAATATCCCGATGATCAACATGATGTAAATCCCTTGGAAGACGCGATTACGCGGCATCGTCCGTGCGAGCGCATAGGCTGCCATCGGGACGATCAAGATGATGAGCGCGATGGACGCGATGGTGATCGTCATCGAGTTCGCAAAGTATTGGACGACCCCGTCGTCTAAGAGACGTTGAAAGTTCTCGAGTGTGAACGGGTCCGGCAATTCGAAGAAGCCGCCGGTGATTTGCCGTGTTTCTTTGAACGAGTTCAAGACGGTCAAATACATCGGAAGGGCGATCAAGACGAGCCCTACTGTCAGAAACACATACGTCGGGATATGAATTTTGTCCTTTTTCATGATGCCCCTCCTTACACTTCAAATTTTTTCGAAGAATTGATTTGGATGACCGAGACGATGGCGATGATGATAAAGAGGACGATCGCGATCGCACTGGCGTATCCGAATTGGTTGTTTTTGAACGCATAGTTGTACACGAGTAGTCCGAGTGACGTCGTCGACCCGCTCGGTCCCCCGCCCGTCAAGGCGTAGATGAGGTCGAACGCCGTCAATCCCGCCTTCATCGCCAAGATGAGGACGATGCTGATGGCTGGTGATAAGAACGGCAATTCGATGCTCTTGAACGTTTGCCACCGGTTCGCCCCGTCAATCGAGGCCGCTTCCCGAATCTCGTTCGGGATGCTTTGTAAGTTCGCCAAGAAGATGACGACCGGAATGGCGACCCCTTGCCAGAGGGCGACAAAGAGGAGGCCCCAGAACGCCGTCCCTTCGTTCGCGATTAGACTTTGCGAGAGCCATTCGATGCCTAAAAATTCACCGAGTGGCGCCAGCCCGTAATTGAAGAACTGTTTAAAGATCAAGCCGAGTGTGACGGTGCTGATGACCGCAGGGAAGAAGTAGGCAGTCCGGAACAGCCCGACCCCTTTAATTTTTTGATTCAATAGCAGTGCGATCGCAATCCCTAACACGATTTGTCCAACGACGAGACCGATCGTGAAGAGTAACGTGAAGCCGATACTCGATAAGAATTTCGCATCTGAGAAGATGGCCAGATAATTATCGATTCCGATGAAATTGTACGAACTTGTTAGCCCTGTCCAGTCCGTGAAACTGTAGATCACACCTTGTGCGAGCGGTATGAAGAAGAACACGATTTGAAGCAAGAGCGGCACAAGAATGAACAGGTACGGCCAGTAGCGGTTGACAAACCCTTTCTCTCTCATGGTGCAACTCCTTTAATGTTTTTATTTCATACCGTTGAAGAAGGCGTTCAAATCCTTGGCGAGTTGGTCTTTATCTTCTTTGTTCATATAATCGACCGTGAGGTGCCAGAACTCTTCTTCCGATGGCCATTCAGAATGGAGCCAGATGATTTGTTTGTCTGTGAACACGAGGTCCGAAACAGCTTTCGTCTCTTCGAACGCGCCATCTGTATCGACTGCCTCGACCGACGTCGGAGAACCGTCCTTGTCATAGTATTTCTGCATGACTTCTCCTTCCGTCATGTACGCGAGCAGTTTTTTCGATGCTTCTTGTTCCGCTTCCGATCCAGCGCTCGACACAGAGAGCGCCAAGTCAGCCGCACCGACCGTCATCTCTTGGCCTGCTTCTTGGCCTGGGAAGGCAAACATGCTCACTTCGAAATCAGGCTGCTGATCACGGATGACCGGGAGCGCCCAAATGCCGTTCGGGAAAATCAACGCTTCTTCCCTTGCGAAGAGTGCGACCGCATCGCTGTAAGATGCCCCGTTCGCATTCTTTTGCGTGTTACCGCTGACGAGGCTTAACTCATCTGCCACAGTCTCAAAATCTTCGTTACCGACTTTGATGCCATCTTTCGGGCTATTTTTCAATGCGTCTTGCGTTTGGTCGAAACCGCCTGTCGTTGTCGCCCAAGCCAATTGGTGATAACCGTTCATCGTCCATGAGTCGTCTGTCGTGAGTGCTGCCGCAAACGGTGTCTCGCCAGCATCTTTAATTTCTTTGACCACGTCTTCAAACTCGGACCATGTTTTTGGCGCCTCCAGTCCTAGCTCTTCAAACTTCGTCTTGTTATAGAAGAAGCCCCACGCGTTCGAGTTGAGCGGCAGTGAGTAAATCCCTCCGTCGACCGCGTACGATTCAGCCGCCCCTTGCTTCAAGTTGCTCAAGAAATCTTCGTCAGACAGGTCGAGGAACTTCCCGTCAGCCGCCCACCCTTTAAAGTCTGGGTTTTGCGGGTATGTGTGCACGATATCCGGGATGTCCCCGCCGGCGACCCGCGTTTTCAATACGGTCCCGGCATTGCTGACGCTCGTCAATTTGACGTCGATATCAGGATTCTCTTTTTCAAAATCAGCGATGATCTCATCGAGCGTCCCCTTCATTTCGACTTTTTGGGAGAAGAATTCGATTTCTGTCTTGTCCGACTCCGCTCCGCCCGAGCAACCAGCTGCGAGTACGAGAGATGATGCGACGAGCCCTACCATGCCTAGTTTCATTGTCTTGTTCATTTTGATTGGCCTCCTGAAAGTTCGTTTACTTTTTTCAGTACGTATAACTTACTTACAAAATCACCTTTGACAATCGGCTCGATGTAAAGCCCGACGTGCATGAGCTCATCACCGCCGTAACGCTGGCCCTCTACTTCATAGACGGCTGTTGTGTCCAATCCTCTCAATTTCAACAAACGGATGAGCGGTGCGGTTTCGCTGAGCACGCTATAGTCACAGACGATGACTTCCTCTTCCGATACGAACATCCAAGAAGGATGATTGCTGTCGAATGCGCTCTCCAGCCGGTAGAACGTCCCATATTGGAACGTACGACGATGCTCCTGATAGAATGCGACTTGCTGTTTGACGATCGCCTTCTCGTCTTCTGACATCTCAGTCACATCGAGCTCATAACCGAACACGCCAGCCATCGCGACGTTCCCCCGCATCTCGAGACTCGTCTCACGGTGTGTCTGGTGGTTTGGCACAGCCGAGACGTGTGCGCCCATCGAGGAGATGGGATACACTATGCTCGTCCCATGTTGAATTTTCAAACGCGCGATGGCGTCCGTGTTGTCACTCGTCCACGTTTGAGGCATGTAGTACAACATGCCTGGATCGAACCGACCGCCGCCGCCGGAGCAGCTCTCGAACAAGATGTTCGGATAGCGTGACGTGATCGTCTCGAGCACTTCATATAGTCCAAGGACATAGCGGTGTAACACTTCTCCTTGACGGTCACTCGGTAGTGACGTCGAGAATACCTCGGTCACGTTACGGTTGAAGTCCCATTTGAGATAATCGATTGGGACGCGGTCCAACACCTCGGTCATCTGCTGCACGATGTTATCTCGTACTTCTTTCCGACTGAAATCGAGTACATATTGATCTCGTCCTTTGGATAGACCGCGTCCCGGGATTTGAATCGCCCAGTCCGGATGCTGTTTGAAGAGTTCGCTCTCTCTCGAAATCATCTCCGGTTCGAACCATAGACCGAATTTCATGCCTTTGGTGTGAATGTAGTCTGCGAGTCCTTTCAATCCGTTCGGAATCTTTTGCTCATATTCGAACCAGTCGCCTAGTGACGTGTAATCATCATCGCGACGTCCGAACCAGCCATCGTCCAGCACGAACAACTCGATTCCGAGCGCGGCACTCTCATCGACGATCGATTTGATTTTGGCTTCGTCGAAGTCGAAATAAGTCGCTTCCCAGTTGTTGATCAAAATTGGTCGGTCTGCGTCACGGAAGGTTCCGCGTGCGAGCCGTTCACGATACAGGGCGTGGAATGCTTGTGACATTTCCATCGTCCCGTTTGCACTATAGACGATGTTCACTTCCGGCGTTTGGAAACATGCGCCTGGATCCAAACGCCACTCGAATCCAAATTCGTTGATGCCGAGTTGCACACGGGTCTGTCCGTATGGGTCTCGTTCGAGCAACATTTGATGACTTCCGCTATAGACAAGGCTGAAGCCGACTGCTTCTCCCGCATACTCCGTCGTCTCGGGTGAAACGAGTGCGAGAAACGGGTTCATCTGGTGACTACTCGAGCCACGTTTGCTGTCGAATACTTTCACGCCACGTTTTACTGGTTCACGCTCCATCATTCGTTCTCGGCCCCACATCCCGTTCAGCGTGATGACCTCGAGCTCTTGAAGCGGAAGGTCCAATGAGAGGCTCGCTGCTTTTTGAAGGTAATGGGTCTCCGCTCCTTCATTTTCAATTCGAACGGATCGTGCCAACACCGGACGGTCACGATACACGGTATAGACGAGACGAGCAGTCAGTCGCTCTTTCGGATCTTCGAGTGTGATGATCAGCGTCTCGGCTTCTTCATCCTGTTCGACATACGTCGAAGGCATGCCATCAAGACGCGGTTTTCCTGTCACAATCTCATAGGACTTGTAACGGAAATCCGTGACAGTCGATCCGTCTTCGTGGCGGATGACTTGGGCCGGCGTCCGATAATCTCCCGTCCCGTAACCTGGATATTCTTGCAAGATCGTATCGAGGGAATAAAGGCGATCCGTCGCCTCCGGAAAGTTCGGGGAAAAGGAACGGTCGACGCGAGGATACTTCCGTCCACCGCGATATGCCGAAATCGCCTGACCAAAATATTCGTTGGTCAACACGTTGCCTTCTTCGACACGGAGCACATAGCTAAACACTGCATTAGACAAATGGAATACTCTCTCTGTTTCGTTAACATGAATCAACTTCATGGCTCAACCTCCCAATAGTGGTTGCGCTTTCAATAAAAACTAAAATGAAAGCGTTTACTAAACACATCTATAATTTAACGTTTAGTAAACACTTTGTCAATCGCTTTTATTCAATTTTTATAATGGACACTTTCTCGCTTGATCAGTTTGGCCGGAATCATGACTCGTACGGGAATATCTCGTTCTTCGCGGATCCGTTCCAACGCCAACTTGACGGCAAATTTCCCAAGTTCTTCGGTCTCTACCTTCACGGTCGTCAACGAAGGTGTCAGGAATTCAGCGATTTCAATGTCGTCGAAACTAGAGATCGAGATGTCCTCTGGGATGCTGTATCCTTGTTTTTGAAAAGCGCGATACACACCGACGGCCATCGGGTCACTCGCGACCAACACCGCTGTCGTGTCGCCACGCTCCGTCAACTGTTCACCTAAACGCAGTCCTTCCAACGTGCTCCATCCTCCTAATAGCCCATAGCGGAGATGCTGCAACCCTTTGTCGTTCATCCAAGATACATAGGTCTGATATCGATCCTCGTCCTCATTGAAATAGACGTCACCCTCTTGGTTCATGACGACACGCTGCCCTCCGATATAGGCGATGTTGCGATGTCCGTTTTCGTATAGATGTTCTAGACTCGCTATGGTCGCGCTTTTGAAATCAGAATATACGGCGTCAAACCGTGCGTCGGCATGCGAATCATCGATGACGACAATATTAGGATTCTCGTTATAGAGCGACTCCAATGTTTTCGGGTCGACCGTACCGAGGACGAGGATTCCTCCGAGATGGTTCAATCCTTCCCAGTCCGCTTTTTTATCAGACAGACGGATCACCCGGTTGACACTCACCCTCAGCCGTTCGGCTTCTTGTTCAATACCGCGTCGAATCGCTCGGAAATATGGATCATCAATCTCTTGAATCTCATTGACCGTGGTCACGAGCCCAACTGTCGCGATCCGGTTCTTATGTGTTTTCTTCTCTCGTGGGCTGTATTTTAATTGTTTCGCTGTTTGCAACACTTTATCACGTGTTTCTTGACTGACGGATAACTTCTCATCCGAATTCAATACGCGGGATACAGTCGCAATCGAAACGCCCGCCTTCTTCGCCACTTCACGAATGCTTGTCAAAGTAATCATGCCTCCAATATTGAGTAAAATGTGATTTCATTTTACTAAACATAAGGATTTGTTTCAACCGTAAAGTAAAAGGCAGACAAGTCTTCACCTGTCCGCCTCCCTTTAGTCCCGTGATTGAATTACTTGAATAAAGCGCTGAAGTCCTCGTTGTCCATTTTCGTCCAACTTAAAGACGCCGCAGTCCTCAAGTCCCTTAACAAATTTTTCGGCTACGGCCATTTCGATGAAACGTTCGATATTCTCCCTTCCATCGTATGCTCGTTTCAATTCGCAAGCCCAATCTTGATGGAGATCTTGTACGTTGTCCGTTTCTCCTACAATAAATCTCTTAACTTCGTCCATCTCAGCTTGGAGCCTCGCCGGCAGTACAGCAAGCCCCATCACCTCGATCAATCCGATATTTTCTCGTTTGATATGGTGAACATCTGCATGGGGATGGAAGAGTCCGAGTGGATGTTCCGATGTCGTCCGGTTGTTTCGAAGAACGAGATCCAACTCGAAGAACTCACCTTTTTTTCGTGCGATTGGTGTGATTGTATTATGCGGGGCGTCCGTATGGGCCAAGATGTGACATGCTTCGTCCGAATAGTTGCGCCAAGTCGACAAGACACGATCCGCGCACGCGACGAGGCTGTTCTGATTTTGGCTACGCAACCGAATGACCGACAACGGCCAAAGCAACGTGTGTCCGCTCACATCTGGGAATTCCTCAAAAGAGAATCGGCCTGTCTCGCGCGCCTCCGCCATCGCAAACGTGTATCGTCCTGCTTGGTAATGGTCGTGCGATAAAATCGAGCCGCCCACAATCGGCAGGTCGGCATTCGATCCCGCGAAGTAATGCGGAAATTTCTCTACAAAGTCGAGCAGACGGACGAACGACGAACGGTCGATCCGCATATCTCGATGCTCACCCGACAATAAGATGCAGTGTTCGTCGTAATAGACGTAAGGCGAGTACTGCATATACCATTCCTCGCCTCCGAGTTCGAGCGGCACAAGCCGATGATTGGCTCGCGCCGGATGATCTAAACGCCCTTCGTACCCTTCATTTTCCACACAGAGGAGACACTTCGGGTACGGGGCCCCCTCTTTCTTCACGCTCTTCTGTTGCGCGATCTCTTTCGGATCTTTCTCTGGCTTCGACACGTTGATGGTGATGTCGACCATTCCATATCTTGTATCTACTTGATAAGAGATATTCTGTTTCGTTCGCTCTGTCTGAATATAGTTCGAGTCCGTCGACAACCGGTAAAAGTAATCCGTCGCCATGACCGGGTCCGTCGCGTACTTGTCGTAAAACACCCGTTCTACTTCCGAGGGGCGTGGCATGAATTGGTCCATCATGTCTGCCGCGAATCGATCCCGCTGTGACCGGCCGTCCTCAGTCAAACCGTTCCGCACCGCCTCGTCCACCAATCGGTCGACGAGCTCCGGGATTCGACCGTTCGTCGTCTCATCGCTCGGTGTCGCCCCCGTCATGGCGAGCAACCGGTTCTTCACGTAGATGACATCCCGCTCCTGGATGAGTCCACTTTTTAGCGTTGCCGCCACGAGTCCATTCACAAGCGCACTCATCGTCCCACCTCACGATATCCGTCAGGGTGGGCGGCATGCCATGCCCATGCATCTGCGATGATACGGGTGATATCGGTTCTTTCAGGAGCCCACCCCAGTACTCGCTTCGCTTTTTCCGCAGAGGCAATGAGACGTGCGGGGTCGCCAGCTCGGCGCGTCGTCGCCTGAGCAGGAATCGCGTGTCCCGTCACTTGACGGGCCGCCTGAATCATCTCATTGACAGAGAATCCCATATTCGATCCCAAATTGAACACGTCACTCTTCTGACCGTCACGCAAATAGTGGAGAGCACGCACATGTGCATCTACCAAGTCTTCGACGTGGATATAGTCACGGATGCATGTCCCGTCTTCTGTCGGATAATCCGTTCCGTAGATGGAGATGTGGTCACGTTTCCCGTTCGCCACTTCCAAAATGAGCGGAATGAGATGTGTCTCGGGATGATGGTCCTCACCAATCTCTCCTCCCGACCTTGCCCCCGCCACATTGAAATAGCGCAGAGCCACATAGCGCAGTCCATGGGCATTCCCGATCCAACCCATCATCTTCTCCATCGCGAGCTTCGTTTCACCATACGTCGACGTCGGATGTGTCAGGGCCGACTCGGCAATCGGCATGATTTCCTGATCGCCATACGTCGCTGCCGTCGAAGAGAAAACGATCTCAAGCACACCGTGTCTCACCATCGTTTCTAACAACACCTGGGTCCCATAAACGTTGTTGTCATAATAATCGAGCGGTTTCTCCATCGACTCGCCGACGAGCGAATTTGCCGCAAAATGGACCACTTGGTCAAACTGACCTTGAGAGAACACCTTGTCTAAAAAGGCTTTATCTCGGATATCCCCCTCATAAAACGTCGCATCAGGATGCAACGCTCGGCGATGTCCCGTCGACAAATTATCCACGACGACGACATCTTCGCCTCGATCAATCAGTTGATAGACCGCATGAGAGCCGATATAACCGGCGCCCCCTACAACGAGAATACTCATGAGATGCTCCCTCCTTTGATTTCATGGGCTCCTTCCCCGATAGAAGCGACGTAGCAAGTCGGCGCATATCCAATTTGACGTTCATAGTCCGCACTCACTTCGTCGATAAAACGAGCAATCTCATGTTCCCGTACCAAAGCGATGGCACAACCTCCAAAACCGGCGCCCGTCATGCGCGCCCCAATCGCTCCATGTCTCCATGCGCTCTCGACCAATGTGTTCAACTCGACACCGGTCACGTCATAATCCTTATCCAACGAGCGATGAGAGGCATCCATCAGTTCTCCGAAGCGATGGACGTCACCGGCCTGAAGCGCGCGGAGCGCCTCACGTGTGCGCTCATTTTCACTGACGACGTGTCTTGCCCGGCGATAGATGGTCTCATCTTCAAATCGACCTTGTCTTTCTTCTAGTGTGTCACTGTCCAAATCACAGAGCGCACGGATATTCAATTCTTGATTGAGAACTTCTAGTGCCGTGTCACACTCTTGTCGCCGCTCGTTGTATTTAGATTCGGCCAGTTCACGCCGCTTATTCGTATTCATGATGACGACCAATACATCCTCAAACTCAAACGGCGCATACGTACATTCAAGCGTATCGCAATCGAGTAACATCGCTTGATTCTTCTTGCCCATCCCGACCGCATATTGGTCCATGATCCCGCTGTTGACCCCGATGTATTCATTCTCGGCGCGTTGTCCGAATTTGACGAGATCAAGTTGATCAAAGTTCAAATCATACACCTCATTCAGAGCGACCGCCGTCACCAACTCAATCGAAGCCGACGAAGACAAGCCCGCACCGTTAGGGATATCGCCAAAATACAGAAAGTCCAACCCGAACGACGGTTCACGTCCATCAAGCATGTAACGGAGCATCGCTTTCGGATAATTCACCCACCCGTGAGCGTCTTGATAATCAAGCTCACCTAACGGCACAGTGACCACTCCAGCTTCCGGAAAATTCATCGAGTAAAAACGGCACTGTCGATCCGTCCGACGTCGTACCAACGCATATGTTCCGAACGTCAACGCCGCAGGAAAGACGTGTCCCCCATTGTAGTCGATATGCTCTCCAATCAAATTGATTCTCCCAGGCGCAAAAAATACCCGCTCGAACTCCTCGTGAAAAGTGTTTGTAAATGCTTCAGACAGTTTCATCATATCTTTCATAGCCATTCCCTCCTCATCAGTTTCACCACACTCTGATTCTAACGCATTCAATCTATAAAATAAATAATGTTTAGTAAACAAATTATGAGTTTTTTTCATTTTTACGAAGAACTAAAATAATTTAAAATTTACAATATAACTATTGTTCAGTTAACAAAATCGATTGAATCCGATTATAAAACCCGCACTGGTTCACCAGTGCGGGTTTTATATGGAGCTTATTCACAATAGAGATATCTCACTTGTTTGATATCTCATCTCTTTTTAACGAAGACTCTTCCTATTCGTTAGAATGACGTGACGATACCACTCGTACGAATCTTTTCGATAGCGATTGAGCGTCCCCTTCCCGTCATTATTACGGTCCACATAAATAAATCCGTAGCGTTTTTTCATCTCTCCTGTCGTGAATGAAATCGGTTCGATGCATCCCCATCATAAGCTCTCCATCATCTTATAATGGTTGTACATATTAAATACGGACCAAGTTCATTTTTATGAACCTGGTCCGTTTGACGGAATTTATGAGTATAGTCCGATAAAGTAAGCAGCGACCACCAACAGGAGCACGTATGAGAAAATGACTGTCGGAGGAGAGACCGTCTCATGTTCGAAGCGTTTAAACAATCGTTCTGCCAGATGGCCACTGATGAGTACACTTACCCCCACCAAAGCTCCACCCAAAAAGACATTTAATTCTGTCGTCAGAGCAAAGAATACGCTCAACATGATAAATACCGTGGTAAATAGAGTTGAGAAGACTTTAAGTTTATTCACAATGACACACCCCATCCTTTTTTGATTGCGAGAGTGCGCTCGTACTCACGAGTTTATATACTTACGAGTTCGACTTGAAAGAAGATTCATAGATTTTGACGGATGATAAGAACGGCTTTAATACAAAACCGGACAACCCGTACTCATTCACTGTATACATTTCGACGTCGAAACGAATTAGGCTTGTCAGCAATGCCTCGTCTTGTGTTTACGTAGTAAATACGCGAAAATGGAAGTGAGATGAATGCGAGTCCATATGCGTTCAAACGAGAAAACTATCAAATGGTAAAGTGGTGAATGCTGTGCAGTCTAATGAAACCAAAGTGACCTCTTTTCGAGTCTCACAAGAGGTAAAAGAACACATCCAGCGATTGTCGGAACAGCGGCAGCTGTCGACAAATCAATTGTTTGAAGAACTGATCACCTTGGCTGATAAACAGGTGCCAGATCCATTGATCAGTTTGGAGAATGATGCTCTCCAGGCGGCATTGAATCAGGTGCTGGCCCTTTTCAATGAACGAGCCACGCGGCTCGAGCTTCAATCAAAGGAACACGAACGGATCTGTTCGCGCTATCAAAAGACGATTCATGACCTTGAGCAAAGCATCATCATAGAGTCGGAACAGCTCAAAGAGGACTATGAGCGTCAAGTCGCGGCCCACGACCAGGAATTAATTCCACTTCAACATCAAGTGGAGCTCCTGTTCGCCGAGAAACAAAACGCTCAGGACGCCCTCGAGACCGAACGTGCTTCTTTCAAAGAGGAACTGAAGGCTCAGAAGAAGTTGGTCTTTAATTTAGAAGAAGACGTCAAGAAGCTCGAGCTAGAGCGCAGCCAGCTCAATCGTCAAAACCAGAACCTGATGGACACGCTTGACGAGTTGAAGGCACGAACGCGACGAAGCGACCAACTCGAAGAGGAGAACCAAAAACTTCATTTGGAAGTGCAGCTTCTCCGTCGTGAAAAAGAGGCGTTCGAGAACCGGTTACAGGAACAGGTCGAGCTCGCGGTCTTGCGGGAGCGGAACACCCAACAAAATAAACAATGATACGAAAAGGGTACTAGATTGAGTCAACCAGTGACTAAATCTAGTACCCTTATATTTATTACAAAGTAAGGATTTAACGGTTCGCAGAAATCGTATGATACATGTTCAATGACTTGACCAAAGATGCTTCCTTCGCACGTAGAACCATAACCTCATGAGAGTATAAAAATGACTCCACTTGGTCCAATTAAGATTTTACCCGCAATCCACGCATCTTGAATCGATTACGCTTTTCTTCTAATTTCACTTTCATATCTACCGAGAACGTACTTTCAGGAGTGTTGTAGGCACGCCGTGCTGCCATACTAAGCATTTTTGCCACATCCTCTGCCCGGTCGTCCTGTAAATCATGCAGTGAAGATCGAACATACTGGCGAGCCATTTCTCGGTCACGTAGCGATTCAGGGACCGATACATGACGACTTAATGCCAGGGCCAATTGAGCCGTCTCTAAGCGATAGCTTGTCCCGCCTGCCTGCATACGATTCAGTTCATCCGCTAGCTCGCTTTGCAGAAGTACATGATTACTGTCTGACATCGGTCACCCTCCTCTACTCTTCTTTTGATTTATTATATACCCTTTTCCTGAAAAATTCGACTCAAGTCATGCACGTTACAAAATGGATCGTCCCACGTCATGTTTGCTTTGTATTCCTCTACAAGGTCGAGAAGTTTATCTTTATCGCAAAGTGCCAATAGATTCGTTTTTTCGAGATCCTCTAGATCCTTTTGGCGAGAGGAGAAAATCTTGGTACATGCTAAAAGTTCAATGTCGGGGATATACACATCAATCGCCTCGAACAGCCCTTCAATCTTATGCCGGAATTCATTCTCCCTAAAGTCTTCACGGGGTGGGAACTGAATCACCCCTTCGACAATTTCAATTTCATATTCATGAAGCGCCTCTTTCAATTCAGGTGTCACAACGCCCTCTGTCACGCGAATATCAATATCTCGCGTCGGACGATACTCGGCATCTTTATTCATCATTTCAATGAACAGAAGAATCCCCGAAGCGCCAACCACGACAAACTCGACTTCGATTCCTCTTGAGGCACAAAATGTATCTAGGATAAGCAAGGTGTCAATAATACTCTCTACATCTTTATATTGATTGGAGTAAGTCATGTATGTTCCTCCTAATGAAAATGACCCACTCTGATCCGATATGTTAGGAGTCTTCGTGGGCCATGATATATTTCGCTGCTCTCAACTTAATTCGTATTCAAATAGGCACTGAGAGCCCGCCGAATAATCTCGTCTTCTGACACATGTTCTTTTTGCGCGGCTTGCGTTAATCCGACGTATAAAGGATCTGTCAAATCAGCAAAGCGAATCTGTACACGCATCGGTTTCACAGAGTTAGTTTCGACTTCGAGCACGCGTTGTTCCTGACGTTCGATCAACATCCGTTTCACTTCACGGAGTTCTTCACGTGTCATCTCGTACACCGTCTTGTCTCCTGAAGCTGTATAGTATTTTTTATTCTCGAGTAGCGCGAGCTTCGGATCTTCTGGCCACGACAACAACTCAGCAAGTTTCGTCGCGCTAAAATCCTGCTCGAGCGTCTTCTCCAAGATGTTCGGACCAAATGTATTCCAAAATGAGACAAATCGATTCACTTGAGAATGTGACATGCCAATTTTGGCTAAGAAGTCTTTCCAATTTCCTTCTTCTTGTTTGAACTCTTTTTTCGTCTCAGGATCACGGAACAGACTATTTGCGTGTGCAAGAATACGACATTTTTCGACAAAACTCGTTGCTTGAATCGCATCGATGTGGTTATAATACTGAACGATTCCATCCATGTCCTCGGGCAGCTTCTTCGTGATGATACGTGACAACCCCGTCGCCGGGAGGGCCTGATAAGGGTTCGATACGGTCGTCGTCGCGGAGAATTCTTTCACAGCCTCGACTTGTTCCGTACGGCTATCCGTCGCTTGTTGATTTTGATTCACCGGAAGGTTGGCACTGAATGTAGAAATCTTCGGTGTATGTTTCTTTCGGTTACGTGTCATAAAGCAAGTACCTCCTGAGCGAGTTGTAGATAGGCATCGGTTGCTGGGCTCTTGTGATCAATCACCGGACGAGACTCACGTTGTAGTGTCTGTACCTTCACCGCGTAAGGTATCGTCGTCAAAACCGGAATACCGACTTCTTTTCCGAGTTCTTCAAGTTCCTCGACTGTCGTGACATCCCCTTTTGAGCGGACGCTCACCATTGTCGGGATGAACGCTGCGATATGGATGTCTTCCCGGAAGCGTTTCATCTCTTCCAATTCTTCAGGTGCAGAGTAGACGGCATCCATCGAGAATTTCTGCATTTGGACAGGCATCACGATTCGGTCTTGGGCGACGAGTGCGCAGCGAGCATACGGGTTAAGCGCTGAAGTCGATCCTGGGCAATCGATGAGACAGATGTCAAACAGCTCGTCAATCTTGGCGAGCTCTTCACTAAGACGATATTCATATCCGATTTGACTCGTTAAGTCACTCGGTGAGGCCGAACGTCTGGTTGGCACAAGATAGACGGTACCTGTCTCATACTCGCATGTCACAATGACCTGTTCGATTGGTGTGTAGAATGGGTCATTCTCTTCTAGTAGACAATCGAGTAAGACTTTTCCTTCGTAATCGTTCGTGAGACCGAGTCCATTCGTCGAAGAGGCCTGATCGTCCGCGTCGATGACGAGTACACGTAATCCATCACGAGCATAAGCATGAGCCAAGTTGATGGTCGTCGTCGATTTCCCGACACCGCCCTTTCGATTGTACAATGCGATTTTCTTCATGATTCGTCTCCTCGCTTCTCGTCTGTGACGTCGATGATATTGTCGTTCACAGTCCGCTCGATGATTTCCGTCAACAGTTCACTCACACTACGATTTTGAGCATGTGCATACTGTTGGAATTGATCGGACAGGTCGGACGGGATTCGTGCTGAAAGAACGGCAGATGGTTTCTTTGTTTTTTGAAACGGGCTGACCTTAACCTGTTGCACAGGCTCACGGGTCTTACGGGCCTCACGGATTTGTTTGACCGTCAACTCGTCAACGCTTCGTGACTCTCCATCAATATAGAGTCCCTGTTCGACTACCTCTTCGACGTTGTCGAGATACATCAGTTCAAACAGTTTGGAAGCCGGTAAGCTCGCAAGTGATGATTCGAGTGGATGTAACGTCTCATAGGCTTTGACGTACCGTGATGCAAGCGAACTCGACATCGAGACAGCCTCGAGGAACCCCATCCATTCTTTTTTGTCATGCATCTCAGAACGAGCGATGACGAGCCGCTTCCCGATCTCGAATACAGAAATCGTTTGAACTTTTGAGAGCTCATTGATCTCATGAACAAGGTCTTCGACTTCTTTAGAGACCGGAAGTTTTTGGACGAGCGCGCTGATATTCGTCAAACCGCTTTGATACGGGTGCTGCTCACTCGGTTTGATTTTATGAATATTGCGGTTCCGTGCCTTCATGATGTCTCACCTGCCTGTTCGACGACTTGCTTGGCCAATAGTCGAAACGGTTCAGCGAGTACCTTCGATTCCTTGGAGCGGTACTGGATGACACTCTTCCCACTATCGGCAGCTTTCTCGATAAAGGTGGATCGCTTGATCATCGGAAGGATGTCTAATGCCTCTTCCTTCGCGATGGTTGCCATTGCTTCATAGTACTCCTTGTCTGCCTTTAAAGATGCATCCATCGCGACAGGAAGAATACCTGTGATGACGAGGTCTGGGTTGTAGAACTTTTTCACTTTTTGTACGGTTCGAACCGTACTCGCAAGTTGGTCGAAAACGAGCTTCTTCGGCATGAAAGGGATGACCGTCATATTTGATGTCGAAAGCACGACTTTCGAAAGTTCGTTGATCGATGGGACTGAATCTAAGATGATCCAATCAAACTCCTCTTCGAGCGGTGCAATCATGTCCTTTAATAAGAAGAGCTTGTCTTGCTCGGAGATTAGGTTGATCAACCGGGCATTTCGTTCATTCGAAGGGAGAAGACTCACATGATACGTTTCATCATCAAACAGGACTTCTCTGATATCAAGATTACGTGTATGTACGTCAAACATCGTCATGTATTTGATCGTGTCGGATTCTTTTAACATCAGCTTGCTGAGCGAGCCTTGGGGATCCAAATCAATGATGAGGACTCGTTGTCCCAGCTCACCCAATGCGTAAGCCATATTCAAAGAACAGGTCGTCTTGCCTGACCCACCTTTCGATATGTAAAACGTGAGTATGTTCATCTTCTCTCCCCTTTCTCTTTCATATCATGTCACATTCACTCTTTGCATTCAACACAAAAACAGCAAAGACACTGATAAATTCAATACAAAAATGTATACAATAATAGTTTTGGTTTGTATACGATTTTTGCATCTAAATATTTTCTGTATACGTTTCGACGTCGAATTGTATACAGAGACATTTTTGGACTATGTATTTATACAAAGTTCCTGTTGTGAACGTCATTCATATTTGTAGATCTTTTCTATAGAAGAAATACTTGGCACATCTGGATATGATTTAAATAATAGAAGAAGAGATAAAACCATATTCTTCTGAGTTAAAAAAATATAAATAGATTAGAGAGAGTTAAATAAAGATTAATAGAATTAGAAAAAGAAGAGGGTCTCTCAATCCAGTCATACCAATCCTTCTGACGATTTAAGTGAAAAGAGATATTTCAAAAGGGCCATCGTTTCGTTCACAAAGGTTCATTTTTTTTCAACTCTGATTTGAGAATTAAAAAACAAGAGAAGATTTAATTCAGTAAATCCTTGATTACTTAACTACTTGGTTTGATTTTTTTCCTAAAAGTAAAAAAATCAGATTCAGTATGCAATGATGACTTAGAACGAATGAGAAACAATATAAACAGAAGGAAATACCTGAAAAAATGGGTCGTTTTCATATATATTTTCAAAAATGAACATGACAAATAGACCATCATGCGATAGCCAATTTTGCCTGGTTCTCTTTTAGTCGTTGGTGAAGATAGAAAATTGGCTCCTCAAAGAACAGCTTATGGGTGCTCGAGTGGACCAAGTCCTCACGATGGTGTAGGAATGCTTGTTTTAACTCTTCGACGACCTGTTTGAACGTCTCGGCCCCGAAAGTATCGCTCATCGAGAAGAGTGAGTCACGGTTGACTTTGAGGGCGTCAAAGTCGAAGAACTCCCCGACTCGCTTGCGCAACTCGAACCAGAGGAGTTGAACTTCAGTGCGGTCTTTCTTTTTGATCTGCTTACTGTCTTGCGCAGCCGATAGCTGGACTTCGAGTAAGAGCGGTCGCGTCACGTCTTGGACTCGTTTCTTGAGCGAGATGTTCTGTTTGACCATATTTAAGAAACGCTTACTGTCTTCAACAAGCGACACTTGGAGGAATTTGAGACCAGACATCATCTTTTGGATGGCGAGCTTATGGCCACAGTATTTAGGAAGGAATCCTTTGATCTCATCGTAGGTCAGGATGGCCTGTTCATTTGACTGGACATGGACATCTTTCTCGACCTGGACGATTGTCCGTAGCGCGAGTCGCAACGTATTCACATTATCGAGTGCGACCAGTTCGGACAAGAGGCCGTGCCAAACAGACGTATACCCGGTCTTCGAATCGACCGTAGCACCGTCTACAAACAAATCACGATAGTTTTCAAGGTAATCCGTCAATTGGATTGAGATCACTCCTGGGAAGTGACGGACGACCGTCATAAGACCATTCTGTTCAAATGTTTTTAAGTTATTATGTAGGGAGCGGATCGACGTGCATGCAAAATCCGCGACCATGTGGTCTTCGATAAATTCTATTTTCCCTTGGTCGTCAGCGTAGGCGAGAATAGAGAGCATATGGCGGATCCGAGACTTGGTCCATTTGAAGGCCGTGAAACAGGCCGGGATGTTATAATGATGCTGCTCATAACGATAATGATCGGCTCGTTTTGTCCAACGCGTCAATCCGCTCATCGCGACCAATAGTTTATTGGCGACCAAAATATGTCGATTCGTCTCTATCATCTCTCCTACACCTCCCCTATCCTAAAATATGCTAGTTTCAGTATCCAGCTCTTTCAAGATAGTGTCAAAGTGCGTTTTCAGTACGGCATTTTGTTACCAAAATGAAAAAAACGTTGGTATGAAGCCATTTTGAACGAATAAAAATATGCACTTTCAGTACGGTCATTTATTACCAAAATCGATTAATCCGCTCTATAATGCCATTCATATTGAAAATAAAGTAGATTTTTTTAGTCAGAAAAGAGAAAAGTGTAGTGTCAGTACGGCATTTTGTTACCAAAAACGAAAAAGTGTAAGTTTGGTACGGTCGTTTGTTACCAAAAAAGAAGAAAATGCAGTTTCAGTACGGTCATCTGTTACCAAAAAGACAAAAAGAGTCTCGAAAATTTATTTTTTATAGGGCGACGAATCGGTAAAAGTGTGGTTTCAGTACGGTGTTTCATGACCAAAATAAGAAAATGTAGTTTCAGTACGGTCATCTGTTACCAAAAAACAAAAAGTGCAAGTTTGGTACGGTCGTTTGTTACCAAAATCGTTGGAATCTGATATAAATGAACGCCATACTCACTAAAAAAGGTGATCAGATTGAATATCAACCGAATCTAAAAAGGGAAATTCGAGTGAAAAATTTTCAAACTACCTCATTTATAAAGAAGAAAGAGAGAAGAGTGTAAGATTGGTACGGCATAATCAAAAAATTGTTTCATGACGTCTCATGAGTCTGGATACTAGTTGAGCGTTTTGGCCCATTTTCATCGTTAAATCGATTCATGTGAAACATTGGTGCAGCTAAACTGAAAAAAGAACCCAGATAGACTGGGTTCTCCACGATATCAATTACAATAATAACGTGTCCACATGACCTGGCAATTCCCAAGACTCCAACGGGTAGAAGGTGAAGAAATAATAATCACCAGAGCGATGCCATTCCTTCAGGATGAAATCATGTTCCTTGATTCGATCCAGATTCAACTCAAGCTCTTTTAGGTTATCGGCCTTTCGGACCTTGTTGAATCGAATCGAATAGGTGAACTGACGCCAGTGCCTACGGACGGGTTGTTGCTCCCCTGTCTGGATGGAGCTCATCCGCTCTTTTTGAAGGACGAAGGCCAGGTGATAAGCGAAGCTGCCTTTCAACTGTTCGATTTGTTCCCCATAGATGCTGACGATCTGTTGTTTCAACAGGTCGTCGTAAATCTCCTCACTGACCGTGACGATGACCTGGCTCTCGGCTAATGTCGTCGCATTTTTAATGGTAACCGAGGAGAACAGGCCTCGGATGAAGAAGTCCCCGTCCTCGTTGTGGCCTGCGACCCGATAATAACCGAGCTTCATGAGACGTTGCGTCGTCAAATCGTAGCTTTTCCCACTATCGTTCGCATACAGCTTCTTGACGAGCTGCGAGAGCGGGAAGATGATTTTCCGGCTAGTCTGGAACGTCATGTCCCGATACGCCAGAATCTCTGTGAAGGCCTCGAAGTCTTTCGAGTCAAGGTCTGGCACTTTCCCGTTCAATTCTTGGATGAATTCTTTGCTGACAAGGACCGAAAGGTGGTCGGGAATCCCCTTCTTATATTTCGGGACCACCGTGTCATAGTTCTGAAGCTCGAGATTCAACTGCGACGCTTCATTCAGTTTCTCATCCAACAGGTCCGTCTGGTTCTTGATGCGGTCAGACATGCCGAAGAATGGGATATCGACGGCGAGCGTCGGAGAGTGGTGCGCCGTCGGTTGGTTGAGGTCGACCTCTTTGGCGACCTCCCAAAGAATCATCAAAACGTCCGTCTTGAGTGAGGTCTTCTTCTGATTCACCGTCTTTTGGGACCAGTAAGGATACGTATGGATCAACAGATTCGGATTCTCAGCCCATTCCTTCAACTCTTGGATGCATTGTTGCATATAACCTTCGATGGTTTTCACGTGAAACTCTTTCAAGAAGGCTTCAGGGCCGACCAAATGATGATATGCGGTAATCATCTCGAACCGGGCACGCAATTCTTTTTTCGGGCCACGCCCCTCTTCGTAGTTTCGGATGGCAGCCTGCACCCATCGCTTCTTTAGCTTGTTGAATGAATGATAACGTATCTTCTTATAAGAAGCCTCTAAATTTTCGAATTGATAGTGCTCTTGATAAAGTGTCGTGACGAATTCCTGGATATCAAAGATAGACACGCTGTGGAGAATCTCCTCCATACGATGTCTTTGAATAGCCGTGACCGCTTGAGAAATGATGAGTTGTTGCGAGCGGCCATTGGAGGTTGATTGAGTCTCCATATTGATCACCTCTTCTAAGGATAAATATAGCACAAATTTGGTGGCACTTAATTAACGATTTTAAATTATTTCAAATACCGTAAGTCCCTTTTAAAAGTGTGTGCCGGCACACACTTTTAAAGAATGTAAGTAAGATAATTTCTTATTCTTTGATTCAGTCCACAAGAAATCAAGAGGTTAAAAGGCGAGTTTCGAATAAATAGAAATAAGGATGTTTCCATGTTTTATCCTTTTCGCCGGTGATTACCGATGAAATTCGACGATGATCTTTCTAAAGTGAGTTTTTCACGTCTTCAATCCGTTTTGCTAACGAAAATTAGTGAAATTCTTTAAATCCTGTTGAATATTTATAATTTCAATAGGAACAAAAAGTGTGCGCCGGCGCACACTTTCTAGTCTATAGACATAACATCGTGTGTAGTTTTTTTATTTGACCGACCGGGCGCAACTCGCTGCTATAGGGCCAATTAGTGAGCTGAATCGCGGACCTTATCGCTGCTCGGTCTTCCTTTTCTCGCGAAACTCTTAGAAATCTAGTCATACTCTCAATTGATGCACTCAGTGATTTCTATTTTCGTACTGCCGTCGCAGTGTCTCCGCTTATTAAAAAAATCAGCCATTGCTAAGCTGTAAATCTACCGCGGAATCCAGCCGGCATTACACGAATTCGCCCGAGGGGGAACGGAAGTACGTCTCGAACCCACCCTCTGTGTGAACTGCCCAATGCTCGATTGATCTACAAATCCCTAGAAGTACTAGCGTGTATTGGCAGATGCAATGGAGAAGCATGTTATGCTTTGGACCGTCATCGGGGACCTAAAAAAATCAATTGAGGCTGTGTCTACTTTTACTGTCCTCAATCACACGAAGGTGGTTGCTGGGTATGGAAGATGCTCCGCCTGCCTAAATAAAGGTTCGACCAGGGCACATCAAGGGCCGAAAACGACAAGTCATATTTCAGTTCGTCCGAAACGTGACTTTATCTATAATCTAAAAAGTGTGCGCCGGCGCACACTTTTTAGATTATAGACATTAAATGGTGAACTTAGGGCGCATAAATAGAGGAGGTTGAAAAAATAGATAACAGAACCGCCCGTGAGTACTCGAATTCTAAGGTTAGCAGTATCGCGTTTGAAACATGATACTCTAATAAGAAGAAAGGAAGGGTGATTAAATGAATTTTGAAACAAAATATTTGATTAGGTGGGGAATTCCCGGGTGGGTGTTCATATTTTAGTTATTCTTTTATTTTTCATTCACGCAAAATAATTACTCCGAATTCGTAAAAAATGTTCCGTTGCTGATATCTTTGATAGTTGCAGGGGTGCCTTTAGAATATCTAATTTATCAAATCTATTTTGTCTTTTTTTGGAGTATTAGAACAAAAGACAGTTTGAACAAATTTAGAACCGAGCTTGGAGACAAATTTTCTCCAGACGCAACCTTTGGTACTCTCTACAAGAATAGAAATAACGATTACTACTATCTTGAGCACGTGTGGCATTCTATGTTGTTGGAACAGGATGAGGGGGTCCGGGCTTATTTAGAGGGGCGATATAGACATTTGCTGAGCACTGTCCATGGGGTAGGGACATTGTTTGTCAGTGCAACAGGGTCACTAGTCCTTGTCTTCCTCTTGTTAGTTCGTAGTTTGATCACAGGCGAAGAGCCATTGCTGTTTTACATCGGTATTGCAATGCAAATCATTATCTTAGCTGCGGCTGCTCTAAACTATAGATACTTTTCCGATGATCTTCGTGCGTTTCAAATCAGCATGTTAAATAAATATCTATCTTGAAGCGATGTGCCAAAGGATTTAAATCATAGTTCTAAAAATACAAGATAGACTAGTGATTATAAAAATGCTTATTGATTTCTTTTTCATCTAAAAGGAGAGATGAATCATGTATATTCTTGAATCATCTCTTTTTGATGAAATATCTGTAGTCGTTATGATGAAAATTTTCAGCATCTTACATATTCATTTAATTTATCCAATATAAATATCAACCAAGCAGACACGAAAGCATTCATCATATTTTTGCTGGGAAGTTAAAAGGAGTATGGGTAGAAGCCGGATTTTGCAAAAACATTTATCACAACAGAGGTTATTCCTCTTCGTTCTGGTTCATTTCAAAAAAGAAATCAATAAAATCTTTACCAAACCTTGAGATTTCGAACTGCTCCTTAGATTTAAATTTAGGTTCTTTCAATTTTGGTAAACGATTGGACTTCGGATTTGAAAGTTTTTCAAGGTATGTAAAAATATTTTTGAATGTCTTTGAGATTTCTTTGAGATCATCAACGACATTAAGATCTGTGCGAGTTGTCAATAAACCAATCCGAAGCAAATTTCTTCTTACTGCTTCGTACTGTTCATAGGATATCCCATGTCTCTCCATGACATCGTGAAATGTCTCTTTAGAACCCTCTTGGTACCAGAATCGAGTCGAATTCATTAGCCGTAAGACCGAAATATCGATTATTCGTAATTCTTTCAACACGTCGTAATAGGTTAAGACAAAGTCTTCTGATACAAAATCGTGTTTCGTGATTTGTACAAATCCATTGACCATGTACTTAATTTTTTCTTCTTGTTGCTCGTCTATCGCCGAGTCTATTACATATTGAAACAGTCTATCAATCTGCTCTTTTTGTTCACTGGTTTTAGAATCGAGATTAGACTGAATGGATTCCACTTTTAAATTTAACTCTTCAGCGACACGTATCATGTTTCTTTCGAAGCGAGCACGTTTATAGCCTTGAACGGCTCCTGATACCCCGGGGATAAATGAGCTCGCCGCATCTACAGCTAAATCACCTGCCGCACTTGCGATAGACTTCTTAGCTACCTCCGCACTTATTTCGCTTCCTACTGTCAAAAAAGTATCCAGAGCAAATTCACGGCTAGATTGCTTCACATCTTCTTTTTTGTCTCTGCCCATTGAACTCATTCCTTTCATCATAAGTAATTCTATTTTATAGGAAATGTATGATAAACGCTTTAGTGGGAATAGACGTACATATTGCAAAAGTTGTTTCTACAGAAACAATAAGTTCAGGAATAAGAGAATTGAGATTGGATAGATAAATATTTAAGGAAAAGAAATCGTAAAAAGTACGAACAAAGTAATAAAGATAATTAATATTGTTGGTGTAAAAAAGAGAATACTTACTGCTGACATTTGATTCTTGGTTTCCTGATGACGTATCCAGATATTTTAACCAGATAGATGCTCACATTCTGGGAGAACGTCTAGAATCAGCTAGCGTTTCCAACAGAAAAAGTGTTGTTCGTGAATCGGAAAGCCCTAAAGCCTCATTCATTTTCCCATCCGTTAGCCGTGTTCTTTAGGCCTAGCAATGATCTAAAAGATATCATGTCGTTGAGTATACGGGAAAATAAACCCCATATGATCGTTATTAAGTTTATATTAAAGTTATTTAGGATTATCCAATCATCGTGAGGAGTGATCTCGTGGCGAAATTAAATCAAATAGTTGAGGAGATTTCAAATATTTTAAGTGGAGAAAAGGCTTATAATTTGCCGAGTGTCTGTGGAAGATATGGATTAGACGAGGGAGAAGAAAGTGAGGCGTTCTCTAGTAAGAGGTTGTATGTCCAAAAGAGGTTAAAGGGGAAGAATCAACTCTTTCTTTTGGACCTCTCTAAAAGAATTATTGATGATTATGGAGAAAGTGCCAAGTCTCTATCAAAATTAATGTACAGTGTGAATCCCAAAGGGGTTTTTGAAATCAGTGAAATAACCAGAAAAAACATTTTTGATGAGCTATACAAGCGAACTGACTTATGGGGGAGAGCAGATGTCGTTTCTTTCTTTAAAAGAATTTGGGATTTAGACGCGATGCCTTCAAGAGATGGTAGATTTGATACAGCTGCTCAGGATATTTGGCAACACATGATTAATAATTATGACTATGATGAACAGTTCTTATTGGAGGAATACTTTGAATTGTTGATAAAAAACGACCAAGAATTCATGAATTTTTTGGAGCAATTAGTTCATCCAATGATAAGAAATAAATCCTCCCAAGAGTCATATATCAATTTATTGAATGAACATTTGCATAATGATGGATTTCATCTATATCCTACTAGCCAACTCTCTGGATACCCGATTTATAAAGTTCATAGAATTCAAAACGGAGTGAGAGGCGAAGTAAAGAACCTTATTTTTGCTGCTGTAGGCGCCAAGCCAGAAATTATTATAAATGATTCTCTCAACAATGACATTACCATTGTAAAGCACAAAGACAACTGTTTGGTTTATGAAAAACCAATATCTTCTGACGGATTGTACTGGGCAGAATTAGTTGATTGGTGGAGCGATATGAATCCTACGCTGACATCCTATAAAGAAAAAGAAGTTTCACTGTACAAACGATTGTTAAATTCGTTAGATTCTCCACCAGAAATTACTTTCTTTAAAGCGTATTTTCAGTTATTCAGAGGTCAATATCATCAAAACCTGCCTGCGCTAATCCCTCAAGTTTATCTTCATTATGATCCCTATACAAAAAGACAGCGGAATGGAGAAATTTATTTGCCACGTCAGAGAATGGATTTCTTATTGCTTCTTCCAAATCGAGAAAGAGTTGTTATTGAAATTGACGGGAAACAACATTATTCAGAAGAAAACATTGCTAGTCCTCAACGGTATGCAGAGATGGTTTCGGCAGATCGGGATTTGAAGTTACATGGGTATGATGTCTACAGATTCGGTGGTTATGAATTAATGAATGAAGATAAAAGTGCTGAACTGATGAAAAACTTCTTTAATAGCTTCTTTAAGAAGTACGACATTAAAACTATAAATGCCCAATAACCAAAAATAGAAATTAAACATAGGTGATTGTTAGTTTTTAGAGATTGAAAACAAGATGCCTTCCTGCTCGCTCTTTTTTATAAGTTGCAAAGGTTTTATTGACAGTAGAAAAAAACCTAATACGTCCATAATTGATTTATGTTGCCTTTCAGATGATGATAGGTATCTTAATGTTCAACGAAACAAATTTATCCGAGTGTTCAGGTATTTATTCAAACGGTAAGTCAGCGTTCGATACGTTTGAGAGTCGATCAAGTGATTGCAAGTAACCGTTCGTCGTATTTATCGATTCGTGACCTACCAATTGCATGACCCCAATCAACGAATTGCCGTTTGCTAGGAGCTTTGTGATGTAGGCCCGGCGGAACCAGTGAGGCGGGGTCTTCTCTTCATTCGCTACATGGTCGACTGCCTGATGACTCATCAGGCGCAGGGCCTCATATGTGATGGCCTTGTTGTTTTTTTTCGTGCTAAAGGCGATGAAAGGAGACGAGACTTCCTCAATCATCATCAATGTCTGCAGCCGGTTCACGAGGTGAATCGCCTTCTTGATAACCGGGATGCGGCGCCACTTGTCACGTTTCCCTTCACTTCCAGGTAGTATGTATACTTATTTCGCTTTACGTCGTGAACTTTATTGATAAAAGTTTTGCGCCTCCCATGCCAGTCATTAATAATTAATAGCCAATCGTCTCGTTCCGGAGCTCCATGAGCTCCTTTTTTCTCGCCTGTTTATATGAAACAAGTGCCATCGGTCACTCACTTGCTGAATCGTCTCATCGGCTAAACGGATGGCCTCCCGAAACTCGACGGATCCAAGCACAGACGGTTTTGAAATTCCGAGAAGGAAGTAAGGCGATCGGGCGTCGCGTCTCTAGATCACAGATGATTGTCCCGTACTTTTTTTGTTTTCTTCAGGCTCAGTCATCAATGCCAACCAGCGAGGGTCAGACATCTTTCGATGATGTTGTTAGCGTTTCAATAGTTTGATTAGCGTACTATCGCTGATATTGTTCAAAATACGTTCCAGTCCGATAGCACTCATCCCACTTAAGAGCCTCAGTAGCCCACATTCTAAACGAATCGTTCTGCAGGAGTGTGGTCGATACAGGGATAGAAATCTTTCCGTAAAGATGCTTGAGGGACAGTTTGGTTCGTCGTAGAAGAAACGTCTTGCCTGAATTCGTAGCTGAACATCATATCCGAACACACGCTCATCGTGCAATGTCCTGATGTATCGGCTATGGATACGTTGTGAACCTTTAGTGCAATGGGGACAGGGTGCACACGACTTTTTTCCATGAGAAATGAACTGATACGCTTCATTGCAACGGTTCACCTCGACTACTTCTAGTTCTGGAAAAAACTCGTTTAACATGATTGATCCCTTCAATCCTTTTAGTAAACTAATTCTCGAAGATTACCTTCATCAAAAGTGAGGAAGAACCAATTTTAAACCGCTGTTGACAATGGACAGCATTGCAAAATTAGAACCGTGACATTTATACGATGCGATCTAATTCGGTACCTGGAGATATATTCCTATTACGATTTTTATCTGTTCATAATGTTAATTTTTAAGACAAGATGTAATTGCAGGAACAGTTTAGTCCAAGATGGTTTAAATATGGAACGGTTCATGTCGAACTCCTCCCTATTTATGAACGGTTTTGGTACCTATTTATCCTTTTCTGTTTTCACCAGTTCAGAGAATATGTCCGGGACTCTCTCTGCGACTATCGAGGTCTCAAAAAAAAAACAAGCGGTCACCTAACAGCGACTACTTAGCGATGTCATGTAATTGTTTGGCGATTAAATCCGCATCTTTGAATCTAATATTGTCACGATATTGAATTCGAATATTACAATTTAGAAAATAAATACAATATAAAGAATATTAAAAAAATTTTAACGATTAAAAGAATTTATGATACAATTTAGTAAATAAATAGGAATGGATGTGTTTGGAAATGGTAAAAAGATTTTTAATTAGTGTGTTTGGTATGTTCTTAATCGTTGGTTACACTTTACCCTCTTCTGTTGCTGCGAATTCAGAGAGTACAAGTAATTACTTGAATGAGGTTAAAAGCAACCAGATAACAAATTTTGTAATGATTGATGATTCAAACAGCATGTTAAAGTATACATATACTGCAAATGGACAAAGTTATTTAGTCGAAGAAAAATTTGTAAACGATAAAAAAGTGGTTAGTAAGATCTTTGTTAAAAACCAAAAAACAGGGAAATACAAAAAAGAAGATGTCATCACTACTTCGTATTTAGAGAACGAAGGAACGGTAGTTCAAACAAATGAATCTTTTGAAGTAATTAGTAATGTCGATATTGATTCAATGAAAAGTGTTATCGAAAAAAACACTGAAGCTTATGACGACTTGACTCAAAGTCTAAACCTATCGGCTTCTTCGTATACACCATGGACATATAGTAGTACTAGCTATGGAAATAGTACTCCAACGAAATGGTTAGTAGGTGCGATTGGTATAACAATTGCCGCCATTACTAAAGTTCCTGCCACTGTTAAATGGGTTACGAATATTGCAAACCTAACTTTCCAGCTTTATAACGATAAAGTATATTACAAATATGTTTCTTATCATAGAGGATCTGGCTTGACTTCGGAAGTGATGACCCATAGATATGTTTATACAACTAGCAGTTATAGTAAGGCTCTCGGCTACTCTGTTACAGTATCTGGTCGCACGGGCATGCAAGTTGTTTCAACAGTCACGTTATAATTAATATAACATTTTATCAAGATGGCTCTTATTTTTTAAGAGTCATCTTTTTTGACTTTCTTATATAAAACCTTATAGCTAGAATATAATTATAAATAAAGTGATTTCTATTAAAGATAAAAATTATCAATTAATAACAATTTAGTTTTAGCTTTATAAAAATTATTTTGTAAGTGAGAAAAAATGAAACTCGACGCATAAAAAAAGAGAAAAAATAAATCCAATCACAATATGCGATTGGATTCGTCACCTATTTTATAGCTGAATTAAATTTAATTGCCTGCAGTTAGCCCCGTTATTTTAGTTTTATGTAAGTTACAAATTTGCACCATCGGACCATCTGGTTAATCCATATCCAAAAACAAACAATGTTACAAGTAAGAAAACAATCCATAAGTAATAGCCTTTTGTTCCTCTGTTATTTATCGCCATCACTAAAGTCCAAGCAATTAATGAAAGTGGCCATAAAAGAAATAGCCAAATGCCTTTCAAAAAAATAGCTAAAACTCCCAACATCAATGAGGCATATAACAGAATAGTTCCAATTTTTTTCATACTTACTCCTTTGTGCTTTAAAAGTATAGTTTTTAATAATTTAACAAATTCATTTTAGATTTTTGGGTATTTTTAGTTGTTACTGATAGATTAATGTAACCGTATATGTATGTCAAACAATCATTTAAAAAGTGCTTCTTAATTACGACGTAGCGATATTTATGGTACTCAACTACTGGTAATTTTTCACAGGGTTCATATGAATGATTAAGAAAAAATTGATAGTCATTTACAGATGTGTTCCGATGTTATTGGTATTATCTCCTTTATATACTCAAATAAAAGAACAGTATGCTTTCATTACTAAGAAAATGTTTGTATAGCCTTTTCGATTAAATAAGCTCTACTTTTTAAAAGAGGAATAGAACTTATTTAAATGGCAAATTAGCATTAGAAAAGTTTGAAAGTTCGTTGAGAGATTGTAAATAACCGTTCGTTGTATTAATTGATTCATGACCAACCAACTGCATGACTCCAATCAACGAATTTCCGTTCGCCAGGAGCTTTGTGATGTAGGCCCGGCGGAACCAGTGGGGCGGGGTCTTCTCTTCGTGTGCGACATGGTCGACCGCCTGATGGGTCATCAGCCGTAACGCCTCATAGGTGATCGCCTTGTGAGCTTTTTTGGTGCTGAAGGCGATAAAAGGGGACGATACCTCCTCAATCATCATCAATGTCTGCAGTCGATTCACGAGATGGGACGCTTTCTCGGTAATCGGAATGCGGCGCCACTTGTCGCGTTTCCCCTTCACCTCGAGGTAAGATGTATGCTGATTTCGCTTCACATCGGTGAACTTGATTGACAACAGTTCTGCAGCTCGCATGCCTGTCGTCAACAACAAGTACCCGATCGTCTCGTTTCGGAGCTCCATGAGCTCTTTTTTTTGTGCCCGCTTGACGGTATATCGGAACGACTCGGCAATCCGCTCGATCTCGTCGAAATCGATTTCACGCCGAAGCAACTCAGGCCGCTGCTGGTTCTTCACATGGAAGGCCAGGTTATGCAGATGATACTGGTTGACGTGGAGGTAGGTCAGGAGGCGTTTTAACATGTGGTTTTTCCGCTGTGCCGTGCGTGGGGCATACTGTTCGTTCACCTCAAACAAGTAACGATGGATGTCGAGTACGGTCAGGTGTTTTAACCCATCTGTCTTCGTCATCACAAAACTGAGGACGAACTCGAGGTCCAGTTTGTACGCGCGTCGCGTGTGCGGGCTCTTGTCCGCATAGATCGGGAACAGTTCTGTCGCCCAGAACAATTCGATGATCTCGACATCATTCAAGGTCTCGAGATCAATATGGTCCTTCCTTAATGCTTCGGCCAGTTTCGGGTTGGCCCCGGTCAGTTCTCGCAATGCTACCTCGAACGCTTGCTGTTTTTTCTCGATCTCCATGCTTCTCCCTCTTTTCGCTCTCTGTTTTCTACTAAATATCTGTAGTCCTTGAAATATGAGGTGAAATATAAGTAATACATATGTATTTATATTTAAAATACGTTTGTAATTAGATGAATTGATTAAAAAATATGTATTACATTTATATATTTAAGTACAACTAAATTATTAACACTTGTGATAATCTTATATTATCACAAGTTATAAAATTATGTATAAATTCATTATTTTTATATATACTAATTATTGACAAGAATAATCCAATTAAAAGTTTTTATTATATAGGAGGTAAAATCTTAATGGAGGAATTAACTTTTACAATTGAAGATAGCGAAATAGCTGAATTGTTAGGGAGGCAAAACTTCTCTACAAAAGAATCCGCAATCTATGAATTAATTAAAAATTGTTATGATGCTGGATCTGAATTTTGTGTGATTAAAATTTGTGAAGATTTCATTTCTATCTCTGATAAAGGAAAAGGGATGAATGAAGAGGATATTAAATTACATTGGATGCATGTCGGAAAAAGCAATAAAAAGTATAAAGATCCTGAATCAAATAGAGTCCTTGCAGGATCCAAAGGTGTCGGAAGATTCGCGCTTGCGAGATTAGGGAACCATGCCAAAGTGATTTCTAAAAAAAATGAAAGCTCTCCAGTTATATGGGAAACTAATTGGACCAAAAATTCTCTTATAAATGAAAGCGTAAAGGATCTCGAAATTGGGACAACTATTGAGATTAGTGATTTAAGAGATACATGGCGCGAAAAAGATGTGAGAAAATTACAGGATTTTTTGAACCGTGCTTATAAAAGTACAGAAATGACTATAAGTATTGTTTTTGAAGATAATAGTTTTGAAATAAAACCGATATTTAATAATATTCAAATTGGTGAAGATTATGTATCCAAGATAACACTTAAATATGTAAGTGAGACACAAGAGATAAATGTCTCTGTTGTCTCAGATGAATTTACTCCTGAAGTTGAAAGTATTATTAAAAGTAAGGATTTCTTTACCTATAATGACACTTTTAATTTAAATGATGAATTTACTAGTTCAAACATTTTTGAAAGTGATGAGCAAAAGACAAATTTATTAAGGCAAGTTGGAGATTTCAATGCCGAACTATACTTTATTTTAGAGAGATCTACAAAAGAAAATGCAAAAAAATTCTTTTATAAACATAATGGTTTAGTGGGAATAAATACCGGTGTAATACTATATCGAAATGACTTTAGTATTGCTTCTCATGAAGGAAGCAAAGATTGGCTCGAAATTACGGATCGTGCAAGAAAATCACCTGCCGCCGCGACTCACCCTAATGGGAGTTGGAGGGTAAGAAAAAATCAATTATATGGAATGGTGAATATAGATAAGGTTGTAAACGATAATTTAATCGATTTAGCAAATAGACAAGGCCTAGATGAAAACGTTCATTATGAGATATTTAAAAGTATTATAAACTTTGGTATTAGTAGATTCGAAAGATACCGACAATCTATTATTAGAAAGATTGATAATTATAATTTGTTGAAAAATGTTGAAAAACGCCAAGAAAATAAAAAGTTAAATGAGTTTCTAAAAAAACCTGATCAAATTAAAAAAATGACTAAAGAGGATCTTGTTGAAATTGCTGTAGAAATTAAAGATATCAAGAAAGAAAATATAGAGAGTAAAAAAGTTTACAAAGAAAAAGAAGAAAAACATAGATACGATGTAAGAATTTTAAATGTTTTGTCTACACAGGGGCTAAGATCAAGTGCACTTGCCCACGAACTGCATAATAAAAAAAATTTCTTGAGCTCAGGTTTCGAAGACATAATTGAAGCTCTTGTGGAATATGATTTTTGGGATAGATTAAATTCAGAAGAATATACTCAGCACTCTTATAATAATGTTCCTAAATTACTTAATGATCTGCAGACTATTAACTTAAGATTATTAGCATTTTTAGAAATAATATTAAGCAAAATTGAAAAGAAAAAATTTGAAGAGAAGATGAGTTCTATTCAAAGTGTTATGGATAACATTAAACATACATGGGAAAGCCAATATAGCTGGATAAATATAAATCTAATAATTAAAAACGAACTTGAAAAACCCTATGAAATTTCAGATGATGTTCTTGAAGTTATATTTGATAATTTGATACTTAATAGCATTCAGCATAACGAGATGAAAGACAATCTAAATATTAATATTGAATTTAAGTGTAATACTGATAATTTTGATGTTTTATACTCGGATGATGGAATCGGACTGGATAAAAAGTATCAAAATGATCCATTTAGAATTTTGGAAGTCCATGAAACATCTAGAAATAACGGACATGGACTTGGAATGTGGATTGTAGAAAATACTATATACACATATAAAGGTAAAATTCTAAATATTACAGGCGACAATGGATTTAATTTAGAATTTTCATTGAAAGGAAGAGATGTGTGATGAAGACAATTAACATCTGTTATATAGACGATATGATTGATAACATGCTTAATAGATTTATAGTTGAATACTGTAGAACAGTGACTTCAGTTAATACTATGAATTACATATTAAAGCCCACTGAATATGAATTTCAGCCTAGTGACAACTATAAAACTTTATTAGCAAATCCACTAATCAATACTGCAAATATTATAATCATAGATTCAAGATTATTTGAAAATCAGAAATCTGAATTAAGTAAGTTCACCGGAGAGCAGTTTAAAATTATTCTTAAACAAATTCTTCCATTTATAAAAACTATTGTTATTAGTCAGAATGAACCTGACGAAGTTTCGCAGACCGTACCAAAGTATAAATCAGAATTAGGTAAAAATAATAGACAGTTGGCTAAAGAATTTTATACTGAAAAACTCTCTCCCATAATAGATAAAAATGTGCTGAGTACACTAGAAGAATTTAATGTGTTAGATCAGTTAGAAGAGGAAAAAGAAGTAGATCCAATACTTGTAGCTACGATTCAGTCTACAATTGCTGGGATCAATGACACAGCTTTATTTGAAAAGGAAGATTTGGATAAATTAATTGAGCTTTTTAACGAGGTAAAAGTTAGCTATGAAGATTAAAGATTATAGAAACACGTCCTATAAAGAATGTGATTTTAGTATAAATAGTAAGAAAGCTGATTTTTTAGTTTTTTTTTCCTCTGTTCATCCTAAGGCATGGAATGTATATGATCATGTAAGTGTTAAACAAAATGAATTGAATTATAAATTCAGAGAAATGTATTATGAAAAATGTATTTATTGTGGAGTAAGTATTCAAGTTATTGATTCCTCTAACTTTGAGGTGGATCACTTTATTCCAAAAGAAGTCCTAAAAAAAGAGTTGCCAGATTACGATTCACGCTACATTAATGGTATAGATAACTTAGTGAATAGCTGTAAATCATGCAATAGAGCAAAAAGTAATTTTATATGTGAAGAAACAAGTCTGGATCTTATCCATCCAGATAGAAATAAACTTCATGAAATTTATGTTCGAGAAAATGACTATTCAATAAAAATTCATCCAGAGTATAGTACAAATGAAATGGTTTCAAAATTTTATCGGGTCTTAAAGCTAGATAGTCAGCTAAAAAGATTAGACTATTTAATAATGGAGATGAAAGATTTTTGCGAAAGATATAATGACCGTGCTGAAATTATGAAATTACATCAACTTATTTTATCAATTGAAGATAAAAGAAGGAGAGTATCCTAAAATTAAAAGAGTTACAGCTCAAAAGGGTTTTGAGCTGTAACTCTTTTAAATAAAAAATATGAAAAATTTGTAATGGTTTCAAATGACTATTAAATTTAGGGGCTTTCATCGTAATTAAGGTGCTATTGTATTTGTTTAACACGTTTTAACATTACCTGTAGGAAGAAGTTCCGGATGTAAATCAGGATTAAACATATAGTTATTAATATCAGTTGAAGAAATACGAATTGAGTTACCATTTACATTGATTCCAACGTTCAAAATATAATTGTGAAAATCTTCACTGTTCAAAATCTTTTTAGCTATATGCAGACTAGTATCTTTTTTTGGCACTATATATATACCTGAATAGGGGATACTTGAAGTATCAAGTTCATATATCTTTATATGTTTTGTAACCAGAGTAGATAGTAATAGTTTAGGTTGATTTAAATGTTGTAGTGCTTGAGATCGTCCAAACTCATACCATTGAGAACTAACATCAGAATCTCTTTCAAGTAGTTGTTCTTTAAATTGTTTTAAATACTCAACACAGTATGGGAATCTTTCGATGAAATCTTCAGGAGGATACCTTTTTAAATTATTAAATTCATCATAAAAATAAGGGAATATAATTAATTCATTTTTTTCGAGTCGTAAACTATTTGGACTATAAGCATTTTTCAATATTTCTTTTTCAATTTTATATTCATTTACAAAAGCATACTCTTCTGTAACATAATAATCTTTAATCACAAAAGCTTTATTATACAGAGTAGCAATACTTACAGAAGATTGAAAATAATCACCAAATCTCACACTATGATTATTAGTTATCTCTTTTGAGTTTGCTTTAGATGAAAAAATCCACTTTTCGAACAAATGATTTTTGTTAAAAACGTATTTTCTTTTTTTAGTAACATCATGGTAATTAAATTTTTCAATATCTGTACTTTTATTCAGACAAATTATCGAGGAGGAAGTCAGAACATTTTTAAATAGTTTATGAGTCGTGTAATCATAGACATCAGTTAAAAAAGGTACAACTAATTCTCTCAGGTTTTTTGCTGAAACATTTTTAAAAAAATTGTTTGGAACTAAATATATCAATTTTCCATTTACATCTAACATGTTTATACTCTTCTCGATAAATGCATAATAGTAGTCGAATTTCCCTTTTTCACAAGAAGTGAAATTATTTTTAAGAAATAGACGTGTTTCAGAGTCTAGATCGTTGTATGAAATGTAAGGGGGATTCCCTATTACATAATCAAACTGAAAGTTGAATGAATGTTTTAAAATATCTAAATTTAAAATGTTCCAAGAAACATTACTAATTCCATAATTAGATACAAGAGAGTTCAAGTTGCTAATGCAATTCCAATAATGAACTTTGTCTATTTCTGCCCCATAGATATCATTTTCTAAACCTTCTTTGATTTCTCCGAGACTATATTTATTTTTCAAACCGTCTTTTATGTATCTTCTTACAATTTCTCGAAGAATATTCCCGTCCCCACATGCATTTTCTATTACCTTTTTCCCGAAAATATTAGAATCATAACCAATACTATCCAGCATATTGATTACTATATCTGTTGGCGTGAATACCTGACATTTTATGTTCAATTTAATATCCCTACTAACTAATTGATTGATTTACTATTATATTTTCAATTTAATATATTTTACTACATTTTTTTAAAATTATAAAATGTGGAATTGTGTTTTGATTATTTATTTTTTGAATTTAGCAGTATTAAAAAAAGTACTTATATCCAAATCTAATCCATTACAAAACTTTTGTATTGTACTCACTTTCGGATGTTTTGTCCTACCACTCATCAGCTCTGAAATCGTAGCTTGATTCAACCCACCTTTTTGAATTACTTGATGGATCGTCATGTTGCGCTCTGCTGCGAGCTCTTTCATTCGCTCGATGATTGCCTCGTTCAATTCCACTTACTCACCCCACAATCTTAGTACTCTTTATTCGTTATTCTTGAAAAAACCTTCTATTCCTCTACCCTATCATAATCTCTTGATATCAGAGTACTTGTCATTATTTTCTATAATCAAAGCGTTATTTTTTTACAATTGTGCTACAAAACCAAAAATATTGAGTTACTGTCGCTCTTAATCCCTTGTATAGAGCGGATTCGACAAGAATCGTCAACTGTAAAATTTCTGACATATCAGAAAACTGATGATTTTTATTCCTATCCCTGCTATATTGGAACCAACAAAAGGAAACATCTGTTTGGTCGCCGCTCTGGTTTACAGAAAGGGGAAGGCTTATGTATCGATTCGGGGAGTGGTTGAAGGAGAACCGCCGGCTCTCGGGCTGGTCACAGATCGAACTATCAGAGAAGACGTTTGGAGAGATCTCACAGCCCGCCATCAGTCAGTACGAACAGAATCGCTCGGTGCCGTCGATTGCCGATATTGATCACCTGGCCCGAGCGTTCGGACATACGCTCGCGACGGTGCCGTGGGACGCCATCGACTTCGGATACGGGACGAAGCGGTCCGTCACCAAGCTCGAACGACGCCGGTTCGACCTGAAAGAGTTGCCGCAGGCCGACTCGGTCCGTACGTTCGACGGGAAGACATATGAACTGCACGGCTTCATCGGCATCGAGAAAGGGAGCGGCGAGGCGGTCCAGTTGACGCAACTCTACTACCGGATCCGCACGGTCGTCTGTGACGCCCACGTTCTCGCCAAGCGTAAAAATCCGGATGACGAGCTCATCCACGTCAAGAAGCGGAAAAGAGTCCGACAGTAACCGACATCGACGCAGCAGCACATCCTTAAGGATGGTCTAATCCAATCACATACCGGCGTGTCCCTCACCAGTGACCGGGTGGGCGGGATCTATGCACAGATGGTTCGGCGAGAGTCGCCTAAAACTCGCCACAAGGTCACCGCATCGTTCCGGGTCATCGAAAAACCCTGTACAGCTCCTTCGATTCAACGAGGAGCGGAGTTCGTGGGGGAACGGCTAGAAACCCACCGCACCGAATCCGACTGTCCTTAATGATGTGCTGCTGCACATCTAGAGATCAAGGGAAGGAAGTGTGTACTGTGGCATCAAAAGAACAGAAACAGAACCGTAGCTTCGCTGAGAAACTCTTACGCATCCGTGGGAAGGACTACGAGGAGTGGCTCGACGAACAACATCAACAGGTCATCCAGGACAACCAGGAACTCATCATGGAGGCGCTCGAGGCGAAGCTCAGCTTCAAGTCGCCGGCGCACCAGGACTAAGGAGGGAACGACATGGGACTCAATGAGACAGGGCTCAGCTTGCTTCAGTTCTTCCAGGGACTTGCCGTCATCGCCGCAGCCATCGCATTTGCGATTGGGGGCTTCTACTTCATCTTCGGCGGGGATCGAGGTCGCTCGAAGGCCATCGGTTGGCTCGTCGGGGGCGCCGTCGGCCTGATCATCGTCATGGGCGCGTTCACGCTCGCCGAGATGGTCGACCAGAACATCAAATTCTAATACACACCCACGCAGCGTTCCAATCGGAAGGCTTTTTTTGTTGCTTGAAACGAGAGGAGGAACGAGATGCTGTTTGTACGATTCACCGACGTACCGGACACACGTATCCAGAACTATGAACGGCTCCCCTTCGCCGAAGCGGTCGTCGCGACTCATAATCTGCACCAGGCACGTAGCGAGGAAGGGACGAGCTGTTCCGGTGACTTCCGTCTCTTCGACCAGAAAGACGAGATGCTGTATCGAGGGACGTTCACATTCGGAACCGAAGGCACCTATCCGAACCTGTACCATCAAGTAAAGGACCGGGTACAACGAATCCAGACGAAGAAAGAGGATAACGCGAAGAAGATGTGGATCCTCGACGAGATCGAGTCCGAGACACCGGAAGACTATAAACGCCATTCCATCAAATCCAACCCGATCGTGTCGTCGACCTATCAGTCACGCCTGACCCGACTACAGCGTCGCCTCATCTACGGTGCGGCCACGGCCGGGATTCTATTCACCTCACTCTTCACTGCCGCGCAATGGTTCAGTGACAAGGAGGCGCACGCCGAACAGGTGACCGGTACTGAACAGACGTGGTTAGATGCTTACGAACGAGCGCTCCAAGGTGAGGAGTCCTCGCTCATCGATTTACTGGAACGGAAAGACCGGTCCGAGGAGGAGGATGCCCTATTGGCCGACCTCTATTTGGCGGAAGGAGAAGACCAGAAAGCGCTCGAGCTCACGGATGACCTGATCCTGATCGAGACGAAGCTGGCCGCGCTCGATCTATCCGATCAGGAGAAACTGGAACGGCTCCAGGACTTCCAAGCGTCACATCCGACCGATGAGGGCGCATTCGATCTCGCCACACTAGAACGGGATCATGAGACCGTGGCCAAGACGGAGAATGTGGAGTGGACTGCTCCCCGTATCTCCGCGAAAGTGACCGCCTATCTCTATCTCGGGGACATCGAGGCTGCGAACGATTGGGCGTCCAAGACGAACGACCCTGCCGTACAAGAAAAAATCGACAACTATCAAGATAGTACGGCCACGATCGACGGACTGAACGAGAAACTGAAGAAGACCTCTAGCAAGGACACATCGGCCCGTGAGAAGATTCAAGCCGCGATCGCAGCTGAAGAAGTTAACCTGGAAACGATTCTTTATTCAGATTAAGGTAGGTGAAATAATTGAGAACTCCGTCTCTATCACCACGATTCTCGATACGTCTGATCTTCCCCGCCCTGTTCTGCCTGTTGGTATTACCGGCCGGGATTTTTTATCTGCTGAACGGGGTCTACAACATCATTCGACAAATCATGACCCCGATATTACAAGACGGGCTGTTGGCCGGGGCGACGATTCCGACGCTCTCACCCTCCATGTTCTTGGAGGTGAGTCTTCCCTCTTCGACCGTCTTGATCGGACTGATGGTGTTCAGTCTGTTCATCGGATTGGTCGTGTTCGGCAAGATATGGCTGAACTTCCGGGATCTTCGGAAGAATCAAAAAGGGAGCGCCCGCTTCACCTCATTCGATGAATTGAAGCAACAGTATCGTCGTGTCCCGGACCGGAAGAAGCGGTATGACGGATTGGGCGGTGTCCCAGTCGGACGGGTCAAGAACGAGCTGTTCATCGATGACTCCCCCGTCAACAACCTCGTCATCGGGACGACCCGATCCGGGAAGGGCGAGACGTTCGTGTTCTCGACGATCGACCTGTACAGTCGAGCCAGTGATCAGGCCAGTCTTATCATCAACGACCCGAAAGGCGAGCTCTTCGCCGCCTCGAAGGAAACGCTCGAGCAACGCGGGTATCAGGTCGAGGTGTTGAATCTGATGAACCCGCTCCAATCGATGTCGTACAACCTGTTGCAGCTGACAATCGACGCGTTTTTAGAAGAGAACTACTCGCTCGCCCAGCAGTATGCGCGCTCGGTCGCGTTCATGTTGTACCATGACCCGAAGGCGCGGGACCCGTTCTGGGCCAACTCATCCATCGACCTGTGCACGGCGCTCATCCTCGGGCTCTGTGAGGAGGCGAAGGACACGCCGGAGAAAATCAACATGTACAACGTCGCGCTCATGCTCTCGGACCTCGGCTCACGGACGGTCGTGACGCGGCAAGGACAGGAAATCTCCGCGCTCGACGAGTTCTTTCAGCGATTCCCGGAGAACCATCCCGCCCGGCTCCAGTTCGCGACGCTCCACTTCTCGGGTGGCCAGACACGGGCGAGTATCCTGGCCAATACGAACGCAAAACTCGGTATCTTCACGTTGAACGGGACCGGGAAGCTGACGTCGATGAACTCGCTCGACATGCGACGCATCGGATTCAACCGCTGGATCAGCGGGCGGAGCGAGCCATTGACACGTCTCACGTTCATGTTCCCTGATGGGACGACCCATGCGCTCACGACCGATGACGATGGCAGCTTCATCGTGTACCACGCGTCGTCACTTAGAACCGGAGACGCCGTTCAAATCTCGACTGACTCAAGCACTGCGACGATTCAACTGGAAGCGCATGACGAGGAGAGTGGACGGTTCCACTACGCAATCGACGGGACGATACAGATCCGTGAGGTGATGCACCAGCTCCGTCCTGTGGCGGTGTTCCTCATCGTCCCGGACTATGACCCGACGTTCAACGTCATCGCGTCGCTCTACATCAAACAGGTATACACGGCGCTCGCCCGGGTCGCCTCGCAGACGAAACAAGGCAAATGCGAGCGCCAAGTAGTCTTCTTACTCGATGAGTTCGGCAACATGCCGCCGATCGAAGGCATGGCCAATATCATCACAGTCTGTCTCGGCCGGAACATGCGCTTCAACCTCGTCATCCAGGCCTACTCCCAACTCGAGAACCTATACGGAGAGGATTGGAAGACGATTGACGGCAACTGTGGGAACACACACTATCTGTTGACCGCGGACGAGTCGACCGCCGAACTGATCTCGAAGAAGCTCGGTGAGGCGACCATCGTCACGAAATCGCGGTCCGGGCAGACGTTCTCGCTCAAGAAATCGAAGACGGAGAACGTGGACGGCCGTCGGCTCATGACAGCGACCGAGGTCATGGGACTCAAAGAGGGCGAGATGCTCATCATCCGTGTCATCAAGCGTCAGGACACGAAGAAACGCCGTATCCAGTCGTATCCAATCTTCCTGACCGGCAGGACGGCAATGAGGTACCGCTACGAATACCTAGCGGACGACTTCGACACGGATCGTTCCCTGCATGACATCGACATCCCCTGCCGTCACGCCGGTCTCGACTTCGAACAGATTCGTATCCGCTTCGCAAAGAAAGAAGACGAGACGGAAATCAATACACCATCGAATCAGGAAGATAAGTCATTGCCGGTACGTGACGTACTACAGGACAGCATCCTGCGCTCCATGTTCGAAGGACATGACATCGGCGAGATGTCCCTCCCCGAGTTCGAGACGAACTTGAACCTAGGAGTCTACGACGTCACCGACAGCCAAAAGAGCTTTTTGAGTACGATGATTGCGAAGCGACTCGAGAAACTGAAGCAAGGCACACCGTAGAGAGGAGGCCGAATTCATGGCCGAGAGTGCGAGAGAGAAGCGAATCCAGAACGAATTGCGTGTCGTCGCGAGAATCATCGAGACGCAACGCGTCCGCCTCGAACGGGGCGACGTGCTCAACATCCAGACGACCGACGGCTTTCTGACCGTCTATCAGGACGACACCTCAGACACCCCGAAAACTGTTACACTAATAGATAAGTTCGACTTCCGGGTCAACCTGAAGGTCGCGGATCTACTAAAGGGGAAAATCGTCTGACGGAGGGGTAAACGTTATGAGGAAACTACTTGCGGGTACTTTAGGAATCAGCTTGTTTTTACTTGGAGCTTGCTCAAATTCCAATGAGTCTTTGGTTCAACGTGATATTGAACACGTTGAGAAGGTCATGACAGCCGAAGAGGATGACTATTTGCTGATTGTAAAAGAAGAAGATGGTGAATTCGAAGAATTTGTTGAATTCGTAAAAGAGGTAGCGAACGAAGAGAATCAACAAGTCACGCTCTATAATACGTTTCAGCCAGATGGCGAGGAACTTGTCGATCGTGGTAACTTTGAATACACTGACGAACTAAAAGGTGCCGTTCTATACTCGATTCAAGATGGAAACGTCACAGATGAAATCAATGTTGGAATGTTGACGGCGGACAATTACGAACAACAGTTAGCGGACTTCTTTACTAGGACTCAGTAGATTGGGGGTCTTTCAATGGCTGATTCCGATTTAATCACCAAATTACAGGAATACGAAGACGTACTCCAAATAAGTAGTATGGTCAATGACGCACTACGCTCAATGGGATGGATTCTTGTCAGAGGACTATCAGTCTTGATTGACGGCCTTGAATCAATCACGAATCAAATCCTATTAACCAATACATTCTTCAATAATGACCAAGTGGTTGAATTCGTTCTTACGATTCAGCCTTTTTTGTATGTTCTTTTAGCAGGAAGCTTCTTGTTCACTGGGTACTTGTTGATTTTCCAAAAGAAATTTGAACGTGAGAGTTTTTTGATCAACCTGTTCATCACACTATTGATCTTAGGTTTACTTTCACCAACTATGAGCCGAATTCAGGAGTTCTCTGATGAAGCAATCGCAGAAATCGGAACAGATTCGCTTTATGACGGAGAAGCCTCATTATCTGAGAGTATCTTAAAACGAAATGTACATGATTTGATTGAGCACGATTCGAAGAATTTTGATGCTGCTACCGGTGAATCATTAAATGCCATTCCGACTGAGTTGATTGATAATATCCGAATCAATGAAATTTTCGACAAGAACAACTATGACTTATCGGCAACCGGAAACAAATTGGCCGAGTCCTATATTCTATGGAACGGAAAAGAGACAAGCCTCGGTAAACTCGATCAAGGTGGCGTCGAGTGGAACAACCAGTATTACTACCGCTATCAGCCGAACTGGTTAACCATCTTCGTGACACTCGGAATCATGGGCTTCACACTGTTCTCGATCGCCTACAAACTGGCACGTCTCTCGTTTGAGCTTGCCTTCAACTATGTCCTGGCGATCCTCGTCGCACCGGCCGATCTGCACAGTGGTCAAAAGACGAAGAAGGTCATCCAGAGCATTCTGAACACGTTCCTTGTGATTATCTTGATTTTCGTCTCCATCAAGCTGTACACGATTGGGACTGCCTATCTCGCGGAGACATTGAACGGGTTCGCCTATCTGATCGCCCTCATCGCCTTCTCGGTCGCATTGATTGACGGGCCCAACATGGTCGAGCGGCTGTTCGGGATTGATGCCGGACTCAAGCGGGGCTGGGGTGTCGCCCTCAGCGCCTATGCCGCTGGGAAAGGCGTGACCTCGGCAGGTGCCCATGCGGTCTCGAAGGTCGCACGTGCCACACAGGGCGCACCAAAGATGCCATCGCTCCATGAAGCCGCGACGACTCGGATGGATTCGAGTGCCATGCCGCAAAATGATTCACCGCTTAATACGGTGAGCCAATCTTCACAGCGGATGGACGCCGAGAGACACATTGATCCAGATAATGTCGCTCAGGAGAACCAAATCGCAAGTCGCACGCAGACCGACAAAGAGAAACCGACAAATCCGAAGGAGGTTGCGCAACCAATCAGTGCTCAAAAATCAGAATCGGAAGCGCCAGGCTCTCCAAACGTGAAGGAAGCGTCGGGTCGCACGTCTCCTGAATCGATTACCGAACGTGCCGACCATCCAACAACGTCGTCGGAGACGCAAAGACCGGAGTCGATTCACGACCATTCAAGTTCTGGTCATTCTCCAGTCCCTGCTTCGTCGACTCTCGAATCGGTCACCGGGTCTACCGATACCACATCCGGACCAGGCCATCGTCACAATGAATCAGTAGACAGAAATGACGTGACGACACCGACGCCTCATGAGGTACCACCTTCAGGCGACTCATCCTCGTCTTCGTCCTCTACGATGGATTCGAATGATTCGACAACAGAGAAACGCCAAGGACGCGCCCGACGGACCATCCATCAGGATACCGCGCTCGACATAGAGACCGAGGTCATCGAACAGGTGCGCGAGAACCAGACATACCGTCATAGCCAGCAACAGGAAGATTCACGACGGATCTATCCGACCTCGCCACCGAAACCTGACAACATGAAGAAAAAGGAGTGATGACCCATGCGCAAATACCGGATTCCGAACGAGGTCACGACCGAACTGAAGATCAACAAGATGCTCTATCTGCATGATTTCCTGTTCCTCGTCGGGCTCATCGTGCTCCGCCTCGTGACGCTCCCGTTCATCCCGTCCTTGCTACACATCCCGTTCACGGTCTTCCTCGTCGTCTTCGGTCTATTCATGGTGCTCAGACCGGCGACGAACCCGCAGAAGCGGATGGTCCATGCGCTCTACTACGCGCTCATCAAACGGAAAGACACCTATCTCGCGCTCGACGCGCACACGAAAGGACGTGAGTGAGATGGCGTTCATCGAAGACACGCTACAGGGACCGAGACCTACGGGCACCTGGCTCGACGAACAGGACATGGTCGAGAAACGGAAGGTCAAAGACAAGGTCGTCGTCAAACCGACGGTCGCCCAACTGATGCCGGTCGTCGACATCACCGGTACCGAGTCGTTCGAGATGCGCGACGGGACCTATCTCGACATGGTCCAGCTCACCTCGAAGGACATCTATTCACTGAACGAGGAGGAAAAAGACCATGACGTGTTCTCCCTCGCCTATCTCCTGCAGGCGTACACGCACCCGCTCAAGGTCGTGCCACTGAACACGCCACTCAGTCTCGAGCGGCAGAAGATCAGCATCGAGCGACAGATTCGACAAAATCAGACACCGGCCTACCTGCCCTTCTTGTTGAAGAAAAAGCAGGAGCTCGAATACCTCGAGGAGCATCGCACCAATCGCGATTATCTCCTCTTTTTTTATGCCGACGACGAGCGGACGCTACGCGAACGGAAGACACACCTCTATAAACTGCTCCGCCGCTCGAACCCGATGCGCGAGCTGACGCTCGACCAAAAAGTCCATGTGCTCTATCAGCTGAACAACCCGAACACGAAACCGCAACTCGACGCCTGAAGAAAGGAGTGACGCGCATGTGGCAGCGCCTGCGTGACAAGTTATCCAAACAATCGGACCCGGAGACCATAAAAATCGAGAAAGGTTACAATCCCGACGTCATCGCCAAGATCCAGCCACAGGGCGGCATTAAGTTCGACGCCAACTTCGTCCGGCTCGGGGACGGCTATCTGTCTTGCCTCCATGTCTACAAATATCAGTCGCTCGTCTATGACTACTGGCTCGAACCGATTCTGAACATGCCGGGCGTTCTGACGACGCTCGACATCGGGACGGCCGACAAGCGTGAAATCATCCAGACCATCAACAAGTCGATGGCCGAACAGAACACGCGCTTCGAGAACGCAAAGGACAACATCGACCGCATCGACGCCCGGGAGACATACAAGGAGCTGAACGAGCTCTATGAACAGATCACTCAGGGCGAGACGATGAAATATCTGCATCTCCGCCTCTATGTGAAGGCGAAGACGCTCGACGCGCTCGAGGTGAAGGTGCAGGAAGTGATGGAGGAGCTCGAGGCCCGCAACTTCCGCTCGACGATCTTCCTGAACGAGCAGGAATGGGAGTGGCAGAGCCTGTTCACGAGCTACGACCAGCAACAAAAGCTCCCGAACCGGCGCCGTGGGAAAGAGATCCCTTCCCTCTCCATCGCTGGTGGCTATCCGTTTCACTTCACGTCGCTCCAAGACGCGACCGGGACGTATTACGGCACGACCGACACGAACGGCAGCGTCATCTTCGACCTGTTCCACAAGGACAAACAGCGAAAGTTCTATAACGCGCTCATGATCGGCAAAATGGGCTCTGGCAAATCGACACTTCTCAAGAAGACCGTGCTCGACCAGGCGATCAAGGGCAACAAGATCCGCATCCTCGACGTCACGGGCGAATTCTCCGATCTCGTGCGTCAGCTCGGCGGGAAAGAGATCGCGCTCGACGGGTCGGCCGGGCTCATCAACCCGCTCCATGTCTATAAGACGGTGACGAACAACGACGGCAGCGCCAACGAGGCACTCTCGTTCATGCAGCATCTCTCGAAGATGGCCGTGTTCTATTACTACATCAACCCGGCGGCGACGCAGGAAGAAACGAACGAGTTCGAGATCCTGCTCCGGGATTTGTACGTCCGGCACGGGCTCTGGGACGAACAAGGCGAACTGCCTATCACGACGCATCCGGCGAAGCGGTACCCGACGTTCTCCGACTTCTTGCATCTCGTGCGTCGTGAGCTCTACACGGACGACACGCGCACCTCAATCAAGGAAGCGATCAGCCCGAACCGGGTCCGACGTCTCGAGAACATCGAGCTCGCCGTCACGAACCTCGTCCATAACTACGGCAACATCTTCGACGGGCACTCCTCGATCGACCGGTTCGACGAGGAGCTCATCGTCTCGTTCCCGCTCCGGAACCTGACGAGCCTACGGGACGAAGTGTTCCAGGCGCAGGTGTTCTCCTTGATGAACATGCTGTGGGACGGGATGATCGCCAACGGATCGAGTCAACTGAAGGCCTACAACCAGGGCGTGCTCCGGACGGAAGAAGCATGCAAGTACCTCATCGTCATCGACGAGGCACACCACTTAATCAACACGCGCGACATCGCGCAGCCGGCCATCCTGTATCTGCAACGCTGTATGCGCGAGGCGCGCAAGTACTTCGGCGGCATCTTCTTCGTGTCGCATCTGATCACCGACTTCGTGCCGGCCGGATCGAAGTCCGAGAACGCGGAGAACGTCAAGTCGCTCTTCCAGCTTACGCAATACAAGATCATCGGCGAACAGGACGCGGAGAGCATCCCAATCATCCAGACGGTGTTTGATGGCCAACTCTCGAATTCCGAGATGCGGATCATCCCCTCGCTCGAGACGGGGCGTGTCGTCCTCAGCATTTCCGGCGTGCAGAACCTCATCTTTGACGTCGATGTCGCACCCGAAGAACTCGTCTTGTTCGGTGGGGGTGCCTGATGTGGGCGGCCGCGAAACGGACGGCCCGCTTCGCCGTCACAGCGAAATGGCAACTCGCGACGCTCAAGTGGCGGCTCATCCTGCTCGGCATCACGGCACTCGTGTTGTTCCTGGTCATCCTCGTCGTCGGAATCCTCGACACGCTCACAGGTGTCCAGAACGAACAACCGACCGACGTCACGTTCAATACCGCAGGAGGTCTACAGGTAAGCGACCAGGTGCTCCAATATCGGGGCTTGGTCGAATCGGAACTGTCGAAGCACGGACTGGCCGAACAGACGAACCTCGTACTCGCGCTCATGATGCAGGAGAGCGGCGGACGCGGGAACGACCCGATGCAGGCGAGCGAATCGAAGTGTGGACGCATCGGATGCATCACCTCCCCCGAGGAGAGCATCGTCTACGGCGTCGAACATTTCGCCGCCGTCTTCGAACGGGCGAACCGTGACGTGCAGCTCACGCTACAGAGTTACAACTTCGGAGGCGGCTTTATTGACTATGTGCAACAGAACGGAGGACGGTACTCGAAAGAGCTCGCCATCTCGTTCTCCCAAATGATGTACCAACGCGTGAAACACACCGGCATCTACCGCTGTCATCGTCCGAGCGCGGTCCAGTACGGTGCCTGTTATGGGGACATCGAATACGTCGACGCGGTGTTGAAATACCTCGCGCCGATCGCCGTCGCCGACGGGGTCATCACGAAAGAACTGTTGTCGGGGTTACGTTCCCCGCTCGCCATCCCGCTCAACGTGACATCGCGTTTCGGGTGGCGCGTCGTCTTCGGACAACGGGATAACCACACCGGTATCGACTTCAGTTGCACCCCGTCCGACACGATCCACGCGGTCAAGAGCGGCACCGTCATCTATAGCGGGAACCGCGGACCGTACGGCAATCTCGTCCAAGTCCGACACGACAACTACATCACGGCGTACGCGCACCTGAGTCGTCTCGGCGTCCAAACGGGCCAACAGATTGACGCCGGACAAGCGCTCGGGTACTGTGGCACGACCGGCCGCTCGAGCGGGAACCATCTGCATTTCGAGATCAAGACGAGTGAATGGTCCGGGCATATCGACCCCGCCCCGGTCTTCGGATTGTAATAATAAAAGAAGGAACATCACTTCAAAGAATAGAATGTCATTCGTGAATATATATATGCCAACTTTATTGGAGGTTATAAAATGGACATCGTATTAAGGCAGTTACCGGAAACTGAGATTGCGTTTATTAGACGTAATGGTAGCTATTTTGAACCCCAAGAACATTGGGGAAAATTAATGCAGTGGGCAATGCAATATGATCTCTACCCTCCTACAAGTCAATTTATTGGTGTTTCATTAGACAATCCGGATTTCGTCAAAGCTCATGAATGTAGGCATGATGCTTGTGTAACAATTCTTGAGAACTTTGATAAGTCGGGACACGATGAAATACAATTTAGAACGTTAGTAGGCGGCCAATACATTGTTCACCATTTCTATGACAGACCGGAAAAAATGAAAGAAACTTATGAATTTATTTTTGAAAAGTGGTTACCAGAAAGCAAATATTTAATGGACGAAGATAGACATAACTTAGAGTTTAATTTGAACAATCCTGCTGAAGATCCAGAGGGAAAATCTAGAGTTGATTTACATGTACCAATTAAGAACAAGGATTATCCAAATTGAAAATTTCAACAAACGTAAGGGATTCTCAAAAAATGAGGACCCCTTTTTGTTTGGTTTAACGTAAGTCAAAATTCATTTTTGCTATGTCATAAATAAATGAGTGAAAGGAGCATATCAAATGGTGTTTACCACTAAACATTTCGCTTCTCTGTTCGGGGTACTGCTTCTCATTTCGCTCGCGGCGAACGTCTTTTTCTATCAACAAGTGACGGCTGTCACGAGTACTTCAGACACGCATCAGACGGAAAATGAGAGCGTCACTCACTCTGAATCGGAAACCTCCGAAGATACACCGTCGGACACTGAGCCAGTCGTCGCTTCGATGGAGACGGAACGAATGGAGGAGCTGACCACACGTGCGACGCGCTTCGTCGAGTATGCCTTCACCATCACGAAGGACAGTTACACGACCCAGAAACGACAGGCGAAAGACGTCATGTCGGAGGAACTCGCGGCCACGCTCTTCGCCGCTGACGGCAGTGACGTCGGCACGTTCGAGACGACCGTTCGCGACATCAAGGTGTTCCCTTCTGCCTCCGGAGAAGATTGTCTCGTGCGGTTCGAACAGGACCTGTTGATCCTCGAGACGGGTTATGAAGAGACGACGCAAGAACTGTTGGCCCTGACGTTCGAGTCCGTCGACGGACGTTTGGTTGTTACTGAGATGGAAGACCTGACACCGGAAGGAGGGATCTAGATGCGACGACAAACGCGACGACGCCTCACCCAGAACGTATCCCGCTTCTACCTCGGACTCGGCGTATTCTTTGTCATGGGCTTCCTCTTTTTCGGAACCTCATCGTTCTTCTTTGCTGAGGAAGCACCAATCAATGAGACGCCGATCAACGAGGCGATTCGGCTCTCAAACGGGGAAATCGTGACGCTCCATGCCTGGAGTTATGACACGGAAAAGCGGACGATGCGCATCCGACTCTCGCTCGATGAAGTACCAGGTAACACGAACGATCATCTCTTCCGCTATGTCTATAAGGCACGTCCGGATTCCGAGAAGGAAGTCATGGTGCTGTACGAACGTAACGACCAATACGTGCTCGAATTGAAGGACGTGCCGAGAGACTTCGATCAGCTCGCCGTCCGAATCTATGGGGTGGACGAGTCACAATCAATCGACACACTCACACCTGAGGAACAGGAGAACAGTCTTTTGACGTCACTCTATGCCGACCGTCGGACCATCGAACAAGCGAACCACAGTTCATCCGACGAGACAACCTTCACGAGACAATTCGTCGAGGACGGGCTCGCGCATACCGAGCGCCAGTTAGAAAAAGCGCAACAGTCGGTCAAGGCGCAGCGACAACAAATCAAACGGCTCGACCGTGACAAAGAGGAACTTGAGGACGAACTCCCCTACCTCTCGCTCGACGAACAGGTCGAACAGGAGAACGAAATCTTCGACCTCAGCCGGAAGCGTGACGAGCTCACACTCGAACTTGAGAAACTCGAACAGTCGGTTCAAGCGCTCGAAGAAAAGCACGACAAACTGCGCGTCCGGCTCCGGGAACTGTCGATTTAAGTGGCACATTTCGTGCCAAATCGTTGGTTTTATTGGCACATTTCGTGCCGTTTTCGGACTTTTGATGATATCACGGAAACCCCAGGCTCTGCCTGGGCTATCACGACAAGTGATAGCAGTTTCCCCTTATGCTCTTTGAACGAACTTTTAGGACCTCGGCAATATACAGCCTCTAGGAAGGTGGTCAGACAGATGGATCTATTACTCCGCGACATCGACCCCGTCATCGTAAAGCAAATCGATGAATGGGCCAAGGAACATAACCACTCACGGCAACAATATTTGAAAGAACTACTCGCCTCCTGGTGCGCGAACGGCATCCAATCGACGCAGGTCGAGCGACTCGAACGACAGCTTGAGGCGAACACGCTCCACCTGAAACGGAGCGCGGAAGAGCTCGCCGAGTTGACCCGGTTGTTGAACGAGGTGATGCAGGATGCGTGAGACGCCGGGCGTTGTCATCAAGTCGAAGTTCAAGGTGCCGGGCACGAAAAAGAAGTCACGTCGTTACACGACGTACCTCGACTACATCAATCGACCGGACACCAAAGACAGCCGCGAACAGTTCGAGTCGTACCATGATTACATGGGGGACGAGATGAAATCGAGCGGTCTGTTCACACGCGAGGACGACCGGTTGGACGACGAAAAGCGTCGCGCCGTCCGCGACATCTTCAAGCACGCGCAAGAGAACGGGAGCATCCTCTGGCAGGACGTCATCTCGTTCGACAACGCTTGGCTACGCGAGACCGGCGTGCTCCACGACGACCTCGTCGACGAGAAACGGTTGATCCAGGCGACACGGAACGCGATCGATTCAATGCTTCAAAAAGAGAAGATGGTCCACGCCTACTGGACCGGTGCCGTGCATTACAACACCGACAATATCCACGTGCATGTCGCCATCGTCGAGACGAGCCACATGCGCGAGCGCGGCAAACGAAAACCAAAATCAATCGAGCTGATGAAGTCGAAAGTCATCTGTTCGCTCGCCGACCGGACGAAAGAACAGGAGAAACTGAACGCCTTCATACGAGACGAACTGGTCGCCCATAAACGGAACCGGAAGATTCAAACGCTACCGAACCGTGTCCTGCATCCCGACCTTGTCCGCCAATTCAAGGACATCTATGAGCAGTTGCCGGAAGACAAACGGCAATGGCGCTACAACATGAACGGGATGCAGCCGCTCCGTGAATCACTCGACCGTCTGACCGACCGCTATATCGACATTCATTTCAAATCAGAGTTTCAAGCCTTCAACGAGCGGCTCGAGCAGGAAGTGTCGTTCCATCGTCGGAGCTACGGCGACAAGGTGAAGGCCGAGCGGTACCGGACGACGAAACGACAGGACCTCTACACCCGAATGGGGAATGCCATCCTCTCCGAGATGCGTGAACTGGCGAAAGAGCAACACGTGAATGAGAAGAGTGAAGCTCGCAAACATCCGGTCCGACGTGCGTTCAAACAACAAAAGATATTCAACGAATCACTCTACCGGATCGAGCGGCATATGAACGACGAGTTCGAACATTTGAAGAATCAACGTGCTTTCGAACAACTGGAACGAGATATCGAATATGGAAAGTGAGGGAGGACGATGGAAGAGTTGAGACAGATCCGCCTCCGGTTGAAGCCAGATACGGTCGCGTATTTGGAAGAGTTCGCCGACGACAAACGTTTCGGCCATCTCGGTCAGGTCATTGACCATATCGCAACCGAACACAAACAACTGGCCGACGAGAAGTGGGACATGCAGTTCCTCACCCGCTCGATCAGCACACAGGTTTCCCGTCATATCGAGGAGTTGATCAACGAGCAGGTATTGACGGAACTCGAGCGGATCCGTCTCGCCGCGAACCGCTCCGACCGCCACGGTCAGATCCTGACAGAGCTCCTGCAGGCGCTCATGCAGACCGAGGGCATCGAGGACATCATGACGACAGACCAATTCAAGCCGACTTTCCTCGCGACGGCGGAACGTGTCGTCCAGGAACGTATCGAACACCAAAAACAGAAGAAGGACACACTAACTTTTGAGAGAGGATGAACCTTATGCGACCACTTGACCGTCCCTTTACGATGGGACAACTGTTGACGCTTCAACAGAAAACTGTCTCGGTCCTTATTTATGGAAAACGGTACGACATCCTGGTGTCCGTTTCCGAGCATCAGCTTTTAACTGCTATCGCGCAAGACGAAATCGTCTTGCTTCCCGTCAATTTCGATCGGACACGGCTGTTACTGGACATTCCGGAAACGTCGCCACAACTCGAGCGTGAACTGAACGATTTTACGGATAGTGATGAATCTGTCACCGACTTGTTGAAGGAAGGAGTCTGACACGATGGCCAAGATGAAGACGAACGAAGAACGGAAGGCCGAGCTCGAGGCCTTGACCGAGCAGATGGGAAAACAGATTGACAGCTACTTCGAGAGTCCGGAGAAGATTCGGGAACATCTGCAGTTTCTCGGCAAGTTCCATCAATACTCAATGCGGAACGCGGTCTTGATCGAGTCCCAGTTCCCCGGCGCGGTCGCGGTCGGCTCTTATCCTTTCTGGGAGAAGCAAGGCGCACAGGTACAAAAAGGTGAGCGTGGCATCAAGGTGTTTGTCCCAATCCCGGTGACGTACGCCCTGCACAAAGATGAATGGGTGCCGCTCAGCAAAGCACCGAAGCCGATCAAGGACGGCGTGAAACAAGGACGCATCCCGTCACGCAAGATGATGTACTTCAAAATCGGTCACGTGTTCGAATACACGCAGACCGACGCGCGCGAGAAAGGAATTGAGGTCTCGGCCGTCTTCAAACGGTATCACCGAGACGGCGGGCTCGAGAACGAACAAGACATCCGTGACGCCTTGACGACGCTCGCGGATGCCCGGAATGTGACGCTATTGGAGGAACCGCTCGACGAGATCGGGACGGCAAAGGGTTGTTACTATCCGGAGCTACATGCGATCGCCTTGAACCCGCGAAACACATCCATCGAGGACATCAGTGTCCTGATCCATGAGCTCGCCCATTCGGAGCTGCACAACCAAGAGCGGAATCTCGAACGGGACAAACCGCTCACGGCACCCGAGAAAGAGTTCCAAGCCGAGATGGTCGCCTATGTCGTCTCACATCAACTCGGGTTCCCGACGGACGATTTCTCGCTTTCTTATCTGGCCGGCTGGACGAAAGACAAGGAGCTCCTCGACAAGGAACAACTGTTGCAGGAGGTCCATCAGACGTCCGCAGGCTTCCTCGACCATATCGAGTCACATTTAGAGAAGGTGAATACTTTGGAGCAAGAAAAGGAACAGAGTCCACTCGAGTATATCAACCAGATGAATCACCGCATGGGGTGGAAAAATACTGATCTCAATCTCTATGAACAGATGCATGCCGTACAAAGTGTGTTCCCCGAGGAGGTGGAGCCCTATCTGAACGCAAAAGCGGCCCTCGAGACGAACCTGAAGATGGATCGCGTCGATGAGCCGCTCATGTATATTCATGGTATGGGTCTCGGGTTTCAGCAGTTCGGCATCGCCAATAATCATGACTTCAGTGAAGATCAGCTTGTGGCTTATACAATCGCATTACCGAATCAACCATTGGTCAGTGGTCACTTCGTCCCGGAAAGTGCCGTACATCCTTTACACCATCTTGAAAAAACCAATCGTTTGGAGAGACCGGTCCTGAAATCGCTTGAAAATCACTGGCATGACGTGTTGTTAGATGAAGAACAAAAGTCCCTTTCAAGAATTTCATTGTTTAACATCGAAAGACTCTGGTGACATTCGTGGGTATGATGATTTAAAAATTCATACCCTTTTCAATTTCAGAGCGCTGCCATTGCTTTTACCTCATACATTTTGTGTAAGCATATGAGCAGCTGTTTCACGCATATCTTGTAGGTCAGATATCTCTGCGAATTCAGCTACAGTTATTGCGCTGGTTGTTAACAACTCAATTATATGCTCATCCATTCTTGACCATGTTCTTCCGCCTGCATTGTCGTAAGCATCGAGTAACTTTGTCAAACCATCCTTACCAAACAGTAATAGATGTGATAGAAAATCCACAGATGTGTCCGCAATACTAATTTCTGTCCAATCTATCAAACCAGAGACCTCAAAATTCTTATTTATTAGTATGTGGCCAGGGTGTAAATCCCCGTGGCTTACACCTACATGCGATGGCCATAGCGAATCATTCGCCAACCATTCTTGCCAACGCTCCCATAGCTCTGAATTCACATGATACTTCTGTCTCACCTTCTCCATCCGTATCTTCATTGAACTGTTTAAATCTCTAGCATATAGAGTTTTGATACCGATTTCTTTGAAGTGTCGATGTGGTAATGTGTGTAGTTCTGCCAACACTTTACCTAATGACTGATAGTAAGATTGTGGTGTATTCTCTTTGTCAAAACTCCAGATGTAATCTTGTTGCTCTACATCAGTTGTTGCAACCGGAACACCATCTAATTGCTTATACGCAATTAGTTCATCATCAAAAATTGACCAATTTGGAACTTGAAAACTCACATGTTCTTCCATAATTTCTAGTGCCCCCTTTTCTTTCAAGGCGCTCCTCATCGAATCTAATCTTCGAGGAATTCTTAGTATCCACTTGCTACCAAGCGTATCTTTTGCATAAGCAACTTGAAAATCAACACCCGATTCATTTACCACAATGCTATTCTCTAACACATCTAATCCTTTATTTTTTGCAAGCCGTTTAAATTCGTTCATGATTTGTTCCTCCAATTTTTATGTTGTGCGATAAGCAAGTGAAATGTATGCATTTTTAATACTTTTTCATTTCAATCTTTTCTAATTAGACTTAACTAAATGAAGTCATAAAAAAATCACAGACAAAATGGTGTCTGTGATCAAGAGTAAATGAGCTACAACCAAGAAGCGTCCATTATCAAAAATAAAAGGACACGACAAAAAGAGTTGTAAATCTGCTATGTTTGTAAGTGTGTGGTTTCTTCGTCAAAGATTGATAAAAATGTGCAGACTACTCCCATTTACTCTGTTTTATGAAAACAGAGCCTTTGAACATATTCAATTAGCCATTGTTCAAAGTGTGGTGGCGTAATCTCCCAGCGTGCATCATTCTTAACAATCCTCCTAGTGAATATTATGCTGTTGACTTTATATCAGTTTTTATTCAATGTCAATCGAGCTTTATATTTAGATAAAAATTATTTGCCGATTTGTCTTTATTAAATACTGATTTGTAAGTTTTAAAAATACAATCATGAATAATTGATACTCGTTTTTAATCTTCCCAAAGCTCATCCATCAACTCATCGATATCACTCGATAATCGTTTGCGTTCCTTGGCGTCCACTTCAACTTTCCCATCTTCATAAAACCAAAGCACGTCACCAGGTTGAACCGTGTCTGGAAGTCGTGACTTTGGAATATCCTCCATCACTTCTCCGAATTCGACGACAGCCAAGTCCCCTTCAAATCGATCGATGATACCTCTCCGTCGCTTCATTTTGATTTCTTCACGGCGTAACTCGAGCCGTTTCCTGTGATAATGATCGTGCCATTTTTGTCTGTACGAAGCGTATTCACTTTTTGACGCTTCAAGTTCGTCACTACTTCGGACGTCGGGTGGCCGTAGCTGTTCTTCCCGACACTGATGATGGCATGCTTTGGTTTGACCGTATTCAGGAACGTGCTGCTCGTCGACGTCTTGGCACCGTGATGCCCCACCTTCAAGACATCTGCACGGAGCGTCTGCTTCTTCGCCATCATGTCCTTCTCAGAAACATGTTCCGCGTCCCCTGTGAACAAGAAGGTGTTCTTCTTGTACGTGACATGAAGGACTGCACTCCAATTGTTCAAGTCACTGTTCGAGTAGGATTTGACCGGACCGACAAATTTCGCACTCACACCTTTGATTGGCAGTTTCACTCCGGCCCGTGCCGTTTTGATGGTCTTCCCTTCCCGTTTGACGGCTTGAAGGAAGTCTTTGTAGGCCTGGGTAGTGTGCTTCACTTTTGGTGCGTAGACGTTCTCGACACGATAGGCATCCAAGATTTCGTCCAATCCACCGATATGATCCGCATCCGGATGCGTCGAGATCAGTACCTCGATGTCGTCGACTTTTTGCTTTTTGAGGTAGGCGACGATCGCATCGCCCTTTCCTTTGTTCCCCCCGTCAATGATGACGTCCTCACCGCTCGGCATCTTGATATAGATGGCGTCTCCCTGCCCGACATCGATGTAATGGACTTTAATGCTCGTAGCGGCTGATGCTTCCCCGTATGGCGACACCAATAGCGCTCCACTAAATAGAACGGCACTCCCAATCTTGATCAATTTATTCATCTTCTATCACTCCACTTTATAATTATTGTAAAATTATCCAACACACCTTTATTATAATCCGGTATTTGTTAAATAGCTTCTTATTCCTGTGGTTGACCGTATACATAAATAGGCAAGGTGTAATTGATAGGAGGAGTGAGAGAAATGGATTTACGAAAACCAATCGCAATAAACAAGACGAATAAACCGGTCCTGATTTTTAAAGACGGGGTAGAAGTAAAGGAGTGTGTCTCCATTCAGGAAGCTGCACACTATCTGAAGGGATACACGTTATGCACCGCAATGCCGTATCGTCACATTATGAATGGCATCATTCTTGATGAGACCTGGATCCATGAGGGAAGCAGCTATCAGTTCACCACTGATCCTGATGTGAAAAAGGCAAAGTTGGAAGAGATGAAGATCCAAAACAAAGTTCGTTTTTAAGGAAGTACAGAATATGAAATCGGACAGGTCTCATGTGGGGCACCTTACACATGCTGTACACGACTTCGTCACTGTTTATTACAACCCTACGAGGTACACTTGAACTAAAAAGGGGTTCTCCTTATGCGACTTCAAGAATGGATCCAGCAATATCACGGTACAGAGTTACTACGCTTTGATCACCTTTGCGAGTACTTGGATGCGACACCGTTTGAAATCAAACACCACCTTGATGGAATCAGTACTGAGATAACCGGCGTACTGAAGTCAGAAGAGGGTGTTGGCGACGACGCGTTCATCACGAAGCTGGAACATCATTTGCTCAGTCGATTCAACAAACGAAGAAAAAAAGTGAAAGTCACGATTGAGGTCGAACTGCCATTACCGGAAGAAGCCTACAACTTTTGTCAGCGCGAACGATTTAGAATGATTGAACGCGTCACTCAACATATGGACGAACAAAACGTGAAGGATTGGCGCATCGTAAACATGCGGAGGATATAATTGAACATAGATCGTATTGACTCATCTACATATATACATGCTATAAGGAGAACAAAATGAAATTTACCTACTCAGCCTTCCCTTTGGCCATCCTGCTGATGGCCGGTTGTACCAGTGAAAACACCCCTTCTACAAATGAGAAAGCAGAGGAGCCTGCTACTCAAACAGAAGAAGTCGTCGAGACGACCGAAACGAGCACAGACGACTCAAATACGGAGACGACTGCAGAAGAGCCTGCAACAGCCGAAGAAACGGTCACAAATTCGGATAACAATCAATTCTCCGGCTATAAACTGATCAATGTTGATGGTGGGGACTTGTCCGGGTACCGTGAGGCGAACGTCGTCGTCGATATCGGATATGGAGATCGCGAGTATTGGGCTTTCACGAACGAGCATGGTCAATTGATTCGTGTCATCGCCGACCAGATCATCCTGCAGGATGATGACACGGAGGACGTGACCTCGGACGGTCGTTACTACCATGACGAAGCGAAGGTTCCTGGCGTAGAACACAGTGATCTCGATGAGGGTCACGTCATCGCCGACTCGCTCGGGGGCGTCTCGAACGCCTACAACATCACACCACAGGATAGCACGCTCAACCGCTACGGGGACCAGGCCTATATGGAGGACGTCATCCGTAAGGCCGGCGGCGCGACCGATTTCGAGGCGAACATCACCTATCCCGACACGACGACACATATCCCGTCACACTATGAGTACACCTACACTGTCAGAGGAAATGTCGTTACCGATTCGTTCGACAACGTGAACCCAGATGAAGTGAACGAAGCACTCGGCCTCACAGAAAGTGAGCCGGAACCCGCAGCTGCACCCGAGACCACAGGCGATGTCTCGAGCGTAGATACGAATGGCAACGGTCAGGTGACGATCCAGGAAGCGAAAGACGCCGGTTTCACGATGCCGATCATGAGCGACCATTGGCTTTACCCCTACATGCGTGATAACGACAACGACGGAATGGTCGGGGAATGATTTCACCCTAAAAATTAAAACAATGATGATTTTATAAAAAGACATCCTCTATTTTTAAGAGAATGTCTTTTTATGTTCATTTACGTTTTCGATTCACTTTATCAAGCCTAATCTTCTCGATCAACGCGTGGATGATCTGTTCATCTCTTCCACCGAAATCTTTGTTGAAGGGAATCCGATCCCCCTCGAACATGAAGTAATCAAGCAGGTATGGGACTCGTGGTGTCGCGTGACCCCACGTATGCTTCGAGCAACGTTCCCACACCTCGGCTTCAAACTCTTTTGAATAGCGCATATGCTCGACCGCAGCCTTGACCTCTGATTTCTTCAGGACGAAGTAGTCCTCGAAGACGAATTTGCCGAGAAGCTCGTACCACATCTCCTCACGGGCCCGCTCTTTAATCGCTTCTACATCGACTTCGACGTGATACGAGGCCTCTTCTTCATTCTTGACGACATTCCGAGCTTCCCCTGTCACCGACTCCAGATACAGCTCCCATCCTTCCGGCATCCGTTCTTTGATGAACTGTTCGAGCGCCTCCTCACTGATCCGATAGCCTTTTTTACGCGACTCGAGCGGTTCTGCCTGGATCACGCCTTTTCGTACCCAGTTGCGGACCGTCTCCTTATGGCTTGTGAGCTTGTTCTTCGATAAGATTTCAAATGCCTCGTCAATCGTATACATGGTAAGCCTCCTTTTAATACAGTGATTATTTTATTAAATAATACCATAATCATTGTGTTAAAAAATATAGACACAAACTCTACTTTTTAGAAGGGATATCAATCAAAATTAAGCGAATCATTTATGATAGAAGTTTAATTTGGAATCAAAAAATAAAATCCCATTTTTAAACATTGAATTTTTTTGTATTTAAAGGGATATTTAAGGTTAAGCTGTATATCTTTAATTTCATTTGTATAAGAGGAGGGTTTATGCAGAAAAGAAAAATGTATTATTTCATCATTTCGACCTTAGTCATCCTCGCTTTATTTAAAACCGGCGGGGCTTTCCTTTATGGAATGATTGTAGATCGCCCCACCCAACAAGACATGTCGGGAAATCCAAGGTATATCGACGGTGAGTTGGCAACCTTTAAAGACAAAACAGAGAATCTAGAGGATACTAATGATATACCGAAGTGGTATGATCTTTTGTCAAAAGAACGGTTTGAAAAGAAGACGTCTGGCGAAGATCAAGGGGATACTTCAGACGTCCTGAAATGGGCCGTTATAGCTTTCTTGCTCATTTTATTTTTCACGTACTACAAGCGCGTACGGGATTGGTGGGATAAGCGGCGACGCAAAGCGACACCGTCTTCAGCCGACGAGAGACCATTATCATCTCGAGCCAACATGAACACGGTGACCAATACCACACCAATCTTTCTCTATGCCTCTGATACTGAGCTTGGGAAACTACTCGTGGAGTTGAATGACATCTTGAGCGAAACTCAAAAACGAAAACCTCACGAGACCGTCTCAGAGTGGTTTGCACGCATTCGATTCGAACAATCTGTGAAACCTTATGCCGATGTACGATATGGAGAACTGGACGTGATCGACGAGCGCTCACTTCATGATTTCAAAGTATCTGTCAGACAATACATCCAACACTACAAAGGAGAGAAATCTTGATGAACATTCGTACGATGATTGAGGAAATCAACCAAGTCTATTTGGGAAACCCAACAGTAGTAGAGTTGTGTGTGACATCGCTTTTGGCAAACGGACATGTGCTCTTAGAAGATGTACCTGGCACCGGAAAGACGATGTTGGCCAAGACATTGGCGACGAGTTTCCACGGCGACTTTTCAAGAATTCAGTTTACAGCCGACTTATTACCGTCAGATATTGTCGGTTCAGATTTTTTCAATCTAAAGACGCAAGAGTTTGAAAACAAGCAAGGCCCGATCTTCGCCAACATCGTGCTCATCGATGAAATCAACCGGGCCGTCCCACGTACCCAGTCCGCATTGCTCGAAGCGATGGAAGAACGACAGGTGACGGTCGGGGGCAAGACATATCACCTTCCTACCCCATTCTTCGTCATCGCGACGCAAAACCCGATTGAATCATCTGGTACCTTTTCTTTGCCTGATGCGCAGCTTGATCGGTTCATGATGTGTTTACATACAGGGTACCCAACCGAAGAATTCGAACTTCAATTGTTGGAGGAATCTGTCACCGAGACCCGGAAGGCGGTACTGGCGAATGTCGATTTCGAGCAACTCCTGCAATATCGAGCCGATGCCATGAAAATCCACATCTCGAAAGATATGTTACGTTATATCGTCTCGATTGCGACCGCGTCACGTAGTCACCGGAATGTTCAGACGGGGATCAGTCCACGTGCGACGATTGCGCTCTCGAAAGCCGCTCAAAGTTATGCCTATATCCAAAATCGTGACTATGTCACACCAGAGGACATCAAGTTCTTGGCCCCATACGTTTTCGCACATCGATTGACACTGACGCTCGAGGGCGAGATCAAGTCCTCGAAGGCCATGGTCATGGAAGAACTCTTGGCGACCGTCCCGGTCCCGGTCGAGATGGGCATGTGACTCCGATGAACATCACGACCAATGTATTTTTCTTGCTTGAAAAACGAATCCAAATCGTCTTATTTTCAGTGATGGTCATCTTGTTGTTCGTGCCGTACCTCTCGATCTTTTCATTCGTTCTTGCTGTTTTTATGGCGGCAAGTCTTTATATCGAGCGTTACACGAAACGACTGACTGCACAAATGGACGTCACGTGGAGACAGTTCGACTCGATTCTGTTCAAAGATGAAAGTTGTAAGTTCACCCTTGAACTGACGAACGTGCACCTCTTAAACGAAATGAGCACGAAAACGTATATACGTACGCCAAAGGATGGACCTTACGTCGTGAACTTAGAGGGGCATACGGAAACCATCATCGAATTGGACGAGCTGCCGTCTGATTTCGTCTTCGAACTTACAGGTAATCGAAGGGGGCCCATCGAAATAGCTGAAATCTCCATCACGATTAGCTTGCCTCTATCGTTGGGTACGTTGACACTCTATTTGGCTCCCCCTTTACGTTGGACGGTCTATCCATCGATTTCAAGTACTCATGCGCAGCGTATCCAATCACATCTGAAGCTTGGTGAGCGCGTATCTAAATATTCTCCAATTAAGGATCGGTTACTACAGATCTCCTCGAAGCCCTATGAGGATGAACCGTCTAGACAAATCGACTGGTATGCGACGGCGAAGAAATCGACTTTGCAAACGAAACTGTACCAGCCGGTCAATCAAGACATGTTCACGGTGTATCTCGACTTGTCGGCTTCGAATGGAATCGGCCTTCATCATCAGTTCGAAGAGTTGATAGAGGATACGGCATTGGTCAGTCGGGAATTGATTGAAAGCGGCGGGAAGGTCGAGCTGTTTGTGAACCGATTAGATCAAAAGGGACATGTCAATCACTTGAGCATCCAAGAAGGGGCGAAGCAGCTTAAAAACATCCTCGCCTTACTCTCTAGTCTCTCGGAGCAAGATCACTATATGGGTTCAACCCGTTTCTCGCCTTACGTGACGAAAATAAAAAACAAGCAAGCTCAGCTCATAAAAATTGCATCAAGCTAACTGACTTTTTAAAAGCCGAGTTAGCTGATGCATTTTTATATATAGACAGTGCACTAGATGATGCTGGTCCATGTAAATGAAAAAACACCATTCCGCCGAATGGTGTTCTTCGCGTGGCGTTAGACGCACCCCCGCTCTTGCTTTTGACGTTGTCATTACGCTCCGTGCCTCCCGTCAGAAAGGACCAGGAACATAGAGATGCGTTTTAAAGCAGCTCTTGTTATCGGGCCGTCAGGGGGGCAGCGGTGCGATGAGCGACTTCGCCACGGGGCGTTAGACGCTCACGCATGAGCCCGGATCACCATTCCTTCTCCCATGCCCCGTCCTCAGAGACTCCCCAATCCTCGAACCGATACTTGATGAGCCAATGGACGTGCATCACTTCATAATCGAATACACCCTTGGACAGCTCCGAGACGACGAAGCTCACGTCTCCATCCGCCACCACCCATGTCCCGTATAGATACACTTTCTTGATCGGACAATCTTCTGAATCCAGATAGATCAACACCCGGAAGTAGGGCGAGTTCCGTCCGTCATCGAACCGGACGACCTTCTCGACGCAATGTGCCTTGTCGACGACACGCATCCACTCGGGATGTTCCATCAGTTCAGAGAACACGGTCCGGACGAACGGATCCAATCCTTCGAACGCATAGTCATCAAGCAGCCCTCATCCATCACGTCTCACCTCTTCCGGTTTTCTATAGAACGATTCCCCGTCCAGAGCCCGTTCAGTCCTTGTTCATGAGACTACAGAAATGAAGACTTTTAAAAAGTGTATACACATATACATGTATACAATCATTCCTTTTTCTTATGTACGACGATTCCGTCGAAGCATATTCGTATTGAAAAAGACGGTGAGGTGGGTCAAGCGTTCTCCTTCCTTCACATCACAAAGAAGATCCATGCTCACAAGTTTTAAGTCGTCAAAATCTTCTTGGAGCCGGTCAGGAAGACGTCGAAGCAATACCTCCGTCATCTCGTCCATCGTCTGTTGATCTAGTTGGTAGCTGTCCATCTGAATCATCCTCTCCTGTTGATAGCCTCATGATACCTCGCATCCAAGCAGGCAACATCTCACCTAATTCCACGTAAGCCCTGGTGTTGTTTCAAACAAGCCCTAGGGCTTGTTTAGAAATCATGGTCATTTTCAATAAACAAGCCATGTTTTACTTCTATCGTTTTATCAAAAAATCACGAGACAGAACAAAACTTCACCCTATATCCACGCACGAACCACTCCGTTTTCGTCATACGAAAACGACCCTTAGAAGAGACAATAATAGATGGATTTTATATAAAATCAAACGGAGACTCCATAGAAATCCTAGCTCCTAAACCTACAGTATCTGTGCAACGCAGTGCATTGTTTAAAGCTCTTTCAAAATTTATGGAGCATGGACGTGTTCAAATTCGCAAACCTAAAAATGACAAAGATACTAAAGGAGACTTAGTTGAGACTGTAAAAGTTAAATCAAAAAATAATAACAATACAAAGCCAGGTCTAGATGCAGCAAAAGCATATATGCAAAACAAGGACCATATTGCATTCCCAAATGTATTACCCGGCGCCAAAAAACCGCTTATACTAAAGAATGAGAGATTTGGGCATATGTTATATCGACATGACCTTAGATATTGGATTGGGACGTCCGGTCCTGGAAAATCAAAGCCGCAGACATTTTTCCCACCCGATACGACAAACACACAGATATTAAACGCCCTTTCAAAAACGCTTCATGCGAGAAAATCAAAGATTGCAAATGACTTTTTGAAATATAAAGGTGAGAAATTCTTTCAATATGATGCATATGTCGATGGCAAGTTTTATCGCGTAGGTATTCAAAAGTATGCAGATGGATCAAGTAAGAATCCGCAAGTAACGCAATTCTATCCAAAAATACAGTATTGGAGGTACTGACATTGAAAATCTATAGCATTAAAAACCTGGTCATCATGTATCGAGAGATGAATTCTGAACAGGAAATCTCTTTGGTAGAATTACTCAATGATAAAGAGATGGAACTATTTGATTTTTTAGAGAACGAAGAGATGTCAGGTGAACTCATATACTATATCAAATACTCAGACGGTGAAGAACAAGTCGTGACTCATGACAAGTCCGAACCTGATTTAAGCGAAGGTACATTTAGATTGTTCGATTTCGCTCAACGCTGGCTCACCGTATACGAATGGCGAGACTCCAAAGAATTTGAAACAAGACGAGAATTCCTCAAGTTCGATTCCCTCTATGAAGGTCTTAGATATTTGGCCGGTCCAGAAAAATGGTCCTATTACTCTAATCTTTCCTCTGAAGAGCTCGAAGAACATTTGGGACCAGATACACAGGGACTGGACGAGCATGAAAATTCAGATGAACGCTTAGAGATGTATTTAAGAAGTGAGAAAGATTATTTATTTGAAGGAGAATGGAATTCAAGAGAAGGAATCAAGAGTGGCCGTTACTATGATCCATATCTAGAGAGATGGATTAACATCCCAGAATCATATATTGCATTAAGGCCCTTCATTCTAGGGGTAACTTATTAAAAAGTGTGAAACTAAAGTATGAAAAAACGCCCTTCGCATATAAATTGGACGGGGGTACCCTAATTTTCTTGAGATAATATAAAAACACCTTCGGCGTGGTACAATTTTTAAAATGTGCTAGCATCAAAGGTGTTTTTGCTTGAATAAAAACATTTACTAGAAAGATTATATGAAGATATACGAACTTCTTTTTGTTCTTATGTACGTCGATTATGGCGAAGCGTATTTGTACTAAAGAAGACGGTAAGGTCGGTCAAACGTTCTCCTTCCTTCACATCACAAAGAATATCCATGCTCACAAGCTTTAAGTCGTCAAAATCTTCTTGAAGCCGGTCAGGAAGGCGTCGAAGCAATACCTCCGTCATCTCGTCCATCGTCTGTTGATCTAGTTGGTAGCTGTCCATCTGAATCATCCTCTCCTGTTGATAGCCTCATGATACCTCGCAAGCAAGCAGGCAACATCTCGCCTAATTTCACGTAAGCCCTGGTGTTGTTTCAAACAAGCAATAGGGCTTGTTTAGAAAACATGGTCATTTTCAATAAACAAACCGTGTTTTCACTTCTGCTATTTCATCAAACAATCTTCTTACGAGACAGACCAAAACAACGTCCAATCTTCACACACGAATCATCTCGTTTTCGTTATGCGAAAACGACCCTTTTCCGGATCCCGCTCTATGGATCCAGGCGAGAGCAACGCGAGTCGCCCATCCCGTCAAAGAAAAACGTACGTTTTTCGTCCTTGCCCTTCCCGGACGGACCGGGACCGGTCCCCCGGCCCCACTCCATTCCGTTCAACCCATGTAACCTCGCTGTTTCATGCTGACGTATGACTCGTCCGCACCGAGGATGAGATGGTCGAGCACCGGGATGCCGATGAGGTCGCCTGCTTCATGTAATCGTTCGGAGACGAGGATGTCCTCCCGGCTCGGTGTCGGGTCACCGCTCGGATGCTGGTGACAGACGATGAGACACGAGGCGTTGTTCAGGATGGCGCATTTGAAGACTTCCCGTGGGTGGACGACGCTCGAGTTGACGCTCCCGACGTGCGCCCGGTGGACGCCGATGACCCGGTTCTTCGTGTTCAGCATGATGACGAGGAACACTTCACGGTCGTCGTCCCCGATGAACGATGCGCCGATTTGTCGGGCACTGTCCGGCGAGTGGATGATGGCGTGCTCGAGGGCGACCATCTCCTCGCGAACCTCTTGCTTGATACGAATGACCTCGATGATGGCGGATAGTTCCATGATAATTTGTCCCCTTTCGGATAAGCTGTCCTCAGAACGAACACCGTTGTGCGTCCTGTTGACGGGAACGCAGCGAGCGTCGGGAGACGGTGCAAGGGCGACCGCAGGGAGAGCCTCAAAAAAATGCGTAGAGCGCACGCAGGGCCAGGCTTCCGTAGCCAACGAGCGAAAAGCCTTGCTTTGAGCCTAAAGCGAAGGAAGACGGGCCGGAGGGCGCGTCATTTTTTTGACGTCCCTTGCACCGACGACCAGCGAGCTAGAGTACGGAAACAGGACGCAGGGATCAACAATCATGAAAAAGGCTGTTCAAACGGGACAAATCAGGTATAAAATAGGAACAAGTGTTCGTTTTATAAAAAGGAGTGATTGTGATGACGATGTATCGCGATCGGGGTGAGCTGAAATGGATCCCGTTCCTCATGCCCGAGCACAAGGCGCTACTGACGAAATACTATAAAGAGATTCAAAAAATTGAGATGCCAGATATCGATGAACAGGTCCTATCGGTCTATGAGAATGTGCTGAATGACGCGATCTTCAGCGGGGATATGGTGGAGGTGAAATATGTGGAGGATCGGGAGATGAAACGATTCAAGGGGTTCGTACATCGTACGAACTATTTGGAGCGGACCGTCGAGCTGGCCAATCAGCGGGACGGGATCATCCATGTGCCGTTCGAGGCAATCATTCACGTGGAACAATCGATGGACTAACGCCCTGGCGGTTGCTGACGAAAAATCCTTTGCTGCTTTTATAGATGTATCAGTTAAAAGTTGCAGTACACTGATATCTTTAAATCATTCCGTTTGTCAATTTAAGCTAGACAGATCGACTCCATTCAGGTGACTCAAAAATGCCTCCAACGGTGTGCGGTAATTCAGTGACTTTC
>NZ_JACSMD010000005.1 GCF_018618475.1 Exiguobacterium sp. s122
CGTTCCCATGCCGAACACGGAAGTTAAGCGCTTCAGCGCCGAAAGTAGTTGGGGGTCTCCCCCTGTGAGGATAGGACGTTGCCAGGCAACATGAGACGGTCGAGCATAGCGCTCGATCGTTTTTCTTATGTGATTTTATTTAGGAAGTTGACGTAACGTAAACTATATGCTAATATAATAATTGTCTAGTGGCGATAGCGAAGTGGTCACACCCGTTCCCATGCCGAACACGGAAGTTAAGTACTTCAGCGCCGAAAGTAGTTGGGGGTTTCCCCCTGTGAGGATAGGACGTTGCTAGGCGATATGAGACGATCAAGCGGATGCTTGGTCGTCTTTTTTGTCGGTTGCACTGAAACTTCTAAGGCGTTCTTTCGTATAAATAAGAGACAACAACAACAACGAAGACCTCAAAGCAAGTGAAGGGAGAACTAGACATGACCGATTTCCATAAACAACAACTCGACTTACAACAACGTCTCTCCGAACGCGATCGACTCGCTCGTAAGTTGAAAACACTCGATAAACAAATTGCCGAACATGAGACGGTGCGTAAGCAACTGCTCAACTCGTTCACAAAAGAGCAGCGTGATGTGTATGATTTAGAGTCGTTCTCGCTCGTCAATACATGGCGTAAGTTTCGGGGGACGTTCAATGAACAAAAAACAATCGAGTTAGAAGAGGCAGCCCGAGCCGAATTGAAGTTACGGGAACATGAGAAAATGATCGATGAGTTGGAGCTCGAACGCCGCGATCTTCGCGAAACGTTTGAAAGGTATGCAGGGATCGATACGGAATGGGCACGATTTTTGGAAGCGAAAGAGGCTCGGCTGAAACAAGATCCTGACGTTAGAGAAACGTTGTATCGTCTCACGAACGAACAGGCAGATACGAGTGAGGCGTTGATTGAATACAACGAAGCCATTGTTGCAGGAAAATCGGCTCGTGCGGCGATTGCGAAGACGCTTAAACATCTCGACAGTGCAAAGAGTTGGTCAACGTATGATACGTTCTTCGGCGGTGGGCTAATTGCGACAGCGATGAAACACGACGCTATCGACGCCTCCGAACGGACGATGCATGAACTTCAATCCGCACTCGAACGTTTCTCACGAGAACTTTCAGACGTAAAAGAAGTCGTCAATGGCTTACACATTGAACGAGGGTCCCTCATTGAGTTCGCGGACTATTTCCTTGATGACATCTTCTCCGAATGGACGATGCATGGACGAATCAAGGATTCACTCGAGAAAGTGAATAGCCTCGACCGTGAAATCGCGAAACTTCTGGAGCGAATGACACGACAAGTTGAACGCTTAGAACGGCGACGTGAGGAAACGGAAGAGAAACGAAAGCAGCTCATCGTCACACGATGAGCTGGTTCCTTTATTCGGGTCGCTTTAACCAATGACGCAACCCTTTTCCGGCATGCGGCCCCGCCTCATAACGGGGGATGACGTGGAAATGGGCGTGGGGAACGGTCTGATTCGAGGCTTCCCCGACGTTCCAGCCAAGCGTATACCCATCCGGGCGATGTGTTACATCGAGAAAACGTTTCGCTTCGTGCAAGAGGTCATATGTATCTCGCCATTCGTCCGGTGTCAGGTCAAAGGTTGTCGTCCGATGCTGTTTCGGGACAATCACACCAGAGCCGACAAGGACGTCTTGTTCACGTTCGTGCATCAAAAAGTAGCACGTCTCGTTTTCAGCGACGATAGATTGCGAGGGGTCATCGTGTGGATGACAAAATGGACAAGTTGACATCAGATTGATACACTTCCTTTCTACATATAAGTGTATCAAAAGGAGGAGCCTATGAACGAATGGATTGAACGAATCGTCGCGAGCGTGCAGGAGAAAGAAACGTGCATTGTCTTGATTGCTGGACATGGCGGTGCTGGAAAGACGACACTCGCCCACGCTTTGATGGAACGTTTTGAAGAAGTGAATTATCTAAATACTGATCCATATATTACCGATTCAACGTTACGAAAAAGCACGATCCTTGAGTACACGGTCGATGGCGTCACGCATCGATATAAGATGACAGCCTGTCATCCAGCGGCACATCATATGCTATCGCTCGAACGAGATGTCCGCATGATTCGTGAAGGGATCGGCTTTTATACAATCGATGTGCCTTATCTTAAACGGACATGGATTGATCCTAAAAAATCGGTCACGATTGTAGAAGGAATGAGTGTCGCCTTTTTGCAACCAGAAAAAGAGGACATCTCGATTTACTTATATTCGGACGGGGAGACGGAGTTCAATCGCCGTGCGGTACGGGACGTCACGCATCGGGGAATGGAGCTCGATTATTTGAAGGCGTCTCATGAAGAACGCCGAATCCAATATGAGCAGTTCATGCACCCGTATCGAGAGAAGTTCCAGATTATCTTGAACACGAGTGGGGACGAATGGGAAAGGATGTGACATTGTGAGAAAACCGATAATATGGGTGATAAGTAGTTTAATTCTGGTGTTCACATTCATGGCTACCCAACTGTTATTTCCAATCACGTTTCAAGAATTCATCGCAATTTTCATCGCATCCGTTATTTTAGGTATAATTCCTGGTATAGTTGCCTCAGTTTTACATCAATTCATATTCAATAAAACAGGTAAATGAGAAACGCAGCCATTATTCGTCATGAACGGTGGCTGCGTAGCGTTTCTTGAATGCCGAGGCCGAGTCGGTCCTGCTCACGCTCGAGCTGTTCCCATGTGAGCGAGCGATGACGCATCGTGACATCGTTAGCGATGGAATCGAGCGTCCGCTGTTTCTCGATATTATCGAGCCAATAGTAGACGTCAACACCCTCCTCATCGATGCGCCAAAACGATTTGACGACCTCGAACTCGTCAGCCCAGTCGCCGACCGGTTTAAAGCCGTACTTCTCAACGAACGCATACGGCCGTTCTTCTCCAATCGGATCGATGACGTTACGGGTGAACATGAGCTCGAGACCGGCGTGTTCCGTCGCCTCGAGTAACCGTTTTAAGGCAGGGAGGGGTTCGACCTCGATTTTTTCAATGACGTCAAACCAGACCCGTTTGCCGTCCGTGTCCCACACGGTCGCTTCGACACTGTAGGGTGCACCGGCAGTCGAAGGGGCGTACATCGTCAAATCGAACGTGAACGGGATATGTTCTTCGTCACCCGGTTCGAGGACGGTGGACAAGGCAATCGGCACTTCTTGAATGTCGGCTTCACGATTGAACTCGTTGCCTTCGAGCGTGATATCTTTAAACGTCGTCAAGAAATTGAGTGTCAACTCTTTTAGCCGGACGACGTGCGTCGTCGTGTTCATCACACGCAAAGTCCCGTGGACGGTCTCGTTCGGGATGAACGGAACGGTATGAAAATAGACGGACGCATCGAGCTCGGAAAAGAACCATTGTTTAAAGCGGTTGCCCCATTTAGACATGTCGGTCGCGCTCCTTTTCTCTTATAAAGTCGGCTCTTATAAATGTTCCCGATTCCAAAATACAAAAAACATGAAGAAAAAGGTTGCATCTTATAACTACTTCACTTATTATAGAGGATGTCGAAACAATTCAAACCATCGCGGGGTGGAGCAGTCTGGTAGCTCGTCGGGCTCATAACCCGAAGGTCGTCGGTTCAAATCCGGCCCCCGCAACCAATTTTTATTTAATTTCATACGTCGTCGCGGGGTGGAGCAGTCTGGTAGCTCGTCGGGCTCATAACCCGAAGGTCGTTGGTTCAAATCCAGCCCCCGCAACCAATTTTTAAATGAGATAGCGAAACGATAACGTTTCGTGTTTTTTTTTGTCTAAAATGGAGTGTACAATGAGTACGTATCGCGACAACCACTAAAGGAGAAACATTCATGTATACATTGATTACCCATTCCGCGGCTGAGACACAAGCGGTGGCGGAAAAACTCGCCGCACGTGTCACGGCCGGAACGGTCATAACATTGAACGGGGACCTTGGTGCCGGCAAGACGACGTTCACACAAGGGTTCGGTAAAGGGCTCGGCGTGAAACGGAACGTCAACAGCCCGACGTTCACGATCATGAAGCAATACCAAGGGCGCTTACCGCTCTACCATATGGACGTCTACCGTCTCGAGGACACCGGGGACGACATCGGTCTTGAAGAATACATCAACGGGGACGGTGTCGCCATCGTCGAATGGTCGAACTTGATCGAGTCGTCGCTTCCGACTGAACGGCTCGCCATCACCATTGAGCGTGTTGGGGATGAAGAACGACGGCTGACGTTTGCACCGGTCGGACAGAAGTACGAGACAATCGTCCAGGAGGTGCTCGCATGAAACAGTTGATGATTGATACGGCGACGACACGACTGTCAGTCGCGCTCAGTGAAAATGGCACGATTCAAGCCGAGGCAACGGTCATGGTATCGAAGAACCACGCCGTCACGCTCATGCCGATGATTGAGCAGCTCATGGCAGCCGTCAAATGGACACCAGCTGAACTTGAGCGCGTCATCGTCACGACCGGACCGGGCTCGTACACGGGCATCCGCATCGGGGTGACGACGGCAAAGACGCTCGCCTATACGCTCCACATCCCGCTCGTCGGCGTCTCGGCCCTCCGTCTCATGGCGGCAGCCCCGAACACAGAACGCCCAGTCGTGTCGCTCATCGACGCACGACGCGGGAACGCCTATATCGGGCATTATCAACATAATGAACCACTCACCCCAGATACGCATGCGTCCGTCGAGACATGGCTCGAGACACATATGAAAGGGGAGTTCGTCGTCGTCGGTGACGTCGAACCGTTCCGAGACGTCTTAGCAAACTATTCCTATACAGAAGCGCCAGCCGCCCATTGCTATGGACGCGCGAGCGATCTCGTTGCACTCGGAGAAGAGACATCGGACGTCCACGCGTTTGAGCCGGAATATTTGCGTCTCGCTGAGGCGGAGGCGAAATGGCTCGAGGGACAAAATCATGGCTGACATCACCATCCGCCGCATGACGTGGCTTGACGTCGAAGAAGTGACGGCCGTTGAAGAAGCCTCGTTCGCGATTCCGTGGACGAAAGAAGCGTTCATGAATGAGATGCTTCGAAACGAGCAAGCCATCTATTTCGTCGCCGTTCATGATCGTCGTGTCATCGGCTTTGCCGGGGTATGGAAAATCGTTGACGAGGGACACATCACGAACATCGCCGTCTTACCGGAATATCGGGGACAGGGTGTCGGAAACCAGCTACTTCACGCGCTCGTCACGTACGCCCGTGCGCAATCGCTCGCCGCGCTCACGCTCGAGGTGCGTGTCTCGAACGTCGGCGCTCAGAAGCTGTACGAGCAGTTCGGCTTCGAGTGCGCCGGTCGTCGCAAACGCTACTATCAAGACAACAATGAAGACGCCTTGATTTACTGGGCGAAGTTAGGAAGTGAAACCGAATGAACACATCACTCATCTTGGCGATCGAGTCGAGTTGTGATGAGACGTCGGTCGCCCTCGTGAAGGACGGCAAGACGCTCTTATCAAACGTCGTCTCGTCACAGATTGAAAGCCATAAACGGTTCGGCGGCGTCGTGCCCGAGGTTGCCTCGCGCCATCACGTCGAGCGAATCACGTACGTCATCGACGATGCCCTCAGTGAAGCCGGTGTGACGATGCAAGACGTCGACGCCGTCGCGGTCACGCAAGGTCCTGGACTCGTCGGAGCGCTCCTCGTCGGCATCAGTGCCGCTAAAGCGCTCGCGTTCGCCCACAACAAACCGCTCATCGGGGTGCATCATATCGCCGGGCATATTTACGCGAACGACCTCGTCGAAGAAATGGATTTCCCGCTCGTCTGTCTCGTCGTCTCAGGCGGTCATACTGAACTCGTCTATATGCCAGAACATGGTGTCTTCGAAGTTATCGGTGAGACGCGTGACGATGCGGCCGGTGAGGCGTACGATAAAGTTGCGCGAACGCTGAGCCTACCTTATCCGGGCGGACCGGCCATCGATCGGCTCGCGGCGAACGGGGAAGATACGTACAAGTTCCCGCGCGTCCGACTCGAGCCGGGCAGCTTCGATTTTAGTTTTAGCGGGCTGAAGTCATCCGTCATCAATGCCGTGCATAACGCCGAGCAGCGAGGCGAGACGATTATTCCAGAAAACTTGGCGGCAAGCTTCCAGGCGAGTGTCGTCGAAGTGCTCGTCGAGAAAGCGATTCGCGCTGTGAACGAGAAAGGTGCGAAACAACTCCTCGTTGCCGGCGGTGTCGCGGCCAACCGTGGCCTGCGGGCCGCGCTACAGGCAGCGGCTGAACGAGAAGGCATCCGCCTCGTCATCCCGCCACTCGCACTTTGCGGGGACAATGCTGGCATGATCGGAGTTGCCGGGCATCACGCGTATGTGCGCGGGAGACGCGATACACTAGCGATGAATGCGGTTCCTGGGTTATCCTTAGAAGAGAGCATGACAGTCTAGGGGGAAATAGAGACATGACGAAACGCATCATCATTGGCGGGCTCGTCGTACTGCTCGTCGTCGCGACGTTTTTGCAAGTACGAGAGATTATCCGCGCCTACAATATCGCCTATCAAGAAGAGATCGTGCCGGAAGCGACGCGTGTACGCTCACTCACCGGGGCCGAGTCACTTGAAGGGATTAGCCGAGTCACGGGCGAGAACACGCTCGTCGAGGCGCTGTACGGGTATAAGAGTATGGACGACCAAGACATCGAGAGCGTCCTCGTCGTCGATCGCAACTTAGGGATTCAGCCGAAAGCGAGCGACGCTTACTATGAAATCTTCCCAGGACGTGAGGCGACCGAGGAAGAGGCGGCACAGTTCGAATCGCTCATCGCCGAGCTTGACGAACAACAGCTGTTCGCCCAAGTCATTTCGACCCACGAGGCACGCTACGTGACGAACCGGGAAGAAGAGATGACGTTTTATAAAGTGTTCGTCCGTGACGTCGACACGAACGAGTACGTCTTCTTTATCACCGAAGACGGGACGAAACTCGACTTCCACACACGTGGCTTCTTGCCACTGCGTTATTTCTAAATCAAAAGGGAAGCGAACTCCATTCGAGGAGAACGCTTCCCTTTTTTATGCATCCGGACGATGTTTTTTCTGTTTATACCACATGTTCACGCGGCTCACGACAAAGACGAGGAGCGCGAGCACCCACATGAACAGCGTCGTTTGATAAAAGTGGAACCAGACGGATCCCGGTGCATAAAAGCTATGCACTGTCACATCGACCGGCCAGACGACGAGGCGGATGAAGAGCGTGCTCATGAGTAAACCACTCAAAAGACTGATGAAGATGCCGCTCCACGTCTGGATGATGAAACCGATGACGATGGGCAAGAAATAAAACACGAGCGTCGGGACGATGGTTGATTCTCCACGGATGAGCTCGGACACGAATTCGGTCCCGGTCGGCACGATGAAGGCGAGACCGGTCAAAAACGCATGCAACCAGTCAATCCGCAGCGCACGGGAACGCATCATGAATGGAGTTCCTCCCATTCTGCATAGAGCGCCGTGATCGATGCTTTCGTCGCATCCGACTCGGTCGACAGTTCCTGCGCCCGCGCAAAGTCGTTGAAGACGTCCGGCTCACAAAGAAGCTGTTCAATCTCTTCGAGGCGCGCCTCGTGCTGCTCGATTGTAAGCTCGATTTCTTCAATGCGCTGTTTCATTCGACGTTCCTCACGCTGTTGTTCCTTGTCGGCCCGTTGCTTTTTGACGACGACTTGTTTCGTCTCTTCGCGTGCGAGGCGGGCGAGTTCTTCGAGCTCTTCTTTCTTCTCGACGTAATACGAGTAGTCACCGAGGTACTCGTCGATCCCGTTCGGCGTGATCTCGAGGACCCGCGTGGCGAGCCGGTCGATGAAGTACCGGTCGTGCGAGACGAACAGGATTGTGCCAGGATAGTCGAGGAGCGCGTTCTCGAGAATCATCTTCGAGTCGAGGTCCAAGTGGTTCGTCGGCTCATCTAAGATGAGCAAGTTCGGCTGTTCGAGCTTCAGCTTCGCGAGCGTCAAGCGGGCTCGTTCGCCGCCTGACAGTTCGTGGACACGTTTCATGACGTCGTCGCCGCTAAAAAGGAACTGACCAAGCAAGCTTCGTACGTCTTGCTCGCGCATGAGCGGCCAGTCGTTCCAAATCTCGTCAATGACGCGATTCTTATCGGACAGATTCTGTTGCTCCTGGTCGTAGTAGCCGATCTCGACGCCGGTTCCGTAGCGGATGTCACCGGTGAGTGCCGGCTGTTGTTTCGTCAATACTTTTAGGAGCGTCGACTTGCCGACCCCGTTCGGACCGACGAGGGCGACCGACTCGCCGCGCTGTAGCTGGAAGCGCAGGTTTTGAGCGATCGGTTCCTCGTAGCCAATCGCGAGGTCGTTTCCGCTCAACACGTCGTTCCCACTTTGGCGCTTAATCGTGAACGAGAGAACAGCGCTACGCTCGTCACCATCTGGGGCATCGAGCCGGTCGACTTTCTCAAGCCGTTTCCGGACACTTTGGGCACGTTTCGTCGTCGTCGCTCGGGCGATGTTCCGTTGGATGAAGTCTTGCATCTTCGCGATTTCTTCTTGCTGAGACTCGAACTGCTTCTTCTCTTGTTCATAGAGAGCGGCTTTCTGTTCGAGGTACTTCGTATAGTTCCCAACGAAGCGACGGCTCCGGTGGCGTGACAGCTCATAGACGACCGAGACGACGCGGTCGAGGAAGTAGCGGTCGTGGGAGACGATGAGGACGGCGCCTTTATAGCCGCTCAAGTACTTCTCGAGCCACGCGAGCGTCTCGATGTCCAAGTGGTTCGTCGGCTCGTCCAAGATGAGGAGATCCGGGCTCTGGAGGAGCATCTTTGCCAAGGCGAGGCGTGTTCGCTGCCCACCTGAGAGCGTATCGATTTGACGATTGAAGTCGTCCGGATAAAACCGCATCCCGTGGAGCACGGAGCGAATCGTCGCTTCATACTGATAACCGCCGCGATCCTTGAACGTATGTTGTTCCTCGTCGTATGCCGCAAGAAGACGTTCATAGGCGTCCGCATCGTTCAAAATGCGTTCACTGCCCATGTCTTGCTCCATCCGTCGGAGCGTCTGTTCTTGCTCAATCAAATCCGTGAAGACGGTGAGCATCTCGTTCCAAATCGTCTCGTTCGACTCCAGCCCGGAGTCTTGGGCGAGGTAGCCGATCGTCACGTCTTTTGGCTTCATGATGTCACCTGAGTCGTAGGTATATTCCCCGGCGATTACTTTAAGAAGGGTCGACTTGCCCGCGCCGTTTCGGCCGACAAGGGCGACACGTTCTCCTTCTTGGATCTCGAGTTTGACGTTCTCTAAAATCGGCTCGACACCGAATGATTTCGATAAGTTGTTGACTTGCAATAGGATCAAGTGAAAAAACCCCTTTCTCTGTATTTAGTATACTGTATTTTTTAGTGTTTTCAGGTATATTCATTGAGTGGTCATGTGAATTCGTTTACAATCAAGGTGTATGAAATCAGATTCGTGTGTAACGTGTCGTAAAAAGGAGGCTCTTTCCGTTGAGTCAAAACGAACCAAAGATTCCACAAGCGACAGCCAAACGGTTGCCACTATACTATCGATTTATCCAAAGCCTGCATTCGTCGGGCAAACAACGTGTCTCTTCTGCCGAACTGAGTGAGGCGGTCAAGGTCGATTCGGCAACGATTCGCCGCGACTTCTCGTACTTCGGTGCCCTCGGGAAAAAGGGATATGGCTATAACGTACAGTATCTGTTAGACTTTTTCCGAAAGACGTTGAACCAGGACGAGATCACGAACGTCGCCTTGGTCGGGGTCGGTCATCTCGGGACAGCTTTCGTCAACTATAACTTCCTTAAAAACAATAACACACATATCGTCGTCGGGTTCGATGCAGACGAGACAAAAGTCGGCACGACGATGTCCGGTGTCCCGATTCATCACGTCGATGAGATGGAACAAATCATGAAGCAAAACAAAATCGATGTCGCCATCCTCACGGTTCCGTCTGCCTATGCGCAACCGGTCGCCGATGACTTGGTCCGCTTTGGCATCAAAGGGATTTTGAACTTCACACCGGCACGACTTACAGTGCCGGACACAGTCCGTGTCCATCATATCGACTTGTCGATCGAACTCCAGTCGCTCATTTACTTCATGCAACACTATCCATCTGCTGAGGGGGTCCATCAATAATGGAATTACTAGCATCATCACTCGTCTTCGGGATTCCGGGAGGAGCAAGTCTCTTTATCATCGCGATTATCGCGCTCATCATCTTCGGACCGAAGAAGTTGCCTGAGTTCGGCCGTGCGGCCGGGCAGACGCTTCGCGAATTCAAAAATGCCACAAACGGCATGATGAATGAACATGATGAAAAAGACAAGAAAGATTCTGAGAAGAAAGAGCAGTAATCATGAACCATCAACCTGATCAAGAGCGGGCGCTGTCCGACCACTTGACAGAGCTGCGGAGACGACTGATGCTGTCGGCATTTGTCGTCTTTGCCTTCTTTTTGGCCGCTTTGCCGAGTGTCAAATATGTGCTCGCTTATCTACAGGCGGACCTCGTTGAACGAGGACTTGAGCTGAACGCCTTTGGGGTCGCGGACCCGCTCATGATTTATTTGAATTTGGCGCTCGTCATCGGTCTCGTCGCGGCCAGTCCGTTTCTACTGTATCAACTGTGGGCGTTTGTCGCACCTGGTCTGCATCCGAACGAGCGGAGAGGGACGCTCGCCTATATTCCAATCATCTTCATCTTGTTTTTGATTGGTCTCGCGTTCGCCTACTACTGGTTGTTCCCGCTCGTTCTCGATATCTCGACAAACCTCGGGCAAGACCTCGGCCTGACGCAAATCATCGGAGCCTCGAACTACTTCACGTTCTTGTTGCAACTCACGATTCCGTTCGGTCTGTTGTTCCAATTGCCGGTCGTGACGATGTTCTTGACGCGTATCGGGGTCGTGACGCCGTCTTTCTTATCAAAAATTCGGAAGTATGCGTACTTCGCTTTGTTCGTCATCGCGGCGTTCATCACACCGCCCGACTTGACGTCGCACCTCATGGTGTCGCTACCGCTGTTCTTCTTGTACGAGATTAGTTTGTCCATCTCACGCGTCACGTATCGTGGTGTGCTCAGACGAGAAAAGGAAGCGCAAGTGAAAGAGCAGATGGATTTGATGAAACAGATGAACGAAAAATAAACACCACGTCATTTGGCGTGGTGTTTTTGTATAGGTGGATTGTTTAAGAAAATGGGTTATAGAACCGACTACCATCATAAAATGTGACGACAAACGAGAAAATCGTCAGCATGAAGACGAGACCGATGGCCAAGTAATCGGCACGTGTCATCGGTCGTTGATTGTACCATGTCCGTTTTCGCTCGGCACCGAAGCCTCGTAAATCCATCGCATTGCTGACTGTCTCGATGCGCTCCAGACTCGTGAACAAGAGCGGGAGCAAAATATTCAAGCTATGCTTCGCACGCTTCAATAGCGGACCATGAGTCACAGCGACGCCACGCGCTTCTTGGGCATCTGCAATCGTCCGAAAGTCTTGTTGGACGTCCGGAATATAGCGCAACGCAAGCGAAACAGCGAAGGCGACTTTATAAGGAACACCAATTCGATTCAATGATGAAGCGAATTCGGTCGGGTGGGTCGTCACGAGGAACAAGACGGCGACCGGCACGATGACACTATACTTCAAGATGAGATTGAATAAATAAAACAACTGTTCCGCCGTCAATGTAAAACGGCCGATGCCTTCGAAAAGGACATGACGTGTCCCGTAAATAGCGACCCCTTGCTCGGGTTCAAACAAATAGACGGCGAGGGCATTGATCAGGACGAACAAGGCGGTGAACACGAGGACGAACCGGACCTCACGGAACCGAATACGAGAGACGAGGAACAGCCCGATGCTCGCAAAGCCTAAGATGAGAAGGACACGTGTGTCGTACGTAAACATCGTCGCAGTCGTCCACAAAAGAAATCCGATTAATTTGGTCGTGCCCGTTAAACGGTGAACAGGTGAAGGTTTCTCGATATAACCGAGCATCTCTACAGCCATTGGGCGCGCTCCTTTCGTTCCGCTTGAATCACAGCGTGAATAAACGGTTGCACTTCGACGTCGAGATGACGTGCCACGTTGAAGAGCGACGTTTGTTTAAGATGGGCATGACGCAACAAGGATTCTTGAGCGAAGAGGGTGAGCGGTTCGCCCGCGAACCGGATTCGACCGGCCTGAAGCAAACATACTTGGTCGCTATACTCGAGAACAAGATGCATATCATGTGTGATGATGAGGAGTGTCATGCCGTCTCGCTTCAAACGTTCTAAAAAATCCATCATGTCTGAGTAGTGTCGATAATCTTGTCCCGCTGTCGGCTCGTCAAGAATCAATACGTCCGGCTTGCGCACGAGAATCGAAGCGATGGTGACGCGCTTTTTTTGACCAAAACTGAGCGCCTGAATCGGCCAATTGCGAAACGGGTACAATCCGCAACGTCGAAGTGTCTCCTCGAGTCGACGTTCTTCTTCGTCTGCACTGAGCGTGAGCGCCTGCATACCGTATCGAACTTCTTCCCGTACGGTATGTTTCGAAATCATGTGATTCGGGTTTTGCAGGACGAATCCGATTCGCGAGGCCCGGTCCGCAATCGATTGTTTGGTTACGTCTTCTCCGTTCAAGCGAATCTGTCCAGCGGTTGCTCGTTGATAACCACTCAACACTTTGGCAAGAGTTGACTTACCGGCACCGTTTTGTCCGACGATTGTCGTCAATGTGCCTTTTGCGCAACGCAATGTAATCTCTTCTAACACATTTTCTTCAGATCGATAATGAAAACGGACACGGTCGAGTTCGAGTGAGGGAGAGACTTCGGGAGGAGCTTCAGGCATCTGCTCGCTGAGTCGCGACACGATAGGTTGCCGCTCGAACAGGTTGAGAAATGCGTCCGGTTGACTCGGCTTATCTTCTGGTCGAATCGAGATGTCTGCCCAACGTGCCGCACTCAAATAGAGCGGTTCTCGCAAAAACGCGCGAACGAGGCTACCGTCGCTCAATATGACGTCAGGATGTCCATCGGCGACAATCTCGCCGTCGACGACCACAATCATTCGATCGAACGGAATGGACAAGACGTCTTCGATTCGATGTTCAACGACGAGTAGTGTACGTTTGGTCTCACGTTGCAAACGATCGAGGAGTGCCATCGCCTCGCTACCGGCGAGCGGGTCAAGGTTAGCGAGCGGCTCGTCAAATAATAAAATATTGGCATCTTCGACGAGGACGCCTCCTAGGGCGGCTCGTTGTCGTTGCCCGCCAGATAGATCGTTCAGCCGATGATTGAGTAGATGGGCAACATCCGTCAGTCGGGCAACCCGTTCGACGGTTTCGTGCATTTCGGGACGAGCTACCCGTTTATTCTCCAAGGCGAAGGCGATATCTTCACCGACAGACAAGCCGATGAATTGCGTGTCTGGGTCTTGAAGGACGGTGCCGATGAGGGCAGAACGGTCAAAGAGCGAGAGTGTCCGCGCGTCGACTCCGTTGATGCGCACGTCTCCTTCCCACGTGCCGGGATACGAAAACGGGACGAGTCCGTTAATGCATTGGGCGAGCGTGCTTTTGCCAGACCCCGATGGGCCGACGATTAAGACACGTTCTCCGTCTTCAATCGTCAAATTGATATTTCGCAGCGTCGGTTCGGATTGACTGCGATACGTAAATGAAAAATGGTCGAACTGAATCGTCATGTCGTGCCCTCCAAGTAAAATAAGCTGACCTTAACGTACATTTGGCCAGCTCGTTTCATCATACTTCTCGTTTCAGACTTCCTGCTTTACTACGTGTGTTGGCATAGGCGACGAGGAGTAGTGTACCGATGACCCCGACCGTCAAAATATTCGATGTGGCCGCAACCGCGCCTTGGACGAATACTTTATTCGCGGGCTCGGCGTAAATTAAAATATCAAGGACCGGTGCAATCAAAATCCAGCCGATGGCCTGAACGATTGCTTGCGTCGCGTTAAAGAGCAAAATACCTTTCGTTGTGAGACCACCTGCTTCAATGTTGATGCGACGTGAGACGAGCCCAATCCCAAAACCGACGAAGCCAGAGACGATGACCCAGCTCCACCAAGGAGAACCATAAAGGATTGCATCTTTTAGCGCGTGTCCGATCAAGCCGATCAAACCGGCTGTGATTGGTCCGAATAAGATGGCCATAAATGCTAAAAAGGCGTAAGACGTTTCAATCGATGTGTTCGGTACGCCGGTCGGGATGGCTGCGAACCGGCTTAGAATGATGAAGACGGCGGCGCCGATACCGGTCGCCACGATTTGTTTCGTTGTAAACGTGTTCATGAATAAATTCCTCCTTAATGTGTTTTCAGACTAATTCGCCAGTCGTTTCCGATGCCGATTTCGTATGCATGCGCGAATGAACCTTGGTTAAGGGCAATAGCGACCTGATCGAGCGAGTTGATGTAGACGACGCCCGAGCCAACAGGGACATCGGCGAACGACCGACCGAACAGCAAGGACTGTTCATAGATGACACGACCGCGGTAATCAACCGTGACGACCACACGGCTACCGATATCGATTCCCGCCTCTCGGACAAGCGCGACCGGGATATTCGTCCACACATTACCGAACCGGATATCGAGAATCTCGACAATACCGGTCGTCTGAACGCCTTCTCTACGCGCCGGTGTCCGATCAAGAAAAACGATGTCCTCGATTGAGACAAGTGGGCCGACATCCTCGAACGTAATCGCGTGGCTTGAGAGACGCGCACCGGTGAACGCGAAGATATCACGACCGTGGAACGTGTAAGATTCACCCATATGTGGCAAGCGATGTTTTTGATCATCCAATTGACGCACTTCGGCAATCAAACCCGCTTGGCAAAGGTGTGTCAACGTTCCGTTGTCCGGGGTGATGACGTACTGGTTCGCATACGTGCGCGCGACGACGCTCTTTCGGTTCGATCCGACGCCAGGATCGACGACCGACACGAACACGGTCTGTTCCGTCCAATACGGTACGGTCTGGACGAGTCGATACGAGGCTTCCCAAATATGAAACGGTGGGATGTCATGCGTCAAATCAAAAATACGAATGCTAGGATTAATGCTATGGGCTACCCCGTACATCGCGCTGACCGCTCCGTCACTCACACCAAAATCTGATTGCAGTACCAATGCTTCTGTCATCTCTATCTCCTCCTTCCGGGCTTATGCCCACAAAAAAGACACCACGCCCTAATTGCTCAGGACGTGATGTCTGATCACGTGGTACCACCTTCGTTCATGGTCTGATTCGCATCAAACCACCTCAAGGAGTGCAAGACTCCATGGAATGATAACGGTATCCGCCATACCGGTCGATTCTACTAACGAGCGGTAGCTCGTGTTCTGTCGACTGCTCCAGGACCATCTTCAAGTGGGAGATTTGCTTCCTTTCCAGCATCAGAAGCTCTCTATGAAATCTCGGTCACCTTCTCTTCCTATCCACACATACTATGCAATTAGTCTGAAAATTTAAATTAATCTTACATCCAGACGATGCATGATGCAAGTTTTTTTTATTTGATGTAAAGAGACGTGCTAAACTATAAATAATCGAGTTGGAATCACCAAAAGGAGGGAAAGCGATGGTTTGGGAATATTACGGGGATGCGCTCATCGCGGTTGGCGTCTTAACGACGGTTCTTCTCATCTGCGCACTTCACTTTTTGCGGTCGTCACGTAAACGAAAACTGACGCTTCCGCTCCTCCTCGGAGGCATCGGCTACACGTTGTTCTTGATCGGTCTCGTCTTCATCCGCGGCTGGGACGGCATGGGGTGGAGCTTGGTGGGATTCAGTCTATACGCCTTCGGGCTTATCTTATATATGGGTGTCGCCGTCTATCTCTGGCTCAAACGACGTCGTCTTTCTACTTGACCATCCTCATGAATAGGGTGGTTTTTTGTGTCACGGCTGGTGTTCAAACTTTCGACATAATTACGTGAAGAAGTGAGCAAAGATATTGTCAAACCTCCTTGTGAAATAGTACACTAAGTTTAGAAATCAAATGTGATGTTTATCACATACCTAAACTTGCCAACCACTCAAAGGAGAGACTCTCATATGAAAATCGCAGTCATCGGATGTACACACGCAGGAACAGCAGCAGTTAAAGGATTACTCGCCAAGCATGACAATCTTGAGATTACTGTGTATGAACGGAACGACAACGTCAGCTTTCTCTCGTGTGGGATTGCGCTTCACGTCGGTGGCGTCGTCCAACGGGCCGAAGAATTGTTCTATTCGTCACCACGTGAACTCGAAGAACTCGGTGCGAACATGCGCATGAAGCATGACGTATTGAACATCGACACTGAAGCGAAGACGATTCATGCGAAAAACCTCGACACGGGCAACGACGTCTATGACACGTTCGATCGTTTGATTGTGACGACTGGTTCATGGCCGATCGTCCCGACGCTCCCAGGCATCGAGATGGACGGGATCGAGCTCTGTAAAAACTATGCGCATGCCCAGCGCATCATTGAACGAGCGACGGATGCGAAGAAGATTGCCGTCATCGGAGCCGGGTATATCGGTGTCGAGCTCGTCGAGGCGTTTGAAGTGTACGGGAAACACGTCACGTTCATCGACAGTGCCGACCGCATCTTGAACAAGTATCTTGATAAGTCGTTCACGGATCAACTTGAAGCGGACATGACATCGCGCGGCATCGACCTTGAGCTCGGTCAAACGGTCGAAGCGTTCCGCGGAGCGGAAGGAAACGTGACACACGTCGTGACCGACAAAGGTGAGTTCGAGGCCGACCTTGTCATCCTATGTGTCGGTTTCCGTCCGAACACGGGACTCCTCGAAGGCCAAGTCGACATGCTCGGCAATGGCGCGATCATCGTCGACGAGTATATGCGGACGAGCAACCCGGACGTCTTCGCAGCAGGGGACAGCTGTGCCGTCTATTACAACCCAGCACGCACACATGCCTATATCCCACTCGCCACGAACGCCGTCCGCATGGGGACACTCGTCGCAGAAAACCTCGTCACGCCACGCGTCCGCTATCAAGGGACACAAGGGACGTCGGGTCTTCGTCTTTACGATTGGAATATCGCCTCGTCAGGTCTCACGGAAGAAGCGGCCGGTCTATTCGGTCTTGACGTCGAGAGTGTCGTCGTCGAGGACGCGTATCGTCCTGAGTTCATGCCGACAGCAGAAAACGTTCAGTTCAAGCTCGTCTATGAAGTCGGCACGCACCGCGTCGTCGGTGGACAAGTACTCTCGAAAGCGGACATGACACAAGCGGTGAACACACTCTCACTCGCAATTCAAAATGAGATGACGGTCGAAGAGCTCGCTTACGTCGACTTCTTCTTCCAACCGCACTACAACAAACCGTGGCACTTCATCAATAGTGGAGCGCTCGCGGCGATGACAGACAAAGTGAACGCCTAAAAAAACTCGGGAGCCGCGGCTCCCGAGTTTTTATAAATAGCGTGGGGCGTCCTTCATCGAGTTGGCCAGAATCATATAGATGAGCACGTTCCCCGGGAGGAGGAGAAACAGTAAACGGACGCCGAGCGGAGACAAATCGAAATACTCGGCAATTCCGCCGCAGACGCCCGATAGTGAGCGATTCGTTGCAGATTTTCGAAGCGTGCGTTGCATAGATCAAACTCCAATCTCATGTATGATATGAAAATTTTACCATGAATTTGGTGACTGGTTTAGAAATTGAACGAAAAGGAATAAAGGATTACGTTCGAAATGAGTATGTGACGCGAGGTGGTTCGATGTTGACGCATCAAGTTTTACTCTTACTATTGATTGGCTACATCATTTACACGATTGACTTGAAGAAGAACTTTTTCCCCGTGCCCGTCATACTCGTCGTGATTGGATTGGTGTTATCGTTCGTTCCTTATTTTTCGACAATCCATCTCTCAAAAGAAATCGTGTTCGACGTCTTTTTGCCGGCTCTTCTGTTTACAGCAGCGTATCAGTTCCCGTTAAAACAATTGAAAGACAACTGGGGCATCATCACTATGTTGAGTACGATTGGTTTAATCGTGACGGCTCTCCTTCTCGGTCTCTCAATCTACTGGGTCAGTAATCTTTTCGTATCGCTTTCGCTAACCGCGTCGATGCTACTCGCCGCTGTATTAATCCCGACAGATCCGGTGTCGGTCACGTCAATCATGAAAGAAAGTACAGGGGCGGAACAAATCGCTGACGTCGTTGAAGGGGAGTCGATGGTGAATGACGGGACGAGCATTGTGCTGTTTACGATCTTCCTATCGATGTTCAACACCGGAGACGGCTTTTCTTTCGGGACATTCGTTGGCGAATTTTTACTCGTTTCACTCGGGGGAGTAATCATCGGTTTCGGCTTAGGATGGACGTTAAGTAAAATCATTCACTTCACGCATCATAAAGAATATCAAGTGATGCTCAGTATTGTAACGGCCTACGGAGGATTTTATCTCGCTGATGCCATCGGTGTTTCAGGTGTACTTGCGACTGTCGTGACAGGAATCATGCTGTCTTATGAAATCGATAAGACGAGCGGAGAACACGGGATGAAGCAATCGTTGGATGGATTTTGGAACATTGTGACGCCGACGATGCTATCGATTTTATTCTTACTCATCGGGATTCAAGCTGCAGGTTATTTGTTTTTCTCTCAGTGGTGGTTAGCCGTGGCCATTTTCGTACTTTCGATTCTCATGCGCTTCATCATGCTGTGCGCATCCGTCTATTCGGTTCCGATATGGAGACATCGCTTTCAGCCTGATCTCTTAACAATCTCGCTCATCACCTGGGCGGGCATTAAAGGGTCGATGTCGGTGGCGCTTCTTCTTTGGCTCGAAGAAGATGTATCGAGTCAAGACGAGCTGCTCGTGTCGTTATCGTTTGCGGTCATATTGATTTCGCTCATCTTACAAAGTATCGGTGTCTATCCGTTAACGAAGTATTTGGAGAAAAAGAAACAGCACTAAGAATGTTCATACATCAAAAAGTCATGGCTCAGTTTTTCTGAACCATGACTTTTTATCTTTATTTGAGGATGTCAACGAGTTCGTCGAGTACTTCATTGGCAGACAAGACGCCACCTGACGTGTTCCAAGTGTCGTCACTCACTTCTGTCACTTCGCCGGCCTTGACGGCATCAAGGTCTTTCCAAAGCTGGTTTGATTGCCACTCTTCGGTTGTCTTTGAGCCATCTGTTCCACCGTAGGTAAAGTAGACGATGTGGTCACCTTCCATCTCGGGGATTCGTTCCATTGTAATGGTTTCAGCAAACTCAGGACGGTCTTGGGAAGCAGGGCGCTTGATACCGACATCACCCAAGATGACCCCTGAGAAGCTGTCGTTGAAGTAGATGCGTGACTCGCCAGGAAGGAAGCGCACGACCGAGAGTTCTTTATTTACAGCGTCGCCGAGTTCAGCTTTCGTGTCTTCAACGTGTTGTGCGTAGTCAGCTAAAATGTCATTCCCTTTGTCTTCAAGGTTTAAGGCGTTCGCATAAAGCGCGAAGTTTTCCTGCCAGTCGCCTTTTAGCGTCTCCGACATGACAGTAGGCGCGATGGCATTTAACTTATCATAGATGTTCTCTTGACGAAGTTTCGTCCCGATAATGAGATCCGGGTCAAGTTTTGCGATTGCCTCGAGGTTGACCTCACTTTCCGTCCCAACCTCCGTCACATCTGTCATCTCTGATTCGATATGCGGGTACCAAGGGTCACCGTTCCATGATTTGACGGCACCGACGGGTTTCAAATCGAGGGCGATGAGCGCTTCGGTTCCTTCGTTCGTCAAGACGACGACACGTTTTGGTTCGACCGGTACTTCAGCCGTGCCCATGGCATGCTCGACCGTGCGCGTCTCCTTTTCTTCTGACTCGTTCGCGTTGCTCGTCTCTTCGGTCCCGCCGCAAGCAGCGAGGACGACGATCATGCAGAGCGTAAGTAGTGCTACAACAAATTTCTTCATATGTATAATGTCTCCTCTGTCTAGTAAGATTTCCTCTCCGACTATAAGTGATAATGATTCTCAATGTCAACCCCTTTTTCTGACAACGAGATTTTGTTATGGTAGTAAAGGAAAGAAGTGAGAAAATTATGAGACCATGGATCAAACTATTTATCTTGATCGTGCTATTACCTATCTTGGGTTACATCAGCTTACGTGTGGGCGTCATTTCAGTCAGTCATCAGGATGTCGTCGCACTCGGGAGTGACACATCCTCACAAGCTCGAATTGCGCTCGAGGATAACCGCATTCCGCGTACCATCGTGGCGCTGCTCGTAGGGAGTGTCCTTGGACTCGCCGGACTGATTTTCCAGCTCGTGACGCGAAATCCGCTCGCGTCACCCGACATCTTAGCTGTCAACGCCGGTGCGAGTCTTGCTATCGTCCTCGTGACACTGTTGGGCTTCAGTAGCATCGCCTCATTCACGGCGGCCGCGTTAATCGGAGCCTTCCTTGCCGGCGTCATCGTTTATCTCCTCAGCGCGAACGGTGGCAACGTCATGTATATGACACTCGCTGGCGCATCGCTCGCGGCACTATTTAGTTCGTTCACGCAATCGATTATCGCCTACGAGGAAGGAGCGCTCGATGAGGTATTGTTCTGGTTGACCGGTTCCGTGGCAGGTCGTTCACTTGAACTCGTCATGACGTTGTTGCCGTGGATGATTGTGGCGAGCCTGAGTGTGTTACTCATCAGTAAAGAGCTCGAGACGCTATCGCTCGGTGATCAGGTCGCCCGGTCGCTCGGTCAAAACGTTGGCGTCATCAAGTTCGTCGCTGTCACGCTCGCCGTCGTTTTATCGGCGTTTGGAGTCGCGCTCGCAGGGCCAATCGCGTTTGTCGGTTTACTTGCGCCGCACCTCGCGCGCTATTTATTCGGTACGGCGTTCTTCGCACGACTGGCCGGGAGTGCCATCATCGGTAGTGTGTTGTTACTTAGTGCAGATATTCTCGGGCGCGTCATTTTATTCCCGCGTGAAGTGACGGTCGGCGTCGTCCTTGCCGTCATCGGAGGCGCATTCTTCATCTATCTCGTCAGCGCTAGACAAGGAGTCTTTAAGTCATGAAATCATATAGTTTTCGAAAAGGTCCGTTCTCGTTCACGCTCCGGAAGCGGGAAATCGTGCTCGCGGTCGCACTTCTTGCCGGCTTATTGGTCGCGTTCTATTTAGGGGTCGCCATCGGGGACACGACCTTGACCCCATGGTCGCTCTTGGCGGTCTTCTTTGGTTCTGGTGACGCGTTCGCCGAATTGGTCGTATTCGAGTTTCGGATGCCGCGTGTCCTTATGGCCATCACGGCCGGTGCATGTCTCGCGGTCAGTGGTCACTTGTTACAGCTCACGATAAAAAACGAGCTCGCGTCACCAGAGATTTTCGGTATCGTCGGCGGGGTCGGGGTGGCAACGGCAACGTTCTTCACCGTGTTCACTGATGAGCGAACGAACCAACTGTCCGTCCCGCTCGCCTATATCCCGTTCGCCTCGTTCGCAGGTGCCTTGACGATTGGCGCTTTTCTTTTTTATTTATTGAAGCGGGGGGTCCCACCTATCCGGCTCGCGCTCATCGGAATCGGCATTAGTATCTTCTCGCAAGGCATCGTTCAGTTCATGATGCTCGCCTCGAACGTGTATCGGAAGAACGATATCCAGCAATGGCTCACCGGTACTGTCTATGCGGCGACGTGGAATCAACTGAAAATCATGGTTCCTCTTGCTGTCTTGTTTTTACTGGCCGCTTTCTTAATTGAACGACATGTCCGACCGCTCCACATTAGCGAGGCAGTCGCGACGAGTATCGGCGTGCCGGTTCGGGGCACACAGCGTGGCACGTTAGTGTTATCGTGTCTCCTTGCCGGAGTTGGGGTCGCTTTCGTCGGGGCCATCGGCTTCGTCGGTCTGATGGCTCCGCACATCGCCCGTCAAGGTTTGAAGTTGCCTTACATTTGGGCGACGCTTCTCGTTGGTGCCATCATCGTCGTCTTGGCCGATGTGATCGCCCGGACCCTCTTCTATCCGTATGAGCTTCGGACCGGGGTCATGACGGCCGTCATTGGCGCGCCGTACTTCTTTTATTTACTTCGCCGTATGATGAAAGGAAGCATGAGATGAATACATTTGATTTACAGCAAGTTGCCATCGGCTATGAACAGAAGACGGTGCTCGACGGGTTGACGTTCTCGATTCCACACGGAAAAATTACGGTATTGCTCGGTGCGAACGGGTGTGGCAAGTCGACGCTCCTCTCGACGCTCGCACGACAACGAGATGCCTTAGGCGGGACGATTTCATTCCGTGACAAGCCGCTCTATACGTATCGGGCGAAAGAAGCGGCTCGACTCATGGCGTTTATGCCGCAAGTGAACGTCGCGCCTGACGGACTGACTGTCGAACAGCTCGTCCGATTCGGTCGCTATCCGTATCAGACGTTCTTCAAACGTTACTCAGAAGACGACGAACGTGCCGTCGAGCGGGCGCTCGCCTTCACAGATACGGTCGCGCTTCGGGACACGCTCGTGAGCAATTTATCGGGTGGACAGAAGCAACGTGTCTGGATCGCACTCGCCTTGGCGCAAGAATCAGAGACAATTTTACTCGACGAGCCGACGACGTACCTCGATATGTCGCATCAAATTGAGATTCTCGACTTAATGTATCGTCTGAACCGGTTAGAGGGCAAGACGATCGTCATGGTGCTCCACGACTTGCATCTCGCCTGTCGTTACGCCGACCATGTCATCGCACTCGCCGACGGGAACGTCTATCGGGAAGGGAGCCCGAACGATGTCGTCGACGAGGCGTTCATGCAGGACGTCTTCGGATTGAAAGTCGTCGTGACAGAAGATCCGCTCTATGGAACACCACTCTGCATTCCGTATTCGCATTATGAGCTGAATGAGAAACGACCACCCACGACCTAGTCCTTAGACTAGGTTTTTTTTCGCTTGAAGCTGGGGATGAAATAAGAGACAACCGTTGTACCGTGTCACGCAAAAGGAGGGGCCGACATGGCCAAAAAGGAAAAACAACCGTACCATATTGTCACGTTCACGTTTCCTGAAGAATCCCTTTCGTATCAAGCGTTTAGCAAATTGAAGAAGTATCACGCCGAAGGACTCGTCGGGTTTGAACAGCTCGTTGTCATCAAACGTGAAGACAACGGAGCGTTCTCGTTCGAAGACGCTGTCCAACTGACCCCGACGAACAAGTCGACGAAAGGTGCTTAAATCGGGATGGCTGTCGGAATTCTCGGCGGACCGTTCGGCATTTTATTTGGGACACTCACTGGTGGACTAATTGGGGGAACGAAAGATTTGAAACATGTGCAAAGCATTCAAGAGACGTTCAAGCGGACTGTCGGCAACATTGAACCTGGTCAAACTGGAGTGATGGGGATTGGGGAAGAGTTCGATCACTCGGTGCTTGATGGGCTCGCCGCTGAACTCGGCGGGACGGTGACACGGACTGACGAAGAACTGTAAAGGGGAGTTGTGTATGAAAATAGGAATATTAGGGGCTGGGAAGGTCGGGCGGACGCTTGGACGCAAGTTCGAGGATGTCGGCTATGAAGTGTTGTATGGCACACGTTCGGAACGTGACGGGACGATGTCGCTCCAAGATGTGGCATCGAATGCGCAAATCTTATTGTTAACGACACCGTTTGCGGCTGCCGTCGAGTTGATTCAATCGCTCCAAGACTTGGATGATAAGATTGTCATCGATGTAACGAATCCAATCGCTAAAGAATTCAATGCGGTCGAGCGACCAGAAGGGAAGTCAGGAGCAGAGCATCTTCAAGAGCTCGCCCCACACGTGCGGATCGTCAAGGCGTTTAATCAGACGGGCGTGGAGAACCTTGAGAACCCGAACATGTCGATGATGTTTATCGCCGGTGACGAACAAGAGTCGGTTCGAGCCGTTCAAGATCTCGCGGCGAAAATTGGATTTGACGCCCATACGTTGCATCATTTGAAATTAGCCCGTGAACTCGAATCGCTCGCTTGGTTATGGATTCATTACGCGACAAAAGAGCGGAAGCATCGGAATTTTGCGTTTTACTTGAAAGAGAATAGTTTTTAACGCAAATAGGCCACCGGAGCGGAATCGCTCGCGGTGGCCCTTTTTTGAGCTTCAATGAGACCATGCATAAGATAGGGAGAGGACGAGGATTAGAATCGACAAAATCCCTGAAAATTCGCGTATCCGTGTCATTATTTAAAAGCCCGTATAGCGGTCGTTTCGCGTTTGCAACAGTTCAATCGTCTCCCGTTCGATGCGGTCGACCTCAGTCCGCTGCCAACCGGGCATGAGGAACGCATCGACGAGTGCCCAGATGCCTGAGATGAACGCGCCGAATCCAAGCGTTAAGACGACGATAAGGAGCATGGCGACACCTGATCCGATTTTTCCAAAATAGAAACGATGTGCACCGAACGCCCCGAGGAAGAACCAAAGTAGATAAGCGACAACGAGGTTGCGCTTTCGTTTCTCGACCTCGCTGTTGACGAGTTGCATCTCTTGGGTGGTCAAATCCATCCGAGAATAATTCAAGGTGAGTCCCTTCTTTCGCGTGAAGTTTGATAAAATGAGTTCGTGATTCATTATAAATTGAAACGGTATTGATTTCCATGATTTTCTAGAAAATCATGGGTCAGAGAAGGAGACAGCTATGGGGTTTGCCATTTTGACGTTCGTCGTCGCGTTCATCCACGTCATCGCGGGAGCGGTCGTCTTACATAAGTACCCGCAATATAAAACGATTGCCATCAGTGTCATCGTGCTCGGTTTCATGTATGGACTGTTGACGGTCGGTTTCATCGTGTTATAAAAAGCATTAGCCCCTTCATTGTGTAGGGCGCTCGTACTTTTAGAGCGTCAAGGCCGAGCTGAATGAACAGAAAGACCGATATAGCGGAGGCTAAATCGGTCTTTTCGTACGGTTTATGTCAGTTGAAAACGTGAATAGGACAAAGAGTGTCGCTATAGTCTGCATTGGAACGGAAGGAGTTTTAAGATGTGTACAGCAATCACGTATACTCCACATGCCCACTACTTTGGCAGAAACTTAGACCTGAACGTATCTTATCACGAACAAGTAACAATCACGCCCCGACACTATCCGTTCAACTTTAGACGAATGGGTGAAAACACGGAACATTACGCAATGATTGGAATGGCGACCGTCGTAAAAGGCTACCCGCTCTATTATGAAGCGACGAATGAGAGAGGACTGAGCATGGCGGGTCTGAACTTCCCAGGGAATGCCGTATTCAAGCCTGAAGTCGATGGGCGCGACAACGTCTCGCCGTTCGAGTTCATTCCATGGATTCTTGGGCAGTGCGCGACCGTCGAGGAAGCGAAAAAACGCCTTACGACAATCCAGTTGGTCAACCTCAACTTCAGCGATGCACTTCCCCTTCAGCCACTACATTGGATGATTGCCGATCGGGACAAATCAATTGTCGTTGAGCCGATGGGGGACGGGCTACGCGTGCACGACAATCCAGTCGGCGTCTTGACAAACAATCCGTCGTTCGAGTATCAGCTGTTCAATCTGAACGATTATCGGCATGTCTCGACAAAACTACCGGCCAATACGTTCGCACCCCCATTGAATCTCGATGCCTATTGTCTAGGATTAGGTGGAAATGGCTTACCGGGTGACCTCTCATCGACGTCACGCTTCGTCCGGGCGACGTTCGCCACATTCAACTCGGTCTGTGAACCGACCGAATCGTCCGCAGTCGGACAGTTTTTCAAGCTGTTGGATACGGTGCTCCAAGTGCGTGGATTGAACGAGGCGGGGGATGGGACATACGAGTATACCATCTATTCTTCGTGCTGCAATGTCGACAACGGGATGTATTATTACCGGACGTATAACAATAACCAAATCACGGCCGTATCACTGTTCAAGGAACAGTTAGATAGCGAGCAATTGATTACGTATCGCCTACGAAACGGGCAACAGATTCATTTTGAGAATTAAGATACCGCCTTCTTCATCGTCACTCTCTTTTTTGATAGCTTATCTTTTACCCATAATATGCAGCGAGTTCGGTTTTCAAAGCGAATGAAACTTGTCGACGACTTCTTCGTATAGAGATTGAGAGGAGGTCGAGCAAATGAACGGACGGAAGCTTGTATTTATCATTGGAATCGGGTTAGTGACGGCGGGCACTGTTTTCGGTGTGTCCTCGTATCTGTTGTTTCTCATCGCGAGTGTGCTGTTTTATCGGCGGCAACGTTTAAAAACAGGAGAATATACGACCTCGGTCAAGAATCGTCTACTTTGGCGTTCGAGTGAGAAGACGTGGCTCGTCGCCCTCCTCGTATTCGTGGTAATGTATTTGATCGGCTTTGGGGCGACGCAGGTGACGATATCGACTCAGGACCTCGCCTTGACCGCCCTGACCTATTTGTTTGCGACAAAAGGGCTGTTTTTGATGAATGAGATCCATGCGTACGAGCGGGAGGCGAAAGATGAATAAGAACGTATTCAAAGGGTTACTCGTGATGTGGTTGGCGCTGATTGGCCTCGACCTTTGGCTCGAACAATACGCACTCGTTGCGGTCACGGGGCTTGGGATCACCGTATATACCTATTACAGTCAACGCGTGAAGCGACTTTCAGACGAATCGAAAACGAGCATTATGAACGAACTGAACAAGAAGACCGTGTCGTTCCTCGTCTTGTCTTTCCTTCTCGTCGTCATCGTTGGATTTTGGTTCAACCTTCGAACCCTTCCGACTGCTGAAACCGTGTTCGTCGCACTCGGTGGTTTGTTAATGTATCGAGGCTTGACGATTCGTCATTTCATCCCGCGAGCCACTGCGTAAACATAGACAGCAAATAGACGGAATCTCGCATACGAGACTCCGTCTATTTTTTTAGGAAGCTTCTTGTTTGAGCGTCAAGGCTTCTTTCATATAGATGCCGGTGTAGACGAGGAAGCAACCGAGACTGACGACGAGACCGATGTAGACACTCATCATGAACGGGGTGAGTAGCGAGCCGATGAGAATTGTGGAGCGTGACATGAAGTCGGCTCCGGCGAACGATGTGCCGGCGAAGGCCGAATAGGCCCCGCGCTTGTCTTCGGGCATCATATTCGCTTTCTCTGTATTCAAGACGGGGGAGTACAACAATTCCCCGAACGTCGCGAGAATCATGAATCCAAGCAGAAGCGTCATCGAATTCGAACTCGTGATGACCGTGTACCCAGTCATATATAGCAACAAGCCCCCGAGTAACGCTTGTTTGTTTGTGAAGCGGGAAGCGAGTCGTTGGATGAGAAACGTCAACGCGACGACGATGAGCGTGTTTTCAATTTGGATGAGGCTAAGCATTCGCACCCCGTTAATCGTCCACGCATTGATTGACATCGGCTCAAACTCCTCGGCGAGCCGGACGGCGACGTAACTTCCCATCGAAAACTCAGCGGCCAGGATACACATCGTGCCGAAGACGACTTTGACGAAGGGACGGTCACGCCAGGCGATTTGGTAACTATTGAAGATGTCGACGAAAACGAGTTTGAGACGTTGTGACGTCCACGTTCGTTTCTTATCTTCAAGGAATATCGCATAGGCAACCGGGAGCGTCGACGACGTCGCGGTCAAAATCCAAAACAGTAAAAGCTGGTTGCTGACGTAGAGCCATCCCCCGAGCGCCGTCCCGATGGCAATCGATAAGTTGATGAGCCAATAATCGAGCGCGTAAACGGCTTTTCGATTCTCTGGTGTCGTCGCATCGATGATGATGGCGCTCATGGCGGGACGCCCGAGATTGTTCGTCACCGTGAAAATCGTATACGCAATCATGAAGACAATCATCTGGTCCATCATGAGACTGACGGTCATGACGAGGAACATGCTTGCCGTGAGACTCGAAGTGAGGACGAGCAATCGTTTCCGAGAGAAGCGGTCGGCCAAGTAGCCTCCGATTAACCCGATTCCATATCCGAGACAGACGAGCGTAATCAAGAAGACGCCGGCCACCCATTCATTGAACGCGCGGACGAATAAGAGCGCCATGAACGGCATGATCGCAAACGAAACCGAGCGGTTGAAAAACGACGTGACGAGACGAACTTTAATCGGTTTAGGTATATCTTTCCATTTCATATTGTCACCTTCCATTCTGTACCTGTATGATAAACAAGACAACAGAAGATGAAAATGGACGACGTAACGGGCGGATGTCCACTTTTAACGGGGGAGAGTTCAGATGGATGCGTATTTATTCAATTTATGGAAACAGTGTCGGGACGGGCAGTACACGATTAAAGAGATGGCGGATGCGATTCATTTAAGTCCGAAACAGACGAGACGTCATTTGTTGCGCTGGCAAGAAGAGGGATGGCTCACGTACACGAGCGGACTCGGTCGGGGGAATATTAGCCAGCTTATCTGGTTGCGACATGTCGAACATGAATTGGCCGAGCAATTGCTCGCTCGGATGGAGACGACGTCAATCGAGGCGGTCACGACCCAACTCGAATGGGACTGGTCTCCAGCCCAAGCAGGACGCTTCATGCGCCAACTTGAGAAGAAGTTCGGTTATGTGCAGACGTCCAGCGATGCGCTTATCATTCCACGACGGCGTAACTTTTTGACGACACACCCGCTCGAGGCGGCCGACATCCATAGTGCCCACCTCGTCCAAAACGTGTTCAACCGCCTGTTCACAATCGACGCTGCCGGGCAAGTGACGGGTGAGTTGGCCCATCACTATGAGTGGCATGGGGACACGCTCGCCTTATTTCTTCGGAAGAGCGTCCGATTTCACGACGGCTCGCTTATGACGAGTAAAGACGTGACGAAAAGCTTGCGTGCGCTCTTCCAGTCCCCGGCATATCGTCATACGTATCGACATGTGCGACACGTCGCGTCGAACGGCCCGTATCGGGTCGATGTCACACTCGACCGGCGAAGAATTTCGTTCGTGCCACGGCTCTCGATGATTCATACGAGTATTAATAAAGGGACGGTTGGGACGGGTCCGTTTTTATTGGAGCGACACGATACGGAGAAGACGGTGCTCGCGGCGTTTGAGAATTATTTTGGTGTCCGGGCGCTACTTGACCGGGTCGAATTTTTACAAGTACCGGACGGCTATGATCCGACGTATCGAATCTCATCAAAACATTCAGAAGAGACGGGAACGATTTCGACCCCGTCAGGATTCACCCTCGTCTTTTTAAATAGTCGGCCCGGTAGTGTATTCGAACAAGATGCGGCGAGGCATTACATCCATCGTCTGATTGCGGAGATTCGACCGCATGTCGGGTCACTCGATGATCGGAAGATTCCGAACGACCGAGGCTTCCTCGGCGAAATGAGTGAGCCGTATCGGATTCCAGACGGACCGGCGGTGACGTTTGACCGTCCGATTCGCATTAAGCAGACGGACTTCACGTCGACGGTGTCGATTTGGATTGCCGATATGTTGACACGACACGGGATTCAGTATGAATGGGTACCGGTCAGTTTCAAGGATACGATTCATGATACGTCGTATTTTAAGGAGGTCGATTTACTCGTCCATGGCGAGATTTATGAGCGCAACATCTCGCTTGGCTTTGAGCAGTTTTTGACGAGTGATTATTCGCCTCCGCGAGAACTGTTGCGTCATATCGACGGGATGACGGAGCGGGTGCGCCAATACGATGAGCTCGCGTTTGAAGACTGGTTGCCACTTCACCAACAGATTGAGCGCGAGTTGAAAGAAGGGTCTTATTTCATTCCACTTTATAACGAGGAGCGGACGATTCCGTTCCCGGTTGAGTTGAAGGACGTTTGTATCGACATCTTTGGCTATTTTGATTTTGCGAAACTATGGATTCCATCATAAGAAAAGAGGGGAAAAATGAAACTCACGAAAAAGTGGTTCATCTTTTTGTTACTGATTTGGCCAATCTCGTTCGGGCTAGGTGTATGGGACGGCGAATATGCGATGAGCGCGGTCACCGGGTTCGGGCTGACGATCACGGTGTATTATGAACAACAACTAGAACGATTAGACAAACAACACGCCGCAAGCATTCGTGACGCGGCAAACTCGAAAGTGATGATGTTCGTCTTTGGTGCGCTCATACTCGCGTTCAGCTTCGGGGTCTTCTTCTTCGATCAGCCGCAAGTGCCACTACTCGATACGATCCATCTTGTACTTGGGGCACTTTTGGCGCTTCGAGGCTTATTGATTCGAAGCGCTTATGAAGAGGTAACGGTGGATTCATCCAAGACAATACGACTATAGAAAATCCCAAGCGACAACGCTTGGGATGTTTTTATGCCGATTTATCGGTCTTTTCTTTTTTCGCTTTTCGGGCGAGCGTCAAGATTTGATACACCTTGAAGAAGTCATACGCGGCTACGGCGATGATAAAGTACGTCCAGAAGCTGAAACCGTACTCTTGTACCGAGTAGTAGGCGAGGACTGTGAACAAAATCCCGAAAGATAAGCTGAAGAGCAACATAATTTTTAAGTGTCGCGGCATACGTGCCACCTCATTTCTACATCAATAATAGGGCGACCATGACGAGCGCGTTGTTGAAGGCATGAATCGCAATCGGAACGATTAAGCGACGTGTCTTCGCATAGGCGACCGTGAAGGCAAAGCTCATCGCGACGTACACGAGGAAACGATTGTCGCCATGGATGAGCGCGAACAAGACAGAGCTGACACCAAAGGCAATCCAGAAGCCGAACCGGGCGCTCAAGTTGCCGAACAAGATATGACGGAAGAGAATCTCTTCAATAATTGGTCCGAGCAAGACGACCGATAACGTCATGACAGGAATGAGTCGGACAATTTCTGCGATTTGTTCTGTATTCTGCGAGGCGACCATTTCACCTGTAATCGCCGTCTCAATCAAGTTGGCGACGATGACGAGCCCATACTGCATGAGAATCCCGAGCCCAATCCATTTGACCGTATCGTTCAAGTTCGACTGGATGCCTTGCTGTTTATAAAGCTTCAAGTCAGGCCAAAGCAGGAAGAACGAAACGACAATCGTCAAGCTGAAGCCGATGGCGAACCAGAGCCCTGTCGCCGTCGTCGTAATCCATTCTGGGCGGACTTCACTAATAAGCACAGGGAAAAACTGCACGAAGGCGTATAAGAGAATCGGGATGATGTGCCGAATTCGAATGTTAGGCGCCATCGAAAAACGGGTATTTATCGATTGGTTTGAGTTTAGTGTGGCCAATTCAACACGTCCTTAATCACAAGAGTAAGCGTTCCTTTTGACCATTGTACCAAACAAGGTCTCTTGACCGCGAGTAAGAGCAATTTTTCAATGTTCCCCTCTTGCAATTTTAGGCGTCTCATACTACACTAGTCAGTGTTAGCACTCCTTTTTACTGAGTGCTAATAACTTACGATTCAACGATACATCATTCATATTCGGAGGAGGTTTTTTCAATGTTAAAACCACTAGGCGATCGCGTCATCATCGAAGTCGTGGAGAAAGAAGAAAAGACGATCGGAGGCATCGTACTTCCTGACACGGCGAAAGAGAAGCCGCAACAAGGACGCGTCCTTGCAGTCGGTACTGGCCGCGTGACGGACCAAGGGGAGCGAATCGCGCTCGACGTCAAAGAAAATGATTTGGTCATCTACTCGAAATATGCGGGTACCGAAGTGAAGCATGAAGGTAAAGAATACTTAATCGTTCGCGAGAGCGACATTCTAGCAATCGTAGGCTAAGCACCATTCTTCAAAAACTTGTTTAGGGGGAAATGAACAATGGCAAAAGAAATCAAATTCTCAGAAGACGCACGTCACGCGATGCTTCGCGGTGTCGATGCACTCGCTGACGCGGTAAAAGTCACAATCGGACCGAAAGGACGTAACGTCGTCCTTGAGAAGAAATTCGGCTCACCGCTCATCACGAATGACGGCGTGACGATCGCGAAAGAAATCGAACTCGAAGACCACTTCGAAAACATGGGCGCGAAGCTCGTGGCCGAAGTCGCATCGAAGACGAACGAAGTCGCAGGGGACGGTACGACAACGGCGACAGTCCTCGCTCAAGCGATGATTCGTGAAGGTCTCAAAAACGTGACAGCGGGCGCGAACCCGATGATTCTCCGTAAAGGGATCGACAAAGCGGTCCGTCGTGCGCTCGAAGAGTTGAAAGAAATCTCGAAACCGATCGAGTCGAAAGAAGCCATCGCGCAAGTTGCAGCGATTTCAGCTGCAGACGAAGAAGTCGGCGAATTGATCGCAGAAGCGATGGAACGCGTCGGCAACGACGGCGTCATCACAATCGAAGAGTCACGCGGCTTCACGACAGAACTTGACGTCGTCGAAGGGATGCAGTTCGATCGTGGATACTTGTCACCATACATGATCTCAGACTCAGACAAGATGGAAGCGGTACTCGACAACCCGTACATCTTGATCACAGATAAGAAAATCTCGAACATCCAAGAAATCATCCCAGTGCTCGAGCAAGTCGTCCAACAAGGGAAACCAATCTTGATTGTCGCAGAAGACATTGAAGGCGATGCGCTCGCAACACTCGTCTTGAACAAGCTCCGTGGTACGTTCAACGCAGTCGCGGTCAAGGCACCAGGCTTCGGCGATCGTCGTAAAGCGATGCTCGAAGACCTCGCAACGCTCACGGGCGGCCAAGTCATTACAGAAGACCTCGGCCTCGAGCTCAAGTCAGCATCACTTCAACAGCTCGGACGCGCTTCAAAAGTCGTCGTCACAAAAGACACAACGACAGTCGTCGAAGGTGCTGGAGACGAAGCGGCCATCAAAGGACGCGTTCAAACGATTCGTAACCAAATCGAAGAGACATCGTCTGACTTCGACCGTGAAAAACTCCAAGAGCGTCTCGCGAAACTCGCAGGTGGCGTAGCCGTCGTCAAAGTTGGTGCAGCGACAGAGACAGAGCTCAAAGAACGCAAGCTCCGCATCGAAGACGCACTCAACGCGACACGTGCAGCCGTCGAAGAAGGCATCGTCGCAGGTGGTGGTACGGCGTTCATCAACGTCATCCCAGCCGTTCGTGCGTTGCTCGGAGAAGTAACAGCGGATGAAGCGACAGGTGTGAAACTCGTCCTCCGTGCCCTCGAAGCACCGGTCCGTCAAATCGCGGAAAACGCGGGTGAAGAAGGTTCGGTCATCGTCGAGAAGCTCAAGAACGAATCGGTCGGCATCGGCTACAACGCCGCGACGGGCGAGTACGTCGACATGATCGCGCAAGGTATCGTCGACCCGGCGAAAGTGACGCGCTCAGCGCTTCAAAACGCAGCGTCCGTATCAGCCATGTTCCTCACGACAGAAGCAGTCATCGCAGACAAGCCAGAACCAGCAGGCGCTGGCGGCGGCATGCCTGACATGGGCGGCATGGGTGGAATGGGCGGCATGATGTAAGTTTATAATTGACGTTGAACCTGTGAAAATGGGTTCAGCGTTTTTTTTGGAGCAAATTAACTATAGATGGAGGAATATCAGAAATGCCTTTATCAAAAATATGGTAAAATTTCTGATAAAGGCTTTCCTAGTTATCAGTATTTGAATTAAGTAAAATGAATAGAACAAATTTTTTAATACATTTATTTTTTTAGTAATTCAAAGGGAGTAAGCACATGTTTAATACTGAGAAAGAATTAGTAGATAGTTTTGTGTTGCATGAAAGTAAAAAGAAGAATACTAAGATTTTTGTAGAATTAGAAACAAATTATGGACGTCCAGATATTGTAGTAGTTAAATATCATCCACATATAATAGAAAAACGAATTGAAAAAAAATATGATAGTCCATTTTCAAGAATTCATAGTTACGCTTTAACTTTTTTGTATAATAAGAGATGGATACGAACGGAAAAACTTAGAGATTTTTTGAATGTTAATGATAATCAAATATCTAAAATTGTAATTAATTTAGAAAGTAGAGGATTAATTGAAAAAAGAAGTCATTTAATTAAGATAAAAAAGAATGAAGATATTTTAGCTGTAAAGAGTATTAAGTGCGTCGAAGCAAAGTTAACGAACTGGAAGTATGTTATTGAACAAGCGGAAAGACATCTATGGTTTACCAATGAATCATTAGTATTACTTCCTATATTATCTGAAGATATTTTGTTTAAATGTGAAGAGTTATGTAAAAAAACGGGGGTAAATTTGATTGTTTCTGGTAACAAGGAAATAACTACAAAAGTATACACTAATAACAAAAAACTAATTAACACCCCTCTGTTATGGGAAATTAACGAACGACTTATAAAGGAGTTAGAAAAATGAATGAGGCAATATTGCGACAGAAAATCTTATCTGAGTTTGAAGGAATAAAACTTTTGGAAAAAATAGGAGAAGGGGGTCAAAAAATAGTTTTTAAATTTGAAAACGGAAATTTTTTTCATGTTATGAAGTTAATAAAAATTAATGAAGCTAATTCCTTACTTCGAGCCAATAGAGAGTTAGATATAGCAGAGACTCTAAAATCTTCTTACTTTCCTGAAGTATATGATCATGGTGAAATTGAGATTGGGACAGATAGTTACTTATATGTAATTGAAGAATTTGTTGAAGGAGAAAGCTTAAGAAATTACATATTAAAACAGGATTATGAGTTTAAAGATGTTTTAAATATAGGCATCAATCTATTGAAAGCACTTGAATTAGTTCATTCTAAAAAATTGGTTCATCGTGATATTAAGCCTGAGAATATAATTATACATAATAATAAAATCACTTTACTAGATTTTGGTATTGCTAGGGATTTAACTAAAGAGTCTCTCACCGCAGACGTTGCTTTTTGGGGGCCAATGACAATAGGATATGCTGCGCCAGAACAAATATTGAATCAAAAAAAAATAATTTGTGACAGAACCGATGTTTTTTCTTGGGGAGTGTTAATGTACGAGTTAAGTACAGGTACTCATCCGTTTCGAAAAGATGGTATGTCCAATATGGAAGTCATTGAAAATACTTTGAAATTGAAAGTTCCTAAATTAGAAACTTCAAATGAGGCATTTAATAATTTAGTTTTTAGAAGCATGAGTAAAGAATTACATCGTAGACCAATAAGTGTCACCAAAATAATTGAAAAACTGAATTAAATAGAGAGGATGAGTGAAATGACGTTTTATCTACAACAAGGATATGGGATGATGAAATTAAATGAAGAATTTGCAGACAAGCCCGATGATGTAGCTTTTATTTTGTCTCCGAGGTCACTTCAAAGACAGTCATCGATAGTTAAAATTGCACAACATGGTTCTAAATTACAGCGAAAAGATAAAAAAATATTATTTGATCCACAATTTTATGAACCAAAAACTAATATGGATAAAATCTTAAAGTTTCCCTATTTTGATGGCCTAAATTACTCTACTCTTGAATTTGATAAACAAACAGCTCAGATTTTTGGTGAGAATGTTATTAAATATCAACATGAATATCTTAGTGTAGATGAATATATTATTCCTGGGATGTATACAAATAGTATTACTGAAGAGTGGTTTGATGCTCACGAAAATATGATGAAGGGTGGTATGACATACCCTGAAAAAAAAGTTACATATCAAACCTTAGCAATAGGTCCCGATGTAGTAAAAAATGAAAAACAATTCAGTGAATTAATTAATAGATGTGTACAATATCCGGTTGATGGTTATTATATAGTTTTGAAAAGTCCTGATAGCTATTTGATAAAAAACGAAAGTTATTTATACAGTCTCCTCGACGCCTTGATAAGCTTAAATATCGCAGGAAAAAAAGTTATTATGGGATATTCCAATCAACAAAGTTTAATTTTTGGTGGAGTTGGAGTATCGGGCATTGCAACGGGGAATTATAGAAATGTTAGATCTTTTGATCCTAGTATTTTCTTTGAAAGTGATGAAGATGAATTTAAAAGAAAGGGAACATGGTATTTTGATGGAAATACTTTAGGAGAATACAATCAACAACAATTAAGCTTGGCATTTAAAAGAAATTTAAAAGACTTTTTCGGTCCTGTTACTGAATATAGTCGTTCTTTACTTGAAAGTCCTGATCCAGCCAATATACCATGGACGGAAAAATTAGCTTTTAATCATTATTTACATGTTATGAATGAGAAATGGAAGATACTTAAAAGCTCACAACCGAGTCAAAGAATAGACTCTGTAATTTCTATATTAGAGAGTTCAAAATCTATTAATGAAGAACTGGTAGAAAAACGATTCAGATTAGGTAATAAAGGTTTTGATATAGAGATTTTTGAGTCAACTATTAGTGCGTTAGATGCGATAAAGCATGATCGTCAAGATGATATAGAAGATCTTAAAGACTTATAAAATTTATCAAGTGGTGTCGCTTTTCAAGTCGGAGCGACACCATTTTTCTATTAGTCTGTATGTTTCCGGTTATACATCCCAATACTTCCAACGAACACGACAAGCGCCCACGCGGATAGAATCATAAGTTCCATCCAAGTAGAGCCCAGTCCAGCACCCGCCTCGATTTGGTGGGCGAGGTCGATCAAGACGACGTTCGGCAAATAATCGAGAAGACCGATGATAGAGAACCGGTCCTGGTACGCCAACAACATCGGTGAGAACGAGAAGAAAAAGAATGCGGGCATGACGATGAGCGAAGTTTCCATAACCGTGGATGAATCAATGCAAATACGCAACATGCAGAGGCAGCATCCATTATCGCTTAAGTGACTAAATCATCACTTTAAAGTCATTTGGCAGTCACTTTGCCTTGTTACGCTAGTTATGGAAGAGGATGACCTCTACGAATAACTAAACAAACGGAGGCGTATTATGGATATTAAGGAAATTGTCATTCGGTTAAGTGCATTTTTTGTACCTGCCGCTATTCTTGCGATTGGCGTTTTAGTATTATCTTTTATTGTGATTAAAATGAGGAAAAAAAGAGGCATGAATCCCTCAAGTGGTGGCAAGAAAAAGGCGATAATCGGCTCACTTCTTGTAGCATATTATTTTATTGTGATTGGAATTACGAATTTAAGCCGAGGCGAATCTTTCTCTGGGCAAGTGAACCTAAATATATTTAGTGGATACATTGATGCATGGAACTCATTTTCACTAATCGCCTTTCAATTGATTGTTTTTAACGTCTTGATGTTTGTGCCACTCGGTATCCTCTTGCCGTTATATGGTCGTCGATTTATGCAATTTAAATGGACGTTCGCTGCAACGCTCCTTGCCACGTTAGTCATTGAAATTTTTCAAGTCGTGACGGGGAGAGGGATCTTTGAATTAGATGACATTTTCCATAATACGTTGGGTGGTGTCTTAGGATATCAACTCTTCATGCTCACCCATGAAATCGTTCGAAACAAAAGCATTTCATTGAAACAGCTCACGAAACGACTTGCGCTTCCCGTGGTTTTACTTTTTGCAGTTGCAGGTTGGTTCTCTTTTTATCATTTCAAAGAATTTGGGAACATGAGCATTAATCCAACCTACGGAACCGACATGGAGAAGGTGACATTAAGTACTACGATGGAGTTAAATTCAGAAAAAGCTTATGCACCCGTTTACAAAAACAAATACAGCAATGACGAAGAACATGGACGAGACGTTGTAGAGAAGCTTCAAAAGACGTTACGTTTGCCAAAGCTCGCTGAAGAAGGACGAGAAGGCGACAACCGGATGTTCACGTTCGAAAAAAAACAGGGAACCAATTATCAAATGAGTTATTATATGCGTGATGGGGCATGGTCATTGATGGATCACGAGTTTCTGCAAGAAGACGTGACGTATGAAAACAGTGAAGAAATGAAGGCATATGCGACAGAGATGCTTGCTCGTTTAGATTTACTTCCGAAGCAGGCTGACTTGACGATTTCCGAGACCGGGACGTTTCATTGGATGATTCAACCGTCTACTTATTCAAGTTCAGAAATTGAGGATGGCGTCATCATGATGGATCTCAAAAAAGATGGGAGTGTCGGTTCGCTGTTTTATAGCAATACGATCAACGAATTCATTCGTGATGTTGAGATTCTGTCTCCAAAAGAAGCGTATGCGAAAATTGAGAATGGCGATTTCGATCAATACAACCCACTTCAAAAAGGCGACCAGTTAGTCGTGACGGACTGTCAATTAGACTACATGTATGACTCGAAAGGTTTCTATCAGCCCATCTATTCCTTCTCTGGAACACTAAATGGAGAAGAGTGGTCATTACGTGTGACGGCCATGAAATGATGCATTTGAAGTATGGGTTCACGGAAAGAACCGGTCAACAGTGTTCAAACGAGCACTGTTTTTTGTTTACCATCATGTCTCGTCTATAAGACAATGAAGAAAACGTTTAAGGGAGGAGCGATCAGATGGAAATCGAGAATTTGCTACGATTTGAGGGGCGACAAGATTTTCGGAAGTGGCTTGAAGAAAACGCAACTGAACAGTCTTTTTGTTGGGTCATTCTAAGCCGAAAGCGTGAAGGAAAAGGATTACTTTACTTAGATGCTGTAGAGGAGGCGCTTTGTTTCGGATGGATTGATGGCATTACAAAAAAGACGACAGAAGGCGAACTCGCACAGCGTTTTTCACCGAGACGTAAAAACAGTAACTGGACCGAACTGAACAAAGAACGTGTCCGTCGATTACAGCGACTTGGTTTGATAACAGAGAACGGTGAACGGGTTCTTCCTGATATGCGAAACGAGTCGTTCCGGATTGATGAAGAAATCATAATGCGTTTGCAAGGAGACCGAGAACTCTATCAAAACTTCAGTAACTTTCCTGAGTTATATCGCCGCATTCGGATCGATACCATCCAAAGTGTCCGTCAAGACCGAGATCTGTATACGAAACGGTTGAATAAATTCATTGAAAAAACGAAAGCGAACGAGATGTATGGGCAATGGAATGATGGGGGTCGTTTGATAGAATAAAAAAAGGTGCCGCCATTCAAGTCAACGCGACACCTAGTTTCAATTAATCCGTCTGTTTCCGGTTATACATCACAATACTTCCGACGAACACACCAAGCGCCCAAGCGGATAGAATCCCGAGTTCCATCCAAGTAGAGCCCAGTCCAGCTCCCGTCTCGATTTGATGCGCAAGATCGATTAAGACGATGTTCGGCAAGTACTCGAGCAAACCGATGATGGAAAAACGGTCCTCGTACGCCAACAACATTGGCGAGAACGAGAAGAAGAAGAATGCCGGCATGACGATGAGCGAGGCTTCCATGACCGTCTTCGTCATCAACCCGAGAATCGTCCCAATCCCGATATAAAAGAACGTCGAGACGATCAAGGCGAGTGCGATGACGAGCAGGTTCGCAGGGTTGTAGCCCATGATTAAGGCACATGCCGCTATGAGGATGAGCGTCGTCACGAACGTGAGCGCACTTTTCCCGAGCAAGATATCGAGCGTGCTCGCCGGTGACAACATCAATCCGCGGAGTGTATTCTTCTCTTTTTCTTCGGCAATCAAGGCACACTGCACGAATGTCGCAACGAGACTGAACGTGATGTTGATGACGAAGTACGTCACGTCGATGCCTCCGCCACCGAGCTGTGCATAAAAGACGGCGAAGAACAGCGGCATGATCAATGTCGAGGAGACGAATAAGTTCCGCGACAAGTCTTTGTAGTCTTTTTGGAAAATGGCGAGCGCCCGTTTCATTGAAAATGTCATGATAGTTTCCTCCCCGTCACTTCGATAAAGATGTCCCCGAGCGTCGGCTCGTTCGAATGAATCGCCGCGATATTCTGGTCGCGCATTTGTTCGTGGAGCCAATCGGCTCCTTCTTTTCCTTGATTCACCTCCACGGACTTCCCGTCATGCAGTTCGACGCGCATCGAGCCGTTCGCATATTTCCGGCGCAATTTTTTCGGGGCGTCGAGCAATTGAATTTCCCCTTGATGTAAGAAGGCGACACGGTCGCACAGTTCCTCAGCTTCATTCATATCATGCGTCGTCAAGAAGATGGTCGTTCCTTTTGCCTTCAACCGTTCGATGCCTTTATAGATGTGGCGCGAATTGACCGGATCGAGTGCGGACGTCGGCTCATCTAAAAACAATAGCTCCGGTTCATGTAACAACGCCCGGGCCAGTGTCACCCGTTGCAGCATCCCGCGTGATAAAGCGGAGATGCGTTTTTTGCGTTCCCCGGCCAAGTTCACCGTTTGCAGCACATCATCGATTCGGGTGCGTGGTTCATCGTATAGGTCGCAATAGAGTTGTAAGTTCTCTTCAATCGAGAGACGGGTGTACAGTCCGCTGTTATCGGTCAATACACCAATCCGCTTCCGATACTGTTCTTGTTTCAATTCTGAGACTGGGACGCCAAATACGGTCGCGTTACCTGACGTCTGGGCGAGTTGCGACGTCAAGATTTTGATGGTCGTCGTCTTCCCAGATCCACTCGGTCCAAGGAAGCCGAACACTTCTCCCTTGCCGACAGAAAACGTCACGTCGCGTAACGCCTCTTCATTGCCGAATAGCTTTTTTAATCCGTTCACTTGAATGATTGAGTCCATTCTCGTTCCTCCTTGTTGATGTCGTCTTGCTTGCTTACATCATATCGAGAGGAAGAGGCGGTCGCATTAAAATGGCCATAAATGGCGCTTTTCGAGGAGCGAGTGGAGCAAATACAACGGTGAATGGAGCCTATTTCAACCCGATCATCGTCTTCAATTCGGCCATTTTCGTCTTCGAGAGCGGGATGGTCGTCTTCGCCGAATCATCGAGCACAAGACTGAAACTGTTCTTCGTATACGTGATGACTTCCCGCACGCGTTGAAGGTTGACGATGTACGACCGATGGCAACGGAAGAAGCCGTACGGAGTCAGACGCGTCTCGAGCTCGTTCATCGTGAAGACGCTCGGGAACTGCTCGGACTGACTGTGCAATACGGATTGTCCGTCCTGACTCTCGATGTAGTCGATTTCCGGAGGGTCGAGCAAGACGATTTTCTCGTTTACTTTCGTTGGAATCTTCTCGAAGCGAACGTGCATCACGTCAGGGGTGACATCTTCGTCCGCATTCGGTTCATCTGGTTCCACGTCGAGTAAACGTAAGTGCCGGTGGTCGATGCGGTAGACGGTCGATGTGACGTAGAGGGCACTCTCCATATTACTCGTGAGAAGCAGGATGGCTTTTTGTTGCTGTTTCAGTTGCATCAAGACGGTCGCGAACAAGTGCCGTGTCTCTTGGTCGACGTTTTGATCGGGTTCTTCAAGAACGTAGATGTCTCGATTATGTAGAAGCAGCGCCGCGTATTGCACGCGTCGGACGAGCGACAAGTTGAGCCGGTTTAATCGTTTGTTCCGGTATGTGGTGAGTTGAACGGTTTGCAAGATGGCATCCAGCGATTCCGTCGATTCGTAGAGCGTGTGCGTGAAACGCAAATATTCCTCGACCGTCAGCCGGTCATACAATCCATCACGGATGGAGAAGACTGAGAGCGTGCGATTCGCTGTATCGATGTTTCCGGAGTAGTTTGCGTGTGCGTCAGTCAATAAGGCGAACAATATTTCCCGGGAAGTGACGCCACAGTGGATGGCTGCGATTTCACCCGGTTGGATGGTGAACGAGATATTTTCAAGGATGAGCGTGTCCTGTTGGCGAACAGAGACGTTGTCGAAAGTAAGCACCGAATCCCTCCCTTTTTAGTTGGAGTATACCATTGATTGAAGAAAGACTTGAGTAATGAATTGGAATCAGACTATGCTAAACTGGAGATAATTTGAAATTAGATGAGGGTGTGTCTGTGAAGATGATTGAGGTCATTCCTTTAGATTTTGATAAAACGAGTATAGATGAGATTGATCGGACAGCTGATTACTTGAACTATCCGGTGATTTATATTTTGAACGGACAGAAGGAAGCGTATATCGGGGAGACCGTCCATTTCCAAAAACGGATGAAACAGCATTTGAAATTGAAACAAGCAGACCGGAAGAATGTGGACCAAATTAATCTCGTGAAGCATGAGACGTTCAATCGGTCGGCGACGTTCCATCTGGAGACGAAGTTGATTAACTACTTCTTGGGCGATGAGAAGTACACCTTACAAAACAAAAGCAAGACTGCAAGCGACTTCACACACAATTATTACAATAAATCGTTCTACGACAATGAGTTGTTTCCTGAGTTATGGGGTGTGCTACATAAGAATGGGCTCGTCGAAAACGACCTGCACGCTATCGAGAACAAAGACATCTTCAAATTGTCGCCGTTCAAAGAGCTATCTGTGGAACAGATGGATTTAAAAGAGCGTGTGCTTGAATTTTGTGAGACACGGATTGCGAAGGCCAAGCCCGAAGACACGTATGGAGACTTGTATGTCATTGAAGGTGAGGCCGGTGTCGGCAAGAGTGTCGTGCTCAGTTCTATCTTCAATACCATTCAAGCGCGGACGAACGAGGCGGGTTCGAATCTGCATCAGACGGAGAACTATCTGGTCGTCAATCACGAGGAGATGCTGAAGACGTATAAAGGGATTGCCAAACAAGTCAAACACTTGAAGGCTGTAAATTTCGTCAAACCGACGCCGCTTCTTAACAAGTTAAAAGATAAGAAGGTCGATATCATTTTGGTCGACGAGGCGCACCTTCTATTGACGAAGTCAGATGCATACAACAACTTTCGGGCAGATAATCATCTCGAAGAATTGATGAAGATCGCCAAGGTTGTCATTGTCATATTCGATCAAGACCAAGTGTTAAAGCTGAAGAGTCGATGGGACCAAAGCAAGTTGGATGAGTTTAAAGAAAAAGCGAAATGTTTGAAAACATATAAACTGACGAATCAGTTTCGGATGCAGGCGGATGAGGATGTCATCGATTGGATCAACGCCTTTAAAGCTAAGCGTATACAAGCTTTTCCGGAGTCTCCAGACTATGATCTACGCATTTTTGAAACGTTGGAAGAGATGCATCTAATGATTATCGAACAAGACAAGAAACATGGGCTGAGCCGAGTCGTGTCGACGTTTGATTATCTTCATAAAAAGGATGGAGAAACGTATTACGTCTATGAGTCGAACGGGGAGTATAAGATGCCGTGGAATACGACGGGCGGCAAGACGACGTGGGCCGAGAAGTCAGAGACGATTGCTGAGGCCGGGTCGATCTATACGATCCAAGGTTTTGATTTGAACTACGTCGGCGTCGTGCTCGGTCCTTCGGTAACGTACGATGAGACAAAGGGTTGCTTGGTGATTGACACGGATCTTTATAAAGATACAGGAGCTTATGCTGGGATTGACGGTGTTAAGGATGTCGAGCTGGCGAAAGAACAGATTGTCTTGAACTCGATTAATGTGTTGATGAAGCGAGGCGTCCGAGGACTTTATTTGTATGCGAGCAATCAAGCGTTACGAGATAAGTTATTACACATTCAAAGAGAGAAGGTATAGATATGAACGAAGTACAACGATTGATGGACAAAGTGATTGAATTCCGTGATGAGCGCGATTGGGCGTTCCACCATAACCCGAAAGACTTGGCGTTATCGTTATCGCTCGAGGCGAGCGAATTGTTGGAGTTGTTCCAATGGGTGTCGAGCGAAGAAGCGCTCGAGACGAAACGCGTCGAGATGAAAGAAGAACTCGCGGATGTCCTCATCTACGCGCTCACGTTCGCCCATGCGGCAGGGATCGATGTGTCGCAAGCGATTGAAGAGAAGCTTGAGAAAAATGCGGTGAAGTATCCGAGTCCGCAATCATGAGTGAAACGCTCGAAAGGTATCCTCCAGATCAATTTATGATTCCTTGCCATTTAAGCGGAAAGAATTTCTCACCTCGCGTTGCATCAGAAAAAACAGGCATTCAATTTTATAAACAAACGGAAGTCGGGGAGATTGAGCGCGTAGGAAAACGGATTGCTACGTACGGCCATGCGTCATTTGAACCACCACTTGAATTTCAATAAATGGATAATCCGTATATCGGACTCTTCTGGATGGTAGACACCCTTAAAATACATATCGATACCCTTCGTTCTTGTGGGGCCGATGATATCTATATCGATTTAGGTGTCGTCTATCATCTTGATGTAAAACTAGAGTTTGAACCAGATTTCTTAATGAAACTTGCGAACTTAAAGATTCCATTTTTAATTAGTGGCTACAAAGAAGAGATTGCTGAATGACGTTACAGGAACTAGTTTGATAAGAGCGGTATTAACACCAAGAAAAAAAAGTACAGCCCGTTACTGGGCCTGTACTGCTTTCATCTGAATCATTGCGATGACTTCATCCGTCGTTTGGATGGTCGCGAACTCCTCGTTCAAATTGGCGAGGGACACGTCATGGATGACATCCGCCGGAATCAACGAACCGCTCAATGAGCGACGGTCGAACGTCGCCGTCGCATCGGACACAATGATCGGTCCGAATCCGAGATTCCCGGCCATGCGGGCGGTTGTCTCGACACAGTGGTTCGTGATTAGTCCCGTGACGATGATAGATTGAGCTTGATACGCCTCTAAAAGCTCTTGCAGATTCGTGCCGATGAAGGCGCTGTTGACTTGCTTGGTGAGGATTGTGTCTTGTTCGCGTGGACGAATGAAGTCTTGGAACAAATGACCGTCCTTCTTGAAGTAAAATAACGATTCAGGCACTTGTGAGACGTGTTGGACGTAGATAATCGGCTGATCGGCTGTCTCCCAAGTCGTGATGAGTCGAGCGATGTTGTCTTCACACATCGGATTATTCCGGTTGCCCCAACTTGGGTCGTGGAACGCTTGTTGGACGTCGATAATCAATAATGGTACAACTGTATTTTGCTTCATGATTGTTTCCCCCTCTTCAACGTTATCTTAAGTGTAAGCGGGGAGTACGGTTTGATTACATAAGATATAAACGGAGTTGTGGATGTAATTCCTTAAAATGAACGGAAGTTTGGAGATTCAACTTACAATTTGAAAGTGGGGACTCGAATGGACGAAATTGATCGACATATCGTCAGCTTGATGCAGGAGAACGCTCGGATTTCTGTCACGGAGCTTGGAAAGCGGATTGGTTTATCGACACCGGCTGCGAATGAACGGTTGAAGCGACTCGAAGAACGTAGCGTCATCACAGGATATCGTGCCGTGATCAATCCGGAAATGTTAGGGAAGCATGTGACGGCCTTCATTTTGTATGACACGACACGGTGTGAGGCGTTCCGTGAGTTTTGCCGACAACAACCGAGCGTGATGGAATGTCATCGTCTCGCCGGCCAGTACAGCTATTTGGTTAAAGTGGTGACGGAAAACGTGCGCACGCTCGAGACGTTCATCGATGAGTCAATGGCATACGGCCAGCCGTCGTCGCTCATCAACTTGTCGTCGCCGGTTCCGTTTAAGGCAGTGGAGTAAGAGCATGTGGATAGAATTCGATCATGTATTCAATCGTTAAAGTCGGCGTCCTCTTCATACGGATTCGCATATAAATCGATGTCAAACTCGGCACGGATTCGATTGGCGAATTGAATCGTCTTCAAATCAAACAGAAGCGATGGTGTTTGACCGCCTTCCATCACAATCACGATGACGAACCGCGCTTGCATGTCGTCATATATGTCATAGATGTCATCTAAAATCGTTTCTTTACCGCGAAGTTGCGAAATGATGGGTTGCAGCTGATCATTCACATCAAATGAAGGCTGATAGCCTGTACTAAGTGACCACGATGTATATTCACGGGGACGGGACGAGTAGCTACTTTTGTCCCCGCGTTTGTACGTTTCGGTAGGCATGAGTCCGAGACGGTGCGTCACGTCTTCGATTAAAAAATCGTCGGCTAGCAGTTGGAAGTAGACTAAGACTTCGGTTTGTGCTGGATTCATGTACACCCTCATTTCTTTATATGGCAATTTGTTTGAAAACAAACGATACGATTCAAGGAAAGGAAGACTGATATGACCCAACGCAAACGATTTGATCACTTATACGAGGCGGGGAAACGTTCCACCCGCCAAGCCCTTCTTCTTGGAGCATTTATCATCCTACTCGGCGCCATCTTTTGGTTCTCGGGCGAGCGCCGACTCGCCGAACTGGTTTGGTTCGTCCTCTTCATCCCAGCCATCGGGTTCGTCAAGCTATGGGCACGGACGAAGACGTTGCTCACGTTCAATGATGCGTCTGACTATCGGCGGCTTGTCTGGTATGAGTATTGGAGTGGGATGGCGGTCATCGTAATCTTTTGTCTGTTGATTGTATCGTTGCTGCTCCGTCCGGGACAAGCGAATGTTTTGATGCTCGTGGTGGCGCTCAATCTGTTTGCCTGGATCGCGTCTTCGAGACTTGATCAACAGCTTGCGAAGATTGACCCGGAACATGTCACGAGTCAAGTGTATGAGCGCGGAAAAGTTGGCTTTTTTCCAAAGTAAAGTCAATCAAAAGGGAGTAGCAGGGGCTACTCCCTTTTATAAACTAGATCGACCAGTAATGCGGTCGACTAGTCGTTTCGCTTCAACGAGAGACATGTCTTGAGTCTCCCGTAAAAATTTGATAGCCGTTATGACTCCATCCGTATCTATTTTTTCTTTTATGGACGCGGTTAAAGCATCGTCCGGAACTATTGGTTCGGTACGGATTAGGTTTCGGCGAAGTGTACTTATAACCTTTGCTTGTTCGATGACAATATTAAGTAAAAAACCATTCAGAAGCAGAGAGACAATTAAGAGAATGACGCTCCAATCCATAAAAAACCTCCTTTTACTCTAGTTTCGAACAATGGTAAAGCTATATGCGTTTGTGAGCGGGTTGTGGATGATTAACTCATAGCTGAGCTGTTGTTCATCGGCCTTGTCGACGAGTAGATTGATCTCAGACATGTGGAAGGCGCGTTGCGTGGCGAACGTCGCGACGAGTAGCACACCGCCGAGGATCGTTGTGAGGACGAGACGTTTCGTCCAAATCGTGAGTGGTTGCGACATTAAGGACGTACCTCCATCTTTTCTTCGATGCGATTGAGGCGTTCTACCAAGACATCGAATTGTTGTTGCTGATGCGCCGCGATTTGACGCTCTAGTTCGAGTCGCGCGTCGGCCCGCTTCTCGTAGCGACCAATGAAACGAACGATTAAAACAATAACCGCGATAATTAACACGATAGGTAAAACCATCGCGATCAAACTAAATAATGAGACGAACAATACATCCATTTGTTTCCCTCCTAGTAGAAGTCTTCCTAAACCAGTATACTTCCAAAATCATACAAAAAGGAAGGGCAATAGTGGATGCGACGCTTATAATTTCGTTATGCTTATTATATCTATAAGAAAAGAGGCTTACTTATGGCAATCTACTACACCTATCAACATGCAGGCGCTTGGGAAGCAGCGAACGAAATAGGCTATTTATTCGGCGACCCGAACTTTGGCATCTTTCAAGACGAGGACTACGCATATCATCGGCCCGCCTACGACTGGCTCACGGGTCAATATGAACAGCGAACTGGGATCTCCCTTCATGGGAATGATCCCGTCTGGTTGAGTGACACACGTCCTGACGTCGCCCGAGGTGGTTACTTGGAACCTGAAGAGCCGGGTGTTGTGTTGACGGTTGAGTTGCTCGATTCACACGTACTCGAACTCGAGGCAGGTTATTGGAACTTTGCAATGAATCGTTGGTTTCTGACGTTTGAGGATAGAAAGCCTGAGAGCGAGGAAGAATTAACGAAATCTTGGGAGAAGATGTTCGACCGAGACTGGTGCGAGTCGATTGTCGAGGCGTATCCGGGGACGAACACGAAGTATCACTATCTCGTCGACCGGATTGATGTCGGGCACGTGCTCGACGTGGTGACGTTTACTGAGGCTATAGGTTGAAGCAGGGAAACCATTCATTGCAATCAAGGGGTTCTCGTTCGGGCTATCTCATCCTCGATATAAAATTCGATATAAAGCATTCCGAATATGACATACAAGATGATCAACGTACGAAGCAATCCTGGTACGGACAGAACCTCAAAGAACAGCAATCCCTCAAACGAGAACATAAACAGATAGGCGAGGCAGTACATGAAAATCTTACCTCTTCGAAATGTGGAAAACAGACGAACACCAAAAAGAAACGGATAAAGTAGCGTCTTCACTGTATTGAGCATGTTGGTTAATCCTTTCTAAACACGTTATCGTGCCTTGTGTGGGATATCGTCTGGTTTTGCGTGCGCTCGCCGGACATCCGAATCGAAATAAAGCATCGGGGCAAACAATCCTGCAAATAGATAAAGTGCACTGACAACCTCTAGGAAGAGTGATTCTGAAATGCCATATCCAATGATAAGAATATGGACAGGGACAAAACACAGTAAAAAGATATTGGACATGGCAGCTTCCGTTTTAATAACTCGAGATAACCCTCGCATGAACAAGATGTATGGGAATAAAAAATAATAAAAGAACTGTTTTATCTCGTCACGCCCTTTCTTAAGCAATTGGCTGAAGTCCTATTTCCAGTACAATTTGAAATGTTGAGAGATACTATCCCCCTTGCGTATATGTAAGTCTTGACGCTGTTTTCGTCTCATTCATAGACATGACCTGCACACCTTAATGATGCCGCTCTTCAATCGGAATATATCCGTTCAATCGTCTCCGCTTTACATCCGTTTCAAAATAAAATATAGGCAGGGACATCGCGATTGAAAAATAAAGATAGATGGCAATCTCGATTGGAATTGGCCATTGAATCAGATTGACTCGAAACGGTAACAATAACGCTTGCGAGATGAGACTCAAAGTGATCATCATGCGCATTTCGTTCTTAATGAAGCGGTAGAGTATGCGCATCAATGCGATATGGGGAAAGAATACATAATAGAATATAGTTTTTACGTGATACCTTCTTTCTGGAACAGGTAAACTTATCCTTCTCAGTATAATCGAGGAGAGACATCCAACGAAGGAGAAATGTCATGAAATCCATTGCAATCATCGGAGCCGGAATCAGCAGTCTATATACGGCAACACGGCTGGCATTCGGGATGGCCAAATTGGGTTACATGACCGGATTCATCTCATCGGTTAAGAGTGAGGTGGACAGATTGACGGTGCGTTGTGATTGATGAAACGAATCCTTTAACCTATCATTTCTGCAAAAATAAACAAAGAAACAGGGACTCCTCTAGGAATCCCTATTTTTTATTTAAACTTCTGAATCATCAACGCGAGCGAGCGGTTGATCATCTTCATCTCCTCGTCCTCAAGGACAGAGAACATCTCTTCGGCAAGGCGTTCCTCGATGGCGTCGATTTGCTTCGAGTATGCATGGCCCATCGGTCCGAGGCGGATGAAGCTTTCACGCAAGTTGTCCGGGTTCTTCTCTTTCTGGACGAACTCACGCTGCTCAAGCACTTTGAGCACTTGGCTGACGGCACTTTTCGAGATATTCATCTTCGTCGCAATCTCCGTCGTCGTCCATGTTTCTTGTCGTTTGAAGAGGAGCAACATCTGTTCTTGCTGATAGCTGAGTTGGAACTCGTTCAAATCGGTAAAGTATTTGGTGAACAACAAGTTGATCTCGTCGATTTGGCGATACATCTCGACGACTTGTTGTTTGCGTCTCTCGTTCAATGGTCGTTCTCCTTTCATCGAGTGTGACGGAATATTTGGCTCCGTGTGGATAACACGATACTGAATACTAACCCGATTATACCAAATGTGATGAGCAGTGTTTGAATCGGTACGGCGAGCGCGACGAGTACGGACAAGACGGCGAAGGCGACCGGTTCAAGTCCGGAGGCAGCGAGCGCCATGATACTCATGACACGTCCAATCTTGTCTTCGTCACTGTGTTCTTGCATGAGTGTGACCGCCGGCAAGTAGACGAGCATCAACATGAAGCCGCTCAATGCCGCCGTCAACGCGAGCATCGGAATCGATTGTGCTTGCGTATAGAGGAGAAAAGCGGCGATCGTCAGCAACAAGGCGCGGAAGACGAACCGACCGCGATGGACCGAACGCATCAGCAAGACGGTGAAGCTCGCGACGAACGTCCCGACGGCAAGACCGCCCTCGATGACGCTCAAGTCAAACGCCGTACCGCCACGTTCGCCGACGAGGATTGGGATACTCATGATGAGCGGTCCCATGACGAACAGGTTGACGATGGCGATGGAGAGCGTCCCGCTCCGTAAAATCGGGGTATGCGAGACGTAGCGAATCCCTTCTTTTAAGTCGACGATGACGTGAGCCAAGGACATGACATGCGCCGCCGGGATTCGGTCTTGAATCAGACGTGGCATGATTAACAAAGCGGCGAGGAAGATGAGTCCGGCCGCCGTCCCGAAACTGAGTCCGAACCCGCCCCATGTCAACAGTAATCCTGCTAAGAAGGGACCGATGACAAACATGAGCTCGAGCGAGCCTTGGAACAAGGAGTTGGCCCGTTGTAACTCGTGCTGTTTGACGAGGGACGGGATGAGGGACGAGAGGGCCGGGTACGACATGCCGTCCAAAATTCCGAAGACGACAGAAATCCCGATGAGTGCCGCGACCGAATACAAGTCGAGCAAATGGAGGCTCAACACAGCCAACATGAGTGCCGCCTGACCGAGGTTCGTCAAAAAGAGGAGTCGGCTCTTTTGGAAGCGGTCGGCGAAGACACCGCCGAACACCATTAGCACGACACGTGGAAGCGAGACGGCGGTCAAAATGATCCCGAGCAAAGCCGGTTGTTGTAACACATCGATTGTGAGCCACGACACGCTCAGAAAGAAAATGGAGAAGCCGAGCGTCAATGTCATCCCGGATAGCCAAGTGAAAACGAATCGTGAATTTTGAAGCAAGTTCATGATAAACCCTCATGCTTTCTTTAATAAAGTTAAGTTAACTAAACTTTAAAGCGAGATTCGACTTTAGTCAATCAACTAGCATCAATTGTTAAATTGTAAAATAACGGAACTTTATTGAACGATTATACGTATAATTACATAAGAGGTGAATGAGATGACGAAGAAAGAACGACTACATACGATAAAAATGATGCAGAAGAAGTGGTTGGTGCTTCGCTTGGTGTTCGCAATCCCTATTGGGGTGTGCTGGTATTTGTTCATGCAAAGTGAACAGTTTGAGCTCTTATATGGCGGATTACTAATAGGAGGCATCGCGATGGCTGCAAACTTATTTCTTTATGACAGTCGCATGATCAAAAAATTATCATCGAACGAAGACGTGAAACAAATCATCGATCTCCAGCACAGGTTTAGTTATGCACTTCTGATAATGGTAGGTGTCGTGTTGCCAATCATCTTGAAATTGAATTTGATTCATGCCAGTACATTTATTTTATTTATAGGCGGACTGGTTTTGATTGGATATGCGCAACGGCAACTTGACCGACAATTACGATGGATCGACTCAGAACAACCGACCTTTCAAGAGATACAACGGACACGGTTTAGGTTTAGAACATAATCGATGTTCGGATTGATATCGACTAAAGGAGGGCTCTATATGAATAAACATGAGCGCTTAAAGAAAATGGTTATAGGCAATCGAAAAGCCCTTCTCGTACGACTTGGTTTTGCGATTCCGGTTGGGATTTTACTCTTCTTCTTTTTACAATCGGGCACACAATCGCTCTTGTATGGTGGTTTGATCATTAGGGGATTGTTTGCATATGGACTTACGGTGATTCGCGAAAGTCGATTTATGAGCAGTTTTACCGAGCGTGTGCGGGCGAAACGGATTATACATGCACAGTATCTGTTCGACTACGTGATGGTTGTGTTTATCTGCTTCTTTTTCCCGCTGCTCATGAGGCTAAGCACAATCAGTTGGATTCCGTTTTTGATGTTCTCCTTCACGGCTCTAGCCATGTTGTTCGTTGATCGTCTCCTTGATGAGAAAGTAAAGCTGATTGATCCTGAGCAACCAACACGTCGTGAAGTGAGAGGGTGGTGAGTGAGGCAGATGACAAAACAAGAACGCATCAATGCCATCTATAAATCAAATATGAAGATGGCAGTCCTACAAGGGTTCATCACGTTTCCGATGATGTTTTTTACGGTCGGAGTAATTCGTTCAGATTCATGGAACGGATGGTACGTGCTCGGTATCGCTGTCTGCTTGTTGTTGTTTGGGGCTTCCTTCTTTAAAGCCAATCAAATCGAGACGAATATGACTGAGCACGAAGGTGCCCAGCGAATCATCACACGACGAAACGGCTTCCTATTCGGGGTATTCGTCCTGTCTATTCTCGCAGTCGCATTGACGCTCAAGCTCGGGTGGGCATATGTGTGGATTTTGATTGTGACCGGTGGCGTTCTCTACGTTGGGTACCGATGGATTCGACGACAAGACGAGCGATTGTCTGCTATCGACCCGGAGCATCCGAACCTTTTTGAGGTTCGGCTCGATCATGTGAAAGATTAGGAGGGGTTCGGATGGAACGAGAAGCCAGACTATCTAAACTCGTGAACATCAAGAAGCGATCTCATCGCTTCGTCATTGCGAGCACGCTCTTTATTTGGGGCGCATCGCTCTACTTCATGATGGACCTTGTGTATTCCGGTGCACTTGCGGTCCTCAGTCTCGTCCCGATGATGTGGGTCGAGTGGAGGCAGACACGCACTTACCTCACGTTCAATCGCGACCGTTCATATCGGCGTCTCATTCAGCTGAATTTTGCAATTCTCTGTTTTACTTTTATCTTACTGTTTAGCCTAGTCACCTTGCTTTTAACCGGCAATATCCACCGGGATGCACTCATGTGGACGATCATTCTCGGGGCCCCGCCGTCTGTCCTACTGCCGTTTTGGCTGGACCGGAAGTTGCTCGAAATCGATCCGGAGCACGTGACGTCTGGCATGTTGGCGAAAGCGAGCCGTGCGAAGTCGAAGGATCAACTTAATGAAATACAAGAATAAAAGGACGATATGACTATGACGAAACAAGAACGAATTCAAGTGTTAGGCAAGAATCGAGAACAACATCAACGCAGTAGTCTTTGGCTGGCGATCGCACTCATCTTCTTCAACTCGTTCACGTTAGGGTTTGAGGACTTTTGGTGGGTATGGGGGATCGGATCTCTACTCGTATCAATCGGTCTAGTGCGTATTATGCTTCGTGAGGGGAAGATTGCGATGACGTTTACGACCGGACGAGGCGAGGTGCTCACGAGGCGCTTGTATCAGATGTATCCGCTTTGGATTGTATGGGTCACGGCGGCGATGATTTTCAGTCGTTTGGGCGTCCCGACTATCGGGTGGATGCTTTATAGTGTCTGTTCGGCGATGCTAGCATGGCACCATTACACGACACGTCGACAGCTCAAGCGAGTTGACCCGAATCAGCCGACTCGAAATGAAATCACCATGCATCATCGATCTTATGAGAGGAGTACATATGCTAACGAAAGAAGCACGGATTGAACAGTTACTGGAGCAAGATGACGTCCATTGGCGTTGGCGCTGGGGCGTTTGGCTTGTCGGGATTGTCGTGACGATGGTGGTCAGCGGCCTCTCACCGAGATGGATTCCATTTAGTACACTCGTCTTTTGTTTTCCGCATCTCTGTTTGGAATGGCGCAAGACAAAACTGTTATTGACATTCAATGAGGATGCTCGATACATTCGTCTCATCTATTTAAACTTTATCGGGCAATGGCTTCAGTTCGTCGTATACCTCTATCTTGTGATCAGATACATCACGGGTAGCACGTCGATTCAACTGTTGATCAGTGTCTGCCTAGGCATGTTCATCGTCACGTTTGGTAGTTCCCGCTGGCTTCAGACGAAACTTTGTACGATTGACCTGGCACACGTCACTGAAAAAGAGATGTCGGCCGCAAAAGAGGCACGACTAGCAGCATATCGGGCAGACTCTTGACTTCACAAGGTCTGCTTTTTTGCGTCTCAGGACATCTGTCCTTTATTGTTAAGGCGAATGGACGTAAGCTAATCACGTAATTTATAGAATCGAGGAATCAACATGTTAGCGATTGGGATTGGATTAGTGATTGGCATTTTATTGCCGATGCAGACAAGTATGAATGCGAGGCTCCGTATGATTGTCGGGTCTCCGTTCGTCGCATCACTGTTATCGTTTGCGATTGGAACGTCGTTTTTAACAATCGTTTTACTCCTAACTGGTCAGACGGTTCGAATCGATAGTAGTTTGTTTCAAACGCAGCCGGCTTGGATTTGGACGGGCGGATTGCTCGGCGTTGTTTTTTTAACGGGAAACATCCTCTTGTTCCCTCGTCTTGGGAGTGTCCAGACGGTCATCATGCCGATATTTGGTCAAATTCTCATGGGATTGCTCATCGATCATTTCGGTTGGTTTCATTCTACGGTCAACGCACTTACATCGACGCGTCTCGTCGGGGCGGTCCTCGTGTTGATTGGTGTGGTCGGAACGGTCGCGTTCGCCGATTGGTTGAACCGTCGACGCGGTAAACTGAGCGCGATGCAAGGCACTGATCCATCGAAGAACGGCTGGCGGCTGTTTGGGATTGGAACGGGCATGATGAGTGCGACGCAAACGGCCATCAACGGTCATTTAGGGGCGGTGCTTGAATCCGCGTTAAAAGGCGCATTCGTTTCGTTTGTCGTCGGGACGATGGCCCTTCTACTCATTGTGATTCTTATGCGACCGACCGTCCAATGGCGTGGGCTCGCCGGACAGCCGGCTTGGATTTGGTTCGGCGGCATCATCGGGGCGTTGTTTATAGGTGGGAACGTCTTCATCGTGCCACTGGTCGGGACGGGTGTTGCGGTCGTGATCGTGATTATCGGCTTATTATGCGGAAGTCTCCTGATTGACCGGTTCGGTTGGTTTGGCGCGGCGAAACATCCGGTGACCGGCATCCAACTCGTCAGTCTGGCAATCATGGTCATCGGCATATTACTCATTCGGTTAGCGTAAAGGGGGAAAAGACATGCGAGGTGTATTGTTTGCGATAAGTGGGGGCTTCTTTTTAACGCTACAAAGTGTCGCCAATGCCAATATCAGTTCGAATATCGGAACGTGGCAAGCCGCAACGCTCACCCAGATGACCGGTTTTCTCGTGGCGCTCCTCGTCACGCTCGTCATTCGGGACCGTACTTATCGTGAGATGCGGCAAGTGAAGCCGCTCTATTTGTCAGGTGGCGCCTTCGCGGCGCTCATCTTGTTTAGCAATATGACGGCTGTGCATACGCTCGGCGTGACGCTCACGATTTCCTTATTTTTAATCGCCCAGCTCGCGCTCGCCCTCGTAATCGATGGCCGCGGCTGGTTCGGCATGGTGCGACGACGCTTAAACGTCACCCAGCTTCTCGGTGTGGCGATGATGGTGGCTGGCGTCATTTTATTAAAATGGTAGGAGGGACGACATGGAGCAGTTCATTCAACAGTATGGTCTCGATGACGTGTTACCTCTGGCGGCACGGAACGATTTGAGACTCGTTCGCTACGTGCCAGGGTCAACGATTTGTTCCCAAGGCGATCCGGCTCAATCGCTTTATTTTCTCGTCAGTGGGAAGCTTCGCGTCTCCCATACGTCGGTTGCTGGGAAACGGCTCGTCTTGTCGTTCAAGCAGCCACTCGACTTGATTGGTGACATCGAATATGTACGACGGACGCCATACTTGAATACGGTCGAGGCGGTCACAGCCGTCGAGATGCTCGTCATTTCGTTCGACGCGTTAGCACATCATGCCACCGATGACGTCACATGGCTCAACTATCTATTGGCGGAAATTACCCGTAAGTTCGAGATGAAGTCGCAATCGATGAGCTTTAATTTGTTTTATCCGGTCGAGGTCCGGCTCGCTAGTTATTTGCTGTCGATGACACCCGAGACGACGACGCTCGGTTCGACGGTCGACGAGTTGACCGACATCGCCGATTTGATTGGGACGAGCTATCGGCACGTCAATCGGACGCTCAAACGCTTTGTTGAACAAGGACTCATTGAGCGGGACAGACGTTCGATCACGGTCATCAATCGTAATCGTTTGATTGAGGTGGCAGGAGAAAGTATCTATGAGTGAGGAGGATGACCGATGGCGATTGGAATGCTGTTAGCCGTGTTCGGCGGGATGCTCGTCTGCGTTCAAAATACGTTCAATGCGAACGTGAAACAAAAGGTCGGCGCGTGGTCCACGACGACGCTCGTTCTTGGGCTCGGGTTTCTCGCCTCGCTTATCGCGGGGTTGATGAGTAACGGACCGGCTTTGTTTGCCGTAACTGGGATGGAGACGTGGTATTGGTTCAGCGGGATCATCGGCGTCGGTGTTGTTTTCAGCGTGACGCAAAGCGTCGAGCGGCTCGGCCCGAGTTATGCCATCTCCATCGTCATGGTGTCGCAAATCCTGTTCGCACTCCTTTGGGACACACTCGGTTGGTTCGGGCTCGAGGCGATTCCGTTCACATGGAAGACCGGCGTCGGCATCGTCTTCATTGTCGGTGGGGTATTGCTGTTTCAATTGAGCGGGAATGAAAAAGTAGTGAACGAGCGTGTCCGCCGCGTCGGCTGACGTTAAAATGATTTCCCGCAACTATGACAAGTCTGCCCGTGTTCCTGCCTTCTGACAGAGGTTTGGCAATGCGGGCATGTTGTCGTTTGTGACTCTTGCGGATAAAACGTCGAACGATGCTCGAACGGGGAGCGGTAATGCGGTTTCCAGTTGAAAAGGATAAAGACAACGACAGCGAGTAAAATGATAAGAATCACGATATCCATATGAAAACCTCCTAATTATTGGTATGCTAATCCTATATACGCAACGCATACGGATTAGGTTTCAAGGGGGAATGAAGAGATGACACGTGAGGAACGAGTCGAGCAATTATACGTACGAAATCGAACCGGGCTCGTAATGTTGATTAGTACATTTATGATTGGACTTACTGGTGGACTATGGTTTTTTACTGGGGGAACCTATGGACAGATTGCTGCATTCGTCTTCTTTTTCGTCGTCACGTTGCCACTTAGCTTCGTCGCTTGGCGGAAGACGCGGACGCTGTTGACGTTCAATGAGGATCAGCGTTATCGCCGCTGGATTCGCTTCAAAGGGTTACTAAATCTCGTCCTACTGTTCGGCATGATGGGGATGATGTCGCTCTTTGCATCAGGATTCGTCCCATTGTCGCTGTTCACGGGGACGGTCGTGAGTTTGGCCATCGGTTATTTGTTCATCGAGATGGTGATTGATCGCCGCTTGCTTCAAATCGATGATGAGCACGTCGTCGACAGCCTGCTCGGATTGACGAAGCGGGAGCGAATGAAACGGCATTGGGAAGAAGAGTGAAACTTTTTGCACGATTGATTCGTAAAAGAAGGAAATGAGATTTAGCTAGGAGGAAAGATATGATTGAAAAGAACGAACGGCTAAAACAAATGGTCGAGAACGACCGCCACGTGAACAAAACAGCGCTCTTGCTCACGTTCATGATTCTAGGAATCGCCTTTTACTTCATCTTTACGCAAGAAATCTCGGTCGTGACGTTCGCCGTGATCATTATGGCGACCCAGTTGCCGAGCTTGTATCGGGCCTGGCACCGAATGAAGTTACTGATTACATTCAATGATGAGGCGCGCTATCAAAAGTTTGTTCGTCTCGAGTTCGGGATCGTGCTCGCGAACGTCATCTTGCTCGGTGTCTTTATCGCCATCGCCTGGTCGATTGAAGGGTCACTTATCGTGTTTGCGGTCATGCTCCTCGCCCTGTTCATCCCGTTCATCTTCTTATCGGTATGGGTGAACCGGAAGCTGGAGCTAATTGATTCGAATCATGTTACGAATCACGAGCTCCGGATGGCACATCGGGAAGCGGCGACAAATCGCTTCAACTAAACAGCCAAAGGGGCGTAAAGACTCATGAGTCGAAAGTTAGTCTTTTTTCTAATTGTTGGATTGCTGTTTTTGCATGCATGTAATGAAAGTGGTCGTGAACTTGTCGTCGGGACTTATACAGACGAGAGTACCATCGTCTACTCAGGTGATACGCTCACAAACGAGTTGGAAATTACACGATTCCTTGAGTTGATTGAGACGAGCACCCTATCTGAAGCCCAAGTTACCGGCTTGCCCGACTATGTGATCACGGTGAACAATCGGTCTGAGTCGACAATGGAAGCGATGGTGAATGTTTGGGTTTTAGAAAACGAACAGATGCTTTTCACTCGTGGGATGGAAGGAACTGAGGTGTTTCAAATTGATTCGATGTACACCGAAGACATAAACAACATCCTAAACATGAATACTTTCTAAATGAGTGGAGGGTACGATGGGGTTGCAAGCGTTGGACATGTTATGGTCGATTGGACATATTGCGGTCATCGTTGCGGGTTTTTTATTTGTACTACAGCGGATGAGTTTAAAAATGCGCAAAGCGAACTGAAGCGAATAAAACAGCCATGACATTCGATTGTCATGGCTGTTTTTCGTTTGCGCAGATTCGGGACTGACCGAAAAAACGAGACTAGAGCTATTCTTCTACCTGAATTTTGAACACGTCGGTACCGGAACGGTTGGTCAAGAAGGTGATTAAAATCAAATCGCCCGCTGATAAGTCTGAGAGGGAAAGGACGGTATCTTGCTTATAGATGGATACTTGTTCGTCATAAATATCGTACGTCATCATCTTTTGATTCGTTTCACCGTTGAACGACTGCGGGGTAACCGTCAATCGATTGCCGTCAATGCTTTCAATCTCGGCATAAAAGGTTTGAACATCAGACGGAGCGAGGACCCAAGCGTCGGTTTCATAGGCCTTGTACGCGTTCGCATATCCCGCGAAATAACTGATGACGATACTGATAGATAACAAAACGAACAACAGGATAACTGTGACTTTATGAGGTGGAGCGATTGGAAAACGTGTTCTTGTATTTCCGTCGAGCTCTCGATTGATTTGCCGCTTGTAGACTTGAAAATAGAGTACGACAGTTAACACAAAGATGAATACAACAATACATGTTGCAATGATATAGATGGGTATACTCATAGATTTGTCTCCTTTAGTCATTTGCGGCTGTCTTACGAAAACATCGCAATCAAGCACCCACAGATCACCATGCCGGCTGTGTAGAACGTGAAGCGGTGTCGCTCCCAAAGCGATTCGTTCATTGCGTCACTGCAGCTTCGAGATGACCGCCCTCGACCATTTGGAGGAACGCCTCGTCCGGATCGGTCGTCCCTGACGCCTTGAGCCAGTCGTCGTACCCGCCTTCATACAGAACCCGTCCTTTATGTAAGAAGATGACGTGGGCATCGAGCTGGGCGAGGTCATGCAACTGATGGGTAGAGATGAGACATGTCCGACCGTCTTGGACGAGCCGTTGAATCCGGCGCATGATATGAATACGAGACGCCGGATCGACCCCACTCGTCGGTTCGTCAAATAGGTACAGCGCACGCTTCACCGACGACAAGAGCGTGACGAATAGCCATTTGCGTTCACCGACCGACATCTTTCCGAGCTTCATCTTCCACAAGTGTTCGAACAGCTCCTGTTCACGAGCGCTCGAGAGCCCATTTATGTAAGTCTCCATCCGTTTGAAATCTGGTCGTTTCGTAAGTCGACCGATGAAGTACGTCAAATCTTTCCCTGTCAGCTCGTTATGATACATCATGTGTTGGGTCAAATAGAGCATGTCTGTCGACGGGACGAGCTGAAGTGAGTCCGCCTCGACTGGGAGCGTTCGGGTCATGCAGTCAAAGAGCGTCGTCTTCCCGGCTCCGTTCAGTCCAATCAAGACGTTCAGTTTAGTTGGGTGTAGCGTGAACGAGACGCCGTCGAGCACGGGACGTGTTGCTTTTGGATACGTGTAGCGTAACTCTTGAATATGCATCATTTCCTCCTAGCGTGTGGCTGATGAGACAAGATTGAACCGATTGATGGCGAACAGCCCGACAAAGACGTGGCCGATGAGCGCAAACAGCGTCAGCATGAGATTGAACGATACATCAACCTGAGCGACAGTATGGACGATGGCAAATGAAAGTTGGAGTAAGGCATAAAACGGGTTCACATAGCCGAACCAGACGTCGGGCTGTTTGATCGCTAAATAGAACAACGGAAAGGCGAGTAGATTCGCGACACGCATCAAGCTCGACACTTTGATCGGGAGAAGCGTAAACGCGACACTACCGAGCGCAAACGGGACACTCCCAAGTAAGAGTAGGAGGGGAGCAATCAGGTAGCTAAGCGTGAACTGACCATGGACCAAGGTGACGACGGTTGTGAAAATCGATAGGCTCACGGCGTCGAACACGAGCTGGGCCAATAAGATAGCGAGGATATAGGTATACTTGTTACCTGAAATCATCACGTATGTCTTCATGAGACCATACTCTCGCATTCGAGCGAGTTCGAGGGCAATCCCGTTTAAATATGTCGCGAGGATGATATACACCCAAAAATAAGACAAGTACATGGCATAATCCGCTGCGGCCATCGTTCGAACATCCGGCGGGCTATAGAGGAGGGCGATACCGAGCGGGATGCCCATCGTCAACACGAATGGAATTTTATCTGTCAGCACAATTTTGATATACATAAAAAAGTAACTTGAAATATGATGCATAGGACACTCCTTCATTTTTATCCAAATCTTAACATACTATACGTATGCTAAATGTAAAAAGTTTCTTATTTAATAAAAAAGAACTCCTTTTAGAACGAGTGCATCTCGTCTTAAAAGGAGTTCCTCTTCATGTCGTTGCCATACCATCGCGCTTCGCGATCTTATCGCTTACTTGTTGGCCGCTGAGCGTGACCATCGGCATCCCGCTACCCGGGTTGACCGTGCCACCGACGAAGTAGAGATTCTCGTACAGCTCACTTTGTTTTTTATGTTTGAACCCGCCGTTTTGGTTCTTGTCTGAGACGGTGCCATAAATCGCACCGCGGTCCGAACCATACATACGCTCGATGTCATGTGGCGTCCAAACGTTCCGCGTCACGATGTTGTCCCGAAGACCATCCATGCCCATCCGTTCGAGCTTATCGAGCACCCGTTCTTCAAACGCCGCGTAGTCGGCTTCGGTGAACGGGTTTTCTTGAATATACGGGATGTGCGGCAAAATTTTGATGTTCTCATGTCCCGCTGGTGCTTGGGTCGCGTCCGTCTTATTGACGTTCACCAAATAAATCGTTGGGTCGTCCGGAAGCTCGTGTTTCTCGAAGATTTTCTCCATCTGCTCCTGTAAGTTTTCCGAGAAGAAGAAATTGTGGTGCGCGAGTGCCGGGTATTCTTTCTTGACGCCGAGATGGAGCACGAAGCCGGAGCTGGCCGGTTCGAATTTGTCGACGAGCTTGTCGACGAACGCCTCTTCGACATCGACCATCTTTTGATAGAACGGGATGACTTCCATGTTCGAGACGTAGTAATCGGCGGAACGGAGTCGTCCATCCTCGAGCTCGATCGCCGAGATGTTCCCGTTCAGCGTATGCGCCCGAACGACGCCTTGCCCGGTGTGTAGCTTGACGCCAATCTCTTCAGCGAGCGTCGTCAAGCCTTCGGCGAGCTTATGTGTCCCACCCTCGACGTACCAACATCCTTGCGCATGCTGCATGTAAATCATCATGTTGAGGACGGCTGGGGCGCTATACGGCGACGATCCGACGTATTTGACGTAATACGATAACATCGTGCGCAGGTGTGGGTTGCTAATTCGTTTTGAGATGGCACTGTACATCGTCGATGCCAAGTCGAAACCGGTCAGTGTGGCGATGGGACCGATTTGTGTGACCGCCTCGAACGGCGATTCGAATCCTTCTTTTAAGTAACTGCGTTCCGTCGTCTTGTAGATGCGTTCAGCATAGTTCAACAGCTTGCGATACTCATTCATGTCTTTTTTCGACAGTGATGGATTCGCGCTCGCCATCACTTCGAGGTCGTGATACAAGTCGAGCACCGTGCCGTCCGGGAAGAACGAACGCCACTCCAAGTCGAGCCGCTTGATGGGCACATAATCTTCCATCCGTTTGCCGCTTCCGGTGAACAACTTCTCGAAAATTTGGGGCATCGTCAAAATCGATGGGCCGAGGTCAAAGCCGAAGCCGTCCTGTTCGAGCCGGTTCACTTTCCCCCCGATGTGGTCGTTCTTTTCATATAAAGCTACGTCATACCCTTTTTGTTTTAGCGAGATGGCAGCCGAAATCCCACCCAATCCCCCACCGATGACAATCACTGACTTATTCACGTTCTGCATACACGTACCGCCTCTTTCCGACATGATTTATCAAACACGTACTGATTCATTTGCCACTATTGCCTCTATTCCCTGCACGCACACTTCCGAACATTCAATTTCAGCACATTGTCGCCTTCAAAATACGTTGCCTCATCTTTTGATCGAACGGTTCAAGTACAATAATCGTAAAAAAAATGGCGATTGTTGTGTCTGAATCGGGGGACTATACTAAAGCTAACTCAACACAATGTCTATGGAATATAGGATGACGTGAAAAAGGAGTAGGCCCATGGATATCCATATACACGACGTCACGAAATCATTTGGCAAACAGATTGCCATCGACCGTGTCAGTTTCACGATCCATTCCGGGGAAATTTGTTGTCTGCTTGGTCCGTCTGGTTCAGGGAAGACGACACTCATCCGGCTCATGATTGGTGCGTTGAAAGCAGACGAGGGTACGGTTCAACTTGGCGAGACGTTCATGCCAAACATGAAGATGCTACAGACGATTGGCTTCATGCCACAAAATGACGGATTGTACGACGACTTGTCGGCCGAGGCAAACCTTGAGTTTTTCGGTTCCATCTATAAGCTCGGCAAGACGAAACTTCAAGCACGCATCACAGACGTTCTCGCACTCGTCGAGTTGACGGACGACCGGAAAAAGCTCGTCCGACACTTCTCGGGTGGGATGAAAAAACGGCTCTCACTCGCAATTGCCATTTTGCATCAGCCCGACTTCTTGTTTCTAGACGAACCGACCGTCGGCATCGACCCACTGTTGCGTCGCCAAATTTGGGGTCAGTTTCAAGCAATTCGAGCGACCGGAACAACGATCATCGTCTCGACTCATGTCATGGATGAAGTGCAAGAATGCGACCGGGCCGCACTCATTTATAACGGACGTTTGATCGCCTATGACACGATCCCGCATCTGTTAGGTCAGACAGACAACGGCCGCGTCGAGGAATTGTTCCTCATCGCCGGGCGAGCAGGAGGGACGAGTCATGCGTAACTTAGCAACGCGCGTCATCTTTCAGACGCTCAATGACAAGCGGAGCGTCGCTTTGATCTTGATTGCCCCGCTCCTCATTTTGACGCTCGTCTACTTTTTACTCGGGGACTCGGATTACGTACCGGTCGTCGCGGTCGATGAGAACGTTCCGTCACAACTCCTTGAAGCGTTCGAGGCCGAGACGCTCGACGTTCGGTTAGACGCGGTCGCCAATCCGTTTGACTACTTGGCAGACCACAAAGACGTTGACGCAGTGTTCGAAGTGACACAAGCAGGGACAACAATCACGCTCCGTGAACCATCGACGAAGTCCTCAAAGGCGGTACGCGAGATTCAAGCGGCGTTGTCGATATTGAATCCGACGCCCGATGTCGAGATGAATTATGTATTCGGGGAAGAAGGACAGTCGACGTTCGACTCATTCGGTTACGTATTCTTATCCTTATTCTCCTTTTTCTTTGTCTTTATCTTGTCGGCGATGGCACTCGTCAAAGAGCGTAGTGGCGGCACGCTCGAGCGTCTTTTGATGACGCCAATCAAACGCGGCCAAATCATCTTGGGCTATACGCTCGGGTACGGCGTTTTCGCTGTCGTGCAATCGATTCTAATTGTTCTCTATACTGTGTACGTTCTCGGTTTGTCCTCGCTCGGTAATATAGGATGGGTCATGCTGACGATGCTCCTCATGGCTGGGACAGCCGTCCTGTTCGGGGCGACGATTTCCGTGTTCGCCCGTTCCGAACTGCAGGTCGTCCAAATGATTCCGTTCACGATCGTGCCGCAAGTGTTCTTCTCAGGACTCATCCCGCTCGATCTCATCCCGTATGGTCTCGGCAATTTGAGTTACATCATGCCAATCTTTTACGGGGCCACGGCAATCAAAGAAGTCATGGTATACGGGAATGGGTTCACGGGGGTCTGGCCGTATTTTCTAGGACTCGTCATTTATGCGAGTGTCCTCTACTTTTTAAACATGCGCGCGCTCGGGAAGTATCGCGGGCATTGAGTCAAAGCGACATCACCCAATGTTGGAACTGTTGAAACACTGGGATATGACCAGCTAGACGAATCACGACGGACCAGGCACCTGTATAAAGAAACGCAGAAATCGCGTTATAGAGAAAGTACGTGCGAAACGTCAGGGACGTAAAACCGGCGACGTAATGGAGCGGATGACGGAGTCCCGGGATGAAATAGGAGACGAGGACAATCCGTGCCCCGTATGTTTCATATAATGTCTTCGCACGGGTTAAGTATCGAGAGTCACGCGTAGAAGACGGGATCACCCGGTGGAGACCGCGACCGACGAGATAAAACCAGCTGAAAGCGAGCGTAAAGACGACCCATGTCGAGAAAAAGAGAAACCAACCCGGGTTGGCTACCGTTAAATGCGTCATGATTAAGACGTCATCGGATAGTGGGGTAAACATGATGCCGACGGCGAGCATCACGTATTGCATGAATAAGTCCATCCTGATTCACTCCTTCTGTTGTCTAGTATGTCTAGACAAACGTAAGGAGTTTTTAGCGTCACCTTAAGAATTCTTAAGAACTTCGACAGAGAGTGTTGCGAGGCGCTCGCTATACTCAAAGTAACCATACAGGAAAAGGATGGATGGAGATGCCGTTATCGTTTATGAAACAATTTTTCAAGAGACCCCGGGAAGTCGGATCCCTCGTCCCGAGTTCCCGTTACTTATCGGAGCGCATGACGCCGACAGACGAACTGAACCGTGCCGATGTGATCATCGAGCTCGGGCCGGGAACAGGTAGTTTTACAAGTGAGATTGTACGGAAAATGCAAAAAGATACTACGCTAGTTTTAATCGAGACGAACCGCGCATTTCTCCATGAATTGCGAGAGCGCTATGGTGGAGACAGACGCATCGTCATCGTCGAGGCGAGTGCTACCGAGTTAAAGGAGACACTTCGTCGTTTACACATCGATAAAGTTAATCTCATCATCTCTGGGCTTCCGTTCACAAGCCTTGGCGAGGCACAAACAGCACAGATTTTACAGGAGGTAAAGGCGGTCTTATCTCCAAGCGAACTGTTTTTAACGTTCCAATATACGAAAATGCGTCACAGGCACTTTCAACATGTGTTTCAACGGGTGAGATTTGAACGAGAGTTTCGAAATCTGCCACCTGCTTATTTGTTTCATTGCACAACGTGAGGAGGGATTCCGTGCGGACACAACCAACGATTTTGATTGCGGATGACGATGAGGCGATTCGCGAGTTACTCGCCATCTATTTAAAAAATGAAGGCTACACGTTACGTTTTGCTAAGACGGGACAGGACGTCATTGAGATTGTGGCAAAAGAACCGATTGATTTGCTCATTCTCGATTGGATGATGCCGGTCATGGATGGGATTGCGACATGTATGGAGATACGAAAGACGCAGTTCATGCCGATCCTCATGTTGACGGCGAAGACGAGCGATTTGGACTTGATGCAAGGCATCTCTGTCGGGGCGGACGACTATATGAAAAAGCCGTTCAATCCGCTCGAAGTGACGCTACGGGTGAAATCGCTACTGCGACGATATCGGGATTACGGGGCGGACCAATCGATGCAATCCGGAAAATTGATGTGGAAAGATTTGATGCTCGATATGCAGACGAGACAATGTTTAAAAGGCGAGACGTCGATTCGGCTGACGCCAAAAGAGTTTGATATTTTGGCCTACTTCATGCGACACCCGAATCAAGTGCTCACGGTCGAACAAATTTACGAGGCGGTGTGGGGCGAGGACGCGTTTGAAGTCGATAACACGGTGATGGTCCACATTACAAAAATTCGCGAGAAACTAGAAGACACCCCGCGAAAGCCTGCCTATATTCAAACTGTCTGGGGCGTGGGGTATCGCTTATGAAGGACCGCCTCCTCGTCAAATTGATTGGAATCATTCTCATCAATGCCTTGATTGCGACAATCGCATTTTTAATCATGGGCTATTCGTTTAGTTTGTATTACATCGAAAATGAGATCACGCCTAATCCGTTGACAACGAATCTCGTATTCTTAAGCGTGACATTCATTACGATTTTAATCTTCATTGTCGGGTTCTCATTTATGATGCGAAAGACGCTACGGAAAATTACGGATCTGTCAGAAGAGATTAAGCAGATTGCGAACGGAGACCTCGGACGTACGGTCGAGGTGAAAGGGCGGGATGAACTGGCATCGCTTAGTGAGAGTGTGAACCGCATGTCGCGACAATTGCAGGAGTTATTTGAGAAAGAACGTGCGCATGAAGAAGAGCGGAATCAATTGTTCTCGAACTTGTCTCACGATTTACGGACGCCGCTCACCAGTATACGAGGGTATCTGCAACTGCTCGAAGCGGAACGGGTCATGACGGACGTCGAACGGAGCCATTTTAACATTTTAAACGAGAAGACGACGCAACTTGAACAGTTGCTCGATCAGTTGATGGACGTGAACCGTCTCTATTCGTCCCAAGTGACGCTAGTGAGACAACGGATGAACCTCAGTTTGTTGACGACCCAATTGGCACATGAGATGGGACCGTTGTTTGAAGAAGCGGGACATCGCCTCGAGGTGAATGTGCTCCCTGACGTCTATATTGAGGCAGATCAAGAGCAGCTCATCCGCGTGTTTCAAAACTTATTATCGAATGCGTTAAAATACGCCACGCATGAAGGACCAATCACGTTGACGCTCACGCAAGACGAAGGCTCGGTTTTATGGAAGTTGTGTAACGAGACGACCGAACCGACGCTTATGGCGATGGACCATCTATTCGAGCGAACGTACCGGGTAGACGCTTCACGAGGAGAGACGCCAGGGGACGGCCTCGGTTTGTCGATTGCGCGTCAAATCATGCTTCTTCACGAAGGGACGTTGACAGTGAGTGCGGCAGACGAGAGCCGAATCTGTTTTACGGCACACTTTTCATCGACCGACAAAAAAAGCATCTGAGCGAATGCTCGGATGCTTATTTGTCTTTGAGTAGTAGAGCGACACCCGCTACGAGAAGCGCGAGTCCGCTAAACAACCGTACTTGATTGCAAGTCACTATCTTTCACCTCTGTCCGTCATGATCGTTCGTTCACTTTTTAGCAACCCGGAGTTGCGTCTTGCCCATCTCCCGATAGATAGATAAGATTTCGGTGCCATAGTTGCCTTTAGGCTGCATCGCCCATTTGCGATGGAGCGCTGGCCACGTCGTCGCGGATCCCCGTTTCACGTAATGGAAGCGTGGGTCGACGCGAGTCATGTTTAAGTCGTCTTTTGAGGCGTACGCTTTCAGATGTTGAATCTGTGCTGTTACACCTTGGTGTGGAGAACGGAAAAAGTGACCTTTTCTTCCTTTCCCAACTGTGCCGATGCCCGAATAGTTATGTTGTTTCGGTAGCACATCACCTTTGTAGCTGAAGTAGCCAGTCTCTTTCAACGCTTGTGCGAAAGCGACATCCCCACGAACGCCTTCTTTCGCCCCAATGATGATGAACAGTTTCGCAAGTTCCTCAACCGTCACACCTTGGAGGCGGACGTTGTGTGGATTCTTTTGTTTCACGAAGTCGGCCATTTGTTGAGGCGTGACGGTGGATGAACCCATGATAGCACGATTCTCTTTATTTGACGAAGCTTCAGCAGACGGCAGCGACAGGAAAGACGAGAGCATGAGTAACGCGACGGTCAAACAAGTGACGAGCCATTTTTTCATCATCCTTGATTCCTCCTAAACGATTGAACAAACTATGAAAATAATACCATAAATTAAATGATGGAATTATTTCATTTTGATTAAGAGGGAAAATAACCCAAATTTGTACAAGGTTATGTTTTATTTGCGTTCGCTAGCGAGTTCTGTTTGCATAAGCCCATAAACGGTTGCTTCGTAGATAGAGCTGAACAAAAAAAACCGCCCCGTGCGACGAGGGCGGCTTCTGTGTGCATCAATTTGCTTTTTTGAGTTCTTGATTTTCTTCTTTGAAGTCGAGTTTTTTCACATCCACGCGCTTCACGAAGAATGCGAGAACGAGCGCGATGATGTTCATTCCGAGAGCGACATAGAACGAGACTTGAATCCCTGACAGGAGGGCTTGCTGTGTCAACGCACCCATCGCACTCTCTGTGAGTGTCGCTGGGTCGACGCCGCTCATGAGCGATTCGGCTTCGGTTCGTGTCACTGAGTTCATGATTGTCACCAAAACCGCTGTTCCGATTGCACCGGACACTTGTTGGGCCGTGTTGTTGATGGCCGTTCCGTGTGGGTTGAGATGCGTCGGCAATTGGTTGAGACCATTAGTCATGATCGGCATCATGACCATCGACATCCCGAACATGCGGAGCGTATATGTCATGACGATATATGTGTACGTCGAATCGAGTTGGACGTGAGCGAGCATATACGTCGAAACGGCTGTAATCGTGAGACCGATAATCGACAGCAACTTCGGTCCGAACTTATCGAACAGTTTCCCGGTGATTGGCGACATGATACCCATGATGATGGCCCCTGGGAGGAGCATGAGTCCGGAGTCGAGCGGCGAGATGCCACGGACGCTTTGGACGTAGGCCGGTGTCAAAATCATTCCGGAGAACATGGCGACGGCGTTGACAATCGCAATAATCGATGCGAGTGCGAACATCGGGTATTTATACGCCCGTAGGTCAAGGAGTGGTTTTTCCATGTTGAGCTGACGGATAACGAACGCGATTAAAGCTGCCAATCCGACAATGATGGTCGTCAAGACGATTGGGTTGTCCCAACCGTCAGAACTTGCCGAACTGACACCATACAAGACGCCACCAAAACCGATTGTGGATAAGACGAGTGACAAATAGTCGAGCGATTGTTCTTTGTTTTGCACCATGACGTTCTCTGCTTTCCAAATCGCGAGGGCGAGACCGATGATGGCGAGTGGGAGAATCATTTCGAACAAGACGCGCCAATCATAATACTCGACGATGTAACCCGAGAGTGTCGGACCAATCGCTGGCGCTGAAATCATGACAAGCCCGAAGACGCCCATCGCCGTCCCACGTTTTTCACGCGGGAAACTGACGAGCATGACGTTCATGAGGAGCGGCCCCATCGTCGAGGCGCCGACCGCTTGAATCATTCGTCCTGCGAGCAACCAGCCGAACGTCGGCGAGAATGCAGCGATGGCTGTACCGGCTGCGAAGATGGCCATCGAGGTGATAAAGAGCATCCGGTTCGAGAAACGTGTGATCAGATAAGCAGACGCCGGAACGAGGACTCCCGTCACGAGCATAAAGCCGGTCGCGAGCCATTGCACGGTCGAATAGTCAGCGATCTCTAAGTCGACCATGATGGACGGGAGCGCGACGTTAAGTAATGAGTTGTTCAAGAAGGCGATGAACGCCCCTGCGAACAGAACCGCGAGCATAAGATATGGCGGTTTCTTTTGGAATTCTGGTTTCATACGAGTTGCTCCTTTATGTTCTGAATAGTTATATACTAGTAAGTGTCGATGTGATGATTTTATACCCGTTGTACAAATAAATCAACCATTTTGAACCGTTAGTTCAAAATGGTATACTTAAGCTACAAACTAAGCAGAACGGAGCTAGTAGGATATGAAAGATAAGAAACGAAAAGTAGCAGATATTGCGATGAATCTCTTCATTGAGAATGGCGTCCAACAGACTTCAGTGCAGGAAATTATTGAACGAGCCAATATCTCAAAAGGAACGTTTTATAATTATTTCGCCTCGAAGACAGACTGTGTCGCAAACATCCTTGAAAACTTGCGCTATGACGCGGGGCAACGCCGGATTGAAATGCAGATGGGCCGAGATAAACGTGACAAGGATGTCTTTATCGAACAAATCTCGATCCTCATCCAATTAAATGAAGAACGTAATCTTCATGCCTTGTTCGAGTCAATCATGTCCGCAAATGAACCGGAGTTAAAGAAACTCGTCTTACAGCATCGTGTGTATGAGATTGAATGGCTCGCAATGCGCTTGACCGAAATCATCGGGGAAGAGATTCGGCCGTACTCTGTCGAATTGACGGTACTTTTTAACGGGATGTTGCAGCACATCTTATTCACCCTCCGGATTACGAACACGGCCTATTCGATTCAAAAGCTCGTCCGAAACTTATACACCTATGTGGAGTTAATGGCAGCCCGTATGATTGAGACGAACGAACACATATTGAATCCGGTAACCGTCGATCAGATGCGCGGGACGACGGATAAAAATCTTGTCACGAAAGAAGAATTGATTGAGATGGCCGAACGAATCGGCGCTCACGTGAATATGACGGAGGAACAGGAGGACTTGTTTGAAGCGATTACTTACGAGCTGCATCAACCGCGTCTCCGGAAAATCGTTCTTGAGCAACTGTTGAAGCCGTTCCAACGTCTCTTTAAAGGTGTGACGGGCGAGACAGAAGTCCAAAAATTTACGAACCTCGTCTGGTTATATACGCGGACGCACTAGGCTAAAATTGTATAGATCTGAACCTACTTAAAACTATTTAAGTGGGTTTATTTTCGTTAATCAAATTTAGAAAAATGAAGAGTTGTCTGGGAAATATGGGTAAATATCTATAACGAATCACCCGGATTTAAATTTTAGAGAGGGGGCATTAGCGATGATAGAAATCGTACTGTCATTTGGCGGTTTCGGTTTGATGATAGGTGGGGCATTGTTCTGTTTCATTTCCATTTATCGTTATTTCATTAAAAAAGACGTTACCCCGTTTCCCATTATCCTTGGAGGCTCATTTATTCTAGTAGGAGTTTGGTTAGTTTTTCTTTTAGGAATTATTGAAAGAAATAATCAAGAACTTGTAACAGATTCAAATCAAGGAAGTGCTATCACTGTGCCAAATGAAGCATCTGAGCAAGAAGATACTGAAGTAGACGAAATCGAGAATGAATCAGTTAATGAAAAGGAAGAAGCCGATGCTACAAAAGCTTCTATTGAAGAGTTTATGCAGGAGGTAAAGGTTGGGGATCCAACATCAAGTTATAAAGACTACATGGAGGAACATGGATTAAAAACGTCTCGAGGATACAATGTTTACAATAGAAAAATTGATGAAGTTACAATTGAGAATAGAAATATAGTAATTGTATATAATAACAATTTAATCATCGAAGTAGAAACTGAAAAAAATATAAATCAACTTAAAGACGAACAAATTAAAAAATATCAAGATGAGCTAACGACTACAATTAGTGGCTCAACTGACGCAGGCACAGACGCGATTTCACTTAAAGAAGGTTTTGCTGTAGTGGAGAGTACGTATGATGGTTCAGGTAACTTTGCAGTAGTACTTCAAGATGCGCAGGGAAATATGTTAGATTTACTCGTTAATGAAATCGGAAGTTACAAGGGAAAAAGTTTCATATGGATTAAAGAAACTGAAGATTATTATTTGAATATAAACGGTAATCAAGGTAATTGGGATATTAAAATTATGCAATACCGTCCTTTAGAGATTGAAACTTTACCTGGTATTTTAGAGGGGAATGGGGACGACGTAATCTTTTTTGAAATTAATCAAGGAAGCTATCAAATAGCATTTACGCATAATGGAGATTCGAATTTTGCCGTAACAGTAAATGCAATAGATTTATTAGTAAATGAAATTGGAAATTATGAAGGTTCTCAGCGATATTCTTTTGAAGATACTAGTGTATATGTTTTTGTTGTAAAAGCAGATGGAGATTGGACGATTACTGTTAAAGAATAAAGTAATAGAAGTCGAAGGTTTCAGTGTTTATGAGAGGAACACTAGCGACAAAAAATCATGACTTGCAGTAATATAGAAGAAAGACGGTATGAAAATTTATCGCAAAATATTCCACGAAAAAGAATTGATTCCTACAAATTCATGCGCTACAATCAAATTACCGAAAGCGCTTTCGGGAAGAGGAGACTGACATGGGTACGATTTATGATTTAGCGAAAAAAACAGGCTTCTCGATCACGACCGTCTCTAAAGCGTTAAATAACTATAAAGACGTGAGTGAGAAGACGAGGGCCAAGATTTTACAGGCTGCGGCTGAGATGGACTACTTACCGAACGCACACGCACAGTCGTTATCGACGAAGAAGTCGTGGGCCATCGGTGTCATGTTCTCAGAAGCGAACGAAGTCGGGATGAAACACCCGTTCTTCAACGGCATTATCGAAAGTTTTCGTCACGCGACAGAAGAGCAAGGCTACGATTTAATCTTCGCCTCGCGAAACCTGCGCAACCGTGACATGAGTTACTTGGAGCATTTCAAACATCGGGCCGTCGATGGCATCGTCGTCATCTGTTCGGACCGGATGGACGAACAAGTCCAAGAGCTTATGCAAAGCGATATCCCAATCGTCGTCGTCGATATGGACAGTGCGAACTGTAGCGTCGTCTATTCCGACAACATCGAAGGGGCTCGCCTCGCGGTGAATTACTTGCACGATCTCGGCCACGCCCGGATTGCACATATCGCTGGTGATCAGACGATTGATGCGGGAGCCGCTCGTGTGAAAGGCTATGAACTCGCGATGGAAGCGATCGGTCTTTCGATTGAACCCGGATACTTGGTCAACGCCGGTTTCTTCTCGGTTAGAGAAGGCAAACAGGCGATGGAAAAGTTACTCGACCTCGAATCACGTCCGACCGCGGTATTTGTCGCCGGCGACCAGATGGCGATTGGTGCGATTGAAGCGATCCATGAACGAGGATTACGCGTACCGGAAGACATTTCCGTTATCGGATACGACGATATCGAAATGGCACAATACATTACGCCGAAGCTGACAACGATTCGCCAAGACACGGATGAAATCGGTGAAGCGGCAGCGGAACTGTTGATTGAGCAAATGACCGCCAAGGAACGCCGGACCGAGCGTCGCGTCATCCCGGTCCACTTGATCGAACGGGCGTCATGCGCGCCATTACAAACGAAGAATTGACGATGATCTTTCGAAGTCGCTCTGTTCTCTTCAATGGGATGGAGAGAAGAGAGCGATTTCGAAGCATCATTCCCTTAAAAATCGAAACCGCTTTCGGTTATTTATTTAAACAAAATCGAAAGCGCTTTCGAATCTCTTTTTCCTCTTCTTGCAAACGCTTTCTAAAAACCTTAAAAAAGGATGGGACTTACACATGCGTAAATTAGTCAGTTTACTTTCTGTCGGTGCACTTTCTGTCGGTGTCTTGAGCGGTTGCTCAAATAGCGACGGCGCGTCAGGATCGAATTCAGGTTCAAAGGACGTCCTCAAAGTTTGGTCGTTCACTGATGAGTTGAAAGAACCAATCAAAACATACGAAGAGCGTAACGGCGTCAAAGTCGAATTGACGATCGTCCCAATTGCCGACTACCCAACAAAACTTAAACCGGCACTCGAGAGCGGCGTCGGTGCACCGGACGTATTCACAGGAGAAATCGCCTTCCTCAAACAATGGGTCGATGCCGGCTACTGGGAAAACCTCTCGGACGAGCCATACAACGTCAACGACATCGCGGACGATTACATCCCATACGTCTTCGACCTTGGGAAAGACAAGGACGGCAACGTGCGCGCCCTCTCGTGGCAAACGACACCAGGTGGCGTCTACTACAAGCGTAGCTTAGCGAAAGAAGTACTCGGTACGGATGACCCGACTGAAATCGGAAACATGATGAGCTCGATGGACGGCGTCTTTGAAGTCGCGGAGAAGATGAAAGAGAAAGGTTACAAGATGTTCCCGGACGAAGGCGCGATCCGTTGGTTCTCACAAGGTGCAAACCCAGAAGCATGGGTAAACGGAAACAACGAACTCGTGTTGACAGAAGACAAGATCAACTACATGGACTACGCGAAAGAGCTTCGTGACAAGCAATACACGGCACTCGCTCCGGAATGGTCACCATCGTGGTTCGAGGGTATGTCAAAACCGATCAAAGTGAAAGAAGGCGGCACAGAGACAGAAACGCAAATCTTCTCATACGTCCTTCCGACATGGGGCCTTCACAGCGTCTTGAAAGACAGCGCGAAAGACACAGCCGGCGACTGGGCCGTCACGAACGGACCAAGCCCGTACTTCTGGGGCGGCACGTGGCTTGGCGTGTACGAAGGATCGAAAAACAAAGAAGCCGCTTACGACTTCGTCAAACTCATGACACAAGACGAAGAATTCTTGACGGACTGGGCTGAAGAGACAGGCGACGTCCTTGCGTTTAAACCGGTCACAGACAAAATCAAAGACGACTTCAGTGATGAGTTCCTCGGCGGGCAGAACAACTATGAGTTCTTCCTCGACCAAGCGGACGAAATCACACCAGGTATCGTCACGAAGTACGACCAACAACTCGACACGCTTTACGGCGCTTCGGTCCTCCAATACGTGGAAGGCAAGAAGACGAAAGATGAAGCGATTGCCGAATTCAAGAAACAAGCGAAAAACGCTTACCCAGATATCCAAGTTGACTGAAGCCAGCGAATCCTTGGGGGGATTTCCCCCTTAAGGGTTGCGAGGGAAGGAGTAACACGACGTGAAAAAACTAGACCGTTATGGCTATGCCTTTATTGCCCCGTTTTGGGTCGTCTTTTTGACATTTAGTATCTATCCGGTCTTCTTGACCTTGTACTACAGTTTCACCAACTATACCGGCAGCCCAGGAGAAGAAATCGTCGGCTTCGCGAACTATGCGCGCTTGTTGACAGACACGTACTTCATCGAGGCGTTCGTCAATACGATTAAGATTTGGGGAGTAAACTTCGCCTTACAGATCGGTCTTGCCTTGCTTCTCGCCTTGTTGTTCTCCGATCTTCGTTTGAAGCTAAAAGGGCTCGCGTTCTTCCGTTCGTTCTTTTATTTACCGAACTTGATTACGATCAGTTCCGTCGCGCTCTTGTTCGGCATCTTGCTTGACTGGCAGCACGGTTCACTCAACATGATTCTGCTCAAAATTGGAATCATCTCAGACCCAATCAACTGGCTATCGCAACCGGTGACGGCACAACTGTCCGTCTCACTCATCTTGACATGGATGTGGTTCGGTCACTCGTTTATCATCGTCATGGCCGGCGTATCGGGTATCTCAAAAGACTTTTTCGAAGCCGCCCATATCGATGGCGCGAACCGTTGGCAAATGTTCACGTATGTCACGTTACCTTTACTTAAACCGATTCTCTTGTACATCATGATCACGTCGCTCATCGGCGGCCTGCAATTGTTCGACCTTCCGCTCCTCTTGACGGACGGAATCGGTGCACCGGACGGCTCGCTGAATACGATGGTCCTCTACTTGTACAATCAAGCGTTCAAGTATAACAACTACGGCTATGCGGCAGCGGTCGCTTACGGTTTGTTCTTGATCACGCTCGTCTTCTCGGCGGTCGTCTTCAAAGGCATGTTCCGTAAAGAGCGTGCTACGCAGAAGGGAGCATAAGCAATGGAACAAAATGCAGAAACACGGCGTATGCTCGCCGACAGCGAAGTGCAGCCACTGCGCGAAGAGAAACCGCTTCGTCTCGAGCCGCCAAAACCAAAACAAAAGAAAAAAATCTTTAGCCGCGGCGTCATTTACACCGGACTGATCGTCTTGACCATCATCTGTTTCATCCCGTTCCTCATGATGCTCGTCAATGCGACGCGCACGAACGGGGAGATCATGTCTGGTTTCTCGCTTCTTCCGGGAACCGCGCTCCTCGATAACTACGCGATCTTGAGCGACTACATTAACATTTGGACCGGCTTTAAGAACAGCTTGATTATCGCGGTGCTCGTCACGTTGCTCTCCGGTTACTTCTCGGCGATGACCGCGTTCGGCTTCGCATTCTATGACTTCAAAGGCAAAAACGCGATGTTCATCTTCATGCTCGTTATGATGATGGTCCCAGGGCAGCTCGGGTTGATCGGCTTCTACGAGATTTCGAAGACGCTCGGGATTCTCGACTCGTTCATCCCGCTCATCATCCCATCGATTGCGAGTCCGTTCGTCGTCTTCTTCATCCGCCAATACACGCAGGCGACGCTTCACGTCAGTATGATTGAAGCGGCTAGGATTGACGGCGCGAGCGAGCTCCGCATCTTCCATACGATCGCACTCCCGATGATGATGCCGGCTGTCGCGACGATGTCGATTTTCACATTTATCGGTTCATGGAACAACTATTTGATGCCGCTCGTGCTCTTGTTCTCACCGGAGAAGTATACGCTTCCGGTCCTCATGGGCTTCTTGAAAGGCTCACAAGTTGCCGAGAATCTCGGGGCCTTGTATCTCGGGATTGCTATCTCGGTCGTGCCGATCATGATCGCCTTCTTGTTCATGTCAAAATACATCGTCAGCAGCATCTCGGCTGGTGCGGTCAAAGAATAATAGAGAAAAGAGGAAAACACGATGCAATTTAACAAAGACTTCGTCTTCGGAACGGCGACTTCGTCATATCAGATCGAAGGGGCGCATAACGAAGACGGGCGGACGCCGTCGATTTGGGACATGTTTTGTGACATCGATGGCCGCGTGTTCGAGAAACATAACGGGGACGTCGCTTGCGACCATTACCATCGTTTCGAGGAAGACATTCAGCACATCAAACAGCTAGGGGTCGACACGTACCGCTTCTCGATCGCTTGGCCGCGCATCTTCCCGGTGAAAGGTGAGTTCAACCCGGCTGGGATGGCGTTCTATAAGACGCTCGCGACACGTCTCCGTGAGGAAGGCATCAAACCGGCCGTCACGCTCTATCATTGGGATCTCCCAATGTGGGCTCATGAAGAGGGGGGCTGGGTGAACCGCGACTCGGTCGATTGGTTCCTCGACTATGCGAAAGTATGCTTCGATGAGTTTGATGATGTTGTCGACTCATGGATCACGCATAACGAACCATGGTGTGCCGGCTTTCTCGGTTACCATCTCGGCGTCCACGCGCCGGGTCATCGTGACTTGAACGAAGCGGTCCGTGCCGTACACCATATGCTTCTCTCGCATGGGAAAGCGGTCGAATTGTTGAAACAAGACTTGAAGTCGACGACACCGATTGGGATCACGCTCAACTTGTCGCCGGTCTATGCGAAAACAGACTCGGTGAACGACCGCCTCGCACAGAACAACTCGGACGGGTACTCGAATCGCTGGTTCCTCGACCCAGTATTCAAAGGTCAGTATCCGGTCGATATGATGAACTTGTTCGCGAAGTACGTGCATTCGTACGACTTCATCAAACCGGGTGACATGGAGACGATTTCGACGGAATGTGATTTCTTTGGCATCAACTTCTATAGCCGCGGACTCGTCGAGTTCAGTGCGGCGAACGACTTCATGACAGTGGCTGCGTACTCCGATTACGACAAGACGGGCATGGGCTGGGATATCGCCCCGAACGAATTCAAAGACCTGATCCGTCGCTTACGTAACGAGTACACAGACTTACCGATCATCATTACAGAGAACGGCGCGGCGTATGACGACGTGCTCGAGAACGGCGAAGTCCATGACGTGAAACGCATCGACTACGTCCAAAAGCACCTCACCGCCGTGTCTGATTTGAACGATGAAGGCATGAACATCGCCGGATACTACCTCTGGTCGCTCATGGACAACTTCGAATGGAGCTTCGGTTACGAGAAGCGCTTCGGCATTCTCTACATCGACTTCGAAACGCAAGATCGTGTGTGGAAAGATAGCGCAAAATGGTACGCTGGCGTCATCGCCGACCATAAAGCGAAATACGGCGATATCGTCGAAGCCTAAGACATATGACGAACCCATCCCTGCCGCTACGGGGATGGGTTTTTGTGTGGAACTTCTTCGTAAGGGGAACGTATAGTAGAGGACAAGCTACGAAAGGGGAGGAACGGATGAAACGCGAGTATGCGACGTATGAAGTGACGGGCTACGACGACAAAGGCAAAATCAAGTTCGTCCATTTAAAAGAAGGCGAGTTCGTCTTACCGGTCGAGATTAAAGGGGACGACTTGACGAAAATCAAGAAAATGATGCAACTCAATCCCGGGGTGACGGTCATTGTCCATGCGGCCATCGATCAGAAACGCATGCGCCTGTTAGAGATTGACGGCTATTCGCTTCGGAAGGACGATTGACGATGGCGCTCGCGAAATTAGCGTCACGTGACGGAGCGACGGATATCTCGATTGAAAGTTATTCCTACGCGTATGAAGAAGCTCAAAACATCCATGACTTAGCGTGGCATCGAAACTGGGTCGGCTTCCATGCGCCGGAGCACCGCATTACGTTCGATGACATCATGCTCGACAGTCTGCTCGTCGCGCACTACATACCGGTGTTCGAATCGTTTCTGGTGGGTAACGTGCAACGAATCGAATTCGAGCCGACGGAGCCGTACGTCTGTTTGACGTTGACGCGACGAGGTGGCGCTGGGGATGAAGTAGATGTCCGAGGTCATCTTGAACACCCACTCGGGGAGGAGACCGAAGAGCTCGACTTTGCATTCGAAACATCGGTTGCGGAAGTGGAGCAGTTCTTGCAAGGGTTACGGGAGATTGCACGCGAGTTCCCCGTTCGAGAGGTTGAATGACAAACGCCATGACGAAAACCGTCATGGCGTTATGTGTTTAGCTTAGAGATATGCGCCCGATACTTTCCTAACGAGTAGGCAGCACATAGTAAGAAAATCATGTGTAACCCGATGCCGATCAACATCGCATGCGGAAACATAGATTTGAAACCAAGCCCGAACATGAGAGCCGCGCTCGACAAAATCATAAAGGCGGGTGTGTAGTTTTTCATATTGTCCCAACTCTCTTACTCATTTTCCTAAATATAACAGCCCTTCTCTGTGATGAGAAGGGCTGTCGTTTTTTGCTTAGGCTGACGCTTTATCTGCGTCTTCTTGTGCTTTCACTTCTTCACCGTACGACACGCGATCTTGCATGCGGACGAACGGGAGGTAGACGGCGACGGCCATGGCAATCGTTGCAATCTGTAAGAGCGCTGCACGCCATCCGCCGACCAAGAAACCAGAAATGACGGGTGGTGTCGTCCACGGGACTTGAAGTGCGTTGAACGGATCGACCCAGCCCCAAAGGATTGAGAAGTACACCATGAACGAGGCAATCGCTGGGACGACAGTGAATGTCGCGACCGCAAGTGAGACGATGGCGAGACCTGGAATCAACGCCGAGAATGAGTTCGAGACATCTGGTGGTACACCGTCAGGCATTTTGATGCGAATGCCGCGTTTGATGAACTGCGAGTAGATGAATCCGACGACGATGGCAGCGAGGACACCTTGTCCGCCTGTCCATACTTTCGGGATGATGCTGTCGGATAATCCTTCGCCTTTTGTTGAAAAACGTCGAACGATTGTTGAGGGAATATTTAGTAAATTTGAAACGAAAGCGAATTGGTTTTCGTATACTAAAGTAGAAATGGAAGGAAGGAGGAGGTGCCAAAGATGAATGACATTCAACAAATGATTACACTTCGAAAATACGGTTTCACTATATTGATTGTTTATTTAACCTTCTTTCTATTGGCGCTTTTCTTCGAACGAATGTTGCTTATTCCGTTAACCTTGCTTCTCACGTTCCTTCTCCTCGTCATGGGGAATAAAGAATATCGCATCATGCGTCGCCTTACGGTACATGCTCGTGCAATCAAGTGGCTTCGCATCCAGTATGTGACGACATGGTTAGAGGCATTGTTATTGTCGATTGTTATGACGACACTCGTATTTGACTACACGATCGGATTTATAACTGGGATGATATTTGCTGTAATACAATCAACGAACTCGATTCGTTCTCGGTTCATTACGAATAAATTGAAAGCAGTAGAACCAAATTTACCAACCTTTGACCAACTGATTGAAAGGATGAGTTAAATGGAATTATCCACGCATTCAAAACGACAAATCGATACTCTGTTACGCTTTCAGACGTTTACTAGTTGGACGGTCGGCATCATCCTGGTGACGGCCATCGTCGCTATATTTACTATCGCTTCTTATGCAGACCTTTCGGATCGTGCAATCATGGCAACAATTTTTGGCTTTTATTTTTTGTTAATAGGCATCGAGGTTGCCAAGTTTAACTTATGGCTAAAGTTTGTGAAGAACAAAAAAGCCCGCATGTTATTATCGCTACGCTATACGGCGATGTTCATCGGATATGCCGCTATCGGTTACTTCGGGTACGTCGTCTTCAATCAGACGCCGCAACCGCAATCGTTCCAAGCGTTCCTGTTATCGCAAGCCTTTTTCTGGGGCGCCTCGTTCATCGGCAAATGGCTTGATCGTATCATCCAAACGCATGACGATCGTTATTTGACGGACAAGGACTTGAAGTTGATTCGGGAAGCGCGTGAATATAATGAATAAGCGGAGCCAAATGCGTGAACTCATGGCATTCGACGGGGCGAAAAAAACGTCCGTCGTTCTCTTAGCTTTTATCGGGTTCATGATTTTGTTTTTCTTAGTCGAATATGAATGGCTCTCTGCAATTTCAGTCTTCTTGATTGGTGCGGTAGCAAGCCTACCAGATTTCTATAAATCATGGCGACGTGAAACGATTAAAAAGAAGTACTTAGTCTCTCGCGAGGCCAAGCGTCTCATCCACTTCGGTTCGATGAGCGGATTACTGACGTATCCCTTCGTGTTACTTTGGGTCTACGCTGTTTTGACCGATTTGATTTCTATGCAGACATTCTTCTTGATTGGCGTCTTGTCTTTTGCCGTTACAATCCTAGTAGACAAGTGGTATGAACGCCACATGATTCGTCTCGATGACAACTACGTCTCCGAAGCGGAATTGAATGAAGAACGAAAATGGGGGAGCGCTTGAGCGCTACCCCATTTTATTTGAACGTTCGAATAATGAAAAACAAACAGGCGAGAAACGGTAGCAAGAACAAGGCGCCAAGCCACTCGCCTTGACCAAAGACGAGCCATGCGAATAGTTGGAACGATAAAATTCCGGCGGCAACGAGACTTGCGAAGCGAAGTGCCCTCGGGCGACTTGACGGTTCGCGCCACCAGTCCTTAAAAAATGGGAAGCTCGTCACAAGTGCCAAACCGAGGAAAAAGGCGGCGGGGAACACGAGTAAATCCCCGAGCCCATCGTTCCCTTGAACTTGCAACCATTTCGAGAGCGTCGATAAGATAATGCCGATGACGAGAAAGCCGATGTTCATAGCCGTTCCTCCGTTTCCTCACGAGTTTCTTCTATCATGACGGAACCGAACGGATGGAACAAGTCATGAAACAAAAGGCTTTTTTATAAGAGTGGTGACGATTGCATGAACGCCGAAAAAGTAGATGAATGCAATGTGATAAAAATCCTATCCGACTTTTCATAGAACCGTTAGCATGAAAGGGTATCTGGAGAAACGGCTAGATATGATCGAGAAGCGCCAGAACTCTGCGGAGTTGACGAGGACGAAGGTGATCGAGATTTCGGCGGATGCCTTCTAGTCGCCTGTCACGACTAAGAGTGTTCCAGTAAAGCGTTCGGGTGACCGGACGGACAAAGTGGGGCACATTGACAGCTCTTTGAAAAAGCCCGTTTCCTTTTTCGAGAAATCGAATATAGAGGAGAACTGTTTATGTGTGGAATTGTAGGAATGATTGGTCAAGTCGATACGAAAGAGATTTTGTTGAAAGGGCTCGAAAAACTCGAGTATCGAGGCTATGATTCAGCTGGAATCGCACTCGTCGGAGAAAACGTGAGCGTGTTCAAAGAAGTCGGTCGTATTGCCGCGCTACGTGATATCGTCCCGTTCGAAGCGGAAGGGACGGTTGGAATCGGCCACACACGTTGGGCGACACACGGGGTGCCGAGCGTCCCGAACGCCCACCCGCACCAGAGCACGACAGCCCGCTTCACGCTCGTCCATAACGGCGTCATCGAGAACGACGAGCAGCTCAAGGCGACGCTCGACGCCCCGTTCAAGTCGGAGACGGACACGGAGGTCATCGTCCAGCTCATGGAGAAGAACTTCGTCGAACTCGGCGACGTCGAGGCGGCGTTCCGCAAGACGTTGTCGGAGCTCCACGGCTCGTACGCGATCGCGATGATCGACTCGGAGGACCGTGAGCGCCTCTATATCGGCAAGAACAAGTCGCCGCTCCTCGTCGGGCTCGGCGACGGCACGTTCAACGTCGTGGCGTCTGACGCGATGGCGATGCTCCAGGT
>NZ_JACSMD010000006.1 GCF_018618475.1 Exiguobacterium sp. s122
GCCGAACACGGAAGTTAAGCGCTTCAGCGCCGAAAGTAGTTGGGGGTCTCCCCCTGTGAGGATAGGACGTTGCCAGGCAACATGAGACGATCAAGCATCTGCTTGGTCGTCTTTTTTGTGCGACGATGCGCTGCATCGTCGCTTTTCGTTTGCCTTTTTTTGAATCAATGATAAAATATAGTCAAAAGTCAAAGATGGTCAGAGGGTGGTGGAGATGAGAAACATATCTGATGTAATCGAACAGTATTTGAAGCAAGTACTCAAAGAAAGTCAGGCCAATGCAATTGAAATTAAACGACAAGATATTGCGAAACGTTTCGAGTGTGTCCCGTCTCAAATCAACTATGTCATCAACACACGATTTACCGTCGAAAAAGGCTATCTTGTTGAAAGCAAACGAGGGGGAGGCGGATATATTCGCATTCGCCGCGTCATCTTACATGAGAAGCAAGATTTATTAGCTAGTCTCATCGACTTCTTGCATAATCAACCTAATTTGAATGAACAAGTCGTCGAAAACATATTAATTCGTCTATTTGAAGAAGGATTGTTAAGTGAACGGGAAGTTCGACTTCTTTTTCACGTATTGTCTGATGAATCACTCGGTCTCCACGCAACCGATCGTCACTTGATTCGCCGACAACAATTATTAGCGCTTATGAAATTGTTAAGTTATCGCTGACGGAGGCGGGATAACATGCTATGCGAACGATGTAAACGGCGACCTGCCGTCAATGAAATGGTCATTAATGAGAACGGGGTATCTGTCACACGTAAACTGTGTCGGAATTGCGCGTTTGAAGTCATGACAGGTTACGTCCCGGTCGTGAAGCGGTGTCCGACGTGTCAAATGACGCAACATGCGTTACAACAAACGAGAAAAGCCGGCTGTACAATGTGTTACACCGTGTTTCGAGATGATTTATTAAAAATAACGCGTCAATATCAACAAGGGCATGATCATCACGTCGGTTCAATTCCGAACTTGTTACGTACGCCTGACGAACGAATTGAAGAACGACTCGTCAAGCTGGCAGGGGAGTTGGAGCAAGCTGTCGAACAAGAAGATTATGAACGTGCAGCCCGTATCAAAAAAGAAATGATTCAATTGAAAGGACAAGGTGAGGCGTGATGGAGACATTCCTCGAACAACCGCTCGGTCCGAAAATGCGTGAACGAGCGAAACTTGACGACCTTGTCATCTCAACGCGAATCCGACTGGCTCGCAACTTGAAGGACACGGTCTTCTCCCCAGTACTTTCAGAAGAAGGACAACGATATTTATGTGAACGTGTCGAATCTTCTCTTGGTGGTTTGCAAGGATTTAAGTATATTCATATGGGTTCCTATGATTACGTGACCCGCCAAGCGCTTGTTGAGAAGCATCTAATCAGTCCAACCATTGCTACAAAAGATGAAAGTGCCGTCTTTTTAAGTGAAGATGAGACGATTAGTGTGTTAATCAACGAGGAAGATCATTTACGAATTCAAACGTTACTTCCAGGGTTTCAGGTGATTGAGGCATTTGAACTCGCTAAACGCGTCGATGCTTTGTGTGAAGAATCACTTCCTTACGCCTTCGATGAAACATTAGGGTACTTGACGACGTGCCCGAGCAACATCGGGACAGGTCTTCGCGCCTCGGTCATGCTTCACTTACCAGGCTTGGTATTGACAGGTCGAATTACTCCTATACTAAAAGAACTTCGCAAACTAGGTTACACAATTCGTGGCCGGTACGGGGAAGGTAGTGACGCAGCGGGACGTTTATTCCAGTTGTCGAATCAACGTACACTTGGGAGCCATGAATCCCAACTCTTATCGGACTTTATGGAAATAACGGAACAACTCATTCAGGCCGAACGCCAAGCTCGTGAGGATTTGCTCAAAAACAAGGAAGACGAGTTAGAAGATCAGTTTTATCGCTCTTATGGGGTGTTGCGTTATGCGAAGTTACTGTCTTCGACAGAAGCAATTGAGCGTCTGTCTGACTTACATTTAGCGAGCGATCTTGGCCTATTGTCAGATTGGAGCCCGCCACAGTTTCATGAACTGATTGTAAGGTTGCAATCAGGTTTCCTACAAAAACATTTCGGGAAAACATTATCTACGAAAGAACGAGATCGGGAACGAGCGACGCTCGTTCGTCGCATGCTAGATCACGGTTTAGTTTGATTTAACTCTCAAGGAGGTTTTGTCCATGATGTTTGGTCGATTCACAGAACGAGCTCAGCGCGTATTAGCTTTAGCACAAGAAGAAGCGGTACGGCTTGGCCATCATAATATTGGTACGGAACATATTTTACTCGGCTTGATTCGAGAAGGCGAAGGGATTGCTGCAAAAGCACTTTTCGCCCTCGGTATGACGTCTGAGAAGATTCAACAAGAAGTAGAGGCGCTCATTGGACGCGGGTCAGAGAACGGGTCAACGATTCATTACACGCCGCGTGCGAAAAAAGTGATTGAACTTTCGATGGACGAGGCCCGTAAACTCGGTCACTCATACGTTGGGACAGAGCACATCTTGCTCGGCTTGATTCGAGAAGGCGAGGGTGTGGCGGCGCGCGTCATGAACAACCTCGGCATCAGTTTGACAAAAGCACGTCAACAAGTGCTTCAGTTGCTCGGTAACACAGAATCGTCAGCTAACGCCTCACAACCTGGAACGAGCGCTGCGACACCGACACTCGACGGATTAGCTCGCGACTTGACGCAACAAGCTCGTGAGTCACGTCTTGATCCGGTGATCGGGCGCGCTGGTGAGATTCAACGGGTCATCGAAGTCTTATCACGCCGGACGAAAAACAACCCGGTTCTCATCGGTGAGCCAGGTGTCGGGAAGACGGCTGTCGTCGAAGGATTAGCTCAACAAATCATCAATAATGAAGTGCCAGAGACGCTTCGTAACAAACGAGTGATGGTCCTTGATATGGGAACACTCGTCGCGGGTACAAAATACCGCGGTGAATTTGAAGATCGATTGAAAAAAGTGATGGATGAGATTCGTCAGGCGGGGAACGTCATTCTCTTCATTGACGAATTGCACACGTTAATCGGCGCTGGTGGGGCGGAAGGGGCAATCGATGCCTCGAACATCTTGAAACCATCACTCGCCCGTGGTGAACTTCAATGTATCGGTGCGACGACGTTAGATGAGTATCGGAAGTATATCGAAAAAGATGCCGCGCTCGAGCGTCGCTTCCAACCGATTCAAGTGAATGAACCGACGACCGAAGAAGCAGAGCAAATCCTACTCGGTTTGCGCGATCGCTATGAAGCGCATCACCGCGTGACCATCACGGATGAAGCGGTCCATGAAGCTGTTGTCCTTTCAGACCGCTATATTTCAGACCGTTTCCTTCCAGATAAAGCGATTGACCTTGTCGATGAAGCGGCGTCAAAAGTGCGTCTCCGTTCGTTCACGGCGCCACCGAACTTAAAAGAACTCGAAGCGCGCCTTGAAACGATTCGGAAAGAAAAAGATTCAGCTGTGCAAAGTCAGGAGTTTGAGAAGGCGGCCTCGCTTCGTGATACGGAACAAAAAGTACGCGAAGAACTCGAACAGTTGAAATCAGAATGGCAGAACAAACAAGGTAACGAAAAACTTGAAGTGACGAAAGAAGATATCGCACAAGTCGTTGCGAACTGGACCGGTGTGCCGGTCACAAAAATTGCCGAAGAAGAAACAGATCGTCTCTTAAAACTCGAGTCGATTTTGCATAACCGCGTCATCGGACAAGACGAAGCGGTCAAGTCGATTTCGCGGGCGATTCGCCGCGCTCGTGCCGGGTTGAAAGATCCGAAACGTCCGATTGGCTCGTTCGTCTTCCTCGGACCGACCGGTGTCGGGAAGACCGAATTGGCTCGTGCCGTCGCCGAAGCGCTCTTCGGTGATGAGGATGCGATTATCCGCATCGATATGTCTGAGTACATGGAGAAACATGCGACGAGCCGACTCGTCGGTTCTCCTCCAGGATATGTCGGTTATGAAGAGGGCGGCCAATTGACAGAAAAAGTTCGTCGCAAACCGTATTCGGTCATCTTGCTTGATGAGATTGAGAAGGCCCACCCAGAAGTGTTCAATATCTTGCTCCAAGTGCTCGATGACGGTCGCTTGACGGATTCGAAAGGCCGCACGGTCGACTTCCGCAACACGGTGATCATCATGACGTCAAACGTCGGAGCCGCAGCACTGAAACGCAACAAATACGTCGGCTTCACGGTTGAAGATGATGTGAAGCGTGAATATACAGAGATGAAGGACAAAGTAATGGAAGAGCTCAAAAAAGCGTTCCGTCCTGAGTTTTTGAACCGGATCGATGAGATCACGGTATTCCACTCGCTCCAAAAAGAGCATATCCAACAAATCGTCAAGCTCATGGCTGAGACACTCACGAAACGTCTTGGTGAACAAGGCATCGATTTCACATTGACGGAATCGGCGCTTGAGAAGATTGCTGAAGTTGGATACGACCCAGAGTACGGAGCTCGACCGCTCCGCCGGGCGCTCCAACGTGAGGTGGAGGACCGACTCTCAGAAGCGATGCTCAGTGGAGACATCACCAAAGGCAGTAAAGTCGCTCTTGACGTGCAGGACGGAGAGTTCATCGTCCGTAGCGAAGGTGTCGTTCAATAATGCGAAGCTCCCTCTCTCAAGTGAGGGAGCTTTTTTAAACAGAGAGGATTAAGTATGGCTAAACTAAAAACAAAGTACGTGTGTCAATCGTGCGGCTATGAGTCCGCGAAGTGGATGGGACGTTGCCCCGGGTGTAATGAATGGAACACGCTCGTCGAAGAGTTTGTCGAAGAGAAGAAAGCGAAGCGTGGGGCCGCGTTCGTTCACAGTTCATCGCGACAGTTGAAACCGGAGCGCCTCGCCGACGTCGTCTCACAGGAGGAGACGCGGGTTCACACGAACAGTCAAGAGTTCGACCGTGTGCTTGGCGGAGGAATCGTCCCGGGATCACTCGTTCTTGTCGGGGGTGACCCGGGGATCGGGAAGTCGACGATTCTCCTTCAAGTGAGTGCGCACCTTGCTCATAGCGGTCGGAAAGTGCTCTACATTTCTGGTGAGGAATCGCTCAAACAGACGAAGCTTCGTGCGGAACGACTCGGTTTGCCGACACAGGATTTGTATGTCCTCGCCGAGACCGATATGTTGATGATCGAACGGGTCATCGATGAAGAAAAGCCGGGATTTGTTATCATTGACTCGATTCAAACAGTATATATGGATGAGATTCAATCGGCGCCGGGTAGTGTCGCCCAAGTACGGGAATGTACGGCAGCGCTCATGAAGATTGCTAAAACGCGGGGTGTGGCCGTCTTTATCGTCGGGCACGTTACGAAACAAGGTTCAATTGCGGGACCACGTCTACTCGAGCATATGGTGGATGCGGTGTTGTATTTCGAAGGTGAGCGTCATCATACGTTTCGGATTTTACGGGCCGTGAAGAATCGATTTGGCTCGACGAATGAGATTGGTATTTTTGAGATGAAAGAGAGTGGGCTCGAAGAAGTGCTGAACCCGTCTGAGATTTTCCTCGAAGAACGGACAGCAGGTGTATCCGGCTCAACGGTCGTCGCTTCGATGGAAGGGACGCGAACGGTACTCGTTGAACTCCAAGCGCTCATCTCACCGACGTCATTCGGGAACCCACGTCGCATGGCCACGGGAATTGACCAAAACCGAGTCGCGCTACTTATGGCCGTACTTGAGAAACGGTCAGGTCTCTTGCTCCAGACGCAAGATGCGTATTTGAAGGCGGCGGGTGGCGTTAAACTAGACGAGCCGGCCATCGATTTGGCGATTTGCGTCTCTATCGCTTCTAGCTTCCGTGACCGTCCGACACGTCCGACCGACGTCTGTATTGGAGAAGTTGGCTTGACTGGTGAAGTGCGCCGTGTGTCCCGAATCGAGCAACGTGTCGCCGAGGCGGCTAAGCTCGGTTTCACACGTGCCATCATTCCAAAAAACAACCTTGGTGGCTGGACAGCACCAGGGGGGATCGACGTCGTCGGTGTCAGCACTGTCGATGAGGCGCTACAACTGACCATTCCGTTCTGATGGGCGCCTCCGACAGGTTTTAACGGTTTGTAACGAACGCTTTCAAACGAACCGTGTTACAATAAAAGTGCTGTTTTAATGAAATTTAAATTCAGATGAAGGAGGTGGAATGAGTGAAGATTGCAGTGCGAATCGGATTTATTTTGATTGGTCTTGTCGTCGGATGGTTCGGGATTATCGAATTAGTAGCTCTTTTTAACGATCTCGGTATGAACGTGCCGGCTTGGTTGACGATTCCATACGTAGCTAGTTTGATTGGTGGACTTATCTTCTTCATTCTCAGTTTATTCTTGACCGACATGGTCGTTAAATTTATCCGCTTTGTTGAAGAACGGCTCGTCCGTTTACCGGTTGGGGATATTTTGTTCGGTTCAATCGGGTTAATTATCGGGTTGTTGATTGCCTTTTTGATTAGCGTCTCGCTTGAAGTGACGAACATTTTCTTACTCAGCAAAATCGTGCCGATTTTCGTGACCGCCTTGTTCGGATACTTCGGCTTTGCCGTCGGGTACCGGAAACGCAACGAATGGATTAAATTGTTCGTGAAAAGTGAACGTGACAAGCAACCGGCCGAACCGGTACGCCGTTCAAACGATAAGATTTTAGATACGAGCGTCATCATCGATGGGCGAATCGCCGACATCGCAAAGACAGGCTTCATCGAAGGGACGCTCATCGTTCCGCAGTTTGTCATCGGTGAACTTCAATACATTGCCGATTCATCGGATACGTTGAAACGAAATCGCGGTCGACGTGGACTTGATATTTTAAAAGAGCTCCAAGACAACGATCGCATCGAAGTCGAGATTTATGATGGAGACTTTGAAGATGTAGCGGAAGTCGACATTAAGTTGATCAAACTCGCTGAAGTGAAGAACGGGATTGTCGTGACGAACGATTATAACTTGAACAAAGTGTGTGAAGTTCGAAACGTCCCAGTGTTAAACATTAACGACTTAGCCAACTCGGTGAAACAGATTGTCATCCCGGGTGAAGAGATGGTCGTTACGGTCATCAAAGAAGGAAAAGAACAAAATCAAGGAGTCGCCTACCTCGAAGACGGGACGATGGTCGTTGTCGAAGGGGGACGTAAACTCATCTCGAAGACGTTACCCGTCGTCGTGACGAGCGTGCTCCAGACCTCGGCAGGTCGAATGATTTTTGCTCGTCCTGAATAACTGTGAAAAAGAGACGCGCTTCGCGCTCTCTTTTTTCACGAAGTGAGGGGAATATGTGATGCGATATGCAGTCGTCATCCCAGCAGCCGGTCAAGGCAAGCGTATGGGGGCGAACGAGAATAAATTAATGTTACAGCTTCAAGGAAAGCCGATTATCGTGTGGACGGTCGAGGCGTTCGCTCGTGATACATGGTGTCACGAGATCATCTTGGCGATTCGTCCGGAAGAAGAGCTGTGGTTCCGCTCGATGCTCGGCCATATCCTGACGCCCATCACGTATGTAGCCGGTGGGAAAGAACGACAAGAAAGCGTCCGCGCCGGCCTGCATGCCGTGACGCTAGACGGTGTCGTCTTGATTCATGACGGAGCGCGTCCGTTCATTCGAGTCGACCAATTACGACAAGTGGCTAAAGCAGGACAAACGGTCGGTGCGATTTTAGCTGTTCCCGTGAAAGACACGGTGAAGCAAGTGGATACGGGACAAATTACCCGCACCGTGCCGCGTGAGACGCTTTGGCTCGCCCAGACCCCACAGGCGTTTCCAATCGAGCGAATTCGGCGTATTCACGACGAAGCGGCGAAGCAAGCGTTTACGGGTACCGATGACGCGAGTCTGTTCGAATGGGCAGGCCATGACGTCACGGTCATCCCGGGTGACTATCACAACATAAAAATCACGACACCTGAAGATTTATTGTTCGGGGAAGCGATTTTGACAAAGGAGGAGTATCGATGAGAATCGGACAAGGATTTGATGTACATGCATTTGCAGAAGGGCGCCCGCTCATTTTAGGGGGAATCGAGATTCCACACGACCGCGGTCTGCTTGGCCATTCCGACGCAGACGTGTTGCTACATACGATTGCCGATGCGGCTCTCGGTGCGATCGCAGCCGGAGATATCGGGAAGCATTTTCCGGACACGGACCCGGCCTTTAAAGATGCCGACTCGAAAGTGTTACTTCAACACGTCTGGCAACTCGTGAAAGCAGAAGGGTACGTCCTTGGCAACGTCGATGCGACAGTCATGGCACAGCGGCCAAAACTTCGCCCGTATATCGATGACATGCGAGCGGTCATTGCGGAGTTGCTTGAGGCCGACATCAGCCAAGTGAACGTGAAGGCGACGACGACGGAACAGCTCGGTTTCACCGGACGAGAAGAAGGAATTGCCGCCCAAGCGGTCATCCTGCTCAACCGTGCTTGACAAAAGTGGTATACTATTTGGGCAGAAGAGAAGAAAGGTGGAAATATTATGAGTGAAGTGCGTGTACGCTATGCGCCAAGTCCGACGGGTCACCTTCATATCGGGAATGCCCGGACAGCGCTATTCAACTATTTATACGCCCGCCACGCTGGCGGCAAAATGATTCTACGCATCGAAGATACCGATCAAAAACGCAACGTCGAGAACGGCGTCGAAAGTCAGATGAAGTATCTCGAGTGGCTCGGAATCGATTGGGATGAAGGCCCGGGTCGCGGTGGTGACTATGGCCCTTACTTCCAAATGGAACGACTCGATCTCTACAACAAACACGTGAATGAGCTGATGGAAAAAGGACTCGCCTATAAGTGCTATATGACGTCCGAAGAACTCGAAGCTGAACGCGAGGCTCAAATCGCACGCGGGGAAGCGCCACGCTACTCAGGTGCCCATCGCAACTTGAGCGACGAAGAACGAGCGGCGTTTGAAGCCGAGGGCCGCAAGCCATCGATTCGTATCCGCGTCCCTGAAGGTGTGACGTACAAATGGAACGATGTCGTAAAAGGCGACGTTTCATTTGAAGCGAAAGACTTCGGCGACTGGGTCATCGTCAAACAAGACGGGATCCCGACATACAACTTTGCTGTCGTCGTCGATGACTACTTGATGAAGATCAGTCACGTCTTGCGTGGAGACGACCACATCGCCAACACGCCGAAACAGATGATGGTCTATGACGCACTCGGATGGGACTACCCGACGTTCGGTCATATGACGCTCATCTTCAACGAGAACCATAAAAAACTATCGAAGCGTGATGAGTCGATCATTCAGTTCATCGAGCAATATGCCGATCTCGGCTACATCCCGGAAGCGCTCTTTAACTTTATTTCGCTTCTCGGTTGGTCGCCGGTCGGTGAGGAAGAGATCTTTACGAAAAAAGAGTTCATCGAGATGTTCGACGCGGGTCGCCTCTCGAAGAGCCCGGCCGTCTTTGATCAACAAAAGCTTGCATGGATCAACAGCGTTTATATGAAACAGGCTTCGCTTGACGAAGTGGTGGCACTCAGTTTACCATTCTTACAAGAAGCGGGTCGTTTGCCAGAAGCGTTATCGATGGAAGAAGCGGATTGGGCGACAGCGCTCATCGCACTCTATAAAGAACAGATGACACACGGGGCTGAAATCGTCGCGTTGACGGACTTGTTCTTTAAAGATGAAGTCGAGTATGACGAAGAAGCGAACGCGGTGCTTGCCGGCGAAGCAGTACCGAGTGTCTTGGCTGAGTTCAAGGCGCAACTCGAACAGATCGAAGATTTCACACCGGAAGCCATTAAAGCTGCGACGAAAGCGACACAAAAAGCGACCGGTCAAAAAGGAAAGAACTTGTTCATGCCGATTCGTGTCGCCACGACAGGGCAGACACACGGACCAGAGCTTCCAAACGCCATCTCATTGATTGGAAAAGAGCGCGTCCTCGCGCGTTTAACAACGTTATTAGCATAAAGGCAATGATGAGGAAAGTAAGCGGATTGACACTTAACAGAGACTAGAACCAAGGCTGGAAGTTCTAGAAGCGTCCCCCGTCGAAGTGCACCTCGGAGCCGTTCCGGCGATATGTAGTCGGGACCGCGACTCGGCGTTAACGAGACTTGAGAGGGGAAGTTTCCCAAACAGAGTGGAACCGCGCTTATGGCGTCTCTGTGCCTTGGCACAGGGGCGTCTTTGTTTTTTTATAAAGAAAAGGAGAACAATTATGGGATTTTGGAAAAGTGTACGGGCCGACATTCAAAATGTGCTCGAACTTGACCCGGCCGCTCGCTCAAAAGCGGAAGTGGTTTTAACGTATCCAGGATTGCACGCCCTTTGGGCACATCGGCTCGCGCATGGCCTATGGAAACGAAATGTGAAGCTGTTGGCGAAACTGATTGCCCAAACGAGCCGTTGGTTCACAGGGGTAGAAATTCACCCGGGAGCGGTCATCGGCGAGCGATTGTTCATCGACCACGGGTTTGGCATCGTGATCGGGGAGACCGCAATTATTGGCAATGATGTCACCATCTATCAAGGCGTGACACTCGGCGGAACGGGAAAAGAGAAAGGAAAGCGTCACCCGACAATTGGGAACGACGTGTTGATTTCGGCCGGTGCGAAAGTACTCGGCAATATCACGATTGGTGATTGCGCTAAAATCGGGGCGAGTTCCGTCGTCTTAAAAGATGTACCGTCTGACTCGACGGTTGTTGGGATTCCTGGTCGCGTCGTCATCCGAAACGGCGAGCGGGTGAAACCACACGACCTCGACCATCGCTTCCCGGATCCGGATCGGGAATGCCAAGAACGACTGGAGAACGCGGTCGAACAGTTAGAGAAAAAATTAGCTTCCTTAGAAAAGCGGATGGAGGAGAAGACACATGATTCAGTTTTACAACAGCCTCACGAATAAGAAAGAACCGTTCGTCCCGATCGTACCTGGGAAAGTGTCGATGTACGTATGTGGGCCGACCGTCTACAACTATATCCACGTCGGAAACGCCCGTCCGGCGATTGCGTTTGACACGGTGCGCCGCTATTTGACGTATCGCGGGTATGATGTGAAGTACGTATTGAACTTCACGGATGTCGACGATAAAATCATTCGGGCCGCAAACGAGCTCGGGGAAGACGTCTCGACGCTGACGAACCGCTATATCGAGGCATACCTGGCCGATACCGGGGCGTTAAACGTGCAACCAGCCGACGTGCACCCGCGCGTCACTGATACGATGCAAGAAATCATCGACTTCATCCGGACGTTAGAGACAGAAGGGTACGCGTATGCATCCGAAGGCGACGTCTACTTCCGCACCCGAAAATTCGATGAGTACGGCAAGCTCAGTCAACAATCGATTGAAGACTTACGGGCCGGTTCGCGCGTCGACGTCGGGGAGAAGAAAGAAGACCCGCTCGACTTCGTCTTATGGAAAGCGGCGAAACCAGGTGAACCGGCATGGGAGAGCCCATGGGGGCAAGGACGTCCGGGCTGGCATATCGAATGCTCGGCGATGGCGAAAAAGCATCTTGGCAAGACGATCGATATTCATGCCGGCGGCCACGATTTGAAATTCCCACACCATGAAAACGAAATCGCACAGTCTGAGGCGTGCAATCACACGAAATTCGCTAACTATTGGCTTCACAACGGGTTCATCAATATCGAGAACGAGAAGATGTCAAAATCGCTCGGGAACTTTTTGCTCGTCCATGAGGCGCTCAAGGAAGTCGATGCGATGGTGCTCCGCTTCTTTATGCTATCGGTGCATTATCGTCATCCAATCAACTATAGCCGGGAGCTAATCGAACAAGCAGCGAACGGGTGGGACCGGATCAAGGAGGCGTATCACAACGTCGAGCACCGATTGTCTGTAACAGCTGGCTTAGACGAGCCGAGCGAGGCGATGGAACGAAAACTTGCTGGCATTAAATCGGCATTCATTGAAGCGATGGATGATGACATCAATTCAGCCAACGCCGTCACGGTATTGTTCGACTTGGCGAGAGAAGCGAACATTTACGCCAAAGCGAACCACGTCTCAAAAGAGACGCTAGAGCACGTCATCAACTTGTTTGACGAGTTGACGGGTGTCCTCGGTTTGACGTTGTCGGAAGAGAAAGAGTTGTTAGATGCTGAAATCGATCAATTGATTCAAGAACGTGACACAGCCCGTGCGGAACGAAACTTTGCCCGTGCGGACGAGATTCGTGACCTTCTGAAACAACAACAGATTCAACTTGAAGATACGGCACAAGGTGTCCGGTGGAAGCGTCTATGAGTGTGAATCCGGCCCAGCTGAACGCACTCGCGCTTGCTTATATGGGTGACGTCGTCTATGAGATGGCGGTCCGGAAACGATTGCTCGAGCGGGGCTTGACACGACCGAATGACTTACACCGTGGGGCGGTCCGTTATGTCAATGCGGCGTCACAAGCAGGCATTGTCACCCATTGGCTCGAGACGAATGCGCTCTCGGAAGAGGAACAGGCCGTCGTAAGGCGAGGACGAAACGCCAAGTCCGGCTCGATTCCAAAGCGGACCGACGTCCATACGTATCGGTACTCGACGGCGTTTGAGGCATTGATTGGTTATATTTATCTTATAGAAAGAAGGGATCGTCTTGAAGAACTCATCGAACAAGCGTTCATTTGGCTCGAAACCGAGCAATCCGAAACGACATGAAGGAGGTAAATCGCGCGACAAACGTTCATTCGATCGTTCGCGCGAGGACGACCGGCCGAAACGACAAAAACTCGAACGCCCAGATTATCAAGAAGTCGATGTGATGGAAGAAGGCATCGATTTCTTGTACGGACGTAACCCGGTCATGGAGGCACTCCGGAGCGGGCGCGACATGAATAAAGTCTTCATTATGGAAGGTCAACAAAAAGGACCACTCGCGCAAATCATCTCGATGGCAAACGAAGCGTCGGTGCAAGTCTCTTTCGTCCCGAAGACGAAGCTCGAGAAGATGGCCGGCAGTGAGCACCACCAAGGTGTCGTCGCCGCCGTCGCCGCCTATGAATATAAGTCGATTGATGACATGTTCGCGCTCGCTGAATCAAAAGGGGAGACACCACTCTTCATCTTGCTCGATGAGCTTGAGGACCCACACAACTTAGGCTCGATTTTGCGGACAGCGGATGCTGTCGGTGCCCATGGGATTATCATCCCGAAACGTCGCTCGGTCGGCTTGACGCAAACCGTCGCGAAAGCGTCGACAGGTGCGATTGAATACATCCCGGTCGCACGCGTCACGAATTTGACCCGGACACTCGAAGAGTTGAAAGAAAAAGGATTATGGGTCGTGGGCACGGATGCGAGCGAGAGCCAAGATTATCGCCGCCTCGACGGTGACATGCCGCTCGTCGTCGTCATCGGAAGTGAAGGGAAAGGAATGAGTCGTCTCGTGCGTGAGACGTGTGACTTCCTCGTCCACATGCCGATGGTCGGTCATGTCACGTCGCTCAACGCTTCGGTCGCGGCTGCGCTTCTCTTGTATGAAGTGCACCGTACCCGTCATCCGTTGTCATGAGTGTAAAAAAGCGGGAACTCCTACTTGTTGACGGCTATAACATTATCGGGGCGTGGCCACATCTTCGGAAGTTACGCGAAATCGACTTCGATCAGGCAAGAAACGACCTCATTGAAGCAATGGCCGAGTATCAAGCGGTCACGGGCCGAGAGGTGACCATCGTCTTTGATGCCCATATGCGGTATGGGCGTGAATCGAAAGCGACGCAGAGCCGGGTCGCGATCATCTATACGAAAGAGAACGAGACGGCAGATGAATGGATTGAGCGTCGGGCGCATGAGCTCGTCGACAACCGTCTCGTCACACTGTTCGTGGCGACGAACGACTTTACGGAGCAATGGGTCATCTTCGGTCAAGGAGCGCTTCGCGTCCCGGCGACCGAACTGTTGAAAGATTGGAAACAAGCCCAGCTCGTAATCGAACAAGAGCGGTCGGCACTCAAACAAGACCGGTCCAACCGAAAAACGATCGATCTCACGCCGGAAGTGCGGGCCCGATTGGAAGAAATGCGTCGACGTAAATGAGACGGTGACGCACATCACGGACGAGTTCATCAAATGAACTCGTCTTTGTTTTTAATTTGACATTTTTTTGAAAGCAAATGTTGTATACTAATAGATGTATGCGTTACACGAATTGTAATTGACGGAATTTTTAGAATTTTGTTTGACGGTTGTTTTCTCTGCTGTCTATAATGAGGTCACAAACTTACATAGTTCATCATCAATTGCCGGGGGGTATGAAACATGAACGGATGGCCATATGAACAGTTCGAAAAAATGTCAGATGAAGAGCTCGTCTTACTCGCGCGCAATGAAGGGGATAGCGATGCGTTAGAGTTTCTTATCGAGCGCTATCGATATTTCGTGCGGGCAAAAGCGAGATCGTACTTCTTAATCGGAGCCGATCACGAAGACATCGTCCAAGAAGGAATGATTGGTCTTTATAAAGGGGTTCGTGATTATCGCGACGAGCGGCTCGCCTCGTTCAAAAGTTTTGCTGAGATGTGCATCACGCGCCAAATGATTACCGCAATCAAGACGGCGACGCGGCAAAAGCACATTCCGCTCAATTCATACGTGTCACTTGATAAACCGATTTTTGACGATGAGTCAGACCGCACGTTGCTTGACGTCATCTTGCCCCCGCATCCAACCGACCCGCAAGACCTGCTCGTCACTCGGGAAGACCAGTTGTTCATGGAAGAAAAGATGGACGAGCTGCTGAGTGATTTAGAACGAAAAGTGCTCCGGCTTTACTTAGACGGTCGTTCGTATCAAGAGATTTCAGACGATTTGGACCGCCATGTCAAATCGATTGATAACGCCTTACAGCGGGTGAAGAAGAAGTTTGAACGTCACGTCGATGTGAAGATGCTGACGAGTTAACCGATATTGACCCCACGCCTCCTATGTGATACTTTTAAGGCAGCGCCTTGTCCGTAGACGCCATTTTACAGGAGGCGTTTTTTTTTCGCTCTTTTTTAATGAGAGCCGTCGAAAGGGGCGCTTATGAATGGCAAAGAAAGTAAGTCTCGCCTGTGCACAATGCGGATCACGTGAGTACTCGACGACGAAACGCGATGACGTCGCGACACGCCTCGAGCTGAACAAGTTTTGCCGTCGTTGCAATGCGCATACGGTGCATCGAGAATCAAAGTAACGTCAATTGGCATTCAATGTAGGAGGAAGCTACCATGAACTTTTTGCGTGATGTATGGAAAGAGCTAAAGAAAACGAGTTGGCCGACTCGTAAAGAGCTCACGAAATATACCATCACAGTCATCGCGACCGTCGTCGTGATTGGCTTGTTCGTGTTTGGCGTGGATACTGGTGTCAGCTATCTCGTCAACTTATTGATTAACTAAGGAAAGAGGTGAAAGCCGTGGAGAAACAATGGTTTGTTGTCCAGACGTATTCTGGCTTTGAAAACAACGTCAAAGAAAACCTAGAACGTCGAATCGGTTCGATGAACATGGAAGATAAAATTTTCCGCGTCCTCGTTCCGACTGAAACAACGCAAGAAGAAGTCACATTGAAAAGTGGCGAGAAAAAGATCAAAGAACGTGAAGTGAAAAACTTCCCGGGCTATGTGTTCGTCGAGATGATCATGACGGACGATTCATGGTACGTCGTTCGAAATACACCGAACGTGACAGGCTTCCTCGGTTCGACAGGTGGGGGCGCCAAGCCGATCCCGCTTCAACCGGATGAAGTGACGAACGTGCTTTCACAGATGGGCCTCATCGAGAAGAAAGACCGTTACAACTACGAGCTCGGCGATCTCGTTCGCGTCAAAGAAGGTGCGTTCGAGAACTTTGAAGGAACGATTGATGAAATCGAAGCCGACAAAGAGAAGCTCAAAGTCGTCGTCGACATGTTCGGCCGCGAAACAAAAATCGAGCTTGATTTCGAACAAGTTCAGAAAATTAACTAAACCCACTTGCCATCTTCGGAAACGGATGGTACAATCGGAAATGTTTGATGTTGTGCTTTATTTCGGTACAAACTCGACCTAATAGATTGAGTGGGAGGGCGCACAACGTCCAAGAAACCACATTTTAGACTTAAGGAGGTGTGTCTCGTGGCGAAAAAAGTTACTAAACTCGTTAAACTTCAAATCCCAGCTGGTAAAGCTAACCCAGCACCACCAGTAGGACCAGCACTTGGTCAAGCAGGTGTTAACATCATGGGATTCTGTAAAGAGTTCAACGCTCGTACACAAGACCAAGCCGGATTGATTATTCCTGTAGTCATTACGGTATACGAAGATCGTTCGTTTACATTCATTACGAAAACTCCACCAGCTGCAGTTCTTTTGAAGAAAGCTGCTGGTATCGAGAGCGGTTCTGGTGAACCGAACCGTAAGAAAGTAGCAACGGTTAAGCGTGATAAAGTTCGCGAAATCGCTGAACTTAAAATGCCTGACCTTAACGCGTCGTCTGTAGAAACAGCGATGCTTATGGTTGAAGGTACTGCGCGCAGTATGGGTATTGTAATCGAAGACTAATTGCTTAGTCTCTGGGATTGACGGTGAATATTGTACTCACCCTCAATCCCTTCATTATGTGGGAGGAAATTCCGCTAACCACAAGGAGGAAAAGAATCATGGGTAAAAAACACCAAGAAGCAGCGAAGCTTGTTGATCGCACGAAGTCTTACGACCTCGCTGAAGCGGTCGAACTCGTTCAAAAAACTGCTACTGCTAAGTTCGATGAAACAATCGAAGTGGCTGTACGTCTCGGCGTAGATCCAAAGAAAGCAGACCAACAAATCCGCGGTGCCGTTGTACTTCCACACGGTACTGGTAAAACACAAAAAGTTCTCGTCTTCGCAAAAGGCGAAAAAGTTAAAGAAGCTGAAGCAGCTGGCGCTGACTATGTCGGTGACTCTGAGTTCATCACGAAAATCCAACAAGGATGGTTCGACTTCGATGTAATCGTTGCGACACCTGACATGATGGGCGAAGTTGGTAAACTCGGTCGCGTTCTCGGACCAAAAGGCCTCATGCCTAACCCGAAAACAGGCACAGTTACGTTTGATGTCGAGAAAGCAATCGCTGACATCAAAGCTGGTAAAGTAGAGTACCGTGTTGATAAAGCCGGTAACATCCACGTACCAGTTGGTAAGAAATCGTTTGAAGCAACAAAACTCTCTGAGAACATCGAGACAATCATCGAGACACTCATGAAAGTGAAGCCTGCTACTGCAAAAGGAACTTACCTCAAAAACATCGCGCTTTCGTCAACAATGGGTCCTGGAATCCGTGTTGCGACTGCCGACTTCATCAAGTAATCTACTTGAAATAAACTGTTGACAACGTGTGATACCGCTGTTAAAGTAAGACACGTTCAACCGAATATGTTGGATTACCGCAGACAGAAGGTGGACATCGGTCCGTAAACCCTTCCGAGGTGTCTTTGCTCGAACTTGAGCCTGTTGTCACAGGTTTACTTTCAAACAATTACGCCCTCGTATGTCTTCATACGAGGGATTTCTTTTTGAAGAGCAGCCTCTCGTCCGGTACAAGAAATGACTAGGAGGTGCAAACACATGGCAAGCGAAAAAATCGTAGCTCAGAAATCGGCACTCGTCGATGAAATCGCTGAGAAAATGCAAGCGAGCGTTGGAACGATCGTTGTTGACTACCGTGGACTTACAGTTGAAGAAGTGACTACACTCCGTAAATCACTCCGTGACGCTGGAATCGAGTTCAAAGTATACAAAAACGGACTTCTTCGCCGCGCGGCTACTCAGTCTGGCTTTGACGGTCTTGACGAAGTCTTCACAGGTCCTACAGCAGTCGCGTTCTCGAACGAAGACGTTGTCGCTCCAGCGAAGATCTTGAACGACTTCTCGAAAGAGCACAAAGCGCTCGAACTCAAAGGCGGAATCATCGAAGGCAAAGTAACTTCACTTGAAGAAGTGAAAGCTCTTGCAGAACTTCCATCGCGCGAAGGTCTTCTCTCGATGCTTCTCAGCGTACTTCAAGCTCCAATCCGTGGGCTCGCAGTCGCAACAAACGCAATCGCAGAACAAAAAGAAGAGCAATCTGCTTAATTTTTGTCGCGTAGCGTAACCAAACATTTTCACAACATCAAAGGAGGAAAACCATAATGGCTTTCAACAAAGAGCAATTCATCGAAGACCTCAAATCAATGACGGTTCTCGAACTTAACGAACTCGTAAAAACAATCGAAGAAGAATTCGGCGTATCAGCAGCAGCTCCAGTAGCAGTTGCAGGTGCAGGCGCAGCAGCAGCTGAAGAGCAAACTGAATTCGACGTAATCCTCACAAACGCTGGCGCTGGTAAAATCAACGTCATCAAAGCGGTACGTGAACTTACTGGCCTCGGTCTTAAAGAAGCGAAAGCACTCGTTGACGGAACTCCAGCTCCAGTCAAAGAAGGCGTTTCGAAAGAAGACGCAGACGCAGTTAAAGCTAAGCTTGAAGAAGCTGGCGCAACTGTCGAAGTTAAGTAATCTAACTTTTACTTCACAACCTATAGAAGCTCGCCGTGGCGAGCTTCTTTTATTTCCTTGAAGATTGGGTTAGGAGGTTCAACGCATGGGAGATCATTACTATACGAACGATCCGAGTTCGAAAAGTGCCCCTGAGACGTGGTCGTATGAGTTGCGAGGGAAGACATATCGCTTCACCTCGGACCGCGGCGTGTTCTCGAAAGGATCGGTCGATTTTGGGTCACGTCTCTTAATCGAGTCATTTGAAGTGCCTGTCGTTTCGGGCCGTATTTTAGATGTCGGCTGTGGTTACGGTCCAATGGGGATCTCGCTTGCCGACGCCTCTGGGCGTGAAGCACTCCTCGTTGACGTGAACGAGCGGGCGCTTGCTTTGTCTGAACAAAACGCCACCCAAAACGGAGTGACGATTGAGACGCGACTCAGTCACGCTTACGATGCGGTCGGAGAGGAACGGTTCGCCGCAATTGTGACCAATCCTCCGATTCGCGCCGGTAAACAAGTCGTGCATACGATCCTTCGGGACGCGTATGACCATCTTGTGAGTGGTGGTGCACTCTATGTCGTCATTCAAAAGAAACAAGGAGCACCTTCTGCGAAGAAGTTGCTTGAAGACGTGTTTGGTCACGTCGAGACGCTTGCGAAAGAAAAAGGCTATTTCATTTTCCGTGCAATTCGGTCTTGACAAACGGCGAAGTCTTGTTGACTCGCTATAACGTATATGCTAACATTATAAAATGCCATTGGAATGGAATTCGCTTGAAACTGCCGCGTTTGCCGCTTTTTAGACGCGGAAAACGAGCGACATTCAATGACAATGTTCGATTATTACGCCCGAAAAATTCGCTAAAGAATTGGGGGTCTGCGAGGTGAATCAGTTGACTGGTCAACTTGTTCAGTACGGTCGTCACCGTCAGAGAAGAAGCTTTGCCCGTATCAGTGAGGTATTAGAGCTTCCGAATTTGATTGAAATTCAAACTGCTTCGTATGAGTGGTTCTTGCGTGAAGGATTGAAAGAGATGTTTACGGACATTTCGCCAATCTCTGACTTCACAGGAAACCTCGTACTCGAGTTCATCGATTACTCGCTCAGCGAGCCGAAGTACTCGATCGATGAGTCGAAGGAGCGAGACGTTACTTACTCTGCGCCACTTCGCGTAAAAGTACGTCTGCAAAACAAAGAAACAGGTGAATTGAAAGAGCAAGAAGTGTTCATGGGTGATTTCCCGCTCATGACAGAATCAGGAACGTTTATCATTAACGGCGCCGAGCGCGTCATCGTTTCTCAGCTTGTTCGTTCACCGAGCGTTTACTACAACTCGAAACTCGATAAAAATGGTAAGCGTGGTTTCGGTGCGACAGTCATCCCGAACCGTGGTGCATGGCTCGAACTCGAAACAGATGCCAAAGATATCGTGTATGTCCGTATCGACCGTACCCGTAAAATCCCGGTAACGGTGTTGTTGCGTGCGCTCGGATTCGGCACGGACCAAGAAATTATCGACCTTTTAGGCGACGACGAATATCTTCGTAACACCCTTGAAAAAGATAACACCGAGTCGACAGAGAAAGCGTTGATTGAGATTTATGAGCGTCTCCGCCCTGGTGAGCCACCAACGGTTGAGAACGCGAAATCACTTCTCGTCTCACGTTTCTTCGACCCGAAACGCTATGACCTCGCAAACGTTGGTCGCTATAAGATGAACAAAAAGCTTCATCTAAAGAATCGCTTGTTCGGACAGAAGTTGGCGGAAACGCTCGTTGACCCGGAAACAGGCGAAGTGATCGCGGAAGCTGGCACGGTACTTGACCGTCGTAACTTAGATCGTGTTCTTCCACACTTGGAGAACGGTCTTGGCTACATGGACGCAGAGCCGACTGGCGGCGTCGCGGAAGGTGAACCGTTCGGTCTTCAGTCGATTAAAGTCATCTCACCGGATGACCCAGATGGAGAGCGTATTTTGAACATTATCGGTAACGGCAATATCGACCGGAGCGTGAAACATATCACACCGGCTGATATCATCGCATCGATTAACTACTTCTTTAACTTACTTCACGAAGTCGGAACAACAGATGACATCGACCACTTAGGAAACCGTCGTCTTCGTTCAGTCGGAGAACTTCTCCAAAACCAATTCCGCATCGGTCTTTCGCGGATGGAACGTGTCGTAAAAGAACGGATGTCGATTCAAGATCAAAACGCGATCACACCACAGGCGCTCATCAACATCCGCCCAGTGATTGCATCACTGAAAGAGTTCTTCGGTAGCTCGCAGTTGTCGCAGTTCATGGACCAAACGAACCCGCTCGCAGAATTGACGCACAAACGTCGTCTCTCTGCACTTGGACCGGGTGGTTTGACACGTGAGCGTGCCGGCTTCGAAGTTCGAGACGTTCACTATTCGCACTACGGTCGGATGTGTCCAATCGAAACACCAGAAGGACCGAACATCGGTCTCATCAACTCACTTTCGTCTTATGCGAAAGTAAACGAGTACGGCTTCATCGAAGCACCGTACCGTCGCGTTGACCCGGAAACTGGTCTCGTCACAGGCGAGATTCAATATATGACGGCGGATGAAGAAGATCTCTACGTCGTCGCACAGGCGAACATGCCGCTCACAGCAGACGGTCACTTTGCCGATGCACAAGTCCTTTGCCGCTTCCGCGGACAAAACTTGTCAGTTGAGCCAAGCCGAGTCGATTACATGGACGTTTCGCCGAAACAGGTTGTTTCTGCAGCGACGGCATGTATCCCGTTCCTTGAGAATGATGACTCGAACCGTGCCCTCATGGGAGCGAACATGCAACGTCAGGCTGTACCGCTTCTCCAACCGGATTCACCGATTATCGGGACTGGTATGGAGTACGTGTCAGCGAAAGACTCTGGAGCCGCGATTATCGCCAAGTTCCCAGGTGTCGTCGAGCGTGTCACAGCACGTGAAATCTTGGTCCGTCGCACGTCTGACGTGAACGGGTCTGAAGTTTCAGGTGACCTCGACCGCTACAAACTTCAAAAATATGTCCGTTCGAACCAAGGGACATGTTACAACCAGAAGCCGATCATCGCTGCTGGCGACCGTGTCGAAAAAGGAGAAATCCTTGCTGACGGTCCGTCGATGGATATGGGTGAGCTCGCGCTCGGCCGTAACGTCGTCGTCGCCTTCATGACATGGGACGGTTACAACTATGAGGATGCAATCATCATGAGTGAGCGTCTCGTGAAAGATGATGTGTACACGTCGATTCATATCGAAGAGTACGAATCAGAGTCACGCGACACGAAACTCGGACCTGAGGAAATCACACGTGATATTCCAAACGTCGGGGATGACGCACTTCGCAATTTGGACGATCGTGGGATCATCCGCATCGGTGCGGAAGTCAAGGATGGCGATATCCTCGTCGGTAAAGTGACGCCTAAAGGTGTGACGGAATTGACGGCGGAAGAGCGTCTCTTGCACGCGATCTTCGGTGAGAAGGCACGTGAAGTCCGTGATACGTCACTCCGTGTACCTAACGGCGGCGACGGCATCATCTTGGACGTCAAAGTGTTCGACCGTGAAAACGGTGACGAGCTCTCACCAGGCGTAAACCAAATGGTTCGTGTCTACATCGTTCAAAAACGTAAGATTCACGAAGGGGATAAGATGGCGGGACGTCACGGTAACAAAGGTGTTATCTCGCGCATTCTCCCAGAAGAAGATATGCCATACATGCCAGACGGCACACCAATTGACATCATGCTTAACCCACTTGGTGTACCATCGCGTATGAACATCGGTCAGGTACTCGAACTCCACCTTGGGATGGCAGCGAAGAAGCTCGGCATCAAAGTGGCGACACCTGTATTCGATGGTGCGCGTGAGGAAGACGTATGGGCAACGATTGAAGAAGCAGGAATGGACAAGGATGCCAAGACTCGTCTCTACGACGGTCGCACTGGTGAACCGTTCGATAACCGCGTCTCGGTCGGTGTCATGTACATGATCAAACTCGCGCACATGGTTGACGATAAACTTCACGCTCGTTCGACTGGACCATACTCACTCGTCACGCAACAACCGCTCGGTGGTAAAGCACAGTTCGGTGGACAGCGCTTCGGTGAGATGGAAGTTTGGGCACTTGAAGCGTACGGCGCAGCCTATACGCTCCAAGAGATCTTGACAATCAAGTCGGATGACACGGTCGGTCGTGTGAAAGCATACGAAGCGATCGTGAAAGGCGAAAGCGTTCCGAAAGCGGGCGTTCCTGAATCGTTCCGCGTCTTGATTAAAGAGCTTCAAGCACTCGGTATGGAAGTCAAGATGATGTCTGCGGACGATGAAGAAGTCGAAATGAAAGATGAAGATGACGACAACATCCCGAACGCAACATCGGCGTTAGAACAAGTCGTTCAACCGACTGTTACGGAAGAGGAATAAGGCGAAAAGGGAGGTCGGCCCCTTGGTAGATGTTAATCGATTTGAATATATGAAAATCGGCTTGGCTTCACCGGAGAAGATCCGTTCGTGGTCTTACGGGGAAGTCAAAAAGCCGGAAACAATCAACTATCGTACACTTAAACCAGAGAAGGACGGATTGTTCTGTGAACGAATCTTCGGTCCGACGAAAGACTGGGAATGTTACTGCGGGAAATACAAACGAATCCGTTATAAAGGAGTCATTTGTGACCGTTGTGGCGTTGAAGTGACGAAAGCGAAAGTGCGTCGCGAGCGTATGGGCCATATCGAGCTCGCGGCACCGGTTTCGCACATCTGGTACTTCAAAGGAATTCCAAGCCGGATGGGGCTTGTGCTCGACATGTCACCACGTGCGCTCGAAGAAGTGATTTACTTCGCGTCGTACGTTGTGACCGAGCCAGGTGACACGCCGCTCGAGAAGAAGCAACTCCTCTCGGAAAAAGAATTCCGTCTCTACCGCGAGAAATACGGTAGCGACTTCAAAGCAGACATGGGTGCGGAAGCGATTCGGACACTCCTTCAAGACGTTCAACTCGAGAAGGAAGTCGGAGAACTCCGCGAAGAATTGAAGACGGTTCAAGGACAGCGTCGTACACGTGCGATCAAACGCCTTGAAGTACTCGATGCATTCTTCACATCAGGGAACAATCCAGACTGGATGATCCTTGAAGTACTCCCTGTCATCCCACCAGAGCTTCGCCCGATGGTGCAGCTCGACGGTGGACGCTTCGCGACATCGGACTTGAACGATTTGTACCGTCGCGTCATCAACCGCAACAACCGTCTCAAGCGTTTGCTCGATCTCGGCGCGCCGAACATCATCGTGCAAAACGAGAAGCGTATGCTTCAAGAAGCGGTTGACGCTTTGATTGACAACGGTCGTCGTGGACGTCCGGTCACAGGTCCTGGTAACCGTCCGCTCAAATCACTTTCACACATGTTGAAAGGGAAACAAGGTCGTTTCCGTCAAAACCTTCTCGGTAAACGGGTCGACTACTCAGGACGTTCGGTTATCGTCGTTGGACCAAACTTGAAGATGTACCAGTGTGGTCTCCCGAAAGAGATGGCACTCGAACTCTTCAAACCGTTCGTGATGAAAGAACTCGTCGGTCGCGGTATCGCGTCGAACATCAAGAACGCCAAACGCAAGATTGAGAAGATGCAACCTGAAATCTGGGGCGTCCTTGAAGAAGTCATCCGTGAGCATCCGGTTCTCTTGAACCGTGCCCCGACACTTCACCGTCTCGGAATCCAGGCGTTTGAACCGATTCTCGTAGAAGGTCGCGCGATTCGCCTTCACCCGCTCGTATGTACGGCTTACAACGCCGACTTCGATGGTGACCAAATGGCGGTTCACGTTCCACTTTCTGCAGAAGCGCAAGCGGAAGCTCGTCTTCTCATGCTCGCAGCACAAAACATTTTGAACCCGAAAGATGGAAAACCAGTCGTTACACCATCGCAGGATATGGTCCTCGGTAACTACTACATCTCGCTTGAGCGCGACGATGCCATCGGTCAAGGGAAAGTCATGTCGAACGTCAACGAAGCACTCATCGCGTACCAAAACGGTTACGTCCACTTGCACTCGCGTGTGGCGGTTCCGGCGCGGACACTCAACAACCCGACGTTCACAGACGAACAAAATGACAAATTGTTAATCACGACGGTCGGGAAGATGATCTTCAACGAAATCTTGCCGAACACGTTCCCATACTTGAACGAGCCGACGATGGAAAACTTGCAGGAAGCAACGCCTGATAAGTACTTCATCGACAAAGGAGCGAACGTTGCGGAAGAAATCGCCGCACGTCCACTCGTCGAACCGTTCAAAAAAGGATTCCTTGGAAAAGTCATCGCGGAAGTGTTCCAGAAGTTTGAAACGACTGAGACAAGCCGCATGCTTGACCGGATGAAAGACCTCGGCTTCAAGCACTCGACAAAAGCGGGTGTGACGGTCGGGATCTCGGATATCATCGTTCTTCCGGATAAACAAGAAATTCTCGATGAAGCACAGAAACAAGTCGACCAAATCATGAAATCGTTCCGCCGTGGTCTCATCACTGAAGATGAGCGCTACGAGCGTGTCGTCCGGTCGTGGAACGAAGCGAAAGATGAGATTCAGTCACGCTTGATGAAATCCCTCAACCGCTTGAACCCGATCTTCATGATGTCTGATTCTGGTGCCCGTGGTAACGCGTCCAACTTCACGCAGCTCGCAGGGATGCGTGGTTTGATGGCCGCTCCATCTGGCCGTATCATCGAACTTCCGATCAAATCGTCGTTCCGTGAAGGACTGACGGTTCAAGAGTACTTCATCTCGACACACGGTGCGCGTAAAGGTCTTGCCGATACAGCCCTTAAGACGGCTGACTCAGGTTACTTGACGCGTCGTCTCGTCGACGTTGCCCAAGATGTCATCATCCGTGAAGAAGATTGTGGAACGGACCGCGGAATTCGCGTCGCCGCCCTCCGCGAAGGCACGGAAGAAATCGAAAGCTTGTATGACCGCCTCGTCGGCCGTACAGCGTTCGAGACAGTGGCACATCCGGAAACGGGAGAAGTCATGGTCGAGAAGAACCAACTCATCACAGAAGAGCTTGCCCGTGAAATCGTCGATGCTGGCGTCGAACGCGTCGAAATTCGTACTGCCTTTACATGTAACACGTCACACGGCGTATGTAAGAAGTGTTACGGACGCAACTTGGCGACTGGATCGAATGTCGAAGTCGGGGAAGCAGTCGGAATCATCGCCGCGCAATCAATCGGTGAGCCAGGAACGCAGCTTACGATGCGTACCTTCCACACAGGTGGGGTAGCCGGAGATGATATCACACAAGGTCTTCCACGTATCCAAGAGGTATTCGAGGCCCGTAACCCGAAAGGTCAAGCGGTCATCTCGGAAATCCCGGGTACAGTCATCGACTTCACAGAGTCGCGCGACAAGCGTGAACTCACAGTCGAAGGACTCAGCGAAACACGTTCATACACGATTCCGTTCGGAGCACGTCTCCGTGTCCAAATCGGTGATACGGTTGAAGCTGGGGAAGTCTTCACGGAAGGTTCGATCGATCCGAAAGAGTTGCTCACCGTCCGTGGTGTATCGGGTGTTCAGAACTATCTTCTCCAAGAAGTTCAAAAAGTATACCGGATGCAAGGGGTAGAAATCGGCGATAAGCACGTCGAAGTCATGGTTCGCCAAATGCTTCGTCGCGTCAAAGTCATCGAATCAGGTGACACGCCACTTCTCCCAGGTTCGCTCGTCGATATCAGCGTCTTCAAAGAGGCATGTAAAGATGCTCTCCGCGATGGCAAGAGCCCGGCGACAGCCAAACCGGTCCTTCTCGGAATCACGAAAGCATCGCTTGAGACAGACTCGTTCCTCTCGGCCGCTTCGTTCCAAGAAACGACTCGCGTGTTGACAGACGCTGCCATTAAAGGCAAGCGTGACTACCTCCTCGGTCTTAAAGAGAACGTCATCATCGGTAAGCTCGTTCCTGCTGGTACAGGGATGCCGGTTTACCGCGATGTCGAGCTCAAAGAAGACAAGGTGGAAGTCGCTCTCGAAGACACGACAGTAGAATAAAAACGTCTTGACAGCATGGATTGGCGGTGCTACTATGATTTAGTGCCGCCAATCGGTTGTTGTCGTAGACAACGATGTCCAGCAGTCGGCAAGCTACTTGGACGTCACCCGATCTTTCTTCGGAAAGATTTGGCTGCTATCTTTGCCACTTTCAAGGTATAACTCACGTTTTTGCGAGGTCATGGAATGCCTACGCCTCGTAAAAGCGTTTCGTTATGACCTTAAATGAACCACCCGGGTCGGTGGGTCTAGAAAATAGCACAATTCAGGAAGGGAGGATCTTCAAAGATGCCTACTATCAACCAGTTAGTCCGTAAGGGACGTAAATCGAAAGTCGTTAAATCTGACTCTCCAGCACTTAACAAAGGTTACAACAGTTTCATCAAGTCACAAACAAACGTGAGCTCACCACAAAAGCGTGGTGTTTGTACACGTGTTGGTACAATGACTCCGAAGAAACCGAACTCGGCGTTACGTAAGTATGCTCGTGTTCGTTTGACGAACCAAATCGAAGTGACTGCGTACATTCCAGGTATTGGCCACAACCTTCAAGAGCACAGCGTTGTTCTTATCCGTGGAGGACGTGTAAAAGACTTACCAGGGGTACGTTACCACATCGTTCGTGGTGCGCTTGACACTGCAGGTGTTGACGGACGTATGCAAGGCCGTTCGAAATACGGTACGAAACGTCCGAAAGCTGCGAAGAAGTAATTCTCGCTTACTAAAACTACAACTACTGAAATTTTGAAAGGAGGGTACTCGGATGCGTAAAAACCGTGCAGAACGTCGTGACGTTATCGCAGATCCGATCTACAACTCGAAATTGGTAACTCGCCTCATTAACCGTGTCATGTTAGACGGTAAAAAAGGTACAGCTCAAACTATCATTTACAACGCATTTGGTCTCATCGCTGAACGCTCAGGCAAAGAGCCTATGGAAGTGTTCGAAGAAGCAATGAACAACATCATGCCTGTTCTTGAAGTTAAAGCTCGCCGTGTTGGTGGAGCAAACTACCAAGTTCCTGTTGAAGTTCGTCCAGAGCGCCGTACGACACTTGGTCTTCGTTACCTCGTGAACTACGCTCGTCTCCGCAACGAGAAGACGATGGAGCAACGTATCGCGAACGAAATCATGGATGCAGCCAATAACACTGGTGCTTCAGTTAAGAAACGCGAAGACATGCATAAGATGGCAGAAGCGAACAAAGCGTTTGCTCACTATCGTTGGTAATTTAAACGTAAAGTCCACTCCACGTCACCAAGCGGTGGCTTAATGGAGTGGCTTTCGGGTATAATCATATCGTGTGCCAGCACACGAAAAACACATGCGGAAGGAGAATACCCAGTATGGCAAGAGAATTCTCCCTAAAGAATACTCGTAACATCGGGATCATGGCTCACATCGATGCCGGTAAAACGACAACGACTGAACGTATTCTTTATTACACAGGTCGTATCCACAAAATTGGTGAAACTCATGAAGGAGCTTCACAAATGGACTGGATGGAGCAGGAGCAAGAGCGTGGAATCACGATCACTTCTGCAGCGACAACTGCACAGTGGAATGGCCACCGTGTAAACATCATCGATACACCTGGACACGTAGACTTCACAGTTGAAGTTGAGCGTTCACTTCGTGTACTTGATGGCGCAGTAGCAGTACTTGATGCACAATCAGGTGTTGAACCACAAACAGAAACTGTATGGCGTCAAGCGACGACTTACGGTGTTCCACGTGTCGTATTCGTCAACAAGATGGATAAGATCGGTGCGGACTTCTTGTACTCGGTGAAAACACTTCACGAGCGTCTTCAAGCCAATGCACACCCAATCCAACTTCCAATCGGTGCGGAAGACGAATTCAAAGGAATCGTTGACCTCGTCGAAATGAAGACGTACATGTACTCGAACGACCTCGGTACAGACATCGAAGTAATCGAAGGCTTCCCAGCTGACATGGCTGACCAAGCTGAAGAACTTCGCGGTCAATTGATCGAAGCGGTCGCGGACTACAACGAAGAGTTGATGATGAAATACCTCGAAGGCGAAGAGATCTCAATTGAAGAACTCAAAGCTGGTATTCGTAAAGCAACACTCAGCGTAGAATTCTACCCTGTACTCGTTGGTTCGGCCTTCAAAAACAAAGGTGTTCAATTGATGTTGGACGCAGTTGTTGATTACCTCCCATCACCAGTTGATGTTGAGTCAATCAAAGGGGTTAACCTCGATACAGAAGAAGAAATCACGCGTGAACCTTCGGATGAAGCGCCGTTCTCGGCACTCGCATTCAAAGTCATGACTGACCCTTACGTCGGTAAATTGACATTCTTCCGTGTGTACTCTGGTACAGCACAAGCTGGTTCGTATGTGAAGAACTCGACTAAAGGGAAGCGTGAGCGTCTCGGTCGTATCCTTCAAATGCACGCGAACAGCCGTGAAGAAATTCCAATGGTATACGCTGGTGACATCGCCGCAGCTGTTGGTCTTAAAGATACAACGACTGGTGATACGCTTTGCTCAGAGAAAGACAACGTCGTTCTCGAGTCAATGACATTCCCAGAACCGGTTATCTCGGTCGCGATCGAGCCTAAATCGAAAGCTGACCAAGACAAAATGGGTCAAGCCCTCGCGAAACTCGCAGAAGAGGATCCAACATTCCGCACTGAAACAAACCAAGAGACAGGTCAAACGATCATCTCTGGTATGGGTGAGCTTCACCTTGATATCCTCGTTGACCGTATGCGTCGCGAATTCAAAGTAGAAGCAAACGTTGGTGCACCACAAGTTGCTTACCGTGAAACAATCCGTGGCGCTGCGAAGATCGATTCGAAATTCGTACGTCAATCAGGTGGACGCGGTCAGTACGGTCACGTTGTCGTAGAATTCGAGCCGAACGAAGAAGGCGCTGGATTCGCATTCGAGAACAAGATCGTCGGTGGTGTTGTCCCACGTGAATACGTCCCAGCTGTTCAAAACGGGATTGAAGAAGCTCTCGAAAACGGTATCCTCGCTGGCTACCCAGTAGTTGACGTTAAAGCTGCCCTCGTCTTCGGATCGTACCACGATGTCGACTCGAACGAGATGGCGTTTAAAGTTGCTGCTTCGATGGCGGTTAAACAACTTAAGGATCAAGCGAAAGCTGTAATCCTTGAGCCAATGATGCGTGTTGAAGTTGTCATCCCAGAAGAATACTTGGGAGACATCATGGGTGACGTCACGTCACGCCGTGGACGCGTAGAAGGTATGGAAGCACGCGGTAACGCGCAAGTCGTTAAAGCAATGGTTCCACTTTCGGAAATGTTCGGATATGCAACGTCGCTTCGTTCACGTACGCAAGGACGTGGAACGTACTCGATGCACTTCGACCACTACGAAGAAGTACCGAAGTCAATTGCTGAAGAAATCATCAAAAAAGCGAACGGCTAATAACGGTTGTAACGCTGAATTGATTGTTGTAAGCTAAGGAGGACGTATGTTAAAAGTAGCCTACGTCTTCCTAGTTAAATAAAAACTTATTGTTTATAGAGGAGGAATCTAGAATGGGTAAAGAAAAATTCGACCGTTCTAAACCGCACGTTAACGTTGGGACAATCGGCCACGTCGACCACGGTAAAACAACTTTGACTGCAGCGATCTCAGCTGTACTTTCAAAAGCACAAGGTAAGGCTGCTACTAAGTTCGACCAAATCGATGGTGCTCCAGAAGAGCGCGAGCGCGGTATCACAATCGCAACAGCTCACATCGAGTACGAAACTGAGAAACGCCACTATGCACACGTTGACTGCCCAGGTCACGCTGACTATGTTAAAAACATGATCACTGGTGCTGCACAAATGGACGGCGCGATCCTCGTTGTTTCTGCAACAGATGGCCCAATGCCACAAACGCGTGAGCACATCCTTCTTTCACGTCAAGTAGGTGTTCCTTTCATCGTTGTATTCATGAACAAAGTTGACATGGTTGACGACGAAGAACTCCTTGAGCTCGTTGAAATGGAAATCCGTGAACTTCTTTCTGAATACGACTTCCCAGGCGACGACCTTCCAGTAATCAAAGGTTCAGCACTTGGCGCGCTTAACGGCGAAGCTCAGTGGGAAGAAAAAATCATGGAACTCATGAACGCTGTTGATGAGTACATCCCTGAGCCAGTTCGTGACACGGACAAAGACTTCATGATGCCAGTTGAGGACGTATTCTCAATCACTGGTCGCGGTACTGTAGCGACTGGTCGTGTTGAGCGTGGTGTTCTCCGCGTCAACGACGAAGTTGAAATCGTTGGTCTTACAGAAGAAACGAAGAAAACTGTATGTACTGGTGTAGAGATGTTCCGTAAGCTTCTCGACTACGCTGAAGCTGGCGACAACATCGGTGCACTTCTCCGTGGTGTATCACGCGACGATATCGAGCGTGGACAAGTACTTGCTAAGCCAGGTTCAATCACACCACACTCGAAGTTCAAAGCTTCAATCTACGTTCTTTCTAAAGAAGAGGGTGGCCGTCACACGCCATTCTTCGCGAACTACCGTCCGCAGTTCTACTTCCGTACAACTGACGTAACAGGTATCGTTCACCTTCCAGAAGGTACTGAAATGGTAATGCCAGGAGACAACATCGAGTTGACGATCGAATTGATTTCTACAATCGCGATCGAAGACGGAACACGTTTCTCAATCCGTGAGGGTGGCCGTACTGTAGGTGCTGGTTCTGTAACACAAATCATCGAGTAATCGATGTTCAAAGCGGTCCGCGTTTGCGGATCGCTTTTTTTGTTTACGTGGCGTCATGGTAAGATAGCACATATGAAGTCAAAGGAGAGATGATGATGAAAGAGAAACTGGAGACGCTGTGCCGATTGAACGGAATCGAATGCCGAATCGGAGGTTCGACGTTACTGAAACATCATGGACTCATAGAGACAGCGAATGACTTAGACGTTTTCGTGGAACCGGATCAATTCGAACGACTCGACAACGTCCTGAGTCGCGTCGGAGAGAAGCACGACACAAAACCGCATACCGATTATTTAACAACGTACTTTGGTGAGTATGAAGTAGAAGGGGTGGAGGTCGATGTGATGGCGTCGTTTCGGATGAAGTGCACAGACGGCATTTACACACATCCGTACATCGAGCCGGTCGACGGTTGGATGCATCTCGAGGAGTGGGCCGTCCTCTATACCGTCATGCAACGTCGTGAAAAGGTTGAGCACATCAAAGCCTATTTCCTTAACCATTCTTTTAATGAAGAAATTGTTCGAACGTGTCTGTTACGGGCTCCGGATTCAGTCATCGGGCAGGTAATGACACAGTTTCAAGACGTTATGAAACGCTAGGTCGAGTTGACACGGGAGTTCAATTGAAAAATAGTTCAACAAAAGAAAGAAAATAGCTTGCAAATGCCTCGGAATCTTGTTACATTAGTGAACGTTGAATAACTCATCAGACATCCGGCACGTTCAAAAAATCAAATCTTGCAATTCATTTGGGGATTCGATATAATGATTAAGTGTTTGTGCGAGTGGTGAGAGACTTTACAGCAGAAAATGGGTCCAATCGTTGATTTGCAATGATCGGATGCCTCTGCTGACACAAGCACGCTGCGATGAAGCGGGAGGTTATGACACGCCAGGCAGCTTTGCCATGGCCGGTGTGGAAATTTCCGCGGAGAACTGTCTATTTTTAAAATAGGCGACAAAGGAGGGAAACTTACATGGCAAATGAAAAAATCCGTATTCGTTTAAAAGCATACGACCATCGCGTTCTCGATCAATCAGCTGAGAAAATCGTTGAAACGGCGAAGCGTTCAGGTGCAAAGGTTTCGGGACCAATCCCGCTTCCAACTGACAAATCGATCTACACGATCCTTCGTGCGGTTCACAAGTACAAAGATGCTCGTGAGCAGTTCGAGATGCGTACACACAAACGCTTGATCGACATCGTCAACCCAACACCAAAAACGGTTGATGCGCTTATGCGCCTCGAATTACCATCAGGTGTTGACATCGAAATCAAACTTTAATTCTTCATATAGTAGATACTAGCCAGAAGAGACAATAATTATTAAACAGGAGGTGTATCTCATGGCTAAAGGAATCTTAGGAACAAAACTCGGTATGACTCAAATCTTCAACGAAGCAGGCGAAGTCGTACCAGTAACAGTAGTTGCTGTCGAAGGAAACGTTGTGCTTCAACTTAAAACAGTTGAAACAGACGGTTACGAAGCAGTTCAACTCGGTTTCAGCGACGTGAAAGAATCACGTCAAAACAAACCGGCAAAAGGTCACGCTGCGAAAGCAAACGCGACACCTAAGCGCTTCATCAAAGAGATTCGTACTTCAGTAGAAGGATACGAAATCGGTCAAGAGATCAAGGCGGACATTTTCGCTGCAGGTGAATTAGTAGACGTTACAGGTACTTCAAAAGGTAAAGGATTCCAAGGTGCGATCAAGCGTCACGGACAATCACGTGGACCAATGGCTCACGGTTCGCGCTACCACCGTCGTCCTGGTTCGATGGGTCCTGTAGCTCCTAACCGCGTATTCAAAGGGAAACTTCTTCCTGGTCAAATGGGCGGAGAGCGTAAAACGATTCAAAACCTTGAAGTTGTTAAAGTTGACGTGGAACGTGGCCTTGTACTCGTTAAAGGCGCAATCCCAGGCGCTCGCAAGTCGAACGTCATCATCAAAACAGCGGTAAAAGGTAACTAATTAACTGCACGGAAAGGAGGAATTACGAATGCCTAAAGTAGCTTTGCTTAACCAAACAGGTTCACAAGTTGGCGAAATCGAATTGGCAGAAGCCATCTTCGGTATCGAGCCAAACGATTCAGTACTTTATGACGCGATCGTCATGCAACAAGCATCACGCCGTCAAGGTACTCACGATACGAAAGGTCGCTCGGAAGTACGCGGTGGCGGCCGTAAACCATGGAAACAAAAGGGAACTGGTCGTGCGCGCCAAGGTTCGATCCGCTCACCACAATGGGTTGGTGGTGGAACAGTCTTCGGTCCAACTCCACGTTCATACTCTTACAAGCTTCCTAAAAAAGTTCGTCGTCTTGCACTTCTTTCGGCTTTGTCGACTAAAGTACAAAACAACGAAATGATCGTCCTCGAAGGCCTTGCTTTCGATGCACCAAAAACAAAAGATATGGCTGCTGTACTTAACAGCCTTTCAGTAGAACGTAAGGCTCTTGTAGTCACAGCGGACTACAATGAGACTATCGCTCTCGCAGCTCGTAACATCCCAGGAGTGACTGTGATCGACGCAGCAGGCGTGAACGTTCTTGACCTCGTTGCTAACGACAAAGTCATCTTCACTAAAGATGCGGTTGCGAAGGTAGAGGAGGTGCTTGCATAATGGCACAAGCATACGATATCATCAAACGCCCGATCATCACTGAACGTTCAGTTAGCCTCATGGAAGCTAACAAATACGTTTTCGAAATCGACGTTAAAGCGACTAAATCGCAAGTGAAACACGCTATCGAAACAATCTTCAACGTGAAAGTTGCTTCGGTAAACACAATGAACATGAAACCGAAAGCGAAACGTGTCGGTCGTCACTCTGGTTACACAGCTCGCCGTAAAAAAGCGATCGTAACTCTTGCTGAAGGCAACACAATCGACTTCCTCGGTTAATTGACTACTTTACAAGAAAAGGAGGGAATCCTCGATGGCAATCAAAAAGTTTAAGCCGACCACTAACGGTCGTCGTAACATGACATCTCTCGATTTCGCAGAGATCACAACGAATCGCCCTGAAAAATCGTTAACTGAAAAGCTTTCGAAAAAAGGCGGTCGTAACAACCAAGGTCGTTTGACTGTTCGTCACCAAGGTGGCGGTCACAAACGTAAATACCGTATCATCGATTTCAAACGTAACAAAGATGGCATCGTCGGACGCGTAGCAACGATCGAATACGATCCAAACCGTTCAGCGAACATCGCCCTCATCAACTATGCAGATGGTGAGAAGCGTTACATCCTCGCTCCTAAAGGCATCAAAGTCGGCATGGAAATCATGGCTGGCCCAGAAGCGGACATCAAAGTAGGGAACGCGTTGCCACTCGCAAACATCCCTGTCGGTACTACTATCCACAACATCGAGCTTAAGCCTGGTAAAGGCGGTCAGCTTGTTCGTGCGGCTGGTGCATCGGCACAAATCCAAGGACGTGACGGCAAGTACGTCATCGTTCGTCTTCAATCAGGTGAATCACGCTTGTTCCTCGGCACTTGCCGCGCGACAGTCGGTTCAGTTGGTAACGAAGAACACGAACTCGTTAACATCGGTAAAGCAGGACGTTCACGTTGGTTAGGCAAGCGCCCAACAGTACGTGGTTCTGTTATGAACCCGGTTGATCACCCACACGGTGGTGGTGAAGGTCGTGCGCCAATCGGTCGTTCGGGCCCACTTACTCCTTGGGGTAAACCAGCTCTTGGTCTTAAAACTCGTAAGAAAAACAAATCGAGCGACATGTACATTCTTCGTCGTCGCAAGAAATAATCACTACATGATTCTCGGGCGGTTCGAAAGGGCCGTTCCCGAATCATTCCAAAGGGAGGTTCTATCATGGGTCGCAGCTTGAAAAAAGGTCCATTCGCAGATCACCACTTGCTCGCTAAAGTTGACAAACTCAACGAATCTGGTGAGAAGCAGGTTATTAAAACTTGGTCACGTCGCTCGACGATCTTCCCAGAATTCATGGGTCACACGTTCGGTGTACACGATGGTCGCAAACACGTACCAGTATTCGTGACAGAAGACATGGTTGGTCACAAACTTGGTGAGTTCGCTCCAACACGCACGTACAAAGGTCACGGATCAGACAAGAAAACGAAACGGTAATTTGAGGGGAGGTCAAATCCATGCAAGCTAAAGCATCAGCTAATATGGTCCGTCTTGCTCCTCGCAAAGCACGTCTCGTTGTAGACTTAATTCGCGGGAAACAAGTCGGCGAAGCGCTCTCTGTCCTTGCTCACACGAACAAGGCAGCGTCGCCAGTCGTTGAAAAAGTATTGAAGTCAGCGATTGCAAACGCAGAGCACAACTACGATATGAACATTGAGAACCTTGTCGTTACAGAAGCATTTGTTAACGAAGGTCCAACACTCAAACGCTTCCGCCCACGTGCGATGGGTCGCGCAAGCCGTATTAACAAACGCACAAGCCACATCCACATCGTGGTAACTGAAAAATAAGGAGGGATATGTAGTGGGTCAAAAGGTAAATCCGCACGGTCTTCGCGTTGGTATTATCAAAGACTGGGATTCGCGTTGGTACGCTGAGAAAGACTACGCAGATCTCCTTCATGAAGACTTCGTTATTCGTGAATATATCGAAAACAAAATGAAGGATGCTAGTGTTTCTAAAGTAGAAATCGAGCGCGCTGCAAACCGCGTAAACATTTCGCTTCACACTGCGAAACCAGGTATGGTTATCGGTAAAGGTGGTTCGGAAATCGAGTCACTCCGTAAAAACATCACGAAACTTGCAGAAGGCAAACGTGTTCACATCAACGTTGTTGAAGTGAAAAACGCGGACGCTGTTGCAAAACTCGTTGCTGAAAACATCGCTCGTCAATTGGAAGGTCGCGTATCTTTCCGTCGTGCAATGAAGCAATCAATTCAACGTTCGATGCGCACTGGCATCAAAGGGATCAAAACAGAAGTTTCTGGTCGTCTTGGTGGCGCTGATATCGCTCGTTCAGAGAAGTACTCGGAAGGAACAGTTCCACTTCACACACTCCGTGCCGACATCGACTACGGAACAGCTGAAGCAGACACAACTTACGGTAAAATCGGAGTTAAAGTCTGGTTATACCATGGTGAAGTTCTTCCAACAAAAAACAACACAGCGAAAAACGCTGAATAATAAACACTCTTTCAGGAAGGAGGCAACACACTATGTTGTTACCTAAACGCGTGAAATATCGTCGTGTACACCGTGGTAAAATGCGCGGGAATGCAAAACGCGGCACAACAGTACATTTCGGTGAATTCGGTCTCCAAGCTCTCGAAGCGAGCTGGATCACAAACCGTCAAATCGAATCAGCACGTATCGCAATGACACGTTATATGAAACGTGGCGGTAAAGTGTGGATCAAGATCTTCCCACACAAGCCATACACGAAAAAGCCTCTCGAAGTCCGAATGGGTTCGGGTAAAGGTGCTCCAGAAGGCTGGGTAGCTGTAGTTAAGCCTGGCAAAGTAATGTTCGAAATCGCAGGTGTATCTGAGGAAGTGGCACGTGAGGCACTTCGTCTTGCATCGCACAAACTTCCAGTTAAATGTAAGTTCGTGAAACGTGAAGAAAATGGTGGTGATACGAATGAAAGCAACTGATCTCCGTCAATCAACAACTGAAGAGCTCAACGGTAAAGTCGGCGAGTGGAAAGAAGAACTCTTTAACCTTCGTTTCCAATTAGCTACAGGTCAGCTTGAGAATCCTGCTCGTATCCGTGAAGTACGCAAGTCGATTGCGCGTGCTAAAACGATTCTTCGTGAACGCGAACTCGGCATCAACAACGGCTAATCTAATCGGATTCTTGAAGAGGAGGTAACACTCATGGAACGCAATCAGCGTAAAGTATTCACTGGACGCGTCGTGTCTGACAAAATGGACAAAACGATCGTCGTTGCAGTTGAAACAAAAGTACGTCATAAGCTTTATGGCAAACGTGTAAACTACACGAAGAAATTTAAAGCACATGATGAAAACAATGTCGCTAAAATCGGCGATATCGTACGCATCGCGGAAACACGTCCACTTTCGAAAGACAAACGTTTCCGTCTCGTATCAGTAATTGAAGAATCAGTAATCATCTAATAACAGTTCGGATCTATAAACATCCGGAGGGAGGTACACTCGCATGATTCAACAAGAATCTCGCTTGAAAGTAGCAGACAACTCTGGCGCGCGTGAACTGTTGACAATTAAAGTCCTCGGTGGTTCAGGTCGTAAGACTGCTAACATCGGTGACATCATCGTCGCGACGGTAAAACAAGCAACACCAGGTGGCGTTGTTAAAAAAGGTGACGTTGTCAGAGCAGTTGTCGTTCGTACAAAACGCGGCGCTCGTCGTAAAGATGGTTCGTACATCCGTTTCGATGAGAACGCAGCAGTCATCATCAAAGATGACAAGAGCCCACGCGGCACACGGATCTTCGGGCCAGTTGCACGTGAACTTCGTGAAAAAGAATTCATGAAGATCGTTTCGTTGGCACCGGAAGTACTTTAATTTCCAATTTCAATCCTATAAGGAGGTGCGCAAACGATGCATGTTAAAAAAGGCGATACAGTCCAGGTAATGTCTGGTAAAGATAAAGGCAAGCAAGGGGTCATCCTCAAAGCGATGCCAAGCAAGAACCGCGTAGTCGTTGAAGGGGTTAACGTGATGAAAAAGCACGCGAAACCATCACAAGCGAATCCACAAGGCGGTATCCTTGAAATCGAAGCACCAATTCACGTCTCGAACGTCATGCCACTCGACCCGAAAACGGGCAAACCAACTCGCGTTGGTTTCAAAGTAGTCGATGGTAAAAAAGTTCGTGTCGCGAAATCGGGCGAAGTACTCGATAAATAAGAAGAACGTGACGAAAGGAGGTCCATTCGACTATGAACCGTTTGCAAGAGAAGTATAAAAGCGACATCGTGAAAGCGATGATGGATAAATTCAATTATGACTCAGTCATGCAAGTACCGAAGGTCGACAAGATCGTCATCAACATGGGTGTAGGTGACGCTGTTTCGAACTCGAAAGCACTTGATATGGCAGTGGAAGAATTATCAATTCTTTCTGGTCAAAAACCACTCGTAACGAAGGCTAAGAAATCAATCGCTGGTTTCAAACTTCGTGAAGGCATGCCAATCGGAGCGAAAGTAACACTTCGCGGCGAGCGCATGTACGATTTCCTCGACAAATTGGTAACTGTTTCACTTCCACGTGTACGTGACTTCCGCGGTGTATCGAAGAAAGCATTCGACGGACGCGGTAACTACACGCTTGGCGTGAAAGAGCAACTTATTTTCCCTGAGATCGATTACGATAAAGTATCTAAAGTACGCGGTATGGATATCGTTGTTGTTACAACAGCGAACACAGACGAAGAAGCTCGTGAATTGCTCACACTTCTCGGAATGCCATTCCAAAAATAATCTAAAGGGAGGTAAACAACATGGCTAAAAAGTCAATGGTGAATCGCGAAATCAAACGCGAGAAACTCGTTGCCCAGTACGCTGAGAAACGTGCACAACTAAAAGCTGAAGGCGACTACATCGGCCTCAGCAAATTGCCACGTAACTCGTCACCTGTTCGCTTGCACAACCGTTGCAGCATCACAGGTCGTCCGCATGGTTACATGGGTAAATTCGGAATCAGCCGTATCATGTTCCGTGACCTTGCATACAAAGGTCAAATCCCTGGTGTTAAAAAAGCAAGCTGGTAATCCACTAAAGTGTGAAAGGAGGTACATCGCATGGTAATGACAGACCCAATTGCAGATATGCTTACACGTATCCGTAACGCTAACATGGTTCGCCATGAAAAATTGGAGCTTCCAGCTTCGAACATCAAACGTGAGGTTGCAGAGATCCTCAAGCGTGAAGGTTTCATTCGCGATGTTGAATATATCGAGGACGCTAAACAAGGTACACTTCGTCTTTTCCTTAAGTATGGAGCAAGCAACGAACGTGTTATCACTGGTCTCAAACGTATTTCGAAACCAGGTCTTCGCGTATATGCAAAAGCAGATGAAGTACCAAAAGTACTCGGAGGACTCGGTATCGCAGTTCTTTCGACATCAAAAGGTCTTATGACTGATAAAGAAGCTCGCCAACAACAAGTCGGCGGCGAAGTGATCGCCTACATCTGGTAAGTCACTTTTCTAACAAGAACGGAGGTGTAATCAATGTCACGTATTGGTAAAAAACCAGTTACGATTCCAGCTGGCGTTACTGTCACGGTTGCAGAAGACAACACGGTCACAGTAAAAGGTGCTAAAGGTGAACTTTCGCTTTCAGCTAACCCAGCATTGGAAATCAAAGTTGAAGAGAACGAATTGACTGTCGTTCGTCCGGATGACTCGAAAGAGAACCGTACGATCCACGGTACGACACGTGCCCTTATCGCCAACATGGTGGAAGGTGTGTCTAACGGATTCCAGAAAACACTTGAGATCTCAGGGGTTGGTTACCGTGCTGCTAAGCAAGGGAACAAACTCGTCCTCAGCCTCGGCTACTCGCACCCAATCGAGTACGTTGCTGAAGAAGGTATCGAGATCGAAGTGCCTTCAAACACGCAAATCATCGTAAAAGGGATTAACAAAGAGCGCGTCGGTCACGTTGCTGCTCAAATCCGCTCGTACCGTGCTCCAGAACCTTACAAAGGTAAAGGTGTTCGTTACTCTGATGAACGTATTCGCCGTAAAGAAGGTAAGACTGGTAAGTAATTCGTCACGAAATGAACGGAAAGGAGTGGCATAAATGATCACAAAAGCAGATAAAAATGCAGTTCGTAAAAAGCGTCATGCTCGTGTACGTCGTACGATCACGGGGACAGCAGCTCGTCCACGTTTGAACGTCTTCCGCTCAAGCAAACACATTTACGTACAACTCATCGATGACGCGGCACAAACAACGCTTGTGTCAGCATCTTCGAAAGATAAAGCTCTCGATCTTACAAACGGTGGTAACGTTGAAGCAGCGAAAGCTGTTGGTAAACTTGCTGCTGAACGTGCACTCGAGAAAGGTATCGACACAGTTGTGTTCGACCGTGGTGGATACCTCTATCATGGCCGCGTCAAAGCTGTTGCTGAAGCAGCTCGTGAAGCAGGTCTTAAATTCTAAGAAAAAGGAGGGGACACTCGATGCGCCAGTTAGACGTTAACTTGGAACAACTCGAAGAACGCGTTGTTACCGTAAACCGCGTCGCGAAAGTCGTGAAAGGTGGCCGTCGCTTCCGTTTCGCCGCTCTCGTCGTCGTAGGTGACAAAAATGGTCACGTCGGTTTCGGTACAGGTAAGGCACAAGAGGTGCCAGAAGCGATCCGTAAGGCTATTGAAGCCGCTAAGAAAAACATGGTTCAAGTACCAATGGTCGGTACAACAATTCCACACGAAATCACAGGAGTATTCGGAGCAGGTCGTGTATTCATGAAACCAGCTTCTGAAGGTACTGGGGTTATCGCAGGTGGTCCGGTTCGTGCCGTACTCGAACTTGCAGGTGTAGGTGACATCCTTTCGAAATCGTTAGGTTCAAACACACCAATCAACATCGTCCGCGCGACGGTACAAGGCTTGACAGAGCTCAAAAAAGCAGAGGAAGTTGCTAAACTACGCGGTAAAAGCGTAGAAGAACTTCTTAAATAAGGGAGGGAACTAGACATGGCGAAACTCGCAATCACCCTCACACGCAGCATTATTGGCCGTCCTGAGGATCAGCGTGTAACAGTGCGTACACTTGGTCTTCGCAAAATGCATCAGACAGTCGTTGTCCCTGACAACGTCGCGATGCGCGGAATGGCTAAAAAAGTGTCGCACCTTGTGACTGTAAAAGAAATCAACGAATAATCAAAGATCTTATTAAATAAGGAGGTGCCACTATGAAACTCCATGAATTGAAGCCAACTCCAGGTTCACGTCACGAACGCAACCGTGTCGGTCGCGGTATGGCGACTGGTAACGGTAAAACTTCTGGCCGTGGACACAAAGGTCAAAAAGCTCGTTCGGGCGGTGGCGTTCGTCCAGGATTTGAAGGTGGGCAAAACCCACTCTACCGTCGTCTTCCAAAACGCGGTTTCAACAACCCGACTCGTAAAGAGTACGCAGTTGTATCCCTAGACACGCTTAACCGTTTCGAGGCAGGTACTGAAGTAACTCCAGAACTCTTAATCGAGACTGGTGTTGTCAGCTCTGCTAAAGACGGGATCAAAGTACTTGCTAACGGCAAGCTTGAAACGAAATTGACTGTAAAAGCCAACAAATTCTCGGGTGCAGCGAAAGAAGCGATCGAAGCAGCTGGCGGTTCAGTTGAGGTGATCTGATGTTTCAGACGATCTCCAATATGTGGCGCGTGAAAGATATTCGACAGCGTATTCTCTTCACACTCGCAATCATCATCATTTTCCGCATCGGGGCCCATATCCCGGTGCCGATGGTGAATACGGATGTGTTGCGTTTTGACTCAGGAGGTCTGCTTGACTTCTTGAACTTGTTTGGAGGAAATGCTTTACAGAACTTCTCCCTGTTCGCAATGGGGATCATGCCGTACATCACGGCATCGATCGTCGTGCAACTCTTACAAATGGACGTCGTTCCGAAGTTTGCCGAATGGGCGAAACAAGGAGAGGCGGGCCGTAAGAAGTTAGCGACGGTCACGCGCTATGGAACGATCATCTTAGGATTCATTCAAGCGACATCGTTGTCGTTTGGATTCAACCGCCTCTACCCAGGTCTCGTCAATGAGACGTGGGGAACGGCTACCTACTTTGTGATCGCGATTGTACTCACTGCAGGTACAGCGTTCTTGATGTTCTTAGGTGAGATGACAACGGAGAGAGGTGTTGGAAATGGTATTTCCATCATCATCTTCGCTGGTATCGTCGCTGGGTTCCCAAGAATCTTCACGCAGATTTATGAGACGAAGCTCCAAAATGCTGGAGACGCGTTATTCATTAACATTGTTTACTTGGTTGTATTGGCACTCGTTATTTTGGCTGTGACGGTTGGGATCATTTATGTTCAACAAGCGGCACGCAAAATCCCGATTCAATATGCGAAGCGCACGGCGAACCGCACCCCTGTGGGCGGTCAGTCAACGCACTTGCCAATCAAGCTAAACGCGGCTGGTGTTATCCCGGTTATCTTCGCGATTTCCTTCATGGTGACACCGCCAACTGTTGCAAGCTTCATTGCTTCTCCTGAAACGACGCAAAAGTTGCAGACGTACTTCGATACGACAGCTCCAATCGGAATGTCCATCTATGTTGCGCTCATCATCGCGTTCGCTTACTTCTATACATTTGTTCAGGTCAACCCAGAACAGATGGCAGAAAACTTGCAGAAGCAAGGTGGTTATATCCCTGGGATTCGTCCTGGGGCGCAAACAGAACAGTACATCACGAAGTTGCTTTATCGATTGACATTCTTCGGGGCGATCTTCTTATCGGTCGTCGCGATCATGCCGACAATCTTCATTAAGCTTGCCGGTCTCCCAACTTCGGTGCAAATCGGAGGAACGAGCTTGTTGATCGTCATCGGGGTAGCCCTCGAAACGATGAAACAAATCGAAAGCCAACTCGTAAAACGACACTACAAAGGCTTTATCCGTTAAAGCGGAAGGAAGGGTAAACCCTTCCTTCCTGTCGTGTTACGACTAGTTCGTGAAAAACAAAACTGGAGGCTAACTGAGATGAATCTAGTACTCATGGGCTTACCGGGTGCAGGGAAAGGGACTCAAGCGGCTAAAATCGTCGAAGAGTACCAAATCCCACACATTTCGACAGGCGACATGTTTCGTGCGGCAATCAAAGGCGGAACGCCACTCGGAAAAGAAGCAAAATCGTTCATGGACAAAGGTGAACTCGTACCGGATGAGGTAACAATCGGAATCGTACGGGAACGCTTAAGTCAAGATGACACGAAAAACGGCTTCCTACTCGATGGATTCCCGCGTACTGTTGCTCAAGCAGAGGCACTCGAAAGTTTGCTTAAAGATTTGGGAAAACAGATTGACCATGTCGTGAACATCGATGTGGATGCGGAAATTCTCGTCCCGCGTTTGACAGGTCGTTGGATCTGCCCGACGTGCGGTGCGACATACCACGTAATCTTCAACCCACCAAAAGTGGAAGGAATTTGTGATGTGGATGGGTCGGCGCTTATGCAACGTGAAGACGATAAAGAGAAAACGGTTCGCCGTCGCCTTGACGTCAACATCGAGCAATCAAAACCACTCATTGACTTTTACGCTGAAAAAGGGTATCTTCGTACATTGGATGGAGATCGTCCAATCGATGTCGTTTATGCCGATGTCAAAGCGTTACTCGGTGATACTGAATGATCATCACGAAGACGCCTCGTGAAATTGCGATTATGCGTGAGGCTGGGCAAATTGTTGCTCGAACACACCAGGTGCTTAAACAGCACATCAAACCAGGAATTACGACGCTTGAGCTCGACCGGATTGCGGAAGAATACATTCGCAGCCAAGGTGCCACACCTTCGTTCAAAGGCTACAACGGGTTTACCGGTAGCGTTTGTGCGTCGGTGAATGAAGAGCTTGTTCATGGCATTCCGGGAGAACGGGTATTGAACGACGGAGATATCATCTCTATCGACATCGGTGCTCACTTTAACGGATACCATGGAGACTCTGCCTGGACTTATCCAGTCGGAACAATCTCGGACGAGACGCAGCGGTTACTTGACGTAACCGAAGAAAGTCTGTATAAAGGATTGGAGCACGCCAAGGCTGGACAGCGATTAACGGATATCTCCCATGCGATTCAAACGTATGTGGAAGCACACGATTTTTCTGTCGTCCGCGAATACGTCGGTCATGGTGTCGGTCAAAATTTGCATGAAGAACCGCAAATCCCGCACTATGGTCCACCGGGGAAAGGGCCACGCCTGAAGACTGGAATGACGTTAGCTATCGAACCGATGGTGAACGCTGGTCAACGCTATGTTCGAACACTGGCTGACAACTGGACAGTTGTGACAGTGGACGGTAGCATGTGCGCCCACTTTGAGCACACCATCGCCATCACAGACGATGGATACGAGATTTTAACGAAACTCGATTCCGGTGAATGAGGCTCTATTGCTTCGTGCTGATCCATAATGGATCCTTCTCTCACAGTACAATGCGATAGATCGTCTGTGCTCCTAAATATCTTCATATAGAAAGGGGAATAAATGATGGCGAAACAAGATGTCATTGAAGTGGAAGGCACTGTTGTCGAACCACTTCCAAACGCAATGTTTAAAGTGGAGTTAGAAAACGGCCACACGGTGCTCGCGCACGTCTCAGGGAAAATTCGGATGCACTACATTCGAATCCTTCCAGGTGACCGCGTAACTGTCGAGTTGTCTCCGTATGACTTGACTCGCGGGCGGATTACGTACCGTTACAAGTAACTCCGATTTTTCCAGGAGGAGGGTATAATCATGAAAGTAAGACCGTCGGTAAAACCGATTTGCGAAAAATGTAAAGTTATTCGCCGTAAGGGTAAAGTAATGGTAATTTGCGAAAACCCGAAACACAAACAAAAACAAGGTTAATCTAAGAGGAGGTGCACACATGGCACGTATTGCTGGTGTAGATATTCCACGCGAAAAACGTATCGTTATTTCGCTCACATACATCTTTGGTATTGGTAAAACAAGAGCACAAGAAATTTTGAAGGCTGCAAACGTATCTGAAGATTCACGCACACGTGATTTGACAGAGGACGAAATCAACCGCATCCGTGAAGCAATTGACGGAATCAAAGTTGAAGGTGACCTTCGTCGTGAAGTTTCACTCAACATTAAGCGTTTGATCGAAATCGGCGCATATCGCGGTGTTCGTCACCGTCGTAGTCTCCCTGTTCGCGGTCAAAACACGAAGAACAACTCGCGTACTCGTAAAGGCCCACGCCGTACAGTAGCGAACAAGAAGAAGTAAAGGAGGGAATTGAACAATGGCGAAACGTAAGCAAAACGTACGTTCTAAACGTAAAGTTAAAAAACATGTTGAATCTGGTGTGGTCCACATCCGTTCTACATTCAACAACACAATCATCACAATCACTGATACGCAAGGTAACGCGATCTCATGGGCTACTTCTGGTAACCTTGGATTTAAAGGATCACGTAAATCGACTCCGTTCGCAGCACAATTGGCTGCTGAAACTGCAGCGAAAGTTGCAATGGACAACGGTATGCGCACAGTAGAAGTTAACGTTAAAGGTCCTGGTGCTGGACGTGAAGCGGCTATCCGTGCCCTCCAAGCTACTGGTCTTGAAGTAACTGCAATCCGTGACGTAACACCAGTTCCGCACAACGGTTGCCGCCCTCCAAAACGTCGCCGCGTATAATCGCTTGAGCGTGTGATGGGCATTCCTAGCACGGACAGCATATACAATGCAGTGCAAGCTGCATGGCAGGATACACTCAAGGAGGGGTTCAGATGATCGAGATTGAAAAACCAAAGATCGAAACGGTCGAAATCAGCGAGGATGCTACGTTTGGTAAATTCGTAGTCGAACCGCTTGAACGTGGATATGGCACGACTCTCGGTAACTCACTACGTCGGATTTTATTGTCATCGCTTCCTGGTGCAGCGGTAACGGCAGTTCAAATCGATGGCGTGCTTCACGAGTTCTCTACGATTGACGGTGTCGTCGAAGACGTCACACAAATCGTATTAAACCTGAAGAAGTTAGCGCTCAAAGTGTACTCGGACGAAGAGAAGACGCTTGAGATTAATGTTTCAAGTGCCGGTGCTGTCACTGCGGCAGACATTACCCATGATAGCGACGTTGAAATCTTGAATCCTGAGCTCCACATCGCGACTCTCGCTGACAACGCGACGCTTCGCATGCGTTTGACTGCTCGCCGTGGTCGTGGTTACGTCCAGGCAGAAGACAACAAACGTGATGATATGCCGATTGGGGTCATTCCAATCGATTCGATCTACACGCCGATTCAACGTGTAAACTACGAAGTAGACAAAACACGTGTCGGTCAAGACGCTAGCTTCGATAAGCTTCTATTAGACGTGTGGACAGATGGTTCAATCCGTCCGGAAGAAGCGGTATCGCTCGGGGCGAAAATTTTGACAGAACACTTGAACATTTTTGTTGGCTTGACTGACGAAGCTCTCAATGCAGAAATCATGGTCGAGAAAGAAGAAGACCAAAAAGAAAAAGTACTCGAAATGACGATTGAAGAACTCGATCTCTCAGTTCGCTCGTACAACTGCTTGAAGCGCGCTGGCATCAACACTGTTCAAGAACTCGCAAACAAATCAGAGGAAGAGATGATGAAAGTTCGTAACCTCGGACGGAAATCACTCGAAGAAGTTCAACTCAAGTTGGACGAGCTCGGTTTGGGCTTGCGTAAAGAAGACTAAGTTCAACCGAAGGAGGGAAATGTAATGGCTTATTCGAAACTTGGCCGTACAAGCTCGCAACGTAAGGCACTCTTGCGTGATCTTGCAACTGACCTTATTATCAACGAGCGCATTCAAACAACTGAACAAAAAGCGAAAGAACTTCGCCCAGTCGTTGAAAAATTGATCACTCTTGGGAAACGTGGCGATCTTCACGCCCGTCGTCAAGTCGCTTCATTCGTTCGCAAAGAGAACGCTGGAGAAAAAGACGCAATCCAAAAATTGTTCGAAGACGTGGCACCACGCTACGCTGAACGTCAAGGTGGATACACGCGCATCATGAAAGTCGGCCCACGCCGCGGTGATGGAGCAGAAGTTGTAATCATCGAACTCGTCTAATTCATTAGGCAGTCAACAGGGCATGCGGTGACGTATTGCCCTGTTTCCACATCGAAAGGAGTCGGCCCATGGAACCTCAAATTATGGTACGCGATATCGTGTTTCGTTACCCGGGACAAACCGAGCCCGCCCTTAACGGGTTGTCGCTCGATGTATACAAAGGGGAATGGCTCGCCATCGTCGGCCATAACGGTTCGGGCAAGTCGACTTTAACGAAATTGTGGAACGGGCTTTTGCTTCCTCAAGAAGGAGAAGTCCGGGTAGAGACACTCGATCCGACGGACGCCACAGACGTGTGGGACGTCCGGAAGCGGGTCGGTGTCGTCTTCCAAAATCCTGACAACCAGTTTGTCGGGGCGACCGTGCGCGATGATGTGGCATTCTCTCTCGAAAACATGGGACTTCCACGTCAAGAAATGGTTCGTCGAATTGATGACAGTCTAGCGCGCGTTGGATTATCGGAACTAGCGGACCGTGAACCGCATCAGTTATCCGGTGGACAAAAGCAGCGCGTTGCAATTGCTTCGGCTCTTGCAATGCGCCCGCATGTCCTCGTGCTCGATGAAGCGACCTCGATGCTTGACCCGATTGGGCGCAAAGAGGTGTTACAAACGGTACGACAGCTCGTCTCAGAAGGGATGACCGTTGTCGCCATTACCCACGAGCTCGACGAAGTGTTGTTTGCCGACCGTATTATTGCCTTGTCTAAAGGTGAAATCGCCATGACAGGCACTCCTGAAGACGTGTTTCAACGTCCGGACGCATTACGAGCCATTCAGCTGGATGTGCCGTTCATCGTCAGGATGCAACTCGAACTGAAGGAACGAGGCATTCCACTCGATCGTCTGATGCTACAACATTCGGAGTTGGTGAATCATCTATGCCGATTAGCATTGAAGAAGTGACGTATCTTTACCAATTGAATACTCCGTTTGAACGAACCGCGCTGCGCGATGTGAATGTATCCATTCCGTCGGGAGCGCTTGTTGCGTTTCTTGGACATACCGGCTCAGGGAAGTCGACACTCGTTCAACACTTAAACGGCCTGTTGCGTCCGACAAAAGGGCGTGTCGTCGTCGATGACATCGAAGTCCGTCCCATTACGAAACGTCGTGACAAAAAAGAAAGCTTATTGCCGCTTCGGCGCCGCGTTGGGCTCGTCTTTCAATATCCCGAACATCAGCTGTTCGAAGAGACGGTCGAACGCGACGTCATGTTTGGGCCGCGCAATTTTGGCGCGACCGAGGCCGAAGCGAAAGAGCGAGCCCATGCTGCCTTACGTCTCGTCGGGCTAGACGAGGCGCTGTGGACGCGTTCGCCATTCGACTTGTCGGGAGGCCAAATGCGCCGTGTGGCGATTGCAGGCGTACTTGCAAGCCGTCCAGACGTCCTTGTCGTCGATGAACCGACAGCAGGACTCGATCCGCTTGGACGTCGCGACATGCTCAGTTTGTTTAAACGCTTAAAGCAAGAACTCGACTTGACGCTCATCCTCGTGTCGCATGATATGGATGACGTGTTGACGTATGCCGAGCGTGTCGTCGTCATGGAACGCGGTGCTGTAGCTTTTGATGGCGACCCGTTCGATTTATTCCGCGATGAAGCACTCGTCACGTCGTTACAACTCGACGTCCCGAACGTGCTTCGGATGGCCCAAGCGTTCGAGTCGACGTTCGGACCGATTCCTCCTGCGCTTCGCACCGAGACGGAACTCGCTGACTGGATTGCGATGAACCTTCGGAAGGAGGGGGACTAATTGATTATCGGACAATATATCCCGGGGCACTCGTGGCTTCATTCGCTCGATGCCCGAGCGAAGACGTTATTCGTCCTACTCTTTATCCCGATCGTCTTCTTGGCGGATAATTTATGGACGAACATGTTTTTGCTTACGTTCACGTTATTCGCCGTCAAGCTATCGCAATTGTCATGGCGGTTCTTATGGAACGGTTTAAAGATGATTCTCTTTTTAATTATCTTTACGTTATTCCTCCAACTATTTTTTAATCGAGATGGAGAATTGCTCGTTGCGTTCGGTCCGTTTTCGATTTACTCCGAAGGGATTCGGATGGGCATGATCGTCTCGCTCCGTTTCTTCTATCTCGTTATGCTGACGACGCTTGTGACGCTCACGACGACACCGATGGAACTGACCGACTCAATCGAGGCCGGACTCCGTCCGCTCGAACGGTTCAAAGTGCCAGCCCATGAGATTGCCCTCATGTTATCCATCTCGCTTCGTTTCTTGCCGACGCTCGCCGACGAGACCGATCGCATCATGAAAGCCCAGCAAGCACGAGGGGTCGACTTAAAGAGCGGACCGGTTAAAGATCGGTTAAAGGCGGTCGTCCCACTTATGATTCCGTTATTCGTTTCGGCGTTTAAACGGGCTGAGGACCTCGCTACGGCGATGGAGGCTCGCGGGTACCGTGGGGGGGAAGGACGGACGAGATGGCGTGAGATGACGTGGCATCGCCGTGATACAGGATTACTCGTTGCGTTCGTCGTGTTGACACTCATCTTACTAGGATTGCGAGGGATTGGATGAGACGGATTAAATTGACGCTCGCATATGATGGGACGAACTATGCGGGCTATCAAGTGCAACCGAACGGGAACACGATTCAAGCCGAGGTCGAGGCCGTACTAGCGCGGATGCATGGGCGACCTGTGAAAGTCGTGGCCTCAGGCCGCACCGACGCGCGTGTTCACGCTAAAGGACAAGTGATCCATTTTGACACGCATTTACAAATGCCTGCCGACCGGTTCGTCAAAGCGTTGAACGCGATGCTACCGGACGACATCCATGCTTGTTCGGCTGTAGAGACGGATTCATCCTTTCATGCTCGTTACGGAGCGAAGCGTAAGGAATATCGGTACGTCATCCGTCAAGACGTGGACCCGTTCCGTCGGCACCATGCCGTGACGGTGACATATCCGCTTGACGTCGAACGGATGCGACAAGCACTCGCTCATTTGGTTGGGACGCATGACTTCACCTCGTTCTCAGTGACGAAGGCGGAAGTCGAGGATCGTGTCCGGACCATCTATGAGGCGGAGCTTATTAAAAGCGGAGAAGAGATGTACTTCCGATTCATCGGATCAGGTTTTCTATACAATCAGGTCCGCATCATGGTCGGAACCGTGTTGGAAGTGGGCCGAGGAAAGTATGAGCCCTCCGACATCGAGCGGATGTTAGTGGAAAAAGACCGTCGCGTTGCTGGAATTACAGCTCCGCCGCATGGCCTTTACTTATGGAATGTGAATTATGAAAAAGTAGATTGACATTCCCCTTATAAAATCGTATTATATTCATTGGCATTTCATTTTCAATATTGAGAGATGAACCACAATCTTAGCCCCGTAAACTAGGATTATGATAAAGCATCACCCAAGCAGTAAAAAATTAAGCGAACAGACATTTTAGGAGGTATTCCACATGCGCACGACATTCATGGCAAAAGCATCTGAAGTAGAACGCAAATGGCTCCTTATCGACGCAGAAGGCAAAACACTTGGTCGTTTGACTAGTGAAGTAGCATCACTTCTTCGCGGTAAGCACAAGCCGACTTTCACACCACACGTTGATTGCGGAGACCACGTCATCATCATCAACGCTGAGAAAATCCACTTAACTGGTAACAAGTTGAATGACAAGATCTACTACCGTCATTCAGGTCATCCAGGCGGTTTGAAATCACAAACTGCAAAAGAGCTTCTTGCAAAACGTCCAGAGCGTATGCTTGAACTCGCGATCAAAGGGATGCTTCCAAAAGGATCACTCGGTCGTCAATCATTCAACAAACTCCACGTTTACGCTGGAGCTGAGCACAAGCACGAAGCACAAAAACCAGAAGTTTACGAACTTCGCGGTTAATCGGGACACAGGGAGGAACTAAACGATGGCAGATGTACGTTACTACGGAACAGGCCGCCGCAAACACTCGGTGGCTCGCGTTCACCTCGTTGCAGGTGACGGTAAAGTTGTTGTAAATGGCCGTGATATCTCAGAATACTTCGGTCATGAGACTTTGATCATGATGGCTAAATCACCACTCGTATTGACTGAAACAGAAGGTAAATACGATGTAATCGTTAACGTTAACGGTGGTGGATACACTGGACAAGCTGGAGCGATTCGCCACGGCGTATCACGTGCGCTTCTTCAAGCGGACCCAGAATTCCGTCCAGGCCTCAAAGAAAAAGGCTTCTTGACTCGTGACGCACGTATGAAAGAGCGTAAAAAATACGGTCTTAAAGCAGCACGTCGCGCACCACAATTCTCGAAGCGTTAATCTTCGGGCAAGTTGGTCTTTCCTCTCCTCCTTTTGGGGGAGAGTTTTTTTGTATACAAATTCGCCGATTTCTGTCCCCTCAAGAAAACGCTTTTTTTGATATACTGTTAGCGAGACAGAAATTAGGGGGAAATGACATGCTTACAGTCGAACAAGTTCGTGAAGAATTGGCGGGGTTAGTCGATCCGACAATTAACCGTACGCTTGGAGATACAGCTGGTGTGAGAGACATCCGAATCAAAGAAGATTACGTGAGTGTGAAAGTGGCGCTCGGTCAAACCGGGAGCGGCGAACAGTTGCAATTGCAGCAAGAGATTGTGACACTCTTAAAAGGGAAAGGCTTCAAGACGGTCGGCCTTCGCTTTGAGGCGCTCAATGACGAGAGTTTGAAAGAAGCGACGAAACCGGCTATCTTGCGTGAAAACTCAGGAACGACGTTTATCGCCATCGCCTCAGGTAAAGGCGGCGTTGGTAAATCGACCGTATCCGTCAACTTGGCTGTCGCACTCGCGCGAGCGGGTAAAAAAGTTGGGCTCATTGACGCGGATATTTATGGGTTCAGTGTGCCAGACATGCTTGGGATCGAAGAGCGTCCGGTCGTCCGTGGCGAGAAGATTATTCCGGTCGAGCGGTTTGGTGTCAAAGTCATTTCGATGGGCTTCTTCGTCGAGGACAATGCGCCGGTCATTTGGCGGGGACCAATGCTTGGAAAGATGCTTAATAACTTCTTTAACGACGTCGAGTGGGGCGACCTCGATTACTTGCTCCTCGACTTACCACCAGGAACAGGGGACGTCGCGCTTGATATCCACTCGATGCTTCCGGCCTGTCAGGAGTTGATCGTGACGACGCCTCACGCTACGGCAGCGTTCGTCGCAGCTCGTGCTGGTGCGATGGCGATCAAGACAAACCATAAAGTACTTGGGATCATCGAGAACATGGCTTACTTTGAGAGTAAGGTAACAGGGGAGAAAGAATACGTCTTCGGTTATGGCGGTGGCGAGAAACTGTCTGAAGCGTTGAAGAGTAAATTGCTCGCCCAAATCCCACTCGGTCAACCGTACGCGAACGAAGAAGACTTTGCGCCGTCGGTTTACCGTGATGGCCACCCGTTTGAAGCAACTTACGATGAATTGGCACAAGCGGTGATTGAACAAATAGAAGGGTGAATGGTTAACAGATGAAAGTACAAGGTTTTTTACGGTTATTTTGGACGACACTCGTCTTCGGGACGTTATTTGGGTTCGTAATGAACTTATTAGCGAATCCGGGCTATTTAGTAAGTCAGTCATGGGCCGCCATTGTGACGGCGCTCAGTTATTCAAGCACATGGACGGGGATCAGCATGATGGGGTTCTTTGCTTATTTAATTGTGCACCGGGTCGGACTTGACTTGTTTCGCGGCCCGAGACTTTGGAATCGTGTCCAAGTGCTCTTAATCGCGTTTGCGTTATTTGATGCTGTCTATCTTCGTATGCTCGCGTTTAGTAACGATCATATGTGGCGGTATATCGGAGAGATGGTCGTATTGGTCATCGTCTCTTGGGTTGTCGCGACGAGCAAGGCGAGACAAACGAATGCGAGTGCGTTTATCCCGACACTTTTCTTAATGATTGTCATCACGTTGATTGAATGGATTCCTGCACTTCAAACGACAGATGAGGTCGCGCTTCTTTGGCCGGCCTTAGCGACGCTTGTGTTCGCGAATGCATATCAAGTGTTAATGCTTCATCGATTCCAGGCGCCTGTTGAGACTCCGGTCGAAGAGCGGCAGCAAAAAGGTTCGAACAAAACAAAAAAACGTGTAGCATCGAAATCGTCTTAACGAAAAAGGGAACGTCCAATTGGACGGTTTCCTTTTTTTTGCTACAGAAATGGCCGAGCGGAAGAAATTCAAAAAACAATAAAGTTTTTTTAGAAAAACAGTTGACGAATATTAGAGGCGCTGATATATTAATAAACGTCGCTGCTGTTCCATTCGGGACAACAGAAAGTGAGTGAAAAAAATAATAAAAAGTGATTGACTTTTAAAAATCAAATCGCTATTATTAAAAAGTCGCTAACACGACAACGAATTGGTCTTTGAAAACTGAACGATGAGGCAAAAAAAGTTTTACAATTTTTGAATGAAGCGCAAGCTTCGTCATTTTCAAGAGCTATATCAAATTC
>NZ_JACSMD010000007.1 GCF_018618475.1 Exiguobacterium sp. s122
CGAACACGGAAGTTAAGCGCTTCAGCGCCGAAAGTAGTTGGGGGTCTCCCCCTGTGAGGATAGGACGTTGCCAGGCAACATGAGACGGTTGAGCAGAATGCTCGATCGTCTTTTTTTGTCTATATTCAAACGATTCGGGAGGTTTTATGATGACACGTCGACCTAAAAAGAACCCCTTTACATTTATGGAAGTGTTAGAACAGCATGTGCGGGAAAGTCGTGTATCTTTTCATGTGCCTGGTCACCATAACGGTACGGTTTATGATTCGAGTTTGCCGACAGCGTTTCATAAAATCATGCCTTACGATTTAACCGAGCTTGAGCACTTGGATGATTTACATCAAGCTGATGGAATTATCCAGCAAGGTGAAGAAGCGCTCGGGAGGCTCTATGAAAGTAAAAGTAAATGGTTGGTCAATGGTTCGACCGCGGGCAATTGGAGTATGTTGGCTGCAACTGTAAAACGCGGCGAACGCGTGTATGTACAACGCAATTCACATAAGTCTGTGTGGAATGCGATTGAATGGTTGGGCTTAGAACCAATCTTATTGGCTCCTGAATTGGAACGTGGAAGTGGTCTTCCTACAGTCGTTAGTTTAGCTACGGTTCAAGAGGCTGTCGAGCGCTATCCTGGTGGCAAAGCATTACTGCTCACGTCACCGACCTATTATGGGGATATGGCAGACGTTCACTCCATTAGTACTTACTTGAGCCAACATGCGATTCCGTTACTCGTCGATGAAGCGCATGGCGCACACTTGATTTATGATGGATTACCAAGACGTTCCGCGATTTTTGAAGGAGCAAGCGCAGTTGTCCAGTCGGCCCATAAAACGTTACCCGCTTTTACCATGGGTGCCTGGTTGCATTACAAAGAGAATATTGATGAGAAACGATTATTTCATGCTTTGTCTTCGTTTCAAACGTCTAGTCCGTCTTATTTGATTATGGCGTCGTTAGATCATGCGCGTACTTATCTTGAAAATTTGACAGAGCGAGACTGGTCAACGATTCAAACGAGTCATTTCGCTTTCATTATGGAAGTGAAGCGAGCTGGTTTTGCCGTTAAAGTCGGCGACGACTTTACAAAAGTTACGATTTTAACGTATCCGAAAAATGGGCTAATCTTTAGTCGCCATTTAGCATCGATTGGTATAGATATCGAGCTTGCCGCTGAAGATCATGTGTTACTCTGTTTGCCGTTACGGGAAATAAAGATGGAGGAGATCCATCATTGGGTGAAACTGATTCAAAATGCATCGAAACATGTGCCGCTGATTGAGGATGATGAAACGATTTATCCTTACCCTGCTACGGAACAAGTCTCGAAATTAAAGGTGCTTCATGACGATATGAAAACGATGAGGCTTTCTTTCCAAAATGCAATCGGTAAAATTGCAGCGGAAACGATTATCCCTTATCCTCCAGGTATTCCGTGGATCTTAAAAGGTGAAGTGGTGACAGAGGAAAAAGTTCGCGTGTTAGTCGAGTGGATTTCTCTCGGGCGGAAGCTTCAAGCGAGCAGACATGTTATGATGAAACAAATCGATGTTATCGTAGAGGAGTTTTAAGAGTGAATGGGATGTTTATTACAGTGGAGGGGCCGGATGGCTCTGGAAAAACGACACAATTAAAGTTACTCGAGCAAGCATTAAGCGCTCAAGGATATGAAGTCGTCACCACACGAGAGCCAGGGGGAACGAAAGTCGGGAACAGTATCCGTGAGATTCTGTTATCCCCTGAGCATGACGAGATGACGGCCCGGGTAGAGATGATGTTATATGCAGCCTCTCGCGCCCAAAACGTCGAACAGGTGATCCGACCTGCCCTGTCTCGTGGTGCGATTGTCGTCTGCGATCGCTTCATCGACGCCTCAATTGCTTATCAAGGCTTTGGATTAGGATACGATTTAGACCAAGTGCTCTCGTTAAATGAGTGGGCGACAGGGGGCTTAACCCCAGACTTAACGTTTCTTTTCGATTTAACACCAAGTCAAGCAAGTCACCGCATGCGAGAACGTGGGCAATTGGACCGTATCGAAAGCCGGGATGAAGCGTTCCACCAACGGGTCTATGACGGTTTTCAAACCTTGCTGGCACAACACCCTAATCGGATGGTGCGAATCGATGCGAATGAGACAATTGAAACGATACAAGATGAAGTACTAGATATCACCCATGAGCGATTAAATGAAAGAGGAGTGAACAAGGCATGAAAATGGTAATTGCGATTGTACATGATAAAGATAGCGCCCGTTTATCTGACGCTTTAATTGAAGAGGATTTTCGAGCGACGAAACTTGCGACGACCGGTGGTTTCTTGAAAGAAGGGAATACGACGTTCATGATCGGTGTACCGAAAGAACGACTCGATGATTTGCTTTCACTCATCAAGTCGAACTGCTCGAGCCGTGATCAGATGATCACACCGATTTCTCCAATGGGTGGACACGCCGATTCATACATCCCGTATCCGGTAGAAGTACAAGTGGGCGGCGCCACAGTGTTTGTCTTGCCGATTGAAGGATTCCATCAGTTTTAATGGGAGTGAGATCGATGCGTTTTGAGCAATTAGCCGCGTCTCAAACCGTTGTCGCAAAAGTGATTGAGAACTCGATTCGGTCTGAGAAAGTCGGGCACGCCTATATCTTTTCAGGTGATTATGAACCTTACTTGATTGAGACCGCTCAACTGTTTGCAAAGTCGCTCTTTTGCGAGGCGCCAGACGGGGTGGAACCTTGTGGAGAATGTCGGAATTGTCGGCGGATGGATTCAGGAAACCTTGTCGATTACATCGAGATGGAGCCGGACGGGGCAAGTATTAAGAAAGAGCAAATTCAGCAATTGCTTAGCGATTTGTCGTTACGTGGAGCCGAAGGGGATCGTCAAGTGTATGTGATTCATCAAGCGCATAAAATGACGACACAAGCGGCGAATAGTTTGCTTAAGTTTTTTGAAGAGCCCGGTGTCGGGAAGCTCGCGATTCTTGTAACGACACAGCCGCAACTGTTGCTGCCGACGATTCGCTCAAGAGCCCAACAGCTCGTCTTCCGACCGATTGATCGGAATGAGTTGGCGGATCAGTTGTCTGCGGACGTGGCATGTACGACAGATATGGCACGCTTGGCGCTAGCGGTTTATCCGAAATGGGATGACGCCCGTGAAGTGCTTCACAACGACTGGTTTGTACAGTCGTATGGGCTAGTGGTACAATTAGTTGAAGTATTGACTAAACGACCACAAGAGTTACTCTTATTTGCCCAAGAGAAGTGGCTCGGCCATTTTAAAGGACGCAATGAGTTACGGGTGGGCCTCGAATTGTTTGAGAGCTGGTTAGAAGAGTCGCTCCGGTTCAAAGTTCGGACGGATTACACGCCGCACCTGTTCACACGTGAACAGGCCTTATATCAGGCGTTCATTAGTAATCGTTCGGCGCATAAGATTGTCCATGCGATTGAACACGTCCATGAGGCGATTCGACGACTCGAGGCAAACGTCAATCCTCAATTAACGTTCGAACGGTTAACGTTCGATTTACAGAAAGGATAAGAGAGCGTGCTTGAAGTAGTCGGAGTCCGTTTTAAAGAAGCGGGAAAAATCTATTACTTTTCACCAGGCGAAGCAACGCTTGAACGTGGGGACCATGTCATCGTCGAGACGGTGCGTGGCATTGAATACGGGGAAATCGTCCAAGTTGGGAAACAGCTTGGAGAAGATGAAGTCGTTTTACCTTTAAAAACGATTCTTCGTGTCGCTGATCAAAAAGATGCTCAAATCGTCCAAGAAAATCGATTGGCAGCTTTTGACGCTCACGCCGTCTGTGAAGAAAAAATACGTGAACATCGACTTGAGATGAAACTTGTCGATGTTGAATATACATTTGATCGCAATAAAGTCATCTTTTATTTCACGGCAGAAGGTCGGGTCGATTTTCGAGAACTCGTTAAAGATTTAGCGAGCGTCTTCCGCACTCGCATCGAACTCCGTCAAATCGGAGTCCGGGATGAAGCGAAGTTACTTAGTGGGATTGGTCCATGCGGCCGTGTCTTATGTTGTTCTTCCTTCTTAGGAGAGTTTGAACCGGTTTCGATTAAGATGGCGAAAGATCAAAACCTTTCCTTGAACCCGAATAAAATTTCTGGTGTGTGCGGCCGTCTCATGTGTTGCTTGAAATATGAGAATGACACGTATGAAGAGTTGAAGCGCGACTTGCCGGATGTTGGGAAGCGAATCAAGATTCCTGAAGGTGACGGACGTGTCATCGGCCTCAACATTTTGGATCAACTGATTCAAGTCGAGTTGAGTGACCGGACCCGTGTTGTGACGTATACGATTGACGAACTCGTTGAGGTCGGTGCGATCAAACGAAAACCGTCGAAACAGTGATGGGGTGCTGAGCAGTGGAACGAATGGATAAAAAGGAAGTTATGATGCGCGTCGATGCCATCGAGCAACAAATGCAGCTGTTGACGGAGCATTTAGGTGTACTGAAAGAACAGTTGGCCTATTTACTTGAAGAGAATCAGCATATGTATCTCGAGAATCATCACTTGCGCGAAAAAGTTGAGCAACTCGCAGAAGTGGAGACGCCAGACGGCGATGCGCACATCGCATTGTCGGGCAAAGGGCAGAACAACTTGGCCGCCTTGTATCAAGAAGGGTTCCACATTTGTAACTTGCATTACGGACAAGTAAGAAAAGATGGCGATTGTCTGTTTTGTATGTCGATGTTAAATAAACACTAATACATTGGGGCGATAGACGGGGAAGTCACCCGTCCGTCGCCTTTGTCGTTATGTAGGAGGGAACGAAGCGTGACTGTACAACAAGGGGAGCGGCTCGATGATTTACTTGGACGCCCCGGAAAAATTATTCAAAGCGACGAGGTATTTTCGTTCTCGCTCGATGCGGTGTTACTCGCTGAATTCGTCTGGGTGCCGATTCAAAAAGGAAACTTAGTCGATTTATGCGCCGGGACGGGTGCGATTCCGCTCTTCTTGTCTTATCGGACGAAAGGGAACGTGACGGGCGTCGAGATTCAACCGAAGCTCGTCGATATGGCGAACCGAAGCATCGCGGTGAACCGTCTTGAGCATCGATTGCAGATTGTAGAAGGCGACGTTAAAGAAGCGGCGGTCCGGCTCGGCCACGCCCGTTACGATGTGGTGACGTGTAATCCGCCTTATTTTCTTGCCAACGAGACGTCACTCCGTAATCAAAACGAGCACCATACGATTGCACGCCATGAAGTGCTTTGCACACTCGAGGATTGCATTAAAGCGGCGAGCCAACTCGTGAAACCAGGTGGGAAAGTAGCATTTGTCCACCGTCCTGAGCGGTTACTCGACATCATCACGCTCATGCGGGCATATCGAATCGAACCGAAGCGGATGCAGCTCGTCTATCCGAAAGCGGGACGAGAGGCGAACACATTACTGATAGAGGGGTCGAAAGATGGAAAAGCAGGGCTCACGATTTTACCACCGCTTATCGTCTATGAGGATGATGACACGTATACGAAAGCGATGCGAGACATCCTCGATGCGTAAGCATTATGTGTATATTTTAGAGTGTCAAGATCATACGTATTATACGGGTTATACGAACGATCTCGATAAGCGGCTTCGTACCCACAACGCTGGAAAAGGTGCGAAATACACGCGGGCGCGCTTACCCGTAACGCTCTGTTACGTGAAATCGTTTGACACGAAGCGAGAGGCCATGCGTTATGAGTGGTCAATCAAGCAATTGACGCGCGCTCAAAAACAAACGTTGATGGAGGGGACGAGCAATGAACTCACAGAAAAGTTATCAGACTGATGGACCGACGCTGTACATCGTACCGACTCCAATTGGTAATCTAGAAGACATGACGTATCGCGCTGTGCGCACGTTGCGGGAAGTGGATTTGATTGCGGCAGAAGATACACGCCAAACGATGAAACTGTGTCGTCACTTTGAAATCGAAACGAAGCTTGTCAGTTACCATGAACATAATAAACACGTGAGCGGGCCACGGCTGATCGAAGATATCGAGAACGGGAAGTCGGTTGCTGTCGTATCCGATGCTGGGATGCCTGGGATTTCTGACCCCGGGAGTGATCTTGTTCGGCTCGCGATTCAAGCGAAATTGCCGGTCGTCGTCTTACCAGGGGCGAATGCGGCGCTTACGGCGCTCGTCGCGTCGGGGTTGCCGACAGAACGTTTTTTATATTACGGTTTTTTACCGCGCAAAAAGAAAGAGCGAGCCGACGTGTTGGCATCACTTCAATATGAACCAGGGACGCTCGTCTTCTATGAGGCCCCGCATCGTTTGAAAGAAATGCTTCACGGGGTGAAGGCGGTGTTCGGGAATCGCGATGTCGTACTCGGACGGGAATTGACGAAAACGTTTGAAGAGTTTTTACGAGGCACGATCGACGAGGCGCTCGCTTGGTGCGAAGGGGAAATCCGCGGAGAGTTCGTCGTGTTAGTGAGCGGTTCGACCGAGTCGGCCCCGACACAAGATTGGTGGGAGGCGCTCTCCCCGCTCGAACACGTCGATCGCTATATCGAGGACGGCTTGAAGCCGAACGCGGCGATTAAACAAGTGGCAAAAGAGCGTGGGCTTTCACGTAACGATGTCTATGACGCCTATCATGAAGTCGACAAAAAAGAGTAAGCAAGGAGTCCCTTGCTTACTCTTCGTTGTAGTAATTCTCGAGCATGTTTTTCAACTCGACGAGAACGCGTTGTGCACCTTCTGGTGAAAGAATCAACTTTCCATCTGCCAATTTGAAGTTATCGTCTGATACTTCGCCAGTGACTTGGCACGTCATGTTTGGCTTATATTTTTTCAACACGATTTGATCGTTGTCGACGTAAATTTCAAGTGCATCTTTCTCAGCAATTCCGAGTGTGCGGCGCAATTCGATTGGAATAACGACCCGACCGAGCTCGTCCACTTTCCGTACGATACCTGTTGATTTCATTTTGTGTTTCCTCCTCTGATGATGTCGAAATCTCTTGGTGACATGAATCGTCAAAATTCGACAATGTGGCTACAGCAAAAAGCATACTAAACTTTCCAATTGTAGTCAACTGCTTACTATTGGAATTATACATTTTCGAAAAAAGACGATAAAGGAACGATATATACCTAAATTTCCCCGAAAGGTATGCGTTTAAACAGAGAAAGGGTTTTTTTGGAACATTTATTTGAAGGGTCAACAAATTAATTCCAAACAATTGGTTTGGAAAAACGTTTGTCGAACCGTGTATAATGGAAATTGCAAATGTCGAAAGGATGGAGAACAACTATGGCGAAGCCTACTTTTTATATTACGACCCCGATTTATTACCCGAGTGCGAAGTTGCACATCGGTCATGCCTACACGACCGTAGCAGGTGACGCGATCGCCCGTTACAAACGGTTAAAAGGATTTGACGTCCGTTATTTGACGGGTACTGACGAGCATGGACAAAAGATTCAAGAGAAAGCGAAAGAAGCCGGCGTCACTCCGCAGGCATTCGTCGATGAAGTCGTGAAAGACATCAAAGTATTATGGGACCGCCTTGAGATTTCGTACGACGATTATATTCGTACGACGGAAGACCGTCATAAGGCTGTCGTGGAGCACGTCTTTGAAACGCTTCTTAAGAATGGAGACATTTACCTCGGTGAATATGAAGGCTGGTATTCGGTGCCGGATGAGACATATTATACTGAGTCGCAACTTGTCGATGGGAAGAGTCCTGACAGCGGACATCCAGTCGAACTCGTACGGGAAGAATGTTACTTCTTCCGTCTCAGTAAGTATGCAGACCGTCTCATCGAGTATTTTGAGTCACATCCAGAGTTCATCTTACCGGAGTCGCGGAAGACCGAGATGATCAACAATTTCTTGAAGCCGGGTCTTCAAGACTTGGCCGTCTCTCGGACAACGTTCGATTGGGGTGTCCAAGTCCCGTCGAACCCAAAACATGTCGTCTACGTATGGGTGGACGCACTGACGAACTATATTTCGTCACTTGGTTACGGGACAGACAACGACGAGTTGTTCAACCGCTACTGGCCAGCTGACGTCCATTTAGTCGGAAAAGAAATCGTTCGTTTCCATACGATCATTTGGCCAGCCCTCCTCATGGCGCTTGAGCTTCCGTTGCCAAAACAAGTATTTGCGCACGGTTGGCTCCTCATGAAAGACGGCAAGATGTCGAAATCAAAAGGGAACGTCGTCGATCCGATTCCGCTCATTGATCGTTACGGCCTCGATTCGCTTCGTTACTACTTGTTGCGTGAAGTCCCGTTTGGCGCGGACGGCACGTTCACACCAGAAGCGTTCGTCGATCGATTGAACTTCGACCTCGCGAACGACCTCGGTAACTTGTTAAACCGGACCGTCGCGATGATCAAGAAGTACTTTGACGGGAACGTACCGGCCTATGCCGGAAACGTGACAGCGTTTGACGCCGAATTGCGACGCGTCGTCGAAGAGACGACCTCGAAAACAGAAGCTGCGATGGAGCATATGGAGTTTTCGGTCGCGCTCACAAACATCTGGCAACTCGTCAGTCGTGCGAACAAGTATATCGATGAGACGCAACCGTGGGTGCTTGCCAAAGATGAAGCGAAGCGAGACGAACTCGCGTCAGTCATGACGCACTTAGCTGGCGTCTTGCGTCACGTCGCTGTGATGATTCAACCGTTCATGACGCGAGCACCAAAAGAGATGTTCCGTCAACTCGGCCTCGAGGGGCAAGATATGTCATGGGAAGCACTCGATACGTTCGCAGCCTTTGACGGAGCAGTCGTTACAGACGGTACACCAATCTTCCCGCGGCGCGATGTGAAAGAAGAAGTGGACGCGATTCAAGAGATGATGCGTCAAGCTTCGAAAGCACGTGTCGAAGAGGAAGTTCAAGAAGAAGTGGCAGATGAAGACGTTCGTCCGGAAATCACGATTGACGTCTTTGACCAAGTCGAGTTCCGTGTCGGTCAAATCGTCGAAGCCGACAAAATCAAAAAAGCGAAAAAGTTGTTAAAACTTCAAGTCGACCTCGGCAGTGAAACACGCCAAATCGTCTCGGGCATCGCCGAATGGTATACACCGGAAGAGTTGGTCGGGAAGAAAGTCATCGTCGTCGCCAACTTAAAGCCGGTCAAACTCCGGGGTGAGTTGTCGCAAGGGATGATTTTAGCAGCCGATAAAGACGGGAAGCTTGAACTTGCAACCGTATCTGAGAATATGCCGAACGGGGCCATCGTCAAATAACTTTTGAGGGAGACTTCGGTCTCCCTCTCTTCGTTTAAATAAGGAGGATACAGGATGCTAATTGACACGCATACACATATTAATGCCGACCAGTTCAAAGAGGATGTCGAAGCAACGATTGAACGTGCGCGCGCAGCCGGAGTATCACCGATGCTCGTTGTCGGTTTCGATGATGAAACCATTACGCGCGCCATCGAACTCGCCGAGACGTACGAAGACATTTACGCGATCGTTGGCTGGCACCCGGTCGATGCGATTGACTGTACACCAGATGACCTGAAACGCATTGAGGCGTTGATGGGTCATCCAAAAGTGATGGCGCTCGGTGAAATTGGGCTCGACTATCATTGGGACAAGTCGCCAAAAGAAGTCCAACAGCGCGTATTCCGGGAACAAATTGCCATCGCAAGACAGACAAATATGCCAATCGTCATCCATAATCGCGAAGCGACGGCGGACGTACTCGATCTGTTAGAAGACGAGCACGCCGAAGAGATTGGTGGCGTATTTCATAGCTACAGCATGTCGGTTGAACTGCTTGAGCGGTGCCTACGCTTAAACTTCTATATCTCACTCGGGGGACCGGTCACGTTTAAGAATGCGAAAGTCCCGAAAGAAGTGGCAAAACAAGTTCCACTTGATCGCCTGTTGGTCGAGACGGACTGCCCGTATTTGACGCCGACCCCGTTCCGCGGTAAACGGAACGAGCCAGCCTACGTCACCTATGTCGCCGAAGAAATCGCCGCGCTACGAGGTATCTCGCTTGAGGAACTTGCTGAAGCGACGACCGCGAACGCGAAGCGACTGTTCCGTCTACCGTGATGGTGAAACGAATCGCGCTGAGCGCTATCGTCCTTGTGACAGCGGTACTCGCCTATACGTTGACCCAACCGGAGACCGTGACAATTATCGACGGAGCGAACCGGATTGAGCACGAGACGCGTGCGACGTCCGTATTCGACGTGCTCGAAGAGACCGGCATCACGATCAAGGATTCCGATTATGTGACGCCGGCCCTCAGTGCTGAGCTACCTGCCGAACGCATCATTTATATTGAACGCGCGAATACCGTTTCGCTTCAAATCGGTTATGGGCAGACGGAGATGATTGAGACGCGAGAGCGAACCGTCCGAGACGTGTTGCTCCGATACGGGGTGACCGTGCGTGATGGGGATGACGTCTATCCAGACGTACGGACACCGGTCACATCTGGAATGACGATTCGGTATCAGCCGGTACTCGCGGTCAATTTAATCGTAGAAGATGAAGCCAAAACGTTAAATACGATGGCGAAAACGGTCGAGCAAGTATTGCGCGAAGCTGGAATTACGGTGTCAGAGCGCGATACAATCGCACCGGCGCTCTCGACGGCGCTTCGAGAAGGCATGACGATCACCGTGAATACGAGTCGGGATGTCGTCCAATATGAGAATCGGCTCATCCCGTTTGAAATCGTGAAAGAAGACGATGATACGCTTGAAATCGGTCAAACCGAGGTCGCGCAAGTCGGGGTGCCGGGCCTCGAACGGACGCGGTATGCAGTGACAGTTGAAAATGGTACAATTACAAATCGGACCGAGACAAGTGTCGAAATGTTGCAGACCGTGCGTCCGCAAATCATCAAAATCGGGACGAAACCGGTGCCTGAATCCTCGGACGAACCCGAGACGGTTCCGACAGAACCCGAGAGCCCGTTCCGCGAAGAGGCGGAAATTAAAATCGAAGATACACCACTGCCCGAGGATGTGCTCGATTTTTCGGCGGCCAAACAACTTCTTGTTGAAGCAACCGCCTACACGAACAATCCAGAAGATACAATCACATTCGACGGTCGCGTCCTGACACGGAGTGGGTACGATGTGACCGATACGATTCTATATGAGGGCATGCGAATTATCGCGGTCGACCCATCCATCATTCCGCTCGGGACACGGGTGTACGTGGAAGGGTTCGGTATGGCAATCGCCCTCGACACCGGCAGTGCCATCAAAGGAAATATCATTGACATTATGATGGACACGAAAGAAGAAGCGGTCACATTCGGACGGAAGCCGCTCACGATTTGGGTCATCCCGAAGCAAGAAGAGAAAGAAGGAAACGAAGATGCGTGAAAAAATTCAAGAAGTGATTGTCGTCGAGGGACGGGACGATACGACCCGGCTCCAAGAAGTATATGACGTCGATACGATTGAGACGAACGGGTCGGCTGTCTCCAAACAGACGCTCGAGCGAGTGAGGCGTGCCCAAGAAACGCGCGGTGTGATTATATTGACGGACCCAGATTATCCAGGTGACCGCATTCGTGCCATCGTCGATGAGCACGTTCCCGGTTGTAAACACGCCTACTTGCCTCGTGCCGAGGCGAGAGACAAGCGTGGGAAAATCGGCGTCGAACACGCGACGCCAGACACGATTCGTCGTGTACTCGAGGCGGTATATGAAGACCGAGTCGAGACCGATTTGCCGCTCGTTACGCGAAAAATGGTGCTCGATGCCGATTTGATTGGTGGCGCAGAGGCGTCGAGGCGACGAAAACGTCTTGGGGTGTTGCTTCGAATCGGCGAACCGAACGCGAAACAATTTGTGAAGCGGGTCGAGGCGATGCGCGTTACGACCGAGGAGTGGGAACGAGCGCTCAAGCAGTTAGAGGAGGAAAATCATTGAAAGACATTGCAACCATTCATCGGACGAAAGCCATTTTAGAACGGCATGGCTTCTCGTTCAAAAAGTCGCTCGGTCAAAACTTTTTGATCGACTTGAACATCTTAAATAAAATCGTCGATGCGGCCGAACTCGGTGAAGCGAGTGGCGTGCTCGAAATTGGTCCGGGGATCGGCTCGCTGACAGAGCAGTCTGCGAAACGCGCGAAAAAAGTCGTCGCACTCGAGATCGATCAACGCTTGTTGCCGATTCTAGAAGACACGATGGCACCTTACCCGCACGTCCACGTCATTCACGGAGATGCGCTCGAACTCGACCTTCCGGCGATCGTCGAGCGTGAGTTTTTGAAAGAAGGGATCGATGATATCTCGGTCGTCGCCAACTTACCGTATTACGTGACGACACCGATCATCATGCGTTTGCTCGAAAGTAAAGTCCCGTTCCGTTCGCTCGTCATGATGATTCAAAAAGAAGTAGCAGAACGGATCGGGGCGAAGCCTGGAACGAAGGCGTATGGTTCGCTCTCCATCGCGATTCAATACTATGCCGAGGCCGATGTGAGTTTCATCGTTCCGAAAAACGTCTTCATACCGGCCCCGAACGTCGACTCCGCCGTCATCACGTTGAAGATGCGCCCACAGCCTGCGGTCGAGGTGAAGGATGAGGCCTTCTTCTTCGAAGTCGCTCGTGCTAGCTTTGCGCAACGTCGCAAAACCATCTTGAATAACTTGACGAATCATCTCGGCAAAGATAAAAAAGTCGAACTCGAGCGCCTGTTAAACGAAGCGGGAATCGATCCGAAGCGCCGAGGTGAAACGCTGTCACTTGAGGAGTTTGCACGCCTTGCCGACACAATTTTACCACTTAAAAATAGTTGACGACCGGATTATGAGTCGCTATAATATTTAATCTTTATTTTCTTTTTTGAATGTGTTATACTTGTAACAGTGAGGTGAAGCGTATGCCAAAGACGTTACAAGAAATCAGACAAAAACTCGAATCGCATGTTGGAGAACGATTGACGTTGAAAGCAAACGGCGGTCGTAAGAAAGTCGTTACTCGGTTTGGAACGCTCGTTGAGACGTATCCCGCGGTGTTCGTCGTTAAATTGGATGAAGACCATCATAACGTGGAACGTGTCTCATATAGCTACGCTGATGTCCTAACGGATACAGTTAAAATTGAATTCAGCAATTGAACGATAAATGAGGGGCGGATGCATTGGCAGCTGCTTCTTTTTTTGTGCGCTCGTTTACGGTACAATGGCGAACAGGAGATACATGGGAAGGGTGAACGATATGCGCACGATTAGTGTGAAAGCGCCGGCAAAAATCAATTTGACGCTCGACGTTCTCGGGAAGCGAACGGACGGCTATCATGAAGTAGAAATGGTCATGACGACGGTGGACTTGTCTGATCGTCTAGAACTTACGGTCCTCGAGACCGATGAGATTCGGATTCAATCGGAGCACGCCTACGTGCCGAGTGATCATCGGAACTTGGCGTATCGGGCGGCCGACTTGTTACGGAAACGGTTCGGCCTCACGCAAGGAGTCGAAATCGTGCTTGATAAACATATTCCGGTCGCAGCCGGACTGGCCGGAGGGTCAAGTGACGCAGCAGCTACACTTCGAGGAATGAATGAACTATTCGACCTCGGCTTGTCGCTCGAGGCTTTAGCTGAGCTCGGGGCCGAGGTCGGATCTGACGTCTCGTTTTGCGTCATGGGTGGCACAGCAGTCGCACGAGGTCGGGGCGAGCAGTTAGAACTCATCCCGTCACCGCCACCGTGTTATGTCGTCCTAGCGAAGCCGAAAATCGGGGTCTCGACAGCTGACGTCTATCGCGCCGTCGATATGGAAAAAATCGTCCACCCGGATACAGAAGCGATGGTCCGAGCGATTCATGAGCGGGATTTTCACGCGATTTGCGATCACCTCGGCAATGCACTCGAAGCAGTCACGCTTGAATTACATCCAGAAGTTCGTCAAATCAAGGAAACGATGCGTCACTGCGGGGCCGACGGGGTGCTCATGAGCGGGAGTGGTCCGACCGTGTTTGCCCTCATCGAACATGAACAGAAAGCCCATCGCGTTTATAATGGACTGAAAGGATTCTGTCCAGAAGTGTTCGTCGTTCGGATTCTCGGTAAAAAACATTGAACAAAGACGAATGAGTCTGATATATTCTGTTTAGAACATTCGTCTATTATTGGAAAAGTGAAGGGGAATCCGTATGAAAATCCGTAGAAGTGGTCGTCTCGTCGATATGACCCGTTATTTGCTCGACCATCCACATCAGCTCGTCTCGTTGTCGATGTTTTCGAGTCGCTATAAAGCTGCTAAGTCGTCAATCAGTGAAGACTTAGTTATCGTTAGTGAAATGCTCGCCCACGACGGTACCGGTAAGCTTGTCACCGTTCCTGGGGCGGCCGGTGGTGTCATGTTCATTCCGGGTTGGAGCAAAGAAAAATCGCTCTCGATGATTGACAGCTTGTGTGACCAATTGTCAAAACCGGAACGCTTGCTTCCGGGAGGGTACCTCTATTTGACCGACGTGCTCGGTAACCCGCGTCAAGTGAAGCCGATGGGGCAAGTGTTCGCCTCGGTATTCGGAGACCGAAAAGTCGACGTCGTCATGACGATTGCGACAAAAGGAATCCCGCTCGCGTATGCAGTCGCCGAACAGCTCGGTGTGCCATTTGTCATCGTCCGCTCGGATAGTCGGGTGACGGAAGGGTCAACCGTGAGTATCAATTACGTATCGGGCTCGTCAAAAGCGATTCGGACGATGGCACTTGCTCGTCGCAGCTTGCCACGCGGTGCGAACGTCTTACTCATTGACGATTTCATGAAAGCCGGGGGAACGATTCGCGGGATGATGAGCTTGTTGAACGAATTCGAAGCCAATCTTGCTGGAGTCGGTGTGCTCATGGAAGCGGAAGGCGCCGAAAAGAAAATGGTGAGCGAATACGTCAGTTTGATGAAGTTGACGAACGTGGATTCAGACGAAGGTCTCGTCACAATTTCACGCGGAAACGTCGAACAGTTCTTAAAGTGATTGGCAAAAAATTGATTTCGTTTTATGATGAAAGGGTATAGAAGTCATACGGAATTAGTTACGTTCGCTAGAAGTCACCTTTACCTTTTATGAAGGACACCTTGGTACAGACAACGATGAAAAGGGGATGCGAAACATGCAGATCACAGACGTAAAAATTCGCAAAGTGACAACGGAAGGTAGAATGAAGGCGCTCGCCTCGATCACGCTCGATCACGAGTTCGTGGTCCACGACCTTCGGATTATCGAAGGGAGCACCGGGTTGTTCGTCGCCATGCCGAGCAAACGAACGCCAGAAGGAATCTTTCGCGATATCGCGCATCCAATTAACGGCGATATGCGCCAAAAAGTCGAGGCAGCTGTACTAGAAGCATATGCTGAGATTGACGTCGCCGTCTATGAGATGGAAGAGATGCACGAATCATAATAAGCCAGCGGAACGAAGTATCGTTCCGCTGCTTTTTTGCGTGCGTTTGGTTACGAATCAGTACAACGGTTGAAACGAAGTCGCCGTTTCGATATAGTAGAAACGGTGTAAATAGGATTTATATGCAGAAAAACCGAACTATAGCTACAAAATTACAGTCGATTGAGATAGGAGCGAATCAAGAATGAATCGTTTTGCAGTCATTTTGGCAGCAGGTAAAGGGACGCGCATGAAGTCGAAGCTTTATAAAGTACTTCATCCGGTCCTTGGCAAACCAATGGTCGAGCATGTCGTCGACCAACTCGACAAAATCGGGGTTAGTCGTCAAATCGTCATCGTCGGCCATGGGGCTGAAGCGGTACAAGACACACTCGGATCTCGTGTCGAATACGCGGTTCAAGAAGAGCAACTCGGAACGGGCCATGCCGTCCAGATGGCAGAGACGGAGCTCGCCGGAAAATCGGGTGCAACACTTGTCGTCTGTGGGGACACGCCGCTTTTGACAGCCGAGACGCTTGAAGCGCTACTCGCTCATCACGAAGCGCAAGAAGCGAAAGTGACGGTCCTTACCGCCATTGCGGACGATGCGACCGGATATGGTCGTGTCATTCGTGGCGAAGACGGAAACGTGACGAAAGTCGTCGAGCATAAAGACGCTTCTGAAGCAGAACTTGAAATCCGTGAAATTAACACGGGTACGTACGTTTTCGACAACGAATTGTTGTTCGAGGCGCTTCGTCAAGTCGGCAACGACAATGCGCAAGGCGAATATTACTTGCCAGACGTCATCTCAATCGCAAAAGAGGCAGGCGAAGTCGTGGCCGCACACACAGCTCCGACATTTGACGAGACGATTGGTGTCAACGACCGAGTCGCGCTCTCACAAGCGGAAACGATTATGCGTAAACGGACGAATGAGCGCTTCATGCGAGAAGGCGTCACGTTCATGGACCCAGCTTCAACTTACATCTCGCCGGATGCGACGATCGGTTCAGATACAATCATTTATCCAGGTACGGTCATTCTCGGAAAAACGGTCATCGGTTCGGAATGTATTATCGGACCGAACTCAGATATCCGCGATAGCGTCATCGAAGACGGCGCGACAGTGCGCCAATCGGTCTTAAGTGACAGCCGTGTCGGTAGCAACGCGCAAGTTGGCCCGTTTGCCCACCTCCGTCAACAAGCTGTACTCGGCGCCAACACGCGCGTCGGCAACTTTGTCGAAATCAAGAAGTCGACGTTCGGGGACGGGGCGAAAGCCTCGCACCTTAGTTACATCGGGGATGCGTCGATTGGGGAACGCGTCAACCTCGGCTGTGGGTCAATCACAGTCAACTACGATGGAACGAACAAGTTCGAGACGGTCGTCGAAGCGGATGCGTTCGTCGGGTGCAACGTCAACTTGATCGCACCCGTCACGGTCGGAAAAGGGGCGATTGTCGCTGCCGGCTCGACGATTACGGACAACGTGCCAGAAGAGGCGCTCGCGATCGCCCGTGAGCGTCAAACAAATAAAGAAGGTTACACAAAACGATAAGTTGCTGCCAATTACTATTGAACACGATGGAGGAGAATCCTAAACATGTCTACTGTATATGAACGTGAAATTCGCCTATTTAGCTTAAATTCCAACCGCCCACTCGCTGAAGAGATTTCAAAAGAAATCGGAATCCCACTCAGCGATTGCCAAGTGAAGCGGTTCAGCGATGGAGAACTTTACATCAACATCGAGGAGAGCGTACGCGGAGACGATGTGTACATCATCCAATCGACGAGCTCGCCGGTCAACGAGACGCTCATGGAGTTGCTCGTCATGATTGACGCATTAAAACGTGCCTCGGTCCGTACGATTAACGTCGTTATGCCATATTACGGCTACGCGCGCCAAGATCGTAAGGCGCGCTCGCGTGAGCCGATTACGGCAAAACTTGTAGCTGACCTTCTCACGGTAGCGGGTGCGACGCGATTGATTACAATGGACTTGCACGCTGCTCAAATTCAAGGTTTCTTCAATATTCCAGTAGACCAATTGTTAGGAGTTCCCCTTATTTCAACGTATTTCGAGACAGAAGAATTCAAATCAAAAGATATCGTCGTCGTGTCACCAGATCACGGTGGTGTCACACGCGCTCGTAAATTGGCCGAGCGTTTGAAGGCACCGATTGCCATCATTGACAAACGCCGCCCGGAAGCGAACGTGGCGGAAGTAATGAACATCGTCGGCAGCGTTGAAGGCAAGACGGCCATCTTAATCGATGACATCATCGACACAGCCGGAACGATCACACTTGCAGCGGATGCGATTGTCCAAGCCGGTGCGAAAGAAGTGTACGCGTCATGTACGCATCCGGTATTGTCTGGCCCAGCGATGGAGCGCATCGACAACTCGTCAATCAAAGAACTTGTTGTCTTGAACACGATCGACTTACAAGGTCGTGAGTGTTCAAGCAAGATCAGGCAAATGTCGGTCGCCCGTTTGCTTGGAGAAGCCATTATGCGTGTCCACGAGCACAAATCGGTGAGCACGTTATTCGATTAAAAAACGAGGCCCGAAGGCGTCCGCCTTTGGGCTTTTTTGTTCAGGAGGAAACGGATGAAATGCATCGTCGGGCTTGGGAATCCAGGCAAAAAATATGAGATGACCCGCCACAACGTCGGCTTTTTGGCGATTGATCGCCTCGCTGAAAAACATGGCATTCAATTGAACGAAGCGAAGTTTAAAGCGTTGATCGGAACGGGAAGAATCAATGGAGAACGTGTCGTGCTCGTCAAGCCGCTCACGTACATGAATTTATCGGGTGAATCGGTTCGTCCGATTTTAGACTATTACAAGATTGACCTCGACGACTTGCTCGTCATCTATGACGACCTCGATATGGTGCCCGGCAAACTTCGGTTTCGTCCAAAAGGGAGCGCGGGTGGCCATAACGGGATCAAGTCATTGATTCAGCACTTCGGTACACAAGACTTTAAACGCTTGAAGCTCGGAATCGGTCGTCCGCCCCATCCGGTGAAAGTCGTCGACTGGGTGCTCATGAATTATCGAAAAGAAGATATGCCAGAATTGAATGATACGCTCGATCAAGCCGTATCCGCGGCAACCGATTTCGTGGATACCGAGTGGATCGCGCTCATGAATCGATATAACTAAAGGGTCGCCGCACCCTTTTTTGTCGTATGAGGTGGAGGAAAACAAATGAACGCTCTAGAGAGATTTATGGTGGCGTTGCCTGAAACGAAAATCATTCGGGACAGGCTGCCGAAAGTGGACCGTCAGCTCGTGACAGGATTGACGACGAGCGCGAAGGCGCTCGTGTTGGCAGGGCTCGCCAAAGAGACGTCACGACGTCTCATCGTCGTCACCCACAATATGTATCAGGCCCAGAAGATGTACGATCAACTCGAGGCGTTGATTGGACCAGACAAAGCGTTGCTCTATCCAATCGACGAGACACTCGCGGGTGAACTATCGTTAACATCGAGCCCAGAGCTCTTAGCGGCCCGAATCGAGGCCCGGACGCGTCTCCTTCATGAACAGGGAGGCGTCGTTGTCGTGCCGCTCGGCGGCTTACGCCGTTTCATACCAAGCCCAGACGATTGGCAGGCGAGTCATCACGTCATTCGACCTGGACAAGAGTTAGAGTTGAAGCCATTCGCGGAACGACTCGTCACCCTCGGCTATGAACGGACCGCGACTGTGACGGCACCCGGCGAATTCTCGGTTCGCGGTAGCATCCTCGATGTCTATCCGCTTACGGAGGCCCGACCGTTTCGCATCGACTTATTCGACACGGAAGTAGACTCGGTCTTTACGTTCGATGCCGAGACCCAGCGCTCCCTTGGTGTGGCAAAAGAAGCCGTCATCCCGCCAGCGACGGAATTTGTGGCATCGACCACCCAACTGAAAAAAGCAGGTGATGCGTTAAAGCGGCAGTATGAGCGGACGTTGTCGCTCATCGAGACGAAGACGATTCGACAAGCGCTCGAAGATGGGATCGCCGGCGACATGGAGACGCTTCAGCGAGGGGACGTCCCGAATCAAATCGGGAAATTCACACCACTCCTCTATAAAGCGACGCTCCTCGATTACGTCGGTGCGGAAGCAGTCCTCATTTTAGACGAGGTAGCGCGAATCGAAGATGCGGCCGATGTGCAAGACCGTGAAGAAGCCGAATGGTTCTCGTCGTTAATCGAACGAGGAGAATCGGTCTCCAACTACACGCTCGCCGTACCGATGCATAAAGTGTTCCGTGACTTGAAACAAGTCGCCTTCTCGCTATTACCGTCACGCCGATCTGGCATTCCAGAGGCGAACACCGTTCACCTCAGTTGTCGCCCCCTTCCGGCGTTCCATGGTCAAATGCATTTATTGAAGCAAGAAGTCGAGCGTTGGCAGCAAAGCGACCACCGCATCGTCTTCCTCGCAGGAGACAAGGATCGGGCCAATAAAGTCGCGGCGCTACTTGAAGACTACGGCATTACGTCCACGTTTACGAATGTGGACGGCGAGCTGTTGCCGCGTCACGCTCACGTCATGATCGGTCAAATTGAAGGTGGGTTCGAACTCTCGACGAGCCGGCTCGTCGTCGTCTCGGAAGAAGAGTTGTTCAAACGGGTCACGAAGCGGAAGCGCCAGACGAAGAATTTGACGAACGCCGAACGCATCAAGAGTTATCAAGAGCTGAAGCCAAACGACCACGTCGTCCATATTCACCACGGGATTGGGAAGTACCTCGGGATTAAGACGATCGAAGTCGGCGGCATTCACCAGGACTACTTGCATCTCGTCTATGCCGGTGACGATGCGTTGTACGTTCCGGTCGACCAAATCGACCTCGTCCAAAAGTACGTCGGCGCCGAAGGTAAAGAGCCAAAAATTTATAAGCTCGGTGGCACGGAGTGGAAGAAAGTAAAATCAAAAGTCGCGAAATCAGTCGAAGATATCGCCGACGAGTTGATTAAACTTTATGCGGCGCGGGAAGCGTCCGTCGGTTATGCGTTCCCGGGCGATGACGAAGAGATGAGCCAGTTCGAGTCGTCGTTCCCATATGCCGAAACTGAAGACCAAGTCCGCTCGATCGCGGAAATCAAAGCGGACATGGAGCGTTCGCGCCCGATGGACCGCCTTCTTTGTGGGGACGTCGGATACGGGAAGACGGAAGTGGCGATTCGAGCTGCGTTCAAAGCGGTCCTCGCTGGGAAGCAAGTCGCCTTCCTCGTACCGACGACCGTCCTCGCCCAGCAACATTACGAGACCATGCTCGAACGGTTCAGCGAGTTTCCGATTAACGTCTCGGTCATGAGCCGTTTCCGTTCGAAGAGCGAGATGGCAGCGACGAAGAAAGGCTTGAAAGAAGGGACGATCGATGTCGTCGTCGGGACGCACCGTGTCTTGTCAAAAGACGTCACGTTCGCTGACCTCGGCCTCGTCATCATCGATGAAGAGCAACGTTTCGGAGTGAAGCATAAAGAGCGGCTCAAGCAGTTGAAGACAAACATCGACGTCCTAACGTTGACGGCGACCCCGATCCCACGGACGCTACACATGTCAATGATCGGCATTCGCGACTTATCCGTGCTCGAGACACCGCCGGAAAACCGCTATCCCGTCCAGACGTACGTCATGGAATACGATGGCATCGTGCTCCGTGAGGCGCTCGAACGCGAACTCGCCCGTGGCGGTCAAGCGTTCTTCCTCTATAACCGTGTCGAAGGTATCGAGCGGAAAGCCGAAGAGATTCGAGCGCTCTTGCCGGAAGCGCGCATTGCGACGGCGCACGGGCGGATGACCGAGACAGAGCTTGAAAGTCAGCTCATCAGTTTTTTAGAAGGCGAGGCCGACATTCTCGTCTCGACGACGATTATCGAGACGGGCATCGACATCCCGAACGTCAACACGCTTATCGTCCACGACGCGGATAAGATGGGGCTGTCGCAGCTTTACCAGCTTCGCGGCCGTGTCGGGCGTTCAAATCGAATCGCCTACGCTTACTTCACGTACCGGAAAGACAAACGGTTGACGGAAGTGGCCGAGAGCCGATTGCAGGCGATTAAAGAATTTACCGAGCTAGGGAGCGGCTTCAAAATCGCGATGCGTGACTTGTCGATTCGCGGTGCCGGTAACTTGCTCGGCGCCCAGCAGTCAGGTTTCATTGACTCGGTCGGTTTCGACTTGTACTCGCAAATGTTGTCTGAAGCGATTGAAGAGCGGAAAGACCGTATGCGCGGACAAGCGAAACAAGTCGTCTTCAAACCGGAAATCTCATTCCAAGCCGATGCGTATATCCCAGACGATTACTTGTCGGATAGCGAACTGAAGATTGAAATGTATAAACGTTTCAAATACGTGGATACACCGGAAGCGTTATTCGCCCTTCAAGACGAGTTAATTGAGCGGTTCGGGGAGTTCCCGGAACCGGTCGCGTTATTGATTCAATTGACACGTCTCCGTATTTACGGGGAGATGGCGCGGGTGGCTCGGATTAAACAAGTACCAGATCGTGTTGAAATCGTCTTGACGATGGAGTCGACGACAGCGCTCGACGTCCCGTCCTTCATGGAGTGGACGATGCCGCTCGGTCGTAAACTCGGTGTCGGTCAAGATAACGGTGCGCTCAAGCTTTCGCTCAGCGGGCGCATGCCGGTCGTCGAACTGTTAAATGACGCCGATACGGTCCTCGAAGAGTTGACGAAGAGGTTGGCGCATGCGGCCGTCCAGTAAGTTCGCGACGGGCGTCGTCTTGTTCGCCCTCGCAGGGTACATCACAAAAGTCATCAGCTTCGCATATCGGGTCCCGTATCAGAACATTGCAGGAGATTTCGGGTTGTATGCCTATCAGACGGTATATCCATTCGCAGCGATCGTCGCTTCGCTCGGCATGTATGCGATGCCCGTTGTCATCGCGAAGATTGGCGTCGGGGCGAACGGACCGAGACGGAAACTCGAAGTGTTATGGGGGAGTTTTTACATTCTACTCGGACTTGCCATCGTGCTCGTTATCGGAATGTGGTCGCTCGCGCCGCTCCTAGCAAATTGGCTCGGGGACCCAAACCTTTCCTCGACGCTGCGCGTCATCAGCCTGAGTTATTTACTCATGCCGGCGCTTGCGGTGCTCAGGGGGTCGTTTCAAGCGGTTGACGACTTGAAACCGAGCGCCTTATCACAAGTACTTGAAAACCTCGTACGTGTCACGGTCCTCCTTGCTGTACTCGTCATCGGTGTTCGTTTCGGACTCGACGCATATGCCTTGAGCCGTTATGCGTACGCGGCGACGCTCGTTGGCGGAATGGTGGCCATTCTTTTCCTCGGTATGTGGGCGAAAGGCTTGACGCTTCGGCTCGTACCGGTCCAACAGGAAACGCTTCAGGCCGCGTTTCGAATCATCATGACGACAGGTTTTGCGGTCGGCTTCGCCTCGCTCGGTATTCTATGGATGCAACTCGTCGACTCGTTCACAATCGTCAATTTGATGGGGGGCGACTTCGAGGCAAAAGTGAGTAAAGGCGTGTTCGACCGTGGTTATCCACTCGTCCAATTTGCAATTTTGTTTACGACTGCACTCGGGATGGCCAACGTGCCGAGCCTTGTCCGACATTACCGGGCTCGACAGATTGAAGCGACGGCGAGCGGTCTTCGCTCGATGATTCGCGTAACGACTGCTGTCGCGGCTGCGGCGACGATTGGGCTGATGGGGGTAATGTTACCGTTGAACGTGGCGCTATTTGAAAATGCGGACGGAACGTTCGCGCTCATCATCCTCTCAACGAGTACGTTCGCTGCGTCGCTCGCTGTCGCCAGCATGACCTGTCTACAGGCAATCGATCGGGAGCGGACGGCTGCGCTCGGAATGCTTGTCGCGATTGGATTGAAGCTTGCACTCAACATCGTCCTCGTTCCGAATTACGGGATTGAAGGGGCGGCTGTCGGGACCTCGCTTGCGTTTTTGGGGATGGCTGCCTTTAACTTCAACCGACTCGACCGGGTCATTCCGCTCGGCATGCTGCGCGTTAAGCATTATGCGTTACTGTTTAGAACGGTCGCGCCGATGGGGATTGTCTTGATTGGTTTGAACGTCATAGCGCTTAATCGGATGCCCCATCGTCTCGATGCCCTCGTCTGGCTTGGGGTGATGGTCGTCGTCGGGGCCGGGCTCTATGCATGGCGATTATGGCGTGAACGTGTGCTCTCGATCGGAGAATGGGAGATGATTCCCTTAGGGAGTCGTTTCGTCAATTTGATGGATAAAAAGGAGAACTAATATGAGCTTTGGAATTACGGTCGTCGGACTTGGCTCCGGCGAACTTGAACAGTTGCCACTCGGCGTGTATCGACATTTGAAACGACAACCGCTCGTCTGGTTGCGAACGAGAAACCACCCGGTCGTCGCCGAGCTTGAGGCGGAAGGAATGCGTTTCGAGTCGTTTGATTCGGTCTATGAAGCGTCAGAAACGTTCGAAGACGTCTATGAGCGAATCGTCGACATCCTCATCGAAAAGAGCGACGAGCTTGCCATCACGTATGCGGTGCCAGGTCATCCGTTCGTGGCCGAGCGGACGGTTGAGTTGCTCGTCGAACGAGGGGCAAATGTCACGTTTCTCGGTGGACAGAGCTTTTTAGACGCGATGTTCCAAGCGCTTCATATCGATCCAATCAACGGATTTCAGTTGCTCGATGCGACCGCGCTCGATATCGAACGGTTGCAAGTGACGCAACACGTCCTCATCGGACAAGTGTACGACGGCTTCGTCGCCGGGGACGTGAAAGTTCAATTGATGGAACGCTATCCCGATGAACACGTCGTGAAGCTCGTCACGGCGGCCGGGACGAAACACGAGCAGATTCGAGAAGTGCCGCTCTATGAGATGGATCGGGTCGCCGAAGTCGACAACTTGACGACGCTCTACGTGCCGCCGTTGACCGATGAAGCGTATTTAGCTCGCGAGTTTGCGACGCTTCACCACATCATCGCAACACTCCGAGGTCCAAACGGATGTCCATGGGACCGGAAGCAGACGCATGAGTCGCTTCGCAAATATTTGCTTGAAGAAGCGTACGAATTGATTGAAGCGATTGACGAACAAGACGACGATGCCATCATCGAAGAGCTCGGGGACGTGTTGCTTCAAGTCATGCTTCACGCACAAATCGGTGCGGACGAGGGCTATTTCGATATCCGGGACGTCATCGGGTCGATCAGTGAGAAAATGGTGCGTCGACACCCGCACGTTTTCGGGAATGTGACGGTCGCGGATGCCGATGATGTGATTTCGAACTGGAATGCGATTAAGAAGGCCGAAAAAGGGGAAAAGAGAAAATCGCAACTAGACGGCGTACTTATGACACAACCGGGTTTGATGCGAGCCGAACAGCTGCAGAAAAAAGCTGCACACGTTGGATTTGAATGGGATGATGTGAGCGGTGCGTTCGCGAAACTTGAAGAAGAAGTAAGCGAGTGGAGAGAACACCCGGAAGATGAGACTGAGCTCGGGGACGTATTATTTTCAATCGTCAACGTCGCTAGATATTATAAATTGAACGCCGAGCAAGCGCTCGAACGAACGAATCAAAAATTCAAGAGACGGTTTGCATACATCGAGGCGAACGGTTCCGTCGAGGACATGACGCTCGAACAGATGGATCGACTCTGGAATGAAGCGAAGGAGCAAGGGCTATGAGGTTGGATAAATTTTTGAAAGTGTCTCGGTTAATCAAACGCCGGACGTTAGCGAAAGAAGTAGCGGATCAAGGTCGAATCGAATTGAACGGACAAGTCGCAAAAGCGAGTACCGACGTTAAAGTCGGGGACGAGCTGAAAATCCGTTTCGGGAACAAAATCGTCACGGTCGTCATCGATTCGATTGCAGAACATGCCCGTAAAGAAGACGCGAAAGAAATGTATCGCCTAATTAAAGAAGAAAAGGTCAACAGTGGTACGGAAGCGTAAAAAAAAGGTATACTGAACGTATCAGAACAGGAGGAAGGTGATTCGATGAATGGACGTACCCCGACAGAGCGAAAGCAGCGAATTCGGGCTCTCGATGAACGGAGAGAACAGCTGGAAAAAGATCAGAGCCGGCGACGTATCCATCTTCGACGCCGCCTGGCTGCGGCTTCCCTTCTCTTTTTGTTGATGATCGTGCTCATCGGTCAAAGTTACTTCTCGAAAGTCGGTTATGTCTCAGAGCAAGAGCGCAAACAAAACGAAGCGCAAATCGAGTTAAATGAAGTAAAAGGTGAGCAAGCAGAGTTGAAGGAGCAGGTCGAACGTTTACAAGATGAAGAATATATCGCCAACCTCGCGCGCAATGAGTTGTTGTTCTCGAAAGATGGCGAGATTATTTTTTACTTCTCCCCAGAGGAATAAGTCGGTTCGTTGACCGTTGACGAAACGACTCGTATAATTGTAGGGAATCAATCAAAAAAGGAGTACATTATTTTATGTCAATTGAAGTAGGAAGCAAAGTACAAGGTAAGGTTACAGGGATTACGCATTTCGGAGCGTTCGTAGAACTTCCAAACGGGAAGACAGGTTTGGTCCACATCAGTGAAGTGGCGGATTCTTACGTCAAAGACATCAACGAAGTCCTCACAGTCGGCCAGGAAGTCACAGTCAAAATCTTGAACGTCGAAAACGATGGCAAAATCGGGTTGTCCATCAAGAAAGCGGTCGATCGCCCTGTGAGCGAACGCCCTGAACGCCCAGCCGGTGAGCGTTTCTCTCGCGGTCCTCGTCCAGGCGGCCCGGGTCAAGGCCAAGGCGGTCCACGCGGCGGCGGTGGCCCACGCGGTGGCGGTCCACGTGGTGGCGGACGTCGTGAAGTGCGACGCGAACCAGAAACGTTTGACACGTTGATGAGCAAATTCTTGAAAGATAGTGATGAGCGTCTCACAACGTTGAAACGTCAAACCGACTCAAAACGCGGTGGACGTGGCGCCAAGCGCGGGTAACCCTTCGTAACACCAATTCGCTTCTACTCATTATATTAAGCTCTTCCTGTAGGAGAGGCACGAACCACAGACGAACATCGTCTGTGGTTTTTTTAGTTTAAAGTTATGAAAGATAACTAAAAAGGGTTGATTTTTTCATGAAGAGCGAGCAAAATAGGAAACATGAAAAAATAGTTATGTTTTATAAGTGAAGGTGGAGAAACAAATGAATGGATGGAAACTTTGGAAAGCGGAGTGGCGGAACATCGCGAAAAACCCTCGCGTCTTGATTCCGATTTTGGCGGTGGCACTCGTACCGCTCATGTACGCGGGCATGTTTTTATGGGCGTTTTGGGATCCGTATGGTCAGATGAAGGATCTCCCTGTCGCAATTGTCAACGAGGACGAAGGGGCGACGTTCGACGGCACATCACTCGCCGTCGGAGATGAACTCGTCGATAAGCTTCTGACCTCGGAGGCGTTTGATTTTATCGAGACGACTCGAGCTGAGGCTGAATCGGGATTAAACGACCATGATTATTACATGGCGATTGAAATCCCGAAAGATTTTTCAAAAAAAGCGACGACAGCACTCGAGGACAATCCTGAACAGCTCGAGCTCAAATATATTGCGAATGAGTCATATAATTTTCTAGCGGCTCAAATCGGCGGCTCGGCGATGGAGCAAGTAAAAGGGGAGTTATCGACCGAGGTCGCCAAACAGTACGTCAGCGCCATGCGAGATGGCATCCAAGATGCAGCAACTGGTCTTGAAGATGCGGCAGATGGGGCAGCTAAACTCGCCGACGGATCCAAGACGGCCGAGAAAGGGGCGACTGAACTTGCCGATGGCACTGCACTTCTCGCTTCGAAACAACAAGAGTTGGCAGACGGAGCAGGGCAGTTAGGTGAGGGTGTGTCCCAACTTGCAACCGGTTCGACCGACTTGGCGGATGGAAGTCAACAAGTGTATGAAGGAAGTGCGGCCCTCTCAGACGGGGCACGACGTGTGGACGAAGGAGCGTCCGCCCTCTCAGACGGGACGAATCGACTCGTCGAAGGGACGACCACGTTCGCGTCAAAATTAGCAGAATTGCATGCGGGTACCACGTCACTTGACGAAGGGATGCAAGATTTAGCCGCAGGACTCAACCAAGCGAAAGCTGGTAGCGCACAGCTCGTCTCTGGATCTAGTGAGTTGGCGAATGGAATATCGAATGCCAAACAAGGCAACGCCGCACTCTTGGCAGGAGAGACCGAACTAATTGACGGCATCGGTCAAATGAAAACAACATTACTCGCTAGCCAAGACGCATTGATGCAACAACTTTCGACGTTGGCAGAATCCGGTCAATCGATTCCGCCAGAAGTGCTTCAACAAGTCGTCAATCGACTTGCGGAAGGGAATCAGGCGACAGCAGCAGGATTTGATGAGCTCGCTTTAGGAGCAAGCCGCATTCGAGATGGGCAAACCGCACTCGATGCCGGTTTGACGAAAGCGGAAGCGGGGGCGAATGAACTTGCTTCTGGTCTAGTTACCCTTGATCAAGGACAAGCCAAATTGAGTGACGGGGCGACGGCGCTCGCCACTGGTTCATCCCAACTCGAGCAAGGAGCGAAAGTAGCCGCCGCAAGTTCGAACGAGCTCGCATCAGCGAGCACGGCGTTGAACGCGGGTGTAGGGCAGTTGAGAGATGGAACGTCTGAATTGGCTTCTGGTAGCACACGTTTGACGGAAGCGACGGGCACGTTGACAGAAGGAAGTAAAAAACTCGCCGCCGGTGCGAAAGACGCAGAGACTGGTACACGCACGCTGACTGATGGGGCAATGCAACTCGCCGATGGCGGGAAGACGGTCGCGTCAGGAAGCAGTGAATTGAGAGACGGCTTGTCTGAACTGGAATCAGGAAACGTCACGCTACGTGACGCATTGGCCGAAGGTGCGGAGCAGGCGTCCATCGAGCTTGGAGACGAGAACGTCGATATGATGGCCGGACCGGTCACGATTGTCAATGAGTCGATTCATAAAGTACCGAACTATGGGACTGGTTTTGCGCCGTACTTCATGTCACTCGGTCTTTTCGTCGGAGCGCTATTGTTGTCGATTGTATATCCGTTATACGATCCAGCCGGGAAACCGAAGCGCAGTCTATCTTGGCTCCTTTCTAAATCCGGAGTGCTCGTTGTCGTTGGATTCGTGCAAGCGCTCGTCTTGAACGTCGCGATGATTCAACTCCTTGGTCTAGAAGTGGAAGCGCCGCTTCGCTTCTTCGGATTCAGTTGGCTCGTTAGCATCACGTTTTTATTAATCGTGCAATTACTCGTGACGACACTTGGCAACCCAGGTCGTTTCGTCGCCATCGTCTTGCTCATTTTGCAATTGACGACGTCGGCCGGAACGTTCCCGCTTGAGTTGATTCCAAGCGCACTTCAACCATTTAACACGCTCTTGCCGATGACATATACGGTCGCGGGATACAAAGAGATTCTCTCGAATGACGGCATTCAATATTTACAGTCGGCAACAACTTATCTAGCCTTCGCCTCACTTGCTTGTTTTGGACTTCTATGGAGTTATTTTAGAATTGCGTGGAAGAAAAAATATCGAGGCGTGACAGCAGAAGCATGATGTAAAATGAACAGGAAATCGTGTATAGTGGGAAAGACGACACTATGCACGATTCTTTTTATAAAAAACTTTTAAAAAAGAATTGACACAAATGTGGTGACTGGTTATTATAGAAAATGTGCTTAGGACACAACAATAACATGGCGGTGTAGCTCAGCTGGCTAGAGCGTACGGTTCATACCCGTGAGGTCGTGGGTTCGACTCCCTCCGCCGCTACCATTTTATTTAGGCCCGTTGGTCAAGCGGTTAAGACACCGCCCTTTCACGGCGGTAACACGGGTTCGAATCCCGTACGGGTCACTTACCTAAGCGAACAAGTCATCTCATCTGAGGTGGCTTTTTTTGTTATCTCGAGGAGGAAGAACGATGCCGAACGTATTGGTTGCCGTATCGGGTGGATTGGATTCAGTGGTGTTGCTTCATCGGATGGTGCAGCAGGGTCATGACGTCGCGATTGCGCACGTTCATCACGGGCAACGTCTCGCTTCAAACGAAGAGTATCTTTTCGTCGAACGACTCGCTCATCAATATAACGTGCCGTTCCATGGAAAACGGCTAACCGTCGAAAAAGCGTCACAAGCAGCGTATCGGAAGGCACGATATGCATTTTTTGAGACGGTGATGCGGGAGCATGGCTATCCGGAATTAATGACGGCGCACCATGCCGACGATGTCGTCGAGACCGTATTGATTCAGCTACATCGAAACGTCGTTGAAGTGACGGGCATCCCAGAACGTCGTCCGTTCGGTGGGGGTGAACTCGTTCGACCGCTATTAAATGAAACAAAGAAACAAATAAAAACGTACGCGCAGCACTATCATCTCGAATGGCGGGAAGATGCGACAAATGCGACCACGGATTATTTACGGAATCAAATGCGTCATCTGATCATTCCGAAACTACGCACGTGTTGGCCAAACCTCGTCAAAGATGTATGTACAGCAGCGCACGCACAGCAGCAGATGTGGCAACAGCGTTACGTCGCGATGACAGCTTGGGTGGACCAACACGTGTCTGTCGGAATGAAAGCGTTTCATGTGAAACTTGAAGCGATCGCACGGTTAACGGCAGAAGAGCGATATGTCGTTGGCCGGCTTCTATCCCACCGATTTGGGGTACAAGTAGCGGAAGGCATCGAACGACTTTACGAAAGTCGAAGCGGGACTGGGTATTATGATGTCGAAAACGGTTGGCGTTTAGAAAAACAAGATGGAAGGATTTACTTCAGGCCACAGACAGCCCCAGTGTCCTTGCCATCTGTGCGCGTCGATACCCTTCCGGCACGCATCCCATTTGGCGACCGTATCGTCTCCATTGAGGGCGTTGAGGGGACAGACGGAATTCCCCTCGACTCAATTCAGCTACCGTTATATGTCCGTTCGACACGTCCGGGAGATCGAATCACTCTGTCAGTCGGAACGAAGAAAGTCGCTCGCGTATTCATCGATGCAAAAGTCCCGAAGGAAAAACGACCGCTCATCCCGTTATTAGTTGACGCAACTGGCCGAATTATCGCTATAGTAGGAATAAGAGTTTCCGATTTTCCGGAGAAGTCGGATGCGAGATGCCCACGATTAATGGTAAAATGATGATTGTGTCGGATTAGAAAGAGGAGGATTTCAAGATGTCATTAAAGAACGATATGGAAAAGGTGCTCATTTCGAGCGAACAGATTCAAGAAAAAGTGAAAGAACTCGCGGCAACACTCAGCGAAGAATATAAAGAAGAGTTTCCGCTTCTCGTCTGTGTATTGAAAGGCGCGATGCCGTTCATGTCAGACCTCGTAAAAGAGATGGACATTCATCTTGAGATGGACTTCATGGACGTATCTACTTACCACGGTGGGACGTCATCGACAGGTGAAGTAAAAATTGAGAAAGATTTAAACACGTCTGTAGAAGGTCGCGACATCTTGATTGTAGAAGATATCATAGACAGTGGGCTCACGCTCGCGTATCTCGTCGACCTCCTCAAGTACCGTAAAGCCAAGTCAGTGAAGATTGTCACGTTACTTGACAAGCCATCGGGCCGTAAGAACGGACTGTCAGCAGATTATAGCGGTTTTATTATTCCGCACGAATTCGTTGTCGGTTACGGGCTCGACTATGAAGAAAAATATCGCAACCTTCCTTTCGTCGGTGTGCTCAAGCCGAGTGTTTACGGGGGCTAACGTTTTTCTTTTGAAAATGTGACGTGGTAAGATAAAAGAAATACCCAAAGTATACACATATACTGAATGGGCGAGAACATCGTTTCTCGGAATAGGAGGCAGAGAATGAATCGTGCAGTGAAAAACACCTTAGTTTTCGGTGTGATTTTCCTAGCCTTGATCTTGTTCCTTCAATATTTACAAAACCCGAGTAGCCAGAGCGAGACGCTCACGTACTCGGAGTTCTTGGAATATGTGGAAGAAGGTCGGATTGAAACGGCGACCGTGCAAGAAATTCCGGGTGCCATCTCGATTACAGGTGATTTAACAGGAGATGACGACCAGCGTTTTGAAACGAACATCCCGGCCAACGAGGCCGAATATGCCGAAGTGCTCTCGTCACTTCGTGCGAATACGAACATTAGTGTCGAAGAAGCGGAGTCGAGCGGGAACTGGTTCAGTATCGTATTTGCGATCTTACCGTTCATCATCATCTTCATCTTGTTCTTCTTCTTGCTCAACCAAGCCCAAGGTGGCGGCGGTGGCGGTCGTGTAATGAACTTCGGGAAATCGAAGGCGAAACTATACGACCAAGAGAAGCGCCGCGTGACGTTCAAGGACGTTGCCGGAGCGGACGAAGAGAAGCAAGAACTGATTGAGGTTGTTGAGTTCTTGAAAGACCCGCGCAAGTTCTCGAAACTTGGTGCGCGGATTCCAAAAGGTGTTCTTCTTGTCGGTCCTCCAGGGACAGGTAAGACACTCCTCGCTCGTGCAGCGGCGGGTGAAGCCGGCGTACCATTCTTCTCGATTTCAGGTTCTGATTTCGTTGAGATGTTTGTCGGGGTCGGGGCATCACGTGTCCGTGACTTGTTCGAGAATGCGAAGAAAAACGCACCGTGTATCATCTTCATCGATGAGATTGACGCGGTCGGACGTCAACGTGGTGCCGGTTTAGGTGGCGGCCACGATGAGCGTGAACAGACGCTTAACCAACTTCTTGTTGAGATGGATGGATTCAGTGATAACGAAGGCATCATCATGATTGCCGCGACGAACCGTCCGGACATTCTTGACCCGGCCCTTCTCCGTCCGGGACGTTTTGACCGTCAAATCACGGTCGATCGCCCTGACGTCAAAGGCCGTGAAGAAGTGTTGAAAGTCCACGCACGCAACAAGCCGCTCGACTCGACGGTCGACTTGAAGTCGATCGCCCAGCGGACACCTGGTTTCTCAGGTGCGGACTTGGAGAACTTACTCAACGAGGCAGCACTCGTTGCAGCCCGTTCAAACCGGACAGCGGTCTCGATCGTTGATGTAGAAGAGGCGATTGACCGTGTCATCGCCGGTCCTTCGAAGAAGAGTCGCGTCATTTCGGAGAAAGAACGAAACATCGTCGCTTACCACGAGGCAGGTCATACGATTATCGGAATTGAGCTTGAGAATGCCGATGAAGTGCATAAAGTAACGATCGTCCCACGTGGGAACGCAGGCGGTTACGTCGTCATGCTTCCGAAAGAAGACCGTTACTTCATGACAAAACCTGAGCTTGAAGACAAGATCGTCGGACTCCTCGGCGGTCGTGTCGCCGAAGATATTATTTTCGGTGAAGTATCGACGGGTGCGAGCAATGACTTCCAACGCGCGACTGGAATCGCACGGAAGATGGTCATGGATTACGGAATGAGCGACAAGCTCGGACCGCTCCAGCTCGGTTCGAACCATGGCGGTCAAGTGTTCTTAGGCCGTGATTTCCAAACGGAACAAAACTACTCGGATGCCATCGCGCAAGAAATCGATCTCGAGATTCGTGAAATCATCAACCGTTGCTACGCGAAAGCGAAGCAAGTGTTGACGGATCGTCGCGCTGATCTCGAACTCGTTGCGAAGACGCTTCTTGAAGTCGAAACACTCGACTCGAAGCAAATTCGTCACTTGATTGAGACGCGCGAGTACCTCCCGCACGAGCCGGCAGAACCGACCGATGAAACGAACGATTCAGACGAGGCAAAGAAAGATGAGGCGGCCGTCAAGCACGGACAAGTCATCGATCAACCCGAGTCTGTTCAAGAAGTGAAGCCGGATGTCGTCCCAGAAGGCGATAAGCCTGAAGCGACACCGACAGAACGGCCGAACAACGATTCACGGTAAGTGGAAGAGACGAATGCCCTTCATGAGGCATTCGTCTTTTTTCGTGTTATAATTCGAGCGAACTGTAATTGACAACAAAGTGAGGAAACATATCATGATTTTAGTGATCGATGTTGGGAATACAAATATTGTTCTTGGGATGTACGATGGAGAGACGCTCGTTCACCATTGGCGCATCTCGACGGACCGCACGAAAACGACCGATGAGTACGGGATGCTCGTTAAGTCATTGTTTGACCATACGAACGTCTCTTTTGACCAAATCGATGGCGTCATTCTCTCGTCTGTCGTCCCGCCGGTCATCTTTCCGCTCGAACAGATGTCGCAACGTTACTTCAACGTCCGTCCAATCGTCGTGGGTCCTGGCGTAAAGACAGGTCTCGATATTCACGTCGACAATCCGCGTGAAGTCGGTGCAGACCGCATCGTCAATGCGGTCGCCGGAATTGCCAAATATGACGGGCCGCTCATCATCGTCGACTTCGGGACGGCGACGACGTATTGTTATATCGATGCGAACCGGCGTTATCACGGCGGTATTATCTCGCCGGGTATTATGATCTCGGTCGAGGCGCTCTATCAACGTGCCGCAAAGTTACCGCGCATCGAACTTGCCACTCCGCCGACCGTCATCGGAAAGAACACGATTCAAGCGATGCAGTCGGGGACGTACTATGGGTATGTCGCCCAAGTCGATGGCATCGTCAGTCGCATGAAACGAGAAGTCGGGGAAGCAACCGTCATCGCGACGGGGGGACTCGCCCGATTGATTAGCGAACATGCGGAAACCATCGATGTCGTCGATTCGTTCTTGACGCTTGATGGGCTTCGCCTCATTTATGAACGCAACCAGAAATGAATACAAAGGAGTTACACGATATGATTCAACCAGAACAACAAGCATTACTTGACCAAATGAAAGCCGATTACCTCGTCCGTGCCCTCGGGTTCAATGGTGAGGTCCGTGCCTTTGCCGTCCGCACGACAAAGACGATTTTTGAAACACAACTCCGTCATCAGACGACACCGGTCGCTTCAGCAGCCCTCGGTCGAACGATGACGATTGGGACAATGATCGGGGCGATGCAAAAAGGGGCGGCGCGTGTCACCCTTAAAGTCGAAGGGGATGGCCCGATTGGAAAGATTATCGTTGACGCGGATACGGCAGGCGACGTGCGTGGATACGTCTCGCATCCGCGAGTCGAAGGTGGCACGTTCGTCAACGACCATGGCCTTACAAAGCTCAAAGTCGGCGAAGCGGTCGGGCGTGGGACGATTTCAGTCATTAAAGACCTCGGTTTAAAAGATTACGTCGGTGGGTCATCTGAAATTCAAACGGGCGAAATCAGTGAAGACTTCACGTACTACTTCGCCACTTCGGAACAAGTGCCGTCAGTCGTCGGTGCCGGCGTTCTCGTTCTTCCTGAAGACGAGTCGATTCTCGCAGCAGGTGGTATCATCGTTCAATTGATGCCAAACGCGTCAGAAGAGACGATTCAAAAACTCGAAACCGCATTGAAGACGTTCCCGCCGGTATCCGTGTTAATTGGCGAAGAGAAAACACCGGAAGAAATGCTTGAAATGCTTCTTGGTGATAGCCTTGAATTGCTCGACCAAAAACCGGTCCAGTTCAACTGCACATGTAGCCGTGAGCGGATGGAACGGGCGATTATCGGTCTCGGCGCGGAAGAGATTCGTCAAATGATTGAAGAAGATGGCGGCGCGGAAGCGGTTTGTCACTTCTGTGGTGAAAAGTATCACTTCTCGGCAGAACAGTTAGAAGCGATGAAACAACAAGCACGTTAAGCGGCTTCATTCCAAATTGCATATTTTCAATTCGATAGGGTATGATTACATTATCGGAATAGTCGGAATTATGAGGAGGAAGTAACATGCGTATCGTAGATTCAGTGACAGACTTGATTGGGAAGACACCGATTGTGAAATTGAACGGACTGACCGGTCCAGAAGACGCAACGGTTTATATGAAGTTAGAGTATATGAACCCAGGTTCAAGCGTAAAAGATCGAATCGCGCTCGCGATGATCGAGGCAGCTGAAAAAGAAGGCATCTTGAAGCCGGGCGACACCATTATCGAACCGACAAGTGGAAACACGGGGATCGGGCTTGCGATGGTTAGCGCGGCGAAAGGGTATAAAGCGATTCTCGTTATGCCGGAGACGATGAGCATGGAGCGTCGCAACTTGCTCCGCGGCTACGGTGCGGAACTCATCTTGACACCAGGCCCTGAAGGAATGGGTGGCGCGATTCGTCGCGCGACGGAAGAAGCGGAAGCAAACGGCTACTTTCTCCCTCAACAATTCAATAATGTCGCTAACCCGAACGTTCACGAGATGACGACGGGACCGGAGATTGTCGAGGCGTTCGAGGCTTCCGGATTAGACGTCGATGCCTTCATCGCCGGTGTTGGCACGGGCGGCACGATTACAGGTGCCGGGAAAGTAGTGAAGGCGAGATACCCGGACGTTCAAATCTTGGCAGTCGAACCTGTTGATTCACCGGTCCTTTCAGGCGGAAAGCCGGGGCCACATAAAATCCAAGGCATCGGCGCCGGATTCGTCCCTTCCATTCTCGATACAGAGATTTACGAAGGCGTCCTGCAAATCACGACAGACAAAGCGTTTGAATACGCTCGACTTGCAGCACGAACGAACGGTGTCCTCGGTGGGATCTCGTCAGGGGCAGCCATCGCGGCAGCGGTCGATACGGCGAAACGTCTCGGCAAAGGCAAGAACGTGCTCGCGATTATCCCGTCAAACGGCGAACGCTATTTGAGCACACCGCTCTACCAATTCGACGAAGAATCGGACAGTGTCCGTTCATAAACTATGAGGCAGTTCCTAGGAGACAACTTCTTTCGGGAACTGCCTTTTCTTGTGTACAATTAGAGGCATGAACTAGAAGAACGGGGGAATCGAATGTGCGGACGACAGCGTTCAAAACAATCCACATGACAAAACAGAAGATGTATGACACGTATTTAACGTTGACGGAAGGGAAGTCGCATTACGCCTGGCTCGAGAGTGGACGGGCCGGTCGGTATACGATGGCGGGCGTCGAGCCGTTCGGAACGCTTCACGTGAAAGATCACACGGGAACCTTGACGACGGAAACGGGGGTTGAGGCGCTACATGGTCGTCCACTTGATATCGTCGAAACGGTCCGTTCGCGTTACGCGGTTAAACGTCCGGATGGGGCCCCGCCATTCTTTGGCGGGATGATCGGCTATGTGAGCTATGACGTGGCTCGAACGCTCGAACGATTACCTCGTGAAGCGGCTGATGACTTGGCGACGCCCGACGTCTCCTTCTTGTTATTCGACGAAGTGGCCGTTTTCGATGAGGAAGATTCGTTGCTCTACCTCATGGTCACGGCTGAAGAACACGTCGAAGCAAAACTTGATCGCTTCGCGGCGCTTTGGCAGACGGAGACACATTATGCCTTCGCGCCTGTCGTCCATCGTGATGTGGAGCGTGCGCGCTCGCTTTCTCAAGAACAATTTGTCGCGGCGGTGCAGACGATTCAAGACTACATTGTGGAAGGCGATGTTTTCCAAGTCAACTTGAGCGTCAGACAATCTGAACCGCTCCTCGCCGATCCGCGATACGTCTACGATACGCTTCGTGAGATGAACCCGTCGCCGTATATGGGGTACTTCAAAGACGATGTGTTAACGATGGTATCGGCTTCGCCGGAGTTACTGATTGAGAAATATGGAGCGGCCATCTCGACGCGGCCGATTGCCGGTACACGGCCGCGGGGACGTGACGAGGCGGAAGACATGGAGCTAGCTAGAACCCTTCTAGATAACGAGAAAGAGCGGGCTGAGCACGTTATGCTTGTGGATTTGGAGCGAAACGACCTCGGAAAAGTGGCCGCGTACGGCACAGTTCATGTCGACGAGTTGATGGTGATTGAAAAGTACTCGCACGTCCAACACATCGTCTCGAACGTTCGCGGCCTGATTCAAGACGGCGTCTCAGGGGCCGAGGCGCTCGGGGCAATGTTCCCAGGCGGTACGATCACGGGCGCACCGAAAATCCGGACGATGGAGATTATCGAAGAACTCGAACCGGTTCGCCGCGGAATCTATACCGGGTCGTACGGCTGGATCAGTTGGGATGATGACCTCGTTTTTAACATTACGATTCGAACGATGATTGTCAAAGACGGTACGGCTTATGTTCAAGCAGGCGCAGGAATCGTCATCGACTCAGACCCGGTCGCAGAATATGAAGAATCGTTGTCAAAAGCGAAAGCGCTCTGGGCGGCGAAAGCGAAAGCGGAGGAGACAACATGATTTTACTCATCGACAACTATGATTCATTTACGTATAACTTGGTTCAATACTTTGGAGAACTCGGGGAAGCGCTCGTCGTCCGTCGAAACGATGACATTACCCTCGAAGAAATCGAAACGCTAGCTCCGAGCTACCTTGTCATCTCCCCAGGGCCCTGTACCCCGAACGAGGCGGGCATCAGTGTAGAAGCGATTCGTTCGTTTGCCGGAAAAATCCCGATTCTTGGCGTATGTCTCGGGCACCAAGCGATTGCGCAAGCGTTCGGCGGAGAAGTCGTTCACGCCGATCGGCTCATGCATGGGAAGACGTCTAAAATCCAGCATGACGGGAAAACCATTTTCACAGGTGTCCCACAAGAGACAGTAGTCACCCGATATCATTCTCTTGCGGTCAGTCGGACCTCACTTCCGGATTGCCTCGACGTGACGGCTGAGACGCGAGAAGGCGAAATCATGGCACTTCGTCATAAGACATTGTCGATTGAAGGGGTACAATATCACCCGGAAGCGATTTTAACGGAACATGGGAAAGAGATGATTCGAAACTTTATCGAGGTGTACCGTCATGTGGCTCTGGCATAACGGCGAGTTACGTGGAAGTGAAGAAGTGTCCGTCCCTGTGTACGATCATGGTTTCTTGTATGGGATGGGCTTGTTTGAGACGTTTCGCACGTTTAACGGGAAACCGTTCTTGTTTGACGCGCATTGGGAGCGGCTCACCCATAGTTTAGAGGCGCTATGGATTGACTTGCCTTACCGAAAACAAGACATCGAGCAAGCCATTCAAGCCGTCGTCGAGCAAAATGCGGCTCCGAACCTCTACATTCGCCTCAACGTATCAGCCGGTGTCGCGCCACTTGGGCTTCATGACGAGCGGTACGAGCGGCCGAACGTGACACTCCTCGTGAAACCGCTCGCTGAGGCGTTTACGCCAGTTGAAAAACGGCTCGAGGCGTTACCGCTCCCTCGGAGTCGTCCCGAAGCCGCGTTTCGGTTAAAGTCCCATCATTATATGAACAATATTCTCGGGAAGCGTGCCCTGATGGACCGTGAAGCCGAAGGATTGTTTGCGGATGAGTTGGGCCACGTCGTAGAAGGACTTGTCTCGAATGTGTTTTGGACGGAGCGGGACGGTCGTCTCTTTACGACGCCGCTTTCTTCGGGCGCGCTCGCCGGTGTGACCCGGCAATGGGTCATGGAGACGTTTGACGTATCAGAGCAAGACGTTACGTTTCAGGAGTTGGCCGAGGCGGAAGAGATCTGGTTGACGAACTCGGTTCAACAGATTGCACCGGTGACAGAATTTTATGGTCGACACTTCCCTGGTAAAGAAGGAACGCGGTTTATGGAGGCGTGGCGACACGTGATGAAGACGATTGAAAAGGAGAGTGCGAGATGACGAACGTAATGGGGATTTTGAACGTAACACCGGATTCGTTCTCGGATGGCGGTCGTTACACGACGCTTGACGATGCGATCGCACATGCGAAACAGCTCGTCGAAGACGGGGCCGATGCAATCGACGTCGGGGGTGAGTCGACACGGCCGGGCGCGCAATTCGTAACGGCTGAGGAAGAGATTGAGCGGGTCGTTCCGGTCATTCGCCGTTTAAAAGAAGAGCTCGACGTGTTGATTTCGATTGATACGTACAAGCCGGAAGTCGCGCGTGCCGCCCTCGAGGCTGGAGCGGATATCATTAACGATGTGTGGGGTTCGAAATGGGGCGACCGCTCGATGGTGACCGTGGCGAAAACATATCGCGTGCCGATTATTTTAATGCACAATCGCGACAATCGAAATTACGGGCATTTCATTGAAGAAGTCGTCGGAGATCTTCAGGAGTCGATTGAACTCGCTCATGAAGCAGGTTTACCTGACGAATTGATTTGGCTCGACCCGGGCATCGGCTTCGCGAAAGACTATGAACAGAACCTCGAACTGATGAACCGACTCGACGTCATCACAAACCTCGGCTATCCGGTACTCCTCGGGACGTCACGGAAATCGTTTATCGGACAGGCGCTCGATTTACCGACCGAGGAACGAGGCGAAGGGACAATCGCGACAACGTGTCTCGGCATTATGAAAGGGTGTGCCTGGGTGCGGGTACATGACGTACGTGCGAATAAACGGGCCGCGCGGATGATGGACGTGATGTTAGGAGGCGGACAACATGGATAAAATGTTTGTGAACGGGATGCGCTTTTATGGGTATCATGGTGTGTTTGAAGAAGAGAATCGACTCGGGCAACGGTTCAATATCGATTTGATGTGTGAACTCGACCTTGCCCCGGCTGGAATGTCAGATGATTTAAACGATGGAGTAAGTTACGCCGGCTTGTATCAAGTGACAGAAGACATCGTCACGGGTGAACCGGTCAATTTGCTCGAGACGCTCGGGGAACGGATCACGCAAGCCGTACTTGCGCATAGCGATAAAATCCAAAGCGTGACCGTCAAAGTGATCAAACCGGATCCGCCGATCCCAGGGCATTACGACTCGGTCGCCATCGAGATGACGCGGAGGCGAAACGGATGATGTACGTCGCACTCGGGTCAAATATCGGTGATCGGGCCCGCTACTTACATGAAGCGATTGAAGCGATGGAGGCAGAGGGGCTTCGTGTCACGAGTCGGTCGTCGGTTTATGAGACGGCGCCAGTCGGATACATAGAACAGCCTTCGTTCTATAATATGGTCGTTCAAGTCGTCACGGCACGGTCAGCTGAAGATGCGCTCGAGCGGTTACAACACATCGAGCGGCAGCTTGGTCGGGAACGTCTCTTCAAGAACGGACCCCGTACAATCGACCTTGACATCTTGGTTTATAACGGCGAAGATATACAATCGAAGCACTTGTCTGTACCGCATCCGCGGATGCATGAACGCGCTTTTGTCCTCGCCCCGCTCGCGGAAATCGCTCCGACGCTCGAGGTGAGAGGCCAGACGGTTCAAAACCTATTCCTCGCGCTCCCGGAAACGGAGCGACGCGATGTGGTTCGGCTTGAATCGTTACAGTCGCTCGTTGATTCGGTTTAACGTCTATAAAAGGAAGTGGATCTATGTCAGGATTTAAGATTGGAAACGTGGACATTAAGAATCGGGCCGTGCTTGCCCCGATGGCCGGTGTCACGAATCCGGCATTTCGTCTCATCGCGAAAGAGTTCGGTGCCGGGCTTGTCTGCGCCGAGATGGTGAGTGATAAAGGGATTTTACTAGAAAACGCACGGACGCTTCGGATGCTTTACGTCGATGAGCGTGAAAAACCGCTCAGTCTTCAAATCTTTGGCGGATCGAAAGACACGCTCGTGCGGGCGGCGACGTATGTCGATCAAAACACGAATGCGGACATTATCGATATCAACATGGGGTGTCCTGTGCCGAAAGTAACGAAGTGCGAGGCGGGGGCGAAGTGGTTGCTCGACCCGGAGAAAGTGTATGAGATGGTGAATGCCGTCTCGAACGCGGTCGAAAAGCCGGTCACCGTCAAAATGCGTCTCGGTTGGGATGAGGATCATATTTATATTCTTGATAATGTACGTGCTGCCCAGTCAGGTGGTGCCTCGGCGATTGCGATTCATGGCCGGACCCGTTCCCAACAATATGAAGGAACGGCGAACTGGGAATGGATTGGCGAGGCGAAAAAGATTGCGACCGTCCCGATTATCGGGAATGGCGATATCTCGACACCGCAAGAAGCGAAACACGCGATTGACCATTACGGCGTTGATGCCGTCATGATTGGCCGTGCCGCTTTAGGGAACCCGTGGATGCTTTACCAGACGGTTCAATATTTGGAGACGGGCGAGCTTCCGCCAGAACCGGCAGCGCGGGAGAAGATTGATATTTGTATGCTTCACCTTGATCGTTTGATTGCCATCAAAGGTGAGTTGACGGCGGTTCGTGAGATGCGTCAGCACGCGGCTTGGTACTTAAAAGGATTGAAAGGGAGCGGCCCGGTTCGCAAGCAAATCAATGAGGCTGAATCACGTGATACGTTCGGGATCATTTTGTACCATTTCGTCGAGCAACTCGAACGACAGATGCAAGAAGTGTGAACTAGTGTAAAAAAGTGATTTATGGTAAGCTTGTTTGGCGAAAAAGCGCTACGCAATGAGCGAACGGCTCAGGCTGTGCTGTTGGCCATTAGGTCGACAGTTTTTTATTAGAGAGAAACCCAATACGTATAGAGGAGTGAATGGAGTAGTGAGTCACGAGTTGGAAATGAACGACCAAATGCAGGTGCGTTTTGAAAAGATGACGGAAATGCGTGAACGTGGTTTAGACCCGTTTGGACAGCGGTTCGAACGCTCGGCCCATGCCGGTGAATTGCACGAACAATATGAGGCGATCGAGAAAGAAGCGCTCGCTGAACAAGACGTCGACGTGACGCTTGCTGGCCGAATCATGACGAAACGTGGAAAAGGGAAAGTTTTCTTTGCCCACATTCAAGATGTCACAGGCCAGATTCAAATTTATGTTCGCAAGAATGATGTCGGTGACGAGGCGTTTGATTTGTTCAAATCATCGGATCTTGGTGATATCGTGGGTGTGAAAGGGAAGTTGTTCAAAACGAACGTGGGAGAATTGTCGATTCACGTTGAAGCGTTTGAACTGTTGACGAAAGCATTGCGTCCGCTTCCGGATAAATATCACGGATTAAAAGATGTGGAGCAACGTTACCGTCAACGTTATCTTGACTTAATTACAAATAATGATTCACGTCAGACGTTTATTTTGCGTAGCCGGATTATCTCAGAAATCCGTAACTTCCTAAATCAACGTGGTTACCTTGAAGTGGAGACGCCGATGCTTCATACGATCGCCGGTGGTGCAGCGGCTCGTCCGTTCTTGACGCATCACAATGCGCTTGATATGGAACTTTATATGCGAATCGCGATCGAACTCCACTTGAAACGTCTCATCGTCGGTGGACTTGAGCGTGTCTATGAAATCGGACGCGTCTTCCGAAACGAGGGAATTTCGACACGTCACAACCCAGAGTTCACCATGATCGAACTATATGAAGCATATGCGGATTACAACGACATTATGGATTTGACGGAAGAATTGGTTGCCCACGTGGCGAAAGAAGTGCTTGGCACGACAGATGTCCAGTATGGGGAAGATACGATTCATCTCGGCATTGGGTGGAAACGTGCCCACATGGTCGACTTGGTGAAAGAAGAGACTGGAGTCGACTTCTGGCAGCAAATGTCGGACGAAGAAGCCCGTGCACTTGCGAAAGAGCATGGCGTCGAAATTCAAGACCATATGACGTTCGGTCATATTGTGAATGAATTCTTCGAACAAAAAGTAGAAGAGACGTTGCTTCAACCGACTTTCGTCACAGGTCATCCGGTCGAAGTCTCACCGCTTGCGAAAAAGAATGATCAAGATCCACGCTTCACAGATCGTTTTGAGCTGTTCATCGTTCGTCGCGAGCACGCGAACGCGTTCACTGAGTTGAACGACCCGATCGACCAACGTGAGCGTTTTGAAGCTCAGTTGGTTGAGAAGGAAGCAGGAAATGACGAAGCGCACGAGCTCGACAACGATTTCCTTGAGGCGCTCGAGTATGGCATGCCACCTACTGGCGGTCTTGGAATCGGGATCGACCGTCTTGTCATGTTGCTTACAGATGCGCCATCGATTCGTGACGTCTTGCTCTTCCCGACAATGCGTCATCAGCAATAAGTGCCGACTTGATGTGACGTTGCCCCTGTTCCAGCTTGACTGGGACGGGGGTGTTTTTATGAGGTCAAAAATTATTTTTAAAAAGTTTTTGAAAAACACTTGCCTTTCAGTTCAACATACGGTAAATTAATAAACGTTGCCGCTGATGGCAGCGGAAAGAAATAAAAAAAGTGGTTGACAACTGTGTCGATGACTTGTATTATTTTAAGAGTTGCCAATGGGCGGCAGACGAACTTTGAAAACTGAACGATGAGGCAAAAAATGTTTTACAATTTTTGAATGAAGCGCAAGCTTCGTCATTTTCAAGAGCTATATCAAATTCTTTGGAGAGTTTGATCCTGGCTCAGGACGA
>NZ_JACSMD010000008.1 GCF_018618475.1 Exiguobacterium sp. s122
ATGACGAAGCTTGCGCTTCATTCAAAAATTGTAAAACTTTTTTGCCTCATCGTTCAGTTTTCAAAGTTCGTCTGCCGCTCTTGGCGACTAAATGATAATAACATTTATTACTTTTAACTGTCAACAACTTTTCTCACGTTTGTGTGAGCATCGCTGGCAACAGAGATAACTATAGCATCTCCTTGATCTATCTGGCAAGCATTATTCTAAAAAAACTTTAAAAAGTTTTTCAAGGCATTTTTTCATCTTTAAAACTTTATCCCGAACGATAACAGGAAAAAATTCCCTCTTAGCGAATACAGTTAAAATACTACTACTTTACATAAGGACAGGGGACTTATTTATGCAACAGCTACAACCAAAACAACGATCTGCCTTGCGCATCTTAGCCGGCACTCAAGTATATACAATGCGACGCAGACTGACGTGGCTATTTGACGGAAGACAATATGCATCTAAACAAAAAGCTACCCCACTCCCTCATCTCATCTATATACACCGCACGCCGCTTTATCGGAAGTTACGTGACGTAGATATGGAGATGCAACGAAACAAAGTACAAAATCTCAAGATCGCAATTCAACGATTAAATGGGCTCGTTGTCAATCCCGGGGACGTCCTTTCATATTGGAAATCGATCGGTCGACCAACAAAACGAAAAGGTTATGTAGAAGGCATGATCCTCCACTACGGGAAAGTCACAAGCGGGATCGGTGGCGGCTTATGTCAATTGTCTAATTTAATTTACTGGATCACGTTACATAGTCCACTTACCGTCACCGAACGTTACCGTCATAGTTATGACGTCTTCCCTGACTCGAGACGTGACCAACCTTTCGGCAGCGGAGCGACTTGCTCTTATAACTACCTCGACTTACAAATCACAAACCAAACCGAACAAGCGTATCAGTTACTTCTATATATAGAAGGAGATGATCTCGTCGGGGAATGGCGTTCTGCTACTCCGGCCGTCGTCTCCTACAAGATCTATGAAAAAAATCATCATTTTACAAAAGAGTGGTGGGGCGGAACCGTTCGTCACAATCAAATTTTCCGTGAGGTTCTCACGCTTGATGGTACGTTGCTTCGAAACGAATTCATTACCGAAAATCATGCTATGACCATGTATGATCCTTTCCTCCCTGAAAATACAGCCTACAAAAAAAGCGACTCGCAATGAGTCGCTTTTTCCTATGACGTTTATGCGTGCGGCAAGAACATAAAGTAAGCAAGGAAGATGACGAGCATCCCGTACATGATTGGATGAATCTCCCGTGTTTTGCCCTTCGCCATCATCATGAGTGGATAGAGGATAAATCCAAGACCAATTCCCGTCGCGATCGAAGACGTGAGTGGCATCATCAAGATTGTCATAAAGGCTGGGATGGCGATCTCGAGCTTCTTCCAATCGATGTCGAGTAAAGCAGAAGCCATCAACACACCCACGATAATGAGCGCTGGTGCCGTGACCGGCGCCGTTACGACTGCAAGTAATGGCGAGAAGAAGAGTGCGAGACCGAAGAAGAGCCCTGCAAAGATTGCCGTAAGACCTGAGCGACCACCAGCCGCAACACCAGCCGATGACTCGACGTAAGACGTCGCTGTCGACGTACCGAAGATTGCACCCGCCACCGTCGCTGTCGAATCCGCCATGAGCGCTTTGCTCGCACGCGGAACTTTGTTATCTTTCATGATTCCCGCTTGGCGTGCGACTGCAACGAGCGTACCAGCCGTATCGAAGAAGTCAATGAAGAAGAACGTCAAGATGACGACGAGCATTTGAATCGTGAAGATTTCACCAAAGTTGATGAACGCTTGGCCGAACGTCGAAGACATGCTCGGTGGCATCGAGACGACGTCCGAAATGGCCGTCGGTGTCGGAACGAGGTTGAAGATCATCCCAACGATCGCCGTCAAGAGCATCCCGATGAAAATGCCCCCTTTAATGTTACGAACCATTAAAAGTGCCGTGACCACAAGACCAAACACAGCCAAGAGTGTCGTCCCTGTGCCGAGTGCACCGAGTCCGACGACTGTCGCTTCATTTGAGACGACGATTCCTGCGTTCTTAAGTCCGATGAAAGCGATGAAGAAACCGATACCGGCCGCGACCGCCATTTTGAGCGGTGCGGGAATCGCATTGACGATTGTTTCACGAATGCCTGAGAGCGTCAAAACGATGAAGAAGAGCCCTGAAACGAGGACACCCGAGAGTGCGGTCTGCCATGGGATGCCCATCCCAATGACAACACTGTATGCGAAGAAGGCGTTGAGCCCCATTCCCGGTGCAATCGCAATCGGATAGTTCGCGAATAGACCCATCATCACAGACCCGACTAAAGCGACGAGGCCGGTCGCGACAAAGATGGCACCTGTATCCATACCCGCTGCCCCGAGGATGTTCGGGTTGACGAACAAAATGTACGCCATAGCGAGGAATGTCGTGAATCCTGCGACGAGTTCCGTTTTGACGTTCGTCCCCAGTTCATTCAAGTGGAAGTAGCGTTCAATCCGGCTTTCTGGTTGTTGCGTTGGTTCTTGCTTGAGCTGTGTGCTCATTGGTTTTCCTCCTTGGCTCGCCGTAAACGAGAAAAGGTCCCCGGCAAATGACCGAGGACCTCACGCGAAACATACGGGGACAGACGTCCCCATCTATGTCTCGCCGTAGTGAAATCATTTAAGGTGATTTCGTAGAGACTCTCGGGCCATATTCCCGACATTATACGGCAAAATTAATTTGAATTGTTCGGATATAATAAGAACGTTTTTATCGTATCAGCGTCATTCGTGCATGTCAACACAAATAACGGATTTTAACGATTTATTATTCCTTAATGTTCGGTTTTAGCGCGATTATTCCCACTCGATTGTCGCAGGTGGCTTCGACGTGATGTCGTACAGCACACGGTTTACGTGGCTAACCTCATTGACAATCCGAACTGAAATCTTCTCGAGCACGTCCCATGGAATCCGTGCCCAGTCCGATGTCATTCCATCGATTGATGTGACAGCCCGTACACCGACAGCGTAGTCGTACGTGCGCTCATCGCCCATGACCCCGACTGAACGGATCGGTGTGAGAACCGTGAAGTATTGCCAAATATCGCGTTCGAGACCAGCATTTTTCACTTCTTCACGTAGAATCGCATCTGACTCACGGACGATTTCAAGCTTCTCTTCTGTAATTTCACCAAGTACACGGATCCCAAGACCAGGACCCGGGAACGGTTGGCGCCAGACGATGTAGTCTGGAAGGCCAAGTTCAGTACCGAGTTCACGCACTTCATCTTTGAAAAGCGTGTTAAGAGGCTCGATGAGGGTGAAGTTCATGTCTTCCGGAAGGCCACCGACGTTATGGTGCGACTTGATTGTCTGCGCCGTATCCGTCCCACTCTCAATGATGTCTGTGTAAAGCGTCCCTTGGGCAAGGAAGTCCATGTCAACGAGTTTAGACGCTTCTTCGTCAAACACGTAAATGAACTCGTTGCCGATGATTTTCCGTTTTTGCTCCGGGTCAGAGACACCAGCGAGCTTCGCCATAAAGCGATCACGCGCATCGATTTTAATGACTTTCATGTTGAAACCGTCTGCGAACGTCTTCATGACACTGTCCGCTTCGTTTTTACGGAGTAGACCGTGGTCGACGAACATACATGTTAACTGATCTCCAATCGCGCGATGCACGAGTGCCGCGACGACTGACGAATCGACACCACCAGACAAGGCACAAAGCACTTGTTTGTTCCCGACGATTTCACGAATCTTTTCGACTTCGAGATCGATGAAGTTTTCCATTGACCATTCGCCCTTAGCACCACACACTTCATAGATGAAGTTTTTCAAAATTTCATTGCCGTGCTCTGAGTGACGAACTTCTGGGTGGTATTGAACCCCGTACATCTTTAACTCGTCGTTCTTAATCGAAGCAACCGGGCAAGATGGGTTCGTTCCATCCACGACAAATCCTTCTGGCGCTTCCATGACGAGGTCGCCGTGGCTCATCCAGACAGTATGCTCAACAGGAAGTCCTGTATAGAGCGCCGAGGCTTCCGGTGTCGAGAAGAGTGTTGCTTTGCCGTACTCACGGTGCATCGCCCGCTCGACACGTCCACCAAAGTGGTGCGTCATGAGCTGCATACCATAGCAAATCCCGAAAATCGGGATTCCGAGTTCGAAAATCTCTGGATCGCAACGATATGCACCTTCCGCGTATACGCTGTTCGGGCCACCTGAGAAGATAATCCCGACTGGGGCGAGCTCACGAATTTCTGCAGCGGTCATCTTGTGGGAATGGAGCTCACTGTATACACCAAGGTCACGCACACGTCGCGTGATCAGTTGGTTGTATTGTCCTCCAAAGTCGAGCACCAAAATCATCTCTTGTTCCAACATCTTCACAAAACCTCCACCTTTCTGCCTTCATCTCAAAAAAAGGACGAGCCTCTCCCACGGAATCACCAAACCGAAGAAGAAGCACGCCCAATTCTTTGTATACGAAACGTGCTCCTTCATAGTCGGTCCATTACGGTGGTCCGGTAGAGACTCTCGCGCCAATTCACGAGTATATACGAAGGAATGCATTGTTCAATTATCTAACTAATGCGTCTATCTTACTGTATGCGCCTTGCTACTTCAACTCATAATTCGACGAATCATGATTTTCCAATATTCTTTATATTTCGAATTCGGCGTTTGATCCGCATAAACTGTCTGCTCAAATATCCGAGTCAAACGGGTCATTTCTTCCGATTCATAGTAGGCGTCGACTTCTTTGGCGAGTTCAGACGGTGTCCGACCGTCGACCTTGAAACCGGCTGCCCGAAGGCGTTTCATCAGATAGCGTTGCATCGCGACGAGTGACGACTCACTGAGGGGACGACGCATCCACCATTCGACCATAACCGCCCGTTCAACCGCTTTCCGGTTCCAAACGAGAAGACCGACCGTAAAGACGATCAACACCCAACCCCATACCGGGAGGCGACGCGATTCTTCCGGAAGTTCACCTGGCGCGACATCGTCAATCGCGATGTCTTCTTGCGGACGATTCGTCGGCTCGTTCTCGTTGCCGGCTTGCGGGTCGTTCGCTACCGGGTCTGAATCCGTGTCCGTTTCAGTCTCGATTTGAAGCAAGTTGGCATCTGAGAAACTAATCGTCGCCTCGAGCGGAATCCATCCCGCCCCTTCGACGAAGTACTCAATCCATGAGTGCGCGTGACGGTTTCGAACCGTATACTCGGTCTCACCTTGAATCACACCTCGCGCATCTCCCATCGTAAACCCTTTTACCCATCGTGTCGGCACACCGTTTGCCCGGAGCAAGACCGCAGCGGACGTCGAGAAGTTGTCACAGTATCCGAGTTGCGTGTCGAACAAGAACTGATCGACGTAGTCCGTGTCCCCTTCTGGAATGGCGACGTCTTCCGTGTTGTACTCGAACTCCCCGTTTCGGAAGTAGGCTTGAACGGCTTGTGCCTGTTCGGACGGCGTTTCACTGTCCGCTGTAATTTCCGCTGCTAAATCACGGACACGGTCCGGTAACGTGTCTGGGAGTTGGAGATATGCTTGTTGTTCTTCGTCCGTCAACGTCGTGACCGGTTCATTTAGATTCAATTGGTCTTCTGTGAACGACGGGACGCTATAGCGCAACTGAATCGTTTGGGGTGTTGCCTGATTGTCATTATCGAATACGATTTTTCCGGACGGTCGGATGTGAACCGTCTCGTTCGGGAATTGTTGCTCGATATCTCCGACACGGAACTCGGTCCCACTCTCAGTCTCAGCCGCTTGCGGGTATTCTCCGCCATATGGGACGAATGACTCCCGTCGATCGAAACGAAGCAAAGCTTGCTCCGGAGTCGTATCGACGTCCGGGTCGACGAGTTGCCCGCGATTGAAATTTGAATCGAGGACTGGGGACTCGACCCACCCTTTCCCGGTATAAATCTCTTTTGCCTCAATCCGCCAATAGCGGGCCGGGACACCGCGTGTGATGAAGACGATGCCGTCGTCTTGTTCGAACGGACCACCGAGCTGTTCGTCGTTCACCCCGTAACCGACACGGCCAGGACCCGTCTCTCCTTCGTTGACAGCATTTTGAAAACTGGTCGTGATGCGGTCGGACCAATCGCCATCGAGCGTCGGCGAGACACTCGCGAGTGCTAAGATGACCGTAGCGAGCAACGCGATACTCACATAACGGACGAGCGACTTACTCGGCCGTTTCGCGAGATCCGTGACAAACAAGAGGAAGAGCGATGCTAAAATCGCGAGAAGGATCTGTCCTTCGCCATCATATAGCGTCCACGTATCGAAGTAGGCCATCAAGCCAAGCGTCGACACGATCATCCCGAGAACGAACCCGTAGCTCGGGTACGTCCGACCGACAAGAATGGCGAACAATACACCGATGAGCGCCATCGCTGAGAAGAAGATGGCCTCTTCCGGTAATGCGCCACTAAGCACACCACTTAAGTCTTCTAGCCACAGTCCGAACCAATCGAAGAGACTCCCATGATAGACGTACAAGACGGCTAAAAAGTTGAAGAAGACGACTCCAATCAGGCCGTACCATGGTAAAAGACTCGCGAACATCGGCACGAGCAGCAAGAAGTAAAACGGCCAGGTCACATCAAACGTCGTACTACCGACAATCGGATCGATCCAAAACGAAAGCAAATAGGCGGCGAGCGCCGTATAGACGATCCGTTTCAACCATTCCGTCATGTCGTCACCTCGCTTGCCGCATAGAGATGATAGCTTCCTTGCGTCTCATGCACCAGTTCACGCACCCATTTCGTCTCGAACGGGCTGATCAAGATGAGATTACCGGACTGCTGCGGCAAATTCCGTTTTACACGCTCAACAAGACGTCCTTCCGCCTCCGGCGTCGCGGTCAGCAAATAATGACCGACGTCGGCACTTTGGTCCGGTAAATGGAACAAGCGGACTTGCTCTTCAATCACATAGAGTTCAAACGGTAAGTTCTTCCGTTCGAGCTGTCGGATCGCCCCGACAAGGAGCGACAAGGAGCGTTCGAACGCTTCTTCATGTTCGGCAGATGCGGACGGAACAAAAACGAGCGACAACTTTTTCTCTTGCTCTTGGTCGAACGTCTTCGTCATCAAGTTGTCACGACGTGCGGACGCTTTCCAGTCGATGCGACCGATGCGGTCACCCGCTGCGTATTCGCGCACCCCACTCGTCGTATTCGCGACTTCCGTGTACGTTCGCGCCCGGCGGTACTGCTCACCGCGTCCGCCAACATGCTCGTCACGCGGCAAGTCAAACGGCAACTCGGCCGGTGACACTTCGACGACCGTTTCAAGCCGGAGCGTGCGCGTCCGGTCGAACAGCCCGAACACGTCCCGAACGTGCAACTTCGTCCGGTCGAACACGTGGATGCCCCGTTTAATGTGCTCAATCTCATAATGAACCGTCTCTTTTCGACGGAAGAAGCGATCAACCGACGTGATGATCGGGTCATGGTTATTCGTCAAGCGCTCGGGCGGCTTCTCTTCTAGTGTGACGACGCCGACGAGGAACGGGTATTTCCGCTCGATTTGGAGCTCGACGTCCATCGTTTGTCCGGAGACGAGACGTTTCGTCGTGACGCGACGCCTGACGTTCGCGGCAGTAACGGGATAAATCAAGAACAGCGTCCAGTAGACGGTCAGGACGAGGAACGACCACCATAGCGTCGAAGCGACGATACTGCCTTCGATGCGCGCGAACGCGTACAAGCCGAATGCCGCCGCCCAAACGAGGAACAGCTTCATCCAGTTTTTCATCCTTCTTTAACCTCACGATCCATCGGGACTGGCATCTCGTCGAGCCATCCTTTAATGAGTTGCTCGGCCGTCCGCCCTTTGTAACGGGCTTCAGCCGTCAGCAACACCCGGTGACCGAGTACGCTCGAGGCGAGTGCTTTCACATCGTCTGGCAAGACGAAGTCGCGGCCATGGATATAGGCCCATGCCTGAGATGCCTTCATGAGCGCAAGCGTGGCACGCGGACTCCCTCCGAGATACGTGTTCGAATCGTTTCGCGATTCGTGGATTAACCGGACGATATACTGTTTGACGGCACTTGAGACGTGGACGTTCCGTACGTCACGTTGCATCTGTTCGACTTCGTGTTTCGAGATGACGCTCTGTAACGCATCGAGCGGCTCTGTTTTTTCAAAACGTGTCAGGAGAGATAGCTCTTCATTGAAAGATGGGTATCCCATTTCTATTTTCAGCAGGAACCGGTCCAATTGAGCTTCCGGGAGTGGATAAGTCCCTTCATGCTCGATCGGGTTTTGTGTCGCCATGACAAAGAATGGGGATGGCAAAATTTTCACTTCACCGTCCACCGTCACACTTCGCTCTGCCATCGCTTCGAGTAAAGCCGATTGGGTCTTTGGCGACGTCCGGTTGATTTCATCGGCTAAGACGATGTTACCCATGAGCGGCCCTGGTCGATATTCAAATTCTTTTGTTTTTTGGTTATACATCGAAATCCCAGTTAAATCGGAAGGTAACATATCTGGGGTGAACTGGACACGTTTAAATTCAAGATCAATTGCGCGGCTAAACGTACGAACGAGCATCGTTTTCCCGACACCCGGTACATCTTCTAACAAGACGTGACCTCCGGCAAGCAATGCCGTCAGACTTTTCGCGATGACATCTTCTTTTCCGACGATCACCGTCTCGATGGCTTGAATGATAGATTGAACAGCTGGACGATAGGACATGGCCGACTCCCCTTTTTTCTCTTGTTCACTACAGTAATATAATTGAATGTTCTGACTTTATTGTGACACACTCGGCTAGTGGATTGAAAGAAATACAACAGCCGAATCGGCTATTCTTTCTTTACCCGAAAAAATGCGTCCGGCCTCATCGTAAGGCGGACGCATAGACCATTTTATTTTGGCCGTTCGATTTCGAATGACGGACCGAGCGCTGCGTAGAAGTTCCCGGCTAACCGACTGACCGGCGCCAGTTTCATCGCATCGATTCGACCAGCTTCGTATAATGCATTGTCGATGTGGAAACGAACGACGCGAGCGACCAACAAGTCGGCTGTAATCACACCTTCATGCTCAATCGGGACGTGATGATGTAATACACATTCCATTCGGATTTTTGCTTCCTTTACCCCTGGCGTCGCGATGACATCACTCGCGGCGAGCGTGAACGAAGTGCGGTCGAGCTCGCTCTCTTCCGGTCCTAGTGACGCGGCGGTCTCATTAACGAGGCTGACGTTTGTCTCATCGACGATGTGGATGACCAACTCCTCGGTCGCCACGGCGTTTCGTGCGGTGTCTTTCATAACCCCGCCTTTCCGTTGAATCGAGACAGAGACAAGGGGCGGATGTGAGGCAACGATATTGAAATAACTAAACGGAGCTGCATTCACGACCTCACCGTTCAGAGTCGTCACGAAGGCGATTGGGCGAGGAATGACGCTACCAATTAAAAATTTATACGTATCTCGTTCGGTTAAGGCAGCTGGGTCAATGGAGAGCATAAGGCACCTCATTTCAATTAGTCTTTTCTTTTTAACGCTAGTCTTTACGCCTCGCTTCTGTCAAACGAAAGCATATCGGAATGTGTAGCTTTCTAAAAATCGGGGTATATCGCTCTAGATAATGTTAATCGAGAAGATAGAGATTCTTGTATAGATTGGATGAGCAGTTCAGTTTTCATGGAAGGAATCCTTTTGTATATTTCGAGTTATAGATAAATGATTTGGAGATGGTTTTTGGGATAAGGAAGGAAGTAGAGCGTATTATGGGCAAGTGGATTGAACAATTGAACAGTCGCCAAATTCTTAGCATCCTTTACGGAGTATGTATCATGAGTCTCGTCTTAACAGCGACCGGGGCATGGTTTGTCCGAGACAACAACGTTTCCCCTAGCGAGCTTTTGACACTGCGCTGGATTTGGATGATTGGACTCGTGATGTTTATTAGCGCGATTTTACTGATTGGCCGACCGTTAATTAATCGAATGGCTTCGCAAAATGAACGCATGCGCGCCAAACACGAAGAGTTGGAACACGTGCTTCAGGAGTCGAAGCAGAACGAGACAAAATTACAGTATCGGAACGAATTAATTGAAGTATTGGCTTCGAAAGAGTCGCTTTTCGATTACTCATCCGTCATCGAAAAGATTGTCTTATTGACTTCGGCGGAGTTCGGCGCGCTTCTCCTCGTTAAAGACGGCGAGATCAGTTCGGTCGTACCTAAAGAGATGACCGAAGAGCAACAAGAGAGTTTGAAGACGAAATCCCTTCTATTAAAACGGGCCATGATTTCGAAGCTTCCGGCGGCGACGTCGAAGAAAGTCGCGGACGATTTGCACGAATACCCGTACTATATTTACGAGACGGTCATTCCTGTCATGGATCCGTCGGACGACAAGATGATTGGGTGCTTGTACCTCGCCCGCTATGATGAGCAGTTTGACGCGAGTGAAAAGTCGGAGTTGAACGCTTTCGCGAATCAACTCGCCATTTCTCTGTTGCGGATGCGTCTGTACCGTCAAATGCAGCAAGACCGAAAAGAAACGGCACAACTGATCAACTCTGTGCGTGAATCGATTCTGTACCTCAATTACGAAGAAGAATCGGTCGTCGGGAACCGTGCCTTCATTCGAATGTTCGATGATCTGCAATTTAACTACAAAGGCTATGAGGAATTGGCCGACATCGAAATCGACATCGAACAACTGGCCGAACGTGTCGACCAGCGTGAGCATTTCATCAGCTATGTCGAGCACGTCTTCGACCGTAACCCACCGGAAGAAGGGCTCTCCATTTCCCTCGATCAGGGTGATTGTTTCCTACAAGTATATGCCGAGAGTATTTATCGCGACGGGAAGTTACACGGGACGATGCTCGTGTTGCGTGACGTGACGGCCGAAACCGAAATCGACCGGATGAAATCTGAACTCGTCTCGACCGTGTCGCATGAGTTGCGGACTCCGCTCTCGTCGATATACGGGTTCACCGAGCTGATGCTCGAGCGCGACTTGAAAGAAAGTCGCCGCGAATTGTATTTGAAGACCATCCATGACGAGGCGAAACGGTTATCGTTCCTCGTCAGCGATTTCCTCGATCTGCAAAAGATGGAGGCCGGAAAACAAACGTTCGAATGGGAACGTGTCGACTTATACGAACTTGCCCGTGATAGCATCAGCTTCTATCAAGAGACGACAGACGTCCACCACATCCACCTCGATGCGGATTCGGCGCAAGACTTTACGATTGAGGCGGACCTTGAAGGAATGCGCCAATTGCTTGGCAATTTGCTCAGTAATGCTGTGAAGTACTCACCGGATGGCGGGAACGTCCTCGTATCGCTCGAGCGGCTAGAAGGTCAAGTCGTCATGAAAGTTCGAGACAACGGGATCGGGATCCCATCATCGGCGTTACCGAACTTATTCGGCAAATTCTACCGAGTCGACAACTCAGATCGCCGAAAAATTGGCGGGACAGGACTGGGTCTTGCGATTTGCAAAGAGATCGCGAAAGCCCATGACGGCCATTTGCATGTCGAATCAGTTTACGGCGAAGGCAGTACGTTTATTTGCGAACTGCCGACTTCAAAAGAAGTCGTCCATCAATAAACACGACCGGAATGATCCGGTCGTGTTTTTTTACCCAACTTCATTTATGAGGAAGGATTTATTGACATAATCTAGAAAAGGACAAGCATTAGACGATGTGGTGGAGGAAGTGACGACGGACGGGATGATTGTTCTACGCTGTCGTTCGAAAAACAGCTATACTGAAGATACAGAGATCGATACGATTGGAGGTCATGACGATGGACCATCACGACCCACCGACGTTCTCAGAACTAGGTGATTCTAAACAATGGGGACGTTTCGACGTGACCGTTCCGTTAGCAGATGGACAAACTGAATTTCAAGCTGCGGTAACAACAGTACGCAAGCACATCCCGCTCCGTCTCGGCGGCTTCTATATCATCGCAAATGAGGATGGAATTTTGCATAGTGGTTCTCATGCCTCGAACTTACAAAAGCATATCATCCATCTGTTACAACAAGTCCATAACGGTCACACAGAGATTGAGGCGCTCCAAACGGAACCGTATTGGACCATCCATTATTTCACGACCCCTTGAGAGACGGTTCGGGCGTCTCTTTTTTATGCACAAAAAAAACGCCTCTCCTCATACAAAAAGAAAAGAAACGCTTAATCCCATATCGACATAATTGTTATTGCTTTCTCATAATACTCCGTAGATAATTTGTATTTACCATTTTTTCGAAGTTCTCGAGCTAACCATAACGCATACTTGTTGGTATAAAGGTACTCGTCATAGGATTCAAAGTATTGCACAGCTATTTTCAAACTCTCAATCAATTTCTCTTGATTGTATTCACGATAATAGTTCTTATAGATATCAAAGTGGCGGGTAAATAGCTCTAACCCTCCTATTTCTTCAATTAATTGATCGCCCTTCTTTAACCATGTGATTACACCTTCATGATCATCATGATCCGAATAAACTTCAATTAATGAAAGTACACTAAATAGTTTACTATTGATTTCAACTTTATATTCAAAGCTTTCAATGAAGTACTTTAAAGCTTTTTCTTTTTCTCCTAAAAGAGAGTATATATCACCCATATTGTTGTAAAGCATTCCATAATAATTTTTTAAATCTGTCGCACTAACAATTTTAATGGCTTTTTCATAGTAATTTAATGCGTCTGTATAACGTTTTCGCCTTTTATAAGACAATCCAATTATTAAATGACATTCTACAATCCGTTCTACATAGAAATGTTCTTGAAAATACGCAAGGGCAAAGCGTACATGCTCAATCGCTTGCAAAAAATCAGTGAACTTATGGTATAAACCACCCATAATATATCGAATATCTGCCATTTCCCAATCAGGAATATGTGATTTTGATAATGCCTCATTTAATTCTTCAAGTAATTTTAATGAACCATCCCGCTCATTTTTGTGAAACATCTTGAGACTACTCATCATCTTATATCTGACTTTATTATCAAAGTCTAATTGGTCTTCAATCCAACCGATTTCAGTTAAATATTTACTATCTCCATCTGGCATCATTCCAAATCGAGCTAAAGACATCATTAACGTGATATAAAGATCTTTAGACTGCTTAACGACCGGATTTGAAAGATATTTCTCAACTTCTTTCTGCTTCCCAATATCTTTTCTTGTTAAGACAGCTTCTTTTAGAGTTTCTCTTATTTCTTTCTTCACTTTATCAACTTGCTCACTAAAGTCAAAGTATAGTGGGACCTCAATTTCCAATCTTTCAAAAATCAATTCTAGTACTTCTTCACTAGGGGAAGTTTGATTATTTTCAATTTTACTTAGGTAGGAAACCGAACAAATTCCCCTGGCCAGTACAGATTGTTTGATGCCGCGACGCATTCTCTCCACTTTAATTAGGTTCCCGTAGTTATATTCCATCTTCACAAATAGCTCCTTCGCCCTAATTTTACGTAGTTTTTTATTGCTTATGTCATGAATGTTATCGATTTAGGAAAAATCATTAAAAAATCTAAGATATTTTAGTGTTTTGAAAGGGTATTTTCCCAACCGATAACAGTTCGATGGTCTTACAATACATGATAAGATTTAACTAGTTAATCATTAACTAAGCAATCTCATTAGGTAGAACGATTCAGTTCGTTTCTATAAAAATGAATAACCACTCTTGGAGGTGAATACAATAGATGGGTAAGTTAAATTTCTTACTTGCAGAGGATTACATTAAACCGAAAATTTATTTCAACTCTAAACAAGAACCTAAGTTTAAAACTTCTTATTCAATCACTGATCAAAATCAGTTTGAAGGTCTAGAGCATTTGACCTCTTTATTGAATTCTTCTAAGGGTTTTATTCTAAACGCATTTCAGATTGATTACTACCAATCGTTGCCTAAACTTATTGCTAGAATATTGAAAGAAAATCACTCTTATAAACAACTATACATTCTCGGCCCTGAACTGTCTCTTTCTATTCTAAAACGTAGCTCAGTAACCGTCTATGAGAAACATTTTCAAGACTTTGGTTACATTAACGTGGAGCATAATCAAAATAATGTAATCGAACAATGTCTAAAACTATTAGAAGAGGGTCATATATTGTATATATTGCCTGAAGCATCAATATGTTGGCATCCAGAGCCATTACAACATTTTGATAATAAATTTACTCCTCTATGCAGCACGTTACTTAGTCAAGAAGCAGGTGTTCCCATTTTGTCTTCCACCACATCAGAAGATGCGGACAAAGTTACTTTGTTCGAACCGAACATGCCTCAACATTACGTTGGTGATTATGAATCTAGAATCGAAGAACAATCCGAAGCGATTTACGCACTGTTAGAATCACCACTAACTGACGACTAAGTATCTTACACTAGGAACCATCGCTTAACTATAAAAACTCACAAAACTGGAGGAATTTTTTATGAAAAAAATTACAGGGTATTTCTTTATTGCTGCGGCACTGTTTTTGTTAGGAACTTCAATTCAACCGCTAGCAGATCAAGAACTTAAATTCAGTACCGTCGAAGCACAGACTCAACAAATCGCTGCAGATGAGCGACCTAGATTGTTCAATGTTGGAGAATTTGCAAAAACTGATACACAAATTAAAAAGTTAGCTGATGAGCTTCCACGCCTATTCTAATCTAAAGAGACGCCTCCAAGCGTCTCTTTTTTATATTTACTATTTTAAAAAAAGATAAATAAATTACATATTAACCTCCATTTTTTTCTTGTTTCCTTATATAATAACGAAGACATGATAACAATTTCATTCCAATCTTGTCTCGTACATATTGCAGAAAAAAGGAGCGGATCCCGATTGAACAAACCGAAACCCTCTTGGTCACTTAAACTACTCATTAGCTCATCCCTCGTCCTCACGGGGACGGCCGTTGTTCCGTTCAGCTTCTCCTCGACCGGACTCGATACAAGTCGTGTCGAGGCTGCCTCTACATATACAACGACAGCAAACTTAAATCTTCGAAAAAGTGCCTCAACTTCCGGGACGATTCTTTTAACGATCCCGTCAGGACGAAGCGTCACGTACCTCGGTACATACGGTTCTTGGTATAAAGTCTCCTACGGCGGACAGACCGGCTACGTCTCGTCACAATACGTGAAAGTGTCGACGTCTTCGACGACTACATCCACTTCGACAAAGACTTACACGACAACCGTCAACTTGAATTTGCGAAAGAGCGCCTCTACGACCGGAACGATTCTCTTGACGATTCCGTCAGGACGTAACGTCACATACTTGGGCACGTATGGCTCATGGTATAAAGTCTCCTACGGTAGGCAGACCGGTTACATCTCGTCGCAGTACGTGAAAGTATCGACGACTTCGACGACGACAGCGAAAACGTACGTCACAACCGTTAACTTAAACTTACGGAAGAGTGCCTCGACGACTGGCACCATCCTTTTGACTATCCCATCAGGTCGAAACGTGACGTATCTTGGGACGTATGGGTCTTGGTATAAAGTCTCTTACGGGGGACAAACCGGATACGTTTCCTCTCAATACTTGAAGGCTAGCACGACGACGAACACGTCGACCGGCTCTGGCCGGACGGTCGTCATCGATGCGGGTCATGGTGGGTACGATCCAGGCGCCGTCTATGGATCGGTTCAAGAGAAAGTGTTGACACTCGATATCGCCAATCGTCTCGCGAGCACGTTGTCTGGCACGTACAACTACACTGTAAGAATGACACGTGCCAACGATACTTATTTGTCGCTCGCGAACCGTGTCGCGTTGACGAAATCGTACAACGGTAGCGCCTTCGTCAGCATCCACACGAACTCCTCGACGAATACGTCTTATCACGGCCACGAAGTGCTCGTTCCGACGACCGAAAGCTATACGACAAATCCCTATGTCACCGCGAGCCGCAGTTTAGGCACCTCAATCAACCGCGAGCTCGGTGCTCGGATTCCGACCGTTCGAAACCGGGGCGTTAAATATCAGAACGTCTACGTCGTTGGGAAGAACAGTGTTCCTTCGGCACTCGTGGAGTATGGATTTATCACGAACAGTAACGACCGTTCCCATTTAACGAGTACGACGTATCGTCAACGGATGGCTGAAGCAACGGCATCTGGGATTCATCAATTCATGCGTTCTACTTATTAACCTAACTAAGTCCTGGCTGTTCGTTCAGCCAGGACTTTTCGTGATTTTCCATATCTTATGTGGTGCACCTAGCCCCCAGTAATGCTCAAGTATCATCGTCGGAGGACCGAGGCGCTTTTCCCAGTATTCTTGTGAGGAGGGAAATCCTGCATCTAAATAAAAAATCGCGCCTTCGTCAAGCGTGGCCATTACTTCCGTAAGCAAAAATGAACCGACCCCTTGCCTCTGCTGATTAGGAGCAACGTAGACGCACCCAATTTCGAGGGCCCCCGTCTCCACATCCAAATGGGCCGTGATGATATCGTTTGGAGGCAGAAGCGCTGCGGTCCCGACAATTTTTCCGTCTCGTTCGACCACGAACACGTCGACGAAATCGTCATCGAAACTATCTTGAATCGTCGTATTCAGACGAGCAACTTCCTCGTCTAACAAATCTGCGTCCTCGAACTGCTCACGACGAATCAAATCGCTTAAACTTTCCATGAACAGTCGCTGGAGCGGTTTCACATCGTCTGGTGTAATCGGGCGAAAGTTCACAGATATCCCTTCTCTCCATTCGTATTTTTTACTCTTTACCCCCACTTTCCTACTGGTAACACACAATCCATTGAATCCTCTGATTGAAAAAGTTTCTCTGTAAAAATAGTTCCTGAAAATGAAGCATAATGATAGGTGGACTCCTATTTTCAAAGTATAATTAAATATCAAATACAATTCACATTCTAGCGAGGTACTTATGGACCCAGTCATCGAACACTCAATGAGTCACAATTTGTTTCTTGTTGCTTTATCTTATATGATTGCCGCCGTCTCCGCCTATGCCGCCATCGAGCTGGCACGTCGCGTCAACTCGACGAACCGCTCGGCACAAACCACGTGGATTTTGGCAGGTGGTGCGACGCTTGGACTTGGGATCTGGGCGATGCATTTCATTGCCATGCTGGCCCATGACGGTTTGCGCCCTGTTACGTATTCGATTCCGCTCGTATTCCTTTCGGTCCTGATCGCTATGGGCGGTTGCATTCTCGGCTTCCTGATTGTCTCACGCCATACGACCCACACGGCTCTCATCAGCGCAGCACTGTTGATGGGGATCAGTATCGCGAGCATGCATTACGTCGGGATGGCGTCCATTCAAGGCGTAGCGATTACGTATCATACCGGGCTAGCGTTATTATCGCTCGCAATCGCGGTCGCTGCCTCACTTTGTGCTCTCTGGATCGGATTCTTTTCCAAGTATGCGAAGGAGAAGATTCACTTGGAGCTAAAAGTATTTTTCGCCTTGTTGATGGGGGTCGCCATTTTTGGGATGCACTATGTCGGGATGATGGCATCTTCCTTCACGTTCTTGACCCCTATCCCGACAGACATCGGTATCGAACCGTCGCTTTTGGCATGGCTCGTCACCGGCATCACGGTATTATTGTTTGCCATTTTCTTTTTATCGCTCTCACTCGATCGGCATTTACGACGTCGCGACTTGATTCAAGCGACGATTCTCGACTCCACGACGGATGCGGTTGTGACCACAACAAAAGACGGTGTGATTCAATATGCCAACCCCGCCTTTTATCAATTGTTCGACCGGACCGAGAATCAATTCTTCCAGGACTATCACGCCGCGTTGTCGATTCAGCAACCGTTTTATGAAGCACGCCGGCTTGATATCGACGACTCGACGATCGAAGTGACGGCTTACCCGCTTCGAGGCGAGACGATGGACCAAATCCTTTGGTTCTTGCGCGACGTCTCGGAGACGATCGCCTCTCAACGGCTCGTCGAATACATGGCGTTTCATGATACGTTAACCAATTTGCCGAACCGCCATAAACTCGAACGGATTCTTGCCGAACACATCCAGATTGAAAAGCCTGTCGCCTGTTTGTACATCGATATCGATCGCTGGCGCTTTATGAGCGATATGCTCGGTCATAACGGGTCGGATCAGTTGGCACTCCAAATCGCAGACCGGCTCCAGTATACGATTCACCAGGACGATATTTTGACACGTGTCGGCTCGTCTGAATTCATTATCTTGCTATTTGATAAACGAAGCACGCTCGCCAAACAAAAGGCCGAGAAGTGTATTAAAGCGATCTCACAACCGTTCGATATCGACGGAACGACTGTCGAATTGACGATGAATGCTGGGATCAGCCACTATCCAAAAGACACGATGACAGCAGACGAACTCGTGCAATACGCTCGTCTCGCCGTCCATGAATCGAAACGGACCGGCAAGAACCAAATCAAAGAGTTTGAAGAAGAATCGAGACAAGAAATTTTACGTACTGTCGAGATTGAAAAGGCGTTAGCACAAGCATTCGACCGTAGCGAGTTTACGCTCGTCTATCAACCGAAAATCTCACTCACACAAAACCGACTCGAAGGCGTCGAGGCGCTCATCCGTTGGCATCACCCGGTACTCGGTCATGTCACACCGGATGAGTTTATCCCCATCGCGGAAAACACCGGCTTGATTCATCAAATCGGCACATGGGTGTTACGCGAGTCCTGTTCGGCATGGGTCCGCTGGCAAAAGAGTGGTGTAAAACCATTCGCGCTTTCTGTGAACGTGTCTCCGCTCCAGTTCGCCCGGGAAGACTTCGTCGACACGCTCCAAACGATACTTGATTCCACCGGAATGGATCCGTTATTCCTTGAGCTTGAAGTGACCGAATCCTCCATCCTGTCCTATGAGGCGTCGACACGTGAAAAGCTCGCGCAGCTTCATCAATTCGGCATCATGATTTCGCTCGATGACTTCGGAACCGGTTATTCCTCGTTCCGTCAGCTCCGTGAGTTGCCGGTTCAAGTACTCAAGATTGACCGCTCGTTCATCGTCAACTTGTTTACCGACCGGAACCAAGAAGCAATCGTCTGCTCGATGATTCAGCTCGGCCATAACCTCGGGATGAAAGTGCTCATGGAAGGGGTCGAAACGTCGGATCAGCTCGAGTGGTTATTGAACGAACAGTGTGATTACGTCCAAGGCTATTACTTCAGCCGCCCGCTCCGCGAGAAAGACGTCATCAAACACGTCAAATCTGTCACGACATATATCGAGTTTGGAAAGACACGCGCATAAGACTCTAAAAGGTGACTCGTCCGAAATGGATCAGAGTCACCTTTTTTGTTAACGTGAATCATTTGAATAATTTAATCCATCTTCAAACGATAAATTAATGGGCTCGTCTTGAAGAATCGCAGCCCCCTGAAGATTTGTGACAGCTACTCGCTCATCTACCTCAATAAAGCTTAACTGATCAATCCAAACCTGTCCTTCTCCTGACAACAAGACCCCGAAGGAAATCACTTCACTGCCTTCCGGTACATCTAAAACAATTGAATAGCGATTCCACTCTGTCGTCCCTTGAATCGGTCGATTACTCATATTGTCAAATTGAATCACATCCCCATTCTTATGATCAACACGCATCCAAAACCCTGCACTTCCGCTAACTTGTTCAGTTTTTAGAAACCCTGACAATCGAATTCGTTGCTTTATATAACGATCAGCCTTGAACTGTTGCATCATCGTTCCAAAGCTCTCGTTTTTCACCGACAAAGTTGATTTTAGATAACCTGACGCCCTACCTTCATGAACAACCTGCCGATCAATCCCCATCTCGTAATGTTGTAAGTCTCCACCGCTTAAAAACCATCCTTTTACCGCCTCTATCATTTCCTCATCCCCTTGTCTTCGTAATGTTCTCATATTCGTACGATAACGGCCCGGAGGCAGTCCATATATTTTTTTGAATGCCCGTGTGAATGATTCTTGTGATTCAAAGTTATGCTGTAAAGCAATATCTAGAATCCGTACTTCAGTGTGCATGAGTAAACTGGCCGCACTTGCGAGACGTCGCATTTTAATATACTCAGTTATTGTCATATCAACGTGGGCCAGAAAAATACGGTGAAAATGAAATTTTGAAAATTTGCTCTGACGTAATAGTTCTTCTTCTGTAATCGTAGCGTGCAAGTTAGCTTCAATATATGCAATGGCACGTTGGATGGATTCATCATACATAGATACGTCCTCCTCTCACATTAATCTTATCAAACCGTACTTTTGATATTTTGATCCTTTTTGCCATGAAAAAAATCTCTCCTAATGAAAGGAGAGATTTTTATTACGAAACGCGCGCTTTCTCTTGCTCGCGAATCAAGTGATACTGTTCCAGAATGAGTTGAGTCAACGTGTCGTGCTCACTCAACCCGAGGTATTTTTCAATGGTTGCTAGAATGCCTGTCTCTTCAATCGACAAATAAAGTTCAGAAGATTCTGAATCCTCAGGGTTGTGATAGTTCAAGGCTGCGGCAATTCCGTAGGCTAGTTCATTCGGTTCGATGCCGTTATCGACGAGCTCGCGTGCCGGCTTCACGAGACGATCGCTCGGGCCAAGCTTACGAATCGGCGAGCGGGCGACGCGTGAAATCTCATCTTTCAACTTCGGATTTTCGAACCGTTTAATAATCTTTTGAATATACTGGCTATGCTCTTTCGCTTCGAATCCATACTTCTCGAGTAAGAGCCAACCCGTCTCATACAAGGCGCCTTGCACGACTTGACGGACGCGACGATCTTTTAACGCCTCGTCGATTGTCCCCTTCGCGAACAAAGAACCGATGTACGATGCAATCGCGTGACCTGTATTGACCGTAAACAATTTGCGCTCGATATATGGTCCAATTTCGTCGACCCACGTCACACCGTGAAGCGGGGGCCGCTCGGCCAAACCTTGCGTCTCAATGACCCACTCATAAAACGTTTCGACTTCGACGAAGAGTGGATCCTCATGTTGTTGCAACGGAACGATACGGTCGACGGCTGCGTTCGGGAACGACACGTTCGCCGTCCCGACACCACCTGAAGCTTCGACATCTTGTTTGAGCGAGGCACTACCGCCAATCATGTTCTCACACGCAATCACGTATACCGGTGCGTCCGTCTCGCGCTTACGAAGTCCGCTACTGATGAGTGGTGCGACTTTTGAAAGAAGCGACGGACCAACAGCTGTCGTCACGAGATCGGCTTCGGCAATTAGCCCGATAACACGTTCCGGATCTTTTAAGCTATTCACGCCACGGACTCGATCGACGACGACGTTCGCCACCCCTTCCTCGGCAAATCCGACTTCATAATGGCGCTTCGTTTCGAGTGCTTCAATCACCGTGTCGTTGATATCGACGAACGTGACTTCATACCCGCTTTGATTGAGCAAGAGACCAATGAACCCGCGTCCAATGTTCCCTGCCCCAAAATGTACAGCCTTCATTATGCCACCTCTTCCGTGAATAGCGACAAAATCTCTTCTTTTGTTTGAGCGTTTACGAGACGCTCCACGTTGTCTTCATCGGAGCAAATGACTGCGATTTGGGATAGGAGGTCCAGATGCTCATCGTTCACCCCAGCAATCCCGATTACTAGTTTTGCTGTCTGTCCACCAAAGTCGACGCCACCAGGCACTTGTAAAATCGAGATGCCTGTTTTTTGAACGGCTGATTTCGCTTCTTCCGTCCCGTGTGGAATCGCGACGTGGTTTCCGATGTAAACGTTCGAGAGCGCCTGACGTTCGTGCATCGCCTCGATGTAAGCCGGAGATACGCAACCGGCGGCTTGAAGCACTTCTCCGGCTGCATCGATCGCTTCGGCACTCGTATTGAACGTTTGGTTGAGTCGAATCATCTCTGTTTGAATGAATGGCATTTTAGTTCCTCCTATACCTAAACCCTTGTCTCTGTCTGCTTTGTTATGAGATTTTGCTGCGTTCTGCTTTAATTTCTTCAACTAGCTGATCATAGTAATCTGCGTTCAAGAAGTTTGTCACCGAGCGGTGGATCGCATTCGGCGCCTGTTCTTCCGCACGCTCCGTCAAATCTTGGTGCGTGATGACGAATTGTGCGTCTTTTGGTAATTGGCTAATCGATGTGTTCGTTACTTTGATTGGCAAGTTCGCCTTATTTACTTTGTTGCGTAAGACCGAAGCCCCCATCGCACTTGAACCCATACCAGCGTCACAAGCGAAAATGATGTGGTCCACTTTGTCGAGACGATCTTGGACGAGCGCTGATGCGTAAGATTGCTTCCCTTTCATCGCGCTGACACTCTCTGTCGCTTCTTCAAGTGAGACATCTTCCGCTGCACTTGATTTCAAGATGATACTTGCCACAGTGAATGTGACGGCCGCTGACAACAGGATTCCGACAACCAATCCGAGGTGCGAACCACGTGATGCCATCGCGAGAATCGCAAAGATACTACCTGGTGAAGCTGGTGCAACGAGACCGACATCGAAGAGTACGAATGTGAAGATCCCTGTCGCGCCCCCTGCGATCATCGCAAGGATCAAGATCGGTTTCATCAAGACGTACGGGAAGTAAATCTCATGAATCCCACCGAGGAAGTGAATGATTGCTGCCCCAGGAGCTGTCCGTTTTGCTGCGCCTTTTGCGAAGAACATATAAGCAAGAAGTAAACCAAGACCTGGTCCTGGGTTCGCTTCAAGTAAGAAGAGGACTGATTTTCCAGCGTCTGCGACTTGATCGACACCGAGCGGGCTCAAAATCCCATGGTTGATGGCGTTGTTTAAGAAGAGGACTTTCGCTGGTTCAATGAACAAACTTGCAATTGGAAGCAATTTCGCTCCGACAATCCAGTCGACGCCTGCTGCCATGACTTTGTCGAGCCCGCTCATGATTGGTCCGAAGATTTCGAAGCCACCGAGCATGAGAAGACCACCGACGATCCCGACTGAGAAGTTGTTGACCAACATCTCGAAACCGGCTTTAACTTTTCCTTCGAGGGCACGGTCAACTTGACGGATGACATAACCACCGAGCGGACCGACGATCATGGCCCCAAGGAACATCGGAATATCGGTCCCGACGATGACCCCCATCGTGGCGAGCGCCCCGACGACACCGCCTCGAACGTCGTGAAGTAATTTACCACCTGTGAACCCGATCAAGAGTGGTAACAGATACGTGATTGTTGGACCGACGAGTTCAGCCAAGTTTTCATTTGGCCACCAGCCTGTCGGAATGAATAGTGCTGTAATAATCCCCCAAGCGATGAAGGCGCCGATGTTCGGCATAACCATTCCACTTAGGAAACTCCCGAACCGTTGTACTTTGACTCGAACTCCGCCCGAGCCAGCTTGCGTATTCGCCATGTATAAAACCTCCAGTCTTAAATTGTGAAAGGTTGTCGTGTAGTGTAGCTAACCGGTTTGTGCTCTACACCTGTATTGTAGACCCAGAGTAAGCGCTTACTCAATTCAATCCAGTTCATACTTTGGCAACATTTCATGCCAAACAAAAAAATGACCACGGCGGGTCATTTCTCATGGAGCGCATCTTGCATCATGTTTTTCATACAGTTATGAAGCAAAAGGCGCAGTTCTTTCTTCGAACCACTACTATATAATGCCATATGCTCTTCGCTCTCGATGAGCGACCCGCTGACCGCACTTAAAAACTGAAGCTCAATGTCGCGCGCTTCCTCTGGCGCAAGGAGCACAAGGAGTCGCGACACCGGCTCCGTTGATTGATCCATCATGAGCAGCGGAATCGACTTCGTCAAATCGAACGCGAACACGCTTCCTTGCTCAATCGACGGGTGTCGGCCATGGAATAAGGCAAGCTTCGTTCCCGGGATACCGAGCCCAGCCACTTCATGACGTCTGAGCAGTTGCGCCGATAACTGAATCCCACTCTGTACGAGCCCTCGTTCTTCTAACTGGGTGCCGATATCAAACAAGATGTCTTCGAGCCGCTCGCTGTTATCGAGCGTAACGAGGTCGAACTGACGATCCATCCGTTCAAACGTCTCAACAAGTTCACGAAGCTCAGAAAAGTCGAGCATCGTCGAATGCGTCTTCACGTCTTTCGTTTGGAACGACTGTGGGAGTGACAACAATAAATGACGAACCCGTTGCACTTCTTCGGTCGTCAACAACGGATTGACCATGAGCGTCGGTACCGACAGTGGGGGAAGCGGTACAGTCGATAAGATGACATCATAGTCATCGAGTTGATGTTGTTCGAGACCGAACAACGAAGAATTGACGACGTCTTGCATCTCTGGAAACTCTTGCTTCACACGATTGACGAGCATTTTCGAGGAGCCGAGCCCTGCCGAACAGATGACGAGTGCCCGATATTCACGGCGCCGCACCGGTTTGACGAGTGCTGCCGCAAAGTGCATCGCCCAAAACACCGTTTCTTGTTCCGTGAACGTATTCGTCCCGAACACGATGTCCGCTGCTTGTTGAATCGCAGCTCGCAAGTTCGGATAGTCTCGGTCAATGTGGGGCCGGACCGTGTCCGTATCCGGGAGGGCTTGCGTATTCATACTCGATAAAATATGGGCGAGCAATCCTTTTTCAAGCGCGGCATCGTCGGTGAACGCGAAGCCGTGAATGAGCGAGACGTGATGAATCAGTTTATGGACCCGAATTTGCATCACCCAACGCTCTTCCTCGTCTTCTTGCATTTGTTCTTTTAATGACCGAAGCCGATTCGCTTCTTCTGCGAGCCAGACCCGTTCTGCCATCGAAAACGTTGTGCCGAGCGCTTTTTCCATGTCATACGCTACTTTTAAATAGTCGTCCGAACGACCTTTCGTATACATTTCTAAGAAGAAACCGGCATCGAGTCGTGCTTGTTGGACGCCATACGCAAACGTGACGCGCATGATCGTCCGGTCATCCATCCGTTCGAACGAATGGCTCTTCAAATAATCGTACCCATCTCGGAGCGCCTCAAGCATGGCGTCACAAGACACCGTCTTTAAAAACGCAGGAATGTACTCGTCTTCACCGCGGACGAAACGGTAAAACGCGAGCGTGTCCCAATGCGCCATGAGTGCATTGATCATGAGCTTGCGTTTTTCCGCTTCTAAGCCGAGCACTTGCGCGCCGACCCCTTTTTTCCGTTCAACCTCGAGGTGGTATTCATCGAACCAGCGATCTAATTTCTCCAAGTCTTGCGTTAATGTACTCGGTGAGACGTGCATCTGTTTCGCGACGGCCTGTAGTTTCAACATATCTTTTTCGAACAAGAGCCGCCATGCCAGTTCGAAAATCCGGTCCTCTGCTGTCGGCACTGCCTCGGCCGATAAAATTAAATCTTCGCGCAGCTGTTGTTTCGCATTCGCTTCTCCGACAAGACTGAGTCCACGTCCACGCTGCCAAGACAGTTCCAGTTCGAACTCTCGTAAGATTCCTTCAAGCAATTGACGTTCCCGTTGAATCGTCCGCTCAGACAAATTCACCGCTTGCGCGATCTCGGCGAGCGGTGTGGATGTTTCTGTTCCTAATAAGTGCAGTAAAATCGAACGCTCTCGTGCGCTCCACTCATGTTTCATATCGCTTCACCCATTCTTCGACGATGTGTCGATATTCCTCGAGCGACAAGATTTGTCTGACCGAGCGAACGTGCGCGGTCGGATGGTCAATGGTCTCTGCCCCGATTTGATAGACGATCAAATCGACGTCTTTCGGGATGTCCCGATACGTGCCGTGGTCAATCACACACGACAACTTCCCTGAACACGCTTCGGCAAACAGTTTCGCCGCCATGGCGCTCGTGACGAACCCGCATGGACAGGCAATGTAAACGTTCATGCCAGACCTTCTTTCATCGCTTATCTTTATATAACCATACGATGGAATCGCTTACTTCACCTACTATTTTGCTTGTTGGCAAAGAAATCGGCAAGTGGTAAAAAGCACCTCTCATCGGAAAGGTGCTTTACATGATTGATTTATTCTACTGTCACCGATTTTGCCAAGTTGCGTGGCTTATCGACGTCACAGCCGCGTCCGAGCGCAGCGTAATAGGCCATCAACTGGACCGGGAGCACCGTGACGAGCGGTGCGAGGAGCGGTTCGACATGCGGCAAGGTAAACGCGTCGTCCTCGTGTTCGACCCCTTGCATCGAGAGGATACAAGCGTTCGCGCCCCGGGCGACCACTTCTTTCACGTTACCACGAATATTCAAATTCGTCTTCGGTTGTGAGATGAGCGCGATGACCGGTGTCCCGTCTTCAATCAACGCGATCGATCCGTGCTTGAGCTCGCCCCCTGGGTAGCCTTCCGCTTGGATATATGAAATTTCCTTCACTTTGAGCGCCCCTTCGAGACAGACGGACGCGTCGAGTCCGCGTCCGATGAAGAACGTATTCGGTGTCGTCTTCAAATAACGTTCTGCCAACTCTTCGAATAGCTCTTTTTGTGACATGACCGAGTCCATGATCGTCGCGACGCGTGCGAGTTCTGGCATCAATTCGAACGGCAATGCTTTTCCGTTCGCGCGGGCGATGTCGTAGGCGAGAATGGCGAGGACGGCGATTTGGGCCGTGTACGCCTTCGTCGACGCGACCGCGATCTCCGGTCCCGCGTGGAGGAGCATCGTCTCGTTCGCCTCACGTGAGAGCGTCGATCCTGGTACGTTCGTCATCGTGAGCGCCTTGTAGCCACGCTTCTTCACTTCGACGAGGACGGCGCGGCTATCGGCCGTCTCCCCAGACTGTGACAA
>NZ_JACSMD010000009.1 GCF_018618475.1 Exiguobacterium sp. s122
GAAAGTCACTGAATTACCGCACACCGTTGGAGGCATTTTTGAGTCACCTGAATGGAGTCGATCTGTCTAGCTTAAATTGACAAACGGAAATTTCTAATCAATTCGAGATCGATTAACGTAACATCTTACTTTAATGCAATGTTCATGGTATTATTTAATGAAAGCATCATTGTGTTAAAGGGAGGTTTGGCATGTATACGATTGACGAAGCATTTGAAATCTTATCGAAGAACAAGCTCACAAGCCACAAGGAGACGGTCCGCAACTGGGTACGAAAAGGCGTGATCCAGGCAGAACCGCTCGAGTCGCGTAAAAAAGGCTATCGGATTAGTGAGGAGGCGCTCGAACAGTTCATCAAAGAACGGATGCCTGAAGGATGGGAGCTGTATCCAGAGTCGATGACAGGAGATTCACGAGATGTCGTCAAGAATGAAGAAGAGGCCCCGTATCACGTGGAAGTCGATGTAGAAGCGATCAAAGAGCGAGCCCGCGAGGAGATGTGGTACGAGCTTCTCGGCAAATTCGTCTTCGAGGACTACTTTGTCCTGAAGAAATCAGAGGTCAAGGCTGCGGTCGAGCATATGCGGTATTCAAAAGAGTTCGGAGCCGAGGTGTGGGAACGTTGCTCGAAGCACACGTGGGGTCACGCGACACCTCGAGTCCCGTACCTGCTCGATTACTTCATGTTCGAAGGAGAGCGGATTCCCTTCAACAAAGATTTCGTGGGAAGAGATGAACAGATCATCCACGCGTTGATCGAGAAAATTCGGCTTGATAAAGTGAATCGAAAACGTAAATGAACATAAAAAAAGACATTCTCTTAAAAATAGAGAATGTCTTTTTATACAATCATCATTGTTTTAATTTTTGGGTTGAAATCATTCCCCGACCATCCCGTCATTGTCGTTATCACGCATATAAGGATAAAGCCAATGGTCGCTCATTATCGGCATCGTGAAACCGGCGTCTTTCGCCTATTGAATCGTCACCTGACCGTCTTCATTCGTATCTCATCACCAGCAGGCTCGTTCGTGGCTGGGGATTCTAACTCACTTTCTGTGAGTGCCTCGTTCAACTCGTCCGGATTGACCTTGTCGAACGAGTCGGTAACCACATTTCTTTTGACCGTATATGTGTATTGGTAATGTGATGTAATATAAGTTTTCGTATCTAGATATGTGATGATCATTTTAAAGTCAATCGCGCCGCCGTCCTTACGGATAACATGTCACCTGTCGAGCTTACTGTATTCGACGCCTGAAACCTTAACGACCGTCTGACGTGACACGGATCAATTTACAATGCTCATTCGTGGACGCACAATACTCGCAATCCCCATATTTGATATCGACAGGTCCTTCTGTAATAGTCGCCGCACTTGATTCCGTGGTGCCCGGCTCGGACGTCTTGATGTTTTTCCTCTGTCGTAAGTATTTTTTCTGTGTTCTCTACTGTAGAGGAACTGCTCTATTGGGAACATCAGGAAAATAAAGGTATAGCTTGAGGTGCGGCTGAGTAAGTGAAATTCATTTCCTTTCTCTTTGAATGAATAGTTTCAGTATTACCAATTCTTTTATTTATCTGACTGTGAATCCAAGTTGTTTGAGACTCGTGTATATCCAATTTCATCATTAAGGACCTCTGTTCGTTTGCTTACTCATCAAATATAAAAAACGAACATTGATAAAAAGATGAGTTAATGGACAATTAAGACAAAATGAAAAGGACTATTTAAAGCCCTTTTCATTTTTTGTGAAAAGATAAACAAATATGTCTTTCTAACGTTCGTTATAAAGACATGTTTGTTCCGCTACTATGTCAGCTTTTTATAAAGAAACATTTTCGATTTAACGAATAGGTTTTTTAGCAAAAGATGCAGCGGTGATTCCGATGAGTGGGAAGATGAGCGAATACCAAATGATCATCTCATAGTTCCCGAACAGGTCGTAGGCGATCCCAAAGGGGAGTGGACCGACCGCAGAACCGAGCACCATGACAGACGTCGCCAACCCGCTGATGCTGCCGAGCGCGGCTCTACCGAAGTAATACGGCCAGACATAATTCAAGGCGATGCGCTCGAAACCGTTACTGATCCCCCAAATGACACCGAAGAGAATCGCCAGGGAGAACGTCGTCGTGTACTGCAAGACAACCATGAAGACGATCTCGGTCACGAAGATGCCGATCAGTACATAATTGATTTTCACGACGTCGATGATCCTTCCGGCGATGAACGTCACCGGGAAGCCGAGAACTGCCATCAAACTTAAGACGATTGCGGCCGTCACTGGGGGCAGACTCTGTTCTTCAAAAATGGAGATCAAGTGGAACGTAATCGCCGTGTTGACGAGCGCCGGGATCCCGATACACGATAGGATCAGCCAAAACGCCCGTGTTTTGAGCGCTTCTTTGAACGTGAAGTCGATGTCGACGTGAACCGGTGCGCCTGCCGACTTTGGACTCGGATGTGGGTTCGTCCCACCGTCCGGCAACAACCCCATATCCTCCGGTCGATTACGGACAAAGCGGTAAGCGAGCGGCGTGAACAAGACAAACACAAGGAGTCCCCACACTTGCCACGTCGTCTGCCAGCCGATCAAACCGACGAGCCAAACGTTGAGCGGAGGAAAGACAGCCGAACTCAAGAAACCACCAATCGCCATATAACTGAGCGCTTGCCCGCGTTTCGTGATGAACCATTGCGGAACGAGCGTGTTCGGAATGAGTGTCATCGAGCCTTGTCCAAATAAACGGAGCATCCAAATGCCGAAGAAGAGCATCGTCAAGTTCGTCACATAACTATTGAACAGACAGGCGACGGCTAAGAGAATCGATGCTAAGACCATCATGACGCGTTGCCCGAACCGGTCAATCAATCGACCGACGAAGAACAGACAGGCCGCTGAAGCGAGCGTCGCCGCCGAATAGATGCTCGACACTTCTGAACGCGACCAACCGAAGTCGGTTATGTATTGATCGATAAACACCGAGATAAAATACGTCTGACCGGGACCAGAGAAAAAGACGCCGAGCCCCGCGATCATGACCATGTACCATCCGTAGTATATTGTTTTCTGAGTTTCTTTCACACCATTCATCTCCTTTACACCGACAATAAAAAAAGCGCCACGAGACCCGTGGCGCTTTCAATCAACGAACGATAATCACAGGAGACAACGATCGTTTCGCAAGTTTGTGGCTGACGCTTCCTAATACGAACTCTTGGAACGTGTTCAATCCACGAGAGCCGACGACCACGAATTCAAATGGCTCATGGTTGGCATAATTGACGAGTTCGACGTCGGGTTCGCCCCGAAGTTCGATGTATTCATACTCAATGCCCGCCTTCGAAATGGCGTCGAAGAATCCTTGGAGTCGTTGCTTTCGTTTTGTTTCTAAATCAATCTTGCCTGTCGATTGAAGTGCACTTTCTTTCGACTCTTTTGGTGAGACCACATGGACGACATCGATTGATGAAGTTGTCAGCTTTGCTAACTCGATCGCTTTTTGTGTCGCCCGCATCGAATGATCCGACCCATCGATGGCTAAAAAGATTTTACTCATGATTATGCCCTCCCTTAGTGTCCTGCATTCGCTTCATGTTGGCGCAAGTGAAGCGCTAACGTGTTCAATAGTTTCTCAGAATCTTTATTCAGGTTCATTAGATTCGGCTCGATGCCAACAGATCTATACTTGAAGACAACCTTATCGATGGCTCCGATGGCAGAATCGTCCCATAGATGTGTGTTGGCGAAGTCGATACTGACTTCTTTAATGCCAGCTTCGACATCTTCATCGACTTCAAACTGATTGACGAAATCTGATGTCGAGGCAAAGAACAGCTGTCCGTTCACCTCGTAATGAACATGTTGCTCATCTTGACGCCGTTTAAGCTCGACACGAGAAATCTTAGCAGCAAATATGACAGCTGCCGTCACGATTCCAGCTATGACACCAATGGATAGGTCATGAGTGAGTACGGTCGCGAGTACGGTCGTCACCATGACGACCGAGTCAGATTTTTGACCTGTCTTGAGGGTCTTGAGCGACCCCCAGTCAAACGTCGCATACGACACGAAGAACATGACGCCGACGAGTGCTCCGACTGGGATGAGCATTAAAATGTTGCTCATCGTCATGATCATGATGAGAAGAGCGAGTCCGGCCGTAAATGTCGACAACCGGCCTCGTGCTCCTGACGAGACGTTGATGACGGATTGACCTATCATCGCGCAACCCGGCATCGCCCCGAAGAATCCAGCGATGATGTTGGCAACGCCTTGCCCTTTCGATTCACGGTTCTTATCTGAGTCTGTCCCTGTCATGTCGTCGACGATCTGTGCCGTCAACAATGACTCAATCAGGCCGACGAAAGCGAGTGATATCGAGTAAGGCAAGATGATCATGAGTGTTTCAAGCGTGAGCGGAATGTCCGGTAACAGGAACATCGGCAACGTCGCCGTGATCGTCCCCATATCTCCAATCGTCTTCGTCTCAAGACCCATGAAGAACACGAGCAATGTCATCGCGACAATCGCGACAAGTGGTGCCGGAATCGCCGATGTGATACGTGGGAAAATCAAGATGATCGCAAGCGAAACCGCTACGATCGACCACATGATCCACGTCTCCCCTTCAAACTGCGGGAGCTGAGCTTGGAAAATTAAGATGGCAAGGGCGTTAACGAAGCCTACCATGACCGCACGCGGGATGAACTTCATTAAACGAGCTATGCCAAGAAGACCAAGCGTAATTTGGATGAGACCAGCCAAAATCCCGGCAGCAAGCAAATACTGAAGTCCATAATCTTTTACAAGATCGACGACAAGGAGTACCATCGCGCCCGTTGCAGCCGAAATCATCGCCGGGCGTCCTCCTGTAATCGAAATGACCATCGCGATGATAAAGGACGCATATAGTCCTATCATCGGATTCAGTCCAGCGATAAGTGAGAAGGCGATCGCCTCCGGGATGAGTGCAAGGGCTACAACGATCCCTGCCATCACATCGGCACGGGGATTCCCGAGCCAGTCTTGTTTCAACGTATTCAATTTTTCCAAATGAACACACCTCTCTATAGATTTTTTAGTATTGATTTCTGACTCTCACAGAAATCAAAACCTTGAAATATATAAGGATATGTTCATCGTTCGTTCATAAGTTCACAACACCAAAGATGTTACCCTATCCAGAAGATGATGACAACTAATGAGTTTTATTTTTTTATATTCGTACTTCTGAAAATATTTCCTTGTTTCGAAGAGAATGGGGGAATCGCTTTTCTTTTTGGAATCAAAAAAGTCGAGGAGCGACACTTCGTTTCGCGACGCAGACTTCGAACAACCGCCAGGGCGTTAGTCCATTGATTGTTCCACGTGAATGATCGCCTCGAACGGCACATGGATAATACCGTCACGTTGATTGGCCAGTTCGACGGTCCGCTCCAAATAGTTCGTACGATGTACGAACCCCTTGAATCGCTTCATCTCCCGCTCCTCCACATATCTCACCTCCACCATATTCCCGCTAAAAATCGCGTCATTCAGCACATTCTCATAGACCGATAAGACCTGTTCATCGACATCGGGCATCTCAATCTTTTGGATTTCCTTATAGTACTTCGTCAGTAGCGCCTTGTGCTCGGGCATGAGGAACGGAATCCATTTCAGCTCACCCCGATCGCGATACATCGTCATCACAATCACTCCTTTTTATAAAACGAACACTTGTTCCTATTTTATACCTGATTTGTCCCGTTTGAACAGCCTTTTTCATGATTGTTGATCCCTGCGTCCTGTTTCCGTACTCTAGCTCGCTGGTCGTCGGTGCAAGGGACGTCAAAAAAATGACGCGCCCTCCGGCCCGTCTTCCTTCGCTTTAGGCTTAAAGCGAGGCTTTTCGCTCGTTGGCTACGGAAGCCAGGACCTCCGTTTGCTCTACGTATTTTTTTGAGGCTCTCCCTGCGGTCGCCCTTGCACCGTCTCCCGACGCTCGCTTCGTTCCCGTCAACAGGACGCACAACAGTGTTCGTTCTGAGGACAGCTTATCCGAAAGGGGACAAACCATCATGGAACTTACATCCATCATCGAGGTCATTCGTATCAAACAAGAGATTCGCGAGGAGATGGTCGCTCTCGAGCACGCCGTCATCCAATCACCGGACAGTGCCCGACAAATCGGGTCATCGTTCATCGGGGACGACGACCGTGAAGTGTTCCTCGTCATCATGCTCAATACGAAGAACCGGGTCATCGGCGTCCACCGGGCGCACGTCGGGAGCGTCAACTCGAGCGTCGTCCACCCACGGGAGGTCTTCAAATGCGCCATCTTGAACAACGCCTCGTGCCTCATCGTCTGTCATCAACACCCGAGCGGAGACCCGACCCCGAGCCGGGAGGACATCCTCGTCTCCGAACGGTTACACGAAGCAGGCGACCTCATCGGCATCCCGGTGCTCGACCATCTCATCCTCGGGTCGGACGAGTCGTACGTCAGCATGAAACAGCGAGGGTACATGGGTTGAACGGAATGGAGTGGGGCCGGGGGACCGGTCCCGGTCCGTCCGGTAAGGGCAAGGAAGAAAAACGTACGTTTTTCTTTGACTGGATGGGCGACTCGCGTTGCTCTCGCCTGGATCCATAGAGCGGGATCCGGAAAAGGGTCGTTTTCGCATGACGAAAACGAGATGGTTCGTGTGTGAAGATTGGACGTTGTTTTGGTCTGTCTCGTAAGAAGACTATTTGATGAAATGACAGAAGTGAAAACACGGTTTGTTTATTGAAAATGAGCATGTTTTCTAAACAAGCCCTAGGGCTTGTTTGAAACAACACCAGGGCTTACGTGAAATTAGGCGAGATGTTGTCTGCTTGGATGCGAGGTATCATGAGGCTATCAACAGGAGAGGAAGATTCAGATGGACAGTTACCAACTAGATCAACAGACGATGGACGAGATGACGGAGGTATTGCTTCGACGCCTTCCTGACCGGCTCCAAGAAGATTTTGACGACTTAAAACTTGTGAGCATGGATCTGCTTTGTGATGTTAAGGAAGGAGAGCGCTTGACCCACCTCACCGTCTTCTTCAATACCAATATGATTCGACGGAATCGTCGTACATAAGAAAAAGGAATGATTGTATACATGTAGATTTGTATACGTGTATACATGTATATGTGTATACAATTTTTAAAAGTCTTCATTTCTGTAGGTTTATGAACAAGGACTGAGCTGACTCTGGATGGGGAATCGGTCTTTAAAGGACCGGAAGGGGTGAGACGTGATGGACGAGGGGCTGCTTGATGACTATGCGTTTAAAGGATTGGATCCGTTTGTCCGGACGGTGTTTTCAGAACTGATGGAACATCCGGAATGGATGCGTGTCGTCGACAAGGAACATGGTGTCGAGAAGGTCGTCCGGTTCGATGACGGACGGAACTCGCCTTACTTCCGGGTGCTGATCTATCTGGATGCAGAAGAGCGTCCGATCAAGAAAGTGTATCTATACGGGACATGGGTGGTGGCGGATGGAGAAGTCAGCTTCGTCGTCTCAGAGCTATCCAAGGGTGTATTCGAATATGAAGTGATGCATGTCCATTGGCTCATCAAGTATCGGTTCAAAGATTGGGGCGTGTCTGAAGACGGGGCATGGGAGAAGGAATGGTGATCCGGGCTCATGCGTGAGCGTCTAACGCCAGGAGGCGAAGTCGCTCATCGCACCGCTGCCCCCCTGACGGCCCGGTAACAAGAGCTGCTGGCTCACCGCCGCATCTCTATGTTCCTGGCCCTTTCTAACGGGAGGCACGGAGCGTAAGGTAAAATCAAAAGCAAGAGCGTGGGCGCGTCTAACGCCACGCGGAGTGGCATTCGAATCTAGGACAGGCCCAAATCGCGGACGCAATTCTCGACAGGATTGTACACGACTCCTATAAAATCCTGGTCGATGGCGAAACCTCAATGAGGGAACACCACGGGCTAGGGATAAGCTAAGATCTTGGCCATCGATGAGTCGATGGCCTTTTTCTTCATATTGACTCGCTCAGTCGTCCGCACTAGTGGCTCTCTGTATCCGCAATACTCAGCAGGACAAAAAACGCATCCTTCGAGTTTTTGAGGATGCGTTTGAGCAATGTGACTCTATTTGACTCGCGTTTATATTCCTATATATAAGCATACAACTGATGGTAGTTTCCAAGGTGGAGCGACGGAATGGACGTATCAGACATTGGAGCGGAAAGGATATATCATAAAATTGGTATTTTTCGAGCATATATCACAAGGTTGATGTTGTCGCGCGATTCAATAAAAACGAGTTTTTTCATCATGGATTAGCTCGTCTATATTATTAATTGTAATAATTAAAATTTATTATTTTACTAATATTTCGTTTTTGGGCATAGAATGATAGCTTCTTGCTGTCGTATGTGAATATATAAAGTATTTACCGGGCTCTTCAAAAATATAAGAAATTACATACAGTCCGTCTTGTTGATAATTGGCTTCAATTTTTTCGTGTTGGCTTTCCTCTTGGCCTTCTTTCCATATCTCGAATTCAACTTTATCCGCATCGTCTACTTTCTCGTTTCTTTGAGAAACAGTTGCTATAAGTTCAATAACTTCGTTTGCTTTTACTATTTCAGGATCTGTTTTAAATTGTACATCAATTAATTCTGGAATCACTTCAGGTCCATTATTGCTTACTGTACTTCCACAACCAGATAATACTAACAAAACAATCAACAGTGAAAAAAACCTTGCCATCTTTTTTCTCTCCTTTAAACGATTTAATATTAACATACACGAAAATGTGATGTATTGATTATTACATTAAAAGTGACCTGATCATGCAATCTTATTAGCTATCGAGCATAGACCCCATGTCACTTTTAAGGTTCAAGACTTTATAGAGCGTCGTATGCTCGATTGGTTTACTTTTCTATATAAAAAATAAAGAAATGTACATTTTATATATTAAGTTCAATTTTATATATTAAGTTCAAAAGATATTAATTGAACTTAATCCAAAAAGTTGGATCATGAAATAGATCATCTGGTGACTTCGACAACCTAGGTTTGAATTTGGACCTTCATATCCGTAAATTTATCATCGACCGTTAGACACGGCCTTAGTAACCTAAGGTTCGTCTCGACGTATATTGCCAGTTGAAGGTCATCAAAGGAGAGAAGAGTCTGTACTTCAAGATTGAATCGATTAAAGATTGTCTACCCATCCATATCGTTTTTAATATCTACATAGTGAATGTGTATGTCGCACCTGAGATTGTATTCCCCAGGCACTCGTAGGGGGGTGGGGGCACGAACGAAAGCTCATCCTAACTTTCTGAAGTTTTTCTTGCGAGTCAGTTAGCGTTTGGTCACCGAGACTTTAAAAGCTTTCGGACATAAAAATCGCCCCATAAAAATTAGATTATCAGGTCCAACTTTTACGGGGCGTCTAATATTCTGTGGTCTAAATATTAAGTGATTTACTGAAGTAATTATATAGTGTTAAACAATTTCGCCTCTGAAATTCAGAAAAATTGGGATGGGTTGACTGTATTCCCTGCACTTGTAGCTGAGTACGAATAGTTTCCTCGATGGACTTCAAAGTGTAAATGAGAACCGGTCGAATTTCCGGTACTCCCCATCGCACCGATGTTCTGTCCTCGGGTCACACGTTGTCCGGCGGAAACGGACAATGAGCTCATGTGAGCATAAAGGGTAGTCCAAACTTGACCGCCTATGACATGCGTAATGATGACATGATTTCCATAAGGTCCACCCCAGCCTGCTCGAGTTACAGTTCCTGTTTGAGCAGCCATAATAGGAGTTCCTACTGGTCCAGCTGTATCTAGTGCATTATGGAAGCTGTAGCCATTGGCCCCGCCTGCTGGACCCCATCCTTGGGTTACGATACCTGAGGTTGGACGTTGAAAAACTCCGCCACTTGTTGGAGAAGCGAGTGAATCCGTAGTCTTTGAAGTGTTTACCACTTTCTCAGAGTTTGGTGATTTTTCGAGAGAGGCTTTATTCTCGCTGATTTCATTTTTTTCGGCACTTTTTGCTTCTGCAGCTTTACGCGCAGCCTCTTTGGTACGAATTTTAGCTTGTTCTTCAAGCCTTTGGGCTTCAATCTCTGCTTGAATTGATTTTTCTTGTTCTTGAAGCGTCGATTCCATTTGTTGCAAGCTTACCAATTTAGATGTGAACTGGATTTTTTCGGCCTCTAATTTTTTTATTTGAGCAGCCCGCACTTTAATTTTGCCGTTCAATTTTTTCTGACTATTCTCTAGCTCTTCTTTTTGACTAATAAGCTTATCTTTTTCAGTGTCCAATTCAGCTTTAGCAATTTGAAGCTTATTTTTTGTTGATTGATATTCTTTGAAAAGTTCTTGATCATTTTCTTGAATCGTCCCTGCGGTGATCATGCGTGAAACCAGATCACCAAAGTCTTTTGAACCAAAAATAAATTCAGCCCAGTTTATAGAAGAACCACCGTTTTTTTGCATCGTGACCATGCGTTCTTCCATCAATGTCTTTTGAGAGCTCATTTTTTTCTGGAATTCTTTAATTTGAGTTTGAATCTGAGCAATTTTCTTTTGGGTTGTCCGAATTTCAGCCTTCTTCTGGGTGACCTCATTGATAATATCCTGTAACTCGGATTCCAAGTCATTCAGTTTCTGTTCTTCGAGTGTGATATCTTGTTCACGCTGCTGAATTGACGTATTAGCTTTACGTTGCTCTGTAGAATTTTGCGCTTGCTTCTGCTGGATATTTTTTTGTTTTTCAGTCAAGTTTAAAGCGTAAGAAGGGGATGCGCTTTGAACTAACATAACACCAAGTAAAGTTGAAGCTATAATTTTTTTCATGGTAAACAATGTTGTTGCCTCCGTAACTTATCTCTATTATAAAAAATGCGTTGCTGGATAAAAGTATTCGTATCATGATTAAAACTCGAACCGGAATCATTGTATCAATATTACTTCACCATCTATATTTCTATTTCTTTTCATTTCTATGTCAGTTGTTCTTTTGAGTTTATTGTCATTCGAGTATATCAAGAGAAATACTTATAATGCCATTTTGATGAGGAAATGAATGATGACCACTGAATTTAGGACATTTTGTCTCAAATTCAGTGGTCAAATCGTTTGTTAGTATTTGTTTGGTGTTTATTTAGTAGTAACTCTTCATAAATTTATCAATTCCTTTGGCGGTTGCTTTGATCATGTTACTTCCCGACATATAGGAGCGATCTACTGAGTTAGCAATAAAGCCATATTCGATGAGAGTAGAAGGTACCGTGTTTCTTCCTACCACATAGACATCTTGTCGCTTAACGCCTCGATTTTTAAAATCTGGAACGTTCATGGCGATTTCTTGATTAATTACTTCACCTAATCTGCGGCTAGCGTTCGCATATGGATTTGTGGTGTACGCGCTAGAAGTAGGGACGAGTGCTTCATGACCTGTAGCGAAAGAAGGTGAAGAATTAATGTGGACGCTTATGAAAGCGTCAGCATCAAGCCTTTCTGATAGATTGGTCCGCTCAACAAGTGACAAGTATCTATCATTTGAGCGCGTTAGTTTCACTTCATAAAGCTCATAGTTTTTCTTTAGTTCGTCGGCCACACGATTAGCAATGTTTAGGGTGAGTACTTTTTCTTGAACTGTACCGTTTGAAGTCACTGCACCAGCATCTCCCCCACCGTGTCCAGCGTCAATTAAAATCACGTGTTTGTTAGCTGGAATCACCGGTGATTTTATAGGAGTTTTTCCGGTAAATGGTTGCACAAAACCAGATGATACGTAACCGACTTGATTGTTATATCGCACCTTGTACCAACTGGCGCTTTTCGATATGACAGAAATCGAAGTGCCTGAGGGAATTGTTGTCAAAATAGATCCGTAACGACTCGCTTGGTTACGTAAATTAAGATTTTCGATAGTAATATATGTTGGATAAGTGGATAAAGAATCCCCCGGTGCCACTTGCACTATATAATGTCGAGCAGGTGTGAATCCTGTAATACCGTTATACATAACTTTTAACCAAGAACCCGTTGTGCCCGATTTTCCTAGTACAGTCACTTCAGTAGATGCTGGAATCGTAATAAGGACCTTTGAGTTCACTAAAGACATGCTTGAGCGAATCTCGGTCGTTTGCTTACTTCGTGACTTCATAGCCGAGGGCGATATGGTTACATACTGACTTGCTACATAGCCTTGAGTCCCATTGTATGATACTTTATACCAAGGGCCTGAGGCAGCATGGTACATTAGTGGGCTGGACTTTGGGATAGTCATTAAAACGGGTGATTTGACAGATGGGCCCTTACGCAGATTTAGTGACGTTTTAGTTTTATATATTGTGTTTATTGAACTGACTGAATTTTTAGGTATAGGTTTTGGGGTCACGTACTTCGTTGAGACATAACCGATTTTTGAATTGAATGAAACTTTAAACCAGGATTTATCTTCTCCATATACACCTATCTTCTTAATGGTTTTTCCTTTTGGAATCGTCAAAAGGACATTGCTTTTTGAAGAGAACGAGGAACGCAAATTCAAATTTTCAGTTGTTACGAATAGAGATTCCTCTGCATGTACGACTTTTAGGACGTTAACACTAGTTAAAAGCTTAAAGGGAGAGAAAAAAGAAGTTAATAAAGCCAAGGAAATTACTAAGCTTATTCGAAATTTATGTTTAGACTTCATAATAGACTCCTCATATGTAGTTTTTTTGGTTGTAAAGACCCATGAATGGTTTTTTACTATCTGTATGGTACTTATCCTTTAAATATTAGTCATTCTATGCAACGATTATTGGCTTTCGTCTATCTACAGTTAAAAGTTTTCTTGCCCTGTTTTAAAATGCACTATTATTAAGGGAAATAGACGTATTTTAAGAAATAAATTGGCCCTCCTTTCATCTGCATAAAAGTTTAGTTGCATGAATGTGTTAGAATGTAACTTGTTTGACTCATAGATTTCGTTTTTAGAAGTCCATGGATTCAATGTTGAAAAACTAAGGATACTCTAGTATTTTTAGCTATAATTCTTATAAAAGAAATAACGAATTTATAAAAGAGGTGAATTGTTTTGAAAACTAATCAACTATTGACTATTTTTACATCCGTAATAGTAATTGCAGTCTTAGCTTTTTTATTTTTAAATGATCAAAGTTCCGAAAAATCAAAGACTAAAATTGTTCAAGATGAAAAGATATCAGTTAATAATCAACCTACAATAGGTAAAAAGGAAGCGCCGATATCAATTGTAGAATTCGGAGACTATAAATGTCCTTCGTGTAAAGAGTGGGGTGAAACAATCTATCCTCAACTTGTAAAAGATTACATTGAAAGTGGGAAAGCTTCCTTTAGTTACATTAATGTTTTGTTTCACGGAGATGAGTCCACTTTAGCTGCCCTTGCATCAGAATCTGTTTACAAAAATCACCCAGAATCATTTTGGCAATTTCACAAAGCTATTTATGAAGCTCAACCTGACGTTCAAATACACGATGATCCATGGGTTACGGTGGAGAAAATGGAAGAGATTGCGACGAAGACTGTCCCTTCTCTAGATTTAAATAAATTTAGAGAAGACCTATCAAGTCGTTCTTCTAGATTAGAATCAGTTAAAATGGATGCGGCGCTCGTAGAAAAATACAATGTTACGCTGACCCCGACGATTGCAGTTAATGGGGTCATCCTTGAATATCCATTCGACTATACCTCTATAAAAAAACAAATTGAAAAGGAGCTAACCCAATGAGCGCTTCAGTAATAAATCGATATGGACTGTACCTCGCCTGGGTTGTTTCAATTACTGCAGTACTTGGAAGTCTATATTTTAGCGAAATTCGTGGTTTTATACCTTGTGAACTCTGTTGGATTCAACGAATCTTTATGTACCCAATAGCTTTGATTCTTGCAATTGCAGTTTTCAGAGAAGATAGCTCAATCAAATTTTATGTTCTCCCTTTATCAATAATCGGATTCTGTATCTCTTTTTACCACTATCTTGTACAAAAGGTGCCCGGCTTTTCGGAAGTCAGACCATGTGAACAAGGAGTTTCCTGTAATGCACAGTACATTGACTGGATGGGTTTTATCACAATTCCGTTTTTAGCGTTGACCGCCTTTTTTCTGATTACAGTCATTCTTGGACGAATCAGTACCAAACAGTAGTTTTTGATTTGGATTTGAAAAATGAAGAACTAATTGTATCAAATTGGTATGCTTACTAAAAAACAGCTTTGATTTAGAAAAACATGAAAAGCTTTTTGAAGTTGGAAAATAGATTAGACAATACCCAGTAAATAATTCAATTGACGTTTTTCTTAAAACGTTAGTGTACTATATTGTTTTTTTGAAAAAGCGTGACTACCTATCGAGTATGAGATCTAACTAGCTCTCTAATAGGTAGTTTTTGTATGGCTAAAAATAAGAAATAATCGCAAAACCAGAGAAAGTATCTCAAATCTTCAAGTATGTAGAGCTGATAGAATAAATGTTTTTTAAATTAAGTGTTGACGGCACAGCAAAAGTTTAATAAGTTATACATGAACATATGAACATATTAACATGTATAGTTATCATGAGCGGAGGTACTGACTTATGGATGAACCGATTGAAGATACTACAGAAAATGAAATAGAAATAGGGGCGCAGATTGACGATGAGACTCTATTTATTGTATCTCAGACGTTCAAGGCACTTAGTGACCCGACAAGAATTAAAATATTAACCCTGCTATGCACAAAGGAACATTCGGTCAACGGAATAGCTGATCTTCTTAACTTAAGTCAATCAAACGTGTCTCATCAGCTACGTTTTTTAAAAAATCTTCGACTTGTCAAGTTTAGAAGAGAAGGAACTACTCTATTTTATTCAGAAGATGATCACCATGTCATGAACTTACTAAGACAGGCGATTGAGCATGCGAAACACCACTAAATATAGTAAGGAGAGTTAATCTTATGGCACATAATCATGCACATGATCATTCTCATACCTCTAACAAAAAGATTTTGATCATTTCATTCTTTATTATTTCGGCATACATGGTTGTAGAGGCGATTGGAGGGTACCTTACAAATAGCTTAGCACTTTTAGCGGACGCAGGTCACATGCTTAGTGATGCGGCTTCGCTCGCTATTGCATTACTTGCCTTTAAATTAGGTGAACAAATAGCGAACAATCGTAAAACGTTCGGATATAGACGCTTCGAGATTCTAGCAGCTGTTTTAAACGGGGTCACACTCATACTGATTTCCATATATATCTTTTATGAGGCCATCAATCGATTTATTCAACCACCTGAGGTCGCATCCGTAGGAATGTTAATTGTTAGCAGTATTGGCCTTGCTATAAACCTTCTTGTTGGATGGATTATGTTAAGAGGTGCAGACGTAGAACATAATTTGAATATGCGAGGTGCTTATCTACATGTTGTAAGCGATACGTTGGGTTCAGTCGGTGCAATACTGGCAGCGCTTCTTATCATGGCATTTGGATGGAACTGGGCAGATCCGCTCGCAGGAATCATTGTAGCGGGACTTGTTTTACGAAGTGGTTACTTCGTGACGAAATCCGGATTGAACGTATTAATGGAAGGTGCACCACAAAACGTTGATGTCGAAAAGGTTCTTCAAGTCATTCACAACAAGGAGGGGGTACGGAGTATACACGACTTTCATCTTTGGAGTATCACAAGTGGAATGAATGCGCTCTCATGTCATGTTGTCGTTGATGGTAATTTACAAATCTATGACAGTGAGAATCTACTTCAAGAAATTGAACACGATTTAGCACATCTGAACGTTCAACACTCTACGATTCAATTCGAAACTCTTTCTCATCCTCACAGCGATGAATTGCTTTGCAAACTGAAGGTAGGGGAAGTAGTACATCAACATTAAAAAAATCACCTGTTGAGTAGGATTGACAATCAAGAGGAGGAGACAGCAATGCTGATTTTGGATAATAGTTACTTAATTTTGAGCATGTATAGAAACTCGATTTTTGGCAACGGAGTTTTGATAGATGATTGAATATATTTCTTCGTTAGAACCCCTTACTCAAGCATTGCTGGGTACTTTATTCACTTGGGGGATGACGGCGCTTGGTGCCGCGTTAGTGTTTATGACAAAATCAATGAATCAAAAGCTAATGGATGGGATGCTCGGTTTTGCTGGAGGAGTAATGATTGCCGCTAGTTTTTGGTCATTACTCTCACCTGCAATTGAGATGGCGGAACAAGATTCTCTTCCGGCGTGGTTACCAGCTGCAATCGGTTTCTTACTTGGAGGATTCTTTTTATCAGGTGTTGATAAAGTGATTCCACATCTGCATCCCACTTCACCGATGGATGAGGCTGAGGGTATAAACCCTAAGAAGAGAAAGCGGAGCACGTTACTGGTGTTAGCAATAACATTGCATAATATTCCAGAGGGACTTGCCATAGGCGTTGCATTTGGAGCAGTTGCAGCAGGATTCCCTTCATCATCAATCACGGGAGCTATCGCGCTGGCAATCGGAATCGGCATACAAAATTTCCCTGAGGGTGCTGCTGTGTCAATGCCATTGAGACGAGATGGATTATCTCGTCGTAAAAGTTTTTTCTATGGCCAGTTATCTGGTATGGTTGAACCGTTCGCGGCGTTGGTAGGAGTAGTAGCAGTACTCATAATGGAGCCTTTACTTCCGTTTGCGCTAAGCTTTGCTGCAGGAGCAATGATTTTTGTTGTAGTGGAGGAGGTAGTCCCAGGATCTCAAGAAAATGGAAACAAGGACTTGGCTTCTGTTTGTTTAATGTTTGGCTTTACAATCATGATGATTTTAGATGTGGCTTTAGGCTAAAATAATTATTTTTTTAATGGTTATCACTTTATTTTTTGACTGATATATATTCAAGATACTAACTATATTCGGAAGTGTAAATAATGAGCCTTAATTATATTTACTTTCAGTCGGTATTTTTACTGTTGGATAAATAAAAATACTAGAAGAAAAAATATAAAACCTCTTGCCCTGGCAATTAAAATCGTGGAGTTATCTATTTCATTCTGAAATTTCCTGAAAATTTTGGGGGTGATTTTGATAGAGAAGGAAAGCAAATTCGGAATTCAAGTGCTAGAGAAGGTGGAAGCCCACCAAGTCAGTATATACATCATTTTTTTGATGTTGGCAGTAATCTTTGGTCTATTGAATACAGAAGCTGTATATCTCGATATTTTTATTTCTCCCCTTTTAGGAGTTTTGATGTATGGGATGTTCGTTCAAATTCCGTTTCTGAAATCGAATGGATCTGCTACAAACATGAGGTTTGTGGTAGCTCTTTTATTAGGAAATTTTGTTGCCGTTCCTTTAATAGTTTAGGTTTTGGTTATCATATTTCTTCAAGATTCATCACTAATGCTGGGGGTGTATTTGGTGTTGTTAACACCGTGCATCGACTATGTGATTGTTTTTACAAAGATGGGAAAGGGAAACGAATCAATATTGTTAAAAGTAACACCGATTCTTTTAATTTTACAGACGATATTCTTACCCATATATTTATTCGTATTATTAGGAGAAAAGGCTATTAGTATCGTTAGGATGGGTCCATTTCTAGATGCATTTCTATTTTTGATTTTTATACCGCTTCTATTAGCGATAATGACACAATTGTGTTCTAAAAAGAGTTCTTTAGGTAATCGTATCATGAAAATGCCGCCATGGATTCCCGTTCCATTTATGTCTTTTGTACTTTTTGTGGTAGTTGCCTCTCAAATTAGGGAAGTGTATAGTGACCTCGGGACATTAATAGATGTAATACCAGTTTATATTTTATTTCTACTTATCATACCATGGGTGTCAAAGTCCCTTGGTAAGTTGTTCAAACTAGATATTGCTTCAAGAAGAGCAATTACATTTAGTATGGGAACAAGGAATTCACTTGTAGTTCTTCCATTAGCATCTATATTACCAGAGCCCCTATCAACACAAGTAGCTGTAGTGATCATTTTACAGACCGTTACCGAATTGTTCGGAGAAGTCTTATATATAAAATTAGTGCCTAAATGGTTCTAACAAATTAGATACATGTATTTAATTTCGCTTTCAAAAATTACGTCCTTCGATTGTTTATTAAAATATTAAGAACTGCGCTTAAGTTCTCAAGTATGCGTTGTTTACAATCAATAGGCAAAGAAATTTATTATATTGCAGAACGCTAGAGACCAGTATTATTCTAACAACTAACCTTTTTAAGGATGGACTACCAAGTGAGGAGAGATCGAACAATGGCGAGTACTGATAAGGCATCAAAAAATATCAAACTAGCATTTATAATTAATCTTGTTTTCTCGATTGGTGAATTTATCGGGGGATTTTTGATTAATAGTGTTGCAATCATGTCGGACGCCATTCACGATTTAGGTGATGCTCTTGCATTGGGCCTGTCCTGGTTCTTACAAAAATTTTCGAACAAAAAACCCGATCATAACTTCACTTTTGGATATAATCGTTTTTCCCTTTTAGGAGCATTAATAAATGCGACAATATTAATAATTGGATCTGTATATATTTTTACTCAAGCAATTCCTCTACTGTTTGAACCGGAGCATTCTAATGCACAAGGAATGATTTGGTTTGCAATTTTTGGTGTGCTTTTAAATGGTTTTGCGGCATTCCGTCTACACAAAGGAAAATCAGTAAATGAGGGAGTACTATCTTGGCACCTTTTAGAAGATGTTTTAGGTTGGATTGCCGTTCTTGTAGTAGGGATAGTTTTACTCTTCAAGGATATACATATACTTGACCCCATCCTATCAATTGCTATTGCGTTGTTTATATTAGTGAATGTGTTTCGTAATTTAGTTAAAACAATGAAAATACTTTTAGGTGCTGTCCCTGATGGTATTGACATCGATGAGGTGAAGCAAAAGATTGAAGGTATTGAAGAAGTGATTTCTGTTCAAAACCTATATGTCTGGTCAATTGATGGCGAAGATAACGCCATGAATTTACACTTAATAGTAGAAGAGATGAATCTAAAGGATTCAACTATTGTTAAACAAAAAGTCAAAGAAGTGACTTCAAAACTAGATGTTAAACATTCTACAATAGAGTTAGAATCAAAAAAACACAACTAAAGAAATAAGTCATCCTTGCACCAAATCCACACTGAGGTTCGACATATGAGTAAAAATTCTATACTTCATACCGTCTGATACCAATAAATACTTTTCTACGTGCAAGGAAACTGAATATCGAATGAGGGTATATTTAGAAACCCCCTCATTCGTTTTTTTTTTGAACACTATCGAAATTTCGTCTCTTAAAATAGGATGTATTCGAATGAATGAATGATTCCAAAACGAACGTTCAAATATTTAGATTTAATTGTCATAGTTTAGTAGACCTATCGACCGGATTTTCTTTCCATACTTCGGAGAATATTCCGGTCAATGAATAAGGTTCGGCCTCGATTAAAACTGTCTGATGATAAAAAAGCTGACAATGAAACCTAAAAAGATGACTCGGGAACAATACCGAAGTCATCTTAAAGCCGTCTTAAAAAACAGAGATCATTTATTTTTATCATACCCAGTACAAATTCGAGGATATAAAAATGAATATTTTTGTTTTTTTATTCTTTGACATTCATCAGTCTTAAACTGTTCAGTGCTACCAGAAGAGTTGCCCCCATATCGGACATAATAGCTATCCATAGGGTGAGCCAGCCCGGGATGACCAAGAGTAATGCAATCGCTTTGATACTGATAGCGAACGCGATGTTCACTTTGATAATATTTAGGGATTTTCGGCTCAATTTTATCGTAAACGGTAGTTTGCTCAAATCGTCGCCCATCAGGGCGACATCTGCTGTTTCCAAAGCGGTATCCGTTCCAGCACCACCCATGGCAATTCCAACAGTAGAGGCAGCGAGTGCCGGAGCGTCATTTACGCCGTCCCCGACCATCGCGACATTGTCGTACTCAGCTCGCAAGCGTTTAATGACATTTAATTTATCCTCTGGCATCAATTCTGCCTGGATTTCGTTGACGCCGACCTGCTGGCCGATGGCCTGACCGGTCCCTTTGTTGTCGCCCGTCAGCATGATTGTCTTCTTGATGCCCATTTGATGCAGCTTCTGGATGACTTCCTTGCTGGATTCACGGACTTCATCCGCCACGGCAATGACCGCGAGGATAGTTTGTTCCGTTCCGATGATCATGGCTGTCTTGCCCTGATTTTGAAGGGCTGTTACATTTTGTTCCAAGTTCTCATCGGCACTTGCGGCGCCCAGCTCGTTGAAGAGGATCGGGCTGCCGATATAGTACGTGGTTCCTTCGACGGTTCCTTTAATCCCTTTGCCGGTAATGGATGAGAAGTCCTCGACCAAGACCGAAGAATAAGAAATATTTTCTGCATCCGCTTTTTTCATGATGGCCGAAGCAAGGGGATGCTGTGAGCGGTACTCCAGTGCTGTGACGATAGAAAGCAGCTCTTTTTCACTGATTCCCTTGTTCAGCACTTCAAAGTCCGTGACAACCGGAACCCCTTTGGTCAAGGTGCCGGTCTTGTCAAACGCGATGGCTTTCAGCGCGCCCATTTCTTCCAAATACACGCCGCCTTTTACCAAAACGCCTTTTTTCGCTGCGTTCCCGATAGCAGATACAATCGAAATCGGAGTCGAAATGACCAAAGCACACGGGCAGCCTACGACTAGCACAGCCAATCCTTGGTAGACCCAGGTTTCCCAGCTGGCATCAAACAGAAGGGGAGGAACGATGGCTACAAGCGCAGCAACGACCATGATAATCGGTGTATAATATTTGGCAAATTTATCGACAAACGCCTGCGAAGGAGCCCGTTCGCCTTGTGCTTCCTCAACCAGGTGGATGATTTTCGCAATGGTTGTGTCTTCAACCAACTTCGTGACTTTGACTTCGAGCAAGCCTTCTTCATTCAGCGTGCCCGCGAAGACGTCATCGTTCACCGTTTTGGCGACCGGCACGGATTCCCCGGTGATCGCCGCCTGATTGACCGCCGAATAGCCGTTGGTCACCGTGCCGTCCATGGCAATCTTCTGTCCGGGTCTGACAATCATGGTGTCGCCCACCACAATGTCGTCCACCGAAATCAGCTGTTCCTGGCCATTCCGCCGGACGAGTGCTTCTTTCGGGGCAATGTCCATCAACGAACGGATGGATTGGCGGGCACGGTCCATGGAATAGCGTTCCAGTGCTTCACTGATCGCAAAGAGGATGACCACGATAGACGCTTCCGCCCATTCGCCGATAAAAGCCGCCCCGATGACGGCAACGGTCATGAGGGTTTTCATGTCGAAATCCAGGCGTATTAAATTCTGGAAACCGACTTTGAAGAGCGAGTACCCACCAATGACAATGGCTGCCACGAATAGGAGGGAGGTTATCAAATTTTCTTCTCCATTAACGTACTGGGAAATGTACCCGAAAACGATCAACAGGGTGGAGTAGAGCAAAGTGCTATGTTTTTGGTAGAACGGCACGTTGTCCTCTTTTTTGACTGTCACTTTTTCGGCTTCCGTTTTCGAACCAGCTGGCCGACCTGTAATTTCAGGAGCGACCTTCAGGTTTTCAAACGCCCCGGCTTTCTCCAATTCTTCGACGGTGGCTGCCCCGTAAACGGAAATCTTTGAAGCGCCGAAATTCACTTTGGCATCTTGGACACCGGGAAGCTGCTTGACGTTGTTCTCGAATTTCCCGGCGCAGTTGGCGCAGGTAAAGCCTTCGACCCGGAAAACGTTTTTGTCCTCTTTAGCCACGTTCACTTCCGGGAGCGACTGACGTTTCGGTTTTTCCGGTGCTACTTTCAAATTCTCGAAAGCGCCAGCTTTTTCCAGTTCCTCGACCGTTGCTTCGCCGTAAACGGAAATTTTCGAAGCGCCGAAATTCACTTTCGCATCCTCAACACCGGAAAGGTTTTTGACGTTCTTCTCGAATTTTCCGGCACAGTTGGCGCACGAAAATCCTTCCACACGGTAGACTGTTTTTTCTTCTTCTATCTTTGCTTTCTCAACCAACTTCAACAACCCCCTTCTGATGAGCGAAGGCCACTTGAACCAGATGTTTCACATGTGCATCATCCAACGAATAATAGACCAATTTGCCTTCTTTGCGGTATTTCGCCAACCCCATATTTTTTAACAGGCGCAGGTGGTAGGAAGCCGTCGCTGTAGAAGAGCCGATGATATTGGCGACGTCGCAAACACAGAGTTTGTCCTCCAGCGATAAGGCATAAGCGATTTTGATTCTCGTATCGTCGGACAATGCCTTGAAAATTTTCGCGACTTCCAACGGATTTTGCTCTGCAAGCTGTTGCTGGACTCGCACAACTTTTTCTTCGTCCACACACAAAATTTCGCATGTATCTTTGCTCATTTCATTTTCCTCTTTTCATCAAATAAATAGGTTGCAGTAAGTTTTTCTTCTATAGGAACAGAGCATGTGAAAAATCATTTCAGCTCACCAGTCTCCAAAGGAATCGAAAGGTTCCGTTCTCCATCATGATCAAGATGCCGAGTCCGATGAAGACAATCGGTACAATCCAGCGTTCCCATTTCTCAATCGTTTCAGAGACCGACTTAACGGATGCCAAACGGTAACTAAGGTAACACAAAATCGCGACCATGACGGCAAAGACAATAAGCATCACAACGGTTTCACTCAGATTCAAAGTTGAGAAATAGGGTATGTAGACGCCGATGTTGTCGCCGCCAGCCGCCAATGTAATGACTGTGACGGTTACAAACAAGCGATTGGATTTTCCGGAAGATAATCGGGACAGGATATCCTCTTCGTCGTTTTCTTCTTCCTCTTTAAACCACACTTTGATTCCTAGGTAAATCGGAATGAGTCCGAGCAACCCGACCCAATGTTCCGGAACGAAGGTAAGACCGGATGCAGCCAATAGACTGACACCAACCAATAGGGCTGTCCCCAAATACTGGCCGATGACAATGGATTTTAATTGGCCGGATTTTTTGGTCTGTGAAAACAAAATCAATAATATGATGACGTAATCAATGCTTGTTGCAATATAAGCTGCAATGGCGGAAAAAATAGTGGATATCAACATCACCAACTCCTTTGTAAATCCGAGCTTTAACGAATACTTTACTGTTAGTTAAACATTCAAATGAATGTTTGATTAAAGCAAGTGTATAAATATTTCGCTGGATTGTCAATCAAATGTTCAAACGAATGTTTAAATGTTATGTTTTACACGCTAAAACCTGTAGGAAAGGGAAACAATAAATACAGAATAAGCTTTTAAGGGTTCCACCAGATAAAGGTTTACATATGAGATATTATCGGAAGAGAGGAAGCCCAAAAGCTTCTTCTCTTTTCTACTTAAATTCAATTAACACAAAAAAGTTTTCAAAAA
>NZ_JACSMD010000010.1 GCF_018618475.1 Exiguobacterium sp. s122
CGCCGAAAGTAGTTGGGGGTCTCCCCCTGTGAGGATAGGACGTTGCCAGGCAACATGAGACGATCAAGCATCTGCTTGGTCGTCTTTTTCTGTACTTTTCTTTAAAAACGTACTACTATACGAATACAATTTAAGCGATTTCCGAATGTTTATTCCATCCGCTCGGTCCAACGAACACAATTCAGAACTTTCTGAACATCCTCAATTGAATTGCACTTTCTCGTCATACCTGTTACCATTACAGAAATATTTCGAAACAAAGATTCGGGTCCGATAGGAAAGGGGCAATCGATTTTTATGTGGGAAAACAAGTTTGCAAAAGAAGGATTAACATTTGATGATGTCTTACTCGTGCCGAGATTCTCGAATGTCTTACCAAGAGACGTTAGCTTAAGTACGAAGCTTTGTGAAGGTCTCGAGTTGAACATTCCAGTCATTAGTGCCGGGATGGATACTGTGACGGAAGCACCGATGGCGATTGCGATGGCACGCCAAGGTGGTCTAGGTGTCATTCACAAGAACATGTCCATGGAAATGCAAGCCGAGCATGTCGATCGCGTCAAACGCTCAGAGAACGGTGTCATCACGAACCCTTTCTATTTAACTCCAGAACGGCAAGTGTATGATGCAGAATATTTGATGAGCAAATACCGAATTTCGGGTGTACCAATCGTCAATTCAGAAACAGAGCGAAAACTAATCGGGATTTTAACAAACCGCGACCTTCGCTTCATTAAAGACTATTCAACGGTGATTGAAGATGTCATGACGACTGAGAACTTAGTGACGGCCAAAGTCGGCACGTCACTCGAAGAAGCAGAACGCATCCTTCACCAACATCGGATCGAGAAGTTACCACTCGTTGACGATGCAGGAATTTTAAAAGGATTGATCACAACGAAAGACATTGAAAAAGTCGAGCAGTTCCCACATGCGGCGAAAGATAAGCAAGGTCGTCTTCTTGTCGCTGCTGCAGTCGGTGTAACAGGGGATGCCGCATCTCGTGCTCAAACCCTCGTCGATGCAGGCGTCGATGCGCTCGTCGTCGATACGGCGCATGGTCACTCGGCAGGTGTCATTGAGAAAGTAAAAGAACTACGTGATCTTTTCCCAACCCTTCCTATTATTGCAGGGAATGTTGCGACTGCGGAAGCGACTCGCGCATTGATTGAAGCGGGTGCCTCGGTCATCAAAGTCGGAATCGGTCCTGGTTCGATTTGTACGACACGTGTTGTCGCAGGTGTCGGTGTTCCGCAAATCACGGCGGTATACGATTGCGTCACAGAAGCACGTGAACATGGCGTGACGGTCATCGCCGACGGTGGAATCAAGTACTCAGGCGATATCGTCAAGGCGATTGCTGCGGGTGCGCATGCCGTCATGCTCGGTAGTCTTTTGGCTGGCGTGAAGGAAAGCCCAGGCGAGATGGAAATTTATCAAGGTCGTCAGTTTAAGACGTATCGTGGAATGGGATCGGAAGCTTCGATGAAACGCGGTAGTCAAGATCGTTACTTCCAAGAAGCCGATAAGAAGTTCGTCCCAGAAGGCATCGAAGGACGTGTGGCGTATCGTGGTGAATTGGCCGACACGGTGTATCAACTCATTGGCGGACTTCGTTCAGGAATGGGCTATTGTGGCGCCGCAGACATTCGTTCGCTTCGTGAAGACACACAGTTCATCCGCATGACAGGCGCTGGTCTACAAGAGAGCCATCCGCACGACGTTCATATTACAAAAGAAGCACCAAACTACTCAAGATAACGAAAAAACCGTTGCTCACGTGCGAGCAACGGTTTTTTTTATTCATTTTTTCACGAGGATGACGGTACCACCTTGATCTTGTGCAGGCAGTTGTACTGTGACTTTCCCATTGGGTTGTACGACGTAAGAGCGTCCGCTATAGCGATCAACGAGCACGGTCTTGTGCTTGTATTTCGTTTGGAACGTCGCTTTTTGTGCCGTCTCTTTCGTGTTCAAGCCGACGAGAACGGACTGTTTGCCGTAGGCGCGTTCAAAGATGGAATATCCGGTTTTCGATCCCCCGGCGACGACGACACGTGTCCCTTTACTGAAGACTTTCGAGTAATCGGCTCGAATGTTTAAGAGTTTTTGATAATGCGTATGCATCGCTTTGCCTTCGCCCGTAACACGCTTCCAGTCGAAATCGTAACGGTTTTCGTTAAACTCACCTTTATCCATATCCCCGGCATGTTTCCCAGATTGGCCAATCTCTTCGCCGTAGTAGATGACCGGTTGACCTTTAGCTGTCATTTGAAGCGAGGCTGCCACCATATGTTTTCCTTCATCGCCGCCAGCACGGGAAACGAGGAAACCGTCTTCGTCATGGCTCGACAGGAACTGACCAAGTGTCGCTTCGTTCGAAAGTTGCTTATTCCGATATTGGAGGGCGCTCTCGACCCCATCAATATTCCCGTTCACGAAACTCTCCGCTTGATATTTGAAATCAAAGTCGAGGAGCGAGTCCATTTGGCCGCTACGCAAGTAACCGCCTGTATTGTTCACACTCGCCCCGTAATGCTCACCAATCAATTTGAAGTCCGGCTTGATGGCCGTCAACTCGTTTTTGAACGACTTCCACGTCGTCGAGTCGACGTGTTTGACCGTATCGACCCGGAAGTAATCAATCGTGTTGCCTTTCTTCGTCTTCGAGCGCTTAATCCAATCCGTTTGCCATTTGACGAGTTGATCGCGGACGGCAGCATCCTCTGTCTTAAAGTCAGGGAGCCCAGAGAGCGACATTTTCAAATCGTCTCCGTCGACCGGATTGGAACGAATCATGCCTTCAAAGACTTGCCGTTCTTTATTCGTTGGGAAATTCGTCGCCCCTGTCGCTTTCGCTCCAGGTTCCATGCCATATCCCGGATGGTTCAAGACGACATCGACCATGATCTTGATTCCACGTTCATTTGCCGCGTCAATCAAACGATGGAACGCTGCCATGTCCCCGAGATGTTCATCGAGCTTCTCGAAATTCTTCGCCCAATAGCCGTGATAGCCATATTGAGAGCCTTCTTTTCCGTAACGCAGATCCCAATCGATGTTATCCACAATCGGTGTGATCCAAATCGTGTTGATGCCAAGTTTATCGAGGTAATCGAGTTTTTTCGTGATTCCAGCGAAATCACCACCGTGATACGATTCAGGGTGATCCAAGTCATAATATTCGCCGTTCGGATTGTTGTTGGTTTTGTCGCCGTCATAGAACCGGTCTGTCAACATGAAGTAAATCCGTGCCTCGTCCCAATCGAATTCTTGTTTGTTTTTCATTGTGACCGGTCGGACGTTGACGGTTGTCTTCGTCGTATGCACGTTGCCGTATTGATCGATCGCTTGAACGGTTAATGTCTTGTTGCCAGGTTTGACGTTATCTTTAACGGCAATCGTCTGTTTGTTCAGCGCCGGGTCGATGGCTAGTTTTGCCGGTCCACCGAGTGGGCGGGCATCGATATATAGTTCACGTAGCGTCACTCCTTTTGGTAACGTCGGCTTCACATGAACGACGGCGTTTTCCCGTGAACTGATGGCTTTTGGTGAGACAGACGATGTCAACTTGACGTTCGGACGTTTGTATTCAACACGTGACGCTTCGAAATAAGGGTCTTTCACCTCAGTCGTCACGCCATCTTTCGTCACGAGGAACGTATAGTCATGTGTCCCTTCCGGTAGTTTAACCGTGTGACGGAACCATTCGTTCTTCGCTTCGTACGTCATCGGATACGTCGTCCCGTTCACTTTCAAAGCGACGCGCTCGATTTGATTGAGTGTACCTGCTTCATATAACGCTTTATCTCGATAGAAGAACGTAATCTCGCCGTTCTCAAAGACCGGTCCTTGAATCGTCGGCACTTGGTGGAACACACCTTTTCCGCTCTCAACGACGACTTTTGTGATGCGATCGGTACCGAGTTTGACGTACCGATCTTCCCCGTAACCATCTTTGACGGCCCAGTCCGTGCCTTTTCGAATGACGAAGCCGACATTCGTCGCGTCTTTTCCGACCGGGATGCGGAAGATAGCGCCGGTTTCGGTCACTTTATACGGATCGACCTGTCCGTCTTTCGCGCCGGTGCTCCACGTCCATAAGTTCCAGTCTTTATAATCTCCGTCTGCCCGGACGTATGTCATTTCAATATACCGCTGCGTCTTCCAAGGATCTGCCACTTCCGTAATCGTCTTAAACGACGTTGTGAGCGCAGGGAGCGTCGTGTTTGACAGCTTGCCTGTGACAGAACCAGCTGGGATGGTCGCTTCCAACGTTTGACCGAGGGTAAATGGAGCCGTCGGTATGACCGTCACCGTCGATCCGCTCGTTTCGACACGAAACGGGACAAACGTTTCCCCGCTCTTCAAGCTAACGTTTGAAGCATTAAGTGTGACAGGCTCATTAAACGTCCATGTGATTGGGGCATCGAGGGCGATGTCCGTTGCTTGGTTCGCTGGTGTGACGGTCGTGACTTCGAGTTGGCTTACCGTTTCAACCCCGCGCAGCGTATAGGCCGAGCTATATACGGATTGCGTCGATGGATTCGCGGAGACGTTCCAACTGTCGGCTAGTTTGTTTGCTGGGTCGCTTGGAATTGTATCAAACGCTCCATGCTCACCAGCATTGTTCCCGCTAAGGACGGTCAAGACACGGAGTTGGTCGTTGTTCGTCAAACCGAGAAGCGACAATGGGATTTTCCCTTCAAATCCTTTTGTCCGATCGAGGGCGAACGAGGCGCCGTTCAAGTTGTTCAAATTCGCCAGCGGGACAGACTTACCCGATTCATAGAGCGCAGCTTCTTTAATCGCTGTGTCGCCATCGACGCGAAGTAAAATATGATACTGTGGCTTCCGATCGGTTTGGCTGAAGGTGAACGGGTAACCGAGTGGATTCGTGTTCACGCCCGAGTCTTCGTCATTGACTTGAAGTGCAATGTTTATGTACTGCCCATTGTCGCCCCAGTTCGGAACGTTCTTTGCGTCGACATAGAAATAAAGATGCTTGGCGTCATTTTGCAAATAAAGGTCACCGAGGTCAAATCCTTGCCAACCGGCCGTAGGGGACGTGGCGAGCGCCGGGACGTTAGTCCAATCATTCTTAACTCCATCGACGGTGATGGCCGTCGGTTCAGCGAGGACGTTCACCGGTACGCCCGTTTGAATTAAAAGGACAGAAGATAACAAAAGCGTCGACGTACGGCGTGCAGTTTTATTCTTCATAAAGCACCTCTTTCAGGAAATGTGATCGTCTACAGGACAACAAAATAGGAAAATTGTGCAAACGGTTTCAAAAATAGTGTAGCCGATTATGTAAGCGCTCACAATATAATTTTTAAAAAATAAAAAGACCACCTTCAAAAAGTAAAGGGGTCAGTGAGACGTGTACGGGGTCGTTTTAGTCAATTTGCCTTTGACAATTAGGCGTTCCGTTGCGTCGAACGTACACGTGATGAGCGTAATAGTCGGATCGATTGTCTCGTCGAGCACATCGATTCGAGAGGGCGGCACAGTCTCAAGTGATGTGACGACATATTCATACGTATGGGTCAAGTCGGTGACGTATACGCTCATTCCCGTTTGAATCTTATGAAGCGGACCGAATAGGGAAGTCGGACTTTGCGTGTAATGACCAGCCAACGCATAATTCCCGACACCCATCTGTTGGGTTGGGCGCATCGTTCCAGCTCCAACAGCCAAATTATCTGCATCGAGCCCATACAAGATGGGTAACTCCAACGCAATTTCTGGCACCGAAATCAATCCGATTGTCGGCAATTCATGAAAGCGATTGCGCACTGTCACTAAGTCGTTCCATGACAGCGGATTGACGGCTGAGAAGTCAAACGTGCCTTCTGAAGGTTGTTGGAGTTGCAACCCCTCGGTCACGTGTTGACTGTTGGAGACCGCCACTTGGTCTTTCCACCACGTGTTCGATATCAACAAGAAGCCGACAAGGATGAAGAATAGGCCAAGTCCGAAACGTATGCGTCTCACGATATTCCTCCCTTCGGTATATGCCAACACGACATGAGCCGGTCGACAACCACTGGCAAAACGGATTCTGAGATGGCGGCAAATCCGAACAAGAACTGCCGCGCCAAATCGTGACGATCAATTGCATAGTCGTCCATTGCTTTTATGCGGATGCTCGCCGCCTCGGCTTGTCGTCGCAACACCTCACTCGAGGACGGGGTCTTCACGGTTAAAATGACGTGAAGGCCGGCGCTCGTCCCCGAGACCGCGACCGTCGATTCATATGGTTTGAAGGCGGAGATGACAGTCTCGAGCTTTCGTCGATACGTCTTGCGCATCCGATTCAAATGTTTTTCGAAGTCTCCATGTGCCATGAATGCGGCGAGTGTCTGTTGCTCAAAACGAGGGACGCTGCAAGTAAAGTGACGATAACGTTCCCGATATCGATTCAACAGTTGCGGCGGCAATACCATGTATCCAATCCGGAGGGACGGCATGAGCGATTTTGAGAACGTACTCAAATAAATGACGCGCTCGTTTTGGTCCATACTTTGAAGTGAAGGAATGGGCTTCCCACTATAGCGGAATTCGCTGTCATAGTCATCTTCAATGATGTATGTCTGGCGGTCAAACGCCCAGTTCAATAGACGTTGCCGTCGACTGACGGACAGGATGGTGCCGGTCGGAAATTGATGGGCCGGCGTGACATAAACGGCATCGATTTGTTCCGTCTCGAGTCGGTCTACGACGAGACCGCTCTCATCGACAGGGATGGGGATGTAATGACGCTGTTGATGTTCGAATAGCTGCTTCGTGAGCGGGTATCCCGGGTCTTCAATGCCGAATGTCTTCGCGTCGGTCAATAGGTCCAGGAGTTGCGGGAGCAATTGTTCGGTGCCGGAGCCGACGATGATTTGTTCAGGAGAACAGCTCACACCCCGGGAATGATAGAGATACGTCGCAATCTCTTGACGGAGAACGAGGTCGCCTTGAACGGAACCGAGCGTGAGCAAATCACTGTTCTCTTCAGTGACGATTTGTTTAATGTGACGGCGCCATCGTTCGAACGGAAACGCGGCCGTGTCGATTTGACTCGGGTACACGTCAAACGTATACGTCTTCTTCATGGGAAGTGGCTCAATCGTCTGCATGCCGTCATTGCGTCGTACATACAGTTCTTCTTGCGGCAACACGTAGAAGCCTTTCCTCGGAACGGACTCGATATAACCCTCGGCAAGAAGCTGAGCGTAGGCAAGTTCGACCGTCGTTTGAGAGACGTCGATAAAGTCGCTCAGTTTCCGTTTTGACGGCAGTTTCGTCCCGGTCGTCAACGTATCGTCGACGATCGCTTGGCGGATGTGTAAGTAGAGTTGTTCATATAAAGGCGTGCTCGATTCTGGTTCGAGCGCGAGTGTAAGCATATCCATCTTAAATCCTTTCCGTGGTTACCCGAAGAAGAAATAAAGGACGAAACCAAGGACGAGGAGTAAGCCGAATAAACCTGGTTTCCCATAGTAAGTACGATCTTGTGCTTTATCGCGCGGGTCGAATTGTGCCATCCACAGTCCTCCTTTCTCATTGATTCCATTCGAGAATGGAAAACAGATGTCCTTCAATCGAACTGACCACTTTAAAAACTATCAAACTGACACTTTCAATATAGTCAATTCAATCTATACTTACAAGTAGATTAGCCTATATGGAGGGGATTTAAATGGAAAAGAGACAAGTCGGTACAGATAAAGTAAAACGTGGGATGGCCGAAATGCAAAAAGGCGGCGTCATCATGGACGTCATCAACGCAGAACAAGCTAAAATTGCTGAGGCGGCAGGTGCGGTCGCAGTCATGGCACTCGAGCGCGTCCCTTCGGATATTCGTAAAATGGGTGGAGTTGCCCGGATGGCAGACCCAACGATCATCGAAGATGTTATGGGAGCGGTCTCGGTTCCAGTTATGGCGAAATGCCGGATTGGTCATATCGCCGAAGCACGCGTCCTTGAATCGATGGGGGTCGATTTCATTGACGAGAGCGAAGTGTTGACACCAGCGGATGAAGAGTTCCACTTATACAAGCGTGACTATACAGCACCGTTCGTCTGTGGTGCCCGTGACCTTGGTGAGGCAGCGCGTCGCATCGGTGAAGGCGCAGCGATGATCCGGACGAAAGGTGAGCCGGGAACAGGAAACATCGTGGAAGCGGTTCGTCACATGCGCACAGTTCAAGCACAAGTGAAGCGTCTCCTCTCGATGAGCGTGGACGAAGTGATGACAGAAGCGCGTGACCTCGGAGCCCCGTTTGAAGTGCTCATGCAAATTCGTGAAGCTGGCCGCCTTCCGGTCGTCAACTTCGCAGCAGGAGGTATCGCGACACCAGCCGATGCGGCACTCATGATGCATCTTGGTGCGGACGGCGTCTTCGTCGGATCGGGAATCTTTAAAGCCGAGAACCCAGAGAAGTTCGCTCGTGCGATCGTCGAAGCGACGACGTACCATGACGACTTCGAGCGTATCGCGAGTTTGTCAAAAGGTCTCGGCGAAGCGATGAAAGGCTTAGACGTCCGGACGCTTAAAGAAGAAGAGCTCATGGCACCACGAGGGTGGTAAGATGACGACGATTGGCGTACTCGGAATGCAAGGGGCGATTCGTGAACACGTCCGGATGCTCGAAGCACTCGGCGTCGACACACGCGTCGTTCGTTCAGTCGAAGACTTGAATCAAATCGACGGTCTCGTCTTACCGGGTGGAGAAAGCACGGCGATGCGTCGTTTGCTCGACCGCTACGGGTTACTCGAACCGCTTCGTGATAATACGCAGCTTCCGATGTTCGGGACGTGTGCGGGTTTAATTTTGCTCGCGACAGAAGTCGAAGGATACGATGCCCATCTTCGAAAAATCCCGATGACCGTGAAACGGAACGCATTTGGCCGTCAAGTCGACAGCTTCGAAGTCGCATTGCCGGTGAAAGGAATTGATGAGACGGTGGAAGCGGTATTCATCCGCGCCCCGCAAGTCGCATCGGTCGAACCGGTCGTTGATGTCCTCGCGGAAGTGGAAGAGGCCATCGTGGCTGTTCGCTACGATAAATATGTCGCTTGCTCGTTCCATCCTGAGCTGACAGACGATTTGTCGATGCACCGTTATTTCTTGGACGTCGTGGCGGCGAACAAGCATCAACTCGCATAAATGAGAGGCTCCTGAAATCGGGAGCCTTTTTTATGCCGTTTTTTGCTACACTAAAACGAGACATGAACAGAAAGGGGCAAGGTTGTGAAAGCAAGATGGATGATGTGGTTGCTTATCGGAGCAATCTTCATGAATATATTGAACCCGAATGACGCAGCGGCCGCACCGAGCGTCGATGCGAGCGGCGCGATGCTCGTCGATTTGACGACAGGTCAAGTGCTGTTTTCAAAAGAAGAAGACGCGATGTTGCCCCCGGCCTCGATTACAAAGTTGATGACCGCCTTCCTCGTTCGCGAAGCGATCGAAGCGGGTGAACTCAGTTGGAATCAGGAAGTGACACCGAGCACGGAGGCGCTCGCATTGACAACGAAACCGGGTCTTGCGCGCATCCCGCTCGTCAATAAACCGTACACGGTGAAAGAACTATATGACGTAGCGTTGATTCGCTCAGCGAATGAGGCCGCCGTCACGCTCGGCGAGGCGGTCTCCGGTTCAGAAACGGCGTTTGTTGAGTTGATGAATGAGCGGGCAACGGCGCTAGGGATGACGCAGACGACATTCGCGAACGCTTCTGGACTCGATTCGGCTTCCGCTGGACGTCCGGGCGAGAACTTAACATCGGCGAGTGATTTAATGAAACTGGCCCTCGCTTATTTAACGAGTTATCCCGATGTACTCGATGTGACGAAGCAGGCCCACGTCGATATTGATGGGGTTCGGTTTGAAGCGACGAACCGCATGCTTGCCGGCCGTGATCTGGCGTACGCGGGTATGCTTGGTTTCAAGACAGGAACGACAGATGACGCCGGATACTGTTTCGTCGGTGTTTCGACGCGTGACGGTCGAACGGTGTTGTCTGTCGTATTAGGCGCGAAGACAGACGAAGGTCGTTATACGGCGACGAAAGCACTTCATGACTATGCGTATAGCGAGTTTGTCATGACCCCGTTGTTACGAAGCGGTGAGGTTGTGCCGGAGTCTGTCTTCGTGGCAGGCGGGGAGACGGAGCAGGCTACGGTCCGCACGACGTCCACGTTCGAGGTATTGATTGAAAAAGGGCAAGACGTTCCGTCCCTCGTTTATGATTTACCCGACACGACAGCGCCGCTCGCTCCAGACAAACAAGTTGGCACGGTAACGGTCGACCTGTCTGAATCGGTCCGTTACTTGGACGGTGAGCAACCACCGAAAGCGATGCTCGTAGCAGCAGAAACGGTCGAATCGGCATCGTTCTTGACCCGAATGACACGTGCGTTTTCCGACTTTCTTAATGAAATCCGACTCGTTCTCGGAAAACTGAGCCTTGTCGATAGACTCGAGTTGTTGTAAAGTAAAACTAATTCAATGACAGATGCAACGATGAGGAAAAGTACGTTACAGTCATCTACTGACAGAGAGCTAGTGGTTGGTGCAAACTAGTGGGATGGTGTAACCGAATCGGCCTCGGAGCATTGGCTTGGAAACAAGTCACGTTACGCACACGTTACGTGCATCGAGTGGCCTGCACGTCAGGCAACGAGGGTGGCAACGCGGATCCAAGGTGGTTCGTCCCTTTCCTACGGGAAAGGGATGGGCTGCCTTTTTTATGTGAAAAAGGAGGAAAAATGGATGTTAGATATCAAACGATTACGTCAAGATTTTGAAGAGATTAAAGCGAAGCTTGCTCACCGAGGTGAAGACTTGAGCGCGCTTGACCGTTTCCCGGAGCTCGAGGAGAAACGACGAAACCTCATTAACGAAGTCGATGTAAAAAAAGCAAAACGGAACGAGGCGTCTAAACAAATTGCTGAACTGAAACGCAATAAACAAGACGCGGAAGCACCGATTCTCGAAACGCGCCGACTTGGCGACGAAATCAAATTATTAGATGAAGACTTGCGTGAAGTCGAAGCGGAGTTGAATATGATTCTGCTGAGCATTCCGAACATTCCGCATGAATCAACACCGATCGGCGAAACGGAAGACGACAACGTGACCATCCGTGAAGTCGGTACGAAACCAACGTTCGATTTTGAAATGAAGCAGCATTGGGATGTGATGGAAGACTTGAACATCGTCGACGTCGAGCGAGCCGGAAAAGTCACAGGAAGCCGTTTCGTTTTCTATAAGGGACTCGGTGCCCGTCTAGAGCGCGCGTTGATCAACTTCATGATGGACATGCACGCCGATGAGCACGGCTATTCTGAAGTCTTACCACCATACATGGTCAACCGTGATGCGATGACAGGGACGGGTCAGCTTCCAAAGTTTGAAGAAGACGCGTTTAAAGTGGCCGATACGAATTACTTCCTCGTGCCGACAGCAGAAGTGCCGGTGACGAACATGCACCGCGATGAGATACTCGCGGATGAGCAGCTTCCGATCACGTATACAGCGTACAGCGCTTGCTTCCGTTCTGAAGCCGGATCAGCTGGCCGCGACACGCGTGGTCTCATTCGCCAGCACCAGTTCAACAAAGTCGAGCTCGTCCGTTTCGTTAAGCCAGAAGAGTCTTACGAACAACTCGAACTGTTGACGGGTCACGCAGAAGAAGTGCTCAAACGTCTCGGTCTCCCATATCAAGTACTCAGCATGTGTACGGCTGACCTTGGATTCACGGCTGCGAAGAAATACGACATCGAAGTGTGGATGCCGGCTCAAGGGATGTACCGCGAGATTTCATCTTGCTCAAACTTTGAAGATTTCCAAGCGCGCCGTGCCGGAATCCGTTTCCGCCGCGAGGCGAACGCGAAACCTGAGTTCGTTCACACACTGAACGGATCTGGACTCGCCGTTGGCCGGACCGTGGCCGCGATTTTGGAGAACTTCCAACAAGCGGACGGCTCAGTCGTCATTCCTGAAGTGCTTCGTCCTTATATGGGTGGAATCGAAAAAATCGAGATGCCACGCTAAGTCCGTTTCAATCCCGTCGACACTAGAATGTGTCGACGGATTTTTTTGATTTTTTTCTAATGTTTTTTCACAAAAGGGTTTGACATCTGTCTCGTCAGTTGGTACTATAAATCATGTCGAGCGAGATGATTGTTCGCGAATTGTATATGAGCTTTGGAGGTGTACCCAAGTGGTTTAAGGGAACGGTCTTGAAAACCGTCAGGGGTGTAACAGCCTGCGTGGGTTCGAATCCCACCACCTCCTCCATTTTTATTTTGGAGGCTCAACAATTTCATATTTTTTGGAGGTGTACCCAAGTGGTTTAAGGGAACGGTCTTGAAAACCGTCAGGGGTGTAATAGCCTGCGTGGGTTCGAATCCCACCACCTCCTCCACTTTCTTTTTTTTACACTTTTTTAAGCCTGGAGTTGTACCCAAGTCCGGCTGAAGGGGACGGACTCGAAATCCGTTAGGAGTCGCAAGGCTCGCGTGGGTTCGAATCCCACCAACTCCGCTTGATTGGGCATCTGCATGGGCAGATGCGTTTTTTTATGGTCGCAGACTCCGGTCTGCGACTTTTTTTGTGGCAAAATGGCGAACAGCGGCTAGTCTCATGGCAAAGCGGGAATTCTAATCGTATAGAGTTTATGCGGATTCATGTGAAAGAAGGTGAACGTCATGGATTGGGTCGAGCTATATATCGAGGAGGTCATCAAGCACGTTCCGGCCGGGAAACGTGACGAGCTGGCCGAATCGTTGCGCCAAGAGATCGAAGCGACGTTGCCGGCCGATGCGACAGAAGCGGAAGTAAAGCAGGTGTTAGGTGAAATGGGACATCCTGCGGTCGTGGCAGCACGTGACTACGGAGGGCAATACGTCATCGGACCGACGCTGTTCCCGCAATACGTGTCCCTTTTAAAGTTGGTCGTTCCGATTGTGTTGGCGATGGTTTTTGTCGGGCTCGTGCTGGCGAGTATTCCGACATTCTCTGGTCCCGTCCTTCCGACGCTCGGTACGTTTTTAACGAACGTGTTTGGCGTGTTATGGAACGTCGGCATTCAGCTCATCTTTTGGATTACTCTCGTCTTCTTTTTAATGGAGCGCTATGGAGGCGAAGAAGTGAAAGCGATGAAGATGAAGTGGGACGTAAATACACTTCGGGAACGGGAGCGCGGCGGACGGATTAGCAAATGGGATGCTGGGATCGGGATCTTTTTTACAGCGGTCTGGTTCGGTGTTTACGTCAGCGCGGAGCGATTGATCGGTATCTATGAATCGACTTCGTCAGGCTTCACGATGATGACACCTGTGTTCAACCAAACGTTTCTCTTTAACATGATTGGATGGTTTCTCATCATCATATTGCTTCAAGTCGGGCTCGGGTTATGGAAATGGGTGAAAGGTCGTTGGTCCTACGCCCTTGCATCCTATAACTTGGTGTACAATCTCGCGTCGGCCACATTCATCATCTGGATGGCCAGCTCACCGCGGTTATTCGATACACGGTTCCTCGCCTGGGTCGAGACGAATGTACCGGCTAGTGTTTCGCTCACTTGGGTGTTCGGTCTGGTCGTCGCCATCACGATGTTAGCGGCTGTGTTCGATTCTATCGACGGGTTCCGAAAAGCGCGGAAGACGCCGCGACATGGTGAACGGACGATTGCCCACATATAAAAAAGGTGCGCCGCTTCTGTATGCGACGCACCTTCTTACTTATCTGACTTTCGCTTCACGTGCGATCGTCAATTGTTTTTCGATCTTCTCAAGGATGAGTTCAACCGAATCTGGATCGTTAATCAAATCGTACTCTTCAATCGAGAGACGAAGTACCGGGCAAAGGTTGAAGTTGTTGATCCACTCGGTATACCGCTCGTACATCTCTTCCCAATATGAGATTGGAGTTTGTTGCTCCATCTCACGCCCACGCATTTGAATACGATCGAGGACTTGTTCGAACGAGCCTTCGAGGTAGATGAGCAAATCTGGGTGTGGGAAGAATGGAGTGAGCACCATCGCTTCAAATAGACTCGAGTACGTCTCGTAGTCTGTTGGCGACATCGTGCCTTTCTCGTAATGCATCTTCGCAAAAATCCCTGTATCTTCATAAATCGAACGGTCTTGGATAAATCCGCCGCCATATTGGAAAATCTTCTTCTGTTCTTTGAAACGTTCAGCCAAGAAGTAGATTTGGAGATGGAAGCTCCAACGCTCGAAATCATGATAGAATTTATCGAGATACGGGTTCGTGTCTACTTTCTCGAGAGACGTCCGGAAGTTCAGGGCGTCTGCGAGCGAGTTGGTGATCGTCGACTTTCCGATTCCGACCATGCCGCCAATCGTGATGATCGTGTCATTCGGAATGTTATACTTTTCATTCAGCGTCATTTGGCTTGTGCTCCTTTAGTCAATTCTAGTTCGCGTTCAATCGTAGTGAGGACGTGCGTCAAATCATCCGGGTTGTGGACGAAGTCGAGCTCGTCGCCGCTAAACGAAAGAATCGTCACTTCGGGGTGGGTCGCGCGATAGGATTCGACGAACGTCTCGTAATCACGAGCGAGTTGTTCGAGGTAATCGCGTGACATGTTCTCTTCTACTTCACGTCCACGCAAAGCGACGCGCTTCATGAGCGTCTCGATGCTCGCGTGCAAGTAGATGACGACATCAGGTTTCGGCATATCATGCGTCAAAATCTTATAGATTTGCTCATACTTATTTAAATGAGCCGGTCGTAGGGAACGGTGGGCAAAAATCAAGTTCTTGAAAATATGATAGTCTGAAACGACGGATTGCTGTTGACTCAAGTGGTGTTTGTGGATATCGTCTAATTGCTTGAAGCGATTGCACAAGAAGAACATTTCCGTTTGGAAACTCCATTCTTCGATATCTTCATAAAACTTGCCGAGAAATGGGTTCTCTTCTACAATTTCATTCAGCATCTGCATTGAAAAGTGCTGACTGATGATATGGGCCAGTGACGTTTTCCCGACACCAATCGGTCCCTCTACCGTTATAAACATATGATGTCATCCTCCATTATCCAAAGTGCAAGTTCCATTCTAGCATACAATGGATGGGATAGGGCGAGCGAAATGATTTTCATTTTTTTTCATAATAAGTGATGAGAAACGGAGTGTAAATATGGAACGTGATGAACGATTTATGCGGCTCGCTATAGAAGAAGCAAAGAAGGCGGAAGCGATTGGGGAAGTCCCAATCGGATGCGTCATCGTCAAAGGTGACGAGGTGATTGCGACCGGTCACAATCGCCGAGAAACAGACTTGTTGGCAGCGGCTCACGCGGAGATGATTGCAATCGAATCAGCGAACGAGACGCTTCAAAATTGGCGGCTTGAGGACTGTGAGTTGTATGTGACGTTAGAGCCGTGTCCGATGTGCGCGGGTGCCATCGTTCTCTCGCGTGTGAAGCGAGTCATCTTCGGAGCGCATGATCCAAAAGGCGGTTGTTGTGGGACGCTCATGAACCTCGTTCAAGATGAACGGTTCAATCATCAAGCAGAGGTGACAGAAAATGTTTTAGCAGAAGAATGTGGCGCCCTCTTGACGGATTTCTTTCGTGACCTTCGTCAAAGGAAGAAGCTAGCTCGGCTTGAACAGAGAGGTTGCAACCCTATAGATTAAACAGTATAATGTAATAGCACTCAACGAAGTGCTTAACTTCATTTACCCATTTGCCGTGCTAGGCGGGGAGGTAGCGGTGCCCTGTAACTCGCAATCCGCTATAGCGAGACTGAATTCCGATTCGAGGGAGTGCATTGGTGTGGCCCGTCCTCGTGTAAGTGGCGTTGACGTCTGAGTCCTGCGCAACGGTCACCCATGAACCAGGTCAGGTCCGGAAGGAAGCAGCCTTAAGTGGTGACGTACCGTGTGCCGCAGGGGTGCTTGGGCCGAGCAAACTGCATGAGTAACGCACATTGACGTGCTTTCAGAAATCGGTGCGCGGCAGATTTATTTAATAACTTTAATCTACGGCCCCAGGGTTGTAGATTTTTTTGTATGATGAAATAGAGACAATTGAGAGAAAGGAGGCGGAGACATGGCGTATCAAGCATTGTATCGGGTCTATCGTCCGCAGTCGTTCCAAGAGGTAGTCGGCCAAGTTCATATCACACGCACGATTCAAAATGCGTTGCTCGAGGAGCGGGTATCCCATGCCTACTTGTTCTCCGGTCCAAGAGGGACGGGGAAAACGAGTCTTGCTAAAATTATCGCGAAAGCAATCAACTGTGAGACAGCACCGACGAGAGAGCCGTGTAATACATGCCCGACATGTATCGCCATCACCGAAGGGACGAGCCCAGACGTGTTCGAAATCGATGCCGCTTCAAATAACGGTGTCGATGAGATTCGCGAGATTCGAGATAAAGTGAAATATCCGCCTTCGCAAGCGCGCTTCAAAGTATACATCATCGATGAGGTGCACATGTTGTCGACGGGTGCGTTCAACGCGTTGTTAAAAACGTTAGAAGAACCGCCGCCGCATGCCATCTTTATTTTAGCGACAACAGAACCGCATAAGATTCCGGCGACGATCATCTCGCGCTGCCAGCGCTTTGACGTGAAGCGCCATGAAGTTGGTCAGTTGCAGACGCGAATGGCCTACATTTTAAACGATCAAGAATATGAATATGACCCAGAAGCGCTCAAGCTGATTGCCCGTGCGGCCGATGGCGGCATGCGCGATGCATTGAGTTTGTTAGATCAAGCCTTGGCCTTCAGCGATGACCGTTTGACCGAAGACGCCGTCCTTGAAGTGACGGGAGCTGTAACGGACGATGCGTTACTTGAGATGGCTTATGGCTTACAACAAAAACAACTCGATCGCATTCTTAATACGCTAGAGACAATGTTGCGCGACGGGAAAGACTTGAAGCGTTTCGTGGAAGATCTCGTCTTCATTCATCGGGACGCGCTCCTTTTGAAAGCTTCCCCGCAAGCGGTTGATTTACTAGAGCGAGCCCGACCGAACGAGCAGTTCCGTGCCTTTGTCGAAGCGACGACAACAGATGCGTTGTTCCAAGTCATTGAAGAGTTAAACGAGTGTCAACAACAGATGCGTTTGTCGAACCATCCGAAAGTACTCGTTGAATTGACATTTATCCGGATTGCCGAACAAGGTCGGACGATGAGCGAGCAGATGCAACAGCTACAAGATCAAGTCCGTGAACTGAGTAAAGAGTTGAGCGAAGTGAAAAAAAATGGCGTGGCGGTAGCGGACGCGCCTGCGGACAAACCGAAAGCCGTCAAACGGACCCAAATTCGCGTGCCGAAAGAACGGATTCGTCAACTCCTGCAGCGGGCAGAACGTCAGCACTTGAACGCGATTCGCGATAGCTGGGAAGATATCATGGGGAATATCCGAACACAAGATGGTCCAATCTTTGCATTGTTCTATGAGAGTGAGGCTGTCCTTTGTGCAAGCGACACCTTACTGGTACAATTTAAAGATGGGATGACATGGCATTATGAACAAGTCAGTTCGAATGGCCGCACCCGTGACGTAATCGAACAAGCGTTGTTTGAAGTAACGGGAATCCGTCGAGAAATTATGGCTGTACTTGAAACAGATTGGCTTGAATTGAAAAACGAGTTCATCCTTCAGAAACAAGCGGAGCGCACAGATACGAAAGAAGAAGCGAAGCCGGCAGAAGAAGATCCGCTTGTCGCACAGGCGTTCGAACGTTTCGGTGATGTCGTCGAAATCGAAGAAGTTTAACAAAGGAGGCGCTTTATATGCGTGGAATGGGAAACATGAACAATATGATGAAACAAATGCAGAAAATGCAAAAAGACATGGCGAAAGCTCAAGAAGAGCTAAAAGATATGACGGTTGAAGGAACAGCAGGTGGCGGCATGGTCAAAGTCATCGTTAGCGGGCACAAAGAAGTGCTAGACGTCATCATTGCGGAAGATGCAGTCGACCCAGATGACGTTGAAATGTTGCAAGATTTGGTCCTCGCAGCGGTAAACGATGGAATGAAACAAGCCGATCAACTTGTTAATGATAAGATGGGACGTTTCACACAAGGGATGAACCTCCCAGGCTTTTAAGTGAAGAAAGGAAAGATGCGAGTTGCAATACCCTGAAGCGATTGGGCGGTTGATTGAGAGTTTTACAAAATTACCAGGCATTGGTCCGAAGACGGCCATTCGACTGGCCTTTCATGTGTTAGATATGGAAGAGGACGATGTGCTGACATTTGCGAAGTCTCTTGTCAGCGCCAAGCGCGATATCAAGTATTGTACCGTCTGCGGACACATTACGGACGTAGATCCATGTTCCATTTGTACCGATTCACATCGAGACGAAACAGTTGTCTGTGTCGTGCAAGACTCAAGAGACGTGATTGCGATGGAAAAGATGCGGGAGTATCGAGGAAAATACCATGTACTTCATGGTGCCATCAGTCCAATGGAAGGGATTGGGCCGGAGGACATTAACGTATCCAGCTTATTGACACGTTTACAAGAACACGAACAAATTACGGAAGTGATTTTAGCAACGAATCCGAATATCGAGGGAGAAGCGACCTCGATGTACTTGTCTCGTCTATTAAAACCAACCGGTATTCGTGTGACACGTCTTGCTCATGGTCTCCCGGTCGGAGGGGATTTGGAATACGCGGATGAAGTCACATTATCTCGTGCGATGGAAGGTCGAAGAGAATTATGAGGTGGTTTCGAAAGTCGCTACGAACGGAGTATGATCAACGATTTCTAGAAGAGTTGTTAGATGCGAAGTCGAAGTTCGAAGCAAAGCGTTATATGTTAGACGTAAGTATTGAAGATACGGGAGAACTAGCAGCGCAAGTGAAGCAAGCAGAAATGCTCTATTTCTTTTATTTAAAAGAGGCGAAACGACGAAACGTATCGCTATCTAGTTTACGTTCGTGAGAACGAGGCTAAAACCTCGTTCTCTTTTTTTATCCATTCTGCCTAATTCAAAGTGGAATGATGGATAAACTAAATAAGAATTAGATCAATATAAGGTGATGATTCAAGGCTATATAATGAAGAAAAAGTTTCATGTACCTGTCGTAACAAAAGAACTTTATAAAAACCAAAAGTTTTTCTAGAAAAGTTATTGCACATTATTAATTTTACTGATATATTAATAGACGTCGCCGAGAGCGAACGCAAAAAAATATTTTAAAAAGATATTGACCTTTCGTTAATAACTTGTTAAGATATTTAAGTCGCCAATGAGCGACAGACGAACTTTGAAAACTGAACGATGAGGCAAAAAATGTTTTAAATTTTGAATGAAGCGCAAGCTTCGTCATTTTCAAGAGCTATATCAAATTCTTTGGAGAGTTTGATCCTGGCTCAGGACGAACGCTGGCGG